>NZ_LT727815.1 GCF_900162685.1 Terribacillus halophilus
TATATCCCTGCCAAAAAGTCGGTACCCAACCCCAAATCTCCCCAATCCCTTGTCTCCCAAGGCTTCCGCCCTCTTATCTCCCACTTTCTCTTCCATCCATTATGTTATTAAGTACTTCCCCAAAACACCTGATTTTCCTCCCTTTTTTCCGTTCTGGGTTGTATCGAATTTTCGGACAATGTTATTAAGTTGGTATCGATAATGGAATGAGGAGATAGGAGAAAAGATTGAAATATAACGTTTTTGGGATCGCATAGAAACAAGAAAAACAAAAGAGGAAATAAGGCTCGAATATAGGATTAAACCACAGAGAAGCCCACCATTGAGCTATTTCGAGCTTATAAGGGGCTAACTCATAGAAATTCTGCAGCTACACAATTAAGCGAAATATAACAGATTTGGGATGATGTTATATTCCATGCTTTCACTCAATTTCTTATTGGTTTCACCAAAACAAAAAGGGGTATAAACCGCTTGGTTGAGCCATTTCTTATTTCTATGATCTTCTCTGAAAGGAATGATCCCTGGTACAAATTTGAGTTAAATGTAACAATTTTGGGACATGATGGAGAGAAAAAATAAGGAAAAGAAGAGATAATCCTACGGATTCCTAAGGACAACAAAAGCAAAAAGAAACCCGGAAAGCTACTGAAATCGTATAAGAAAGGCATAATACACAGAAATATAACGGATTTGGGATGAGACAGACGGAAGGAAGAAAAAAAGACTGGACCCATATTGGATCCAGCCTGGATTTTGATTGTTTTTATTGAATATGGATTGAGTACATAACGTCTGCCTGCTCTTTTTTCTTCTCTCTTCCTTCCGCTTCGGATACCAACTATTTAACAGCAGATACCGACTTTTTAGCGTGGGGAAGAAGAATTTAGCAGGGAGATAT
>NZ_LT727816.1 GCF_900162685.1 Terribacillus halophilus
GGGACTGACCCCCGTTTCTGAGACAGGGATCAAAAAACCTTCAAACAGCCGATTGCCGATATTGTATCGGTGATTGGTTGTTTAGTTTCGTTTGGATACGAATATTGTTATAATAATAAATATATTCTTCAACAGTACGTTCTACGATGGCAGTCGAAGTTCGATTTATGCTGTTAAGATAGAATGTTTCAGACTTTAGTATGGAATGAAACGATTCGATAGAGGCATTATCAGCGGGCGTTCCTTTTCGGGACATACTCATGGTAATGCCTTTTGCTTTTACAGCTTCTTGGTACTTATAAGATGTGTACACCGACCCCTGATCACTGTGTAATATGCAGTTCTCAGGCAATGGTGGCAGCTGATCGAGTGTCTCCAACACGAAAGCTGTATCTTGTTTATCTCCAATAGAGGACGCCACTACTTCGCCATTGCACAAATCTATTATACTGGAAAGATACATTAGTTTCTGACCATAAGGCAGGTATGTAATGTCGGTTACGAGCTTCTCAAGAGGACGATCAGACTGAAAGTTCCGATCCAATAAATTTTCTGCGACGGCATATGGCTGTCCAGTTTTCTTACGTTTCTTCACTTTAACCCGGCACTGCCATTGATTCTCCTGCATTACTCGCTGCACGACTTTGTGGTTAATGCATTGCTCCTGTCTCAGTAAGGCAGTAATCTTTCTGTAACCGTACCGATACTTGTGTTCTCGGCACAATATGCCAATTTGCTTTTTAAGTAGTTCTTTCGAATCGTCTTTCTCTTTGTTCTTCCAGCGATAATAAGATGCTCTCGAGATACCTAAATGTACACAAATATCCTGTATTGTCATTGTGTTATGCAGTGATTCTACAAGTTCGACTGCCGTTTCTCTATCAACTTCCTTTCCAATTCCTTGTACTTTTTTAAAACTTCATTTTGTTGCCTTAAAAATCGGTTCTCAGCTTGTAATTCCTCTACTTCTGAAGAATAGGCTGGCCCTTTCCCGTAGGTGTACTGCTTGCCAACTGGCTGTTCAAAACGATGCGTCTCTTCAGATTTATACCATCTGACCCATGTCTTCACTTGCGATCTACTCTTAATATTTAGTTCGTTCAAAATCTCTTTTACAGGTACGCCTGCCAAGCGCATTTCAACTGCCTTCATTTTTATCTCCACTGGATAACTGACTCTAGTTCCCATAGAAAAAACACCTCCAAGTATTATTTCGGATAACAATCGTCCGTTTTCAACCTTGAAGGTGTTTTTTATTTGTCTCAGCGTATGGGGTCAGTCCC
>NZ_LT727817.1 GCF_900162685.1 Terribacillus halophilus
TGTCGTTTAGTTCGTAATTGGTTGTTTTGTTCAGTTTTCAAAGATCAATTTTGTTCCGTCGCTTATTTGGCGACTAGAACATCTTATCATGTTTTAACTTTCGTTGTCAACATGTTTTTTTAATTCTTTTCTTACGTTTGCTGCTCCGTTCGAAGCAACTCTAATAATTTACCACGGATATAAAACCAATGCAATAGTTTTTTAAAATAAACATAATATTTCTGTAAAATCTTTTGCGAAATAGGTTTCTCATTTCCCCAGTATTCTATGCAAACGCCTATAATAAGTGAAAGAAGAAGAGCAAAATGCCCTTCTTCTTCTTATTATGAACGGTTACGCATTTGCGGGAATAGTAATACGTCACGGATAGATGGTGCATTTGTTAGCAACATAATCAAGCGGTCAATCCCGATACCTAATCCACCTGTTGGCGGCATACCGTATTCAAGAGATTCTAAGAAATCCTCATCCATCTCGTGTGCTTCATCATTACCTTGTTCTTTCTCTTTTAACTGCGCTTCAAATCGCTCACGCTGATCGATTGGATCATTTAATTCAGAGAATGCATTTCCATGCTCTCTTCCTACAATAAATACTTCGAAACGATCTGTGAAACGTTCATCTTCTGGATTTTTCTTCGCTAGCGGAGAAATCTCTACTGGATGTCCATAAATGAACGTAGGCTGAATCAGCTTCTCCTCTACACGCTGTTCGAAGAATTCATTTAGGATATGACCAAATGTCATTGTATCTTTGATTTCGATACCATGCTCTTTTGCTAGAGCTTTCGCTTCGTCGTCACTCATGTGCTTCCAGAAGTCCGCACCTGTATGTTCTTTTACTGCATCTGCCATGTGAAGTCGTTTCCACTCCGGCTCTAGGTTAATTTCATGCTCCCCATAAGGAATGACCGTCTTGCCAAGTACATCTTTCGCTACATGCGCAATCAGATTCTCTGTCAGTTCCATGATGGTATCCATATCACCATAAGCTTCATATAACTCAAGCATAGTAAATTCCGGGTTATGGCGCGTGGAGACACCTTCGTTACGGAATACACGTCCAATTTCATAGACTTTTTCTAATCCGCCGACAATCAAGCGTTTTAGATGCAACTCGATAGCTATACGCATGTATAGCGGAATATCCAGTGCATTGTGATGTGTAATGAACGGACGAGCTGCAGCTCCGCCTGGGATGCTGTGCATAAGTGGCGTTTCGACTTCTAAGTATCCAACATCATCTAAATAACGTCGGATACTTTGTATGATTTTACTGCGAGTGATGAATGTCTGTTTTGATTCTGGGTTTACAATCAAATCAAGGTAGCGCTGGCGGTAACGCTGTTCAATGTCTGTCAGACCATGGAATTTGTCCGGAAGCGGGCGAAGCGCTTTAGACAAAAGATCGAAAGACGTTGCCTTAACAGAAAGCTCTCCTACGTTTGTTTTGAACATAACACCAGTTACTCCTACGATATCACCTAGGTCTGCACTGCTGAATAACTCGTACGCTTCTTCTCCAACCTGATCTTTACGTACATAAAGCTGGATTTGTCCACTCAAGTCTTGCAAGTGAGCAAAGCCTGCTTTCCCTTTTCCTCGTTTCGTCATCAAACGGCCAGCAATTGTTACTTCTGCTTTTTTCACTTCTAATTCTTCCTTGCTGAAAGAATCGTAAGCTGTTACTAGTTCTTCGGATTGATGCGTACGCTCAAATCTGGCACCGAACGGATTATAGCCTTGGTTCATGAGCTGCTCCATCTTCTCACGACGCACCTGCATTTGATCGTTTAATTCTTCACTCATCCTGTTCACTCCCATTTCTATATTCACTCTCTAACATGATAAAAAAACTGCCAGCATGGGCTGGCAGTATCCTTCGTCCTCATAAAATGCGAGGCTTATCGCATTGCTACCTCGTATTAGTATAGAAAAGCAGCACTGCTGTGTCAACAAAGCACGCCCTATTACGACATTGCCATTGAAGCTTCTACTTGGTCAGCGTAATCATACAGCAAATCGAGCATACCTTCTTTTGTACTTGTTTCATTGATTAGCTTGCGCACTTTCCCATTACCATCTAAACCTTTCAGATACCAGGCAGCGTGCTTACGCATTTCCAGTACCGCAACCTTCTCACCTTTTAGACGAATTAAGCGCTCCATGTGCAAAAGACAAACATCAATTTTCTCTCTTGGTCTCGGTTCGTCCAATAACACCCCAGTTTCCAAGTAGTGCACCGTACGATAAATCATCCACGGATCTCCAAGTGCAGCACGGCCAATCATAACTGCATCTACGCCAGTCTCATCCAAACGCTGTTTTGCGATTTGCGGAGTTGTAATATCCCCGTTCCCGATAACTGGAATAGATACTGACTCTTTCACTTGGCGGATGATATCCCAGTTAGCCAATCCTTCATAATGCTGCTCACGTGTCCGGCCATGCAGTGCAACCGCCGCTGCTCCTGCCTCTTCCAGCGCTTGCGCATTTTCTACAGCATAGATGGTACTGTCATCCCAGCCTGTTCGCATTTTTACAGTGACTGGTTTATTGACTTCTTTCACAACAGCCGATACCATCTCATAAATTTTCTCTGGCTGCAGCAACCAACGTGATCCCGCCATGTTCTTCGTAATCTTTGGAGCTGGGCACCCCATATTAATATCAATAATATCAGCTGTTGTGTTTTGATCAACGAACTTAGCAGCCTCCACCAATGTTTCTGGATTTGAACCAAAGATTTGCAAGCTCATCGGCTTTTCTTGCTCATCTATATAAAGCATGTTCATCGTTTTCGCATTACGAGTCACGATGCCATTATCACTAATCATTTCTGCGCAAACGACTCCTGCGCCGAACTCTTTGACGGTTAATCGGAATGCAGAGTTACTGATACCAGCCATCGGCGCCAATATTACACGGTTTTTAATGGTGATATCACCTATATTAAACAACGTCACTACCTCCTGTATTCACTATCTATGCAAAGAACCCCAAACCCTTACACCTTGAACCTCTTCAGCAGTCATTGTATCCAACCATTCTTTCACTTTTCTCCCATTTAAGGAGAGCTGCGGAGCTATTTCAGCCAATGGCACTAAAACAAAGGCTCGTTCATGCATGCGTGGGTGAGGAAGAATAAGTTCCTCAATGTTCATATTCTCAGTACTATACAGCAAAATGTCAAGGTCTACCGTTCGAGGACCCCACCTGATAATCCGCTCTCGTCCCAGCTCTTGTTCAATTTGCTGACACGTATGCAGCAGTTCCTGAGGAGTCAAGCTCGTATCCACTTCTACCACAAGATTAAGAAACTGATCTTGTTCTTCATAGCCGACCGGCTCCGTCTCATAAACTGTCGATACTTGTTTAAGCACAATATCCCGGCTATCTGCCAGCTGTTGGACTGCCTGCTGCAAGTATACTTCTTTTGGCTGTATGTTCGATCCTAAAGCAATCCACGCCGGCTTCATATGCGCTCCCGCCTAATTTCAACTGCCACGGATTCATAATGTCCTGCAATTGGCGGATCTGGTTTAATTACTTTGATTGTGCATGCTTCCAGCAGAGAAAAAGCAGTGAATAGCTGCTTGGCAATCTCTTCTGCCACTGCTTCAATGAGATTTTTTGCTCGGCCTTCGACAACAGCTTTAATGATTTCGTATGCCTGACCATAATGTATCGACTGGGTCATATCATCTGATTCCCCGGCTTTACGAAGATCCAGCTCCAGCACAGTATCGACTGTGAACCGCTGCCCAAGCTTGTTTTCTTCCGGAAACAGACCGTGGTAACCGTAAAATTGCAATTGATTTAAATGTATTTTATCCATCGTTTACTCCTCCCGAACTAAAGCATCCATCATTTTTGCGACACGCGCTGTACGTTTCACTTCATGTACACGAACCATATGTACACCTTTTGTGATGCCATACGCTACTGTAGCAGCAGTTCCTTCATCTCGTTCGTCAGCAGGCAAACCAAGTATCGTGCCGATAAACCTTTTTCTCGAAGTGCCGAGCAACACTGGAAAGCCCATAGCAGATAGCTTGTCTAACTGGCGCATGGCAGTCATATTCTCCTCCAGGTTTTTCGCAAACCCTACACCCGGATCTAACCATATATGTTCTTTTTTCACTCCAGCGTTTAAAGCGATTTGAATACTTTCCTCTAAATCTGCCATCATATCCGAAAGCAAATCCGTATACTGTACTTCCTCCCGATTATGCATCAAGATGATTGGCACTTCGTAACGAGCTGCTACTTTGGCCATATCTGGGTCATATTTCGCTCCCCAAATATCATTGATAATTGTCGCCCCAGCTTGAATAGCAGCTTCTGCTGTTTGTGCTTTGTATGTATCAATAGAAATTGGTACATCTACCGCTTCTCTGATAGCTTTTATCGCTGGTACGATACGGGCAATTTCTTCTTCAACAGCTACAGGTTCAAAACCTGGGCGAGTTGACTCACCGCCAATATCCAATACGTGCGCCCCTTCATCGACAAGCTTTCGAGCCTGTTGAACCGCAGCTTCCACATCTGTATAGTTTCCTCCATCTGAAAAGGAATCAGGCGTCACATTGAGTATACCCATTACAAGCGTTTGCTTCGCAAGGTCATATTCTTTATTTCCTATCTTTCGTTTCACAGCACGTCAACCTCTCGTTCAATCTATCTTACTAGTGTACACGATTTTTCGCACAAAAAAACACCCCCGCCAACGTTAGCAGGGATGTTTATTCTATTAGTCTTCAAATTGGTAAAGCGGTGTTGAAAGATAGCGTTCGCCATTACTTGGTACGATTGCTAACACTTTTTTGCCAGGTCCTAGTTCTTTCGCTACCTTCTTCGCCGCAAAGATTGCCGCTCCCGTAGACACTCCACCAAGCAAACCTTCCTTAGCTGCTGTTTCTCTAGCCGTATCATATGCTTCATCATTCTCTACTTGAATGATTTCCGTATAAATGTTTGTATCCAGGATAGAAGGAACAAATCCCGCACCGATACCTTGTATCTTGTGAGGTCCCGGCTGACCGCCAGACAGAACTGGCGAACTCGTCGGCTCGACCGCAACAATTCGAATCTCCTCATTTAGCTCTTTTAATACTTTACCTACACCAGTGATTGTCCCACCTGTGCCAATACCAGCGACAAAGGCATCCAAATCACCGCCAAATTCAGATGCAATCTCTTTACCAGTAGTACGTGCATGAATAGCAGGATTAGCTTCGTTGTTAAACTGTTGCGGCATGAAATAATCATGTTCTTTTTGCAATTCTTCCGCTTTCTGAATGGCACCTTTCATCCCTTCAGCGCCAGGTGTAAGCACAAGCTGCGCTCCATAAGCCCGAAGCAGATTGCGTCTTTCCATACTCATTGTATCCGGCATAACCAGAATCGCTTTATAGCCTTTTATCGCCGCTACTAGAGCAAGTCCGATTCCAGTATTTCCACTTGTCGGTTCAATGATTGTATCGCCAGCATTGAGTTTGCCATTTTCTTCTGCATCCTCAATCATTGCAAGGGCAATCCGGTCTTTAACGGAGCCGCCTGGATTCTGGAATTCCAGTTTCACATAAATCTCGGCGCTATCTGCGTCCGCCGTGCGATTAAGTTTGACGATAGGTGTATTACCGATCAATTCAGAAATGGATGATGCAATTGCCATGATTATTCCCCCTAATTCCCACTATTTTGATTGGATTTACTTAACTGTAAGCAAAATATGCTAAAAAGTCAATTCAAATGGGCTTTTATCGAAGCAGTTCTCTGAGCTCTTCTTCAGAGAAAGTATATGTTTCGTTACAGAAGTGGCAGTTCGCCTTCGCGCCATGATCTTCGTCGATCATCGCTTGAATCTCATCATTCCCAAGGCTAGTAATCGCATTTTGAATACGTTCACGAGAACACTGACAAGTAAAGCTGACAGGCATTGATTCTAAGAGATGAAGGTTTTCCTCCCCAATTAATTTCTCTAGAATCTGTTCAGGTGTATTCCCTTCTCTAATCAACGTAGAGATTGGCGCGATGGAACTGATTCTCCCTTCTAACTGCGAGATAATCTCATCACTTGCTCCAGGGAGCACTTGCAGAATAAATCCGCCAGCAGCGAGAATAGTATGATCCGGATTTACTAAGACGCCAGCACCTACTGCGGAAGGTACCTGTTCTGAGTTAGCGAAGTAATAAGTGAAATCGTCTCCTATTTCACCTGACACAAGTGGCACTTGACCAGTAAACATATCTTTTAATCCAAGATCTTTTGCCACACTTAATGTTCCAACTGTACCGACCGCACGGGATACATCTAGTTTTCCAAGAGAGTTTAACTCAAAATCAACATGAGGATTGGTAATATAACCTCTTACTTCTCCTTTTGCATTACTGTCTACAATAATTGGTCCGACTGGCCCGTCTCCTTCCACCTTCACTGTCAGCTTGTCCTGACCTTTTAACATTGTTCCCATTATAGCACTGATCGTCAGTGTACGACCTAATGCCGCTGAAGCTGTTGCATACGTATCATGACGACGGCGTGCTTCTTCCACCAATTCTGTAGATTGAATAGCATAAGCACGAATATTACCGTTGAATCCTGTTGCTTTAATTAAATAATCACCCATGACAGCAAAGTCACTCCTTTTATATATCAACCTTTAACGGTTTTATGTCCTTAAGGTATTGTATATCTTAACACAATCCTGTGGGTAAATCCCTTGATATGTTTACTATACCCAAACAACGAAAAAGGCCTCCTATAAGGAGACCTTTTCTTTTACGATCTTGGACGATCGTCTGAACCATTATCTTCACGCGGTTCATCTTCTGGTATTCCTGATTGTTCCCGAGGAGCAGGAGTATCTTCATCGATGGCATTGTCATCGGCTGGCGTTACTTCCTTGTCTTCCTGCGGTTGGATGGTAACAGTTACGTCGTCATCCTCATCTTTCATCAGGCTTGTTTTTTTATTCGACTTGCTGCGCTCTTCTGCGAGCTCTTCTTCAGTTGGAAGACGCCCTTTATCGAATAGTGTCTGGATCTGGAGCGCATCCAATGTTTCGATATCAAGCAGTGTTTGCGCAATAAGTTCCAGCTTCGCTTTGTTCTCTGTGAGAATATCCTTCGCTCTTGCATAACACTGATTGATGAAGCTTTGTACTTCTTGATCAATTTCATAAGCGATGGCATCGCTGTATGTTTGTTCGTTCTGGATATCACGGCCGAGGAAGACATTTCCGCCGCTGCTTGTAAACTGAAGCGGTCCAATCTTATCACTCATACCGTACTCAGTAACCATCTTACGAGCAATGTTCGTTGCCCGCTGGAAGTCATTATGCGCTCCAGTACTTACTTCACCGAAGATAACTTCCTCCGCAACACGTCCGCCAAGCAATCCAGTAATCTTATCAAGTAATTCCGGCTTCGTCATGAAGTAACGGTCTTCTCTCGGCAGCATAACGGCATATCCGCCAGCCTGGCCACGAGGAACGATGGTAACTTTATGTACCATGTCTGCGTCATCGAGTACCATACCGATGACAGTATGTCCGCTCTCATGATAAGCAACGATATTACGTTCTTTCTTAGAAATAACACGGCTCTTCTTCGCCGGACCTGCAATGACACGGTCGATTGCTTCATCGACATCATCCATTACAATCTCCTTACGGTCATTACGAGCAGCTACTAATGCAGCTTCATTCAACAAGTTCTCCAAATCTGCTCCGGAGAAACCTGGTGTACGCATCGCAATCGTACGCAGATTAACCGACTCATCAAGTGGTTTATTGCGGGCATGTACTTTCAATACTGCTTCACGTCCGCCTAGATCTGGTCTGTCAACTGTGATCTGACGGTCAAAACGTCCTGGACGAAGCAAGGCTGGATCCAAGATATCAGCACGGTTTGTAGCCGCGATGATGATGATTCCTTCATTAGCACCGAAACCATCCATTTCAACAAGAAGCTGGTTCAAAGTCTGTTCACGTTCATCGTGACCGCCGCCTAATCCAGCGCCACGCTGACGTCCTACTGCATCAATCTCATCAATGAAAATGATACATGGTGCATTTTTCTTCGCATTTTCAAACAAGTCACGTACACGGGATGCACCGACACCCACAAACATCTCTACGAAGTCCGAACCACTTATAGAGAAGAATGGAACGCCAGCTTCCCCTGCTACTGCACGGGCTAGCAACGTCTTACCTGTACCCGGAGGTCCTACAAGAAGAACACCCTTCGGAATACGTGCACCAACTGCGGAGAATTTACGCGGATCCTTGAGGAAGTCTACTACTTCAACAAGCTCCTGTTTCTCTTCATCAGCACCCGCTACATCACGGAATTTCACTTTCTTCTTCTCTTCGCTGTACATTTTAGCTTTGCTCTTACCAAAGTTCATTACTCGGCTGCCGCCGCCTTGTGCTTGGCTCATGAAGAATAGGAATACCAAGATGATTAGCAATACAGGGAATAGTGTAGACAGCAGCGTCTGCCAGAAGCTTGGCTGCGGCTCTTCATCCGCATTAAGTTTAACATTCTGTTCATCTGCTGCAGCCAGAATTTCGTCCATCAGCTGTTCATTCTGAGGAACCTCTGTCTGGAACTGCGTATTATCTTCCGTCTCACCTGTAATCGTATAGATATTATTAGTAGGCTGGACGGTCATACTTTTTATGTCACCACTCTCAAGCGTGGTTCTGAACTGATTAACATCGTACTGTTCGGTTTCATTTGACTGGTTCTGGAATAAGTTGATCACACCGATAATGACTACAAATATAATTATAACCATTAGGATATTACGAAACACTTTGCTCATTGCCTACCTCCTCCCAAACGAGAAAACTATAGTAAATACTACCATACGCAAAACATGCTGCACAACTAAATACCCTTTACCTTATGTAAAAGGCAGATAATCCATACCGTAACTGTTTATTCAGCACGGACACCGCCATATACTTCTGGTTTCAGAACACCGATATATGGCAAGTTACGATATTTCTCTTGATAATCCAATCCGTAACCTACAACAAATTCATTCGGTACATGGAATCCAACCAAATCCGCTTGAATTTTTGCTGTACGGCCTGAAGGTTTATCAAGCAATGTTACGATCTTGATCGATTTTGCTTTTCGGTATTTGAACAGATCTACCAAATAGCTTAATGTAAGCCCGCTATCAATGATATCCTCAATAATCAGAAGGTCTCTGCCTTCTACTTTTGTGTCCAAATCCTTGACGATTTTCACTTCACCAGAAGATGTCATGCCGCCTCCATAGCTGGATACGTCCATAAAGTCCATTTCCAAATGCGTATCCATGTGACGGATTACGTCAGACATGAATGGGAGGGCGCCTTTTAATACGCCGATTGCCAACGGGAAGGAATCCTTGTACTCCTCTGTAAGCTGCTTTCCGATTTCCGCACATTTCGCGTCAATCTCTTCCTTAGATATCAGTACTTTCTCAATCTCATCATGCATTGCCTGGTCCTCCTGTTTGTTCCCCATTTTTCGCTTGGTAACACAGACACAAATAATTGCCTGTCTTCCCTGTTGATCTGCCTGTTTCCCCTTTTCTCAAACCGATAAGCCACAAAATAGCGCCAGTCGCATCCTCCACAATCGGCCAATCCTGCCTTTTGAGAGCAGGAATTTTTCCATCAATGAAAATATCTTTTACTTTTTTGGTCCCTCTCATTCCACGCAGCTTCATTTTATCGCCATTTTTCCTTGTCCGTACTCTTAAAGGCAACGTAATGTCTTCTAACGGAATTACAAAGATATAGGGATTTTCTTCTGTTTGGTGAGGGGTAAAAGCAGCCGTTATTAATGATCCATCAGGTAACGTGACGCATCCGGGAGCGTGTAATGTATAGTGGAATAAATCTTTCGCCTCATCTCGAAAAGAAATCGACAAGCGGCCGTAAGACTTTGTCAGTTGTAATCCTGCCGGAAAATCCAAAGAAATATTTGCTTTAGAGCTAGCTATCAGTTCAAAAAACTGCGCTTCGTGCCGATGATGTAAGTCCACCGGAAGCGCTTGATACAGATAATTTAATATTAGATGAAACACTCTTCTTTGTAAAGCAATCGGGTATGTACAAAAACGAGCAATTTCAAAGGCTGCCGCCTGTTTCTCCGCGGTGTACGTCACTGCTTCCTTGAACATCTTCTGTGCCTGTTCAAGAAGATATGCTTCGTCCGCTTTAAGCGCTTCACTAAAGCGTTGGGCTTGTTGGTGGAAGCTTGGATATTCTTCTTTAATTGGTTGAAGAACGCGGTGACGGAAATAGTTCCGCGTATAATCAACACTTGCATTGGACGGATCAATTCGAAAAGGAACCGCGTGACGTTCACAATATTGTTGAATTTGTTCTTTGCTGCAAGCTAGCATTGGGCGAATTAGTTCGCCGCCGGCAAAGTCTCGTCTGACAGCCATCCCGCTGACAGCAGCAGGATTTGATCCCCGTGCCATGCGCATAATAATTGTTTCTGCTTGGTCATCTCCATGATGGGCCAGAAACAAGCTATCTGCCTGGTAGTGTCTCATTTGCTCCTCAAAAAAACGATAGCGTACTTCCCTTGCTGCAACTTGCGTGCTCTGTTGGTGTGCTATCTTCCAAGCCGAAACGTCCAGTGTGACAATTTCAGATATAACTCCCCATTGCTCGCATGCTCCCTTTACGAATTCAGCATCAGATCTGGATTCCATCCCCCTCAGTCCGTGATCGACACTTAAAGCTATTATCTTCCATCCTCTGCGTTCCTTTCGTTCCTTCAAGAAATGAAGCAGCGCCATTGAGTCAGGTCCTCCAGAAACACCTACCAAGATTGTCGTATTCTCTTTCCACAATCCATGCTTATCCATAAATGCCGTCATCGTTTGTTCCATTACTGTCATCCTTATGTAGTTGCTGCTATTATCGTACCATTTATACGGATATACCTAAAGTTTATTGCAGCAAGTAAAGCACATAACAAACGAAACCATAACTACTTAATAACAAACACTCACCAATTCCCGCTTTCCGCTTAGACCGTCTTGCAGGCGGCACCTGTTTTGCTACAGCTGCAGGGACCTTTTGCTTCATAAGTAATTTCATCATGTCTTGTTTCATTGCGACGCTGGTTGGGTATTTCCCTGTCAAGGCTTTTTCAAGAATTGGGCGCAGATGACCGGCACGGGTTAAGGCCTTCTTCAGCGTCACTTTTGGTGCTTCCCCTTTTTTGAATCTGTTCCCATGTATAACTTCTAATGCCGTCATCGCAAGCGCAAATAAGTCATATGTTGGTTCTGCTTTTCTGCTGCCCATTCCCCAATGGCCGCGATCGTAGAATTCAGTATATTCCTTAATCGCACGTCCTATTTGGGTAGTGCCTCCTACATCGACCCAGCGAAGCCGAATTGGATTATCACTCACAACCAGGTTATCCAATTTCAAATCTCCAAATACCCAGCCTGCTTGGTGAAGATAATCGAGATCCTCAAGCAGTCCAAGCAGCAGTACTGGAAGCCATTCAGGTCCTTTCTTCTTAACATAGTCATCCAACCGGCTGCCTTGAATATATTCCATAACATAAAAAGTATATAGTTTTCCGCTGGGACTGCTATAATCATCTGTCTCAAGCAAACAAGGTCCGAGGAAATGACCCTGGACCTTTTTCAGTGACTGCAACACATTCACTTCCATTGTTATTGAGGTACGCTTATCACTGATTTTCAAGGCAGCTTGAGCACCATTTCTCTCTGTCAGGTAGACAGAACCAATCGCACCGCTTCCGAGTTTGCGGAGAAGCGGATAAGTTCCGCCATGCCATTTCCCTGTCAAGCGCATGCCAGATCGCAAATCAGTTGCCGAACTCTTCATATTCGGAGATTCTGTCATTTGCTTTGCTCCTTTGCAGCGATTGACGGCTGAATTCATGTAATGCTTCGCGAAGCGCTGGACCAGTCGGTGTCACACCGCCCGTTGCAAGCTTAGGAAACACAGAAGATACATTCTCAAGCCGTTCGGTCCAATCCATTATTTTTACGGCTGCATCCCTTTTCCCTGGAAAGCCGAAGATAACAAATTTATTTTGTCCTTGCCGCGCATTCATACTAATGGAAAGGTCAATTAATGCTTCTTTCACAACTGGAAGTTTATGATGCATGCTGGCACTTGTGTCGACAAGAATTAGAACTTCCAGATTCGCCGTCTCACTAATCTCCTCGACAACCTCCAGTACATCGCCGCGTTTTTCTGGAGGCAAATCATCTAATGTATTACCCTTGCCAAGAATTTGCTTTAGTTCTTGATTAACAACTCCTTCTATTGTTTGTGTCATCGCCTGCTTTGTGACCATCTGAACGGTTTCTGTCAAAGCTTGTTTGTAAATAAGCTGACTCACACCGCCCCCAGCTTTAGCTATGTTCTCTACTTCAGCTAAACTGAGCGACTGCTCTGTCTGTCCCTCTTCTAAAATTCCAATCACATTAACGGTTATATGCTGGGCATAAGCTAAGGCTGCGACAGCTGAAGGGTCTTCCCCGCGGTTGGAGCATCCATCTGTAAGTAACAGGATTTGTTTGAGTGTGCTTGGTTTCATCGTTATCCCTCTTCTCCATTCGTTATCTCCATCATCGACTGGAAAAGAAGAAAATATACGTTTCTATGCCTCTCTCACATCGTTTTTATAAGTAGAGATGGAGGCCCATTCCGGCATATTTCGATCAATAGCCGCTACCATCACCGTCATGTCATCCTCAATCTCCCCTGCTCGATTGCGAACAACCTCCTCCAGCAGCAAATCAGCCATTTCCTGCGGTACAGTTGTGCTCATCTCTCTAATTTTGCGTTTCAGCCAAATATCTATATTTTCTATATGCCGCGGTGACTCGAAGATGCCATCACTCATCATGACGAGCAAATCTCCCGGCTGTAGCTGCTCCTGTACGACATCTACTTCAAGATCTTGCACGATACCGATAGGTAGATTGCCGGACTCTATTTTAATGACCTGATCACCGCGCTTGATGAAGCTAGGTGTCGATCCGATTTTTAGGAATTGGACAGCTGCATCATGTAAATCAATTACTGCAAGGTCCAATGTTGCGAATATCTCTTCACTCGATCTTAAGGAGAGGATAGAATTAATGGATTTAATTGCTACTTCCTCTCGGATCCCCGACTGCAGTATTTGCTGCAGCAAACGCAGTGTTTCTGTACTCTCTTCATGTGCTCGATCTCCATTGCCCATTCCATCACTGATTGCAACTGCGTACTTGCCCGCCCCTAGTTCGATCGTAGAATAACTGTCTCCCGATACGAACCCCCCACCTTTTGCCGCATGCGCAACGCCTGTATCGACAACAAATTTCTTGATGGAAGAAAAGGCCAAGAAACAAGACTTGTCCGGAAACTCTGCTATCTCTTCCTTCGTCACAACGACAGTCTCCCCTAGAATGTCGGATAAGATTGGACCAATAAGTTTCTGTCCTTCCCCATGATAACCAGCTATAGATATGTGCATCTCTACGTCAATGCTTCCCTTCGTAAGAGAGAATACATCGAGTTTCTCCACAACTAAACCAGCCGCCTTCAGTGCAGCCATTATCTCTACTTCTTGTTGTTCATGGTTTTCTTTTTCTTTTACAATCTCTTTAGCGAAATCCTCCATAACTTCGGATACGCCGGTTAATTGATCGGCGACAAATCGGCGGCTTTCCTCTACTTGCCGGCGCAGCATTTGATTTGCTTGGTAGAAACTCAGCTCATGCTTCATCGTTTCAACCACTTTCTTCGATTTAACACAGTGCGATTCCAGGTTTCTCTCCAGCAGCTTATTCGGCGACCCGCCGCCCTCCATATCTTCCTTCAAACTTTCCATCAGCTGATAGGTTCGGTCAAATTGCTGCGCCCCCCAGCAGCGATCTTTTTTAAAGCATAGCTGACATGTTTGCTCCGTTACATTGCCCAGCAGAAAATCAGTCTCCCGGTCACGCATTTCTTCTGCTGCACGATTAGGAGTCGTAAAGCTTTTCGCTAAAGCATGAAACACATTTGAAAATTGCTGTACACGACTGGCCGTCACATCCCGGACCTTTTGCAAGTATTGCTCCTGCTCTTGATTATGTTCGGCAGTTCCTGGCACAAAACGAGACATACGCCGGATCCAGCTGTCCGGTGTCAATACCAGAAGCAGAATACTAATGGCTGATGCAAGCAAAGATGGATACACTTCCTGCAATCCTTGCTCTTGCCCGTACAGACCAATCAGCAAAGTTCCAATTACAAGACCAATACTTACGCCGAATTTCTTTCCGTCTTTTAATAACCCGCCAAGCAGACCAGCAAATGCCAACAGGCTCATCTGATAAAGACTGGCAACATTGGCTAAACTCAAAATCAGCCCTGCAACTACACCTACCGTCGAACCCATTGCTGCTCCCCCAATTAAAGCAAGCAGCAAGACAAAGTACCGGGAGAAGATTTGCTCAATGCCAGCTCCTTGTATCTGCCAACCGATCGTACCAGTGAGCACCGAAGCGAGTAAGATGATTAAGCAAACAATTTCTTCATTCTTTAATGCTGGATAATATCTTTTAACGGATAATAACGGAAGACTTTGCATAAAGATGATAAAGAGCACAGAACCTAGAATCCCTTCGACGCCGATCATCATCCAATCGAAGCTGGATAAGGTATGTTCATAAGCAAGCGTCAGCATCCTAGGTAAGGCACTGGCCAAAAAGACGAGCACCGCTAAGACTCGAACTTGGTGCGGTATCTTTTTGCATATTGCTGCTAAGAAGTAGAGAACGAATGCAGCACCCGCTACATAGAGACCATGTGTCCATTGGTAGCTGCAAGCCCCCGCAATGGTTGCCAACGTAATCGGCAGCATCTTTTTTCGCCTTGTCAGCCATATGGATGCTAGAAATGCTGCTGCAAACGGCGAGACAGTTGTCAAAACGACAGCTCGTCCTAACAAGAATCCAACAAGCGCCAAAAGCCATGCCTTCTCAATTAATAGAAGCTTCGCGAGTTCAATCCCCTTCTTCTTCCAATTATCCAGCCGCTTCTGTTCTACTCCATAGATGCCCCATTTTTTTCTCGATACTGTCTCCATTACATTGAACACTCCTATCCTCAATTTGCCGAGGCTCTGTGTACATACTATGGTAATCCCCGGGACAAACTCTTTTTGATTAATGTCATTTAACCACACCTCTCTTTCACAATTTGTCAAAAGAACCAATGCAAACCGAAAAACATTTCGACTTATTCCCGTGCCTTTTCACGAGCTTCAACACCTCTAAGACAACAACAGCTCTTTTACGTCAATTTCTGTTGTCGTAACGAGTTCAGCTATTGGGTCTCTTGTCAGAAAACATTTACTTTTTTAAGGAAGCGTTTACCGCAAAACTTCTTTATTGCATTTTAATAAAAAGGGAGTAGAATAGTTCATACTGAAACAGTTCGCATGCGAACTATTTTTTTGTTGAGGGGATGACAACTTTGACTGATGAGGAAAAGATCAGCCAAGTTATTCAATCGTTTCGCTGCTTGAATCAAGCTTTTCATAAGCAGTTTTGGCATAATGCTGACCAATTGGGTGTGACTGTCGTACAGCTCCACATTCTAAAAGTATTGGCGGACGAGCCTGGAACTGGCTTGAATGAACTTGCGCACAAAGTGAATGCAAGCAAGAGTACAGTAAGTGAAACGGTTGAAAGGCTTGTACAAGCTGACCTGGTAAAACGAGAGCGTTCAACACACGACCGGCGCGCTATCGTTCTGTCGCTGACTCCAAAGGGGCTGGAGCAGAAGAAGACAGCATACCGAGCCTACTTGCAAAGATTGGGGAACATTTCAAACTTCAGCACGGAGGAAATAGAGACATTAATGTCGCTTCACCGCCGTTTGCTTAACAAGATAACAACTCAAGGAGATGAAACAACATGAAAGATCGTTCTGCCTATGTAGATCCGAAAACGATTAACAAAGGTCCGATCATAGCCATCATGGTTTTAGGTGCTTTTGTAGCTATCCTAAACCAAACATTGATGAATATCGCACTGCCCGTTATGATGAAGGATCTAGAAATCGAAGAAAATACAGCCCAGTGGCTGACAACAGCATTTATGCTAGTTAACGGTATCTTAATTCCTATTACTGCTTTCTTTATGGAAAGATTCTCAACACGTAAATTATTTATCACAGCAATGAGCTTGTTTGCACTTGGAACTCTCATTTGCGGAGTTGGACCTGATTTCACAACCATCTTAATTGGTCGTATCATACAGGCTGCCGGCGCTGGTATTATGATGCCATTGCTATTCAATACAGTATTAAGTCTCTTCCCAATTGAAAAACGAGGAAGTGCAATGGGACTAATCGGTCTTGCGATGATGTTTGCGCCAGCAGTAGGGCCTACACTATCCGGGTTAATCGTTCAAAGTGCATCTTGGAGATGGTTATTCTTTATCATCCTGCCAATTGCTCTTATTGATGTAATTTTAGCTATTTTCGTATTGCGTAATGTAACGAAGACACAAAAGTCATCTGTTGATATTCTATCTGTCCTTCTTTCTACTATTGGATTTGGCGGACTATTATACGGCTTTAGTGTTGCTGGTGATAAAGGCTGGGATTCGACAGAAGTTATTACAACATTAGCTGTAGGCGCAGTTGCCTTAGTCATCTTCATTACACGCCAGTTGATGATGAAAAAGCCGATGCTGGAATTCCGTGTATTTAAATACTGGATGTTCTCTCTATCAACAGCAATCAATGTCGTTGTTACAATGGCAATGTTTGCGGCGATGCTATTAATTCCTATTTTCACGCAGAATATGCTTGGCTACACACCTCTTGAATCAGGCTTACTGCTATTGCCCGGTGCATTAGTATCTGCAATTATGTCGCCTATTACTGGTAAGTTATTTGATAAGATTGGCGCTCGTCCACTTGCTTTAATTGGACTTTTGATCACGACTATTACAACTTACTTCCTAAGCACATTAACAATCGATACGACGTATACGTATATGATGACTGTTTATACATTCCGCATGATCGGTGTATCGATGGTTATGATGCCAATCATGACAGCAGGTTTGAACCAGCTGCCAAAACGTTATTATGCACACGGTACAGCAATGGCAAACACATTGCGTCAGATGGCTGGTGCAATCGGTACAGCATTACTTGTTACTGTATTCTCTAACCAAACAAAAGAGCATGTTACAGATATGGTGACATCTGGTACACCACAGCAGCAAGCTACTTTGCTTGGTTCAATCGAAGGTATCAATGATGCATTCTGGATTGCCACATTAATTGCTGGTGTTGGCTTCCTGCTTTCATTCTTCTTGAAAAAAGTTCGTCCTGCAGATGAGATTGAAGAAGAACAGACTAATGCTACTACAACACCTATCGGCAAACCTTCCGAAACACATTAAACGAAAAAACCTGCATCCTTGATTGGATGCAGGTTTTTTCTATATATTCGTCAGATGGTCGGCAAGATTGTAATTATGCATTTTCCATTTATCATCAATAAACTGAATGTTGCTTAAGCACGCATTCACAAGGCGTGTATTTTCGATGTCGTATTCCCCATCAGATATGGTAGCTAGAATGGCAGAGATTACTGCTCCATGTGCAACTAGCAGCACTTTCTTCTCTCCATACTTCACATTTACTTCCTGCAAGGCTTGCATTACTCGTTCCACCAGGGCATCCCATGTTTCCATACCCGGAAAGTCCCAGCTAGGATACTTGGCCTCACGCTCTTCTCTTGTAAGCCCTTCTGCTTCGCCAAACCCTCGTTCGACAAACCCTTTCATCTCGACGAGCGGAAGCTGTAAAGACTCATTAATGATATCTGCTGTTTTCCTTGCACGTTTCATCGGACTAGCGATGATTAGATCATAATCACTGCCTGCCAGGTAATCACGAGTTGCCTGTGCCTGCTTTATTCCTGTTTCATTCAATGGTATGTCGGTGCTTCCTTGTACTTTGCCAAGCTTATTCCAATCCGTTTCTCCATGTCTTACAAGGCAAATCACATTGATCCCCTCCCAATAAACTATATTCCTACTATACCGTATTCTTAACAGCAAACGAATAATAATTTTATTATTGACATATAGTATAGGCTGGTGTATTATATTACTTGTGTCTGAAACAAATATTGTTATGGCGGTGTAGCTCAGCTGGCTAGAGCGTACGGTTCATACCCGTGAGGTCGGGGGTTCGATCCCCTCCGCCGCTATCCCTAAAACAAGGAATGCATAATGCATTCCTTGTTTTTTTATAT
Source organism: Terribacillus halophilus (assembly GCF_900162685.1). Classification (GTDB taxonomy): domain Bacteria; phylum Bacillota; class Bacilli; order Bacillales; family Amphibacillaceae; genus Terribacillus; species Terribacillus halophilus_A. The sequence goes on from NZ_LT727817.1 coordinate 18,327, forward strand.
AAAAATGTATACAAAGAAAAAACCGAATGCTCGCAAGCATCCGGTCAATCGTTTTATATCTTAAGATTTGCATTTTTATCAAATCCCAATATAGACAGCAAGTTTAACCTTTTTTAGCGCCTCTGCCACCGCGTTTTGCTTCTGTGTGTTTCTTAAGGGACGCCAAACGGTCCTCTGAATCCTTCAAGAAGCGATTCATTTTTGCTTCGAAAGTTTCCGTACGTTCACGGCCACCACCATGATTGGACCCTCTATTATTGTTGTTACGGCGTGCTGGAGGCGGATTATCTTTTGCTTTCTTAATAGAAAGCCCAATCTTTCCGTCCTTTTCATTAATAACTTTGACTGTGATCATGTCACCAACAGACAAATGTTCATTAATGTCTTTCACATAATTATCGGCAACCTCACTAATATGCACAAGACCTGTAGATCCGCCTGGCAGTTCTACGAATGCACCGAAATTAGTAATACCTGTTACCTTACCCTGATACTTGCTGCCTACTTCAATTGACATAAAAAAAATGCTCCTCCTTAAAGTTTGAAAGAAATATACTACTTATATATTATATAAAAGCTTGGAAAAGGGTGTCAATAAGAGGGCTCCTCTTCGGTGATCTTAAATATCGTTTCACCGTCTTTTGAATAAAAATAGTTCGTTCTGGCTATTTCCAGTACGTAGCTCTTATCATTCAGAAGCTCAATCTCTTCTTTCAGTTCCTCTTCCTTCTTTTGTAAACTAGCCAACTCTTCTTGTTTCTCTTTGTATTCAGACTGCTTTGCTGTATAGACACCTCGTTGGTGAATATGAAAGGCTATCATCAGTCCAAGCAGAACAACTGCAAAAGCGGCGAACAAGATTAAACGCCGAAAGAGTCTTTTTTGTTTTTTCCGCTGCCGTTCTGTATATGCGTCGTATTTTTTCGTATAGCTGGACTCCATCTTTGTTACGTTCCGTTTCTGTCTTGCCACGCCAGTTTTACCTCCTTGATCTGCGCAGTGAATCATAAACCTTTGTTGCTATATTCTTCATTCTACTATAGATACCTGCTAAAATGGAGTAAATTTTTCGGTACTTCTTTGGTGTCAGCTTCCAAATCAACCGTCCTAAGATACGTATCGGGTACAATAGGATAATGAAAAGCAGCCAAACAAACTTCCATACCAGTGTGAGTAATCCCCCAGCCAGCATAAGCAGCCCTTGCAGAAGCCATCGGATTGGCGTCAGAACAAGTACATACAAGATGCGTTTGGCGATGAAAATTATCCTGTAAATCACACGAATAAGCCATTCGAGCACACGCCGATAGCTTGTCTGAAATAGAGCTCGATATCCTGCGAAGCCGCATATTAGTGCTAGAAGAATATAAAAACGCATTTCTCCCTGATTTACCTGAAACAGCAGGAAGAATAGCAGCAATGCCTGCAGCAGCCAGAATCCGCATTCCATAACATATCGCATGATGACCTGTCTCTTCCAGTGCCGTTCAAAGCGGCGGAATGTATCCATGGCTGCTCCAAGATAAATTCCGCCGGCAATCATCGACACAATGGTTAGGAACTGGACGGTAAGCGTCATTTGAAGAGCTTGCTAAAGATTCCTTTAGCCTTCTCCCCGTGCTGCTCGTCTAAATAAGACAGCTCCTGGATCTTGCCTTTTATTGATACCTTGCCTTCCTGCAAATCAAGATTCTTCATATGCAGGTTATTGCCGCGGATGACCATATAACCCATCTCGGTCTGAAGCAGAAACTCCTCGCTATCAAAGCTGTCCACTTCTTTCACACCACTGATCTCAAGTGTTTTTCGATTGAACATCTTTATGTCATGATCCGCTTGAACTTTTCGGGTTTGATCCATCGTTACCGCCTCCCTTTATCCCTAACAATCTATGAAGATAGGGACAAGGTTAGAACGGCTTTATTGTACAGGCTCTTCCTTTTTCACTTTATAAAGCGTTGCAGCGTCGTCTTTCTTCACTGCTTCTTTAAGCTGCTGCACCTCAATTGTGAGTAGTTTTTGACCGAAGCGAATAGCCATTTCGTCTCCTACAGCCACATTTGTGGACGCCTTCGCTTGGACACCATTAATGGTAATACGTCCTTGATCTGCTACTTCTTTAGCCAGTGTTCGTCTTTTAATCAATCGTGATACTTTCAGAAACTTGTCTAATCGCATCATCGTTCACTTCCTTTATCCGTACTTTGCTTCTTATCGATAACCTGATGCAGTGCGATTTCTGGGTTTATCTTATGATAGCCTGCATGGGAAGCAATAGCAAACAGAATCTCTCCAATTGCTGTTTCATACTGCTCGCTACTTTCATCACGCAGCTTTGCAAGCATCCGATCTATCTCAGACACAGTTATCTCTTTGACTTTTCCTAACTTCGCAGCTTTCATCAACTGAGGCAGCGCCGCATCTTCTGTATCCGTTCGACCTTGCTCTTTCTTTTCTTCTTGCTTGATGGCTGCCCAGCTATCGCGCAGCTCTTCTTCTGTTTCTAACACTTCATCTCCAAACACATGCGGATGACGGCGAATCATTTTTTCTGTCACGCTTCGAATCACATCATCAATCGTGAAGTAACCATCATCTTCGCCGATTTGACTATGCAGCATAACTTGGAGCAGCACATCTCCAAGCTCTTCAATCAGATTCTCATCATCTTCCTTGTTAATCGCATCAATCAATTCATATGCCTCTTCAATTAAATAACGGCGTAACGATGTATGTGTTTGTTTTTGATCCCATGGGCAGCCGTTCGGCCCGCGTAATGTTCGAATGACGTCATGGAGCCTGTAAAACTTATGATTTAATTCTAATGAAATAGCCGGCGGTATATAAACGCTCATCAGATTACTGAACGCAACACTTCTGTCCAGCTCCTCCAGCGCTACTGTTTTGATACTTTCACTCGAACTGCCTACAGCATCCACAATCGTCACCGGATATTCCGGCGGAAGATCTTCCAATAATTCCAGCTTCACTTCTGATGCCACCATTTGATCGTACACCTGACAGAAAATAAGATGCTGCCTGTACTCTAGTTCATCTCGGCGGAAGGACGTGGCATCTACGAACTGAAAGCCATCAATCGGATCAATCTGGAGGACAGAGAATAAGTCATCTAAGAAGCTCTGGCCACCAATGATTTTTACATCTACTTCTTGCTGTGCCAACAGCAGCTGTACTGTTTTTTCTGCCAGCATTGGATGTCCCGGTACTGCATAGATGATGGAACCTTCCTCTGCTTCCCGAAACAAGCTGTTTGCTATTTCTTCATATACCGTCTGAAAATCTGGATATTGTTCATATATCTCATCATACGAATGAAACGTCACACCTTCTTCTTGCAAGGTCTGGACGACTGGATGGTCCTTCGTCCTCACAAAGATAGGGTTTGCATGTTCCTTTAATTTTCGGTAAATTCCAAGTGACAGCTGATTAATGTCGCCGCCGCCAAGTCCTACCACTTCTATTGTATGTTTCATTTTTTCGTTCTCCCTTCCAAACGCAGCAAATATCGGCTGAACGGTAATGACTTTAATTCAGATCGACTGAACGCTTTCGTCTTGATTAAAGTAATAGCATACAGCATTGCACCTGTTATGACTGCGAAGATAACATATGCCAATAACAAAAATCGTGTTTTCACGTGAAACAATTCGACAGCGGCTGCATATAACATACCAACTGCGACAACCATGACCAACAATCCGACAAACAAACTCCTCCACGGCAGCTGGAACAGTTTCATATCGGGTATATAACGGTGAAGCAAATACAGATTGGCAGCCAAGATGCAGGTCACGGTAATAACGGTTGCTACAGAAGCCCCCATAATCCCCCACATCGGGACAAGCCATTCATTCAGCATCCACTTAATTAACAACCCGCCAGCAATAACAGCCGCAGTGTGCTTCCACTTCCCTAACGTCTCCAGCATAGAAGCGGTTGTTAGTGTGAGTGAGCAGACAAAGATTGTAAGCATAAATACTTGCAGCGTATATGTACCAAGATCTTCTTTAAAGAGTAATCTATTAATTAGCGGGAAAAGACTGATTAGACCGGCAGCAGCAGCGATGGATAATAAGAAACTAAGCTTCCATCCACTATGCAGTAAGGCAATCACAGATTTCCGCTCGCTCAACAGCTGTTTTTTCGTGATAGACGGTACAAATGCCAGCGCTAGAGAAGAACCTATCACAATCCCCAGCTGAACTAACGGCTGCCCACGATCATATATTCCTTTCCATTCACGTGCTTCTTCCAAACTAAACCCATGTTCCAGCAATCCAGATACAAGTGTAAACGCGTCTGCAAACTGCAGCAAAAGCAATAGCATATAGTTTAGACAAATAAAAAAGCCGTATACGAAAATTGTTTTTATGACATGGATCCATGGCAGCGACTGCTTAACAGAAGAGATGATCGGTTCATGTTTCATAAAAAAGCAGAGCACTATAATACCGCAGCAAGCTCCTGCTAAAGATGCTAGCGCCGCTTTCGCCCCAATTGCGTATAAATCACTTCCGCCACGAACGAGCAAGAAAGTAACAAGCAGAATCAATCCTACCCGGACAAGCTGCTCTACTACTTGCGAAACAGCTGTGGGTGTCATATTCTGCTTCCCTTGGTAAACACCTCTTAATATAGCTGTAAACGGAACAGCGAGAAAGATAAAAGCTGATGCTTGAAGCGGGATCTTCAGAGCAGGATCCCCCATAAGTCCAGCTATCTGCGGTGCCGCTATATATACAAAGGCAGACGTTAGACCGGCCAAGACAAACAAAAAAGCACCGAGCGGCATGTAGAACGAACGAAGAGATGGCAGCTGCTTCGGATATTGTTCAGACACTAGCCGAGATACCGCAGCCGGAATTCCATACAAAGCTAAGCTCGCTGCAATACCAAGGAAAGGATATACCTGCTGGTAAATATAGAACCCTTTATCACCTACAATATTTTGGAACGGGACACGATAACCCGCACTTAAGATCTTACTGATCAATCCAGCGACTGCCAGGATAAACGCTCCATGGAAAAGCCGCTTCATTCCTAACCCCATGCACTAATTCCCCCAACCTTTTCTACTGGAATTATACCACGTAGCGATATGTCAAATCTTGCTTTATCTTTGCACAAGATTCTATACGACGGAATCCTGTCTGGGCTATATGCTGAACAGGAGGTGATTATATGTATAAAGATATTCAGAAGAACCGTCATGTGATCTATTACTTCTCGGGAGGTGCCATTTCCCAAATTGGCAATATCTTATCTGGCTTAGGCTTTTTATTTCTCACATATCGTCTGACAGAATCAAATATGCAGACTACTTTTATAGCGATTGCAGAAACAGTGCCGTATCTGCTATTCGGCTTAATTGGCGGAGCAGTGGCAGATGTAATAAATAGAATAAAGATGATGATTATCATGGATTTATTGCGATTTGGAATTGTATGCTTCACTGTCATTTTATACTTCCAAAATTGGCTGAACTTTTATCATTTATTAACAGGCAGCTTCCTGCTCCAATGCTGCGGATGCTTTTTTAATCCTGCTCATCGCGCTGTTCTGCTTGAGCTTGTTAAAGAAGAGCAGCTTCCTGCTGCTAATAGTATATGGGACACTATACAACGACCAGCTTCTTTAGCAGGTCCAATCTTGGCTGCCTGGATGCTGGCAAAAGGTGATATTGTTTATTTATTCATCATAGATGCTTTGTCTTTTGCTATTAGTGCTGTATTCATCTCTCGTTTACCATCTATACTTCGTTTAGCAAACAAGGAAAGCCTCTCTTTGTCTTCTTTGTATCAATCTATCTGGGCCTTTGTGCAATACGGGAAAACCAATTCAAAGCTGGTACAGCTTTTTGTGATCACTTTCCTTGTCGTCTTTTTTAATACATGGGTATGGCAAGTAGGAATGCTGCTTGCTTTCGAGGAGATTACAACAGATGGAGAGAGTTGGTTTAATGCTTTACAGATACTTTATGGTATTGCAGCTACAATCATCAGTGTTCTTCTCCCTTATCTGCTAAAACAGCTGAACATGAAAAAGTATTTGATCGGCTGTATCATATGGGGGCTGGGAATCAGCATAATAGGATTTGTATATGAGCTGCCGGTTTTCTTTATTGGCGCGTTGCTCATTGGAATAGGCCTCCCAATCAGCAGTTTGACGAGAGTTTATCTTATCCAGACTTCTGTACCTAAAGCGATGCTAGGCAGGGCTTTTAGTACAAATGCTGTTTTGCTTTATGCAGCTAACACACTGTCCTTAAGTATTTATGCTAGTCTATTACCCGTGTTATCTATTCGAACATTAATGCTAATAAGCGGATTGGCAATTTTATTTATTGTATGCTTCTATGCATGCAGCAGTCTCTTTCGGAAAGTACCTGGTGTCTGACCATAGAGCCGCCGAAATACCGTATGATAGGAAGCCGCATTTTTAAATCCTACTTCTAAGGCAATTGTAAGAATGGAGACATCTGATTGCTGCAGCAGCTTCTGACTTCTCACGACACGGAGTATTTGCAGCCAGCTGTAGGGAGTCAGACCTGTTTCCTTTTTGAAGTAATGACTGAACTGATACTTTCCTAACGAAGTCAATGCCACCATATCATCCAAAGTCCAATCCTGTTCATAACTCTGCTTCAGTGCATCCAGCACTACATAAATCGACGGATCGTATCCTTCTATATTCCAATTTTCGGCATGTGCGCCTGGAACAAGTCGAAGCAGCAGTAACGCAAGCTGAATTAAACTGTTTTCCATCCAAAAGCGCTGCTCTGTTTCGGTCGTTTGCATTTGTAAATACATGCGCGTCGTCTCCACCCACTGATGAATGAGAGGATGCTTAAATACAATTTTTGTAAAGAAAGGATCTTGGGCTGTAATGCCAATTTCCTTTGCAATATCCGTTAAAAGTACTGGGCTTAACTCTACGATCCATTTCTCTGCGGTATGAAAGAGCTGCTTATGAATAACGTGTGGGTTGAGGAGGAGTGATTCACCGGTGGATAGCTCCATAGTGTGTTCTTTGAACTGATAGATGGACTTTCCGCTAGGATTGAATAGCAGTTTGTAGCTAAGGTCATCACGCCAGCTTCTCTCTCCCAGCAGGCTTTTGCGCCATAACAAAAGGCCGTTTTGATGTTCTAGTATCATATCGTCTCCTCCTCCTTTTCACCAGCTTAGCATAAAAAAGAATCCCGCAGCTGATATGCTGCGGGATTCCTATGATTTCAGATTCATTATTCCATTTGTCTTGCAAGGAAATTAGCAGCTGTTTCTGCAGCCTTTTCCTCTACCGTTCCCAATTCACCGTCATTACGACTGACAATGACAACACAGCCAATTGGGTCACCGCTGGCAATAATCGGGCTGACTACATACGCCTGTATCTCGTCATCTTTTCCTTCTACAAGTTCGACATTTCCCGATTGATTATAGACAGCAGTTGCTCTGTCCTGCATTGCCTTTTCGATCACTTCTCCAATACCTTTGTTCATGTATTCTTTCTTTGATTCGCCTGCAACTGCAATATATTCGTCACGGTCACAGATCATAACACCATGATCAATCGTAGTAAATAGTGCTTCCGCATATTCTTTTGCGAAGTCACCTAACTCACTGATAGGTGAGTATTTTTTTAAGATAACTTCTCCATCACGATCAACAAAGATCTCTAGCGGATCTCCTTCTCGAATGCGCAGTGTCCGGCGTATTTCTTTCGGGATAACAACACGTCCCAAATCATCAATTCTACGTACGATTCCTGTAGCCTTCATCTTCCATTGCCTCTCTTTCTGTATCCTAAGCTGCTCTGGGGTATTTTCTACTTATTATGAAGAAAAGAAGAATTCACCAGTTGTGCTGTTAGTATGATACACATTGGCATAACTATTCATTTCCTGCCAATTTTTTCGAGGACAATGTTAAGACTTTAGCCAGCTCGCTTGAATTCCCGCATCGCTTGGATGAATTCCTCTGCAATCTCATACCGGCGGTTATAGGAGTTTCTGTCCCAATTGAACACGATTTTCAGTTTCTTGTCTTCTGTGCCAAGCTGGACCATCCGCCCGTATTGATTAGCGAAGTCAAATAGCTTGCCGCCATCTACATGCTGACTCATATCTGGATCGACGAGTATTTCCATGCGCTGCTTTTTCTTCTTCTCACTGATGGATTCAATTTTCTCACGCTTCGCATACATCTTGATTGTTGTAACGTGGAAGAGATTGGCTACTTCATCCGGGTAATCTCCGAAACGATCAATCAGCTCCTCGCGTAAGTCATGGATTTCTTCTTGAGAGATGCAGCTTTGGAAACGTTTGTACATATCAATCTTCTGCTTTTCATCGCTAATATAGCTTTCCGGTATATACGCATTGATGTCCAGATCCAATTCTACTTCAAACGGCTTCATCTCCTCAGTAGGCTTACCTGCTTTACGAGCCTCCACTGCTTCGGTAAGCATCTGTGAATACATATCGAAGCCGACAGAATCAATAAACCCATGTTGCTGCGAGCCGAGCAAGTTACCTGCTCCGCGGATAGATAAATCACGCATTGCAATCTTGAAACCAGATCCAAGCTCTGTAAATTCTTTAATCGCCTGCAGTCGTTTCTCAGCCACTTCTGTGAGCACTTTATCTTGCTGATACGTGAAGTAAGCATAAGCAACACGGTTCGAACGTCCAACTCGTCCGCGCAGCTGATATAGCTGACTAAGCCCCATTCGATCCGCATTATTAACAATCAGAGTATTTACATTGGGAATATCTACACCAGTTTCAATGATGGTCGTACTGACAAGGACGTCGTACTCGCCTTCCAAGAAGGCAAGCATTACACCTTCCAGTTCCGATTCATTCATCTGTCCATGCGCAAATGCAACCCTAGCATCGTCAACTAACGCAGAAATCTCCTGTGCTTTTCGTTCGATGCTCTCGACCTGGTTATAGAGGAAGAACACCTGGCCATCGCGAGCCATTTCCCGCTCAATCGCTTCACGGATAAACACCGGATTGTATTCCATAACATATGTTTGAATCGGAAATCTGTTTTCAGGTGGTGTTTCAATAACAGATAAGTCTCTTACACCAAGCATGGACATATGCAATGTCCGCGGAATTGGCGTTGCCGTCAATGTTAATACATCGACATTTGTCTTCAGCTGTTTTAGTTTTTCTTTATGTTTTACACCAAAACGCTGCTCTTCATCGACAACTAACAACCCTAGGTCCTTATAGACGACATCCTTAGACAATAGTCGGTGCGTACCAACGACAACATCCACCGTACCGTTCTTTAAGCCTGCTGTTACTTCATTTTGCTGTTTTCGTGTTCGGAAACGACTCATTAGTCCGACATTGATTGGGTAGTCTTGGAATCGCTCTAAGATCGTCTCATAATGCTGCTGCGCCAATATAGTAGTTGGCACAAGAATTGCAACTTGCTTGCCATCTGCAATTGCTTTAAATGCAGCACGTATGGCAACCTCTGTTTTGCCGTACCCTACATCTCCGCAAAGCAGCCTGTCCATCGGCCGTTCCCGTTCCATATCCTGCTTAATTTCATCAATACAGCGAAGCTGATCCTCTGTTTCCTGATAAGGGAAAGCGGCTTCGAACTCCCGCTGCATCTCGGTATCTTCTGAAAAGGCATACCCTTTAGATGCTTCTCGCTCCGCGTATAACTTGATCAGTTCATCCGCAATATTTTCCACAGAAGATTGCACACGACTTTTTACTTTCTTCCATTCTGATCCGCCAAGTTTATACAGCTTTGGTTCTTTACCTTCCGAACCAACATACTTTTGCACAAGGTCAATTTGATCAATTGGAACAAATAACTTATCGTCGCCCGAGTAACGGATTAACATGAAATCTTTACGTATATCTTGTACCTGCAGCGTTTCTATTCCAACATAGCGACCAATACCGTGATTAGCATGAACAACATAATCACCAACTGCAAGCTCCTGGTAACTTTTGATTCGTTCTGCATTGGATATCTTTTGTTTCCGTTTTGGTCTTGATGTTCGTTTTTTAAACAACTCGTTCTCTGTTAGTACCGCCAGCTTATGGAACGGCAGCTCAAATCCGCTGCTAATATTGCCAATAATGATTGTCGGTGTACTCGCTGGTAATGAGACACGCTCTGTAATGACAGCTTCCATCTCATAATCAGCCATTACTGCCTGTATTTTTTCTGCTCGCTGTTGGTTCGGCGCCATTAATATAATAGAATAATTGCTCTTGCTCCATCGTTCTAACTCATTTTTCAATAAATGCATTTGTCCGTGGAATTGCTGCATCGCTCTGCATGTTACATTTACGATGTTTTGCGGGTGTGTATTCGATATATGCCGCAGGAACACACTCAAATACAGACGCGGCTGTTTCATCTGCCGCAATACCTCATGCCAGTCAAAGGAAAGACGCAAATCCCTGACAGTTTGATGCGCTTCCAATAGGCTTTGATGCCATTCTGCTTCCTCTTCATCAAGCCGATTGGCAGTTTCTTGAATACGGCTCATCTCATCCAGGATAATATAGCCATCCTGCCCAAGGTAATCTAATAAGCTAGCTGGCTTCTCATAGAAATAGCCAGCATATTTAGCCATCGCAGGAAAGCGCTCTTGCTGCTTCAGTCGTTCCAGATCTTGACTGACTGCCTCAAGCACCCGCTGTTTATGTTCATCTTCTTTTAGCTTACTAATTGTTTCGCCCAATGCTTTCTCCAGACGATCAGCTGCTCTTGCGATATCTTCTTGATCGACAAGCAATTCTGTTGCAGGTCCTATTTCCACAGTTTTTTGCTTTTCCATCGATCGCTGTGTGTCTGAATCAAAATATCGTATTGAATCAATTTCTGTATCAAATAATTCGATTCTCACTGGATTGTCTTCTGTCAGCGGAAAAATATCCAGTATACCGCCGCGCAAGCTGTACTCCCCTGGTCCAGCAACCATATCCGAACGCTCGTATCCCATATCTACAAGTGACTTCATATATTGGTCAAGATCGATTTCTTCTCCAACACGAAAAGCCAGCTGATAGCTTTCCCATTTAGCTGGTTGCGGAAGTATTCGTTTTAAAGCAGCTGCCGGTGCCACCAAGACACCATTTTCACTCTGCATCCAATTTCGCAAAGCATCAAGACGCTGGCTGCGAAGTTCCGGACTTGAGATAGCGAGCTCTGAAGCTAGCAGTTCATTTACCGGGTAAAGATAAACATTTGAATTTGTACTAAGTTCTAATAAGTCTTCATAAAGTGTCTGCGCCTGTGTCAACTGGTGGGTAACGAGTATAACCTTGCGTCGTACTGCATCCTGCAGCACTGTCGCCAACACACCTCTTGCCGATCCAGACAAGCCGGTGAGAAGCTGTTCCCCCATCCCTGACTTTATCCCGTTGATGACGGACTGAATGTCATCCTGGGCAGAGACGAATTGCTTAATCTCTTGCATAATGCCTCCTTCTGCTAGTACATATCATAAGCAAAAAACGCCTTGGTTGAAGCACCAAAGCTTTTTTATGACTGCAATATTTAGCTATACGTTATTGCATAAAATGATCCAGTTCATGGTAATGCGGGTATCGCTGCAAGGTATTTTCACAATCCTCACATGCCACCTGGCAAACAATATTTCCAGCATCCATCTGCACCATTTCCTGATAATCAACTGCGGATAACTGATCCCACCCGAGCGATTTTATATCTACTTTATATTCATCCAGTTCTGCAAGCTGTGTTTTGCAATGCCGACAACGATAAATAATAGCCATGTTCACGCCTCCGAGACTTAGATTTGACTCTGTCAAAGTCTGCCCGAAAAACGTATATTTCATACACATGGCACTGTATGTGTCAGCGATTGAAATCGTTCATAACGTTCAAGAAAGGCTCCTGAAGCCATGCTTCTACAGCATCAGCAGATTTCTTCACACTGTCTACTATATCTTGTAATTCATCCTTATGGAAACGCTGGAGTACATAGTCTACTACAGGTTGCTGATTAACCGGACGGCCAATCCCAAGTCGAAGCCGTTTGAATTCTTTCGTACCGAGATGATCAATCAAAGACCGAATACCATTATGGCCGCCATGACCGCCCTTCTCCCGAAGACGAATCCTCCCAGCAGGCAAGTCTAAATCATCATAAATGACAGCCACATCCTCAAGCTCCACATTATAATAATCCATTAGCGGACGCACCGCCTCGCCTGAAAGGTTCATAAACGTTATAGGCTTCACCAGAATTACCTTTTCCCCATTAATCATACCCGTTGCATATACACTATTGAACTTTTTATTTGTTAACGGCAAATTGTGCCGATGCACCAATTCATCAATTGCAATGAACCCAATATTATGCCGTGTCTGATCAAACTTCTGACCCGGATTCCCAAGACCAACAATCATTTTCATATCTATAAACGCCCTTTATTCACAAATTCCATACGAAAAAATGATACCCCAACAGAAAATAAAATACAAGGAAACCGAAATGCGGAAGAAACCGGTTAGAAACGGAGAAATAAGTGAGAAGACCCGGAGGAAGGTGTCCTATCCTTCTGCAGGGACTTATCACTTATAACGCAGTTTCTGTTCTTCGCAGCTAGACACCACCGAAAAGCGGAAGAAACCGGTTAGAAACAGAGCGGTAAGCAAGGGAGCCCGGAGTGGGTGTCTTTCCCACATAGGGATTCATTGCTTACAGCGCAGTTTCTGGTTTCTGCAGCTAGACATCACCGAAAAGCGGAGAGAGGCGGTTAGGGACGTAAGGATAAGCAAGGGCGCACGGAGTGGGTGTCTTTCCCACATAGGGATTCCTTGCTTATACTCTAGTCCCTGGCTCTCGCAGCTAGACATCACCGAAAAGCGGAGAAGAACGTTTAGAAACGGAGAAATAAGTGAGAAGACCCGGAGGAAGGTGTTCTTTCCTTTCGCAGGGACTTATCGCTTATAGCGCAGTTTCTGTTCTTCGCAGCTAGACACCACCGAAAAGCGGAGAGAGGCGGTTAGGGACGAAGAAGTAAGCGAGAAAGCCCGGAGTGGATGTTTTCTCCACGCAGGGATTTATCGCTTACGGCGCAGTCCATGGCTCTCGAAGCTAGACATCACCGAAAAGCGAAGAAATCGGTTAAAAACGGAGTGGTAAGCAGGAATTCCCCAGATTAAATCAATTCCCCACGCTACCTCTTCTACCTTTACATAGATAATCCCTTCTATCTTGCACAAAAAAGCACACCAAGGATGCTTCCTTTCACATCCTTGACATGCTTTGCCTCTGCTTCTTTCTATCTTATCCTTTATTGGTTTGGAATAATCCTACTTCATTAAAACTTAACACTCCTGTTAAACTGTTTTACCATTCCTATCAGCAATAAAAGAATAAAGGCGAGGGATGTTGTGACGATAATTCCTGTATGCAGAGTTGTCTTTTCCATCTCAAGTATATCCGTTGCTAGAGTAAGTATACTGGAAGGCAGATAAGTCGCTGTATCAGGTAGGACAGTCGAAAGGATTGCTATACTGGCTAGAATTAGAATTGAAATACCTGCTACCCCTCCGCTGCGGCGAAGAAATGTACCAACAAATAAGGTGACTGTAATAACTAGTACGATCCATAAACAATAAATCATAAAGCTTTTCCAAACGGAATCAAACGAAACATCGGTAAATAAATTATTTGTGTAGTACCATGCAACTCCATAGGAAAGAGAAAAGGCACTTAGATGGAGCAATACAAGCATTGTCCACTTACTGAAAATGTAGGTGGCAGTACTAAGAGGCCTAGTGAATAGTTGCATGAGAGCGCCTGTATTCCTCTCCTGCACAATGACATTCATACAAGCTAGTACGATAATCGCTGTTCCAATTGTATGCAGTTGGGATAATGTACTTACCAGTACTTCTCCTCCACTGGGGATAGGCAGTTCCACTATTGCACCTTCTGGCAAACTGTTCGAGTTTTCCAAGATAGCCGGCATAAAATATAGCGTGATTGGTTGGAGAATTGTCATTAGAAGCATAACAGCAGGCAGCCAAACTAACTTCTTGTCTCTCCAAGCTTCCAGCCATTCTTTACGAAACAGTGCGTTAAACTTGTTCAACTTTCCATCACCTCCATGTAACGTTCCTCTAAGGATTTTTCTTCTGCTCCAAAGTAACAGACTTGTATATTCTGCTCAATGCAACTTTGCAATAACATATTTGACGTTATACCGGGTTTTAATGTTCCAACAACCCTCTTAGTTTCCTGCACTTCTATTTTTTCATAAAGTTTACGCAGTATTCCATCTGGTAGAGTTTTTGATGTTTCCAAGCGATAACGTTCTTTAAGCAGCTTACCTTTCCATTCCTTCATATCCTCATATGAAATCCCCTGTCCCTCTCTCATAATCAACGCCTTATGACAGACTTGCTCTGCATCATGCAATACATGCGTCGAGAATAAGATGGCCATCTTACTCTTCAATCCATCCATGATATTCATCACATTTATCCTTCCTGCTGGATCAAGTGCAGAGACCGGTTCATCCAGCAGAAGGATTTGTGGTTCATGTAAGATAGCCTGCGCTATACCGAGCCGCTGTTTCATGCCCCCAGAGAAACTGCCTATTTTCTGCTTTTGCGCTTTTAATAAACCAGTCAGTTCTAGTACGTATTGAATTCGTTCTTTTGTTATTCGATTTGTCATTCCTGATAAAGTACCTGCTAACAGAAGATATTCTTTCGGGTACATCCAATTAAAAAAAACAGGGTGCTGAGGCAGAAAGCCAACTTTATCTCTACTAAGTGCTTTGTTCTGACTCAATATCACACCGTCAGTAGGTGCTATTAAACCTGCTAGCATGTGTAAAGTTGTTGTCTTACCAGCTCCATTTGGTCCTAAGAGCGCAAGACACTCATTTTCCTTAAGTTGGAGATTCAAGTTGTTAACTGCAACATGTTTCCCAAATTGTTTTACCAAACCCCTTGCTTCCAATATAGCCATCTACCTATCTCTCCTTTTTCCGACGACAAAAAATAAGACCGGTCCGATAATACTCACGCAAAAAATGATGATGATCCAGAGCCATTTTGGTCCTAGTGTATGTTCTGCTCGAATGCAATGGATAAGTGCAGTTACTAGTAAGATCAACTGCACTGCAAGAACAGGCAACAGCAATGAGAGTATATTCTCCACTTCCAGCTACCTCCTTCTGTCTCTGCGAATAATGAATATATAGTAACAAAGGAGTGGCATTGGAAACTGTATCAACCCAACAATCCCCCAGGCCCATGCATATGTGCCTCTTTTTTTAGCATCTATATATAACCAAATCCCTTGCGCCAGTAAAACTGGTATAACAAAGAGAGTGATTGTTAATTCATGCGCTGTCATTACATCACCCTCCTTTTTCTTCTCTCAACCAACAATAGAATGAGAACTGCAGCAGCTGATGTGAATTGCATAACATAAAAAGCCCACATGATATGCACAACTGCTACGATATATAAAGACAGCAAGACACATGCGAGAAGGATGAATCCAAATAATTCTTTACGCAGGCTTTCCTGATATCGCTTCTCTCCACAATTCAGCTGGTGGATGATCTCCTCAGCATCCGGGATATCAATTGGCACTTTCCTGTCCATTTCTGACCACGTTTCATTCATTTCCTTGATTACATCATCATGCTTCATCACGCCACTCCTCTCTTAATTTCTTTTGTGCATAATGGATACGAGATTTAACCGTTCCTTTTTTTAATTTTGCCATTGCAGCAATCTCCTCAATGGAATAGCCATAATAATGACGAAGCAGGATGAGCGTTCTCGTCTTTGTAGATAGGGTGGAAAATAATTCGAGGTGCAGTGACCAATCCAGATTTTCTTGTGCCAACTCCCATTTCATTTTTCGTTTTTCATTCTCAGTCAGCTGCTCATGTCTTTTTATATCTCGTTTTCTTTTTCGTTGTTCGTCCAAGAATAGACGCGTTGCAATTGATATCAGCCACGTGGAAAACTTTGATTGATAACGGAATTTAGGTAAATTTATATAGGCACGTATCATCGTTTCCTGCAGTAAGTCTTCTGTCATTTCTTTATTCATGGTGAGTTTGAAGAGATAACGATATAAGAATGTATAGTATTGCTGGAATAGCAGACTGAAAGCTGATTTATCTTTCTTAGCATTCTCGATCGAAACACTATCTACCGCGTCTTCCATTTCACCCCCCCTTTCCTATCTGTTGTCTATATGACGTTTGAGATATCGGTAAAGTTCAATCAAACATAAAAAAAGAGCTGCACCTTTTCGGTACAGCTCTTCTTCCAATCATTTATTCTTCTTTATCGTTCTTAGATCCTTCTTCCATTGCCTCTACATCGCTTGCGTCACCAGTAGTTGTGTCATCGGATTCAATTTCTGCAGTTGGTGCTGTGACTGTTGCGATCGTTGTATCAGCGTCTGTGAGTATTTCGTACGTGCCGTTTGTTGGCAGGTCACCTACACTGATACTGTCACCGACCTCCAACTTAGAAACATCGACTGAAATATGATCCGGAATATCATTAGGTTTTGCACTGATTTCTAAATCGTACAATGGCTGCTGTAATACGCCGCCTTCTTTAGAACCTGGTGCATCTCCCTCCAGCTGAATCGGTACTTCTACAGTGCGCGCTTCAGACATGTTTACTACAAAGAAATCAGCGTGCAAGATACGATCTTTTAATGGGTCCGTTTGGTAATCGTGCAGCATAACATCTACTGCATCTCCTGTTATATCCAAGGAGATTACCGCATTTTTCCCTTCATCACGTACTGTTTTTAATAAGTCGATACTATCTACTGCAACACTTACAGGCTCTTTCCCGTTGCCATACACGATTGCAGGGATAATACCCTCCTCGCGTAATTCATTGAGATACGACTTTGTATGGTTATCTCTTTTATTTGCTTTAAGTTTTACTGCCATCATAATCACCCTCCATGTTTTTACGCATCTACATGTAAGGATTCCCTTATGATTCAGGCACTAAACATATAATCAATCAAATAGTACACTAACAGATTGCTGTTCATGAATACGAATGATCGCTTCACTGAACAATGGTGCCACAGAAAGCTGTGTGATATTGTCAATTTGCTTCTCTTCTGGAAGCGGAATAGAGTTTGTCACAACAAGCTCTTTAATTTGAGAATTTTGGATTCGCTCGATTGCCGGTCCAGATAATACTGGGTGAGAGCATGCTGCATATACTGCTGTTGCGCCTTTTTCTCTTAAAGCATTAGCTGCTAGTGTAAGGGTACCAGCTGTATCAATGATGTCATCAATAATGATTGCTGTTTTTCCTTTGATTTCGCCGATAATATTCATTACCTCTGCCACGTTTGGACGCGGACGGCGCTTATCAATGATTGCAATCGGTGCTTTCAGACGGTCAGCCATACGGCGAGCACGAACTACACCACCATGGTCAGGAGATACAACAACGATATCTTCCAAGTTCTTTTTCTCGAAGTAATCAGATAGAATCGGAACACCGACTAGATGATCAATTGGAATATCGAAGAAACCTTGAATTTGCGGTGCGTGCAAATCAAGCGTCAAGACGCGTGTTGCACCAGCTGTTTGCAGAATATCAGCAATCAATTTACTTGTAATTGGTTCACGAGAACGTGCTTTACGGTCCTGACGTGCATAACCGTAGTAAGGCATGATAATGTTAATCGTTTTAGCTGACGCACGTTTTAATGCATCAATCATGATAAGCAATTCCATCATGTGCTGGTTAACCGGCGCGCTAGTGGATTGAACAACATACACATCGCAGCCGCGGATACTTTCTTCAATATTAATCTGGATTTCGCCATCGCTAAAGTGGGAGACAGTGATTTTACCCAATTCTACGCCAATGTGGTCTGCAATTGACTTAGCTAACTCCGGATTGGAATTCAAAGAAAAAACTTTTAACGATGGATCAGTATAAGGCATGTCAAGTAACCCTCCAAAATTATTTATTCTTAAAATAAGAAGTTTTGTTTTCTTGTCTTGCTCTAGCAATTGATAAAGCTTCTGATGGTACATCATCTGTAATTGTCGAACCTGCTGCTACTAAAGCACCTTTTCCGACTGTGACTGGCGCAATCAGGTTTGTATTACAACCGATAAACGCATTGTCCTCAATCTTCGTCAGATGTTTATTTTTTCCGTCATAGTTCACTGTTATTGTACCACAACCGATATTGACATCTTTTCCTACTTCAGCATCGCCAATGTAGCTCAAATGAGATACTTTACTTCCATCTGCAATCGATGCTTTTTTCACTTCAACAAAGTTACCAATCTTCACATTATCGCCAAGCTGTGCTTGTGGGCGGATGTGAGCAAATGGTCCGATATTGACATCATTGCCAATCTCACTGTCATGCGCAACGCTTTGTTTCACAATTGTACGGTCTCCAATTGTGACATCCTTCACTTCTGAGTTCGGGCCAATGATACTATCTTCCCCAATTACCGTGTTTCCTAGAATCATTGTGCCCGGTAAGATTGTCACATCCTGGCCGATTACGGCATCCGTACTGATGTAAGTAGACGTGGGATCTACAATTGTTACACCATTGCGCATGTGCTGCTCATTGATACGGCGTTTCATAATTTGTTCCGCTTCGGAAAGTGCAACGCGATCATTTACACCCATTGTTTCATCAAAGTCAGCTGTCTGGTATGCAGTCACCAGTTTGTTGTCTTTCTTCAATAGTTCCAGTACATCTGGAAGGTAATACTCACCTTGAGCATTATCGTTCGATACATTATGTAATGTTTGGAACAATAATTTATTATCAAAGCAGTATGTACCCGTATTAATCTCATCAACGAGCAATTCTTCTGCATTCGCATCCTTGTGCTCTACAATACGAAGTACTTCTCCTGCATCATTGCGAATGACACGGCCGTAACCTGCAGGTTCTGGTGCTTTTGCAGTCAAAACTGTTGCACTTGCCCCTTGCTGTTCATGATGATCAAGTAATGCTTGAATCGTCTGACTTGTGATTAACGGTGTATCTCCGCTCAGCACAACAGTCACACCGTCTTTATCCTTTAGGAACTCTTCTGCCTGCAGTACGGCATGGCCTGTACCTAGCTGTTCTTCCTGCAAAGCATAAACGCTTGCATCGCCAAGCTGTGCTTGAACCGACTCCGCTCCATGTCCTACAATCGTAATCAATTTATTTAAGTGTAAAGAATTTAACTGGTCAGTAACATGCTGTACCATTGGCTTTCCCATAACAGGATGCAGCACTTTGTACAGCTTTGATTTCATCCTGGTGCCTTTTCCAGCAGCAAGGATGACTGCATATCGGTTGGACATGCGAACCCTCCATTCTTTTATCCTCTGTAAATATATCTTAAAATAATTGTCATTTCAACAGGAGGCTGGCTTGATTTCACGTAATTCGAGACAATTTTATATCCAAATGCATAATTAATGGCATAAAAATAACAGCCATTCCATATGTTAGAACAGCTGTTAGTTTTGCCTTTATGAAAGATGGCAGAATACCATCTGTTATTCTCCTATTAAGAAGCACCTGCTGCTTCTTCATATTCCACCACTTCTACTTCTTCATCTCCTGCACGATGATATTCCTGTAGCACCGCATCCTGAATCTTGCTCCGTGTGCCGGAGTTGATTGGATGTGCCACATCACGGAATTCGCCGTCTGGTGTACGTTTGGAAGGCATAGCGACAAATAAGCCGTTATTTCCTTCAATGACACGAATATCATGTACAACAAACTCTTGATCCATTGTAATAGAAGCGATAGCACGCATTCTTCCCTCGGTATTAACGCGGCGTAATCTTACGTCAGTTACTTCCATTATGTTTCACCACCCTTACCTTATTTAGAACTTATTACCAGTAATTCTACAAAACTCTGGAAACTCCTTCTAAACCTAAAACTTTTTTAAAAAAAATTTCAGTAAGGGATTGGAACATTATCTTAGCTAAAGTAATTACCTTTTTGTACGTCAATTTGCTTATTGCGGACATCTACGTTCTGTATCTTAATCAGCGACGTGTAATCTTCCACTACACGATCCTCTTCTTCATCTTCAGCTTCCGCTAATACACCAATAGCAGTGACATTAGCATTAAATTCTTGAAGAAGGCTCTTCATGCCATTGATCGTACCGCCAGCTTTCATGAAGTCATCAACAATACATACATTGGCTTGATCCGGTATGCTACGCTTCGATAGGACCATCGTCTGTATCTTCCTTGACGATCCAGAAACATAATTGACACTCACCGTAGATCCTTCTGTTACTTTCGGATCTCTTCTAACAATGACAACGGGGACGTTCAAATAATTCGCTGCTGCATAAGCAATCGGGATACCTTTTGTAGCAACTGTCACAACTACATCAATTTTGCGGTCATGAAAAGCTGTCGCAAAAAGACGGCCAATTTTGTTTACTGCAGCAGGTTCTCCAAGAATATCACTCATGAACAAATATCCTCCTGGCAGAAGTCGATCCGAATCCGCCAGCTTATCACAAAGCTCATCAATGAAGGAGGCACTGTTTTCCTTTGAGTAGATGGGGATATAACGAACACCGCCAGCTGCACCTGATACAGATTGCAAATACCCAATTCCTTCTTGCTGGAACATATCATTTATAATAGACAAATCTTCGCTTACGGAAGATTTGGCAGCAGCGTACGTTGTTGAAAAATATGGCAAAGACACCAATTGCTGCGGATGATTTATCAGATAATTCGTCATCGCAACCAAACGTTCACTTCTTTTCATCTCTACACCTCAAAACCGAATGTTATTGTTAGATAATAACACTCTCGTACGGTTTTAATCAAGCTCAGGCCGCCCGCCAAGCATCCGTACAACATACACTTGCTCACAAAATCCTCTCAAGCTGTTGTATATCCGGTATGCGCGACTCTCTTGGGATACAAGAGAAAAGACAGTTGGTCCGCTGCCGCTCATCAATACCGCATCTGCTCCTGCTTCAGCCATCTGCTGTTTAATTTGTTTCACTTCCGGACATAGCTTCAGTGTGACAGGTTCCAACACATTTGCGACCTTGTCACAAAT
This sequence comes from Terribacillus halophilus, assembly GCF_900162685.1. Taxonomy (GTDB): domain Bacteria; phylum Bacillota; class Bacilli; order Bacillales; family Amphibacillaceae; genus Terribacillus; species Terribacillus halophilus_A. The sequence goes on from NZ_LT727817.1 coordinate 39,462, forward strand.
AGATTGAAAATCTCCATGCTCAATCGCATTAACCATTCCTTTTGTATCAGGATGCTCAATACCTTCAATCTTTAACTGCTGATAAATTGTCTGAGTGGAAACACCCACTCCGGGGTTAGCTAAAACAACCCAGCAAGCCGGTGGAGCTGGAAGTTCTTTTATCTTCTCTCCACGGCCGGTCGATAGCGCTGTTGAACCATATACACAGAAAGAAACATCCGAGCCGATTTTTGCTCCTAGCTCAGCCAGTGTATCAAGGGATAATCCCAATTCCCATAATGTGTTCAGACCACGCAATACAGCCGCTGCATCACTGCTTCCGCCTGCAAGACCGGCTGCGACCGGTATCTGCTTATCTATGTATATCTTGACACCTTTATCAATGTTATATGTATCTTTGATCAATTGCGCCGCACGGTAGGCAAGATTGCGTTCATCGTTCGGTACAAATCTGTTATCCGATTCGATTTCAATCTTGTTCTCCTGTAACACGATTAACTCTATCCGGTCTGCCAGATCAATCGTTGTCATCACCATCTCTACCTCATGATAGCCATCCGGGCGTTTGTATAGTACGTCCAACGAAAGATTGATCTTAGCTGGCGCCTTTTCGAGCAAATACATGTCATGTCACCTACTTTAGTTGAATTTCTTCAAAATTGTATCATAAAAAGAAGGTGCAGGCTATTCTGCCTGAAAAGAAGCAGCCCTCCTCTTAACTAACTGAGAAGGGCTGCTACTTATTACTGTTTATCTTGCATCGACTGCTCAGCCATAGCGATTGCATACTTTACCATATTCCCCGCGTCGCGAGAACGTATGCCGCCCCAGCCTTCCTTCTGTACCGTGTCGTAAAACCCAAGTTCTTTTGCAATTTCCTCTTTTAGTGCATCAGACATAATACCTCTTCTTCTGCCCAAAGAAAACAGCTCCCTTCTGATATTTACGACACGCTTATTATCTGTCTCTTCAGCTAATGTTATGCCTGTCAGATCTATACAAAAAGGGCAAAATAAAAAGGCAGAGGAGAATCCTCTGCCTTTTTCTAGCATTATTTAGCGATTTCATTCAAATCGTCTGTATCAAAATCTAATTCTACTGTTTCGGTTAAGACATCTGCATAGCTATAGGAGACACGCTCAAACGCATTCTCATCTTGATCAAGTTCTACGATGAATACAGCTGGATACGTTTCCGCAAGTACTCCGCAACGTTCGATGGTTTTCTTTCTCCCACCATTAGCTTTCAATTTTAAACGTTTACCAATTTGTCCTTCCAGACCCTGCTTAATTTCAACTAATGTTTTAGCCACTGCACTCCACCTCACTGATCTAATCATAGCACAATTAAGATATGAAGTCAAATAAAACTTATCATTATAACAGCATATCAATTTTGATGTCAATGAAAAGATTAAATGTTTCTTATTTCAATTTATTCTTTCAAATATGTGCAAAATTATGCATCAGTGGTAGATTTATGTGGCAGATTACTTATTCAGTTGTCTTCTTCTTCCTCATCCGGATCTATATAAGGCAGCCCAGTTCGAAGTAATCCGCGGGTTTCAATCCCCCCCAGCCCACGTTCTCCTGTCAATGTATTTCGAAGCGCATCCCACACACCAACTTTTTCCATAAATGGTGTAAAAGCAATTTTAGCTACAATATAAACAGGATCTAAAGCATGGATATTGATTCTGCTCGGTGAACTTGCAAAGTTTGCACCAGCTCGAATCAAGGATTCAAAATGGGATTGGCAGGCACCAGCGAAAATGACTAATTGGTCTAGATGCGGGTATAGCCGACGAGCTTCTCTAACTGTCTCCACAAAGTATTGGGAATGTCGATAAGCCTTCATATCATGCTTATCTCCTTTATTTTTCTGAAAGGCATCATGTCCGGTTATGACAATAATATCTGGTTGGATTTTTTGTAGAAGGGAAGCAATTTGGAGCGGCATCTCTTTTTCCTGCAGATGAACACCGTGTACTTGAATGCCGAACCGCTGGTAAAAATCGATACATTTCTTCAGATACGTTCTGTCTCCGTCAATATGGAGAACCTTCGCAGGGATTTGAAAGTAGTTTGGACTGTGCTGATAGCCTGCAGTCGAATCATATTCCCGCTTATCCTTCATCAGCATATAATCCTGGCGAAAGAGACGGTAGGAATAATCTTCTTTATCTTGCCATGTTTTCTTTTGTTTGCTTATTTCGCGTGTGCCAGCTTTCACGAGATCATCCTCTGGAGCATCAGCGATAAGACGCATATCTTCTCCATGCAGAATGACTTTATTAGCCGTAAAGCTGGACACACGAAACAATAAATCGTGCTGGTATGATTTTCTCGTGACGATATCACCAATCGTCCATTCCATTCCCGTTCACCTCATCCACCAAAGCTTTCTTCTACAGCTTATGATAGGTGGGCAAAAGTGTTCAGCTTCTAGCTGTAAAGGTGTTGGCTAAGGCAGCAAATTCATCCATAGCAAGCGATTCACCTCTGCGAGTGCCATCAATGCCTGCTTCATTCATAATGTCTTCCAGCTGCTCTTTTGAGAATTTAGCAGAGAAATGTCGATTTAAATTATTGCGGAGCGTTTTGCGGCGCTGCGCAAAGGATGCCTGTATAAGCTCGAAAAAGAACTTCTCATCTTCTACTGCAACAGGAGCTTCTTTACGCAGCTCCAGATGCAATACTGCGGAATCGACGTTTGGCTGTGGCATGAAAGCAGTCTTCGGCACCGTCATGACAACAGCAGCTTCTGTATAATATTGAACTGCGAGCGACAGGGAACCATAGCTCTTTGAATTCGGTGATGCAGCCATCCGATCAGCTACTTCTTTTTGAATCATTACAGTAATACTGGAAATTGGGAGCTCTCTAGTTAACAGATTCATTAAGATTGGTGTTGTAATGTAATATGGCAAATTCGCAACAATTTTCACTTCTTGATCTCCGAAGTACTGCTGCAATTCTTTTTGTACATCTGCTTTCAGTATATCTTCATTCCGAATTTGAACATTATCATACGGAGACAATGTATCTTCAAGAATCGGCAATAAGCGCTGATCAATCTCAAATGCCAATACTTTTTTTGCAGCAATTGCCAGCTGCTCTGTCAAAGCACCCATTCCAGGTCCAATTTCAATTGCACCAGATTCTTTCGTTACTCCTGCATGGTGAATAATATTTCGCAAAATGTTTGTATCAATTAAAAAGTTCTGCCCGAGACTTTTCTTAAAGGAGAAATTATATTTCTGAAGCAGCTCCTTTGTTCGTGTCGGGGTGGCTATATGCCGTTCATTTGTCATCTTCTTCCTCCTGTATAATGCGTTGCATCGTTTCAACGAACAGCTGCTCTGATATACGGAACATCGCCAGCCGCTTTAGCAGCTGCTTTCCATTCGTATGCCCGATCGCTAGTCTTTCTCCTAGCAGTTTTCGCCTTTGTTTTGCTTGCGGTCCTCCTAAAAGGCCGTAAGCGATGACAGCTTCCCTGGATATTTGCGGTTCGTAGGTCTTATCCATCTCATATACTTGCCCCAAAGCAGCACGGATTGATTCAGCTGTTGCATGTTCGATACCGATCCCTTTATTATGCTTTGCACGTGCTTTATCCTTTGATAAAAACGCATGCTTACAGCCTGGTACTGCCTGAGAGACAATATGACGAATCCGCTCACCAGGATAGTCCGGATCTGTAAAAATAATGACGCCCCGCTTCTCTTGCGCATGTCTAATTTGCTCAATTACACTCGCATTAACAGCAGAACCATTCGTCTCGATTGTATCTGCCTCGATTGCTTGGTTTATCTTAGCTGTGTCGTCTTTCCCTTCCACGACAATAACTTCTTTAATTTGCACGCTTTTCCCTCTATGCTTTGATTTGATATAGTCTTTCTGCATTCCGCATCGTCAGCTCTGCCAGTTCCTCATAGCCGATACCGCGGAGCTCGGCAATCTGTTCTGCCACCAGTTTTACGTAAGCTGGTTCATTGCGTTTGCCGCGATTTGGATGCGGTGCTAAGTAAGGACAATCTGTCTCGATTAACAAACGATCTGCCGGCACTATCTTTGCTACTTCCTTTGGCGCTCGCGCATTCTTAAACGTGACAGGTCCGCCTAGCGATATATAAAAGTTCATATCAAGAAACTCCTGAATCAGATCAGCTTCATCACTATAGCAATGCATAATACCGCCAACTTCCGCTGCCCCTTCTTCTCTCAGGATAGGAATTATATCTGCTGTTGCCTCCCTGTTATGAATGATGATTGGGAGCTTTACGCGTCTTGCTAGCTGGATTTGCTGGCGAAGTACGTCTTTTTGAACATCCTTCGGTGATTTATCCCAATGATAATCAAGGCCCATTTCACCAATCGCGACAACTTTTGGATGAGTTGATAACTCTTCTATTCGCTCTAAGTCTGTATCTGTCATATCAATTGCATCTACAGGGTGCCAGCCAATTGCTGCATAAACGAAATCATACTTTTCCGCCAGTTCAATTGCTGATGTGATTCCTTCTGCGTCACAGCCAATCACAACAAGACGAGAAACACCCGCATCCACTGCACGCTGCAGCATTTCTTCGCGATCTTCCGCAAACTGCTTATCATTAATATGAGCATGTGTATCAAATAACATAAAACATTGTCCTTTCTATCTAATAAAAAAAGGAAAAACGCTTGTGTACAAGCGTCTCCCTCTCCTTCTTTATTTTACAATGGAACCATTCGGTAAAGCTTGCTCCACTGTTGCCAATGCCAGTTTTCCATCCGCACTTTCACCAGAAAGAATCATCCCCTCAGACATTTCACCCCGAAGTTTAACTGGCTTCAGATTTACTACACAAATTACTTTCTTTCCTACTAATTCTTCCGGCTCGTAATGCTCTGCAATTCCTGAGATAACTTGGCGTTTTTCCGTACCCAAATCCAGCTGAATTTTCAATAGCTTGTTCGCCTTCTTCACTTTCTCTGCTGCAATAACTTCTGCCACTCGGAATTCAAGCTTTGCGAAATCGTCATACTGCACTTCTGGCAGTTTCGCAATGTCTTGTTCTTCTGCCGGTTTAGCCTTTTTCTCTGGTTCCGGAACCTTCATCATATTCTTAATTGCTTCCACTTCCACTTTGGCATCCAAACGAGGGAAGATTGGGCCTTCTTTTTTCACTTGGCGGCCTGCCTTCACTTCGGAAGAAAGCAGCGTATCCCACGTTTGGCTTGCTTCCTCTACGCCAAGCTGATCAAAGATTTTCGCTGGTGTTTCCACAAGGAATGGGCGAAGCAAGATTGCCACTTGGCGCAATACTTCTGCAAGATGCGCAAGTACATTGCCTAGACGGTCCGCCTGCGCTTCATCTTTTGCTAATACCCATGGTTTTGTTTCATCAATATACTTGTTTGCTCGGCTTACTAACTGCCAAATCTTCGCGAGCACAACGGAAAACTCCATGTTTTCCATTCCGTCTTCCACTTCTTTTACTGTTTGTTTTGCCATGTCTTCCAGCGCCTGCTCAAATTCTGTTTCTCCAGCTGTATAAGCCGGTACAGTACCACCCTTGTATTGCGTAATCATAGCCACTGTACGGTTCAGCAAGTTACCAAGGTCATTCGCCAAGTCAAAGTTTGTGCGATCGACAAAGCCTTCTGGTGTGAACACACCGTCTGCACCGAATGGCACTTCACGAAGCAAGTAGTAACGAAGCGGATCAAGACCATAGCGCTCTTTCAAATCAACCGGGCTCACCACATTTCCCTTTGATTTACTCATCTTGCCGTCCTTCATAAGAATCCATCCATGCGCGAATACTTTCTTCGGCAATGGCAAGTCGAGCGCCATTAGCATGATCGGCCAGTAAATTGTATGGAAACGGACAATTTCTTTACTCATCAAATGCACATCAGCCGGCCAGTACTTCTGGTACAAGCTGTCGTCGTCGGAACCATAACCAAGTGCGGTAATATAATTCGATAGCGCATCAATCCACACGTAAATAACGTGCTTCGGATTTTCCAGCACTTGTGGCCCCCATTCAAATGAAGTACGAGATACTGCCAAATCTTCCAGACCAGGCTTAATGAAGTTATTAATCATTTCATTCTTCCGGCTCACTGGCTGGATGAATTCAGGATTTTCTTCATAATGTTTTAACAGACGATCTGCATATTTGCTCGTACGTAAGAAATAAGACTCTTCTTTCACACGATCAACAGGTCCGCCACAGTCAGGACATTTGCTGTCTTGCAGCTGTGTTTCTGTAAAGAAAGATTCACAAGACGTACAATACCAGCCTTCGTATTCATCTAAGTAGATATCGCCCTGCTCTAAAAGACGGGAGAATATTTTCTGAACCGTTTCTTTATGACGCGGTTCCGTTGTTCGAATGAAGTCTGTATTTGTTATTTCTAGTGTCTTCCATAAATCTTTTATACCCTTAACAATATCATCTACATACGCTTGCGGTGTTACACCTTTTTCTTCTGCTTTCTTTTGAATCTTCTGGCCATGCTCATCAGTACCTGTCAGATACGCAACATCGTATCCACGCAGACGCTTGTAGCGCGCCATCGCATCACCTGCCACCGTCGTATAGGCATGTCCGATATGTAGCTTGCCACTCGGATAATAAATCGGCGTTGTAATATAAAATGTTTTATTTTCTTTCTGCATCTGCTTACCCTCCATTATCAAAAAAGCTCATTAAGATGAGCTGCTCGTATGCATTTACACTTACCTCTATTGTAGCGACTTTCCAGCATAAATTCCAATGCGGCTGAATTTTTTTCATCGCGATGCGACAGAAAAGGAATCGAATCTGCGTATTTTATAGTAGTAATCCGACAAATCATGTTAATTTGTCGAATAATGTCGACTTATCGACACATTTCTTTTGTCATTGTTCCAATAAAACCCCCTAATTTATTTTACTTATTTTACATAAATATACATTAATAAAGGTAAAAAGACCTGCTCATTTCCCTTTCTCCTGTTTTTACTGTAAGAAACACGCTTTACTTCAAGATATTTGAATTGACACATATGTCAATCACTGGTACGATAGCTTTAGTTAAATTGTCGAATAATGACGAATCAACATATATATACACCCGAGAGGAGAAACAAAGGATGAAATCAACAGGTATTGTACGTAAAGTAGATGAATTGGGAAGGGTTGTAATTCCAATCGAATTGCGCCGTACACTTGGCATCAACGAAAAGGATGCTTTGGAAATTTACGTGGATGATGATCGCATCATTCTTAAAAAATACAAACCAAACATGACTTGCCATATCACTGGCGAAATTTCTGATGATAACTTGTCATTGGCAAATGGCAAATTAGTTCTTAGCCGCGAAGGTGCAGAAGAGCTAATCAATGAAATTCAAACACGTTTGAACAAATAAGCAAAAACCGCTCCTTTTAATGGAGCGGTTTTTTTAGTCTACATGATAGGCCTGATAAACGTCGCGTTTCGACAGCTTGCGATCAATAGCTACTTGTTTGATTGCCTGCTTAGATGGAATATCGTCTTTCTCTACATACCAATCTACGTGTTCCTGTATACTCATGTTCTCCCAAAAAGCTTGCTCTGCTTCCTGCAGCTCTGCTTCTGATGCACCTTCTACCACGATACAGAACTCGCCGCGTAAATTCTCAGATGCAGCCCATTCCACGGCTTCTTGCAAATCCCCCCGCAGAAATTCTTCATAACGTTTAGTCAGTTCTCTTCCTAACGCCACTTTGCGTTCACCGAAACTGTCGTGTATAGCCGATAACGTTTCTTTTAAACGATGAGGACTTTCATAAAAAACCAATGTTGCTGTCACCTTACGCAGTTTCTCCAATTCCCCAGTTAGATCTCTTTTCTTCCTCGGCAAAAATCCGAAGAACTGATAAGCATCAGTAGAAATGCCAGAACCAACTAATGCGACCAGTGCTGCATTAGCTCCTGGAAGTACAACTACCGGATAACCAGCTGCTGCAGCTGCTTGAACTAATTCCTGACCAGGATCGGAAATTGCTGGCATACCAGCATCGCTGACCAACCCGACATCTTTCTCTTCTGCTAACAAATCCAGCAGCATTTGTTCTCTCGCTTTACGATTATGTTCGTGATAACTGATTAACGGTGTTTGAATATCAAAGTGATTGAATAACTTTATCGTGTTGCGTGTATCTTCTGCAGCGACAGTATGTACTTGCTTCAATGTTTCCAGTGCTCGCAATGTAATATCCTGCAAGTTGCCAATCGGTGTTGGTATTATAAAAAGTGTTCCTGTCTGGTGCTTCTCAAAACTTTTCTGTGATTGCATGGTGACTTCCCCCTTCCAATATAAGCTTCCATTTCTGCTGCTTAGAGAGCTGTTTGATTCGATACTCCTCCCGCAATGCCGCTTGTCGCGTTCCGAATAATTGGAGGTATACCAAGATGAATGGTCCTCTGCCTCTTGTATATTTCGCACCTTTTCCAGTTGCGTGCTGCTTTAAGCGGTTAGCAAGTGCATTCGTATATCCCGTATACAAACTTTCATCCTTGCACTTTAATATATAGACAACATGCTTATTTTCTCCCATACAGGATTTCCTCTAATTCATCCGTATATCCCCCACTTGCAGTATGTGAATAAAGCGGAGGCAATACTTTTAAGCCAGGATTGCCATTACGTACCCCTTCGATTAACAGGATATTCGCTTCTTTATCAGGCTTCGGATAAACAAGCCGCATGCGTTTTGGCTCGATTTTCTGCTGACGCATCGACGTAACAATATCAAGCATTCGCTCCGGACGATGCACCAGACTCACCTTTCCTCCTGGTTTGACAAGCTTGCGGCAAGCCAGAATCACATCATCCAATGTACACATAACTTCATGACGAGCAATTGTCAGATGATCATTCAGATTTTGCTCGCGTTTGCCAGGCGTCTTGAAATAAGGCGGGTTACAAGTAACAGCATCGAAAGGACCGTTACCAAAGAAAGCCGGCATGTCTTTTAAATCCCCATGCACGATATCCAACTGTTCATCCAGCTCATTTAATGTCACATTGCGTACTGCCATATCATAAAGGCGCCCCTGAATTTCAACGCCTGTAATTTGTGCTTTCGTTCTTCTGCTCATCAATAAGGGGATAACGCCATTACCGGAGCATAAGTCTAATATTTTTCCCTTTGTAAGAGGAATAGATGCAAAATCAGCTAGAAGCACTGCATCTAATGAGAAGGCAAATACAGTCGGACTTTGGATAATACGCATATTTTGCTCCGCAAGCAGGTCGTCTAGCCGTTCATCTCCCTTTAATTCCACCATACAACTAATTCCCCTCTTTATTTTATTACAAAAAAGGACCTTCCCTACTGCGTGTAAGGAAGGCCGCCACATCATTTATTCTTATTCAAGAACGTCAAACAGAACAAGCAATCTTCATTACGTCTCGGACTGCCGAAGTGCACATTACAGATATGGAAACCTTCTTCATATAAACGCGCTAGGTTGTCATATCCTTCGCCAATCGGTGCTTCCTTAGACGGTGCGGCCTTGCTGCCAGCTTTTTGCTCCTGTGCAGCTTGGCCATCTAGACGATTGCGCAGATGATGATTCTCTACCGTTAAACGGTTGTTCTCTTCCAACAGCTCCGCTACATGACCTTTAACATCACCCAATTGCTTGTACAGCTGGCCGATCTGCTCTTCCATCTGTGTGACATGCTCCAGTATTTCCTTTTTATTCACCGTCTCTCCACCCCATCAGTCCATGGCTTGCGTTGAGATAACTCCTTCTTCGATCAGTTCATCTAAGGTATACTCGATAACCCGTTCCTTCTCCGGTACTTCAATCTGAATCAACCGTTCCAAAATGTTCAGGCCTACTACCTTACCTGATCCGTAAGAAGTCCGAATCGCTTCACCTAAATCCGGTAGCTCACGTTTCGCCTCTTCGTACTCATCATTTTCATACTTCAAGCAGCACATAAGCCTTCCGCATAAGCCGGAGATCTTCGCCGGATTCAGCGATAGGTTCTGATCCTTTGCCATCTTGATAGACACTGGCTCGAAATCTCCTAGAAAAGTAGAGCAGCAAAGCATTCTGCCGCAAGGTCCAATTCCGCCTAGCAGCTTTGCTTCGTCACGCACACCAATCTGTCTAAGCTCAATCCGAGTCTTAAATACTGCCGCTAAATCTTTCACCAGGTTACGGAAATCAACCCGGCCGTCTGCTGTAAAGTAGAAAATCACTTTATTTCGGTCGAAAGTATATTCTACTTCAACCAAATTCATATCAAGTTTATGATCGCGAATCTTTTTCTCACAAACTTTATACGCTTGCGCAGCGTTCTCTGTATTTTCCGCCACACTATATTTATCTTTGTCTGTTGCGATACGAATAACCTTTTTCAGAGGAAGGACAATATCCTCTTCGTCTACTTGCTTATCTGCAAGTACAACTCGTCCGAATTCTACGCCGCGAACAGTCTCTACAATAACATAATCTTCCAGCGCAACAGAAAGGTTGCCTGGATCAAAGTAATAGATCTTACCCGCCTTTTTAAAACGGACACCAATGACTTGCATCTACCAATTCACCTCTGCATCTGAAGTGTTAATTTCTCCATAACAAGTGCAGGATGGACATTTTGATCTAATTGGCGTTTTGCTTCCATAATAGACTGCAAACAATCTGTAGCTCGCTGCCTCGTCCAATGGCGAAGGCTGTTTTCAAGCCTGTCTTTTTCCTGTATATAGATAATGGAATCCGGCCTGTCAGCATAAAGATAGATAATGTCTTTAAACCACAATAATAGCAGATGTAACGCCAGTTGCTGCAACTCGCGGTCCTTCATTACAGGCATCCATTGACTATGGACAAACAAAAGCGCTTCATTAGGCCTAGTTTCCAGCACTTCTACTAATTGTACCACTAGTTTTCGCGCTTTAGCAAACCACTCTTGCTCGGAAATCTCCATAGCTTCCTCATAATTGTTCGTCAACTGGGATAAAAGACGTGCTGAGGATTGTGATATTCCCTCGGAAATAAGCAATTTCGCAAATTGTTCTTCCTGTAATGGCTGCAGCGCTAGTATTTGGCATCTGGATTGAATTGTCTGAAGCAGAGCCTGACTATTCTCTGTCAGCAGAATTGCTGTTGTGTGCGCTCCAGGCTCCTCCAGAAACTTGAGCAGGCGATTGGATGCATTTGCTGTCATTTTATCCGCATCTTCCATGACGTATACCTTACGTTCCGATTCCATACCTGTATAAGAAAATTCTTTCTGCAGCTTGAGAATCTGTTCATTCTTGATTGAAGCACCATCCGGAACAATCCAATGAAGGTCTGGATGGTTGCCAGAATCAATACGGCGGCAGTCCTTACAATCATTGCAAGGTTCAGCACCTTTGCGGTTCTTACAAAAAATACTTTTAGCATACAAGCGGCTCAATTCCGCTTTGCCAGTACCGCGCGACCCCTGAAATATGTAAGCATGAGATATTCGATCGCGTTTCAGACTGTTGATGAGCATTTTGCTCACCACAGGCTGCTTGGCAGACATTTCCGTCCAATTAGACATACTGTTCTTCCTTTATCAGTTACTTTACGTGTAAAGATTAAACAGGAGCCCTTTTATTTCTCCAATCAGTCCGAGAACACCAATCTGCTGCTTTTCTTGATCCATTAAGATCTCTGTCAGCTCCATTAGTTTCTCATCTATCTGGCGCACTGTTGTGAGTCGCCGGGCTCCGTTCTGGTTCCAGGAATGCTCATGATGCAGCTCCATTCCATTTTCCTTTACATCTTCCATGAATTTCTTAATCTTTCTTTTATATAAAGTAAGCTCGCGAAACGACCTTGTCTTTGCAAGCCGCTCTCCTTGCTTTGTGATGTCCGTTATCAGCTGCTGTAACTCAGCTCCTTGCAGCTTCCTGCTTTGAGACTGCACCAAGTCCTGAAACCGTCTTGGTTCTGTTGGTGTCTGTGTTGTGTTCTTACGTGCTGCATCCAGCTGTGCACGTATCTCCGGACCGATTTTCAACGGTATAGTCTCCTTTATTTAGAACTTGAAGAAGGAATCAACAGGAAGTACGAATACAGTTGCTCCGCCAACCTCTACTTTGACCGGGTTCGGGATATAGGAATCTGCGTTGCCTCCCATAGGGGAAATAGGTGCCACCATCTGATTTCGCTGGCTGCAGTTATCCTTAATGATATCCATTACATCATCTACTTGGTCATCTTCACAACCGACCATAAGTGTCGTATTCCCTGCTTTAAGGAACCCTCCGGTTGTAGATAGCTTGGTTGTTTTGTAGTTCTGATCTCCGAGTGCATCTGTCAGTCTGTTACTGTCTTTATCCTGAATAATTGCTAATACTAATTTCATCGCAATTCCTCCTCCATGTCTTTTCCATTACTTTTGCTTTAAAAAAGTCATGATCGCCTGCACAGCCTCTTCCGCTACTTCTGCAAGCGGCTTAGCAGCATCAAGTGCTACATAGCGGCTCTTGTATTGTTCCTGCAGGATCTGATACCCTTCATAGACGCGCTCATGAAAGGATAAAGCCTCCAAGTCCAATCGATTCTTCTCTCTACCTTTATTCTCCGAGATTCTTGCTAATCCTTCTTTTGGAGAAATATCAAAGAATAGTGTCAAATCAGGCATAGTTGATTCGACAGCGAAGCGATTTATTTCCATCACTTCCTCCATTCCAAGTCCGCGTGTATACCCTTGATAAGCCAAGCTGCTGTCAACAAAGCGATCGCACAGTACTATCATTCCCTTTTCTAAAGCCGGCCACACCTTCTCTACTAGGTGCTGTCTTCTCGCCGCAGCATAAAGCAGTGCTTCTGTACGTCCATCCATTTTTGTATTAGACGGATCTAAGATTACAGCACGAATTGCTTCTGCAATCTCAATACCGCCAGGCTCACGTGTCGACAGCACTTGATAGCCTTCTTCCTCTAAACGAGCTGCTAACAGCGGAATGGCAGAAGTCTTGCCTGCTCCTTCTCCGCCTTCCAGCGTAATAAACAATCCTGTCAAAAATCATTCTCCTTCATTTGCTATACGTAAGCATCCCTTCTGCAATCCGTTCATTTTGAAAAGAGATGCTGCTATTCTTCCATAATTGTATCATTTCCACATGCTGTTTTGTAACGATTTCTCCTTTTGCCAGTACCGGAATACCAGGAGGATAGGGAATAATCGATTCAGCTGCAATCATGCCGACTGCTTCTTCCCATGCTGTAAATTTTGCCTGCTTCTGCTCCATCTCTGAATAGCTTACAGGTAGTTCGGTTATAGGTTGTGTAAAGAGGCGAACCTCATGCACAGGCATTCTGTGCGAACAGCTTCCTACAGCATTAATTGTCTCCTCCACTCGCTGCAGTTCTTCTTGCGACAGACTTTCGAGTCCATGCACGAGCAAAATATGCCGATCTGTGACAAGTTCTGGGTAAATACCGTGTGACTCCAGTTCCGCTGCAAGCTGTTTTGGCTGATAACTCGGCTTAACCCGCAGCACAATTTTCAGCCAGTCACCATCCGGCTTTTCTACTTCCCAGCAATCTGATTGCGCAAGCACGCTCCGCAAAGTATCGATAGTCAACTGCAGGTTATTCATCTCCTCTGCTGAGCGTGTAGCTAAATACTTCCTTGCTGTATCTAGAGAAGCTAACAGCAAATAAGACGGACTGCTGGACTGCAGCATTCGTAAATAACGATCAATAGCGCCCACCTGGACATAGCCCCCGATGTTTACATGCAAGTATGAGGCCATCGTGAATGCTGGAGCCATTTTATGCGCTGACTGAACAACCACATCTGCTCCAGCCTGCAGTGCACTTAGAGGAAGTGACTCTGCTGTTCGAAGATGCACGCCATGTGCCTCATCGATTAGCACTGGCATGTTTGCTGCATGTGCTGCATCTACTATAACTTTCAAATCGAAAACTGTACCATAATAATCAGGGTACGTTAAAATAAGTGCTTTTGCCTCTGGATACATCTTGATTGCTTTTATAACTGTATGCTGTGATGGATGTGTATATCTTGCTTTCTCATCGTTGTACTCAGGAGCTAAAAATACCGGCTTCGCTCCTGCAAGTTCCAGTCCGTTTAATATGGACTTATGACAATTACGCTGCACTAACACTGTCTCATTCTGTTGGATGGTCCCCAATATCATTGCCAAGTTACCGACAGTACTTCCGCCAACTAAGAAACGGGACTGCTGTGCTCCGAAGTAATCTGCAGCTAAATGCTGCGCTTTCGCAATTACTCCCTCCGGTGCATGCAAATCATCCAAACCTGACAATTCTGTCTGATCAAGACGTGCTGCGCGCCGGAAGAAATCCTCTTTCTGAAATAGCGCGCCATGTTTATGTCCCGGAACATGAAATGATATCGATTTTCGTTCAGCGAATTGTATTAAACTATCATAAAGTGGCGTTTCTTCCTGATTCATTTCGTGTTTCTTCCTTTACTGATCTGTTTGTATTTATTATACGGACTAAAACAGAAAGAAAAAAGCCTGGTAAGAGGCTTTAGTGGAAAGTCATTTGATTAAGGTTGCGAAGTTTCTTCACAAAATAATGATATTGCACTTCTTTTGGTTCAGTCTGGACAATTTTCTGTTCGCATTCTCTGCATATAAAAAGGCGATACAGATGGATTCCTTCTTTTTTCTCTTGATCACATATACCGCATAAGCAACTTTTGCTCATCATTCTCCACCTCCGTTAGGATAGTTTCTCCTAAACTAACGAACTCTATACCTGCTAACCTTGTATTCTAGCCTATGTTTGCCTAGATCAGATGTTGTTTGTACGCTTTGTACGTATTGACGTTGTAAATTCAAGGACTAGCTGCCTTTTATATACTATAGGAAACTCCCCTAGCAAAAGAGCCACAGGAATAACTGGTGGACGAGCAGCTTGGGACTGTTTATAAAAGTCTTTTCAAACAGGCTAATTTTTTTTACACTAAAATAGAACATATGTTCGTTTTGTGGAAGGGAGGACTGCATGATGTGCAGCAAGGATGATCAGACGCCAACTAACATACACCCAAATGCAGCCTTAATGAATGGATTCCTAAAAGAGAAAGAGCATCGTTTAATCTATGAGCAAGCAGTACGTCTTCCATCTGCTGCTAATCTAAGCCGGCTCAACTCAGCTTTTCAGCAATTTTATATTGAAATACAGTTGACCAATTATCTTACAACTACACTCAGTTTTTATGCCAGCAATTACAGTAAACATGCTGCGAAGAAACAAAACCGGGAACTAGTTGTCCTTGATCAGCCAATTAATGAAGAACACGACAACAGTAAAAAGGACATGCTTATTGCCAGAGAGGATCAGCAGGTGTATGGATGGGAAGAAGCAATTCAAGACCCTGGACTCTTTTCGGCGATACAGGAGCTCCCTGACAAGCAAAAAGAGTACCTTGAGCTGCGTTTCGTCCATCAGCTCACACATACCGAGATAGCAGACAAACTAGACATCTCTCAACAAGCCGTTTCAAAATCTATTCAGTCTGCACTTAAGAAATTGCGGACTGTTCTATCAAAAGGAGCATTACCATGACAACCGATAATCTGATTTCTATGATTGGCAACCTCGGGTTCCCTATAGTCGTATCATTTTATCTGCTCATCCGGCTTGAACAAAACATAAAGCGCCTGGAACAGACATTGCAGGCGCTTATTGAACAAATCCAGAAAGGAGAAAATTAATATGGAGAGCTTATTTGACCTGACACTTAAAGCAAAAGCTAACGACAGAGCTGCTATGGAAGCAGTGCTCCTCCGCTTTCAGCCAAAGATTAGAAGATTGAGCAACAGCGCTCCTCCTGCATGGAAAGAAGATATGGAGCAAGAACTGTATATTCAGCTGATTAAAGCAATTCATCGATTCGAAATGCAAGAGGTCGATCCACAATGGAATCTTACACACTCAATCTATCCCGCCATATAAAAAATACCTGATCCATTTTGGATCAGGTATTTCATCTTGCCTGGCAGCGTCCTACTCTCGCAGGGCGAAC
>NZ_LT727818.1 GCF_900162685.1 Terribacillus halophilus
TTGTAGACGTCAAGTTGAATTTTACACTTTTTGCTCGTTTCCTTTTTACACTTCTGCTGAAAAGATGCTCTTCCGATTTTTCATCCGATAGCTTTCCTCTTCCTCGCCTCCATGAATCACTTCCACTCGATGAAGTAAACGGTCTAAAATCGCTGTGGTGATACCTTGGTCTCCGATTAAATTGCCCCATTCATCTGGACTTTTATTTGACGTCAGGATAATCGAACTTCGTTCGTACAGATGATTAATCAAATGAAAGAATAGGTTTGCTTCTCTTTGATCCATGGCCATATACATTAAATCATCAATGATCACTAGGTCGGCATTTCTAATTCTCTTAAGCTGAACTTTAGATTTGTTCAGGTATTCTTCTGATTTTAGAAGCTGCACAAGTTCTCCCATTGTAGCGAAATTAACATTGAACCCTCTGTAAACAGCCTCCAATCCAAGACCAATTGCGATATACGTTTTTCCGATGCCGGGAGGACCTAAAAGAATGAGATTGTACTGTTGCTCCAGCCAGCTTAATTCTCGCAGTTGAGAGAGCTGGCGAGCCGTCAGAATGTTTTGGCCTTTCAGCTCAAACTCGTCTAATGACTTCACGAAAGGGAAGCGTGCCCATTTCATTCTTTTCTCCAGACTTTTCGCTTCACGCTTGGCTAATTCAAAGCGAGTGATAGACTCTAAAAATTCCAAGTAAGTCCACGATGCTTTTTCAGCTTCGCGAAGAAGCTGTGGTAGCTCCTCCGCCGTTTCTGCTAAGCGTAGCTGCCGGAATTGATTTTGTAGTTCATGTACTGTCTTATTCATCATGCTCTACCTCCTAAAATGCTAGTATAGGCATTTAGAGAACGGGTAGAGGCTTTGATATGAGAATGTTTTGGCGGACTCGTGTAATAAGATTGTACTTCTTCAATCGGCTCATCTCGTAAAGCATCAAGGTGATGAGCGATATCGCGAAAGTCATTCGCATTGTAGAGCTTTTCTGTCGTGCACTTGGTTAAAACAGTATCAATTAAAGCTGGGTATTGTTGGATCACCTTATGAATAATTGTAAATTGATCTCTCCGATACCTAGGGTATCTTTGGCTAATCTCATCTAAATATGCAGCTGCGCGAACCTGATCTCCAAAGTGGGAAATGAGGCGTTGTTTAAGCTCTTCCACACCTTTGGAGCGATCACGAGTATGGTGACGGTTTTGAATCAGCTTTCCCTTTTCAGAACTGATCATATGCTCGCCAATCACTTCACCATTTGCTTCTTTACGGATGATCAGGGCCTGATCATCTTCCCTGATTTCAATCCACACAAGATTCTCACTCATATTTTGATAAGTCCCCAGTGGGACAGAGTAACGGTTTGACTTGTACCGGATCGTGTTGTCCTTGCTGACACTTCTTGTTATACTTTGGTTATTGGTACTTTCATATGAAAGTAACGAAGAGACTGGCTGTAAGTGTTGCTTTTCGAGGAGAAACACTTCTGCTGGTCTTTTTTTCATTGTCTGGTGAACCTGGTGGTTTCCAGTACGCTCGAGCCACTGCCTTGCCCGTTTATTCCAATCTTCTATATCTCTAAACACACGACTATCAGCGAAGTTGCCTTTTATGTATTTCACTACATTTTCAATCATACCTTTAGATTCTGGATCCGCTCTTCGGCACAGGTGAACTTTGAATTTACGCTCGTTTACATAGCTTTGAAACTCAGCTGTTAAAAGTAGTTGACCTGCATTTTCACTTACTGAGATTAAGTGATCCTGATCATAGACAATTTCTTCTGTTCGTCCCCCATAGAACTGGAATGCGTTTTCGTGACAACGAATCGCATCTCTTGTAGTGAATGGACGTGCTTGCCATTCCATATATTTGTGTCGTGAGTTAGCGAGTACAAAGGCAATAAAGTATAGTTTGATTTCCTTATTGTTCACGTTTTTCTGTTTTGTTTCTCCCCAATCTACCTGGAGTTGTTTACCCATTGGCTGCTCAGGAACTGCTTCGTATTGACGAACAATCATCTTTTTCTCAATCTGATAGACTTCTCGAATATCCCTTACATATGTTCTTACAGTACTTCCGCCGACCACTAGGTCGGGGTATCTTTCTAAAAGCCAATCATGGATCTGAGCACTGCTTAGGTGGGGATACTCTTCTAGCCAGGCCAGTATCCAGTCCTTATAGTGATCTAATTTTTTCATCTTTCTCGAGGGCTGTTCAGTATAGGCCTTTGCCTCATCGAATGTCATTTCTAAATACTTATAGACAGTCGGTCTTGAGATCTTAAGCTCCTTAGAGATTTGTGCTACTTTAAACTTTCTCTTATGTAATTCCTTAATCTTAATATATAACACTAACTTCTCCTCCAAAATACTAACCTCCAGTAAAATAACGTCAAATCTATTTTACTAAAGTAGTAGGTTGATTGAGCAAAAGTGTAAATTCCTATCGAGCAAAAAGTGTCAACTTTATTCTAGCGTTTACAC
>NZ_LT727819.1 GCF_900162685.1 Terribacillus halophilus
GCTTTACCGGAGCAGCCGGCCCTGATGCATCGGAAGGCAAGGAGCCCGGCACTGTCTTCATCAGCTTGCATGAAAAAGGAAAAGTAACCAAAACAACAGAGCTATCTATTCGAAGCTCGCGGCAAGGTGTACGAGCTATGGCAGTGAAGAAAGGTTTTGAACTGCTCTTCCATCATCTGAAAGCATCGAATTCTTAAAATCTTAATTTGTCAAATACAACAGCGGATAAATGTTCTTTTTCCTTTTAACAAAACATTCTTTTCGACATGTTCGGGTGAATGAAAAAAAGGGAACATTTATTCGCTTTTTGCTTGTTATATCTCATTAAACAAGTTAGAATAGATATAGATAATCCAAAGGAGGAAATACATTTGAGTGAACGTAAACAAGCCCTTGATATGGCTTTGAGACAAATAGAGAAGCAGTTCGGTAAAGGTTCCATCATGAAACTCGGAGAAAGAGCAGAACAGAAGGTCTCTACCGTATCCAGCGGCTCCCTTGCTCTCGACATCGCCCTTGGTGTCGGCGGCTATCCAAAAGGCCGTGTTGTTGAGATCTACGGTCCGGAATCCTCTGGTAAAACGACTGTTGCACTGCACGCAATTGCAGAAGCACAGCGTAACGGCGGACAAGCGGCTTTCATTGATGCAGAGCATGCGCTTGATCCTGTTTATGCACAGAAACTAGGTGTTAACATTGACGAACTTCTGCTTTCCCAGCCGGATACCGGGGAACAAGCACTAGAGATTGCAGAAGCACTCGTACGAAGCGGTGCAGTTGATATTGTTGTTGTTGACTCTGTAGCTGCCCTTGTACCAAAAGCAGAAATTGAAGGGGAGATGGGCGATTCCCACGTCGGTCTTCAAGCACGTCTTATGTCCCAGGCTTTGCGTAAATTGTCTGGTGCCATCAACAAATCAAAAACAACTGCCATCTTTATCAACCAGATTCGTGAGAAAGTCGGTGTTATGTTCGGTAACCCTGAAACAACACCAGGCGGCCGTGCGCTTAAATTCTATTCTTCTGTCCGCCTAGAAGTGCGCCGTGCAGAGACGCTCAAGCAAGGTAATGATATGGTCGGTAACAAAACTAGAATCAAAGTAGTGAAAAACAAGGTTGCCCCTCCGTTTAAGCAAGCGGAAGTTGATATTATGTACGGAGAAGGGATTTCCCGCGAAGGAGAACTTATCGATATTGCCAGTGACTTGGACATTGTTCAGAAAAGCGGAGCTTGGTATTCTTATAACGATGAGCGCTTAGGACAAGGCCGTGAGAATGCGAAGCAGTTTATGAAAGAAAATCCGGAAATAGCTACGACGATTCAGCTGCAAGTACGTGAGCACTACAATCTGGATGCAGATAAGAAACTTCCGGAAGAAGAACAAGAATCACTTGATATGTAAGAAAGAGGCTGAGACAACAGTGTTTTAGCTATAAGAAAGTCCAAACGAAACTGTTATTATATTGCAGTGTCGTTTGGATTTTTTGTTAGATCAATAGATTAGGAGTTGGATACCGCATTGGAGATACAGTCCGCTCTCCATGAATTTCCGGT
>NZ_LT727820.1 GCF_900162685.1 Terribacillus halophilus
CCTCCCGGCACAAGACTGTCATCTTCACAATGAGCGACGACTGGAATGCCAAGCTTCGCTGCTCGCTGCATCGTTTCCAACATCATTCCGGCAGACTGGATGCCAAGTCCGTCATCAGTAAAAGCAAATGCAGTTGTCATATTTTCCATATCGACAATTTCCCGGCCTAACTGCTGCTTCGTGATGCTGGCATACTGCAGCACACGAATGACGCCACTTTCTTCATTTTTCGCTTGAATGCTGGCTAGCGTCTCTGGGCAATCAGGTGCCGGACGCAAATTTGGCATCGCTGCAACCGTTGTGAAGCCGCCTCTTGCTGCTGCTTTTGTGCCGGTTTCAATCGTCTCTTTTCTCTCAGCGCCTGGCTCCCGCAGATGAACGTGTACATCTACAAAACCGGCTGTGATTAGCTGCCCTTCCAAATCTTCTAGCTGATCACCTGCTGCCGCCTCTATGTATGGGGCAATCTCTTTGATTACGCCGTCCTCAATCTTTACCATTACATCTTCCAAGTTGTTGTCAGCTGTTAACTGCTTCGCGTTTGTCAAAATTGTAGCCATGCTGCATTCCCCTGCCTTCCAATAAAGTTAAAATTACTGCCATTCTTGCTGCAACGCCATTTTCCATTTGGCGGAATATTCGAGACCTTGGTGCTTCGACCAGTCTGTCGTCAATCTCAATGCCTCGGTTGACTGGTGCGGGATGCATGATAATGCTGTGCGGCTGCATCCGTTTTTCTCTTGCTATGGTCAAGCCATATTCCTCTAAGTATCCTGCTGCTGCTTCTTTTTTGTCGTGCCGTTCAAACTGAATACGGAGAAGCATCATCACATCACATTGCTCTGCCGCTTCGTCCATACTTAGTACTGGAATACCAATGGAGGCATCCATCCATTCTGGTTTGCCTGCTGCAAAGACCTGCGCCCCCAATTGCTGCAGTGCCATTGCATTACTTCTTGCAACTCGGCTGTGGCGAATATCGCCAGCAATAACAATTTTGAGCCCGTCAAAGCGGCCGTATTCCTGATAAATGGTCATCAGATCAAGCAAGCATTGTGTCGGATGCTCTCCTTTTCCATCACCAGCATTGATGACCGGTATATCCAGCTTCTCCGCCAGCATACTAGCTGTTCCTTCCTCTGGGTGCCGGATGACAAGGACTGAAGCGCCAATTGATTGAAGGGTCTTCGCAGTATCATAAACGGTCTCGCCTTTCGTGACACTGGATGCTTCTGCAGCGAAGTCCAGTACTTCCAGTCCGAGTTTGCGTTCTGCTACGGTAAAACTCATCTTCGTCCGTGTGCTCGGCTCGAAGAAAAGATTGGCTGCGAACAGCTGCTGCCTGTATGCAGATACCCCCTGTGCCTGTATGTTTGCAGCGAGCTGTACGAGCTGCAGCAATTCTGCTGCGCTAAGATGCTTCATCGATACGAAATGCTTCATGTCCTTCTCCTCCTTATTTGGATGCTTGTTTTTGCTCCTCGATGGTGAACAGACTACCATTTCCAAGGCCAGATTCTCTTCCCGGCAAGACCAAGTTCAGAACGACACCAACTAGTGCTGCTAAAGCCATGCTATTGATTTCCAAGTTAAGTTCAGCAATTTGGAAGCGAAGGAATGCTCCTCCGATCCCGATTACCAAGATGATGGAACTAATAATCAGATTGCGCTTATCTCCTAGATCAAGCTGACTGTCAATCATTGTCCGAAGACCGCTGGCAGCGATGATTCCAAACAGCATAATGCTGACACCGCCCATTACTGCGGTAGGCACAGAACTAATCAGCGCTGTGATGATACCCGTGAAACCGAACAGAATGGCGAGCACCGCTGTTCCTCCGATAACATACACACTGAATATCCTTGTAATCGCCAGTACGCCGATGTTCTCTCCGTATGTTGTATTTGGCGGACCTCCAAGCATAGAAGCAATTATGGTCGCTACACCATCTCCAGTGATGGATTTGTCCAGTCCAGGCTTCACCAGCATGTTTTTATCTACGATTTTGGATAGCGCTAACTGGTGTCCGATATGCTCCGATACGGTAACAACCGCGATTGGCACCATGGTGAAGAACAGCTGCCAGCTGAACACATCAGCGACATTGTAATCTACAAATGGAACCGTGAAGTTCGGAACATGGAAGATGCCGCTAAAGAATGCTCCGACGGAATCAGCCGTTACAATTTGGTTCCAGGCTGCTTGCACACCACTTGTATCAACGATCCCCTGTGTTAAAGCGAAAACATATCCACCAACAATTCCAATCAAAACTGGTATCAGACCGAGGAACCCTCGCAGGAAGATAGAAGCTGCTACTGTGATTGCTAATGTAACAAGTGCTACGATAAAGTATTTGGTGCTGTATTCTCCTGTATCAGGAGCATTCATTGCCATGTCTACTGCAGTCGGTGCCAGCGCCAAACCGATGACGATAATGACAGGTCCGACAACGATCGGCGGCAGCAACCGGATGATACCTTTCATACCGCCAAGTCGGATGGCAATTGCAATAACACCGTAAGACAGACCCGCGAAAAAGCTGCCGATCATGGCACCACCGATACCAGAAGCATCAATTGCCTGTGTGATAGGGTAAATGAAAGCAAAACTGGATCCAAGATAAGCTGGTA
>NZ_LT727821.1 GCF_900162685.1 Terribacillus halophilus
TTCGTCGATTAGTGTCAGCTGACGTGTTTTCTCCGCCACTTCTTCTGGATCGACTGTGATACGGTTTACACCAGTGTCCATTGCTGCTTTCGCTACTGCTTTGGCAACAGCTGGGGCAACGCGCGGATCGAATGGAGCTGGGATTACGTAGTCTTCGTTCAAATCGCTCTCGTCGATTAGCTCGGCAATTGCTTTAGCAGCGGCGATTTTCATTTCCTCATTAATGCCAGTTGCACGAACATCTAGTGCACCACGGAAAATACCAGGGAAGGCCAATACGTTGTTTACCTGGTTCGGGAAGTCAGAACGTCCTGTACCGATAACCCGGGCACCGGCTTCTTTCGCATCATTTGGCAAAATTTCTGGATCTGGGTTAGCCATTGCAAAGATAATTGGATCTTTCGCCATTGTGCGCACATCTTCTTGAGAAAGCAGGTTTGCAAGGGATACACCGATGAACACATCTGCATCCTTGATTGCATCAGAAAGACTTCCTTCTTGGCGATCACGGTTTGTGATTTTCGCAACGCGGTCTTTCATCTTGTTCATGCCTTCTGGGCGACCTTCGTAAATCATCCCTTTGGAATCACACATGATGACGTTGTTTACACCAAGGCTGTGCAGCAATTCGATAATGGCAATACCAGCAGCGCCTGCACCGTTTGCGACAACTTTGATATTGTCGAAGCTTTTGCCAACCAATTTCAGTGCGTTCAATAGACCAGCAACTGTTACGATGGCAGTTCCGTGCTGATCATCATGGAATACTGGGATGTCTGTTTCTGCTTTCAAGCGTTCTTCAATTTCGAAGCAGCGCGGTGCAGAGATATCTTCCAAGTTTACACCGCCGAATGTTGGTGCCATTAATTT
>NZ_LT727822.1:0-2665 GCF_900162685.1 Terribacillus halophilus
GCAGTGCAATTTTGTCTGTAAAAACTTGCATGCCGCTAATTTTATTCGACACCATTTCTGTCGGGTGATAATGACCTGTGTCCATGAGCAAATATTTGCCTCGTGTCAAAGCGTAACCCATGTAAAATTCATGTGAGCCCACTACATAAGACTCGGAACCAATTCCAAAAAGCTTGCTTTCCAAAGCATCTATATTGTACTTTTCATCAATTTCCACTGCGAATACTTGATCAAGCGAATTCTTCAGCCTTTTTCGCGGCGTTAATCGGTCACTTGGAACGTCTTTATAACCATCCGGAATCCAAATATTCGTCAGACTTGGCGTGCCAAGTTCTTTACCGAAGTACTCTCCAATTCTACGTGAGGCAATGCAATGTTCGATCCAGAATTGACGAATTTCCTCATCTGGATGTGCAAGTGTCAGTCCATCAGCTGCTTTTGAATGGGAAAAAATAGTTGGATTAAAGTCAAGGCCAAGGTCATGCTGTTTCGCCCATTCAACCCAATTACGGAAATGCTCGGGCTTTATTTCATTACGTTCAACATGCTGGCCATCCGTTTCGGCATAAATAGCATGCAAATTAATTCGATGTTTCCCGGGAATCAAACGCAGCGCCATTTCCAAGTCGGAACGCAGCTCTTCTGGTGTTGTTGCTTTTCCAGGATAATTACCAGTCACATCAATGCCGCCTGATAGTTCGTTCTGCTGCACTTCAAACCCGCCGATGTCATCACCTTGCCAACAGTGAATACTAAGTGGTACCGCTTTCAATTTTTCCAGTGCTGCTTCTACGTCTACTCCAAGTGTCTCGTACATCGATCTCGCCATTTCATACGCTTTGATTACTGTCATTTATATTCCTCCTTAAGCTAAATGAAATACTTCTTTTAATGATTCGCTAACTGGACTATGATCTGGATTCGTCTGCATGATATCCTGCATATACACCCACCAGCGCTGACATACCTCTGTTTCAGCGATATGCGCATGTAATTCCTCTGATTCAGCTTCTAAGTAAGCAAATAACATTGCCGTAGGTTCGTGCAGGAAGATACCATAGTTGCTGACACCATGTTCTTTTAGCACTTGCTCCATCTCCGGCCAAAGCTGATCGTGGCGCTTCTTGTACTCCTCGAATTTATCTCGATACACGTACATAACACTAGCTTTTCGAATCATAAACTGTACTTCCTTTCTCTGCACCAGCTGGTGAGAAGGTTCGCAGTGGGAAGGACGACCTTATTAGCTGTCTTCCGGCATCCAAGGAAGCAAGCTCACCCGCTGCTATCATCTGTACAATCAGGTTACCAAGCGCAGTTGCTTCTGTAGGTCCTGCTATTACTTGTAAACCGCTGTAGTCAGCGGTCAGCTGATTCAGAATTTGGTTTTGTGCGCCGCCGCCTACTATGTGAAGTGTCTGCAGTTTTTCTTCTGTAAGCCCTTGCAATTCTATCAATGCTTCCCTATAAATAACTGCCAAATTATGAAAGACTGTAAAACTCAGCTCTCCAATCGTCTTCGGCACGTACTGTTCTGTTTCCCGGCAATAATCCTGCAGTTCTTCAATCATATTATCCGGCTTCAGAAAGCGGACATCATTCAAATGAACGGTCGGCGGTTGCTTTAAATCGGCCTTTATCGCCTCTTCCACTATTTCAGCGTAATTATAATCTACTGGATATAATCTTCTAATCTCCTGGATTATCCACATACCAATAATATTTTTTAAATAGCGGTATGTTTGGTCGACACCCCACTCATTCGTGAAATTTAACTCCAGACTGCTGTCATCCAGTATCGGCTGCTTGCGCTCTGTGCCAAGCAGTGACCATGTACCACTGCTCAAATAAGCCCAATTCTCATCGCTTGCAGGCACACCGGCAATGGCTGATGCTGTATCATGCGAACCTACTGCAATGACCTTACAATCTGGCAAGTCATATGCATCTCGCAGCTTTTCATGAATACTACCAATCACAGTGCCTGGTTCAACCAGTTCTGCAAACTGACTGGTATGAACACCTGCCAGATTTAGAAGCTCTTCATCAAGAGTACGATTAAGCGGATTCAGAAGCTGCATTGTAGAAGCATTTGTTGCCTCCATTAGCTTCTTTCCTGTCAGCCGGTAATTCAAATAATCAGGTACAAGCAGTATCTTGTCCGTCTGACTAATAATTTCCTTTTCTTCTGAAGCAAGCTGGTAAAGACTGTTGAAAGGCTGGAACTGAATGCCTGTTTTACGATAGATTTCGTTCTTCGACATCGTTTCCCACACTTGTTCCATTACGCCATCTGTCCGGGAATCCCGGTAAGCGATCACATCTCGCAACCGCTCACCATCCTTCCCAAGCAGTACATAATCAACTGCCCACGTATCTATTCCAAGCGTACAAGCAGTAATACCCTGCAGTTTGGCAATTTGCAACCCGCCAAGAATCTGTTCCTCCAAATGGTCAATATCCCAGCAGTTAAATTCTCCTTGTTTCTGATAGCCATTTGCAAAACGATGAATCTCCTGTATAACAAGCTTCCCTTCTTTCAGTTCACCTGTGACAAGACGACCGCTTGACGCACCGATATCAACCGCTATATGCATATGATATCCCCCTTATCTTGTAAAGGCAGCCGGAACGCCGCCGTCTACTGTGATCATGCAGCCTGTTG
>NZ_LT727822.1:2745-5770 GCF_900162685.1 Terribacillus halophilus
AAGCATTTGTTGCCTCCATTAGCTTCTTTCCTGTCAGCCGGTAATTCAAATAATCAGGTACAAGCAGTATCTTGTCCGTCTGACTAATAATTTCCTTTTCTTCTGAAGCAAGCTGGTAAAGACTGTTGAAAGGCTGGAACTGAATGCCTGTTTTACGATAGATTTCGTTCTTCGACATCGTTTCCCACACTTGTTCCATTACGCCATCTGTCCGGGAATCCCGGTAAGCGATCACATCTCGCAACCGCTCACCATCCTTCCCAAGCAGTACATAATCAACTGCCCACGTATCTATTCCAAGCGTACAAGCAGTAATACCCTGCAGTTTGGCAATTTGCAACCCGCCAAGAATCTGTTCCTCCAAATGGTCAATATCCCAGCAGTTAAATTCTCCTTGTTTCTGATAGCCATTTGCAAAACGATGAATCTCCTGTATAACAAGCTTCCCTTCTTTCAGTTCACCTGTGACAAGACGACCGCTTGACGCACCGATATCAACCGCTATATGCATATGATATCCCCCTTATCTTGTAAAGGCAGCCGGAACGCCGCCGTCTACTGTGATCATGCAGCCTGTTGTTTTAAGAGCAGCATCTGAGGCAAAGAAAGCAATCGATTCGGCAATATCCCTCGGATAAATGTTCACACCCAATGTTGTTCGTTTCCGATAATGCTCTTCCAGCTGATCTGGTGCAATGTTGTAGGCTGCCGCGCGTTCTTCCCGCCATTTTGAGCCCCAAATTGCTGATCCTTGCAGCACCGCATCAGGCAAGACTCCGTTCACGCGGATACCATAGCTGCCACCTTCAGCAGCGATGCATCTAGCCAAATGCATTTCCATTGCTTTCACTGAGCTGTATGCAGCCGCATTTTTGCCAGCATAGACTGAGTTTTTCGAACCGACAAACACCATGCTTCCGCCAATTCCCTGCTGTTTCATTAATCGGAAGGCTTCACGGGCAACGAGGAAATACCCTGTACCCAACACATCCATATTAAGCTGCCATTCTTTCAATGTTGTCTCATCAAACGGACTGCTAGTTGCCAAACCTGCGTTGTTTACAATATGATCAACACCGCCATACTGTCTAACGGCAGTCTCAAACGCTTCAGCAATTGCTTCTTCTGACGTTACATCCATTTTGACTGCAACGGCGCGGCCTTCGCCATACTTCTCGTTCAGCTCGGATGCAACTTTTTCTGCACCTTCGATATTAATATCGGTCACGACAGCATGCGCACCGTCTTCCAAGAATACACGCAATGTCTCGCTTCCAATACCGCCTGCTCCGCCAGTAACAAGAACGACAGTACGGCTGAATCTAGCTTCAGGCGGAGCCAAAGACAACTTATACAGCTCTAGCGGCCAATATTCTACGGAGAATGACTCCGATTCAGATAGAGATACAAACGCCCCTAGTGCAGTTGCTCCTTTCATCACAGCAACAGCACGATGGTACAAAGCAGAGCTGATATTTGCCGCTTTTTTGTCCTTACCAGTTGTAACCATTCCGACGCCAGGAATAAGGACGACTCTTGGTACTGGTTCGAACATGACATCGCCTTCAGAAGCGTTGCGCTGGAAATAATCCTTATAATCTTCTGCAAAAGCCTGGATGCCAGCTTGGACTTTATGCTGCAAATCCTCAGCACTGTCAGAAGCTGGATCAAATGCCACGTATAATGGCGTGCGCTTCGTATGTACAAGATGATCCGGACATGCAGCGCCTACCTGACTTAGCTGCTCTGCTTGTTCACTGTTTACAAACTCCAAAACATCTTCACTATCATCAAAACTTAAAATCATTTTCTTCTCTTCACTAACAGCCCCTCTGATGATTGGCATAACCTTCGTAATTAATGCCTGACGAGCATCTTTATCCAAACTAGCAACTTTCTCGCCGCCGAATGGTGCGGAATTAGATTGTTTTTCTTTAATATATGCTTCTGCTTCGCTAATCACAGCAATTGTTCGATCATAACTTTCCTTAGCAGTGTCTCCCCATACGACTAATCCATGTTTCTCCATAAGAACTAGCTCTGCCTGCGGATTCGCAGCGACTGCTTCCGCAATCATTTTGGAAAGTGTAAATCCAGGACGGATATAAGGGACCCAGACATATCGGTCTCCGAAAATTTCTTTGGCAATGTCTTGCCCGTTATCTGCACAGCAAATACTGATAATGCTATCGGGATGCGTATGATCAACATGCTTGAAAGGAAGAAAAGCATGCAACAGCGTTTCGATAGAGGCACGAGGATGACTCGCATCAATCATACAGTTTGTCAAATAAGCAACCATTTCTTCGTCTGGCATTGCATCTCTTTCTATTAACGGACGAATATCTTCCATTCGAAGACCTGTAAAATTATGCGCTCCCATCGTCGCCAAATCGGATCCGCTTCCTTTCACATACATTACTTCTACAGGTCGTCCACGGAAATCTTCTACTGTCGTCTTCATGGATGTGTTGCCGCCGCCCCAGTTACAAACCGAACGATCACTTCCGATTAAATTAGACCGATAAACAAGTTCTCCTAAACCTTCTTGCAAATCCGCTCTTTTGTCATCCCACTTGTTTTGTACCAATTCCAACACTCCTCTTTCTAAGAATGTACGCTATTTGTTAAGCGCTTTCAATAACTGGTTTCATTATACATGAAACAAACGCATTTTTGTGTGTTTTTCTTTATATTTTTTTGTTTATTTTTGTTTAGTTAATTTTCTGCTTGTTTTCTGTTTTCTGGTATACTTCCGTATCGTTCTTCTTGAATTTGTTCTAATGACTTTCCTCTCGTCTCTGGTGCCATTATCAATCCTATAACAGCCGCGATCAGCAAGAAACCAATCATGACCATACCCGCTGCCTGGAAACCAAACGAACTAATCATTAGTGGAACAACTAGCGATATCAAACCAACTGCCACTCTCGCTAGAGCAAATATAAATCCTTGTGCTTTGGCACGGTAACGCGTATGAAACAGTTCACCAGCCCATAATCCATAAAACGCCTGTGCTCCAAAT
>NZ_LT727823.1 GCF_900162685.1 Terribacillus halophilus
AGCTTACTAATCATCTGTTTAAATGAGTGAATCGCTGTATGTAAGATTTCCTGATCGTCCAGAATCGTACCTCTAATGCGGTAGGTGTCAATACGAACCATCTTCCAGTATTCTTCTATCGTTTTAGCGTCATTGTAGAAGCAAGCAACTAATTCCTTGAACTCTTTAGGAACATAATCACCTGTAAATGAACTGTCAGACGTGCTTATACGTTTTTTATATGTTTTATTATTGTTAGCTTTAAATAGATTGATAGTTTCTCTTTGCAGATTTTGCTGTTCGTCCTTACTGTCACAAGACTTTTCGGCATTTTCGCAATACGTCAATTTTCTCTGATTCGATACATCAATTGCATTAAAAACATAAACATTATGCCCCTTGCCACCTTTACTTTTGACGGTGTTTTGGACAGTTAAAATACCAAACTCTTTCGCTTTCCTTAGCATACGTTCAAAACTGGAACGGCTTATACCGATTCCACCAGCTTTTTCATTGATTGCTTTTAATAGTGTGCCGATCTTTGCGTTAGCTACACCTACGTACTTAGCTGAATACCGTACCAGCCGTTTAAATGCAATCAGTTCTGCTTTGGTGAAATCCTTCTTGTGATCAGCGAGAAACTTCTCTATATTTTTATTGAACTTATCTACTGATTGGAACTGACTGTACTCCTTGAAATCCTCGATTCTACCTGCTGTTAACATTATCTGTATCTCCTTTTGAGGACACAGAAAAAGACATTATCCCCCGATTGTAAATAAATGGGAAACAATGTCTTTAGATTTAAGTCTTGAAACAAACTGTAATATGCCCTAGAATAATGGGTATAAATAAAGTAAGTTACAAGAACTCACGACAAGTTGTTTTCCCTTACTGATCCTAAGGGTTAACGGTTATAGGGTGCTACCAACACGCCTGTAACAGTCTGGGTTCTTTTTCTTTATCCGAACTATTTGATTAGGTACAAGTGTAACGCTGTCAGACTAATCTAGCAAGCCTATTTTTTAGATAGATTCCAAGATAGCTTGAATGTTCTGATATATCGTAATCTGCCTGACAGTAAGGCGTTACGCCATTTTATTAACTGATTATTATTAAATGAATACTCATTACGTACCAAACGGTTGTGACTGACTGATCACTTCCGTTTGTGATTAGACAGCCCCTGATCTTGTGATTAACAAGGTAGCAGCTAGTCACGACTGATTGAATGGAATAGATTTGAAGCTTCATAGCCTGTCAGAAACGCCATACAGCGAATCTGAGGGGCTTTTGTTATGTTCTAATACCTAAAGTAGTGAAATTATTTAAAACACCTCTACAACCCTCCTATGCGTCCCTGTGGTTACTCTTATCTGTGAAAGTTAAGTAGAAAGGTGACGTATTAGAGAGAATCGTTCATAATAGAGTTAAATAAACGGACGGACGATGGACGAACGGTACAAAACGGCTAAAACGTCGGATAAAAGACGGTCGATCGGTGGACGGACGACGAAAGGACGGGGAAAACGGTGAACTTGTTACGCAAGAAGGATTTGCATGATCAGGTAGGCGTGGCTAAAAGCACAGTAGCAGATTGGGTCGAGGACTTTGCTGTCTACATTCCAAAAGTGAAGCAAGGAAATGTCACTTACTATAAGCCTGAAACAATCGACGTTCTGAAATTCATCAAGCAATGTCGAGATCAAAACTATCATAAAGCACAGATAATGCAGCTGCTATCCGAAAAGGGCTTTCCAGTGACCGTTGATGAAGCTATAGAGGACGTTAAGCAAGCTATCGAAGCCGATAATCCACGTGACAACCTTATGAATATGATGATGATGACGGGACAAGCTGTCGCTAAACTAGCCGATCAAGACGAACGGTTGAACGGACACGACGAATCGTTGCGGTCGCTAGAAGAACGGCAGAGAAGGCAAGAGGAATTAGCGAGAGAAATACTACGGGAAACAAGAGAAGTGGCAAAAGACGTTGAGGACGTAAATTCATTAAGACAGCAGGTTAATGAACTCCAAGAAGCAATGGCTGCTACACAAGAAGCTTTGGACAGGGCAGAACAAACATTGCAGCGTAAAGCGACAATTTGGGGTCGAATATTCGGGAGAAAGTGACAAAATTAAGGAAAGGCGACTTACTGAACCTGTAACAGACGGGGTCGCCACAATCTATAGAGTAAGGGAATCACAAGATTCCTACGGCAAAGGATAAGACATTACGTCTTGTCCTTTTTTATTTTGACTACACTTCCATTTTATTGGACTGAAAAGGAGAGATCAGGTGGAAAGATTGCCATATAACCAGCTAGAAAGCACTGACTATCGCTACATTCGTCAGGTACGGCTATTAAGAAACAAGACGTTGAAACAATTCGGAGAAGCTATGGAAATAAACGATAGCACCATTTCAAAACTAGAAAATGGACTGATTGCTTTTACACCTCATTACCAAGAAAAGTTCAAATCGGCTTGTAAGCGATTAAGAGTCTCAGGAGAAGAAATAGCAAACATACGTAAGTTACTAGAAATCAAAACGAAAAGGGGAATTTACAAATGAGTGAGTTTAATCAGGAATTAGTACGTGCTTTGGCAAATGGCGATCAGGAGGCACACGAACAGATCAAATCGTTACCTGCGGCTGTAAGAATGGGCTTAGGGCTGGCTGTAGATAAGCTAAGACAAGACGAGAATATTATTCCTATGTCAAGTGGACTAAGTGTATATGACAAACCAAAATCATCTTACATTGACGACGACGCTGTTCGAGAGGCAATGCAGCGACGTATGGACATTGAACGTGAGAATCGTGAACGTCAGGAAGCAGCTAAAGAAGCATTTATCGAGGAACAGACACGACTAGCCGTTGAAAGATCACACGCAGGATTAACTCGTAACGACAGGTTACCACGATAAGGGACGGTGACTGTATGAGTTTCGATATGAACTTAATTAAGCAACTGGCAAAAGGGGAAAAGCTGGACGTTCTGCAGCAGCTGTCCCCTAGTCAGGCTTTAGAATTAGGCTTGCTGGTGAAGGATTATAAACAAAATTCGGAAGTAGCTGCACCACCTGTACCTCCAAGACCTGACCTGTATCTAGGTAAGTACGAGGTAGAAAACCGACAGTACCAAGCTTTATTGGATAAGCGTTATCCAGCTGGCAGGATTAAGCCTGTAGAACGATTTATCACGATGGAGGCGAATATTCTACACCATTGCGATAAGTGCAGCCAGGAATTCTACGGCAAACCTAAGTGGCTGCTTACACGAGAAAACCAGCGGCATATCTGCACCCTGCCTTATGGTGATCAGCTAGGAAACCGAACCCTGCATATCAGCGGTCGGGGCAACAGTGAGAAATCAAAGATTAAGAGAAAACTTAGTCCAAAAGGTGTGCAACGAATTATTGATTTGTACAAGTCAGGCAAATACGAGAATCCAAACCAAGTAGCGAGACAGATGAATATATCTCAAGCAACCGCACGATACCATCTGAAAAAGGCAGGGCTGATTTAAGCCTTGCCTCATTTTTTTATGTGCTGATCAACCGTCGTCCCAAAAAGTCTCACAAAAATTGACGCAGAATTTTTTTTGACGGTTCGAGGTTTCTAATATCGTAAAATCCTTACGAACCCCCTTTCTGTGACGCTGTTTCCCCTACCTAGTGTTGTCTAGTCGAAAGTTATTAAGCGAGAATCGTCCGTAGCAACACGAATTGTGCTAGAAAAGGTTTGAAAAAGTGGTGTGTAAATAGTAGAGACCAGACAGCGTGGTAGACTATGCCGCCTCCCCGTCCCATACCCCTTGTGCCTTCCCGTTCTTCACCAGCCCTGATCAACATTAAATCAATCTATGTATCGGTAGATTGCCTTTCTGATTCGCTGCTGTCGTTCTGTTTGTCATTCCTCACTTTGCTTACCTTGCTTGTGTCGCTTTCCTATCGCTTGACTGTGCTTCCATACGTGCGTCCTGTGCCTTACTACATTGTCCTTCTGCTTTCTATCCTTACGTTGTATCGTACCTTCTGTGTGCTGGCTGTGTGGGTGCTGACAGTGTCCATATCCAGACCTTACTTATGACAGTCACTTTTGGTAGGGCGTAACCCTTGTTCTTAACGCAGCTACTGACCACTTGCAATAGTGTTCACTTCTGCAGATTCCTATTCTTTCTGATCAGGAAATAAATCCTGAGTCCATGAAAAATCATAACCCCAAAAGCAGTAAGCGTTGTACCGATAATAAACTTAAGAACTTCTAAAACAATCATCAATTCGAGTAAATCCATAAATATTTTCCTCCTAATCGTTGGTGTAAGTTAATTGAGAAGAAAATCGGAATACCCTTTTATTTTTTTCTCGTAGATAATATAGCGGTTTGAAGCCTCCCAGCTGGACTTTTGATAAACTTTCGTTCGACAGGATTCATTAAACATATAGACCTATACATACCGTCGATAAAGGTACACCTGTATAGACGGTCAGAAACCCTACCGAAACAACGTCTATTTAATTATAAAATAAACCTTTATAAACGTCT
Organism: Terribacillus halophilus; assembly: GCF_900162685.1. Classification (GTDB taxonomy): domain Bacteria; phylum Bacillota; class Bacilli; order Bacillales; family Amphibacillaceae; genus Terribacillus; species Terribacillus halophilus_A. The sequence continues at coordinate 4,534 of NZ_LT727823.1, forward strand.
ATAAAGTAATTGACCTTATTGGACTGTAAGTGTATACTAAGGTCAACAACAAATAGAAACGGTGGTAATGATTATGGGAATCAGTTTCGGCTATATTCGTGTATCAACTAAAGAACAGAACCTAGACAGGCAGTATGAAGCTATAAAGGATTATGTAACAGATGAGAAGTACATATACAGCGATAAGGCTAGTGGGAAGGATATGGAACGTGAGGGATTCCAGCACCTGCTTAAAGCAATGAGAACTGGTGATACGCTTTACATAAAGTCCATTGATAGACTAGGACGTAATAAGGCACAAATTAAAGAATACCTAGCACAGTTTCAAAAAGAAGGTATTCGAGTGAAAATCATTGACCTTCCTACCACTATGCAAGACGTTCCAGCAGGACAGGAATGGGCTATAGAAATGATTAACAGTATTATCATAGAGGTTTATACTGCAATGGCTGATCAGGAAAGAGTAAATATTAAACAGCGTCAGGAAGAAGGTATTGCAGCAGCTAAAGCACGAGGTAAACACTTAGGTCGTCCAGTAATGGAATTACCTGCGGAATGGGGTAAACTGTACAAAGAATGGAAGGCTGGCAGCATTACAGCAGTAGCATTTATGGACAAGATCGGAATGAAGAAGGCGACGTTTTATAAGAAAGTTAAAGAATACGAGGCTACCTTTTAATTAGGCAGCCTCTTTCTTTATGTTCAATATTATTTCATTAAGCAAAATTAAGTGATTGTGCATTGGTTTATGTTCCTGTGTAACAACGGTGTTTCACAGAAACATTTCAACGCTAATCCTATGCGGATTGTGCAAGAAAAAGTTTCAGCTGCTGGTCTGTACAAAGGGCAAGCAAGCGTCTTAATGCACAGTTTTGCACAGGGTAGAAGCTTCAATTTTTACCGTCATCATTGTTTCTGTTCAGATAAATCCAAGCCATAGTATTCATTTCTGTATCGTTGATTGACTTGTATCCAAAAAGCTTTTTCGTACTAACAGAACTTTTGAAAATAATCTGGTTTCCTTCTACTGATTGTTCACTCTTATACAATATTTTCTCACCTGATTGAGTTTGGTACTTTATAGCTGTACTTTCTACATAAAACCGTCTATTCAGGTTTTCCTTTCTGTGTAAGTAAATGTATATTTCTTCATTCACTTCAAGAATTGGTAGAGATATATCTAAACTCCAAGTATCCTTTTTATCTACGCTTTTCATTATCACGTTTATTGAAGCACTACTTATAATACTTTTCCCAATAGGTCGTATCTTTAAATACTGAAAGTCACGATCGACAACATACTCACCAGTTTCAATTTCGTTATAAATATCAATAAATTCATTTGGCATTATAAGCCTTGTTCCGTCCTTTATGGACGACATATTTTTAAGATTGTATTGTGCTGAAATTTCGTCTACATCAAGATAAGTACGGTATTCTAACTTTCTATCAGTGTTCGTTCCTAATCTTCCCAGCATAAACGCTACGATTGTAGATACAAAGGGGATGGTCGACTTCAATAAAGAATCTATAAACTCTAACTTCGTCACAATAATCCTTCTTTCTTAAAGCATTGCCTGACACGCTGTGTAGACTGTCTGTGCCATAGTAAACAGCGAACTAGCACCGTTAACACCGTCCGAAACAGCTGCAATCTTCTTCATAACGGCTGTAAACTTGCTTTCAGCTTCTTCCTTATTAGAACTTTTCATTATTTCCAGTATCTCTACAAAGAGGGCGAATATTTCTTCTTGCTTCTCGTTATTTTTTTGAAGTAGCAACGTCATATCTGTAAGCAATGCGGTGTTCTTTTCAATACCTTGTAATGCACTTACCACAGCTTCCCGATATTCTGTTTCTACTCTTTCTTTTTCTTCTCGTTCCTGGGTTATCTCCTCATTAATCACATTCATATTTTTTTCAAGCTGTTCAAACATAGCTTTTCGATCTTGTTCAACTTGTTTCCTAAAATCAAAGGTATTTCTCTTCGGCAAGTTCCAATTCAAACCGTCATTTTCACGCATTTTAATCCTCCTTAAATGTATTGTTCACCTAGTAAAATCCCTTTTTTAAGGACTTTAAAACTGTGATGAACAGAATATATAGAAATCCCTACAGGTTCTTAGCAGCAATTTATTTAAAATTATTTTTAAATTGTGAAAGACCTCAACCCTACAGCCACAAGGGTTACAGCGTTTGTAATAAATAACCAGTAAAATTCCTCGCTAAACAACCTGTAATCGGGTGCTGCTGGCAGACTATTAAGTAAAGAACTTAAAGATAATAACTGTAATAACAATAACAAACATTCCTTACGGGTTCGGAACAAAGAACGTTCCTCACAATATCTACTAAAACAATAACTATCTTTCACAGCTGTAAAAAGATAAGTAATTTCAAAAGCGTACCGAGTTGAAAACGAGGTATAGGCGTAGCCTAGTTCTTTAATGACTAAATCTAGGCACAGCTTTTATAAAATACAAATCAGACTCCTTTACCTTAACGGTAGAGGAGATTTTTTTATGCCCAAATCTAAGATGTATGCAGCGTAATTCCTTACACAGTAGCAAATAGGTTCAGGAACTTATCTCTGTCATACTGCGTCGATAATGATTCCTGTGCTTTAGCAGCTTCATATTCCTCGTTTTCACTCCACTGCTTATCTATTTGCTTTTTAAATACGCCTGTAAAGTAAGCGATCGGCTTGCTATGTACCTTGCCTTTTTTCAGCTTACTAATCATCTGTTTAAATGAGTGAATCGCTGTATGTAAGATTTCCT
>NZ_LT727825.1 GCF_900162685.1 Terribacillus halophilus
TTTTAGTTAAGTCCTCGATCGATTAGTATTCGTCAGCTGCACGTGTCACCACGCTTCCACCTCGAACCTATCTACCTCATCGTCTCTGAGGGATCTTACTCATTTAAAATGATGGGAAGTCTCATCTTGAGGGGGGCTTCATGCTTAGATGCTTTCAGCACTTATCCCTTCCGCACGTAGCTACCCAGCTATGCTCCTGGCGGAACAACTGGTGCACCAGCGGTGCGTCCATCCCGGTCCTCTCGTACTAAGGACAGCTCCTCTCAAACTTCCAACGCCCACGACGGATAGGGACCGAACTGTCTCACGACGTTCTGAACCCAGCTCGCGTACCGCTTTAATGGGCGAACAGCCCAACCCTTGGGACCGACTACAGCCCCAGGATGCGATGAGCCGACATCGAGGTGCCAAACCTCCCCGTCGATGTGGACTCTTGGGGGAGATAAGCCTGTTATCCCCGGGGTAGCTTTTATCCGTTGAGCGACGGCCCTTCCATACGGCACCGCCGGATCACTAAGCCCGACTTTCGTCCCTGCTCGACTTGTAGGTCTCGCAGTCAAGCTCCCTTCTGCCTTTGCACGCTACGAATGATTTCCAACCATTCTGAGGGAACCTTTGGGCGCCTCCGTTACTCTTTGGGAGGCGACCGCCCCAGTCAAACTGCCCACCTGACACTGTCTCCGAACCGGATAACGGTTCTGGGTTAGAATGTCAATACAGCCAGGGTGGTATCCCACGGATGCCTCCACCGAAGCTAGCGCTCCGGTTTCTAAGGCTCCCACCTATCCTGTACAAGCTGTACCAACATTCCATATCAGGCTACAGTAAAGCTCCACGGGGTCTTTCCGTCCTGTCGCGGGTAATGCGCATCTTCACGCATAGTATAATTTCACCGGGTCTCTCGTTGAGACAGTGCCCAAGTCGTTGCACCTTTCGTGCGGGTCGGAACTTACCCGACAAGGAATTTCGCTACCTTAGGACCGTTATAGTTACGGCCGCCGTTTACTGGGGCTTCGGTTCACAGCTTCGGGACGAAGTCCCTAACCATTCCCCTTAACCTTCCAGCACCGGGCAGGTGTCAGCCCCTATACTTCGCCTTACGGCTTTGCAGAGACCTGTGTTTTTGCTAAACAGTCGCTTGGGCCTTTTCACTGCGGCTTCTCCTAAAAAGAAGCACCCCTTCTCCCGAAGTTACGGGGTCATTTTGCCGAGTTCCTTAACGAGAGTTCTCCCGATCATCTTCGGTTACTCACCGTGCCTACCTGTGTCGGTTTGCGGTACGGGCACCTATTTCCTCACTAGAGGCTTTTCTTGGCAGTGTGAAATCAGGAACTTCGGTACTAAATTTCCCTCCCCATAACCGCCTGGAATATTGTTGAGTGGATTTGCCTGCTCAACTTCCTCACGGCTTGGACGCGCATAACCAGCAGCGCGCTTTCCTTATCCTCCTGCGTCCCCCCATCGTTCAAGCGGATTTAGGTGGTACAGGAATATCAACCTGTTGTCCATCGCCTACGCCTTTCGGCCTCGGCTTAGGCCCCGACTAACCCTGAGCGGACGAGCCTTCCTCAGGAAACCTTGGGCTTTCGATGAAAGAGATTCTCACTCTTTTTTCGCTACTCATACCGGCATTCTCACTTCTAAGCGCTCCAGCCGTCCTCACGATCGACCTTCACTGCCCTTAGAACGCTCTCCTACCACTGACATCGTAGATGTCAATCCGCAGCTTCGGTGGTGTGTTTAGCCCCGGTATATTTTCGGCGCAGCGTCACTCGACCAGTGAGCTATTACGCACTCTTTAAATGATGGCTGCTTCTAAGCCAACATCCTGGTTGTCTAAGCAACGCCACATCCTTTTCCACTTAACACACACTTTGGGACCTTAGCTGGCGGTCTGGGCTGTTTCCCTTTCGACCATGAACCTTATCACCCATGGTCTGACTCCCAAAGTAGATTGATTGGCATTCGGAGTTTGACTGAATTCGGTAACCCGATGAGGGCCCCTAGTCCAATCAGTGCTCTACCTCCAACCATCATCCTTTGAGGCTAGCCCTAAAGCTATTTCGGAGAGAACCAGCTATCTCCGTGTTCGATTGGCATTTCACCCCTACCCACACCTCATCCCCGCACTTTTCAACGTGCGTGGGTTCGGGCCTCCAGTCAGTGTTACCTGACCTTCACCCTGGACATGGGTAGATCACACGGTTTCGGGTCTACGACCACCTACTATATCGCCCTATTCAGACTCGCTTTCGCTGCGGCTCCGTCTATACAACTTAACCTTGCAGGGGATCGTAACTCGCCGGTCCATTCTACAAAAGGTACGCCGTCACCCATTAACGGGCTTCGACTACTTGTAGGCACACGGTTTCAGGTTCTATTTCACTCCCCTTCCGGGGTGCTTTTCACCTTTCCCTCACGGTACTGGTTCACTATCGGTCACTAGGGAGTATTTAGCCTTGGGAGATGGTCCTCCCGGATTCCGACGGAATTTCACGTGTTCCGCCGTACTCAGGATACACTCCGGAGGAAACCACATTTCAAGTACAGGGCTCTTACCTTCTATGGCGGGCCATTCCAAGCCGCTTCGTTTACATGGTTTCTTTGTAACTCCAATGGAGTGTCCTACAACCCCAGAAGGCAAGCCTTCTGGTTTGGGCTAATTCCGTTTCGCTCGCCGCTACTCAGGAAATCGCATTTGCTTTCTCTTCCTCCGGGTAATGAGATGTTTCAGTTCCCCGGGTCTGCCTCATATCACCTATGTATTCAGTGATACGTACTATCCAATAACGAATAGTGGGTTCCCCCATTCGGAAATCTCCGGATCAAAGCTTACTTACAGCTCCCCGAAGCATATCGGTGTTAGTCCCGTCCTTCATCGGCTCCTAGTGCCAAGGCATCCACCGTGCGCCCTTCTTCACTTAACTAATTAAACGCATGATGCTAAAAA
>NZ_LT727826.1 GCF_900162685.1 Terribacillus halophilus
TTAAGCTCTTCAGCGCCGATGGTAGTTGGGTTCGCCCTGCGAGAGTAGGACGTTGCCAGGCAAAATGAAAAGCTCCCGATAAGTTAGTGACTAACTTATCGGGAGCTTTTTTGTGTTGCTTCCTTTATACTTCTGTAACATATACTCATATTTACTAGTTAAATTTCATATACTTCATAGAGGAAGAAGGGAATTTGATATGGAACATTTAATAAATGATCAATCACTAACTGTAATGATGAAAATTATAATAGCAGTGTTTCTCTCCGGGGCAATTGGTATGGAGCGAGGAATGGGAAATCACCATGCAGGTTTACGTACACATATCTTGGTTGGAGTAGGTTCCTGCCTTATGATGATTCTTTCTTTATATGGCTTTACAGCCTTTAGCGAAGAACACGGTTATGTACAATTTGATCCTGCGCGGATACCTTCTTATGTTATTAGCGGGATAGGGTTCTTGGGAGCAGGTACAATTATTGTAAATGGTTCAACAGTTAAAGGGCTCACAACAGCAGCATCTGTCTGGACGGTAGCTGGACTGGGGTTAGTTATTGGAGCGGGTATGTATATGGAAGCTGTCTTTACAACTGTTCTTATTTTATTGATCTTAATCTTTCTAAATAACTTTGAGAAGATGTTTCTGGCGAATAAAAAACAGAAAGCATATCAACTAGAGATAGAATTAGATATAGATGAAACCGTCACACCAATCATGGACGTATTGGAAAGCCATCATTTAGCACTTACAAATATGAAAATGAAAAAGCAGCACGATGGCCGTAAAATGTTATATATCGAGCTGGAAACACGGCAAGTATTAAACGAGATGAAACTCTTTGAAGAATTAACAAACATACCCAATATTCGCACAGTTAGTACTGCGAAAAGTTAAAACCCTTTTGAGGGTTTTTTTCTGTTATTCGAGGCTATCCTAGGAAGGAAGAGTTTTGCATTCCTTCTGCAAAGCGTATATAATAAAGTCAAAGATAGTCAAAGTCAAAAGAAGGGAGGCGGCATGAGTGAGCAACATATCTGACATAATCGAAGCATACCTAAAGAACATCCTGCAATCTGCAGATGAACAGGAAGTGGAGATTAAGAGGAGTGAAGTAGCTAATCGTTTTCAGTGTGTGCCTTCCCAAATTAATTATGTCATCAAAACAAGATTCACTGTTGAAAAAGGCTATTTAGTTGAGAGTAAGCGCGGCGGCGGTGGTTATATTCGTATTATTCGGGTAAAACACCATACAGCAGCAAGTTTGATAGACGAGGTAATTGCTATGGTCCAACCGCGCGTAGCACAGCAAACAGCCAACAGTGTGATTGAAAGGCTAGCAGAAGAAAAGATCCTGACAGAGCGAGAAGCGAAGATTATGTTAAGAGCAACAAGCCGGGATACATTAGCCTTTCCGTTACCGCTTCGCGATGAGGTCAGGTCTCGTATCTTGGTATCAATGCTGACTGCTATTAAGTATTAGTCAGATAAGGAGGACGTCTTGATGGAGTGCCAAGAATGTCATATAAGACCTGCAACCTTGCATTTGACAAATGTCATTAACGGTCAGAAAACGGAGATGCACGTATGTGAACAATGTGCAAAAGAGAATGGATATGTATCGTATGGTCAAGAAGGGTATTCTTTGCATAACCTATTATCCGGCCTATTTCATATGAATCCTTCTTCTATCCAAGATCATAAACAGTTCTCCCAATCGTCAACAGCTCTTGCTTGTCCGAAATGTGGGCTGAGTTATCATGAGTTCACTCGTGTAGGAAAGTTTGGATGTGCTTCCTGCTATGAAACTTTCGAAGATAACTTAAATCCAATATTTCGGCGTGTACACAGCGGAAACACAAAGCATGAAGGCAAGATACCAAAGCGAATGGGAAGCGGTATCGAGAAAAAGCGTAAGATTGCAGCTTACCGGGAATCCATGCAGGAGTACATTCAAGCGGAGGAATTTGAGAAGGCAGCAGAAATCCGCGATAAGATTCGTCTCCTGGAACAGCAAGAAGAGGAGGAGAGCTGATGTCACTTGAGAACTTTATGAGTGATGCAATTAGTCCGTGGATGAAAGAAAATGGACCTGACTGCGATATTGTCATGAGCAGCCGAATCCGTCTTGCTCGTAATTTCGAGAACCGTTCCTTTCCACTCATTGCAAAAGCAGAGGAGTTAGACGATGTACTTGAGTTCTTTCAGGAGAATTATCAAGATACTGCTTTTGACCAACAGGGAGCGCTGCAGTTCATTCGTATAGCAGACCTCTCTCCAATAGAAAAGAAAGTACTTGTCGAAAAACATCTGATTAGTCCGCATTTAACAGAACATGCGGAAGAGGCAGGAGTTTTGCTTTCTGAAAGCGAACAAGTCTCTATTATGGTAAATGAGGAAGATCATCTGCGTATTCAGCTGTACTTGCCAGGCTTTCAACTGCAAAAAACATTAAATGAAGCATTTAAAGTTGATGATTGGCTTGAGCAGAAAATAACCTACGCTTTCGATGAAGAAAGAGGTTACCTGACTACCTGTCCAACAAACGTTGGGACGGGGCTGAGAGCTTCGGTTATGATGCATCTGCCTGCTCTTACGATGACGCACCAAATGAACCGCTTGACCCCAGCTATTAATCAGCTTGGTTTAGTCGTTCGCGGTATCTATGGGGAAGGAAGCGAAGCACAAGGTAATATCTATCAGATTTCTAACCAGATTACGCTAGGCAAATCAGAACAAGATATAGTAGAAGATTTGGAAAGTGTGGTAAGTCAGCTGATTGAACAAGAGCGGCAGGCACGCGAGACATTAACCGAGGAATTGAGCATTCAGCTGGAGGATCGTATCTTCCGTTCCTATGGTACATTGCGGTACAGCCGGATTATTGAATCCAAAGAAGCTGCAACGTGTCTATCGGATGTTAGACTAGGTATCGATCTTGGGTATATAGAAGATATGCCGCAATCTATACTTAATGAATTAATGGTTTTAATTCAGCCAGGCTTCCTGCAGCGCTATGCGAAGAGAAGCTTGTCTGGCAGAGAAAGAGATGTATTACGTGCATCCCTTATTAGGGAAAGAATGCATTTAGAAAATAACTGAGTGACCAAGGAGGAAATTTCCTATGATGTTTGGACGCTTCACTGAAAGAGCACAGAAAGTCCTTGCGCTGGCACAGGAAGAAGCAGTGCGCCTAGGGCATAACAATATCGGGACAGAGCACATCCTACTAGGACTAGTAAGCGAAGGCGAAGGAATCGCTGCTAAGGCACTGTCTACATTAGGATTAGAAACAGAACGTATCCAAGAAGAGGTAGAGCAGTTGATTGGCCGAGGCCAGAAGATCACTGGTACACCTTATTACACGCCGCGGGCAAAGAAAGTAATTGAGCTTTCTTTAGATGAGGCAAGAAAACTAGGACATTCCTATGTCGGCACTGAACATATCCTCCTCGGCTTAATTCGTGAGGGTGAGGGTGTTGCTGCTCGTGTGCTGAATAACCTAGGTGTCAGCTTGAATAAAGCCCGTCAGCAAGTGCTGCAGCTTTTAGGCAGTAATGAATCTTCTGCTGGCAAACAGCGCGGTGGTCAGTCTGCCAGAGCGAATACACCTACACTTGATTCTTTGGCACGAGACCTTACTGCTATTGCGAAAGAAGGCAATATCGATCCGGTCATCGGTCGTGAAAAAGAAATTGAGCGTGTCATCCAAGTTCTTAGCCGCCGAACAAAAAATAACCCTGTTTTAATCGGGGAGCCGGGTGTCGGTAAAACGGCTGTTGCTGAAGGGCTGGCGCAGCAGATTATTAATAATGAAATACCAGAGATTCTTCGTGACAAGCGCGTGATGACGCTTGATATGGGTACGGTTGTAGCCGGTACAAAATATCGCGGGGAATTCGAGGATCGTTTGAAGAAAGTAATGGAGGAGATTCGCCAAGCGGGGAATATTATCCTCTTTATTGATGAACTGCATACATTAATCGGAGCAGGCGGAGCGGAAGGAGCAATAGATGCTTCTAATATCCTGAAGCCTTCCTTGGCACGCGGAGAATTGCAGTGCATCGGTGCCACTACATTGGATGAATACCGAAAATATATTGAGAAGGATGCTGCGTTGGAAAGACGTTTTCAGCCAATCCAAGTTGATGAGCCATCTGTAGAAGAATCCATCCAGATTCTAACGGGTTTGCGCGATCGCTATGAAGCGCATCACCGCGTGACGATTACAGATGAGGCCATTCGAGCAGCGGCGGAATTCTCCGATCGTTATATTACGGATCGTTTCCTGCCGGATAAAGCAATTGACTTAATTGATGAGGCGGGTTCGAAAGTACGTCTTCGTTCTTATACAGCTCCGCCGAATTTGAAAGAGCTTGAGCAGAAATTAGAAGAAGTTCGCAAAGAGAAAGATGCAGCTGTACAAAGCCAGGAATTTGAGAAAGCGGCTTCCTTGCGTGATACCGAGCAGCGTCTGCGCGATCAGCTGGATCAGACGAAGGATCAGTGGAAAGAAAAGCAAGGACAGGAAAGCAGTGAGGTCACAGTTGAAGATATCGCTTCTGTTGTGTCTATCTGGACAGGTGTACCTGTTGCTAGACTGACGAAGGATGAATCAGAGCGGCTGCTTAATATGGAACAAACACTGCATGGACGTGTAATCGGCCAGGAAGAAGCTGTGCTTGCAATTTCCAAAGCAATTCGCCGTGCAAGAGCTGGTCTGAAAGATCCGAAGCGTCCAATCGGTTCCTTTATCTTCCTTGGACCAACAGGTGTCGGGAAAACAGAATTGGCACGTGCGCTGGCAGATACGATGTTTGGTGATGAAGATGCAATGATTCGTATCGACATGTCTGAGTATATGGAGCGTCATTCCACTGCACGTTTGGTTGGTTCTCCTCCGGGCTATGTAGGCTATGAGGAAGGCGGACAGCTTACAGAGAAGGTACGCCGTAAACCTTATTCTGTTGTGCTGCTTGATGAAGTTGAAAAAGCACACCCGGAAGTATTCAATATCCTGCTTCAAGTGTTGGAAGATGGCCGATTGACTGATTCCAAAGGGCGTCTGGTAGATTTCCGTAATACGGTATTGATCATGACATCCAACGTTGGTGCAAGTGAATTGAAACGCAGCAGATCACTTGGATTCGCAATGGATGAAGCGGATCAGAACTTCAAAGATATGAAAGCCAAAGTTACAGAGGAATTGAAAAAGGCTTTCCGTCCAGAGTTCCTTAACCGTATTGATGAAACAATTGTGTTCCATCCGCTTGAGAAGAAACACATGAAGAGTATTGTGACATTGATGACTGAACAGCTTAAAAAACGTCTTGCACAGCAGGAGATTGAGTTCACACTCACAGATGCTGTTATTGAGAAGATTGCTAATGAAGGATTTGATCCGGAATACGGTGCTAGACCGCTGCGCCGGGCAATCCAAAAGCATGTAGAGGATTTGTTATCGGAAGAATTGTTGCGTGAGAATATCAGCATGGGTCAACAAGTGAATATTGATGTAGATAAAGACGGTAAGTATGTCGTAACAGGCAAATAGTGAATAGGGAGGTGTATTTCGCCTCCCTTTTTTACTTTATTGTGTAATTTTTTCTATACTATATAATTTGATTGATATATTTCTGTAACTTTTGTGCCGTAATTATCGTATAAAATGATGAAGAAGGATTTGATAGGCTTGGCAAAACGGAAGACAAAGTATGTATGTCAGGAATGTGGATATGAATCTGCAAAATGGATGGGTAAATGTCCGAGTTGCGGTAATTGGAACACATTTACCGAGGAAGTTGTAGCACCAGCTGGCAATGGCGCATTTCGTCATTCCACAGCATCAACTACAGCGGCAAAGCCGCAATCAATTACAGCAATTCATTCCGAAAAGGAACCGCGAGTTACGACAAACCTACCGGAATTTAACAGAGTACTTGGAGGCGGAATTGTACCGGGGTCACTTGTATTAGTTGGGGGAGATCCTGGTATTGGTAAGTCTACTTTGCTTTTGCAAGTAAGTGCGCAGCTTGCGGAGAAGGAATTGCCTGTACTGTATATATCGGGTGAGGAATCTGCTCGCCAGACGAAATTACGGGCCGATCGACTTGGTGTGAAGGCGGATGAGCTGTACGTTCTGTCTGAGACAAACCTTCAGGATATCGTTCGGCATATTGAGGAGATAAAGCCTGCTTTCGTTGTTGTCGATTCTATTCAAACGGTGTATCGAGAAGAAGTGACAAGTGCACCGGGCAGTGTATCTCAAGTGCGGGAATCAACAAGTGAGCTGATGCGCGTTGCGAAAACGAATGGCATTCCAATTTTTCTTGTAGGCCATGTAACCAAAGAAGGAGCCATTGCTGGTCCGAGACTGCTAGAACATATGGTAGATGCAGTACTTTACTTCGAAGGAGAGCGTCACCATACATTCCGGATATTGCGCAGTGTAAAAAACAGGTTTGGAAGTACGAATGAAATGGGTATCTTCGAGATGAAAGAAGAGGGCCTGCGTGAAGTCACCAATCCTTCTGAGATCTTCCTAGAAGAGCGTTCACAGGGAGCAGCAGGTTCTACAGTTGTCGCCTCGATGGAAGGAACACGCCCTGTCCTTGTTGAGATTCAGGCGCTCATCTCACCAACTAGTTTTGGTAACCCTCGCCGAATGGCTACTGGTACCGATCATAACCGCGTTCCCTTGTTAATGGCAGTGCTGGAGAAGCGGGTTGGTCTTATGCTTCAAAATCAAGATGCTTATGTGAAAGTTGCCGGCGGAATGCGTTTGGATGAACCAGCTATTGATTTAGCTGTAGCGGCAAGTATTGCATCCAGTTTTAAGGACAAGCCAACCAAGCCAGATGATGTGCTTATTGGAGAAGTAGGTTTGACTGGTGAGGTAAGACGTGTTTCCCGAATTGAACAGCGTGTGCAAGAAGCGGCTAAGCTGGGGTTCAAGCGTGCCATTGTTCCAAAGAAAAATTTGGACGGCTGGACAACTCCTTCAGGGATTAAAGTTGTCGGTGTGAACTCTGTGAGTGAAGCATTGCGGATTGCACTAGGAGAGGATTAACCTCTCCTGATTCTGGAATATTTTTTGACACAAACTCTATAACTATGCTACTATGTAATGTTTCCTAAATTGACGGAAAGTCTAAAACGTGCTACCGTTAAACTGCAATTATTTATTTTTACGTCTAATATTTTTTATTTCAGGTAATACTTTCTGTTAGGAGGTGACAGTAATGTTAAAGCGTATCGTGCAATTATTTATTATCGTTGCAGGTGGTATGGTCGGTTTCATCTATATCCCAAATCTTATGGATTTAGTGAACACTGCCAATATTGGTTGGCTTAATTCTCCGATCGTAGGTTTAATTGGCGGAGCTATTCTATTATTCTTATTACTGTTCTGGGTGGTTGACTATATTGTCGGGTTCATCCACTGGGTGGAAGATTCACTCGTCAAGACACCGGCTGCTGATTTATTCTTTGGCAGCGTAGGGCTCATCATTGGGTTGGTCGTGGCATATCTGATTACTATTCCGATTCGAGGAATTAACTTTGTGCTTGTTTCGGAAGTTTTACCGCTATTCGTTACAATCTTCCTTGGCTATATTGGATTCCAAGTCGGTTTTAAACGCCGGGACGAGTTCCTCAATATGATGACTTTGCCGAAGAAAGATAGGAAGAAGGCACCGGATGAGCAAGACGAGCGGGATAATAAAGAGGCAGCAATTCAGCCTAAATCTAAACTGCTGGATACAAGTGTTATAATTGATGGGCGTATCGCTGATATTTGTGAAACGAATTTCTTGGAAGGCACCATTGTCATCCCGCAATTTGTGCTGAATGAACTGCAGCATATTGCAGACTCATCTGATGCATTGAAGCGTAATCGCGGCCGCCGCGGATTAGACGTTTTGAATCGAATCCAGAAAGAAATGCCGGGAGTGCAAGTGGAATTTTATGAAGGTGATTTCGAGGATATCCCCGAAGTAGATTCTAAGCTGGTGAAACTGGCTAAAGTATTAAATGGCATCGTTGTAACAAATGATTTTAACTTGAATAAGGTATGTGAGTTCCAAAACGTTCCTGTATTAAATATTAATGACTTAGCCAATGCTGTGAAGCCGGTAGTCATTCCGGGTGAAGAACTGACTGTCCAAGTGATTAAGGATGGTAAGGAGCATAACCAGGGTGTTGCGTACTTGGATGATGGTACAATGATTGTTGTCGAAGAAGGTAAGAATTATATCGGCAAGACAATCGAAGTACTCATTACAAGTGTCTTGCAGACATCTGCAGGTCGAATGATCTTTGCGAAGCCGAAATTACTTGAAAAAGCATTGTAAAAAAGTATAACATGATAGAAGTAGACAAAAGTGATAACATGGGATGTTATCGCTTTTGTTTGGATTCGACATAATATAAGGCGGTAAAGTAGATGCATTATCAAGCTATCGTGTTAGCTGCCGGGCAAGGAAAACGCATGCAGGCAGGCCACAATAAACAATTCCTCACAATCGGGCAAAAGCCGCTCATTGTGCATACGCTGACGGTTTTCGACAAGGATCCTTGGTGTGAATCAATTACACTTGTTGTCAGTAAAGCTGATCAGGAGTTGATGGCAGAGGTTCTCACATCCCAGCGCTGGGCCACATCTATCAATATGGCTGATGGCGGAAGTGAGCGCCAAGAGAGTGTCCTAATGGGACTGGAAGCTTTGCCTAAAAATGATGGGATGGTTTTCATACACGATGGTGCGCGTCCGTTTGTAACGGTTGAAAGGCTGCACGCACTTGCTGAGGCTTGCCAGCAGCATCAAGCTGCTTTGCTGGCAGTACCTGTAACGGATACAATCAAAGTTCGACGAGGAAATCGCCTGGAGACGATGGACCGTGAGTTATTGTGGGCCGCACAGACACCGCAAGCCTTTGATTATCAATTGATCTATGATGCCCATGTAACAGCAAAAGCAGATGGAGTACTTGGAACAGATGATGCTTCACTGGTAGAGCGTCTCGAACGCGATGTATTCATCATAGAAGGCAGCTATGATAATATAAAGCTGACAACGCCAGAAGATTTATATAAAGCAGAAGCTTACTTAAACGGCAAATAAAGCGAGGGTCACATAATGTTTCGAATAGGACAAGGATTTGATGTACATGCATTTGCAGAAGACAGACCGTGCATTATCGGCGGTATCACCATTCCGTACGAATTAGGACTGCTTGGCCATTCAGATGCAGATGTACTATTACATACAATAGCAGATGCGTGCCTAGGTGCATTGGCGCTAGGTGATATCGGCAAACATTTCCCGGACACGGATCCGGCTTTCAAAGATGCAGATTCTGAAGTATTGCTGCGACATGTTTGGCAGCTTGTAAAAGAGAAAGGGTTCAAACTGGGGAACCTGGATTGCACAGTGATTGCACAGGCCCCGAAAATGGCGCCGTACATCGACCAGATTCGTGAAAATGTAGCAAACATGCTTGAAGCAGAGCCTGATCAAATTAATGTGAAAGCAACAACAACAGAAAAACTAGGATTTACTGGCCGCAAGGAAGGAATCGCCGCGCAAGCTGTTGTCCTTCTTCAGCAAGCCTAACTTAAAACAAAAAAGGGAGTAATTCTTATGACAAGACCTGTACGTGTAAGATATGCGCCAAGCCCGACTGGCCATTTGCATATTGGAAATGCACGAACTGCACTATTTAATTATTTATATGCACGCCATCATGATGGCAAATTTATCGTCCGCACAGAAGATACCGACCAAAAGCGTAATGTAGAAGGCGGAGAAGAAAGTCAGTTCAGCTATTTGAAATGGCTCGGAATTAAATGGGACGAAGGTGCGGACATCGGCGGTGAATACGGCCCTTACCGCCAATTAGAGCGTCTGGACATTTATCAAAAATATGTAGATGAGCTGCTTGATCGCGGACTTGCTTATAAATGTTATGTAACAGAAGAGGAATTAGAAAAAGAGCGCGAAGAGCAAAAGGCGAATGGACAAGTACCGAAATATTCAGGTGCGCACCGTGATTTGACACCGGAACAGCAAGCGGCGTTTGAGGAAGAAGGCAGACAGCCGAGTATTCGTTTCCGAGTACCACAAAATAAAACGTATAAGTTCCAAGACATCGTACGTGATGAAATTAGCTTCGAGTCAAGTGATTTTGGCGATTGGGTTATTGTGAAAAAGAATGGTATCCCAACGTATAACTTCGCTGTTGCAGTTGATGATCACTTGATGGAGATTTCACATATCCTTCGCGGGGAAGAGCATATCTCCAACACACCGAAGCAGCTGATGATCTATGAAGCATTCGGCTGGGAGCCGCCGCAGTTTGGTCATATGACGTTAATTCTAAACGAAAACCGCAAAAAGCTTTCCAAGCGGGATGAGCATATCCTTCAGTTCATCGAGCAATATAAAAACCTAGGCTACTTGCCAGAAGCGATGTTCAACTTTATTAGTCTTCTTGGCTGGTCTCCAGTCGGTGAAGAAGAGATTTTCTCTAAAGAAGAGATTATTAATATTTTTGACCCGAACCGTCTTTCTACTTCTGCAGCAATCTTTGATCCGCAGAAGCTAAAATGGATGAACAATCAATACATCAAGTCTGAAGATGCAGGCCGCATTGAGAAACTGACTTTGCCGCATTTGATTCAGGCGGGCAAGCTGCCAGAGAACATGGAAAATTCTCGTCGTGATTGGGCTGCGGAGCTTATTGCGTTATATAAAGATCAGTTGAACTATGGAGCGGAAATTGTTGAATTGACAGAGCTATTCTTCCAAGAAGAGATTTCTTATGATGAAGAAGCAATGGCAGTTCTGGAAGATGAACAAGTACCAGAGGTGTTGAAAGCCTTCTCCGAACAACTGACAGCATTGGAAGCATTCGAGCCGGATGCGATTAAAGGTGCAATCAAAGCAACGCAAAAGCAGACAGGTCAAAAGGGTAAGAAACTCTTCATGCCAATTCGTGTGGCAACGACAGGCTTCACACATGGTCCGGAGCTTCCGAACTCTATTCATCTGCTTGGTGAAAACGTAGTCCAAAGCCGCCTTCGTGCTGCGATTGATCAGCTGACAAAGTAAAACATTCACATTTCGACTGAAATATAATATAGTAATACTACACATTCGAACGTAGAAGAGGAGAAGTACGTATCTGTCTTTCCATTCAGAGAGAGCCGCATATGCTGCGAGCGGCTTTGGAAAGTTTTTGCGGAAATGCACCTCGGAGTCTTTTGCCGAACTAATAGTAGGCCAAAGCGGTTCTCACCGTTATCTGAGTGAAGCTGGGGAAGTCTGTCAGACTCGCCCAAATAGAGTGGAACCGCGCAAAAAGCGTCTCTGTCATTGTACAGAGGCGCTTTTTTTGTGGAACGAAGAAAGCGGAAAGGAAGGGGAAAATGGGATTTTTTAAAATGCTGAAAGAGGATGTTACGGTTGTTTTTGACCAAGATCCAGCGGCTCGTTCTTA
Source organism: Terribacillus halophilus (assembly GCF_900162685.1). Classification (GTDB taxonomy): domain Bacteria; phylum Bacillota; class Bacilli; order Bacillales; family Amphibacillaceae; genus Terribacillus; species Terribacillus halophilus_A. Next base: position 11,497 of record NZ_LT727826.1, read on the forward strand.
TCTGGAAGTTATCCTAACATACTCTGGTCTGCACGCCATCTGGTCACATCGATTTGCGCACCAATTGTATAAGCATAAATTCTATTTCCTTGCCCGCGTTGTTTCACAAGTAAGTCGTTTTTTCACTGGTATCGAAATCCATCCTGGAGCAACAATCGGCCATCGATTCTTCATTGACCACGGAATGGGTGTCGTCATCGGAGAAACCTGTGAGATAGGTAATGATGTGACGATATTCCAAGGTGTGACGCTAGGAGGTACTGGGAAGGAAAAGGGAAAACGTCATCCAACAGTGAAAGATAACGCACTTATTGCGACGGGTGCAAAAGTTCTTGGTTCCATCACAATAGGAGCCAATTCAAAAATAGGAGCAGGGTCCGTCGTCCTGCATGATGTACCAGACTGTTCAACCGTAGTCGGTATTCCCGGCCGCGTCGTCATTAAGGATGGAGAGCGTGTCAGAAGAGATTTGGACCATCAGGACTTACCGGATCCAATTGCGGAGAAACTAAAGCAAATGGACCAGGATATAAAAGAATTGCAGCGGGAATTAGCTGCAGCTAAAGGAGAGAAGCAGCATGTCGGTAAAAATTTATAATACATTAAGCCGAAAGAAGGAACCGTTTGTCCCACTTGAAGAAGGAAAAGTAAGTATGTATGTATGCGGACCTACTGTATATAACTACATTCACATTGGGAATGCCAGACCGCCAATTGTATTTGATACAGTCCGCCGTTACTTAGAATATCGCGGCTATGAAGTTAAATACGTTATGAATTTCACCGATGTTGACGATAAAATCATTAACGCAGCAAAGGAAATGGACGAAGATGTTTATGCGGTGGCAGAGAAATTCATTCAAGCTTACAAAGAAGATACATCGGCGCTAGGTGTGAAAGAGGGGGCGCTGCATCCGCGCGTAACGGAGAGCATGGAAGAGATTATCGATTTTGTTCAAGGTTTAATTGATAACGGTCATGCGTATGTTTCAGAAGGAGATGTATACTTCCGCACACGAAGCTTCGATGGCTACGGAAAGCTGTCTCACCAACCTATTGATGAGCTTCGCTCCGGAGCACGCATTCGCGTTGGCGAACAAAAAGATGATCCGCTTGATTTTGCATTATGGAAAAATGCAAAGCCGGGAGAGATTTCCTGGGAAACGCCTTGGGGACACGGTCGTCCTGGCTGGCATATTGAATGCTCGGCAATGGTGAAAAAACACCTCGGGGATACCATTGATATTCATGCAGGCGGTCAAGACCTTACTTTTCCGCACCATGAGAACGAGATTGCCCAATCGGAAGCACTCAATGGGAAATCATTTGCGAACTACTGGATGCATAACGGCCATATAAATATTGATAACGAAAAAATGTCCAAATCACTTGGGAACTTCATTCTTGCGCATGATCTGATTAAGAAGCACGATCCGCAAGTGCTGCGTTTCTTCATGCTGAGTGTGCACTACCGCAACCCAATCAATTTCACGGATGAACTTCTGGAAAGTGCAAAAACAGGGCTTGCACGAATCAAGAATGCGTATGATAACCTGCAGCATCGTAAAGCTGCAAGCACAAATCATGATAGCAATGAAGATCGTGCTTTGGAATTGATCCAGCAGCTTGTATCTCGATTCGAACATGAAATGGATGATGACTTCAATACAGCCAATGCTGTTTCTGTACTGTTCGATCTTGCTAAAGAGGCGAATGTGTACTTACAGCAAGAACAAACATCTGAGCAGGTAATTGATGCATTCACAAAAGCATATGAGGAACTTGGCGGTGTGCTTGGAATTGTATTCACTGCAGAAGAAGAATTACTAGATGATGAAATCGAAGGCTTGCTCACGCAGCGAGTTGAAGCGCGTAAAAGTCGGGACTTCCAGGAAGCTGATCGAATTCGCGACCTGCTGAAGGAGAAAAACATCATCCTCGAGGATACGCCCCAAGGTACACGCTGGAAAAGAGGGTAAGGCATGAACGTGAAACAAACGAAAAGTCTAGCGCTCGCCTATATGGGAGACGCTGTATATGAAATCTATGTCCGCCGGCATCTTCTTCAGAAAGGAGAGGTCAAGCCGAATCAGCTGCATCATGCAGCTGTCACCTTCGTTTCCGCTAAGTCGCAAGCGAGGGTGATTCGGCATTGGCTGGAGCAGGACATGCTGTCAGAGGAAGAACAGGGTGTTGTGCGGAGAGGGCGTAATGCTAAATCCGGCACTGTTCCTAAAAATACAGATGTTCAGACGTATCGATATAGTACAGGATTTGAGGCGTTAATCGGCTATCACTATTTGCTGGAAGATACCGATCGGCTCGAATTTCTTGTACAAGCAGCTATTAACCACGTAGAAGAGAGGAGACAGCAGCATGGCAGATGAATGGATAATCGGGAAGAATCCCGTAACAGAAGCACTACGCTCAGGCCGGTCTATCAACAAGATTATGGTTTCAGAGCACTTGCAGCCAAAAACATGGCAGTCAATACAAGAACTTGCTAAAGCTAGCGGCACGATTGTGCAAAAAGTACCGAAACGGAAATTGGATCAGCTTATTGAGGGAAGCCATCAAGGAATTGTTGCATCTGTAGCGGCGTATGAATACAGCACAGTCGACGACTTGTTCCGTGTAGCAGAGGAAAGAGGAGAGGAACCGTTCTTCATTATTTTGGATGAAATGGAGGACCCGCATAATCTCGGCTCCATTTTGCGTACAGCAGATTCTGTCGGAGCACATGGTGTTATTATTCCGAAGAGACGTTCGGTCAGTTTAACAGCTACAGTAGCCAAAACCTCTGCCGGAGCAATAGAATATATTCCGGTCGCACGAGTGACAAATTTGGCTAAGACCATTGATGAACTGAAGGAGCGGAATGTGTGGATTGCTGGCACAGCAGCAGAAGGGGCAATTGATTACCGACGTCTTGATGCTGTCGGAGCAATCGGTCTTGTGATCGGCAATGAAGGAAAAGGCATTAGCCGACTTGTTCGGGAGAAATGTGACTGGACAGTTGCCCTCCCAATGAAAGGCAGGGTTACTTCTCTTAACGCCAGTGTTGCAGCAAGCCTGCTTATGTATGAAGTTCATCGTCAGCGTTATCCGTTAGGAGAATAGAGATGGATATCTTAGTGGTCGATGGCTATAACGTCATTGGTGCATGGGATGAACTGCACGCACTCCGCGATAAGGATTTTGAACAATCCCGCCAGATTTTAATAGAGAAGCTGGCCGAGTACCAAGCATACACAGGTCATCGAGTCATTGTCGTATTTGACGCTTACCATGTGAGAGGTTTGGAGAAAAAATACGAAAACTTTAAAGTAGAAGTTGTTTATACAAAAGAAAAAGAGACAGCTGATGACCGTATCGAAAAACTGATTAAAACGTTGAAAAATGTCAAGACACAAGTTTACGTTGCAACAAGCGATTATGCAGAACAGCGTACTATATTTGGGCAAGGTGCACTTCGTAAATCATCTCGGGAACTATATCTGGAAATCAAGCAAATTGAGCGGGAAATTGACCAGGAGATAGAGGGATACAATACTCGACATTTTCTACCAAAAATCCCTCTAAAACCTGAAGTGCGGGATACACTCGAAGCTTGGCGCAGAAGGAAGAAATAACCAAAGTAGTATATTGACGGTTATTTGGACCGACTGTATAATGACCCTAATGTACTCGCGGTATATATGGTCAGGGGGAATCCTTAAGTGACAATTGTCAAGCATCGGACGGAAGACCAAGATTATGCAGTGATGGAAGATAGTGCACTTGTAGATTTAGTTAAAGCAGGACGCGTTGATGCCCTAGATTTTCTGATTAACAAGTATCGAAATTTTGTCAGAGCAAAAGCTCGTACGTATTTTCTGATTGGAGCCGACCGGGAAGACATTGTGCAAGAAGGTATGATTGGTCTGTACAAGGCCATCCGTGATTTTAACGGGGAAAAGCTAGCCTCATTTAAAGCATTTGCTGAACTGTGTGTGACAAGACAGATTATCACAGCAATTAAGACAGCAACAAGACAAAAGCATATTCCGCTCAATTCATATGTATCGCTGGACAAGCCTATTTATGATGAGGAGTCGGACAGGACATTGCTTGATATCATTGTCAGTTCCAAAGCGGGTGATCCGCAAGACGTCCTTATCAATCAGGAGCGCTTCCTTGATATGGAGGAGAAGATGGCGCAGCTGCTCAGTGAATTGGAAAGACAGGTGCTAGCCCTTTACTTGGATGGCAGATCTTATCAAGAGATTTCTGAGGAATTGAAGCGGCACGTCAAATCGATAGATAATGCACTTCAGCGAGTGAAGCGGAAGTTAGAGCGTTATCTTGAAATCAGCGAAGTGACACTATAAGCTCCGTTGACAAGCCATTTTAAGCGTGCTACAGTAAAAATGTGTCAAAATTACCCGAAGAGGGTGGAAATACTGCGTAAAACAGTTACATTAGCGTGCTCGGAATGCTTGAGTCGCAATTATTCAACAGCAAAGAATGCAAATCAAACACAGCGATTAGAGACGAATAAATTCTGCAAACGATGCGACAAGCATACAGTCCATCGGGAGACGAAATAGACATCAATGCCTGTCGGCGAAAGTTTGGGGGTAGTACCATGAATCCTGTTACGTTTTTGAGAAATGTATCAAAAGAGATGAAGAAGGTCAGCTGGCCAACCGGTAAGGAATTATTCCGTTATACAATTGTGACTGTCCTGACAGTCGCATTCACAGCTATATTTTTCGGTTTGGTCGATTTTGGGATCTCTGAGCTCTTAAATTTATTCTTTTGAATAATACCCACTAATATATGCTATAATGATATTAAATATTGCTCGCAGCGAAAAACCCGTTTATATACGGGTTTTTTAAATTGGACTTTTTGCTTCAGCATTTGCAATAACTAAGAACCAAAGGGAGGGAAGGACAAGCGCTTGTCCTGACACATGGAAAAAAGATGGTATGTCGTACACACCTATTCTGGGTATGAAAATAAAGTAAAGGCCAACTTGGAGAAGAGACTCGATTCTATGGGAATGGAAGATAAAATCTTCCGCGTCGTCGTTCCAGAAGATGAAGAAACGGAAATCAAGAACGGCAAACGCAAAACATCGATGAAAAAGGTTTTCCCAGGTTATGTTTTGACTGAGATGGTCATGACAGATGACTCATGGTACGTGGTGCGGAATACACCTGGCGTAACAGGTTTCGTTGGCTCAACAGGTTCCGGTTCTAAGCCGACGCCGCTATTAGAAGAAGAAGTAGAAGTTATTCTTAAACGGATGGGTATGGAAGAGGCACTTACAGATTTCGATTTCGAAGAGAAAGAAAGTGTTCGTGTCACGGATGGTCCGTTCAATGACTTTACAGGAACAATTGAACATATTGATATGGATAAACAGAAAGTCAAAGTCCATGTGAATATGTTTGGAAGAGAAACACCAGTTGAACTTGACTTCTCACAGATTGAGAAAATATAATTCCCTTATCCGGAATTTATCTGGAAGGCCTCTTGCATTGTTTATGGATAAATGCTAGAATCTTAATGTTAATGACTATAGTGTATACTATCTATAGCTATATACAGACATGTTGAGTGGGAGGGTGACAAGCCCTATTACCACATCACGGACTTAAGGAGGTGTGTCTCGTGGCTAAAAAAGTAATCAAAGTTGTAAAATTGCAGATCCCTGCAGCTAAAGCAAATCCAGCTCCACCAGTAGGACCGGCATTAGGTCAAGCAGGTGTGAACATCATGGGATTCTGTAAGGAATTTAACGCCCGCACGCAAGAGCAAGCTGGCTTGATCATTCCAGTTGAAATCACGGTATTCGAAGACCGTTCATTTACATTCATCACTAAAACTCCGCCTGCTGCAGTCTTGCTTAAGAAAGCAGCTGGTATCGAATCAGGATCAGGTGAACCGAACCGCAACAAAGTTGCTACGGTTAAACGCGATAAAGTACAAGAAATCGCTGAATCTAAAATGCCTGACTTGAATGCTGCAAGTGTTGAAGCAGCAATGCGTATGGTTGAAGGTACTGCTCGCAGTATGGGAATTGTCATCGAAGACTAATTCTGTTTCAATCAAGGAAAATGACGAGGTTGCGTGAATGGAGGATACCATTTCGCAGCCTTTTTAAAAGCCGGCATTTCCGGCAATAGCGGGCTTTGTCCGCTCCGCTTTAACAAGTGGGAGGTCCTACCGTTAAAACCACAATCCGAGGAGGAAAAGGAAATGGCTGTAAAAAGCAAAAAGAAACAAGAAGCAATTAAGCTTGTTGATCGTACACAGCTGTACGAAGTAAAAGAAGCTGTTGAACTTGTCAAAAAGACAGCAACTGCTAAATTTGATGAAACAATTGAAGCTGCTTTCCGTTTGGGCGTAGACCCTAAGAAAGCTGACCAACAAATTCGTGGAGCTATGGTATTGCCGCATGGTACTGGTAAATCTCAGCGCGTATTAGTATTCGCTAAAGGTGATAAAGCAAAAGAAGCGGAAGCTGCTGGAGCTGACTTCGTTGGCGAACAAGATCTAATCGCAAAAATCAATGGAGGCTGGTTCGAGTTTGACGTAATCGTTGCAACTCCGGACATGATGGCTGAAGTTGGTAAATTGGGTCGTGTACTAGGACCAAAAGGTCTAATGCCTAACCCGAAAACTGGCACAGTTACTTTCGACGTGACAAAAGCTATCCAGGAAATCAAAGCTGGTAAAGTTGAGTACCGCGTTGACAAGCAATCTAACGTTCATGTACCAATCGGTAAAGCTTCCTTCTCTCAAGAGAAATTGGAAGAAAACCTTGTTGCATTAATTGAACAGCTAGTTAAAGTTAAACCACAAGCTTCCAAAGGCCTTTACATGAAGAATGCAGCAGTTGCATCTACTATGGGTCCTGGAATCAAAGTTGACGTGTCTCCTTTCCGTTAATCGTCTATTGACATCTAACTGGAAACACTATATAATCAATTGTGGTTAAAACCTAATAAACGTTATACCTAAGACAGCAGGTGCCTTCGGGCTTAATCTCCTGCCGAGGTGTGTGAGATATAACAGGCAGTCTGTTCCGACTGTTCCTATATGATCATGCCTCCATGTCGAATGGAGGCATTTTTCATGTTAACTCCAGGTATAATGGTGAACAAGCTAACAGGAGGTGGAACATATGTCCAATATCATCGAACAAAAGAAACAGGTTGTTACGGAAATCGCTGATAAATTCCAAGCGAGCCAATCTACAGTTATCGTAGACTACCGTGGTCTTTCTGTTTCTGAGGTGACTGAACTTCGCAAGCAGCTTCGTGAAGCTGGTGTGGATTTCAAAGTTTACAAAAACACAATGACTCGCCGTGCTACAGAAGTAGCTGGTTTGACAGAACTAGACGAGAACTTGACAGGCCCGACTGCTATTGCCTTCAGTAATGAAGATGTAATCGCTCCTGCTAAGATCTTGAACGAGTTCGCTAAAAAGCATGAAGCGCTAGAAATCAAAGCTGGTGTCATCCAAGGTAATGTAGCTAGTGTAGAACAAGTGAAAGAACTTGCATCTCTACCGAACTACGAAGGCTTGCTTTCTATGTTGCTTAGCGTGCTACAAGCACCGGTTCGCAACTTCGCTTATGCAGCGAAAGCAATCGCGGAACAAAAAGAAGAACAAGGCGCGTAAGGCTGCCTAAGACTTCCAAACAAAAATACACATTTTCCAAGGAGGAAATAACATGTCTAAAGAGACAATCATTGAAGAGATTAAAGGTATGTCCGTTCTAGAATTGAACGATCTAGTTAAAGCTATCGAAGAAGAATTCGGCGTAACTGCTGCTGCTCCTGTAGCTGCTGCTGCTGGTGGCGCTGCTGAAGCTGCTGAAGAGCAAACTGAATTTAACGTTGTTCTTACAAGCGCTGGCGCTTCTAAAATCAAAGTTGTTAAAGCTGTACGTGAAGCAACTGGTCTAGGTCTTAAAGACGCTAAAGACCTTGTAGATAACGCTCCTGGTAACATCAAAGAAGGCGTTTCTAAAGAAGATGCTGAAGAACTTAAAGCTAAACTTGAAGAAGCTGGAGCTTCTGTAGAAGTTAAGTAATAACAAGAAAGCTCGCCCTCGGGCGAGCTTTCCTTTTATCTATTTCTCCAATTCTCCATGGCAATCGTGAATGGATCCTGAAAAAGAAGGTGACCAATTATGTCGGATCATTATTATACTAACCAGCCAAATTCCGAAAGTGCTCCTGCTACATGGCAGTTCAACTTAAAAGGAGAGACACTCGTATTCACGTCGGATAGCGGTGTATTTTCCAAAAAAGAAGTCGATTTCGGTTCTAGGGTCTTGATTGATGTTTTTCACGAGCCGGAAATAGAGGGTGATATACTGGACTTGGGCTGTGGGTATGGACCGATTGGCATTTCGTTCGCAAAGGCATATCAAGAACGCTCTGTTGTTATGAGTGATGTAAATGAGCGTGCTGTTTCACTTGCGAGAAAGAATGCAGAAGCAAATGGTGCGGACAATACATCTTTTTATGTAAGTGATCGCTTAACTGCTTTTTCGGATCGTAAATTTGCAGCAATTGCTACTAATCCTCCAATCCGGGCAGGCAAGAAGCTTGTTCATCAATTATTTGAAGAAAGCTATCACGCTTTGCTTCCTCAAGGTGAGCTCTGGGTAGTTATCCAGAAGAAACAGGGCGCTCCATCTGCTCAGGAAAAACTGAATCAGCTATTTGGTTCTTGTGAGATCGTGAAAAAAGATAAAGGCTATTATATTCTACTGGCTAAAAAAGATTGACTCAAAGAAATGCTTGTGATAGTATAGTAAAATGCCAATAGGTAACGATACTTGGAGAAAAATATAATTTTTCTTTAGTAATCGTGTTTAAACTGTCGGCTGATTGGTAAGACTGCTATCATTATTATGCTTTTTGCCGTCGTCGATTTTATTTTAATATGTATGATTAGGGTATGTCGCCATTCGGGGGAGCTAGTAAGCTGAATTTTTAACGGTTTTTATGAAAAAACCTTTTTCGCTTTTAGCTTGCAGGCGGCGCAGAGTGAACAGTAGGAAGTATTTTGCTGTTGGAACTATACCACTTTTTGTTTTTTGTTAAACAGGAAGGGAAGCCCGCTTCATTACAACATTCACATCACATTCGTATTTATGCGAATGCTTTTCTATGTAAAAGAGAAGATGTGAACAATGTAAATATTGTGGCGATTCATTTATGTTAGCTACAATATATAATTTATTGCTTGGAAAGTCAATCGGCATTTCCGGCAATTCAGGCAGACCTTTATCCGAAAAAGGCCCGTTATGTCTCTTTTAGGCAATGGGAATAAACTGTCACAAAGTGTTGATTTACTGCAGTTTACGGACTGTAGCTTGAATACATTACTAATGTTTGATTTGAGGGGTGAAGCTGTTGACAGGTCAAGTAGTTCAGTATGGACGACACCGCCAGCGCAGAAGCTATGCACGTATTAGTGAAGTGCTAGAGTTACCGAATCTTATCGAGATTCAAACCGCTTCTTATGAATGGTTCTTAGAAGAAGGATTGCGAGAGATGTTCCAAGATATTTCCCCGATTGAAGATTTCGCGGGTAACCTATCGCTGGAATTTGTCGACTATAGCCTTGGCGAACCGAAATATCCAGTAGATGAAGCGAAAGAAAGAGACGTTACCTATAACGCTCCACTTCGTGTGAAAGTACGCTTGTTGAATAACGAAACAGGTGAAGTGAAAGAACAAGAAGTATTCATGGGTGATTTCCCATTAATGACTGATACAGGTACGTTCGTCATTAATGGTGCGGAACGTGTTATCGTTTCTCAGCTTGTTCGTTCCCCTAGTGTTTATTTCAGTGAAAAAGTTGATAAGAACGGAAAACGCGGGCATACAGCTACTGTAATTCCTAACCGTGGTGCATGGTTGGAATTCGAAACAGATGCGAAAGATGTTGTACATGTACGTATTGACCGTACTCGTAAACTGCCAATCACTGTATTGCTTCGTGCACTTGGATTCGGGACAGACCAAGAAATCATTGATTTGATTGGTGAGAACGAATACTTACGTAACACGTTGGAGAAAGACAACACAGAAACAACAGAAAAAGCATTGCTTGAAATCTATGAGCGTCTTCGCCCAGGTGAGCCGCCAACAGTAGAGAATGCGAAAAGCTTGCTTGTTTCTCGTTTCTTCGATCCAAAACGTTATGACCTAGCGCATGTAGGTCGTTACAAAATGAATAAAAAACTTAACATCGCAAACCGTCTTTTCAACCAAACATTGGCTGAGCCAGTTGTTGATGAAGAGACAGGCGAAGTGCTTGCTCAAAAAGGCGATAAATTAGACCGCCGTTTGCTTGATAAGATCCTTCCTCACTTGGACGGAACAAACGGTAAATTCGGTGAAAATGTTGTTGAACCTCATGACGGTGTTGTAGAAGATCCTGTTGTAGTACAGACAATTAAAATTGTTGACCCTACAGATCCTGAAGGTGAGCGCACATTAAATGTTACTGGTAATGCTAAGGTTGATGACAGCATCAAGAATCTTGATCCTGCTGATATCTTATCTGCTGTCAGCTACTTCTTTAACTTATTGTATGAAGTAGGCGGCACAGATGACATTGACCATCTTGGTAACAGAAGATTGCGTTCTGTTGGTGAGTTGCTTCAAAACCAATTCCGTATCGGTCTATCCCGTATGGAACGTGTGGTAAGAGAACGTATGTCTATCCAAGACACTTCTTCCATCACACCACAGCAGCTGATCAATATTCGTCCGGTAATTGCATCGATTAAAGAGTTCTTTGGTAGCTCTCAGCTTTCCCAGTTCATGGACCAAACGAATCCGCTTGGTGAATTGACGCACAAACGTCGTCTTTCTGCTTTGGGACCTGGTGGTCTTACGCGGGAACGTGCCGGCTTTGAAGTTCGTGACGTACATTACTCCCACTATGGAAGAATGTGTCCGATCGAAACGCCAGAGGGTCCGAACATTGGTTTGATTAACTCACTTTCATCTTATGCGAAAGTGAATAAATTTGGATTTATCGAAACGCCTTACCGCCGCGTTGATCCAGAAACAAACCGTGTTACAGAACATATCGACTACCTAACTGCTGATGAGCAAGATAACTATGTTATCGCACAGGCAAACTCTCCGTTATTAGAAGACGGAAGCTTCGAGAACGAAGAAGTAGTTGCTCGTTTCCGTGAAGAGAATACAATTGTAGGCCGTGATCGTATCGATTACATGGACGTATCGCCGAAGCAGGTTGTATCTGCCGCAACGGCATGTATTCCTTTCTTGGAAAACGATGACTCCAACCGTGCACTGATGGGTGCGAACATGCAGCGACAAGCAGTACCGTTGATGCAGCCAGAAGCGCCAATCGTTGGTACGGGTATGGAATATGTATCGGGTAAAGACTCCGGTGCAGCTGTTATTTGCCGCGAAGACGGTATCGTCGAGCGTGTAGAAGCAAAAGAAATCTTCGTACGACGTGTAACAGAAGTAGGCGGCAGTGAAGTAAAAGGCGACACGGACCGCTATCGTCTACAGAAATTCAAACGTTCCAACCAAGGAACGTGCTATAACCAGCGTCCAATCGTAAGTGTTGGCGACCGCGTCACTAAAGGAGAAATCCTTGCTGACGGACCTTCTATGGAAGATGGGGAGCTTGCACTTGGCCGTAACGTACTAGTTGCCTTCATGACATGGGAAGGTTACAACTACGAGGATGCGATCATCATGAGTGAACGCCTTGTAAAAGATGATGTTTATACATCTATCCACATCGAGGAGTACGAATCAGAAGCTCGTGATACGAAGCTTGGACCAGAAGAAATCACTCGCGATATCCCTAACGTTGGGGAAGATGCACTGAAGAACCTTGACGAGCGCGGTATTATCCGTGTTGGTGCTGAGGTTTCTGATGGTGATCTGCTTGTTGGTAAAGTAACACCTAAAGGCGTAACGGAGCTTTCTGCTGAAGAGCGTCTATTGCACGCAATCTTTGGTGAAAAAGCTCGTGAAGTACGTGATACTTCCCTTCGTGTACCACACGGTGCCGGCGGTATTGTCTTGGATGTTAAAATCTTCAACCGTGAAGATGGCGATGAGCTTCCTCCAGGTGTAAACCAGCTAGTGCGTGCCTACATCGTTCAGAAACGTAAGATTTCTGAAGGGGATAAGATGGCCGGACGTCACGGTAACAAAGGTGTTATCTCTAAAATCCTTCCTGAAGAGGATATGCCGTTCATGCCAGACGGCACACCAGTTGATATCATGCTTAACCCATTAGGGGTACCATCTCGTATGAATATCGGTCAGGTGTTTGAGCTTCATTTAGGAATGGCAGCTCGTGCTCTAGGCATCCACGTTGCAACACCAGTATTTGATGGTGCGCGTGAAGAAGATGTTTGGGAAACACTTGAAGAAGCTGGAATGCCGCGTGATGCGAAAACAATCCTTTACGACGGAAGATCCGGTGAACCATTTGATAACCGCGTTTCTGTTGGTGTATCGTACATGATCAAGCTTGCTCACATGGTTGATGACAAGCTGCATGCACGTTCCACTGGTCCTTACTCTCTTGTTACGCAGCAGCCGCTAGGTGGTAAAGCCCAGTTCGGTGGACAGCGTTTCGGTGAGATGGAGGTATGGGCACTTGAAGCATACGGTGCAGCATACACATTGCAAGAGATTCTAACAGTTAAATCCGATGACGTAGTCGGACGTGTGAAAACTTATGAAGCTATTGTTAAAGGTGATAATGTACCAGAGCCAGGTGTACCAGAATCATTCAAAGTATTGATTAAAGAACTTCAGAGTCTTGGTATGGATGTCAAGATCCTCAATGGTGATGAAGAAGAAGTAGAATTGCGCGAACTCGAGGATGAAGACGATACGCAAGCGCCTGACCGCATCAATCTTGATGTACAGGAAGGTTAAGCGACGCAACATCAACTGCAGGGCAGTAACGGGATACTAAAAGGGAGGTAGGCCCCTTGATAGATGTAAATAATTTTGAGTTTATGAAAATAGGTTTGGCTTCACCTGATAAGATTCGTTCTTGGTCTTATGGAGAAGTGAAAAAGCCGGAAACGATCAACTATCGTACATTGAAGCCTGAGAAAGACGGTTTGTTCTGTGAACGTATCTTCGGTCCTCAAAAAGACTGGGAATGTCACTGCGGAAAATACAAACGCGTCCGTTATAAAGGTGTTGTATGTGATCGCTGCGGCGTAGAAGTTACCAAAGCAAAAGTACGCCGTGAGCGTATGGGACACATCGAGCTAGCTGCTCCTGTGTCTCACATTTGGTACTTTAAAGGTATTCCAAGCCGTATGGGTCTTGTACTAGACTTGTCCCCTCGCGCGCTTGAAGAAGTTATTTACTTTGCAGCGTACATTGTGACTGAAACTGGTGACACAGCGCTTGAGAAGAAACAACTTCTTTCTGAAAAGGAATATCGCCTTTACCGCGAGAAATACGGTAATACTTTCCAAGCCCAAATGGGTGCGGAAGCTATCCGTAAACTTCTTTCTGATATCGATGCAGAAAAAGAAGTAGAAACACTTCGTGAAGAGTTGAAAACAGCACAAGGTCAGCGTAGAACGCGTGCAATCAAACGTTTGGAAGTCTTGGAAGCGTTCCGTAATTCCGGAAATGATCCTTCTTGGATGGTATTGGATGTTCTTCCAATCATCCCGCCTGAGCTTCGTCCGATGGTACAGCTTGACGGAGGACGTTTTGCTACGTCTGACTTGAACGATTTGTATCGCCGTGTAATCAACCGGAATAACCGTTTGAAACGCTTGCTTGATCTTGGCGCTCCTAGCATCATCGTACAAAATGAAAAACGTATGCTGCAGGAAGCTGTTGATGCGTTGATCGATAACGGTCGTCGCGGTCGTCCGGTTACAGGTCCTGGTAACCGTCCTTTGAAATCTCTTTCTCATATGCTGAAAGGTAAGCAAGGGCGTTTCCGTCAGAACTTACTAGGTAAACGTGTAGACTATTCCGGTCGTTCCGTAATCGTTGTAGGTCCGCATTTGAAGATGTATCAGTGTGGTCTTCCGAAAGAAATGGCGCTTGAGCTATTCAAACCGTTCATCATGAAAGAATTGGTTGAAAAAGGACTTGCGCATAATATTAAATCTGCAAAACGTAAAATCGAACGCTTGCACCCAGAAGTATGGGATGTACTCGAGGAAGTTATCCGCGAGCATCCAGTCTTGCTTAACCGTGCACCTACGCTTCACCGCCTAGGTATTCAGGCATTCGAACCAACACTAGTAGAAGGCCGTGCAATCCGTCTTCACCCGCTCGTATGTACAGCATATAACGCTGACTTTGATGGTGACCAGATGGCCGTTCACGTACCTCTATCTGCAGAAGCGCAAGCAGAAGCTCGTATTCTTATGCTTGCAGCACAGAACATCTTGAACCCGAAAGATGGTAAACCAGTTGTTACACCGTCTCAGGATATGGTACTAGGTAACTACTACTTGACGCTTGAGCGCGAAGATGCCATCGGTGAAGGTAAGATCTTCAATGATGTAAACGAAGCGATGCTTGCATATCAGAACGGCTATGTACACTTGCACACTCGTGTAGCAGTACATGCAGGTTCATTGAAAAACGAAACATTCACTGCTGAGCAGAATGAACAGATCTTGCTTACATCAGTAGGTAAACTGATCTTTAATACAATTTTGCCGAGCTCGTTCCCTTACATGAACGAACCAACTCGCGAGAACTTAGAAGAAAAAACACCTGCACACTACTTCGTTGAGAAGGGTGCGAACATTAAAGAGGAAATCGCTAAACGCGATGTTATCTCACCGTTCAAGAAAGGCTTCCTTGGAGACATCATTGCTGAAGTATTCAAGCGTTTCAAAATCAGCGAAACGTCTAAGATGCTCGACCGCATGAAAGATCTTGGATTCAGCTATTCTACAAAAGCAGGTATTACAGTTGGTATCTCTGATATCGTCGTATTGAAAGAAAAAACAGAGATTCTTGATGAGGCACAATCACGTGTGGATAAAGTATTGAAACAGTTCCGCCGTGGTTTGATTACAGAAGAAGAACGTTATGACCGTGTTATCTCAATCTGGTCTAAAGCGAAGGATGATATTCAGGAACGTCTAATGAAATCCTTGAGCAACCGTAACCCGATCTTTATGATGAGTGACTCTGGTGCCCGTGGTAACGCATCTAACTTCACACAGCTTGCTGGTATGCGTGGTCTAATGGCCAACCCGGCCGGCCGAATCATCGAATTGCCGATCAAGTCCAGTTTCCGTGAAGGTTTGACAGTACTTGAGTACTTCATCTCTACACATGGTGCGCGTAAAGGTCTTGCCGATACCGCTCTGAAAACAGCCGATTCTGGTTACTTGACTCGTCGTCTAGTTGACGTTGCGCAGGATGTTATCATCCGTGAAGAAGATTGTGGAACTGACCGCAGCTTGAAAGTGCGCGCACTTACAGAAGGCACAGAAATGATCGAACCATTGTATGACCGTCTTGTTGGACGTACAGCATTTGAGAATGTGAAACATCCAGAAACAGGCGACGTTATCGTAACGAAGAATGAATTGATTAATGAAGATACTGCTAGACAGATTATTGAAGCTGGTATTGAAGAAGTTTCAATCCGTACTGTGTTTACATGTAATACAAAACACGGAGCTTGTAAGAAATGTTATGGCCGTAACCTTGCAACTGGCAGCGACGTTGAAGTCGGTGAGGCAGTTGGTATCATCGCAGCACAATCCATCGGTGAACCAGGAACACAGCTTACAATGCGTACGTTCCACACAGGCGGGGTAGCTGGAGACGATATTACACAAGGTTTGCCGCGTATCCAGGAATTGTTCGAGGCGCGTCATCCTAAAGGTCAAGCGGTTATTTCCGAAATCAAAGGTACTGTCATCGAAATCAACGAAGTCAAAGAGAAGCAAGAAGTTGTTGTTCAAGGTACCGTTGAGACGAAGACATACACAGCTCCATACGGCGCACGTCTGCGTGTTGCGGAGGGCGATGTAATTGAAGCTGGTGAAGGACTGACTGAAGGTTCTATCGATCCGAAAGAATTGCTTCGTGTCCGCGGTGTTGCTGGTGTTCAGCAGTATCTATTGAAAGAAGTACAAAAAGTATATCGTATGCAAGGTGTAGAAATTGGCGATAAACACGTAGAAGTAATGGTTCGTCAGATGCTTCGTAAAGTACGTGTTGTCGATTCCGGGCAAACGAATGTACTGCCAGGGTCTCTTCTTGAGATTCACCAATTCAGAGAAGCAAACCGTTCTGTACTTCAAGAAGACTTACAGCCGGCAAGCGGTAAGCCAGTATTACTTGGTATTACAAAAGCTTCCCTGGAAACTGATTCCTTCTTGTCTGCTGCTTCCTTCCAGGAAACAACTCGTGTCTTGACTGATGCAGCAATTAAAGGTAAGCGTGATGAGCTTCTCGGTCTGAAAGAGAATGTCATCATCGGTAAACTAGTTCCAGCAGGTACTGGTATGCCGCAGTATCGTAAGATTAAAGCGAAACTGGATGTACCTGAAGAAATGACGGAAGATCAAGATTTAGAATCTGTTACACCATAACGGTGCCCTTAATACACAAGGAAACTAAATAATTGTCGGAAGCACTGTAAATCTCTCGTAAGGTGATTGACAATCACCTTACTTGAGTGATACTATATTCAAGGTGCTTCCGATTCTCCTTGTATACTTTGGAGGATATGCATATGTCTTATGAAAAAGTAGCACAAGCTAACACGGGAATCGTTATCGGAACCAAACAAACACTGAAAGCCATGAAGCAGGTTGAAGTGGATACAGTTGTCATTGCAAATGACGCTGCCGAGCACATTACCAGCCAGGTAATAAAGCTGGCAGAAGAATTAAGCATACCAGTGATCCAAGTCGATTCTATGAAACGATTAGGAGAAGCTTGTGGCATAGATGTAGGGACAGCTACTTTGGCAATTAAAAGATAGTTTTGACGCAGCTGATGCTAGCTCAGCTCGTGAAAGCTTTGTTTTTTGCCCTAAAATGAACCACCTGGATGTGTGGTATTACAAAAAGCTTTGAAAGGAGGAAAAAACATGCCTACTATTAACCAATTAGTACGCAAAGGTCGCGTAAGCAAATCAAAGAAATCTGACTCTCCAGCATTGAACAAAGGGTACAACAGTTTCAAGAAGTCTTTGACTGATCAGTCTTCTCCACAAAAACGTGGTGTATGTACTCGTGTTGGTACAATGACTCCGAAGAAACCAAACTCCGCGTTGCGTAAATATGCACGTGTACGTTTGACAAACGGAATCGAGGTTACTGCCTACATTCCTGGTATCGGACATAACTTGCAAGAGCACAGTGTTGTTTTGATCCGCGGCGGACGTGTAAAAGATTTACCGGGTGTACGTTACCATATCGTACGTGGTGCGCTTGATACTTCAGGTGTTGACGGCCGTGCTCAAGGTCGTTCTAAATATGGAACAAAACGCCCTAAAAAATAAAACTAAAATAATTTGAACATCATAGGAAAGGAGGAGAACATATGCCAAGAAAAGGTCCTGTTGCGAAACGCGACGTATTACCAGATCCGTTGTACAACTCTAAATTGGTAACTCGTTTGATTAACCAAATCATGGTTGACGGACAACGCGGAAAAGCACAAAAGATTCTTTATGCAGCATTTGAACTAGTTAAAGAACGTAGCGGTAACGATCCAATGGAGGTTTTCGAAAATTCCATGAAGAACGTAATGCCTGTACTTGAAGTACGTGCGCGCCGTGTTGGTGGTTCTAACTACCAAGTTCCTGTTGAAGTACGCCCAGAGCGTCGTCAAGCACTAGGTCTTCGTTACATTGTTAACTATTCCCGTCTACGTGGCGAGAAAACAATGGAAGAGCGTCTTGCTAACGAAATTCTTGATGCGTCTAACAACACTGGTGCTTCTGTTAAGAAGCGTGAAGATATGCATAAAATGGCGGAAGCAAACAAAGCGTTTGCTCACTACCGCTGGTAAGATACAACTTAAATTCACTCTAGGAAGGAGAAATACTGCATGGCTAGAGAGTTCTCCTTAGAAAATACGCGTAATATCGGTATCATGGCTCACATCGATGCTGGTAAAACAACTGCTACAGAGCGTATTCTATTCTATACAGGACGTATCCATAAAATTGGAGAAACACATGAAGGTGCTTCTCAAATGGACTGGATGGAGCAGGAGCAAGAGCGTGGTATTACAATCACGTCTGCTGCAACAACAGCTGCATGGAAAGGTCACCGTATCAACATCATCGATACACCAGGACACGTAGACTTCACAGTTGAAGTTGAACGTTCCCTGCGTGTACTTGATGGTGCGGTAGCTGTCCTTGATGCACAGTCCGGTGTTGAGCCGCAAACTGAAACAGTTTGGCGTCAGGCTACAACATACGGTGTACCACGTATCGTATTCGTCAACAAAATGGATAAAACAGGTGCAGACTTCCTTTATTCCGTTAAGACGATGCATGAACGTCTGGGCGCAAATGCTCACCCAGTACAACTTCCAATCGGTGCAGAAGATGATTTCGAAGGAATCATCGACTTAATCACAATGGAAGCTTTCTACTATCTTGATGATCTAGGACAGCGTTCTGAAGCTCGTGCTATTCCAGAAGATATGAAAGAACTTGCGGAAGAATACCGCACAAACCTTATTGAAGCAGTAGCGGAACAAGATGAAAGTCTTATGGAACGCTACCTTGAAGGGGAAGAGTTCTCTAACGAAGAGCTTAAACAAGCGGTTCGTAATGCGACTCTATCTGTTGAATTCTACCCAGTATTCTGTGGTTCAGCATTCAAAAACAAAGGTGTACAGCTTCTAATCGACGGTGTAGTTGATTACTTGCCAGCACCAACTGACGTACCAGCTATCGAAGGTATTGTTCCAGGTACCGAAGAACAAGTTGTGCGTAAATCAAGCGACAGCGAGCCATTCAGTGCACTTGCGTTTAAAGTTGCAACAGATCCGTTCGTTGGTAAACTAACCTTCTTCCGTGTGTACTCTGGTACATTGGATGCAGGTTCATACGTGAAAAACTCTACGAAGGACAAGCGTGAGCGTGTAGGCCGTATCCTGCAAATGCATGCTAACACTCGTGAAGAGATTTCCACAGTTTACGCTGGTGATATCGCTGGAGCAGTTGGTTTGAAAGATACTTCAACTGGAGATACACTATGTGATGAAAAATCACTAGTTATTCTTGAGTCTATGGTATTCCCAGAACCAGTTATCTCTGTTGCGATTGAACCGAAAACAAAAGCAGACCAAGATAAAATGTCTGTTGCACTTGGTAAACTAGCTGAGGAAGATCCTACTTTCAGAACGGAAACAAACGTTGAAACTGGCCAGACTATTATCTCTGGTATGGGTGAGCTTCACTTGGATATCATCGTTGACCGTATGCGTCGCGAGTTCAAGGTAGAAGCAAACGTAGGTGCTCCACAAGTTGCTTACCGCGAAACATTCCGTGCATCTGCTGAAGTCGAAGGTAAATTCGTACGTCAGTCTGGTGGACGCGGACAGTTCGGTCACGTTTGGATCAAATTTGAGCCAAACGAAGAGGGTGCTGGTTTCGAGTTCCAAAACAAAATCGTTGGTGGTGTTGTTCCTCGTGAATACATCCCATCTGTTGAAGCTGGAATCAAAGAATCGATGGCAAACGGCGTATTGGCTGGATATCCGCTAATCGACGTAAAAGCATCTCTATTTGATGGTAGCTATCACGATGTCGATTCCAACGAGATGGCCTTTAAGGTTGCTGCTTCTATGGCGCTTAAGAATGCTAAGAACAAATGTCAGCCTGTCATCTTGGAACCACTTGTAAAAGTGGAAGTTGTCATCCCTGAAGAATACATGGGAGACATCATGGGCGATATCACTTCCCGTCGAGGCCGTGTAGAAGGTATGGATACACGCGGACCTGCTCAAGTAGTTAATGCATTCGTGCCACTAGCTGAAATGTTCGGTTACGCAACAGCGTTGCGTTCCAACACACAAGGCCGTGGAACTTACACAATGACATTCGACCACTATGAAGAAGTTCCGAAAAGCGTTGGAGAAGAAATTATTAAGAAAAACGCTGGTCAATAATTGATTTTTTGACAGTAATCAAGTATAACTTGTAGTGGAAGCCTACGTGCGCGTGCGTATGCTTCCGCATTACAAGAAACATACTATCTATTACATGATATTTTCTATATTTAAGGAGGAATTACTAATGGGTAAAGAAAAATTCGACCGCTCCAAATCCCACGTTAACGTTGGTACTATCGGACACGTTGACCATGGTAAAACTACACTAACTGCAGCTATCACTACTGTACTTCACAAGAAGTCTGGTAACGGTACAGCTATGGCTTATGATCAAATCGATGGTGCACCTGAAGAAAGAGAACGTGGAATCACAATCTCTACTGCACACGTAGAATATGAAACAGAAACTCGTCACTATGCACACGTTGACTGCCCAGGTCACGCTGACTATGTTAAAAACATGATCACTGGTGCTGCACAAATGGATGGTGCGATCCTAGTAGTATCTGCTGCTGACGGTCCAATGCCACAAACTCGTGAGCACATCCTTCTTTCTCGTAACGTAGGTGTACCTGCGATCGTTGTATTCCTAAACAAATGCGACATGGTTGACGACGAAGAGCTTCTTGAACTTGTTGAAATGGAAGTTCGCGATCTTCTAAGCGAATATGACTTCCCTGGTGATGATGTACCAGTAATCAAAGGTTCTGCTCTTAAAGCTCTTGAAGGCGACGCTGACTACGAAGCGAAAATCTTCGAACTTATGGATGCGGTTGATGAGTACATCCCAACTCCAGAGCGCGACAAAGAAAAACCATTCATGATGCCTGTTGAGGACGTATTCTCAATCACTGGCCGTGGTACAGTAGCAACTGGCCGTGTTGAACGTGGTGAAGTAAGAGTCGGTGACGAAGTTGATATCATCGGTCTTGCTGAAGAAAACAAGAAAACAACTGTAACAGGTGTTGAAATGTTCCGTAAGCTTCTTGACTATGCTGAAGCTGGTGACAACATCGGTGCGCTACTTCGTGGTGTATCCCGTGAAGACATCAACCGTGGACAAGTACTTGCTAAACCAGGTACAATTACTCCACACACAAAGTTCAAAGCTGAAGTTTATGTTCTTTCTAAAGATGAAGGTGGACGTCACACTCCATTCTTCACTAACTACCGCCCACAGTTCTACTTCCGTACAACTGACGTAACTGGCGTAGTTCACCTTCCAGAAGGTACTGAAATGATCATGCCTGGCGATAACACAGAAATGAGTGTTGAACTTATTTCTCCAATCGCTATCGAAGATGGTACTCGCTTCTCTATCCGTGAGGGTGGACGTACTGTTGGATCAGGCGTTGTATCTGTTATCGAAGCGTAAGCTGACATAACTTTATAGAAAAACAGACAGCAGACGTGCTGTCTGTTTTTTTATTTTTATCCAACCAAACATTGGCAGCGCAGTTGATTTGTAAAAAATGCTGAAATCACTTGAAAACAGGTAGAAGCCTCTGTATAATACATAAAGTGTCATCTTATGAAAGATTACTGTTTAGAAACTGTGAATCTAGATAAGACTTGCATTGACCGCGTTTTTTCTATATAATTATAATGTTGGTCATTTAAAAGGCGATGATGCGGGAGGTTGTTGGCACACCAGGCCCCTTTGCCATGGCAGGGTGGTCAAGTTAATTTCCGCTGAGAATGTCCTAAAAAATAAGGGCGATAAAGGAGGGAAAATAATGGCAAAAGAGAAAATCAGAATCCGTTTAAAAGCATACGATCACAGAATCCTTGATCAGTCTGCAGAAAAAATCGTAGATACAGCGAAGCGCTCTGGTGCTAACGTATCAGGTCCGATTCCGCTTCCTACAGAAAGATCTGTATATACAGTTCTACGTGCGGTGCACAAATACAAAGACTCTCGTGAGCAGTTCGAAATGCGTACTCACAAACGTCTTATCGATATCGTAAGTCCTACACCGCAAACAGTCGATTCTTTGATGAGACTTGACCTACCGTCCGGTGTGGACATCGAAATTAAACTATAATTTAACAACAAATAGGAGGTGTAACGGATGACGAAAGGAATCTTGGGACGCAAGATCGGCATGACACAGCTTTTCACTGAAAATGGTGAACTTCAAGCTGTTACAGTTATCCAAGCTGAACCAAACGTAATTCTTCAAAAGAAAACTGTCGAAACTGATGGTTACAATGCATTGCAACTAGGATTTGCTGATCAGAAAGCAAACAACGCTAACAAACCTGCGAAGGGCCATGCTGAGAAAGCAAACACAACACCTAAGCGCTACATTCGTGAAATCCGTGACGCTGCTCTAGCTGAACATGAAGTAGGCCAAGAGCTAAGCGTAGAGATTTTCGCTGCAGGAGACGTTGTAGATGTAACAGGTACTTCTAAAGGTAAAGGATTCCAAGGTGCGATCAAGCGCCACAACCAATCCCGCGGACCAATGTCACACGGTTCTCGTTACCACAGAAGACCAGGTTCTATGGGTGTAATTGACCCTATGCGCGTTTTCAAAGGTAAAGCACTGCCAGGACAAATGGGCGGAGAGCAAATTACTGTTCAAAACCTAGAAATCGTTAAAGTTGACGCTGAGCGCAACCTTATCCTTGTAAAAGGTAACGTTCCTGGTGCGAAAAAATCTTACGTGAAAGTATCAGGTGCCGTAAAAGGTAACTAATTCATAATACGAAGGGAGGATATATCATGCCTAAAGTAGCACTATTCAACCAAAGCGGTTCTCAAGTCGGTGATATCGAATTGAACGATTCCGTTTTCGGTATTGAGCCACACACACATGTATTACACGAAGCTGTACTAATGCAGCGTGCTTCTATGCGTCAAGGTACGCATAAAGTAAAAGGACGTTCTGAAGTACGAGGCGGCGGAAGAAAGCCATGGCGTCAAAAAGGTACTGGCCGTGCGCGTCAAGGATCCATCCGTTCTCCACAATGGGTTGGCGGTGGAACTGTTTTCGGACCGACTCCACGCAGCTACAGCTACAAACTACCTAAAAAAGTTCGTCGTCTAGCGCTTAAATCAGCACTATCTTCAAAAGTACAAGAAGAAAGCATCTTCGTTCTAGATAGCCTTGCATTTGATGCTCCTAAAACGAAAGATGTCGTTGCTATGCTTAACGCACTCAACGTAGATACAAAGGTATTGATCGTTACTGCAGATAAAGACGAAACAGTTGCACGTTCTGCTAACAACCTTAAAAACGTTAAAGTGTTGACACAAAGCGAAGTAAACGTTCTTGACTTGCTAACGCATGATAAGCTGATCTTAACGAAAGAGGCAGCTGAAAAAGCAGGGGAGGTGCTTGCATAATGAGAGATCCACGTGATATTATTAAGCGCCCTGTAATTACGGAACATTCTTCTGACCTTATGGTTGATAAGAAATATACGTTCGAAGTTGACAAACGTGCCAACAAGATCGAAATCAAACAAGCGGTTGAAGTGATCTTCGGTGTTAAAGTGGAGCAAATCAACACACTTAACCTTAAAGGTAAATTCAAACGTCAAGGTCGTTACGGCGGATACCGCCCAGATCGTAAAAAAGCAGTTGTAACACTTACAGAAGACAGTAAAGAAATCGACTTCTTCGAAGGTGTTTAAGAACTAATAGAGAAGGAGGGAAACAAAGATGGCGATTAAAAAGTATAAACCGACCACTAATGGACGTCGTAATATGTCCGTATCGGATTTTGCTGATATCACAACTGACAAGCCTGAAAAATCATTGCTTGCACCGCTTCACAAACGTGGCGGACGTAACAACCAAGGTAGATTGACAGTACGTCACCAAGGTGGCGGACATAAGCGTCAATACCGTATTATCGACTTTAAACGCGACAAAGATGGAATACCAGGACGCGTTGCTACAATCGAGTACGATCCAAACCGTACTGCGAACATCGCTCTTATTCACTATGTTGATGGTGAAAAGCGCTACATCCTTGCTCCAAAAGGCTTGGAAGTAGGAACTGAAATCCTTTCTGGTGAAGGTGCTGACTTCAAAGTAGGTAACGCTATGGAACTTGCTTCTATCCCAGTCGGTACAATCATCCACAACATCGAATTGAAGCCAGGTCGTGGCGCTCAGCTAGCTCGTTCTGCTGGTGCACAGGCTCAAATCCTTGGACGTGAAGGTAAATACGTTCTTGTAAGACTGACTTCTGGTGAAGTACGCCTAGTACTAGGTACTTGTCGTGCGACAGTCGGTCAAGTTGGTAACTTGGAACACGAACTAATCATCGTTGGTAAAGCAGGACGTTCTCGTTGGAAGGGTAAACGCCCAACTGTACGTGGTTCTGTAATGAACCCTAACGATCACCCACACGGTGGTGGTGAAGGACGCGCTCCTATCGGACGTAAATCACCAATGTCTCCATGGGGCAAACCGACACTTGGTTACAAAACGCGTAAACGTAACAAGCAGTCTGATAAGTTTATCGTGCGTAAGCGTAAAAAATAATGTGGTAGCAAGACGGGGATTTTCACCCGTCTCCATATCGCAAAGGGAGGTTTATGTATGGGTCGCAGCTTGAAAAAAGGACCTTTCGCAGATGACCATTTGCTAAAGAAAGTCGACAAAATGAATGAAGACGATAAGAAGCAAGTAATTAGAACTTGGTCTCGTCGTTCAACTATTTTCCCAACATTCGTTGGACACACAATCGCTGTCTACGATGGCCGTAAACACGTACCTGTTTATGTTACTGAAGATATGGTAGGTCATAAACTTGGTGAATTCGCACCAACTCGTACGTACAAAGGTCACGCAGCGGACGATAAGAAAACAAAACGCTAAGAGGGGAGGCAATCCTAAATGCAAGCAAAAGCTATGGCAAAATCAGTTCGCATTGCTCCTCGTAAGGTTCGCTTAGTAGTTGATTTAATTCGAGGAAAAAATGTTGGAGAAGCTATTGCAATTCTGCGTCACACTCAGCGTGGTGCATCATTGCCAGTAGAAAAAGTACTTCGTTCTGCAGTTGCTAACGCAGAACATAACTATGAAATGGATACGGATAACCTTGTTATCTCTGAAGCATTCGTTAACGAAGGTGCTACATTGAAACGTTTCCGTCCACGTGCACAAGGTCGTGCAAGCCAAATCAACAAACGTACTAGCCACATTACAGTGGTTGTTACAGAAAAGAAGGAGGGTTAAGCAGTGGGTCAAAAAGTAAATCCGACAGGTCTTCGCGTCGGCGTCATCCGTGACTGGGATTCCAAATGGTACGGTGGCAAAGATTACGCCGATTTACTACACGAAGATATCAGAATCCGTGATTATTTAGAACAACGTTTGAAAGATGCTGCGCTTTCCAAAGTGGAAATCGAACGTGCTGCTAACCGTGTAAACATCTCTATTCATACTGGTAAACCTGGTATGGTAATTGGTAAAGGCGGTTCTGAAGTTGAAGCACTTCGCAAAGCTCTTAACAGCCTTACTGGCAAACGTGTTCACATCAACATCGTAGAAGTGAAACGTGTCGATCTTGATGCTAAATTGGTAGCAGACAACATCGCTCGTCAACTTGAAAACCGTATTTCATTCCGTCGTGCGCAGAAACAAACATTGCAGCGTGCAATGCGTGCTGGTGCTAAAGGTATCCGTACTCAAGTTTCTGGTCGTCTAGGCGGAGCAGACATCGCTCGTGCAGAATCTTATAGCGAAGGAACAGTTCCACTTCATACTCTACGTGCTGACATTGATTATGGCACAGCTGAAGCTGACACAACTTATGGTAAGCTTGGTATTAAAGTATGGATCTACCGTGGCGAAGTCCTTCCAACAAAAAACAACCGATAAGGAAGGGGGAAAAGCATTATGTTAATGCCTAAACGCGTAAAATATCGTAGACAACACCGTGGTAAATTGAATGGTCGTGCTAAAGGCGGTACAGAAGTTGCATTTGGTGAATGGGGTCTTCAAGCTTTAGATCCAGCTTGGATTACTAGCCGTCAAATCGAATCTGCCCGTATTGCAATGACTCGTTACATGAAACGTGGCGGTAAAGTATGGATCAAAATCTTCCCAGATAAGCCATACACTAAAAAACCTCTAGAAGTTCGAATGGGTTCTGGTAAAGGTTCACCTGAAGGTTGGGTAGCTGTTACAAAACCTGGTAAAATTATGTTCGAAGTCGCTGGAGTACCTGAAGAGGTGGCTCGCGAAGCATTGCGTCTTGCTTCTCATAAACTACCAGTAAGAACAAAGATCGTAAAACGTGAAGAAATTGGTGGTGAAATCAATGAAGGCTAATGAAATCAAAGAACTTACCACTGCCGAAATTGAACAAAAAGTTAAGTCTCTTAAAGAAGAACTTTTCAACTTGCGCTTCCAATTAGCTACTGGACAGCTTGAGAATACTGCACGTATTCGCACAGTCCGTAAGACAATTGCTCGCATGAAGACTGTTGTTCGTGAAAGAGAAGTAAGCGTAAATAACTAAATTCCGAGAGGAGGTTCGCGACATGAGTGAACGTAACAATCGTAAAGTCTACGTTGGACGCGTTGTATCCGATAAAATGGATAAAACAATCACTGTTCTTGTTGAAACCTACAAAACTCACAAGCTGTACGGCAAACGTGTTAAGTACTCTAAGAAGTTAAAAGCACATGATGAAAACGGCACAGCAAAAACTGGTGACTTGGTCCGTATCATGGAAACTCGTCCATTGTCTGCAACGAAACGTTTCCGTTTGGTTGAAGTAGTAGAAGAAGCAGTAATTATCTAATTAAAGATCGCTCGGAAGGATTCCGAAGGGAGGTAACACTCGTATGATTCAACAAGAGACTCGTTTGAAAGTCGCTGATAACTCTGGTGCTCGTGAAGTACTAACTATTAAAGTACTTGGCGGATCTGGTCGTAAAACAGCTAACATCGGTGACGTAATCGTTTGTACGGTGAAACAAGCAACACCTGGTGGCGTTGTCAAAAAAGGTGAAGTTGTTAAAGCTGTTATCGTTCGTACGAAGAGCGGCGTTCGTCGTAAAGATGGTTCTTACATCAAATTCGATGAAAATGCGGCTGTAATTGTAAAAGACGACAAGAGCCCAAGAGGAACTCGTATCTTCGGACCAGTTGCACGTGAATTGCGTGACGCTAAGTTCATGAAGATCGTATCCCTAGCTCCTGAAGTATTGTAATACACTTAATGCCTTGTTAAGGAGGTGCAGTACACATGCATGTTAAAAAAGGTGACAAAGTCAAAGTAATCACTGGTAAAGATCGTGGTAAAGAAGGTACCATCCTTGAAGCTTATCCGAAGAAGAACCGTGTTCTTGTCGAAGGCGTAAACATCGTCAAAAAACACGCAAAACCTTCCCAGGATAACCCGCAAGGCGGAATCCTCGACATCGAAGCAGCTATTCACGTTTCTAACGTAATGCTAATCGATCCTAAAACTGGAGAGCCTACTCGCGTCGGCTACGAAGTGAAAGACGGCAAGAAAGTCCGTATCGCTAAGAAATCCGGTCAAGCTGTCGATAAATAATTTCTTCTGAAAGGAGGGCTACTCGATGAATGAATTGAAACAAAGATACCAAAGCGAAATTTCTCCATCTCTATTGGAAAAATTCAGCTATAAATCCGTTATGGAAGTACCAAAGATTGAAAAGATCGTAATCAACATGGGTGTCGGTGACGCCGTTCAAAACTCTAAAGCACTTGATTCTGCAGTAGAGGAATTGGCTTTGCTTGCTGGTCAGCAGCCTATCATCACAAAAGCGAAGAAATCTATCGCAGGTTTCCGTCTACGTGAAGGTATGCCAATCGGAGCGAAAGTTACATTGCGCGGAGAGCAAATGTATGAATTCCTTCAGAAACTAGTCGCGGTTTCACTTCCACGTGTACGTGACTTCCGTGGAATCTCAAACAAAGCGTTTGACGGTCGTGGAAACTACACGCTAGGTGTTAAAGAACAGCTAATCTTCCCAGAAATCAATTACGATAAAGTAAGTAAAGTACGTGGAATGGACATCGTTATCGTAACTACAGCCAACACTGACGAAGAAGCTCGTGAGCTACTAACTCAGCTAGGCATGCCTTTCCAAAAATAAAGGTAAAAAGGAGGGAATATTGTGGCTAAAAAATCTATGATCGCGAAACAACAGCGCCCACAGAAATTTAAAGTACAAGAGTACACTCGCTGCGAACGTTGCGGACGTCCACATTCTGTACTTCGTAAATTCAAGCTATGCCGTATTTGTTTCCGCGAACTAGCCTATAAAGGTCAAATTCCTGGCGTTAAAAAAGCAAGCTGGTAATCCCCTAAATCAGGGAAGGAGGTAATGATTAATGGTTATGACAGATCCTATCGCAGATATGCTAACTCGTATTCGTAATGCAAATACTGTTCGTCATGAAAAACTGGAGCTTCCTGCTTCTAAGTTAAAAAAGGATGTTGCTGATATCCTTAAACGTGAAGGCTTTATTCGCGATTACGAATTCGTAGAAGATGATAAACAAGGTGTTCTACGCATCTTTTTGAAATACGGTAAAAACGACGAGCGTGTTATCACTGGTATTAAACGTATCAGTAAGCCTGGTCTTCGTGTTTATGCGAAAGCTGACGAGATCCCTCGTGTCCTAAACGGACTTGGTATCGCAGTTGTTTCAACTTCTAAAGGCGTATTGTCTGATAAAGAAGCACGTGAGCAAGCTGTAGGCGGCGAAGTGCTAGCATACGTTTGGTAATATTCCACAATAAGTAAGGAGGTGCACATATGTCCCGCGTAGGTAAAAAGATTCTTGAAATCCCTGCAGGAGTTGAAATCATCAACGATAACAACACTGTGACTGTTAAAGGTCCTAAAGGGGAACTAACTCGTACATTCAACCAAGATATGGTGATCAAAATCGAAGAGAACGTTCTTACTGTTGAACGCCCATCTGAAAGTAAGGAACACCGTACTCTTCACGGAACTACTCGTTCCATCCTTGGTAACATGGTAGAAGGCGTACACACTGGTTTCGAGAAAGCTCTTGAAATCATTGGTGTAGGTTACCGTGCTACTAAACAAGGTGAGAAAGTTGTAATCAATGCTGGTTACTCTCACCCAGTTGAAGTTGAAAACCGCGATGGTATTGATGTCGAAGTACCTTCCAACACTCGTGTAGTAGTTAAAGGTATCGATAAGGAAGCAGTTGGCGCAGTTGCAGCTAACATCCGTGCAATCCGTCCTCCAGAGCCTTACAAAGGTAAAGGAATCCGTTACGAAGGTGAATTCGTACGTCGTAAAGAAGGTAAAACAGCGAAATAAGGTTTTCTTGGAACCAGAAAGGAGTGACCTGAATGATTACAAAAGCTGCAAAAAACGAATTGCGTAAGAGAAGACACAACCGTGTCCGTAAGAGCATTTCAGGAACATCTGAGCGTCCGCGTTTGAACGTTTACCGTTCTAACAAACACATCTACGCACAGCTAATCGATGATACAACTGGCAAAACACTTGCTAACGCTTCTACTAAGGATGCAAGCCTTAACCTAGAATCTACAAGCAATGTGGAAGCTGCTAAGAAAGTCGGAGAAGCAGTAGCTAACCGTGCGAAAGAAGCTGGCGTAACAACAATCGTATTTGACCGTGGAGGATATCTATACCACGGACGTGTAAAAGCATTGGCTGAAGCAGCTCGTGAAGCTGGACTTCAATTCTAATCGTAAAAGGAGGGACATATTTTGCGTACAACAATTGACCCGAACAAACTTGATCTTGAAGAACGCGTAGTAACGGTTAACCGTGTTGCGAAAGTAGTAAAAGGTGGTCGTCGTTTCCGTTTCGCTGCTCTTGTAGTAGTAGGCGATAAAAACGGCCATGTAGGATTCGGTACTGGTAAAGCACAAGAAGTACCAGAAGCGATTCGTAAAGCTGTCGAAGACGCGAAGAAAAATCTAATCACTATACCTATCGTCGGTACAACTATTCCACATGAAATCATCGGTGAATTCGGCGCTGGAAACATTTTGATGAAGCCAGCAGCAGAAGGTACTGGAGTTATCGCCGGTGGACCTGTACGTGCAGTGCTTGAGCTTGGTGGTATTGGAGATATCCTTTCTAAATCACTTGGTTCTAACACACCAATCAACATGGTTCGTGCTACACTTAGCGGCCTTAGCAGATTGAAACGTGCAGAAGAAGTTGCGAAACTTCGTGGAAAGTCTGTAGAAGAACTGTTAGGATAAGGAGGGAAAGCACATGGCTAACAAATTAGAAATCACCCTCAACCGCAGTACGATCGGAAGACTTGAGAAACAGCGCAAGACTGTTGCTGCTCTAGGTCTTAAGAAAATCCGTCAATCAGTTGTCTTGGAAGACAACCCAACTGTGCGCGGTATGATTAACGTAGTTTCTCATCTAGTAACAGTTAAAGAAGTATAATGATCCAAATGTAAAAGAGGAGGTGCCATTATGAAACTTCATGAATTGAAGTCAGCAGAAGGAACACGTAAGACTCGCAATCGTGTAGGTCGCGGTATGTCTTCAGGTAACGGTAAAACATCCGGCCGCGGACATAAAGGACAAAAAGCACGTTCTGGCGGCGGTGTACGTCTAGGTTTCGAAGGTGGACAAATGCCACTATTCCAACGTCTTCCTAAACGTGGATTCACAAACATCCACCGTACTGAGTACTCAATTGTTAACCTTGAGTCCCTTAACCGTTTCGAAGAGGGAACTGAAGTAACTCCAGAGCTTCTACTTGAAAGCGGAGTTGTTAGCAAATTGAGAGCCGGTATCAAAGTTCTAGGTAACGGGAATCTTGAAAAGAAACTTACTGTTAAAGCTCACAAGTTCTCAGCTTCTGCTAAAGAAGCGATTGAGGCAGCGGGCGGTCAAACAGAGGTGATCTAATGTTTCGTACAATCTCCAATTTTATGCGTGTAAAAGATATACGAAATAAAATTATCTTCACATTGCTAATGTTGATCGTATTCAGGATTGGTACGTTTATTCCGGTTCCTTTCACAGATCGTTCCGCGATCGACTTTATGAACCAACAGAACGTATTCGGCTTCTTGAATACATTTGGCGGAGGTGCATTGCAGAACTTCTCCATCCTTGCGATGGGTATCATGCCATACATCACTGCCTCGATCATCATGCAGCTTCTGCAAATGGATGTTATACCAACATTCAGTGAGTGGAAAAAGCAAGGTGAGATGGGACGTCGTAAATTAGCACAAGTGACACGATATGCCACTATCGTGCTAGCGTTAATACAGGCAGTCGGTATGTCCATCGGATTCAATCAGTTATCCGGAGGCATGCTTATATCTGAACCAAGTTTCTACAAATTCGCTGTCATTGCACTCGTGTTGACCGCGGGAACAGCATTTTTGATGTGGTTAGGAGAACAGATCACAGCACATGGTGTTGGTAATGGTATTTCTATTATCATCTTCGCTGGTATCGCTGCAGCTATCCCGAATGGTGTAAACCAGCTTTGGGAGCAGTACTTCAGCAATCCTGGTGATGACTTATTCCTGAATGTCGTGATTGTTGCAATTATCGCTATTGTGATCATTGCCGTAATTGTTGGTGTAATTTATATTACCCAAGCACTTCGTAAAATTCCGATCCAGTACTCAAAGCGTACAACTAGTCGATCTCAAGTAGGGGGGCAATCCACTCACTTGCCGATTAAAGTTAACGCTGCGGGTGTAATCCCTGTAATTTTCGCCGTTTCCTTTATCTATGCGCCGCGTACTATCGCGAGCTTTTTTGAAGGTAACGTAGCAACTACGATCGAGAACGTATTCGATTATACGCAACCAATTGGGATGGTAATCTATGTAGTCCTAATTCTTGCATTTAGTTACTTCTATACATTTGTTCAGGTTAATCCGGAACAAATGGCAGAGAACTTAAACAAGCAAGGTGGCTACATCCCGGGTATTCGCCCAGGTAAAAGCACAGAAACGTACCTCACCAGTGTGATGTATCGTTTAACCTTCGTTGGGTCTCTCTTCTTGGCTGCTGTAGCTGTATTACCTATTATTTTAGGTTCTATTGCGAACTTGCCGACTTCTGTCCAAATCGGAGGAACGAGCCTGCTGATCGTGGTAGGGGTAGCGTTGCAGACGATGAAGCAGTTAGAAAGCCAGTTAGTGAAGCGTCATTATAAAGGCTTCATGAAATAGAGAACAGTCTACAAACAGACGAGAGCGAGGGGAATTTCGTTGAATTTAATTCTTATGGGTCTGCCGGGTGCTGGTAAAGGCACACAGGCAGAAAAGATTGTAGATAAATATAGCATCCCTCATATCTCTACAGGAGATATGTTCCGAGCAGCAATCAAAGAAGGAACAGGACTTGGCCAAGAAGCGAAAGCTTATATGGATCAAGGTAAACTAGTTCCGGATGAAGTAACCATTGGTATAGTCCGTGACCGTTTAGGGCAGGATGACACCAATAACGGATTTTTACTTGACGGTTTTCCTCGTACGCTTGCTCAGGCAGAAGCGCTTGACGCATTGCTGGACGAATTGAATGCTAATGTAGATTACGTCTTACATGTAGAGGTTCCGCAAGAGAAGTTGGTGGAGCGTCTATCTGGCAGATGGGTTTGTCCGACATGCGGTACTACGTATCATACCGTCTACAACCCTCCAAAAGAGGAAGGCGTCTGTGACAAGGATGGTACTGCGCTGATCCAGCGAGACGACGATAAGCCGGAAACGGTGAAAAAACGTTTGGAAGTCAATATCGAGCAGCAAAAGCCGATATTAGATTTCTACAACGACAAGGGCTATCTTGTAACAGTGAACGGTGACCAAGCAATCGATCAGGTCTTCCACGACATCGATCAGCGCTTGAATAATCTTCGCTGATACAGGTGTGCAAACTATACTCTCTTAAAACGGATGGAATTGTTCTTTAGCTCATAATAGCGTAAGGATGCATTCTGTCCCTTGATAGAGTATAATAGACCTCGTGGTAGAGTTGAAACGATTTACATTTGTGACTCGTTCAAACTTCCATCATCGGAACCGTGCCTTACTGATATCCTGACGCTAATTGACAAGGCTGAATATGAACAATCATGAAACAAATTGTGTTCCAGTTTGTGGACTTTATATAGATTCCCTAACATGCAGCTTTCCTAACCTGGACATCTGGGCAGGAAGGTGGTAGAATATGCTCCTTGTTTGCAGCATATAATGCTAACTTATGTACAGCTTCGAAGCGAGCTAAACTGAAGGTGATCATGTTTGAGCGAAACGAAGACAGTTCCACAAATCGGGCAGGTTGTTCGTATCGTACATGGGCGAGAAGCAGGCCAGCTTGCGATTGTCATTCGAAAAATTGACAGTCGTTTTGTGTTGCTTGCTGACGGTGATAAACGCAGATTTGATTCTCCTAAGCGCAAAGCTTTGCGCCATGTAGAACTGCTGCCGTATATATCCCCGGAAGTCCGGATCAGTCTTCTAGAAGCTGGTCGCGTAACCAATGGTAAACTGCGATTTGCGATATCTACTTATGTCAATCATACCGTGAAGAGATTTGAAGAAGGGAGATAGACCGATGGCGAAAGATGATGCAATTGAAGTAGAAGGAACTGTCACCGATACATTGCCTAATGCGCAATTTAAGGTGGAGTTAGAGAATGGCCACACCGTTTTAGCACATGTTTCCGGTAAAATTCGTATGCACTTTATTCGAATTCTTCCAGGAGATAAAGTAACGGTAGAGCTTTCCCCTTATGACTTAACTAAAGGACGTATTACGTACCGTTATAAATAAATTGACTAGCTCCGATACTAAAGGAGGAATAGATGATGAAGGTAAGACCATCTGTAAAGCCTATATGCGAAAAATGTAAAGTTATTCGTCGTAAAGGCAAAGTAATGGTAATCTGTGAAAATCCTAAGCATAAGCAAAAACAAGGATAATACAAGGAGGTGCACGTAGCTAATGGCACGTATAGCAGGTATTGATATTCCACGCGACAAACGCGTTGTTATTTCCCTAACATATGTTTACGGTATTGGAAAAAACACATCGCAACAAGTATTGAAAGAAGCTGGTGTTTCTGAAGATACACGCGTTCGCGATCTTACAGAAGACGAACTAGCTAGAATCCGTCAAGCAATTGATGCTTACACAACTGAAGGTGATCTTCGTCGTGAGGTTTCTCTTAACATCAAACGTTTGATCGAAATCGGTTCTTATCGTGGTCTTCGCCACCGTCGCGGATTGCCGGTTCGTGGTCAGAAAACGAAGAACAACTCTCGTACTCGTAAAGGCCCACGCCGTACAATCGCTAACAAGAAAAAATAAGTAAGGAGGTAACAAACTATGGCACGTAGACAACAAACTCGTAAACGTCGTGTGAAAAAGCATATCGAAACTGGTATTGCTCACATCCGTTCTACTTTCAACAACACAATCGTTACGATTACTGATGTTCAAGGTAACGTAATCAGCTGGAGCAGCTCAGGTTCCCTTGGTTTCAAAGGTTCCCGTAAATCTACTCCATTCGCTGCACAAATGGCTGCTGAAGCTGCTGCTAAAGTTTCTGTCGAAAACGGCATGAAAACTTTGGAAGTAACAGTTAAAGGCCCTGGTGCTGGCCGTGAAGCTGCGATCCGTTCTCTTCAAGCTGCAGGTCTTGAAGTTACAGCGATCCGTGACGTCACTCCAGTTCCGCATAACGGCTGCCGTCCGCCAAAACGTCGTCGCGTATAAGTTTTTCCTGCTTGCTGTATAGAATTTGTATCCTTGTCTATAATGGGTTATGATAGCTTAAAAGCGATCAGGTCATACAGCAAGAGACGTATCGCCAAGATGCAGAAACGGGAACCAATATGGGGAATTTCGGTTAGAAGTAATTCTAACCGGGGTTTCGACGTTTTAAAGGAGGGCTTTATAAATGATCGAAATTGAAAAACCAAAGATTGAAACGGTTGAGATCAGCGATGATGCTACATTTGGAAAGTTCGTTGTAGAACCGCTTGAGCGTGGATATGGTACTACACTAGGAAACTCCTTGCGTCGTATCCTATTATCCTCACTTCCTGGCGCTGCTGTAACATCCATTCAAATTGATGGTGTGCTTCATGAATTCTCTACGATTGAAGGCGTAGTAGAAGACGTGACAACTGTTATTTTGAACTTGAAAAAACTGGCTCTAAAAATTTACTCTGATGAAGAGAAAACATTAGAGATCGATGTACAAGGTGAAGGAAAAGTAACAGCTGCTGACATTACTTTTGATAGTGATGTAGAAGTACTGAATCAGGATCTTCACATTGCAACATTGGGTAAAAATGCGCACTTGCACATGAAGCTTACGGCAGAACGCGGCCGCGGCTATCGCCCAGCTGATCAGAACAAACATGACGATCAGCCAATCGGTGTTATTCCGATTGATTCGATCTTCACACCAGTTTCTAAAGTAACGTATCAAGTGGAGAACACGCGTGTTGGCCAGCTGGCTAATTTCGACAAGTTGACGTTGGATGTCAATACTGACGGAAGTATTCGACCAGAAGAGGCAGTGTCTCTTGGAGCGAAGATTTATACGGAGCACTTAAATATCTTCGTAGGTCTTACTGATGAAGCACAAAACGCTGAAATCATGGTTGAAAAAGAAGAAGATCAGAAAGAGAAAGTTCTTGAGATGACAATCGAAGAGTTGGACTTGTCTGTCCGTTCTTACAACTGTCTGAAACGTGCTGGTATTAATACAGTACAAGAACTTGCTAATAAATCTGAAGAAGATATGATGAAAGTGCGTAACCTAGGACGTAAATCATTAGAAGAAGTGAAAAAGAAACTAATTGATTTAGGACTTGGTCTTCGCAAAGAAGACTAATCCCGCCTAGCGAAGCATTTTGACACCAGGAAAGGGAGGGATAACCTATGGCTAGAAAGTTAGGACGTACTACTGATGCTCGTATGGCGCTTTTGCGCAACCTTGCAACTGATCTTATCGTACACGAAAGATTGGAAACAACGGAGGCGAAAGCGAAGGAGCTTCGTTCTGTAGTAGAAAAAATGATCACTCTTGGCAAACGTGGAGACCTTCACGCTCGTCGTCAAGCTGCTTCTTTCTTATACGGTACAAAAGCGGATGAGAACCAAGATGCAGTACAAAAACTATTCAGCGATATCGCCGGACGTTATGAAGAGCGTCAAGGTGGTTACACACGCGTGTTGAAACTTGGACAGCGTCGTGGTGACGGTGCCGCAATGGCAATCATTGAACTAGTATAAGTAAGCTACAAGGGCAGGAAAATCTCTACCACGAGGTGTATTCCGGCCCTTTTCTTTTGATAAAAGCAAGCACCATTATGGGGCTTGCTTTTCTTTTTTGTCTAATTTATTTATACTAGCAATAGAAATGACAGGAACGGACATACACGTTTAAAGTATTTCCCCGGAAATAGTCGGGTAATGACGAAGGAGCACGACAAGTATGCACGCGATTGAATTTAGGAATGTTTCTTTTCGCTACGAAGAAGATCAGCCTTATGTATTACGTAATGTGAGTTTTCAAGTAGAGACTGGTGAATGGCTGGCTATTATCGGGCACAATGGTTCCGGTAAATCAACGATCGCCAAGCTGATGAATGGCTTACTGTTCCCTAGCGAAGGAGAAATTTTCATTAATGATATCCCTTTAACAGAAGAGAATATATGGGAGATACGCAGCCAAGTTGGAATGGTATTTCAAAACCCAGATAATCAGTTTGTTGGGACAACTGTCCGTGATGACGTAGCATTTGGACTAGAGAATCGCGGTGTGCCACGTGCAGAGATGATGGAGCGTATCACGTCATCATTAGAGCAAGTGCGTATGCATGACTATCTTCTGCATGAACCGTACCGGTTGTCTGGCGGACAAAAACAGCGAGTAGCGATTGCTGGTGTGCTGGCTATTTCTCCACGTGTCATTATTTTGGATGAAGCGACAGCAATGCTTGATCCATTAGGCAGAAAAGAAATCCTAGATACCGTGCATCGTGTGCAAGCTGAACAGCAGATTGGCCTCATAACAATTACACATGATCTAAATGAGGTCATGCAGGCAGAAAGAGTTTTAGTCATGAACGATGGGGAAGTATGGATGACGACAGTACCAAGAGAATTAGTGAAGAAACAAACTGAATTACAGCAGATAGGACTAGACGTTCCGTTCGTCTCCCAGCTTGCTCATGCTTTGCAGAAGCTAGGTGTGCCGCTTACGGAAGAGCCGATTGATCACGAGGAGTTGTTAGATACATTATGGACATTACATTCGAGAAAGTAGACTATACGTATCAAGCGAACTCCCCGTTTGAGCATAAAGCATTGGACAGTATGTCTTTCCATCTTCCTACTGGCAGTGTCACCGCTATTGTAGGTCATACTGGCAGCGGGAAATCTACCCTTATTCAGCACTTAAATGGCTTAATTCGACCGACAAATGGGAAAGTCCGCATCGGTGATTACGTCTTAGAACCGAAAAAGAAACCAAAGCACGCAAAAGCGCTTCGTGAAAAGGTTGGTATTGTCTTTCAGTATCCAGAGCATCAGTTATTTGAAGAGACAGTGGAGAAGGATATCGCTTTTGGTCCGCGTAACTTCGGTGTTCCGGAACAAGAGATACAAAAACGAGTAGCAGAGAGTGCACAGGCAGTGGGTCTGCGTGCAGATTTGTTAAAACGTTCGCCGTTTGAATTAAGCGGCGGCCAAATGCGGAGAGTAGCGATTGCAGGTATATTGGCTGTGCGTCCTCGTGTATTGGTTTTAGACGAACCAACGGCGGGTCTGGATCCGCGAGGACAAAAGGAAATTATGGATATGTTTTACCGTATTCATCAGGAACAGCAGCTGACGACGATACTGGTGACACACAGTATGGAAGATGCACTTGCGTATGCCGATCAGGTGCTTGTACTGGATAAGGGCAAGAAATACATGGAGGGCACACCAGTCGAGGTGTTCTCTCAACGTCAGGCACTTCAGCAGGTGCAGCTAGACGTACCAGAGATGTTTCAATTTCTATTGAAGGCCTCAGACCGGTTCGGTAAACCAGTCGCTTATCAAGGGCAGGATGTGGAGAGACTGGCAGAACAGCTGGCAGCTTTGGCAGGTGATCCGAATGAATAATTTGTTGATCGTAGGTCAGTATGTACCGACTAATTCCATCGTGCACCGAATGGATCCGCGAGTAAAGATGCTGATTATATTCTTTTATGTTATTTTTATTTTCTTTGCCAATAATGTAATTAGCTACAGTTTATTCACATTGTTCGCATTAGGAAGTACGATACTGACGAAGGTGCCGTGGCGTTTTATTGTGAAAGGATTGACGCCAGTATGGTTCCTGATTGTGTTTACATTCATTCTGCACTTATTTGTGACAAGGGAAGGTTCTGTCCTGTTCAATCTATTCGGGTTGCAAATTTATAGCGGTGCGTTAGAGCAAGGTGCGGTTATCTCATTGCGTTTCTTTTTGCTTATTTTGCTAACGTCCTTACTGACATTAACAACGACACCAATTGAGATAACCGATGCTGTTGAGTCGTTACTCGGACCGTTGCGTCGGTTCAAGTTCCCTGTTCATGAACTAGCATTGATGATGTCTATTTCCCTGCGCTTTATCCCGACTTTGCTGCAGGAAACGGAGAAGATATCCAACGCCCAAGCATCCAGGGGGGTAGATTTCCGTACAGGGCCGTTCCGAGAGCGTGTACGGGCGGTTATCCCTTTGCTTGTGCCTTTGTTTGTAAGTGCCTTTAAACGGGCGGAGGAGCTCGCTATGGCAATGGAGGCAAGAGGTTATCGCGGCGGAGAAGGCAGGACCAAACTTCGAGAACTGCGGGTAGTGAAACGAGATGTTGCAGCGCTTGTCTGCTTCATTGTCATTGCAGCCGCAGCACTGATAACGAGAGATTATAGTTAGGAGAAAGAGAAATGACGCAACGCATGAAGGCTGTTGTCAGCTATGAAGGCACGAAGTTTTCCGGTTTTCAGGTGCAGGATCAGTATCGAACTATCCAAGGTGAAATCGAGAAAGCACTTGCCAAGATTCATAAAGGACAGCAGATCAGGATACAGGCATCTGGCCGCACAGATGCAGGTGTGCACGCGAAAGGCCAAGTTATCCACTTCGATACAGAGCTCCGTCTAGGAGACTATAATTGGCGTAAGGCGCTGAATACGCTGCTGCCTGATGATATTCGTATTGTAGATATAACAGAGGCGGAGGAAGGCTTCCATGCGCGCTACAATGCCAAGCGGAAGCAATATAAGTATTTCATTCATAATGCCCCAGAACAAGATGTGTTCAAGCGCCACTATGTGCATCATGTACCGTATAACCTTGAGTTTGATAGGATGCAGCAAGCAATCCAAGTAATAGAGGGAACACATGATTTTACTGCCTTCTGTTCTGCTCGTGCAGAGGTAAAGGGAGAGAAGATTCGAACCATCTATGAAGCCACTTGTGAAAAGCAAGATGATATGCTCGTTTTGACCTTTTCCGGAAACGGGTTTCTTTACAATATGGTGCGTATTCTTGCCGGTACATTAATTGATATCGGAAACGGCCGGAAGGAGCCCGAGGATATGGCTAGCATACTAGCTTCGAAAGACCGCAAGCTAGCAAGTAAAACAGCGGCTGCAAGCGGCCTTTTCCTCTGGAAAGTAGATTACTGAAAACTTTTTTTGTAAAACAACGCATTCGGGCGTTACATGAACTTGACATAGGGGACTATGATGATATACTATGGTTTATGGCATTTTATTTCTATACCACGATTAGCCCCGGAAGACTAATTGTGTAGAATAATAAATGAACGATTTAAATCGAAAATTGGAGGAACTGACATGCGTACAACATTCATGGCGAACGAAAGCAATATCGAACGCAAATGGCTTGTTGTGGATGCAGAAGGCCAAACTCTTGGTCGTCTTGCAAGTGAAGTTGCTGCTATCCTTCGCGGTAAGCACAAACCAACTTACACTCCACATGCCGACACTGGTGACAATGTAATCATCATCAACGCTGAAAAAATTCAACTTACTGGTAACAAACTTGCTGACAAGATTTATTACCGTCACTCTAACCACCCAGGTGGTTTGAAACAGCGTACTGCTGATGAAATGCGTACAAAATACCCTGAGCAAATGCTTGAACTTGCTGTTAAAGGCATGCTTCCTAAGGGTCCACTTGCACGTAAAATGATTAAAAAGCTTCACGTATACCGTGGCGCTGAGCACAAACACCAAGCACAACAACCAGAAGCTTACACGCTTCGCGGTTAATAAAAAGGAGGTAAACGATAGTGGCACAAGTACAATACTACGGCACCGGTCGCCGTAAAAGCTCTACTGCCCGCGTACGTCTAGTACCAGGCACAGGTCAAGTAACAGTAAACAACCGTAGTGCGGAAGATTACTTCCCATACGAAACACTTCGTACAATCATCAACCAACCACTAGTTGCAACAGAAACTGCTGGTAACTACGACGTTCTAATCAACGTTAGTGGTGGTGGATTCACAGGACAAGCAGGTGCTATCCGTCATGGTGTATCTCGTGCGCTTCTACAAGCGGACCCAGAATACCGCGGAACACTTAAAGCAGCTGGTTTCCTAACTCGTGACGCACGTATGAAAGAACGTAAAAAATACGGTCTTAAAGGTGCACGTCGCGCTCCACAGTTCTCAAAACGTTAATAAACCCTATATACCAAGGTTTTGCCCTCTTTGCTCTTATAAAGCAGAGAGGGTTTTTTCATGTGCAAATTTAGAATTGAATACCCCTTAAATACCCTAAAAATTAAAAATGTTGTAACGAATCATCATTCTTTTGGATATATAGATGAGTAAACTTTTAGAGGGTTTTGCTTAATATATGAAAAGGAGGGACATGGTGAACACAGAAGATGTCTATCAAGAATATGCGGACTTTGTCTTTAAATATTTATTAACTCTAACCAATAATGATTATCAGTCTGCCGAAGAAATGACACAAGAGACGTTTTATCAGGCGATTAAGTCTATTGACAACTTCCACAATAACGGAAAAGCAAAATTTTCTACATGGCTCTGTTCGATTGCGAAAAACGTGTGGCTACAGGAACTGAATCGTGAAAAGAAAAGGCATCAATTGGCGGAATCATTAAGTGGCGAAAATGCATTATCTTATAACTTGGAAGAAGATTACTTTAGAAATGAAGATAAAATACATTTTTTCAAACAAACGCATCAGCTTAGTGAGAAAAAGAGGGAAGTTATTTATCTTAGGCTATTGGGGGATTTATCTTTTAAAGAAATCGGCTCTATCTTAGGAGAATCAGAGAATTGGGCGAGAGTAACATTTTATCGTGCTAAACAACATATACGAAAGGGTGAATAGGGTATGAATCATGATGTTTTTAGAGATTTAGTTCCAAACTATCTAGAAAATTTAACGAGCGAAGAGACGAATAGACAAATGGAACAACATATGGAGCAATGTGAAAACTGCCGGGAATATGTAAATGAAATGCGAGAAGAATTATTCATTGAACACATAAATGAACGAAAAGACGAGAAGAAAAAAGTAGACTATTTGAAAAAGGTGCGTTCCAAAAGTAAAAAAAAGATTTTTATGATTATAGGGACAATGTTATCCTTATTTCTTCTCTTAACTATTAGTTATTATTTTCTTTTTGTCCATATGTGGGTAGCAGATGAAAATAATGTGCAGACGACTATTCATCATCAAGATAATGTTGTCACAGTCACTTTTCAAACAAAAAAAGATAATCGATATCTTTTAGTTAAGAAAGAATATGGGGATCAAGAGTATGAGAATCAGATTATCGTATACGAAAGTTGGAACTTTTTTACTGATGCAAAATTAAATCAGTTTTCAGATTTAGCTAATTCCCTCCAAGATGGTACGGATAGCACATATACATTTTTGGATAAGAATACCTTATTGCTGCCTAATGGGGAAGAAAAAACATTGACAGATGAAGACAAATTGCAGATTATCTATAAAAACAGTACAGAAGAAATATTATTAAAGGATTTATACAACAATGTAGATATTAACTAGAGGGGGTTGGGCTATATGACTTTAGAAATCAATAATATAACTAAGAAATTTGAAAAAAATATAGTGTT
Source organism: Terribacillus halophilus (assembly GCF_900162685.1). Classification (GTDB taxonomy): domain Bacteria; phylum Bacillota; class Bacilli; order Bacillales; family Amphibacillaceae; genus Terribacillus; species Terribacillus halophilus_A. The sequence continues at coordinate 53,761 of NZ_LT727826.1, forward strand.
AAATGATATTTCTGTTGTACTTGAATCGGGTGTTTACGGTTTGCTTGGTGCAAACGGATCAGGCAAAACGACGTTAATGCGCGTTATTTGCGGTGTTATTAAGGCAAATGAGGGGACGGTTATTTATAACGGTGAAGATACTAATGAAAAATCTGTTCCATTTCGATCTATATTAGGGTTCTTACCTCAAGATTTTTGATATTATCCTGATTTTACAGGACTTAAATTTTTATTATATATGGCAGCTTTAAAAGGATTAGATAATAAAACAGCTAAAGAGAAATGTAATGAATTATTACATATGGTCGGTTTGGAGGCTGTAAAAAATAAAAAAATCAAGAAATACTCTGGTGGAATGAAACAGCGTTTAGGAATTGCACAAGCAATGATAAATGACCCAAAAGTATTGATTTTAGACGAACCAACAGTTGGTTTGGATCCAAAAGAAAGGGTTCGGTTTAGAAATCTAATTAGTTCTTTTTCAAAAGAAAAAATTATCATTCTATCTACTCACATTGTTTCTGATGTCGAATATATTGCTGATGAAATCTTGTCTTAAAGGGGACTAGAACATTTAATCAATTTGTCGAGCTGCATTATGAAGTGAAGGCTAATGGATGATATATGCTCGAGTGTAGGACAAACTATTAGCCTGTTGTTTTCTCTCTTAGAACTCGGGAACAAAAAACTGTGCAAAGCCCTAGCTCCTTGTATCGATAGAGAATATCTCTTCCGTTCACAAAGATATGATTAACCAGAAGCAGCATATTAAAATTCTCCAGCTTCATGGCTTTAAAGGTTTGATAGGTATGGTTAGGAAAATGCTGATTCATTAGCGCACGCAGCTGCATCTCATTTACGCGCCCTTGTTCATACATGGATTGATTTATAATTACTGTCTCAATAAAATCGATATCAGTGAAACTTACATCTTGTAAGTGTAGCCATTCAGATGGTGTCATAACAGTTTTTCCTCCTATGCCTACTTCCTATACCACTAATACTCTTCCTTCTTAACGGCAGTTACCCAATAAGCTTTACCGCCGCCAGGACCAGACTCTTGAATTTTTCCATTAATATAGATTTTCACTTCTTGGCCTGCAGATAAATCCTGCTTTACTCTTTCGGGGAGATACGAAGGTAATTTAAATATAATTCCTTGGTACTTATACCGTTCAGCTAATTCCGCTTCAGACTTGTTGTTTATATCTGCTGAGGAGCCTTGTACTACCCAAATAGAATGCCGGCCGGTTTCCTCGTTATGTTGTACTTCTGCTATAACGCCTGTGTGAGTCGGGATAAATGTGAATGCTAGAAATGCAGCGAAGATTAATATTCCCAGGGAGGTTGCGAGTAGGATAAAAAGACGTATTCGTTTTTTGTTCATCTATCTCACCCCCCTCATTGTAATTACATTCTCCATTGCGACAAATGTTCCTTCCTAAGACACTTTGCGGAAGCATTAAATATGGAATTCGAATCTTATCCCTGTAAAACTTATCTGTTATATGAATTGTACGATACTTATATAAAGCCAATGTAAATGGCTGAATGATTCTCCCATAATTCTTAACTTCTGCTACATGGAATCTTCACGCTGCTCTTTTAAATTGATAGTATGAAGAAATTTACGATGATTATGTTAGCTGCAGGTGTATTGTTATTAGCTGGTTGTACTTTAGTTGGCACAGAAGCGGCCAATGGAACCAATAATGAATTACTAGTAATTGCCCACCGCGGGGCTTCTGCGGTAGAGCCGGAGCATACATTCCGTGCCTACGACCAAGCTTTGGAAGATGGGGCAGATTATATCGAAATTGATTTGCGTAAAACAGCGGATAATGAGCTGATTGCGATGCATGATGATACAGTTGACAGAACGACAGATGGTAAAGGTCTGGTTGAGAATATGACGTTAATGGAGTTAAAGACATTAGATGCAGGAGAAGGGCAGTCGGTGCCATCATTAGAAGAGATTTTGGAACGGTACGGAGATAGCGTGAACTATTATATTGAAACACGTGAGAGTGACGACGGGGAACTAATTATGGAGGAGGACTTGCTGCAATTGCTGGAGCGGCATCGTATTCCGAAGCGCCAAGTCATTTTACAGTCATTCAGTGAAGCTAGCGTCAATGCGCTGCATGATTTAAATCCAGCGCTTACGCTCGTTCAGCTGCTTAAGAAGAAAGAGGTAGAACAGCTGGATGCAGACAATTTACAAGACTTCCAGAAGAAGGCTGTGGGTGTTGGGATTTATGCGGGAATGCTGGACAAATCTCTAGTTGACCTCATTCAAATGAATGGGTTGGAGGTTCACGCCTATTACCGTGGTGATGAAAGAGAGTGGACAGAGGAGATGCTTCGCTACAATGTGGATGGTATTTTTTCAGATGATCCAGCTTATTTAGCCAACATAGCGGAGAAACAGGAGTAAATCATAACTAGTGATTTATTCCTTTTTTTATTTCTGAAGGTTTAGCTTCGATCTGGGGTGATATAGAAATAAGATAATTGCAGCATGGAAGGGAGTCGTTAGGCATGAAGGTAGTAGGAATTGTAGGAAGCATTTTTGGTATTATTGCTTCTATTCTAGCTATGTTTTTAACATTGATTGAAAGTACGTATACAGTCGGCAATTTCGGGTTACTTGGAATTGCAGCAGGAATTCTGGGCATTATTGCCGCACTCTTACTTGATAAGAAATCGATTCTTGGCGGTGTTCTGCTTATTGTAGCAGCAGCTATTGGTGTGTATGCGGTATTATTATATTTCCTTTTACCGGGTGCATTAATGGTGATTGCGGCAATTGTAAAAATGAGCCAAAGAGGCAAAGGTTACTAAATAAGGCATGCCGCAGAAGCGGTATGTCTTATTTAGCGGAAGTGTCGCAAGTTTAGTTGATATTGCTGTTCTATGGGTGTTGAATAACGTAGCAGCTTCAATTTACATAAAACGAAACCAAAGGAAGAAGAGGGACTAGCTGCATCCCTCTTCATCTATATTAATATCCGTAATATTGGTTACTATAGTACGGATTATATGGAGGATAATAAGGCGTAGGCTGGTTATAATAATTCGGATATAACAAGCTGCTGCCAAGCAGACCGCCTACAACACCGCCTAGGAATGGTCCGCCGTATCCATAGCCATAGCCAAAACCTGGGCGGCCGTAGCCGTAGCCAGGACGACCATAGCCGAAACCTGGGCGGCCGTAACCAAAACCAGGACGTCCGAAGCCAAAGCCTGGGCGGCGACGGTATTCGTCTGTATGAACAGGATAAGAATAAGACACTTGCTGATTCGTTTGGTAAGGTACTAACATTTGATTTTGTTCTTGCATGAAAAACACCTTCCTTTCTGTGCCAGTGTATGACGGGCAGAAGCGGAAGGCGCAGGACAGCAGCCTAAATAATACGTGATTTTTTATTGAAATGTATCGCGGAGAATAGCCAAGACTGGAATACATAATGCAAGTATCGGAACAAAAGCCCATACCCAAGTGTGGCTGGGTTGTTTGTTTTCTTCTTTGAGTTTCTCCACTTCCAATTCCAGCAGGCGAATGCGTTGTTCCAGGTCATCCTTCATTTCTCTTCCTCCTCCGGCTTGTCTTTTTGAAGCTCATTAAAAGAGCCTCCGCTAACATTGTAGTAAACAAGAGGCATTTTCATGCTTATGCAATAAATGATGTTGTAAATGCTGTATTACCGTTTCCGTTCGCAGCGTTTTCCAGTGATCGTTTATAGGATTTATATGAAATGCATAGGGCAATTGTTGCTCCGATCATAGTTAATATCAGGCCTATATAGGAAATGACCGTAGCGATGAATTCATATCTTTCCTCTTCCACAATGACCGTATTATTGTTCACTGATCATCGCTCCTTCCTCACGCTAGCATATGCAGAAATGGGCGGGTAGTGCCTAATTTAATCAATCGTTTGATTAGCTCACCTTTTATGAATTATCTGCGCTTTTGCTTAGGGAAAAACTATTAGCTGCTGGCTATTCATATGGGAGATTGAAAAATCATTGCTATAGACCCACCTGCTTTCAGACTGCTATGATGATGGAACTGGAATGAAAGGGCTGACGAGGCATTGGAAAATGAAAAATACAAGGAGCTGAAGATGGGCGAGCGCGGTGTCTATATTAGTATCGGCGCTTACCTTGTTCTGTCTTCTTTGAAATTGATTGTCGGAATTATAAGCGGGTCGGCTGCACTGCGGGCGGATGGTTTGAATAATGCCACCGATATTGTCGCTTCTGTTGCTGTACTGATTGGGTTGAAGCTGGCGAGGAAGCCGCCGGATGCTGATCATCCATATGGACACTGGAAAGCAGAGACCGTCGCAAGTCTGATTGCGTCTTTCATTATGATGACAGTAGGTTTGCAAGTACTGTATACGGCGGTGCTGAATGTATTTGATGGGTCGAATGAGGCACCCGATATGCTGGCGGCATGGACAGGTATTTTCGGTGCGGTCGTTATGTTTGGGGTTTATCGGTATAATATGCGGCTCGGTGCCAAGATAAACAGTCAATCCGTCAAAGCAGCAGCAAAGGATAACCTGTCTGATGCACTCGTGAGTGTTGGAACCGTTGTAGGTATATTTGGTTCTCAGCTCGGATTAACTTGGCTTGATCCGGTGGCTGCTATTCTAGTTGGACTCATTATCTGCAAAACAGCATGGGATATTTTTGCCTCTGCTTCTCACCAGCTGACGGACGGATTTGATGAGACATTAATGGCAGCATATACCGAGACAATCCTGCAGATTCAAGGTGTAAAGGGAATTAAAACAATGAAAGCGAGAAGCTATGGCAATAATGCGATAGTGGATACGGAAATATTGGTGAATTCTACGTTGGATATCCGCAAAGCACATGATGTAGCCACGACAGTCGAAAAGACATTGAAAAGAGAACACGGTGTCTATTGGGTAAATGTCCATGTTGAACCACAGTAAAAGCCAGAAGCGGCATGCTTCTGGCTTTTACTTTAGTCAATAATCAGCATATTATTTTCGTCGAATTTCCAATGCTCGCTGAAGGCTACTTCCCAATAATAACCGTCAGGATCGGTGAAGTAACCACTGTAGCCTCCCCAATCGACGCGCTGCGGCTGTTTGATAATCGTGGCACCAGCTCGGGCGGCCTTTTCGATGACATAGTCTACTTCTTGTTCTGTCTTGGCATTGTATGCGAGTGTGAAGCCAGGAAAGCCGCCAGTACTTAATTCGGGCGGATTGTCTGCGCCGATATCTTTTTGTAATTGCTCGAGTGGAAACAGTTCCAGCTTTGTTCCGTTGTTATTGAAGAAGACGATATTAGGCGAATTTTCTTTTACGCTTGTTTCAAAATCTAATCCATCACGGTAGAAGGCAAGAGAAGCTTGTATATTTCTTACACCTAAGCAAATTAAGTTAATCTGATTCATATCGGCAAACACTCCTATCGTTTATTTTGCCGCCGGTTTTTCAACCCTATGCTGATGTTGTAAAGGATCATGATGACTGCTGCGGCAATAAGCACCGCCATAAGCAATAATGTGCCTATATTAGGGAAGTTGCTGTAAATGCCAATGGCAAAACCGGTCAGCATGATGAACAGGTACATCAAGGTTTTTCGTGTCATGGTAGTAGCCCCTTTATGGAATAAGTAGGCCAGAAAGCATCTTCTGGGTGATGTGATTGAGTTCAGGCAAATCGTCTAGTGCAAAGTAACGCAGGTCTAAACTTTCGCCATCAAGCATGGCGAATTCGCCTGATACGCTGTGGGCTTCGTAGACAGAAATGACGTTGTAAACCTCATCTCCGTTTGGGTATTTTGCGTAGAATTCCGGACCGGAGCACATACGCAAAAAGCGAAAGCCTTCTGCATGTAAACCTGTCTCTTCAAAAAGTTCCCGCTTTGCAGTGTCTTCCAATGACTCACCCAGCTCCATCGAGCCGCCAGGCAGGCCCCAATCTTTTGTATCAGCCCGAAGCTGCAGCAATAGCTCATCTGCTTCATTTCGGACAATTACCCCGGCTCCTGCCATGACAAGCGGGCGGCTGCCGACGAATTTGCGTAATTCAAGGATATAATTGGCCACCGTCAGAACTCCTTTAATCTTTTGGATAGATAGTATCGTTGCTGCGCGGGTAGAAGTGGTTGGAGATACTGTAGCTGATCAAGTAGCTCACTAACATACAAACTCCTGTGATAATAAGGTTATCGTGGAGAAGATAGAGCAGTACACTCAACCCACCCAGCACGACATAGATCCCAACATTTAGATACAATCTTCTAGTCTGGTTATCGAATTTCATATTGTACGTCCTTTTCTTCAATCTAGATATAGTTTTATTATACCAGTGCCAGTATGAAATCCAAAGAACAGTGTATATTCGGAACGGTTGTCCCATATAGTGTACAAATGTGCGGTATGGGAGGAAGCTGGAATGACGAGAAGGTGGATTGCAGGTGCCGTTGCAGGTGCTTTATTTATTATGCTGCTCGCTTACTATGTACCAAGAATCGTGACGACAGAAGAATCTTCCCATTCTTGGTCGCTGCCGCTAGCGGGGAAGACAATTGTCATTGACCCGGGACACGGCGGCGTAGATGGTGGTGCAGAAGGGGCCGATGGTACCCAGGAGGCAGGGATTACCTTGGCTGTTTCAGAATCGCTTCGGGATTATTTACAGCAGGCAGGTGCGCTTGTCTACTTGACGAGAGAAGCAGATGTGGATTTGGCTGATGAAGATACGAAAGGTCTGTCACGGCGGAAATCAGAGGATATCCGGAATCGTGTAGCCTTTATAGAGGAAAAGGAAGCGGACTTTTATATCAGCATTCATACAAATGCACTGCTTGCTACACAATGGTCTGGCGCGCAAACATTTTACAATAAAGATAAAGAAGGCAGTAAAGCGCTGGCTACATTTATTCAGGATGAAATCAAACGAAATTTGGAGAATACAAAGCGAGTGCCGCTAGCACTGAATACGATGTATCTTCTGAAGCATACAAAACCGGCAGGTGCACTGGTTGAGATCGGTTTTATGTCCAACCCAAGGGAGCTGGAACTGCTGAAAGATGATGTGTACCAGGATAAAATGGCGTTCAGTATATATGAAGGCATACTCCGCTATACGACAGAGAAACTGCCAGAAGATGAGTGAACGAGCACCGCTTGCCTAGCTTTGCTAAGAATATGTTATACTAGCGGTAAAAGCAGTCTGGAAAACGTTTTCCTTAGACAAGCTAGGTAGGGGGCATTCACATGGTAACAGAAGATAAAGTGCGGGAGCTTCTGAATGTTATTGAAGATCCTTTTTTACATACGACACTAGGAGAAACTGGTGCAATCACAGATATCCGAATTAAGGAAGAGAAGCACCATGTTAGTGTAAAAATCTTAGTCGGCAAAACGAATACAGCAGAACAGATGCAGCTGCAGCAGGAAATTGTTAACGTATTGAAAAGCGCAGGCGCTGCAACAGTAGGATTGCGCTTTGATCAGCTGCCGCAGGAGGTAGTCGATCGGTATAGTCAGAGCGAGGCACCGAGTCAGCAGAGTTCCTTGCTGGACAAAAATACGAAAACTAAATTTATTAATATCGCAAGTGGTAAGGGCGGTGTTGGTAAATCGACTGTAACGGTAAACCTTGCTGTTGCACTAGCACGAATTGGTTTTAAAGTCGGTATTATTGATGCAGATATTTACGGCTTTAGTGTACCGGAGATGATGGGAATAGAGAAACGTCCGGAAGTGGTAGACGACAAGATTACACCAGTAGAGCGTTTTGGTGTGAAGATTATTTCAATGGGCTTCTTCGTTGAGGATAATGGACCTGTTATTTGGCGTGGCCCAATGCTTGGTAAGATGCTGACAAGCTTCTTTAAAGAAGTGAAATGGGGCGATGATCTGGACTACTTGCTAGTCGACCTGCCACCAGGAACTGGCGATGTAGCCCTAGACATTCACACAATGCTGCCTTCTTCTAAAGAAATCATTGTTACCACACCGCATCCAAACGCAGCATTTGTTGCAGCACGAGCAGGCCAAATGGCACTTCGCACCGAGCATGAGATTCTTGGTGTAGTGGAGAACATGGCATATTATGAAGTGCAGGCAACAGGCGAGAAAGAATACGTCTTTGGCAAAGGCGGCGGGGACAAGCTGGCAGACGCACTCGATACAGAAGTAATAGGCCGTTTGCCGCTAGCACAGCCTTATAAAGAAGAAGATGTGTTTGCGCCAGCGGTTTACCAAGAAGATCATCCGCTTGGTGACGCGTATGATGACTTAGCACGGGCTATTCTTGAAAAGTATATGCAATAAGAACATGCGGAGAGCACAAGAGCTCTCCGTATTTTTATATCTCAGGGCTGGCGGGTTGCATCTATCTTCAGCCAGTAGCGGAGTTCGGTGATACAAATATAATTTAAAACGAGTCCTAAACCATATAATTATGGAATAGGGCTCGTTTTTTATTTCTCTTTTTGTTTAGATTGCGCTTCTTCCAGTGCTTTTTGGACGGTTTGCATCAGCTTTTGTTCGAACATCGGTGTTTCCGCGGATTCTTGGATTGTTTTCTCTATTTCTTTGCGGAATTCCTGACTCTTCATTACGTTGAGCATTTGCTCCTGCATTTTCGGGTCTTGCATAATCTGAAGTACCTGCTTTTGGAAATCAGAGTCATTCATCATTTCTTTAATGAGCTTCTTCTGTTCAGGACCAATGTTTTTGGCGAAGGCTGCGACAAACTCTGGATCCTCAAAACGCTCTTTCCAGAACTTCTGTCCTTCTTCTGATGTCCAGGACTTGTTAATTGCATCTTCTACTTTGCTGGCGTCTAGAGATACCAGGTCCTGCATCGTTTCATCTGACATAACTTCTGAAATAGCTTTTTTGCCTTCATCTGTCTTCAATATATCGGCTACCATCTGTTTCGTCGTATCATAATCGGGCTGGCTGCTTTCTGCGGCTTGGCCGCCGCCTGTGCATGAAGCAAGCACGAAAAGAGATAAGAACAAGATCGGCACTATTCGAACATACATAGACACGTGCTCCTTCCAGTGTAGTAAGTATACTTACTTTCTGCAGAAGGAGCGGTAGTTATACATTTAATTCACTTCTTTCAATTCCGCAGAACCACCAGCAATCAGCTCACTGACTGTGACGTAGTGATACCCTTTGTTTTTTAATGCCGGTAAGATGGTTTCCAGTGCTTTTGCCGTCTGCTTAACAGAATCGGATGCGTGTAGTTGGATGATATCGCCGTTGTCAGCTTCTTCTATTACTTCATCTACAATAAGCTGCGTGCCGGGGTTGCGCCAGTCTTTTGGATTAACGCTATATTGAATAACCTTTAGTCCAAGTGTTTCGGATAGCTGGATAATCTCTGTATTAAAATCTCCAGTCGGTGCGCGGAGCAGCTCAATATCTTCATGCCCGAGCTTGCGGAATATTTCTTTTGCATACGTAAGATCTTTTCGTATTTGTGCAGGTTCCTGTTCGATATAGCTTTTGTAGCGGTATCCCATCATTCCGAGTTCATGCTTATCTTCGACAATGCGGTCGATAATCTGGGGATGACGCTCTGCCCACTCTCCGCTGACGAAGAAGGTGGCTTTTACATTTTGTTCTTTCAGTTCATCCAAGATAGGGAGAGCTTGTGTGTCACCCCAGCTGATATTGAAGGTAAGCGCGATATTGGGCTCGTCTTTATTTCCTTGTGTCAGTGCTGCAGGCTTTTCTTTTGAAGAAAAGACCGACAGCGAGCTGCTCGTCTCCATCCAGATGATTAAAGCTGTGAACATCGCCGCCGCTACGACGAATGCCCACCTTTTCCACTTGTTGAAACGGAATACATAAAAGTGCTGCATGCCTATCATTCCCTTCGTTGTTCGCAGTAATGTAGTTCCATTCTATGCATGCCTGTCCGGGAACATGATGCTTGTCTCTGGCGGAGGTGAGAAATAACAGGAATTTTACAAAAAGGTTGGTTCAGATTTGTGCTTTTTTGGGAAACTAATTAGGAGATATTCTGGAAAGGGGCGATTTAGTGAAAGCTTACCGGATGAATGCATATGATGTGTTACAAGAGCAAGGGACATCGCTGGAGGGATTGGCAGAAGTTGAATCTCAGCGAAGATTGGAAGCCGAGGGTTTCAATGAACTGAAAGGAAAAGATACCCGTATGGAAGCTGTTTCTCGCAACATTTAAAGATGCAATGGTCATTGTATTGATTGTAGTTGCAGCAGTGCAGCCGGCATTAGGAGAAGTGGTGGAATCGATTATTATCTTCCTGGTTATTTTGCTGAATAGTGTCATTAGTGTCGTACAGACAAGGAAAGCGGAAAGCTCATTAGAAGCGCTACAGGAAATGTCAGACCCTTCAGCTAAGGTTGTACGAGACGGGGAAAGCAAAACGGTACCAGCCAGGGAACTGTCGAAAGGAGACATAGTACAGCTGGATGCGGGAGATTATGTGCCTGCAGATGGCAGGCTAATTAGCGGTGAAACATTAAAAATCAATGAAGGTATGCTGACAGGAGAATCGGAAGCTGCTGAAAAGAAGATAGATGTAATAGAAGAAGAAGTATCAATTGGAGATTGCTTCAACATGGTACATAGCGGATCGCTTGTTGTGAATGGAAGAGGAAACTTTGTGGTAACGGCGATTGCGCAGGACACTGAGATTGGTCGTATTGCCGATATGATTGAAACGGCGGAATCCAAACAAACCCCATTACAGAAAAAGCTGGATGAATTCAGTAAGCGGCTTGGGATTGGGGTCTTAATATTATGCATTCTAATCTTTGCAGCACAAGCATTACGTTTGTGGTTTGGTGATGGTCAAGCTGATATGACCCAAGGATTTCTCAATGCTTTCACATTTTCTGTTGCAGTAGCTGTAGCAGCCATTCCAGAGGCATTGTCTTCTATTGTTACCATTGTCATGGCAGTGGGAACTACTAAGATGGCCAAGCAGCAGGCAATTATCCGGAGGCTGCCTGCAGTCGAGACGCTAGGCTCTACACGCGTCATATGTACGGATAAAACAGGGACTTTAACACAGAACCAGATGACCGTTACAGATACATACATCCCAGGCCAAAACAGTAAGATAGCGGATAACGAGTCGGACAGAAGCCAGCAGGAACAGCTTCTGCTGCACATTGCTGTCTTATGCAATGATGCAACAGTGAGTGAAGAAGGAAGTGAGATTGGAGATCCAACAGAAACAGCGCTCATACATTTTGGGAAGAAGATGGGGCTGAATCCGGTGCACCTGCGAAAAGAAAAGAGAACTAGAGCTACCATTTGATTCGGACCGTAAGATGATGTCGACGGTTTATCACCTGAATGGAAAAAGACAAATGCTAACTAAAGGCGGACCGGATGTGGTGTTCAATCGATGTACACACATACTAATAGATGGAGAAGAGCGTCCTTTGGATAAAGATCATCTTCAGGAATTGCAGAACCAGAACAAAGCATTCTCCAATAATGCGCTGGCGTGCTAGCGTATGGATATAAAAACGTCTCGGAGGACAAAGATACTTTGGTTGTGGAAGATGAACAAGATCTTGTATTTGTTGGTCTGACAGCTATGATTGACCCGCCGCGCGAAGCAGTTCCTGCCTCCATTGCAGAAGCGAGAAATGCTGGGATTCGGAGTATTATGATTACCGGCGATCATAAGACCACTGCGCAAGCGATCGGGAAAGAGATTGGTTTGATGGAAGAAGGTGATTTGGCTCTGACTGGCAAGGGCTTGGATAATTTATCAGATGAGGAACTGAATGAGAAATTAGGACGCATATCTGTATATGTCCGTGTCTCCCCAGAAAACAAGATCAGAATAGTCCAAGCTTGGCAGAATAGAGGAGCTATTACTGCGATGACAGGAGATGGTGTGAATGATGCACCTGCTTTGAGAATTGCAATGGGAAGCGGAACAGATGTAGCTAAAGATTCAGCAGCCATGGTATTAGCAGATGATAATTTCGTTTCTATTGTTAATGCGGTTGGGGTAGGAAGAACCGTATTTGATAATATCAAGAAAGCGATTGGCTATTTGTTTGCTGGAAACCTTGGTGCCATCATTGCCATTTTGTTTGCAGTATTTCTGAACATGCCGAATCCATTTACTGCTCTCCAGCTTTTATTTATTAATTTGATTAACGACTCCCTACCTGCACTCGCTCTTGGAATGGAAAAAGAAGAACCGGATGTAATGAAGCGGAAACCACGAAATATAAGCGAGGGTATCTTTTCTGGCGGCACGCTGCAAAGTGTACTGATTCGAGGGGTGCTGATAGGGTGGCTGTGATTATCTCCTTCTATATCGGATTACAGGATTCTGCGGTAATGGGAATTGCGATGGCGTTTACTACACTTATTTTGGCTAGAACGCTGCAAACTTTTTCCGCAAGATCAAATACGCAAACAATCTTTAAAGCAGGATTTCTATCGAACAAGTATGTAATTGGCGCAGTAGTCATTTGTTTTTTACTTTACGGCGTGACAGTATTGCCAGGTGTGCGCAGCATCTTCTCCATACCGGCTGCATTTGGCTGGGGAGAATGGTCTGTTGCTGCAGGTCTAGCACTTGCCGCTGTTATCTTAATGGAGATTATAAAAGCAATCCGTATGAAGAGATAAACAGGAAAAGCTCCATTTCAATGGGGCTTTTTTTGTGGTAAGATAAGCTTCTGCGGCATTGGATGACGGAGTCTGCAAGGTGGCTTGAAAGCTCCATAGAGGGCTCACAGTGGTTTTCAAATTTTAATACAAAAAAGGTGTTGACTCCTATTCGGATTGGTCGTATACTATTAAACGGCGCTAAGGTAAGACAAAAAAACACGCCAAACAAATTATCAAGTTCTTTTGAAAAAGTTGTTGACAGAAACAACGAAGACATGATAAGATGTTTAAGTCGCTGAAACAAACGACAACAACTTGATTCTTGAAAACTGAACAAAACAACCAATTACGAACTAAACGACATGGTCTTTTATAAGATCAACGTCAGCGCAAGAAGCAAAGCATCACACTTTCATGGAGAGTTTGATCTTGGCTCAGGACGAACGCTGGCGGCGTGCCTAATACATGCAAGTCGAGCGCAGGAAGCTAGATGACCCCTTCGGGGTGATTCTAGTGGAATGAGCGGCGGACGGGTGAGTAACACGTGGGCAACCTGCCTGTAAGACTGGGATAACTCCGGGAAACCGGGGCTAATACCGGATAGTATTTTCTTTCTCCTGATTGAAAATGGAAAGACGGTTTCGGCTGTCACTTACAGATGGGCCCGCGGTGCATTAGCTAGTTGGTGGGGTAATGGCCCACCAAGGCGACGATGCATAGCCGACCTGAGAGGGTGATCGGCCACACTGGGACTGAGACACGGCCCAGACTCCTACGGGAGGCAGCAGTAGGGAATCTTCCGCAATGGACGAAAGTCTGACGGAGCAACGCCGCGTGAGCGATGAAGGCCTTCGGGTCGTAAAGCTCTGTTGTCAGGGAAGAACAAGTACGAGAGTAACTGCTCGTACCTTGACGGTACCTGACCAGAAAGCCCCGGCTAACTACGTGCCAGCAGCCGCGGTAATACGTAGGGGGCAAGCGTTGTCCGGAATTATTGGGCGTAAAGGGCGTGTAGGCGGTTTCTTAAGTCTGATGTGAAAGCCCACAGCTTAACTGTGGAGGGTCATTGGAAACTGGGGAACTTGAGTGCAGAAGAGGAGAGTGGAATTCCACGTGTAGCGGTGAAATGCGTAGATATGTGGAGGAACACCAGTGGCGAAGGCGACTCTCTGGTCTGTAACTGACGCTGAGGCGCGAAAGCGTGGGGAGCAAACAGGATTAGATACCCTGGTAGTCCACGCCGTAAACGATGAGTGCTAGGTGTTAGGGGGTTTCCGCCCCTTAGTGCTGAAGTTAANTATATATTCTGAACCTTGAAAACTAGATAAGAAACAACATGCCAAAACATCAAACTTTAAAGCAATGACAATTTATTGTCGTTTATTTTTTTTTGCATCATGCGTTTAATTAGTTAAGTGAAGAAGGGCGCACGGTGGATGCCTTGGCACTAGGAGCCGATGAAGGACGGGACTAACACCGATATGCTTCGGGGAGCTGTAAGTAAGCTTTGATCCGGAGATTTCCGAATGGGGGAACCCACTATTCGTTATTGGATAGTACGTATCACTGAATACATAGGTGATATGAGGCAGNAGGATCAAGTAATAAACTTATATCCTTTTAGATGGGCCTATAGCTCAGCTGGTTAGAGCGCACGCCTGATAAGCGTGAGGTCGGTGGTTCGAGTCCACTTAGGCCCACCATCTAATTTTTTCTTGGGGCCTTAGCTCAGCTGGGAGAGCGCCTGCTTTGCACGCAGGAGGTCAGC
>NZ_LT727827.1:0-289271 GCF_900162685.1 Terribacillus halophilus
CAATTGTCTAGGTTCCGCTCCTAAAAGCTAGCGTATAGTTCATCTCGTTTCCAGACTCCAAAACCAGGAATCTGTAACCGATCTGGTCTATCCGTACGCTTTTGAACAGTCACTTCACCTTTTCCAATTTATCCTTAGAAAGGAGGTGATCCAGCCGCACCTTCCGATACGGCTACCTTGTTACGACTTCACCCCAATCATTGATCCCACCTTCGGCGGCTGGCTCCAAAAGGTTACCTCACCGACTTCGGGTGTTACCAACTCTCGTGGTGTGACGGGCGGTGTGTACAAGGCCCGGGAACGTATTCACCGCGGCATGCTGATCCGCGATTACTAGCGATTCCGGCTTCATGCAGGCGAGTTGCAGCCTGCAATCCGAACTGAGAATGGTTTTATGGGATTTGCTTAACCTCGCGGTCTTGCTGCCCTTTGTACCATCCATTGTAGCACGTGTGTAGCCCAGGTCATAAGGGGCATGATGATTTGACGTCATCCCCACCTTCCTCCGGTTTGTCACCGGCAGTCACTCTAGAGTGCCCAACTGAATGCTGGCAACTAGAATCAAGGGTTGCGCTCGTTGCGGGACTTAACCCAACATCTCACGACACGAGCTGACGACAACCATGCACCACCTGTCACGCTGTCCCCGAAGGGAATGCCTTGTCTCCAAGGTTGTCAGCGGATGTCAAGACCTGGTAAGGTTCTTCGCGTTGCTTCGAATTAAACCACATGCTCCACCGCTTGTGCGGGCCCCCGTCAATTCTTTTGAGTTTCAGCCTTGCGGCCGTACTCCCCAGGCGGAGTGCTTAATGCGTTAACTTCAGCACTAAGGGGCGGAAACCCCCTAACACCTAGCACTCATCGTTTACGGCGTGGACTACCAGGGTATCTAATCCTGTTTGCTCCCCACGCTTTCGCGCCTCAGCGTCAGTTACAGACCAGAGAGTCGCCTTCGCCACTGGTGTTCCTCCACATATCTACGCATTTCACCGCTACACGTGGAATTCCACTCTCCTCTTCTGCACTCAAGTTCCCCAGTTTCCAATGACCCTCCACAGTTAAGCTGTGGGCTTTCACATCAGACTTAAGAAACCGCCTACACGCCCTTTACGCCCAATAATTCCGGACAACGCTTGCCCCCTACGTATTACCGCGGCTGCTGGCACGTAGTTAGCCGGGGCTTTCTGGTCAGGTACCGTCAAGGTACGAGCAGTTACTCTCGTACTTGTTCTTCCCTGACAACAGAGCTTTACGACCCGAAGGCCTTCATCGCTCACGCGGCGTTGCTCCGTCAGACTTTCGTCCATTGCGGAAGATTCCCTACTGCTGCCTCCCGTAGGAGTCTGGGCCGTGTCTCAGTCCCAGTGTGGCCGATCACCCTCTCAGGTCGGCTATGCATCGTCGCCTTGGTGGGCCATTACCCCACCAACTAGCTAATGCACCGCGGGCCCATCTGTAAGTGACAGCCGAAACCGTCTTTCCATTTTCAATCAGGAGAAAGAAAATACTATCCGGTATTAGCCCCGGTTTCCCGGAGTTATCCCAGTCTTACAGGCAGGTTGCCCACGTGTTACTCACCCGTCCGCCGCTCATTCCACTAGAATCACCCCGAAGGGGTCATCTAGCTTCCTGCGCTCGACTTGCATGTATTAGGCACGCCGCCAGCGTTCGTCCTGAGCCAAGATCAAACTCTCCATGAAAGTGTGATGCTTTGCTTCTTGCGCTGACGTTGATCTTATAAAAGACCATGTCGTTTAGTTCGTAATTGGTTGTTTTGTTCAGTTTTCAAAGATCAATTTCGTTCCGTCGCTTATTTGGCGACTAGAACATCATATCATGTTTCAATTTTCGTTGTCAACATGTTTTTTGATTTTTGTTTGTCAGCCGTTGTTGCTCATCGGCGACGCATATAAATATAACACGCTGTTTTATTCACCGTCAACAGTTTTTTTAAGAAATACATAAAATCAATTGATAGCACGATAATAGAGCTTTCCCAGCTTACCACATCAGCACACTCAAAACCACGTAATACAAGCTTTCTTTCTTATTAGGACAGCTTTCAGGAACAAAAGCTGCCCATCTATCTAGTTATCATATTTATTTAATTTGATACTCCCGATGGTAAATCGCTTTCCCCTTTGTCTCTGTCAGCACCGCTTCAATTATCTCTTTTTCCTCCAGATAGTTAAGAAGTGCGCTCAAGTCAGCTGCATATGCTTCTACTTCTGGCCTGTTCTTTAGTTCGCCGAAAGTCCAGGCTTCTTCCTTCATACGCATAACGTTCAGTAAATGATGCGCTGCGGAGTGTGATCTGGCATTGATAGCTACATTGACAGCAAGCAGCATCAGCTGCACCCGTTGATCCGTCTCTTCATTGCTTTGAATGAATTCTTCGCAAAGCTTATATACTTCCGAATCTATTCTACGCACTTGATTCCAAACTGTTACTTCCGGATGATGTCCTTTTTCAATAATCGAAAGCCGTGCTAGATAATGCAGACATCTGACCATCCTTGTGTAAGCATCTAAATATTGTCCGCTGTCATGAAGATCCTTTGTTTCTGCATAAGCACGAATCAGTTTCGCAAACTCGATTGTCATCTTCAGTTTACGCTTCTCATAAGGAAAGCTTGCCAGCTCATGTTTTAAGTTATCGATATATTCATTCCGATCGAAAACGACTTTTCCCTCGAAGATCCATTCAACCGCACGTCTATATGTACTTGTATCAATCCAGTATTGAAGCAGTGACTCTTCGACAATATGCATCGCAGCAATCCTTCCTTCATAACTGTAATGCTTCGTATACCATGGTTCCTTAGCATCTTTTACAATGATAAGCAGGATCATATCAAAGTTATCGGTTGTCGGGCTATTCGGGCGTGTCTTCTCTACTAAGATGATTCCAAGTGTATTCGGCATACTTGCACGTTCTTGATAAATTGGTCGAAGAATGTTCTCCAAGGCAAATCCCTCCGCTGCTCTTTTCTATATATTTTAGTAATAATTCAACATACTTCTTCAAATTCCTTTTCAAAATGACAAAAAGAAAAACCTTCATCACGAAAAAAGTGACAAAGGCTTTTCTATCTATAGAAGAAATCCGCTGAGGTTAATGCTTGGTTGTTTGCTGACAATCCGGGCACGTACCATACAGTTCCAAACGGTGATGGGTTACATCAAAGTTTGTCACCTGGGCAGCGAGTTTCTCTACTTCATAAAGGCTTGGGTAATGGAAGTCGACGATTTTGCCACATTGATCACAAATCAAGTGGTAATGTTCTTCCGTATCACAGTCGAATCGGCTGGAGGAATCTCCATATGTTAATTCTCGCACCAGACCGTTCTCACGGAATACGCGAAGGTTATTATAAACCGTCGCCACGCTCATATTCGGAAACTTATCCTCCAGCGCTCGATATATATCATCAGCGGTAGGATGGATCTTGGAATTCAGCAAGAACTCAAGCACCGCATGACGCTGTGGTGTTATTCTGACGCCAGATTCTTTTAGTCGCTCCACTGCTGCTTGTAATCTCTGTTCAGACACCGTCATGCACCTCGCTTTCACTTGTAGATAATACATTTGTCTAAACGATGACTATTATTACATTATACTTCTTCTAAATTGTAAAGCCGTCTCCCTTATCTTGTCAATAAAAAAACATAGTGCGAATCAAATATCCGGTACGAGCAGTATCTCATCTGTCTCATGCAGAAGATTAGCATACCTAGCCGCTGTAAAAAGATAATCCGACAATCGATTAACAAAACGAATGACTTCTTCCGTGCGCGCGTCTGTTTCCATAGATACAATTAACCGTTCTGCTCGCCTTACGATTGTTCTCGCCTGGTGCAGTGCAGCAGCACTTGGACAGCCGCCCGGCAGAATGAATTGCTTCAACGGCGGCAGTTCGGCCGTCCATTGATCCACCTCTTTTTCCAGCATCTCGGTGTGCTTCGGCGCTAGCTTCCAATGTACTTCTTTATCAGCTGGCGTTGCCAATTCACTTCCGGCATGAAACAGCAGTGTCTGCACGCGCTGCAATGATTTCATAAGTGATTCATTTTCTGCTGTCAGCAGACTGACTGCTGTGCCGATTGCCGCATTCGCTTCATCCAATGTGCCATACGCTTCCACCCGCGGATGATTTTTGGAAACACGAGCGCCATAGATAAGAGACGTATCGCCCTTATCACCTGTTTTTGTGTAGATTTTCATTAGTATCCTCTGTTCAAATCAATTTTATTTATATACTGTTTTTCCGCTGTGTCGTCGGTATAGAGGCCTAAGTTCTGCTCAAAGATATCCATTGCTCGTTCCATATAATGAGGAGATTGACCCGCCATATGCGGAGTTAAGATGACACGATTATGATCCCAGAATGGATGATCCTCCGGAAGCGGTTCTTCCTCAAACACATCTAGTACGGCTGCTTTTATCTTGCCTTGATTCAATGCTTCAAGCAAGACATCGGTCGCTACTGCGTCTCCACGACCCATATTCAGGAATACCGCGTGCTTAGGCATCTGATCAAAGTGTTCTTTCTTATAGAAGTACTTTGTTTCTTTTGTACTTGGAAGAATGGAAATTAAGTAATCTGCGTGCGGCAATACTGTTTCAATCTCAGTCTGTTTATACACTTCATCAAAGTGTTCTTTCGGCGAGCCGCTGCGGCTCACGCCAATTGTATGCATACGAAAGGCCTTCCCTAAGCGCGCCACTTCCTGCCCAATAGCGCCAGCTCCGACTACTACGAGTTTTTTTGCGGTGATTTCATCAATCTTCAGCTCTTTATCCCACACGTGCTCTTCCTGTTTTTTCAGATAGTCACGCTCTTTACGAGCTACTGCTAGAATAGAAGAAATCGCGTATTCAGCCATTTGTATACGATGTATGCCATTTGCGTTCGTCAGCATGATACCTTTTTCATGCATCAATTCAAGCGGCATGGTATCGACTCCAGCAGAAATGACATGAACCCACTTCAGCTTATCTGCTGTGCGAATGGAATCTTCGTCTGCCCCTCTTCCGCCGGTTACTAGTATCTCTGCTTTCTTGATTAGCTCAGCCACTTCGTCTTTTTCTGTACTGAAATGGAATGTTACACTTGGATAAGAAGTCTCAAAATGCCGCTTCATTTGCTGATCTACTTTCAACGCTACAAGAACTTGCATATGTATCCCCTCCAAAAGTGTTTGTTTTCTTTCTTCTACTATACCTCTTTTCCTTTCTGTACGAAAAGCAGCATCCCTTCATAAAAAAAGCTCAGACGATAAACGTCTGAGCAACTATCATGTAGGGGAGGTTTCGTACTGTACTTTATGCACAGTGCGAGCCCCTGGTATAAGCACTTGTCACGGATTGAGACCTTTCAATTCATTAATCACGAATATTCCGTCTTTTCTGATTAGCACATCATCAAAATAAATCTCCCCGCCTCCATATTCCGGACGCTGGATGAGTACCAAATCCCAGTGAACCGAAGAGCTGTTGCCGTTTTCCGTTTCATCATAGCTGTCACCTGGTGTAAAATGCAGACTTCCTCCGATTTTCTCATCAAATAAAATGTTCCCCATCGGCTCCTTAATTGCCGGATTCAACCCTAGAGCAAACTCGCCAATGTAACGCGCACCTTCATCTGTATCAAGCACTTCATTCAGTTTATCTGTTTGATCAGATGTTGCTTCTATTATTTTCCCATCTTTGAATGTGAAAGATACTTGCTGATGGAAAATTCCTTGATATGGACTTGGCGTATTATATGTAATCTTGCCATTGACACTGTTTTTGACAGGGGCTGTATATACTTCTCCATCCGGCACATTATGCGATCCCGCACAGATAACAGCAGGAATATCTTTTATAGAAAAAGTTAAATCAGTTCCTGGGCTGACTATGCGCACCTTGTCCGTTTTTTCCATCAATTCCTTTAAAGGCTGCTGCGCCCGATGCATTGCGTCATAATCCACCGTGCTTACATTAAGAACATAATCATAAAACGCGTCAAAATTCATTTTTGCCTTTTTAGCTGCACCTGGTGTCGGATACTCAAAAAGCACCCACTTCTGATTTTCATACAGATAATCATCTGATGCCTTCATTAATTTCCCCCGCTTGACGAACTGTTCGTTCCTGATGCTAGCATATTCAGCATCATTTGCTTCGCCGCGGATGACAAGCAGTGCATCTGTATCCTTGAACTGCTCTAAGTCCCATTTGCCTGTTAAGCGAAACTGTTCGTCAGGAGCATGCTCCATTATAATACGATTTGTTTCTTCGTCATCCCAATATAAAAACGGAATAGCTGCAAGTGCATAGGCTTCCTTCAAGATCTCCTTTACGAGCGGCTTACTTGATGGTACAGCGTGAATAATTACTTTCTCTTTTTCTTCAAGCTTTAAACTATGCGATAACAACAGCTTAGCCAGCTTATTTAGACGCGGATCTCTCACATTATCTCCCCCTTTATTTTCCATCATAACAAAAAAGCGATCCAACGTATGTACATTGGATCGCCCTTTCTTATTGTAAATTATCTCGGATAAACGCAAGCGCTTCTTCTGTATGGCCATCAACTTTTACTTTACGGAATTCCTTCTGCAGTTTTCCTTCTTTATCAATGATAAAAGTGGAGCGCTCAATGCCGTAATATTCTTTGCCGAAGTTCTTTTTCAGCTTCCAGCATTCATAGTCCTCTGCCACAGTGTGTTCCACGTCTGCAAGCAATAGGAATGGCAAATCAAATTTATTGATGAATTTCTCATGACTTTCAATCGGGTCTGGGCTGACTCCGATGATAATTGCATTCAAGTCCGTAAACTTCTCATGGTTGTCACGGAAACTGCACGCTTCCGTTGTACAGCCTGGTGTGTTGTCTTTCGGGTAGAAGTAAAGCACAATGTTTTTGCCTTTGAAGTCTTGCAGCGATACAGTATCGCCATTTGTTGCTGGCAGCGTAAAGCTTGGGGCTGCTTTGCCGATTTCTGTTGTCATGAATAGGCCTCCTTTAATACGGATATGTCTTAGCGTATCCGATTTAGAACAAGAGCACAACTATTCTCCTTCACCCTTCATCCGCTGGCGCACGACCGTATGCTGCCATACTTTCAGCACAAGACCTGAAGGAAGTAAGTAGCCAATTAGTGCTTCTATTAAGGCGAGTAAACGGCCGAACCCGACGGGCAGGATATCCCCGTAGCCGACAGTGAGCAGCGTGACACCGCTGAAATAAATGGAATGCAGCAAGGATCCTGCCAATGAAGAGTCAATCAAATCGCCACCTTCTGCTAAAACAATGCCCTCAATAGACAGCATAAAATAGATTAAACCAAAAGCAAGCATCACGCTGATATAGAGAAACAATAAGGACAAAAACAAATCTATTGAAAACATAGAAGAAGCTTTTACTTCATGTTTAAAAAAGGAATACATGCAGCCAATCAAGGCAATGAATATAAAAATCACCAGCACAAATACCATGTTCATCCCTCCGCACTATCAGTTTACGAGCAGCCTGTCCATACTATGTACAGCAAGCTGCTTTTTTCGAAGCTTTCTATCGCATATGCTATACTGGAATAGAGAAAGATACGGAGGTTTTCCTACATGAATAAAACAAAATCAGAACAATTACATAAAGAAGCGCTACAGCATATTGTTGGCGGCGTTAACTCCCCTTCCCGCTCATTTAAAGCGGTTGGCGGCGGCTCGCCCGTTTATATGGAAAAAGCAGAAGGTGCTTATTTCTGGGATGTTGATGGCAATAAATATATTGATTATCTGGCGGCATACGGTCCAATTATTACGGGACATGCGCACCCGCACATCACAGAAGCCATTACCAAAGCCGCCCAAAACGGTGTGCTATACGGAACGCCAACTCGCCTAGAGAACCAATTCGCTCAAATGCTGAAGGAAGCAATCCCTTCCTTGCACAAAGTCCGCTTCACTAACTCTGGTACCGAATCGGTTATGACAACAATCCGAGTAGCACGTGCTTACACAGGCCGCAACAAGCTGATCAAGTTTGCCGGTTGTTATCATGGCCATTCCGACCCTGTCCTTGTGGAAGCGGGCTCCGGTCCATCCACATTAGGCACCCCCGACTCTGCAGGTGTTCCGGCATCCATAGCAGCCGATATGATTACAGTTCCTTTCAATGATCCAGAAGCATTGCATGATGCCTTGGAAAAATGGGGCGATGAGATTGCCGGTGTTCTTGTAGAACCAATTGTCGGCAACTTCGGTATTGTAACACCGGAACCTGGATTCCTTGAAAAAGTAAATGAATATGCACATGCAAAAGGTGCTCTCGTTATTTACGATGAAGTTATTACAGCTTTCCGCTTTACATACGGCAGCGCACAGCAGCTGCTCGGCGTTGAACCGGACCTTACGGCTATGGGGAAAGTTATCGGCGGCGGTTTGCCAATTGGTGCCTACGGTGGTAAAAAAGAAATCATGGAGCAAGTTGCACCGCTAGGCCCTGCTTATCAGGCAGGTACGATGGCTGGAAACCCAGCGTCTATGGCAGCGGGAATTGCTTGCCTGGAAGTACTTCAGCAGCCAGGTGTATACGATCGCTTTGAAGAACTTGGCGCGAAATTGGAAGCAGGCATTAAGCAGCACGCTGCCGATGCAGGCGTCACGATAACTGTTAACCGCTTGAAGGGTGCGCTTACTGTCTACTTTACGGACGAGAAAATCATAAATTATGCACAAGCTTCCAATTCAGACGGTGATAAATTCGCACAGTTCTTCCAGCTCATGCTAGAACAGGGTATCAATCTCGCTCCTTCTAAGTATGAAGCATGGTTCCTTACGACAGCTCATACAGAAGAAGATATCGAACAAACATTAAAAGCTGTAAAAACAAGCTTTGAGCAAATGAAATAAGGGTATTCTAAAAGGCATCAGCACTTTCGCTGGTGCCTTTTTGGTATGAAATAATTCTGCAGTTAATACTTTATTATCTAGGAGCATTCGTGTAACATCATATAGAATAGTCTTTCAAGAGAAAGATCGGAGGATCCGAGCATGAAACTTGGTGCCAGAATGTTAAAAACTGGCGTGGCAATTACACTTGCCTTATATGCAGCAACTTTACTTAACTTGACACCCGTATTCGCCGCTATTGGAGCTGCCTTTTCGATGCGGCAGTCTGTTTATCAATCTTATATCGGGCTCATGGATCAAGTTAAAGGGAATGTTGTCGGACTCGTTGTCGCCATTACGATGTTCTACACATTCGGTACGGAGCCGATTATTATAGGTGTATCGGCCATCTTAACAATTGGACTTTGTGTAAGCTTGAAGATAAAGGAAAGTGTCATTGCAATCGTATCACTCGTTGCAGTGATGGAGAATAACAGCGGTATAGACTTTCTTCCTTTCGCTATGCTCCGTTTCTCTACATTGACACTAGGTATTCTTTCCGCTTTCTTCGTGAATTTAGTATTTTTGCCACCTAAATATGAAGTGGTATTACTACAGAAGATCGATCAATTCAGCACAGAGATTCTGCAATGGCTGCGCGTCGCGACACGCAGCTGGTCTGACCAGCCCGCTTTAAAGGATGAAATCGCAAGAATACAAGCTGAGATTGGCAAAATAGATGATATCTATACCCGCTTCCAAGAAGAACGCACATACACGAAGAAGCAAAAACTCGTGAAAGCACGTAAGTTAGTCGTCATCCGTCAGCTTATTACGACCTTGAAACAATCACACGGTATCTTGGAAGAAGTCTATAATCTAGGCGATAAGATGAACGATTTGCCAACACGCTCAAGCGATACATTTGTAGAAGAACTTGATAAAGCCATTATGTCGCATGAAAAACTTATCTTAAGTGCAATGGGGCGGATTAAGCTGCAGCAAGATGAGAGCACGTTAAGAGAAACACTTGATCCTGATATTCCAGCTCTTGTCGATCTGTTAATCCATGTATTCGAAAACAAGGAGAACGAGGAGAAAATGCTCTTCCTTCCGCTCTCTTCCCGATTGATGGAATACCATCGAGAGCTTGACCACTTGAAACGACTGCTGAACAGTTACTTGCAGTATCACAATGAAGATTCTACGGTAGTCATGCCTAAGGAATAGCAATGAAGTACATCACTCTCTTATCGGGTGGTGTATTTTATTGTTAACCATTAATACGTTTTGATTTGTTCTCTTCTATACCATTCCAATGCTTTTTCTTCTGTCTCTCTTACAAACTGCTCCTTCCCACTACTATATAAGTGTGTATTATATGGGAATTTTTTAGCTAATTCTTCCTTAAGCTCTCCATATTGTTTTGCAGCTTCTGGATGTGTTCGTAAATAGTCCCGAAAAACTAAATGCCGTTTTATCTCATCACTCCCATCTTGATAAATATGTACATGGTGCGTACGATTATCTCCGCCTTTTTCAAAGTATCTTCTGCCCATGATTCCGTTTTCTCCTTTAGGATTATATTCATGCTGAATCATCTTTTCATTAAAACTGTTAACAATTTTAATATCTTTAACAATTGGCATTATATCGATTATTGGTTTGGCCTTTAATGCTGGAACTGATGTACTTCCAATGTGGTGAATGGCGGCAAGCTGATTTCCGAAAATGGTTTTAAGTATTTTTGCTTCGTTAATAAATATCTGCTCCCAAATCTCATTATACGAAAACACTTCCACTTTCCTCATTGTATTTAGCCCCCTCTTAAATCTGCGTGCACTTATATTAATTATATAAAAAGAATTCCCCAGAGCAAAAATCAACTTCATTAGGACAAAAAAAGGATAGATAAAAACAGGTCTCCCTGCTCATCTATCCTTTTTCTGTAGTTAATGTAGAATGATCGTCCAGATGTTGAATTTGATACAAATTGAAATAGTTCCCTTGGAGTGCCATTAAGTCGACGTGCGAGCCTTGCTCGACAATTTCACCATTTTGCACGACAACAATACGGTCTGCATGTGTGATGGTAGCCAATCGGTGGGCAACGATAAATGTTGTCCGGTCAGATGCGAGTTTCTCTAATGCTTCTTGAATCAAGTGCTCACTTTCCAAGTCAAGCGCGGAAGTGGCTTCATCCAAAATGAGAATCGGCGGGTTCTTTAAGAAAATACGGGCGATAGCAATACGTTGCTTTTGGCCGCCGGATAGTTTCACGCCGCGTTCGCCGACAAGTGTGTTGTATCCTTCTGAAAGATTTTCGATAAACTCATGGGCGTTTGCTGCTTCAGCAGCCGCTACCACTTCTTCATGGCTCGCTTCCGGTCTGCCAAGCTTGATATTCATCTCGACTGATTCACTAAACAAAATATTATCTTGCAGCACCATGCCGATTTTATCGCGCAAAGAACGAGACTGCACATCGCGGATATCTGTCCCGTCAATCGTAATCCTACCGCTCGTCACTTCATAGAAACGCGGAATCAGACTGACAATCGTTGACTTACCGCCTCCGCTCATCCCCACAAAGGCCACTGTTTCCCCTTGTTTTACATCTAGTGAGATATCCTTTAATACAAGCTCTTCATTCTCGCTATATCGGAAAGATACATTTTCTATCGATACGTCCCCGGCCACATGCTTCAATTCTGCGGCATTTGGTTTATCCTCGATATCGTATTTCTCATCGATAAATTCAAATACGCGATCCATCGAAGCAACTGCTTGCGTAAGTGTGGTCGAAGAGTTAGCCAGCCGGCGGAGCGGACTGTAGACACGATCCATAAAACCAGCAAAAGCAACCATCGTTCCTAAAGTTAAATTACCTTGTATCACTTCGTAAGCTGCATAGGCAATGACGATAAGCGGCGCTAAATCAGTGATCGTGTTGATAACCGCAAATGTCTTCGCATTCCAAGACGTATGCTGAATGGCGCTATCTAGGAAGTTACGGTTTTGTATGTCAAACTGACGTTGTTCGTAATCCTCCAACGCAAAACTTCTTGTTACCGGTATCCCTTGAACCCGTTCATGTAAATGACCCTGCACTTCGGCTAATGCCTGCGACCGTTTTCGCGTCAAACTGCGAAGGCGCTCATAGAAGTACTTAATTGCTACACCATATACTGGAAATAGCACAATCGCGACAAGCGTAAGCGATACGTCCATTGTAAACATAATAGCAACTGCAATGATGATAGTAGCCAAATCAAGCCAAACGTTCATCAGTCCTGTCATAATGAAGTTCTTCGTCTGTTCGACATCATTAATGACCCGGGAAATAATTTCACCTGTTTTTGTTTGCGAGTAATAGCGCAAACTCAAACGTTGGATATGATCAAACAGCTTGTTCCGAATATCATAAAGCACTCGGTTCCCTGTCCACTGCGCTAAGTATTGACGATAATACTCGATTGGCGGACGCAGGACGAGGAAGACAATCAATGATCCGCCAATAATCCAGAAGAGCCGTTGTATTTTATCTTCCATCGCTAAATCTGCATTCACGATATGATCGACAACGTACCCTAAAATTAACGGAATCAGCAAAGGTATTGCAAATTTTACTATTCCAATTAAAATCGTAAAAATGATTTTCCATTTGTACGGCTTCACAAAATGTAAATAACGTTTTGTACTGCTCAAACGTATCACCTCTCTGTTGTATACAACGACAAATCCCTGCCGAGGCTGGCAAGGATCTGTAGCTTACGTTATTTATCTGTAGGTTAGGAACAGCTCATACCAGGTATCAATAAAATCTGGGGAAAAAGGACCTTTTCCTTGCCGAATCCAGCTAATCAGGATGTCCACCTGATTCCACAGAATCCGTTCTATCTCGGGCGGATAGTTCATTTGGCGCTTATGAATATTAAACTCGTCCTCATCAAGCAGCGTAAAGGTCATATCGGGATATACCTTGATATCCAAATCGTAATCAATATACTTCAGCGCCTCCCCATCGCATACATACGGGGAACTAATATTACAATAATAATAAATGCCATCTGTGCGCAGCATACCGATAATATTGAACCAGTACTTCGCATGGAAGTAGACAATGGCTGGTTCACGCGTTATCCATGTCCGTCCGTCACTTTCCGTTACCATCGTCCGATCATTGGCACCGATCAAGATCTCTGCCGTACTCTTCAATACTGTGCTGCTCTCCCATACCCGATGGAGCTGGCCATTATGTTTATAGCTCTGTATCTGAATTTTCGTACCTGTCTCTGGGCCAGCCATGCGAATCTTCCTTCCTTTGTTATTTTCCTATATGTATGATCATTTCTTCTTATTATAAAGATATTTCAGACACAATGGAAATGAAACACGCTGGCTGACAGCCTATTATGAATAAAATAGCCCCCCAGCGTGCGCTGAGGGGCTGCATTACCTATACGAAAATAACAATTCAAACAAAATTCGCCTTACTTACGGGACTGCTTGTTCTGCTGCTGTACTTGCTGTACATCAGTTTCAGAAGCGAATTCAGTTCCGAACTGCTGGCTGCTAGAAGCGCCAGTTGCTTTCTGACGAGACTGCTGGTTCTGCTGTTGAACCTGCTGTACGTCTGTTTCAGAAGCAAATTCAGTTCCGAATTGCTGGCTGCTGGAAGCGCCAGTTGCTTTCTGACGAGACTGCTGGTTTTGTTGAGTAACGTGGTTTACCTCAGTACCAGATTGTGTCTTCTTGTTCAATGTTATCACCTCCGCCACATTACTTTCTCCCGAATGTGACGTTGTTATCCAAAAAATAATAAAAAGTATCTGGTTTATTCGGAAACATGAATTTGCTGCAGAATTTTCTGGTGCGGCACCGGAAAAGGATAATTTACTGTGTCTTCACGAGAGACAAATTGCCCCTTATCTGGTACTTCTCCATCAACAACAGTTGCACGAAGCACAATTACCTCCCAAATGATATGCGAAAAAACGTGCCGAACCGGCATTAATGTTTCCTCCACCTTAATCTCCACGCCGTACTCCAGTTTAAACCAATAAGCCAGCTGCTCTATTGTTACTTCTGTCGCATCAGCCATTGGAAACTGCCACAAACTCGCAAGCAAGCCTTCCTCTGGTCTTTGTTCAATAAGCAGTTCACCTTTTTCATTTTCCGCCACTACAGAAAGGTATGGGATTGTTCGCTGTTTCTTGCCTTTAGATTTAATCGGTAATTCTTCCTGAATTCCTTGCTTGAAAGCAGCACAGTGTTCTTGGACCGGACATAGCATACAAGCTGGTTTCTTCGGTGTACAAATTAGGGCGCCCAGTTCCATGAGCCCTTGGTTGAAGGAAGAAGGATCTTCCTGCGAAATCATTTTCTCTACTGCCGCTTCGAAAATTTTTCTCGTCTTTGGTTTGGCAATGTCTTCTGTAATGAATAATATTCTGGAAAGAACGCGCATCACGTTACCATCGACTGCTGGCTGCGGAATGCCGTAAGCGATACTAAGAATAGCACCTTTTGTGTAAGGTCCCACTCCTTTCAGCTCCCCTAGCTCCTCCACGTTTGCAGGTACTTTTCCATCATATACCGTCGCCACTTCCCGTACAGCGTTT
This sequence comes from Terribacillus halophilus, assembly GCF_900162685.1. Taxonomy (GTDB): domain Bacteria; phylum Bacillota; class Bacilli; order Bacillales; family Amphibacillaceae; genus Terribacillus; species Terribacillus halophilus_A. The sequence goes on from NZ_LT727827.1 coordinate 14,506, forward strand.
TGGAGATTGCGTGCTCGGGAATAGTAACCTAAACCTTCCCACGCTTTCAGAACATCTTGCTCGTCTGCTTCTGCTAAAGCTTGAATGGTCGGAAAGCGTTCCATAAAACGGTGGTAAAAAGGAATAACCGTATCTACCTTCGTCTGCTGGAGCATGATTTCGGAAACCCAAACCCGGTACGGATCTTGGTTTTCCCGCCATGGGAGTGACCGTTTTTCCTGCTGAAACCAATTAATTAAGTCATCTTGAAATAAATCAATCGAAAATTGCTGAAACTTATTATATAAATCGTCTATTTCCAAATTCATTCACGCTCCGTGTTACAATATAATTATCATGGGTGGTTTGGTTTGATCAGAAGGAGGACTCAACAGATGGACACTGGTACCCATATCGTCATGGGGGTAGCCCTCGGAGGGCTTGCCACACTCGATCCTGCTGTTCACCAAGATCCTGTCTTGTTCAATGCTGTACTTGCAGGCACAATCCTTGGTTCACAGGCACCAGACTTTGATACAGTACTAAAATTACGGAACAACGCTTCTTATTTACGAAACCACCGGGGAATTACCCACTCAATTCCTGCTGTCATTATGTGGGGATTGGCAATATCGCTTCTCTTGTATGTGTTAATACCAGACGTGAGCTTCCTACATCTATGGCTATGGACCGGCGGCGCAGTAGTTCTGCATGTGTTCGTTGATGTATTCAATGCTTACGGCACACAGGCTTACCGGCCATTTACTCGGCGCTGGGTTGCTTATGGCTTTATTAACACATTCGATCCATTCATCTTCACGATGCATGCAATCGGTATTGCCCTATGGCTGATAGGATTTGAACCTGGTATAACCTTCCTCGTCATTTATGCCATCCTGGCGCTTTATTATGTGAAACGATACATGGATAAACGCAGGATTATCAAGCAAGTAAAGGAAAAGATACCCGATGCTCAAATAATTGCCACTTCCCCAACAATGAAACAAGGATACTGGCGTGTCGCTATCACTGCCCCTGATCGTTTCTTTGTCGGGAAGGTAGAAAATTGGCAGCTGCGTCTCATTGATGAATTCGAACGAAAACCATTGCCGGATAACGAGCTAATGGAAGTAGCCAGAGAAGATAAAAATATCTCCGCATTCCTCAGCTTCTCACCCGTGTTCACTTGGGAAGTAAATTTGTACGATGATTTTACCGAATTGCGGTTGATTGACTTGCGCTACCACAACAGCGCCCAGCATTACCCTTTTAAAGCCGTCGTTCAGATTAATGACAACCATCAGGTTATGAGCTCGTATACAGGATGGATTTTCTCTGAGCAAAAGCTGCAGCGTAAGCTATTTACAGACGATAATCCATCCGCATTATAAAACCTGGAGAATCTTTTCTCCAGGTTTTTTTATTGTTTTCGCTGTACAAACAAATGGTGATATTTTGGATTTCGTTCCAGGAACTCATCTAATCTTTGACCATAATGCTGAATCCATTGCCGAACGATGGACTCTGTCATCTCTTGTCCTTCATATTTACGTCCGGCTTTCGCACGTGTTGCCTCGAAATCCTCCCATAAAATTTCTACCCAAGTACGGGCTTCATCCACTGACAGCCGCTCATTTTGCTGTTGCAGCAGCTCGGCAAGCTCTTGAAATTTTGTTTCCATCATTTTTTCTTCCTTTCCAGCATAAAACCAACATAAAGATAAAAAAAGCGCACAAGCTAGTAGTATTGCGGGGCACCCAAATTGTTTGAGGAGGCAGATAACATGTCCAAGTTTGATCGTTTTTCCAAGTACGGCACCATTAATTCCATTATTCAATCCCCTCGCTCATCTGCGAAGCATGCGAATAATCAGGTGAACGGGGAAACACGTCGAACACAAACCGATATGATCGTCGCTACTCAATCAACGAAGAATAACCGCAAATAAAAGCTGCCTCGGCTCTTGTGAGCCGAGGTGCTTACATAGTTATCTTGCCTAACACACTTATCGGCAAGGCTTCAAGCTCTTGCCCCTTCTCGTTGCCTTGTCTGCGATAACCCCAAGCAAAGACTCCATTCATATAATCAATTGTAAAAACATGTGAACGATCACCTTTGATTTCATACGTAGTACCGGCATTAAAATCATGCGGATTCATCGTATACGCTTTGGCCATTTGCCGCTTGCGCTCCAAAATCTGATATTCACTGAAATTACCCATTTGTTCAGCCTTTTGCTGCTGTATCTTCAGCTGTTTCATTTCATCTTTTAATTGCTCTATTGTCAAATCGCTATAACGTAATTGCATCCTTTGCACCTGCTTTCCGTTAGTAAAGGTCTTGTTCCTTCGCTTCTTCTAGATATTTCTGAATCAAATCCATTGAGAAGCCTTTCCGATATAGTGCCATCTTTATTTTCTGCACCAGTTCATAGCCCTCTGCTTTTTGTACGTACTTACGCACCAGCTTATCTCCTTGATAACGGACAGCTTCCAGCTCTGCATCTACGTCTGGTTCTGCTTCTGACAACGCCAGTGAAACAGCTTCTTTTGCAGCAGAAGATGTGAATCCTTTTGAAAGAAGCTGCTGCTGCGCAAGCTGACGCTTCTCTTGTTGAGATTTCTTCGATTTAGACTGCAACTTTGTGTTTGCCAGCTTCACAGCTTTTTCGAGTTCTTTTTCGAAACTATAAAAAGTCATTGCTTCATCCGCAATCTTACCGGCAATTCCCTTTTCCTGCAATTCCTTGCGAATGACAAGCGGTCCTTTGCTCGTTGTATTTACTTTTGTCCGCACAAAGGCACCAGCGAAAGCAGCATCATCTGTATACCCTTGTTCTTCAAGTCTTCTTAAAGCTTCCTCAACATGGTCAGGATGCTGCTCTTTTTTTAGCAGATATGTCTTTATTTCTTTTTTTGAGCGCATACGGTAGCTTAAATATTGTAAGGCCAGGGTAAAGCATTTATGGGCAGCATCTTTTTCAATGAGAGATTGAAGTGCTTCTTCGGACATTTCTTTCCCTTTCGCAATTCCGCTGCGTATGAGAAGGTCCTCATCAAGACCAAAGCCGAATTTCTCGCCCTTCCCATCATCAAGGAAAATGTTATAGCGGCCAACATTATTTTTCTGGGTCGTGATTTTTGCGATTTTCACCATTTTCGACACCTCTTATGTGTCTATTCTACCATGAAATAACGTCATGCAAAATTGTAAGCTTATGCGATAAGGAGGATTTAAAATGAACATTGTAATTAGCGGCGGCACTGGATTCGTAGGCAAACAACTATCCGAGACTTTAATTGAACAAGGACATCATGTATACATCCTGACAAGATCGCCAGAAGAAAAGCTTGATACAAAACAAGTTACCTACATCGGCTGGCTGAAAAAAGGTTTTGACCCTCTCGCCCAGCTGCCGGAAATCGACGCAGTAGTTAATTTAGCGGGAACAAGTTTGTTCGGAAAATGGACAAAAGAAAAAAAAGAAAGCATTCGCAGCAGTCGCCTGGAAGCAACAGAAACCCTTGTTGATATGATTGGGAAAATGCCGAAAAAACCAAAAGTCTTGGTCAGCGGTTCTGCTGTCGGATTTTATGGTACAAGTGAACAGGATTCTTACACCGAGGAAACGAATAAACGTGGAGAGGACTTTTTAGCAGACGTAACGTACGAGTGGGAACAAGCAGCTCTGCAAGCAAAATCTCTCGGTGTTCGGACTGTTCTGGCACGCTTTGGCATCGTTCTGGGTGATAAGGGAGCACTTCCGCTAATGCAGCTGCCTTTCCGTTATTTCGCAGGCGGTAAAATTGGCAGCGGCGATCAGTGGCTGTCTTGGATTCATGTGCAGGATGCTGCAGGTATGATTGCTTATGCCATTGAACAAGAATCAATCAAAGGAGCTCTAAACGTGACTGCTCCGCATCCGCGCCGGAATAAAGATTTCAGCAAAGCACTTGCAAATACACTGCACCGACCTTATTGGACGACTGCTCCTGCGCCAATTATCCAAAAAGCATTAGGGGAAATGAGCACATTAATCCTTGAAGGTCAATGCGTCTACCCGAAAAAAGCCATGCAAAGCGGATATACTTTCCATTATCCTAATTTATCTGAAGCATTAGAACATGCATTGTAAAACTGTATCGTGTTTAGAAATACAATAAATACAATTCCTTAGGAGCAGACTTGTGCACAAACATCCCTTTTCATCCTGTGGATAATGTGCATAAGTCTTCTTTTCACTTTCACAGCAACATCATGGATGTGGATAATCTTGTTTATAACATTTTCCATTCTATCTATTATTATTTTTATATGACGGACCCGTTTGCTCTAGTAGCTAAATTCATCTCGAACGATTACAATAAATATACGATTATTTGCCATAATTTTAGGCTATAATGGTAGAAAACTAGAATTATGGAAAGCGGGCCACAAGGGAGAGGATTGCCATGTCAGATTTTCAAAGAACCAAGCAAGGGAAATTTCGCAAATTTTTCTTGAATAATAAATTTGTTATTGCAATGCTAGTTCTGTTTATCGTCGGCTTAAATATATTGGTCTATTCGCATGTATCCTTTATATTTACACCGATTGTTGTCATTGTAAAAACAGTAATACTGCCTATCATACTTACCGGAATTGTCTATTACCTAACAGTTCCTATCGTCAACTATTTAGAAAAGAAACGTGTAAAACGCGTTTACTCAATTATCGCCCTCTATCTTGTGATCATTGGACTGCTTACGATTCTGATCGTTTCCGTTATTCCAGTGTTGAAAGAGCAAACATTAAGTTTAATTAACAATAGTACAGAGTATTTTGATCAAGGTGTTGACATGGTTCAATCGATAACCGGCAGCAACATCGTTAATCAATTACAAAAATCTGGAAATTTTGATTTAAACCAAGTTTTGAATGAGCTGCAGACACGCGGAACAAGCTTATTGAATAATCTCTTTGCCAATTTGACGAGCTTCGTCGGTGCTGTAACAGAAGTAGTTATTGCAATTGTGACAGTGCCTTTCATCCTCTTCTATTTATTAAAGGATGGTAAGAAATTGCCGGCATTTATTCTGAAACTGCTTCCTGTTCGCTTTCGCAGTCAAACCTTCGAAGTAATGTCTGAGATGAACCATCAGATCAGTTCTTACATACGTGGTCAGATTATTGTCAGCTTCGTCATCGGTATTCTTTTATATATCGGCTATCTAATCATTGGTCTTGAATACGCGCCTGTTCTTGCAGTTGTCGCGGCGTTTACTAGTGTCGTGCCGTACCTCGGCCCAGCTATCGCCATCACACCTGCTATTATCATTGCCATCGTCACGTCGCCGTTTATGCTGCTAAAGCTTGTTATCGTCTGGACGATTGTACAGTTGGTAGAAGGGAAGCTGATTACACCGCAGATTATGGGACGCAACATTCGCGTGCATCCGATTACTATCATCTTTGTTATCTTGACAGCCGGAAACCTATTTGGTGTCGTCGGCGTTATTCTCGCTGTACCTGGATATGCAATTTTGAAGGTAATTGTTACGCATACATTTCATTGGTTTAAGAAAAGATCTCATCTGTATGAAGAAAAAACGAAATAAAAGAAAAAAGGAGCTGCTTTTGCTTTTGCAGCTCCTTTTTCTTATGGCTTTAATAATACTTTTATATTATTATCTGCTTTTTCATCGAAAATCTTATAAGCTTCTTTTGCTTCGCTAATTTTCATCGTGTGGGTAATAATATCAGTCGGATCAAAGACATCTTCTTCTATCATTTGGTACAATTTAGGCATCAAGTGAATGACTGGTGCTTGTCCCATGGTCAGTGTCACATTTCGAGAAAAGAAATCGCCAATCGGAAAACCATTCGCTTCTGTTCCATATACACCCGTGAGCTGCACCGTACCAAATTTGCGCACCGCTTCACTTGCCGTAATAATTGGCTGGATTGTCCCAAACTGGTTTTCATGATCAGAACCGAGTTGCACACCTTCTGGTACGGTTCCATCCATCCCAACACAATCGATTACTACATCTGCTCCTCCATTTGTTTCACTATGAAGCAAAGAGCCGATTTCTGCATTATCAGCAAAATTGTAAGTTTCCACGTTATTCATTTTCTTAGCATGATCCAGACGATGCGCTACGTTATCGACAGCTATTACGCGTGCAGCACCTTTCAGCCAGGCGAATTTCTGCGCCATTTGGCCGATAGGTCCCGCTCCGAGAATAATAACTGTATCCCCTTTTTTAAGACCGCTGTTTTCTACACTCCAGTAAGCTGTTGGGATAACATCAGATAAAAACACAACGCTTTCATCTTTTAGCTCACTCGATTCTGGTACTTTAAAAGATGTGAAATCGGCATAAGGAACACGCAAATACTCTGCTTGTCCACCCGGGTAATCGCCAAACTGATCAGCAAAACCGAAAAGAGCACCAGCATCGGTATGCGGGTTGGAATTCGAATTATCACATTGGCTCTCCATTTGGTGGTTACAATAGTAACATTCTCCGCAGCCTATATTGAATGGAATGACAACTCGATCACCTTTTTGCAAGTTTTTCACTTCAGAGCCTACTTCTTCTACGATTCCCATAGGCTCATGCCCAATAATATAATCCTTTTCCGGTTTAATACCACCATGATACAAATGAAGATCCGATCCACAAATACCCGTTGCTGTAATTTTCACAATCATATCGGTTGATTTCTGTATAGAAGGTGCTTCTACTGACTTGACTTCGATATTTTCCTTGCCTTGAAATGTGACAGCTTGCATCATGAATGTCTATCTCCTTTATTCAAGTAGTTGCTCAACTATACCTGTTACCCGATGTCTCTAAACCTTGTAAAACTTTTTTAAAAAAAGTTGAAACCTTTTCCTAAAGACGTACGTCTATATAATTGAGAACGAAAAATATGTATTTCTAACAACATTACCTTCCACATATTTTGTCTTCTCACCACACTTATTTCTAACAACAACAGAAAAGCAGGCAGCCCCCGCTGCCTGCTTTTCCTCGTTTGTGAGTTTTGTCACTTTCTCTCTGTACACACTTTCTATATAATAGATAAGTGATTCCTTTTTTATCTTTGCATTTATATATTTTAAAGTTTAATCGAAAATACAAACACACCAATGCTTTTTTGATAGAGATTTCTTTAGTGTCTATCGATTGAGAGGAGAGCATCATGTTCAAAGTCATAGCAGTTGATTCCAATCAAGTGAAGCTCGAATTCATTAGTAAGGATGGCGAGAACTTCACCTTTGAAACATATGAGGAAGCAGAATCCTTTATGCAGAAAGTAAAAGCAAAAAATACACTTCCAGAACGATATCGCGTGCTCATCAAGAAAATTGACTAAGCCCTTTCTTGCATGATAGGAGACAATTCCATCATAATAGAAATCAGAAGAAAACAAGGAGGCAACCAAATGAAATGGAACATGACACAGCTCCTGGAGAAACGACATGCTTATACACCAAAAGCAAAAGCCTTGCTGCAGGATAAAGAAAAATCAAAAGAGCTCCTTGCGAATGTTTCAACAAAAGCAAGCGACAATAAAGGAAAGTTAGCAGAAATTTGGTCGGATTTGCAGCTTATGGTAAATATGCTTCGTGACTGGCGCAAAGGAACTTACAAAAGGCTGCCGAAAAAGTCACTGCTCATGATTGCAGCAACCTTCGTTTATTTTCTTAGTCCGATTGATTTCGTTCCGGATTTCCTACCAGGAGGATTGCTTGACGATGCGGCACTGATTGCTTTTACTTTCACACAAATTCAATCGGATGTTGCAACCTACAAAGAATGGAAAAACCAACAGTCATTTGAAACCATAACAACAGATTTTTCGTAAAAAGAGTGCATCGGGCACTCTTTTTTTAAATAGACGTTTTCAATTTACTTTCTAGTTATAACCTGTTATACTAGTAGATTAAGAGCCTAAATATATAGTTTGGTTTCTACTTGTTTTTTAGAAATATAATCTGATAGAATACTTGTCGAAGTTCAATTAAAAAGACATTTCCTGATAAGAAAACGAAGAGGTGAAAGATAATATGAAGAGGCTTTTTGCTTCAAAGAAGGGATTCTTTGCGCTGGCCGTTATTTTCTTATGGGCCAAGACGTATTTTTCCTACCAAACAGTATTTAATTTAGATATAACAAATGCTATGCAGCAATTCTTGCTCGTACTCAACCCACTTAGTGCGAGTATTGTATTTCTAGGTCTTGCTTTCTTAGCGAAAGGCCGACGGATGGGGATTTGGCTCCTAGTCATTGATTTCCTAATGAGTTTCCTGCTTTATGCCAACGTCCTATACTACCGATTCTTTAATGACTTCGTTACGCTTCCAACTTTGAAGCAGACGGACAACCTAGGTTCTGGTATGGGCGGAAGTATCTTTGGCCTGATGGAAGGCTATGATTTTGTCTACTTCCTAGACATCGTCTTGCTTATTGTGTTGTATGTTTTCACAAGAAAGAACTGGAGTACCGAGCGTCTTGCATTCCGTAAGACAGCTATGGTGGTAATCTCTGGGGTTGCTTTATTCGCAGTCAATCTTGGACTAGCAGAGGCCGATCGTCCGCAGCTGCTGCAGCGAACATTCGACCGTACGTATTTGGTGAAATACCTTGGACCGTACAACTACACAATTTATGATGCCGTGCAGAACGCAAAGACTTCTACACAGCGTGTCATGGCTAGCCCGAATGATATTAACGAAGTAAAAGAATATACGGATGCAAACTATGCTGAACCAAACCCAGAATACTTCGGGAAAGCGGAAGGCATGAACGTGATTAAAATCCATCTGGAAAGCTTCCAAAGCTTTTTGATTGATTACAAACTTCACGGTGAAGAAGTAACCCCGTTCTTGAATTCTTTGGTGCATGATAAGGAATTAACCTATTTTGATAATTTCTTCCACCAAACAGAACAAGGGAAAACTGCTGATGCAGAGCTGCTGATGGATAACTCGCTTTACGGACTGCCGCAAGGTTCTGCCTTCTCGGTAAAAGGTACAAACACTTACCAAGCAGCACCTGCTATCCTGAATCAGGAGCAAGGCTATACAAGTGCAGTATTCCACGGTGACGAGAAAACATTCTGGAACCGTGATGAAGTTTACAAACAATTTGGAGTCGATCACTTCTTTGATTCCACATATTACAACATGGAAAACTCAGTGAACTATGGATTAAAAGATAAACCTTTCTTTGAAGAATCCATGCCATTGCTTAAATCGCTTGATGAGCCGTATTATGCCCACCTCATCACGCTGACGAACCACTATCCGTTCCCGCTCGATCCGGAGGACGCAACGATTGAAAAAGCTGATACAGGTGATACAACGGTTGATAACTACTTCCAAACAGCACGTTACTTGGATGAAGCACTGGAACAGTTCTTTAAAGATTTGAAGGAATCTGGTATGTATGAGAATTCTGTTATCCTGCTTTATGGAGATCACTACGGTATCTCAACGAACCATAACAGAGCTATGGAACAAATTATGGGTAAAGAAATTACCGAATATCAAAATGCGCAAATGCAGCGTGTACCGCTTATGATCAAGGCACCAGGTCTTGAAGGCGGCGTAAATCATACGTATGCAGGGGAACTCGATGTGCTGCCAACATTAGAACATTTGCTTGGCATTGACAGTTCAAAATATATCCAGTTCGGAACAGATATATTATCTAAAGATCACGACAGTACTGTAGGTTTCCGTAACGGTAACTTTATCAACGCAGACTACACAGTGCTTGGCGATGATTACTACGACACCGAAACCGGTGAAGTGATTGAAGATGAAGCCAAGATTAAAGAGATTAAAGCTGAGAAAGACCAACTTGCGAAAGAATTAAGCCTTAACGATAAAATTCTTTATGGCGACTTGCTTCGCTTCTATGATCCAGAAGGCTGGACACCAGTTGATCCAAGCGACTACGATTACAACAATCGTTCAGAATCAGAGAAAGAATAAGAATTGCACCTGCCTTCATGGCAGGTGTTTTTTTATGACTTATTAATTTCTTTAGACAATACCTTCTAACATCGATACAATGAATAATGCTGTATATAATAGAAAACAGGGAATACATTAGCTGAAAGGAGGAACGCCTTATCGCAAGCTTTATTTATGCAATATCCATCATTCTTATTGGACTTATTATCGGCAGAGTTATACGGCTTATTGCCGAAAAATACCGGCTTCCGGAGGGCTTTTCACTCAATTATTTTATGAACGCACTTATTCGGATTGTGCTGCTTGTCCTCAATCCAATTATTTTAATCAGCGCCTTCTGGTCAGCCGATTTAACGAATTTCAGGCTGATTTATTTACCGGTATTCGGTATTGCAACAATCTTCCTTGGTGCCGGCTTCGCATTTGTATTTGCCAAGTGGAAGCGTCTGCCGAACGATCAGATTGGTTCTATGTTTGTATCCGGTGCTTTTTTGAACCTCGGAAGCTTTGGGATGCTGTTTTGTGTGCTGTTCATCGGTGAAGAAGCAGTTGCTTATGCAGCCATGTTCCGTCTTCTAGAGGAATTCACGTACTATACAATTATTTATCCAATTGCGAAGTCGTATGGCTCTAGTGAAGAAAATGCTTCAGGATCACGTTTTATACGTATTCTTAAAGATCCATTCATTATGATTACCTTCTTTTCTATCGTCATTGGAGCCATACTAAACCTGTCCCCGATTGACCGATTCGGCTGGCTAGGTGCGAGTAATTCAGCATTAGTTGCATTGGCATCAATCTTGCTTCTCGTACCAATCGGCTTTAGCATGCGCATTGTATCGGTGAAAAGATACTGGAAGCTCAGCATCTGGCTTATTCCGCTTAAATTTTTGGCTGTGCCGCTTATTATTACTGGCACTGCATATATTATCGGCCTTGGTAATCTATATGACGGAATTCTTTTACAAGTTCTGCTTATCATGTCCGCCATGCCGCCAGCAGTCGCATCCCTCGTGCCTCCGCGGCTGTACAACCTCGATATGGAGTTGGCCAACTCAAATTGGATTGTAGCGACTTCCTCGCTTATTTTTGTACTGCCAATTCTCTTTGTTATCGTTCATTGGATGGCATAGAAAAAGCAGGAGCCCTCTCTTTTGAGAGGCTCCTGCTTTCTTTAATCTTTCTTAACAGAAATATATTCGTTTTCCGCACCGCCAGATCCATTAACGTTATTTTTGAACTGGCTCAATCGGCCATTCCGCTTCTCACCATGATCCTTGTTCTCCTTGAATTGATGATCATTGTTTGCTTTTTTCTTTGGCATTATTTGAACCCCCTTTTCCGCTTAGTATGCGGAAAAGAGCTTGTATTAATCCATCTTGCCTGCTAATAATTGCTGCTGGGAGGCAAACTGACGGTACAGTTCATGACGTTCAAATAGCTCCTCATGCGTTCCAATACCAGTAATGCGTCCTTTTTCAATGAAGACAATTTGATCTGCATCCACAATCGTAGATAAACGGTGCGCTATTACAAACGTTGTCCTGTTTTGCATTAAGTTTTGCAAGGCTCGTTGTACATAGATCTCTGAGCTGCTATCCAAACTGGATGTCGCTTCATCCAGCATCAGTATTTGCGGGTCACGCAGAAGTGCCCTGGCTATTGCAATACGCTGGCGCTGTCCTCCCGAAAGTTTTACACCTCGCTCGCCAACTTTTGTTTCAAAGCCGTCTGGCAACTCCTCAACAAATTGCTTCGCGTAAGCCATTTCTGAAACACGTTCCAGTTCTTCTTGAGGTATTTCTCTTTCCAGCCCATAACAGATATTCTCTCGAATTGTACCAGATAACAGAGCCGTTTCCTGTGCTACATAACCAATTTGACGGCGCCAGTCTTGCAGCTTGAAATTGCTAATCGGCTCTGTACCCAATCGAATCACGCCGCTTGTAGGCTCATAATAGCGTTCCAACAAACCAAACAAAGTCGATTTTCCGCCCCCACTTGGCCCCGCAATAGCGGTTACTTTTCCTCCTGGCGCTGTAAAGCTAAGGTTGTGCAAAACTTGCTCTGCTTGATAGGCAAAGCTCACCTCATCAATGTGCAGATCACCGTCAACGCTCGTAATCGGGTTACCTTTCTCAGCGTCTTCTGTCTCTTCTCCCAGCACATCATAAATACGCTCCGTTGCCCCCATCGCTTTTTGCAAATGTGTGAAGAACATGGACAGCTGTGTCATTGGCATGATAATCTGGAACAAGTACAATATGAACGCGACCATATCTCCCGCTGATAAAGCGCCTGAAGCGACACGAACGCCGCCATAACCGATGATGGTCACAAGCAGCAGCATCATAATAAACAGCATAAGAGGTGACAATAGTGCCTGGATTTTTGCTTCCTTCAAACCATAGGTGAATAAAGTACGGATACCTTTATTGCCGCGTTCCTGCTCTACATGCTCTGCATTTGAAGCTTTAACAAGCTTCATTTCCGGCAGCACTTGGTTGAGCACTGCCGTGAATTTAGCTGTCTCTTCCTGCATCATCTTTGATACACGGTACATTTGGCGTCCCAGCACCATAATAATAAGGATTGCCACAGGAACAGCCAGCAGCATGACAATTGTCATTTTCCAATCCAAAATAAGCAAGATAATAATCGATCCAACAATCGAAATAATACCAGTAACGAAACTAGTAAGATGTTCGGTAATTAACTCTTTTACGATAGCTGTATCATTTGTAACACGGCTGAGCGTTTCACCTGTATCGTTATTATGATGAAAACGAACCGGCAAACGAAGCAGTTTATCCCATAATTTCTCTCGCAGTTTGGCCACTACATGATGCCCGACTTTAGCGAGCAGATAAATAGATAACCCACTTGCGAGTGCTTGCAGCACAAACGCAGCAACCAAGATAGCTATCTGACCGCCGGTAAACGACTGTCCGGAAAATCCATCAACAAGTCTTTTCGTAAACAACGGAACGGCAAACCCAACACCTGTCGTCAATAAACTCATTACAAGCGCAGTAATCATAATCCTGCGCGGCGGATTCGTCCCTTTTACTAATGCAAGAAATAAACGCCAATCAAATTTTTTATTTTCTACTCGGTTTTGTTCCATTATGTCCCCCTAAGTTCTGCTATATATATCTATCTTCTGCAAACAATATGGCGTAACCTTCATGTGCATTTGTCACGAAATACTCCTTCCCTTTCCTCAAAAAGGACAAGTCCTCCGGGAGCGCTGGCTGCTCAGTGAAAGATGCTTTCGGCTGCCCGCAGCAGCACGCTTTGGGATTCTTTACATAGATGGTATTCGTAATTCGGCACCGACACATGGGAATCGAATAGATTTGCTCTTGTACCATTTGTATGTACAATCTCTTTTAAATATGGTTCTAGGTCCGCTAATATATCACGCAGCGTTACACTCGGTTTTCCCATCATACGTTTTGGCAGCACAGCAAAGGTAAATGTATCGCAAATGTCACATAATCTGTTAAGTAAAGGCTTATACGCTTCAGCAGCTAAGTCTGTTTCCATTAATTCATACATATTATCCCCCCATTAAAATAGGAGTCCTCACACCGAGAACTCCTTATACTAAGGATAGAAATTTTTCTTCTGAAATAATGCGCAGCGGCCGCCCGCTCTCGATCATCCGCTCTGCTTGTACAAGTTTACTCGTTTTCTTGCCGCTAGCGAATTTCTCATAATCTCTCGCGCCCACGATTACATAACGCGTTGATGCGTCCATCTTATCTGTATGCACACCGCCAACGTTAACCAATCTTTGTATGGCATCTTTTCGCTTCATGCTTTTCATCGTACCCGTGAACATAACTTGCTTTCGATAAAATGGATGTGATGGGTCAAATTGATCTGTCTGTGGTTTAATATCACCATAACGCGATCTGCTGCCCGAGGAACTTGTATCATGAATACTTTTCCGCTTTACTTTTAAGGCTTGCGTCAAATCTTCAATTGTCTGGACACCGCAATCTGCCATCGCATGGAGGAAGATATTTGCTGCCACGCGAGCATCTTCCATTGCATTATGATGCTGGAACGTAATCTCCTTACTAGCAGCTAGCGTATTCAGACGATGATTCTCCATATCCGGCCATACTTTTTTCCCGATAATCCGTGTGCATAGATAGTCAAAGTCCGGCATCTCCAATCCGAAGCGCGCAACTGCTTTCCGGATGACACCCATATCAAAACTCGCATTATGTGCAATCACCACATTGCCAGCCAAATAGCCGCTCAATTTAGGCCAGATTTCTTTGAACGTTGGTGCATCCTCTACATCACGGGGTAAAATGCCGTGCACTTGGATATTCTGACTTTCAAACTCCATCAGCGGATTGATCAACGTATACCACTCATCAATGACACCCGTCTCATCCGCAACTGCCACTCCGACTGAACAAGCACTCGACCAATACCGATTCGCCGTCTCAAAATCTATACTTACAAACCGCACTAACTCGTCCTCCACATACTCTATTAGTAAGACAATTATAGCATAGCAGCCGATAGATTCTTGTGTTGAGTGCTTGAGAAAAAATATTGCCAACTGAGGTAGGAAGCGCTATAATATCTTTGTGATGAATCAATTACATACGGGGCATTAGCTCAGCTGGGAGAGCGCTTCGCTGGCAGCGAAGAGGTCAGCGGTTCGAGCCCGCTATGCTCCATCTATGAAAATCCTTTTTCCTAAAGGGTTTTTTCTTTTTACAAAAGAAAGACCTCCTTGCATTATTCAAGGGGTCTTCAACATCTACTATACAAAAGCATTCCACACAAACGGCACCATCAATACGATCATAATCGATCCGAATTTCCATCGGTAGCTCCATTCTTTATGTGTCTGTCTCTCTTTTTTATACCAATACACACACATATAGACAAACGAGATAACCATAAGCAGCACAGACCAGATTGCCACAAACAAAGTACTCATGCTTATACCTCCCTGTATTCTGCCTTTTAGGTTACCACATTGCCTCATTTATTTATAAATCCCATGCTCCTTAATATACCGATAACAACTCTCCGGCAGCAAATACCTTGGCTCTCCTTCCATCGCAAACTCATCGCGAATATAAGAAGAGCTGATTTCCATTGCCAAGCCCTTATCAATGAGATGGAAAGTGTTCCCGTCGTCATGATTGCGGAGGAGCGGGGAGTGGCTGATAACTTTCAGCATGTCGATATCGTTACGAGCCATGACGATAAAGCGATTGTCGCGGACGAGTTCTTCGCTGTTGTGCCATTTACCTGCTCCGATATCTTCCAGCAGGTCAGCTCCCATAATAAAGTAAATTTCATCGTCAGGATAAAGCGCACTAAAATGAGCTAGTGTTTTTTCGGTATATACATCCCATGCTTCCTGCTCCATTTCATAGTCGTTCGCTTCATACAAATCATTGTCCTTGATTGCCATATTGACCATGTTCCAGCGATGTTCGTCCGTCGTATGCAGCTGTTTGTCTTTTCGCTTGCTGGAGCATGGCAGGAAAATAACTTTATCCAGTTTGCAGCGATGCGCAACCGTACTGGCAGTCCATAAGTGTACGTTTGTAACTGGATCGAAGGAGGAGCCATAGATACCTATTTTCATGTTATTTCTCCTCCAGTTTCGCTTTGATTTGATCGATCAGTTCCATTTTGTTGTTCCAGCAAGCTGTACTCAAATCAACCGGATACGCTTCTGGATTATGTGTCCGTTTATATTCATCCCATAGGAAAGTTAAGCTGTGCGTGACATGTTCACGCGTTTCCTGCAGAGAAGGCAATTTGTATACCAGCTCTCCGTTTTGGAATATTGGTATCTGTAATTCTATTGTATCAAAATCGGTGACAAACTTGCTGATATAGGAATATGTTGGATGGAACATTTTGAGCCGTTCTTCTTCTTGAGGCTTTTCATCTTTCAGCGCAATATAGTCACCTTCTGACTTTTGATTCACGCGGTTAATAATTCGGTAAACGCGTTTCATCCCTGGTGTTGATACTTTCTCTGGGTTAGCACTAATTTTGATTGTATCGACCATCTCGCCATTGTCGTCCTCCACGGAAACAATCTTATACACTGCTCCTAATGCAGGTTGATCGTATGCCGTAATCAGTTTTGTTCCAATGCCCCAGTTATCAATCTTCGCCCCTTGCGCTTTTAATGCACCAATAGTTTCCTCATCCAGATCATTAGATGCGGTAATTTTCGTTTCTGTAAAGCCCGCTTCATCCAGCATTGCCCGTGCCCGTTTGGACAGATAAGCCAAGTCGCCGCTATCTAAGCGAATAGCGTTAAAGCGTATCTTGTCGCCCATTTCTTTTGCTACTTTAATGGCATTCGGAACGCCTGACTTTAATGTGTCGTACGTATCCACCAGAAAAGTGCAGTCTACATGACTTTCAGCATACTTCGTAAATGCTTCATATTCGTCACGATATGCTTGCACAAGCGAATGTGCATGCGTGCCGGCAACCGGAATGCCAAACTTCTTCCCAGCCCGAACATTAGAGGTTGCATGGAAGCCGCCGATATAAGCAGCTCTTGAACCCCAAATCGCTGCATCCATTTCCTGCGCGCGTCTAGAGCCAAATTCCATTGCTGTATCCTTTTCGTCCAGCACATGCATAATACGGGCAGCTTTCGTTGCAATCAGCGTTTGATAGTTCACAATATTGAGTAAAGCTGTTTCAATCAATTGTGCCTGAGCTAGCGGTGCTTCTACCCGAATGATTGGCTCCGTTCCAAACACGAGCTCCCCTTCCTGCATACTATATACATCGCCGGTGAAACGAAGATCGCGCAAATAAGCGATGAATTCTTTGTCGTATCCGATTTCTTGCTCTAAGTAATCTAAATCAGATGTAGAAAAACGGAATTCCTGGAGATAATTGATTACCCGCTCTAGACCGGCAAAAACAGCGTAGCCATTGCCAAAGGGCTGTTTACGGAAAAACAGCTCAAACACTGCTTTGCGATTATGCTTGCCGTCTTTCCAATACGTCTGTGCCATGTTGATCTGGTAAAGGTCCGTATGCAATGCAGTACTGTCATCTTGAAAGTTCGTCATTTGCTTACTCCTCCTTCTACAATTTCTGCTCCTAATACGTTCTTGAAATGATGCAGTGCATACGCATGCCCTTCTTGGTGAAAACTTGCCACAGCGTCGACATGTACAACCATTCGGAAGCCATAATTATAGGCATCGACTAATGTGTGCAAAACACAAATATCTGTTGCAACACCGACCACATGTATTTCTCTTATTCCCCGTTCATTCAGACGCTGCAGTAGGTCGGTACCTGCAAACGCGCTGTATCTTGTTTTATCCATATAATACACGTTTGCTTTCTGTTTTGCTGCTTCATACACAGCTGCCAGCTTTCCATACAATGCACGTCCTTCTGTTCCTGCAATATTATGCGGTGGATATAACTTTGTTTCTGGGTGGTATGCATCCGCTTCTTCGTGTTTATCGATTGCAAACACAACATAATCGCCTGCTTCTATGAATGAAGATGTAATCGCTGTTAGGCGCTCCTCAATTTCTTGTCCGGGCTTCCCACAAGTCAGCGCTCCATTGTAAGCGACAAAGTCATTTGTATAGTCAATGTTAATCAATGCTTTCATCTTGCATCCCCCTTTAAATTAATGACGAGCTGTATAAATCGATTGCTTCACTTGGGCATCAATAAAACGATATAGCTGTGTTGGCAGCTTTGATGTTCGCTGTGTTTTCTGCCCTTTAACCGCTTCAATAAAAGGAAGGCTCTTAATTTTACGAGCAAATGCTTGATCATTTTGTATCGCTTTATCGTCTGTAACCGTGAGCAGGACAGCTTGCAGCTCAGAGTAAGTAAACGTCTCCGGCAGAAATTGCTTTGCTACTGTAGTTTGCAGTAAATCCCGCGTTATATGAGTAATAGCGTCTTGAATGATGTTTTTATGATCGAAAGCCAATGCCTGCTCGTTTAACTCCGCTACAGGGAACAGTTCCACATCAGCAGCATCGTCACTCGCTTTTCTTTCAGATAATCGATATTCCGGAACAATTGCATAATGGGCATTGGAGATAATCCAGCCACGTGGATCACGTCCTGGCTGATCATATACGCCGAATTGCTTCAAGTGAATGCCAGTTATCCCGGCTTCCTCCTCCAATTCTCTGCTGGCTGCGGTACAGGCCGTTTCCTCTGGTGTTACAAACCCTCCCGGCAGCGCCCACTTGCCAGCTTCAATATTTGGATTTCCTTCTGTGTCTTGCTCGGCTCGCTGGATTAGCATCAGCTTTAGCACCATTTTGGGCGGCGCGTATGCTTTAATTTGTTCTGAGGTAATGGTGAACACAGCAATATCTGATGTGTACCCATCAGGTGTGCGATAACAACTGATATCATACTGCGCTTCTTTATTATTCGACTTCAAACCGTCAATCTCCTTTTAATTAACAATATGTTAAATGTTAATTGTATTGTATGCAAGAAGATCCCCTATTGTCAAGGATAAACAAAAAAGCCTCCTCCTATAAGGAGAAGACTTTATGCTTGAGTCAAAATTAAATAGGTCGCACTAACTGCAATGACGAAGACAACTAGATACAGCCCAGCTATCAGCTTTTTCTTATTCATAATCGCCTCAATTGAAAATAGTAAAAACATAATAGATAAAAGCGGCAGAATGAACTGCGGATTTACTTCATAGTCTTTATCAATTAATCGATAAACGCCGATTCCGATAATAATAAGCGCGAGCAGTCCATTTATTTTACGTAACATTTGCATTCTCCCTTTCCAGGACGCATGATATCATAGACAGTATAACAGGACAGTGCTCCTTAATGAATAGAAAGGGGTATGAAACATGCCGACTCATGACGAATGGCAAGTAACGTACAAAGAAACTGCAATTCGGGAAATCCAAAAATACTTTCGTCTCTACGAAATCGGAAGTATTTCAGAAGCTGTACTCGAAACAGGTTCTGCGCGTGTAGCACAGCAAGCTGACAGAATTGATGATACTACTTTTGCATCCCTGCTGGAGCAAATCAGCCGCAGCATCGCTGTTAATCAGATTCAAGATGTTCGAAATAAATACTACGAACTGGAACAGCTGCCTATTTAGCAAGCTTGCGAAAATACACTTCCGTCCGATTCAGATATTTTTGCTGCTGCCCGTGCTTTTTTTCCATGCCGCCGAATTCCAATAGCTTTACTTTGCGAATGCCTACAAACCGAAACAAAGCTTTTTTCATGAGAACTTTATGCGCATTATGTAAGAAAAAGCGGCTGTAAAAACGCGGTCCTTTCATCGTCGATACACATACTGCTCGCTTCCCTGCAAGCAGTCCCTCTGGCAGTAAACTGTCATGACGATAAGCAAAGTTTGCAGCAAAAACTTGATCGATAAAGCCAAGAAGCATAGCTGGCGGTCTTCCCCAAAATATCGGATAAACGAAGACGAGCAAATCTGCTTGCTTGATTTTCTTCCTGTAAATCTCAAGTTCTGGATCTTTGTGCATATCGCGGCGACGCTTGTTTTCGTCGAAGACCAAAACAGGATTAAACTTCTCCGCGTACAGATCGAGCGTGTCTATTTCATGGATGGCAGGATTTTGCTGTAGACCCTTTTGCGCCGCCTCGAAAAAAGCGTAGTTTAACAAACGATGATTCGGATGGGCATAGATAAGCAGTGCTCTCATTTGCTTCAACTCCAGTATTTATGATACCAATGCATACGAGTTCAACTGAAAAAAGTTACAAAAAAAAGAATGCATGCGTTTGTCACGCTGCATTCTTTTCTTATGCTGTCAGAAGAATAACTACTATTCCTACAACCTGATAGCCCGCTCCGATAATACTCGTAGCTAAGCCACCGATAGCCATTCTTCTCCCTTTTTGTTCTGTATTCTTGTCGTTTCTAATTGTATATAGCGCAAGAATGAGCCCTACAATGCCAAAGAAAATGCCATACACAGAAAGAAACAGACTAATGATACCAAATACAAGTGATAGCAAGGATCTATTTTTCACGATAACATCTCCTTGATCTATTAATCTTACTTCTATTGTAGACTTTTCACCCAATTCAATCCAATTTCTTAACTAATCTAAGTGTTTTAAAAGTTAGATGAAAGTAAAAAACCGAACGCTCGCGAAGTCTAAAAGAAGACTTCCCGCTCGTTCGGTTCGTTAACTAAGATAATTTATTCAGGTGATTCATCTTTCTTCGGCCATGCGTCAATATTTTTGAGGCCTTCAATGCTATCAGCATAGAATACTGGGTCTTTCCCTGCTTTGCGCTGACGCTTATAGTCGCGTAAAGCTTTAACCGCTGTATTACTCAAGAGAGCAATAACAATTAAGTTCAAGACAGCCATCAAGCCCATGAATAGATCGGCAAGCGTCCAAACAAAGTCAAGGCTGGCAAGTGAGCCGAATGCAACCATTCCAACTACCGCTAAGCGATAAATGAACAGCCAAACTTTACTGCGTTTAATAAACTCGATATTCGATTCGCCGTAATAGTAGTTGCTGATTACGGAACTGAAAGCGAATAATAATACGATTATAGCTAAGAAGATACCGGCCCATTGCCCTACACCCGACTGAAGCGCTTCCTGTGTCAGGACGATACCGTCACTCTCAGTGGAGGTATGCATCCCTGAAAGCAAAATAATAAATGCAGTAGAGCTGCAAATCATCAGTGTATCAACGAACACACCCATCGCTTGAATTAATCCTTGTTTCGCTGGGTGAGAAACGGTTGCAGATGCAGCCGCATTTGGCGCACTACCCATACCCGCTTCGTTGGAATAAAGTCCGCGTTTAATCCCTTGCATCATAGCAGCACCTAGTGCACCAGCACCAATTTGTTTTATACCATCCCATGCATCAGAAAAAATAAGTGCAATAACATTAGGTAACTCCGTAATATTCATAATCATAATAACTAGTGCGATTAGAATATAAGCTCCAGCCATTACCGGAACAATTACTTCAGACAATCTTGCAACTAATTTAACACCGCCAAAGATAATAACAGCGGTAATGACACATAAAATAACTGTCATGATATTCTTATCTAATCCAAATGAACTTTCAAAAGCATTTGTAATCGTATTCGCCTGAACCGAGTTGAAAGCCAAGCCAAATGTGATTGTAATAAGAACAGCAAAGATAATTCCTAACCAGCGTGCACGCAAGGCTTTTTGCATATAATATGCCGGTCCGCCCCGAAAAGTGGAGCCGTCTTTTGTTTTATAAATCTGCGCAAGTGTACTTTCTACAAATGCGGAGGCAGAACCAATCAAGGCAATAAGCCACATCCAGAACACCGCTCCAGGGCCACCAGCAGTAATTGCAAGCGCAACCCCAGCCAAGTTACCTGTCCCTACTCTAGCTGCCGTACTGATACAGAAAGCCTGAAAAGAACTGACACCTGTCTTTCTGCCTTGCCCGCTCTCGCCTAAAAGACGAATCATCTCTGGAATCATGCGGAACTGCACAAACCCTAATCGAATTGTAAAATAGATTCCTAGACCAATTAATAGAATAATAAGTAAACTTGACCATAGTAGATCACTAGAAGTTGTCACGATTTTTGTAATTCCGTCACCAATCGTGTGCATCATATCATTAAAACCCTGCATATTGAACCTCCATCTTTAGCATACATATACAATCTAATGTAACATTGTCTAACATGGTGCGCAATGTTTATTACTTCCAAAAAGAAGTGCCTGTCGTGCTATACTAGGAAGTACTTAGACAAGGTGGTAGTTAAAATGAAGCGTTCAAAAGAAAAGAAACCTTTCCGTTATCCTTTGGCATTCACTGTAGGCATTATCGCAGCCATACTTTTTAGCATTGCTTTTCAAAGTCCATCCTTCGGCATATTTATGGGCTTGTTACTTGGTATTGTGTTCGGATCCATGCCAAAAGGGAGAAATAAGGAGGATTCGTAATGATCACGATCAGACCTTATGAGGCAGCCGACTTGGACATCGTTATGGCTTTGCTTCACAAGGAAGGCTGGCATACGCTCGCAGCTGATTCTAATCAGTTTAATCAGGCTATGCTTCATTCGCATCCTTCTATGGTGGCCATCCATGACGGGCGCATCTGCGGCTATATTCGATGTGTCACAGACCACGTAATCACACTGTTTGTTGCTGATTGCTTGTTGATTCAAAGCTCCGCGGACAGGGGATAGGCGGCAGGCTGCTTCAAGCTTGTCATGATCTGTATCCTTCAACAAGGATGGAGATACTTGCGACGAGTACATCAAAGTCATATTATGAACAGAAAAAATTCCGGCCATTTTACGGCTTCCGCAAAACATATATGGAATAAATAGTACAAATGACACAATTTATAATAAAATGTTTGTCTAACTGTATGCTGGGAATACATTACTAACTCAACAAGAGGAGGTAATGAAAATGGCACAAGAAGATCGCGCACAACAAACTGCGGAAAATCTATCTCAAGAAGATAAAAACGAAATTCTGAACAATTTCAAGAACTTCCAAGATTATTTAGGGAACAAAGTAAAACAAGGTGAACGTCTTGGTTTAAGTGAAGAGGCTATGACGAAAGCTGCCCAACGAGTTGCTGATTACTTGGCAGACAAAGAAGAACCTCGCAACCGCGAGGAATATCTGCTCAAACAGCTATGGCTCGTAGCAGATGAAGAGAACAAAAAGCCGCTTGCAAATACACTCGTTAAGCTTGCTGACCAAACAAATTAATTAAAAGAGCGGATCTCTCAGCAGATCCGCTCTTTTTATTTGTACTCGTATATAGGATTTGTCTTCTCGCTGCTGATTTGACAGGACAGTCCGTTCGTCTCAATGCTGATTGTTCCGCCTTTAGCTGTGCTATAAAGAATAGCACCTGCTTGCCGAAGATTTTGCACCACTTCTTTTGTCGGATGACCTAACTGATTGTCTCTTCCATAAGATACGACCGCATAATCAGGTTTTACTTTCTTCAAAAAATCCAATGTATTGCTTGTCCGAGAACCATGATGCGCCACTTTATAAACTTCCGATTCTACTTCATAAGTACGCCCTATATTCTCTTCCTGTTCGGCTTCCGCATCACTCATGAGCAGAAAATCGATTGTCCGGTAAGTGAGACGAAGTACCATCGATGCTTGATTATTCGTTGCCTCCAGATGGTTGGCATTTAGTACTTGGATAGAAAGCAGCGGGTCCAATGTCAAATAAGTTCCTTCTTCTGCAATTGTCACCGGAATGCTCTTCTCTTCTATAAGCTCTGTATAACGCTGATACGTTTTCGTTGTATACAATTTCCCGCTATCAAGCACTTTCTTCACTTCTACCTTCTCTAACACTGGCAACAATCCACCGATGTGGTCAATATCCGGATGCGTCGCAACTAAAAGATCCAGCTTTTCCACACCTCTCTTTCGAAGTTCGGAAATGACTTTCTCGCCTGCCTCCCGATCTCCCCCATCAATTAAAATCGTATAATGAGATGGGGTTTCAATCAGCATGCTGTCCCCCTGCCCGACATCGAGAAAATGTACACGCAATCTCCCGGGTTCTTCTGTCTGCGAAAAGATATAGTCCCATACGCCTGATCCACTTTCCGCTGCCACATTCACTGGGGTAATGCTGCATAGCAGCAGAACCAGACAAATTATCCGTAAGCAATACTTCATTGCGTTCCGCCCCCTTTCCCCTAGGATGCAGTCCGCTTTGCATTCATATGCATGCTGATCAATCTCCTAATTTTAACAAAACGCCGAAAATGCTATACTAAAATCAGATGAAAGGAGCGACTTATTATGTTTACACATCGTATTGATTCAGCCACTTATTTAAAGCTATTGGAAGTTCAGGACAGCGAAAAGCTATTTCAGCTGATTGACAGCTCTCGTGAGCATTTGCGCAATTGGCTCCCTTGGGTGGATAAGAACACCGCGGTTGAGGACAGCAGGCAGTTTATCCAGCATACCTTAGACCAGTTCGCTGCCGGCAATGGTTTTAACGCTGGTATTTGGTATCAAGGTGCTTTAGCCGGGGTCATCGGTTTTCATAAAATTGATTGGCAAAATAGCACAACTAGTATTGGTTACTGGCTGGGCGAAGATTATACAGGAAATGGTTTGATGCAGAAAGCCGTCAGCAAATGTCTGGACTATGCCTTTCTCGAACTGCGGCTCAACCGTGTGGAAATCCGATCCGCTATCGGGAATGTGCGCAGCCGTAGAATTCCCGAAAAACTAGGCTTTACGCTCGAAGGAACAATTCGCCAAGCAGAGAAACTCGTTTATGGCTATGTTAACCATAATGTGTACGGTATGCTGCTGGAAGAGTGGGAAGCAAAAGAAAACAGCAGTATACATGATGATGAGGCACACGAATAGAAGGTTTATTTCAGATTAATTACAAATTCTTTTCACATGTTTATTTTCTTAGAGTGCCGGTAATATACACACTAAGGAGATGAGAGAACAATGAAGAAGAAAATGCATATTGTTTCGTCAACAGATGACAACTACGCGCAGCATTTGGGTGTAACGCTAAGTTCGTTACTTGAGAACACTGCGAACCCGGAGGATTTTGTCATTTCGGTTATTGATGGTGGAATAAGTGAGCAGAAAAAACAACTATTGAAAGATACAGCAGCCGCCTACGATACACCGCTTCATTATCTAGAGGTTGATTTGAACGCATACGATGGTGCAATCGCAAGCCGCCACATTTCCAAAGCAGCTTACTATCGTATCTCTATTCCTGAAATGATGGATCATTCTATTGAACGGACGCTGTATGTTGATTGCGATATGCTGATTCTTGATGATGTGAAAAAACTGTTTGATATCGACATGGAAGGCAACATTGTTGCAGCTGTGAGTGATTATGGTGAGCATGATCGATTGCCGAAGATGGGAATTACAAGCGAAGATCGCTACTTCAACTCTGGTCTGCTTCTGATTGACATGCAGGCGTGGCGGGATCATAACATGACAGATAAAGTACTTACATTTATTGATGAAAATCCAGACAAACTTGCTTGGCATGATCAGGATGCACTCAATGCCCTTCTTTGGGACAAGTGGCTTATCCTGCACCCGAAATGGAATGCCCAAGCACATGTTACGTTAAAAGAATACAAAGCAAAATCAATGGAAGAAGAACGTACACTACGCACGGTTAGGGAGAATCCAGCTATTGTTCACTTTACCGGTGCTGATAAACCTTGGCAGAAAGGCTGCTCCCATCCATATACGGATGCTTATTATGCATACCTTGCCAAGACACCGTTCTCGCATAAATCCAGTAATTCATTAAGTGTATAAACGCAGTGTAAAACCGGAGTTAAGATAACTCCGGTTTTTTCTATATACCTCCTTCCTGTGATACACTAGTACAAAAGGAGGTGCTTTCCCTGAAAACTAGACGCAGGCTATATGCTGTGCTGCTGCCGCTTGGCATTGTAATCGCAATTTTGTTTGTTTTTCGTTCTTATTTCTATTTTCCGAGTACTGTTTATGGCGAATCAATGGCACCAACACTGGAAGATCAGAACAAGATTATTATTAGCAGAATCGGAGATATCGAACGATTTGATGAAATTGTCTTCCGCGCCCCCAACGAAGAAGCAAGTTATGTAAAGCGCGTAATTGGTATTCCGGGAGACACAATAGAGTACAGAAATGACGTACTTTATGTAAACGGCAAGAAGTATGCAGAGCCCTATTTGAATGAGATGAAAAAATCAATGCAAGGTGATACTTTATTCACGAATAATTTTAAACTTCGTGACGTCATCGGGGAAAATACAATTCCTGATGGTTACCTGTTCGTCATGGGAGACAATCGCAGAAATAGTAAAGACAGCAGGATGTTTGGCCTTATCCCACAAAGCTCCGTCATTGGGGAAGTAAAGTTTCGTTATTACCCGATTCCGCATTTCGGATTGACCAATTAAATAAGTTGAGTTGACGAACAGTGCAGGCAAATGCACTGTTTTTTTATATTCTCCAAAATTTGGTTGACTTTACAAAGCGATGGTCATATAGTTAGTTACATAAGTGATGAACCAACTAGCCAAGACCTTAGGAAAGGAGCAGGAAGATGCTCGATGACGCAAAACCAATCTTTCTCCAGATCAAAGAACAGCTGGAAGATTCCATTCTCAACGGGTCCATTGCTATCGGCGAACGAGTACCATCGACCAATGAATTCGCCCAGCACTACAAAATCAATCCAGCGACAGCAGGTAAAGGCATTAATCAGCTAGTAGAAGAAGGTATATTATTTAAGAAACGAGGCGTAGGCATGTTTGTCACAGAAACAGCACAGGAGATTCTCTTAGGAAAGCGAAAACAACAGTTCTTCGATGCTTATATTATCCCGCTGAAACAAGAAGCAACTAAACTGCATATTGCCGAGGAAGAAATCATCCGCATGCTGAAGGAGGAACAAAGATGACAATTGTAGCTGATAACCTAACGAAAGTGTATAAGACAGCGACAGCTTTAAAAGGAATTGATTTGCGAATTACTGAACCAAAGATTTATGGTCTGCTCGGGAGAAATGGCGCGGGTAAGTCTACTTTTATGCAGCTGCTGGCTGGTTTCGACAAACCCACCCAGGGTAACTTACTCGTTAATGGTATGAAGCCTTTTGATAATCAAGCTGTTACAGAGAACATCTGTTTAATCAAAGAAGCAGATAACTTTAAAAAAGATCTATCAATTGAGCAAACATTAAAGATTGCTTCTATGTTTTATGCAAATTGGGATAAACAATTAGCCGCAAATCTGCTGAAAGGATTCGACTTAGACAAAAAGCGTAGGATAAAGAATCTTTCAAAAGGAATGGAATCTGCACTCGGCATTATCGTTGGTCTGGCCAGCAATGCCTCTGTTACGATGCTGGATGAACCTTACATCGGACTAGACGCAGCATCTCGTGCTTATTTTTACGAAGTACTGCTCGAAGAATTCCAACGCAATCCTCGAATCATCATTCTTTCCACACACCTCATAGACGAAGTTAGTAACTTGTTTGAGGAAGTTATCATTTTCAATAAAGGCAGTATCTTGCTTCGAAAAAGTGCTGAAGAGCTCCGGTCTGAAAGCTATTGTATATCAGGTCCATCTGTACAGGTCAAATCCTTTGCAACAGGCAAAAACATTATTAAGGAAAAAAGCTTCGCCGGAACAACACAAGTTTATCTGCTTTCCCCTGAAAAACCAAATCTAACTGATGGTTTAACACTCTCTGGAGTGCCGCTGCAAGATATGATGGTTCATTTAACTGAAAAGAGAGGTGTCCACGTATGAGCAAACAAATTCAAGCTTTATTGTATTTCTTCACTGTTGACAGCAGACGTACCGTTACGATCTTCTGCGCTATTCTACTGTTTTGTGTTACCATCTTAACGCTCCTAGGAGCTGCAGTCGCAGACGTGATGTATATTAGTATTACAGCTCCAGCATATATTTTTATGGCAATATTCGGCTTTCGAACTATCCAAGAAAGCCTTCCATTTGCAATTAAAAGAGGCGCTACTAGAAGAAGCTATCATGCAGCTTTAGGAATTTTTATAGCGCTAATCAGCCTAGTAATGGTGGCTTTCCTTGCCGCTGTACAAGTGGTGTTAAACATTGTTCTGGTTGCTGCTGATGTGACTAAAATTAATATTCTGCGACCAATTGGTGCAAGTACAGAACTTAATAGTATCCTGTACAGTCTGCCGCTTGATTATGCTTTCTTGGTTACCTTCTTTGCGGCCGGCCTCTTACTCGGAACAATCATATATAAGTTTGGTTTTTTAGGTGGCGGCGTTATAGGCGGCGTTGTCTTAATTGGAATTACACTAATGTTAGCCAGCCGTAAATTTCTCATTAACTCTCTATCATGGTTACAAGACTTAGCTATCCTCCCAGCATTTGGATTGATAGTCGCAATTGCAATTGTCTGCTATATCATCAGCTGGTTTTTCATCCGCACCAGTACCTCTATTGGCGAGCGCGCTGCATAAAAAAGGGACTCACGCCCGGAAGCGTGAGTCCCTTTTCTATTATTTACTTGCTACTGTAATCTGATCTTCAACCATGTCTATTACCATACTGCTTACATTCTCTTCTTCAAGGATGAAATCAGTAATTTTATCTTCTACTTCACTTTGGATAACCCGACGTAATGGGCGAGCACCAAAGCGTGGGTCATAGCCTTTCTTAGCCAAGAAGTGTTTTGCTGCTTCTGTCACTTCAAGCTGATAGCCTTCTTCTTCCATATTGTTCTCCAAGTCTCCAATCATAAGCTCGACAATTTGTACAAGGTCTTCCTCTTTTAATTCATCGAAGCTAATAATGGAATCAAAACGGTTTAGGAATTCTGGTTTAAAGTAAGCGCCAAGCTTCTCGATAACAGATACCGCTTCGTTGCTTGAATTCGTAAAGCCGACAGAAATCTGTTTATCTCCTGTACCAGCATTACTTGTCATGATGATAACTGTATCTTTGAAACTTACTTTCCGGCCTTGGCTGTCCGTTAAGTGACCGTCTTCCATGATTTGCAAGAACATATGCTGTACATCTGGGTGTGCTTTTTCAATCTCATCCAAAAGCACAATTGTGTAAGGATTACGACGCACACGCTCAGTGAGCTGGCCAGCTTCTTCATGTCCTACATATCCTGGAGGAGAACCAATTAGTTTCGCCACAGAGTGACGTTCCATGTACTCACTCATGTCTAAACGGATAAAGGATTCGCGTGTTCCGAACATCTCTTCTGCCAATGCACGGGTAAGCTCTGTTTTACCAACACCAGTCGGACCTACAAAGAGGAATGAACCAATCGGACGCTGCTTGGATTTCAAACCAGCACGGCTGCGTCGAATCGCTTTAGCTACTCGTTCAACTGCCTGCTGCTGTCCAATTACTTTGCCGGACAAATTAGCAGCCAAGTTTTTCATCTTGTTTTGTTCTTCAGATTGAATCTTCGTTACAGGAATACCTGTTTTTTCTTCCACAATCTGCTGAATGACTTCGACTGTCACTTGGCCTTTTTCTTCATCCTTCGGTTCTTCCAGCTTTTGTTCAAGCTGAATTTCCTCTTGACGAAGATACGCGGCACGTTCGTAATCCTCACGCCCTGCAGCTTCTTCCTTCTCTTTTGAAATTTGTGCAAGTCGCGTTTGGATAGCATCTTCATCTGTTGTCACAGTTAATAAGTTAATGCGAGAACCCGCTTCATCTAGCAAGTCAATTGCTTTATCAGGCAAGAAGCGATCTTGGATATAGCGTTGAGACAAGTTTACGCTGGCATTAATTGCATCTTTACTATAAGAAACCTGATGGTACGCTTCGTATTTTTCCTGCAAGCCTTTTAGTATCTCAATCGCCTGTTCGGTTGTTGGTTCTTTCACCATAACAGGCTGGAAGCGTCGTTCAAGCGCTGCGTCTTTCTCAATTTGACGATATTCTTTTAAAGTTGTAGCACCAATCAACTGCAGCTCACCACGAGCAAGTGCAGGTTTCAAAATATTCC
The DNA here is from genome assembly GCF_900162685.1 of Terribacillus halophilus. Taxonomy (GTDB): domain Bacteria; phylum Bacillota; class Bacilli; order Bacillales; family Amphibacillaceae; genus Terribacillus; species Terribacillus halophilus_A. The sequence continues at coordinate 44,017 of NZ_LT727827.1, forward strand.
CTGCATCCATTTGAGAGCTTTCGGCAGTTCCTGCTCCGACTAATAAATGAATTTCATCAACGAATAAAATAACATTTTTACGTTGCTGCAGTTCAGAAATAAGTTGTTTCATTTTTTCTTCAAACTGCCCACGCATCCCTGTATTAGCGACAAGCGATGCCACATCAAGCAAGTAAATCTCTTTGTTTTGCAGCTTCACAGGAACATTGCCCTCCACAATTTGCAGAGCTAGTCCTTCAGCAATTGCTGTTTTACCTACACCAGGTTCTCCGATTAGAACTGGGTTATTTTTATTGCGTCGATTTAATGTTTCAATCACACGTTTAACTTCCTGTTCACGCCCGATAACCGGATCAATCAGACCCGCTCGTGCACCGTCTGTTACGTTTTTACCAAGTGAATCAAGCAATCCGCCGCGTCCGCGTCCTCTACCGCCTGCTTGTGCCTGCTGATTTCCGCCAGCTTGAAAACCGGACTGAGATCCGCCAAACATATTTTTAAAGAAATCATCCATGGTTCCGCCATTAGAAGCGGAGCCAGCTGGGTTTTTAGATGTATTTTTTATTTCATTATAGCAAGTATGGCAGAGCTGTAATTGCTGTTTTTGGTTGTTGAATTGCATTAACAAGTTCACGTTTGCTTCTCGTTCACCACAATGTTGACATTTCATATTACAATTACCTCCCCAAAGGTTAGATGTTTTAATTGGCCAAGTGTCAATTTGACTTTGACTATCTTTGACCTTGTAAACCTATTATAGTCTGACCTTCTTTGACTTTCAAGCCTTTTGCATTACTTTTTTATAGTTATTTCAATTAAGCTTATAAGGAGAAGTAACTCTTTTATAGAAGAAAGCTGCGTTTATAGGGAAAGATTTAGTTCGTGAACTCCTACCTAGCGGCATTCTTTAACCGCTGCATGTAGTCCATATCTTGTCTACCTATGAAACATTATGAACGAAATCCAAGGCTGTACAGTTTGCCTTCTCTAAACTGACAGCACCTCACTTCTTTTCACCGTATTCACTATTTTAGTGAGAAATAAACCTAACAAAAAAGACTGTCGAGATCTACTCGACAGCCTACACTGCTATATAGCGCAATTTCTATTTATTTTGCATTTCTTTTTTCATTGTTGCGAAGTTCAACTCGTCTGATTTTACCAGAAGATGTTTTCGGCAGGTCTTTGACGAATTCAATTTTACGCGGGTACTTGTATGGTGCAGTTGTATTTTTAACATGTGTTTGCAAGTCTTTCACAAGACCAGGCTCGTTCACGTCTACACCTTCGCGCAAAATGATAAATGCTTTGACGACGTTGCCGCGGATTTCATCCGGACTTGCTACAACAGCACATTCTGCAACAGCTGGGTGTTTCACCAAAGCGTCTTCCACTTCGAACGGTCCAATTGTATATCCAGAGCTGATGATAATATCATCGCTGCGTCCTTCAAACCAAAAGTAGCCGTCTTCATCAATAGATGCTTGGTCACCCGTAACGAAATAGCCGTTGCGTTCTGCTTGCGTGCGGCGTTCTGGCTCACGGAAATATGTTTTGAACAAAGCAGGACTGTCGAGTTTCAAAGCGATATCGCCGACTTCGCCTGTTTTGACTTTATTCCCGTCTTCATCAATAACAACTACTTCATTTCCTGGAGTCGGTTTACCCATAGAACCTGGTCTCGGCTCCATACCTTTCATAATACCTAACAGCAATGTGCTTTCTGTCTGACCATAACCATCACGCACAATGATATTAAAGTGCTTCTGGAATACGTCAATTACTTCTCTGTTCAATGGTTCACCAGCTGAAACCGCACTGTGCAGCTCATTTAAATTATAGCTGCCAAGATCCGTTACTTTTGCCATAAGACGATACTCGGTCGGCGTGCAGCAAAGTACATTGATCTTATAGTCCTCTAATAAGGAAAGATACGTTTTCGCATCAAAGCGTCCCATATAAACGAAGCCAGTTGCTCCTGTTCCTAATACAGAAAGGAATGGACTCCATACCCATTTCTGCCAGCCTGGTGCAGCTGTTGCCCAAACGATATCTCCTTCCGAAGCAGATAACCAGTTTTCAGCCGCTGTACGTAAATGCGCGTATCCCCAGCCATGTGTATGCACTACCGCTTTGGGATTACCTGTTGTTCCGCTCGTATAAGATAGCAATGCTAAATCGTCTCTCGTTGTTTGTACCGTTTCCAGTTCAGCTGACGCTGTTTCTTTTATCGCTTCAAGATTGTGCCAACCCGCAGCGGAACCGCCAATAGCAAGCTTTACTAAGCTATCTTGATTCTCGATATCTTCAAACTGCTCTGTGAATGCGTGGTAGCTAATAATGCTTTTCACTTTTCCATGATCAATGCGGTATTGCAAATCCTTTGTTTTCAGCATTTCGGAGCTAGGAATGATTACAAGTCCGAGCTTCAATGCCGCAGCGTAAATATGATACGCTTCTACGACACGCGGTACCATAACAAGAATCGCATCGCCTTTCTCCAAGCCCAGCTGTTTCAGAACATTACCGGTGCGGTTCACATCCTGAAATAACGTTTTATACGTTACTTCCTTTTTATTTCCCGCTTCATCCATCCAAATAAGCGCTTTTCGTTCTTCATCTGTAACGAATCGCTCCATTTCATTCACGATGTTGTACTGTTCTGGTGCAATCAAATCTTTTCTTTCCATACTTACGCCTCCTAAATGGCTGCCTGTTTTAACTAATGCACTCATTATAGCAGACGTGGGCGTGAGTTCCCACTAATAATTGTTACCAAATTATAAAACTTGATATTAGTATCAGGTCTCAATACTTCTCCAAAGGGTTACAGCCGCGTAACTGCGGTACGGAGCCCACCTTTCTCCTCGCTCATGAATGCTTGCTGGAGTTGGTTTCTCAGGCAAATCTTCATAAGATTTCAAAGCTTTTTGAATTCCGATATCAGCAGCTGGTAATAAGTCTCCACGCCCTAATCCAGAGAGCATCCAGTTCTGAGCAGACCAACTCCCCAAACCACGAATCTTTATCAATTCTTTTGCAATTGTCTCATCTGGTTGAGTTGATAATTGCTCCAAATTCAGCTTCCCTTCTACAATAAGGCGACTTGTATCAATTACATACTCAGCTTTTCGCTGGGAGAACTGCATGCTGCGTAAATCTTCATATGACAGGGAGGCAATTCGTTCCGGCGACGGATAAAACCAGACATCATCCGTAAATATTCCATACGCTTCCACTAAACGATTGGTAAGTGTATAGGCGAATTTCAGATTCAATTGCTGATGAATGATTGTTTTCATTAAACAATAATAGAGGTTCGTATCTTTTACGATTGGGGTACCTGCGTGCGCGTAAAAAAGCTGTTCCAGATCTGATCCAACAAAATGAGCTGCAACCTCCGCCAAATCTCTATCCCATTGCAGCCAGTTTTGCACCCAATCGATAATCTCTTCACTTTTTGCAGTATCTGCAGAAGACACCCGCACAGCAGGCGCAGTAATCGGTCCGCTGAATTGCAGCTCTACAATGTGCCTCGATTCATCTTGTAAAACAATTGGAAGCTTTATAAGATGTTCATCCACGTCAACAACATTTAATGCATCCATTTTCCATCTTTTCATTAAATAATGATAATCGTATGTATGCTTTCCTATAAGGTCTTTTTCCCACATGAATAGCCTCTCCTATCCCGCTTGATTTATAACATAGTCGATTGTATCCCGCATAACTTGTGACAGCCGTTTATCCTTATGCCATAGCAGCTTGGTGGTAGGCTGATGAATCGTTTCTTCGAGTGCTAATGAGGCAAGTGAACCTGCCTGTAATTCTTTTTCAACTGTCATTAATGGTAAATAAGATAGCCCTAAACCAGCAAGTACACACTGTTTGATAGCTTCAATACTGCCAAATTCAATTATGTTCTCTGCATTTAGGTTCTTCTCCTGTAACACCCGCTCTAATTCTGTCCTGTACGAACAACCTTGCTCTGTCAAAATTAATGGGTGCTGCATTACCTCTGTCAGATGTATTAGCGATTTGGCCGCCAAAGGGTGACTCCGTGCGGATACAAATACTATTTCCTCACGATAAAGCGAAATGGACTCCAGCATACGAAAGGACCTTTCTCGATCCATAATAAGTGCTAAATCTAATGTACCTTCTTGCAGCATTAATTCGGCGTCGCTAGTAGATGGAACGGGTTTTAAGATAATCTGAACTTTTGGATATTGCTCACGAATATAGCGCAGCAATTGTGGAAGACGGTATATGCACTGACTTTCACAAGCACCTATCATGAGTGTACCCTTCTCCTCCAGACCTTCTCCTAATTCTTCTTTCATCTCATTATGGAGTGTTAAGATTCTTTTTGCGTAATGCTGCATTTTAAATCCAGCTTCTGTAAGGTATATCCTCTTGCCAAGCCTTTGAAACAGCTCTACTTGATACTCCTTTTCAAGTGATTTAATCTGCGCAGTGACACTCGATTGTGCGTAATCAAGCAGCCGTGCTGTCTTCGTAAAATTGAGGGTTTCAGCCGCTAGAGCAAAAGTCTTCAAATGGTTGATATGCAAACAAACTCACTCCTAAATCGCTATTTCCGATGATACCAATCAAATTATTCAGCTTTTTCTATATATGGATGCAGTATACACTTTTTATATAAAAAACGGAAAGGACAAGATGTCATGTCTATAGGATTGATAGTTGGAAGTACCCGCGAAGACAGCAACAGTAGGCTGCTTGGTGAAAAACTCGTGGCCGGGACTGTATATCATACACTGGAAACCAAGAATTTAGAGTTGATGGATTTTGAGGATTCCCGTCATGAAAATGCGCCGGCACCACTTGACTCGTACACCACGCTATTGCTGGACTTTCTGCTGGAGAATGATGTAATTGTTTTCGCTGTACCGATTTACTGGTACGGTATACCCGGCAAGTTAAAACTGCTTCTCGATAGGCTGAGCTACATTTTCAGACAGCCTGCATTTAAACACAAGAAGCCTAAGGAAGCAATTGTATTAGCAGTTGGCGGCGATCGGCCTCGATTCAAAGGGTTGCCTCTAATTCTGCAGTTTCAGCATATATTTGACCTTCTCGATATACGCTTTACACACTATATATTGGCAGAGGGGAACAAACCTGGAGAGGTAATGAAAGATGAAAAGGCGCTTGCCGAAGTTAAATGGCTGCACAGCTATTTAAGAGAAGAGGTACAGTGATGGAGAAACAGCCGCAGAAAACCTGGCGTGACTATTTCATGGAAATAGTCAGAAGTATTATCGAGCGAAAATAAATAAAGCTGATCCTCGGAACGGATCAGCTTAAAATTGTGTAACGGCTTTTGGCAAGATATCCTGCTTGACTAGGTCGTCCAATGTACGGAAAGAATAGCCTTGTTTTTTTAGTTCGATAATTAATTCCTCTAATGCTACTGCGTTGTCCTCGGAAACGCTATGCAGCAGCACGACTGCTCCTGGGTGCATTTGCGCCATCACTTGATCATACGCATGCTGCCAGCCTTTTTGTTCGCCCGTCTTCCAATCGGCATAAGCCAGTGACCAGAATACATTTGTATAGCCCATATCTTCCGACCACTTGAGGGAACGCGCACTGAAAGTACCGCGAGGCGCCCGGAGATAATGCATATCATCCTGCTCGGTTAAATCAGCTACAGCAGTTTCCAGCATGTCGAGCTCTTTCTGCATTTTCTCTTTGGAAACCTTGGTTAAGTCAGGATGATGATAGGAGTGATTGCCAATAATATGTCCTTCATCTACCATCCGTTTGACCAATTCTGGTGCAGAATCCACATAGTGACCAGTAATGAAAAAGGCAGCTGGAACTTCCTGCTTCTTTAGAACGTCCAAGATTTCATCTGTATAGCCTTGTTCATAGCCATTATCAAACGTAATATAAACTGTTTTTTCTCCAGAATCATCCAAATAATAACTATGGTATTTGTCCAATAGCTGTTGATACTTCCCTATTTCCGGGATGCTTCCATTTTTGCTTTTCACAAATCCCCATCCGTAGCTGACAGAGCTTTCAGCCGCCGTGAGTGTTGGCGCAATCAGCAGCAATACGAGGATTAACATCATTGATTTATATCGCATTTCTCACACGCTCCTTACCCATAGCGTGCGCTAATCAGAAGGCAAGTATGCGACGTAAAAAATAGCAAAAGCCGTGCATCTGCACGGCCTTACTTGAATTTATTCTCCATGTCGTCAAGCATCCGGAGCATCTCATCAATCTCATCAAGAGAAGTTTGTTCCGGTTCAATATTGTCAAGATAGTCCATGAATGCAGCAAGCCGCTGCTTCAAGTCATCTACTTTATTCGTTGGAATGGTCAAGGCTAAAACTCCTTTAACGTATCGTCTGTCTATCATGTAGCGTATACGTAATTATAGCATACCCATACATTTTATTGAACGTTGAAGGTAAAGGATAGGTGGTCTTGAATTGGAATCCACGCACCAATTCCCTGTTTTGTAATATTTTTAATCACAATCTGCTTTTTCGAACCTTTTAGTTCCACATACACTTCTCCAAACGTTATCGTACCCTTTTCATTAACAGCTGGAGCATATGCAGTAAGAATGCCCGCTTTATTCAATGGGACACCATATTCATTCTCTTTGTTTGTTCCTTTCCCAATTACTGTCTGGAACGATAACGGAAGCTTGGTATTCTTTTGTGCTTGCTGAAGCATCATCAGCTTGATATCTTTTGGATTTTCGATTTCAGCTGTCAGACCGCCTTTCACATACCGCTCTTCCTGCTGTTCATAATTCATTTGCTTAGCAGATTCGCCACCAGCGTTGCTCACTTGATTTGAATTTACTTTTTGATATTGCCAGTTAATATTCGTTTCTTCAGACGTATATTCCAGCGGCCAGTGCCCCATAAAAATCATACCTCGATAGCCGATAGCCAATGGTGATGGTTTCAAAGAGGATTCGTTTAAAATACGAATAAGCTCTGGATTTTGAATGACGATATCACTTTCTTCCGTCAGTTCTTTTACTAGCTCACTTGGCTCCAAAACAATTTGATCTTTATTGGAATTTGGATATGTGTTCTCTTTTGAGATATTTAGAACGTGGTTTGGAATTTCAGTCGGATCTTTTTTCTGTACGTTCTCTGCCTTCCCCGACACAGAAAAAGGAAGCGTCAGCATAAGCAGTGCCATTATTGCAATTAAGATTCTCGTGAATTTCATAAAGAAAAGCCCCTGCCTTTCAGATTTTTTCCTAGTATCTGAAGACACGAGCTTTCCTATACATTTAATAATGGTTCAAGTGAATGACTTCCAAATGTTCTTCTATCTCAATACAATCCTTGACGGTTTGGACCATCGAACAGTTTTTGTGCGCGAGCTGAAGGTTTTTTTCGAGCTGACCTTTGTCTAAGTGAAAACCACGCACAACGTAAGTCAGTGTAATCTTGGTGATACGGTTTGCATCCTGTTCATCTCGCTCCACTTCCGTCAGAACTTCCATGTCATCTATTTCCAAGCCCTGTTTCTCCATAACTTTACGAAAAACGGACGCGCTGCAGCCTGCTATAGAGGAAACCATTAGCTGGTAAGGTCTGATACCAAACAATTCATTCCCATCAATATCTAACGTTTGATGGGGCAGATCAATACGAAAACCATGCTGTTTCATCGTTAACTTCAATTGACTCATCCTCTTCTACTTTTCCAGCCTATATTCCCCCTTTGGCCAGCGTTCTAACCCACCTGCTTGATTGACCAATCTTAGCAAAAACTATACAGTAGAATTTGGAATTTATCTTACATACAGGGGTAATGACAATATGAGAAATGCTTACAGTTTTTGGATCCTCGTCAGTATTGTTGCGGTCTCCGGCTTCAGTCAAGGGCTTCTGCTGCCATTGATTGCCATCATTTTCGAACAAGACGGTTTGTCCTCTTCCATGAATGGGCTGAACGCAATCGCCATTTACATTGGAATTTTGGCGGTCTCGCCGTTTATGGAGGCACCTTTGCGCAAGTTTGGTTATCGACCAGTTATTATAGCAGGAGGACTAATTGTTGTCGTCGCTCTGTTTGCTTTTCCTTTATGGAAGTCTTTTTGGTTTTGGTTTGTCTTGCGCTTATTAATTGGCATCGGAGACAATGCGCTTCATTTCGGTACGCAGACATGGATTACTTCCTCTTCACCAGACAAAGTCCGAGGAAGAAATATCTCTATTTATGGTTTATTTTTCGGCATTGGTTTCGCAGTGGGTCCACTGATGACATCATTGGTTAAGATTTCAGAATCTTTGCCATTCATCTTGTCCGGCGGTCTGTGCTTGATTGCATGGTTCACCCTCTTCCAGCTGCGCAACGAGTTTCCTGAGTCCGAAAATACGCAAGCTGCAAATCAGCAAGGACTTGTGCAACGATTTGGATCAACTTTGAAATATGCATGGGTCGCCTTTCTGCCGCCGCTTGGTTATGGCTTCTTGGAATCTTCTCTTAACGGAAGTTTTCCTATCTATGGACTGCGTCAGGATATTGGCGTTTCCGAGGTATCTGTTTTGCTCACGAGTTTTGCAATTGGAGGCATCGTGTTCCAAATTCCGCTTGGTATGCTAAGTGATAAATTCGGCCGTAAATATACGCTGCTCACCGTCATACTCCTAGGAACAATCTGTTTCGGCGCTGCTGGATTCTTGGAAGCACATTATGTTGCCCTCTTCATTTGCTTGTTCGTTGCAGGGATGATGCTGGGATCCACATTTTCACTAGGAATCAGCTATATGACAGACTTAACACCACGTCATTTACTGCCTACAGGCAATTTGCTCTGCAGCATTACATTTAGTCTTGGCAGTCTCGGCGGACCGTATCTTAGCGGGGTATTTATTGAAGAACTTCCGCATGTCAGCTTCTTTCTTATTATGACTGTCATTTTTGCCGGCATCTTTATTACCTTACTCGTACATGCCATTTTCTCCAGACATGCAGTAGCAGCTCAACAACATTAAGAGGGATGCACCCACCCGGGCGCATCCCTTTTTCTTTAATTTATATAACGTGAAAAGCGCTTTTCCAGCCGCTCCTGGAAATAAGAAATGATTATACAAAGCGGCCAATAGACTAGCGCTACCGTAATGTACATCGTCATGGAGTCAAACGTCCGTCCAGCAACGATTTGTGCCTTTTGAAACATCTCCGGCACTGTTATAACCGCCGCCAAACTTGTCGCTTTCACCAAATCAAGGAATACATTCGTCAGTGGCGGCATTGCGACCCGAATAGCTTGCGGCGTGATGACACGCGTCAGCGTCTGCCAGTAATTCAATCCAAGGGCATACGAAGATTCCCATTGTCCATAAGAAATGCTGCTCAGCGCCCCGCGATTAACCTCCGCAATGTATGCAGCACTATTTAATCCAAATGCGAGTACTGCGCACGTAAAAGCATCCAATTGAATTTGGACGACAGGCAGCCCTTGATACAGGATGAACAAGAAAACGAGAATCGGCGTTCCTCGCATAAAGGAAATATAGAAACGTGTTGGCCACCGTAAGAAAAAGAATCTAGAACTGCGGCCTATCGCCAAAAAGAAGCCAAGGAGCAGCCCGATTGCCATAGCGGCAAAGGCGACAGCTATCGTCATCGGTAATCCCTCCAGAATAAATGGAAGGTTATCCCAAGCTAATGTAGGATCAAAAAACTTTCCTAAGTCCATCAGCTCAAATGGCATCATTTTGCTTCTTCTTCCTGTTGTTTCACTAATTCATCGATGGATGGAATGTCTTCTTCTGGCTCCTTTGAAACATCTGCACCATCAAAGAACTTTTCCGAAAGTTTCGTTAGGGTTCCGTCTTCTTTCATTTCACCAAGCACCTTGTCCACTTGCGCTTTCAGCTCTGTAGCATCATTCGACATAATCACTGCGTTCGCAGATCCATCAAATTTAAAATCTGGATGAATGGTAATATTGAAGTCTGGGAATGCCTGCAGCGCTAAAGATTGTAAATAATAGTCATTAATGATTAAATCAGTCCGTCCATTATCAACGTCACGCAAATATACATCATTGGTTGTATTACCATAAGCTACAACTTCGGCACCAAGACGTTCTGCTATTTTACTGTATCCAGTCGTTGCTTCTCCGCCTGCTTTTTTACCTTTCAAATCAGACAAGCTTTCAATTCCTGATAAATCATCTTTTCGTACAATCATCGTTGTATAAGAGTATTTATACGGCTCACTATACGCAAATTTCTCTTTCCGCTCTTCTGTTATGCCAATATCGTTGGCTGCCATATCCACTCGGCCATTTTGCACAGAAGCGAGCATATTGTTGAAGTCAGACGTTTTAAATTCGACTTCCAAATCCAGGCGCTTGGCAATTTCTTTGACTACTTCTACGTCATAACCTGAGATTTCATCAGAGCCATCTGGGTAATAACTTGCCGGATATAATGTTCCAGAAGTTCCGACAGTAATCTTGCCTGTTTCTTTAATGTTTTCCCAAATCTTATCATCAGCCGCCTGCTCCTTACCATCTTTATCTTCAGAAGTACCACATGCACTCAGTATGAGGACGAATAGCAAACTGCATAGAAATATAATGTGCTTTTTCATCGTGAAGTCTCTCCTTTTTTGGTTCTTTATTTTTGTTCTTCAAGCAAGTCCTTAACTGTTGGCAATTCTTCTTCTGGTTCCTTGGACACGTCTGCCCCGCCAAAGAATTCTTTAGACAGCTTCGTTAAGGTTCCGTCTTCGCGCATCTCATTCAGCGCCTTGTCCATTTGTTTTTTTAGTTCTGTCGCATCTTTTGGCAACAGTGCTCCTTGCGTGATTTGATCGAATTTGAAATCGGGATGAATCATAATATTGAAATCAGAAAACGCTTGAAGTGCTAATGACTGCAGATAATAATCATTGATAATCAAATCTGTACGACCATTGTCTACATCACGCAGATATACATCGTTTGCTGCATTATTGTAAGCAACAACTTCTGCACCTAGCTGCTCTGCTATCTTACTGTGGTTCGTAGTTGCTTCACCGCCGGCACGCTTTCCTTTTAGATCCTCAAGGCTATGGATACCTGACAAATCATCTTTCCGAACAATCATTGAAGTGAACGAATACTTATATGGTTCTGTAAAAGAAAACTGCTCTTTTCTATCTTCTGTAATTTCAATATCATTCGCAGCAATATCAACTCTTCCATTTTGAACGGATGCCATCGCATTATTGAAATCAGACGTTCTAAACTCCACTTCTAAATCCAATCGTTTGGCAATCTCTTTAATGACTTCCACATCATATCCCGTAAGCTCATCCGAACCTTCTGGATAATACGAAGCAGGATACAATGTTCCGGATGTACCGACTACTAACTTACCTGCATCTTGAATTCTTGCCCAATCCGTGTTGCTGTCAGCGCTTTCAGAGTTACCTTCTCCATTGGTCCCGCATGCAGCCAAAAGAAGCATAATCATAAATAAAGATCCGATAATAGCTAATCTTTTCCTCATAAGGCGATACACTCTCCTATTGTTCTATTTTTATATATTTTAAAAGATAACAGGTAATTACCACTATTTCAACATTATTATTAACTGTTTCACTTTTTATCTTCCTCTGTTTCATTTTAAATTAAAATAATTTCTTTTTTATATTGATTTTAATTAAACTCTCGAATATGATGTAATTAGTATTAGATTATAATTATTATAAATAAATATTACATAGATATGAAGGATGAATAAAATTGAGAAAACACATCGAATTAATTGCAGCTTTAGTTAGCGGCCTTCTAATTGTAATTACTTATTTCAGTCTGCACGAAACAAATGCCGCTCCTATTGCTTATTGTATCGCTTACCTTATCGGCGGCTTCTTCAAGGCAAAAGAAGGTATTACCGAGTCAATCATTGATCGGAAATTAAACGTAGAGATGCTGATGATTTTAGCAGCGATTGGAGCGGCTATTATTGGACATTGGCTGGAAGGTGCACTGCTTATCTTTATCTTTGCCCTATCTGGAGCATTAGAGACGTACACAGAGAACAAAAGCAGCGCAGAACTACATGCGCTTCTTTCCCTTCAGCCTAATGAAGCAACTAGATTAACCGATGCTGGCAAAGAAATTGTTCCTGTTGATCAGCTGCAAGTAGATGACCATGTGGTCGTGCTGTCTGGAGAACGCATTCCCACTGACGGTATCATTACAAAAGGAATTACTAGTATTGATGAAAGTGCCATCACCGGAGAAAGCATTCCGGTTACAAAGGCAGAAGGAAATGAAGTTTTTGCGGGTACTGTCAATTCAAGTGCTGTGTTAGAAATTCGCGTCACCAAGCCTGCCAAAGAAACCCTGTTTCAACGGATTATCTCAATGGTGCAAACTGCACAGTCCCAAAAATCACCCGCCCAGCATTTTATCGAACGATTTGAAGGTCCTTATGTCAAAACGGTTTTGCTCCTTGTTTTGCTGCTTTTCCTCGTTCCGCCGATTATCTCGTCTTGGACATTTACTGAGTCCTTCTACCGCGCCATGATTTTGCTCGTAGTTGCCTCTCCTTGCGCATTGGTAGCTTCTGTCATGCCTGCTACTTTATCAGCAATTTCAAAAGGAGCCAGAAATGGCATCTTAGTAAAAGGCGGCACTCACCTTGAAACGCTTGGAAAAGTGAAAGCTGTAGCATTTGATAAAACTGGCAGTCTGACGGTTGGCAGACCTTCTGTAACCGACTATATTATCAATAAAAACGGTGACTCTTCCGTCGTATTACAGGCTGCTTATGCAATTGAATCACAATCTTCTCACCCTCTTGCAAAAGCCATTGCTGCTTATGCAAAAACACACGCAGCTGAGCCTGCCGAGCGAGTAAAAGATACAGCTGGGAAAGGTATGGACGGCATTTGGAAGGGACAGACATGGCGAATTGGTAATGCTTCCTTTATGCACAAGCCAATTGGAGAGCATTTAGCTGAAAAAGCAAAAAAACTCGCTGAAGCCGGGAAATCCCTTGTATATATGGAGAATAATGAAGAAGTACTTGCAGTGTTCGCCTTGCAAGATACAATCCGACCAGAAGCAGAAGCTGCCATTCATAATTTAACAAAGCAAGGGATAGCAACCATCATGCTGACAGGCGATAATGAACAAACAGCACGCGCTATAGCTAAAGAAGCTGGTATTACAACATACCGAGCAAATTGCATGCCTGAAGAGAAAGCAGCCGCAATCAAAGAACTGGAAAGCAGTTATGGAACAATTGCCATGGTTGGAGATGGCATTAATGATGCTCCTGCACTCGCCACTGCTCAAATTGGGATTGCGATGGGCACTGGAACAGATGCTGCATTGGAAACGGCAGACATGGTTCTGATTAAGAATGACTTAGGTAAACTTACAGATGCTATGAAGTTATCTAGAAGAATGCGACGAATTATTAAGCAAAATGTTGTATTTTCCGTAGCTGTGATTATGTTGCTCATCTTAGCGAACGTGAGTCAATCTCTCGGCTTACCGCTTGGCGTTGTCGGACACGAGGGCAGTACGATCCTGGTTATCTTGAACGGATTACGCCTGTTGCGATAAAAAAGAAGGCTTCCTAGTTAGGAGGCCTTCTTCCCTTTTTTCCTTTCGTGCAGCAAAGCATTAACCTCGCCGCCGGAAATAATAATAATACCCGATAAGTAGAACCAAATCATCAGAACGATGACTGCACCAAGTGAACCGTACATAGCTGAATAGTTACCGAAGTTATTTACATAAAAGGAGAATAACAAGGAAGCAATCATCCAGAAGACTGCAGCAAAGGCTGCACCTGCCATGGATTCCTTGATAGAAATCTTCTTACTTGGTGCCAGCACATAAAGTGCAAGCAGCACGATGAAGAATATAATTAATGATATGACCCACCGTAACGCTCCCCATACAGTAAGGAACCCTTCATTTAATCCAAAAATGGAAAAAATATAAAGGCCGATTGATTTCCCGAAAATCGGAAGCAGAAATGCTACTGCAATCACAAGTACCATAGCAATCGTTAAGACGACAGCTACAGCTCTGGCAACAATAAATGAGCGATTTTCATCCACATTGTAAGCCTTGTTTAATGCCCGAATAATTGCATTAACACCGTTAGATGCTGACCACAGCGTTGCTAAGATACCGATGGATAATAAGCCACCATTGTGATTACTGACGATACTGGATATATTCTCCTCCAGTAACTGCATCGTTGAGTCTGGTGCAAATGTTGATAAAGTGTTCATAATATCTTCCTGACTGACTGGTAAAAATGCAATCAGGGACACAAGAAAGATAATGAACGGGAATAGTGATAGCAATAAAAAATAAGCCAGCTGGGCAGACAGACCAGTCACTTCATCGTTGCCGATCCGCTGCCCGAGCTGTTTAAGAAAGCTCCCCATGACTTCTCCTCCTTCTCTCTCTATAGACACACGCTTTGTCTTATCTAGCTGATGCTGAGCCTGCCAGCTGCTTTGTTTGATTTCCTGCAGGCAGTTCAAGCTGATCGTCCAGCTTACTTACCTTCTGTAAAGCGTGCTGCACCTCTTCTACGCCTCTCAACCCTTTATCTGCTGTTGTGGACAAGCTGGTCGCAACTTTTGCATAAGAAGTTTTCACATCATCCACAAAAACACCGGGGTTCCGAAGGTAGAACATCGTCTCAGACCCTGCACGCATCAAGCTGCCTCGTACATGGTGCCTAGTTTGTGCATCATATAACGAAATCAAGCCGCCGACTGTAGCACCTATCGTTAAACCTAACGTGAATTTACTTTTCATCAAACCGGCTCCCTCCATTGTATCTGTTGTTTTGTTGTTTACACCGCCGCCCACCTGACTATCGTGATTACAGGGAATGCAGCTAGCACTTAAACAATAGACAACACATTTATGATGCACGCAAATCCTTCATTTTATCAAAACAGATAAATTCGAATGTCTGCTATCCCATTCCCTGCGAAACCTATGTTCAAACAGCCAAGCTGCCATGCTATAATATGGAAAATAAAGGAATGATGTTGATGACAATAACGTATCCGGCGGCTTTAACAGCCACTTCCACTTTCGCAGTTACGGCTCCATCCAGCGGTGTGCCCACCCCGCTTCATACGCGCGTACATAAAGCCAAAAAGCAGCTGGAGCAATTTTGTGATCATGTCATTATCGGAGAAACTGTCTGGACGCAAAAAGCCGCACGAAGCTGCTCAGCTGAAATTCGCGCAAATGAATTAATGCGTTTTATGACAGACCCTGCTATTGATGCTGTTATGCCTCCTTGGGGCGGAGAATTGCTCGTACAAGTATTACCAAAGCTTGATTGGGAAAAGCTAGCTAACAGCAAGCCAACCTGGCTCATCGGCTATTCCGATACCAGCACGCTGCTTTGCAGCTATACGCTCCAAACAAACATTGCCAGCGCCCACGCAACTAACTTTTTCGACTTACATATGGACAAGCTGGATGAGACGACAAATCAGTGGCACAAAATTCTATCTGCTCCGTCACGTGAAAGCATTGTCCAACATTCATCTCCTATGTATCAGTCTTCCTGGGATGCTCTCTTTGAACAGAACGACGCGTCAGGCTTTGACTTGGACAGCAGAACCGAGTGGAAATCCACAACTGCTACATCTGTTTCCTTTACCGGACGGTTAATTGGCGGATGCTTGAATACATTAACTGCCATCGCCGGAACAAAATATGCACCGATTGAAAAATGGCGCAATGGTTTTACAGAGAATACTCTTGTCTATTTGGAATGGGGCAATTGGGGGACAGCGGAAGTTTATCGGAACCTTTGGCATTTGCGAGAGCTTGGTTGGTTTGATGGCGCAAGCGGTGCAGTATTCGGACGACCTGCCAGAAGCACATCTACAGAAGATTTTACTGTCGAACAGATGATTCATGAATTTGCTGATGAAATTGGACTTCCTATTATTTATGATGCGGATATCGGCCATTTGCCGCCCCAGCTTACAATGATCAATGGCGCGCTTGCCACCATTTCCTATAAGGACGGAAACGGCACATTGACTTATCTGAAATAAAAGAAAAAGAGGGGCTGACAATCAGCTCCTCTTCCTTTGTTTGGCTGGGTGTGCAGGCCGAAGATACGGATGGTTGTATAGTTTTTCTCGAAAAGTACCTTCTTTGTATTCTTTTTTATATAACCCGCGTTCCTGCAGAATTGGCACAACTAACTCGACAAAGTCTTGCAAATCTTTTGGTGTAATATAATGTGTCAGATTGAATCCATCTACTCCGCTGCGAACAAAGAAATCTTCTATTTGATCCGCTACTTTTTCCGGGCTGCCGACAAAGATGTCCATTTCAGCAGGCTTACTGAACTTTTCATGTATTTCTTTAACCGTAAATGGTCTTGCAGCGTCTTTTGTCAGATATGCAGCACGAGATTGTCCTTGTTCTGTATGCTTATATGTGAACAGCTCTTCTTCGTTCTCATAAGCAGCCAGGTCATAACCTGTTGAACCGCCATATTGTGCTTTAGCTGCATCGGCACTCCAGTACTTTTTAATGTCCTCATATTTGCTGTAAGCTTTTTCTTCCGTTTCAGCTACAACGACTTGCAGAAAAGTGAATGCTTTTATTTCGTCCTTACTTCTGCCATACGCTTCTGCCCGCGCTTTAATATCCTCTATATAATAATTGATTTTCTCCGGAGTCGGCCCTCCCACAAAAACACATTCCGCATGTCTTGCTGCAAAATCCCTGCCCTTCTCAGAGGTGCCCGCTTGGTAAAGCACTGGCGTCCGCTGCGGAGATGGCTCGCTCACATGTGGTCCTTCTACAGAAAAATAGTTGCCTTTATGCTTGATGCGATGGACTTTAGCAGAATCAACAAGCACACCGCTATGCGGGTCTGCAATGACGGCATCCTCTTCCCAGCTATCTTCCAGCAGCTTATAAGAAACCTCTAAAAATTCATCGGCAATCTGATAACGTACATCATGCTTGACCATTTTTTCCAACCCGAAATTTTGGGCTGCGTTCGGCAGATAAGAAGTAACAATATTCCATGCGACACGCCCATTGGTTAAATGATCGAGCGTCGAAAACTTACGGGCATTATGGAACGGCTGTTCATAGGAAGTACTTACTGTGACCGCGAAAGACAAGTGATTCGTTACGGCAGCCATTGCCGGGATGACAAAGGCTGGATCATTGATTGGTACTTGTACACCGTCGCGCAAGGCCGCTGCCTCATCTCCTCCATACACATCGTAGACCCCTAGAACATCGGCGAAAAACACAGCATCAAATTTCCCTTTTTCTAAAAGCCTTGCAAGTTCGATCCAATAGTCGAGCGATTTATACTCGCGGTGCCTTCTGCTTTCCGGGTGTTTCCATAGACCATGCGCATTGTGCATGGCGGCTGTCATATCAAAAGCTTGCAGAATAATTTGTTTACGCATTTTTTTTCAGCTCCTCTTTTCTATGTAAAAAAGCCTCTTCTGCTTAACAGAAGAGGCTCCTTATCCAAGGTAAAACGCTCTTCTTATCTGCCAGACACTCTGTCTGCTGGAATTGGCACAGTACATACTGCCTGCTGCCGAGGCTTCAAAGGGCCAGTCCCTCCACCTCTCGTGATAAGAAAGTACATTATAATTAGGTTAGTTTATGTTCTATCTTTTCTTCATATTGCTTTAAAGCACCCGGCGCATGCTTACGAAGCTTCTCAAGCAGTGCTTCGTATTGAATTTCCTTCTCGCTGATTCTCTTCCGGTAGGCTGCCCGTTCCCTGTCATCGGTGCAGGCGCGAAGTAAATCACGCATGCTCACAATTTCTTTTTGCAGCTGCATCTCCGGCGGTATATATCCTGCATTCTTCAAGATCTTATAACTCATCCGCATATCCTCCGGCACCCCAGACAAGTCCTCAAGTTCTAGCGGTTTACCCGCGCCAGGAAGGTTGCGAAATTCGCCTTTGGCTTCCGCCTGCCTGATTCTTTCTTCTGCAAGCAAGGATATCAGATCCATGATTTTTCCTCCCACGTACAAGAAAAGCAGCCGCATTAACTACGGCTGCTTTTCATTATATAGTAATCAGAATTATTTGCCAATAAATTGCTGTGTCCAGTAGTTACCGTTTTCTACATATCCTACTCCGATGTTTGTGTAATCAGGATTCAGAATGTTTTCGCGGTGACCTTGGCTGTTCATCCATGCTTGTACCACTTCTTCTGGTGTCTTTTGTCCTTGAGCGATGTTTTCACCTGCAGTTTGATAGGAGATACCGAAAGATTTCATCATGTCAAACGGAGAACCGTAAGTTGGGCTGTTGTGATCAAAGTAACCATTGTCAGCCATGTCCTGCGATTTTGCACGTGCTACTTTGCTTAGTTCAACATCTGCTTTCAAAGGACTAAGACCCGCTTTTTCACGCTCTTGGTTTGTTAGTTCTACTACTTGCTGTTCGAAAGCACTTAGACCTTCTGTTGCTTGCTTTTCTTCTGTTTGCTTGTTGTCAGCTGCAGTTTGCTGCTTTTGAGCGGGAGCCTGCGCTTGTTCTTCTGTTGCTTGCTCTTCTTGCTTAGGAGCTGCTGGTGCTTTTACTTCTTCTGCCTCAGGTGCTTTTTGTGCTGGAGTTTTTGTTTCTTCCTGCTTAGGTGCTTCCTGTGCTGGAGTTTTTGCTTCTTCCTGTTTAGGTGCTTCCTGCGCTGGAGTTTTTGCTTCTTCCTGCTTAGGTGCTTCCTGTGCTGGAGTTTTTGCTTCTTCTTGCTGAATCGGCTGCTGTATACCGTAACCTGCTAGCAAGCTATTAAGATCAACTTGAATTTTATAAGGTGATAGATAGTTATTCACCAAAGTATTTAAATCTTCAATAGAAGAGAAAGATCCTTTTACGACATGTACTTGTGCATCTGTTTTTACTTGATCAGCTGAAGCAGCATCTGCTGTTCCCGCCAAAGCACCTCCGGCTAGGATAGCTGTAGATAGTGTTGTTACGAATAGTTTCTTAAACATGTATGTTGCTCCTTTCGAGATGTGTTTTTCTTGGTGCAGCAACATCATAGCATGGGTTTTGGTGTAATATTGCAGCCTAGAATTACCAATAGTGCCGTTCAATTGAACCAAAGCATTAAAAGTTAGACTTTATGCGGAATAGTACCCGTTTAACAGATGAGGAAACTAGCAAAATCAATCTTGTATGCTAGTTTTTGGATGAAAATTGTGATTGACACACTTTTTACTTCCTAGTTTCTGTAACAATCCCTCATTATTTGTAACCTATCTGTAAATTGACTTTCCTTTGTTTCTTACATATGATCCTTTTCTCCTAAATCTATTAGTTTTATCTGCCAAATTAGGATAAAGGTATCTCTTTAATGCTTTTATACCAGGTGATAGAATGAAATATGTTGAAACTTAGCAGCTTTTAAGCTCTTTAATCGACACACCCCCATAAAGTTTCAGTCTTAAGAGAATGAATATAGTAGAAATATGTCATTATTGGAGGAAATACAATGTTCGCTAACCCCGAAATCGGAATAGACCTTGGTACTGCAAATATACTTGTATATACGAAACAAAAAGGAATTGTACTGAATGAGCCATCTGTTGTGGCAATTGATTTAGAAACGAAGAATGTTGTTGCTGTAGGTGCAGAAGCGAAGGAAATGGTCGGAAAGACACCGCAAAACATCGTTCCAATCCGTCCATTAAAAGATGGTGTTATCGCGGACTACGATGTTACCGCTCAATTATTGAAAGAAATCCTTAAAAAAGTAAGCAAAGTGATGGGTTCTTCTCTTCGCAAACCAACAATTGTTGTCTGCACACCGTCCGGGAGTACTTCTGTGGAAAGACGTGCTATCCATAATGCAGTCAAATCATATGGTGCAAAAAATGTACACTTAATTGAAGAACCAATTGCAGCAGCAATCGGTGCTGATCTGCCAGTTGATGAGCCCGTTGCAAATGTAATTGTTGATATTGGCGGCGGTACAAGCGAAGTTGGTATTATTTCATTTGGCGGCGTTGTCTCCTGTCGTTCTGTCCGTATCGGCGGAGATTCAATGGACGAGGAAATTGTGCAGTATATCCGCAAACAGTACAATATTCTAATCGGTGAAAGAACTGCAGAGCAAATTAAAATGGAAATTGGATTTGCCTTAATCGAGCATGATGAGATGACAATGGATGTTCGTGGTCGTGATATGGTGACAGGTTTGCCGAAGACAATCCAGATCTCCTCCAAGGAAGTACAGGTTGCACTAAAAGAATCGTTAGAGCAAATTCTTGAAACCATCCGCATGACACTAGAAGACTGCCCGCCTGAATTAAGCGGTGACATCGTAGACCATGGTGTTATCTTAACAGGCGGCGGCGCATTGCTGAAAGGCATGCAGCAATGGCTGGCTTCTGAGATTTCTGTTCCAGTCCACCTAGCACCTAATCCTTTAGAATCCGTTGCAATCGGTACAGGCCGTGCCTTGCAAATGATTACGAAACTGCAAAAAGCAGCTAAATAAACAACAGGCGTATCAGTCAGCTGATACGCCTGTTTCTTTGTATTCTACCAACCCAATACCAACCCCAACTGGGTCGATTAAATAAGCAAGATAGAATCGCTCAAAGTCCATTTTTTCACGAACAACAACTGCTCCCTCTGCCTTAGCATCCTCAATCGCCTGATCCAAATCCTCTACTTGAATCTGTATACGCGTTCCATGCGGAAAATCATGCGGTCCTTTACTAATTCCCCCATTAATCGATCCATCTGTTGTTACATCATGATAACCCCAATTCGGCTCCGCCACCTGCCAGCCAAATACGTTTGAATAAAAGCTGGCTGCTTTTCCAGGATCCTGACTATTTAGTTCGAAACCAATTACTTTCCCTTTCACCATGTTCTCGCTCCTATCGATTTAAGAGTTTACGTATTGTATAGGCATGCTCTTCAATTACCGGCCGCAGTCCTGGATTATAAAATACGGATGCTGGATGGTAAGTTGGGAAGATGCGATATATCTTCTCTGAAAAGATAAAAGAATTATCCTCTAAACTTTTTAAATGCTGAATTGGCTGTTCTATTACTTTCCCAGCAACCTGTGTGATCTTCTCCTTGGAACCAGTTACCCGTTCCCAACCAATTCTGCCTAGCGTTATAAGAATTTGTGGTTCGGCTTGGGCAATTTCATAATCCAGTACAGGAGCATGAGCTAAGACTTCAGCTTTTGTTGGCGTTCGGTTGTATTTCTTCGTAACCGCCTCTCCGCGAATCTGCTTTGTTTTATACTGATATGGTCTGCTTCGGACCGAGCTGGATATAAATATTTCTTCTCGTTTAACTCCGGCTCGCTCGAGGAATAAATCCAGTTCCTTACCGGCTCTGCCGCTGAATGGTACGTGCGTATGTATTTCCGTCTCACCTGGTGCTTCTCCGACAAAAAACAGCACCGGATGTTTCGGTCCTCTGCCTGGCAAAAAACCTTCGCATGGATAAGGCGCCATTCTTTCTTTTGCCAGCTGCACTAATGCTTCTGGAAGCATGTTACTTTTGCTCCAAGAGCAGCTTACGCAATTCATTTGCTTCTTCGGAAGACAACGTCACGCCTTTACCCATCTTCTCATGATTTGGAGCCCAATCCCGAATGTCATATTTCGGCTCCCGTCCATTCCAGCTAATCATGTTTAGTTCCTTCTGCCAGCCCTTAGCTGATACTGAAAGCACGCCTAATTCTTTTACTATTTCATACGACAATTCCGCCATTCGTACTCCCTCCTTTTCGCTTTTCTAAAGTCTAGCAGAACTTTTTGCTATAATAAAATGAAAACAGCTTCATGGAGGGACATGCTATGCAACAGCCAATTCAATTAAACGACGTCCAGCGAAACGACATGCTGCAATCTCTAAAAACTTATTTCGAACAGGAAAAAGATGAGCAGCTAGGCGACTTGGCCGCAGGTTTGCTGCTCGACTTCATCCTAGAAGAACTAGCACCTATCTTTTATAATGCTGGAATCGAAGCATCTTATCAGTTTATGAATGAAAAGATAGAGGACCTATTTGGGATTCAAGTGCGCGAACGCTGACTCGCATGAGCAAACGATACGAGTTCCACTTCCTGACTATGTGTAATCCAATCGATGACTCTCTTAGATGTCAGTAATTCCACTTCATCTAGCCTCGGATAGTTATAAGAGGACCCAGTATAAATTGCCTTATCCAAATAACCAGGATGGGACATGACTTCCAAGGTCTCGGTCTCTCCGAAAATTGCAAGCAGTGCTTCTTCATTTGCCAAAGCTTTCTCGAGAGACAGCTCAAATTTGTCAGTCGACGTCTGCCTCTCAGGAAGCTGCATATTATGCCGAACAGGTAAATCATATTTCTTAGCCAGCCACAAGAACACGTCGTCGATTTCGTTATACGTATTAATATGATGATGGCTATCCAAATGCGTAGGGGTTAAACCGAAAGATAGAAAGCGCTCGATTTGCGCCTCCCATTCTGCCTCTACTTCATCAGCATCAATCGTATAAGCACCTTGATAAAAGGCTAAGTTACGAAACAGTCCATTATTGTCTACAATCGTGTTGTGTGTTGTTAACAACGGCTTACCACATGTGAGTACTAAATGGATACCTACGCCTAAATCCTTATGCGCTTTTGCTAGAACAGCAGCATGCTCAGCACCTGGCATATTTGGCATCATTGTAGTCGATGTTAAGACGCCATATTGGAAGCAATCAATGATTCCATAGTTGACTGCACGTGAATAGCCAAAATCATCGGCGTTAATAATTAGTTTTTTCATTCGTATTCCCTCCTTTTGAAACAGCGAAAGCGTTATGCACTATGATTTCTCTACAAATGAAAGAAACTCCTTTAACAAAGCTGCCATAAAAAATAAAGACCGAGCAATTTCTGCTCGGCCTTTTTAATGCGGGATATATTGTGAATCAGACGCTGCTTCCAACTCATCTAGCACTTTCAAATCCTCCGTCAAGTGTAAGAACCAATCTTTATCACCGGACATCAAGGAGAGGTCAATCAAGTTCAACAGATGCGCGCGGCTTTGTTCCTCCACTGGCGGGAAATATTTGATCTTACTTTGGAACGTTTCGATCGTTTTCCCGATTGTATTTTTATGGTCACTTTCTGTTACATATACTTTAACGGTGTTTAATTTTGCATTTACTGCTTCTACGAAACCAGTAAATAATTCATCATTTATCGAATGTCCAGTTACCCAGTCACCAACAGTTACAAAACTTTGATTATCAGACATGTCATTGTCCTCCTTCAGCTTAACCGGCTGGCTAAGCAATGGTGATTGTTGTAGGTTGAAGAATACTATAAAAGATTCCCTCCAAAAGCGCAATACTTTCGCACGATAAATTTTAAAATATTCAGACAAAAGGGCTATTGCCGACTTAAAAATAGTTATAATGCTTGGCTGTCTATTCATTTTATACCCCGTATAACGTTTTGTTAATCTCGCTGCTGCGAATCGTTTTCTCTCTGCAGTTGAATACGATATAATGTGGCTACATATTGCAGGAGGTTGTACCATGATACGCAGCATAGCGATAACACGTGACAAAAAAATACTTACCGACCTGCCATACCAGGAATTGAACAGCCCGGATATTGTCTGGTATTGGGTGGATTTCAGCATGCCGACAGAGGCTGAATCAGAGAAGCTTAGCGAAGTCTTTCATTTTCACCCTCTGGCAATCGAGGATTGTTTTCATTTTCTGCAGCGGCCGAAGCTGGATGAATACGATGGCTATCAGTTCCTTGTCCTCCACGAGCTGAATCATGACACTTTCGTTTCAGATGAATTGGATATCTTTCATTCTGAGCGTTATATCGTTACCTTTCATTTGACGGAATCAATGGCAGCAGATCATGTCTGGAAGCGTGTGATGGAGGAAGGTGCAACTGAACATAGCCCTTCTAAAATTGTTTACCATCTTATAGATAAATTGGTAGATGACTATTTTCCTCCTTTATACAAAATGGAGGATCGATTGAATGAAATTGAGGACGAGGAGAGCCACAAATCACCACAAACAGTAATTAATGAAGTGTTTGATATTCGCAGTGATTTACTTCGTGCAAGACGTACGATTGCACCAATGCGGGATTTGATTTACCGTTTACTCGGCATTCAGAAATTTGATTTTGTACAGAAACAGAAAGCCTACTTTAATGATATTTATGACCATTTATTAAAACTGACTGAAATTGTTGATTCCAACCGTGAACTCACATCTGATATGCGGGACAGCTACGAATCGATTAACTCAAATCGGATGAATTCGATTATGATGACTTTGACGATTGTATCCACAATCTTTATTCCGCTTACCTTCATAGCCGGTGTATACGGTATGAACTTTGCGAATATGCCGGAACTGCGCTGGGAATATGGTTATCCAGCAGCAATGTTCCTGATGGGTGTCATTGCACTTGTTATGCTATGGCGCTTCAAACGAAAAGGCTGGTTCAATATCTTCAAATAACAAAATGCGTGCAGACACGGTCTGCACGCATTTTTCATTGGTCGTCTACTACTTCTTTAAGCAGTGACATAGCTTTCAGCGAAGGCGGGAACCCATTTAATAGTGCACAATGTTGGATTGTTTCCATGATCTCGTGAACAGAAATACCGGATAGAAGAGCAGCTTCAAATTGCTGACGAAGCGCCCGCTCATCTCCATTGGTAAGAAACACAGCGATATTAAGCAAAGATAGGAATCTGCCATTGAGTCCGCTGTAATCTGACTGTCCGCTTTCCGCGACGAGATTCTCCTCTTCCTTCATCAGCTTGGCCACTAACGCCCAACCTTGATCTTTCGCTTCCTTCATGGGTAACCCTCCGCTCAATCATTGAGCAAGACTAGAACTATTTTACTAGTTGCACATGTTTATTATCGGAATAATACACTCTATGTGAACTGTAAAAAGGAAAAAATTTAACTTTTTTCCATGTAATCCACTTTCATGATCAGGGGCGTGCATCCCATGGTTCAACTGTACCGACAATATATTTGGGCAGCTTTTGTTCTGTTGCATGCATTACACCGGCAGCTATTTCGGTGTTCGTGAGCCACCTGGAAACACCGCTAATCAGCTGAAATCCGAGAATCACTTCATGATAGCTGATAAAATTCGATAAATACGGCGTGAAGTTTTGCTTTGGGTTATGCGCACTACTCCCTTTAATATGGAAGAATGCTATTCTATTATCTGATTTCTTATACTGATTGCAGAGCCATTGAACTGCATCATTGCCGCTGCGATGAATCCAGCTGACAATCACATCCGGTGCAGAAAGTTGCGCTAGCTGATTCATAAAGCTACCTAATTGAAGATAGTCCGATTGCACTATGTGAAGCTGTTCAGGAAAAGCTGCACGACTTACTAAGCGCTTTAGCTTTTCTTTCGTCCTGGCCACTACTGTTATAGTATGGCCTTTTTGATTCCAAGCAAGCACAGCATCTGCCAGCATGCCCGTTCCGCCAATCACTAGAAAATGACTCATAAAATCCTCCTTTCAAGCAGGAAGGAGCTTGCAGCGAGCAGACTCCGAGCATTTTACTTCCATGATTCAGGATAGACACTCAAATCCAGTCCCCATATTGGACCAACAAGTGTGAAGACACCAAGTATAAGGAGAAGGAGTGTAAAAATATTTAAGGCAAAGCCTGTTTTGACCATATCTGCTATCGTAATTTTCCCTGTAGCGAAGATAATAGCATTCGGAGGCGTTCCCACCGGCAGCATGAATGCACAATTGGCTGCCATTGCCGCTGGCACCATAATTGCATAAGGATGCATGTTCAGCGCTAATGCCAAGGAAGCCATTACCGGAAGGATCATCGTAGCCGTAGCTGTATTGGAAGTGATTTCAGTTAAGAACAACACCAATGTTGTCGAGATGATAATAATTAGAATGATATTAAATCCTTCGAGTACCGTAAGCTGATCCCCAATCCATTGTGATAAACCTGAGCTCGTAAACCCCGCTGCAATAGCCAAACCACCTCCGAACAGAAGCAATACTCCCCACGGCAGATCTTTCGATACTTCCCAAGTCAGCAGTCTTTCCCCTTTTTTACTTAGACTTGGAATAAGGAAAAGCAGCACACCTGCCAGTACTGCAATCATCGTATCGCTTAACCCAGGTATCGCGATAATCTGCCACACAGCATCTGCTTGCCATAGGAATGTACGGCTTACCCACATGAACGCCGCAAAACTAAAAATAACAAGTACCGCTTTTTCTTCAAAGGACATACTGCCCAATTTTCCTTTTTCCTTGAGGATTAAATCCTTTCCTCCTGGGAGTTCCTTCATATTAATCCGAAATACTATTTTCGTCAGATATATCCAAGCCGAAAACAGCAGGATAACAACAATAGGAACTGCAACCAGCATCCAGCCGCCGAAGGATATTTCGACACCAAACAGACTGCTGGCCATCGCCGCCAGAATGATATTCGGAGGTGTTCCGATTAGTGTACCAAGTCCACCGATTGTACCTGCATAACCAATGGCAAATACGAGCATTTTCTCAAATTTCTTCCCGTCTTCTCCCATGCTCTGCTTACTTGTCTTAACAGCTTGACTAGCTTGATAGATAATAGCAGATCCGATTGGCAGCATCATCATAACTGCTGCTGTGTTGGAAACCCACATAGATAAGAAACCTGTTGCAATCATGAATCCTAACACAATTCGCGACGTACTCGTTCCGACCACGCTGATAATATTCAGTGCAATTCGCTTATGCAAATCCCACTTCTCCATTGCCATAGCAATCAGAAACCCGCCAAGAAACAAAAATACAATCGGATTTCCATAGCTGGAAGCTGCCGTTTCTCCATCCAACCCTTGTGTTAGAGGCAGCAAAATGAGCGGCAGCAAGGACGTTGCTGGAATTGGTATCGCCTCGGTAATCCACCAAGTGGCTACCCATAATGTAGTTGCTAATACCATACGTCCTTCATAACTTAATCCTTCTGGATAATAAAAGAAAATAACAGCGAAGAAAAACAGCGGCCCTAACAGTAAGCCAATCATTTGAGGACGTTTATACGATGGAGGTGCTTTTTTTGCAGTTCCAGACTGCTCTGAAGCCTGTGCGCGCTCCGCATTTCCTGAGTTAGGTACAGCAAACCGAAGTAACTGTTTCGTTTTGTCATGAGCATTCCATAATTCATTCCATACAGCTGACATACTAGATCTCATCCAACCCCTCCTTATATTAAAACGCTTACATTAAAATACAACTTAAGCCTATTCGACTTAAGCTTGCTAGTCAACTATTTGTACAAAAAAGCAGCGGGGAGATTCCCAGCTGCTTAATTTATAAAACTTGCTTCTGCTGTAAGCTGTTTCTTCACATTTCCGCCTTGTATGACTGTCCGGACTGTATTCGTATCAGCCAAAGAAACTATATTCTCCAAAGGATTCTCTTGAACAATGACCAAATCAGCCAATTTGCCCTCTGCTATAGTTCCGATGCGATCATCCCAGCCTAAACATTCTGCAGCTATTTTGGTAGAAGCGAGTATTGCTTCCATTGGACTCATACCGATGTCACACATCAAAGCCAATTCACGTAAATTTGTGCCATGTGCCATTACACCTGCATCAGTTCCCATGGCGATCTTCACACCTGCTTCATAAGCTTTGGCGACGCTGCTCTGATGTATCTCCATCACTTCCTTTGCCTTGTCCACTGCATAGGCCGGCATATGTTCATTTGTTTCACTTGCTTCTACGACACTGACAGGAGCAAGTAATGTGGGCACAAGATATGTGCCATGCTCAAGCATAAGCTCAATTGCCTCGTCATCTAAATAGATGCCATGTTCAATAGAATGAATACCTGCCCGAACCGCCTGCTTAATGCCTTCCGTACCTTGCGCATGCGCCATTACTTTACAGCCTTTCCTGTAAGCTGCTTCATTAACAATTATACGTAGCTCTTCCATAGAAAATTGAGTAAATTCCGGATGATCTGTCGGACTCATGACACCTCCGGTTGCATGCACTTTAATAATATCCGCACCAGCCCGCAGCATCTCTCGAACTTTCTGCCGGACTTGCTCCGGTCCATCGCATACGCCTGAGGGAAACCCTGGGTAAGCTCGGTTGGTCAAATCCATATCAGAGACCATCCAGTTATCACCGTGTCCTCCAGTGATGGTCAAAGGGTTAACACTAATCTGCATACGCGGACCGCTTATAAGGCCTGTTTCGATAGCCTGTTTTACACCTAGATCAGCAAATCCCGCGTCTCTTACTGTTGTAATACCCGCATTCAACGTGCGATGCATGTAAGTCAATGCTTCATAAAAGCGCATGGAAAATGGTGTAACAAGTGTCTCTCGCACATCTTTAATCTCCATCATCATGTGGACATGCGTATCAATTAACCCAGGCATCACATAACCGCCCTCAGCATCAATGACTTCTTCTGTATCAATACCGATGAAATCAGCAGCCGGTCCAATCGCAGCAATTTTGTCTCCCTTTATTGCGACTACCCCATTTTGTATCACTTCTCCTGTTCCATCAATCACTGTACCATTACGTATGAGCTTGTCCATTCTCATCCTCCTAAAGTGTTTGTACAAGAATACTCGCGATAACAACGGAACCAATGGAAACGGAAGCGAATCCTCCCATCAGCATCGGTGGCAGCAGCTGGTTCAAGATTACTGCCTCTTCTTCTTTGTTTCTGCCAATACTCCTGCTGACTTCTTGCGTAATTAGATAATCTCCAGGAAATCCGTACATCGCCGTAAGCACAACTGGAATTCCTTTATTGTAATCCCACTTGAACAGCTTAGAACCAATAAATCCTCCTACAAGCAATCCCACTGTACCTATGAATAAAATGACAGATACGGCTGGAAGTACTGCCAGAATATCAGCCACAGTCACATCGATTAATGACTCCATCACCACAAAAATTAATCCCACCATTGCAATACTAAAACCATTGGAGCGTTCCAATACCTTTTCGGGGAAGAAACCGATAGCTGAGCCGATAATTCCTATAGCTAAGCCAAATAAGCTATAACTGATACCTGTCAGTTCACCAAACCAAACTGCTAGTGCTGATCCGATAAAGATAAGGAAAAGTACAAAGAAATGGCTTGCCAAAAGCTTTTCTGGAAAAAGACTTTTACGCTTGGCAGGCTCTGGGCTTCCAGCAGCATCGTCAGCTACAGTAGCTGCGACATATGCTTTGTTTTCGTCCATGTCTTTCAACAATTTCATACCATGACGACGGAGTAGCCAGGAGCTTAACGGCATGCCGATCAGCTGCTGCAAAGATAGAATGATCGCAGGAATTGCAATTAATGCAGTCAATCCTTGCGACTGTAAACCTTCGGCTGTAACAATATAAGCAATAATCCCCCCAGTAAGCGGTCCAGCTCCTGCAACTGCTGTACCATAATCGAAGAAAAGCGGCACAAGTCCCAATATCAGGAGGCATGAAATTGTTATACCAATTATCGTAATCAGCACTGCCTTGTATTGCTGCTTCATTACTTTTAAAGGTATGAGTGTACCCATGTGTACAAGAATAGCAGGTTGCAGAACCGCTCCTACCACGGTAAATGTAGAAGCCGCTAGAATATTCTTCGGCAGTACGCCTGTCTGCAATAGTGTGAAGAAAACAACGACAACCACGAGCAGTGTCGGAATCTTTGCCCGGGAAATAATTGAGAGCACTTCTCCGAGAGCGATAATTGCCAAGATAATAAGTGTCGCTGTAACAGCAGTCATATTTGTCGACCTCCTATTCTAATACCAAGTCTTCCGCGATGCTTAGGAACATGTTTGCTCCATATACTAGTGCATCTTCATCAATCATAAACTTGGGATGATGATGCGGAGCAGGTGATGGATTGTCTGGAGAACAAGCACCTACAAATACAAAACTCCCAGGAACAATATTAGAGAATGCCGAGAAGTCTTCTCCGCCCATAATGGCTTCTGCTTCTATCACGGCTTCTTCGCCTAGTTTGCGACGGATAGCTTCCATAGCGATAGCAGATGCTCCTGGTTCATTGACGACTGAATCGTAGCCATACGTATAATTCAATTCGTAATGGCAACCATTTGCTTCCGTAACACCTTTGATAATTTGTTCGATTGCTTCCACAGCTTTTTTTCGCACTTCCTGATTGAAGGATCGAACCGAAGCACCAATCTTCACTTCCTCTGGAATGACGTTGACGGCATCTCCGGCTTGCAATGTTGTAACTGATACAACCAATTCATCCTTCGGGCTGGTGATACGCGACACAATTGTTTGCAAGTTCGTAATAATTTGAGCACTTGTTACAACTGGATCGACTGTATTTTCTGGTTGTGAGGAATGGCCACCTTTTCCTTTGATTGTGACATGGAACATATCAGAATTGGAGGTCGCTGCTCCTGGCGTTATCGTTAATTGTCCTACTGGCGTTAAAGAAGAAAGATGCAGGCCGAACACATAATCCACTCCATCGGTCACACCAGCTTCGACCATTTCCCGAGCTCCTCCAGGTAACTGTTCTTCCGCATGTTGGAAGAAAAAGCGAATTTCACCATGAATTTTTTCTTGCTGCGCACTTAACACCTTTGCCACGCCTAGCAAAATGGCTGTGTGCCCATCATGGCCGCATGCATGCATAACACCATCATAATTGGAAGCAAACGGGAGGCCTGTCTCCTCTTGAATCGGTAAAGCGTCTATATCAGCACGGAAACCAATTACCTTACCAGGATGTCCTCCTTTAAGCACAGCCATAACGCTCGTCGCTGTTGGCCTAGTCACTTCTAAATTAGGAAAAGTAAGTAATGTTTCATATAAGAATGCAGATGTCTTATGTTCTTGAAAAGATAGCTCTGGATGCTGATGTAAATATCTTCTCCATCTGATAATCTCCTCTACCTGTTCATTAGACAATTCAATTTGAGTTTGTTTGGTTAGCATAAGCTCTCTCCTCCGAATAATTATTTGATATTTCAGATAATTTATTTGCTAACCATCATAGCACTTGGATTGTTTTTAATAAACCCTAATATGAATCTCTATACTAACTATCTGCTACAAATGCAGTATTTTGGCACCCTATAAAATCTCTTTATGAAAGATTTGATGACAAACTATGAGCCTCTTCTATCAGTATTAAGACCTCTCCCTAGTTCGCAGCCGTGCATGACATATTGCATAAGCTGTAAAAAGAAAAAAAGAGAAGTCAAATGACTCCTCTCTAGAAAACAAGCTCCTCTGCAATACCCAAAAATAGATTAACTCCATCTTCCATGCCTGCTTCATCTATCTGGAAATGCGGATGATGATGGGGTGCTGGAGTTGGATTGTCTGCTTCTTTGGCTCCGACAAATACAAAGCAGCCTGGAACAGCGTTGGTGAAAGATGAAAAGTCTTCGCCGCCCATAATTGCACTGCCTCGAAGTACTGCATCTTCACCAAGTCGTCGCTGAATAGCGCGTTCCGCAACAGCTGTGGCTGTTTCTTCATTGAAAACAGAATCATATCCATAGATAACTTTAAAATCATAACTGGCACCATTGGCTTCCGTTATCCCTTTTACCATTCGTTCAATTATTTGAATTGCATTGTTCCGTACATCCTGTTTCAAGGATCGCATGGAAGCTCCTATTTGTACTTCATTTGGAATAACATTCACTGCCTCTCCTGCTTGTAATGTAGTGATGGAGACGACTAGTTCTTCATTCGGACTTGTCATGCGAGAAACAACCGACTGCATGTTACTTATAATTTGCGCACCTATGACAATCGGATCGACAGTTTTATCAGGCTGCGAGGAATGTCCCCCTTTTCCTTTCACAGTCACATGGAACTGATCGGAATTAGACGTAGCAGGTCCGTAAATAACACCCACTTTTCCGCTAGGCAGCTGTGATGCAACGTGCAGACCATATACCATATCAACTCCATCTGTAACACCTGCTTCTACCATCTCTTTCGCACCGCCAGGAAGCAGTTCTTCTGCGTGCTGGAATAAGAACCGAATTTCGCCATTTATCTCAGCTTGCTTGGCACTTAGAATTTCTGCAGCTGTTAGCAGAATCGCTGTATGCGCATCATGACCGCATGCATGCATGACGCCATCAACTGTTGAAGCAAACGGCAGGTCTGTTTCTTCTTGAATTGGCAAAGCATCCATATCAGCACGGAATGCAATTACCTTTCCTGGCTTTGCACCTTTCAATTTTGCCATCACACTTGTTTTTGTCGGTCGGCTTAACTCCAGGTTGCCGATACTAGCTAGTGTATCGTAGACAAACTGGGAGGTCTGCTCCTCCTGGAATGAAAGTTCCGGATTCGCGTGTAAGTGTCTTCTCCACATTATAAGGTGCTGTTTGTGTAAGTCTGTGGCCTCAAGTTCAACATGCTTGGTCTCCATTTTACTCGTCCTCATTCCTTTTACTTTATATATATGAATAATTATATTGTATAAATTAAAGAAAGTCGGCTCAAGAGACAAAAGGCGCGGAGTATTGCCACCTAGTTTTTTTCCAGTTCTTTCCGCAAAGTCAAATTTCCTCTAATTACCCCCCTAAACTAAAATTTGTCCCCTCTAATTTTCATTTAAAGTTAGGTAGAATCAAATTAAATGTAAGCGCTTTTCGATGGTGCATACAGCAATTGCTGTCTATATACATGCACAGAAAGGATGTACCTTCCCGCTTCATTACCACAACAAAAGGAGGAAAACCTGTATGAGAAGGAATCTTTATCGTCGTACGGCGTGGGTTACCGCTCTACTGCTTGTATTTTCCTTGCTTCTACCTTCTGCTTATCATCAAGCAGACGCGAAGCAGCCGAAATCGAAAGTGACCAATCTGCTGACAGATTTCGGTGAAACGCCCATAGGTTTGGATAATCCAAACCCAACTTTCAGCTGGAAAATGGAAGCGGACCATAAGGGAGCACAGCAAAAAGCTTATCAGCTAGTTGTGAAAAAAACAGACGGCAAAACGATTTGGAACACAAAGAAACAGTATTCGGATGAGTCTGTTGCTATTGTCTATAGTGGAGATAAACTCGAACCTGCTACTCGCTATGAGTGGAATGTATCTGTGTGGAATGAATCTGGTAAGAAATCAACTGCTTCAAGCTGGTTCGAAACTGGGTTGATGAATACAGATATCTCTGCTTGGGACGGTGCAAAATGGATTGGTACCGAAACCGAGGATTTGGTCCTTCAATCTCACTATCTTAGTGTATACAAAGTACACTACAAACTGCAGCTTGAAAAGAAGACCAAAACCAGCAAAGCCAGTTTTATTCTCGGCGCCAATGACCCTCGTTTAATGGATAAGAACAAAAACATTTACAATGTCGAAAATGAGAAAAACAAAAGCTATGTAGAATTCGAGCTGGATATTAGCGCTGTAAAGAAAAATAAAGGAAATGCCAAGCTGGCAATTTATCGCGCTGGCTATGAACCGAATGATAACCCTGACAAGCCGCTAACTGAATTGGTCATTCCAAGGGATTTGATTGACCATACGAACAAGTATGCAGCACATGACATATCGCTTTGGGGGAACTCAGGCATCTTCCATATATTCCTTGATGGCGAGAATCGCATTACGCCTGAAAATGGTTTTAATATAAACCCTGTCGGCTCTGGAGGCAATTACATCGCATTTCCAATGTTATCTGAAATCGGTTTTTCTTTGGATAAAAACCAGCAAGCAACCTTCTCTGATTTGAAAGTTACCAATTACCGCAAGCCATCCAATACGCTCTTTGAAGAAAAAATAGAAGCAGAAAATAATTCTAGTATATTTGGAGAATCAGAAGGTATAACAATTAAGTCCGGTACCTACCAAGTTGCCGGCGGAAAACACGGCGTTATTTCTGTTGCAGACCCTAGCGATAAGTCAACCCCACTGCTGCGAACTGAATTCCGTACCGATAAGAAAAAGATTCAAGATGCAAAGGTGTATGCAACAGCAAGAGGAATCTATGAACTTTATCTAAATGGTAAACGTGTTGGTGATGATTATTTTAATCCAGGACTGACACAGTACAACAAAACACAGATGTATCAAACATACGATGTTACAGATCAATTAAAGGCTGGGAAAAACAATGCCTTCGGAGCTATGCTCGGTGAAGGATGGTGGAGCGGAGCCAGCACCTTCACGACCGACAACTGGAATTACTTTGGGGATCGCAACTCTTTGCTGGCAAAACTAGTTATCACATATGAAGATGGCACCACCGACACCATCATGACAAATCCTGACTGGAAATATACAACAGACGGACCACTTGAGTACGGTAGCTTTTTCCAAGGGGAAGTTTATGATGCGAATAAAGAGATAAAAAACTGGAGTAAAGCTGGATTTAAGCCAAAACGTTGGAAGAACGCTGTTGAAGTGCCACTAGATGACACAACAACTGCAGCTAACCTCGATTACAGTGGTATGCAAATTACCGGACAAATCGGAGAGAACGCCAAGATTGTTGAAACATTAACAGCTAAAAGCATGGAAGAAGTCCGCCCTGGTGTGTTTGTTTATGATATGGGCCAGAATATGGTTGGTGTACCTCAAGTCAAACTGAAGAAACAAAAAGCTGGTAAAGAAATCACGCTTCGCTACGCGGAAATGCTTTATCCAGATAATGAAGCGTCTGGCGAGAACAGCGGGATGCTTATGCAGGAGAATCTGCGAGCTGCTTTGGTGCAAGATACGTATATCACAAAGAAAGGCAAGCAGACAATCCAGCCGCGATTTACCTTCCATGGCTATCGCTATCTAGAGATTACTGGAGTGGACAAAGCGCCGGCGCTTAAGGATGTAAAAGGGTTGGTGATTAGCTCTATTCATGATCTAGATTCGAGCTATGAAACTTCTAATCCAACGGTAAATAAGCTTTGGGAAAATATCACATGGAGTATGCGAGGAAACTTCCTTTCTATTCCAACCGATACACCAGCACGTAACGAGCGAATGGGCTGGAACGGTGATATTTCTGTTTTCTCGGAAACAGCCACTTACATGGATAACGTCAATCAATTCCTGCGCAGACATAATCTTGCCAATCGTGACCTGCAGCGTGATAATGGGCGCTATTCCGATGTTACGCCAATCGGGCCAGGTTTTGGTGGTATCCTATGGGGGAGCGCAGGATTGACAGTACCTTGGCATGCGTATCAGCAATACGGCGATGAAACGGTTCTACAAGAACATTACGATTCAATGAAGCAATATGTCGACTATCTCGATACTAAAGTAAATCCATCCACAGGGTTGATTAATGAGGGACCATTAGGAGATTGGTTAAGTCCGGAAAACAGTAAGACGGAGAACGTATTCTTATGGTCTGCTTACCATGTATATGACTTAGAAATCATGGCAAAAACAGCAGAAATTCTTGGCCATGACGAAGATGCTGCTCATTTTTGGGACCGCTATGAAGAGCGTAAAAACTACTTTAATGACAAGTTCATCGATCCAGAAACAAATAAAACGTTGAAATCAGACGGCTCTGTTTCAGACAGTCAGGCTTCCTATGCGGTGCCACTCGCTTTGAACGTATTGAACAAAACCAATGCTTCTGCTGCAGCTGATCATCTAGTTGCTGCTGTGGAACGAACAAATACCGATGATGATGGCAAGGAGCGTCCAGCGTACTCGCTTATGACAGGTTTTATTGGGACGGCGGCAATCAGTCAAGCACTATCAGACCATGGTCACGACGATACTGCTTATCGTCTGCTGCAGCAGACCTCCTATCCATCCTGGCTATACTCGGTTGAAAATGGTGCGACTACGATTTGGGAGCGGCTAAACTCTTATACAGAGGAAAACGGCTTCGGAGGCAACAATAGCATGAATTCCTTTAACCATTATTCGTTTGGAGCAGTTGGAGCCTGGATGTACAAAGAGTCTTTAGGCATCAAACGTGATCCAGATCATCCAGGGTTCAAGCATTTCTATCTGGAACCAACACCAGATCCTGATCAAGTCATGACTTGGGCGAAAGGACATGTGGATTCCATGTATGGCCGTATTGAAAGCAGCTGGAAAGTCAACGATCAATCTTTCCGCTATGATGCTGTCATTCCAGCGAACACAACGGCGACAATCACAATTCCTGCTGAGGATACAAAATCAGTGCGCATCAATAACAAGGCGATTCATAAAGCGGTCGGTATTACCTTCGAGAAACAGGAGAATGGAGAGATTACTTTCACGGCAGATGCCGGCAGCTACACATTCCAATCTACTATGCCATAATAAAAAAGCTTCCCCCTCGGGAAGCTTTTTTGTTATGAAGCAGCGTGTTCAGCTGCTTTTCGAATCCTATTTGCAAGCATTCGAGTCCATTCCCGTTCTAAAACGCCGAATCCGTTTATTGTTTCATATGCTTTAAACGCTTCTTTTGTGTGCACTAGCGCTTCTTTATGCTTTGAACATACCAGCATAGCTTGCATTCGACTGTATGTCCCCTCACTCAGGCTTGATACACCTGCAGCATACTGCTCAAGCTTCTCCTCATTTACAGAACCGCTCAGCGCATCAGCCAGCATTCGCCATTCTAAAAAAGGTCCATAATAAACAGACAGCTGTTTATTGGGCTTGATTTCAAATTGCTGAAACAATCGATCAATCGCTGGCTTTATCCCTTCCTTATCAGCTTCCAGATAGAACACAAACATCGCTTCAATAAAAATATCTTTCAGTTCAGCTGCATTCTCCATTTTCTCTCGGCACTTCTTATACATGGAAGCGGACCATTGCGCAGGACGCTCTGAACCATACATTTCGCCCATTAACTTAGCAGATTGAATCTTGTACTTACCTATTTCTGTTTTTCTGAGTAAATGATAAAAAGCAACCCCATCAGTTTGAAACGCACCGTTTGGCAACGGCAGAATGGTAGCTAGAAGGATAACAGCATGAAATAAACTGCAAGTCCTGAAGAAATCAATAGTTGTAAGCTGCCAGATTGCCAGCATTAGTAAGCTAAGCGACAAACTCATAACCGGTCCACTAATCGTCATCACTGCTAAGTCTTTTCTGTGTCTCTCTTCCGTCCTGCTTGGAGCAGGCAGCATTAAAGCTACACCGCCAACCAAACCCCAGCTACGGTTTTCCCGTATCCTTATTCCTTTTCGTCCCTTTCCAACATGAAACGGACCTACAACAAAATATCCAAAATCCATGCCCATCAGCTTACCGCCGATAACATGACCCAATTCATGTAGTGCGATTGCCAGAAAAGCCGCAATGCCGAGCTGAATCCATAAGCGAATGTCCGCCTGCAGGTTGGGAAGTACAAAGTGAACCCCTGCAAGAAGGCAAACTACCAAAATAGATCCGAAGAGTGGTCGTTTCAACATTAATCGTCACCCTTCCGGATCAGCTTAATGGTGCGATAATAGAAAGCAACTGTCATCGAAATACTACAGCCGGCAACCATGGATAATAGGATACAAGAGATAATTACAATCTGGCTATCTGTCTTTAATGCTATCCAATATGTGATAATCATTAAAATTGAGGTTACTACGGCCAGTTTCGGTATAAAAGAGCTAGCACGCTTCAATTTATCCTGTTTTGTATCGGCATCGGTGTAGATTGGTGAAGTATCTATAGAAGCCTCGAAAATATACATTCCATAGGAAGTGCACACGAGTGTCCAGCCAGATTCCTCAAACATTCCTATATACTCTTGCTCTTCCGCTGCATCCAACGTCCGGTAGTCAATCATGTATTGTACTTGCTTGGGCTCTCCTCGAACAAGCCGGTAACCCATAAACGCAAAATCCTGTAAATGCCAGCCCTTCGCTGCCTGCTTGGAAAGTTTGCGCATATCTTGTTTCTCACTAAAAGCGAGCCCGCCAGAAGACATATACTTTTTCTGTCTCATTATTTTCCCCTCCCTTTCGTCTGCAGTACAAGCATCCCTAAGTCGACCATTCGCTTTCGTCTTACGACTTCTTCTTCCAGCTTGGTTATACCGGCAGCTGTTGCGGCATACGTTTTCCGCCTGGGGTCGCTTTCCGGTTCTGCTTCAATTAGTCCTGCGCCTACTAGCTTCTTGATAATGGTATAAAGCGTCGCCGGTCCTATCTTAAACGTTCCTTGTGTTTCTTCCTCCACATATTGCATGATTGCATACCCGTGCCTAGGTTCGACAAGAGCTATTAATATATAGAAAACAGGGTCCGTTAACTCCTCTAATGATTTTCCTTTTGCCATAACCGTTCTCCTTTATATCCATTTTTGATATATCACTTATGGATATATTAAGAGATATGGAAGTTGCTGGCAATGGGCATAAAATCTTTTTATACTATAAGTAATCCTTTTTTTGTGAAATGAGGTGACGCTATGTTAGTTCTCATTTGTGGAATAGGAGCGATACTCGGCAGTCTTATGCTTAGAGGTTCTGCACATGATCATATAAATAACGTGTTTGGTTATCGGACAAAACGTTCGATGAAGAATCGAGAGTTGTGGGAGATTTCGCAAGTGTATGCAGCTAAAATAATGTTATTTACAGGAATAGCGAATGGCATTATTGGCGGTCTGATTATCTTTGTAACTCGCTTTTCCCCTTATAAAAACGAGTATTATTTGTTCTTTGAACTGCTATGGGTGATTGTTATGTGGAGCTCTGTCTTTGCTTTAACGGAGAAAAAGTTAAAAGAAGCAGATAATGAGCAGCAGTATCGTGCATAGAAAAAAGCAGAGCACGCTGCTCTGCTTTTCCTTATCTTGATTTAGATTTGAATAGATTTGGAATGTCCGTTACAAACCGAAGCGGCAGTCCTGTAACCGGATGGCTGAAGTTAAGCTTGCGCGCGTGCAGGCAAAGCCGTTTTATCGAGCGATCACCCGCTCCATATTTTCTATCTCCTGCTATTGGGTGCCCGAGGTCATGCATATGAACACGAATTTGGTTTTTCCGTCCTGTGTCCAGACTGAGTTCCATTAGTGTAAAGTTGTTATTTCCTTGGACAACTTTGTAATGTGTAATCGCCTTTTGTCCATCATTCTCGTACTTGCTGGAAAACATCTTATGCGTGCTCGTTTCCTTCAGCCAAGAGGTAATGGTGCCTTCTGGCTTGGACACACTTCCCTCGACAAGCGCAACATACGCTCGCTCTTTTGTTGTTGTCCACTCTTGCTGCATTTTCTGTTTGATTGCTTCAGATCTGGCAAATACCATAACACCAGATGTATCCCGGTCTAGTCGATGAACGACAAAAATCTTATTGTCACTGTGCTGTGATTTTACATAATCAGATAGCTGACGATAAGCTGTATTCGACTTTTCATTATCGGAAGCGATGGAAAGCAATCCGGAAGCTTTTTCAATAACAATGATGGCATCATCTTCATGAAGAATCGTAATACCTGACATTGGCGGAGCTTCGGTTACCATATCTGTCCGGATGGTTACCTTCTGACCTGGCTGGAGTTTGTCGTTAAACTGTGTAGAGACACGGCCATCAATGGCTACCTGTCCTCTTGTTAAGATGGATTTAACGGAGTTACGGCTTTTATTTACTACTTTGATCAAAAAAGGCAATAGTTCTTCTGCTTCTGTTACATTATATTCTTTCGGCTTCGCAGGCTGGAACCCACGAGTACGCGGTCGTTTATTTTTCATCGTTGAATCCTTTCTGTACCATTTCACATGGCATCATTACTGCATCTTTTCATCATAATTGTTATTGGGAATAAACACAAGCTTTGCTCAAAACAGCTGCAGGAATATTATAGAAATATCTATACCTTTTTCCTAAAAAAATATAAGATGGACACGACAGAACGGTAGGAGTGAAGAACCATGAATATGGACGGGTTGGAGTCATTTTTAGCAGTTGTCGCTAATAAAAGTATATCCCAAGCATCAAAAGCTTTACATATTACGCA
Organism: Terribacillus halophilus; assembly: GCF_900162685.1. GTDB lineage: Bacteria > Bacillota > Bacilli > Bacillales > Amphibacillaceae > Terribacillus > Terribacillus halophilus_A. The sequence continues at coordinate 83,988 of NZ_LT727827.1, forward strand.
GCCAACATTAAGTACAAGGATTCGGAAACTGGAGGAAGAACTTGACTTTGTTTTGTTAAAGCGGAGTTGGGGCGGCATTGAACTCACGGAAGAAGGACATTTTTTCCTTCCCTATGCAGTTGAACTGTTAGGAGAATTGCAGGATGCAGCGTTCGCACTGATTGGAGACAATAAAATCAGCTATCAGCTGCTCAGCAGCATCGCCGACAGTAAAAACGAACTGCGCATCGGGATAAACATTTGGCTGGCTCCTGTATTCAACCATGTAATTATCCCGTATATGCAAACACATTTTCCGCATATATCGTTTAAGTTTATTACAAGGCCTACCAATGTACTAAAAAAATTATTGGAGTACGATAGCATTCACTTTTCGATTCATTTCGAGAATTTAGCAAAAACGCCTTTCTTAAGGGAGCATCTTCTTCAAGATGAAGTGGTTTTCCTTTGTCATAAAAATGATGTTCCGCTTCTGGATGGCAAACTAGCAAATGCCAGCAAGCTCGATAAGAAATTTATTGTCTTCGAGCACGCAGCACTGACGAACAATTTGGAGAAGGTCAGTTCCGTACTGAGCAAATTGCAGGAACCCGATTATCAGATGGTAGATGACGTACAGAATATGCTTGCTTTTGTCGAGAGTGGTTATGGTTTTACAACTTTACCTCGTTCTATTCTCTACCATATGAATTTTCCCAGGATGGCTAATATAGCGATAACATCCATAGAAGATATCGACCTCACAGCATCTATCTGTTTTGAATATCGAGAAAGCGGTCAATTTCAAGACGCCATAAACGAATTGATGCAGGAATTGCAGCGTTATGTAAAAGTAATGTACAAAGAAGAAGAGCTAAGCATATGATTTGCTTTGCTCTTCTTTGTGCTTGACTGTATTTCGTCCGGTACGCTTTGCTTCATATAAAGCTTCATCAGCTTGACCAAGAAAGTAGGGTAACTGCTCGGGATTCGCTATTGGAGCGCTGTAGACGCCAATGCTCACCGTAACTTTGTCTGCTGCAGGAGAATACGCATGGTCAATATGCAAGGATTGAATGGACTGCTGAATAGCTTCAGCAGTCTCCTTTAGCTTCTCAGCAGGAAGATCAAAGATAGCCAGCACAAATTCCTCACCGCCGTATCTAGCCCATCCTGCTGTTGGAATAGCTGCCTCTTGGTGCACACTTTGCGCGATTAGTCGGAGCACTTCATCCCCGCGTATATGTCCGTAATGATCGTTATACGTTTTAAAAGCATCCACATCAAGCAGGAATAGTGACAGCTTTTTTTCTGACCTGTCTGCCAGCATGGTATAAATATAACTCTGGAAACCCCTTCTGTTTAAGATACCCGTCAATTCATCCATCGTTGCTTGTTTCTTCAGCTTGTCATTCATTGCCTCGTTTTGCTGGATCTGGACCTCCAGCGCTTCATTCATATCTGTTAGCAGCAGCTTATTATAAAAGTTTGCCGCAAACCCGGTATAAAGCAGCTGTGATGCAAGCCAACAAAAGAAAATAAACACACTTAGATTTACATAGTGACCAAACAGCATACCAGCTGCATCCTGATAAATAGGCAGACCAACGTAAAGCAGCACGACACTCGGCAAAACGAGCAATACATACAGCTTTCGCTCGACCAAAAACAAAGCAGAGACACACATATAATTGACCACAAATGCCATTACATGCCCATAATGCAGCTGATCTTGCAAGGTAATCATTGTTCCCCACACAAGAAACAGAAACACAAAGAAATGCACAACCAGCATTCGGCTGCGTACCGAAGCCTGATTTCTTTCCATTATACTTCCAATCAGCAAATACATTCCTGCCGCGAGAAAAAGTCCAATATACATGCCTACATAAAAGTCCCACCCTTCAGGCAGCTGCATAATCGTCAAAACAGCCTCAAAGAGCATAATGATAACGGCAAATAGCTTTGTCCGCTTCCAGTTCTCCTCCAGAATCAATTCACGAAGCTTCTGCTTGTTTTCCTTTGTGGCAGTCGGCAGCGTAAAGGCTGCATAATTCCCATTTTTCTCCTCGATTCTATGGTAATTGTGCTTATTATACAAAAAAGTCCCCTTCCAGCCTAGCTTCTATAAAGATATTTAATTGTATATTATGTTGACAATTTTCTGAATATAGATTAGTTTTTATTAATATTCTTATTATGTACGATGAAGGAGAGCGCATATGTGGAGTGAAATTAGTAGCAACCCTGTCATGATTACACTTTTATTGATTGCTGTATTAGGTTTAGGAGAACTCATCTCTATCTGGACAAAAGCACGTATTCCTATGCTGCTGGCGGCCTTGCTGCTTTATATCAGCCTGCTTTGGACCGGAATTATTCCGAATGGACTTATGTCAGACTCTGTTGTGACAGCATTTGGTTCCTTGATTGTCGCTCCTTTTATCGTCCATCTTGGAACGCTCGTCCCATTTTCATTAATCAAAGGGCAGCTTCGACCGATTCTTATCGCTCTGACAGGCTCCCTCACCGCTGTACTGCTCGTCTTAGCAGTAGTGCCATTATTTTTCGACTACCAGACAGCAGTTGCCGGTGCAGGTCCTGTTGTAGGCGGAATTGTAGCCTATCTTGTTACGAGTGAGAAGCTGACAGAACTAGGATTGTCCAGCTTAGTAATTATTCCTGCATTAGTACTCAGCATTCATAAACTGTTTGGTATCCCGCTCGCATCTTTCTTTTTAAAGAGACATGCGCTTATAGTCAAACAGCAAGTACAATCACGTCTTCACTCCGGTGCTGCTCTTGAAAAGGAAACAGCTGCAGCAGCTCGTCCGAACACATTGACCAAAGCACAGAATGAACGAAAATTACTTTTGCCCAAAAAATATCAAACATCTCTTATTCTTATCCTGCAGCTATATTTGGGCAGTGGTATCGCCGTTGTGCTAGATGCACTTACTGGTGTCAACTACACCATCTTCTGTTTAATTATTGGTGTAATTGGAGCTTATATAGGCTTCTATCCACCAAAGACAATGGAAAAAGCGAATGCAACAGGGTTTGCCATGATTGCCGTTATCTTTATCGTTATTTCCTCTATGGACGATGTTACGCCAGCTGCCTTGGTAAGTTATATCCCTGAAATCCTGCTCATTTGTGCATTGGGAACAACAGGCGTCACCTTAGGGGGACTGCTTGCCTCTAAGTTCCTTGGAGTCGGTAAATATCTTGGCATGCCAGTAGCACTCACCGCACTTTTTGGCTTCCCCGCTGATTACATCCTTTGCGAAGAAATCAGTCGCGAAGTAGGAGAAACAGAAGAAGAACGAGAAGCAATTATGAACGAGATTGTAACACCGATGCTCATGGGCGGGTTTACTACCGTCACGACCTGCTCCATTTTAATCGCTACGGTATTAATCGGTACATTGAACTAAGAAATAAAGGAGAATTTGATGGATACTGCTAAAATGAAAGACTACATTCAAACTAATAAACAGCAATTTTTGGACCAGCTTTTCACCCTTCTTCGCCAGCGGAGTATTAGTACACAAAATGATGGTATCGAAGAATGTGCGGAGCTTCTGCAAGGAATGATGCAGGAAATCGGAATTGATACAAAGATTCTTCCAACAGCCGGACATCCCGTCGTCTACGGGGAGTTAGTACATGATTCGGATGCTTTCACACTGCTCATTTACGGGCATTATGATGTCCAGCCGCCAGAGCCTTATGATGCATGGGAGTCTCCCCCATTCGAGCCTGAAATACGGAATGGCAAAATTTATGCGCGTGGTGTCGGTGATAATAAAGGACAGCTGATGGCACAGCTTTTCGGCGTGAAAAGTTACCAGGAAACTGTCGGGAACTTGCCAATTAATATCAAGTTTGTCTTTGAGGGCGAAGAAGAGAAAGGGAGCATCAATCTTGCTGCATTTGTGGAAGAACACAAAAACTTGCTGCAGGCTGATCTTGTTTACACATCTGACGGCCCTTCTCACAACAGCTCCTCTCCTCTTGTCTTGCTCGGAGTACGCGGTATGCTCTCTGTTGAATTCCGTGCGAAAGGCGCTGATCGCGATAATCATTCTGGAAATACAGGTAATATCGTTCCGAATCCTGCCTGGAAGCTGATTGAGCTCATGCACACGATGCGCGAAGCAGACGGTCACGTGAAGATTGAAGGCTTTTATGATAACATTCGAGCTTTCACACCCTATGAAGAACAGCTGCTCACGAAATTGCCTTATGATAAGGATTCATTAGGTAAGAAAATCGGTTATCCAGCATTATCCTTGGACGGCCCTTCTTACTATCAGAAAATGACTGGAGAACCGACATTTAATATTTATGGAATGGAAAGCGGTTATACAGGTGAAGGAACGAAAACAATCATACCAGCTACTGCTAAAATTAAAATGGATATCCGGCTCGTTGTCGACCAAGACCCGCTTGATATCTTGGAAAAAATAAAAAAGCATGTCGAGACATATGCACCAGATATAGAAGTTACCTATCTTGGCAGCATGCAGCCTTCCCGTACGAAGGCCGAGCTGCCAATCGTCCAAAAAGTCGTCAGCGCTGTGGAGGCAGCCTATCAAACAGAGCCGCTCATCCAGCCAAGCATGGGCGGATCACTCCCGGATTATGTATGGACGAAAATACTCGGTCTTCCATCCGTCATTGTTCCTTACGCGAATTTTGACCAGCATAATCATTCACCGAATGAAAATCTGGATGTCGAATACTTCTTGAATGGCATACATTGCACCGCCTCTGTTATCCATACATTAGGCAAGACAGACATATAACCACACGCATGAAGCCATGTCTCAGGACATGGCTTTTTAAAATATTTACAACCACATTTGAGAAGTAACAGCTCTGTCTAATAAGATTTGCTCTGCCTTCTGCTTTATTCTATGAATGTAAGCGCTTTAAAATTATAAGGAGGATTGATCATAGTGAAGAAATGTCTGGTAATTTTGCTAGCTTTGCTTCTGACAGTCGCTGTCCCCTTCTCTGCTGATGCGAAAAAGCTCCCCAAAAGACAAATGGAGTTTTTAGATCGAGGCGCTGTTGCTGTCGAAACAGAGGACGGTATCTTTTTAAGCTGGCGATTCCTCGGCAACGACAAGAAAAAGACTTCCTTTCATATTTACCGTGATGGCAAGAAAATTACAAGAAAACCAGTGAAACATGGCACAAACTACTTAGATGAAGCCGGAACCGCGGACAGCGTTTACCGAGTGGAAGCTATCGGAAAAGGTGCGGACCAAGACGACATTAAAGTGTGGCAGAACAACCAGCTGGAAATCCCGCTTCAAAAACCGGCTGATGGTAAAACACCAGATGGGAAGTCCTATACGTATAATGCCAATGATGCAAGTGTCGGCGATCTGGACGGTGACGGAGAATGGGAAATTATCCTGAAATGGGATCCATCCAACGCCCAGGATAACTCGCGATCCGGTTATACAGGAAATGTACTTATTGATGCTTATGAAATGGACGGTACGCACAAATGGCGCATCGACCTTGGTCACAACATTCGTGCAGGTGCCCATTACACGCAAATGCTTGTCTATGATTTTGATGGCAACGGCAAATCGGAATTAGTTGTGAAAACAGCAGACGGCACAACGGACGCGAAAGGGAAAGTCATTGGCGATAAAGATGCAGATTACCGCAATAGCTCCGGTTATATTCTCGAAGGTCCTGAATACTTAAGTGTATTTGATGGCAACACAGGTAAAATGAAAGAAACCGTGAATTATGAACCAGCTCGAGGTGATATTTGCGACTGGGGTGACTGTTACGGAAACCGCGGTGACCGTTTCCTAGCCGGCGTTGCTTATTTGGACGGCAAAACACCGAGTATCATTGAAGCCCGAGGCTATTACGAGAAAACAACGATTGCAGCTTACACCTATAAAGATGGCAAGTTAACCAAGCAATGGCTATTTGATAGTGACACCACCGGCAATGAAGCATATGCACAACAAGGAAATCACAACTTGAGCATCGCGGATGTCGATGCAGATGGAAAAGATGAAATCATTTATGGCTCCATGGCGCTTGACCATGACGGCACAGGCCTTTACTCGACAGGACTTGGGCATGGTGATGCTATGCATGTGAGTGATTTGGATCCAAGTCGTCCTGGCTTAGAGGTTTTCCAAGTGCATGAGTCTTCTCCTAATAAAGCCGGCATTGAATTACATGATGCCCGTACTGGCGAACTGCTGTGGGGTATTCCGACAAACAGAGACATAGGCCGCGGTCTCGCTGCCGACATCGACCCACGCTATCCAGGGGCTGAAATGTGGGCCGTTGACGGTGCATGGAACAGTCCGACAGGCGGACTATATGCAGCTTCAGGTGAGCAAATCTCAACAAATATCCCTCCAGCCAATTTTGCTATTTGGTGGGACGGCGACCTGTCTCGTGAAATCCTAGACCATACTTTCGACGAATCCATTCAAACTGGCACAGGATTGATCGGCAAGTGGAATCCAAAAACAGAAAAAGTTGATACATTGCTGGATGCTGAAGGTACGTACTCCAACAACGGAACAAAAGGAAATCCTGCTCTGCAAGCGGATTTGATTGGCGATTGGCGAGAAGAAGCGATTTGGCGAACAGAAGACAGCAGTGCGCTTGTCCTTTACACAACAACAGACATGACGGAACAAAGGCTGCCAACGCTAATGCATGATCCTGTCTATCGATTAGGTGTTGCATGGCAAAACGTTGCCTATAACCAGCCGCCGCACACAAGTTATTTCTTGGGAACTGATATGAAACAGCCTGATATGCCTCGAATAGACGTAATAAAGGCTAAATAAATAGTAACGAAAGCGCACAGAATCGGCCACTGTGCGCTTTCGTTTGCCTATACATACTAGAACTTGAAGCGGACATTCGCATAGGATAAAAAAACTGCAGTAAAGGAGCTAGAAAATGTTTTACAGAAATCATTATCCTTGGCAGTCTATCCCTGTTAATTACCAGCGACAGCAATGGCCACACGCTGCACATGATTATGGAAATTCCCCATATGTTATCAATATTGAACAAGCAACTTTACAAAACCCTTTTTACCGAACAGCTTTATGGACAGGAAAACACATGCAATTAACAGTGATGACCATCCACCCTGGTGAAGATATAGGTTTAGAACGACATCCAAATACCGATCAATTCCTTCGTGTCGAATCTGGTCACGGACTCGTTCAGATGGGAGCTCAAAGAGAGCATTTGGATTATCAGCAATATGTCCAAGATGACTTTGCTATTCTTGTTCCTGCAGGCATGTGGCATAATCTAATTAATACTGGTCATACGCCGTTAAAGCTTTACACGATTTACGCACCGCCAGAGCATCCCTATGGAACAACTCATCCTGCCAAACAGGACGCCATGGCTGCTGAATAACAGGAAGAACATAAAGAGGCTAGGACATAACAGTTTAAGCTATATAAAAATCCAAACAATACTGCAATTAACTGCGGAATTGTTTGGATTTTTTGGATTGGAAACTATGATGAGAGCACCGCTTCGGAAATACACTCCGCTTTCCAGCGGGCGGCTGGTGAGCCTCCTCGTGCAAAAAAAACGCACTGCGGGGTCTCCCCTAGCCTTCCTCCCGCGGGAGTCTCCGTGTATTTCCTACGCTGATTTGTGTATTCCCTAAGTGTAGGCGGAATAGGAAGACTCCTCGAAAATAAGAAGCAATTTTCTTGTCGGTGTCTTACTTTAAAAGCTATTCTTGTCCAACGGTAACAGCAAGAGTTGGAGAGGCAGCAGCCGTCAGAGAAATCAAGTAAAAGTATGATGTATTAAACGTTCGCTTTTATTCTAAATTAATCTCGTTTTGTCCCGCTCTCGACTTTCATTAGCTATATGGATATTGTCTGCGGTCATGCTGAATGCTGATCCATTTGGTCGTTGTAAATGCATCAAGACTCCAGTCGCCATTCAAGCGTCCAAGGCCGGAATTTTTCACACCGCCAAATGCTACAGTTGGTTCGTCATTGATTGTACCATCATTAATATGAATCATGCCGGTATCCATCTGCTTCGCAAGCTCTGCGCCGCGCTCCACATCTCTTGTATGAATAGCACCGCTTAACCCATAATCACTGTTGTTCGCATAAGCTAGTACTTCTTCATCACTACTTACTTTCATAATCGATACAACAGGTGCAAATAATTCTTCATTTGCAATCGTCATATCAGGTGTAACGTCACCAAATACTACTGGTTCGACAATATTGCCTTCCACTTTTCCTTTGATTAGCGGTGTTGCGCCTTCTTCGATGCCTTTCTCAATCAAAGCTACTGTCGTTTTCACTTGCTGTTCATTAATTAGCGGTCCGATGATTGTGCTTGGATCTTTTGGATCACCGCATGTGAGCGTGGAAACCTTCGCTAAGTACTTTTCAACAAATTCGTCGTACACATCTTCATGCACGAGCAAACGGTTAGCAGACATACAGATTTGACCTTGATGCGTGAAGCGGCTGAATACAGCTGCACTTACAGCAAGTTCCATATCTGCATCTTCTAAAACAACTAAGGCACTGTTGCCGCCTAGCTCCAGATGCGCCTCTTTTAAATTCTTACCAGCTATCATTCCAATATGTTTTCCTACTTTAGTAGAGCCCGTGAAGGAAACAGCACGCGGTATTTTATGCTCCACAAAGTTATCGCCAATTTCACTAATTTCTGTCACGATGACATTTAGCAACCCTTTAGGAAGACCTGCTTCTTCGAAAAGCTTGGCAATCATTGTTCCGCCAGCAATGGCTGTATGTTCATGGGGTTTTAACACAACACCATTCCCGGCAGCCAATGCAGTTGCTACTGATTTCATAGATAGGAAGAATGGGAAGTTAAATGGACTGATAACACCCACAACACCGACTGGTACACGGTAGACACGGTTCTCTTTTCCATCAATTGGTGACGGAAGAATCTGACCATTCATGCGGAATGGGAATGTTGATGCTTCTTTAATAATATTTGTTACAAGACCGATTTCGAATTCAGCTTTTAGCCTTGTGCCGCCGATTTCTTCGATAATTGTTGCAACGAATGCTTCATGATTTGCTTCGATATAAGCGACAGCCTTTTCGAAGACGGCGCGCTGTGCAACCGGGTTGGTTTTCGCCCATTCCTTTTGTACACGAGCTGATGCTTCATATGCTTCATTTAAGTCGCCAAAGCTGGCAGCTTGATAAGTAGCGATAATTTCACCGTTATATGGATTGCGATTCTCCATTTTCACACTGCTCTGGCCTTCACGCCACTCCCCGTTAATATATTGACTGTTCAAATGCTTGAAATTATCCATTTTGGTCACCTCTATTAGTCTTTGATTGAAACGTTATCTTTTGCTAGCTGGGCAAGAATGTGTACATTGCCATTGATTTCTTCCATCGTAGCTGTCAGTTCTTCAATCGCAGCAGATTGCGTATCAGATTCTGCATTTGCTTCTTGAATGGAATTGCTTAGCTTCGCAATATGCGTCTTGATCTGTTCCGTAATTTGATGAATTTCAGTTACTTGGTCTTTGGACCCAGCTGCCATCTTTCGGATTTCATCTGCAACAACACTGAAGCCTCGGCCATGCTCGCCAGCACGTGCTGACTCAATGGCAGCGTTTAAACCGAGCAAGTTGCTCTGATCAGCAATACCTTTTACCACGTTGGAGACTTCTTCAATTGTGTCGACACTATCAGTAACTTCTGAAGCTTTCTTGGATATGTAGGTCATACCTTCTGCCAAACCGGAAATAGATTTCGCCATATCTTGAATCGTAGCAGTTACATCGCCAATTACGCCCGATAAGTTTGTAGCAATAGAAGACAACTGATTGGCACTTTCTATACTCAAACCAACACCGACACCGCCAATCACATTACCTGCCTCATCATGAAGCGGAATAGCACGTGCAATAATACTTACTCCGAAAAGCTCTTCTGGTACGACAGCAGATTGATTCTTATTCTGACGAATTGCTGCTGCTACGATGTCTCCATCTACTAACGGATCACCAGGTGCAACATTTAAAGAAAATGTCTTCGCTGGAAAATTGATGATTAGTTTCTCTGTATTATAAATACCAATGGTGACATCTTCGTTAATCAGGTCCTGTAAAAAAGGCCCCACTCTTGCAAAGGCGTCCAACATCGGATGCAATGTCTGCTCCGACTGTTCTTGTAGTTGTATGCTCATGGCATCATTCTCCTGTACATAGTTTTTAACACTATTATTATATATCGGCATTTCATCCTATTTGTAAAGCAATATGGTAGAAAAGAAATAGGACGGAACTATATTAAATAGGAACAAAGATTCACAGAATCGAGGAATAGATAATCTTACGTAACGAGTGGGCGTCTCTCAGCAAACCATACAAAAAAGCCAGCTGAATGGTATTGGGACTGACCCCCGTTTCTGAGACAGGGATCAAAAAACCTTCAAACAGCCGATTGCCGATATTGTATCGGTGATTGGTTGTTTAGTTTCGTTTGGATACGAATATTGTTATAATAATAAATATATTCTTCAACAGTACGTTCTACGATGGCAGTCGAAGTTCGATTTATGCTGTTAAGATAGAATGTTTCAGACTTTAGTATGGAATGAAACGATTCGATAGAGGCATTATCAGCGGGCGTTCCTTTTCGGGACATACTCATGGTAATGCCTTTTGCTTTTACAGCTTCTTGGTACTTATAAGATGTGTACACCGACCCCTGATCACTGTGTAATATGCAGTTCTCAGGCAATGGTGGCAGCTGATCGAGTGTCTCCAACACGAAAGCTGTATCTTGTTTATCTCCAATAGAGGACGCCACTACTTCGCCATTGCACAAATCTATTATACTGGAAAGATACATTAGTTTCTGACCATAAGGCAGGTATGTAATGTCGGTTACGAGCTTCTCAAGAGGACGATCAGACTGAAAGTTCCGATCCAATAAATTTTCTGCGACGGCATATGGCTGTCCAGTTTTCTTACGTTTCTTCACTTTAACCCGGCACTGCCATTGATTCTCCTGCATTACTCGCTGCACGACTTTGTGGTTAATGCATTGCTCCTGTCTCAGTAAGGCAGTAATCTTTCTGTAACCGTACCGATACTTGTGTTCTCGGCACAATATGCCAATTTGCTTTTTAAGTAGTTCTTTCGAATCGTCTTTCTCTTTGTTCTTCCAGCGATAATAAGATGCTCTCGAGATACCTAAATGTACACAAATATCCTGTATTGTCATTGTGTTATGCAGTGATTCTACAAGTTCGACTGCCGTTTCTCTATCAACTTCCTTTCCAATTCCTTGTACTTTTTTAAAACTTCATTTTGTTGCCTTAAAAATCGGTTCTCAGCTTGTAATTCCTCTACTTCTGAAGAATAGGCTGGCCCTTTCCCGTAGGTGTACTGCTTGCCAACTGGCTGTTCAAAACGATGCGTCTCTTCAGATTTATACCATCTGACCCATGTCTTCACTTGCGATCTACTCTTAATATTTAGTTCGTTCAAAATCTCTTTTACAGGTACGCCTGCCAAGCGCATTTCAACTGCCTTCATTTTTATCTCCACTGGATAACTGACTCTAGTTCCCATAGAAAAAACACCTCCAAGTATTATTTCGGATAACAATCGTCCGTTTTCAACCTTGAAGGTGTTTTTTATTTGTCTCAGCGTATGGGGTCAGTCCCATTCCTACCATCAGCTGGCTTTATTAATTTCTGTTCTTTCTTCTTTCACGCGCTCTAACCATACGCCAGTATCCAACTTGGAATAAGACGACTCCGATCACGATAATAGCTATTCCTGATATAACAGCAACCTTATCATTAATTTCCCAAAATAGAATTAAGAGAATACCGATAATCTCCAACAGAACAGCGGTTATCATAAAGCCCTTATTCATTTGTATACCCTCTCCTTCACATGAGGTCTCGAGGGTTAATAATAGCAAGAGTTTGATGATCCTGCCACTTTCCGTTTATTTTGACATTCTGTTTGGCAATTCCTTCTTTATGAAAGCCAGCTTTTAGCAGCACTTTAATGGATCCTAGGTTATACGGCATCATCTGGCTCTATACAGTGGAAATGCAATTCGATAAAAGCCGCTTGTACGTCCTAGGCACCTTACATCCGTTTTTCGTAATATACCAATGTAGCACGCTCATTTACTACTTGTTTCTTACCAGTCTTCTGATAGCCTGCTTTTTCGTATAAGTAGCAATTTCCTTGCTCTTCCTCTAATGTTGCCAACCGCCAGACTTTTGCATCTGTAAAAGTGCTCTCAACACGTTGTAAGGCTTCTTGGGCATAGCCTTTTCCCTGAAAAGATGGATGAACAAACATAGGGCTGATCCAGTAGATTCCTGGCTCCTTTGTAAAAAGGCAAATAGCACCAACAAACACCTTATTCTTCAGTAACATATAGAAGCCGCCGTCTTTTCTGTTGATACGAGTTATTGTACGTGCCAGCGGCTCATTGGCAGGGTTTGAATCCCTATCTTGATACTTAAGCAGCAGCGGCTGAAACGCGGCTACTTGAGTTGCGTGAATTCTTTCTGCATCTGCCTCCATAGCTTTATGTATTTCAATCATCTTCTGATTCCCCTCCGTCAAGGATTATGGAAAAAGGTATGAAACAATCCAATCCACAGTAGAAGGTTCCGCTCTGCTTCTTGATCAATTAGCTCAAGATTCACTTTCCAACGCGGAACTTTTACAGTATGTTTCCAGCGAGCAATCTCTTTTCCATGCTTCTGGATGACAGCCCAGTCTCCCATTTTCTTATGAATGGTATATGCATGGTTATGTAACGAGAACGAAGCCTGTTTTATTAGCTTTAAGTTTGTTTCTTCATTTAATTGAAGCTCGAGAACATCTGAAGCAGTCCAATATTTTATTTTGAATGTTCTCCGAAAAAGGCGGAATTGTTCCTTTGCTTGGAATACAACCTTGCTATCCTTATCTTTCACTTGGTAAGTTGAGGATACGAGACCTTCCTGCCAATAGTCAAAGATACGATGTAAAATCGTTGGATAAACCCTACTTACATAGCCTACAATTTTGTCCGCCCCATCAACAATCACTGCTGGCTTTGTCGATTGGACATGGCGGAATGTATAAGTATACATGTAACATTCCTCCGATACGAAAAAATACTCTTAGCTAATACTCACTCTTACGACTAAGGCGAAGTACGTACATCGTTAAAGAAAGTACAATTGCTGTACATATGAGCAAATCAGAAATCCACAACACATACCCATCTAAATGTAACCGAATACCGATTAAATAAATGCATGAAAATACCCAAAAACCTACTTCTTTCAATACTTGAATTGTCCGCACTGTGTAACTCCTCCTAAAAGGTTATACTTTTTCATACGGAGGAATAATGGAAAAAGTTCCAATTATTGCATAACAATTTTCATGATATGATACACGTACATTATAAGTGTACGCATCTCCAAATTATACGTTTCTTTTAAAAACGTAACTCACTTTATCGTAGCCCATTTTCTCTTGATAAAAACGGTGTGCTCCCGCACGATGTAAACCCGACGACAGCGATACGCTTTGATAATTGTTTTGTGTCGCCCACTCTTGAACAAAGGTGAGCAATTTTTTTCCATTACCTTTCGAACGCTTTTGGTTATCGGTAACGAAATCACACACCCAAACAAACCGACCATAATACAAGGTGACCATTGGCTTAAAGCCCACTACCGCAGCGATTTCACCATTGTCATACAAGGCAAATAGTTTATATCGCTCCATTTCTTGTGCTTCTGCTACTAAATCAAGGTAAGTATCTCTATCCAAGTGTGTTCGTAATTGATTCATTATCGGAAATGCTTGAAGTATTTCATCAGACGTTCTCAATTCTTTGATAGCTTCAGGAAGCAAATTAATCTCTCCTTTGGTCAGGAATGTTAGTAATGAGCGCCTAAACATCGCATTTTTTGTTAAAACAAGTTTACTAGACTCCGGCATATGAGATACTAATACAGGAAGAAAGGAGATGTTTATGTACGCTTATTTTAATTTTGCTGATGCAGCTGGTCAGACCCAGCATCGGCAATTCACAGAGCAGCATACGTTGTTAACAGCCCATACAATTGACGAAGTTATACCCTGCTTAGAGCAGGTGCAAGCATATACAGAAAGAGGATATTACGCAGCAGGGTTTCTTTCTTATGAAGCAGCTGGAGCTTTTGATTCTAGTCATGTCACAATCCCAGGTTCACAGCTTCCTCTATTACAATTTGGCATTTATAAGCATTTTACTGCTGAGCAGCCAAAACCAATACAGTCTGCACCAGAAAAGCTAAACTGGCAGCCGGCAATCGAAAAGTCAGCATACGAAAAAGCTATTCACACCATTAAGGAAGAAATTGCTGCAGGCAATACCTATCAAACAAATTTTACGATGCGTTTGCGCACGCCGTTTACAGGCGACCCTGCAGCTTTATTCCGCCAAATGCAGCGTGCGCAGCGTGCTGACTATACCGCCTATCTGGCGTGGGAAAATCATGCCCTGCTGTCAGCTTCTCCGGAGTTGTTTTTCCGCTGGGATGGTAAACAAATACACACAAAGCCGATGAAAGGCACTATCAAACGCGGCCTTACATATGCAGAAGATCTTGAGAATCGGGAAATGCTCATACAGTCGGTAAAAGATCGTGCAGAGAATGTTATGATTGTAGATCTGCTGCGTAACGATATCAGCCGGATTGCCAAGCTCGGTACTGTACAAGTTCCGGCCTTATATACCATCGAGAAATATCCAACTGTCTATCAGATGACATCAACAGTAACAGCAGACACAGTTCCTGGGATAACCATTACCGATATTATGCGTGCCCTTTTCCCTTGCGGCTCAATCACTGGCGCACCCAAAGCGAGTACAATGAAAGTCATATCCGATCTCGAACAGGAACCTCGCGAAGTATACTGCGGTGCAATTGGTTATATGATACCCGGTGGAGAAGCAGTTTTTAACGTACCAATTCGTACTGCCATCGTTAATCAGAAACAGAAACAAGCGACTTACAGTGTTGGCGGGGGCATCACATGGGATTCAACTAGCAATGGAGAATATGAAGAGGCAATTGCTAAATCCTCTGTACTGCAGGAGAAGCTTCCTGCATTTGATCTTTTAGAAACAATAAAATACGAAAACGGCTTTTACACTTTACTAGAAAAACATATCCAGCGTTTTTTACAATCTGCAGATTATTTCAGCATACAGCTGCAAGAAGAGGAAGTTCGGCAGATTTTGCAGCAGCACCAGTTAAAACACCCTGGTGCATACCAGCGAATTCGCCTTTTAGCAGATCAAACCGGTAAATTAAAGCTCACGTATAGTGAAATGCCATTACCTATAAATACGAAGCAACCATTTAAGCTAGCAACCTCTCCGATTAATCGGAACAATCGATTTTATTATCATAAGACGACTTACCGAGATATTTATACCATGTACAAGGTAGACCAGCCCCAACTGTTTGATACGCTGCTTTGGAATGAAACTGGCGAACTGACTGAATTCACCATTGGCAACCTTGTCATCGAACAGGATGGCAGATTGCTTACACCTCCAGTTGCAAGTGGTCTTTTGCCTGGCACATTACGGGAAGAATTGCTTGAAAACGGTAAAATTGAAGAATTCACTTTGACAAAAGAAACCCTGAAAAATGCGTCCCGTATTTGGCTGATCAACAGTGTACGAGGATGGATAGAAATGGAGCTCGACTAGTAAAGATGAGCTGTTTTCTTCGCTTTTAGAATAATAAAGGAAGGTCGGCGCAGTTCATGTGCAATCCGAGGCAGCTGCGCGATGGCATGGTCATCTGGAATTGGCTCGTTGACGTCAATCAGGCTGAAGCCATTCTGCAGCAATCCGTTACATAGCGTAGAAAAGGATCGATGGTAATAAACAACAGCATCTACAAACCAAGCTGCTTCACGCCGGCCTTCTTCCTGATAATCATCTACTGCGAAGTGAAGCTTTTTCCCTTCTTCATCCTCAATCCATGTCTTCCCTGCTTTTCGGGCTGTTACAATTGGATGTTCAGACGAGAACAAGAGAACGCCATCATCTTTTAAGGCCGAATGAATTGAGTGAATAACTTTATCGTAGTTGGCTACATAATGCATGACAAGGGAGCTAACTGCAATATCGTAACGCTCTTTCGCAAACACTGCATCCTCAATTGATGTCTGCACATATTCAATTGCAGAATGCGCGTTTCTTGTTTGCGCTTCCTGCAGCATGTTTGAAGATGGATCAATTGCGGTAACGCTCGATGCGCCATTTTCTACACAATACATGGATAGGTCGCCCATCCCACAGCCAATATCCAAAACACGCTTACCTTTCAAATCTGGCAGCATGCTTTTCATTTGGGGCTGTTCCATGAGTTCATTGTAGTTGATTGGATTCTCGCGCAGTGCTTTGTAATTCTCAAAAAAGACCGCATTATCATAAATATTCTGTTTCATATAAAGCCTCCTAATCTAAAATCGAATACATTGTTATTTTAGTAGCAAATAAAAAGGCGCTAGACTTATAATTCTGAATTTTGTACCCATTAGATTGAGGCGTACCTTCTTTAAGGTAAAGAAAAAGATCACCTGCGTGATCAGCTTAAGCCTTCTTCTTTTTGAGCTTCTCACTCTCTTTTTTCATTTGTTTCTTTAGCTGTTTGAACAGCTTTTCCCGCTCTTTCTTTACAGCCTTCTTTACTGCATGAGAAACAACCTTCTCTAATTCATCTGAAGTCAATATCCGAGATTCACCCTTCTCCAATTCATCTGACGTTACTGCCGGCTTCTCCGATTCTTTGGCGGGTTGTTCTGCCGATTTGTCATAACCAGTCAGCTGCTGAATTGCATCTGCAAACGTACGCTTCTCTCCTAGTAATCTCTTTAATTCTTCTAATGTCGCAAGATCTTTCTCTGTATAAACCCGCTGCCCTTTGTTATTCCGCTTGAACGGGTAATGAGCGCTTTCCAATGCAATTGCCCATCGCCGTAAAGTCGACGTTGTCACCTCTAAAGAAGCAGCTAAGTCCTTTGCCGTGTACTGTATCTCTTGTTCAGACAAATTTATTCCCCCTTGACTATGTATGATGGAAACTATTTCCTACAGTATACTATAGCCTGTATGGAATCCCAAGAATCGTATACTTATTTCACTCCTCACTTGCTGGCAGTCCAAGATGGCACCGAATTGCCCATGCCTGATGTTCATGAAAGAGTCTATCTACTGCTTCTTCTGGTGAAATCCAAATCAGTTCATGATCCGCTTCTATGGAATCACGTATACTAGCTCCTACAAAACAGCTATAAAAGTCAGCAACATTTTGTATATACGCTCTTCTGTCCCTAGATTGAAAGTATTGCGCTCCTTTACAGACGTATACTAGATTGCTAATGGAATAACCCGTTTCCTCCATCATTTCTCTTTCCAAGCACGATAGCTTGTTCCTCCCCCTTCTCCATTCCGCCGCCAGGGAGTACGAGCAATTGATTGGTTTTAACTTGATGACACCTATTTTATTGCTTTTGTTTTGCATGATTCCGTATACGGCTTGTCGTACCTTCACTGCTTCACTTTTGGGTACATCATTATCCCAGTCAATCCAACGGCCATAATCCTTAACCCAATCTTCTATTTCTCGTTTCAATGCATCTGATACCGGCATCTCATCTAGATCCAAGTTCACTTTACATACTGCACACCACACTGGGTCCGCGAAGTCTGCTGCCATTAATAGATTTGTTGTTGTTCCACAGTTGCATTCCACCTGCGTTTACTCCCTTTCTTGCTGCTGTACGAGGTAATCCAACAGTTGATAAAGCACCTCTTTATTATTTTTCGGGATATGGGCAGACAGCATAGCCTGCTCACTTTGAACATATTTGCCTTTATCTATATAATCTCGATCATGCGTGATTAACTTGGTTATGCTTTCTCTTGTCGTCTCAAAGTGGAATTGCAGCCCCAGCGCAGAATCATTATATACGAAACCTTGATTCTCACATACTTCATTTCCAAAAAGCCGAATAGCTCCGTCTGGTAAGGAAAATTGTTCCCCATGCCAATGAAAAACTGTCATCTTATCAGGCAGGAAAGAAAAATGTTTGGTGAAAGTTTGAATCGGGTGCCATCCTACTTCCTTATGTTTTCCTTGAAAGACGTCTGCTCCTATTGCTTTGGCTATTTGCTGGGCGCCAAGACAGATACCAAACACCGGCTGCTGTTCTGAGATTAGGTCTCGAATCAGATCACGTTCGGCTTCTAACCAATACTCAGTATCATTTGCACTCATCGGTCCGCCTAAGATAATGAGCATGCTTACATCTACTGCAGCTGGCAGTACCGGCTCCTTGTACAAATGATGGATACGAAAGCGATGCCCCCGACCTTGTCCCCAATCTTCTATAGTGGCCAGCCCCTCAAACTGGACATGCTGCAGTACATCAATTAGCACCTTATTATTCTTCCTCCCTTATAAGCTCAGCTCATAATGAAAAAATTGCTGATCGCGAACATAACCTTTTCGTTCATACAGACGCTGTGCCTTTTCATTATCAGGAGCAGTACTAAGTGCGATGCTGGCAGCACCAGTTTCCATCGCCAAAATCTTTGCTGCCTCCAGCAGTTTCTCTCCGACGCCTTGTTTCCTGCTGCTTTCGGCTACAAATAAATCGTTTAAAATCCAAGCCCGCTTCATACCTATCGAAGAATAAGTAGGATAAAGCTGAGCAAAACCAACGCATCTCTCTTCCATTTTTGCTAGGAATATAACGGACTCCTCTTTTTCGAGTCTTTCTGTTAAGTATGCCTCTGCCCCGTTCAGGTCAGGTGCTTGTTTATAGAATTGGCGATACTGATCAAATAATGCTGCTGTTTGTTTTACATCTTGCAAAGTTGCTTTTGTTATTTTCATATTTTCACCTCTTCAAGAGCTCTATTACCTTAGTTTTTTAACTGATTCATTCTTTCTCGCTCTTCATCTTTATCTAGATACACCGAGCTGATTATCCCCAAGGGTCGTGAAAAGTTCCCTATTGTACAGGTACCCCCACTCTCTTATGGATATCAAAATGTCGGATATTCAGCGCGTTCATCACACGCTCTCTTGCTGCTTCCAAGTCTTTTACCCCAAGCCGAAGTGGTCCATTTCGGTATTCTGATTCTTCTGTTTCAGCCAATTGAAGCCAACAGCCCGACACTATTTCCCATTCCAGAAAACCTGCATGCGGGATGAAATCAGGTTCTCTCTCCAGTAAAATCGTATACCAAGTCTTAGCCCTTTCCAAATCTGTAACAGTAAACCGAATCGTCATCTCAAACATTTTGACTCCTCCTTTATCTTTGGAATAAATGATGTAAAAGTCTGCCTCTATCCTCAAAAAACTGCTTCATAGTTCGATAATGCTGCGTGTTTTCCAGGCGTGTCTCTGCTATTCCTGCTGCATCCAACTCAAAAATCTTTGCGTCAGGATAAGCCATTAAAAGCGGAGCATGTGTTGAGATAATAAACTGTGAACCTTGTTCTACTAGCTCATCAATTCGGGCTAGCATGGACAACTGACGGATGGGTGATAATGCTGCTTCTGGTTCATCAAGTATGTAGAGCCCCTTTCCGCCGAATCGTTCCATGAAAGCAGCAAAAAATGCCTCTCCATGTGATTGCTCATGTAAGGAAGTACCTCCATAAGAATCAATAATTCTTCGAGAGCTTCCGGGCTCTTGATCCAGCTTCTCAATTTGCGTTGCTACGTTATAAAACGTCTCTGCTCGGAAAAAGTAACCATCACGAGGCCGGTTACTACCGCGGACAACCTGCATAAATTCATGCAAATTGGAATGTGTTGCATAACTCGAAAACGAGAAGTTTTTTGACCCGCCTTCTGGGTTAAATCCAAGCGCAACAGCCAGCGCTTCAAGCAGCGTCGATTTTCCCATCCCATTTTCTCCAATGATATAAGTTACATTGGGATGAAACGAGAGTTTTCCTAGCTTTTGGATTATCGGCAGCGTGAACGGGAAATGATTAGGCAGTGGGGATTTTTCTTTTACACTCATTTGCCTCACATACTGGTTCATCTTATCTAATTTCATACGATTCCACCTGTCTTTATAGCCAAAAGTTTTATTCCCAGAAAGGAGAATATAGTCATGCGAGAATACACCCTGTTTGCTATTCTAATTATCTTGTTTTTAGCGGTTATTCTCTTCACCCGCTACTTAAATAAGCCAGTAAAAGGTCTATTTGTCGTTTACTATCTTGCGCTTGGTATTTTATTTGTTGTCATCAAGGAACGTATCGATAACAAATATGAAGATGCCGCACAGACGCCAAATGCTTACTGGCTCGTAAATAATGAATGGATTGCCGATATCCGTCATTTACTATTTGTACCGATAATAGGTTTGCTTATTTATTTGCTTTATAAAGGCTATACAGACCCGAAAGGCCCATGGAAACGATCTAACATTTTAGGCGTTATTTTTCCGCTCGCTGCGCTGCTGGCGGTTTGTTATTGGTTGTTCTCTTACACGTACGGCTATCATTTTTGAGGCACAGTTGCCTGATAGCCTTTTCTCCTTTGATTGTACAGGAAAAGCTGTCACTTTTATGGAATTATATACCATTGGCCAATAAAGGAGATAGGTTATGGATTTCAAAGCGCAGCAAAATAAGTACACCTATTCATCCAGGCACGCTGCTCCTGCTTGGATGGACTTTATGAGAAAAATAGTTCCTTACCAGCAAATAAACCACGCAGGCGACATTGGCTGTGGCGGCGGTATTTATACAAAGGCACTAGCAGAGCTAGGCATACCGCTCGTCACAGGTGTAGATTCTTCAGCTGTCATGCTCGAGGCAGCAGCTGAAAATTGTCAGAAGGAGCAAGGCGTTCAATTCCATAAAGGAGACGCCCTTGCAACCGGTTTGGAAAACGCTAGCTGTGATTTAATTCTGGAACGCGCCTTGATTCATCATCTGCCAAACCTGCAGCCCTGTTTCTCGGAAGCATACCGGCTGCTGCGTCCTGGCGGCACGCTGTTGATCCAAGATCGCACACCGGAAGACTGTCTTCTGCCTGGCAGTCCCGAGCACATAAGAGGCTATTTCTTCACCTGTTTTCCGAAGCTTGCGGAAATCGAGACCAGCAGAAGACATACCTCTGAAAATGTGTTAGAGAACTTGAAAAATTGCGGATTTCACACACTAGAACAACATACCTTATGGGAAGTTCGTCACGTACATGAAACAAAAGAAAAACTGCTGGCCGGCCTTCGCGCCAGACTGGGGAGGAGCATCCTGCATACGTTAAAGGATGATGAACTTGAAGAGTTGGTTTTATATATTGACGATTGTATCACAACAGAAAGGGATATTGTGGAAAGAGATAGGTGGACGATTTGGAAGGCAAGGAAGTAGAAGGATTCAATAACCCGCTACGCATAGCCCGTAGTAGAATGCTCTAAATAATCGCCCCCTTAACTCCCTTATGTTTAAACTGAAAAAGCAACCAAGTGCTAAATGCAGCTCGGTTGCTTTTCCTATTAGATATTTGGTTTTACCATATCTTCTGGTTTCACCATTTCATCAAATTGTTCTTCTGTCAGCAGTCCAAGTCTGACCGCCGCTTCTTTCAGTGTTACGTCTTCTTTATGTGCTGTCTTAGCGATTTTTGCTGCCTTTTCGTATCCGATATGCGGGTTCAAAGCAGTTACAAGCATCAGTGAATTAGTTAGGTTTTCTTCGATTGTTTTGTGATTTGGCTCTATGCCTACAGCGCAGTTATCATGGAATGACACCATGCTGTCGCTCAATAGCTGAACAGACTGCAAAAAATTGTAAATGATTACTGGTTTAAATACATTTAATTCAAAGTTCCCCTGACTTGCAGCAAAGCCAATCGTTGCGTCATTTCCCATTATCTGAGCTGTTACCATCGTAACTGCTTCACATTGCGTCGGGTTGACTTTTCCTGGCATGATGGAGCTTCCAGGCTCATTTTCAGGAATGATGATTTCGCCGATACCGCAGCGAGGACCACTAGCCAGCCAGCGGACATCATTAGCAATCTTCATCAAATCTGCTGCTAGCGCCTTCAGTGCGCCATGGGTATATGTCATTTCGTCATGACTTGTCAGTGCATGGAATTTATTCGATGAGCTATAGAAAAGCTGCCCGGTAAACTTGGTAATTTCCTCAGCTGTGATGTCGCCAAACTGCGGGTGAGCATTAATACCAGTGCCGACTGCTGTGCCGCCGATTGCCAGCGCACGGAGTTTCTCTGTTGCTTCGACGATCATTTCTTTTGAACGATCCAGCATATGCACCCAGCCGCTAATTTCCTGTCCGAGAGTTAACGGCGTAGCATCCTGCAGATGCGTACGTCCAATTTTCACAATGTCACTAAACGCTTCCGCTTTTTCATTCAGCGTGTGACGAAGCTGTTCTAATGCAGGCAACAGTTGTTCATATATAGCTAACACCCCGGCAATATGCATCGCTGTCGGAAAAGTATCATTTGAGCTTTGACTGCGGTTAACATCATCGTTAGGATGAATTTTTATGTCAGATCCTTTTTTCTCCAGTAAAGCATTAGCAAGATTTGCAACGACTTCATTCATATTCATGTTACTTTGTGTACCGCTCCCAGTCTGCCAAACGACAAGCGGGAAATTATCATCGTATTTCCCAGTAAGAATGCTATCACAAACTGCTGCGATGTTTTCTGCTTTTTCCTTTTCCAAATTTCCAAGACGATGGTTAGCTATAGCTGTATTGCGCTTCAAGATAGCAAAAGCCTTAACGACTCTCTCTGGCATTATTTCAGAACCTATTTTAAAGTTCTCTTTACTTCGCTGCGTCTGTGCACCCCAGAACTTTTCTGCTGGCACTCTCACTTCTCCAAAAGTATCTCTTTCTATTCTGTAATCCATATTGTTCCCTCCTGCTTCTACATAAATAGTAGCACTGCCACTTTATATTGTATAATGCATAATAAATATAATTTTGATAACTCTATGTAATGATAGCGAGGCGATAATATGGAATGGGAACAATTGGAGTACTTTCAAACGTTAGCTCGTATGCAGCATGTTACGAAAGCAGCGCAGGCTCTCTCCATTACACAACCAGCTCTGTCCAGATCCATCGTTCGATTGGAAGATAGTATCGGAGTTCCTCTTTTTGATAGGCAAGGGCGCTCTCTTAAGTTGAATAAGTATGGAGCTTTATTCCTAAACAGAGTTGATACCATAATAAGAGAGTATAAGGAGGGAAGAGAAGAACTACAATCTCTGGTGCAGCCAGATCAAGGAGAAGTATCATTCGGATTTCTGCACACACTTGGAACAGCAGTCGTTCCTCATGTAATCGGCGCGTTTCAAGAGGACTATCCGAAGGTCCAGTTCCAATTAAGGCAAAATCATTCAAACTGGCTTCTGCAGCATGTAATAAATGGTAAACTTGATCTTTGCTTACTCGCCTCTCCTACGACAGAAACACAATTGCAATGGACACCATTGTGGGAGGAAGAGCTGTTCTTATTTCTACCTAATAAGCATAAGTTTGCTTCCCGTGATTCCATCACACTGGATGAAATCACGGAAGAGCCATTCGTCCTAATGAAAGAAGGCTTTGCACTTCGGATGACGACAGATCACATTTTCGAACAAGTGCAAATACGTCCGAGGATTATGTTCGAAGGAGAAGAAATGAACACAATCGCCGGCTTTGTAGCAGCCGGACTAGGCCTCTCTATACTTCCGGATTTCCAAGGTATGGATCAAGCAAATCTAGCCAAAGTCCGCATCAGCTGGCCAATATGCAAACGAACAATCGGCATCTCCTGGATGGAAGGAAAATATTTATCACCCGTCGCAGAAGCATTTAAGCAGTATATCATTAACCACTTTCATCAAGCTGGTCGGGATAACAAGTAATCATATCCACGCAAACAAAAAGAAGCATGCCAAATGACATGCTTCTTCTACTAATCAATAATAAAAGGCTCCAGTCCCAAGAAAGCAGCATTTATAAGCTTAATAGTGTTTTCAATTACAAATATTACATAGTAGCTGACTAGCACCATGAAGTATTTCTGTTACTTCTCACAGCTAACAAAAAGACCTTGAAAGAAGTTTACCTTTCAAGGTCTCATAACTTAAAGCTCTTCTCCATCTGAAGCAATCACATTTTTATACCATCCAAACGAGTCTTTCTTCGACCGTTTCATTGATCCATTCCCTTCATTATCACGGTCGACGTGAATCATGCCATAGCGTTTTTTCATTTCGCCTGTGGTGAAGGAGACGATGTCAATGATACCCCATGGTGTGTAGCCGAGCAGGTCTACGCCATCGTAGGTAACGGCTTTTTTCAACTCTTCGACATGAGATCGCAAATAGTCGATTCGCTGCGGGTCATGGATGGAACCGTCTTCTTCTATGTGGTCGACCGCGCCGAACCCGTTCTCCACGATAAACAAAGGAATTTGGTAACGATCATAGAATCGGTTTAACGTATAGCGCAGACCGACTGGATCAATCGACCAGCCCCAATCGCTCGCTTTGATATATGGATTTTCTACACTTTGCGCCATGCCGCCGTTTGTAATATTGATATTCTGTTCAATTTCTTTATCACTTTTAACAGTTGTACTCATATAGTAGCTAAACCCTAGGTAGTCCACTGTTCCGTTACGGAGGATTTCGTCATCGCCTTCTTCAAAAACAATGTTATAGCCTTCCCGTTTAAATTCTTGTAACACGTAGCTTGGGTAATAGCCGCGAACATGGACATCTGGGAAGAAATACCGTTCACGCATAAGTTCCTCAGCAAGCATCACGTCAGCTGGGTTGGAGGAGTAAGGATATACAGGGACATGCGATACCATCGCACCAATCTGGAAATCTGGATTAATCTCCTTCCCCTTGCTCACAGCGAGCGCACTGGCAATCAGCTCATGATGACCTGCTTGGTACATAACTTCACGCGCATTTTCCCCTTCCTCAACTGTTACACCGGAATTTGTCCAGAGGAATAACGGATTTTCTGTGTCCATTTTGTTATTGATTTCGTTAAATGTCATCCAGTATTTGACCTTATCTTTATAGCGGCGGAACACGACTTCAGCGAATCGAACGAAATGCTGCACGACTTCACGATTGCGGAATCCGCCATATTCGCGTGCTAAATGCAAAGGCATCTCAAAGTGGGACAGCGTGATAACCGGCTGAATATTATGCTTCAGCAGCTCATCAAATAGATCATCATAGAACTGCAAGCCAGCTTCATTCGGTTCTGCTTCGTCACCTTTCGGGAAGATTCGCGTCCAGCCAATTGATGTACGCAAACATTTTAGGCCCATTTCTGCAAATAGCGCTACATCTTCTTTATAGCGATTGTAAAAATCAATCGCTTCATGGTTTGGATAAAACTTATCTTCCTCGATTGTCTCTGTAATCTCTCTTGGTACACCATGTGCACCTGCTGTCATCACATCAATGACGCTTGGCCCTTTACCGTCCTGATTCCAGCCACCCTCGAATTGATGCGCGGCAAGTGCGCCGCCCCATAAAAAGTCTTTCGGTAATGTTTTCATTTCTATCTCCTCCTATTTAATAGCTGTCATTAAGTTATTGCCGTGCGCTGTCATCTCTGTTTCATCAATCGTAATCTCCGTATAGTTAGCTGGATTCGTCACAATAATTGGGGTAATCGTTTGCACGCCCGCGGACTTAATGGCTTCTGCATCAAACTCATTGATAACATCCCCTTGTTTGACAATGTCTCCTTCTTTCACACGAAGCGTAAAAGGCTCACCATCCAGTTTGACTGTATCAAGACCAACATGTATTAATACCTCTACACCATTGTCGGACTGCAGACCAATCGCATGTTTCGTCGGTGCAATCATGACAACTTTCCCATCAAATGGGGCGTAAACCTTATTTTCATTCGGCTCGATTGCCAGACCCATTCCCATTGCTCCTGAGCTGAATACCTCATCAGGTACTGTTTCCAGCGACATCAGTTTTCCGCTCAATGGCGCGTGAATCGTGTCTTCACTAGTTTGTGCAGCGGATGCTTCTGCTTTGCTGTCTTCCGTAGTGACTGCATCTTTCCCTTTTGCCAAGTCTTCATCGGCTTGTTTGGCTGTATCTTCGCCAAATCCAAAGATCTGAATCAAAATGATTGGCAGCACAATTGCAATGACAGAACCGATTAAGATGCCCCATACGCTTGTAGGATAGTCAGCGTTGATACCGTTTACAATTGTCAGCGGGCCCGGCAATCCGGCGTAAGCAAAGTAATATGGATTGAAAAAGCTTGCCGTAATTGCTCCAATCGCACCTGAAATACATCCAATAATAAATGGTTTCTTAAAACGTAATGTTACGCCGTAAATGGCTGGCTCGGTAATACCAAATATGCCGGTCGTACCAGCGGATATACCGATTCTCTTTGTTTCCTTGCTTTTTGCTTTGATGATTACGCCGACAACCGCTCCAACTTGCGCAATAACCGCAATCGTTTGGTATGCCTGGAAGGAATCCATACCATATTGTTCATAGTTTGCTAGAGAAAGCGGCGTAATACCCCAATGAACACCAAAGATAACAATTACCTGCCAAAAGGCACCAATAATAGCTGCTGCGAGCCAAGGTACATTATCAGCCAGTATATTGTATCCGTTTGCAATTCCATTCGCACCAAGTGTTGTAATCGGTCCAATAATGACTAATGTCAACGGAACGATAATTAAGATACTTAGAAATGGCACAAAGATAGGACGGACAACTTCATGAATGCTCTTGTTTAAGAAGCGTTCCAAGTAAGAGAGAATCCACACTAGAAATAATGGCGGTAAAACGGATGATGTATAGGTTGTTTCTGTCAGTGGCAGCCCTAAGAAGTTCAAACTGCTGCCATTCCCAATACTTTCAGCCATTGCTGTCCACTCCGGACTTACAAGAGCCGCTGTGGCTGCTACCGCGATATACGTATTTGTCTTAAAATGCTTGGATGCTGTAATGGCGATAAAGATAGGCAAGAATGTAAACGGTGCCCAAGACATAAAATCCAAGACTGCAAACGTACTTGTATTTTCAAAGTTTGAAAATAGCATTTTTAGCAGAATCAATACACCTTGCAATATACCAGCAGCAGCAAGTATATAGATGAACGGTGCAAAAACTGCCGACATGGTTGCAATAACTCGGTTCAAAATTGAACCTTTATTCTCATAGTCTTCATTCTCTGTATCTACGTTCACCAGTTTGGCAAACTCTTCGTACACTTCTCCAACATGCTGTCCAATAACAACTTGGAACTGTCCGCCATTTTCAACTACTGTAATAACACCTGGCAGATTGTTCACCTCTTGTTTCGCAGCCGGATTGGAGTTTTTTAGTACTAAACGTAAGCGTGTTGCACATCGGGTAGCACTGACGACATTTTCTTCGCCGCCAACCGCGTCTAATATATCACGAGCAAGTTTTGAATAATCTCTTACCTTCTCAGCCATATTAACACCTCTTTTTTATTTAGTATACGCTTACATTATAATTATACCGTTATAATTCATCAAGTATAAACTAATTATATTAATAAAGGATACTTTGAAAAGAGGGTTTTCGTTAACACGCGGCTGTGCTAAAATCGCTCTATCTAAACAAATGAGGAATGTAACGATGCTCAAATATCAGCAAATCGCAAATGAAATTCAACAGGATATAGAAAAAGATGATCTCCAGCAAGGCACCAAGTTACCCGTGCTTGAAACATTTATGACCGAATACAAAACAAGTAAAAGTACCGTTATTAAAGCACTTAGTCTGCTCGAGCGAAAAGGTCTTGTTTATCAAGTACGCGGCAGCGGCATTTTTGTTCGCCGCAGAAGCCGTAAAGGCTATATCAGCTTCTCCAACCAAGGCTTTAGTGACGAATTGAGCGAATTTGATATCACAGCCAAGGTAATGGAGCTTGATATTCGCAAGCCGCCGGAAGATGTTGCATTTAATCTGAAAATCAATCCAGAAGAAGATGTCTATTACGTAAAACGTATACGCTATATTAACGGCCAGACACTTTGCTTAGAAGAGTCTTATTACAATAAGTCTATTGTTACGTACTTGAACATTGAAATAGCTACTGGCTCCATTTTCGACTATATTAGTAATGCATTGGGCGCCAAGATTGGCTTTTCTGATTTATATTTACACATTCAAAAACTGGACCAAGAAGAAGCACAGCAATTACAGCTAAAGAAAGGTGACCCAAAGCTGTTTGTCGAGACTATCTTTTATCTGAATAACGGATCGCCATTTGACTTTTCCAAGGTCACGTATAACTACCAGCAGTCACAGTTCTTTTTCCAGTCTACGGGGCATTCGCTCTAAAATGAAAAATCGCTTGTGGAAAGCATACGAAAACTGGGAAACAGAGCTAGACAAAAACGAATGGTATTTCAGTGAGTGCTTTGACGCGTTGGCTGCAAAGCTTTCTCCTTCAGAAGCATTTGATAGCATTCCGGATATTCTCGATGTTTTACTGCATGTAAAGGAAACATATTTGCTAAATGAAACACTTGAATTCCTTCTCATTATCTACAACACAGCCAATACGACCGAGTTACATCCTGCCCTCTTAGCAACGTGCAGGGAGATTAACTGTAAGTTAGAACAGCTGGGAGATTCGTATAGCAAAAGTACATGGGTTGAGTTAAAACAGATGCTGCGTGTAATTTAATTACACGTACAATAAAGCCACCAAGTCTGCTAAGACTTGGTGGCTTTATGTTTGTATTTTAATTCATAATTTTTCAATCAACATGCACAACTCTAGTAATAACAGGATTGTGATCTTCAAATCCATCCGAATCCGCTTCCCGCTTATAATCCCCATTCGGGCTTCTACGGTACCAGCCAATACCAGATTCGTACTTGACCGAAATGTACTTAGCACCTTTATAAACAGTGACTTCGGAGTCTATATTGTTTAGTTCTAAGGAGCTGCCCTCTTTTAAGTAATCTTTTTCTTGGGCAAACACATTATCCATCTCATCATCGTAGCTTCCATAAGCACATCCAGACAAAAACATTAGAAATAAAACAACAATAAGACAGCCTTGCTTGGCCATACTGTCTCCTCCATGCGGTAGATTTTGATATATCATTGCTTGTAAGGTATATATCGATAAGGTGTAATCACATCTTCCTTACCCGGTACATAAAGTGAAACGGTCGGACCCTTAACAGAGGTGCTGACTGGGAAGATTTCGCCTTTTTCTGTTACATACTGCAAATTCTCTGGGAAAGCCCATTCCCGAATACCCTTATACATGAGTGCATTTTGGTCCTGTCCCATTTCCTGGACAACCTCTCCTACTGGAATGTATTTCATCATATCCAGCACATGCTGCAAGTCATTTTCAGGGATGTATGGGAATTGATCATCTTCCCATTCCTGTTCATCAACTACAACAGAATTCCCACCGCTGTCACTGGTAATCAGATAATTATACCGGTGTACCTTCTCGTCATCATACCCGTTCACGTAAGCATAGAAACTTGTAATTGTTCCATCTTTATCAAATGTAATCTCGAGGTTATCTGTCATTAAATAAGGCTCCATCCCAACCTCTTTGTCTACCGCATCAATAATTCCTTGGAGACCGATCTCATAAATATTATCACTGCCTAAATCGACTTTATCTTCTGTCGCTAACCGCTCCAGTCCCCAGCTAAGCGCACCATGATAATCGGTAGCGTTGTAATAGACCTTATAGCCACCCATCACGGTAATGACAATAAATAAAGCCAACGAAAGCATCCACAGACTAGGAACACTTCTTTTGCGCTGGAAAGAAAGGTCCATCTTCTTTGAAATAGGAATGATACGATTCTTATTAAAATGAAGCAGCCACCAATTGCGATAACTGCGAATATACTTCAATTCCGTTAGCGAAAACTCCTCCCCAGCAATCGACAGTTGCCCCGTCGAAATATTCATTGCTTGGTCTGATTCATATAAAAATCGTTGTTTTATCTGTTTACGGTAAATCCAATAAACTCTTGTTAACAGAACAAGTAACATGAGACCGCATCCTGCCAACAACGGTATGTTCGTGCGAAGCTGCCCAATGTACGTAATCGTATCTGCTAATCGCCATGCAAACCAATAAAACAGCAACAGGAAAACAGTGTATACACTATCGAAAAATAGATTCTTGATCAGTAATATGCGGTATGTCTTTTTGTTTGATTTTTGTTCCAATTTGAAGTCTGACTCCTTATTAATGATTCAAAGCTATTAATAAATCATAGCATGTTAATGGAATCATATGGAAGAGTTTGAGCTATATGAAATGATACTATTTCAGTATTGTACCGCAGCTTTTGATCATAATGAACTCGTATGAAACCTTTGAATATATTTATTACTTTCGAATCTTTCTCCCATTTCTCCTTTAGTAATATCCAAAATCAATCCTCTCCAAAATGCTTGAGCTGGACGATTTTTCTCTATTTGAGAAATATTCCAGTATCCATCAAAGGTTTCGAATAGCCTTCTTGCTGCTGTCTTCCCATAACCCTTTCCTTGGTAACCCGCCAGAATGAAAAATTCACGGACTGTATTTTCTTGCTGATTGCTTTCGATAAGAGCAAAGCCGATAAGTTCCGTATCTAAATAAATAAAAAACGCATGATGTATCTCACTATTCCAGTATGATCTCAGGTCAAATGGCTTAAAGGTACCGTCTTCCTCTAATTTAATATCGGAAATATAGCTGCTGAATTCATAGATGTAGAATTGCATAAGGTGATGAAGGAATTTCTCTTCGCTTGGTTTTATCTTTCTAATTTTAATCATACATTGCCTCCTCGCCGGAATAACATTTTACAAAATTAGCAGCTGTTTCCTGTTAATATATATATCATATCAGGAAAAACACATAACGAAGGAGATAGCATGAATAAATTAAGACTTAGTATCTTTGGCATTGTTTTCGTAACCATGGTAATTGTCATAGCCATCTATGCATATGAGAGAGCCACTGATGATACTTATGCAGGGATGTCTATCATTCCAGAAGAACATGAAGATATTCCGCTTTTTGAAGGATTAGAACCGACAAGAAGTGACTATGAAATCGATGGAGATAGATGAGGAGAAATTTATACATATTATAATGATCAACTCGCTCTCAATGGATGGAAAGTTCTATTTGAAGACACTTCCTTAAATAATAACGATTCTGAAGACGAATGGGGCGGCTTTTATTCCCGTTGGCGGAAAGAAGGATTTGAGGGTGAATTGTGGCTGTCTGCCGGTTACGATAAGGAGAACAAGCAGACGAGCGTCCTCTTTGATCATATTCAAAATGAATAAAGCAATCTAAAAACGCTCAGTAAGTGCTGAGCGTTTTTGTTAGAGTAAATTCTACTTACTTCAAGAAATCTTCTCTTTCAAAACTTGGATTTGGATAGTTATAGAAACCTTCGCCAGTCGCCGCACCAAGCTTTCCTTTATCGATATACTCCGCTTTTAAGACATCAGCTATCTTTTTATAGGTAGGATCTCCGGTCGCTACCGCTTTTGCATGAGAAATGTTATAAGCTGTATTAATTCCTACAACATCTAATATGGCAAATGGTCCTTTTGGTGAGCCTGTCGCAACCATCCATGTCTTATCAATTGTTTCTACATCAGATACTTCATTGACGAGCAGCTTTTGAGCAGCATCAAGCAGCGGTACAAGCAAGGAGTTTAGGATATACCCAGGCTGTTCCTTCTGTAGAGGCAGTGCGACCATTCCGATTGACTTGGCAAACTCGACAATTTCATCGAATATGTTCTCGTCTGTGCCTGGGTGTTTCATTATTTCAGCAGTATTATTAAGCCAAATTTCATTAGCAAAATGCAGCGCTAAAAACTTCTCCGGACGTCCCGTTGCTTCGGCAAACTGACTAGGAAGCAACGTAGAAGAGTTCGTCACAAAGATTGTCTTAGCAGGAGCCACACTGCCCAGCTTTTGATAAAAGTCTGTTTTAATATCAATGACTTCCGGAATTGCTTCAATGACAAGATCGGCATTGGAAGCTGCCTCCACTAGATCACTGCTGTAAGAAATTCGCTGAAATGCAGTCTGTACTTCTTCCTCAGAAGCATGCAGGTCCTCTATATAATTCGCTTGCAGTTTTTGCAGTCTTTCCTTCGCTTTTCCAGTTGCCTCTTCATTGATGTCATAAACGATGACACTGTACCCTTTGTATGCTGATTGAAAGGCGATTTGACTTCCCAATACGCCGCCTCCAGCAACTGTTACATGTTGAAAATTCATTCTCCCATCCCTTTCTATTACAGATATATTTCCTCAATTTTTATTTTCTCTCTTTTTTATATAATTAAACAGGAACATAAAAAGACTGCATCCATTTTAGATGCAGTCTTTGCTTTTTATGCCGTTTTATTTGAAGGCTTCGCTATCTTTTTTCCCGCTTTTCGTCTCTCTCTGTATTCAGCTGTTGCTGTAAATAGGACATCAGTGGAAGAGTTAAGAGCCGTTTCAGTAGAATCTTGCACAACACCGATTATGAAGCCGACGCCAACTACTTGCATCGCAACTTCTGCTGGGATACCGAACAAGCTGCTTGCTAATGGAATCAACAGCAATGACCCGCCGGCTACACCAGATGCACCACATGCACTGACAGCTGCTAATACACTTAGAAGAATTGCAGTAACAAAATTCACTTCCATGTTGAGCGTATGAACAGCAGCTAACGTTAGTACCGTAATAGTGATGGCAGCACCGGCCATATTAATCGTTGCACCTAATGGAATAGATACAGAATAGCTATCTTTATTCAATCCTAGTTTTTCACTTAGCTTCATATTCACGGGAATATTAGCTGCCGAGCTGCGTGTAAAGAAGGCTGTAACACCGCTTTCCTTTATGCAAGTAAAAACAAGCGGATATGGATTTTGTTTGATAGAAAGGAAAACAATCAGCGGATTGACAACCAGCGCTACGAATACCATGCTTCCGAGCAGTACAGCTAGCACTTGACCATAGCTCGCTAGCGATGACAAGCCGTTCTCTGAAATAGACTGATATACGAGCCCCATAATACCTAATGGTGCAAATTTAATGACCCAAGTGATGACTTTTGAGATGGCGTCTGATATATTCGAAATCATTGTTTTCGTCGTATCTGGCGCACTTCGAAGTGCAATACCAAAGAGCACCGCCCAAGCCAGGATACCGATGAAGTTGGAATTTACAAGCGCACTCACTGGGTTATCTACAATATTAAGTAACAGCGTTTGCATGACTTCGCCTAAACCACCAGGAGCTGCCGCTACATCTTCCGGACGATCTGCAAGTGATAAAGTGACTGGGAAAAGGAAGCTTGCCACTACTGCCACAAGCGCTGCAGCAAACGTAGCGAGAAGATACAGTCCAATAACAGACTTCATATTCGTCTGCTGTCCTTTTTTATGCTGAGATATAGCTGACACGACCAAGAAAAAGACAAGCAACGGCGCAATTGCTTTTAATGCACCGACAAACAGCGTCCCAAATATCGTAATAGATGTTCCTGCATTGGGAATCGTCAGCGCAAAAATGATACCAATAATAAGACCAATAATAATTTGCTGCACCAAACTTATCCGATTCCACTGCTTTAACATGTTTCTCATCGAATCCCCCCACTCTAATGTCCACACGAGCTGCTAAAAGAGAGAACTTCAATATATGTCCTCTCTAAAAAGACAACTGTCTTTATAATAAGAACAATTATAGAGCTATTTAGAATGGATTACAAGATTTTTCGATGTTTTTTTATATCTTTGCAAATTTTTATGGATTGATCCTTACATAATAAGTGAATTCAAGATTAGCTAAACCATCTATAATACGTTTTGCTTCTACACTCACTTCTGATAAAGGACGACCATTACATAGAGGCACTTTTGCATAAATTTTTCTAACATTAATCTGGTGCCCTTCCCCCACTTGATCGAAAATGCATATATTATCCGGCTTGTATAGCAACGTTTCAATTATGCGTTGAGCTTCTAAGGAAGAAGAAGATGTTAACATTGCTACCACATCTGCATCCGTAAGCACTACAAAACTTTCTCTGTCAGCATGCTGGGGCTGCTCGTTCCAATGCAATTTTATCGCTTCTGCTAACAAACAGTCGGCAGCTACTAAGAAGGGAGACAAAAAGAGCTCGTGATCTTTCTTTATCAACTGCAGCAAGTACAAACCAATATCCATATCTGTCTCAATTCCTTGCTCGGTACACACTAGGTTCGACAAGATTTGCATAGGAGAAACTTCCAGATTGTAATACATATACGTATCTCGAAAAAAGCTATCCAAATGATCGATACCTAGGATATCGTCTGTTCAGTTAAAACAGACGGTTTACGCAGAAGTTCAACAACAGCAGAGGACTCTATGGAAGCTTTAGCCAAGATTGAAGTAATTTCTTCCCCTAAAATCCTTTTTTCTGTGAGTTGATGGTGATTAAAATTCAACGCACTTTCCACTGCATGTGAGAACGGCAGATGCCCGATATCGTGAAGAATAGCCGCTGCTCTCAACAACTTGTCATCGGGGAAGAAGTAAGATGCCAGCTTCCAAACACCAATTGTATGTTCATACCTACTGTGCACAACTGATGTTACAAGTGCCCCAGCTCCAAAGTGAGCCAAATGCTTTAAACGTCTGACAGGCTTGCTTTGAAAAAGTTCTACTTCCCATGGGAGTGGCTGACAGAATGCGTATAGCGGTTCTTGCAACATTGTATGGAAGTTCATTGTTACCCCCTCATTTTATAAATATTTCCATTTAATCATCTCCTTTTCTCGTCATTTTCGTCAAGACCCATGCGCCAACACTTGCTAGAATAATTCTTGTTATGACTGGATGTTTGGCAGCTTTGACGAAGATACTGCTTTTCCGCTTCCACCCAAGGTTTGTTCCACGTTCATGTAAACCATAACCAGCATGATACAAATTGCTGTCTTCCAGCGGGTTTGCGTGCCTATGTTTATCATATTGTGTTGGAGGAAATACAGCTTCCCATAACTTATCTGTAAAACGCGGAAAATTTGAACCTAGGAACTGCAGCATCTTCGCTTGCGATCCGACGTAAACATCTCGTTTTGGGTTGGCTGCTGCATACAAAATGGCCTCCGCTACTGCTTCTGGAGGGTAAATCATTCCCTTATGTACAGGCATATATTCCTCGTAGCTGCGGGCATGTTCGTTATAAGGTGTGTCCACTTTGGCAGGGTGAATTAACGTAATGGAAACAGGCACACCTTCCCGTTCACACTCCATACGCAGACTGTCTGTCCAGCCATGAACAGCAAACTTTGAAGATGCATACGCAGATTGGACAAGCGTTCCCCGATCACCAAAGATACTGCCTACGTTAATTAATGCTCCCCTATCCCCTCGCTCGAGATAGTAACGAACCGCTGTTCTCGATCCATAAACAACGCCCCAATAATTCGTCGCAAACAATCGCTTCATATCCTGGTCACTAACGTCCATTGCACGACCGTAAATACCTACACCAGCATTATTTACCCATGTATCAAAACGCCCGAATTCCTTCATGGCTGTTTCGGCTATTCTTATAACATCTTCTTCCAGACCAACATCTGCTTTCACATAAATAGCTTCATGACCCGCCTGCTGCAGCTCGTCTGTCAGTTCATGCAGTGCTTCTTCGTTCCTCGCTGCTAAGACGACTTTGGCACCTTTTGCCGCTGCCATACGAGCGGTAACCAATCCAATGCCGCTGGATGCGCCGGTTATGACGATTACTTGATCTTTTAAGTTCTTCAAGTTAGTCATTTTCTCTTTTTGTATCGCAACTTGTTCATTCATACTCCACACTCCTAGTTATTCTTATACGTTAGTATGAAGTCCAGTCATTAATACATGTATCCATCCAAAAATGAATTTGATACTTATTAAAAAAGCGAAACCAATTTCTTCCGATATCGTATAAATGTTACTGAGAACGTGGTGAATAAAATTCTCTGCTTATTGTATAGGCGATGGACGGATGTACATATATATCTTAGCTGTCGCTCTCTGCACAACTTAATGAAAAGGATGAGTCGCTCTTGAGTAAATCAACGAAATGGGTTACGGGTATCTCTGCAGTTGCGCTTATCGCAAGTATGACAGGATGTGCCAACTCAACAAAAGCCAGTTCTGCTCCTAAGGACACAGACTGCGAAGAATGGGAGCAGGAAGGAGATGCATGGGAATGCGAGGATTCAAGCTCTTCTCATTACAATCATTTCTTCTATAATGGTACCTTCTATAAGAATAGCAGCAACTTGAAAAATGCCATTAAGAAGAACACGTCCAGCACCAAAGTAAGCAAAGGCTTTGGCAGCGGATCCAAATCATTTGGCGGATAATATTGTATAAAGGGGAAAATAATCATGGATTTATTCTTAAACTTCTTATCATACCTTGGAGCAGCAATTGTACTTTTGGCAATCGGTACAGCTCTTTTCGAAATCTCAACAAAAGCAAAGGAATTTAAGCTTATTACAAACGGAAATCAAACGGCCGCTTTAGTACTCGGTGGAAAAGTAGTTGGGCTGGCTTTCGTATTAGGTTCATCTATCGCCCATTCTATCAGCATGATAGATATGATTGTCTGGGGAGCAGTCGGGATTGTCAGCCAGATTGTTCTCTATTATATTGCGGAGCTAGCCACCATTCGGTTCAGTATCCATAAAGCAGTAGAAGCAGACAATAAAGCAATCGGTATTCTTTTATTCCTTCTTTCCATTTCAGTAGGCTGGATCATTGCGCAATGCCTTACTTATTAAAAAATCCCCAACCAGGGGATTTTTTACTACTCGACGTAGATGACATAACAAGATCGGTCTTCATCAATTTCAGTTGATGTGACACTCATTTTGCCAAATGCCGGTACCTCAATTGCATCTTTTGTGAGATAACGCAGCACATCCCAATGATTGTCTACTTTTATTGTATTCAAATACGTATTAGCTGCGTTGCCATGGCTTCCAGGGTACAGCACTTTTCGGAACTCTACTGGTATACCGAAAGCAGGGTCATAATTCTGTTCATCCGTTTCTTTCGGATTTTCACCAAGATCTTTCAAGGTAAGTTCTTCTTCCTTTTGGGTCATTTCATTTGCTAACAATTCGTATTGACGACCTTGCAGGATGTGGTAGGTACATAGTTGTCGCGCCAGCATTTCGTCCTTTTCAATTGCGGGTGTTTTATACTCTAAGAAAGGTTCGTATGTGTTTAATCCTCTATCAATATAATAGGTCAGCTTATTCATTTCCTGCCTCCTGTAAATTCCATTATCTAGTATAATAATTTAAACAAAACATGACCGGAAAGGTGATTTGAAGTGGATCAATTTAAACAAAAAAGAGAAAGCTTTTACAGAACTATACCTAATTTTTGGGCCAATATGTATGGCGAAGAATACAGCCTTTATGATATACGAACAATTAGCGAAAAAGATACACACAGAAAAAGACTTTTTGCCTACCGCTGTGGAAAGATTCTATTTAAGACTGCCGATTTACTAGCAAAGAAAGAAATTGATGATGCGTCTTTACTCCGTCTCGGATTCCCCAAAGAAACACTGCGCTTGATTCGCTTGCAAACCATGAAAAACAAAACTATTATCGGTCGATTTGATTCTGTAGAAGTTCATGGTGTTGAGAAGCTACTAGAATTCAATAGCGATACACCTACATTTATTAAGGAATTATTCCATATTAATGGAGCCGTATGTGACGAATTTAGATACAGCAATCCAAATCAAAGCGAAGAGAAAAGACTGCGGGCAGTATTAAGAGATGCCATTATTGGTGAAGCACGTAAAATTAATACGGATGAAGTGAACGTCGTGTTTACCTCCCACAGTGATAATATAGAAGATCGAAACACCGTCCTTTACTTGCAGGAACTTGCTGAGCTTCCTTCACGATACACCCCTTTGGAGAAACTGCGAATCCGTAAAGGGGAAGGCTTATACGACGATCTGGACAACAAAATTGATGTATTATACCGCCAGACATTTCCAATTGAAAATCTAATTGAGGATGAAGATCCAGATAGCGGGGAGAAAATTGGCATCTTAATGCTAGACCTCGTAGAAAGAAATAAATTAAGAATCATCAACCCGCCAAGCGCATTCCTCCTCCAAAACAAAGCTCTAATGGCGACTGTCTGGGCACTGCACGAAGAAAACAATCCTTTCTTTACAGCAGAAGAACACCAGTGGATTGAAAGCTACTTCCTCCCCACCTACTTGGATCCTGCACCTTTCTTGAAATCAGGTTCCAGCTTTGTAAAGAAACCGGCTTTCGGCAGAGAAGGCGACACAGTGGAGATATACAACAGCAAGGGGAAAAAGCTAAAAGAAGATAAACAGAAAAGCTATACAAACTACCTCTCGGTTTATCAACAGTACGTAGATTTACCGAAAGTCAAAATTCAGACAGTAAAAGGCGAGCAAGAACTCCATCTTATGACTGGTACCTTCCTGTTAAACGGGAAACCGAGTGCTATTGGGTTTCGAGTTGGGAAGCAAATTACAGATAACTTATCTTATTTTTTGCCATGCGGTTATCAACAAGAAGAATAGACCATGACATTACGGGTCTATCCACTTCTTTTAAGTTCCAATATAAAGGTGCTCAGCAGATTTTTATCAAAGGATTTACATGCAGACTACTAAAATATAAAAGACGAATCTCTGTCTAAATTATAAATATTCAAGTTATAAGTATCGAGCCTCTTCTAAGGAGCTCAATACTTATTTTCTTAAGATTCTCAAAAGTTAGATTACCATTATAAGGTTGTGCTCTCTCCCCCAGTCACCATAAAATAGAACGATAGAAAGGGAGTATAAAATGCGTTATGTTATTGGTTTTTGTCTCTGTTTACTTCTAATCACAGGGTGTCAAAAAGAAGAGGAAGCTGCAAAGCCCGAGGAAAAACCTGAACCTTCCGGACCCGCTGTAGCATATAAGATTGATCAGTCAGGCTTACAAGTGACCGCAAACAGCGGGCAGGACTGGAGGAAAGTACCTGCGGAAGTTGACGAGCTTTTTGGAGGAGAACATCAAGGATCAGAAACAGAGTTAATTGATCAAAGTTATGTTCTAACCGAAGACAACTTTGCTTTTATCATTGGAGGGTTTGAGGAAACATCAGTCTTATCCTCTACGGACCAGGGAAAGACATGGGATACGGCAGTACTGCCAGATGCAATTGAAGGTATACGATACCGAAAGATTGGATTTACCAGCGAGAAGAATGGTTTCGTCATTTTGTCTGGCGGCAGGACCATGTCTGCTGAAGGAAATCAAATCTACCAAACAACCGATGGCGGCGAGACGTGGAAACTGATGGGAAGTGCACCAACCACACGGATCGTCCAAAGCGGAACATTCGTTTCCAAAGATTTAGGCTTTATGAGCTTTGCTTTGACCGGACAAACAGAATATTACCGCACATCGGACGGCGGTGTGAATTGGCAGCCATTCGACGTTGCCTTACCTGGCATATACAGTGAGGTCTTTACCACAATGGAATCAACAGAACAGGATGGAGACCAGATTACCATGACTATGGGACAAGGCTCTAATGGAGATTATTATGGCGGAAACGTAAAAGCCGAGCTAGTTTCCAACGATAATGGAGCCACCTTTGAAATGACTGGATTGATTGACCCCGACGATGTCATGACAGAGGAAGAAGAGAAAAATTGGCGAGAAATTGATGATTGGGATTCGTATTTCCAATAAACACAAAAGGCTTTGCTCTTCTAGTAAGAGTCAAAGCCTTTTGTATCTTGGTAAGGAATGTATGATTGCTGCTTCTTGCGAGCTCGTTGAAATTAAGTTATATCTGACAATCTCTCTGCTGTAGCTGCTATTCGCTCATAAGCACCTTTAAGCTCTCCAATAGATCCGTAATTTTTATCAATGCTGCTCATCACTTGATTTACCATCTCGGACATTACTGCTACTGATTTCGTAATCTGATTTAACTGGGCTGAAATGTCCTCAACAGAATGTTTGCTCGTATCTGCCATTTTACGCACTTCACTTGCCACCACGGAAAAACCTCGTCCATGCTCCCCCGCTCTTGCTGCTTCAATGCTGGCATTCAGTCCTAATAAATTGGATTGATCTGCTATTCCTTTTACTGTGGAAGCCATGTTCTTAATTTTATCGATATTTTCTTTTACAACCCGAAATTCTCCGATTAATTTGTCCATATCCGTAACAGCCAGCTGAGAAGATTGATGCACTTCGCTTGTACTGCTATTCATCTCTTCCACTAAAGTCATAAACTCTTTAGAGCTTTGCTTTAAAATAGTTTCCTGCTTCGTTATATCTGTAGCTATTTTTATAATACTGTCTACTTCACCATTTTCATTAACTACTGGTGTATAAAATGCATCCAGCCATAAACTGCTTCCATCTTTTTTAACTCTTTGCACCTTATCGTTATACATCTTATTATTACGCAGATTGTTCCAAAACCCTGTGTAATCTTGACTCTGCGTATACGTTTGTAAACATAACTGTCGGTGATTCATATTTTGCAGCTCGTTTACCCCGTACCCAATCACTCCAGCGAAAATATCATTTGCCCACAAGATATTTCCTTGTGAATCAAATAGAATCATTGCTATTGAACGTTCAATAGCTGTAAACAATTTCTCTTGTTCTAGATTATATTGCACTACCGTTCCCCCATCATCTTTATCTCTCTTTTTAACTCGCGGTCAGTTCTACTTCGTTTTCAAGATTAGATTCTCGTTTTAGTTGTATTCTGTATCGCATGGTATTTTCTTAGCATTAGTAATATCGGTAATTCTTTTACATTCATAAAGCAAATAAAAGATTTAGTTAAATTTTGGTTAACTTTTCACAAATTACTTGCTAGTAAGTATATGTTTGTGACCCGGATGTGCAGATACAGCCAAAAGTTCTATTTTTGTAATTATTCTATTCAAATGAGCGCTTAAACCAGACCATCTCTGCGTAATCATGTGGGTAAGCCTTCTTAATACCTCTAACGCTTCTTCACAGCTTTAAATACAATAGCAAGCCCTATTATCCGAATTTACTGTAATTTTAGTGTGCGTTATGATTAATGTTGTGTTTACAAGCCAAAGGGGGAATCATTTTGATTAGAGTATTTGGAATTATCTTCACTTTATCTGTAGTTCTTTTGCTAACAGGTTGCGCATCCCAAAGTAACAGCAGCTCTGGAAGTAATTTGGGGGAAGATCTTGATTACACAATTACAGGACTGGAGCCCGGATCAGGAGCAATGGGGCTTACCGAAGATGTGATAGAGGGTTATGATAATTTGAACGACTGGGAATTATTAGAAGGGTCAACTGCCAGCATGCTAACCGAGCTGGGCGAAGCAATTGATAATGAAGAACCGATTGTAATCGTTGGCTGGAATCCGCACTGGATGTTTGCATCGTATGACCTAAAATATTTAGATGATTCAGAAGGCATATATGGCGGTGAAGAGAGCATACATACAATTGCTAGAAAAGGTTTAGAAGATGATTTACCAGGAGCTTATGAAATTCTCGACCGGTTTAACTGGGAATCAGAAGATATGGAGTCAGTGATGGATGATGCACAAGATGTGGAATTTGAGGAAGCTGCAAGCAAATGGATTGAAGCAAATTCAGATAAAGTAAATGAATGGATTGATGGAATTGAGAAAGTGCAAGGGGAAGAGATTGAACTAGTTTCTACACCTTGGGATTCAGAACGAGCTTCAGGTGAAGTCGTGAAACAAGTATTAGAACAACAAGGATTTGAAGTAACAGTAACACCTGTTGATCCGGCCATTATGTTCCAAGCTATTGGGCAAGGAGAAGCGGATGCTTCAGTTGCACCATGGCTGCCAACCACCCATGGCTCGTTCTTTGAACAATACGAGGGTGACTTTATTGATTTAGGTGCAAACCTCACAGGTGCTCAAACTGGCATGGTTGTACCATCTTATGTAGACATTGATTCGATAGAAGATT
This sequence comes from Terribacillus halophilus, assembly GCF_900162685.1. Classification (GTDB taxonomy): domain Bacteria; phylum Bacillota; class Bacilli; order Bacillales; family Amphibacillaceae; genus Terribacillus; species Terribacillus halophilus_A. Next base: position 126,164 of record NZ_LT727827.1, read on the forward strand.
TGCCAACAAAATAACTGGCACCATTAAACTAGACAGATCACGTATGCAGTGCTCTGTCTCGTTTCTATTTATATCTCCCCGGATAACAGGACAACTACTAGCAGACCTAAAGTCCTTTATATAAAGTTTAATTGCTATTTCTCCAAAGTAATTACTTCATCCTTGCACCCTCTACACCTTTACCCATGCACTTTTATCACTTCTACATACAATATTCTGTTACCAGTTTGCTTAAGCATTACATTTTATTATGGAGGTGTTAGTCATCGCATCAGAAACGAAATTAACCGGTCGTGTTATTTTCAGAGGTGAACCTGGTTATGAAGAAGCACGCCTAAATTGGAATCCGTACACGAACACATATCCCCTCGTTATTGTGTTCGCACAGGAGCATGATGATGTGGTTCATGCAATAAAATGGGCCCGAGAAAATAATGTTCCTCTTCGTGCTCGGGGCGGGCGTCACGCATTGGAAAGAAGTATGTCTGTTGTGAAAGACGGTATTGTTATCGACGTCAGTGAAATGACTCGAGTTCGACTCAATAGCAAGAAGGAAATAGCGCTTATCGAAACCGGCATCGATGTTGGGCCGCTTGTCAGTTCATTAGCTGCAAGAGGCTTTATGTCTCCCTTTGGAGATAGTCCTACCGTTGGAATCGCTGGTCTCACACTAGGGGGAGGAATTGGGCCGCTTCAACGCACAATTGGTCTTGCTAGTGATAATTTGATTGGGGTAAAAATGGTTGATGCTGAAGGAAGAACCATTATAGCAGATGAGAATAATAATGCTGACCTTCTGTGGGCTTCGCGCGGCGGAGGCGGAGGAAATTTCGGCATCGCTACAGAATACAAATTCAAGGTGCACCGTGCCCCTGAAAGAGCGACTGTATTCGACATTAATTGGCCGTGGGAGCAATTCGAAGATGTAGTGAAGGTCTGGCAAAAATGGTCTCCTTCTGCTGACGACAGATTAGGCACTAGTTTAGAGGTTTACACGAAAGACAATGGGCTGCTTCAAGCAACAGGACTGTTTCTCGGTTCAAAGGAAGAGTTAACTCATGAGTTAAAACCACTATTAAAAACAGGTACGCCATCAGAAGTTAACATTCAAACGTTACCTTGGCCAGCTGTCGTTGAAAATCGACTGCAGCCTGACCAAATACCAACAGATGCTGCAAACAAATTTTCTTCATCCTATGGTTTCCAGCCATTCCCTGATGAAGCAATCAAAGCGATGCGATATTTCCTCGAAAACGCAACCGGCACCGACTCTAATTTCTTCTTCCTAAACTGGGGTGGCGCTGTAAGCAGAGTTGCTCCTGAAGCAACCGCATTCTTCTGGCGCGATCCGAAGTATTATTTTGAGTGGAGTGCAACCTGGAAAAATCCTTCTGACGCGCAAAGAAACATTGCTGTAGTAGAAAGAACGCGCCAGATGTTAGCGCCATTCTCTAAAGGATCTTATGTCAACGTTCCGGATTTTAACATTAGAAACTTTGGTAGTGCTTATTATGGAGCAAACTTTGACAGACTCCGGCAAGTAAAAACAAAATATGATCCAAATAATGTATTCAATTACCCGCAAAGTATTCCTCCATTAAACGGAAGATCTGGTTTTAGATTGTTCTAAGATGGAAGATAATTTGTATGTAAAGAAGGGAGAAACCAAGAAGGTCTCTCCCTTCTTTACCATTACACATAGAAAAAGACCCGAAATCGGAGATGTTATTCTCACGAAATCAAGGTCCTCAGACGAAATGCTTATTTTAGTTAGATTCTATCTTCTCCAGCATCGCAACACACTCTACGTGCACTGTATGCGGGAACAAATCAACCGGTTGAACTTGATCGAGACGGTAACCGAATTGCTCAAGCTCTTTAATATCTTCAGCAAATGTTTCTGGATTACAAGAAACGTAAATGACTTTCTTCGGTTCAGAACGTCCGATTTTACGCATCACTTTGCCGCCTGCACCTGCGCGCGGCGGGTCGAGCAGCAGCAAGTCTGGTGTGCCAAAGTGTTCGAGAACTTGGTCGATACCGTGTCTTGCATTTTCAGCAAGGAAGTACGTGTTGGAAATGCCGTTATCAGATGCATTTCGCTTCGCAGATTCAATCGAACTTTCTACTATCTCAATACCAGCAAGTTTTTTCACTCGACTGGCAAATGGCAGGGAGAAGGTTCCAACGCCGCAGAATAGCTCCAGCATATTTTCCGTGCCTTGAGGATTGGCCATTTCAAGCGCTAAATCAATTAGCTTTTGTGCTTGTACCGGGTTCGTTTGGAAGAAGGTATCAAACCATAAACGATAACGGTAGCCGCTAATTTCATCATAAATGAAGTCGCGTCCAGACAAGAGATGCATGTCCTCTGCCTGTGTACGATCTGCCAAGTCTGTATTGACGAACCACATGAAGCTCTTCACTTTCGGGTAGTTCTGTTCAATACGTTCTTTCAGCTGCTCAACAGCTTCTGCCAACTCAGCATCAGGTGCTTGTGTGGCGAACAGACCTAACATGATTTCATCTGTTACGAATGATTGTCTTACCATTAAATGACGAAGCAATCCTTCATGTGTATCTTTGTTATAACCGCTAAGCGCATACTCTTTTACCCAAGCAGAAATCTCCATAGCAGCATTCTTCATATCTTCTCCGGCAATCAAACATGTTTCAAGCGGGATAATATTGCGGAAGTTGCCTTGCTCATGAAGCCCCATGGAACCATCCGCTGCGAATGTGAACTCCATTTTATTACGGTAATTCCACGGATCTTCCTCCATGCCAATTGTGTCCTTCACAAGCTCTGGATCAAAACCTTGACTGATGAGTGAATTCTTCACAAAATCTGTCTTTTGTTTTAGCTGGCCTTCATACTGCCAATGCTGCCACACACAGCCACCGCATAAGTCAAAATGCGGACATGGTGCCGTAACACGCTCTGGATGCGCCTCAACTATTTCCTCTAAATCGGCTTTCGATCTTTTCGCATGCGGCCAAGTTACAGTGGCGCGCACCTTTTCACCTGGCAGTGTTTTTGGGATGGTTACTTTTATGTTATGAGTCTTGACCAGTTCGTGTTCATACCGAACAACTGCTTGGCCAGCCCCTTTATGATCTAACTGATTAATGTCGAGTTCCATTAACTCTGGATCTAATTCAATGCGTTTTGCTTTTGGCATTATTCTTCCTCCTTCCTTCATGGAATCTTTAATCTATTATCTAAATAAAAGGTAATTTATAAAAAGGATTCCTATACTTTTTTATCATGTTTTGCGGTTTGATGCTAGCTAAAATTGCAAAAGTCTCGTTTCATAAGAAAAAGACTCGATCCCTAAAAGAATCGAGTCCACCTTGTCACGCAGTTCACTGCGTGTACTCAATAGGAGTTCCAGGACCGATTGGCAGCCCCGTGAGCATCCAGATTAACAGCATTACGACCCAGCCGATTGTAAAGACAATGGAGTAAGGAAGCATGGTTGAAACCAATGTTCCGATCCCAACCTTTTTGTCATATTTCTGCGCGAATGCGATAACAATAGCAAAATACGGCATGAGGGGAGAAATAACATTTGTAGTGGAATCAGCTATTCGGTACACAAGCTGTGTGAACTCCGGTGAATAGCCGGACAGCATCATCATTGGTATAAAAACTGGGGCCATGATTGCCCACTTAGCAGAGGCACTTCCTATAAATAGATTGATGAAGCCAGATACAACGATGAAAGTGAGAATTAGCGGGATTCCTTTAAACCCTGTCGCGTCAATAAGTGCTGCGCCTTTTACAGCAAGCACAGTGCCTAAATTGGATTCGCTAAAGTAAGCGACGAATTGGGCTGCCGCAAAGGCCAGCACGATATACGCACCCATCGTAGCCATTGTTTCCGACAATTGATTGGCAACGTCTTTATCATTCTTAATTTCTTTGGTGATAAGTCCATACACCAATCCAGGAATAAAGAATACAATCAGTATTACGGGCACAAGTGTACCTAAGAAAGGCGTATCGATAAAGTTGTCTTCTCCTGCCCGTAACGGTCCCCAAGATGGCACAACCAATAATGCAACACCGGCAACCGTTACGAGGAATGCAAGAAGTGCTCCCCACAGCCCTTTCTTTTCTTCTGGTCGCAAGTATGTTACATCTTCCTTCACACTTCCTCTGTACGTTCCAAGACGTGGTTCTACAATCTTATCCGTAACCAGCGTCCCTAGGATTGTTAGCAGGATGACCGAGCCGAACATAAAGTAATAATTCATCGCATAGTTGATGCCTTCCGCATAAACGGGATCAATAATGGCAGCAGCATCTTTTGTTAAACCGCCAAGCAGCGGATCAAGTGACGTGAGTAAAAGGTTCGCACTGAATCCACCTGATACTCCGGCAAAAGCGGCAGCAAGGCCTGCTAATGGATGGCGTCCCAAACCAGCAAACAACACTGCACCCAACGGCGTTAGCACCACGTAGCCGGCATCTGCTGCCATACTGGACATAACACCGCCAAATACTAAAGCTGCTGTCATCAATGTACGAGGAACAGAAGTAACGAGCCCTCTTAAGGCTGCACTAATCAATCCAGAACGTTCAGCAATTCCAATACCAAGCATCGTCACCAAGACAGTTCCGAGCGGCGCAAAATTAGTAAAGTTGGTAACAGCACTCTCAAAAAGATAAAGAATACCTTCTGAGCTAAGCAGGTTTTTTACTGCAATTGTCTCTCCTTTGTTAATCGGGTCTTCCACACTAAGTCCGATAGCAGAAAAAACTGCTGATAAAATAACCACAGCTATAGCAAAAATGAAAAAAAGCGTAACAGGATGAGGAAGCTTGTTACCGACTCGTTCGATACCATTCAGAGCGCGCATAATGAAACTTGTGTTTTGAGACTTCTCCATGCTCTTTACCTCCTACGAGTATAAATTCAAATTATTGCGCGAAATCATACTCTATATATAGACAAGAGCTCTAATCATTAGAATAGGTAAAAAATCCGGATCTTTAAGCTAAAACAATCCAAAATAAGACCTAACATTGGTAAAGTGTCTTCACCAATACTAGGTCTTACTAAGGAATACCTAATGAATACCTGTTAGATTACTGTCTGAACAGATTAATTTCTTCCGCCCCGAGAGTTTGATCTTGCTTTCCCTCTTCTTTGTTCGTCTGGGCGCTTACCTTCACCATTTTTCTTTTCCCGAGGTGCATAAGAATCTTTTACCATGAAATGACCCTCCTCTTATCGTAATCGTACAGAGTTAGGATTTCCGGAAGAAAATCTGTTATGCAGATCAAGATAGGATTAAAAACGCTTCTTTAGAGTAGGAAGGAATTATAAGATTCGTCATCACGAAGAAAGTTGTGGCAAATAATACACTCAAAATAACTGCACAAATCTGAAGTTCTCTAATTTGTGCGGTCTTCTGCTCTGTGTTATAACCATATTTAGTGTGTGAACAGAAACTCATCTCACAATCATCTACCTTTATTAATTGTATCTATACATAGACAGGAGTGTTCCTTCCCTTGGCGCAGCAGGATTTTACAAGAGGTCCAATTTTGAAGCAGCTGATTACGTTTGCCGGCCCAATTATGCTTACGAACTTATTGCAAGTTTCTTATCAATTCATTGACAGTCTTTGGGTTGGAAATCTTTTAGGCGCAAATGCACTTGGCGCGGTAACCATCTCTTCCACCATTGTATTAACGATTCTTGCCTTTATTATCGGGATCAACAACACCACACTGACGATCCTTTCTCAGCAAAGAGGAAGCGGTGACAAACAAGGTCTTAAAGCTTATTTAAATGCCTTTGTTATTGTGTTAGGTTTGTTATCCATATTCGTAGGCATCATTGGATTGTTATTCTCCCGGCAAATGCTAGGTCTGCTTAATACACCAGCAGACATGGTAGAGCAAGCCCAAACGTATTTGCAGGTGAACTTTCTAGGCATTTTGTTTTTAATGGGTTACAACTTTATCGGTACCGTTTTAAGAGCTTTAGGTGATAGTAAAACGCCGTTAAAATTTGTTTTTGCGGCTGTTCTTTTGAATGTTGTGTTAGATCCGCTCTTTATTGCTGTATTTGACTGGGGTATTCAAGGCGCTGCGTATGCGACCGTCTTATCGCAAGGTGTTGCCTTTTTATTAGGTCTAGGTTACACCCTGCGTCATCGGCTCGCTCCTTTTACCATCCCTTTCTTACCGACAAATAAGCAGGTATGGCTGATCCTGAAGCTTGGTATTCCATCCGGACTGCAAATGATGGTTATTTATGCTGGCGTAACAGCGATAATGAGTGTCGTCAATTCTTTCGGCGGAGCCGTTACAGCAGGCTTCGGAGCATCGCAGCGAATAGACAGCTTGATCACGCTGCCCGCTATGGCATTAGGAACAGCGGTGAACAGTATGGCCGGACAAAATATTGGGATTGGCCGCTGGGACCGTGTCAAGGAGATTGCTAAATATGGCGCCCTCTACAATCTAGGAATCATGTTCGTCATAGCAGTTCTTGTTTTTCTTTTAGCAGAACCGCTAACCGGTCTGTTTATTGAAGAGAATCAGGCTTACGCATTTGGTACGGATTACTTAAAAATCATCGCCTTCTTCTATCCATTTATTGGCCTTAATTTTATCTTAAATGGTATCGTCCGGAGCTCAGGAGCGATGTACCAAGTCTTAATCTTGAACATCATTTCCTTTTGGCTGCTTCGATACCCACTCACCTATGTTTGTTCGGCTCTTATCGGGCAGAATGGTATTGCCTTAGGAATGGGAATCAGTTTTATTCTGAGCAGTATTTTTTCTTTCTCCTATTATAAATGGGGCAAATGGAACAAGAAGCAGTTATTCAGTGAAAGAAATTAACTCAGCAAAAAAGAAAAGGCATTGCATCTGTTTAGCAGCTGCAATACCTTTTCTTTTTTAACTGTTATTCTGTAAACGACCCGCCATAATCGGCTAGTTTGTCACGCCATACTGTATGGAAGTGTGCTTCCGCATCTTCTCCGCTGTTGTAGCCTACACCTTGCTGTGAAGCGAATTCCAGCCAAAGACGAGGCCCGTCAATTCTTACATAAGAACCTACATCATCATAATCAGTAGATCCAGCCCAGCCAATATATGTTTCGGCAAGTGCTTCATCAGATAAGTATACATCTAGCAATTCTTGTGCAGTATCCTCATCAGCATCTTCTACCCAAGCTTTAATAGCTGTTTGCACAAGCTCCTGCTGCTCCTCACTCAAGTCTGTATACAAAATTCCTTCACTTTCTTCAGGAAACTCACCGTCACTGTCTGCTCCTACTACTACATCTCGGAATGTTTCATCGATTTTCGCCTCGGCAAGCTGATTTTCATCTAGTGAATTGATAATAGAGTACAACCCATCTTTACGTGTTTCAATTGGAGAGTACGTTGTGCCATCCAATTCAAACGTCTGCGGTTCTGTACCAGTGAATTGCGGAGTCGCGCTGACTTCTTCCCCATTAAATACAAGGTTCTCTGCCAAATGGTGTCCGCTAATCTGCAGCATCCACGTATCCGTATCGGAGGGTTCACCTAATATAGCGATATAGTACATGCCAGAACCCCATTCAGTCCGGCCCGTATCCGTTGTCAAGAACTCATCTGCTCGTACAATATTAAGCATCGTCTCATAACCCTGTTCACTTAATGATACCTTAGCAAGTGCTAATGCAGCTTCCACGCTTTCCTCAGATAAATCACCTAATGCTACTCCATTACGGTTTGTGGAGTTAGCAGGCAAGTTCGTCCAATGCTGTGCATTTTCTTGGTAAACTCATATGTAACTGTTTCTTTTTGATCATCTGTTAACGTATCTAAGAAAGCTTCAGCTAGTTCAGCCTCTGTACCATCTTCAGCTTCCGTATCAGCAGATGCTTCTACTAAATCAATAATGGAGTCTTTGGGCTCAGACTGCATTGCCGCTCCATCGGGCGCTTCTCCTCCTGGTCCGCCTTGTCCATTCCCCATCTCAGGAGCTCCAGTTTCAGTTGCTGTTGCTGTATCTGATTTCGTATCTGTTGTTGTATCCGAGTTTGCACATCCCGTTAAAAGCAGAAAGCTTGAAGCCATCGCGTAGATTCCATTCTTCATCCAAGTATTCATATTTGTACCTCCGTTATTAAATTGCTGTGTTGTTTACATGTCTTACTTTATCAGCAGATTGTGTAAACGGAATGGCACAAATATAGAAAAAGATAGCGAGTACGCCTAAGTTTTTCCATAGAATTTTAAGTTGACTGAAGTGGATAGCCACTTATTTTTCCACTACACTAAAATAGTACTTACAGTAGCAAATAGGATGAATATAGAAGTTAGAAACAACATGATAGCTATAGGTTTTCTCCTGTTCATATATTCAGAACCACCCCACAAAAGAAACATCATTCCTAAAAAGAAGAACATATAGACATGGTTATTGGAATTATTTGTGGTTAACCCATATATTGAAAAACATAGTACTATTATTGCACACGCGATTTGCATCACTTTTAACAAACCCCACACCTCATCTCGGTAGAACCATTCTAACTTACAGCTTTCGCAATTTTTCATCCGACTTCATAATAATATGCACGCCAGAAACACTAGCCCAATCAACGTGATTTTCCCTATCAGAAACATCAATCTTTTTCCTTAGCTTTACTGTTTTGGTTTCATTTCCTGGTAAACTTATTTCAAAAGGCTTTTTATTATTCATTAGCGAAACCACCGGGAGTTCGTCATCAAACAAGTGTTTCTCGTAAAATGTAACAGTGAATTGAACAACTTCCTCACTTTTATTTTCAAATACAAGTTCACATCCACCATCCATTGTAGATTCCCCAACCATCTCAAATTCGCAAGTGCTACGCTCTCCATCATAAGAAACGGCGTAAATGCCTGTTGCAAATGTCTCTTGATATGAATTTACAACCATAGCAGGTACATAAATTGTAACCAATATCCACAGGAATACAGCACGTTTATGATATTTTTCTAACGACCTGGTCAAGAAAAATAAGCTTACAATAAACAATACAAGTGAAGTAATTCCAACATATTGCAGACCATTCATAGGTTGGGGAGGGACATGCAATTTCGTCATAATGGTCTCTCCAAAAGGTACTGCATTTGGAAATTGAACCGTTATTGCTGAAGATACAATAAGAAGAATAAGAGCAATCCAGAAGTATTTTATATTTTTAATCAATTCAACACCTCTTTTACAGCCAAGTTAATATAGCAGTGTAAAGAACGAATAGGCACAAAACATAATATGATTACCACATTTTTGGTTTATAGTCATGGTACTCGTCACAAATATCCTTAGACACAGCAAGAGAATCATCGTATTATCCTATAGCTTACGCGTCTTATCACCAGACTTAATAATAATATTTATCTCTGAAGCACCTCCGCCTTGTATATGCTTCTTCATATTCGAGACATTAATGTTAGTCTGTATCTTTACCACCTTACTTTCCTTTCCTTGCAAACGCACATTATAAGGCGCATCGTTATTCATGAGTGAAACAACCGGTGTATCATCATCAAATAAATGCTCCTCATAAAAATCTAAAGTAAATTGCACTTCTTCCTCGCTACGATTCTCAAAGGGCAGCTCACATTCTCCGTATAAAGTTGAATCATCAACCAGTGTAAAATTACAATTACTTCTAAACTTATCATACGTTACCGCATAAGTTCCCGTAGCTAACGTCTTTCTGCAATCACATCATAACCACAACAACAATAGCTAAAGGTAATATTGTATAGTCAAAACATTCTTATAATTATACAGGAAAAATACTAAGGTTTGGTGATTCTCATCTATTGCCTTTAAGCCCCTTACCGTTCCCACGTGTTTCTAGGACAGAAGGCTGAATGAAAAAAGACCTGAAATCGATAGTATTCATTTATCGATTTCAGGTCTAATTAAATGTTGTTGATCAATCATAGCTTTCTTTACAAATTAGCAAAGCGGAATTAGCCCACTTTACCAATGAGTTAATATCTTAATCTTACTCCACCACAGTAAGATATTTCTCCTCAAACTCATCCAACAATTCTCTTGCTTCATTGGTTGATTTTGTATTCATTAATTCATTTCTTAATGCACTTGCCCCTTTGAAGCCTTTCACGTATATCTTAAAGAAACGCGGAAGTGGCTTGAATGGGCGTTTTACTTCTTGTGAATATTTATCGTGAAGATCCAGATGCAGCCTTAAGAGATCGAGCAATTCCTTGCTGCTATGTTCTTTCGGCTCTTTCTCAAAGGCGAATGGATTTGTAAAAATTCCGCGCCCAATCATAATCCCGTCAACACCGTATTTTTCAACGAGTTCCAATCCAGTTTTACGATCAGGAATGTCGCCATTGATTGTTAAAAGTGTGTCCGGTGCTACTTCGTCACGAAGTTTCTTAATTTCGGGAATTAATTCCCAGTGTGCGTCGACTTTACTCATTTCTGCTCTTGTACGCAAATGAATAGAAAGATTAGCAATGTCTTGCTTCAGCACATGAGTCAGCCAATCACGCCACTCTTCGATTTCCGTGTAACCAAGTCTTGTCTTCACACTTACAGGCAGCCCGCCTGCTTTAGCTGCTTGAATTAACTCAGCCGCAACTTCGGGACGACAAATTAGGCCGCTGCCTTTTCCATTCCCAGCTACATTCGGGACAGGGCAGCCCATATTGAGATCAACGCCCTTAAAGCCTTGCTGCGCCATCCCAATACTCATCTCACGAAAATTCTCAGGGCGATCTCCCCATATATGTGCAACCATTGGTTGTTCATCTTCTGTAAAAGTCAAACGACCACGAACGCTATCCTTCCCGTCAGGATGACAATAGCTTTCCGAGTTCGTAAATTCTGTAAAGAACACATCAGGTCTAGCTGCTTCACTCACTACATGACGAAAAACAACATCCGTCACATCCTCCATGGGAGCCAACACAAAAAATGGACGCGGTAAATCACGCCAAAAATTATCTTTCATATATAAAATCCTCTCATTATAGTTACCAGGCAAACCTTTATCTAAATCTAATAAAGCTAAATAGACTATACTTCTTTTACTTTTATAGCATGTTGGAGTACTTTTTATCAAACGACAGTAAATTTAGAAAATTCAACACATGTTTAGGTTTGGTCAAAGTAATCTATTATAACGAAGGCATTGTATGCGCATAAAAAAGCCTTAGAAATCAGTAGTTGTCATTTTACTGATGTCCTAAGCTTAAGACAAGGTATTTTAAGAGTCGATAACTATATCAGCTGAAATAACAGGACAGATCTTGTTAGAGTAGTATTCCTCCGCTTTCCAATACCTTGATTTAAATTTTTCTATTTTCCCTTGAGTTTCTAATGACTCTCGTTCAAAGCGTTCTTCACGAGGACAATCTAAATAGACCATTAAATCAAACAAGCTCCTCCATTGCTCTCGCTGAAGAAATACGCCTTCAATAATAACAATACATTCTTGCGGGATTAACTTTGTTCTTATTTCCATTTCATCAAGGTCATTCTGATAATAAGGTAACGTGATTTTATTTTCTGTTCTCAATCTCGCAAATAAATTCTCTCGTAAATAGTCCACGTCCCATTGCAAATTATAGTATTCATACCATTCATCAAAACCAGTACCATATCTTAGTTTACGTTTTACTATATAATCATCTATATGAAAGGTTATGACCTTGTAGTCAATCTCGTTTAACAGCTCTGATAAACTCTTAGCGAGTGTGCTTTTACCAGATCTGCTTAAACCGTCTAGACCAAGTATAAAACGTCCATTAGTATATCTAGCCTTAACCAGCTCTAACAACCTTATACGATTACTAAAATTCATATATCCTCCTTGATTGTGTAGCATACACAATAGCTAGCAATCAATTTATAGTCTCCACAAACCGTTCCGTAATCTGCTGCGGCCTAGTAATTGCACCACCAACCACCACGGCATGCGCACCAATCTGTAAGCATCGTTTAGCCATTTCCGGCGTCGCTACATTGCCTTCAGCAATTACAGGAGTACGAACATGTTCAATCACTTGCTTTAAAAATGCAAAATCGTTGTCGTAAAGCTTCTTCTTATTTGTTTCCTCTGTGTATCCGTATAGTGTAGTTGAGATACAGTCAAAACCAAGTTTCTCCGCTTGTATAGCTTCTTCTAGGGTAGCAATATCCGCCATCAGTTGTACCGCTGCATCTTTTCCCCGAACATATGTTACTAGTTTACCTAATGCAATATTTTCAGGTCTTCTCCGTACTGTCGCATCCATGGCAATCATCTCACAGCCACTTTCAAGCAGCTCATCAATTTCTCGATAAGTGGCTGTGATAAATACAGAGGAATCTTTATAGTCACGCTTCACTATTCCTACGACTGGCAAGCTCACTTCTTTTTTTATTTCTATAATATCTGTCTTAGAATTTGCCCGTATCCCTTTTGCACCGCCCTGCTTTGCAGCTAGTGCCATTTTCGACATAATAAAGGAACTATGCAAGGCTTCGTCGGGTAAAGCTTGGCAAGATACAATTAGATTATTTTTAACAGCGTTTAACATTCTTCCTTCCCTCCTACCAGTTAAATAGATTTCCTACCGACATAGACCTATTCCCTAGCTATAGATATTTTTTTCTTTCATCGCAAGAAAGAGCTCATCGTCTGTCATGTGGTTCCGCAGATTGGTCAGCAGCATAATCCTTCTATCTTCTTCTGCATACATGAGTTCTCGCTGCCAGTCAAAAAATCTCGGTCCCTCTCCAATCATGCGTATGTAGCTCATCAGATTTTTGAGGATATATGCAGTAAACTTACAATTACTTAAGCAATCATTTTCATAAAACCCGTTCCAGACGCCGTATTCACTCTTTCTCATTTCTGCATTTGCTGCTTGGAACTTTTCAGATGCCCTGCCAGCCTTGTAAAATGCACGCATATATTTTTCACCCGTAAAATCCTCATAAGCATCGCAAAAATCTAATACGCCCTGTATACAATACAAATGTAACTTTGACTGCATATATATGGTAGAATCAAACACCTTTTTTTGTGGCTCTGGCAGTGCATTGCTAACTTTCTCGCATTTACTGACCAAATCAGAAAAAGAATTCAAACCCTTTGTACAAGTATTTTCAAGAAAGGCAACTTGTCTGCCAAATGATCCATTTTCCGCTGCCCATGCAAAATCTGGTGAATGATTGTTGTTATCCTTCATCCATTGTGTTGCCAGCACTCTTACCCCGTAATTATAGAATTGCTCACCAGCGTGGTCATCTTCATGATCGCCATACTTCACCGTACATTTCGCGTAATCTGAAAAACAAGCCGCAACATTACCAAAATCACCAAAATATTCTGAAACAAACACTTGTGCATGGCCCGTACTATCAATCTCTTTTCCTTCCCAAATCTTTTTAATAGCTTCTAAATAAAACACATGCGACCGTATATTAGAGCAATTCACGATTAGGAAATCACCTACACCTTTTGCGAATGCATGGTGTAATTCCTGGTTAACAAAGTCGATAGAGTTTGGAAGCATTGTAATATGGTTTGCTGCTTGCAAATCATAAAACGACACATGATAATAAATTCCATGACGCCCTTTATTAGTTGGCAGAGCTGGTACTCTCAAGTTAGTACTTTCTTGCCTTCTAGAAACCATTTTACCGTACCCATTATCCGCCCATATCTTTATGATTTCTGGATTCAACTGAATATGACCTTCATTGTAAAGTTCCATAACCTCGCCATATAAATTTGTACAGCAAACAGGATTATCTACATATTTTTCGACCAGATCATACTGAATATTGATTAATTCGCTAATTAACGCGCCTCTTTTTTGAGGAGTATCATATGCCGAATCCTCTGCCCAAAAAGGATAATCCCCTTGTCCTCGAAAACCTAAATTAAAAATCGTCTTATGATCCTTCTGCTCCGCTATGCCCTCTTCCCAAAGCGCATGAAAAAATTTAGGATATTTTTTATAAGATGCTTCTAAATGAGGATATTTTCGCGTAAACATTTCCGCACCCAAAGGCTCCGCATGATGATGCGTTATCCAAAGTCCTGTATCCACAGCTTTTTGCCGAAACTTTCTCGAATTCCGATCTGTCCCTGGAATAACCATATTCCCCCCGCACCTAAGCAACGCCTCAAAAGCCATATCCCACAACTCATCCGACTGATTTTTCTCACACATATAATCAATCAAAACCTCATCATTAATAAACCAGCCTCTGTATTTTACTGCCTTCCTTGAAGAGGTATATGTCTGTATAGGAATTTCAATATAATCCACAGACTCGATTTCTTGATCCATCCAAAACCAGAATGGCTTAATCTTCAGAAATTCATTACTTAAGTAAAGTAAGGCATACACAAATCCTAAATCATCGGAGGCTCTTATCTCCATAGCGTCTGGAGCGGAAAATACAATTCTATATACTTCTGGATTAAGCTCCGAATCTTGAACTAAGTCAATCCTGTTTTCTACTCCCTCTGTTACATTGAATTTCTTTTCCATATCTCGCTTTAAGATTTTTATACCGTTTAGAATAGGTCTGGAAGCTAGATTTGAATTGATTTTTGTGCATATATTAAAGTAATAGAAGTTGTTCATTATTTCCTCCCCCTTAATAATTAATTCACTAGTATGCTTTGAATCTGTGTCTGTAATTATTTCACTTGAAGTACCCTTTACTTAATTTAGATGAAGGGGATTGTAATCTTCTATTACTACCATTATACATAATCGAAAGCGCTTTAATAAAATTCGGCTTGTTTTCTAAAAGATCTGCTTTTACCTTTTTTCTTAAGCTATATTTATACAAGGAGTTGCTTTAGGAAAAGCGAAAACTTAATAGAATAAAATAGACCCGTATCCTTTCAATTAGAATACGAGTTCTACATAAGTGCTATATTGATTAAGTAATTTTAAGTGGTGCACATTCTATCGATCTTAAACCGCTTTAGTGCTTTCTAGGAGATAGACTTGGACTTGAGACAGCCCAAATTCGATTTAGGTATGTACCGAATATATTGAAAGACGCCAAAAGGTATCCGTTTTATTTCCTATCTCTAAAGCAAGCAATGAAGGAACATGTTAAAATGAATACCTCCCCTAGGATTATAAACACCTCCACTGCCGTTTCGCCATCCCATACCCAGCTTGACTTGTTAATCCAGAAAAATAAAAGTGCTATTAACAAGAAAGAATTACTTTTCCAAAAAAATGAAAAACCCCTCTTGAATGAGAATATCTTCTCTTTTTTATTTTTAGTGGTCTTATTTTTTTTCTTTTGAGAGGCAAGAGGTTTATCACTTTCTAGAAAGTTTATTAAAGATTCTTGTACAGTTTCCACATATAGACTGACCGAAATGCTGATAAACAAGTATTTATTTCCATCTGATTTATCCATCTCAATATTCCATATATAGTTTTTCCCTGGAACAAGTATCATCCCAGTCTCCAAATTCCATTGATCTTTGTTACTTATTCTTTTATTGTATAAAATTTTACTCGCTTGCTGGTTATTTCTTTTAAAATCTTTTAGAAATAAAGGTATTTTGGGATCGAAATCTCCCTCCTCTGCAATTTTATCTAATACTACTGGGTCTACATTGTGAAGTTCTTCAAATTGGTCATCCGTAATCTCTATTATAATTTTAAACGGATCTTCATTAGATGTTGAATCAAGATTATAGAAATCACCAATGACTTTATTCAACTCTGAGTTTTTAGTCTGGAAAATTATATGTTTTTGTTCTTTTAATTGCACCCACTCTACAATAACGGTTGAATCCTCAGACGGATACACTAACATTAGCTTATCCAAGCTTTCAAATCTTCCTACTTTATTAGCTTCTCTAGTATTTATGGCAATTTCTTTTAGTAAGCTTAGCTGTTGATCTTCATACTTCTGATTACTAATGAAGGTTTGAGGTGCTTTGATAATCTGATTTATTTCCTTCTTAGAAATCTCAAAGTCCTTCGCTACCTTTCTTGCTTCCTCGGCAGAACATGAATCAACAATAACTGCCAAAAGTACTTGTGTTGTGATTCTCACTTTTTCATTTAGTATCATGTGATTTTTCCTCCAACTCCCACAAGCTCACTCAATTACAAATCCGTTTTTAAGACATTTAATACGTATTACATCCTAACGCTTGAAATTAAAAAAATACTACTAAATTCAATTATTAAATATAAAACCTAACATAGACCACATTAAAATATGGAAAATAAAAAACAACAAAGCAGCTAATTTATTTAAAATAAATGGAAGTCTTCTAAATATAATCTGTATGTAGTAATTCATACCAGATGTCAGGATTGCTATATACTTAAATAGATAATCTGCTATACTTTTAGGTTCTCCAAAAACATTCGATTCATAAAGAGTAATTACTAAACGTTGCAAAAAGATTGAAAAGAAAGCAAAGATAGTATTGGCTGTAATAATTAAAGCAATATAAGAACTTGGGATTGGAATGTTAATTCCTAATAAAGCCAATGATAATAAATTCCATAAAATAATAGCAATTACTAACCCAATGATTTTCTTCATGTGTTATTTATGACCTTCCCTTCCCAAGTCGAGTATCTTATCTAAGGTTTATTCTTAGATGAACTGTGATATTTCCTCACTTAACTTCTCACTATAAAATTTACCGTTATATGGAACCACAAAAACTTCCTTTTCATGTATGTTGTCATAATCAAGGTGCCAAACCAAATTTGCACTCGGTAATAAGAATATAACTTGTTTCATCTCAAAATAATCATTTATATAGTCCATTTCTATAAAGGACAGATTATCAAATTCTTGACTATTTGATTTAAAATCTGATAGAAATTGTCTCAGATGCTTTTCTAATTTCTCATCAAAAATCATGGAATCCAGAGTATTTAAATCCATTTGATGGAGTAGATTATAAATCTCTTCTGACAATTGCAAAGCTGGCGTCTCTTGACATTCTAACTTACCACTTAATTCAAAATGCTTAAGCAAAACAGACTGAAAACCATTGTCTTTTAATTGAACGGAGAATACATGTTTACCTTTGCTAATTTCTTGAAATACTACTTTCTCTTCACCTTCTATAAGGTGGATAAATAACACTTTATCTCTCCTGATACATCTTACTTTTTTTTTGGATTGGACTAGAATATGTATTAATTCTTCTAATTCCGCACCAACCATGGTGTCCCTACTATCATCTTTTAAACCTTTTACTGTCAATGAAAGGTCTGTATCTTCAATAAATCGATCTATTGCGACATTGTTTTCTTCTAGGTTCAAGCTATTTAGTATCTGACTTGCCATACTCTCGTACCCGCATAGCGCTAATGCGGAAGCAAGCTCATTTGTTGTTAATGTGCACAATTCAGATTTCATCATTACTCTCTACTCCTCTTTATTAATCTACTTAAATAAGCCTGTAACGAAATTTTTAGCACCGGATAAAGAATCACTAACATCCTCTTTCAACTCTTTATAATTTTCTTTAGTGTTTTCTAATTGTTCATCAACCCACTTACCAGCCTTTTCGCCAAAGTCCTTCACTTTATTTTCAAATGCTATCGAGGATACGATACCAACTGTTGCCCCAACTGCTCCGCCAATTAGTGTGCCAACTCCTGGGCAAATCATCGTACCAATTGCTGCCCCACCCGTTGTAAGTCCTGCCACACCAACGTCCATTCCTAGACCCGCTGCAAACCTTCCTCCTTTTTCCAAGAATGTTTTATCCTTATTCTTATCACTAAAAAATTCTCCACCGTTTGTTCCCAAAGAAAAAATTATTCCTCCATAAGGTATTTTTTTAACGAGCCCTTTTACCATTTTTGTATTTGTTAGTTGCCCAAATGTTTTTGGAATATCAAGAGGCATTTTTCCATAATTGTTAAGAGTAACTTTAGAGTATTTAGCAAAGGAAGAAAAAGTTTCTAGTATCTTCCCATAACTTTTAGTAGTAGTACCAGGTCTAAAACCAACAAGATGCCGCAACAGATTACTTGGTGCATTATCATATTTTTCTAAGACAGTTCTAACTGCGCTTATAGAACTTGTACTTCCTTTTTTTAATATACTGTATAACTTATCTGCTAGTTTGGATTTATATTTTCCGTTCTTTTGTACCCAGTCAGGATGAGCTTTCACTTTAAACTTCCCGTTATCTGTTCTCACTAAAGTGAGTCTCTTACTTATAAGAATAGATGCCGCTAAAGCATTTTTACTTGCATCTAATCCACCATTTAATTTACCTAACTTATCCAGCCAATCAGAAACATTTCCTAAAGCTGTGGCGTCTCCATCTTTTATTGATAATTCTACAGCCGCATCGACTAACTTATTAATCGTTTCGTTTCCAGCAAAATATTTATCAATCTCTTTCATTGTACCAGAATCGAGCCTAATTCCCTTCGATTCCCAAGATGCAACGCGATCGATGTAATCAACAATAGCATCTAATTCAGCAGCAGATTCTTTTAATGCTTTTGAGCTTTTATCATTTAGATCAGTTAAATCTTCCATAGTTTTATCAACACTATGGTTCGCCATGTCAAAACGCTGTGACAAAGAAGTAAGAGAGATTGATGGTATTCCTACAATGTCACTGACAGAATGGATTTCTCTATTTATATCCTCAATTGTACTCATGGCCAGCTTTTCAATAGATTTTATTTCTGTCTTTACATCTTGTTCCAAAAATTCTTGTTTAACAAATCCTGTTCCTTCTTCAAATTCTGATATATATTTTTTTACTTCATCCAAGTTTTTAAGGTGGTTTTCGATGAATAGGTTTAACATTAAGATGGCAGGAATATGAAGGACGGTAAGGTGATCTTTAATTGCGCTTGCTCCATCACCTTTAAAAGCATCACCCAAATTAATGATTTTGTTTACCGAATCACGGAGATCCAATACTTGCTCTTTCTCATTTTCTTTCTTTTTTTTTGACTGATCCAATTCTGGTAGAACTTCAGATACCTTTATTACATTCATTCTGCCATACTCCTTTATTTTATTTGCTCGGCAAGCTCTTTATCCTTTTCGATCAGCTGATCAATCTGTGTCCTCATCTCGTTTTCCGTTCGTAAGAGAAGTCTTTTATATGTTTCTATAGCTTTGTAATACTTTTCTTCAATATTAATAACTTCATTCAACATGTCTAAACGGTGTAAACGCTAGAATAAAGTTGACACTTTTTGCTCGATAGGAATTTACACTTTTGCTCAATCAACCTACTACTTTAGTAAAATA
This sequence comes from Terribacillus halophilus, assembly GCF_900162685.1. Taxonomy (GTDB): domain Bacteria; phylum Bacillota; class Bacilli; order Bacillales; family Amphibacillaceae; genus Terribacillus; species Terribacillus halophilus_A. The sequence goes on from NZ_LT727827.1 coordinate 145,450, forward strand.
GATTTGACGTTATTTTACTGGAGGTTAGTATTTTGGAGGAGAAGTTAGTGTTATATATTAAGATTAAGGAATTACATAAGAGAAAGTTTAAAGTAGCACAAATCTCTAAGGAGCTTAAGATCTCAAGACCGACTGTCTATAAGTATTTAGAAATGACATTCGATGAGGCAAAGGCCTATACTGAACAGCCCTCGAGAAAGATGAAAAAATTAGATCACTATAAGGACTGGATACTGGCCTGGCTAGAAGAGTATCCCCACCTAAGCAGTGCTCAGATCCATGATTGGCTTTTAGAAAGATACCCCGACCTAGTGGTCGGCGGAAGTACTGTAAGAACATATGTAAGGGATATTCGAGAAGTCTATCAGATTGAGAAAAAGATGATTGTTCGTCAATACGAAGCAGTTCCTGAGCAGCCAATGGGTAAACAACTCCAGGTAGATTGGGGAGAAACAAAACAGAAAAACGTGAACAATAAGGAAATCAAACTATACTTTATTGCCTTTGTACTCGCTAACTCACGACACAAATATATGGAATGGCAAGCACGTCCATTCACTACAAGAGATGCGATTCGTTGTCACGAAAACGCATTCCAGTTCTATGGGGGACGAACAGAAGAAATTGTCTATGATCAGGATCACTTAATCTCAGTAAGTGAAAATGCAGGTCAACTACTTTTAACAGCTGAGTTTCAAAGCTATGTAAACGAGCGTAAATTCAAAGTTCACCTGTGCCGAAGAGCGGATCCAGAATCTAAAGGTATGATTGAAAATGTAGTGAAATACATAAAAGGCAACTTCGCTGATAGTCGTGTGTTTAGAGATATAGAAGATTGGAATAAACGGGCAAGGCAGTGGCTCGAGCGTACTGGAAACCACCAGGTTCACCAGACAATGAAAAAAAGACCAGCAGAAGTGTTTCTCCTCGAAAAGCAACACTTACAGCCAGTCTCTTCGTTACTTTCATATGAAAGTACCAATAACCAAAGTATAACAAGAAGTGTCAGCAAGGACAACACGATCCGGTACAAGTCAAACCGTTACTCTGTCCCACTGGGGACTTATCAAAATATGAGTGAGAATCTTGTGTGGATTGAAATCAGGGAAGATGATCAGGCCCTGATCATCCGTAAAGAAGCAAATGGTGAAGTGATTGGCGAGCATATGATCAGTTCTGAAAAGGGAAAGCTGATTCAAAACCGTCACCATACTCGTGATCGCTCCAAAGGTGTGGAAGAGCTTAAACAACGCCTCATTTCCCACTTTGGAGATCAGGTTCGCGCAGCTGCATATTTAGATGAGATTAGCCAAAGATACCCTAGGTATCGGAGAGATCAATTTACAATTATTCATAAGGTGATCCAACAATACCCAGCTTTAATTGATACTGTTTTAACCAAGTGCACGACAGAAAAGCTCTACAATGCGAATGACTTTCGCGATATCGCTCATCACCTTGATGCTTTACGAGATGAGCCGATTGAAGAAGTACAATCTTATTACACGAGTCCGCCAAAACATTCTCATATCAAAGCCTCTACCCGTTCTCTAAATGCCTATACTAGCATTTTAGGAGGTAGAGCATGATGAATAAGACAGTACATGAACTACAAAATCAATTCCGGCAGCTACGCTTAGCAGAAACGGCGGAGGAGCTACCACAGCTTCTTCGCGAAGCTGAAAAAGCATCGTGGACTTACTTGGAATTTTTAGAGTCTATCACTCGCTTTGAATTAGCCAAGCGTGAAGCGAAAAGTCTGGAGAAAAGAATGAAATGGGCACGCTTCCCTTTCGTGAAGTCATTAGACGAGTTTGAGCTGAAAGGCCAAAACATTCTGACGGCTCGCCAGCTCTCTCAACTGCGAGAATTAAGCTGGCTGGAGCAACAGTACAATCTCATTCTTTTAGGTCCTCCCGGCATCGGAAAAACGTATATCGCAATTGGTCTTGGATTGGAGGCTGTTTACAGAGGGTTCAATGTTAATTTCGCTACAATGGGAGAACTTGTGCAGCTTCTAAAATCAGAAGAATACCTGAACAAATCTAAAGTTCAGCTTAAGAGAATTAGAAATGCCGACCTAGTGATCATTGATGATTTAATGTATATGGCCATGGATCAAAGAGAAGCAAACCTATTCTTTCATTTGATTAATCATCTGTACGAACGAAGTTCGATTATCCTGACGTCAAATAAAAGTCCAGATGAATGGGGCAATTTAATCGGAGACCAAGGTATCACCACAGCGATTTTAGACCGTTTACTTCATCGAGTGGAAGTGATTCATGGAGGCGAGGAAGAGGAAAGCTATCGGATGAAAAATCGGAAGAGCATCTTTTCAGCAGAAGTGTAAAAAGGAAACGAGCAAAAAGTGTAAAATTCAACTTGACGTCTACAACTATTCACTAGTAATCGTTTTTTATATCAAGGGCAATCTTTTTATGTTTTGTAATAAAACTAGTAACTTATTTATATATATGTATAGGGTTATGATTCGGTAATCCTGATTCAGGACCAATAAAATAGACTGCTGACTATATGTCGCAGTCTTCACTCATAAAAATCAATCTATGATTCTTTTTAAGGATTCTTTATTCTGAATAATTGTTTTCAGATACTTCTCCGCCTCTTCTTCCATTCCGAAACCGTTTAATAGAATGTTAAGTTTCGTAGTTAATTCACATCCTCTTTTCCCTCTAATTAAACGATAAATATAACTAGGGGACAAATTCGTTCTATCCGATATTTCGTGCAAGCTATACCCTCGTTCTTTTTTTAATACTTCTACTAACTCACCAAATCGCTCGTCAATCATTTTAACAATAGTCATCTTCTCTTCGTTAAGCATTTCTTTCCCTCCCACAAAACTACAATTAAGCAGTACCTATTTTGTTATTGCCTTTTATTCTAAGCAATTCGAACAAGTTAATTACCACTATGAGAGGTCTAATTACTACGTGATGCAATATAATCTAACAATATTCAAATCAGGATGACCGAATCATAACCCTATATAAATTATTGTTGAATTTAAGTTTAAACGGTCTCTAATTGAAAGCGATCCATGAATTCAAAAAGACACTATTTAAAGATAAACTAAGTAGCGCAACATAAAACAATAAACTCTTATTATTTTTGAACCAGGTACGTATATTAAGAGGAGGCAATAGTTACAACCTAACTTGTTTAAAATGAAAGATGCATTCCTCTATAGCCCTACCTAACTGCATAAAGAGTCTATATATTCACAAAAAGCATAGTCACAATTGTATTTTTGATTACCGGTTTTGACTTTAGGTAAAACTCGTGACAACCCTACCGCTGAGTGTTGCAGTTTTTCATAAGAATTTCACCTATTTTTTGAAAAAACTCTATTCGTTTATTTCCGATAGTCAAAACCGGGAAAAATCTACCGCTGACTGTTGGAACTTTGATTAAGCTAAAAGAACTTATTTGTACCTATTGTCAACTAAGTCTACTAGATTCAATTCACTTATTCATTTATTGTCTTTAGTCAATTTATATTTGGCGATTTACCGCAAACTATTGTAATCTCTAAAACTTTGTCCATTTCTACCGCTGATTCCTGCAGTTTTTACGTTACACAGTTTAACTACTTGGTATAATCATATATAATTGAATGCCATTCAGTTTGAGTCATGCTGTTCAGAAATAAGAGTTAATAGGAATTCCTCAAACTGCTTATCTTCTAAATAATACAAATCAATGAAAAGGTATGGCTGCTTATCTCCTTTTGCTACCGTTTCATAGCCCTCTCTCCTTCCAAAACGATCATTTCTTGAAGAATATTCGTACCCCAACCAGTCCAACAATTGAAAAAAACGCATTGTGGGGTGGGATCTCCAGATCTCATACACCAAACTTATTATTTTACTTTTATGTTCCATCTTTTATATTCAATCCTTCCATATTAATGTAGTGTGTAGTGGTTAGTTTTTCCCCATATACCCTAGAAATACAAGGCAAAGACGAAAAGAAATGCCACCATTATCTCCACACTTTATACAACTGTTAATTGTGTATACACTTTCTCAGATAAATACTGATACCATGCGAAAATTGACTACAAAAGTGTTAACCAAAGTATCATCTAAAAGCCAAAGTTAGCAGTAAATCAAGTTTTAAGTGTAAACACATTCGAATATACACTGTAATATCATGAGACTTTCACATTTATTTTAAACACTGTATAATGGTCTTAGAGGGCGAAGATACTATTTCTACCTTCATCTTTCTAGGAATCTATTCATTTCGGCTAAGCTAAGATCAGCAGGTTTTTTACCCGTCTTTTTGCAATAGTTAAATAATGCCCTTACTTTTATTCTTGGTTCCTTCGGATCACGTGGAATTACATATACTCCATCCAACAAAGCATCATCAAACTTATTTATTTCATCGTTTATTTTATTCTTATCTCTTTTTACTTTATATAATCTGAGCCATCTCCATACAATAAGGAAACACACCGTATAACCCAACGCTATGCTAGTAATCCTCATGCTATCCACCTCTAACTTTGTTATTCTCAATCCACTTCTGAAACTACTAGTACTATAAATATAGAATATAACTTGTATGCTGCTATGACTTTTTAACTTTTTAGTTAGAAAGCCCTCCAACTCCCTTTTTCAAAAAAACAATCTAGTAAAGGAGCAACTTTCGTATGCCACTCGGTAAAGAAATAAATCAAAACCTAATCAAGAATGCTAAGAAGACTGCAGCCAAACATCAGAGGTTCAAAGAAAGCCTCAAAAGCTTTTATCTCAATAACAGAGAAAAAGAGTATCAACAAAACCAACTTGAAATGTCACAGCTCTTAAAAGATTTAGATAGTAGACAACAACAATAGTGAATCTGTAGCAAAGTTTATCCTTTATAACTTTTTGGTTAAAAAGGATTTTATAAAACCAAATCAAAATCTACTATGAAAGGCACAATACGTGATGAAACTATATCCAGAAAGAGAAGCAGCAAAAAAACTTGGTTTGAGTATTGGCACTATTCAACGTATGTGTGAAACTGGAAAGTTAAAGGGCTGCTATAAAATTAACGACACTTGGCAAATTCCTCAAGATAATTTCATTACTAACAAAACACATGATATTAGGTCAGAAAGTTATGTACGGTATCTTGATAGGAAGAACAGTCACCATGGTAACTTAGATGAGTTTGACCTATAAAATTTAGAACAAGAAGAAGGAACTAGTATGCATGGCTAGTCCCTTCTTCATTCCATATTGTGATCTTCATAAGTGACTGATATCCGCTGCTCCTTCATGTCTTCCACTTGTTCATTAAATGTAGTTACAGCTTTGTTTATCTTTCTGGTAACATCTTCACATAGCTCTTCATCATGATTCATCCGACTTGTCGTTTCCTTCTTCATCGCATCAATGATTTTACCTTTTTGATCTTCACTAATGATTATCTTATTGACATAAGAGTAGAAGCGTTCATCATTTTCTCTAATACCATCTATGGGAGTCTTTAGAGCCTTTTTCTTGTCGGAGTAATCCTTGTTAGGGATTAGCTGTTCGGTAGCTTGGAATGTGCGTTGCTGTCCCATTTAGAACCTCCTTGAAAAATCGAATAGCCTGGATACATTGTCCTCTTCATCAAATAAATCCTCGATGGCCTTTCGGTACTTCTCGATATACAGCTTACCGCTTTCCACTGACTTCTTTAGTTCATGGATTTCTTCATCAAAATCATTATTCTCCAAAGGGTAAAAGACTTCATGTACTTTTATAGACTTCATTTCTTTATTAAATGTGGGTAAGTGTCCATGCTTGGCTAATAAGTCACGGTAACTACTTGGACTGGATTCCATGCGATCGATCTCGTCCTGGACTTTCCGTTGTTCATCCTTATAACTATCATCTAATACCTCTTTTACCGCTTGCTCGAAATTCCGAATCTTGGTTTCTTTTTCTTCTAGGATGGGGAGGGTCTCTCGATACATGCGGAGTGCTGCGGAGATGTTCACTTTGATAGGATCGCCATTAGTTGCTGTGTAGACCATATCTGTACCGAAATAGCTTTTATTCCCTTTCGACATGGCAGCAAGTAGTTCCGGTATGCTATGGCTAGCTACTATTTTATTTAGACTCTCAAAAAAACCGCTATCTTTCATGCGATCCATTGATGCCGTTAACGATGACTTTATCCATAATATACTTCCGCCAAATGCAACCGTAGAGATATCTTGCAAAAATTGAACACCAGACAAACTGGAATTGGCATTTAATCCATCTTCTATCGTTGAAAGGTGAGACTCTATCAGTTCCAGTTCTTCAATCATCGTATCTTTTTCTTTAAGGGATATATAACCCGCTTCTTGTAACCGTCCAAATATCAAGTCCTTGTTATCCAAAACGACTCTTACTTTATCCAGTAAGGGCGGGACACTCTTATTTAGAGCTTTTACTGTTTCATCGAATTCTCCTTGATTAAACGTGTACCAACTCAAGAAACTCCCGAAGCTGTTTACATCCTTCAGATAGTCTATATTCACCCCAAAGAGCTGTTTAGCGACCTCTTTTGTGCCACCTGCATTATCTGCTTTTGCATAAATTACTGCTAAGTCCTGTACATCCTTTATAACTTCAGGAGGAATGTCTTTTGCTAACTCTTTAATTCCCGAGACATCTGGGTTGGTGTCAACAACTTCAATCTGCCCCAATTCTACCATCCCTGGAATAAAAGGGGTCAACCCGTTTAGCGGGTCATCAGAAGAGATTATTTGATGTATGTTTTTGGATTCGTCTTTAAAAAACTCTTTAGTGAACACCTCTAACTCATCCGCAGAAACTCTTTGGCGTAGATCCGCATCGTTTCTCACCTTAAACTTTTCTATTACTGCTTTTTGAAAGTCAATATTCATATCAAATAACTGATAAGCGTTAACTTGGGCCCCATTCATACCATAAACCTCGTCGAAAGTGCCATAGCCTAAGTATGCCTCTGCATTATTGTGGTGGCCAAGTGAATGCCCCCAAGAGATCACCTTAGCGTCTTCGTCTACGCCTAATTTATTCTTGGCCTTTTCAACAAATAAATCTGTAGCTTGAGGTTGGTCAATTGATTCCCCTGCAAGTGGACCTTTGGCATTAAATGACCAGTCTGGTCCATTGGTGGTTCCTTGAGAGATAACGTACATCTCTTCTTGATTTCCGTCATCAATGTATATGGCTGTACCGTTATAGCCCGTCTGATTAATTAAACTATCTTCAGTATCAGAGGAGTGGAATATTTTTATATCTGCATCTAAAAGTGAGCCTGTCTCTTCTAGGTAAATTTGTTGTATGGTTGACTTTAATTTATCTGCGGTCATATTTTCGTATTCTTTATTAGTTAATCGCATTGCCATCAGTTCATAATCAAGTATGCCTTTAGCCATTGCATTCACTTACCTTTGTCATTGTTAAATTGAATCGATTTTAACACATCTGATACTTTTTCTTTCTCTTCTTCTTTTAGAGAATCACACTGATTATTTTCAATATCTTCTCTACAAATAATGCTTGTAAATACCTGTATTTCTTGTTTACTTTCATTTCTTACTATGGCTGCAATATAACTAGTTGAATCATCCGAATCCATTTCAGCAATCTCAAGATGTTGGTTCTCATTCTCACTCGGTACTTTTTTAAAATCCAGTTCTTCTCCAGCTCTACGATTCATTAGATCTCTACTATATTCAATATCAGGTATGGAGCTATAGTAGTTAATGATGAATTGGTCCATTACATCTGCATCATTGTCATCATAATAAAAGATCAGAGATTCTGAATTTCCTTCATTACCCGCCATACTTGTTTCGTCTACAACCATGTCTTCAGGAAAATCAAGAGTGAAAGTATTAGTAGCTGATTTAAGAGTGTAATAACCTTCTCTGACTGGTTCAGTTGATTCTAAGTAATCTCTCGTCAATTCATCCTGGAAAGCCGGCACATCCGGCAAGTCTTTGGGATCCATCTCAGAAGGGGAGAGGGACTCTTTGCCATTACTCATATTGCATCCTCCTAAAATCAGCGTAGTAAGTATCACAATGATTGCAAATTTATATTTCACGCAGCGTTACCTCCATAAGGTTTGGATTGTTGCTGTAATGTAGTCCATAAAAATTATACAAAACACATCCAATCATTCCCAGCCTTTGTAAGAAGCTTTTCCAAAACGGTTCTTTAGTCTTGGGGATATGTACCAGTGTTATTTTCCTGACAAAAATGCTATTATCCTTCTTCCTCTTCGTTTAGTGGAATGATTTTGCCATTAGGGTACTCCTTTACCAACTTGCCATCCTTTTCGTATACGATATATGTATTATTCTTTTTTGCCTGTTCCATGGCCACTTCTCCGGTTCGTTTTATGTACTCATCCATCCACTCATACTTTCTTTTTGTTCGATTGTTCTTGTTATCTGCCATACTTAAGACCTCCTATCAGTTCTTAGTAAAAGTTTAATTGTCCTTCCTTCTTATACATCTAGGTATCTTTAGGATGCGCTTTTAAGCTTCTCATGCTACGTTCACATTGCCTTTTACCTCCTCCTACTTATCTCATCCTAGATAACCCAATAGCCTTTTTACTTGCATTGTGAGCTGCTTTATAAAGCGGGTTATACCTCTTTTCGTCTGACTTTAGATAGCTAACAATCAAATGTATGTCCGGATTAGAAAGAGAGAATAATTTTAGCTTTTTATTTATTCTCTTAGCAACATCATTTATAGTTGGAAACTTCTCTAGTAGCATTTTCTCATCATGCACTAAGTCAATTCCATTCCAGTACGAAATCCAGATGCTTTAGCGCAAAGTCAACAGCCATAATCTCTCCATAGATACTTACAGTCTGCATACTGCTGTTATACTGTTTTTTAGATTATACAAATGTACATCCTTGTCCTACATAAATAGCACCTAAACCAAATATACTTTATCTTTTTAATTCTGAAGCATCAACAAACACCCGAAGTATCTCTTGATCCTACAACCAATTATCTGCTCTTCTCTCGCTTCTTTTGACGGTACCTTTTGTTCTCTATGAAGTGCTCTTAGTCTCCATTCCTATTCACCTGATACACTCTTCTATTCCTCAACAGAAATCCTCCTTTTACTAACGACTATAGGCAAAATAAATACAGCTCACATCCGATTGAATGTGAGCTGTATTTATTAAGCAAGCTGTCTATACATTTATTCTTAAAAGTCATCTTGATTCCTGCTTTTTAATAAAGTTATGGCCTAGAAGAAAAAAATATTTATTCATTCATTCTTCTAGTAATTATCAGAGAAGCTACTGAGATTCAATTGCTATTATACACAAAATAATAGTCCATGTAGTCAACGTCAATCTCTTTTACCTTAATTTTTATTCCCTCCAATAACCGCCACCTTCGCTATTTGATAAATTTATACTCGTATCTCCATCTCCATCAATCCAAATCTCTGATCCTTCCGATAACGTGCGAAAGTGTGGGTCAACAAATTCTAAACTTCCATCTGCCACTGCATTTATATTATCTAAAGCTTCTAAAGCATCAATTGCCTCTACTATTGCACCAATACCTAGTAGCCCTATACCTAACTTCAGACCACTTTTGATTACTTTTTCAGAATTTCCAGTTGCGATACCGCTCACAATATTAATAGTATGCCTAACTGGTGCTGTAATAATAGCAAAACCACCATCTAATATTTTATCAGTTAAAGTAGGTTTTTTTATTCTTTCAAGTCTATGTATCTCTTCGTTACATTTTTTAACTTCATCATATATATTACTTATTATTATCTCGCAATGAGATTCAATATTTTTCAAATACATTAACCATTGATGATATATTTGTTTAAAATGCTTTTCATAGCCAAATACTTCTGAATCAATTTCTAAAACAACTTTTGTCTTGTTAGCAACTAATCCCTGGTCCTCATAGTACTTAATTGCATTAGTAAGAGTTTGCCTCATTAAAAGGACATTTTTTATTTCTTCAAGAGCATCCCCTCTTATTCTTAAATTACTTCTTTTATAGGTATCATACCCCTCCGGCTCCAAGCTTGATTCATTTTTAGGTTCAATGTATTTCATAAATTCATTACTTTTTATATCAATATAATTAAAATAAGTCTTATATGATCTCTCCATGTTGATATAGATTTTACGAAAATAAGCTATACTCTTATATGAGTGTTTATCCTTTGGATAATATCTCCATATAATTTGATTATAATATTTTTTCTTATTCCGAATGGAAATGAATTTAATCCCAATAATCACCACAGAAAATAATGATATAAATATACTAATAAAGTAAAAAAGCATATTTGAATCGATATTATCCATATTCTTTTATTTCTCCGTTCACTTAGTTATTGTGAGATATACATAGCTATAGTCTTAATAAACTGCGAGATAAAACATCTAGCAATTTTTACCTAGTAAATTATACCATGTTCTGGAATTGTAGAACTGTTATTTATTCATATTTAGATATATAGATAGTATCATTAACTGTTCTACACACAACTCTTATGATATTTGCATCTTTCCTACAATAAGACTAGTTGGTGGTAACATGAACGAAAAAGCCGAGAAGGAGGAAAGCTGCCGAAACTCTATAAGAACAAGGTTTATTACATATAAAACAAAAAGATACTGGATCAATTACTGATCCAGTATTCTAAAACTTATTATTATCCAGTAAACGCTCTTGTTTTTTTCCTTTGAGGGGAAATATGAATCTACTCAATTACTATGGTTTTATATTAAGCTTCTAACAACCTTGCTAGGTTAATCGTAATGGTATGTTCCTCAGCCGACTCTTTAAACATGAGCAGGATTTCATTTTTACATTTAACTTGTTCTTTTAAGCTATTAAGTAAATCGGAATTTGACAAAAGCTGCTTACGTTTTTCTGCTGTAACGTTTATTGCTAAGAAAATACCTTTTTTATATTTATATCTGTCTATAAACTGATCAATCTTATATATATCTTTTTTCATATCTTTAACAGAAAGGTTTGGGTTAGCTTTTACTTCAATAATTAAGTCTTGGTTATCGGTGGTATAAGGTTCATGTATTAAAAAGTCAGGATAATATGGTCCTTCGGTGCTTTTAATATTGAATAAATGTTCAATATCACTACTTACTTGAGATTTCCGAAGTTCAGCCTGTAATATTACATTTTCATCCTTCTCATTTTGTTCCATAATTTTGCGAGATTGATGATAGAGTTCATAACAAAAGACCCTTTCATGATGCATACTCAAATAAGGTATTAGCTTTTCTCTTTTCGGGTCCTGAGTATCAATTTCATTAGCATTTATCATTGAATCAACCCAGTTTTGATTTCCAAAGTAAACATCCTTGACGTTATTGAGTGCTCTTCTAAGAAATTTTATATAGTTATTAATATTCAATAAGCAACTCTCCAATTTAATATTTAAAAGCATGAATACCTTCCCATCAAACCCTAATAGATTCTGTTCATAATCCGTGGAACAAAAGCGATCTTATCTTTAGAATCCTTATTTTCAACTACTATTATAGCATTACTTATATTTTACAAGGATATGCTTTTACCTCTAAGTTCTTAATTCTTAACTCTTATACTAATAACGTAAAATGTGCAAACGAAATTGATTTCTTGACTCTACTATGTACAAAAATAATAAACATTTCCTAAAAAGACCCGCTCCAACCCGCATTCCACCGTTCGAGTTAAAATAAAGATTTCCTACCGAACCCCCATTTCCACACTTTTTCTGTTCAAAATTGGCCGTTTTTCACCCGTTTTTCCACCTGTTTTTTCACCCTTTTTCCTCAGTTAAAATAAAGATCTCCGATAATGGAAGGAAGAGAATATCGAGAAAAGACAGTAGGGACAAGGGATAATAGAAAAAAGACCCAGAAATCGGAATTGTTTATTTTACCGAAATCCAGGTCTTAATAGGAAAAGTTTATTTTCACTGAGAAATGTTTATTTTAGTTAGACACTTTCAACTCAATCTCCGCCACACATTCAATATGCCCGGTCTGTGGGAACATGTCGACTGGCTGTACTTGTTTTGTCTCGAAGCCGCCGTCTTCCAGGAAGCGCAAATCACGAGCTAGTGTGCTTGGGTTGCAGCTTACGTAGACGATGCGTTTTGGTTTCATGTCGATCATGGCTTGCAGCAGTTCTTCGTCGCAGCCTTTGCGTGGTGGGTCGACGACGATGACGTCTGGGTTGAGGCCTTGGGCTTTCCACCATGGCATTACTTCTTCGGCTTTGCCGACGTAGAATTCAGCGTTGTCCATGTAGTTTAGCTTGGCGTTCATTTTCGCGTCTGATACTGCTTGCGGTACGATTTCGACTCCGTAAACTTTCTTGGCTTTTTGTGCCAGAAACAAGGAGATGGTGCCGATACCAGAGTAAGCGTCGATGACTGTTTCATTTCCGCTTAAGTTTGCATATTTTAACGCTTGGTCATACAACACCTTTGTTTGTGCTGGGTTTACTTGGTAGAAGGACTGCGCTGAAATAGCGAATTTGATATCTCCGATTGTATCGTAGATGTACTCTTCTCCCCATAGAAGCTTTGTCTTACGGCCAAGGATGACGTTTGTGCGTTCTTTGTTGATGTTTTGAACAATTGATTTGATATGAGGGTACGTTTCGTGCAGCTCAGCTACAAGCTCTTTCGCATATGGCAGTTCATTGGTACGTGTAACGAGCACAATCATCGTTTCATTCGTCTGTTGACCAGTACGGACCATGATGTGACGTAAAACACCGCGATGCTGCTCTTCATTATAAGCCGGAATTCCAAGACGGCTGGCAATACGGCGGACTGCTTCGACCATGCGGTCATTGACCTCATCTTGAATAACACATGTTTCCATGTCGTCAATGATATCGTGGCTTCGTTTACGATAGAAACCAGTGATCATCTCCCCATTGCGTTCGGCTGCTGGAATTTGAATTTTGTTTCGGTAGCGCCACGGATCATCCATGCCAAGAGATGGGTGTACAGGTACATGCTCTAAATGGCCAATTTTCTTCATTGCGTTCTGCACTTGTCTTTGCTTCATGTCCAGCTGCATGGTATAGCTCATATGCTGCAGCTGACAGCCACCACATTGGATATACACATCACATGGCGGTTCTACTCGATGTTCACTCGGCTTCGTTACTTCAAGCAGCTTGCCAAATCCGAAGTTCTTTTTCGTTTTAATTACTTTTACTTGCGCTGTCTCACCTGGAAGCGCATATGGAACAAACAATGGATAGCCGTTTACTTTCCCTACACCGTCCCCATCATGGGTAAGATCTTCGAAAGTGAGCTCAATTGTCTGATTCTTTTCAACTGGTGGCGTCGTTTTTGCCATTTTCATCGTCCTTTTTGTGTTTGCTTTCATGAGTGTATCACATTGTGACTAAAATCCGAAATACAGGTCTATTGCCCGGGAAATATGTCGAAAAAAGAAACAAGACAGCTTATTTTTGTAAGCTATCTTGTTTCTTTATGAATTCATCGGTTACGAAGTATTCAATGTGCTGATGCAGATTGACGAATTCACCTGGCAATGAGCCGCCGTATTCACCATCAATATTCAGCTGCATCTTATCAGCTGGTTTTACTTTAATCCGGTTAGCTTTTGTATAGAAGATCAGATTATGATCCAAGTGTGCTCCTCGAATGGCTAAGGAAACAACACGAATGAATTCTGCGATATTTGTCTTCCGTAAAATAACCAAATCGAATAAACCATCGTCCAGCAAAGCATCTGGAGCTAGTTTTTCGAAGCCACCGACAGAGTTTGTATTGGATACAAGGAAGAGCATGATCTCATCCTCAAACCATTTGCCATCATACTCAATTTCAACCTTGATTGGGCGAAGGGAAGGCAGCATTTCAATACCTTTAAGGTAATACGCCATCTGACCAAGCATCGTCTTCGTTTTGCTGGGCACGTCATATGTAAGCTCTGTCAGCTTTCCGCCTCCAGCAATATTCATAAAGTAATGGTCATTTACTTTTCCAATATCAAGCTTGCGTGTCTTGCCTTCCACAATAATCTCCGCTGCTCGTTTGATATTGCGGGGAATATTTAATGCACGAGCCAAGTCATTTGTCGTCCCGACCGGAATAATACCAAGTTTCGGGCGGTTTGGCTGTTCAGCTAAACCAGAGACGACTTCATTCACAGTACCATCTCCGCCGCATGCAACGACAAGCTCGTAGCCTCGCTCTACTGCCAAGCGTGCTGCTGTCTTAGCGTCGCCTTCACAGGTGGTCGCATGTGCCGAAGTTTCATAGCCTGCTTTTTCAAAGATTTCAAGTACATCCGGGAGCTCCCGTCTGAACGCTTCTTTCCCAGAAGTTGGATTATAAATGATCCGAGCGCGTTTCATCGTATTGCCTCCTACCAAACCTTACGTTCATATTCTCCATGCTCTATCATAGCTTTTTTTTCCTATTTTGAAAAGGTCTTTGCCGCTGCAGGAAGCCTGTCTACTCTCAGTATAGGAAATACAAGCCTTATTTAACCCGTTTTCAGGAAATTCCCTGTTCTTTTCGCCAAGATCCCTGCACTTTGCGAATATGAACGATTTGACCTGTATGGTACGTGATATGCTGGCAAATATGAGCTATCTCTTTTGCCCATGTCTGGAGCTTTTCTTCATCCGCTTCCTCTACTGCCTGAAGCCAGCTATCCATAATCACAAATAGCTGTTGTACGGTTTTCTCCCAGCTCTCTTCACCCTCAAAAGTCTGCTGAATTTCTGTAACCTCCGTTCTCTCCTTACCATCTGTAAACTGCTTTAAATAATCAGCTTTGTAGAAAAGCAAATGCCGGATAATGTCGTGAATGGAATTCGTCTCTTCTGCCTGTGTCCATGCCGCTTGCTCTGCCGTCAGTCCTTCGATTGCTGGCTTTATCGGCACAAACCAGGTAGTTTTGTTATAGGAAGACTCGAGTTGATCTAGTATGTATGATTTCACTTGTATTCCCCGTTTCTAAATTGATATATTCCATTCTTTGTACACTAGTTTGCATGTAATGTACCAGTATAATGTACTGCTAGCACAGCATCTTAACTGTCAAGTGTAAACTATACGCAGATTTCTATATAATCTATCCTTGCTATAAATGGTAAGCATGAAAAGTAATCCCACACGTACACTTCTTAAAACTCTTATCCATCACTCTAGCAAGCAGCTTATGCTTCATCTAGTACTTCCCTCAAATTGCTCAGTCAGCCAATATCTCATGCCTTCAACCATATCTGCTGTAAACTGATGATCCACATCTTTATAAATATCAAATACAACCTGCGAACTATGACAATGAGCGGCATACGCATGCTGACCTTTCACATTTATGATTGTGTCTCTGTCACCGTGCATAAGTAAGACCGGTGCTCCGCTGTATTTTTGCTCAACAGGGTCATAAGCTTTTAGCCGTTCTTTCTCTTCTTCTGTTAAAGCGGCTCTTCCATCTTCCTGCCGAAATAGTTCTTCTGACAGGATAAAAGCACCTGATCCATTCACATTCACCAACCCTTGTATTTCATCATACCTTGCAAAGATTCCACTGGCGATAAAGCCGCCCATGGAACTGCCAATAACGAGTATGTCTTCCATATCAACATCTAAGTCAGATATCAGGTGTTCGAATTCATCGATTGTCTGGAACACTGTACTCCAAAACAATTGCTGTCGTGATTTCCCATCAAAATGATTAGCTATCGGATCTCTGCTGTCATGTTGAATAATATCTGGTAAGACTACCGTGTACCCATCTCCCTGCAGCTCTTGTGCCAGGTCATCATAACCAGCTGTACTTCCGCCCCAGCCGTGGTAGATGAAAAGAATCGGCGCTTCTGTATTCGAACCTTTATACATGTGATAAGGGAGTTGTGCTTCCTCTCTTTCCCTCATGATAGTCCCCCTGTCTATTTCGCTCACTCTGCTTATAGTCTATCAAATAACAGAACGGCAATCAGACCGTATAAAAATCTTCTATACAAAAAAAAGACCCTGTCACAAGACAGGATCTTCATTTTTAGCGCTTATTCATTTCCGCAACTAGGATTTTGTTTACCATCGGCGGGTTGGCTTGGCCTTTTGTCTGTTTCATAACTTGGCCGACTAGGAAGCCTAGGGCACGGTCTTTCCCGTTCTTGAAGTCAATAACAGACTGTTCATTCTGGTCAAGGATTGCTGTGATGATTTCTGTCAGCTGTCCTTCATCAGAGATTTGAACAAGTCCTTTATCTTTTACGATTTGTTCTGGATCGCCACCATTTTCTACAAGTTCAGCGAATACTTTCTTCGCCATCTTAGAAGAAATTGTGCCATTTTCGATTAGTGTAATCATTTTCGATAGGCCTTCAGGAGTCAAGGCAATATCAGCAAGGTCTTTCTGCTGTTTGTTCAAGTAAGCAGAAACCTCACCCATCAGCCAGTTAGAAGCTCCTTTAGCATCTGCGCCAGCTTTCAAGGTTGCCTCAAAGAAGTCAGACATCTCTACGCTAAGCGTCAATACCATTGCATCATAGGCAGGCAAGCCAAGCTCATTTATATAGCGAGCTTTACGAGCATCCGGAAGCTCAGGAATAGATGCGCGGATGCGCTCCTTCCAAGCGTCGTCGATATACAATGGTACAAGATCAGGCTCTGGGAAGTAACGGTAATCGTCAGCGCCTTCTTTAATACGCATTAGAATCGTCTCTTTTGTGGACTCATCATAACGGCGTGTTTCTTGAAGGATTTCACCGCCGGCTAGCAATACTTTCTGCTGGCGTTTTTCTTCGAATTCAAGACCTTTTTGAACGAATGTGAAGCTGTTCAAGTTTTTCAGCTCTGCTTTTGTACCAAATTTCTCTTGTCCAATTGGACGAAGTGAAATATTAGCATCACAGCGCAAGGAACCTTCTTCCATCTTCACGTCAGAAACGCCAGTGTACTGGATGATATTACGAAGCTTTTCCAAGTACGCATATGCTTCCGCCGGTGTACGAAGATCTGGCTCTGATACGATTTCAATTAGAGGCGTACCTTGACGGTTGTAATCGACTAGAGAATAGCCATCGCCTGTGTGGGACAGTTTACCAGCATCTTCTTCCATGTGGATACGTGTGATACCGATTTTCTTCGTATAGCCGTCTACTTCAATTTCAATCCAGCCGTTTTCACCGATCGGCTGATCAAATTGTGAGATTTGATATGCTTTCGGGTTATCCGGATAGAAGTAGTTTTTTCGGTCAAATTTGGTATGTGTTGCAATCTCACAGTTCAGTGCCATCGCAGCTTTCATCGCAAAATTGACTGCTTCTTTATTTAAAACTGGAAGCACACCTGGGTACCCAAGATCGATTGGGTTTGTGTTTTCATTTGGTTCGGCACCGAATGCATTTGGGCTCGGGCTGAAGATTTTAGATTTTGTCTTCAGCTCTACGTGTACTTCGAGTCCGATAATAGTTTCGAAATTCATCCTTTTACGCCTCCCAATGCCGGTTTCTGTTTGTGATGATCTGTCGCTTGCTCGAACGCATGAGCAGCACGGTAGATCGTCTCCTCATCAAAGTGCTTACCGATGATTTGCAAGCCGATCGGCAGCCCTTCGCTTGAGAATCCGCATGGCAGGGAGATTCCAGGAACACCTGCAAGGTTTACCGGGATAGTCAGGATATCTGTTGCATACATTGTCAATGGATCTTCCACTTTTTCGCCCACTTTAAAAGCAGGTGTCGGTGTAGTTGGTCCAACGATTACATCATAGTCTTCGAACACTTTATCGAAGTCGTTTTTAATCAATGTACGAGCTTTTTGAGCTTTTTTATAATATGCGTCGTAGTAACCAGAGCTTAACGCAAATGTACCAAGCATGATACGGCGTTTTACTTCTTCACCGAAACCATCGCGGCGGGAGTATTTGAATACATCCACCATGTTCTCTGCTTGTGTAGAACGTACGCCATAACGTACACCGTCAAAGCGTGCAAGGTTTGCCGATGCTTCTGAAGAAGACAGCAAGTAGTACGCTGCTACAGCGTAACGAGAGTGCGGCAAGGAAACTTCTTCCCAAGATGCGCCCAAGTCTTCATATACTTTCAATGCAGCTTTAATGGATTCACGTACTTCATCTGAGACACCTTCGCCAAGGTATTCAGAAGGAACCGCGATGCGAAGACCTTTCACATCTTGTTTCAATGCTTCTGTGTAATTTGGAATTTCTACATCAGCACTTGTCGAGTCCATTTCATCATGACCTACGATTGCTTGCAGCAAGTGTGCATTGTCTTCTACGGTACGTGTCATTGGTCCGATTTGGTCAAGTGAAGATGCAAATGCAACTAGACCAAAACGAGAAACAAGACCGTACGTAGGCTTCAAGCCGACAACGCCGCAGAATGCTGCTGGTTCACGGATAGAACCGCCTGTATCAGAACCTAGGGAGAAGAAAACCTCTCCTGCTGCTACAGCTGCAGCAGATGCACCACTAGATCCGCCTGGTACATAATCTGTATTCCATGGGTTGCGCGTTGTGAAATAAGCAGAGTTCTCATTAGAAGAACCCATCGCAAATTCATCCATGTTCAGCTTACCAATTGTTACCGTATTTTTCTCTTTTAGCTTGGAAACAACTGTCGCATCGTAAAGCGGGTCTGTGAAGTTATCCAAAAACTTACTCGCACAAGTAGTACGAAGACCTTTGGTTACAATATTATCTTTAATTCCAATCGGAATACCGAATAGCGGATTGTCGCTGCCCTGCTCGTCCAATTCCTTCGCATGAGCACGCGCTTTCTCCTCATCAAGTGTCAAGAAAGCTTTTACTTCATCATCCACTTCCTTAATACGATTATAGGAAGCATCGACGAGATCAGTAATTGTGATCTCCTTGTTATGTAGCTTCTCTTGTAATTCTTTCAATGTATAATCAAACAAAGACATAATCTTCCTCCTTAGTCCAAAATCGACGGCACACGGAACTGGCCATTCTTCTCATCCGGTGCATTCTTCAATGCATCCTCCCGGTCGATCCATTTACGCGGTTCATCCTCACGCATGACGTTCTTCAAATCAAGCACATGCGTCGTAGGCTCCACATTATCCGTATCAAGCTCATTCAAAAGCTCAGCATACCCAATAATCGCATCGAGTTCCTTCGTCATTTTTTCTGCTTCTTCATCAGTAATGGCAAGACGCGCCAAATGCGCAACATGCAAAACCTGTTCTTTCGTAATCTCTGACATACTGTCACCTCCGGAATTCACCATACATGTATATAAAAATGATCATAGCAAAAGGAGCTGCCGTAAAGCAACCAGACTATAACTTATAACTATTTTAGCACGTTTTGACCGTCAAATTAAGCTAAGCTCTCCACAAAAAGAAAAAGCCCGCCTTATTCGAAAATAAAGCGAGCAATTGAGGGTCTTACTTAAGGGAAATAGTACATGATGTATATATTCGGTGAAGGTTTGGAATCTCCTTCTAAGAAAAAGAAAAAAATGTAGCCAGTAGGGCTACATTTTTAAAATGCTCCAGGCTGTAAATCAAGAGCCACTAGATTACTCTCTGAGAAGGCACCTGGCTGTAAGTCCAATACAGTCGGATTCTTTGTCGAGAACGCTCCTGGTTGTAAGTCTAATGCTTCTGGGTTACTACTGCCACTGAATACTAGGCCAACACTTAATAGAACTGCCCCAACTGTAATTCCAATAACTTTTTTCATACGATTTCCTCCTATAATCTTAATAAACCTTGGTAATACTTGTTAGCCATCTTGTAGAACAAAGAAGCATTCTTGTATTTCTTTATTTCTTCGTATTTTTCTGCAATCATATTGGAATAAATAATAACGTTAATATTATCTTCTTGTTCTATTAAATGCGGGAGTAATAGATTAGTTATAGTATTTTCTAGCCGTAAAAAGTCACCGTTTAGCGCTGCTTGGAAGATTTCTATCTCCCATTTTATAACCTTACCACCTAATTTTTGCTTAGCCATTATTTCCTCAGCTTGGTTAATTAAGCATTGAGCTTCTTTAAATCTATTTGTGATATAGTATTCTCTAATTAGAGAAGTAACCGTAGTTAAATTGAAACTCATCTGCATATTATCCATATCAAATGCAGTCTTATAATACTTTATTGCTTCTTCCGATTGACCAGCTCGAGAGTATAGATAACCTAGATTGTGGTTTGTAAGCTGGATAATATCATTTTCTTCAGTTATTTCACCAAGGTGCTTAGCTAAGTTATATTGCTTTATTGCCATATCATGCATATGCAATCTCCTATAGGCAATTCCCAGCACTATATGACACTGCGCACAGCGCACAAAATTGTAATTTTCTCGGAAAACAGAAAGTGCTTTTTGCCCATACTCTAGCGCGTTCAAATCATTTACTAGTTTACTATGAAGAACCGCTAAGAGATAATGAATATCAGCAATCTCATTGTCTGCTAATTCAATTGAGTCCATTATAGATTCGGCAAATTCATAACTAGATATTGCCTTAGAGTATTCTTCAGTTACTGTATGAGAATAATTTCCCAAAAATTTATTCCAATAGAATAAATGAATTGACTCAAAAGTATTTTTTAGTGATTCAAGTCGCTCAATCTGTTCCTTCGCTTCCTCAACTCTGCCTTCCACCAAATAAAACCTAATCTTTTGAATCTCGAACAACATTTCATGGTCGGAATTATTTGCTTTAAACAGAATCTCAAGTTCCTCGAAGCGTTGTCTTCTTTCGTCGGCATTGTGTACCTCGTACAGCATGCCGTACCATTCCTCTGCCTTCTCCTTGATCATATCTTCATTCTCTGCGTTCAGCTGGATGCCGAGTCGTTCACAAAGAAGGCTGATGACTTCAGGGCTGGCGTCGGTTTTTTGGTTTTCGATTTTGGACAGGTAGGATTCTGAAACAATGCCCGCTGCTAGGTCTTCTTGTGTCATATTTTGCTTGATTCTATGTAGTTTAATTAAAGGGCCTATTTCCATTTGGGCTACACCTCGAAACATTTTTTTCTTTCTGCGTAAGAGCTTGTGCCCAAGACCATTGCTGGAATGTGTTTCTGTTTCCATTTTAACACATCCCAACTTTTAGTGTATTGGGAAAGTAGGGATTAAAGCGTATGCTTCTCTACCTATTTCCAGGCAATACTTTCCTGGTCTTGTCTAACATTGTATGCTTTTTTCTCTATATTGGCTGCTTTAATTAAGAATATAAACTTTTGGTTCTTTTGTATCGTGTTCTCTTGTGATGAGGGCTTCGGTTTGATCATTGGATGTGATGTTCATTTCCAAATCATAATAGTTTGGGAAGATATCCATAATTTGTCCGTAAGCATACTGTGAGAATGCGACAACTTCGGCATTTCCTTCAAATTGAATCGGTATATCAATTGTCAGCTTTTTCAGCTCGCCATCCCGGTAAAAGCCTCTGCCGACCATGCCTGTATAGTTCGGGAAGAAACTTGCTACTTTTGTTTCAAAAGCGGTAATATATTGGCTCTCATCAGGATAGTTTTCTTCTGCATCATCAGATGGGAACAAAACGTTATCTTCCTTAATCTTTTTCCAATCTCCTACCGAACTGCTGCCTTCTTCCACGGTCGTTTCTGCAACAAAATTACCTGGTACGACTGATTCTTTTTTTGCTTCACGGTAGATAGCAATATGAATTGGCACTTGTCCAAGACCTTCTTTTTCTCGCATTCTGTCTACAATTTTCTTCGCCATATCATTGGCTTGTGAAAGCATCTCGTCTTGTGAAATATCTTCACGGTATGGGCCTTTACCGCCTGTTGTAAATTGGTATTCCGACTTCATGGCAAGTGCAATGGAAACCCCGCCGAGTTTGATGTCGCCATTATCATCCTCCATCATATAGTCCTGCTCAAGTATGTGAGAAAGATATTTCGGATTATCGCGGAAGTCATCCACCTTCGCTTCGTCTTCATTCAACTCCGGGTTCAGACCGAGTTCTTTTGCTTTTTCTTCATCGGAGATCTTTCCATCTTTATCTTTTTGCGCCTTGGAATAACGGCTCAGCCAGCTGTACAGCGTATCACTATCGAGCATTTGTCCTTCACGGAAATAATAATCTTCTGGACTGAATACATCCTTGGAATGATTACGCAGCCCTTCTTCTACTTCATGAATATCCAATCGGTTGGCAATCTGATTGACGATTACGCCACGTGCTGCGCTCGTTTCGTAATTAACAACACCCTTAGCTTTGCTGCTTTCATATGGGAGCAGCACTTTATATTCTTCATCTGAATAATTATAGCTGGAAACAACCGACGTTTTTTCCCCGCCGTCTGCTGTTTCCTGCTTCACTTCTTCTTCACCGCCGCCTACCGGTCCGCAGCTTGCCAGCAAAAAGAGTGCTCCTAGTCCAAGAACACCTGCTATTTTCTTCATGTGTTTCTCCTCTCTATTCCTGTAACGCTTCAATCAAACGCGCTTCATCCCATATCTCTATACCGAGCTTCTCGGCTTTATCATATTTCGAACCAGCATCTTCACCGGCAATCAATAAATCTGTCTTCTTGCTTACGCTGCCTGTGACAATTCCGCCGAGTGCTTCAATCTTCTCTTTCGCCTGCGGGCGTGAGAGAGCCTCCATTTTACCAGTCAGCACGATTGTCTTTCCAGTAAATACACTATCAGCTGTTACCTCTTGCGGCTTGATACCTTTATACGTCATATTCACTCCGACTGTTTTCAGCTCTTCAATCAATTGGATTACTTTATCCTCTTGGAAATGCTGATAAATAGAATCTGCCATTTTTTCGCCAATCTCATCAATTGCAACAAGCTCTTCAACGGTTGCCTGCTGCAATCTGTCTATCGTTTCAAAAGCTTGTGCTAACGTTTTAGCTGCCTTGGATCCAACAAACCGGATACCCAATCCAAACAATAGACGCTCCAGTGAATTTTCTTTCGACGCTTCAATTGACTGCAGCAGATTATCAGCAGACTTCTCGCCCATGCGCTCAAGCTCGAGCAGCTTGTCTCGTTGTAACTTGTACAAGTCATCAATCGTATGCACTAATTCTGCTTTGTACAGCTGTATAATTACTTTTTCACCTAAGCCATCGATATTCATCGCATTCCGGGAAACAAAGTGAATTAAGCCTTCAACGAGCTGTGCCGGACAGCTCGGATTAATACAGCGCAATGCCACTTCATCTTCCAGCCGAACCGTTTCGCTGCCGCATTCTGGGCAGTGTTCCGGCATATGAAATTCCTTTTCATCTCCAGTACGTGCTTCGGTTACGACACGGACAACTTCCGGAATAATATCGCCAGCTTTTTTGATGACAACTGTATCGCCAATACGAATATCTTTCTCGCGAATAAGATCTTCGTTATGCAAAGTAGCGCGCTGCACAGTTGTGCCCGCTACTCGGACTGGCTCCAACAGCGCTGTTGGCGTGATAACACCAGTACGTCCGACATTTAGCTCAATATCATACAGCTTTGTGGTCACTTCCTCGGCTGGGAACTTATAAGCAATTGCCCAGCGTGGCGTTCGTGCTGTAAAGCCAAGTTCATCTTGCTGCTCACGCTTGTCTACTTTGATAACAATTCCATCAATTTCATAGCTAAGATCAGCACGTTTAGCGCTCCACTCTTCCACGTAAGCTAGCACTTCTTCGATTGTTTCACAGCGGCGGCGTTCTTTATTTGTCTTGAAGCCTTGCTGTTGCAAATAGTCGAGCAAACCGCTATGGGAATCCAAATCATTTGTCTCCCATTGACCAGAACCATAGAGAAAGACGTCTAAGTTACGGCTGGCAGCAATTTTAGGATCTAACTGCCGCAGAGAACCAGCAGCTGCATTACGCGGATTTGCAAATGGCGCTTCGCCGTTTTCTTCTTTCTGCGCATTCAGAGCCGCAAACGATTTTTGCGGCATAAAGGCTTCCCCGCGCACTTCAATTGCTTCCTCTAAATTAATTCGAAGCGGAATGCTGCGAATTGTCCGCAGATTTTGGGTAATATCTTCTCCCGTTGTACCGTCGCCACGTGTCGCTCCTTGAACAAATTCACCATTCTCATAGCGCAAGGATACGGCCAGGCCGTCAATCTTCAATTCGCAAATATACGAATAATCATCGGTATCTAGTCCATTTTTCACGCGCTTGTCAAAGTTTCGCAGATCCTCTTCATTGAAAGCATTGCCGAGTGAAAGCATCGGTACGCGATGCTCCACCTTCTGAAAACCTTCGAGCGGTGCCCCGCCTACACGTTGGGAAGGCGAATCACTTGTAACTAGATCAGGAAATTCTGCTTCTATGTCTAAAAGCCGCTTTAGTGTCTGATCATATTCGTAGTCAGACACTTGCGGATTATCAAGCACATGGTAGTCATAATTATATTGATTGAGCTTTTTACGCAAATCAGCAAGCTCTTGCATTGCTTCTTCTCTTTTCATGCTGTGCCACCTCAGTTAATCTTTTGTGATAGGTGCGAATGTAGCGAGCAGGCGCTTAATTCCAACTGGTGCAGGGAAGGCGATATCAAGCTCCATCGCTTCTCCTTCGCCGTTCACTTTCACGACTGTTCCTTCGCCCCATTTCTTATGAACAGCCTTATCGCCAAGCCCCCATCCGAGTGCATCAGCACCTGATTTTGGTTTCGGTTTGCGTACAACACGCTTTGGAGCCTGCTTTTGAGCTGCCGCTTGTCTGCTGCCCTGGCCAAATGTATTTTGTTTTGTTTCCTGCATTCCCTCAAGCAGTTCACTTGGAATCTCACTAATGAATCGGCTGACTGGGTTCATATTTGTCCGACCGAACAACGTACGCATTTTTGCACGAGTAAGATAGAGTTCTTCTTCTGCACGGGTAATCCCAACATACGCAAGACGGCGTTCTTCCTCCATCTCTGTTTCGTCCATTTGCGAGCGGCTGTGCGGAAATACATTCTCTTCCATTCCGATTAGGAACACAACAGGAAACTCCAGTCCTTTTGCGCCGTGCAGTGTCATCAAGATGACCTTGTCGTCGCTAGCTGGATCTTCATCCATCGAATCAATATCTGCAATCAATGCAAGGTCAGTCAAGAAGGCAATCAATGACTTGTCCTCACTCGTTTGCTCAAAGTTCTTTGTTACTGTTTTGAACTCTTCTAAGTTCTCCAGACGACTTTGTGATTCGATGCTTTTCTCCGCACGCAGCATCTCTTCATAGCCTGAGCCTTCTAGCACTTGCTGAACCATATCTGTTGCTGTCAGGAATTCGACTTGCTTCGTCCAGTTGTTGATCATTGTTCCAAATTCACTCAGCGCATTAGCAGCTTTTGCACTGACACCAGTAAAATCAACTTCTTTTAATGTATCGAACAAAGATATTTCATGCATGTTCGCATATGCTTGCAATTTCTCGATAGAAGTCTTCCCAATACCGCGTTTTGGCTCGTTAACAACACGCTCAAAGCTGATGTCATCATCTGGATTGGCAATTAAGCGAAGATAAGCGAGCATATCTTTAATTTCTTTACGGTCGTAGAACTTCGTGCCGCCAATCATCTGATATGGAACGCCTGCTTTTACGAACGTTTCCTCAATAGAACGAGACTGCGCGTTCGTACGGTACAAAATAGCAATATCTCGATAATGCTTTTTCTTTTCTGTAATAACCATTTCTTCGATCTTCTCTGTTACGTACAAAGCTTCATCCCGCTCCGTCGCTGCTTCGTAATAACGAAGCTTGGAACCATCCATGTTATCCGTCCACAAATTCTTCGGCTTGCGCCCTGTATTGTTGCCAATTACTTTGTTGGCTGCATCAAGAATCGTCTTCGTTGAGCGGTAATTTTGTTCGAGCATAACGACCTTTGCATTTGGATAATCCTTTTCAAAGGAAAGGATATTTGCAATATCAGCTCCGCGCCAGCGATAAATCGATTGGTCGGAGTCTCCTACTACACAAAGGTTTTTATAACGAGATGCCAATTGGTTTACCAAACGATACTGCGCGTGGTTGGTATCCTGGTACTCATCCACATGGATGTATTGGAAACGGCGCTGGTAGTATTGCAATACTTCCGGTACGCGGTCGAACAGCTGAATTGTTTGCATGATCAAGTCATCAAAATCGAGTGACTGATTGCGGCGCAATGTTTTCTGATATAAATCAAATACTTCGGCCACTTTCTTTTCATACAAGCTTCCAGCTTCCTTGAGGTATTCTTCAGGCGTAATCAATTCGTTTTTCGAGGAACTAATAGCACCAAGCATTGCACGAGGGTCATATTGTTTTGGATCCAGATTGAGCCGTTTCAGAGCTTGTTTAATGACAGACAGCTGATCACTCGAATCCAAAATAGAAAAGTTGCTGTTGTATCCTATTCTGTCTATATCGCGACGTAAAATGCGCACACACATGGAGTGGAAAGTCGAAACCCAAATCTGAGCGCCTTCTTCTCCCACTAATTTGTGCACACGTTCCCGCATTTCACGAGCTGCTTTGTTTGTGAAAGTAATCGCCAAAATACTGCGCGGCGACACTTCTTTTTCTCCAAGCAGATAAGCAATTCGGTTCGTCAGCACGCGGGTCTTACCGCTTCCTGCACCTGCCATAATTAAAAGCGGTCCTTCCGTATGCTGCACCGCTTCTGCTTGCTCTTTATTTAAACCATTTATTAAATCATTCGCCAATTGGCTCATGTTTGCACCGCCTTTATTTCTATCCTTTTACTGCTTTGACTGTCTTCAGAGCAGCCTTTATATTATCATACACATGGTTTCCGACAATAATCACATCCGCATGCCGCTTCATCTCTGCTGCCTGTTCGGCTGACGTAATGCCGCCTCCGTAAAATAACAGTGTATTCGACAGCTGGCTTTTCACTTTTTGTACGAGTGATGGGTCGGCGTACGCGCCACTGTTTTCTAAATAGAAAACTGGAAGCTTGTACATATGTTCTGCCATATAAGCATAAGCGATTATATCTTCCTCAGACGGCATGTCGCATTGCGTATGTGTAAACACTTTTGCATCCGGATTAATGACACAATACCCTTCCATCACAATTTCGTCCCAATGCATCATATCACGATAAGCTTTCACTGCTTCATGGTGCAGACCCATGATCCATTGCTTGTTCTTACTATTCATCACCATTGGCACATAATAGTAATCAAAACCGGGTGTGATTGCCTCCATATCGCTAATCTCCAAAATAACTGGAACGGTATGACGGCGAATTCGCGCAAGCAAATCAAGTACACCATCCAGCGTCACATTGTCAGTACCTCCAACAATGACGGCATCTGTACCAGACTCACAGATTTTCTCTAAATCCTCATCGGCAATCGCTTTAGCCGGATCAAGCTTGAATATATGTTGCCACTCTTTCATGTTATACACGTGTACGTCCTCCATTACTTGCTTCCATAACGTACATTATAGCAAAAATCGACGGGATAATTTAGTGGTTGCCAGAGGAAAATACGAACAGTTAACGAACGAAGAAAGCCTGGCAACGGATTGCCAGGCTTTTCTTGTTTATTGGATTCGATCAGCAGGGAATATTAAGCCGAATTGGCTTCGGGCTTTATCCATAATTTCCGCTACAGAAAGCGCCAAATCATGGGTATTGATACTGGATTCCCGTTTACCGGATTGAATTAAGCTTACGAATTCTTCTATCTCGTATACCATGCGGTGCTCATTATCCTGCGGTCCGCTAATGGTTTCTTCTGTGCTGTCGTGATATTGAATCGTTACATCTTCTAAATGGCCGATGTGGTCTATTTTAATTGTTGCATCTTCGCCTTGAATTTCAGAAGGCTGTGTGGAGCTTGTGATTTTGGAATAGTAAACGACTGCCTCCATTCCTTCATACGTCAGCGTAATCGTTGCTTGTCCGTCCACGCCGGATTCGAGCAACGTTCCGCTCGCCTTAACATCCTGTGGTTTACCGAACAACGCAATAAGTGGATACAAGCAATAAATACCGATGTCCATTGTAGCTCCGTTACTGAGCTCTGGATTGAAGGCGTTTAGTATTTCTCCTTGCCTGTAAGCATCATAACGAGAAGAATACTGGCAAAGCTGGGCAACATAACGGCGAACTGGCCCAATTTTATCCAAATGCTGCTGCAAAATGCGGTAATTCGGCAAAAATGTCGTCTTCATTGCTTCCATTAACAACACATCGTGCTGTTTAGCAGTCTCAATTAAGTCTTTCACTTCTGCTGCATTTGATGCAAGCGGCTTTTCACATAATACGTGTACGCCATGCTGCATAAAGATCTTCGCTTGACTTGCGTGCAATGCATTCGGGCTGGCGATATAAACAGCGTCCACTTTCCCGCTTGCCGCCATTTCCTCCATGTCAGTGAATGTATGTACAGCTCCTTGCTTCTCCGCAAATGCTGCTGCTCGTTCAGCATGTCGAGAATACACAGTTGTCAGTTCAAAACCCTTAACCTTTCTTCCTGCTTCCAAAAAAGATTCCGTTATCCAGTTCGTTCCGATTACACCAAAGCGTACCATCCACGTCAGCTCCTTAATCTTCTTTTTTATCTTCCAAACGTTCCAAAACTGTGTTGTACCCATCGTTCCCATAGTTTAGGCAGCGCTTCACACGTGAAATAGTCGTTGTAGACGCACTTGTCTCTTGTACGATTGCGTGATACGTTGCCCCTTCACGCAGCATTTTTGCCACTTGCAGGCGTTGTGTCAGTGATTGTATTTCACTAATCGTCGCAATATCATCAAAGAAGCGATAGCAATCTTCCTTATCTTTCAGCGTCAGAATTGCCTCAAACAATTCATCTAAATGCTCACCACGGAGCTTGTCAAGCTGCATACAGCTTCCCTCCCCATACGCACGATTGTGCTTGTTACCTTATTCTTTATCATACATCATCTGAAACATTTTTGCGTCATTTGCGTCCAATGGAATTTTTATACTCGCATAGGCTGCTCATGCTGAGGAAAAATAAGGTCAAAAGAAAAGAGGTGCCACAAATGCTGAAACCGAATATTGGGATTGTCCAAGCTTTAATCCGAATTGCCGCCGGCGTCAGCATGGTCGGTTATGCGACAGCTGCTCTCGTCACTAAACCGAAGCAGCTTACTGCCCACTTAACGCTGCTAGCCGGTGCAGTTAAAATCGCTGAAGGTATTGTGCGGTACTGCCCAAGTATGGCTTTGATCAATCAATTCCGGCATAAAGAAGATTTAGAATCAGAAGGCTCATAAAAAAACTAACACATAACCTTTTAAGCAAAAAATCCAAATAACACTGCAATTAACAGCAGTGTTATTTGGATTTATGCATGGAAACTAAGTTGAGAGCACCGCTCCGGAAATACACTCCGCTTTCCTGCAGGAGTCTCCGTGTATTTCCTACGCTGATTTGTGTTATGAAAACCTTCACTAGTGTAGGTAGAATACGTAGACTCCTCGAAAATAAAAAGCGATTTTCTTGTCGGTATCTTAGTTCAAATGCTATTCCTGTCTAACGGTAACAGCAAGAGTTGGAGAGGCAGTAACAGCCGGGGGACTGCATTAAGATTGGATGTTTTAATTGCTCGCTAACATACCGAATTAATCTTGTTTGTCCCAGTCTCTACCTATCAATCCCCAAACCCAATGTCAGTTCGATAATGGAAATTCGGGTTATCTTTAAAGGTTTGCAGTCCTTCTTTGACACTTTTTACGGCGTCAGACCGATTTTGATGTACAGCGCCAATGAACAAAATACGGCCGCCATTGGACACATACCCATCCGCAGTCTTATCTGACCCAGCATGGATGCAGTATACATCTTGTGGTAAAGAAGACAAATCTGGAATAGGAAGCTGCTTTTCATAACTCCCAGGATAACCGCTTGCTGCAATCACGGTTCCAGTTGCATACGCATCCTTCCACGTCAGCAACGGATCTTTGCCAGCAGTTACATCCTGCATCACTTGCAGCAAGTCATTTTCCAAAAGTGGCAAAATCACTTGTGTTTCCGGATCTCCGAAGCGTGCATTAAATTCAATCACTTTTGGTCCGTCTGTTGTTTCAATCAAACCTGCGTAAAGAACACCTGTGAAAGAACGCCCTTCCTTTACTAAACCGGCTGCAGCTGGGATGAGGATACGCTCGATTGCCTCATCAATAACTGCTTGCTGCAAATCCGGGATCGGGGCATAAGCCCCCATGCCTCCCGTATTTGGGCCTTGATCATGATCGTAAACGCGCTTATGATCACGAGCTGGAACAAGCGGGAATACATTCTTTCCATGTACAAAAGCCATGAGTGAAAACTCTTTACCATCCAAGAAATCTTCAATAACAACCAGATTGCCAGCCTGACCGAATTGGTTTCCTACAAGCATGTTTTCTACAGCCTCATTTGCTTGTTCCACCGTCTGCGCCACAACGACACCTTTACCTGCTGCTAGACCGTCTGCTTTTACAACAATCGGTGCACCTTTTTCGGCAATATAGGCTTTTGCTTTTGCTGCATCCGAGAAGGTTTGACTTGCAGCTGTTGGAATATGGTGTGCTTGCATAAACTGCTTGGCATAATCCTTACTTCCCTCAATTAAAGCTGCTTCTTTTGTCGGTCCAAACACATGCAGTCCTGCCTGCTGAAAAGCATTGACGACACCAGCCAACAATGGAATCTCCGGTCCGACGAAGGTCCAGTCAATTTTCTCTTCTTTTGCATAGCTTACCAGGTCATCCACTGCTGTTACATCAATTGGCACACAGGTAGCCAAATCAGCGATTCCGCCATTTCCTGGTGCTGCGTATAACGCGGTTATTTCCGTACTTAAAGATAGCTTTGCAACGATACTGTGCTCCCGGCCGCCGCTGCCGATTACAAGAACTTTCACATGTACTCCCCCTGACAATTAATGCTTAAAGTGACGCATTTCTGTAAAGACCATGGCAATATTGTGCGCATTACATACAGCGATAGAATCTTCATCTCGTTTCGATCCGCCAGGCTGAATAATTGCCGTCACGCCAGCTTGAATAGCTGCTTCCACCGTGTCTGGCATCGGGAAGAACGCATCAGATGCAAGGACACTTCCTGCTGCTTTGTCACCAGCTTGCTCTAGCGCAATTTTAGCTGCACCGACACGGTTCATCTGACCTGCACCAACACCGATTGTTTGATCATCTTTTGCTGCCACAATCGCATTGGATTTCACATGCTTCACGACTTTCCAAGCGAAAAGCAAATTCTTCAATTCTTCGTCTGTTGGCTTACGGTCGGTTGCCACTGTAAGATCAGCTTCTGTAACTGCTCCCGTATCATAGTCCTGCACGAGCAGTCCGCCGCTAACGCTGACAACTTTTTTCGGCTGCTCTATTTTATCGGCAGCAAGCTCCAGCAAGCGAATATTTTTCTTTTCTGTAAGCAGTGTTAATGCTTCTTCTGTGAAGCTTGGGGCAATCACAATTTCTAAGAAGATTTCTTTCAGCTGTAAGGCTGTGTCTTTGTCTACCTCTCGGTTCAAAGCTACAATACCGCCAAAGATAGAAGTAGAATCTGCTTCAAATGCTTTGCGGAAAGCATCCGAAATTGTTTCTCCGATTCCGACGCCGCATGGATTCATATGTTTTACTGCCACTGCAGCTGGTTCTTGGAACTCCATGACAATCTCGAGCGCTGCATTAGCATCTTGGATATTATTATAAGAAAGCTCTTTGCCGTGCAGCTGCTTTGCATTCGCTATTGAAGCCCCTTTTACGATCGGGTCTTTGTAGAATGCGGCTGCTTGGTGCGGGTTTTCTCCATAACGTAAAGATTGCACTTTTTCGTACGTAAGCGTCAGTGTTTCCGTGTCCTGCTCCTCATTCAATTCCGCCAAGTAACCTGCAATCATCGCATCGTAGTTAGCTGTATGACGGAACACTTTCCCGGCTAAGCGACGTTTCGCTTCATAAGAAAGCTCTCCTTCTCGCAAAGCAGCTAGGGTGGCATCATAATCTGCTGGGTCTACCAAAACTGTGACGCCAGCAAAGTTCTTCGCTGCAGAACGAAGCATTGTTGGACCGCCAATATCAATGTTTTCAATTGCATCAGCTTCTGTTACATCTGGCTTCTCGATTGTATTTTTAAAAGGATACAGATTAACAACAACCAAATCAATTGGTGTGATGTCACGTTCTTTCAGCTGCTGCATATGACTTTCGTCATCTCTTCTAGCCAATAGGCCGCCATGGATGGCTGGGTGCAATGTTTTCACACGTCCGTCCATAATTTCATCAAATTTCGTCACGTCAGATACTGCTGCAGCTGGAATTCCTGCATCCTTCAGCTGTTTTAGCGTTCCTCCGGTTGAAATGATGTCATATTCCATTGCTGCCAACTCCTTGGCAAATGGGATGATTCCTGTTTTATCTGAAACGCTGATTAACGCACGTGGCATTAGCTGTCATTCCTTTCCTTCTCGTGTAAGTATGTATCGAATCGTTTCCGGGTACAAACGGTGCTCAATTTGCTGTATCCGCTGATGTAAGGTTTGGTGTGTATCTTCCGGGCAAACAGGAACTGCTTCCTGCGCGATAATGGTGCCTGTGTCCATGCCGCTATCGACAAAATGAATGGTTACACCGCTCACTTTTACCCCAGCGGCTAACGCTTGTCCGATAGCATCTTTGCCGGCGAATGCTGGCAATAAGGATGGATGAATATTTAAGATCCGTTCGGCAAATGCCTCTAGCAAGGTAGATCCGATTAACCGCATATAGCCCGCCAAAAAGATCCACTCAATTTGCATGTCATGTAATTTCGTTAGGATTGCTTGTTCATAGGCTTGCTTATCTGGAAAAGTTTTTGGATCGCAAACTAAGACGTCTACATTCCAACCTGCTGCTTTTTGGATAACTGGGGCTTCAGGCTTATCACAAACAAGCAGGCGAACAGCGCATGGTAATGCAGAAGCTTGCACAATCGCCTCCGCATTGCTGCCGCTGCCAGAAGCGAAGACAGCAGCTGCAATCATGCTTGGAACTCCACGCCGTTTTGCTCTGTCACTTCGCCGATGATCCAGGCTCTCTCGCCAGCATCCTGAAGTAAGCTCATGCACTGGTCTGCTTCTTCTTGCGATACGATCAGCGCCATGCCGATTCCGGTATTAAATACGCCAAGCATATCTTCAAAAGTGATATCTGCTTTGTCCATCAAGAATTCATAAACAGCCGGCAGTTCCCAGCTGCCTGTCTGAATGCGTACACCCAGATGCTCCGGCACCGCGCGAGGGAGATTCTCATGAAACCCGCCGCCGGTAATATGAGAAATACCGTGAATGTCTACTTTTTCTTGGACAGCACGGACAGCTTTTGCATAAATTTTTGTTGGTTCAAGCAAGATCTCTCCTAAAGGACGGTCAAACGGTGCATATACGTCATCCAGCGAAAGATTATGCTCCTCTAGCAGGCGGCGAACCAATGAAAAACCATTTGAATGCAAACCGCTTGATGCGATTCCAATGATTGTGTCACCAGCTTGCACAGCAGCTCCGCTGATGAGCTCTGACTTCTCGCCGATACCGACAACAAAACCAGCCAAATCATACTCGTCTTCTGCATACATGCCTGGCATTTCCGCCGTTTCACCGCCGATTAAAGCAGCACCTGCTTCTACACAGCCATCAGAAATTCCTTTAACAATCTGTTCAATTTTCTCTGGTTCATTTTTTCCGCAAGCAATGTAATCAAGGAAAAACAATGCCTGTGCACCTTGTGCAATAATGTCATTCACACACATCGCGACCAAGTCAATGCCGACTGTATCATGCTGATTCATATCAAATGCCAGCTTCAGCTTCGTGCCGACTCCATCTGTACCAGAAACAAGTACCGGCTCCTTATAAGAAAACGACGATAAATCAAATAGTCCAGCAAACGCTCCGACACCGCCAATGACCTCTGGACGGTTCGTACGCTTGATATGTTTTTTCATCAAATCCACTGCGCGATAGCCTGCTTCCACATCTACGCCGGCTTGTTTGTAAAGTTCACTCATGCTTGGCCTCCTAACACTTGTATGCCGGAAGTACAGTATCCGGGTAGATCTCAGTTGGGTAGTTTCCTGTAAAGCATGCTTTGCAGATGCCGTGTGTCATGACGTCGTTATCGCCAACAATGCAATCCTGCAGACCATCGACGCTAAGGAAAGAAAGTGAATCTGCTTCAATCAATTCCCGCATTTCTTCGATGCTGTGATTCGCAGCAATTAACTCCGAAGTCGTCGACGTGTCAATGCCGTAAAAACACGGATTCTGAATTGGCGGTGATGCAATCCGCACATGTACTTCTGTTGCTCCAGCTTCTTTCAGCATGCGGACAATCCGCTTACTCGTCGTACCGCGAACGATAGAGTCATCGACCATTACGACACGCTTGCCTTTCACGATTCCACGTACAGCAGACAATTTCATCTTCACGCCTTGTTCCCGCAGCTCTTGGGAGGGTTGGATAAACGTCCGGCCAACATAACGGTTTTTAATCAATCCAAGCTCGTATGGAATGCCAGTAGCTTCGGAGAATCCGATTGCAGCTGAAATACTGGAATCAGGTACTCCTGTGACAACATCCGCTTCAATTGGCGCTTCCTGTGCGAGCACTTTACCCATTTTTTTTCGGGAAGCATGCACATTTTGACCGTTCAAATCGGAATCCGGCCGGGAGAAATAGACATACTCCATGGAACAAAGTGACCGCTCCAACGTGGAGGAAAAGCGCTGTGAATGCAGGCCGGTATCGCTGATTGTAATCAATTCGCCTGGCTCTACTTCACGTACATATTCCGCTCCTGTTACATCAAAAGCACATGTTTCCGAAGATACAACCCAGGCATCTCCGAGTTTACCGAGCGATAAGGGACGCAAGCCTTTCGGATCTACTGCAACGAACATTTGCGTTTCTGTGAGAATCGTCAAGCTGTACGCACCTTTGACCATACTGAGTGCAGATTTGATCGCTTCATCCAATTCAATTTGACCGCTGCGCTTAATCAAATGCGCAATCACTTCTGTATCAGAAGAAGTTTGCAAGATGCTGCCTTGTGCTTCCAGCTGCTGCTTTAATCCGTATGCATTGACAAGGTTGCCGTTATGGGCAATTGCGAGACTATCTCTCTGGGAACGAAACAACAATGGCTGCACATTTTCATAGCCTCCGCCCCCTGCAGTTGCATAACGAACGTGACCTATTGCCGCATTGCCGTTCAGTTTATTAAACTCTCCTCCAGCAAACACTTCATTAATCAAGCCAAGACCTTTGTGCAAATGCAGATTTTCTCGGTCTGTTGTCACAACGCCAGCACCTTCCTGCCCGCGGTGCTGCAAGGCATGAAGACCGTAATACGTTACTTCTGCTGCTTTTTCATGTCCCCAAATCGCAAAGACGCCGCATTCCTCGTTCAAGCCTTTGATTTCAGCAAGCATGGAATAGCTCCTTTCCAAAGTGCCTCAAGTGTTGGTACTGCTTCTAGGATGATCGTCTTGTCTCCCTGTACAACTGTAAGCTCCGCTGTTTCTGTCACAACACCGATTTGTGCTGCCGCTGGTACAGCCTCTTCAAAGGCTGCTTGCTTTTCAGGTGAAACGGATACTAGAAAACGTGATTGAGATTCACTGAAGAGTGATGCTGTTGCATCTTCTTCTACTGTCACTTGTGCACCAAGCTTTGTGTCAAACAAGCTTTCCGCCAATGCGACAGCCAAACCACCCTCGGCAAGATCATGTGCAGAAGCTAGTAATCCTTGCTGGATACTAGCTAGCACAGCTTGCTGATTGCTTGCTTCGGTATCAAGATCAATAGCAGGAGCTTTCCCGTAATAACGTTCTTCAAGCAGATTTTGCAGCTCACTGCCGCCGAACTCTGCTTTTGTTTCCCCTACTAGATAGATAGCATCACCAGCTTGCTTAAATGTGCTCGTCGTTACATGTTTGATGTCTTCTACTAAGCCAACCATACCGACAATCGGCGTCGGGAAAATAGACTGTTGGTTAGATTCATTATAAAGTGATACATTTCCGCTGATGACTGGTGTTTCCAATGCAAGACAAGCAGCACTCATGCCGTCTACACTCTTTTCCATCTGCCAGAAGTTCTCCGGCTTATCTGGATTTCCAAAGTTCAAGCCATCAGTCAGTGCCAGTGGTTTTGCACCAGAACTGATGATATTTCTTGCTGCTTCTGCTACTGCAATTTTTCCGCCTGTTTCCGGATCCAAGTAAATATAACGAGAATTACAGTCTGTCGTCATTGCGATAGCTTTTTGTGTTCCACGAACGCGAACAATCGCTGCGTCGCTTCCTGGTGCCACCACTGTATCAGCACCAACCATGCTGTCATATTGATCGTACACCCATTCTTTGCTGGCAATGGTCGGCTGCTGCAGCAGTTGTTTGAGCGTTTCTGCATAGTTTGTGACAGCTGGCTTATAATCAATTGTTTGAAACTCTTTGAAATAGTCCGGTACTTTGGAGTCTTTATAGTAAACTGGCGCATCTTCTGCCAAACTATCAACCGGTATCTCAGCAGCAACTTCCCCATGATGCAGCAAACGGAACTGCTTATCGTCAGTCACTGTTCCGACCGCAACAGCTTGTAAGCCGTATTTCTCGAATACATCAATAATGCCTTGTTCCTGTCCTTTTTTCACAACGAGCAGCATGCGCTCTTGTGATTCAGACAACATCAATTCGTAAGGCGTCATATGCAGCTCCCGCTGCGGTACAAGATCCAAATTCATTTCCATTCCCATGCCAGCTTTACTAGCCATCTCGCTCGCACTTGATGTTAAACCAGCAGCACCCATGTCCTGCATACCAACAAGCGCTTCATGCTGGATAACTTCCAAACAAGCTTCGATCAGCAGTTTTTCCATAAACGGATCGCCAACTTGCACGGACGGACGTTTTGATTCGGACTCTTCGCTCAAATCTTCTGAAGCGAAGGTCGCGCCATGGATTCCATCGCGGCCAGTTGGAGCACCAGCGTAAATCACGGTATTGCCAACGCCTGCCGCGATTCCTTTTTGAATATCCTTCTGCTCAATCAAACCGACACACATGGCATTCACTAGTGGATTGCCTTCATAGCTTGTATCGAATTGAATTTCACCGCCGACGGTTGGTACACCAACACAGTTGCCGTACCCTGCAATACCGTGGACAACTTCCTCCAATAAATATTTCACACGTGGTGTTGTCAGATTGCCGAAGCGTAAAGAATTCAATAGCGCAATGGGACGCGCTCCCATGGAAAATACATCACGGATAATACCGCCGACACCTGTTGCGGCACCTTGGTAAGGCTCGACCGCGGAAGGATGGTTATGACTCTCGATCTTGAACACGACTGCCTTGTCATCACCAATATCAACAATTCCAGCTCCTTCGCCGGGTCCTTGTAACACATGCGGTCCCTTTGTCGGGAATTTACGCAATAATGGCTTGGATGTTTTATAGCTGCAATGCTCGGACCACATAACGGAGAAAATGCCTGTTTCAGTGAAGTTTGGCTGTCTGCCTAAAATGTTTTTAACAGATTGAAACTCTTCATCTGTCATACCCATATCGCGATACAGACGGTCTTGTTCGATTTTTTCTGGGCTGATTTCAGCTTGTTGTAACATACATTTCCCTCCAGTGGTGTAGTACAGATTGGAATAGTGCTAAACCGTCTTTTGAACCAAGCAGATCTTCAACCGCTCGTTCCGGATGCGGCATCATACCGAGTACGTTTCCTGCTTTGTTGACAATACCGGCAATATTAGCTCGAGAACCGTTCGGATTATTTTTGTAAGTGAAAACAATCTGATTATTCTGCTGTAACGTCTCCAGCGTTGCATCATCACAATAGTAATTTCCTTCACCATGCGCAATGGGAATTTGAATTTCCTGTCCCTTTTCATAACCACTTGTAAATAGCGTATCGTTACGTTCGACTACTAATGTTTCGTAGTGGCACATAAATTTCAATTTTTCATTTCGCAGCATAGCTCCTGGCAGCAAACCTGTTTCCAAAAGAATTTGGAATCCGTTGCAAACGCCAAGGACAGGTGTACCTGTTTCAGCTTTTTGTTTAATCTGATTTAATACGTTTGATACCGACGCGATAGCTCCGGAGCGAAGATAATCACCATAACTAAAACCGCCTGGCAGCAAAATAGCATCATAGTCTGCTAGATTCGCATTTTCATACCATACAAGATCAGCTTCTTCTCCTAAACCGTCCCGGACCGCATGATACATGTCTCGGTCGCAGTTGGAGCCTGGAAAAACAATGACAGCGAATTTCACGACTTGATGCCCTCCTCGACTGTGTAGCTGTATTCTTCCATCACAGGATTGGCTAGCAGCTTGTCACACATACGCTGCACTTCTTGTGCTACATCGGCACTATCTGACAAACTCATTTCGATGTATTTCCCGACACGCGTATCCGCTACTTCCGGAAAACCATTTGCCTGCAGTGCTTCTTGTACTGCCTTACCTTGTGGGTCTAATACCCCTTCTTTCAGCGTGATGAAGATTCTGACTTTTTTCATTTTGCTGCCTCCAGTCGATTTAAAATTGCATCATATACATCAATCAAATTCCCAATATCTTCACGGAACACATCTTTATCCATCTTACTGCCACTCTCTTTATCCCAAAGCCGGCACGTATCCGGTGAAATCTCATCGGAGAGAAGAATAGAGCCATTCTGATCGCGGCCGAATTCCAGTTTGAAATCGACCAGCTGCAGGCCGACTCTATCGAAGAATGCCTGCAAATGCCGGTTGACTTCTAATGCTGCTTGCTTAATGAAAACAAGCTCATCTTCATTCAGATCCGTCAGCAACAGCGCATGCGCGTCATTGATAATCGGATCATCTAAACTGTCATCTTTGTAGTAAAGCTCTGTCAAAACGGGGTGGAAAACGGTTTTCTCAGGAATACCAAGTCTTCTGATAATGCTTCCTGCTGCAACATTCCGAACAACTACTTCGAGCGGTATAATGGACGTCTGCCGCACTAGCTGCTCTGTCTCATTAAGCGCCTTAATAAAGTGTGAAGTAATGCCCTTCTCTTTCAAGTAGTCAAAGATATGAGCAGAGATCAGATTGTTGTAACGGCCTTTTCCTTCGAAGCTCGCTTTCTTCTTGCCATTGAATGCTGTTGCATCATTCTTATAAGAGAGCACAAGCTGCTGCTCGTCCTCCATAGATTGAAATACTTGCTTGGCTTTTCCTTCATACAGCAATTTACCTTTCACGTTCTCCACCCCGTTTGTCAAAGTATTATTCTAAACCAATTTTATGGAAAATCTGATCTACGTTCTTCAAGTGGTACGTATAGTCGAAGCAATCATCAATCTCTTCCTGGCTAAGGAAAGCAGAGATTTCTGTTTCCGCCTCGATCAGCTGTTTGAAGTGTGTCTGTGTTTCCCATGCTTCCATCGCTTTAGGCTGCACAATATCATAGGCTTGCTCTCGGCTCATGCCCTTGTCGATAAGTGCTAACAGTACACGTTGTGAGAAAATAACGCCGTATGTGCGGTCGATATTGCGCTTCATATTTTCCGGGAAAACTGTCAAGTTCTTCACAATGTTAGAGAAGCGGCTCAGCATGTAATCAAGTGCAATTGTTGCATCTGGTAAAATCACACGCTCTGCAGAAGAATGAGAGATATCTCTTTCATGCCAAAGTGCAACGTTCTCGTAAGCTGTTACCATATGTCCGCGAATCAGACGAGACATGCCGACCATGTTTTCGGACCCGA
Organism: Terribacillus halophilus; assembly: GCF_900162685.1. Classification (GTDB taxonomy): domain Bacteria; phylum Bacillota; class Bacilli; order Bacillales; family Amphibacillaceae; genus Terribacillus; species Terribacillus halophilus_A. Next base: position 185,226 of record NZ_LT727827.1, read on the forward strand.
TTGGATTTCGTTTATGCGGCATTGCGGAAGATCCTTTTTGCCCTTTTGCGAAGAATTCTTCTACTTCACGTGTTTCTGTTTTTTGCAGGCCGCGAATCTCCGTTGCAAATTTTTCAATGCTTGTTGCAATCAATGCCAATGTGCTCATATATTGCGCATGACGATCACGCTGCAATGTTTGTGTAGATACTGGTGCTGGCTTCAAGCCTAGCTTTTTCGTAACATATTTCTCTACATACGGATCGATGTTTGCATATGTACCGACCGCACCGGAAAGTTTGCCGTATTGAATCGTATCAGCAGCTGCATCAAAACGCTCTAAGTTGCGTTTCATTTCTTCGTACCAAAGTGCCAGCTTCAAACCGAATGTTGTCGGCTCTGCGTGTACACCATGTGTACGTCCCATCATCACAGTATGCTTATGTTCTTTCGCTTTCGCTTCCAGAATGTCGATAAAGTTGACAATACCTTTGCGGATGATTTGGTTCGCTTGCAGCAATATATAGGAAAGGGCAGTGTCGACAACATCTGTGGATGTCAGACCGTAATGCACCCATTTGCGCTCTTCCCCAAGCGTTTCAGAGACAGCACGCGTGAAAGCTACTACATCATGTCGCGTTTCCTGTTCAATCTCTAAAATACGATTAATATCAAAGGATGCGTTTTCGCGAAGTACTTTGACATCTGCCTCAGGAATAATGCCAAGGTCACTCCAAGCTTCACATGCTAAGATTTCTACCTCGAGCCATGCACGGTACTTATTTTCGTCTGTCCAAATTTTACCCATTTCTTCTCTTGTATAACGTTCAATCATGCCTTGTTTCCTCCTAGTGATCGTGTAAAGGCGTCGGTTGCATCCAGCAAGACCTCTCTTGACGTACCAACCATTGTTAAATGCCCCATCTTTCGTTTCGGCTTGGCTTCTTGTTTGCCGTAATCATGGAGATGAGCAAGCGGTTTGTCAGGAGATTGCCAATACTGGTCCAGCGCTTCTCCTAATAAATTTATCATAACAGCGGCCCCGATAAAATGGACCGGCAAAAGTGGCAGTCCGCAAATAGCGCGGATGTGCTGCTCAAATTGCGATACCGTGCAAGCTTCAATCGTATAATGACCGGAATTATGCGGGCGAGGCGCCACTTCATTCATATACAATTGATTGCCAGCAACAAACATTTCGACGGTGAATGTGCCAACAACTCCCGCCGCCTCAGCCAGCTTGCCCGCTGCTGCACGAGCTTGCTCCGCTACTTCTTCCGGAATAGCGGCTGGCACAATTGTTCGAGACAGGATGTGTTCACGGTGCTCATTTTCGGCTACTGGGAAATAAGTAATTGCTCCATCTGTACCTCTTGTGAGCACAATGGATATTTCTCTATCAAATGTCAGCCATGATTCGAGTATGCAGCGCCCATTTTTCCGGACAAATGCAGCCGCTTCTTGCAGATCATCCTTACTAGTCAGTTTTAGCTGCCCTTTGCCATCGTATCCGCCGCGGCATGTTTTCACAACAGCCGGAAAACCAATGCTTCTAATTTCAGTCAGCAATTCTTTCTCCTCGTTTACAATTGCAAAAGGAGCTGACGGCAGATGAAGATCCTTCATTAGATTCTTTTCATTCGCTCGGTCTCGGCTGATTTCCAAGAGCCGAGAACCTTGCGGAAGCTTCTCGGCTTCTTCAAGTAATCTGGCTGCTTCCAAATCTACATTTTCGAATTCATAGGTGACAACATCACTGATGTTTGCAAGTTCTCGGATGGCGGTTAAATCATCATAAGCCGCTTTAATATGGTTATCTGCTACTTGTGCTGTCGGACAATCGGGCGTTGGATCGAGGACAACGATTCGGTACCCCATATGTTTAGCAGCTGTGGCCATCATCCTTCCAAGCTGACCGCCGCCGAGAATGCCGATTGTTTTGCTATTATTTGGTCGCAAGCTGATTCCTCATTTCTGCAACTTGTTTCTTCATACTTTCCTGATAAGCAGCTAGTCGCTGGGCAATACGAAAATCATGGATACCGAGCATCTGTGCGGCTAGGATGCCTGCATTCTTTGCTCCAGCCTTACCAATGGCTACCGTCGCAACAGGTACGCCGCCAGGCATTTGAACAATCGAGAGAAGGGAATCCATGCCATCGAGCGCTTTCGTCTGAACTGGTACACCTATTACCGGCAATGTTGTCTTACTGGCCACCATTCCTGGCAAATGTGCTGCCCCGCCGGCTCCGGCAATGATTACCTTCAACCCTCTATCCCTGGCTGCTGCCGCATAATCGAACATATCCTCCGGAGTACGGTGCGCTGATATCACTTCTTTTTCATAAGCGATGTCCAGCTCTTCCAATAGCTTGCACGAATGCTCCATCGTCTCCCAATCTGAGATGCTGCCCATGATGATTCCAATCTCCGCCAATCCAATCCCTCTTTCCTCTTTTTTGCCGTAAAAAAAGCCTATTCACCCCTCCCGTAAAATCAGAGAGAAGATGAATAGGCTAACATTGCTGTAAGCTCATAATCATGCACACGTCCAGCCGATCTTCGGCTGTTCCATCTTCCCTCATAGTCCGCCATTTACGGTAGCAGGTAGAAACTTCCGGACCGTATCTCCGGAAATATATGAGGTGTGATCTATAAATACAGCTAAGTTGCTGTACGATATTATCAAATCTAGCCGTGTCTTTCATGCATGTATTATGATAACAATTTTGATACCTATCGTCAATGAGAAAATCGAACGATGATCAAATCGTTATATTTATTGTTCGGTTTTTAGAGGCTTTGCATCAAACATGACGCTCTTCCCAATCGGCTCTACCTTCTTTACGCCGTTTTCGGTTGTTTCACGGAAGATTGGTTCTTCTACTTTTCGAACCGGCATATAGCCCTCCGCTTTTATACGGGCAAGGCAAGCATCGATTGACTCATTCTCACCAAGCTCAAACCGTTTCTTTGTTATCTTTTTTTGGTTTGCCATTTCGACGAATTCGCTCCCTTTTTACACTTTTAACCCAGAATCCGCCTGAGATTTGCCGCGGTTCGTAGGAGATAATAAATGCTTTTGGGTCAATCTCCTGAATCGTTTCATAAAGCTTGAGTTCATATTTTCGCGGTGTCAGAATCTGCATCGCCAGTCGGTCACCTTCCATGCCATATGCGAACCAGCTCGTAACCCCGTACCCTTTCTCACGAAGCTTCTTCGTAAACTCAATACTCGGATCGGAGGAAATAACGTTGGCGGTAACATAACCTAAAGCCAGCTTCTCTTCTATTTTCGAGCCGAGGACGACACCAATACCAAATCCGAGCGCATAAGCAATCAGATTCTGGATTTGGTCGAGATTGTTCAATACAAGTCCCAGACCAACTGTATAGATTGTAACCTCAAACACACTGACAGTTGCGGAAATATAGCGACGTCCTTTTAATGTTAAGATAACACGCAACGTATTGAGGGTAACATACACAATATTCACAACAAAGATGATAAGCACCATCACGAGTGGTATTTCTAACAAATTACTTCCTCCTTAAAGGCTATCACATACTGTAATCAATAGCCGTATTGCTTGCGCTTGCGCCGAAACAAATGAATCGGGATAGCAATGAGAATAACTAGCGCCATAATGCTTGCTACAGCTGTAATGGCGGGAAAATTCTCTGCCCTGGCAGCGGCAATAGCTACATATGCCCAAATAAACACGAGCGGATAAATACTGTCGCGGAATATATGCATAAAGCTAATTGCTAAGATAGCCCCAATAATGATAAGAATAATTGTCCAAACCTCACCGGACAACAGCCATCCATCTACATTATCGACGCCAAGTGATACAAATAGAATACCAACATTTAAGATGGTCGCAACAGATACCCAGCCAATATAAATGGAAAACGGAAATAAATCAAACTTTCCGCGGTCTGGGGATGTTGAAACAGATTGATACAAGACGATCAGCGATATAAGCAGCGCAGCCATTGGGATAATGGAAAGACTGAATAGCTGATAATGAAAACTGAACAACCAAGCGATATTGAAAATACAGCTGGCTACGAATGCACTTGCTGCTTTTCCATACCATTCCTTTTCACGTGTCGACCGGAAAAACAGACGGATGATCCAAATAAAAACAAACAGATAAATAATCCCCCAAATACTAAATGCATAACCTGCTGGCTGAAACAGCACACCAAGCTGATCTGATAATTGCTGCATCGTTTTGCCTCCAAGCGGCAAGGCATTGGACAGGTAATTGACGACGATCACTGCGATGAATGCAAGTAAGCTAATCCAAGCCAGCTTCACAGAGCGGTTACTCATGTAAATTTCCTCCTCCTCGCCTAAACAGACGATTCTAATCTCTCGTTAGTATAATACAATTATACCCTCAAGCCTCGCAAACAACGCACAAAGGGAAAATCCTCCTAAGGAATTGTCATATTTCGCTATAAGAAAAGCCGCCCCAATTGGGACGGCTTTTATTTATGCCAAGTAAATGAAATACAGAATGAATATCACGAACAGGAACCACATGACCGGATGAACTTCTTTGACACGACCTTTGACAAGCAATGTTAGCGGGTAGAAGATAAATCCAATTGCAATACCAGTTGCGATACTTGCTGTCAGCGGCATCATAAGGATCGTGAAGAATGCTGGTACAGCAAACTCTATTTTATCCCATTCAATCTCTTTTAGAGAAGAACACATGAGCACCCCAACAACAATTAGAGCTGGTGCTGTTACTTCGTTCGTGATGACAGATAGCAGCGGGCTGAAGAACAATGCCAATAAGAAACAGATAGCTGTGACAACAGCTGTAAAGCCGCTTCTCCCTCCTGCACCTACGCCTGTCGTGGACTCTACATATGCCGTCGTATTCGATGTACCAATGATAGCACCAGCAACTGTTGCACCAGAATCGGCCAGCAACGCTTTCCCTGGATTCGGCAGCTTGCCATCTTTCATTAACCCTGCTTTAGTAGCTACTGCCACTAACGTACCAGCAGTATCAAAGAAATCAACAAACAAGAATGTCAGGATAACCGTCAGCATTTGGATGGTGAAAATATCACCAAAATGGTCGAATGCTGCACCGAATGTAGGCGCTAGACTAGGTACACTACCAACAACGTCATTAACTGCAGTTGGCGGAGCAATCAATCCAGCAATCATACCAGCAGCCGCTGTAATCAGCATCCCGATGAAGATTGCTGCACGTAATCCTTTTACCATTAAAAGAGCTGTTACAAAAACGCCAAAGATTGTTAACAGAACTGGACCGCTTGTAATATCGCCAAGCGCTACAACTGTATCCTCACTTGCAACTACTAAGTTCGCATTTTTCAAACCAATGAATGCGATAAAAAGACCAATACCGGCACCCATCGCTAATTTTAAATTCGGCGGAATTGCATTGATTAGCAATTCACGCAGTCCGGAAAGAGACAGAACCATGAAAATTACACCGGAAGCAAATACACCAGCCAATGCAGTTTCCCAAGGGATTTGATAAGTTAGGACAACTGTGAATGCGAAGAAAGCATTCAATCCCATACCTGGCGCCAGTGCAATCGGCAACTTAGCAAAAAGACCCATAATCAGTGTACCAATTGCGGAAGCAATCGCTGTTGCTGTAAAGATAGCACCTGGGTCCATACGGCCGGAACCAGGCAGCGCATTATCTGGAATGCCTTGCAAAGAAAGAACATTTGGATTAACGAACAAAATGTATGCCATCGCCAAAAATGTTGTTACGCCGGCAATGATCTCCGTCCGGTAAGAAGTGTTCAATTCGTCAAAGCGGAAAAAACGTTTCATAGCTTGTTACTCCTCCTGTTGCTTCGTTGGGGGGTCAGGATAAGCTTTCAAATAAAAAACACTTCTGCCCAAAGAGCAAGAAGCGTTTCTTATCTACACCACATCTGCGTATGTAACTCAGATCGAAATGTCAGCGTAGTCAGGTTAATGACGGTAACCTGGTAGAAACTCATGGGCCATATTCCCAAAATTATACGAAGACGAAAAATATAAGTATTATTACTATTTCACTATAAAAGCAACTTACTCGATTCGTCAATGTTTTTTCAGTAATTGGACCTAAATATAGTATTAGTAATCGTTTCCAAGTTATTCAGCTGATAGTCGATTGCATTTTTTTAGAAGTGGTGTTTGTAAAATATGCTTGAATAATAGCATGATCAGAATGCGGAATTGCTTCCCCTTTTACGAGCTGGGCACCGTTGATTTGTCCGCTTGTCAGCAGGACAATGTCACCTTCTCCGCTAAGATCAAGTGCAAGCCGCACTGCCTCTTTTCTTGTTTCTGCGGTAGATACAGGTTGCTTACTGGAAAAACCGTCACAAACTGCTTTAATAACATCTTTTGGATTATTATAGCCTGGATGATCAACAGATACGACAATCTCATCTGCTCTGCCTTCCACTGTCTGTGCCATTTTTGGCATTTTAGCAAAGTCTCGAATGCCGATTCCCATAATCATGACAATCAGACGTCGATGCGGAATTGCATTTACAGCAATAAGCAGTTGATCCAAAGCCACTGGTGTATGCGCGTAGTCGAGAATAATTTTTCTTTCGCCATACTCCTCGATCACTTCAAATCGTCCTTCAGGGCTTTCAATCGTCTCCGATGTCTCTACAATAGCTTCGATATCATATCCAAGCTGGATAGCTGTGCATATTGCAGACAGCAGGTTAGCGACATTGTATTGGCCGAAAATCGGCGCGTGCGCTGGGTAGACTTTTCCGCCTATCACCAGCTCGAAATGCGTTCCATGCGCATCTGTGTGAAGTTGCTGTGCAATTACATCTGCCTTACTTTCTGGATTCAAACTGTAGGTCATCAAGTCACCTGAATAGCTATTCAAGATATCTTGAGCCATCCCCTCATCGTCCAGATTTACAACTGCGCTTTTTGCCTGCTGGAACAGCTTTAATTTTGCACGTTTATAATTTTCAAATGTTTCATGAAACTCCAGATGTTCGGGTGACAGATTTGTATGAATTGCCACATCAAATGTCATGGCAGCTGTGCGCTTTTGATCGAGCGCAATGGAAGTTGCCTCCATCACAACAGCTTTTTCTCCATCAGTCTCAAGCTTTTGGAACAACGCATGCAAATCAGCTGATTCAGGCGTCGTTGGTGTACTTTTGAAGAAATCAATTTTTTCTTTTGATGTAATGATGCCGCAGGTTCCAATGGAAGTTGTCTTTAATTGGAGCTGATTCAGCAAAGAATGAACGTAAGCCGCGACTGTTGTCTTGCCATTTGTCCCCGTCACTCCAACTGTGGTGAGCTTTTCCCAAGCATTAGCAGACAGCAGTACCGCCATCTGGGCCATTGCCAGCCTGGCATCTTCTACAGCTAGGAATGTACGGTCTTCATGCTGAAGGTAGTGTGCCTTCAAAAGATCTTCATCGGTGCCGACAATCACAGAAGCGCCTTGAGCAAGCACATCCTCTATGTAGGCGTGTCCATCATGGTTGGTACCTTTCACACAAACAAACACATCATTGTTTGTGACCTGACGTGAATCAAAACGCACAAGATTGGCAATTGTATTAGACGCACCATAAATGCGCTTAAAGTGGACTTTATTTTGTTTCATCATGTTGATTATCATGGTTACCCCCCGTATTTCCGGTCCAAGTGTTTTCTTTGTTTACCCGAAATGCAGGACGCTTATACCACGTACACGAAAATCAAACAGCAAGTCCTATAAATTTACCAATTCCGCCCATTGCCATCCTTTCTGTACTTTGTTTTAATGTAAACATGTTAGATTAAAGGTGTTGACAGAAAGTGAAGAAACCTATTATCGGCAACCGCGTCATTAAGACGGGCATTGCCGTATTTTTTACTGCATTATTATGTGAGTTCGTACAAATAACACCGGCATTTGCAGTGGTTGCCGCGATTGTTACGATTGAACCGACCATTCATGCATCTATTCAAAAAGGATTAATTCGTTTACCTGCCAGTATGATCGGAGCAGCATTTGCCGTATTATCCATCTATCTATTCGGTGCTTCTCCGCTGACCTATACGGCAGCGGCTTTTTTGACGATTGTCGTCTGTTACAAGTTGAAGCTGCATGCTGGCTTAATTGTAGCGACCATAACTGCTGTTGCCATGATTGACGTAACCCATACTAGTCTATGGATAGACTTCTTAGCGCGGCTAGGAGGCAGTGTGATTGGAATTGTTATTTCGACTATCGTAAATATGGTGATACTGCCGCCTGACTATCTTAAAAAATCACGCCAGCAGCTGGAAGTGGTCATCAACCATACCAATCAGCTCCTAGACGATTTTATTGCTATCAGAATCAAACAAACAGAAGGCAGCCATCCTGCGCTTGTACTGACGAAATCCTTTCAAAAGCTGACAGAAGAGCGGCTGCGTCTGGAGCAATATATTCAGCAGCAGCAAAGTGAAATGCGCTATCATCTTCCTAACTCTGAAATCAAAGCGATTCTGGAAGAAGAATCTGCCGAAGCACGACAGCTGACACTCATTCACTATCATCTGTGGAACTTAATCCACGCTGGCCGAAGCGGCAAACAATTGCATTGGAATAAGGAGCAGCGTGATTACTACATTTTGGCCGCCGAAGCTGTACAGCAAAACCTACTTCGCTGGACAAGTACAGGTTGTGCAATAAACAATAAGCCATTTCAAGATTTGTTCCGGCTGTACTGGAGTATTGAAATACCAGAAAACCCAGAAGAAGCGTATTTTCCGATTGAAAGCATCTACTTGTATGAACTGTTATCGATTAACCAGCTGATTGAGGAACAGCAAAGCGGAAATACGCATTTACCACAAAAAAAGGCCGTGCTATCGGATTGATAGCACGGCCCTTTTTCTATTATTCCCACTCAATCGTTGCAGGTGGCTTACTTGTAATATCATACACAACGCGGTTTACGTGGTTCACTTCATTTACGAAGCGCACGGAGATACGCTCTAGTACATCCCAAGGAATACGAGCCCAGTCGGATGTCATGCCGTCGATGCTTGTTACCGCACGAATACCTAGTGTGTAGTCATACGTACGGGCATCGCCCATTACGCCGACACTCTTGAAGCCTGGAAGCACGGTGAAGTACTGCCAAATATCACGGTCTAGTCCTGCTTTCACGATTTCTTCTTGCAGGATAGCGTCTGATTCACGTACAATTTCAAGCTTCTCTTCCGTGATTTCGCCGATCACACGGATAGCCAGTCCTGGTCCAGGGAATGGCTGACGATGCACGATAGCATCTGGCAAGCCAAGTTCTGTTCCAAGTTCACGTACTTCATCTTTGAACAATGTTTTCAGCGGTTCAATCAATTCGAATTGCATATCTTCTGGCAGTCCGCCCACATTATGGTGGGATTTGATTGTCTGTGCTGTTTCTGTACCACTTTCAACGATATCTGTATAAAGGGTACCTTGTGCTAGGAAGTCCATGTTCTCTAGCTTAGACGCTTCATCATCAAATACGTAGATGAATTCATTACCAATGATTTTACGTTTTTGTTCCGGATCAGAAACACCTTCAAGCTTGCTCAAGAAACGCTCTTGTGCAGGCACAGCAATCAGGTTTATTTTAAATTCATCGCGGAATGTTTTCTCGACCATTGCACCTTCGTTTTTACGCAGCAAACCGTGATCAACAAAAATACATGTTAGCTGATCGCCGATTGCTTTGTGAATCAAGGCAGCTACAACAGAAGAATCCACGCCGCCGCTCAATGCACATAGTACATTACGATCGCCAACTTGCTGACGGATTTTTTCTGTTTCCATTTCGATGAAGTTCTCCATCGTCCATTCTGCTTTCGCATGACAAACGTCAAATACGAACTGCTTCAGCATATGGTTGCCGTATTCGGAATGGCGTACTTCTGGGTGGTACTGCACACCGTAAAGATTGCGCTCTTTGTTGCTAATCGCTGCAACTGGGGTGGACGGGCTTGTCGCATCAACGCTGAAACCAGGTGCTGGATCAAGCACTTTATCGCCGTGGCTCATCCACACAAGCTGTGTTTCGGGTGAATCTTTAAAAATAACAGATGGATTCGTCAACGTGATCTCTGCACGGCCATATTCCCGGCTGTCTGCGCGCTGTACATTTCCGCCGAAATGCTGCGTCATTAGCTGCATGCCGTAGCAGATACCCAATACTGGGATACCTAGCTCAAAGATTTCTTCGTCACAACGGAAACTATTCTCATCGTAAACGCTGTGCGGTCCGCCGGAAAGGATGATACCTTTCGGGTTCATTTTGCGAATTTCATCTGCTGTGAGTCTGTGGGAATGCAATTCACTGTACACGCCGAACTCCCGGATTCTCCGTGTGATTAATTGATTGTACTGGCTGCCAAAGTCCAGTACTAATATCATATCTGTATCGATATCCAAGTCTGTCCACTCCTTCATAGTTCGTTCTCTAGATATAAGCAGGTCGGGTGCAAGCACCACATTTTACCTTTATCACGTTGTGAAAAAACAGAAGCTGAATCCGCGCCATCTAGTAAGGCGGAATCCAGCAAAGGTAACGCTGTCGGCTCAAGCCTTCACCAACATCAACAGCTGAGCTGCACTTGTCTGAAGGTGCTTATTGCCTCTTATTCTATCAATGAGCCTAAATGGGGTCAAGATGCCGCTTGTTTAATTAAATTTTCCCACAATTCAACAGCATTTTCCCACAAAGGTTCGCTATTTTCGTTTCGATAGAGAATTCGCTCATACGCGGTTGTTAATTCAGACATTCGCGTGTTGCCGTACGCTTTATCAATTGTCTGCGCGTATTCTCGCAATGTTTGTCCGGCTTGCCGCTTATAGCCTTTATGAGCCAGCAGACGTAACAAGTAGTCATATGCTTTTTCGTATGTTTCCTCCGAACGTTCTTTTCCATACTTGCGAATGTAATAAGCTGTCAGCCATTTGTAGCGGGTTACGTACAGAAGCAATGCCACGGCCACAAGTACGATAATTGGAATAATCCAATATAGCGGAGAAATAGCTGTGCTTGTTTCTGCTTGCACTGTTTCATTTTCTGCTTCTTCCGCTTGCGGCTCCTCCTGTTGTTGTGCAGCTGCTTCCTCTTCCTGCTCCGGTTCTGGCGTTTCTGCTTCTGGTGTTTCAGGAGCTGCATCGTCTTCGCTCGTGAATTCTGCCGGATTGCTAAAGCCTTGTGTCGGCTCGAACGGAACCCAGCCAGTCTCCGGAAAATACACTTCTACCCAAGAATGTGCATTGGCGTTTGTCACAACATAGGAGTCCATATTATCTGGAGTAGAAACATTCGGATTAGAACCCGGCTGTCCTTCGGTAAATCCTTTCACCCACCGAGCAGGAATATCTGCCGCCCGCAGCAGCACAACCATCGCAGACGAAAAGTTATCACAATATCCAATTTTCGACTCAAATAAAAATTGGTCCACATAATCCTGGTCTTCTTCTGGTACCGGCACGTCTTGTGTTCGGTATTGGAATCCGTTTTGATTAAAGTACTGCTCGACCGCTTTTGCTTTATCGTACCGAGTAGCTTCAGAGCCTGTTATCTCCGCTGCCAGCTCTCTAACCCGATCTGGCAATGTTTCAGGCAGCTGTGTATAGCGGTTATGTGTATTTTGATCTTCAATACCAGGATCTCGCTGCAAATCCTCGATATTATATTGCGGCTCGTTAAAAGCAATCGTATACGGTTCATTCGGGTATTGTGATCGATTAAATGTTTCTACTACACCAAAATCTGAATCCACAGCTGCCGAAACAGGATCGCTGAAAAATGTTTGCGCACCGTAAGGATACAGAAGTCGATCTAATACCTCATTTACATTTGGATATACAATGGCTTCCCGAGGCTCTGTCACTATATTTTCTTGGTAAAGGTCTAAATTCAGTAACTCTCCGCTTTGGAAGCTCTGCGGCTGAACTTGTCTCGAGCGTTCCCAGCCTTTACCCGTGTAAACATCTTTACTGTCTGCTCGCCAATAACCGCTAGCTTCGGTCGCTGCCCAAAAAGCCACGGAATTATCTTGGACAAATGGTCCGCCAAGCTGGGAATCGTCTTCGCCAAAGCCAACTTTTCGAACGCCTCCGCTGCCTGCCTCTTCGTTTTCCGTTCCCGACATCTTCTGAATGAAAGGCACGGGATCTGCCCATTGTGGCGGCAGCTTGGGGGCAGCATAACCAACTGCTGCTGACAAAACGAGCAAAGTTAGCAAAGGACCGCTCCAGAGCAGCAATCGCTTTGGAAGCTGCTGCTTTTCACCAGTTTGGTAAATCCTTATAAAAGCAGCAATCCCCATCGCAAAGAAGCTGAGCACAAAAACTCGGACAATTGGGCCGCTGCCATCGTATGGCGTAAACGTATCCAGTACAGCAATATAAACAAATGTCATGATAATAAAAAAGAAGATTCGATTGGCTATGATAAACCAATAATACAAAAGGTAACTCATCAGCCATAAAAGAATTAGAAACAGTAACGTTCGGAAAAATGGTGTCAGTAACGTGAACTCTCCTGTAAACAGCAGCTGCAGATTGGTTTGGATTTCATCCTGGAAAAGCGCCACCCAGCTTCCGGATAACAAGTTCTCTTCTGCTAAGATAACTTGCAGGACGGCTGCAGTAAGTACAAGCTTTAACAGGAAGCTAAGCCACCAGCGCAGTTTCAGCGCGGATAGCAGGAAACACACCGCTGTAAACAGCACAAACATTGGCAAATTGCCTGTATCACTAATCTCTTCCAGCGGACGAAGCCACTCCCAAAATAAAAGAAATCCACATAAATAGACGAGGTAGCGAAGGCCTTGCATTTGCTTGTCTTTTCTAGGCATTCTGCCGCACCTCCGATCTGTGGGCGGTTTCTTGCATTGGGTATATCTCTACTTCATGTCCAAGCTGACGAATGCCGCGAATTAAGTTGCTATCTGCTTCAGCTAGACGGCAAATGTACAACACAACAAGCAAATAGCCGCTTTGTCTTAGTGCACGCAATACCGGAAAATCACGTATATCCAACTCTGTTGTCACATAATAAACAGTAGAACCTTTTGGCTGTTTCGTGAGCTCTGCAGCAAGTGATTGTATCCGAGTAGGTTCTTGTTCATAACGAACCGTGGTCAAATGCTGCTGGACACGTTGCAGTTGTGCACTGCCCATTGTTGCCGGCAGCCATTTGACTTCTCTGCCGATACTTAAGAAACCAACTTGTTCATTGCGGCGCTTTAGCTGCTGATAAACAGAATAGACGATCACAATGCTGTATTCAAAAAGATCCTCCGACTGCGTTGCTGTTCTTCGATCCAAAGCCACGAGTACATCCGCACTTTTCTCTTGTTCAAATTCCTTGGTCATCATATCTTGTTTGCGCGCCGATGCTTTCCAGTCGATCCAGCTGAAACGGTCGCCTGGCGTATATTCACGGATGCCGGAAACGACATTGGTTTGTTTCGAACGAGGAGCGAAAGCGGCAGCAGCTCCCTCCTCGTACACACTTGGCGGGTTGCCGAGCATAATCTCCTTTGGCGTAGGATACACATGCAGCTGTTGCGGCAAGTCAAATATTGCCTCTTTTATAATTAGCTGAAATGGATCACCTGTACGTATACGCACGCGATACAAATGATGCTCACCGCGCGGAAGCTTGTCCAGTACATATCCAACTTGCAGTTGTTTACGGAACCCCGGGAAAAGGATATGCTGTTTCACTTGACGCGATTGCGCTGGGAGCATCGTCCCATCCGTTTTTGTTATTTTTAAGAGCGACTTGTCAAACAAATCTTCTACTTGTACATATGAAAGCGGAAAAGGAAAACGCCGACGCAAAGAAAGCTCTACTTTTACTTCACCGCCGCTTTTCACATAAGTCTTAGAAAGCGAACGATCGACATCCCAGCTTCCAATTGGGTAGAAAAGCAAGATGAGCACGTAAAGCAGAATCGGCATGTAGGCATAAAACAGGAACCAGCTGACAAATCCGCCTTGAAACATACTATAAGAAAACAGGATGCCCGCAAGCAGGATTAGGCTTCCTAACTTCATAGCAAAGCGCAATCTACCTTTCATGTACAGATTCCTTCTCCACCGGTACCTCCACTGCTTCTAACAAACGCTGTATCAGTTTCTCCGATGTCAGCCCATCAAAACGCGCTTCCGAACGAAGCAGAACACGGTGACCAATCACGTAAGGTGCCAGCGTTTGCACATCATCTGGAATAACGTAGTCGCGATAATGGATATACGCATAAGCTTTCGCCGCCCGAACCAATGCAATAGAGCCGCGCGGACTAAGGCCAAGATATACATCTGGATGTTTGCGTGATGCTTGAGCCAAATTCACGATATACTGCTGTATTTGCTGGTCCATGTATACATTTGTTACATCCTTTTGCATTTGCAGAAGCTCATTCTTCGTCATAACAGGCTCTACTCGCGTAATCGGATGATTCGCGCCAACAGATGCAAGCATACGAAGTTCCTCGGCCGCATTCGGATAACCCATCTGAATCTTCAGCAGAAAGCGGTCCAGCTGTGCTTCTGGCAGCGGATAAGTTCCTTCATAATCAACTGGGTTTTGCGTTGCCATAACAAAAAATGGATCCGCAAGCGGCAATGCATTGCCCTCCACTGTAATGTTCTTTTCTTCCATCGCCTCCAGCAAGGAGGACTGCGTTTTCGGAGATGTACGATTGATTTCATCTGCTAAGACAATGTTGCCCAAAATGGGTCCTGGACGGAATTCAAATTCAAGCGTCTTTGGATTATAAATAGAAACACCTGTTACATCAGACGGCAATAAATCAGGTGTAAATTGAATACGTTTAAAGTCACAATCAACAGAGCGTGCAAGAGAACGCACAAGCATCGTTTTACCGACTCCAGGCACATCTTCGAGCAATACATGACCGCCAGCCAGTAAAGCCGTCAAACTTAGGATAATCGGTTCTTCTTTTCCGATAATTACTTTATTAATATTCTCTATTATCCGCGTAACAGCAGGATGATAGGTTGATAGCTTCGTCATAACAGCATTCCTTTCCAAGTTAAATTCGACAGAAAATTTTGGACAAGTGTTCCTTTCATGTTACCTGCCATATGAAGCATCGGCAAGCTATATACATGTAAAATTACTACAAGAATGTAAAGAAGGCACACAACTGTGTGCCTTCAAAAGATTTATGATTCACGAACTCTCTTCGGCTTGATCTCCTGCCATTTGAATAGCTTGTTCAAGAAGAGAAAGATCCATTTTGATTCCTTCGTTAGTAAAGGACCAAGAATAGCAAGGATTAGTACATATAAAGCTGAGAACGGCTGCAGCACACCCATCAATCCGCCGGCCATACCTAAGTTCGCCATAATGATGGAGAATTCACCTCGAGAAACGATGGTTAAACCAATATTTGTGGATGCTTTATGCGATAAGCCGGCGCGGCGTCCTGCAATCATGCCAGCGGCAAAGTTTCCGATAATGGTAATAACGACTGCACCTAGCGCAAGCCATACCGCATCACCAAGTGTGGTTGGGTCAATACTCAAACCAAAGCTAAAGAAGAAAATGGCCCCAAAGAAATCTCGGAACGGCACTACCAGATGCTCAATCCGTTCTCCTTGATCTGTTTCCGAGAATACTAGTCCGAGTAAGAGGGCACCGATTGCTTCGGCAACATGAATTGTTTCCGAGAAGCCGGCGATAAAAAATAGAGAAGCAAAAACAACAATAATAAATACCTCATTAGAGGATATACGCAGAAGTTTGCTTAATAGAGGCGCCGCCTTTCGTGCGATTACAAAAAACAGCAGCATATAACCAAGTGCGATTAAGATGGATAGAATCGTTCCGCCCAAGGAGTTGGAGTCTCCTAAAATCAGGCCTGATACAGTGGATAAATAAACAGCGAGGAAGATATCTTCAAACATAATGATACCTAAGATCAGCTCCGTCTCAGCATTACCAGTACGCCGCAGGTCGACAAGCACTTTGGCTACGATGGCGCTGGAACTAATCGTGATGATACCTGCGATGATTAAGGTCTCTTTGATCGGAAACCCGAGCAGGAACGGATAAAGAAAGCCTAATGCAAAGTTTATTCCGATGTAAATACTGCCGCCAACGACAATCGATTTACCAGATTTAATTAACTTTCCAATCGAGAATTCGAGGCCTAAGTAGAATAAGAGAAACAGAACACCAATCCGTCCGAGAAATGCAATAATATCTTCACTGTGGACAAACTGGAGATTGATAATGCCAAGATTAGGTGCATGCGGTCCGACCAGCATCCCGATTATAATGAGAAACGGAATAATGGAGAAGTTTAACTTGTTGGCTAAAATGGCTGCGATTGCGACTAAAACAAGCGCAGTTCCTACTTCAAAAACTAAATGATCCATCGCTTATCCCCTTTCCTTTAAAAATAGCTCATTGTTGGCGCGTTTCAAATCTGCTCGCTCACCAGAGATTACGAGTGTGTCTCCACTCTTGAATACAGAATCAACACCAGGATTAAGCTGCTTGGAGTGATCTTTCCGGATAATACCGATAATATTAATATTGTAATTTTGGCGGATGCCAATTTCCCCGATTGTCTTCCCGATAATTGGCGCGCTCGGTCCAAGCTTATACCACTCAATTACCAGGTCATCAAATGCAACCTCAATCGTTTCCACCGCTTTCGGCTTATATGTCATCCCGCCGATTATTGAAGCAAGCTGTCTTGCTTCCGAATCTGTGAACGTCACACCGGAAATGCTTTCTTCCCAATCATCATCATCATAGTGGTATACTTCTCTGCGGCCGTCATCATGAATAACCACCACCACTTTATCGTCATTATCCGTCATAAGCTCAAACTTCTTGCCAATACCCGGTAAATCTGATTCGCGAACATTCATACACGTACCTCCTATTTTAGTGATTTAGCTTTCTGGACGACTTCCTTGAACTTGCTGTCGCTTAGAATTTCCTGCAAGTCATGAATAGAATCAAGATCAGCTTTTGCCATAAATACAATCCCGCATTCCTCCACAAATGCTACGTGCTCCCCTTCCTCGACGTCCAGCACTTCCCGAATATGTTTCGGCACTGTAATTTGCCCTTTTGAACTAAGCTTTGCTAATTCCACGATTTCGCCCTTCTTTCAAATATTCCTTACATTCTTTACTTTCCTTACAATTAAAGTTTACTAAATACTTTGTCACCTTACAAGTCAATCGCTTCCATTTCTGTGACTTTTCTGCTCAGCTATTCAATTTTCTGACACATCTTTAGGCTTCCATTGCCTTTTCACTAGTCACATGGCAGCTTATCCAGTATACTATTTATAGGAACAAACGTTCTTGTTTTTTCATTACACAACAGGGGGAATGGCTGCAAGATGCAATTTCGATACGCATATACTGCAGGGAAAGAAGCAGTTGTCCGGCATGAGCTGGAGCGGAGTATTTCCAATTATGTGCAGGAGATTATCCCAGATGCACATCGACTCTATTCAAAGAGGACTTCTTCTTCCAATAAAGGTCAGATTCGACAGGATTGGCGTAATGTCATCAACAAAGAAGGCCAAGAAATAAATCAAATCTACATTGAAATGTATAAGGAACAAGCTGATGATTCTTCCTATTACGTCGCTGATGTAGATTTAACAAAATAAAAACGATGCGGACATTCCGCATCGTTTTCTATAATTACTTATAATAGCTCTCGAGCCCTTTCACAATTCCAGTTGCCGCTTTTTGCTGGTAGCTGTCTGTTAGTAGATTAGCAGCTTCAGCCGAATTCGTTATATAACCAATTTCAGCTAAAATTGCTGGTGCTTGTGTGTTTCGCAGCACACTGAAATCAGCTGCTTGCGTTCCGCGATCAGCGGAACCAAGTTGTGATGTTAAGTTCTCCTGTACAGTAGAGGCAAGCTGTACACTTGTATCACCATCCGGGTAATAATACACTTCTGTTCCATTCACATATTCCTCGGATGTTGCATTTAAATGCAGGCTGACGAACATGGAAGCATGCGCCGCATTCGACATAGCTGCCCGGGTTTCCAATTCAACGAATGTATCGTCATCTCGTGTCATAATGACATTTGCCCCGAGATTCTCCAGTTGCGCCTGTGTTTTTAATGCAATAGATAGAACAGCAGATTTCTCATAAAAATAATCTCCAATTGCTCCGCTGTCTTTTCCACCGTGACCTGCATCAATCACAATTGTTTTTCCTTTCAGCGGTGATAAGCTGTAACTCGCTTCATTCTCACTGGTTGTAATATAATCCATACTCACATAACCTGTATTACCGTTATGCTCAATTTGTGCCCAATTATCTTGAATAGAGACTATAGAGACTGCTTCTCCATTGTATAAGCTTTCTGTAACAGCAGCAGACATATTTGGTGCTGACCTAACATTCAGCGACGTAGCAACTTGAACATATCCTTCGGTTGCAGTATCAGACGGAACCGCTGTTTGCTGTACATTCGGAGCTGCCGACGCGGTTTCTTGAACACCGCTGACAAATACCATACTTATGTATCCTTCTTGCCCATAATAGTCAATTTTACCCCAATCGTGCTTGATTTCCTCGATTTCAACTGCTTGTCCACCTTGAAGTTTGCCAATTACTTCTGCATTATTCGAAGGTTCAGCGCGTACATTCAGAGACGTCGATACATCGATTGTTCCACTAGCCGCATAGCTCTTTGCTGGTAAAAATGCTACAGATGCAATGAGTGCAATAATAACGACCAAGCATGAGCGACGGTACAGATGTTTGTCCAGCATACGTTTCTCCCTTCCACATTGTAGAATTTTGTAGTTTGCCATTATTATAGATGAATATCTTGCCATTGAATAGTCTAATAGTCTTACCAATTAATTGACAGTAGATGTCGAATTCAAAATTTCTTATTATTCCAGTCTTTCTTGAACAAGTTTTCTAGCCAAAAAAGCAGCAAATTACGAGATTTGCTGCTTTTTATCTACGGGATTTTACTTATTAATCCATATAGTCACGTACACCTTGCACAAGTCCGGCTGCGGCTTTTTCCTGATATGCAGCAGATGCGAGTTTTTGTGCTTCTGGCGCATTTGTCAAAAAGCCTATTTCAGCCAATACAGCTGGCATGCTTGTGTTACGGAGCACATTGAAGTCAGCGTTTTTGACACCGCGATTATGTGATCCAAGC
The DNA here is from genome assembly GCF_900162685.1 of Terribacillus halophilus. GTDB lineage: Bacteria > Bacillota > Bacilli > Bacillales > Amphibacillaceae > Terribacillus > Terribacillus halophilus_A. The sequence continues at coordinate 204,433 of NZ_LT727827.1, forward strand.
TGATTTAGTAATCCATTCTGTACAGCAGCAGCTAAAGCATGGCCGCTTGAAGAATTCGGATAATAGAATACCTCTGTTCCACTTGCCGCAGTTGCTAAAGCTGCATTCGCATGGATACTGACAAAAGCATCTGCTCCGGCTGCGTTTGCTTTCCTAGCTCTTTCTTCTAACTCAATAAAGGAGTCGTTAGACCTCGTCATTACTACTTCTGCGCCTTTCGCCTGGAGTTTGGCCTGCGTTTTCTGTGCAATTGGCAGAACGACTTGCTTCTCTAACACACCATTTGCGATAGCGCCGCTGTCTTTCCCGCCATGACCTGCATCAATCGCGATTACTTTTCCTGCTAATTCACTCGTCCCAATATGTATGTAATTCATGCTCACATAACCTGTCTCTCCCTTATAGGAAATGCTCCCCCAATTGTCGGCAACTTCCTGCAATTCGACAACGTCACCTGGAGATAAGCTGCCTATGATATCTGATGAGGCGGATGGCGCTTGCCGTACATTCAATGTGGTGTCCACATCCACCGTACCGCTTTGAGCAAATCCTGTTGCCGGGTACAGTACGATGGCTGTGAAAATGATGCATATTCCAATCAAAAGCTGTCTATTTCTGATCATACATGCCCTCCTATACTGACAAAGAATCGAATGTTGTCATAATTATAGAAGACATGCCGAACAGCAGGTAGACCTATTCGCAGAAAAGGTCCGGAGGCTCTAGGTGATAGACTAGTTTTTCCAGACGCCTCTCGCAATTCCTAACCTTCTGCCCATTACGAATCAGCCACACGCTGCATTATCGATTCGCAAAGATCTGTTCGGTACTATGAGAATACACTTCAATAATATTTCCGAATGGGTCTTGGCAGTAGACGAGATAGTATTTACTGTCTTCATTTAACGGCCAAAATTGACTGATAATTTTCCCGCCGGTCTTTTCAACTTTCTTCGCCAAACGATGGACATCTCCGTCCTCCGCTACTACACAAAGATGAAACATACCTGGATCCCATGGATTTCTTTCGGTCTTTCCAATTGTTTTAGGTTCAATAAATTCAAACAATTCAATACCGACTTGATTCGCTGCACTCATGTGGACATTGCGAATATGTTTTACTTGATCACCTTGCAAGTCTTGGGTCATATCCCCTGCTTCGGGTTTTATATCAAATGGACCTGCGATGATTCGAAATCCGAGCGCCTCCTTATAAAAATTAATCGCTGCATTTAAATCCGATACCGTCAAACCGATGTGTGTAATTGCTGCCATACCCTATTCCCCTCCCAATATTTAGCTGTTTCTTACAAAAAAATTATATCCTATACCTATTTCACTTCACAATTGGTTTTAAACTCCGATTATATAGGTGAACAGTTCTACGTTCAAAGGGGGATGACCATGAAAAAAAGACATGGCTTAGCAGGAAAGTTAATGATTGTTGTTGCATTGGTTACGATTATTTGCGGGACGGCTGTTGGTACAATCAGCTACTTAACAGCTAAAAATCAGCTTATTGAAGCTGGAAAAATGGACTTGCAGCATTTGGCCAACAGTGCCACTAGCGTACTAGCGCTGCTCAATGAACAAGTGGAAAACGGTGAAATTACGGAAGAAGAAGCACAAGAGAAAGCTCGTGTTATCTTGAATGGTCCTATCGAGGCCGGTGAATATAATTTATCGCAATCAAACTTTAATTATAAAAATGGTGCCGGTTACATCCTGGCTTATGATAATCAAGCGAATATGGTGCTTCATCCCAGAGAAGAGATTAACTCAGCTCCAGCAGATGATAGTACAAAGCAAAACCGGGAAGATATGATTGCATTAGCACAATCAGAAGATGATGCTGACAGTTTCTTTATCTACGATGATACCGATGAACAGACAGGTGATGTTCGGGAAAAAATGGCTTACGTGAACTATTTCGAGCCATGGAATTGGACAGTGGGCATCACGGTTTATACCGATTTATTCTACGAAAGCCTAAAAACGGTAAAATGGATCATTGTTGCTGTTACTGCCGGTATGACGATTCTCAGTCTTGTTTTATTTTACTTCATTATGCGTCCAAAACTGGTACAGCTTAAGTCAGTTACGGATGCAGCCACCCAGCTCGCTGCCGGTGATTTCCGCGAACAGCAGCTGAAAGAATCAAAAGATGAAATTGGCGTGTTGAGCCATGCATTCACAAAAATGGCAGGAGAGCTGCGCCTCTTGGTACAAAGTATTATTCAATCCAGCGACAAAGTATCAGACGCAGCCTCCGAGCTGTCTGCAGTGAGTGAAGAAACTTCTGCCAGCAGTGAACAAGTTGGTGTAGCAGTAGATGATATTGCCAACGGAGCAAGTTCCCAAGCAGCTGATTTGGAAACGACAGCGCACCATTTGAGCGGATTCAATAATTCCATTCGAACGATGACCGCTCAAAGTGATGCAATCGCCCAAGCTGCACTTCAAACAAGTGATGCGACGTCGAAAGGCAGCACGATGATGCTTGATTTACAATCAGCAAACGATGCGTCTATGCAAAAAGTGGAAGCCATTTCTGATGGTATGAGAGAACTAGATAAGAATCTGCAGCAGATCGTTAAAATTACAGATGTTATTGAAAATATTACCGAAGAGACAAACTTACTTGCATTGAATGCAAGCATTGAAGCAGCGCGTGCTGGAGAACACGGGAAGGGCTTTGCTGTGGTTGCGAGTGAAGTTCGAAAACTTGCAGATCAATCCAATGCTGCCACAAAAGAAATTCAGCAAATGATATCTTCTATCACGAAAGAAGCAGCGGAGAACGTTGCCCTAATTGAATCAAATAAACAGCAAGCAGAACAACTGAATCGTTCCGTCGTTTCCACGGCGGCTGAATTTGCAGCCATTGAAGCTGCAGCAGAAGCAACGAAGAATGCAGGCAATAAGCTGATCGACGAAATCAAGCAAGTAACGTCGCAGACGAATGGCATTACAGACAGCATCCAAAATGCATCTAGTGTTTCCGAAGAAACGGCTGCCAGCGTCGAAGAAATCGCTGCATCTATTGCAGATCAAATTCAAGCAGTCGCCAATATCGCCACATCAGCTGAGGAGCTGACACATATTAGCAGACAGTTGAATGAATCTATCGCTGTTTTCAAACTATAAAAAAAGACCCGAAGCTGAGGAGCTTCGGGTCTCTTTAAATCAGGTACAGCCTTCACATTCGTAATAATGTTTGCTCGCATCCAATGTGCGAAGCAAGCTGCCGATTTCGACTTCTTCTGGTTCTACGAATTCCAAATCTGCCACACGTTCCTGGATGGACTGGCGAGCTTCTTCTTCAGATTCAGCTACGTAGCTGAATTCGCTCTTTTCGCCAGTTGGCAGAATCTTGTACTCGAATAAGTATCTTTGCATATTACCGGCCTCCGTAACACAATATCTAGTGTACGTACACTATACACCATCCCATATATGCAGGTCAATTGTAAAAATTCCATTCTGCTATATTGCTAGTTTTCTTAATAATCTGTTACCCCAGCAATCCGTTTCATTAAACCGTTTTCTTTAGAGAAGGAATTTTAATTTCAAGTTTAATATGTTGGGACAACCAAGCATACGTTATATAAAGGAGGTAGGGACGTTGGAATTTCCTATGATTATGACGAACTTCTGGGATGCTGTGCTTGGTGTTCCCATCGTTCTCATATTTACTCAAATTGTAAAGCATTTGCTTCCGCTTCCCGGTAAGTATACACCTACAATTGCCTTACTGAGCGGCTTACTGTTGTCTTTTCTTTTTACTCATCCTCACAACTTGATAGCTGCAATCTTTATGGGATACTTTTATGGTTATGCCGCCATTGGCAGCTATGCCGCGCTTCGAACTGCTTTCCGCTCCTACCGGAAAGACAAGCATGATTATCGCTGACATGCTGAACGCCAATTTTGGCGTTCTTTTATATACCGTAAACATGCTTGAGTATGTTTTGTTTCACTTGGTCAAAGTTCTTTGCGTCAAGAGCCTGCGGATAGCTCATCAGCTGCAAAGGCACAGCCTCTCCTCCCTGACGCAGAGCTGGCTGCTCATAAGAAAAATCGTTTAGATGAAAACCTAGCTGTTTATAAAAGCGCACACGCCGGGCTGCGTCTATCGAATCAGCAGGAGGTTCTACTTCCAGTATAATGCGCTGCTTCGTTCCAGCTATTACTTCGCGCATAATTTGACTGCCAAGTCCTTGTCCCCGGTAATATTCATCCACTGCGATGTGTTCAATGAAAGATAGCTCAGCCAGCGTATACATCGCATAAAATGCTGCCAAGCTGCCGTTTTTTACATATGTATGGATATGGTAATCTCCTCTTTCCAGAAGCGCCAATTGATCCTCATAATTTCTATATTCTACTTGTGGGAATGAACGCTGCATTAAGTTGTAAACGGAATGAAAGTCCTGCATTAGAATACTTCCTTTTTCTTATTAGTATACATGAAAAAAGCGCCAGCTTCTGCTGACGCTTTTCTGCTCTGTTAGGACACCGCTTCCGATATCCCCTTCGCAACTGCAATAAGAGTAACCCATAACGGAATACTTAAGCCTGTACCATATAATAACCCTACGAAAAAATTATTGTCATTCTTTTTCATGTCACGTCCACTCCTTCTATTGTGAGGATGTAGAATAGCTTCTTGCTTAAATACATTTTAATATGAAAGCGTTTACAATGCAATGAATTTCACTTGCTAAATTTCTTCAATATCCGCCCTCTTATTTATATTTTTCCCAATACGGTTTTGTTATAAACACTTCCATTAATAAACAGGAGTTTTGCTGTATATTACAGGGAATTTCTTCAAGAGAAAGAGTGTGGCATATTCTGTGCACATTTTTGAGAAACTAAGGCTTAATTGGAAGGAGGAATACAAAATGGCAAAATCAAAAAAGCGAGCGCAAGAGAATGCAAATAAAGTTGCAGAGAAGCAATATGATTCTTCAGACTATGGAGCAACTAGCGAGATTGATCAAGGAACAGCAGTTACACACGAACAAGTGACGGACACGTACACAGAAGGTACAATTGACGGGAACATTGATAATGTGACAAAGAATGGTTCTCTAAGAAACAAACAAGGAAAAGATATCTAAAGTAACAAAAAGGACAGCCCCTTGTGAGCTGTCCTTTTCAATGCCTATTGCTTACGAACATCCTCTGTTCGCTGATGAAACCATGCATAGAAACGTGCCGCTTCTATTGCAGGAATATCTTTAATCTTATTATGCAAAACGGGCTTTGCACGATTAATAGATGTAATGGTAGCTAATCCGAGCCAGCGCTGCAATGGATTTTGCATTCTGGCAATCTCAATCATTTTATTTCGCTTTGTAACAAACATCGTTGTCGTAAACGCACCTGATTTTATTTGAAAGAAATTCTCACTAATCAAATATCGGGTATGCTTGAAATCTAAATAACGATACAGCTCGATAAAACAGAACAGTACAATGGCTACAATCCACCATGTAATTTCAACCCCCGTTACTTCCGGCCGCCAGAAAAACAGCGTGATGGTGACAATCAGCCAAATGATGCTCGGCTGCAGCATGCGGTAAACAAGAACTTTCGGCTCTAATTTATCCATGTTTCGTTTTACTTCGTATTCTGGAAGTATTTCTGCGAGTAACGTGTATGCCCGCTCTAAAGGGAAATAAGGATACAAGGAGTTAATCTCTTCTGTATCATCACTTAAATCCAATGCACCTGTAGTAATCAGCTTTATTTTAGCCAAGCCGAGAAGACGATGTAAAAGCGGTTGGGCTATTTCAATTCCCTGCACGCGATTCTTGCGAATGGAAAACGATGATTCATCCAGGAGCCCAGTCCGTATGTAGATGTTGTTATCGTCTGTTGCTAGTTCGTAGTTGCCATATTTCTGCAGTATTCGCCACATCCCAATCAGCATGGACAGTACAATCAGAATGAGAAGTCCGATTCCCGAAATCCACCACACCTTTAATAAAGGTAAATACTGACGAACATCATTCCAATCAAAGAAAATGTCTGCCTTTAATAGAAAGGATACAAGCAACGGAGGTATAATTAGGAAGCTTAACGATGTAAAGGAAGCCTTGATCAGCTCTTTTTTGGTTGGTTTGAAATGGATGAATCGGTCCTTTCCCTTAGGCTGCGGTGCTTCGGCCGTAATTTCATCCAATACCTCTTCTATTTCAGCTGCCTCCTGAGTCGGCACAGATTCCTGTCTTGTCAGCTGCTCCAGCCGATCTGCCTCTTCTTTTCTAAGCACTTGGAATTCAACTGCTTGCTCCTGCGATCCTGTCTCAAACTTAATCGCAGACAAACCTAACAAACGATGCAGCAATTTTTTATGTTTTGTTACATTCTGGATTTTCTCATATGGTACTGTGCGACTAGATTTCGTAAAGATTCCGCTGTATAAGTGAAAGGCATCGTCATCTGTAGCATATTTCTCAAAAAACCATTTCAAGACATCATGAAAAATGGATAACAGTATAATAGCCAACACGATATAACCAGCATATTTTCCCCACCAATTATCAGCACTATTAAAAACTGTGACAATGACAAGCGGAACAATCCAAGCCTTTATCGCCTTCGCAATTCCAAACAACAAAATAGCCGGATGATAACGTTTTGTCTCCATCAGTCATCCTCTTCCTTCGCTTTAGCATACGCTGCAATTTCATCTCGCAGTGCATATGCTTCCTTTTCTGGCATCCCTGGAATACTATAGTCGCCGGCCATTGTCTCCATTTCGACTTTCCGGAGTTTATATTTCCTTAGTAACGGGCCTTGCTTCGTTTCGACCGATTGAATCTTTGTCACAGGAATAAGCTGATCCTTTTGGAACCAGGCACCCTGTCGCAGCTGCACATATTCTTCATCTATGTCGTAGCGCCAATTACGATGATCAATAACGGTTGTGAAATAGCCGATAACACTAAACAGCACAAAGACAATGAACAGAATAAGCAGCACGATCCCTATCCAGGCCGGCCACTTAAACAGAAAATCCAAAACAAATAATCCCGCAAAAATGAGCAGAATAATCGCTTCAAAAATAATGTCACCTATGATTCCGACCCGCAATGATTCTTTGGGCAGTTTATATCTCGGTTCTTTTACTTGTGTTTCCATATGCTCCCCCACTTTATCTTTATTTCTAGTTATATACGGTTACTAGTCTAAATAGTTTCAAAAGTTGTACTACTCTAATAGTACAGTTTACAGAGCAAGCAGACAATCGCTCCATTGTTAAAAAGAAGTAAATAAGGATTATCATGGATATAAGAGTGCGTTACGATCATTGAAATTTTAGGAATAAAAAAAAAGAATGGACCCGGCAAAAGCCGAATCCATTCTTTTTAGTTTGCAGGTTTAACCTGACTCATGTCTGTCTTCTCTATTTTCGCAACAGCTTCGCTGCTTGTATCTACTCGTTTAACAAACAGTGCAAGCACTAATGCCAAGATGTTGATACCAAGTGCAACATAGAAGGAAGCATGAATACCAGCAAGCAATGCTTTTTGTGTCATTAAAGCAGTTGCTGTCTCTGTCAGCGTTGCTGGATCTACGCCAGCCATCAAGTTTGTCGCTTCATCTTTTGTTACAGAGTTCATAATCGTAACGAGGACGGCAGTACCAATAGAACCAGATACTTGCTGTGCTGTGTTATTCACTGCTGTACCATGCGGGTTCAAAGCGGTCGGCAATTGGTTCAGACCATTTGTCATAATTGGCATCATAACCATAGACATACCGAACATACGCAATGTATATACAACAATAATATAAGCATAACTGGAATCCAGCTGCAGATGCGCTAGCATATAAGTGGATACAGCCGTAATCGTCAAGCCGATAGCTGCCAGGATACGCGGTCCGAATTTATCAAAAAGCCGACCGGTTATTGGCATCATTATACCCATAATAATCGCACCAGGAAGCATCATTAAACCGGAATCTAACGGCGAAATGCCGCGTACATTCTGTACGTATGCCGGTGTCAGAATCATACCGGAGAACATCGCCACGGCATTTACAATCGAAATGACAGAACCTAGTGCAAACATCGGATGTTTATATACACGAAGATCTAGCAAAGGTTTTTCGATTCGCAATTGGCGTAAAACAAAAATAACGAGTGCAATCGCTCCTGCAATCAAAGTTGTCAACACAACTGGATCAGTCCAGCCGTCAGAGCTGGCAGAACTAAAGCCGTAAAGCAAGCCGCCAAAACCGATGGAAGACAAAACAATTGATAAATAATCAAGAGTTGCTTCTTTATTTTGCGGCATCACGTTTTTTAGTTTCCAAACTGCCAGCAATACACTAATTACTGCCAATGGAAGAATCATCTCAAACAATACACGCCAGTCATAATATTCCACGATATAACCGGACAATGTCGGTCCGATAGCTGGTGCTGTAATCATAACCAGACCAAAAATACCCATTGCCGCGCCACGTTTTTCACGCGGGAAACTGACAAGCATAATATTCATAAGCAGTGGACCCATAACAGAGGAGCCTGCCGCCTGAATCATACGACCAGTTAGCAATAAGCCGAAGTTAGGTGCAAAGGCTGCTAAAGCTGTACCTACTGTGAAGATAGCCATAGCCGTAATGAATAACATACGGTTGGAAAAACGTGTTACTAAAAATGCTGAAGCAGGAATCAAGACCCCACTAACTAGCATATAACCAGTTGCCAGCCATTGGACGGTCGAGTAATCTTTGATATCCAAGTCCACCATGATGGAAGGCAATGCGACGTTTAGCAAAGAGTTATTTAAGAACGAAACAAACGCTCCGACAAATAAGATAGCCAACATTAAGTATGGCACTTTTCTTGGTTGTGATATTTCTGAATTCAACTTTCTATCTCCCTTTATATAATTTTAATGTTGTAAAGACGGCCGTTTACAAAGGCTAGCGTTAATTCCTTGTTTTTGCAGTGTCTCAACTACTTTCTTCATTAATTTGTCGCTCTTCTTGATTACCTTGTTATACATTACATATCCTCTTTTCTTTGCAGACCTCTTTTTATCAGATCAATCTGCGTCGTATAATTCGTAATCGCCTCTTCTTCCGTCAAGTCATGAACAAATACCTGAACGAGATTATGAAACGTAATAGCACCGACAATCTTAATGATATGCAATAATTCCTGCTTATCTTCTATATTCAAATAGGAAGTATCCACTAATTCCAACGTCTGAGATCGCTCATTTTTCAAGCTTTCTTTGTACATGCTGTTCGCCATCGTATTTTCTTTGCGATAGTTCATGTTACGAAAAGCATGATTTAACAGCTCCCCGTGTTCGGGATCATGGCGCAATGAAATCATATGACGGAACGCTTCCTCCAAGGTCTCTAGAAGGTTACCGTTCTTCTCCTTCAGAATAGCTGTAATTCGTTTATTATTTTCTTGAGACAGCTGGTTCAACAGATGATAATAAAGATCTTCCTTATCCTCAAAATATTGATAAAAGCTGCCTCGCGGTATACCTGCATCTTTTATAATGTTCGCAATGGAGGCTTCATGGAGAGGTACACGTGAAAATTCTTTCTTAGCTGATTGAATCAATGTCTCCTGTTTATCCTTTGGTAAATGAAGAAACGTCTGTTTTGGCATATTTTCTTCTCCCTTGCTCACTTATGACACCGTGTCACATTGATGATAGATTTATTATAATATGACACGGTGTCATAAGTCAACACCCTTAGCTGAGCTAACTCAAAAACGGATTACCTAATCATTAGGCAATCCGTTTTTCGTATTTACTATTAAGGTAAATTATTGCCTGCTGCCCGGTAAAGACCGTACCACTCTTCCCGGCTCAGCTTCACACTCTGTGCCTCGCTAATGGAGCGGATTCTATCTGGATTCATTGATCCAATTACAGCTTGAATCCCTGCAGGGTGCCGCAATATCCAAGCAATAGCAATTGCTGATTTACTGACGTTGTGCGTTTCCGCAACTTCCTGCAATGCTTTGTTGACGTCCGGATAAGCCGGATTGTCGATAAAGACGCCTTCAATCATGCCAAATTGGAATGGCGACCAAGCTTGCACTGTCATCCCGTTCAGCTGACTGTAAGGCAGTACACCAGCGTCTCGCACCACTGATTCTCGATTTTGCATATTAAGATTCAAGCTGGCATCAAGCAACGGTGTATGCATCAAACTGAATTGCAGCTGATTAATAATAAGATCTTCTTTTACATACTGCTTTAACAGATCAATTTGATATGGCTGATGATTGCTGACACCAAAATGCCTTACCTTTCCGCTTTCCTTCAGCTGGTGAAAAGCTTCCGCCACTTCTTCTGGTTCCATTAAGCTATCCGGCCGATGCAACAAAAGTACGTCAAGATAGTCTGTCTGCAGCCTTTCCAGTATTCCATCGACACTAGATAGAATATGCTGCTTCGAAAAATCAAAAAAACCATTTCGAATGCCGCATTTCGATTGAAGAATAATATCCTCACGCTTCACCACGCTTTCTTTAAGAGCTGCAGCAAATACTTCCTCTGATGTCCCTGCGCCGTATATATCCGCGTGATCAAATAAGGTGATGCCAGCCTCTTTACTAGTTTCAATTACTCGTAAAGCCTCCAGTTTATTTAAATCATTCATTCGCATACACCCGAGTGCAATAGGAGCTGTATTTAGTCCACTAGTTCCTAATTTCATTGTGATGCCTCCTTTTACTGTAATACTTGCTTCAATCTATCTATTGCCCATTCGAGCTCATCTTCCGTAATAATTAAAGGCGGAGCGATTCGAATAACGCTTTCGTGCGTTTCCTTGCAAAGCACACCCAGTTCTTTGAGTTTTTCACAGTACGGTCGCGCAGGTTCGGTTAGTTCAATTCCAACAAATAACCCTCTTCCTCTTACTTCTTTAATTTTGTCCGACGTCAGCTGCTGCAGCTGATCTTGTAAATAAGAGCCAAGCCTGTTGGACCTTGCCGCAAGATCTTCCTCTTCTATTACTTCCAGTGCAGCAATGGATACCGCACATGCCAGCGGGTTTCCGCCAAATGTAGATCCGTGCGAACCAGGATTGAATACCCCTAATACTTGCTTATCTCCAGCTACACAGGAAATAGGGAAAACGCCACCGCCAAGTGCTTTACCTAGAATGAATAAATCCGGTACAACATCTTCCCAGTCACAAGCAAACCGTTTGCCCGTGCGGCCTAAACCTACTTGAATCTCATCTGCAATGAATAGCACATTTTCTTCTTTACATAGTTCGGAAGCTGCTTTCAAATAGCCGTCTGGCGGAATGATGATACCTGCTTCTCCTTGAATCGGCTCCAGCAGGAAGGCTGCTGTATTCGGTGTGATGGCAGCCTTCAAACTTTCCAAATCACCATAAGGAATTATCTTAATACCAGGCAGCATCGGTCCAAATCCGCGTCGATATGCCGCTTCGGAAGACAATGACACAGCTGCCATCGTCCGGCCATGGAAATTCCCGCTGCAGACGATGATCTCTGCTTGGTCTTCCGCAATGCCCTTGACGTCATACCCCCAACGCCTGGCAGCTTTAAAAGCTGTCTCAACCGCTTCTGCCCCCGTATTCATTGGTAAGATCATCTCTTTATCAGTGAAAGCCGCCATTTTTTCGTACCATAACCCGAGCTGGTCATTATGAAAGGCGCGGGAAGTGAGTGTCACCTTTTGCGCTTGTTCGATCAGAGCTGTGATGACTTTCGGATGCCGGTGTCCTTGATTCACTGCCGAATAGGCACTCAGCATATCCATATACCGCTTCCCCTCGGTATCCTCCACCCATACTCCCTCCGCCTTCGAAATAACAATAGGAAGCGGGTGGTAGTTATTTGCCCCAAACTGATCCGTCAACTGCATCAAATTCTGTGCATTTGTAGCTTTCATCCCAACTGCCCCTTTCCAGGTTCATTTGGCGCCCATGATCAGCGCAATGTTTCTGACTATTCTTTCATTCTAACAAAGCAGTCTAACTTTGTAAGCGTTTAAACGAAAAACCAAAAAAATGCCCAGCTGAACTGGACATTTTATAGAAACAATTATTTACGATAATGCTGCTGTATTTTCCTGCTTGTCCATCACCACATGCGGAATACCGTCTTCATCAAACACATCGGACGCTTCCGCATAACCGAGCTTTCGGTAAAAGCCGCTCGCCTGCACTTGTGCATGCAGCTTAAATTTCGTTTTCCCAGCTTGACGGACAAGCTCCTCTAGACTCTCGATAATAACCCGTCCAAGACCGTGCTTACGAAATTCCTTCAGCATACAAATACGCTCCAGCTTTCCGTACTCTCCCACAAACCGAAGCCGCCCTGTTCCAACAGCTTCTCCTTCATGGAAAACCAATATATGCTGACAAGCTCCACCCAGCACATCATATTGATCAAACTCATCCTCATGCGGTACACCCTGTTCTTCTACAAATACTGCCGCACGCATTGCTTTTGCTTTTTCGAAATCTTTTTCTTCTGTAATGACTTTGTATGTATTCAATGAGGTAACCTGCCTTTACTTATTTGCTAGTTTTATTTAAACAAGCAATATAATCTAATTGCAAGATTTTTCACTCATCTTCGTCTCAATAAAAAATCTGTTTGCACCCTTTTTCAGATTTATATCTTTTTCCCTTCCAACGGCTTATTCCGTAACAAAGCAACAATCCCTATAATCACTCCGCCAATCAGCCCTGCAATCAAATCGGTCATAGTATCTTTGTTGCCGCTTCGCTGCATCACACTCGTTACCGTCATGTCGCCAATAAATTCAATACTTTCCCAAATGGCACTTCCTAGAGCAGCTATACCTAATACAAAAAGAAAGATTATCCACCGCGAAATTTCCATTCCCGCAGGCCGAAGCACTTTATACCGATAAATAGCCAGACCGAGCCATGCAACATACATACTGCCCACTACATGCAGTGTTACATCCCACCATTTGTAGGTATCATAAAAATGAAAGATAGCTCCTAATATGAAGGTACAAACGAGTAAGGCGTAGTAGCCTAGAATATGCGACACACGGAATGGAGTGCGCTGGAGAAACAGTAACCCTAACGGCAATGCACTCATAATTACGCGGCCGCCGCCTTTCGTCCAAGAGTTAATATCTCCGGTTTTAATCTCTAGTACAAAAGAGACTAGCATAAAGCTGATAAATAAAATGCTTAACGCAATAATTGTTTTTTTCACATTCTCTCTCCTTTGACGCTTTTTCCATAGTCTAACCAGTCAAAGCAGGTCTTAATGCAAATACAAAAAAGACGATTCACCTCTCAAGTGAATCGTCTCCATACTAGTTAAGGAATTTTTGCATATCCTCATCTAAATAAACCCAGCCTTTCCAGCCGATATGAATTGTGTCACGCATAAAATACGGATCATATTCGTGGCCGGAATAATCGGCGTACGTAAAGCCGCTATCCGAAATCTGTTTTTTAATTCGGTCATAGTAGGCTTCTCTTCCTTGCTTTGGAAAACCGGTGTAATCGTAGTATGCACCGTTAACAGGAATCACAACAAACAGCGGTTTCGCTTGCGCTTGTTTTAGAATATCCAGCATCAGCTGGAAGTCCTCATATTCAAGTGACTCCGCATAGGAATGCCCTTTATTCTTTCCTTCCATCTTCTTGATGTAGTGCTGCTTATGCTTATACACCTTATCATCCATATAGAATTGGGAGTGCTGTGTCCGTTTCTCGCCATATGTATCAGCTTGGGCCTGCAGTTCTTCCCATGTCTTGTTCTTCACTGTATCTAACTGATGCCGATTGGTTGGTTTATCTTTCAGAAGTGTGAAATACAAATCTTTTTTCTGAAGCATGGATATATACGCCTTTGCAGGAACAGATAAACTATTGAACAAAATCTTTTTGTCATTCAGATACGCATCGTAAAGCTGATAAAGCATCGTGTCGTTCTTGACCGCATCATATGTCATCAAACGCTCCATCAACTTTCGTTTCACCTGCTCGTCTATTTCCTTGTTGTAAGGCAGCTGAAATGCCTGCAGCGAAGAGTAGTTTGGTGCAAAATGCTGCTCGTCTGTACCATGCTTAACAAACCATTGCGGCGATACGATAATCACCATCTGCTTGTTTTTCAGTTGATCAGCATGTGTTGCAAAGTTTACATCATGAATTATAGAAGTCATCCCGCCTTTTCCTACTAAATATGGTGTAAAGGCAGCATCGTTCGTTTCAAAATAATTCGATGGATGGTATGGATCCCAGCGCGACAATTCAGAAGAACCATAGATCGGAACATATGATGAATGTTTAAGCATTTCGCTTTGTAGATACGTTCCCTGGAACATATTTGGTTCCAGACTGATAGCGGATTCCTGCAAACGATCTGCTGGAACTAACTTAGCCAGCCACGATGCCGGTACGAACACGACTCCGGCAAACAGGACCAATGCGAGAATGATTGGTCCAAACAGATACTTCTTTTTCATTATTTCAGCTCATTCAGACGATCTACAATAGCATTTGGTGTGTTCCATGTATCTCGGTCGAATTCTGTAATTGGTACATTGATAGCTAGCTGCTCTTCAAATTGAACAAGTAATTCTACTGTCGCGAAGGAATCAATCAGTCCTGCGTCGAAAATATCCATATCATGCTCTTCTTTTACAACATCATCTTCACAAACTTCTGCAATAACTTGTAGTACTTTCTCTTTAAAATCCATCATTCTATTCCCCTTTTATTGAAATGGTCTGCCCGAAAACAGATAAAATCCGAAACAGACGACATGGAAAGTAATGATGATTGACACAACCGTCATCATTCTTCCTGTCGGCCAGCGTTTATGTTTTTTATTCCATGTCTCGAAGAAATTAAATCCGGTCATCATCAAGGCATGATATGCGCCATAAATAATGTACTGAATAGCTAATCCATGCCATATTCCCATCAGCAGAAACAGCAGGATATACCCTAGATTTGAGACGAGCATCTTGTTTTGTATCCATTTTTTCTTCTTCATTAAAAATACAAAGCGCATGAACACATAATCTCGGAACCAGAACGAAAGCGACATATGCCATCGGTTCCAGAAGTCTTTGATATTGCGGCTGATGAATGGCTTATTAAAGTTCTCCGGTGACCGAATTCCCATTATATAGCTGACTCCGACTGCAAACGCCGTATAACCGGCAAAGTCGAAGAATAAGTACAAGCTGTAGCTGTACATGTACAGCAAATGATACGTAAACATGCCATCTGCTATATGATCAAGATTCATAATGAAGTACGTATTGATGCTGTAGCCGATAATAAACTTATACAAAAATCCAAGGAAGATCTTGTTGATTCCTTTATAAAGCAGTTCCTTGTATTCCTCCGGTGCCCAGCGCTTTTCTTCATCTTTCTGGAAGCGGCGGAAACGATCAATCGGACCTGACGAGATTGTCGGGTAAAACAGCATAAAATGAACAAGCTGATAAATAGAGAGCTGCTGCTTAATTAGGCCATCTCTTGTTTCGATAATGATTTGGACAGCTCGAAATGTAAGATAAGAGATACCGAGAAAACTCGCCAAATTATCCACTGCCAAAATCGGTAACACCTTTGATAAGATCAAAGGCAGAATTGACAGCATACTCATTACATAGAATACGAGACTGTTATTCTTTTTCTGCCTATAAGCAATGTAGCCTTTGATTAGTAGCAGCTGCAGGGCTGTGAAGGCAACTAATGAGAGAAAACCTGCGCTTCCTTCTGAAAATATAATAGCCAATACAACAATGGAGACGAACACATTGTAATACCGCAGGCGCTTGCCCATTATGCCGAGAACCATTGTTGGCAGCAGCAAGACACCTAGAATAATAAAGAAAAGGAAGGAACTATACGGGGTCATGCGAGTACCTCTTCCTTCATTCTTTTACGATCTGCTTTTCCATTCATCGTCATGGGAATTGCAGTGTGATACGTGAATTTCCGCGGAATCATGTATGCGGGCAAACGCAGCGCAAGATCCTTACGAATAGCAGCTGTCAGCTGGTATTCTTTCTCAAAGTCATGATTAGCTGGTACGACTGCTGCAATCAAGTATTCTATCTCCTCATTAGGCGCATGCGGAATAATAAGTGCAGCCTTTATATAATCAGACTGATTCAAGTGGAACTCAATCTCTTCCAGCTCCATCCGGTAGCCATGCAGCTTGATTTGATAATCCAGCCGGCCTTGGCAGTACACCAATCCGTCCTGAATAAAGCCCGCGTCTCCGGTACGATAGGCAGCCATTCCGTTTATGATGCCAAATGCATTCTCCGTAAGCAGCGGCTCACCAAGATAGCCTTTTGACACACTCGGCCCTGCAAGGATAAGCTCCCCTTTTTCTCCGTCAGCCAACGGATTGCCCGCTTCGTCTACAACGAGAATACGCATATCCGATTTTGGATACCCAACCGGCAGTGCAGTCTCTTTTGCGAGCAATTCTTCGGTAATTTCAACAGATGTTACGGCAACCGTTGCTTCTGTAGGTCCATACGTATTAAAAATCCTTGCTCTTGGGAAACGGTTTTTAAGTTCCTTGGCCACCGCGAGCGGCAGTACTTCCCCGCAGAACAGGAATACCTCAAGCTCCGGAAGCATCTTTTCATTAAAGTCTGGATTTGGAAAACACATCTGTACGAAAGAAGGCGTTGATGTCCATACTTGTAAGGCAGAACGACTCAAGTTCTCAAACAAAAGCTTTGGCTTATTGATTACTTCTTTCTCCAAGGCATGCACAGTTCCACCGCTTTGCAGCGCGGGATAAAAATCCATGACAGACAAATCAAACGAAAACGGCGCCTGATTCAAGAATACTTTTCCTTGATTTAAGGGGAAGTCACCTGTCATCCAATCTGTGAAAGACTGCAAATTTGCAGCAGTTATTTGAACGCCTTTTGGATTTCCGGTACTGCCGGAGGTATAAATGATATAAAACACTTCATCCGGCTGAACCCAGTGGTCACCATCGATAGGCTGTTCTTTTTCCAGGTGCAGGGCCTGCATATGTAAAATAGCAACATGATCCAGGTCCAGTACGCTATCTGTCGTATTGATTACTAATTGTGCACCGGATTTTTCCACGATAAGACGCATCCGTTCCATTGGAATGGATGTATCTACCGGAATATAAGGGTGGCCAGCCTGTGCACAGGCGAGGAACGATACCGGCATATCGGCTCCCATATGACCATACACAACAATTGGCGTCTGCCGAACAAGCTGCGTGGCATGTATGAAACTTGCCAGTCTGCTTGACTTGTCCCAAAGCAATCCGTAAGTCAGCACTTGGTCATCTGTACGAAATGCTGCCTGCTCTGGTTTGCTTGCCGCATGCTGTGCAATACGTGTTAAAAGTTTCATCTTTTTATCTTCTCCATTTAGAAATCATTATAAATATAGTTGCCTGTATTGGCTGTGTGGAAGCCGTACATCAGAAACAAGGTGACAAGGATTGCCAGATAAAAACAAGTATGTAAAGCAAAACGGATACCAACATGCATATACAGCTGTTTGAGCTTATTCATTCTCTTTCTTCCTTTTATTCAAATTTATAGCCAGTTCCAATGACAGTCCGAATATGATGGGATTCACAGTTTAACTTGGCACGCAGCTTTTTTATATGTGTATCGACAACTCGACTATCCCCATCAAAGTCTAATCCCCATACGTGATTCAAAATTGTTTCACGTGAAAGGACGTTATTTTTGTGCTGAAGCAGGAATACCAATAACTCATATTCTTTTGGTGTCAATTCGACTTGCTGGCCATCAAGCTCAAGCTGATGAGACTTCGTATTAACGATTGCTTGCCCGAAGCTGATCATATGACCAGTCGGTAAGTAATGTTCGGTTGCCCGCTTCATCAACGAATTGGCACGTGCTACTAGCACTTTTGGGCTGAATGGCTTGGTAACATAATCATCGGCACCAAGTTCAAATCCATGAATTTTGTCATCATCACTAGATTTTGCTGTCAGCAAAATAATCGGTACACCAGACCGCATGCGAACCTGCTTGGTAACAGCAAATCCATCCATTTGCGGCATCATAATATCGAGAATGACTAAATCGGGATAAATCGTATCAAACCAGTCAATAGCACTGCTGCCATTATCCGTTTCATACACTTCCCAGTCGTCCTTTTTGAAGTAATCAGCTACTACCTCCCGGATTCTCACTTCATCCTCGACAAGCAACACTTTCTTCCCCATCGTGAATCTTCCTTCCACTCTATATACATAAATTAACAAGCTTGTATGTCTTTCATGTGTCCTTCTAAGCAATTTTTCCTACTTCTTATCAAACTGAACAAAGAAGCGTACACCTTCTGGCGTGTTTTCCACTCCGTAATCAAATCGATGCAGGGTGAGTATTTGCTGAATGATTGCTAATCCAAGCCCCGTACCGCCTGTCATACGGCTTCGTGAAGATTCTGTCCGATAAAAACGCGTCCAAATCTTCTTCATCTGCTCCTCTGGTATATGCAGCCCTTTGTTCTCAATGCTAAAGTTACTGCTGCCGGTTTCTTGGTCTGACGCTACTCTTATGGTAATCACAGAATCAGCTTCGCTGTGCCGGATAGCGTTCACAAGAAAGTTCCGCATAACGCGCTCTAGCCACTCACAGTCGGCCGTTATAGGCAGTTCGTTTTGCGGTATGATTTCTATTGCTACATTTTTCTCTTTTGCCATATTAAATAGCTTGGCAGCTAAATCCTCTATCATTTCACTGAGCATAATAGACGTTTTGCGCAGCTTAATGGCACCGTTCTCTAGCTTAGCTAAATCCAGCATATCTTTGATCAGGACTTCCATCTTATCTGACTCTTCTATAATTACTTGTACATAATGATCCTGCTTGTCTGGACTGACTCCATCCTGCAGCCCTTCTGCGAAGCTTTTGACAATACTAAGCGGTGTTTTCAGCTCATGTGAAGCATGCTCGAAAAACTCCCTTTGCGCCTTTTCCATCTGCTTTCTTTTTTCCATATCTTGCTTTAGCTGTCCATTTGCTTGCTTTAATTCACTCAAAGCAGCATCAAGGTTCTGCGCCATTGTCAGCAAATTATTCGAAAGACTTCCCAACTCGTCCTTTTGTTTTATCGGCTTAGCCGAGGAAAAATCAAGATGCACCATCTTTTTCGCCATTTCATTCAGCTTGATCAGCGGTCTGCTGACAAGACGGGAATAAATAAGAGACAGCAAAAGAATTAGCACGAAGCCAGCAATTCCGATATACAAATAAAACAACTGTAATGCTTCATTTGTATCCTTAATCTCCTGCAATGACGTAACAGAGAATAAATATTGCTTTTCTCCTTCTTTTTCAACGGGGTCAATTAATACGAGATTATGTTTTCCGCTCCATGGTTCTATCCAGTCTAACTGCAGACTTTCTCCTTTAGATAGCTTTTTCAACTCGGCTTTTTCTAGTGGGAACCACTCCAGTAAAGCGTCATAAAGCAGACCTATTCCTTTATTCAACATCCCTGATTCGGGCAGCGAGATACTTATTACTTCCCCTTCCATTGTTACTTCGTTATCTACCAAATCTTCACCGACACTGGCATCTCCATTTGTAATAATAGAAGGATACATAACCTTAGTGATCGTCCCATCTGTTTCTCCTTGGACGGTTAGACTGTCTCCTTTTTCAATGTCCAATGCACGTAAGTCCTCCCCGTAATCCGTAACGAGTAAAGAAAGTGCTACTTCCACTTCTTCACCACTTTCTGTCTTCATCATGATGTTAAACGGATCTCGTACAAGCTGGTAGCCGTCTTTGTCCACTATTGTTAATGGGCTCTTTGTTTTGCTCATGTAAGCTAACGTCTGCTTTGTCAGTTCTTCCTCACTCCAGGAATCTTCCTCATAGCCATTTGCTAACCGGTGCAAATGCGCTGCAGCTTCTTTTGTTTTATGATGCTCGTAAAATCGATCAAAAAATAACAGCTGAAAGATCATCATCATGGCGTAAAACGCCAGAAAGAACAAAGCTGTTACAGCAAACAATTTAACGGTAATGCCGCGCTTTCTCATGTTGTACTCCTTTATTTCTTACGACGATTTGGTATGTATACTTTATATCACGAGTATGTTTTCTGTGTGTCCACAGGTTCAGCCTCCATATCGTACCTTTTTTTCAAAAAATGCGGAACCTTTTTTTGTAAAATCCAAACTTCAAGCTGCTGCATAAGCTAACCTCGGGACATATCACCAGAAAAGAGGGTACACATGGGGAAAGATAACGAATACATGGATTACACCAAAGCAAATGTGCACTATTTTAGTGATGTAAATAAAAATCGTTTATTCACTCGCGATAATCAGAACTACATCAACCGGCTTGGACGTGATGTATTAAATACATTAGGGAATGTATCTCTGCTCGATATTTTCTTGAGCAAGGGAAAGACAGTTGAACCGCATTATCATCAAAATGCTGCCGAGCTTGTTTATGCTATACAAGGTTCCGCACATGTATCGCTCATTAACCCTTTTACCAACAACGTCGAAACCATTTCGATTACGCCAGGACAAGTGGCAAATATTCCGCAAGGCTGGTGGCATTGGGAGACAGCCGCTGAAGATGAAACGCACTTGCTGACTATATTTGATGCACCTTATCCGGAATATATTTTCGGTTCTGATATCCTAGCTCGAACGCCTGTCGAAGTATTGGCACAAACATATTGCCTCGATAAAAAGAAACTGCAGGAAACACTGCGCCCGCTTCACAATCAAACGATTGTCATTGGTCCACCAGATGAATGCAATCAAAGGCCTGTTCCAGAAGAAAGTGCTATGAATCAAGAATCGAACACTTCTCATTCAGCGTATTATACAGATGGACAACAGTATTATCGCTTCAAATAAAAACAGCCTCTCCCACTAGAGAAAGGCTGTTTTCCTTACATAACTATCGAAGCAGCATCCGCAAATCCGCTTCATTTTGTAATAAATCCTGCAACGTATAGGCGTCCAGCACCTGCAAATATGCATACAATGCTTTACCGAGAACCCCTCTTAGGCCGCAAACAGAAGCAATCGGACAAGTATTGTTTTCCCGATTAAAGCACTCTACCAAATGAAAATCATCTTCCATCTGCCTTACGACAGCTCCTACATTAATGTCCTTTGGATCACGAGCCAGCCTGATACCTCCTGACCGACCTCTTACTGCTTCTATATAACCTGCTTGCCGCAGTTCATGCGACACTTTCATTAAGTGATTTTTAGATATTTTATAAGCAGTCGCGATTTCCTGAATCGTCGACAGCTTGACTTTTTCTTGTGTTCCCAAATATAGAAGGATCCGCAGGGAGAAATCTGTATACATTGTCAACCGCATTATTATTCCTCCTCTTCTTGAGGATTATAGCATAATTGGCAAAGCGAATGGACAAAAAGAGAATGTGACACTTTTGTTAAAGTGGTATTTAAAATATATCTTTTATACATAATTAGTCTTATGATAGGAGTAATCCACCGAAAGAAGGAATCAACTATGTTATCACAAGAAACGATTAACATTATTAAAAGCACTGTACCTGTACTAGAAGTACACGGAACACAAATTACGACTGTCTTTTATGAAGAACTATTCAAAGCTCATCCAGAACTGCTGAACATTTTCAACCACGCTAACCAAGCTCAAGGAAAACAACAGACTGCACTTGCGAATGCTGTCTATGCTGCTGCTGTGCATATTGATAAGCTAGAAAAAATTCTCCCGACTGTCGTACAGATTGCACATAAACACGTCAGCCTTGGTGTTAAACCAGAGCATTACCCTATTGTAGGCGAATACTTACTCAAAGCGATCAAGATGGTACTAGGAGATAACGCAACTCCAGAGATTCTTCATGCATGGGGAGAAGCATACGGTGTTATCGCGGATGCGTTCATCGGTGTAGAAGCCACAATGTATGAAGAAAACGAGAAAAAAGAAGGCGGCTGGGCGTATTTCAAAGACTTTGTTGTCGAGAAAAAAGTTCCAGAAAGTGACGTTATCACTTCCTTCTACTTAAAGCCTGCTGATGCAGCGCATGTACCTTCGTATGAACCAGGGCAGTATATTTCCGTCCGTGTGTCCATTCCTGGCGAGGAATATATGATGATTCGTCAGTACAGTTTATCCAAGACGCCATCATCAGATTTGTTCCGTATTTCCGTGAAAAAGGAAGACGATAATAATCCAGATGGTAAGGTTTCCGTATACTTGCATGACCAAGTAAAAGAGGGAGATACACTTGAAGTAAGTGCACCAGCTGGTGACTTTACGCTTAGCGGAAAGTCAGATAAAGCTATTACATTCATTGCTGGCGGCGTAGGAATTACACCAATAATGAGTATGATGGAGACACTTGCAGCAAAGGATCCAAGTCGGGAAATTGTCTTCCTTCAAGCAGCACGCACACCAGCATACGCTGCCTTTACGAAGCAAATACAAAGTCTTCAAGAGAAGATGTCTAATTTAACTTATAAAACATATTACGAAGAAAATCGAATTGACGAAACTGTCCTCAAGGAGATGGTCAACGCAGATAGCGATGTTTATGTCTGCGGTCCAGCTGGATTCATGGAATTCGTCATCTCTACCCTCTATCGTGCTGGCTTCAGCAAAGAGCAGATCCATTTCGAATTTTTCGGACCAGCTGCCGACTTAGAAAAAGCAGAATAACAATTAGAAAAAAGCGCATTGCCGAGGCAATACGCTTTTTTTAATCACCCTTTTTTTCCTGCTCTTCGATACCTTTCACCACATCAGCGATTGTAACATGAGCCAATGCCTTCTCCATCGCTGCTTGAGCACCGGCGAAAATTGGAAGAACAGCTGCTTGAATATGACGACCGACGGTACATTTGGGATTTGGGCTGCCATGAGCACGGAACAGTTCATTTTCCGGTACCGCTTCAACAGCCTGATATACTTCTAACAACGTAATCTCGTCAAGTCTCTGCGCCAATTCCGCACCAGCCACACCTGGCCGAACCTTAACCAAGCCTGCCTTCTTCAACATGCCCATTATTTTTCTAATAACGACTGGGTTTGTATTGACGCTGGAAGCAATGAAGTCAGACGTATTCACCTCTTCCTTATACACTTCCAAAAGCAACAATATATGAATGCCAACCGCGAAACGGCTGCTTATCGACATAACTTCCAGCTCACTTTCTATTAAAATCCTATCTTTCTAGTATAACGCAAAATAAAACGGGTAAAAGGTATGTGTAGGCAGGTTTTAATTTGTAACACCTAAATGAAGGAGGAATACAAATGAAGATTGGTATCATTGGCGCAACAGGAAAAGCCGGAAGCCTCATTACAAAAGAAGCTGCAGAACGCGGCCACGAAGTAACAGCTATTGTACGGAACCCGGCTAAAGTTCAAAAAGAAGATATTAACATAATAGAAAAGAATATTTTTGATATCAAAACAGAGGATATCAATGACTTCGAGGTGATTGTTAATGCCTTTAATGCACCTTCTGGTCAAGAAGAGCAGCATATAGAAGCAGGCCGCATACTCATGCATGCACTGAAAGGTGCTCCTTCCACTCGACTCCTCGTTGTTGGCGGTGCTGGAACTTTGTTCACAGATGAAAAGAAAACGACTCGTATTCTGGAGACAGAAGACTTCCCGGAAAGTTTCTATCCGACAGCTTCTAATATGGCTGAGAATCTAAAAGAATTGCAAGACAGCAACGACATTCAATGGACATTCATCAGTCCAGCCAGTATTTTTGACGCAGATGGGAAACGGACTGGCAACTACCAAACTGGCGGCGACATCCTCCTATTGAACGATCAAGGTGAGAGCTATATCAGCTATGCTGATTTTGCGATAGCTGCCTTAGATGAAATTGAAAAACCAGCTCATCCAAATGAACGCTTCTCCGTTGTAGGGGAAAAAGCATAAAAAAAGAGCGCTAGACTCAAAGTCTAGCGCTCTTGGCTTATTTTAATAGATCCAATGATTCACGGTTGAATGCTTCCAAATCATCAGGTGTTCTGCTTGTTACGATATTATGGCTTACTACCACTTCTTCATCCTTGAAGTTTGCGCCAGCATTAATCAAATCTTTACGAATACTGCGGAAGCCTGTTATATCTTTGCCTTTAAGCAAGTCTGTATCAATCAATACTTGCGGGCCATGGCAAATAGCAAAAACAGGTTTTTCATCTTCTACGAAAGCTTTTGCGAACTCACCTGGGCGGTCATCGGCACGAAGCAAGTCAGGAGAGAAGCCGCCAGGAATGAGCAATGCATCAAAATCACTTGCCTCCACATCAGAAAGCGCCTTGTCGATCTTTACTTTCTCACCATGCTTGCCAGTAACTTCTTTGCCAGCTTCCAAGTCAATGCTGACAACACTGTGACCAGCTTCTTCGTATGCTTTTACCGGACTCGTATACTCGACGTCTTCGAATTGGTCGGTTACTAAAACTGCAATCTTTTTACTCATATATAGCCCCTCCTATTTCAATCTGTTTCTATCGTAGCAAATGCCCTTGCACGCATTCAATTATGTTGCTCAAGATACTATAAGCATAATACCTATCTAAAAAGCGACTGTATAACTTGGTCTCGTCCCAAATATCATAGTCAATAAAAATCTATTACTCTTTAAAATGTATTCTCCATAAAAAAACTCTTCTAGTAGACAGACATTAGTGATCTGTAACTAAAAGAGAAATATATAGTAAGGAACTTTTAAAATACCGCGCTCAATCTAAAAACTTACATGTAAGATATACTAATTAATGTATAGCTTCCTCCAAGTATATTCCAACCTTCTTAATCAGCTCTGAATAATTAACTCTTGAAAAGTCGGTTACATCTACCTCAACTAACTTTCCCATCTGAAATAAATCGTAACCTCTCGTTGTGCACCGTTCTATAAACTCGTTGTATGTGAGTAAGCCATCTGCCTCATTTCTATTCTCCAAACGATCACCAATCCGGTATGATGATACAACATGACTTAAATGCCTAGATGTATCTAAATCTCTTTTTCTTTGGCGTTCGTACAAAATATCCAAATCAGCTATCAGACGAATTGTCACGACTTTATATTGGTACTTTTCTGTTAATCGTTGAAGAAATGGTTGCTGTTTTTTACTGAATGGATAATCAGTTATGATTTTCTTTTCTGCGTGCATCTGATAATCCAACGCTTCATAATATTTATTCCATGCTCTTTCCACAAGCTTTTGTTTTTCCTTCAAGTTTTGAAACCCATATATATCGAAATAATGCTCTTTTAAATCGTCTGGTGAAATTTTTGAATACGGTCCTAAATTCTCATCAATAATTTTGCTTAAATATGTTTTACCTGTTCCCGGAAATCCAGCTAGCAATATTAGTATTTTACACAATTAATCACCTTCTATCTACCTACTAGTTACGGGTAAGGCAGTTTCCCTTCTGCTTCATATTTATATAAATTACCTCAATATAAGGGAGCGATCCTCAATGTTCATAAAGATACTGATTTTGTGTTTAACTACTTCTTTTACTGCCTGATTGCATGGAATTATATTATGTCGCAGTGATTTGGTTTCTTTCGTCTCTTCAAATGTTTCTTTTGCTTTTCTAGTCCAAGCCACCAGCAATTCCGTACCTACATTGAATTTACGGATCCCATTGTTAATTAATTCATGTATATCCTGCTCGTTTACACCGGTTCCTCCATGAATAACTAATGGTACATCAACCACTGCATCAATCTCTCTTAATAATGGTATATTTACTTGCGTCTTTGATTTATATTGACCATGATTAGTACCTATAGCTACTGCTAGTGCATCTACTTTAGTCGCCTTAACAAACTCTACCGCATCTTTTGGGTTCGTATAAACCTTATCATCTTCACCTACATGTATTCCTTCTTCTGTTCCGCCAATGGTCCCTAGTTCTCCTTCAACAGAAACCCCTTGCTTATGCGCATATTCCACTACTGCGCGTGTTTTCATAATATTTTCTTTCAAAGGTAAGTGCGAACCATCAAACATAACAGATGTATATCCTTTATCAATAGCTTCTTTAATGTCATCAAAATTTCTTGCATGATCCAGATGCAATACTACATCTACCATTTCTTTTGTTGCCATAGACTTGCATACCGCAACAAAATTTTCATGGCCGATATATTTTGCAGTATCTATACTTGTTTGAATAATAATCGGTGAACCCTGTTCTTTCGCAGCACGAATCATATCAGGCAGCATTTCTAAATTGTGTGCATTGAAAGCACCGACTGTATAATTTAGTTGCTCAGCTTTGCTTGTAACTTCTTTTAAAGTAGTATACATGGATAATTTCGCTCCTCTTAACAATAATTTGGTACTACTTACCGTACACCTCGTGTTACATCTTTAGAGACTTGCATCATCTGATCCATTTTCTCCAGATAGACCTGCAAGGATTTATCGTCATTCATTCTCGCTGCCTCTGCCCTTTTTTTGTTATATAAACTTAGTAAACTCTTGTATCCATCTCCCAGTGTTTTCTTATGTTGAATACTCTTTTCAAGCGCATCTATTGCCTGATCGTCTTCTCCGATTTTCAAATATGTCATACCAATAACCTCATAGATTTTAGCCTTTTCCTCTTCATCTGCCTGAATTAGTTCTTGTTCTCTCATAGAGATTGTGCGTAGCATCTCTTCTTTGTCTTCTTCCGTTATAATCGCCGTTTCCGGCTCAATGGACTCTTGTTTTGGTTTCTTTGTTTTCTTCTTACCAAATCCAAACATTAATTCTTCCCCCTTTTAAAACGCTTTTAGAAGCGGGCCAATTAGCCATGCATATAGTAAAGCAGCAGTTACTGTATCAACGTCAGTCGCTGTCGTATTCACAAAACCCATAGAATTAAAAGTAGTGACTAGCAGCGCAGGAAGTAGTGTGATGAAGAAGCCATGTGCAATACCACCAATAACTGCTCCGCGTCTTCCGCCAACTAGATTACCAAATATCCCCGCCGTTCCCCCTGCAAAGAATGCCGTCAGCATACCTGGTAAGATCATAGCTAACCCAAACACCGGCAGTACGAACATGGCAATAACACAGCCAATAGTAGTTGTAATAAAACCTACAATCACCGCATTAGGACTAAATGGAAAAAGCACCGGACAATCCAAAGCAGGTTTGGCATTGGGAACAAGGCGCATGGCAATCCCTCTAAACGCAGGAACAATTTCTCCTAACAACAAACGGACCCCTGATAATAGTACGTACACTCCTACTACGAACTGAATTGCTTGGAGGAATGCAAACATTAAATAATGTGTATCACCTGATAATGTAGAAGCGAACTCTGCACCAGCAAATGCTGCTGTAATAATATAAAGCGGAACCATAATAACCATTACTGAAAGGTAGGTATCTTGTAAGAATTCTAATTGAGCTGGAAGCTTTAAGTCTTCTACCGACTTTTTCTTATCTCCTTTTTCCCCGAATACTTTTGCTACACCTGCTTCAAACACATAGCCAACTGTGCAAAAATGTCCTAATGCTATGTCATCTGAGCCTGTAATCTTACGGACAAACGGCTGTGCGATTGCCGGCATAGCAACTGCAAATACAGCACCAATGAAACCGCCTACCAAAATCAGTGTAATACCTCGCAGCCCTGCAAAATAACCAAACACAGTTGTCATAGTAGCCATCCAAAGTATGGCTTGACCTGTTAAGAAAATGTACTTCCACTTAGTAAATCGAGCAATGATTATGTTAAAAACAAAGATAGCAAGGAAGGTTAAAGCAATGTCACGCCCTAGTCCTAATTCATTCATGGCCTGACCGTTAATAGCCTCAATAGATGGGACAATTCCCTGCATGTGAAACCCTTCTGCAAAGATCTTACCGAAATATGTTAAACTCCCCACAATGATACTGGATCCAGCAACCAATACCATAAATCCAAGCATTGTTTTTAATGAGCCAGAAATTACTTGCCCAGCTGATTTTTTCTGCAGAATTAAACCTAGCATAGCAATCAATGCTATTGTGACGGATGCCTGCGTCAAAATGTTTTCGATTATAAAGTTAATAACACTCATACGCTATCTTCCTCCCTCGCTTTTCCTTTCTTCTAATTAAACGAAAGCCCCTTTTTCTTTTAGGATAGGAGTAATTTTATCTTCAATTTCCTGCTTCGATACAATATTGCGCAAGTAAACTATCGTTGTTTGTTTAGAATCTATTGAAAACTTCTCAAACTGTGATTGGAAGTTCTGTGCCGTGATAATAATATCCGGCTTTGCTGAAGCTGCAGAAGAAATATCACTATGATCCAATCTAGCTTCTACACCTAATTTAGTTAACACATCTTCTGCTGCCATTTGACAAGCAAAACTGCTTCCTAAGCCCGCGCCACAAACAAACAAGATATTTAACTTTTTCATGAAAATCTCTCCTTCTCAAATTTATTTTCTTCGCTTCCATAAAGCACCTTATTGAACGTATCTGCATCTTGTACTGCTATTAATCTATTTATTTTTTCTTGATCATTTATTAAATCAATCAGATTTCTCATTACATTAAGATGTGAATAAGCGTCTACCGCTGCAAGGCAAAAAATTATTCTCACAGGATCATTATCCGGATTTCCGAAATTAACTGGTTCTTTTAAAGTCATGACACTAACTCCTAGTTTATTTACGCCATCTTCAGGTCTTGCATGCGCTAATGCTAAATGTTTACCAACAACTATATATGGTCCATATTCTTCAACAGATTTAATCATGGCAGTTATATAACTTTCTTCAATAACTGATTCTTTCAATAAAATCTCAGCAGATTTCGTTATGGTTTCTTTCCAATCTTTACATTCTTGATTCAAAAGAATATTGGTCTCCTTTAGGATATCCTGTAGCATTGGCTGAATCTCCCTTGTATTGATTTTTAAATGATGGCTTTTAAATGTCTCTTCTAATCTTTGATAACTCTCTTTCGTGATTTGACCTCCACTTTCAATCATTAGTGATAAGACATCTTGCATCAGTTTTGTAGCGTCTAAGTTATTGGATACTACTCTTCTTTTATCTTTGTTTTTTTGTAAAAAAGCTTTTATCTCCTTACTATCACTTTCACGCAAAATAGGATTGAGTACTAAGAGTGGTTTTCTCTTGTAATTAATAGGAATTGTCGTAAATACTAAATCTACATCTAACTTGTCAATAAACGGCAATTCGTGCGAGCTTAGCACTGCTACAATATCTATATTGAAATGTTCCTTTAGATTTGCTGCCAACAACTTTCCTGTCGACAGACCGTGGTTGCATAACACAACTGCCTGATAAGAGGATTGTTTTTCCTGCTTCCACCAGCTCGCAGAAGTTGAAAAATAAACGGTAAGAAATCCAATTTCATCTTCCGACAGTGTTTTTTTAGTGTGTTTCTCTATTTGCTTCCTAAAGCAGGAAACTGCTTTATATAAATCGGTATACGATTCCTTAATAGTCTCTTTCAAAGGATTAGAAGCCTGGATATCATTTTTCGCCCTACTTAACAGTCCTGTGATATGCTTATACAATCCTTCATATAAATCTTCCTCTCTTTGCGAAAAGGGGATTCCAGTCATTTTCTCTACATGCTCAATTAGTTGAATAGCAAGCAGTTGCGCTGTAACCCAATCAATTGAATTATTCATATCTTTCGGATTAAAAGATTCGATGGCTGCTGTAATGTACTCTCTTTCACTTAGCGGAATATCTAAATTAAATTCACTGCAGATCGAACTTATAAAGTCTTTAATGGGTCCTTTCATATATCCGATTTTAAAATCGCAATATTCAATTATTTCATTGCCTTCTTGCACCCTTCGTTTCCAAATTGCTAACAACAAAATTACCTGATTACGATATACATAATTAACTTTAATCTTGCATCTTTCTAAAACTTCATCATAAAGTTTACGAATTGTATTTAATACTTTGGCATCTAGATAATCCAACCCTAATCGATCCGGGATAGAGAGTACTACCTCTGTATCTACTGCTCTCATTAAATAATCGATATCAACCATATTTGTAATAACTTTATACAATATGGCCCTTATGGAGCGCTCATCCCCTTGGAATACAACGCCTTGCTTCGGCAGACTTACGACTGATACGTCATGGTCTTTCACAAACAAACGTAACCTTCTCATATCTTCATCTAATGTACTTTTTGAAACTTGAAGCTTTTCTTCCATTTCATAGAGAATCGTTGTAGTCAATGGATTAACAATATCTAGAAGTAATACAAGAAATCTCTCATTAGGTCCATAATAAGCGTGTGTTATTTCATCTCCGATATTTAGAAGTAACCTCTTACGTTCTTTCTCAGAAAGATTTAATTTCAATCCTTTCCCTCTTGCGGTGATAATCTGTGGGTAATCATTTTCAGCAAGATAGTCATTAATTAGAACTAAATCGTTCCGAAGCGTCCGTTCACTAATAAAAAATTCTTTACTCAGATCTTTATAAGTCAAAAAGGAATTAACCGAAGAGAATCTAATTAGTATTTTCTGAGTGCGCTCTTTCATGCATGTAACCCCTTTCATAGTTTGATTATATGTTGTCAGTTTCAGAAAGTTTAGTGTACATTTTTGCAACTTAAACTCGCAATATTGTAAGCGCTTACCAAAAATGCACGACTATCCTTTCTCTTGAAATAAAAAAAGCCCTATATAAGGGCTTTTCTCAATTACTTCTGGTATTATTTCTCGCCTTCACTCGAATCTGATAAACAACCAGCAATAGGATAAACCACACCGGCGTTACAAACAAAGCAATTCGTGTGTCTTCAGCTAAAGCAAGTACAACGACAACGAACGCTAAGAAAGCTAAAATTAAGTAGTTCGAGATTGGTGATAATGGCATTTTGAACTTACTTTTCTTTGCTAATTCCGGACGTGTTTTACGATATTTCAAGTGAGCAAGTACGGTTATGCTCCAAATAAAGATGAAGCAAACTGTTGAGATACTCGTGATCAGCGTGAAAACACCTTCAGGAATAATGTAGTTGAGCACGACTGCAATTAAAATGATAATCATTGAAAAGAACAGTGCGTTCTTAGGTACTTGGCGCAAATTCAATTTCTTAAATGGCTTCGGTGCGTGATCCTCTTTTGCCAGCGAATATACCATCCGGCTTGTACTGAACACAGCACTATTACAAGCAGAAGCAGCCGATGTTAACACAACGAAGTTGACAATACCTGCCGCAGCTACGATTCCGACAGCTGTAAATACTTGTACAAACGGACTTTTGGCCGGATTGATTGCATCCCATGGATAGATACTCATAATGACGATGAGTGCACCAATGTAGAAGACAAGAATTCGAATCGGAATATTATTAATTGCTTTAGGAATAACCTTCTCCGGATTTTCTGTTTCTCCAGCTGTCAGTCCGACAAGTTCGATTCCGACGAAGGCGAACACGACCATCTGGAATGACAGAATAAATCCATGTACGCCATTCGGGAAGAAGCCGCCATGATCCCAAAGATTCGAAAAGCTGGACGGTCCAGCATCGGTGGAGAATCCGCGAAGAATCATATACACACCGACAACAATCAAAGCCAAAATAGCAATAATTTTTATTAGAGCGAACCAAAATTCCATTTCTCCAAATAATTTCACTGTCGCAAGGTTCATGATCAGCAAAATAACAAGTGCAATTAATCCTGGCATCCACTGTGGTACTCCCGGGAACCAAAACTTCGTATAGATACCAACAGCTGTTAAATCGGCCATTGCGATGGAAACCCAACAGAACCAGTATGTCCACCCAGTGACAAAGGCAGCTCTGTCACCAAAGTAATCCCCGACAAAGTCCACAAAAGATCCGTATCCTAAATTACTAAGCAGAATTTCTCCCAATGCTCGCATGATAAGAAAACAAAAAATACCGGTAATCAGATAAGCAAAAAGAATAGATGGTCCGGTTAGATGAATCGATTTGCCGGCACCTAGGAACAACCCCGTCCCGATTGCACCGCCAATTGCAATTAATTGAACATGCCTATTCTTTAATCCTCTGGCTAGTTTTTCTTCAGCCATGTTTATGCTCCCCTCTTCTTCATTTCGAGTATGGAACATATAGAAAGCCCTGACTCAAAATAAGTATACTATTATATAGTATCGAAACAGCTAGAGGCGTGCAATAATCAAATTTTTCTAAAACTTAATATATCGTGTAGGTATTAAATCTTATTTCTGCGTTTCTTCATTACGTATGCCCCAATAATAATGAGATAAATAACCAATGTTATCCCGGTAATTACCACAGCAGTTGTCCAGATCACACCAATTAAGATGAGTAGCAGCGCAGTGATTGCAAGCCACGTTGTCACCGGAAAAGCTTTGACATAATAAGTACTTTTATCAGGCTGGCTCTTTCTCGATTTCAAGTGCGCGAATGAAATAATTAGCCAAATGAACAAGACAGTGTACCCAAGGGATCCCATCAAGTAATCAAACGTCTCGCTGCCGATAAAGAGTGAAATAAGCACTCCTACATATAAGAAAGACGTACAAACAAGTATCGAAACGACTGGTACTTGCCGCTTGGAAAGCCAAGCGAAACGTTTGGAAATCCTTCCGTCCAATGCTTGTGTGTAAAGAACGCGAGATGAACCATACAGGCCAGAGTTCATGGACGAGATAATTGCCAAAAGAATAACCGCATTCATCACATGATCCGCACCAGGAATTCCGATAAGCTGGAAGACAAGTACGAACGGACTTACTGCAGATTCATTCACTTCATTCCAAGGAATCAGACTTACAATAATAAAGAACGGAAACAGATAGAACGCTATAATACGCGTTAAGGTGCTGCGAACTGCTCTTGGTACGACTTTTTCCGGATTTTTTGTTTCAGCTAATGTGACACCAATAATTTCTGTTCCGCCATATGAATAAATAACGACCAACATCGCTGAAATCAAACCACCTGCGCCATTCGGCAGAAATCCGCCATGAGCTGTCAGATTAGAAAAGCCGGGTGCTGTATGATCTCCGAAGGATACAAGCAGCAATACAATACCAGCCAAGATGAACAAAATAATAACACTTATCTTAATTAATGCCAGCCAGTATTCTGTCTCGGCAAATGTTTTTACAGAGAATAAATTAACAGCTGTCACAAGTACTGCGACAATTAGCGTCAAAAGCCAGACCGGGTAATCTGGCAGCCAATACTGCAAAAAGATTGCCGCAACCACAGCTTCAGCAGCAATATTTAATACCCACATCTTCCAGTAAATCCAATCAAGGAAGAATGCTGGAAACTTACCAATACTGGACTGGACCAGATCGCGAAATGTTCTCGCATCTTTATTTTGTACTGCCATTTCAGCAAGACCTTGCATAACAAATAATAGAATAATGCCGCCTAGCAAATAAGCAAGTATAACAGCAGGTCCTGCCAAATCAACAGCTGAGCTTGAGCCTTTAAAAAGCCCTGCACCAATTGCACCACCTAGTGCCATCATCATAATATGGCGCGCTGTCATGGTGCGCTTCAGTCCATGTTGTTCTTTCTTCATCATTTTTACCTCCATTTAAGTATTGCAGATTCTATAGAAAAAAAAGCCTTCCGTCTCTTCTCCATATGTGATGGAAAAGAGACGGAAGGCTTTTTGTGCTTTCCGCGGTACCACTCTCGTTGGTTCTAAGGAACCCGCTTTTCACCTTGTAACGAAGGTAACTCGTCAAAACCTAAAGAATCTGTCCTTCAGTTCTGCTGCTCCAGGGTGAGTTCGAGGAAAACACAGGCTGCGTTTCACCAATCCGCAGCTCTCTGTCAGCTGTGTCTGTTCCTCTACTACTCCCATTCGTCGCTTTTGTTAAAATATTTCGACCAAATTAATAATCCTAACTATAAGCGCCGCTGAATAGTTTGTCAATAAATCTTACAAATTAGTTGACTTCCAATTTTATCTGACCTATAAGACTAAAATCAGCTCTAAAGATGCCTCTTGCTAATGGAATCGGTGATAGAAATGTACCAGAGCTTATTGCCATGCCTTTCTTTAAGTATTGATTTCTTTCGGCTAGTTTCTGCGTCAGCCAAGCGACAGATGAAACTGGGTTACCCATTACCTCTGTTGCATAGCCTCTATTAATATGCTCCCCATCATGCGTAAGCGTCAGCTTAATTTGCGCAGCTTCCTCTAGTGTTAAATCATCTCTCCCACCCGCTGCCAGTACAACTTTTCCCGTCACGCCATTATCACAAATTAAATCAGACAACTGAAATTTCGGGAACCAATCAGCAAATCGGGAATCAGGAATTTCTATCCCTGCATGAAGAACGGTTTTCTCCAAGATCTCTTGTTCTGCTGCTCCGAAGCTTAAATCTTCTTTCAGAACGAATACGATCTCGGGCTCCAGCAGTGGTGAGAGCATCGAAGCTAGCTCTAGCTCCGTGTCTCCTCTATGTAAAGTATCTTCAAATAATGTCCCAAATGCCGGTTCGCTTGCGCTGAATAAGGCCTGCGTACTAGGGCTTGTCATGCTGATTTTATAACCCTTTATTTCTTTTCCAGTCTGCTTTAATCTTTTAGCTGCAAACACTTGCTGCACATCATACGATTCTTCGACGGAAAGATGTTGCACTTTGCTGAAGAAATCAATCGGCTGTTTCGTTTCATATACTTCCAGAAGCTGTGCTGCTAGCTGCTCTTTCGTAACCTGCTTCACCTGTTCTGCCATCTTTCCCTCTCCTTTTATCTAAATAATCAAATTTTATAGAATTATAGTACACCTTTCATGTTATTGCCAGTTGTTGCCCTATGGAAATAAATCTTTTTCCATAAAAAAGGCACCTATCCTTCGATAGGTGCCTCCCTCATTATTTCTCTATCACTTTAGCAGATGTCACATTCGCTAGATTGACAACTTCACCAGCTACTCCAAACCAGCCATTCTCACTAGCTTTGATCTCGTTCACTACATGAACATAGGAACCAGACTGGTAATCTGTGAATGTATACTTATCTCCGCCGACAAATGTAAACTCTACATCAAACTTTTCCTGCACGAATAGTGCCTCCTTTGATTTTACCTTCTTAATTAAATATCCCAAAGTTAACACGGTTAAACACATATTTGCTTATTATCAAACTATTTAGTAATCTTAAAGGGCAGCAGCTTGCTACAGAGGGAGATCATGATGGGAAAACATATATTCTTGCATCTTGTTGGCACCTTTATTTTAATTGGCGGCATCTATTTATCACTTACAAACACATTCATTGGTGTTGGGATGGCAATGGTCGGAGCTATTCTGCTTGGAGCAAGCTCCTATTTCGTACCTAGTAAGAAATCAAAGCAGCCGAAACTTTAGAACACATTACTCTTTTTCCGTTTAAGATAAACTAGGACAAACAGCAGATTTGGAACCCAGCAGATCCATGCTGTGTAGGCATAATACACCTCATATTGCTGGAAACCAAAAACAAACACAAATAAACCGAGCCAAATTCGCAGTGTCACCGCAGCAAATGTTAGACTGTAATTCACCATAGTCCAGTATCGATGCTGGACTATTTTTCTTTGGGTAGCTGCTTTGACTGCAAGGATTACCGATATGAACCAAACAATAGCAAGCATACCGAAACCGGTTTGAGCAATCACGCCGCCTGTAGCATAATAAGCTAGATACAACCCAGAAACTCCTCCACCTATTACGCCGGCTGTATACATATAGCCCATGCGTTTATGCAGCATTTTGTTTTTCTGTCTTACCTTTTCCATTAGTAAAAAAGGACCTAGTACAAGCGCGAAGATACTTGTCACAATGTGAACGCCGAGCATCACTTTCCACACACTAGATAGAATCTCTCCTAAACTGATCTTCTGCATAATAAAACCCGCTTTATCCATTCCAACTATTCCGTACTGCACAACAGAATAAATAGCGATTCCTATTGCCAGCACTAAAACGATACGCATTTGCATTCTTTTTGTAATCACAAAGCTCCCCCTTTCATTTTGACCAGTGGTCAATTAAAGTAGATAAAAAAGACCACTCAGATGGTCTCTCTTAAAAAATCAACATGCACTGCAGCTGATTTGGCAACTCCCTCAAAACTTGGGATGCGGTGTAGGTGAAGAGATACAAATCCATGCAGCGCTAGAAAAATTGAGTAAATCGCCTCATTCTGAAGTTCTTTACCGCTAGCTTCTCGCACTGCTGCTGCGAATTTTTCATAACTCGCAGTGGCCGACTGCTGCATTAGACTATCCATTTCTTCACTTTTCAGTAAAAACATCAATTCATATTGATGCGGATAATTAAGACCGAAACGCAAAAATGCAAGAAACAACTCCTGCAATTTATCGTTTTCTGCCTGCTTCACTGTAAGATCAATGAGTAGATTTAATTCATCAAAATAAAACGCTAATACCTCTGAAAAGAGAGTTGTCTTATTCTTAAAATGATAATACAAAGCGCCATGGCTGCATCCTAAATCCTTCGCAATACCACGCATGGAGACTTTTTCATAACCTTGTTCAATAAACAATGTTCTTGCCTGCTCGATAATACGCCTTCTTGTTAATTCAGCTATTTTCCACACCTCTTTGACCAGTGGTCAGTTTTATTATATGCAAATCCCTCTTTATCTGTCTATTATATTCTTTAGACAGCAATCGACACAATCTATGAAAAACTTACAAAACACCCCTCTACCGCCATGCTCCCTATTTTCTTAGAATAAAATCAAGACAAGTACATGACGAGAGGGTGAGCAATGTGACGTTACTCCAGAAGTACATTTCCAGTCTTTATCCATTCAAAAAAGGCGATCCTGGCGGTGCAACCATTCTGTATTTGGCTGCCACTTCTCACTTAGAACTTTCTCATTTTTACTACTCTTAAATGTTTCTCCTATGTACAATATAAACATTTCACAACACTTATTTGGTCATTCCTTCCAATTGTGTTACATTAGAAACAACTACATAACTGTTAGAGATTGGAAGGATTAGCGTTGAAAAGAGCTCGTATATGCTTTTTAATACTGCCTGTTTTTCTTTTACTATTTACAGCATGCAGCAATGCCGAAGAAGAAACAGAACAGCAAAAAAACACGGAAACTGAAACGGAAGCACATACAAGAGATAGTGAAGCAGATCAAGAAGAAACAACACCAGAAACAGCAGCCAACTCTGAACAGGAATCAAGTGATGCTTCAAATAATAAGGGTGAGAACGATACATCTGTAGAGGTTGAGGCAGAGACGAAGCAATTGGATTCTGACCAGCAAACAAAGGTAGTAAACAGCGCAGATGAAGCTATTGCACTGCTCAAGGAACGTCTCGCTATCAAAGAAAAAGATGGTCTTATTATCGATCCAATGGGCGGAAGCCTCGAGGAAGATGAAGCTGGAGCTTATTATACTTTGGTGACGAAAGTAAAGGAATGGGTAGAGAATGGCGGATCCGGTACTGCTGGTATTTACCGTGTGTATGAAGATGGTACAATCATTGATCAATATACAGAAGAGCCTGTTGAACAAACGGAGACAAAAGTTGTCACCAGCCCGAACGACGCCGCTGAACTGCTCGAGGAACAACTCAACATCAAAGATAACAAAGACCTTATTGTTGGCACAGCTGAACACAGTGAAAAAGATAAAATGGTACTTATTATTATGTAACATTAAAGTCTGAATCGGCAATGACAAACAGCGGTACTGGTACTGCGGGCATTTATCGCGTCTATGAAAACGGCACAATTATTGATGCTCAAGCAGAAGCTGCTAACAGAGAACCTAGTGGGATTAACTAAAAAGAGGCAGCCATTTTGGTACTAGCCCTAAAGGATACTAATAAAAAAACACCTCCAATTCTTAAAACGGATAGTATCCGAAAGACTTGGAGGTGTTTTTTAAGAACAAAAGTATGAAACAGAAAGCCGACGAATGATGTACCGGCAGAAGAGATTACGCCGTATCAGAACTCTTTTCTCCAGTCTTCTTGTTCCAGAATAGCACCACTTTCTGCTACATAGGAAAAAATAACGGTACCGTGTTCTAAAATACCCTCCTCTTGTAAATAGGAGACAAACGCATTAAACTGCTTATCGTCTTGTTCTTCTTTCTCACGTGCCACATCTATACGAATAAGCGGCGATACTTCATGTTCTTTATAACTTCCTGGTTCAGAAGCGTCTATTGATAATTCTTTACCTATTTCGTTATCAAACAGAGCGAAATAATCATGCACATCTGTAAAATTTTCTTCTAGATAGGCTCGGATATCATTTTCCAACTCTTCCCTCCATTTATCAGACACGTAGGTATCAATTAGCTTTCTGGTCTCATCGTCCTCATATATCAAAAATTCTACGCCATTGTTTGTGTTACGAGCTTTTGCTGCGTATTCAAATTCAAAGTTCCCCATATTATCATATAAAGTGTCAAATATCTCAAAGTCCCCATTAAAATTCTCACTCAGATAGCTGCTGG
Source organism: Terribacillus halophilus (assembly GCF_900162685.1). Taxonomy (GTDB): domain Bacteria; phylum Bacillota; class Bacilli; order Bacillales; family Amphibacillaceae; genus Terribacillus; species Terribacillus halophilus_A. The sequence continues at coordinate 242,955 of NZ_LT727827.1, forward strand.
CTTTATTCTTAATCGCATCTTCTTTTTCACTGTCGGGTGACATTCCGATTATAAAAGAAACTGCCAGAATAGCAATTATTATAGCTATTCCAATTAATATTCCGAGAATTATTTTTAAGACCTTATTCAAGATATCCGCTCCTTTTTGATTTTTAGACTAACTTATACACCACTTACATTCATCTCCCCATTATAAAGAACCACATAGATAATTAATGCATATATAGTTATTTCTAACAATATATGTATCCAAGGTTGTATTAGATATCGACAAAAAAAAGAGGCAGCCATCTTTCCAGACAGCTGCCTCTTTTTGTTTCTATTTAAAAATCATACTCTGCTTCTCTTTTCTCTCTCACACTTAGTTGTGCTTCCGCTAAGTCAAATGCATCCTCTGCCAATCGCTGAAGTCGGAGATGTACGTCGTCATTGATGACATTTCCGTTCAGGAAGTCTTTTTCTTCGACAAATACATATGATGCTACGATATGTGCTTTCATATAAGACAAAATCGGTTTTAGCTGCTGTTCTGCAACAAGGTAATGCTTTGCTGAACCTGCTGTAACAACAATCCCCGCTACTTTATCCCGAAATGCCTGTGTAGGCAAAAGATCGAATACATTTTTCAATGTCCCTGGTATGGAAGCTTGGAAAATTGGTGTGCCAATAAACAGAATATCTGCTTCCATCAGCTTTTGCGTCACATATGCTGTATCACCTGTGTACTCTAAATAGTTTCTTCCATCACTGAATTGGAGCTTATAATCAGCCAAATCCAATAGCTCATGGTCCGCATCCGGATAGGCTTTGAGCATTTCTTCCCAAAGCAAAGACATCGCTGTTTTGGTTTTAGATCCGACGATTGATCCTGCTAAACCTACTACCCTCATGCATCCGTTCCTCCTTGCTTCGTATATTTCTTAATTGCCGGCAGAATTTCCGTTCCAATCAACTCAATATTACGTTCCATCTTCTCAAACGGTACGCCGCCGAAATCAAGCTGTGCCAGATAGCGCTGATGACCGAATTGCTCATGCTGATAAAGAATCTTCTCGATAATCTGCTGGGGGCTGCCGACATTAATAATGCTGCGGTGATCTTGGGCCTGTGCAAATAACTGTTTCGGGAATCCTTGTCCGTTTGTTTTCTTCATACCCTCATTTATATGCGGATAATAGTCGCGCAAAGCTTCTTGTGTTGTTTCTGCTGCGTAGAAGAAGCCTGTTGTTGCTACTGGAATCTGTGTTGCGTCAAATCCACGTGCTGTTAATGCTTCACGGTAGGCGTCAATTGTTCGCTTGAATACACTTGCAGGTCCGCCAAGCATGGCAGTAATCATTGGTACCCCAGCATAACCAGCTTTAATCGCACTCGCTGGTGTTCCGCCTACAGCACGCCAAATAGGCAATGAGCCTTCCACCGGACGCGGCAGCACTTGCGCGTTCCGCAATGGTTTGCGGAATTCTCCGCTCCAGTTTACAACCTCTTCCTGATTGATCTGCAATAGCAAGTCGAATTTCTCTTCAAAGAGTGCTTCGTAGTCGTGCAAATCATAACCGAGCAATTCAAATAATCCGACACGCGAAGCACGTCCGGCTACAATTTCAGCTCTTCCGCCCGATAGCAAATCAAGCGTAGCAAAATTCTCATATACCCGTACTGGATCGGAGGTACTAATAATCGTTGAGGAACTGCCGATTTTTATCTTCTCCGTCGCTTGTGCAATTGCGGCCAATATAACTGCGTGAGCCTGCGATGCAAAATAAGGCTGATGGCTTTCCCCGACACTAAAGAAATCAAGACCAGCTTGATCTGCTAACTGTGCCAATCGCACCAACTGCTGCACTCTCTCTTGCGCAGAAATTCGTTCTCCTGTATGCGGATTAGCTAAATGATCACCTAATGTGTAAATACCAAATTCCATACCTTTACTTGGATCAATACGATAATTTTCCATAAATCTGTCTCCCTAAATTTTATCTTACAGCCATTATCCACCAAGGATTACTTATTGGAAAGTACGCACTTAAAAGTGGTATAGTATAAAAAAAGATACTGTGGAAGCGGGGGATAAAAGATGGACAATCATAACGAAGAAATTGTGCCGGAAATGTGTAAAGTAACAGATGCACTTGGTATCTTAGTTGGAAAGTGGAAACCTGTCATTCTGCTTCATTTGCTGAAGAATGGAACACAGCGGTTTAATGAACTGAAACGTAGTTTGCCCGGAATTACACAGAAAATGCTGACAAACCAGCTTCGTGAGCTAGAAGAAGAAGACATTATCGAGCGTAAAGTATACGCCCAAGTGCCTCCAAAAGTGGAGTATTCAATTACAGATTACGGCACAAGCCTAGAGCCCATTCTACATGCCATGCATGTATGGGGAACAAATCATACGATTCATAAGCAAACAAAACGAAATAATCAGGCGGAAGCTAAATAAAAAAGATGGACTGGTGACAGTTCATCTTTTTCGTTTTTTATAACGCTTATGTTTACGAGCGCAAATGTTGCGGTAAACAGAACTATAACTAAAGGAGGAATACATCATGGCAAGAAAGAAACCAGTACACATGGCAGCGTTAGGCATCCTTACTGCCGGAACTGTTTTAGGAACTGGGAGCTTAATTGCACCGAGCCAGGCCGATGCCGAACCTCGAAAATCAACGAACGTTTCCGTAACGGCAGAGTCAGCGCATGGGATGTTAATCAACCTTTATAGTCAGGCAGCAAATGGCGCATCCATTGATATCGCCAGCGATTTCACAATTGGAGAAACAACACGTGCTGATGTCATTGATAAAATTGGACAACCTTATACTTCGGGAACATTTGATACCTATCATGCAGAAATGGGAAATCCCGGTTTTCACTTTAAATACAACCAAGATGGCATCTTAAAAGAAATCCGTTACCTTGGCACGAACGTAGAACGCAAGACAAACTTAGGCAGCATTACGCCTGCTGTGTTAGAGCAGCAGATTGGAAAAGCTGATACAATAACTTCCATTCCGTCAACAGACCAGCATAAATATAGTTACGAGACTGGCAGCTATCAGCTGGAGTTTATCGTTAACGATGACACCCTTAAAGTGGATCATGTGAATCTTGTGACCGAGACCTATTAGATGATTTATATTAAAAGCTGAGCAGAAAAAAAGCAGAGAAACCGAAGTTTCTCTGCTTTTTTGTCTGTATAAGATACTTAGTTTTTCAAACGTGCTGCTGCTTCTTTTACTTGTCCAAGACCATCTTCGATGATTTGAGCTGCTTGATCAGGAGAAGCATTATGTCCTTCAATAACAACTTCATCGATGATTTCCATACCGAAAACGCCGCCGAATACATTGCGCATGTAGTTAAGAGACATTTCCATAGGTGCAGCTTCGGGTAGAGAGTAAACGCCTCCGCGTGCATTAAGGAAGATCGCTTTCTTGTCTGTCATCAATGGAATTAAGCTACCTTCTGCACTGTATTTGAATGCAAAGCCTGCAGCATATACATAATCAATGAAAGTCTGCAATTTAGCAGGAATTGTCAAGTTCCATAGTGGGAACGCGAATACAACGACATCTGCTGCTGTAACCAAATCCATCGCTTTTTGCTTAGCAGCCAATAGACGCTGCTCTGTATCATTCAGTTCAGCACCATTTTGCACTTTACCGAAAGCATCGAACAATTCTTGTCCGAAATATGGTGTATCCTCTGCGAATACATCATACGTAGTAACAGAAAGATTTTCTGCACCTTCTATTTCTTGCATGAATGTTTCATACATTTTACTCGAAATCGCCTCAGAAGCTGGACGATTATTTGCTTTAACTACTAATACGTTCATTTGTAAAAACCTCCATTATATCTCAATCTGGAATCGTATTCCCCTAAATCCCCTAGTGACTATTATTAAGTTTTTTAGTTAAAACAACAAGTACGCACTTAAAAGTGGCATAGTATCTTAAAGGATACTATTGGAGAATGACAGCAAAAAAGCAGCCATCTGTGGCTGCTTCCTTGGTTAACCTTCTTTATTTGGCTGATGCAGCGGCGGCGGCATCAGCCAGCCTTTTTCCTTCAATAACTTCAAGAATTTTGCACCTAGCATTGCTTTATTCGTATGGAACTGCCCGAACATCATGCCAACATCTTCACGAATAGATTGTCCCATCATTGTGCTGCATGCAACAAGACCTGCAGCTACACCAGCTGAAGCAGTTGCTGCTACATCAGGATCAATGAATCGTGCGCCAACTGGAATAGATTCCAGTTCCACTTTTGGCGGTTCTGGTGCAGACGGCGGTAAAGCGATGCCATTCGCCCGCAAGATTTCCGACACCTGTTTCACTTCTTCTTTTGCTCCATCAATTGCGTCTGTCATAAGTTTTTTCAAGTCGTCATCGCCTACATGGTTTAACAACATTTGATGATTTGCAATCATCTTATTGCCTGTCAAAACGAAAGACCAAAGTCCGTAAACTTCTCCGTAATGTAACGGCTCGTCTTGCGGATTTCCGCTCAAGATTCCCATCGTCATCCTCCTAAATAAATTCATCTTTCAGTGCCGCCTTTCTATTGCACATTATTAGAATGACCTGTTCTGCCTTAGTTTATGTAGAAAGGTTTAAACGTATTTGCAAGCAGGTATTAGGCAGACCGGCACCGAGATTCTTTTGACAGCTTGGAATGGGAAAAATCTGCGCAACTTAGATAAGCCTCTCAGCTTGGTTAGTTCAAATTTATCTACACTGAGTGAACAATGCTTACCCAATTCTCCATTACTATTTCAATAAAGATTCTTCCAAATCAGCTGCTTTGGCTATTGCTGCTTTGAAAGATGCACTTCACGTGATGGAACAGCATCTTCCGAAAGAGACATTACCGAATCCAGTCATTGTGATGCAGACATGTTCATCTATCTTTACATTTTTGAATACATTAGACTTTGTTTCAGTGTCTGAAAAAATGAAGAAGCTCCATACCCTAACCTAACAGAATTAGGTGAAAAAGGTTTGCCTATTCAACCAGCACGAGAGAAACTACAAACATTTGACCAAAGAAAAAAGCTTCTTGCCTTATTACATTTAAATACGAGAAAGTGGCCATCTTAAATCATACTAGTTCAAGCGCTGAGAATGTTCTGGCTGGTGACTGCCTTCAATTTCGGAAAACAAATTAGAAGCTGAAGGTTGTACTTTTGCTAAATCTGACTCAACTTGCTCACCAGTTTGTATACCTTTAATCAATTGATGCAACGCAGCCAGATCCTCTTTCGTCGCAGGCTGCTTGTTTTCTTTCAACATATAGCCAAGTTGGCCGCTTGGTTCGACCGTAGCCCATTTGAGATCTTGAATGGAAGCAATTCCTTGCTGCCTGAGCCGCATTTCTAGTTTGTCCACAGATAGTTTTAATTTTTTGAGGGTTTTTACATCCAGCTGCCCATTCTCGATGACAATTTTAGCTTTGCCAGTGAAGAAGGATTCTGCTTTGTTCCATTTTAATTGCAAAAACTCTAATATCATTAGCGTTACAATTAAAAGCGCTGCAATGGCGAAAGTCCCCCAAAGATTTTTCCCGCTAACTGGCTGGATTAGTAACGTACCAATTGAGATCATGATGACAGTCTGGGAAATTGTCATTTGGGATATAGACCTTCTTCCAGAGAACCGAATCAGCAAGATACCGACGATAATAATGAGGATAGATTTCCATATAACATTTAAATCCAATTAAATCACCTTCTGCAGTATATTTTCTTCTTAACTTGCCAGTCTAAGTGAAAAACATGCACGCAGATTATAAAAGCCAGCCTACTCGGCTGGCTTTAACTTTGCTTCGTCTTCCCTTACCCTATACTTACCTGCAGAGTTAAACATGAACTGATACAGGGCAGCTCATTACGATAAGCATTCCTTTTCTCCCCATCACTCGGCGGCCAGTATCCTGATAACCCCCCTTTTCATAAAGCCTGCGGGCTAATTCATTTCCTTCATTTACCGCCAGAACAATCTCTTCTATATGCGGAAACGCTTGCTGCATAAACGCTGGCAATCTTTCCAGAGCTCCTTTTCCATATCCTTTTCCAAGATGGTGATAATCCGTCGAAAAAGTCCGCAAAAGAATGGCTGCTGGGTTATCAGAAAAGCGCTGAACACCCTCTTGTTCATGCAAAGCAAAATAAGTCACCAGTACAGCATCCTCAATTCCCAAGATAGCATGACGATTTGGATTCACTCGGCACAAAGCAACACTTTCAACTGGATGCCCAGTAAAACGCAGCTGCTCTTCTGACAATGTATACGTCTCGATTAAGTGTGCATATTCTTCTCGAAAGCGAGTTAGTTGCATGTTCTTTTCTCCGTTACTACTAAGATTTCCTTCATGATGTCACCCGCACATAATACCCATCATGATCAATTACTCGAAAGTCACGCTTTCCCCATGATCTATCTGCAAGCTGTGATTCTATCTGTGCTGGGTATATACTGAGGAAATTGTTGAAAACCTGGTCTACTTTATCAACTGTCATGATAAGCTCCACTCCCTTTCCTTTTGCCGAATCATGCATAGAATTAAAATAATGATTTGTATTCAAAACAGATTCATCCGTCAACCTTAAGACAGTTCCTCTTGCATCTTCAAAGAGAGCACTTGTTTCGTTGTAACTAGCACACCCTTTTCCTAACAAGCATCGATAGAACACAACGGAAGAAGCTAGATTTTGGACAAATAATTCCACTTGAAACATTCCCTTACCTCCCGATAACACGTGAGTTACACTGTTTAAAACAATGGTCCATCAAATCCATTTAACCTTGCAATCACACCAACTTGTCCAGCATGATACGCTTCATGTGAATACACATGGTGAAACAGCCATTGCATTGTCGGCTCAGAAGGCGGCCGCCAGCCATCCGAAAAATCAGGTACATCAACCAATCGTTCCCACTCTTTCTCCTTCAAGGAATGTAAAACCTTGTCTGTTTCTTCTCGGATACGGATATAGTTGGTTAATGGATTCTGATTGTCCAATTTCCTGCTGTTTTGTTTCATTCCAATTTGAAATACCCAGTAGTCTTCCGTTTGCGCCATATGCTCGATTACCCAGGAAATACTGTTATGATAGGCGTTAGCCTGCCATTTTTCAGCGGTTAGTTGCTGTAAGTAAGGTATTAAAATTTTCCTTACATCATTACGGTATGGAAACAAACTTCCTCATCTCCTTAGATTTACAAGTGACAATATATAGAATATTTTATCAATACATACAATAACCGGAAAGTAAAGTGCCATATTAATTTTTGCTGTATATAAAAAGCCCCTGCACGCACATGCAGGGACTTTCCGTTACTCTATAATAATTTTCGCTTTAGGTACTACTGCTATATCTGTCTTATACCCTGGTTCACCGAAATAAGGCATCTCATCCTTCCAAAAGAAACGCTGTACACGTGCATGCCGGTTTGGATCATAAAGCGGATTGCCTTCAATCTCCTTATAAGGTCTGGCATGGTAGACGAGCAGATCAAAGCCATCTTCTGTCACCGTAAAGCTGTTGTGCCCTGGCCCGTAAAGACCAGTATCAGCAGAGCTCGTCAGCACAGGCTCTGGCACTTTTGTCCAAGCAGCAGGATCCAGCAGATCAGCATCTTCATCCGCATATAAAAGTCCCATAACATAACGGTCATCGGTCGCACTTGCGGAAAAGGTTAGAAACACCTTGCCATAACGGCGAAGAAAGGCAGGGCCCTCATTTACATCAAAACCTGCTCTTTCCCAGTCATACTCTGGCTTGGTGAGCAGCACCTGTTCACCTTTGATTGTCCATGGGTTCTCCATTTCGGCGATATAAAGATTGGAAATGGTGTCGTTCTCTGTTTTTTGCGCCCAGACAAGATACTGCTTGTTATGATGTTCGAACGTCGTTGCGTCCAAGGAGAAGCTCTGAAATTCGGTATTAATAGCTCCCTTTACTGTCCATTCATCCTTTAGCGGATCACCACCACATTCAAATACATACGGGCGGATGGCCCACACATCCTTCTTGTCTCCCGCTGCAACATGTATGTACCATTTACCGTTAATATGATGCAACTCTGGAGCCCAAATATGTTCTGATAGAATACCAGATTCATGCGCCCGCCACACTGTATGCTCCTCTGCTTCGCGCAATCCCTCTATCGTCTTCGCACGGCGCAGGACGATTCTGTCATACTTCGGATAGGAGCCAGTAAAGTAATAGAACCCGTCATCTGCTTTCAAAATATAAGGGTCCGCTCGCTGGGCAATGAAAGGCTCCGGATAATTTTCTACTACTATTTCCCCTTCTACTTCATACACTCCAGCCCTGCTCGTATCAGGTAAAGCCGACCAGCTGACAGGATAGGCGGCTTGCACGCCTTCTTCTATTTGAACATCTACTGCTGTCGGCAATTCGATTGTTTCTCCTTGTTTAACATGCACTTCAATTGGATTAACACTGTCGATTTTCATCTTATCTCCTCCAAATTCTTAAGCGAATGGAAGTTCCTTAATGGAAGGCAGAATTAAATCGGGCTTAATGCTCGAAATAGCTGCCTGCTCCTTTGTTGTATTGCCTGTCAGCACTAATGCTGTCTTTAGCCCGAACATAGCTCCCATTGCTATGTCTGATGTCAAACTGTCGCCGACGATCATTGTCTTTTCCGGATTGCTGCCTGCTTGCTGCATGACTTTTTGATACATAAAGTGAGATGGTTTACCGACGATAATATCGGTTTTCTTCCCTGTTGATGCTTCAATTGCGCCGATCAAACCGCCGACGTCGAGCTGCAGACCGTCCTTGCCTGGAAAAACAGGGTCCTGATTTGTAGCAAGTATTCTCGCTCCATGGATAACGGCGCGAAACGCTTGATTCAAATCATGATACGTAACACCAGTGTGCAAAGAAATAACCAGCCAATCGGCATCTTCAGGCTTTGCAGCAAGTGTCAAACCCGCTTCCTGCAATTCCTCCCGAAGCCCCTCTTCCCCAAGCACCCAAACTGGCAGCTTCGGATAATGTGTCTGCAAGTAATCAGCCGCAAGATACGAAGACATAATAATGTCTTCCTTCTCCCAGTGAATACCTTGCTCCTGAAAATAAGCAGCAATCTGCGTTCTGGAGTGGGTGCCTCGATTACTCAATCCAATCACGCGTTTGCCAGCTTCCTGCAAGGTACGTATCGTATCCGCAGCTCCGTCAATCAGCATGAAATCTTTCCATACGGTACCGTCCAAATCAAATAAAACTGCGTCCAGCTCCTGATAATACGTCATAGCAGTCGCCTCCTTTCTTCCATTATACCTGCTGCCAGCGGTCTCCGTCAGGATCAGGACAGCGCTTATACGGAAGGGAAGCCCGAAACTGAATAAAACAGCCGCAGTGAGCGCATGTATGTTCTGCAGTCAAAGATGGACAAGTATTGCAAATCGCTAAACGCGCCGACACCGCAGCTTCATCTGCTAAAATAGGTTCCAACGCTAACTGCTCTCGGACAAGCACCTCGGCTTCTGCTGCAGAATAGCTTTTTCTCTTCGGACAAGTCGGACAAGTCATCGGCTGCCAATTCGATCCTGCAGCGGATAACTGATTGGCTCTTTTTTATATTGATTCATGAGCAGCAATCCTGTACAGCGATCACGCAGATGATAAGCTTCATTTAAACTATCCTGTACAAGTGATTCCTGGATGCCAATCTCATCTGCTGTCGCAGGAGCCCCCACTTGATATAAGTAATATTGCAATGCTTCTGGCGTAGGCAGTGCGGCGATTTTCAGCCGGATATCCTGCCAGTATTCCTGCAATAAAAGAGCATAATCACCTTCTGCTTCCAGCGGATCAAACTGTTCACTCCAGTTTTTATAAAGTTCGGTGATGATTGCACACGCGACACCAACTTTGGATCCATGCAGCAGCTGTCTTTTGTCGGCTTCCAGCAAATGCATCTCCCAATAATGAGACAAGTGATGCTCTGCTCCAGAAGCGGGCCGGGAAAAGTCCAGTACTTGCATCACAAGGCCCGATTCAATCAGTGCCTCCATCAAAATTTTGATGCCGGCTTCATTTGCTTTGGCGATCTCCTCCACATGCTCCACACAGTTATCAAGCGACTGCCTTGTCATCTTTGCGGCTAGCGCATTATACGGTTCTTTTCCAACTAAAGCAGAAATCTCCCAATCCAACAGAGATGTGAACTTTCCTAAAATATCGCCAAACCCCGCAGCTGTCAGTGCACGTGGTGCAGCACATAAAATATTGAGATCAGCAAAAACTGCGACTGGTGCTGCCGTTTGAATTGTCTGCTTCACACCGCGTAAGATTAATGGTGCACCTTTGGAGGTAAAACCATCAACAGATGCCGCTGTCGGGACACTCACAAATGGAATCGAAAGCTTCTGACTGCAAAAACGGGTAATATCGTGAATCGTCCCCGCCCCTACAGCTAGCAGCACATCTGTATCCATTGGTGTTTCGACAAGCACTTGTACGAGCGAGGCTTCATCTGCATTCACCTGATCATGGTGATTCGCAACCAATTCAACCATCTGAACTCGAATGCCGTTATCTTGCAAATGCACCGCGAGCTGCTCACCTGCTGCAGCTCTTGTTTGAGCATCTACAAGGAGAACTGCCTGCGACCAGTTTTTTTCTTTTAAGAAGGATGCGACAGAAGTGAGCGCTCCTGCTTCTACTTCCAATCGTGGAAAAGTGTCAGCGTTAATTCCATATTCTTCAGCTAATGCGAGCAAATCTGCCGAAAGCTGCATTATGCTCCCTCCTCAATTGTGAGCACCGTAACACTCATTGGCGGCAATGTAACATGCAGTCCTTTGCCGTGCTTTGTGAAATTTGTGAACGCAGTTGTCTGTACTGCATCAGGCTTTTCAAATGTATTTCGGGCATCCTTTTCATTCGCCGTAAGCACCTGGCCGCTTACCCTCCCTGCTGCAGCGCCGCGAAGTTCTGTATCAACTTTCACGTCATTTGTAGCATCAAGATTACAAAAACTAATATGAATCTTGCCATCCTGCCCTTTTGATACCGAGGTAGTGACAGATGGATATGCAAGTTCCCCGTGTGTCAGATCATCTGTTTCCAGATGGAAGGATAGACGGTCTGCATCCTGGTGCACCTGATACAAATCAAATACATGATATGTTGGTGTTTTAATCATTTCCTGTCCTTCTGTTAGAATCATTGCTTGCAGCACATTGACCGTTTGAGCGATATTAGCCATTTGCACACGATCGCTATGATTATTGAAGATATTGAGTGACGCTCCAGCTACGAGCGCATCCCGGATTGTATTTTGCTGATAAAGAAAACCTGGGTTTGTTCCTGGTTCTACGTCAAACCATGTTCCCCACTCATCGATAATCAAGCCGACACGTTTTTCCGGATCATACTTATCCATAATGGTGCCATGCTTTTCAATCAGCTCTTCAATCCATAGCGCACGCTTCAGCGTCAAGTGCCATTCCTTCTCGGTAAAGTCTGTCGCAGAGCCTTTTCCAAGCCAGAAATCACCAGGAATCGTGTAATAATGCAGACTCAAGCCATCCATCATTGTAGCTGCCTCTCGCATGAGTACATCGGTCCAATGGTAATCATCAATATTGGCGCCACCAGCAATTTTGTACAAGGTGTTCTCGCCATAGTTGCGTACATATGTCTGGTATCGACGATAAAGATCTGCATAATATTCCGGGCGCATATTTCCGCCGCAGCCCCAGTTTTCGTTTCCAACCCCAAAATACTTTAGCTTCCAAGGTTCCTTGCGTCCATTTTCCTGACGCCAAGCGGTCATTGGGGATTCGCCGTCGAATGTCATATACTCCACCCACTCCGACATTTCCTGCACAGTTCCGCTGCCAACATTCCCGCAAATATAAGGCTCGGCATCTAGAAGTTCACAAAGTGTAAAAAATTCGTGCGTACCAAAATGGTTATTCTCGACAACGCCGCCCCAGTGCGTGTTAACCATACGCTTACGCTCCTCGCGCGGACCGATGCCATCTTTCCAGTGATATTCATCAGCAAAACAGCCGCCTGGCCAGCGCAGTACTGGTATGTGCAGCTTCTGCAATGCTTCAAGGACATCATTCCGAATTCCTTTTGTATTCGGTATGGAAGAATCTTCTCCGACCCAAATCCCTTCATAAATCCCTCTTCCAAGATGTTCCGCAAAGTGACCGTAAATATTTTTGTTAATTTTCCCTTCGGTAACATCAGCCTGGATTAGTAGTTTCGTTGACATGCGAATCGCTCCAATCTTTATTCAAAATGAATTAGCTCGCTAATTGTTTTTGCTGTTTCATCGTGTTGAATACTTTCAGGCTCAGCCACATCCATCCGAAGGCACTGAAACTGAAACAGAAGAACAGCAGCAGTACAGGCAAACCGATGGAATGATACAGAACCGCAAATAAAAGCACCCCAATCGAGAGCGTCATATGAAACCTCGTGAGGCCAATAATGAATGCATTCTTCACTATCTGGAAAGTTCCTGCCTTATATTGCGCCAGCAACGGAAAACTCCAGATGACGACTGTCACATAAAACAAAATGAGGACGTAGAAAAGGAATGGAACTAGGAAGAACAACTGCCCATCCGCCTGCCCGATAAGCAGAAAGTTGATATACAGAATGAACCCTGCTGCTGCCAGCAGCCATCCGAGCTTGTTCGCTGCCCAAAATTCTTCTTTGTAAGCGCGACGGAATGCTGGATGAAGCTTTACTTCCTCCCCATTCAATAGTTTTCGAGAAACCTGTAAAGCAGCTACTGTTGCCGGCGCCACACCAGCAATGAACAAACCTAACAGACTGTATAGTAAAAACAAGGCATTCAAATAGGCAAAACGTGTAATCCATAACAGCGTTTTATCTAAGTTTTTCAACCCTTTTTTCAGCATCTTCCTAACCCCTTTCCTTTAATACACAGGCTGCTAGTTCAATAGACAAACTAGCAGCCCACCCATCAGCCTTTCACACCGCCGACAGTCAAACCAGAAATAAAGTAACGCTGGAAGAATAAGAACAGAATAACGATTGGAATAATCGTCATGACCGACCCAGCAATCAGGATGTCGTAGTTGTTGCCGTATGGTGTTAGCAGTGTTGCGAGTCCAAGCGGCAATGTGAACATATCATTCGATCGGAGCACCAAAAGCGGCCATAGGAAGTTATTCCAGCTGCCCAGCCCTTGCAAAATAGCCATTGCTGCAAGTGACGGCCCCATTAACGGCAGCATAATTTTAAAGAAGATACCGTATTCGGTGGATCCATCAATCCGAGCTGCGTCCATTAATTCTTTCGGCAAGCCAAGTGCATATTGCCGGAAAAAGAACACAGCTACAGGTGCCACTATGCCCGGCAGGATGACGCCTAGATACGTATCAACCAGCATCATATCAATCATGAGCTGGAAGAGCGGCAGCATAAGAATCTCAAATGGCACCATAAGGATAAACACTACAGCGACAAAGAAAAGATTACTGCCTTTAAAGTCGTACATCGCAAGCGCATAGCCGACCATGGAAGAAAAGAAGAGGGACAGGACGATCATGAGCGCTGAAATCCATAAACTGTTTCCATACCAAGTCCAATATTCTGCCGACTGGGTAAAGATGTACGTGTAGTTGCTTAGCGTTAATTCACTCCAAGGAAAACTGAACGATATCCCATTCCGCATTAGGGAAGAAGACGGGATAAACGAAGACAGCACCATACTGATAATCGGGAAAAGCGCAATCAAGCTGACGATGGCCATGACAACAGTGGCAATGATGCTGAGCAGTTTACTGTTATTCTTTTTCATCATCTGCCCTCCTTCTTAAATGTTCCTGTCGCAATCAAGTAAATAATACTGATGACGAAGATGATAAGCATGAGCACAACGCCTAATGCAGCACCAAAGCCCATGTCGTTTTGCTGAATTCCTTGCTGATAAATATAAGCCGCAATAGAAAGACCAATGTTACCTGGTGAACCGACCGCCCAGAATACATAACTCTCTTCGAACATTCGGAAACCATTAATAATGGTAATCGTACTAACGAATACAATGATTGGCTTCAGCATTGGCATCGTGATAAAACGGAAACGCTGCATTCTTGTTGCACCATCAATTTGTGCTGCTTCATACATTTCATCCGGCACGTTCTGCAAAGCAGCTAGGAAGTACAGTATATTTACGCCTATCCAGCGCCAGCTGGCTAGGAGTACCATGAGCAAGATTGCCGCCCACGGCGAAAACATCCATTTTACAGAATCAAACCCGAAAAATCCGATGAACTGGTTTGCTACTGCACTGTCTTGTTCACTGAACATGAAGCGAAAGATCATCCCGCCGACGATTGTTGATGTAAGGGCAGGAATAAACAGTGATGCTCGGAAAATATTTCGGAAACGCACATGCTTCGAATTCAGTATAACGGCGAGTACCATCGGAATGATGGTCAAAATCAATACGGTGAGAATAACATAAATCGTCGTATTCGATACAGCTCGGTAGAACGTCGGATTGAATACACGTTCATAATTGCTCATCCCAATGAATTCCACTTGTCCTGGCAGCACGCTCTGAAAACTCATCATCACACCTTGAATAGCTGGATAAACGGTAAACAGAAGCAGTGACAAAACAAATGGTGAAATGAAAACAAAAGGCACTACTTTTTTAGAATTTAGAAATCGGACGAACTTGTTTTGTTTTTTTCGATCTGGTACCGGTGTCACTGGATTTGTAACTGTGTTCACAACAATCCCCCCTCACGATTCGTTAGATTTTGTTTTATGCAGCCGAATGACATTCCAAGAAGTTCGATGCAGCTGCGCATGTAGCTTCCCATCTGCCAAGCTGGAATCTCCGTTTGTATGCGGGGTCACACGTGCTGTATCTTCTGTGTTAGCGGCTTTCAAGTCATGATGCTCTAGTACAATATGTTCTTTAATCGTGTAGCCTTCAAAGCTTCGCACATCCACCTCAAGCGGAATCGTGTCTTCTAAGTGTTTATTGACGAGGAAAATGGTTAATCCTTCTCCTTGTTCATCGTACACAGCTGCACAATCAATAAATGGTACATCTGTGAAATCTTTGCTGTCGTATTTCGGAGATGAAAGGATTGGCTGTAAGCTTACCCCCCGGCCAAATACAGATGCGTGCAAGTAAGGATAATAGATTGTCTGTTTCCAAGATTGACCGTTATTTTCGGTCATGATCGGCGCAATAACATTCACGAGCTGTGCCATACACGCCATCTTCACGCGGTCTGCATGGCGAAGCATCGTAATCAGCATACTTCCCACCAGCAAGGCGTCCTCAAAATTGTAGACATCCTCTAACTGCGGCGGCGCTACTGTCCACGGCTCCAGCTTTTCATCATGCTCTCTGGAGTGATACCAAACATTCCATTCATCAAAGCTTAAGTTGATCGTCTTCTTGCTGCGGTGTTTCGCTTTGATATAGTCACAAGTTGCGGTTACTGTTTTAATAAAATGATCCATGTCCATGTTCTTTGCCAAATAGTTAGCAGGATCATTGGAACTGTTGCCGTAATATTGATGAAGTGATATAAAATCAACTTCTTCGTAAGCGATATCAAGTGTTGTTGCTTCATATTCCGGGAATGTCGGCATATCCGTATTAGAGCTGCCGCATGCTACTAGCTCAATTGTTGGATCAACAAGCTTCATTGCTTTGCCTGTTTCTTTTGCAATTTTTCCATATTCGGCAGCTGTTTTCTGCCCTACCTGCCATGGACCATCCATTTCATTACCTAAGCACCACGTTTTGATTTGATGTGGCTGTTCATAGCCATGTGCTCTGCGTAAATCGCTCCAGTACGTGCCACTTGGATGATTGGTATACTCAATTAAGTTACGTGCAGCATCGATGCCTCTCGTACCAAGGTTTACTGCCATCATCACGTCTGCTCCTGCTTTTTTCGCCCAATCAACAAATTCATTCGTTCCCATTTCATTTGTTTCGATTGTGCGCCACGCTAGCTCCAGCCGTCTCGGTCTTTCTTCTTTTGGTCCGACGCCATCTTCCCAGTTATAAGCAGACACCATATTACCGCCAGGGTAACGGACAATTGGTACTTGCAGTTCCTTGACCAGATCAATTACATCTTTTCGAAAACCTTGTTCGTCCGCTTCCGGGTGGCCTGGTTCATAAATGCCGCCATATACTGCTCTTCCAAGATGTTCAATAAACGAACCGTAAATACGTTGATCGACCTCGCTGATTTGATAACTCTTATCCAGCACCATTGTCGCTTGCAGCTTATTTGCCATTCATTCCACTCCCTTTATATTGATAACGCTTACAAATATAGTAAAAAAAGAAGGCGATTCGCATCGCGCCTTGTACGAACATATTTTGGAGACACCTCGTTAACTGGAAATATGTACGTATAAGTTTATATATTTAGTATAGTCAGAAATCACTTTAAAAACAAGCATTTTTTGCAACATTAACTATACAAAAAACCGAGCAGCTTGCAGAACCGCTGCTCGGAGATAGTTAAAATCATCCTTATTTTTTCATGGTGCTCTCAATCTTATCAGCAGCCTCTTTCATTGCTTCCTCTGGTGTTTTGTTCTTCTGCCTTAACACAGAATCGGCGATGATTGTGTTATATTCAGTGGAGACATCTGGTGTACTTTCCGTAATATTAAGCGTGTTGATTTCATCTTTTACTTCCAACAACATATCGAAGATGCCATCACCAAAGAATTGATAGTATTTGTTATCTTCTTTGACTGCATCGCTTTCCCATACATCCCAGCGAGGCGGGTCAAATCCAAGAACCTTCCACAAGTTAATGCTTCCCTCTTCTGAAATCTTCGTATACGCAAGGAATTCTTTAGCCAGATCCGTACTTTCGGACTGGTTTGTTACCGCTGTGCCTGTTCCGCCCATACCAGCTGAACGTTTGCCGCCTTCTTCCCACGCAGGAAGTGGTTTAATCGCAATCTTCCCTTCCATCTCTGGCATATTATCAAGGAAACGCCCCATATACCAAAGCGGAGCTAAAATGGCAGCAGATTTACCTTCTGTGTAATATTTATAAAAGTCTTCTGACTGGTTTGTTCCGCCAGGAGTAAGCTCTGCAATTTTATCTGTATAAACCGTGTCATAAAGGAATTGCAATGTATCTATATTTGTTTCGTTATCGAGTGTCAAATTTCCTTCTGTATCAAAAAAATCAGAATCCTGCTGAGAGACCATCGGCCATAGATCCATTAAGAAGTCGGCAGTTCCGACGTTCCACATGAACGCATCTGTCTTTTCTGTTACTTGTTTGCCAGCTTCTACAAAATCATCCCAAGTCTGGATGGAATCAATATCAACGCCAGCTTGATCCATGATTTCTGTATTGTAATACATCACTGTGGCGCCTACATGTGTTGGTACTCCATAATATTCTCCGTCTTTTGCATATAATTCAAAACGAGCTGTGACGGAATCGTCCAATACTGGCTCTACATATTCATTCATCGGTTCCAGCTGCGGCTTACCCTGCAAGAAGTTTGGAAACTTACTCAATTCAATATCTGCAATATCTGGTGCACCTTTACCAGACTGCAAGCTTAGCAGCAAATTGTTGTGCATCTGGTCAAATGGATATGTTTCTGCTGTAAGCTTGATCGGCCGGTCCGGAAATTCTTTATTCCAGCGTTCTGCCGATTCTTTAAACAAATCCATATGCTGCCCAACAAATGTCCAATAAGTCAATTCTGTTGCACCCTCTAAATCTGCGCCAACAACTTCTGTTTCATCCGCTTCACTGCCTCCACCGCCGCTGCCTTTACTGCAAGCAACTAATACGACAATCATGAGACCAATCATCAGCGTTTTTAAAACTTTCTTCATCAAAGCTACCCCCTCATTTTTATTCATGGCAAGCACTTCTTTGAAAGCGTTCACTAAAGAGGTCATACCTCCCTTACCGTAATCAGCTAACGTGAGACAGTCTGGATGATAGCGCATACATTTTTGTTCGTCAGCTTTTACGATGCGTGTTACATCTATCCTAGCACCATGATACCAATCAGTCAATAAGTTTTCTCTCTTTTTCACCAAAACTTATACGAACAACTTTAGGAACCTATTTCATAGCACATTTTTTTATTCATGATAGTAAAAAAGCTGAACAAACGTCAGCTCTCTTTGTTTCTATATCTTTTCTAATCTATTTACCCCTATTGCTTGTGTTGAATTTCTCGTTACCAGCTCCGTCGGAAATACAACACTATCAATTGTCTTCCCTGAGCCCTTGCCATGCTTGCTTTCAATCAAATCTATAATCAACTTGCCCGCTGCTCGGCCAAGTTCAGCTTTTGGATGCTCAACTGAAGTAAGTTTCACTTCTGATAACTCAGCTAAGTTAGAATTATCGAATCCAACAATCGACATATCTTGCGGGACCTTCATATCCCGGGTACGCAGTACATCGAGCAACTTGATTGCGAGCTCATCATTGTAGCAAACTAGTCCCGTCGGCTTTGCATCTGCTTGATCAAGCAGCACTTCAAGCTCATGTATTGGCTTCTGATGCTTTTCTTCTGTTTTGTACGTGACAATATGTTTAGGGTTGATTGGTACTTTGTTTTCGCGATGCGCCTTCAAGTATCCTTTCATCCGAAGTGTTCCTTGCATATCGTCCGTCTTGAAGAAACCAACAATATCACGATGTCCTTGCTGAATCAGATGTTCGGTTTGCAAAAACGCACCACGTTCATCGTCCACAAGCACCCGAAACGGCTCCAGCGCATCATAGTAAGCATTAATCATAATGTAGGGAATTTGAAGTCGCTCTAAATTCAAATAATAATTGATATTTGGATTGGCAGAAGCACTTTTCGTCGGCTCAATAATTGCGCCGTCAAAGCCTGTCGTAATAATCCGCTCCAAGTATTCTCGTTCTTTTTCATGGTTATTATCGGTGTTGAATAAGCTCACATTATAGCCATGTTCACTTAGAAAGGCCTCTGCTCCCCGAATAATTGATGGAAAGATATAATCAGAGATGTAAGTAGTCACAATAGCAATATTTTTATTCTGCATACCATTCTGCTGCAGCTGATGCTTGGAACGATCCGCACAAAATGTACCTGCACCTTGCTCTCGGTAAAGCCAGCCTTCATTCACCAGCTCACCTATTGCCAGCCGCACCGTATGACGGCTAACATCGAACTGCTTCATCATGACACTCTCGGATGGAATTTTCGCATGCGGCTCATACGTACCATCGAGGATTTTGGACTTGATTGCTTGTTTTACAATTGCATACTTTGTCTGCATAACTCACACCAGCTTCCTTGACATGTTCGTATAAGTTAGCATACCACAGGTGATGGGAAAGGCGCACTATGTTGTTATCTATTACGGTAAGATCTTTCTGTTTCAGGCAGGACATATCCATCTATTTTTCTCTATGTTCTCTTATGGTAGTATCAGAGCAGCAGCAAATAATACATAAGATGCGCGCTCAACCTATAAGAGAACGCTCGTTTTATTGGAGGACAGTACCATAATGAAAAACTACCAGGCTTTATTTTTTGATGTAGATAATACAATTCTCGATTTTACGAAAACGGAGCAGGAAGCCCTCCCTCTTCTATTTCAACAACATGGATTGCCAATAGATGAAGAAGCCATGACAGTCTACCGCACCATTAATAAGCGCCTATGGAGTTCCTTTGAAAAAGGAGAAATTGATCGGGATACAGTTGTGCAGTCAAGATTCCGTGAGTTTTCTGCGCTTTACGGCCGTGAAAATAATGGTGCAGAATTAGATGCAGCTTATCGCGAGCTGTTAGGACAAGGAACACATATGATAGTTGGCGCTGCCGAAGTATTAGAAGAACTGAGCAAGCACTATCCGCTTTACATCGTGACGAACGGCGTTTCTGAAACACAATATCGTCGCCTAAAAGCAACCGGCCTGCTGCCGTATTTCCAGTCTGTTTTCGTCTCCGAAGACACTGGCTTCCAGAAACCAATGGCCGAATTCTTTGATTATGTGTTTGAACGCGTTCCCGACGTAAGCCCGAGCCATTCCCTCATTATTGGCGATTCGTTAGCAGCTGACATACAGGGAGGTCATAAAGCTGGTATGGATACATGCTGGTTTAACCCTGGCAAGCTACAGAATCATCTACCAGTAGTGCCTGATTATGAAATAACTGTATTAGAAGAACTCAAGCGTTTACTTGCTATATGATTCAGCAATTTCTAAGTAGAGATAAATTGTGATTAAAAACTATTATTCAAAAAAGATGTGCAAAAACGCACATCTTTTTTGTTCTTATCTCCACACTGCCTGATTCCACTGCAATTCTTTTCGGAATTGCTTTAACTTTGTATCGTTATCAATTGTTACACATTCTATGCCAATTATGTCAGCAAAGTCTTCCAGCTGCTCAGCGGTCAGGGTAAAGGTAAGCGCAGTATGGTGAGCACCTCCAGCATAAATCCACGCTTCTGTCGCTTCACTTAAAGATGGCTGCGGCTTCCACAATACTTTGGCTACCGGCAAGTTTGGTGTTTCTCTTTCTGCCTCGACGGCATCTACTTTATTGATGATCATACGGAAACGGCCGCCGAGCTCAATGATGGAAACGTTAATTGCTTCACCGGCAATCCCATCAAATACGATTCGCGCTGGATCATCTTTGCCGCCGATGCCTAACGGGTGCACTTGAATAGATGGTCTGTTTTTGGCAACTGTCGGACAAACTTCCAGCATATGTGATCCTAAGATTAATTCCGCACCTTCTTCTAAATGGTACGTGTAATCTTCCATAAAGGATGTTTTTTCATTATTGGCCATTGCCTTTAGCAGACGAACGAGTGCTGCTGTACGCCAATCTCCTTCGCCAGCAAAGCCGTAACCTTGCGCCATCAGATGCTGAACAGCGAGTCCTGGCAGCTGGTTCATTCCATGCAAATCTTCGAAGTTCGTACTGAACGCTTGGTAACCGCCTCGATCTAAAAAGCGCTTTAATGCCACTTCTATTTTGGCCTGTTCACGCACAGAAGCTACCTGTTCTGCTTCTGTCGGCAGATCGTACACTTCCTTATAAGCCGCAACGAGGTCATCTACATCTGCGTCACTTACTTCATTCATTTCCGCAACAAGATCACCAATGCCATAATAATCGACAGTCCAGCCAAACTTAATTTGTGCTTCCACTTTATCACCGTCAGTAACGGCAACGTTACGCATGTTATCGCCAAATCGCGCTACCTTGATTTGCTGACTTTCGTTAACGCCAACAGCTGTTGTCATCCAATCAGCAATGCGCCCCTGTATTTTGGCATCGCCCCAATAGCCGACTATCACTTTTCTAGCTTTGTTAAGACGTGTTCCCATAAAGCCATATTCACGGTCGCCATGAGCGGCTTGATTCAAGTTCATAAAGTCCATGTCAATGGTATCCCAAGGTACATCACGGTTGTACTGCGTATGCAAATGCAAAAGCGGCTTCTGCAGCGTCTTTAGTCCGCCAATCCACATTTTCGCTGGTGAGAACGTGTGCATCCACGTAATCAAGCCCGCACATTCTGGATCGGCATTTGCCTCCAAACTCACTCGCTGTATGTCTGCTGCGTTCGTGAGCACCTCTTTAAAGGTAATTGGAAATGGCAGATTGCCTTGCTCATTTAATTTATGGATCAAATCCTCCGAATTACCTTGCACTTGCTTTAGTGTTTCTTCCCCATATAAATGCTGACTTCCTGTAACGAACCAAAATTGATAAGGCTTTACTTGTAACATGATTTCTCCCCCTTAGTTCTGTGCAGTCAATTTTCTTTCCGATTGTGAACGAATTCCTTTTAAACGCTTCATGACATCATTGGCTCCGCGTCCGAAATAGTCATGCAGCGCATTGTATTCCTCGTAAAGCCGCTCATAAATGTCCACATTTTCTGGGATAGGCTGTATGACTTCTTCCTTTACCCGCGCCATATGTTCAGCTGCCTCCAGGATGCTGTCATAGCCACCAGCATCTGCTCCTGCTGCAACAGCGCCAAACATAGCTGCTCCAACAGCTGGTGTCTGTACTGAGTCAGCAATATAAATCGGCCGGTTCGTTACATCAGCAAAAATTTGCATAAGCAGCTTATTTTTCTGCGGCAGTCCGCCACATGCATATAATTCATCAACAGCTACACCATTTTGATGGAAAGCGTCTACAATTTTACGCGTGCCAAAGGCAGTCGCTTCCAGCAGCGCCCGATATACTTCTTCTGGTTTGGTCTGCAGTGTCAGCCCAATGATAAGGCCGCTCAGTTCTGTATCCACGAGCACAGATCGGTTGCCATTCATCCAGTCCAGCGCTAGCAAACCTGTTTCTCCTGGACGATAAGCAGCCGCATGAGCTTCCAGCCACTGGTGCACATTCTGTCCAGCTGCTTCTGCCTGCTTGTGCACATATTCCGGCACTTGTTCATCAACGAACCAGCCAAAAATATCACCAACTGCCGACTGCCCAGCTTCATAACCATAGTAGCCTTCAATAATACCGTCCTCAACCACTCCGCACATGCCTTCGACAGTGCGTTCTTCTGTGCCAAGCACCATATGGCAAATAGAAGTTCCCATCGCCATTACCAATTTGCCCGGCGTCACCACACCCATTGCTGGCACTGCCGCATGAGCATCCACATTTCCAACAGCCACTGCAATACCTGCCGGCAGATTCATCGGTACAGCAAGCGAGGATTGCAATTCGCCAGCCTTGGAACCGAGCGGATAAACCTCCCCGCGCAGTTTTGTTTCAGTCACATCTCGCAACGCAGGATGCAGACTGCCGAAGAAATCTTGCGAAGGATAGCCGTCTTGCTTATGCCATATTGCTTTGTATCCAGCAGTACAGCTATTTCGTTTCAATTCACCTGTAAGCTGCGATATTACCCAATCTGTTGCTTCGATAAATTGATCTGCCGCCTCATACATTTCTGGTGCTTCATCTGCAATTTGCCAGATTTTTGGTATCATCCACTCGGAGGAAATCTTGCCCCCATACCGGGAAAGAAAAGCCTCACCTTTGTCTTGCGCAATGTCATTTAACTTATTGGCCTCATCCTGCGCAGCATGGTGTTTCCAAAGCTTCACCCAGCTATGGGGATTATCACGATATAACGGGTTAAAGCACAATGGTTCCAGATTTTCGTCGACTGGCAGCATCGTGCAGGCAGTAAAATCAATTCCTAAGCCGATGACGTCTGCCGGTTCCACACCTGCTGTTTTCATCACAGCTGGCACGGAATTCCGCAGTACGTCCAGATAATCCATTGGATGCTGCAAGGCCCATTCATAGCCTAATGCTTTATCTAAATGCGGAAGCTTTACATCCATTACCCCATGCGCGTACGCTGTTACATGGTCAGCCATCTCTATTCCATCACGTAAACGGACGAGCACTGCTCTGCCCGACTGCGTGCCATAATCAATTCCGATTGTGTATTTTTCCGTCCCCATTTGCATTTCCTCCTATGTGGTCTTCTGGCCGTAATAGGCACCTGCACCATGTTTTCGCAGATAATGTTTATCCAGCAGTACTTGATCCATATCGTCCACCTGGTGATCCAGCTGATAAGATAAATGCGCAAGTCTGGCTACTTCCTCCAAAACAACAGCATTATGCACAGCTTCCGCAGGTGATTTCCCCCAGTTAAATGGTGCATGCTTATGCACGAGCACACTTGGAATTTGATTTGGATCTAAGCCTTGCTTTTGAAATGTCTCGACAATGACATTGCCTGTCTCTAACTCATAGTTATGCTGTATCTCTTGTACAGTCATCGGCCGCGTACAGGGCACTGTTCCATAGAAGTAGTCCGCATGAGTTGTCCCAAGTGCCGGCACCCCTTTGGCTGACTGCGCGAAAGCTGTCGCCCATGTGGAATGCGTATGCACGATGCCGCCAATAGCCTCAAAATGCTTATACAAAACAAGATGGGTTGCTGTATCCGATGAAGGCTTCAAATCTCCCTCCACCACTTCACCATCCAAGTTGACAACAACCATGTCTTTCACGGTTAGCTTCTCATAAGCCACACCGCTAGGCTTAATCACAACCAATCCGGAATCCCTATTGATACCGCTTACATTTCCCCATGTAAAAGTTACCAGCTCATGCTTCGGCAGATCCAGGTTCGCTTGCAGCACCTGTTCCTTCAAATCATTCAGCATCAGGTCCACCTCTTCTTGTACGTATATTTAACTCCTTAACGTGATTTTAACTTAATTGGTACGTACAATCAATCTATTTTTCTTCGATTCTGTCATCTTACACGTACAAGTGAAGAATAGGGGTGCTATTTTTTCATGTCAGCTAAAATTCTTGGTAATGGTATATTTTTCTTTCACACTGCTTGTGTACTGCGTTACGATAGAAGAAAAAGCAGGTGGGTGTTTATGAAGAAAAAGATATCCGGAATCATTGGTCTTCTGCCATTCCTATGTATTACTGCTTGTTCCTCTGCTGATGAAGACATAAGCATTGAAACGGTGGATTATCATGCGTTAGCTGATTATGAAGAAACGTACATAGGTAACAACAGTGATGTTGGAGCTATCCTCACGAAGCTTCCGGGCAGCAATGCGCTGGAAGAGACAAGCTTGTCTGATGGAAATCTGATGGTACAGTATGATACAAATAAAATTGACAAACAAAAAGAAAATGCGTGGTACAACAAACAATCAGAAATCCAGGAAGTCTTTCTCCACAATATCCTGTATCTCTCTGCTTTAATTAAAAATGAAAAAAACATTACCTTAACTTTGCAAAGCGACGAAACGAACTATCAAATTGAACTCTCATCTTCGGAATTGGAGAAATTTCTAAACATTGACTTGGCAGAAAAAATAAAGCATGAGCAAGAATGGAATAGCTATTTAGAAGAGAAATTGCGAGCAGAAAATCAGCGTAAACTAGTGAAAAAATATCCATTACAAGTACAATGATTTTTATTTATAGCGAACACAGAAATGTCCGGGATAATTTCTGTGCTCGCTTTATTATTAACCCTTAAAATCAATCGCTCCTTGCTTAAAGAAACGGTACCAGCCGTCAATTTTTTCTTCTTCCCGCACTCTAAGCAGCTTCAGTATTTCCCTTGCAAACTCTAAAGGCGCGGTACCATTCGCAGTGATCAAATCTTCCTCACGCACTGCTTGAGAATGAACGTACAAGTTTTCACCTTTGTAGGCAGGTGCACCTTCTTGCAAGTACTCCAAACTATTACTGGTATGCGGCACTTTATCTAAGAAACCATATCTCCCCAGAAAAACGGTAGCATCGCAAATGGCTGCAATAGGGATGTCCTTTGCTGCACAATGCGCTAGCAGCTCTTTTACTGGAACAGCAGCAGCTTCCCTCCATGTGTTTCCGCCCGGGAGAATGAGCATGTGAATATCCTCGTGCTTTAATACCTCCTCTAAGCTATAGTCAGGAAGCACTGTAAATCCGCCAATAGAGGAAACCGGCTGGCCATCTAAGGTTACTGTTTTTACTGTATAACCAGAGTGCGGCGCTTGCAGCTCGGCTGCCGTATAACTCGCTTCCCAATCAGCGTATTGCTCTGTCAAAAAGATAAGTACCGTTTTATTCATCATACTGCCACCTCCCTTTTTCGCAGCTAAACATCTCGGCTTAAAAACATTAATCTTCCAATCTCGTTAAAGCCATTTCTTTTATAAAATGTCTCCGCAGGCAGTCCGCGATCTGTCAGTAAGCTGATTGTCTCTGCGTCTGTAGTTTTAAGAAGATAATGCATTAACGCCTTGCCTACACCTTTACTTTGCTGATCAGTTCGCACACACATCTCATTGATAAAAAATTCATCACCTGACCACCACTTTCGTTTCACCCCAAAGATGAAGCCGATAATATTTTGATTTTCTACTGCTAAAATCCCTGTAAATCCAGGTGTGTGATAAAAATCCTTCAAGTATTGCTGTGCCGCTTCTGGAGTCCAAGCTTCATTCCACGGCTCCTCACAGAAAACATTCGCGAAGATATCACTGCACACTTCTAGATCGCTTTCCATACATGCACGCATGTTCATAAAAACTCCTCCTACAGTTTCTTTGTCTTCACGATAGATGCCGTTTCATACCCTAATCGCTCATATAATCGCTGGGCACCCTCGTTTGCTGCAAATACATTGAGCGCCATCCTGCCAACGCTTTCTCGCCTCGCCACTTCTTCAACCAATGTCAACGCTGCATGCGCATACCCTTGCTTACGGAATGCTTCTTCTATGTAAATATGATAGATGAATACGCGATCTCGCTCAGCCTGTATGTTATACCAAATGATTCCGACATTCTGTTTTTTCTCCTCACAAAAAACATGCCCAATATATTGACCGTTTTTTCTGTTCTCTTCAGATAGAAGCTTGTATGTTTTTTCAGCATCACGAAGTGCCACTTCTTTCGGAATACCTTGGTTACTTGATACATTCTCTGCATAGATGGGGCTCTGTAACTCTATGTACTTCTGAACTTCCTCTGCGGTCAATTCTTGTAATGAAATCTCCATCAACCAACCTCCTATATTTTGTATATTTCTATTGTACAGGAATGTGCAATAAAAGCGTGGTTATCTATAGCACTTTAGGGGTTTTATATCGTTTGTACATAGAAATATGGAAAATAAAGGAGGTGTAATGGATTGGGATCTGATTCTCTTCACGTTTCTCGTTATTTATTCGCTTACAATTACTTTCTTCTATTTGTCTTAAAGGCTTTGGAAAAGAGACAACGAAAGGAATACCTGCAAGGCAGCGACCAACCTTACCTAATCTTCCATAAATAAATAATTCAAGTACGCATCGCGATTTTGCAGAAACCCTCGTGTTATTTGATAATGTTCTGTTTCTTCATAATCAATCTGCTGAATTCCCTCCTCGCTGAAGTGCAGAATCTCTGCATCAGGGTATCCGAGCAATATAGGCGAATGTGTTGCAATAATGAATTGCACATCACCTGTTTTCTCAAGATCACGGATGAGACGAAGAAAGGAGAGCTGCCTTTGCGGGGACAGTGCAGCCTCCGGCTCATCAAGCAAGTAGATTGCCTTACCGCCGAAACGATTTTGGAACAAAGAAAGAAATGCTTCCCCGTGAGATTGATGATGCAGCGACTTACCACCATACGCATCAAACGAACCTATTTCATCAATATGCGAGGCAAAATGGTAAAAAGATTCTGCTCGTAGGAAAAAACCATTTGTCACCTTTGGCAGCCAAGAAAGCCGGATATAATCCGCTAGTGCAGCTTCCGATGCGTCAACATCATATGTATTATTCCGACCGCCTCCTGCAGTATTGAATCCGCATATATCTGCGATTGCTTCCATTAAAGTTGATTTTCCACTTCCGTTTTCCCCGACAAAAAAGGTAACCGATTTATTAATATTCAGCTCGTCCAGCTGTCGGAGTGCCGGGATGGAAAATGGATATACACACTGCTTATATGCAGTGTGCTCTTGCAAGAGTTTGACTCTTTTTAGGAACAATTCTTCAGCTCCTTTTATGCTGATTGCTTACACAACTAACATACAATAATTTTGTATAACGATATTCGCCTCCTTAACATTTCGCTGCTTATGGCAGTAAATCCTCTGTCTTTCCGCTTCCGTCCCACAGCAAGAAATCAAACGAAAGCTAAAAAAACGGAGAGAAGCCTTCTTACATGCTTCTCTCCGTCTCGCAAAAACAGCCTTGCCTTTATGAGTACACAGTTGGCGTTGGATACTCACCAGTTAACACCCATTGTCCTATGTTTTTCCGTTTATATTCAATTGGATTATGAAGAGAATGTGTGCGGACATTTCGCCAAAAACGATCAAAATTATTTTTTCTAGTAGCTGAACGAGCACCCATTACTTGAAAAATGCTGCTTGTTACATGTAAGGCTACCTTCGTACCAAAAGCATTCGCTGCTCCAGTTAAAAGAACTGTTTCTCCTCGTTCTTCTTTGGTTAGGGAACGGTCTCTGTTCCAAGCTTCATCGACTTTATCCCCCGCCTTTTCGACTAACTGAACAGCAGCCTGAATATCAATCCAAAATTCTCCGAAACTTCGTTGAATAAATGGATCATCGGTAGCTTTTTCATAATCTGTAAGATACCAAGGCCGTGATTTAGTAATCGTATAATTTTTTGCTTCTTCTAGTGCTCCTTCAGCAGAACCAACAAATACATTTGCTAAAACAATCTGAGATAAAATAGCATCAAATGTAGCAAATGGTGTTCCTTTCGATTCTGTTAAATCAATGATCTCATCTGCTTCTACTACAACATTGTCGAAAGTAACGGATCCACTATCCGTTTGCCTTTGCCCCATTCCATCCCAATCATCATGAATGGTAATCCCATCTCTAGAAGTAGAGATAATGCCAATGTACAGGGTGTTTTTTTCAAAACTGTCGTACCACGTGATAGCTAAACGATCAGAATCCTTTGCTCCTGTGCTGAACGTGTTATGTCCATTTACAACAAATACTTCTCCCACTCTTTCTCCAATTAAACTAGGTTCAATCGGATTAGACGAGTTTCCCCAGAACCAATTGTTTTTTGCTGATTCTCTATAAAAATGCTCCTTTTGTTTCGCAGTACCTGCAATATGCGGCAAAACAGTTTGAAAAGCATGGTAGCCATACAAATGACCAAGTGCTGCATCCGTCTTCGCTAGTTCGCGAACAATCCGAAGAACAAGTGACCAAGGCTGCCCTTCCCCGCCGTATTCTTTTGGGATATGAAGTTTTAATAGCCCGCTGTCTCTTAGTGCGTCTCGCTGTGCCTTAGCCGTACCGCCTGCTCTATCACGTCTTGCTGCATCCTCTCCAAACGTTTGAGCCAGTAGTTCTGCCGTTTTCAGGTATTGCGCTGATTCCTGTACAATCGTTGTTTCCATTGTAAGCTTCCACTCCCATTCATTTTTATCAATTCTTCGAGGACACTGCTTCAACACGAAATGTGCACAAAAAAACCTCTTCTAAAATAAGAAGAGGTTTTCTAACCGTTCACTTTTACTCCTCTTATCTCTCAAGCATACGCTTGCTGGAATTGGCACAGTGCTTAAAAAAGTCTGTTGCCGAGGTATCGCAGGGCCAGTCCCTCCACCTCTCTTGATAAGCTTATTTGATTGTTACTTGAAAATATAATCCATGCGAAAATCAAAGTCAATACTTTTCTGAATAATTTATAATTTGAATAATCATGTACACTTGGCTATCGATTTCTCTTCCTTATTTTACTAACAACACAATGTTCTAAGCTGAAATGCTAGTGCATGTTAAAACGGTTTGAAAAAAGCAAAATGAGGTAACAGAAATGTAATCAATTTTTGTGCCAATAGTCACATGACAATACCTTCCATCTGCGCTACTATAATATTTGTGCATAGAAAAAGACCGTCCGGTGCTGCCAACACCAATCGGTCTGTCTAGGAATAGCATGATTCCCTAGGGGATTTGCGCGAAAAAAGAGGTAAGATAACCATCCTTCTCGAGCTGCCAACTCAAGGGTGGTTATTTTTTCTGGTTCTTGTCAGACATGATTGCAACAATTAACGTTCCAAAGCCGATCATCAACGTCAACGCCTCTGCCACCGTCATCCGCTACACCACCCTCCATGAAACAAAAGGTAATGCGCAAACCACCCTTGAGTCACCTATGCTATTGTCCTACAATTATAACAGAGGATTTAAAAAGCCCATACGTTACAAAAGTCCATATTTTGCCAAAGCATCCGTTACTTTAGCACCTTAAGCAAGCCTTGTTACTTCAGTGAATGTATCGCTTCCAGTACCTGATCAATCTCTTCCGGTGTGTTGTAGATGCCTGGGGTTAAACGTGCAAATGTGGTTTGGTATGGAGCAACTGTCCCGATTATCTTCTTATCATGCAGTTTTTTTATTACATTCTTCGATTTCATTCCTTTTACTTCAAATGCAGTAATACCCGCTGATAATTCATCTGCAATTGGTGTATGCAGTGTGACATGGGACATGGAAGCCAAACCTTCTTTTACTTGTCTATTCAGCTGATGAACTCTTTCATAAATAGCCTCTTTGCCAATATCCAATGCAAACTCAAATGCGTCCTTCAACGCCCATCTATGCTCCATTGAATGAAAACCGCCTGGGGTCATTTGCACCCCGTTCATCGCTTTTGGGTGCTCTTCGTTTAGGGTTACCATACTCAGAATAGTATACGAGGGGATTACGGGTGTCACAGAACCCCAAGCTTCCTTTTTGGCAGCGACAAAACCTGTACCGCGAGGACCGTACAGCCATTTGTGGCAGCTTGTAATAAAGAAATCACAGTCCAGTTCCGGGAAGGTTTCTGTTTCAATGCCAAAACCGTGCGTACCGTCCAATACGACGATAATTTGGTTTGCCTTTTCACGTTGCTTATTAACCTTCTTTAGTTGGTTCATAAACTTCTTTACAGGGAACTTTAGCCCGGTATCAGACTGTACCCAAGTCAAGCCAATCACAACCGTATTGTCCCTTATTTCGTTCAGCAGCGCCTGCACAAGGCTTTCTTCTGTTACATCTTTCATCTGATGGTAAATTGGCACTTCACGGAAGCTGGCGCCTGTCCGATTCACCACCTGCCGTATTGCTTCCTGATGAGAGTAGTGGTTATGTTCCGGTGTGAGAATATCATGCTCTTCATTAATATTTAAACCTGTATAAATGATACCCAAGCCCATCGTAGCGCTATCTGTCAATGCAATAAGATTAGGGTCATCAATTCCCATATACTGCACAAGCTTCTTCCTAACCTGCAATGGAAAATTCTCTTCATTATTTTCCGTGAAGTTCGTCGGATTCTCATCCAATTGCTTCCGGTACTTCTCAATTGCGTCCCGAATATGCTTCGGATGTGATACAAAATATTGTGACGTACCAATATGTATGTACTCTCTATCTAAATTAAATAATGCTCTAACTTTATCCCAATCCACTTGTTTAGCCATTATCCTTGCTCCTCTTCTCATCGTAAAATCTTCCATCATTTCATTATGAGAAGAGAAGCAGGGTTTTATACTTAAAGGGTAAAACATAGGTGACAGTTCTAGCTTATTAAGTATCAATCCCTATAGTTTACATTCCTACTGGATACTAAAAGAAGCAAATATCCTGCAGCAGAAGATAAATATAATGTTTGCCCTTTTTCTGCCTAACATGTACTAGTTTTTCGTACAATCCAATTCTTCTCGACAACAAAGCTGAAACCCTCTGCAAATCTGCATATGTATGAATGTCTGCTGCTTGGAATAATTCCGGAAACCTATTTTCTGGATAGCATTCATCCTTTTCAAGACTATCCCATCCAGTTACTGTTAAAAATAAGTTTTCTTGTTTGTATGATTCTCCAAAAATCGTTCTCCCCACTTTTCCGGCTGATAACATCCCCGGTACCAACACTTGTGTGAAATGGAACTTCTGCAGCCTGTTAACTAGAAACCGCTCAATTCGAATACAGCTGCTGTCTGTAAAGTAATCAGCTGTTTCTTTAACTTCTGGAAACGGAAGAGATATAGCAAAGGTTCCCACTTCTATGTGTTGTATAGATGGAGATTGAGGTATATTTTCATATATTTCGTCATGCATATTATTCATAAAATAGTGATAAGAATTGGCATCTTCCCACATGGAAACTATATGCGCCATCTGATTATCTTTGATGTCCCATCCGCCAATTTGCCCTAAAAACCCTGATATTGTATTCAATTGATTCCACGAAGCTTGTCCACTATTAAACATAGCTTCTTTTCCTGTACAAACCTGACATTTAATTAGTTTTAATAGCAAGTCTGCCCTGCTCCTTTAATAAAGAAGTATGTAAAGATAAGAGAGCATCGTATTACAGAAGTCTCTCCGGCTCTTCTGCATACCATTCCACAAACCCACAATTACTGCACACGTTGGGATTAATCTTTGTATGTTTTTTATTACTAAAAAGTTTTTCACCTGCAGGATTCTTAACGGTCAGTCCTTTGAAACCTTCATCTGCGTAACAAACAATCATATTGCCATTGCATCTTGGACAACTGATACTAACCCTCCTCATAAGATTAGATTCACTAATACATATACGGATCGTTATTATATAGGTTTCAGAACGCTTTTAGTTTTTAGGTTTTATGTGCAGACAACAGATTATAGATAGATCTATTAAAAAAGGACACTCGATAAAGTATCCTTTCGCTAAATCTATTTTATTACGAAACGAATTTAGCAGCCATGTTACCAATAAACGGAAGCTTATAATATTCTTCCTGGTGTGCTTTAGCCATCAAAATAACCCAAAATACTAGTGAGATGGGAGCGATAAGAAGGCTGACCAGCAAGCCGATAATCGGAATAAACACGAAGACAATATGGATAACCAATAAAGATGCAGAAAATAGAATAGACTGTAATGCATGGAAACGAACGAATTCACTATCTTTCTCTAAAACAAAAAATACAATGCCTGTGATTAATCCAAGTGTATAAGATAGCATCGCTGCGGTGTTGGGGTTCATGTTCGTAGAAGTTTTATTGTTTTGATTTGAAGATGCGGCATCTTTATTCTCTGGGATGGGAGTCTCCGTCAATTACAATTCCTCCTTTATAAAGATTGGCAGTGTTAACATCTAACTACTTTGATTATACAATTCGTCCTGGAGATTCATTCCGCTTTCTTGCAGCTATAATGTTATACCCTTTTTCGCATTAATATATCTCCTCTTTTGCTCCCGTTTTAATCGTCGGTAATGACATATCAATAAAAAAAGTTCATCCCTTTTTCTTGGAATGAACTTTTCCTATATGATGATAGTAGAGTTGCTGACATCAATCGTTAAGGTTAGTGAATGTCATTTTTCCTAAAGTTACCGCCTTTAACCTCCGCAACATCATAGATCGTTACGAATGCTCCATCATCAATATCATTGATAATTTCTTTGAGCTTACTTTCTTCCAGACGGTTAATAACACAGGTAATCTCCATAAATTTTTCATGTGTGTAACCACCGTATGCTTCTTTGTATGTCGCACTTCTTCCTAACCGATCACGTATGGTATCGACCATCAATTTCGGGTCGGTAGTAATAATTTTGAAGGTTTTGGATCCGCTAAGACCTTCTTCAACAATGTGGATGACTTTTGAAGCGATAAAGTAGGCAATTGCGGAAAGAATAGCTCCTTTTAAACCGAATACAGTGGAAACAAAGATAAAAACGAACAAGTTAAGGAATAAAATTAGGTCACTTGTTCCAAATGGTAATTTTCGCGCTAACAGCACGGCCAGCATGTCAATTCCATCTACCGCGCCGCCATTACGAAGTGCAAGCCCCATACCTAAGCCTAGAATAATACCGCCGACAACAGTAACGAGCAGTGTATCTCCACCTATAATAGCTGGCGTGTGATGCATAAGTACTGTTCCAACAGATAATGAAGCAATACCAATAACAGAATAAATTGCAAAACTCTTTCCTATCTGTTTATAGCCTAACCACACAAATGGAACGTTAAGAATTGCAATGAGTAAGCCTAGCGGCAGACCGGCTAATTGAGAAATACCGATACTGATTCCCGTGACGCCTCCATCTGATACATTATTAGGAATTAGGACAGTTTCAAGACCATAAGCTGCAATTAATCCCCCGAGAACAACAGCTAGTCCTCGTAAAAAAATAAATAATTTGCTGCGATTGCGTTTCTTGCCTTTAACTATGATATGTCACCTCAATCTACGTAATATCCTTTATTTTATCATATTACAAAGCATGCTGCTGTTATGCCGTTTGTGACGCTGTGACGCTATCACACTAGACGCATTAAAATGTGTCCATGCGTAATTTATCAGGATTATTATTCACAACTGTTGCATTAATTATCAGCTCACACGCTTTTGAATCTAATACTAATTTTTTTCGAAGGATGTAGCATAGTTTGTTTATTAATTTTTGTCCAATCTTCTCCCTTTCCATTCGCGCTAGTCCCTTTATTTTAATAAGATTTTTATACCCTTCCTATTATTGGAAGCAAATTACTTGTATCCCCTAGAACTATATAATACGCTTAAATATAGGGATATTTTTTATTTTCGGGAAAATAAATACAGCACATGATCGTAAGTTTCTCTTATAATAGAATAAGGTAAACTATACATATACGATTTCGTTTTAAAGGAGCTATGCAACGGTGAATACCAAATACTTAGACTTACTGGCACAAAAATATGATACGGAAGAGAAAGTTGTTACGGAGATCATTAATTTAAAAGCCATCCTTAACTTACCAAAAGGGACAGAGCATTTTGTCAGTGATTTGCACGGCGAGTATCAAGCCTTTCAGCATGTGTTGCGCAATGGTTCCGGTAGAGTAAAAGAGAAAATCAGAGATATTTTTAGCGGCAGCATTTATGAGAAGGAAATCGATGAACTGGCTGCATTGGTTTATTATCCGGAAGACAAACTTCAAGTTATCAAAAATGACTTTAATAAAGATGAAGCATTAAATGAGTGGTATAAAAAAACGATTAAACGGCTGATCAAGCTCGTTTCTTATTCTTCCTCTAAATATACACGCTCAAAATTACGGAAGGCGCTTCCTAGCCAGTTTGCTTATATCATTGAAGAGCTTCTATATAAAACAGAAGAAAACGGCAATAAAGAACAATATTACTCCGAGATTATTGAGCAAGTGATTACCCTTGGACAAGCTGAAAAGCTCGTGATTGGACTAGCTTACAGCACGCAGCAGCTAGTCGTAGATCACTTACATGTTGTCGGCGATATTTACGATCGTGGACCAGAACCGGATAAGATTATGGAGGAGCTTATTAATTATCACTCTGTTGACGTGCAATGGGGAAACCATGATGTGCTCTGGATCGGTGCTTTTGCTGGATCAAAAGTGTGCTTAGCGAATATTCTTCGTATTTGTGCACGTTATGATAATCTGGACATCATTGAAGATGCCTATGGTATTAATCTTCGTCCGCTGTTGAATTTAGCGGAGAAATATTATGATGACAATCCTGCTTTTCGTCCAAAAATGCAGACAGATAAAAAAACTTCAGAACATGAGATACAACAGATTACTAAAATGCATCAGGCAATTGCCATGATCCAGTTTAAACTAGAAAGCCCGATTATCAAAAGACGGCCGAATTTCAATATGAAAGAACGCTTGCTGCTTGAAAAAATTGACTATACTTCCAACGACATTACACTAGGCGGCAGCACATATGATTTGAAAAATACTTGTTTTGCTACAATTAATCCGAAACAACCCGATATGCTATTAGAAGAAGAACAGCAAGTTATCGATAAGCTGTTATTCTCTGTCCAGCATTCTGAGAAATTAGCTCGACACATGAATTTCTTGATGCGAAAAGGCAGTCTGTATTTACGATATAACGGAAATCTATTAATTCACGGCTGTATTCCAATTGATGAAAACGGCGATATGGAGAAGATGGAGATTGAAGGCAAGTCTTACGCAGGTCGTGAACTGCTCGATCGCTTTGAAAGGTACCTTCGCGAAGCATTTGCTTCGCCAGAGAAAACAGACGATCTTGCAACGGACATGGTCTGGTATTTATGGACAGGCGAATACTCCTCCCTCTTCGGGAAACGAGCGATGACAACATTTGAACGTTACTTTATTGAAGATAAAACCGTTCATAAAGAAGTGAAAAATCACTATTATTATTTGCGCGAAAATGAAGATACATGTCACAAAATCCTGACAGAATTTGATTTAGACCCGCAACATGGGCATATTATAAATGGGCATACTCCAGTAAAAGAGATTGAAGGCGAAAACCCGATTAAAGCAAATGGACGAATTATCGTTATCGATGGCGGTTTTTCTAAAGCTTATCAATCCACAACCGGCATTGCCGGCTACACCTTGCTGTACAATTCCTATGGCATGCAGCTTGTCGCTCATAAGCATTTTAACTCAAAAAATGAAGTGCTCAACGACGGAACAGATGTCTTATCTGTGAAACGATTGGTCGACAAAGAGCTAGAACGGAAAAAGGTACTTGAAACCAACGTTGGTGAAGAATTATGCCAAGAGATATCCATCTTGAAAGATTTGATGGAATATCGGTATATGAAATAAAGAAAAAAAAGACTCCAAAGCATTAAGCTCTGGAGTCTTTTTTTGTCAGTATGCATTAAAATGCATACGTTGTTACGCCGCCATCGATAAAGAGGTTTTGTCCAGTAATGTAACTAGAGCTGTCAGAACTGAACATGATGACAGGTGCAACTAGCTCTTCTAATTTTCCAAGTCGCTGCATTGGCGTTCGGTTCTCTAATGTACTGCGGAATTCTTCGTTTTCTAATGATGCTGCATTTAATGCTGTTTTAAAGAACCAAGGACTAATCGCATTTACCGTAATCCCTTTTGTTGCCCATTCGTTTGCCATTTGCCTCGTTAGCTGCACAACGCCTGCTTTACTTGGTCCATAGGGCGTGCCTGACGATAGCGTTAAAGCAGATGCAACAGACGCGACATTAATGATTCGTCCGAAGTTTTGTTTTACCATGTATTTACCGGCTGCTTTAGACATTAAGAATACCGATTTAAAGTTCACATCCATAACCATATCCCAGTTGTCTTCTGATAGATCCAAGGTTGTCTCCCGAACGCTAGTACCAGCATTATTTATTAAGATATCAAGATGACCAAAGTGCTCATACACTTTTTTTACCGTGTTTTGCACCGACTCACTGTCCGTAACATCGCACACTAATGCTAACGTACTGCGGCCAGTAGTAGCCGCTATTTTATCAGCAGCTTCGGTCACTTCTTTTTCCGTACGTGCCACTAATGCCACATCTGCGCCAGCATTAGCCAATCCTTCTGCAAGCGTACGACCTATCCCTCTCCCTGCTCCTGTTACAATAGCCGCTTTGCCAGTTAAATCAAACATTCCTGTCATACTTTAGTTCGCCTCTTTCAGTGCTTTTACTAACTCTTCTCCCATTAGTTTAGACGAAAATGGATCACGGCTTGTAACAATCTGCTTGTCAGCCCAAACAGCATGAGCTGGTTTATCCAAATCTCCTTTTTCATAATCAGCGACCTTCGTCATTTCCTGCTCCAAGCTGAATGGCAGAATATCCAATAAGCCCTCTGGTTCTATTTCATCTGGATACCCTGTCACTTCTTTGCCTGCTATAATACTGGATCCATCCGGCCGTATCGTCCAAATCAGTGGTGCCGGTCCATGACACTCGGCCGCGACAATTCCGCCATTGTCATAGATAGTATTGATAATCCGGTGCAAATCTTCATTCTTAGCTAGATCATACATCGCGCCATGACCGCCTACTATTAAAACAACATCGTATTCCTTCGGGTCTGCATCTGCTAGCTTTTGCGTCTCATCCGCTCGTCCAGTTTCATACAATGCCTTAAACGTTTCCTCTGGATCATACTCTGGTAAGAAGCTTGTCTGATCAACCACAGGTTTTCCGCCTAATGGAGAAGCCAGATCCACCTGATGTCCCGCTTCTTCCAAAGCATGAAGAGGTGCAAACAGTTCCTCCCCCCACCAGCCTGTTTCGTAATTATTTGCTTCGTCTTTATATCCGCTTGATAAAACTGCTAAGATTTTCGCCATTTCATATTCCTCCTTATTTCTGATGATGGGCTTTACCCGATTTCCCATAGAAAATGACTATATAGGCCATACTTTTTTAGAAAAACCTTTTTTATTGTTTGATATAGTTAGGCAGCTAATACATGAAATTCTCTCTGCAACATATTAAGTTTTCCTCCATTCAAGACATTTCACTGCACCCCGAACGCAAAGTCACAAACCCACATATCCTACAAGGAACACAGGGGGTATGTTTTATGACCAACTTTTATTCCTTCCAGGGAACTGTTACGACAATTCGTGACTTTCCTCAGAATGGCGAGGGCTGCTATAAGTTTATAACATTAGAAAACAATGCCGGCGCAGTTGTCAATTTCATCGCATCTCCTTCTACTTACTTTGTGGACCATAGTATGCTAGCTGTCGGCGATGTCGTAACTGGCTACTATAATGGCGATGCACCGGCAATTCTTATCTACCCACCCCAATACGTAGCGCTTGTTATGGTGAAAGAAAACAGAAATCAGAATGTGAAGGTAAGTTATTTTAATGAGCAGCTTGTAAGTAATGACGGGCAGCTGCAACTGAACCTTTCCCCGTATACGCCTTTGCTGCTTACAAACGGGCAAGCGTTTACGAGTAACCTAGCCAATAGGGACCTTATCGTGGTGTATGGACCTGCGACAAAGAGTATCCCAGCTCAGACTGTACCTTACAAAATAATCGTTTTGTGTTTGCAGCAGCATTAGAATTAAAAAAGGCGCACCGTAATGGTGTGCCTTTAAACAATGTATCTATTAATTGGAATTGGATTCTTCTTCTTCCTCTGTACCTTCATCTGTTTCACCTGCATCATCTTGATCTTCTTGCTCTTCGATTTGTTCATCATCAGCTGGTTCTTCATCGTCATTACCGCAAGCCGCCAACGCTAACACTGATACTAATCCCACAGCCAGCATCCATTTTTTAAGCAAAGAAAACCTCTCCTTTTTGATAAACAAAATAAGATACGTAAGTAAGATACCAAACTGTTGTTAAGGAGTGGTCAAGCTATCGTAAATAAGTGTTAAGCTTAGCGATAATCGGCTGTTATATTTAATAGAAACTTTTTGCATAAATTAAAGGAGATTTTCTTATGCAGTGAAATCAACATTCTTCTTCCTGCTGCACCTTGTTTGCTCTTCTCCTTAAATGAATAATAATAAAACCAATTCCCATCACCAGCGCTAATAGCGGCCACCACAAAATATTGCCGGTATATGCACTGTGACTTCCGCCCGCGTCAGAAACGATTTCATGCGGAGAAATGAGAGATAAGACTTGAATAACAAAGAACATCACAAATGAAGCTAAAGCGATAAAACACCTGATAATAAGTACATCTTCGCCATCCCCTGCCTATAGGTAGTTATATTTCTATCTTAGCTTTCATTTGCAGTATTTGGTAGATAATTCTAATGCTTGCAACCAAATAGAACTCTCCATATGTTAAAATATTCTAAAATAAGAAATAAAATAATAGTTTAGGAGCTTAGCCATGTCTGAACAAGATACCATTCAAAACACCAGCACTCCGCAAACGCGCAGTTCCATAGCAAACGATCTGCGAAATCTAGGTTTAACAGAAGGAATGACCGTCTTAGTCCACAGCTCTATGAGCACATTGGGTTGGGTTTGCGGCGGTCCAGTAGCTGTCATACAAGCACTGCAAGATGTCTTAACACCGAGCGGGACACTAATTATGCCTGCTCATAGCGCCAACGTATCGGACCCTGCAGAGTGGGGAAACCCGCCAGTGCCAGAAGCATGGTGGGAAACAATCCGAGAAGAAATGCCAGCATTTGACCCTCAAATAACGCCTGCCTTCTTTATGGGAAAAATTGTTGATACGTTTCTAACCTTCCCAGATGTGAAGCGTAGCTATCATCCTGTTTCCTCCTTCGCAGCCTGGGGGAAGCATCAAGACCAAATCATAGGCACTCATTCTTTAGATAATAGCCTTGGCGAAGACTCTCCCTTGGCCCGCATCTATGACTTACATGGACACGTTCTGCTGCTCGGAATCGGTTATGACAACAATACCTCCATGCATCTTGGGGAGTATAGAGCTGGACATATGCCAGTTATTACGAAGAGCAGTCCCGTATTTGAAAATGGGAAGAAGGTTTGGAGGACATTTTCTGATTTAGAGTTTGATGAAGAACGCTTTCCCGCTATCGGAGAAGCATTCGAGAAAGAACATCATGTAAGCCTTGGTAAGATTGGAGATGCAGAGGCGAGACTGATGTCTCAGCCAGCTATTGTTGATTATACAGCTAGTTATCTTCAAGGATAGATGTTTCTTAATATAGTTTTTTACTTAAACGAAGCGCGGGTGACCAAGTGATAATGGTCACCCGCTTTTTTCTTCCTTCATTGCCTAAAAGATAAAATAGCATGCTTCACTTTAAAAAGGTTTGAAGATGCCGATATAAAGAAGTGCATGTTATTACAAATTCTGGAGCTTGCATAACTTAATATAAGCAAAATGCTTCAGATAGATACTTTTAGGAAGAAAGGAATGGCATGGTGAAAATTAAAACAAAACTCTTAGGGATTATCTCCATATTGATATTTTCATTAGTGTTAATTGGAGGTTCCTCTCTTTATATCAATTCTTCTATGGTCGAGAAGAATGAAATCTTGAAGGATAAAATGGAATTTCAGAATCAAATCAAGCATGTACAATACCGATTAGCCGGCTTGTCCAATGATGAGAGAGGTTTTATCGTCACTGGTGATAGTCAATTTGCTGATGGAATGCAAGAAAAAAGTGACGACATCTTTTCTACTTTGGACCAATTAGAAACACTAATCCACAATCAAGCGTATAGACAAAATGTAGATGATATCCGAGCGAATTTCACAGCTTTCTGGGGCATGAATCAGGAAGTTATTTCTCAATATACTTCCAATTCAGAGGAAGCTGAAGCACTTCACTTCGGCGAGGAAAGAACCTTACGGAAGGAAGTATTAGATCCATCCGTCAATGACTTAGTCGATCAGTTGAATGAGGATGTAACAGACCTTAAAAATGATATTCATAGCTACGGATCGGTTAGTAAGTGGTTCATCACAGCTGTGACAATCATTTCAATTGTACTAGGAATTGTTTTAAGTCTGCTCCTGCTAAGATCAATCTTAGTACCGCTTAGAAGCTTGAATCAACAGCTTGAAGAGATAGCTCAGGGAGATGCTGACCTCACGCAAACTGTAGAAGTCAAAAGTAAAGACGAATTTGGCCAGCTTGCTGCTTCGTTTAATGCATTTGTTGACTCTCTTGCAAGTATTGTAAAGCAAATAAGCAGCTCATCTCAGCAAGTGGCAGCTTCTTCAGAAGAATTATCAGCAAGTGCCGAGCAGTCCAGAGCAACTTCTGATCAAATTTCGCACTCTATGAAGGAAATTGCTGCAACGAGTACAAACCAAAGTACGATGACCGAGAAAAGCAATGCATCAATCACGGAAATATTAGCGAGTCTCTCCAGTGTGGCGGAAAATACCAATAGCATTGCGGAAAGTTCATCTCTTATGAAAGACAAAGCAGAGATAGGTGCCGCGTCGATACATACAACATCGGAACAAATGACTATAATTGACCAGTCCGTTCGAGAAGCTGGCAATGGATTAGCATCATTAATGAAAGGTACAACGGAGATAAGTCACATCTCCTCCTTTATCACAGATATCTCGGAACAAACGAACCTCCTTGCATTAAATGCTGCCATAGAAGCCGCACGAGCAGGAGAACATGGAAAAGGCTTCGCCGTTGTAGCAGAAGAAGTTCGCAAGCTTGCTGATGAAACAAATACATCAGCCGGCCATATTAAGCAACTCGTTTCCACAATCGAAGCAGACTCAAAAGATACCGAACATAATATCAATAACGTACAGCAAAACGTAGCTTCAGGAATGAATCTAACGCTTGAAACTAAACAGCAATTTGACGAAATAGTAAGCTACGTAGAACAAGTAACCTCTCAAATTCAAGAAGTTGCAGCTGCCACACAACAACTAACGGCAGGCGTTGACGTTATTCAGCATACGATTTCAACTCTAGACACAGGAACGAAGGAAACAGCAAACAGATCCGGCGCAGCCGCAGTAGCAACAGCGGAACAGTTAGGGTCAATGGAGGAAATTTCAAGTGCTGCTGTTTCACTTTCGCATTTGGCGGAAGAATTGCAGATGGTGGTTGGTCGGTTTAAGTATTAGAAAAACAATTTCATGTTAATCAAAAGAGTAGGTCCCAAAAGATATATGTGGGACCTACTCTTATTCTATTAGCTGTATTCATTCGTTATTATCGACCTTTCTTGATTCGTCCCCGTTTCCATACACATCTGAACTACACTTCACCAAATTTCAGTTTTTGCAAATCAAAATACTTCATATTTTCCCCTCATTAAAAGTGAGTAATCACTTTACTTCTTATAAGGGTGTCCCTTATACTGACTTTGGAACATACAAAGATTTACATGTGCTTCGCAAGGAAAGCCCTCTTTCCATCCAATTAAATTAAAATATTTTTTCTTAAGGAGGATTAATGATGAACAATGAATGGAAATCTCTAATTAAAAGCAGGAAAACTCTAGTCGGTCTGATTGTAGTACTTTTTATTCCGGTTCTGTATTGCGGTACATTTCTTTGGGCATTTTGGGATCCATATGATGCAACTGATGAAATTCGTGTTGCTGTTGTCAATCAAGATGAGGCCGTGGATTATAATGGTACTTCCATTAATTTCGGTGAAAGAATTGTTGAACAACTAGAGAATAACGAAAGTTTTGGTTGGGAGTTTGTTTCTAAAGAAGAAGCCATGGAAGGTTTAGAAGATCAAGCGTATTTTATGA
The DNA here is from genome assembly GCF_900162685.1 of Terribacillus halophilus. Taxonomy (GTDB): domain Bacteria; phylum Bacillota; class Bacilli; order Bacillales; family Amphibacillaceae; genus Terribacillus; species Terribacillus halophilus_A. The sequence continues at coordinate 285,519 of NZ_LT727827.1, forward strand.
TGGTGGAAATTCCAAAGGATTTCTCCGAGAATTCTACTACAGCTTTGCGTTCCAATCCTGCACAGCCAACGCTCCACTATACACCACATGAAAGTCGTAATTTCTTGGTCACAATGATTGAGAAAAGCGGAATAGAAAATCTTCAGCAAAACGTATCTAACACATTAACTTCTACTTACCTTCAAACACTAGCAGAAACAATGAAGCAAACTAGTGAAGGATTGTTAACAGCAGGTGAATCAACAACCAATTTAGCAGAGTCTGTGTCAGTAATGAAAAATAATGTTGATAACGTCATACAAAGTCATCCTAACCTAACGGCATACCAAAAAAATCAATCCATCTCATCTTTTAACTCACTCAATGAAGGAGCAAACAATCTAGCCACCCGCTTAACAGATGGGACGAAACAGCTTCAAGACGTAAACCTCACCCAGGAAAATATAGACATGATCGCCAATCCAGTAAAAATTAATACTGATAAATTTACAAGTGTCCCTAACTATGGGCATGGATTTGCGCCGTTTACATTGTCGCTCGGTCTTTTTATCGGCGCAATGCTTATTTCGATTGTCTTTCCTGTTCGCGATACTGCCTTCACGCCTTCTTCTCCGTTTAGCTGGTTTATAAGTAAATTCAGTATTATTGGATTAGCAGCTATTATTCAGGCATTAATTGCATGTGTTTTTCTATTAGGAATTCTTGATTTGCAGGTTGGCAATACAGGCTACTTTCTTCTGTTTACGTTGTTTACTAGTTTAGCTTTTATTACCCTAATCCAACTGATTGTATCCGTTTTAGGAGAAAAGGGACGTTTCTTAATTATTCTGTTGTTAATATTACAAATTACGAGCAGTGGCGGAACGTTTCCGGTTGAGATGATACCTACTATCTTGCAAGAAGTAAGCACGTATCTTCCTATGACCTACTCTGTATCGGGATTCAGAACGCTTGTATCAAACAGTAACCATGAGCTCATGTGGCAAAATATTGGATTTTTAACTATCTTTGCTGTCATTTCCATTATAGGAACACTATGCTATTTAACAGTCAAACACCGAAAGATAGATAAAGAAGCACGTATAAATGAGAATCCTATGTAGACTTAAACTTACGTGATGATGCAGTTGTAGAATGTACTATGATAAAATTAGTAAGTCTAGTTTCCATGCATGACACTTGCGTATTGCATGGATTTCTTTTTTAAAAATACTCCATGAGTTGGGTGAATAGGTAATGGAACAAAAACTAGTTGATAAAATTAAAATGATAAATGAAGAACAACTTAAAATGACAAAAAAGCAAAGCAGAATAATTGAAGTCGCTATCGAAGAATTTGCTCAAAACGGTTTTGCTTCCACATCTACAAGTCAAATTGCAACAAAAGCTGGTGTAGCTGAAGGAACCATTTTTAAGCATTACAAAAATAAAAAGAACTTATTGCTCTCCATTGTTACACCTACCATGACAAAATTGGTAGCACCCTTTGTTATGAATGGGTTTGATATCGTTTTTGATCAAGAGTATAACTCTTTTGGTGATTTTCTTAGAGATATCTTAAAAAATCGGTTCGAGTTTATGAAGGATAACTTATCGATACTGAAAATTTTTATGCAGGAGATTTCTTTTCATCCTGAACTTCAGGAAAGTTACAAAGAATATATCGCGCAGCCGCTATTCAAACGCTTAGAAGATACTATCACTCATTTTCAAGAGAAAGGCGAGATCAAAGAGTTGCCTGTACCTACTGTCATTCGATTCACAGCTTCTACTATCATGGGTCTCTTGTTCAGCAGGCATATTGTCTCTACCGATGCAAGCTGGGACGAGAATAGTGAAATTGAAATGACTGTTAATCTTATTGTGAATGGGCTTTCGCCCGGATCATAATAAGATTCTCTCTCTGTTTATACGGAAAAAGCGTCAAACCCTAGGTGCTGACGCTTTTCCTGCTTCCTGTATAATCACGGACGCTCTAGTGCCTTATAATCCTCCATATACTTACCGCTATTCGCTACAAAAGAATGATACAGTGCTTTAACAGCAAAATCTTTTTCTAAGTCCATTTCAGCTTTGAGCCTTTTTAATTCTTGACGTAATTCGCTGTTTTGGTCAATTAATTTCGTCATGATTGTTTTATTGTATTTCATGTAGACACATCCTTACTTCATTACTTTTATAAATACGACTTTTAAATAGTTAAATTCGGGGTAATTGTTTGGTACGGTAAAATCTTCTGGCAGCTGGTGTTCTTCTAAGATTTTGTAGCGTGTATTCGTTTCGGTAAATGCTTTATCAATAAATGTTTTAAACTTCTTCATGTTGAAGCTTGCGTTATTTGTCGATGCAATAATTACACCATCATCACTTGTTATCTTCAAAGTGTCTTGAAGCAGCTTCGGATAGTCCTTGGCTGTGCTAAATGTTATTTTCTTTGTCCGTGCAAAGCTTGGCGGATCCAATACGACAACATCAAACTTCAAATCATGTCGAGCCGCATATCGGAAGTAATCAAATACATCCATCACTTTAATATCCTGCGCTTCATAATCAATTTCATTTACGGCAAATTGCTCGATTGTTTTTGGCAGGCTTCGTTTTGCTACGTCCACGCTTGTTGTCTTCACAGCACCACCAAGAGCAGCTGCTACGGAAAACGCACCTGTATAAGAAAAGGTATTCAGGACCGTTTTTCCATCTGAATATTGGTCACGTAATGCCTTCCGCACATTACGCTGATCTAAGAAGATGCCTGTCATGGCTCCATCATTTAAATCAACCGCATATTTCATCCCGTTTTCAAAGACGATTAAAGGAAACTCTCCCTTTTCACCAGACACGTAATCATCTTGTTCCACGTATTGGCCATTCGTATTAAATCGTAATTTCTCGTACAACCCACGAACGCTTACCACTTCGTTCAACGCTTGATAGATAGCTTCCCGAAACGAATGAATGCCTTCACTGTACCAATTCACTACGTAAAAGCCGTCATAGTAATCAATGATTAAACCGCCGATACCGTCACCTTCCCCATTAAATACACGGAAAGCAGTCGTATCCTTCGTTTCGTATAAATTCTTCCGTCTAGCAACAGCAGCACTAAGTTTCTTAACAAAAAACGTCGTATCAATTTTTTCCTGTTCTTTACGCGTTAAAACCCAGCCTATCCCTTTATTTTGCAACCCATAATATGCTGTTGCAAGATATCTGCCGCTGGAGTCAACTAAGCGTAAAATACTTCCTTCATCCATTGTGACTCCTGAGGTTTCAACCGCTTCCTTAGCGAGTAACGGATAGCCATTTGTTATATTTTTAACCGACTTCGGTTTTACTTTTACTTCTACTAACTGTCTCATACTGTCACCCTTACTTTTCTGGTTTATATTAATTATGCCATTGTTTAATAAAATTAGCGAAATTCCTGTTAAAACAAACACGACTCAACCTATCAAGAAAGGAAAAAGGCTTCTCAAAAGTCTAATTGACTGATGAAAAGCCTTTTGGCTCTGTTAATTATCTATTGATTTACTTACCAATTATGCTTTTCTTCTTCTAATAAAGAAGAAAATCGTTCCACTTACAAGAAGAATCAATCCAGCTAACAAGTACTGATAGGTATTAGTGGCGGTGTTTGGGAGGTTTTTTTCGTCTCCTGCTTCCGATTGTTGCTGTGTTTTTTATGTGGATAAGAGACAGTAAACAATGTATCTATTTATTTGAATTGGGTTTTTTTTTTTTCTCTTTACCTTC
>NZ_LT727827.1:289351-750199 GCF_900162685.1 Terribacillus halophilus
TAGGTATTAGTGGCGGTGTTTGGTAGTTTTTGTCCGTCTCCTGCTTCAGATTGTTGCTGTGTTTTCTCGTTTTCCGTTTCAGGTTGATGCTGTGTTTTTCCGTTCTCTTGTTCAGGCCGCGGTAATGTTTCTTCGTCTTCTGTTACAGGTTGCGGCAGTACTTCTCCATCTTCAAAAGCGGTGTAGGTACTTAGATGATTGGTTTGCGCTGTCACGTGTCCATCTTGCCACTCTCCGCCGATTGCTTCCCATTCTTCGCTTTCTGGATTTTGATAGAAGATTTGTACCTTGTCTTGATTGTTTACCTTGTCGCTATAAACGGAGAAAGTCAGTGTCACTTTTTCCTCAAAGGTTTTTAATTCTTTTCCGCCTTGTGTGATTGTAAAGTCATAAACTGCACTTACCGCTTGATCAATATCAGCAAGACGTTCAAACTGAATAGCTGCAGATTCGGATTCATTAATGAAATTCGAAGCTGCTAGTTGCAAGCTTACATTTTTCAACTCAATGTTAATTGTTATGTGATGCTCCTTCAGCCATTCTACTTGCTCTGAAGTAAATGCTAGCTTAACAGAGTCATTCTGTTCCTGTAAATCTATCAATAATTCACCTTGGTCAGCTAGTTGATAAAGCGAGTCTGTCTGAATTGTTGCCTCGCCATCGATAACGTCAGGTGTTACGGTAACACTCGTTTGTTTCTCTGGGCTTTCTGGTTCATCCGTATCTTCTGGATCTTTAGGACCCTCTTCGTTGCCCGGTGTTTCAGGATCTTCTGTACCTGGATCAGAACTATCGATTGGTTCGATATGTGCAACGGCATTGTTGTCGTTATATGTGACTGTTACATCATAACCATCTGCGGTTACCGTATCGAATTTACCGTTCACCTTGTCCGCAGTCATTAACGTAATATCCGCAGCCTTGTCTATCTCATAATTAGAAAGATCTAGTTCCAGCTCTCCGCCATCAAGGTATATCTGACCGTCTGCATGTAGCTGCGTATCGTCATTATCCATTGCGATATCCAGACTGCCGTCTTCCATCGTTACATTACCATTTACATGTAGAGGCTTTTCACTTGTAACTAAAACTGTACCATCTTCTACATAAAGGTCCCCTTCACCAAAGGCAGTCGCAGAAGCAGCTTCTAACGTTCCTCCCTCCAGCAGTGTACCTCCTGCATAACTATTATTTCCTGTCAGTGTAAGTGTTCCTGTTCCTTGCTTGGTTAGCATACCACTGCCAGTTATATCATTTCTCCACCAATCCTGGGCATTAAATCTTCCTTTTGAAGCATCCATATTGACTGTTACATTGCTTAAAAACGAACCGTATCCATCAGAAGCTGTTACTAAATCAATTCTCCCCCAACCATTTGATTCATCTATTACAGGGTAGCCTGATTCAATCTCTGTCGTATACAATACTTCTCGACGCTGTGTATCAGTCAAATAAGGCTGACGCGTTTCCAATAAAGCTTCAGCGCCTTTAGGAACTACAGGGGCTAAACCTTTTACGCCGGTTTGAGGCAATCCGTATGTAAGTTTTTCCCGGTAGAATGCTTTATTTGCTTCATGATCTTCCCATTTTTGTTCATCATATGCACTTTCAAACGTATAGTCCTCTGTTACCGTATGGGCATATTCGTACAAGCTCATTCCTTCTGATGCAGCTAGTTCACCGAATACTTCCCCAGCATTTTTATAAGCCTTATCCAAAACCGCTTCGTTTTCTGCCAGGTTGAATGCGTATGCAGTCATCGCAGTGGATTGTATTCTTCCTCCTATAACATCAAGAGGCGAGTGCATACCAGTAACTATCCTGTTTTCTCCCATTTGAGCTGCTCTGGTTAAAAATTCAGCATATCTTTCAGGCGTTGCGTATGCAAATCCGAATGTTGACAAATAAGATGCGCTTGTATGCCCACTTGGAAAGGCTCCATCTTTCCCTCTACCGTCTTCTGCTTTTCTTTTAACATATTCTAATGCAGGAATTACTTTTACATTTGTTTCGTATTGTTGATGATGCTTTTCTCCTGTTTCCTTTTTACCGCCTGAAGGTAATTCTTCTGCTTTACTTTCCCCACTGCCGATTGTTTTCCATTCAGGTAAACCATTTTCATCCACAACTTCTTTCACTTCTCCATTTGAATTCATTCTGTAAGGCCTTGGAGAGGAGAAAAAGTACTTAGAGGGATTGGAAGAAGCGGGATTTCTAAATCTGAGTAAATGAACTACGTCTAACGCATCTGATAGTTCAGACCCTTCCCATTGCCCCATTCCTTGACTCTGATCCTCTGCAGTGGCTTCTTCCAATAATACATTCATGTCCTCTGGTGATCTGACAACACTGGTCACCGGCTTTACCATATCTACATAAGTATTAGCTAACGGTCCATAAGCTTCCATCATACTGTATATCTTGTCTCTTTGATCATCATAATAAGCCGCTAAAGCCTCTTCATTCGTCCTGTTGTTCGTAACGTCTTCTACATACTTAATATTAGCTTGCCAAGTCGCCGGATCTCTGATTTCTGCATTAGCATATGTCTTCTTATCCGCTACTATCTTTGTCTCGTCATTTTTATATCCATCAAAATAAACAGTAGGCCCGTCACCATACTTCGCAACCTTACCGTTTGCACCAGGTACTGTTAATGCAGTTCCGTCTCGCCAATCCGGTTGATTCATCGACCAAACCTGATCAAAACCATCTAAAATATTGATAAAAGGATTAGTCCCAGCTATATTCTTTAGTATAGGGTCATTTGCATTTCCGCCATGATCTACTGCTGGTAAAGGGTACCCAACTGAAGGAGGACTTGTGTTTAATTCTCCTGCTATCCCTTGAGGTTTGGCAGGCTTTGTCAACTCCTGTTGACTAGCTGCCAAAACAGGAAGCTCCGCAGAATTCACTGCTAGCACTGCAAGTAATAGTATGACTGCGGTTTTCTTAATGAATTTCATACATTTTCCATCTCCTTTTCTAGTGTATGTTATAATCACAACTTCAACTCTATGGGATTCTTGTTAAATGAATGCAGGGATTTTGTTGAATTTTGGTGTTTTTTTTGTAAAGTTGAAGAACGGTGGGGGTACTTGTTGAAAAGCAAGTCTTCGTTTAGAAGTGGAATAATAGATTGTTATTGCTGAAAGTACGCGGTTGAGGAGTTCAGCCAATCCCAACATTTGATATCGAACTCATTTTTGCAATAAAAAGAAGCCTCTCAAAAGTATATCCACCCATGAAAAGCTCCTATTTGTTAATATCTTGTTAGCCATTATCTTTAGAATCCGCTCACATCACGGGAGTTGTGGCAGAGACGTTTCACAACTACCATTAAGCGGGTGCTTATCAATCGTATAAGGACGCTACTTCTTTAAATGTAATGGTTGCGCTTTGCGTTTTCATATCAGCAACTTGATTGCTAAAATTACGCACAATAGTAGGTATCTTCTCTAACGATCTTTCATTGATTCCAGTATCTCTACTGCTTCTTTTCGTCGTTATATCTTTCATCGCATCAATTACTTTACCTTTTTGGTCTTCTCCTACTAGAACGTTATTAGCGAGCTTATAAAAAATTTGATCTTCATCCTGAATTTCGTCGATTTTACGTTTTAATACAGACTTCTTATGACTAAAATCTTCTTCGGGGATTAATACAATAGATTCTTGAATAGAGAATTCAGACATTCATATCCTCCTCGACAAATCAAACAGTGTTGACACTTCTTCATCCTCTTTAAATAACTCTTCAATTGCCTTACGATAGTTTTCAATATAACTAAAACCTGTATCTACGGAAAGTTTCATATCAGCTATCTCTTCATCAAGATCCGCTTGCTCTAAGGGGTAAATTTCGTGATGTACGTTAACGAAGCTGACTTTATAAGAAGGAAATCTGTGTTGTCCGAGTTCGAACGCATAACTTCTAGGGCTAGATTCAACATTATTAATCTCACGCATAACTTTCCATTTTTCATCTTTGTAAGCGAACTCTAATTCATCTCTAACCATCGTCTCTAATTCGCTTATGAGGGTTTGTTTGACCTCTAAAGAAGTTATACCTTGCGTATATAATCTCATAGCGGCCGACATATTCACTTTTATCGGATCACCGCCCCCAGCATCTGATGTGAAAACCAGGTCTTTTCCGACGTAACTCCGATTTCCTCCAGCTAATGCGTTAAGCATTTCCGTAATACTGTGGCTTTCAACAATACCTTCCAAACTTTCTAGTGTGCCGCTCTCCTTAATTCTGTCTAAACTATTAGGAATCTTGTAATATAGAATTGCAGCCACAGCTGCTAATCCTGTATCGCCTATGCCTCTGCGAATCTTATCAAACCAACCATCATCGTCATGCATATTAACGTTAAATTGGACAGCTTCCTGTAAGTTAGTGAGCTCTTTTTCTAAGTTGCCCAATTCTTCAATCATAACCTTCCTCTGGTCCGCTGTTATATAACCGCCTTTATACAACTCAGTAAAAATGACATCGGAGTTTTCTTCCATTAAACGAATGTTTTCTAAAACTCTTGGTAAGTTATCGTTAAGGCCGCTAATCGTTTGATCTACTTCTTCGGGATGCTCTCTATACCACTTTACTGCACCACCTAGGCTATATTCATCCAAACTTTCTAAATTAGCTCCTAGAAGCTGATTCATCGATTGATTAAATCCGCCTTTTTCGTCACCTTCTGCGTAATCGGTAGCGAGTACCCTTAAGCTTTCGATCACAGGAGCGGGTATTTTATCGATCATTTCTTTAAGCCCGCTGACATCTGGATTGGTGTCTACAATTTTCGTATCACTAAATTCTGTGATGAAACCAAATTTCTCGCTTATGGAATACAAAGGATCATCTTCGGAAACAACATTGTGAATCTTAGTTCCATTATCACGATAATAATCAACGGTAAATTGCCTAAGCTCTGCGAAAGGGATGTCTCGTATTTCTTTTGGATTTCTTAAATCAAATTCGTTATTTATTTCTTGAGCAAAAGCGAAATCATAACGAGCAAGTTCGTATGGAGATACCATCAAGCCATTAACACCATACACCTCATCAAAAGTTCCTTCTGTAAGTCCAGTCATACCACTGTTGTGAAGACCTAGGGAGTGATTGAAGGAAATAACTTCACTTTCTTCAGGGTTTATATCGAAATGTCTTTTAGCGTCTTCTGTGAATTCTTTTGCTGCTTCCACTTGTTTTACTGTAACTCCAGAGAAGGGGCCTTTTATATTATAGAGCCAATCTTCCATACCTTGTGTACCTTGAGAAATGACATAAAGGTTGTGCTCTCCCTCACTCGAGATAGATAACGCGGTTCCGTCGTAATGAGATTTAAAGTTAGAAGTCGATTCCGAATCCGACGAATGATATACCTCTACGTCTCCTTCAAAGAGCTCACCTGTCTCTTCCAGGTAAATTGTTTTAAATGCCTGTTCCATCTTATCTGGGTCATTACCATACTCTGTATCAACAAGTCTCATCCAAACAGTGTCTAATTTAATCTTATCCAAAGACATTGTGATCACTCGCTTTTGTTAGTGTCGAACTTGATAGATTCTATAATTGTTTTAATACCTGAGGTTTCTGAGTCCGCAATTTTTGCGCATTCCTCTCCGCTTAATCCATCTTTGCAATTCCAGGTGGCGTAAAATTGAATTTGTTGATTGTTGTCGTTCCACACTAAGCCTGTAACTCCATCAACTTTTCCGCTTTTTGCTTCTGCAAACTCTATTTTTTGTCCTTCTACCTCGGATTCTAGAGATTCGAATTGCAGCTCCTCACTAAAGCGGCCAGACATCGATTTTTTACTGATCTCTTCGTCCACCATAAATGCATAGTATTCTAAAGTTATACTCCAGACTAAGTCCCTATCATTGTCCGGATGATAAAAAATGATCACTTCACTGCCACCATCTGAATCCTTAGAGTACCCAGTATCATCCATCACCATATCCTCTGGAAAGTCCAATGTAAAAGCCCCTGTCTTCGCTTTCAAAGGATAATAACCATCTCTTACTGGTTTGGTAGATGTTAAAAACTCTTCGGTAAATGGATCGTTGAAAGCCGCTACATCCGGCTTGGATTCAACTTCATTTTGTTTTCCTTTTCCTGAACTTTGATTAGAACCATCACCATTTGACACTTCACACCCTCCTACAATTAAAGTTGTTAATATGAGAGCAATCACAATTCTTAGTCTCACGTAGCGTAACCTCCAATATGGATATTGCTGCATTTATTAAAATTATATAAAACATATCCATTCATTCCCAGTAGGTTAATGTAGAAGTAACAAAACACTTCTTTAGTCCAGGGGTAAAAGAACTGCTCAGTAATTATTTTTCTGGAAGGTATGACATATGACAATAAAACCGGATATATTTTACACTTCCTTAAACACATTGTAATCACCCACTTCTGTTCTCGAATAACTCAATGGATTCGATAACCGATTTCAGCTTTTCTTTTTCTGAATTTTTAAGTTCAGCGCATTGCTCCTCGCTTAAGCCCTCTATACAGTTCCATAAAGAATAAAACTGGATTTGTTGACTATTATCATTCCATATTAAACCGAGCACTCCGTCATCAGTTTCAGCAAACTCAGTGTATTGACCTTTTACGCTCGTTTCTAGTGTTTCAAATTCTATTTCTTCTCCGAATCGATTTGATAATGAATCCTTACTTGATTCCTCGCTTACTACAAAAGAATAATACTCAACAATTACATCTGCCACTAAATCTTTATTTTCAGGGTGATAAAAAGGTATTACTTCGCTCCTGTTATAAGGTCCAATATTGTATCGTGTTTTGTCAATAATCATATCCTCAGGAAAATCCAAAGTGAAGGCTCCTGACTTCGCCTTTAAAGGATAATACCCTTCTCTAACAGGTTCGGTGGATGTTAAAAACTCTTCGGTAAATTGATCGTTAAAAGCCTCTACATCCGGCTTATCTTTAGTTTCATTTTGATTATTGTTTCCTGAAGACTGATTAGAGCCATCGCCATTAGACACTCCGCATCCTCCTATGATCAAAGTAGTTAAAATGAGAGCAATTACAATTTTAAGTCTCACGTAGCGTAACCTCCAATTTAGGTATTGCTGCAGTCATTAAAATTATATAAAAACGTATCCATTGATTCCCAGGTATTTGATAACTAAATAACTAAAACAATACTTTTGACAGGGGTTAAAAGCAATAGTTCCAAGATTAAAAGGTTGTCCTGAGGAAATTTAATATGCCTATTTTCAATGCTACAATGAATCCAGCTAAGGTACCTATGCTCTGTACCTATGCTCTCTATGAAGTATCCAATCATCCCCTCCTCTATAGATGAGAACTCTATCTTCATACCTCCTTCATAAAATCACCAATAGACATTAGATATTGACCATAGATATCCCGTTGTAAAATTTCTGCCCCGCGCATCCATACTAGAAAAGAAAAAGGAAAACCCTTCATCCTCAGGTTTTCCTTTTTGTATCAGTCTTTAAAGTATGTCCGTTTATTTAAGGCAGACTTAACTTGGAAGTTCTGCCGCCATCTACTGTATATACTTGCCCTGTGATAAATCCAGCTTCATCGGCTGCTAGGAAGGCTGCAAGTGCTGCAACTTCTTCAGGAGTTCCTGTCCGTCCTACTGGGTGGATTTTGCCTATATCACGGCGGAACTGCTCTGCGTCATGAGCATTTTCGATAAATTCGAGATTTAAATCTGTATCAATCCAACCGGGTGCCACTGCATTACAGCGGATGCCTTCGTGGCCATGATCCACCGCTACTGCACGAGTAAGCCCATGAATACCAGCCTTCGTCGCGCAGTAAACAGCATGACCAGGATTAGCAGCTAATCCTTCTACCGAACCAGTATTCACAATACTTCCTTTCGTCTTACGCAGGTAAGGCAGCGCTGCACGGATCATTAGGAAAGGAGCCGTAAGATTAACATTTACGTTACGCTGCCAATCCTCCAGGCTCAGCTCTTCGATCGACGCTTCCTGCATCATCCCCGCATTATTAATCAACACATCAACTCGCCCTTCACGAGCGATGACCTCTGCCACAACCCGCTCAGCCGTGTTAGGGTCGGAAAAATCTGCCGTAATACCGTCAAATTCCTTGTCTTCTCCACGCTGCGCGGTAATCACTGTAGCACCCTCATCAGATAACCTCCGGGCAACAGCACGCCCAATCCCCGAACGTCCGCCTGTGACTAGTGCCACTTTATTTTCAAACCGCTGAATTTGTCTTGTCATTATTATGTACCTCCTTGTCGGTAAATTTACCTTTAACCTGGATAACATCCAGCCTAAACTCATATTAATGAAGGAATAGCCTTTCAATTCTCATTCTAACTTTTGCATAGTGTTAGCGAAAGTATTTCACTAGTGCTTTCACTCCCGTTCTTCTCCCACTATATACGCAGCTGCATTCTACTATTTATATCTAACTTTTTTCAATATTATTAAGTTAACGAAACTAATAATCAATGTAACTCGTAATGTAATCTAAATACATAAAAGGGAGAAATGTACACATGTTAGAAGGTATTACTATTGTCGCCATTATCATTACACTTGCTGTGCTGGCAGCAATCGGAGGAACTATATGGTTCATTTATATGAAAGTTAGATTCCGCACCGTCCCATCCAACGAAGCACTCATCGTTACCGGACCGAAACTTGGGGATGAGACAAAAGAAACGAATATTTATAAAGATGATCAAGGACGTTACATGAAAGTTATCCGTGGCGGCGGTCACAGACTAAGAATGTTCCAAACCGGCACAAAAGTATCTTTGAAATCATTCCAATTACAAATCAAAACACCAAAAGTATATACCGCTCAACACGTTGGTGTTTACGGAGAAGCTGTCGCAACAGTCAAAGTAGCAGACACACTAGAAGGTATTGTCCGCTATGCCGAGCAGTTCCTCGGGAAAGAACAGGAAGAAATCGAGCAGGAAATTGGTGAAGTACTAAACTCCAGTCTGCGGGCTATTTTATCCAGTATGACGGTGGAGCAAATCAACGGCGACCGAGAACGTTTCAATGAAGATGTGCGTAAAATCGCCCAAAAAGAACTAAATGACATGGGCTTCCGCATCACCTCACTTGGTCTTACAGACATTAGCGATGACGATGGTTATTTGGAGAACTTGGGCCGTCCGCAAATTGCAGAGATCGAAAAAGAAGCTGAAATTGCAGAAGCGAATAACAAACGGGAAACAGAGCTAAAACGAGCAGAAGTAAACGAAGAAGTATCCCGCGAAAAGTATCAGCGCGAAATGAATATCGCAGAAGTGCGTAAAACAAAAGACATTAAAGATGCACAAATTAAAGCAGAAACAGAGCGAGAAAGAGCCATCGCCGAAGCCGCATACGAACTAGAAAAAGAAGAAAAACGCCTAGGCATCGAGAAACAACGTCTGGAAATTAAAGAACAGGAACAAGAAAGTGACTTAAGACTGCGCCAGAAAGAACGTGAAAACGACGTTAAACTAGAACAGCAGCAAGTAGAAGTACAAAAGCAAAAAGCCGAAGCAGAATACCTCACCAAGACAAAAGAAGCACAAGCCCGCGCCGAAGCAAGAAAAGTCGAAGGTGAAGCAGAAGCCGCAGTCATCCGACAAAAGAGCATTGCCGAAGTCGAAGCAATCGAAAAACGCGCCCAAGCAATGGCGAAGCACCAAGACGTCATCTTAAGAGAAAAACTAATCGACATCATGCCAGATTATGCACGAGCAATCAGTGAATCATTCAGCAATGTCGAATCTATTCGTATTTTGGATAATGGATCAGGCGGTGGCATTAACTCCTTGCCTAACACTGTGACAAACACGATGGCAAATCTGCAGGAGAGCCTTGGACAAATGACGGGCTTTGATTTGGAGGGGTTCTTGCAGAATATTAGTACGCCGAAATCAACTAATGATGCGGATGAAAATCGAGTTAAATCTGAGCAGCAGCCGCAGATTATGTTTGATGATTCTGACGAACAGGATACAAACAAATAAAAAAGTGAAGAGACCTATGCGCACACATGGGTCTCTTCGCTTTTTTTCAAACGTTTACTAATTCAGCTCTATCCCGTAAAATCTCCTTTTCACTGTTTTTTTCCTATTATGGTGAGAAGCGGATGCCGCGGTTATCAAAGAAAAGAATATAGCAAAGGTCGCAGCGATCAGGATTCTGTAAAATTGGATACAAATGATAGATTTAAGCTCCCCCTCTCATGAGACTAAATTCCAAAATGATTTCATCATTACTTTTCTTCTAGTCACTGAATGAATTGAATAAATCGTACTACGACACAACCAATCTTTTTAGTTCTTTGGTCTACCTTCCACTTATAATTCCTCAGAAAGAAAAGGACTTCGTCCGATTTACAAGTTAATTGGTAAACGAGATAATATATGGTACTCCGTACATTAAATGAAAGGAAGTTATAATTGATCATGAAAAAATTATCAGCTTTATTATTTATAACCTTGCTGGCAGCTTTCCTTACTGCTTGCGGCAATGAAAACACTGAGAAGGATTCCAACGCAGAAAAAGCTGAAAACAGTCAGTCTGAAGAAAACAAATCAACCGATCCACCAGCCAAAGACGATGTTTCTGATGTTGAGCTGACAGTTGATGCAGAGAAAACATATCTATGGAAAGCATCATCAGGTGAAACCCAGTTAAGCTATTACACAAAGGTCGTGAATGAATCGGACAAACCAGTAGATGCCTCTAATGCTGCAATAGCCTTTAATAATAAAGATAACGGTCAAAAAATAGCACTTGATGACAGCGAAATTACTATAACTCCTTACATAATTGCACCTGGTAATTCTGCATTTATAAGTGTGCAACAATCAGGGGTTGATCTGGACACGGACACTCCTATATCTGCAGAATTACAGGCTAACTTGACTCCAGCTGAAAAATCAGCAGATTATGCAGATGTAGACTACATTAACGTTGGTATGGGAGATACCGGCTTAGTATTAGAAGGTGAAATTAGTAACCCTAGTTTAGAGTCCGTCACAGGAAAATTTGAAGTGGTAAGTGCACTCTATAACGGTCAAGAATTTCTAGGCACGATGAACACATCTGTAGACGCAACGCTACCACCAAAAGTTCCTATTGGATTTAAAATTACAGAACCACCTTTCCCTGACGTTGCTTTGGAAAAGATAGATTCATACGAAGCTTTAGTTTACATTATTAGGTAATAGGCTGAGCTAAAATTAGTACTTTGTGTTATTTAAATAATTAGAAAAGACTGCTTCCTTATACTTGGGAAACAGTCTTTTTCACGTTTATACAGTTGTAATACTTATATAGCATAGGGAGAACTATGAACTTATTTAATTTAATTATCTCGCAAAAATCCCTCATTCGTAACATCTGTCACAAACATATGGCCCGGAGCATGTGTGATTACCAATGCATGCATTTTTAAGTGTATCGCTGCAGATTGAGGTGTTACACCACATTCCCAAAAGACAGGCGTTTTTCCTTCTGCAATCTTCGTATATTCACCCTAATCGGATTTGGGTTTACTTATATTGATAATACCTATTGTTTTCGGATCTCCACATGTATTGGTGAACCATGCACGTTTGGAAACTGCGCCGTAACATCAATTGCCTTTTGAATGAGTTCGTTTTGAACTACCCCCTGTCAAGTAGACAGTAGAAATAATAAAATATATCAGAAGGCATTAGTCCTATATTCTAGAACACTAATTAATCAAGTTCTATCCCGCAAAAACTCTTCGTTCGTAACATCTGTAATAAACATATGCCCCGGCGCATGCGTAATCACATACGGAATCTGAGAATGAATCGCTGCTGATTGCGGTGTCACACCACATTCCCAGAAAACAGGCGTTTCCCCTTCTGTTATTTCCACAAATTCGCCAAAATCAGGTTTGCTGATATCTTTAATCCCTATTTCTTTTGGATTTCCCACGTGAACTGGCGAACCATGCATGTTCGGGAACTGTGCGGTAACGTCAATTGCTTTTTGCACAAGCTCGTTTTTTATCGGCCTCATGGACACTACCACAGGTCCACTGAACTGACCAGCCGGCTTTGTCTGACTGTTGGTAATATACATCGCCACGTTTTTGTTCTGCTCAATATGCTTTAAAGGTACGCCTTCTTTTAACAGCTGACTTTCAAATGTGAAGCTGCAGCCGATTAAAAACGAGACAAAGTCATCCCGCCAGATCTCTTTCAGGTCATGAACCTTCTTCGTTAATTTGCCATTCTCATACACAAAATATTGCGGAATATCACTGCGAATATCTGAACCAGCAGCCAGCACAGATTCAACTTCTCCGGCTTCTAATACGTCAATGATTGGACAAGACTTCGGATTTCGATTCGCAAACAGCAGAAAATCAAAAGCATATTCTTTTGGTACAATTGCTAAGTTTGCTTGGACGTAATCATTTGCTACACCAGATGTGTGCGATTTATGTTTACCGCTTCTGATTTGTTCTCTTATAGTACTTGGTTTCATCTGTAATTCCTCCTGTGGCTCTTTATCTATTCTATTCATTCCATTTAATCCCTTTAATTATGAGGCTGAAAAAAGGTACATTTACCCTCATTTCTTTCAATATTCCTCCCCTTTTAGGTTTTCTTTTAGTCTACTATATTTCAGGCCTCATTATCTTTACCGTAGACCCTCTTGATACACTTCCCACAACTTATCACCTACCCAAACAAATTGAATACTTTGCCATGTTGGTTTTTAGGACATAGATATGGCAACGAAGATCTATATACAATACTAACAAAATAAAAAAAGATGCCTCTGATAAAGTCCATAAGACTTACAGAGACATCCTCTAAAACTCATCTTAACAAAAAACGAGAATTGTCGTGACATGTAGTGGTTCAATAAGTACATTCACTACTAAAAACCACTTCATATCAACGTTTTGGGCGATGTAATTACATCATACCGCCCATTCCGCCCATGCCACCCATATCAGGCATGCCTGCGCCGCCAGCGTTTTCTTCTGGCTTGTCAGCTACTACGGCCTCAGTTGTAAGGAACATAGCTGCTACGGATGCTGCGTTTTGGAGTGCGGAGCGTGTTACTTTTGTTGGGTCAACGATACCTGTGTCAAGCATGTTTACCCATTCGCCTGTTGCTGCGTTGAAACCGATGCCGACTTCTTCTTTTTTCAGGCGTTCGATGATAACAGAGCCTTCAAGGCCTGCGTTGTGTGCGATTTGGCGAACTGGTTCTTCGATTGCACGAAGGACGATTTTCGCTCCAGTTGCTTCGTCGCCAGTAAGGTCAAGATCTGCAACGTTGTTGTAGATGCTTACTAGTGCTGTACCACCACCAGCTACGATACCTTCTTCTACTGCTGCACGCGTAGAGTTTAGGGCGTCTTCGATGCGTAGTTTGCGTTCTTTCAATTCTGTTTCTGTTGCTGCGCCGACTTTGATTACTGCAACACCGCCAGCTAGTTTCGCTAGGCGCTCTTGTAGTTTTTCTTTGTCGAATTCAGAAGTTGTTTCTTCTGCTTGTGCACGGATTTGTGCGACGCGGGAAGAAATGTTTTCAGGGTTGCCGTTACCTTCTACTACTGTTGTGTTTTCTTTTGTAACAACAACTTTAGAAGCGCGGCCAAGCTGTGTGATTTGTGTGTTCTTCAGATCAAGACCTAGGTCTTCTGTGATCACTTCACCACCAGTTAGTGTTGCGATGTCTTCTAGCATTGCTTTACGACGGTCACCGAAGCCTGGTGCTTTAACAGCAACCGCGTTGAATGTACCGCGCAGTTTGTTCACAACAAGTGTTGCAAGTGCTTCGCCTTCTACGTCTTCAGCGATCATCAATAGTGGCTTGCCTTGCTGTACAACTTGTTCAAGTACAGGAAGCACTTCCTGGATGCTTGTGATTTTCTTATCTGTGATTAGAATGTATGGATCTTCAAGTACTGCTTCCATTTTGTCTTGGTCAGAAACCATGTATGGAGAAGCATAACCGCGATCGAATTGCATACCTTCTACAACTTCAAGCTCTGTGTTGAAGCCGCGGGATTCTTCGATTGTGATAACGCCGTCGTTACCAACGCGCTCCATTGCTTCTGCGATTAGTTTACCAACTTCTTCGTCAGCTGCAGAGATTGCCGCTACTTGTGCAATAGACTCTTTGCCTTCGATTGGTTTAGAGATTTCTTTAAGCTGAGAAACAGCTACTTCAACCGCTTTTTCGATACCGCGGCGTACGCCTACTGGATTCGCACCAGAAGCAACGTTTTTCAGACCTTCACGGATCATTGCTTGCGCAAGAACAGTCGCTGTAGTTGTACCGTCACCAGCGATTTCGTTTGTTTTAGAAGCAACTTCAGATACAAGCTGTGCACCCATGTTTTCAAATGCGTCTTCTAGTTCGATTTCTTTTGCGATTGTCACACCATCATTCGTGATTAGCGGAGAACCGAATTTCTTATCCAAAACAACGTTACGTCCTTTTGGTCCAAGCGTTACTTTCACTGCATCAGCAAGTGTGTCGACACCGCGAAGCATTGCGCGGCGAGCGTCTTCAGAGAACTTAATGTCTTTAGCCATGAATAATAACCTCCTATAATATCTTCTATGTTATATGTTTCTGCTCTTCGGATTATCCTACTACTGCAAGAATGTCGCTTTCGCGAAGAACTAAGTAATCTTTTCCTTCGTATTTCACTTCAGTACCAGAGTATTTAGAGAAGATGATAAGATCGCCTTCAGCAACTTCTAGTGGATATTTTTCACCATTATCGGTTACACGACCGCTACCGACGGCAACAACTTTACCTTCTTGCGGTTTTTCCTTTGCAGATTCAGGGAGTACAATACCGCTTGCTGTTTTCTCCTCCTGCTCTACAAGTTCAATTACGACACGATCGCCTAGTGGCTTCAACATGTGAGAAACCCTCCTTAAATAATCGATAATTTGATTTTTAGCACTCGAATAAGTTGAGTGCTAATACAGTTATTATAATAATCAAAACGAAAACGGATTGCAAGTAAGACACTCTGATAGTTGTTCGACGATTTATTGCTTTCTCCTGCCAGCTTCGTACGAATTAACAAAGCAAATACAATACACGCCGCTACATACTTGCCCCATAGTTATGTTAAAATACGTTAGATGCAAACTACATAAGGTAAGGCGGAAGGAGTCGTTACATTGCCAGGACGCTATTGGTTTATTATTTTGACATACATTGTTATGCAGTTTTCTGTGTTATTGCTCGTTCCATTTGTTCCTTGGATGAAAGATCAAGGAGTAGATCTATATACCGTTCAAAATTGGTGGAGTGTAATTAGATTTCTAATAGCTGTAATTATTACGGTTCTCCTGTTGCGTAAGGATATGCGCACACCAGCAATGCGAGGTGCAACTGGCCCATGGATGACAATTCTTTGGATTGTTGTTGGAGTTGCCGCTGCTTTTGCAGGTCAGATGCTTGCTGCAATGATTGAAATGGCTCTTGGTATAGTTCCTGGTTCAGAAAATACATCGAACCTTCTAGAAGCTGTTCGTGACGTGCCAGCGTTCGTATTAATTGTTGTTATATTCGCACCTGTTTTAGAGGAAATTATCTTTCGTAAGATTATTTTCGGGGAGATTTACAAAAGGACAAATTTCTTTGTAGCAGTTTTGATTTCCGCACTTCTATTTGGTGTGGTGCACATGGAACTTTTGCATTTGCTGACATACTTTAGCATGGGAGTCGTCTTTGCCGGATTATATGTACTGACAAAACGAATTATTGTGCCTATCGTGGTACACAGCTTAATGAATTTAACCGTTGTCATTTCCCAGCTATTGTTAACACCAGAGAGAATGGAAGAAATCGAACAAATGCGTAAACAACTAGAAAACATGCAAACAATCATTTTTGGAGGAATTTTATGATACGTACGCCATTGCCCGCAGCGATATTGAATCTTGTTTTAGGAGTTCTTTTCGTGTTTTGGGCTTATAACCATGTACAGGCAGATAACGGTTGGGGATTCTTCTCTGTCCTCTTGTCAGCTCTAGCTGCTTACGATTTATATATGTCGTTCCGCTATTTCAGCCTGCATTTCAAGATTAAAAAAATGAATAAGAAGAAATAAGGAAAAACCAGCCGATTTGATTTGGCTGGTTTTCTCTTTTATATGCTGCTGCCTTATGAAAACAAATGATCTAAGAAAACTTCCACTCTCCCTAGATCCGTAAGCTTCTCATTACAAGTCTGACTGTCTTTGCAAATATAGTTTCCGCGGTTCACGTACGTCTCTTTTCCGCTTCTTACTCTAGTCACAAACAAGCCAACTTCCTCAAGACGGTTACATAATGTACAAATGCCCTGCGTGCCGCTGTTATCGAAAACACCGGAAATGCCCTTCAGCTTGCCTTGGTACTCTACAATCAAGTGCTGTTTTTGGGCGCGCGTATCAAACCAGCCGATATAGGATATCTTTTGAAAATCTAATTTTTCCAAGTCTGGCAGCTGCAGTTTTTTTGCTTTCGGAAATAGCTTTTCTACTGTCTTCTTCGATACACGCCGAAATGGGATAACATACTCCCTCAGTTTGACAAGAAACGCTTCTGCTTCCTTTTCATCTTCTATTTCAAGAAGGTCCTCAAGCAAATGAAGCTGGGCTTCTGTCAAATCAGGCAGTTTCTCTTCCACTTTTGACAATGCATGAAGTTTTACACCATCCAAGGTATCTTTATGATTCACCGTTGCGTGGGCATTGATGATATGAGACACCTGCCGTGCAATGAAGTTATATTGGTCGTTTCGAATAAATGCTTGTTCTGTCGTTGTCCGTTTATCCATTTTCTGTTCGCTCCCTTATCATGATAATTACATTGATAAGTGCAAAGCCTAGACAGAAACGGATACATTGGCGATTAGATAACTGACTCCTCACACAAAGTATCGCCTTTCCTTCTAGGCTTTGCGTGAGCTGCTGCCAATTCTGACGCATGAGCATTTTCCTCAATTGCCATCAGGTATCACCTCCAACTAAAGCATATCCAAAAGTGGAAACTTCTGCAATATACAGCCATAAGAATAACCTACGAAAGTAAAAACATTTTACTCCTTGAACACTGGCTTTGCGAACCATACCATCCTGAAGGCAAAAATCATTGGAGGAAAAAAACATTGATGTCAAGACGAACAGTCGAGATATAGCGAAAATTGCGTCTTTTGTATTTTCTTCACCAGACAAGAAACCATGTGAAGAAAAAAGACATTTTAACCAGCATTCCACTACAAACATTCCCAATATTTCTATTGTTGAGATAAGATAGAATAGTCTTATAGATAATTATTGATGGGAGAGCTTTGTACTATGGAAAGTCTTGATATGATAGGTCATCTGGATAATTGGTCTGTGAGTATTCAGCTTGATAAAAAAGAAGCTGCTCGCAGCATCCATGAAGAGTTGAATAAGCATACTGACCATTTTGATACACAAACACTTATCTCATATTTCATATTGGAAAGTCGGTATTATACGATTACTGGAGAACTCCAAGAAAGCAAGCGCTCGTTAGCAAGAGCTAGGCAATATGAAGATAGCTTCACAGAAGTACATAGATATCAACATTCTTTTGCTGAAGGGATTATCTACTATTACGAAGAACAATTCGAGGAAGCGTTAATGAGCTTTGAGAAAGCTGAGCAACGTATAAACTCAGTAGTTGATCCAGCAGGGTTAGGAGAGTTTCATCTCATCAAGGCCATGACCTACTACTTTCTGGATATCTTAACTTTATCTGCTCTTCATGCAGCGAAGGCTGTCGAGAACCTTAATTCTGTAGAAGCACTAAATTTCCTACTGGCACGTTCAGAGCTAGTCCAAGGAATGAACTACATGGAACTTTCTGATTATGAAACTGCTGAAGAGTATCTTCACAGAGCTCTAGCCACTTGTAAGAAAATCGAAAATGAAAGTCTGTTAGCATCCACGAATCTGAACCTGGGCCTCTTATACGTAACACGCGAATTGCCGGCAGTCGCAATTCGTTATTTGGAAGAGGCATTAGAGAAAAAACAGGAACGTATCGAATTAAAAACGCTGTATTTATTAGCAGACTCCTATTGGAAGACCAACCAAACTGCGAAGGCCATGAAAGCCTACACAGCAGGATTCCAAAAGAGTATAGACAGCAACAATACAAAAATGAAGTGGGAATTTGCTATGCTTCATAAGAAATATGAAGACAAGGTTAACTTTGAGAGCGTTTGGCAAGAAGGAATCGAATATTTTCAAAAAATTAACGATTTATTCAACATTAGGCACTATTCGAAAGAGTTAGCTCAGTATTATACTGAAAACAAGCAGTATGAGCTTGCAACCAGATATTATCTACTAGCTATAATCTAAGGAGGAATAAATAATGAAGAAAGTGATTTTTTCCATAATACTAGTGGGGGCGATTATCGTCAGTGGTTTGCTTGGAGTAGCAAATGAAGATGGCTTTGCAAGTAAGAAGGGCGACTTTGGAAGCGCAATTCATTCCCTTAATATCCTTGATTAATAAAGGAGCAGTCTCTATATGAGGCTGCTTCTTTTTGATGCTTTTAATAAATAGGACATCCCAGCGTAAGAATATCTAGGAACAGCAACGTTTACAGCTCTTGTTTGTCCGAAATGCGGACCTACTTATCATGAGTTTACTCGTGTAGGGAAATTTGATTGTGCTTCCTGCTATGAAACTGTTGAGCCATCTTATTGCCTGGCTCATATAAGGAATCAGCTCTCTTCAAATTGAAATAGGTCTTGTTTGCGTTATGCATCTGATACAATAATCTTCTTTTGCAAAGCTTTCGTGACAATATGCTGATAACTTTCTTTATGAGGATTTTTAGCAAGACGTTTATTGTTCAATTTTCCGATACGCAGCCGCACATCTTTATCTGAGATTAATAACTGTCTGTACGGTTCACATCTTACATACTGCTGAAACCAGTCGTTTTTTCGCAACTGCTCCATGTTCGCTTGAATATCATCTTCTGAAACGTTATATGCATAGGCATATGAGAAAATTAAGTTACATGCATCTACAAGAAGTACCAAAATGAATTACCTCCTAAATTATTTTGTGCGGTGGGTGAGCAACAAATTAAACACTAATCCTACATACGGAAGTCCACAAAGAAGGTTTCATCACTTACTCCTATTTTTTAACAATCTCTGCACATAATAAAAGAAGCTCATGATTTTGCGCGTATCACGAGCTTTAGAACATGCCATATCAGTATTAGTTATCTTTACTAAACTTGTGCAAAACCTTTTTAGTAAGAGCAAATCCTATCTTGTAAGCAACGAAAAGTACAGTAAAGAAAATCAATACGTCGATTACAACATACACCCATGATCCATTGCTGGACGGTTAATTCGTGTTGCTGCCATTCCTGCCGCAATAAATATTGCAAAAGGTGTTCTTCCGAGTATATCCAAGATTCTCTGTCCCATACTCACTTATCTCATCCTTAGCTATTAGACATGACCATTAGTCTGACAATAATCATCGGATAGTGACCAATTTCCTTGTAGGTTTTGACATGCCCTACTTTAGTACTTCCTTACCCAGCATGCAATCAACCAAACTACAAAATTTACCTATAAATGTAATTTTAGAATTAGATTCATTTTAATCTAGTAAAAGTGAAAATCGCTAGATTATATATGCTGCCTCGAAGCGTAATATTTAGATGCCAAGTAACCTTTAAAAGAACGTAGATCCATACATGTATGCGTGAAAAAGCAGGCAGCTGCTTTTTCTGCTGCCTGCTTCTATAAAGACGCTACTTGCTTTTCCAAGCTTACATTTTATGCCGCACTAATTTTTTCCCTTACTCCCCTCACCCGATCTTCGGCATCTGCCGTAACACAAAATCAATACCACGGATGTTGTTCTCTGCATCCCGCACAAAACGCATCGTGGAAGGTATCTCCCTTAATGTAATGAAAAACTCATCATTTCCAATAGGCTCGAGTACTTCAGAAGTTATTCCTGGAGCTGCCAATTGCAGCTTTCCATCTACTATAATGGCTTGAATTGTCATGCCATCTCCTGATGCGAAGGTTCCTTCGTATTCTTTCAACTTTTCAAGAGATAAGTCGGATGCTTCCACATGCAGATGGGATGCTTCTGGATGCTGATTCAAATGCAGACTGGCAAACGCGCTTTGAAGAAGTTTGGTTGTAGGAGCTCCTGTCAAGTTTGCGAGAGCTATTCCGGTCAAGTTCAGTTCAGGCATGATTTGCATGTGGGCTGTCACCCCTTTGATATCCCCACTATGATGAATTAGCTTATGCCCGAAGAAATCTGGAATGATCATCAGACCATACCCGTAATAACTATCATGGGCATATTTGACATGCAGTGTAGTCATCAGCTCCACGCTTTCCGGCGACAGAATCTGCACACCGTCAACTTTGCCAGCGTTTCGAATGATTTCCATAAACTTGACCATATCGTTCATGGTCGATTTCAGGAATCCTGCTGCACGCATCGCTGGGGCATCCCAAGGGTTATTGGATCTGAATACTGTTCCCTCTCCTGCTTGCATACGTATGTCGTATAAAACCGCAATGTCTTCATGCTCATTCAAATCTTCGTATAGAAAGCCACTGCTGTGCATGCTGGCAGGCTGGAGAATATATTCTTTTACATATTGTTCATACGGCATGCCGCTTGCTTGTTCAATGATGCTGCCCAACAGCGCATAAGCATCATTGGAATAGCTGAATTCAGTTCCTGGTGTGCCAAGCAGTGCAGGCTCTGCCTCGGCGATGAAACGCATCAAATCCGTATATGTATCAATTGCCGGAATACTGTCCAATGGATTTTCCTGCTGCTGATCTTCCTCGAATTTCGGATCTTTTTCCATGCTTCTCTTCACTGCGCCATACAAAGTGAGCAATGGCGGCAAGCCCGATGTGTGGGTCAAAAAATGATGAATCGTCATTTGGTTCGTTAACGTTTCATTCGGTATCTTGAATTCTGGCAGGTAGTGAATGACAGGGTCATGTACGGACAGTTTTTGCTTTTCTTGCAGCTGGAGTATCGCAACAGCTGTAACTGCTTTTGTGATGGAGCCCACTCCAAAAACGGTATCTGCTGTTATCGGGAGCTCCGCTTCCCTGTCACGATATCCAATTGCTTTCTCATAGCTCAGTTGTCCTTCTTCGGCCACTCCAATCGCAAGACCAGGTACTTTGTATTTGCTCCCTATTTCCTCGCCATATCGTTCGAATGCACGCACTCCTGTTTCTTGATTCATAAGATTGACCCTTCTCTCCATTTAGTATCTTCCCCTTCATATTAGGACTGCTTTTGCATCAATCATTAGAATGGAACTTCCTGCGACTTCAGGCGGTTATCCTGCCGCAGGCCAATCAACCTACTGCAATTACACCAAAACATAACATCATCACCCTCGTGTGTCTCCTCATCAGGAAACCTACTGCACATAGACATTAATTGACAGCATACCCCAACCGTTATAAGAGATTACGGTACGGAAGAAGTACTGGCAAGGAGTACGATGACAAGATGAAAAACCGAGTGAAACGTATAGAAGGACAATTACGCGGCATTCTTAAAATGATGGAAGAAAATAAAGACTGCAAAGATGTAATTACGCAGTTGTCTGCTGCCAGAACAGCAGTTAACCGCACAATCGGATAGATTGTAAGTTCCAACTTGGTAGAATAGAAGCAGAAGAAAATGGGCAGCAGGCGGATGCTTTTGTGAAGGAAGCCGTCGATCTGCTCGTTAAGAGCCGATAAGAAGTGCAACACGCAGAACAGGCAGCCAGTATGGCTGCCTGTATTGTCTATTTTATATTCTTGTTAAAATGTGACCGGCTTTGTTGGTCGTTTTGGTGTATGCTTTGGCAAATGATTTCTTAGATAAGGCATCACCCAGCGGTCCAATCCGTAACGTCCGGCATTTGCGCCAGCGATAAGAAGGAAGACAGTTAACAGAACCATCTGGGCGTTTGTGCTGACCGTGCCGCTGAATAGGAAAGCAAAGTTCATCGTGATGCCCATGAGAGCGGCAAAGTTTGTGAAGACACCGAGTATGAGTGCGATTCCGACTAATATTTCACCCCACATGACGAGAAAGCTGAAGAGTCCTGCATTTGGCAAAGCAACCTGCTCTAAAAATACTCCCCACCAGCTTTGCACTGCTGGGTGATTTCCCCCAGCTTGTGCGACTGCGCCTTGCAGGAAGCCGCTCGCATCGAACCCGCTGCCTGTCAGTTTACCGAGTCCTCCAGATAGCCAAGCATACCCTAAATAAAGACGAATCACGGTCCATAAACCAGACGCCACTTTGCTATTTCGAATCCATTGTACAATCATTATTTCCCACACTCCATTCATGAAATTAGTTTGTTAAACCTTTCACATAATAGATCAAGAGGGATTAGCGCTTTTCCTTCTACACTTGTAGTATAAGCGAAATAACAATGCTGCGCTTCTATTTGTGAGCGTTTTCACAAATTCGTAATAGTCCTTTTACAGTTGTGTGAACATAGTCAAAATATAGTTTACTAGCGCAGACATGAACTCTAGATCAAATTGAAAACCAAGGATGCAAAGATCCTTGGTTTTCAGTAGCTCTTGCTTATACCGTTTTCCGCTGCATCTCTTCTTCCAATTCCCGCTCTTCCCAATAATCAGCGTTCTTAATAGCTACTTGTGAAGGTCGGAAAACAGGATCCAGTCCTTGCTTCTTTTGTTCTTTGTAATCTTTGAAAGCAATGATGGTCGGTTTGTACAGCAGAATGACGGCAATTAAGTTAACCCAAACCATGAGACCGAGCCCAATATCTGCTAATGTCCATGCAAAGGCTGCCGAACGTACCGTTCCGAAGAAGACAGCTACAAGAAACAATGGTTTCATAATATTGGAGAAAATCTTTCTTTTCTTCCCTCTGACAATATAAAACAGATTTGTTTCGGCGATATAGAAATACGCAACGAGTGTAGTAAAAGCGAAGAAGAACAAGGAAATGGCTACAAATGCGGAACCAAATCCGCCAAGTACACCGTCGACTGCTGCTTGGGTATAACTTGCACCTGCTTCCATTCCATTTGCATAATCTACTATGAATCCGCCATCTGGATTTTCCACGCTGTAATTGCCTGTCATCAAAATCATCAGAGCAGTAGCTGTACAGATGAGCAGCGTATCAATATACACAGAGAAAGATTGAACTAAGCCCTGTTTTACTGGGTGAGAAACTTCTGCAGCGGCAGCTGCTTGAGCTCCTGTTCCCTGGCCTGCTTCGTTGGAATATAGTCCGCGTTTCACTCCCCAGCTAATCGCAGCACCAATAATACCGCCAAAGGCAGAATCAGCACCAAATGCACTAGAGAAAATAAGAGCAAATGTACTTGGAACTTGTTCGATATTCGCAAAAATTACGATAGCAGCTACAAGTAAATAAAATAATGCCATGATTGGAACAACATAAGAAGCCAAAAAAGCTATTCTGCGAATGCCGCCAAAGATAACGTATCCAACAATTGCCACCAAGGCGATACCTGTTATCAATGGAGTGATGCCAAATGCGTTATCCATACTTTCTGCAATGGCGTTTGCTTGGATGCCAGGTGTTAACAAACAAGTAGAAACAGCTGCAACGACTGCAAAGATATAGCCGTACCATTTCCATCCGAGTCCCTTTTCCGCATAATAAGCAGGTCCGCCGCGGTATTCTCCATCTACTCGCTTTTTATAAATCTGTGCAAGTGTCGATTCAGCAAACGCTGCTGCGGATCCGAAAAAGGCAATGAACCACATCCAGAAAACAGCTCCCGGCCCTCCTGCAGCTATAGCTGTTGCCACCCCTGCTATATTGCCCGTTCCAACCCTCCCTGACAATGCAATAACTAAGGCTTGAAACGGCGATACGCCTGAAGCAGAACTTTTACCGGTGAAAGTTTGGGTAATCATATCTTTAAAGAATCTTACTTGCAAGAAACCTGTAGCAATTGTGTAGACTCCTGCCACCACAGCGATAAATACCAACATTGGAACACTCCATAAATATTCGCTAACCTTCCCCAAAATAGCTTCAAAGCCCAATAGAATTCCTCCTGAAAAATGTATTTGAGATGAATTATGGTTTTATTATGTCGGAAGCAGCAGGAGGTTGCATGCTTTTCGTAAGCATTCCTAACAACAAATAACTTAATATTCAGAAAATGCTGTTGTTTTCCTGACATTCTCGCGTTAACAGTCTATACTTCCTCGATAAAAAATGCCCATCAATGTAAGCCACTATTTCGTTGCTTACACTGATGAGCATTATAAAAGCGTTGATTATTTATTTAGCGGTACGTATGATGCGTTGGTCTGAACAAATCCTCAGCTGCTTGGCGTACAATTGAAAAATGTTCCACATTATAGTGTCCGTGCAAAATTTGGTTATGATGCTGAATAATTTGTTCTGCATTTAGCACATCAGATCCTGCTGTGGAGTGACCATCCGCAACGAGTGTCACATCCATCCCTTGTACAGTGGCATAACGCACAGCTGTATCAATGCAATGCTGCGTTTCACAGCCCATTATGACAAGATGGGTAATGTCTGCCTGCTGTACATGCGCCAGCAGCCCTGTACCGTGAAAGGCATTTGTTGCTTGCTTGTTAAAGATAGGCTTTCCTTCTGGTACTGTGATATGTGGGTGAATGTCAAAACCAGCTCCTTGGCCTTCTGCTACATCCGTATCACGGACAAACAGAATGTCAGCCCCTGCAGCTTGTGCTTTGCTAATGACCAAGTTAATTTGCTGTAGTAAATTCTCCTTCTGATAGACAGGTCTTTCACCTGCTCCACCTTCAATTAATGCATACTGTGCATCAATGATTAGTAATGCTTGCTTCAAAGACAGCTCCCCTTTACCTGGTTGCTAGAATATTCCTGCATTGCGACTTGGTTAGGTTTTGGCTCTTTTTCATACGTAACCGCCTCCTTTTTACTAGTAATGCCAGTATATAGGATAACTATCTGTGGTGCATAATTTATTTTCTTAAAATTGCAATTCTTTGCTGCGTAATAGATATGTCTGAATCAGCTGATTTGTATTTTCCAAATCCTTTACCGAAACAACTTGTGTTGTCTGGTCCAGATGTTCTATTGGTATGTTGAGCACACTTATTGGAATCTTAGTAGACAGCTTTTTATATCGATGCTGAAATAAAAACTCCAGCTGAAACGCAATATCGTCCGCGATTGCTAAATCAACTAAGAGGTTTTTCAATGTTTGATTAATTGGAATCGTCTTGTCTGCTACTTTTATGACCACACCGCTGCCTAGCTTAATGGTTCCCTTGCTCTTATGTGCAGTGTTTTGACGTGGTACAGAACCGATATAGAAAGCTGCTTCTCCTTCTAGCTGGCTTAGGAGCTGTTTTCTATTTTGAGATGAAAAAAAGATAACGGTAATTTCCCCATCGCTAGGCTCCCATTGCTGCAACAATTTAATTGCAATAGCTGGTGCGATTTTATTGTCTAATCCTTTGCCGACAACTCTGCCGCTCACTTCGTCCCCAAGATATAGCTGATCATCGTAGCATGTCACATGATTGCCAGTTTCCACTCCCATTTGACGTGCCTCTTGTTCTGTATTCGCACCGATATCTATGACAGCTGCGTGCTCTTCGGCTTCACTTGCCACGACTACGCCTTGCAGCAAACCCTTCTTGGTCTCCACTTGGACTGACTGACCTAGGGGGAAGGTTAAGGAAAAGTAATTCGCGTCTGCTGCAAGTGCGCCGAAATCTGTCACAGATGTAACAACATGTACTTCTTCCTTCACCTCTGCCAACAGCGTTATTTTCGGCGCGTACCTGTCTCCAAATTTACGGACAATAAGATTCCCTCGTCTGTCAAAGTGCAGCTCATCAGCAAACGGCGTTATTTTCTCCACAATTTGCGACACAAATGACTGGCTGCACCCTTTGTACTTGGACAAATCACGTATTAATTCAAACATCGTTCGTTCCCCTCTCTGTAAACGACAGCGGGACAAATACAAAAGCCTCTCGAACAGATGCGTCGAGAGGCTTCCTCTATTCATCTTATCTGCCGGTAATCAAACCGATGGATGTAGCACAGTGTCTGTTGCCAGACCTGCTGCTGAGGTTTCAAAGGGCCATATCCCTCCACCTCTCTGGATAAGAAACATATATAGTTTTAAGGAAGTGTAGCAAACGTCTACAGGATTGTCAATATACCTTATCGGGATACACGGAAATATCTCCCCGTTATTTTCCGTACCATGCCCTTTAGCTTAATTTTTCTTCATCTCTGGTATAATGCGATTAACAAGTACGTATTTAAACAGGTCGTAAAGGATGTAATAAGATGCTGGATGCCACCGATCAACAAATAGTAGGAGAATTAACAAAAAACAGTCGGATTACGATGAAAGAACTTGGAGAGAAGGTTCATCTTTCTGCTCCTGCCGCTGCAGCAAGGATTGCCAAACTAGAGGACAATCAAATAATTGAGGGATATTCCATCCGAATTAACCAAGATAAATTAGGATATCCCCTCCATACTTTTTTGACGATATTTACTAAGAACACGAGCCACCAGCCTTATTTAGCTTTTATTAAAACAAAGCAGCTGTTTGTTGTGAACAACTATAAAATCAGCGGTCAAGGCTGTTACTTGCTGGAATGCCGTTTTCCATCACAAGCCGATTTGAATCAATTTTTGAATGAGTTAAATAACTATGTAAATTACAATCTCTCTATTGTTATTGATAAATAACGCCCTCATGACAACCAACACTTTCGAATCTAAAGCAAAAGCTTTAAAACACGTTAGAAAAGCCATGTATGAAATAATTCTCCTATTCTACACTATACATACTTTGAAAAGGGAGAGAATAACATGCATGTAAAACTGATTCGAAATGCAACACTTGTCGTTGATTATGCAGACAAGAAATTTTTAATCGATCCAATGTTAGCTGTAAAAGGAACATATCCGCCATTTCCCAACTCCGTTCGACAAGACCAGCGTAATCCTCTCGTTGATTTGCCGGAGCCCGTGGAAAACATCCTCGACGGCGTTGATGCTGTTATCTTAACTCATTTACATCTGGATCATTTTGATGAAAGCGCAAAAGAATTGCTGCCAAAGGATTTAAAGATATATGTTCAAGATGAAGATGATGCAAACGAGGTTAAAGGGAGCGGCTTTACGGATGTAGAGATACTTACAGAGAACACAGTCTTTGATGACATACAGTTAGTGAAGACAAAAGGAGAACATGGGCGCGGAGAAGTTTTGAAGCTTGCTGGCAATGTTTGCGGGGTTATCTTGAAGCATGCAGTTGAAAAAACACTTTATATTGCCGGAGACACTGTCTGGTATGAAGCAATACAGGATACACTTGCTAAACAGCAGCCTGAAGTAATTGTCGTAAATGGCGGCGATAATCAATTTTTAGAAGGCGGCTCCCTTGTAATGGACAGGAAAGATATTTTAGAAGTGGCCAATGCTGCTCCACATGCAACAGTTCTCTCTGTCCATATGGAGGCTGTTAATCATTGGGGACTATCAAGAGAAGCGCTTCAGCATTTTCTTGTCGAAAAAGAGATAGCCGATCAAGTAATTGTACCTAGTGATGGAGATTCCTTAAAACTCTAATAGCGTTATGTAAAAAAGAGATGAACGCAGCAGCGCTTATCTCTTTTTTCGTATATCGTATATTAATCTGCCGGCATCCAGCTTGCGCCAATTCCGCCACGTCCAAAATGAATGGCCATCACGGTGCTTATTTCGTTCCCGATAAAAACTTCTACCTTATCTCCGTAAACTTCCATCGCATGCTTCAAATCGTTCGCGAGATCAATGGAATTCACATGCGTAATCCGTACAACCTGCTTGCCTGTTTCGGCGATATTATGCCCTAATTTCTCGATCATCCACTTTATAACTCGTTTCTTCGTCCGAACTTTTCCGACAACCTCAAGTTTCCCATCCATTAAACCGATAATTGGTTTAATATGGAGCAGATTGCCGATTCGAGAAGCCGTTTTGGACATTCGGCCTGAACGCACAAGTGTTGTTAAATCGTTGATGGTCAGGTACAAGTGTCCTTGTTGGCAATAAAGCGTGATTGCTTCTAAAATTTCCGTAAGGGGTTTGTCTTGCTCAATGAGTTGACAAACTTTTATGACAATATTTTCGACACCGATAGACGCTGTGTTGGTATCAATTACATGAATACGGTCTTCTGCTCCGTCAATCATCGTACGTGCAATACGAGCTGATTGCACCGTTCCGCTTACATTCTCTGTACAATGCAAGCTGATTATTGCGTCATATTCGCCCAGCAGCTCCTCATACAGTGCTTGAAATGTATCTGGTGAAGGCAGGGAAGAGGAGTAGGAAGCTCCATCATCTATTAATTTAAACAATTCTTCATTGGTTATATCTTTTAAATCAGTATAAGACTTATCGTTCACAATAACATTCAGGTGCGCATAATGGATGAAGGGATAACGCTGTAAATCCGCTTCTCTCATATTCGTAATGCTGTCTGTTACAATTGCAATTTTCATTTATTCACCTCTTCTTAATTATAACTGTTTTAGCTGATAAAGATACAACATTATGTACTTTCAGCAAGGTGCTGAAGATAAAACAAAAGCTGCCGGATGACCGGCAGCTTTCTCTTCTTATTCTGGTGCTGTTTCGTGCTCTGGAGTCGTCAAATCAACTTCTTCCAGTTTGTGCACCTTCGTTTTCTTTTTCGCTTTAAAGATAATCCAGCAGAGCAGGAAGACTGGGATACCGATGTAGGAAGCAATAAAGTTACCCCAATCGATTCCACCATCTGTGAACGATGAGAAGCTCTGACCGATAATGACAATCACACATAATGTGAAGGCTAGTATCGGCGCTGCCGGATAGAATTTCGCTGTATATGGTAAGTCTTTGATATCGTTGCCTTGTGCCAAATACGCTTTACGGAAACGATAATGACTGACTGCAATACCGATCCATACAATAAAGCCGGCCATACCGGAAATGTTTAAGAGCCATGTATACACAATTCCGTTACCGAAGAAGGAAGTTAGAAATGCAACACAGCCTACCGCTGCTGTTGCAAGCAACGCGTTTACTGGTACGCCGTTTTTGTTCAGCTTGCCAAGAAATGCTGGAGCTTTGCCTTCTTTCGCCAAGTTCCAAAGCATCCGTGTGCTCGCATACATACCGGAATTACCAGCAGACAGCACTGCTGTCAGGATAACCGCGTTCATAACCGAAGCCGCAAACGCGATACCAGCTTTTTCG
This sequence comes from Terribacillus halophilus, assembly GCF_900162685.1. Lineage (GTDB taxonomy): Bacteria > Bacillota > Bacilli > Bacillales > Amphibacillaceae > Terribacillus > Terribacillus halophilus_A. The sequence goes on from NZ_LT727827.1 coordinate 318,726, forward strand.
AATACAAGTGTGAACGGGCTTAAACGTACATCATCACTTGCAAGGCTGTCCGTTGTATACGGAATAATCAAACCAATGACGAAGATTGCTAAAATATAGAACAATAGAATGCGCCAGAAAACCGAACGGATTGCTTTTGGAATCGAGTTTTTCGGGTCATCTGCTTCCCCCGCAGCTGCACCAAGCAATTCCGTACCTTGGAACGAGAAACCTGCCGCCATGAACACACCAAGCAAAGCAAGGAATCCTCCTTTAAACGGTGCTTCTCCAACAGTAAAGTTCGAAAATCCTCGTGATTCTTCTCCAAGGATGCCGACGATCATTAAGATACCAACAATAATGAAAATAATAACAGTAACTACTTTAATTAAGGAAAACCAATACTCCGATTCCCCAAATCCTTTTACCGAAATATAATTCAATAAGAACATGATAAGCAGACTGACTGCACTCCATATCCATGATGGAACATCTGGGAACCAGAAATCCATAATTAACGTGACGGCTACGAGTTCAGCTGCGATTGTGATCGCCCAGTTGAACCAATAATTCCAGCCAAGTGCGAACCCAAAGGACTCGTCAACAAAGCGTGTAGCATACGTGCTGAAGCTTCCGGATACAGGCATAAACGCTGCCATCTCCGCCAAGCTTGTCATTAAGAAAAATACCATACAGCCAATTAGTGCATACGCAAGCAATGCACCGCCTGGACCTGCACTGCTGATGGCGCCTCCGCTGGCTAGGAATAGACCTGTACCAATCGTACCACCAAGGGAAATCATCCCTAAATGCCGGGCTTTCAGTTCTCTGCGTAAGCCGGTTTGTTTCGTGTTGTCTTGATTGCCCACTTTCTTTACCCCTCTCTGTTCTTGCACTGTTGCGCTACAGATACGAAAAAAGACCGTCCCGGATAGCTTGCTCTATCCGAACGGCCTTTACTTATAAACAGCATCATTCTCACAAAGATAGCGCAACACGTCAGCTTTGCGACTGACGTGACAGTTCTGTCCCTATTTGAGTACAGACCCAGCCAGAGGAATGGAGAATCCATCCGGCTTCGGCAGCTGCTCCTTTCCAAACTGATCCATGATCTCTCCTGATCTCCCAGTCTGTACTATTAACAGCCGCATCCTCTACCTCATCAAATGATGAGGATTTGTATGCAATTGAAAACTCAATTAACTTTACTACACACACTCGCATATTTCAACAAGAATTTTTTACTACAAAAAGAAACACGCCATTATCGCGTGTTTCTGCGTTTTATCAGATAAGTTGTCTTTTCCTGTTTTCACTGGAGTTATTGATCGCTGTATGGCGCAAGGATGGCATAATCCAGCGATCAATACCGTAACGTCCTGCGTTAACGCCGCCAATTAAAAGGAGCAATCCCAAGATAATAAGAATCAGATTCTGCTGAATGGCACCACTTAATAGAAATGATAGATTCATCAGTATCCCCATAACCGCTGCAAATCCGGTAAAAGCCCCAACTAGAATCGCAAATCCTGTCAGCGTTTCTCCCCACATGACGAGAAAGCTGAAAATCTCCGAGTTCGGGAGCACAACTCCTTCGAGAAAATTCGCCCATCCACGTTGAATGAAACCAGCATCTGGACGCGCTGCCGCACCTTGTACAAAACCACTCGCGTCAAAATTGCCGCTCATCAGCTTACCTATACCTGCTGATAGGAATGTGTATCCAAGATACAATCTAATGACTAGAAAAACAATGGCAGCTCCTTTGCTTTGCCGAATTGCATGAAACATACTATTTCCTCTCCTATCACTGTAAGATTTGCAAACCTAGTGGATTAGCTCTCCCACAGCACTAGTATAAGAGAATTTTAATAAATTGGAATATTTATACGGCAAACTTAATATATTGGTAATATTTTTGGAAAGTAATTTAATAAATCACCTATCTATCCCCTGCTAGGATAAATGCTGGCTTTTCATAATTCTTAGGTAACAGGAACATATTCCTAATAAAAAACGATACGATTACTGCATTGCCAGCTGGTAATAATAATTTGCTGGTTTTGCTTCCCCTTTCATTGTGTAATACCTTGCCAATCGTATGCTGTAATAATAGACACTAGACTTATCATCAATAGACTCAAAATAGGAGATTCCTTGTTTCCAGACACATTCAAAGCAGTCACGGTCAATAAACTGCTTGTGCAGCATGGCAAAAGCCCATTGATAAATAGCATCTTGTTCTGCTTTACTCATTTCAAATCCAATTCGATAATAGTGCATCGCTTCCTGCTGACAATCAGCGTGGAAAAGTGATTCTGTTAAATAGTAAATACTCTTTAAGTAGTTGTTGTTAGGTGCTGCTTGAACAGCCTGTTCAAAATAATGAATTGCCCCTTTAAATTCCTGCTGTACGAAAGATAGAAGACCAAGATTATGTTGCACCATAGCTGTCAACTCTGATGATGATGTAGTATCTGAAGGTTGGAAGGCTAGCGCCTCTAGGAGATGTGATTCTGCTCGATTGAAATTCCGAGCTTCTAGGTGGATAAGTCCAAGCAGCAAATTGCACTTCGCCAAATAAGGCTGCTGGTTGTATTCTGCTGCATAATGTAAAGCCTTCGCTGAATTGTAAGCTGATAATGCTGGGATATAGGCCTGATAATAAGCATGTGCCAGCTTAAAGTAAAAGTCAGCCTTTTCTTCTTCCTCCGTGATATAAAGTTCCGCATGTTCAAAATATCGTATCGCATCTTTCCATCTATTCTCTTGGAAGAACATTTGTCCTTTAAAGTAATGATAATAGTAAGTATTCAATGGTGTTAAAGCGTGGCCTTTGGCTTCAAATTTCCCCATTAGCCTTTCTGCATCATGTATTTCCTCTTGCATGATTTTGTACCGAATAGCAAGCAGATCGGCAGCAACTAATACTTCCTCCGCCGCTGCGTCCTTTTTTATTGCTTCGATCACCTCTGCAAGAATTGCCGCTGCCTCTTTTCTCTCTTGCTTTATCATGCCGTAGAAGTCTAGAAGCAAAGCGCTGAGATTTTTATCCGTTTCTGATAAAACGATGTTCACCTTAACTCCTCCTCCACCATTAATATATCTAATTCACCATTTTTAGCAGAAATCTTATATGATACCCTTTAATTCTCTACCAATCAGGAAATTCCTCTTTGTAAAGAGGAAAAAGAAGGATTAACGATAAAATCTTCGTTAATCCTTCTTTCCATTTCGTATAATCTCTTTTATCTCTGATAATTCGCTAATTCTCGGCAATTGTACGTGCTGATTATAGGATTGGTTCTTTACAAACACGTTGGTTTTGGACTCCTTTAGTAAGGTGTCCAAAACATCCGGCTTGTCATCAAAATAATAATCCAGCTCAAGCTCTTTTATAATAGTAATTTTCTCTTCGTCTTTCATTCCATAAAAGAATTGCTCATCCTTGACGGGAAAGCCAAGATTTTGCATCCACACTTTTGTTCTTTCACCGTGTTCCTTTGGTCTGGCGGTAATGTAATAAATCTCATGGCCATCTCGCTGCAATTCCTGTAAGAGCTCAACTGCATTCGGGAACGGCGGACAGGTAGTATAGTAGATTTCCTCCAAGCTGGAATTCCACATGTCACGCCCTTGTGCCTCTGACAGTCCGAATGGCTCGTGGATTTCGACTCGCTCGAGCTGATGAAAAACAGTAAGCGGAATTTGTTGGTTCATTTTTTTATTATATAGATGAAAAGCGTGCTCCCGCAGATTGATGAGCGTATCATCAATATCAAACCCGAATCTCATTACTTCTTTTCTCCTTTGCTGTACTGCGGATAGCCGATGAACTTAAAATCTTGTCCAATTTTGATAATCTCTGTATGAGTCAAATCAACCGCGTCTGCCATTTTCTCAAAGCCCGTACCTTCTAAGAATGTAGGTGCAGCTTTACCGCCGATCAATTTTGGTGCGAAATACAGTACTACTTTGTCGATGAGATGTTGTTCCAAGAAAGAAGCGTGTACGCTGCCTCCCCCTTCAATCAACACCGAAGAAACAAGCTGTTCACCCAATATGCTTACTACTTCCTTTACATCGACACGGCTGCTGCTTGTGCGAAATACCTTTATTCCTTTATTGATAAGCGTCTGCTCTTTTTCACTGTCTGCCTGCTGGCTTGTGAAAATCCAAGTATCGGCCAGTTTGTCTGTAACTACTTTGCTGTCCAGCGGAATTCTTAGCGTGGAATCAAGTATGATGCGAAGCGGATGACGTCCGTTCGGTATTCTAGCTGTCAGTTCAGGATCGTCTTCTATAACAGTGTTCACACCAACAAGGATGGCCATGTTTTCATGACGGAGCCGGTGAACATCCTGTCTGGAAGCAGCGGACGTGATCCATTTGCTGTCCATTGTATGCGTCGCAATTTTACCGTCCAATGTTGTCCCCGCTTTTAGTGTAATAAACGGCTTTTTCTCGACGATAAATTTATTAAATACTTCGTTCATCTGCCGGGCCTCTTCCTCCCGCACGCCGATAATTACTTCCATGCCGGCTTCCTCCAGAATTTTCACGCCGTTTCCAGCCACTAGCGGATTCGGATCAAGCGTTGCGATGACCACTTTTTTAATCCCGGCTCCCTTAATCGCTACCGCACAAGGTCCGGTTCTGCCATAGTGGGAACAAGGCTCAAGCGTGACATAAATTGTCCCACCCTTTGCCTGCTCTCCTGCCATTCGGATCGCATGAATCTCCGCATGTGGTTCTCCAGCCTTTAGATGCGTACCAATACCGACGATGCGATTATCATTCACAATGACAGACCCAACCAATGGGTTCGGATCTGTCTGCCCTTTCATCGCTTGTGCGTTTTGCAAGGCCAAGTCCATATAAAACGTATGCTCAGTCATTGCTGCAAATCTCCTCGTCGCCAAGATGACCTGAACGGACGATTTTTGTTTTAAGATAATTCTCGTTATATTCGGATACATCTCCCCAGAGCGCAGCACGGCCGGATAGCTGCATGCCTGCCTGTTCCATCGCTGCCAGCTTTCGTGGATTGTTCGTCATCAATGTTACCGGCTTTGTTCGCAAAGCTTTCAGCACTTGGATCGCATCTGTGTAATCTCGGGAATCATCTACAAAGCCGAGAGCCTCATTTGCTTCCACCGTGTCGTAGTCGTTTTCCTGCAGAATGTAGGCCATTGCCTTGCTGAACAAGCCAATACCGCGTCCTTCGTGGTTAGCAAGGTAGAACAAAGCACCAGCGCCGTGCTCGACGATTTTTTGCATGGACTGCTTCAGCTGAAAACCACAGTCACAACGTTTACTTCCGAAAATATCACCTGTATGGCAGATGGAATGCATCCGAATGAGTGCATCCTCCGCTTCAGCAAAATCACCATAAACGAGCACACTGGATTGCTGCATCTCAGCTAAATTCATATCCGATAGCTTATGAATAATTTCCTCGTAGTCTTTGGCTACTTCATTGCAATTCAGCCAGCAATACCACTGGAATGTTACAGTTTCTCCATACAGACTCACAGGCAGTTTAATGGGGCCAACAAGATAAATTGCTCCCTCTGCTGTAGGAATAAGTTCTATTTTATCTTTTAATATCGAAATAGCCTTCGATTCTAATTTCATATCCGTCATCAATCTTTCTCCTTTTTTATCAGTGTACGTAGAATATACTGGATTTATGTAGGCACAAGTCCACCAGTCTGCGTTCTTCTTCTATCATAGTATGACAGATGTATTCTTTGAAGCAGATGCGCTCAGATTGTCTTTCTTTTAAAGATGATGTGCTAACTATACACCGAAAAAACAAAAGGAGAAATAAAAAGGCTCCTGCTCTTTTTAGAAAGCAGAAACCCTTATTACATACTTATGGCAGCTAATTTATGAGGAACAACTTTTGCAAGATCAGCCAGCGTGAGTTCTACCTGATACCCAATCTTACCCGCACTAAATATGATGGTACCAAAGGCTTGTGCAGATACATCCAGAACAGTACGAAAATTCTTCTTCATCCCGATGGGCGAACATCCTCCATGCACATAACCTGTCAGAGAAAGCAATTCCTTGGCTGGCAGCATCCGCACCGACTTCTCTCCAACACTAGCTGCGGCCAGCTTTAAGTCCAACTCTTTCTTAACCGGAATTACAAATACATAGTGCTGCCCTGTTTTGCTGACCGTAACGAGCGTCTTAAACACGCGGGCCGGATTTTGACCTAATACCTCAGCAACGTCTATACCGCTTATCGCATCGGTATCTGCATAGCTGTAATCGTCATAGGGTATCTTCTTTTGGTCTAGGAGGCGCATGACGTTTGTTTTGTAATCCACTTAAACTGACTCCTTTCACTAAGGCAGAATCCTATAATCGTTTCACTACAAATAACCCTGCGGCTGTAAGAAATACCATGATGGTTCCATATATCGCAAGGATGCCAAGTTCAATTGTTTGATAACCTATCCCTACAAGTATAAGTAACAGTATGCCTGATACAAACCCTATGCCTACAGATGCCATTAATAAGTAATCCTTTATGATTCTTACTGTCCGCTCATCCATTTCAGGCAAGCTTTTTCTCCGCCGGACGAAGCTGACAAGTATTGGCAGCCCAATACCACTTACGACACCAACTAGGGTAAGTATAATGAAGGAAGTTCCAGATGGAAATGGTTCACCAGCAAGCTCTAACCCAATCCACAGTCCAATGAAACAACATAGGGTAATAAAAGAGTAAAGCAGCAATTCATAACGCTTCTTTCCTTTACGCATATTACTCCTCCTCTAGATAGAATAAATGGTCAAGCGGCACGTTAAAATATACCAGCAGCCGTAACGCAAGCTCTAAGCTGGGATTGTATTTCCCTTTTTCAATGGCATTAATTGTCTGACGTGTAATTCCAAGATCTTGGGCCAATTTCACCTGTGTAATGTGGCGTTCCTGCCGTATCTCCCTGACTCGATTCGTCACTTTCATCTTCATCATTCCCTGTTCTTCTGTAAAGATATCTTTACACATAATATATACCAAAAAAAGCCAAACGTAAAGGTATGTTTACACCTGACTTTTCATTTCATCTACATATTTTTGAACATCTCTAGAACTATTCAATATGATCACTTGCTTCTTTTGAGCTAGTACTTCAAGCTTTTCCAACATACCTGGACGTTTGGATTTCGGATAGTGCCAAACCCATTTAAGAAATGCCATATCTATCTTTTCCTTACACCCTTCTTGCATATCTGGCCGCGAGCGATTATGGTACATCAGACGACGTTTTAACACTCTGTACAGGCAAAGCATCCGAGGCATGTCCAGGAAAATAATTGTATTCGCTGCCTCTAAGCGAATATCCAGCGTACTATTGTAGTTTCCATCACTAATCCAACTATCCCCGCTCACTAGCTGCTGTTGAATCTGTTTTTGTTCTTCTCTTGTCGTTAAAACCCAATGAGGCTTCCACAGGATTGCGTCTAAATGCCAGACTTCCATTTGCAGAATCTCACCAAGTCTTCTAGCTAAGACAGATTTTCCTGACCCACTCGAACCAACAATGGCAATTCGTTTCATTATACGTTCCCTAATCCTAGCTTCAGTATTTCCTGTTCCTCTCCTAGCTCTGCTTCGGAAATTACACGAATGCCGGCACGCCTGAACATCGCTGTTGTCACACCAGCAGCCGCCTGCCTTTGCCCTTGGAAAGTCCCATCATAGATAAAGGAGCTTCCGCAGGAGGGGCTATTCTCTTTTAACACAACCAAGTCAACATTGTTCTCTTTCGCAATAGCTAATGCACGCGCAGCTCCTTCTATGTACATGTCCGTCACGTCTGTACCCGAGAGCTCCCTTACTTTGGCCGTGCCATCTAACACATCGTATCCGCTTCCTCCATCAATTTCTGCAGGTTCCCTCGGTGTGAGGAAACCTCCAAGTAATTCTGGACATACAGGAATGGCTTTTTTCTCTGCAATAAGCTGCTCTACCATCGTATCGGCGGCAGCTGTTCCATTGTAACGAACGGCTTTGCCAGCGAGACATGCACTTACCATGATCATACGCTTCCCTCCCTCTATTTGTTTCAAGTCAGCCTGCTCTTCAAATTCAAAGTAGCTACATTCCCAGAATTTGTACCACTTTATGTCAAATCATACTGCTGATTCAACACGGAAGCAACACGTGTCTGTCAATTCAACAGTTTTACTTACAAGCGAAAAGACCCTGTCATCGAGGGCCTTTTCACTTTAATAGATCATCTATTTTCTTCGTATATGGCTGCAGATCAAATGACCCATAAAACTGACTTGTCAGCCGCACTGGATCTCCGAAGAAGAAATACTCATACAGCGCCTCTCGTGTACCAAAAGAAGACATAGCAAAATCCCAAGCCAGTCGGAATAGTTTTACACGATCCTTCCCTTTCCTCGATGTGCCCTGAAGATAATGATTAAGATCGGCTTTTTGTTCCGAAGCAAATGCTTGCAATGGCGGGATGCTCATCAATCCGCTTGCACCTAGCTGTTGGATGATGGGCGCGATTGTTGGGGATTGACTTGCAAATAAGTTGGATGCAACTTGCAGCAGTTTTAAATCTGGGCAGCAAGTACCCCAATAGTCTGGTACTGCCTTTTCTTCTGCTTGGTGCAGGAGCGCTTGCAGCATCTCTAGTAAAATGAGAAGGCTTGCTGCTTTTTCTTGTACATGTTGGTATTCGGCTATATTGATTTCTTCTATAAGTGACTGCACAATACCAATGGCAAATTCCAACTTAGCTATTCGGCGGATTAATACTTGATGTAACGTTAATGCAGAAAAGCTGCTTTCTTGTTTAAAGCTATTCGCTGCCATGACATTATCATAATAAAAAACACGTTCCCAAGGTACGAGCACCTTATCAAATATTACAATTGTGTCTGCTTCTTCATATCTGGCGCTAAGCGGATATTCAGCTCTGCTTCTTCCTGCAGCAAATGTTTCTCTCGCTACAAACGTCAGTCCGTCCGTGTTGCTAGGAATAGCAAAAGCGAATGCTCTGTCACGTTTGAAACCAGCGGCGGACATGACAAGCAGTTCATCCGTAATTCCTCCCTGTGTTGCCAGCAGTTTAGCTCCTTGAACGATAATACCCTCTTCATTGCGGTCTATCACTGTTGCCCCGATCGGTTCATCCTCTTGTTCAAAATAAAAGTCGCCTCTGTTTACTTGAGGATCAATGAATGTATGTGTCATCGCCAAGTCATGATGTCTTACATACTCATAATAATTTCGTAAATGATCCGGAAAACAATTCTCTTTTTCTTCTAATAAACCAGCGGATGCGGAAAATGCTGCTAAGACGGTATTCATATAATCAGGGCTTCTTCCGAGCATGCCGTGTGTGTGATCAGCCCAGCATTTTATCATCTTGCCTCGGCGTTTGATATCTTCTTTTGTTTTCGGTTGAAGATAGGAAAGCCCAAAACGCTCGCCTGTATCGGCATCTTGAAAAGTCAGTACATCCGTGTGTGATTTTTTGTGCTGCAAATCATACAATTCCGCTTGAGAGCGCATCACACCGCGAAAAGCAGCATGTTTGGAGAAAGGCTTAATTATTAAGGATTTACCGTATAGCACATTGATTCCCATTGTATTAATACTGCTAAGGTACATATCGCCCGTTCTGACTGACACGAATCTACACCTCCATCGCATAACGCGTTCTGTTCTTGCAAATATAAAAACTGCTACTCATCATTTCTTCTCTCTATGACGGTACGAATCGCTGCAAAGAATAAAATTAAGATGAAGATACCGAACGCAAACAGCATCGTAAACATCGAAAAACCCCCTCCAGGAAACCTATTCCAATTGTTCACAATTTATTCAAGACATAGGGCTTGATAAAGTTTGTGAAGTATTGCACAATGTAAATATGAAGAATGTGAAGTTATTCACATATCTTAAATCTTACTAAAGGTGATGATCTGATATGGAAAGAATCAATAAAGTAGCTTTAATCGGTGCGGGATTCGTTGGGAGCAGCTATGCGTTCGCATTGCTGAACCAGAATATCGTAGATGAACTAGTGATTATTGATTTAAATGAAAATAAAGCGATGGGCGATGCTATGGATCTAAACCACGGTCAAGCATTTGCCCCTCGCCCAACAAAAATCAGCTACGGCACATACGCTGACTGCCAAGATGCTGATATCGTTTGTATTACAGCCGGTGCTAATCAAAAACCAGGTGAAACTAGATTAGATCTAGTAAGCAAGAACATCAAGATTTTCAAGGGTATTGTAGATGACGTAATGGCTAGCGGTTTTGATGGTATCTTCTTGATTGCAACAAACCCAGTAGATGTATTAACACATGCTGTCTGGAAATTCAGCGGTCTGCCAAAAGAACGTGTAATCGGCAGCGGTACAACATTAGATTCCAGCCGTCTTCGCTACATGCTTGGTGATTATTTTGGCGTAGCACCGCATGATGTGCAGGCACACATGATTGGCGAGCACGGTGATACAGAACTTCCAGTGTGGAGCCAAGCAACAATTGGCGGTGTTCCGCTTGAAACGATGATGAACACTGACACCAAATACAAAGTGGAAGACTTGGATGAAATTTACGTAAACGTTCGTGATGCAGCTTATCAGGTGATTCAGAAAAAAGGTGCTACTTATTATGGTATAGCGATGAGTCTTGTACGCGTTACGCAGGCAATCCTTGGAGATGAAAAAGCAATATTGCCAGTCACAGCACATCTGAATGGAGAATATGGAGAGAAAGATGTTTACATTGGCGTTCCGACCATTGTTGGTCGTCAAGGTGCACAGCAGGTATTGGAGCTTCCATTGAATATGAAGGAAAAAGAACAATTCCAGCACAGTGCCAGTGTCCTTCGCAGCATTGTAGAATCTGCTTTTCAACCAGTAAACTAATTCTATCCATTAGAAAAGAGATGAGCATGTTATGTGGATGCAAGCTTATGACCCGTTTGGAAATGAGTATGTTAGTGCAGTAGTTGCTTTTTTACCGATTCTGTTCTTCTTGGTGGCTTTGACTGCTTTTAAGATGAAAGGAATACTTGCTGCGGGGTTCACGCTTATTATCAGTTTCGCAGTAGCAGTATTTGTCTTCCATATGCCTGCACTAAAAGCATTATCTGCTATCGTGCTTGGTATCGGCAACGGTTTATGGCCGATTGGGTATATCGTCCTTATGGCTGTTTGGCTGTATAAGCTCGCAGTTAAATCTGGTAAATTCGATGTAATCCGAGGCAGTATTGCTAGTATCTCGCAAGACCATCGCTTACAGCTCTTATTAATCGGTTTTAGTTTTAATGCATTTCTGGAAGGAGCAGCCGGCTTCGGTGTACCAATTGCCATCAGCGCTGCCCTCCTCACCCAGCTCGGCTTCAAACCGCTAAAAGCAGCGGGACTGTGCTTGATTGCCAACGCTGCATCCGGTGCATTCGGCGCTATCGGAATTCCGGTTATTACAGGTGCCCAGCTTGGCGGAATCAGCAGCCTGGAACTATCTCGGACGCTAGCATTTCTTTTGCCACCCGTCAGCTTTGCCATTCCATTTCTGCTCGTCTTTATTCTCAACGGATTCAAAGGCATCAAAGAAACATTACCTGCATTGCTTGTACTTAGCGGTACGTACACCATCATCCAAACGGCAACAATGATTTTCATTGGTCCGGAACTTGCCAATATTGGTGCAGCGCTTATGAGCATGGGTACGCTTGCTCTCTTCCTGCGTAAATGGCAGCCAAAGCATATTTATCGGGAAAAAGATGCAGAAATTACAGAACAGCCACAAAGTTATACGGTAGGACAAGTAGCGAAAGCTTGGTCTCCTTTCTATATCCTAACGATTGTGATCGCCCTATGGAGCACACCATTCTTCAAGCAACTGTTTGCAGTTGATGGGCCGCTGGCAGGCTGGATTGCTTATGTGAAAATGCCTTTCCTACATCAAGAAGTTGTTAAAATCGCACCAATTGCTGTCACAAACACACCGATGGATGCCATTCTGAAACTGGACTTGGTGTCTGCAACCGGTACGGCCATCTTAGCAGCTGTCATCCTAACAAGCCTCTTCAGCCGGAATATCAACTGGAAATGTGCAGCTAGCGGTTTGCAAGAAGCAGCCAAAGAACTTTGGATTCCCGTACTGACTATCTGCTTTATTATGGCATTTGCAAATCTATCAAACTATGCCGGACTAAGCGCCGCAATAGGTTTAGCTTTAGCCAAAACAGGCAGCCTGTTCCCGCTATTCAGTCCGATACTCGGCTGGATTGGTGTCTTCATCACAGGATCTGTTGTCAGCAACAACGCTCTATTCGGAACGCTGCAAGTCGTTACCGGCAGCCAAATTGGCACCAGCTCCGCACTGCTGTTATCCGCCAATACAGCCGGCGGTGTCATGGCCAAACTCATCTCACCGCAGTCAATCGCCATTGCCACTGCTGCTGTCAAGAAGACCGGAAACGAATCTGCACTGTTCAATATGACGATTAAGTACAGCTTACTGCTGGCCGGATTCGTTTGTATCTTGACATTTGTATTGTCACTATTTTTATAAGACAAGAGCTTGGGACAAAACAAGATTTAATTCCGTACATCTCTACTTTTTTATAAAGTCCTCCGACGGCTGCTGACTCTCCAACTCTTGCTGTTACCGTTGGACAAGAATAAAAGTAAGACACCGACAAGAAAATCGCTATCTTTTTCGCGGAGTCTACGTATTCTACCCTATACAAGTGAAGGTTTCCCATAACACAAATCAGCGTAGGAAATACACGGAGACTCCCGCGCCTAATTTCCAATGCGAAAAATCCAAACAATGCTGCTGTTATTGCAGTTTTGTTTGGATTTTATATAGCTTAAACAGTTATGCCCCAGCCACTCTGCAGATCATCACACTTAATTCTAGGTGTTTTCCCATACATCGATCCAAATGGTTCTCAAACCTATATCCTTAACAAGGACTTTAAGGGGGCCTGGTTATTTCCATACACGCTTATACTTTTTCTGATATTTCTCATCTTCGACTGTCTCCATTAAGTTCATCGCCGTCTCCCTTATTTCCTCATCACCCAACTGGTCATATAAATGTTTCATATTCTGGATGATATCAAACCGAATTAACGTATAATTCTTTTCTGCTGTCCCATTTTTGAAACGGTCGACCATATAGGCCATGATTCTATCTTTCTGCGGAGCAGCCGCAAGTCCAACTTTCCAAATCGCTTGGAGACTGTGCCTGGCAGTAACGAATTTCTCATCTTTCGTTACTTCCCAGAGCTTCGGCAAATCAGCGAGCATTCTATTTTCCGGATCACTTTTTGCTAAATTTGCTAAATACTGAGCTGCTCGCGAGCGCTGGTGATTATCTTTATCGGTCAAGCCCTCTAACAAGTCATCCCAAACCTCATATGCCCAGTCTACTTGCTGCTCCGTCACTTCAAGGATGTACAGATAAGCTTTATAGCTTTCTTGTTTGTCTTTGGATTTTGATTTCGCAAACGCCTCTTTTAATACTTCATCCATATACAATCGCTCCTCCGACAAATTAAATAAACTTCAAAACAAGAAAGAACACAGGAGGAACAAGCAAGGCTGGAAGAAAGTTCATCGTTTTAAATTTCTTAATTCCGAGAATGCTTAGCCCTGAGGCCATAATCAATATGCCACCAACAATGCTCACTTCATTTAGCAGATCGACGTTCACTGTGCTTTCCAATGCTTTTGCCAATAAATAAATTGACCCTTGCCAAACAAACACAACTCCTGCGGACAGCGCTATACCAAAGCCGAAGGTAGACGCCAGCACAAGTGATGTGACAAAATCGAGCATTCCATTCGCCAGTAAGTAAGCATAATCTTGATGCAGTGCTGCTTCTACCGGACCTAAAATGGAGAGCGATCCAATACAGAAAAGCAAGATAGCTGTTGAGAGTCCTTCTGCCAAGTTGGATTTTGAAAACTTCTTCACTACGTTATTAAAACGAGTATCTAAATCCAGCTTCTCCCCTACAATCGCTCCAATAGCGAGGCTAATGATAAACAGAACCGAATAATTGCTTAGTGGCAGATGTCCCACAATCGCATTAACACCTAATGCTAGCGCCGCCAAACCCATTGCCTGCATTAAAATTGTTTGATATCTGTCCTTTAATCCCTTTTTAAATGCCGTACCAAGTGTACTGCCGATGATAATCATTGCTACGTTGAATAGTGTTCCGAACATCTTTATCCTCCTACGTTCTTTGCTTCCGTTACGCGTCCCGCGTTCATATCATTTTATATATATGAAAAATAGCTGTTACTGCCGCTCCGGAAAATTCACATAATTTTAGTATAACGTACACTTCCCGCTATTATTAGTCCTAGCATTGGATGATCAACTAGATCACTGCCTAGTTTCATCACGCAATAAAAAAAGGCCCCTGGCCTTTTTTTACAGCATTTCCTTTATATAATCATACACATTCTTCAATATCATAACAGTCGTCACGACAATAAATAAAATACGTACATAGCCGCTGCCATTTTTAATCGCAAAACGGGAACCGACAATAGAGCCAAAGACACCAGATATCCCCATAATAAGGCCGATAGCAAAGTGAACTTGTCCTAAAATAATAAAAAGGATGAGTGCTGCAACATTACTTCCTAGATTTAATAGCTTAGCAGTACCAGCGGCTTGCAAGAAATCATAGCCGATAAACAGAAATGCAAAAATGAGGAAAGAGCCGGTGCCTGGTCCTAGGAAACCATCATAAAAACCAATTGCTGTAATAACTGCAGCAAAAAGAAGCAATCCTTTTGGTTTCAAGCGCTCAAAAGTAGAAACGCTTCCCCACTCCTTCTTCTTAATCGTATAAATAGCGACGACAACCAGCATAACGAGCATGAGCGGCTTGAATAATGCCGGATCAATGATATGCACAGTCCACGCCCCGAACAATGATCCGATAAATGATAACGGAAAGAACTTCATAACTGACTTCAATTCCAAATTCCCAGAACGATAGAACATATATGTACTAGTCAACGACCCCATTGTTCCGGCCACTTTATTCGTCGCCACAGCTGCTGCTGGGTTTAATCCTGCAAACAGCAATGCAGGAATCGTAATTAATCCTCCGCCTCCGACAACGGAATCAATAAATGCGGCAAGAAAGCCGAATAGGATAACAAGCAGTATTGTGTCTACGTCTAAATGCATAAAGTACTTCCTGCCCTTTCTTAAAAAAATTATTATCTCTCCTTCCATAATACCATACGCAAAAAAAGCTGCAGTTCATTCTGCAGCCTTTCTTTCCCTTTGCTCAGTATCGGGGCCAACCACTTGAATCCCAATACAAATCATTAATTAAAAGACGTGGAGATCCGTTATTTTCTGCATCATAACCATGTCGTACAATTACGTTGTTGTTATAAACATCTTGGTGACCCGGACCTATCCACCGTTCATTTCCTGCATCCAGAATCGTGCCGCCCCCATCAAGCATTCATTTCCCGCTTCGATCGACGTAAGGCCCAGTAATATCTTTTGATCTACCTACAGCAATCTTATAATCACTATCCACTCCTCGACAACAATGATCGAAGGACACAAACAAATAATAATAGCCATCTTTATACGTAATATTTGGTGCTTCAATAGCATGGTCAGGAACATTAGGTCGAGCCGCAATCGAGTATAATTGTCCGGTTGGTTTCATTGTATTTTTATCCAGCTTTGTTAGCTTAATCCCACTCCAGAAAGAACCGAATGACATCCATGGTTCTCCATTTTTATCAATAACCAAATCACCGTCTATAGCGTTGTAGTTGTTTGCTGCAGTTGACTTGATTACAAGTCCATCATCACGCCAATCTCCGGATTGAATACTTTTTGTAGAAGTGAGTCCAATCAAGGAATTCTTAGAACCAAATGAAGAGACCGAATAAAATACCCAATACCTTCCGTTGTAATAAGACACATCGGGTGCCCATTGGTTACGCTCATGGTTAGGTACATACTGCTTCCACCAAGCTAGCGGCTGTGGAAAGATAACTGGTGTTGCTCCCCACTGTTTCCCATCCTCTGACCGGAGTACTCGAATTCCATTCTTATTTACCTCTCCTGTTCCAAACGCCCACCAAACGTTTCCTTCTTTCGTGATTGAAGGATCATGCAGCATTGTATCCCCAGAAACATCCCAGAAACTTGCTGATGCATTTGGAATAAATAACAGTACTAGTACGAGAGATAATACAAAGGCCTTTCCAACTGTCTTCCTCCTACTTATCATTTCATTAGCCTCCATCGTTAATTTTCAATTGCACTTAGTCTATTTATAAGTTAATTTGTAAGCGTTAATAACAAAATAGTTAAAAACAGGGATTTAGTCCTTTCTTTAAGTTAACAGAACATCTAAATAGTAGATTTTCCTATATCTGTATTGAAATAATCTTTAATTGTATTGACTTTTCTTATGTTTATTCGTATGCTTTAATCACATGAAATTGATAATCATTATCAATTAATATCATAAAAGAAAGCGGGTAAGGTACATGAAAAAGTTAGGATTTGCTTTAATCGGTCTTCTTTTACTCATTCTAAGCGCATGTGGGTCTTCAGACAATACCAGTGCATCTGAAGGTGAGAATAAAACAAATGAAACAGTTACATATGAATCAGAAACTGGTGCAGTCGAAGTGCCAGCTGATCCGCAGCGTGTTGTTGTTCTTGGCTCTTATGCAGGTAACGTAGAAGCATTGGGCGTCGAAGTAGTTGGCGTAGACGATTGGGCCAAGAAAAGCCCGGTATTGGTGAAAGAACTTGAAGATGCAGAAACAGTTACAGAAGATGACGTAGAAAAGATTCTAGAGCTTAAACCGGATCTCATTATCGGTGCCAGCACGACGAAAAACCTGGACAAGTTCAAAGAAATCGCACCGACTGTGACGTACACATACAATAAACTAGATTACTTGGAACAGCACGTAGAAATCGGTAAATTGCTGAATAAAGAAGAAGAAGCCCAAAAGTGGGTAGATGATTTCAAGACACGTGCCAAAGATGCTGGTGAAGAAATAAAAGCCAAAATTGGTGAAGACACAACTGTAACCGTTATGGAGAATTACGAAAAAGGAATCGGCATACTCGGCGACAGCTGGGGACGCGGAACAGAAGTACTTTATCAAGCTATGGGACTTGCTATGCCAGACAAGGTAAAAGAAGTAACCGAACAAGAAGGCTACAAGATGATTTCAGAGGAAGTGCTAGCTGATTATGTCGGTGATTACCTTCTTATCAGCCAGTACAGTGACCAAGATAATTCTTATCAGGAGTCAGAGCTGTTTAAAAAAATACCGGCTGTTAAAGAAGGCAATGTATTAAAAGCAGATGCATATGCTTTTATGTTCAATGATCCGTTAACACTGGATTATCAGCTGAATTTCTTTGAAGAGGAATTGTTGAAATAACACAGAAATACCAGGACAACAAAAAGTGACCGAATCTTATAAGATTTGGTCACTTTTTTAATTACCTGTTATTCCGCTATTGAGGTTAAAGTAAAATAATTTTTACTAATCTTCCTTAAGACCATTCAAATCATGATAAATCTTATCCAACTCTTGCCCTAATTTGTCTGCTGGTACATTGTTTCGATTGATCCACGCCGTGTGAAAACCAAAATTCGCAGCGCCATTAATATCCCATCCATTTGAGGATAAGAACAGGACCTCATCCCGCTTTACCCCTAGCTGTTTTAATAAATACGCATACGCTGCGGTAGTAGGCTTGTACGCCTTTATTTCATCCACACTCACGACAGCATTAAAATATTCTGTAAGACCGGCATGCTGCAGCAGCGGCTCTAACATTGTTTGCGGACCGTTGGAGAAAACCGCCAGTTTTCGGTCTTGAAAGTGATGCAGTACTTGTTTTGTCTCTTCATAAGGCTGCAGCTGATTATATGCTTGCAATAAGTCTTGCACAACAGCATCAGAATACCTGCATTCATGTTTTTCCAAGCTATAATGCAGTGCATCCTTTGTCACTTGCGTGAACGGTTCATACTGCCCCATCAGCTGTCTCAGAAAAGCGTATTCAAGCTGCTTTGTCCGCCAAACCGAGGAAATAGACTTCCCTTTTTCCGGGAAATAACGTTCACACGCATCTTGGACACTATGCACATCAAACAATGTGCCATATACATCAAATACCATTGCTTTTACTTTAGTCATTGGAAACTCCTTTAGCTTGTTGTTTTTCCTTTGTACTATTCCGTATAATTAATGAAATCGGCACCATGATAATCATTAAAATACTTGATATAACAAAAGCTTCATTGATTGTCTGTAAGCTTGCCTGCTGTGCCGCTTCTCCAGCTGCCGTTAAATTCGCCCGGCGTACTTCATAATAGATACTGAAGAAGACAATCCCAAATGCGGACGATATTTGCCGCAGCACATTGTTCATGGCCGAACCTTGGGAGACAAGATGCTCTGGTATGTCATTCATGCCAGCAGTGGTTGCAGGCATGTTGCTGAGACCTAGACCTGCTCCTCTGACCATATTGATTACTAAGATGAGCCAGAAAGGTGTAGATAAGCTGAGGTTACCGATTAGGAAAGTAGATACAGCTAAAATCAGCAAACCTGGCGGTACAACCCATCTGGGGCCTTTTTTATCCAATAGTCTCCCGCCTAAGGACATCATAGCTCCACTCAGTAAAGCCGCTGGCAGGAATAAAAGCCCGGTTTGGATTTCACTCAATCCATAAACATTTTGAATCAACAATGGCAACAGAAAAATTCCGGAGAATAGACCAATAGAAGCTGTCGTCGTTACCGCAATCGAAACAGCATAGTTCGCATTATGAAACACGGATAACTCCAATAATGGCTGCTCTTTTTTGCGCTCATAAAACACGAAAACAACCACAGCTATGACACCAATCGCAATCAATACTAGGTTCGCTGGCGAAACAAGTATATCCAGTGTCTGCCCGCGGCCGAGCGCATATAGAACCAATCCGATTCCGAGCGTAACGAATACGAAGCCGCCTTTATCAAAGCGACGGTCTGGATTAGCATGCGTTGACTTTAGATACCGACTGGCCAGCAGCAACCCAAGCAGACCGAATGGCAAATTGAGCGCGAATAGAAAAGGCCATGGCAGATACGTAATCAATATTCCGCCAATCGTTGGACCGATTGCCGGGGCCACCATTGCTGCTACACCGTAAATGCCGACTGCAAGACCTCGTTCCTGCTTCGGAAATGCTTGAAATATAAGTGCCATGGAAATAGGCATCATTAATCCACCGCCGATTCCTTGAATAAATCGTGCTGCAATCACGAACGGCAGACTACCTGAAAAAATACCAAAAATGGACCCTGTCAGAAATATCGCAAGGCCCAGCAAGTAAATACTTTTTTTCCCAAACCTATCTCCAAGATAACCTGTCACCGGCATTGTCATACCCATCGCCACCATAAAAATGGTTAAAATCCAGCCAACACTAACTGCATTGGCATTAAATGTAGAAATCAGCGACGGTAAAGCCGGATTCAGCATACTATTATTTAAAATGACAGTGAATGTCCCAAAAAGGACAGCAACAACAACTAACCATTTAGATTGTAGTTTACTCACATGCATGCTCCCAGCTGTATTATTTTTTCTCCAGTTGGCAGCGCTTACTATTTAACGACCAATACTGGGCATTTTGCTCTTTTAATGACTTCTGTACTTACACTTCCGACAACAAGTTTTTGGAATCCGTTTAAGCCACGCGTTCCAATTACAACCAAGTCAAATAAGCCGTTATTCGCTTTTTCTGCTATCATTTTGCCGGCTTCACCCCGCTCAATTGTCCGCGTATAAGGGATATTTGCATTGCGCAGCTTCTCTTCATTATGCTGAATGCGCACTTCTCCATCCCGATACACATCATCTGGCTTCACATGCTGCAGCACAATCTCACTGTTGCGCACTTCTTGCAGCGCGTTAACGAGCTCCAGCTGCACTGGATGCGTACTGGCTTGACAGATCTTTATTACTTCCTCCGTTGCCCGAAGCGAGTGCTCTGAGCCATCAACAGCCAATAGGATTTTTTCATACATAAAGATGCCTCCTCCAACTATGATAGTATCTAATTCCCTTAACAAAGTTGAAACAAACAAGCAAGTACTAATACTTCGCCACACGAAATACTTTCGTATGAAATTAACAATAACATGACATTTCTATTTGGGAAAGTATGAGATGATGAAGAAAATTAGCAGAGGTGATCTCATTTGCTGGCTAAAGTAATAAATGTTGTAATTGTTTTGCTCGTGCTTGTTGGTATTGGCGTTTGGATACTCAGTGCATTGAAGCCTTTTCAGAACGAGGCGCTCATTGAAGATAAGATTGATCGGATAGAAGTGTACCAGGCTGGAGCATCGGCTGCTTCCCAAACGATAACAGATAAAGATATGATAGAAGATATCTTGGAATGCATGAATACTACATGTGATCGTGAAGAAATGAGCGAAGTAGCTTCCTATGCAGCTGTTGACGGCAGTCTACTATTTTTTGGAACAAACGATAAGTATGAAGTTGGAATCTATCAGGATCGTGGAACCGTTAGTTTTGTGTATGATGGGACAATTATTGATAGCGAATTTGAACCCTTCCCTCACTAATTACAAACAGCCGCCAAATGAGTGGCGGCTGTTACTATATACAAGATTAGTTTACTCAATCATCTGCATCCGCTCCGTAAACTTCGTCGGATAAGATAAGAAGCCAAGCATGATACTCGTAACGATAGCTGTCGTCAGCAGCAGGAATAAAATCAGCAGCTGAAACATAACTGCTTTTAGCGGATCTGCTCCTGCGATAATCTGCCCGCTCATCATTCCGGGCAGCTGTACTAACCCAATGGTTTTCTGGCTTTCTATGGTTGGGATAGTACTTGCTTTTATGGAAGCAAGCAGCGATTTCTGGATTGCCTGCTTTGGGGTTCCGCCTAAAGAAAGAATAAGCTCTGTTTCCTCTCTCCGGGATGCCACCTCAGATGTAAATCGGTTCAAGAACAATATACCAAGCACCATGGAATTACCAATTACCATGCCGCTGAGCGGGATTATATACTGTGCTGTTGGAGGTGTAATTTGAAGACCTAACAATATACCTTGAGTCAGCACTTCAATGACGACGAAGGTGAGTACCAGCTTCCATGTAATTCCCTTAATGCTCGCACCTTTCTTCCTCGCGTTCTGAGTTGCGGCGCCAATCATTAACGTCACCATCAAGAAAATATAAAGCATATTTTCGGATTCAAAGATGAACTGTAGCACATAGCCGACTGCAAACAGCTGGATGATGGAACGAACGGTCGCAATGAGGGTGTCCTTTTCTAGCCCAAGTCGTAATGTTTTCGACAAAATAAGCGGAATAAGTACAAAGATAAGCGTCAGCAATAAAGCAAGGAAACTCATGCTTCTTCCTCCTTTACAAACTGTTTCACAGCTTCTTTCTCTGGATGATCAAGCAGGTCAGCTGTTCCTGCCTCCACTACTTCTCCGGTCATCATCACCCACACCTGATCTGCGACTGCTTTTGCTTGCTCCAGATTATGCGTAATCCATATCACCGTAGTTCCATATTCTCTGTTAATTTGCAGGATCAGTTTTTCAATATCCTGCTTGGATACCCGATCCAAAGAGGATGTGATTTCATCCAGCAGCAGAATCTGGGGACGATTTAATAATGTCCTAGCGATCGATACCTTTTGTTTCTGTCCGCCTGATAAGCTCTTACTGTCACGGTCTAATATATCTGTATCCAGGCCTACTTCCTGCACAATTCGCGCTGCTTCCTCCTCTGACAGATCTTCACCGGCAAGTTGCAGCGGCAGCGCCAAGTTGTCCCTCACACTTCCCTCCAGCATCGTTGCCTGCTGCAGGACAATACCGACTTGTCGGCGCAAGCTAATCGGGTCAAGAGACAATATATCTCTTCCATCTATCTGAATCCTCCCGCTATCAGGAGAAAGCAATCCATTACACAAACGAAATAAAGTTGTCTTTCCAGCACCAGATGGACCAATAACGCTAGTAATTTTCCCTTTGGCAAATGTTCCTGTAATCTCATGCAAAATTTCTTTTTCACCTGCACGGTAAGTCACGCTATTTAAGTAAATTGCTGCTTGCTGTTTTTCCATGCTGCCCCTTCCTTTCATCCTCTTATTACTGCCCGAACGCGTTACCATAGCTTTCACATTTATGTAAGAAAAAACACCTCTGCAGGAGAGGTGTTACATTAATAATGTTTCAGAAAATAAACCAGTGATTGTAATTCAATCGCGAGATCAATATGATGTACGCGGATTCTATCAGGTACGGCAATACGTGCTGGCGTGAAATTCAGAATTCCAGCAATACCGCAATCCACCAATCGATCCGTAATAGGCTGAGCAGCGAGTGCAGGCACTGTCAGTATTGCGGCACTCACATTGCCGATATACTCCTCTAAGTCATCAATATGATAAACGGGAACACCGCCGATATTATGATCTACTTTTCCTGGATCAGTATCAAAAGCCATTTCTATTTTTGTATTATTATTTTTAATAAAGTTGTAATGCAGAAATGCGGTACCAAGGTTACCAACCCCAATGAGTGCCACCTTCGTAATCTCATCTTGATCTAATGTTTTCCGGAAAAATTTCAGCAAATACTCTACATTGTAGCCATAGCCCTTTTTGCCAAGCGCTCCGAAATAAGAGAAGTCACGACGTATTGTAGCTGAGTCAACTTTCACCGATTCGCTAAGTTCCTTAGAAGAAACACGCGTTTTGCCTTGCAGGTGCAGGCTGTTGAGAAATCGGTAATAAAGCGGCAATCGCTTTGCCGTCGCCTTCGGTATTTTATTTTGGTCCATATACATACTCATATATCCTCCTAAAGCTTGCAGCTCCCAGAAGTGACTTCGTGCAGCCATGCAGTTGGGTCTAAAGGCTGTATGCTCTGTCACCTTTTGTATGTAAGCCCTCCCATATTCCGCTTAAATACGTGGAGTAATAGCTGCAGACGGTCCATTCCGGCATCTGTGAGGAACCAACAGATGCGGCCTGCGGCTTCGTCCTTGAATTGTTACGATATGATACTTTCACAAGTACAATTAATGATAACACCTTATTCTATCAGATATGAATAGGAAAGTCTTGTACAGATTCACAAAGAAGAATGGGACAGGGTATCTAGTTTCATTTTAACAAATTGGCTCTCGATGTCCATCTTCCAGCAAGCAAAAAGTGGAGGAATTCCGCGCTTGCTACTGTTTTGACACATAGGATACACTGATAGTATGAGGTGAACGAAATGATTTTATTGCAAGCAAATAATATAACGAAACTATTTGGCGCAGACGTCATTTTATCGAATATAAAGCTGGAAGTACAAACACAGGATCGATTAGCTATTGTCGGGCGCAACGGTGCCGGCAAATCAACTCTCCTGAAGATTCTAGCAGGTGAAATGACATATGATGAGGGGAACGTATTCCTTGCCAAAGAAGCCACGCTTGGCTACTTAGAACAGCATACAGGATTAGAATCGGAGAAAAGTATTCTAGAGGAGATGAAAACGGTATTTGCTGATCTCATCCACCAAGAGCAGGAATTACGCCGCCTGGAGACAAAGATGGGTAATCCTGATTTAATTGCAGATGAAGCAGCTTATCAGCAGCTCCTTACGAACTATGATACAAAACAGCAGGCGTTTCGTTTAAACGGCGGCTACCAGTATGAAGCTGACATTCGCTCCGTACTAAACGGACTCCGATTCGGAGATAAAGACTTGTCTACACCGATTGGCTCCTTGAGCGGCGGACAGAAGACACGTCTTGCGTTAGGAAAGCTGCTGCTTCAGAAACCCGACGTATTAATATTGGATGAGCCAACCAACCATTTGGACATTTCTACATTGGACTGGCTCGAGGGCTATTTAAGCAGCTATCAAGGCGCGGTTGTCGTCGTATCCCACGACCGCTATTTCCTCGACAAAACAGTAAACACCGTAATCGAAATAGCTCATAATCACTCTGTGCGGTATAAAGGCAATTACAGCAGCTACTTAGATCAAAAAGCTGCGAATTACGAAAAAGAAATGAAGCAATATGAAAAACAGCAGTCTGAAATAAAGAAAATGGAAGAGTTCGTTCAAAAGAACATCGCGCGGGCAACAACTACAAAACGTGCACAGAGCAGACGCAAACAGTTGGAGAAAATGGATCGAATGGAGCGTCCGCTTCATGATGCTTCTTCAGCAAAGCTAACTTTTGATATTGATCGCCGCAGCGGCAACGATGTGCTGAAGGTAAAAGAATTAGCGTATCAGTATCCAGAAAGTACATCTCCTGTCTTTCAAGATGTCAGCTTCCATATGAACCGCCAGGATCGGATTGCACTCACTGGGCCGAATGGGACAGGAAAAACAACACTTCTTAAAACGATTATTGGAAAACTCCCTGCAAAAACTGGTGACGTTGAGCTAGGCGCAGGTGTAAGCATTGGGTATTACGATCAGGAGCAAACCGAACTGCATTCTTCAAAATCTGTACTTGCTGAGCTATGGGATGAATATCCACTAATGGATGAGAAAGATATACGAACAATCCTCGGAAACTTCCTATTCACGGGTGATGATGTACTAAAAGTGGTCAACACACTGAGCGGTGGGGAGAAAGCCCGCCTTGCACTAGCCAAGCTGATGATGCAGAAGTCCAATCTTTTGATTATGGATGAACCGACTAACCACTTAGACTTAGACAGTAAAGAAGTGCTAGAAGGCGCATTAGCTAATTACCCCGGCACTATTCTATTCGTCTCGCATGACCGTTACTTTATGAACAAAATTGCCACACAAGTGCTGGAAATGGCGGACAAGCAGATTGTAACTTATTTAGGGAACTATGATTACTTTATTGAGAAGAAACAAGAGCAGCAAGAAATTGCCGATTTAGAATCTTCAGCAGCCGAAACAAAGCAGCCGGTTAAACAAGAAAATAAATCGAACTATCATCAAGATAAAGCAATAAAGCGAGAAATCCGGAAAAGAGAACGACGTATTGCTGAGCTTGAAGAAAAGATCGCAGAGTTGGAGACAGAAATCGAAGGCAACGAAACAATGCTGACCGATCCGGAAGTTTTCCAAGATTATCAGAAAGCGCAGGAAATTACAGAGAAGAATGAACAGCTGCAAGCTACACTGCTGGAAGTTATGGAAGAGTGGGAAACACTCATCGAAGAGAACGAAAGTTATGCACAGGAGTAAATGCGCTTTCATTGTTGATTTGATGGGATATACACAAAGTTATACACATTATCCACAGAATCCACACTGTTTTTATGTGATTTTATCCACTTCTGTACCTGGTACTAATAGTGGGTTTTAATAAGTTATACACAGGTGAATGCCTGTGTTGTGAATAAAAAAAGCATCGCTTCCCAGCCGGAAACGATGCTTTTTCTTATAATGGCATGGATGCCTTCGCGTTCATCGCCAGATCGGCGAATTTGCCTTGATGATAAGAAATAGATGCAGCTGCCCCAATCATTGCGGCATTATCGGTACAAAGTGCAAGCGGCGGAATTAAAAGATCAGCTTGCTTGTCCGCAAATGCTTGCTCCAATGCTGCTCTTAGGCCACTGTTGGCTGCAACGCCCCCAGCTACGATAATTTGCTTTGCTCCATATTCCTCAGCCGCTCGCAGTGTCTTCCCGACGAGCACCTCTACAACACTTGCTTGGAAGCTTGCCGCAACATCAGCAGGAGGGTATGTCTCTCCCTTTTGCTTCGCATTGTGAAGTGTATTAATGACCGCCGACTTAAGTCCAGAGAAGCTAAAATCGTAACTCTCCGGCTCCAGCCATGCACGAGGGAAATCAATAGACTGCGCGCCTTCTGCGGCTAGCTTATCAATGCGCGGTCCTCCTGGATAAGGCAGCTGTAGCGTTCTGGCTACTTTATCATATGCTTCTCCTGCTGCATCATCCCGTGTTTCACCGATAACTTCAAAGCTGCCATGCTCTTTCATAAGAACCAGCTCTGTATGTCCACCTGAAACGACTAACGCCAGCAGCGGGAATGCAAACTCCTGCTCCAGGCGGTTTGCGTAAATATGACCGGCAATATGATGTACCCCTATCAGCGGCTTGCCGATGGAAAAGGCCAATGCTTTAGCAGCATTTACCCCGACGAGCAGTGCACCAATTAAACCTGGTCCCTGCGTTACCGCTATAGCATCCAAGTCTTCTTTCTCAACACCTGCTTGCTGAAGTGCTTCTTCTATGACAATTGTGATCTGCTCCACATGATGCCGGGAAGCAATCTCAGGCACAACACCGCCAAATCGTTTGTGACTCTCAATTTGGGAAGCCACAACATTGGAACGAATCACGGTGCCTCCCTCGATAACAGCAGCTGCAGTTTCATCACAGCTTGTTTCTATTGCTAAAATAAGTTCCGATGTTTTCATAAGTTCACCCACATTACAATCGCATCTTCTTGATTGTCTGTATAATAGTTTTTCCGTATTCCGCCAGGCACTAAACCAAACTTGCGATATAGATGCTGCGCTGGCAGATTAGATACGCGTACTTCCAATGATAAACGATATGCTCCAGCGAGAATCGCCTGTTCCATCACATGAGCAAATAGTTTCTCTCCCAATTTCTTTCCCCGGTAATTTGGCAAAATAGCAATATTCGTGATCTGTGCTTCATCAATCACAAGCCACATACCGCAGTAACCAGCAATAACGCCCTCATTTTCAATGACAAAATAATTGGCAAATGTATTTTCTGTAATTTCACGTTCAAAAATATCGATTGTCCACGGTGTTGCAAAAGATGCTGTCTCGATGGTGTAGACAGCCGGTATATCCGCTAATTGCATTTGACGAACGATTGGCTGCGCACTCAATTTTGCTGCTCCTGTTGTTTTAGCCAATTGGATTCCGCCTCCGTTAATCGCACATAATCCGGTACAATTTGATGCAGCTTATCCGCTTGTCTAGCAGCTCCTATTTGAGCTAGGACAGACGGACGTGCATAATGCATACTATTTTCCGGTATGACGGCTTGATCACCAAGTGTTTCTGTGATGATATCTCGGTAAGTTTCGATATCCGGACTCAAGAATAACACTTTCTCACCCTTATCACGCAACTGTTCCAGCCAGTCTGTAAACAGCGGGTTAACTGCTCCCTCTACTTGTTTAAAAGTAACAGGGCTGCTTGCATATAACGCTGTATATACTTGCCCTCTGCGTGCATCAAAGAACGGACACACATACCCGGAGAACAACTGCCCTTGATAGGCAAGTGCCTCTAAACTCGAAACACCAATAACATCAATACCTAGCGCCCATGCCATTGTTTTAGCAGTTGCCATGCTGATTCTTACGCCAGTATAAGATCCTGGACCCTGTCCGACTACAATTCGTTCCAAGTCCTCTGGAGCCGTCTTTGTTTCTTTCATCAGCTGTTCAATTGCAGGCAGCAATCGAACAGAGTGATCGCGGTGACCATGCATGACATGCTCACCTAATGTAATGCCATCCTTTACAATTGCTACGCCTAGCAGCTGATTGGATGTATCCATGGCTAATATAGTCATTTTGTTAACTCCTTACAAAGCTTTTCATAACGCTTGCCAACCGGCTGCAGCGTGATTGTCCTTGCCTCACCGTCATGTTTGAGTGTAAGCTCCAGTCGATCTTTCGGTAAGTAGTCTTCAATAAATTGCGCCCATTCGACGATGGTAACTCCTGCACCCGAAAAATACTCCTCAAAGCCTATATCTTCATCACTATTCTCCAGACGGTATACATCCATATGATACAAAGGCAAACGGCCCTCGTATTCCTTAATAATCGTAAAGGTAGGACTGTTAATTGTACGCGTAACACCTAGCCCAGCACCAATTGCTTTTGTCAGTGTCGTCTTTCCTGCACCTAGATCTCCTTCCATCGTGATAAGATCACCTGGCTGCAGTAATTCGGCTAATTGCTGGCCGAACGTATTGGTTTCTTCTATTGTATGCATTGTCTTTTTAAAATGGATCATTACCATCACCTGACTCGCTTTCATTTCTTGTTCATTTATTTATCATAGCAAAGTATAGCCTAAAAGCAAAAGCACCAGAAACAAAAAGGCTTTTCTGGTTTTATGGAGAATACATATACTAACAGCTAACAAAGGAGCATGCATATGGAAGCATTAGAACAAATGTACAGTTACAACTGGAATGGCGAGATTAAATCCTATCTGGATCAAGTTGATTTAAGCAGTTACCAGCATATGTGGATTGGACGTTTCGGCGGAAGTATTCTGCACGGAGCTCACAAAAACGAAAACGCCTGTCTTATCCTAACAGGACCAGATTGGGAACTTGCTGTTATCATGGGTGCACAGCATACAGTCGAAAGTGCCGCTTTTATCGCCGACTCTCTCATGCTGAGACAGCGAAAAATTATTGAAACGCTTGATGAAGACACTTCCAGCGCTATGAAGAAAATAGATAGTTTTCTGATGAGCATGTTTAACAGTGTACGATTTCGTTCAACCGCAGCTAAAGTGAACGGCAACAGCTCCTGCTTGATTAGCGTGCGCAAAGCAGGCTATTTATATTGGTTATCAATAGGAGACAATGCCCTTTTCCTCTTGCCGCCTTCCACAGCGCACACAAGTTCTGTACAAATGAACCAGCAGCACCGAGCGGGCTGGATTGGAGCTAAAAATACATTTGACCAAGAAGTTCCGTCTTATAATATGGGAATCATCCCTCTGTCTAAAGGACGTAATTCTATCCTGCTAACCACAAACGGCCTGCAGCGCTTCCCTGTTTCTCCATATAAGAATCCATCTCGGGTGCAGCGTGCTTTTACCAAGAGTGAGAGTATGCCACATTTTCTGCATAAACTACTCATGAATGCGCAGTCTGCAGGTGCAGTGGAAAGTATCACTTTAATCGGGTGGGAAATACACATATAAAAAAAGCTTTAGGATTGCTCCTAAAGCTTTTGAACATTTTATGTATGGCGGTCCGGACGGGACTCGAACCCGCGACCTCCTGCGTGACAGGCAGGCATTCTAACCAACTGAACTACCGGACCAATACTGCTACTATGTATTAGTGCAATTAAAAGTAAAAATAACTTGGTTGCACACTTCGTGTACTCCCGTTAAAAATTATTTGGTTGCGGGGGCAGGATTTGAACCTGCGACCTTCGGGTTATGAGCCCGACGAGCTACCCCTGCTCCACCCCGCGATAATAATATGAAGGAAAATGTTTCGGCCTGGCAGCGTCCTACTCTCGCAGGGCGAACCCAACTACCATTGGCGCTGAAGAGCTTAACTGCTGTGTTCGGCATGGGAACAGGTGTGACCTCTTCGCTATTACCACCAGACCTTAACTTAACTACACTTATCTTTCCTAACGACAAGATATATTATACCTTATCCTTCAAAAAGAAGCAAGTTATTTTGAAGTAAACCTTCAAAACTAGATAAGAAACTTCATGCTTTTACATCTCATGCGCTGCCAAGCACCGGAGTGCTNATGGTGGGCCTAAGTGGACTCGAACCACCGACCTCACGCTTATCAGGCGTGCGCTCTAACCAGCTGAGCTATAGGCCCATAATTTGGAGCGGGTGAAGGGAATCGAACCCTCGACATCAGCTTGGAAGGCTGAGGTTTTACCACTAAACTACACCCGCATATTAGAATGTTAGATTGAGAAGTTTGGTGTATCTGGTCGGGAAGACAGGATTCGAACCTGCGACCCCTTGGACCCAAACCAAGTGCTCTACCAAGCTGAGCTACTTCCCGAAGAGATAATGGCGCGCCCGAGAGGAGTCGAACCCCTAACCTCTTGATCCGTAGTCAAACGCTCTATCCAATTGAGCTACGGGCGCTTATTAATAATGACAACTTTTATATTATATCGTGTTGTCTACAGCTTGTCAACATCTTTTTTTACTTTTTATTGGTGCGGCCGAGAGGACTTGAACCTCCACGGGTTATTCACCCACTAGGCCCTCAACCTAGCGCGTCTGCCATTCCGCCACGACCGCTAAAAGTCAAAAGAAAAATGCTGCGTATGATGCACAGCATCGGCAGATCTATAAGATCATCTTTGCTTTAAGCAGATGAGCCATGAAGGACTCGAACCTTCGACCCTCTGATTAAAAGTCAGATGCTCTACCAACTGANTTTTAGATGGCGGAGAAGGAGGGATTTGAACCCTCGCGCCGCTTACACGACCTACACCCTTAGCAGGGGCGCCTCTTCAGCCACTTGAGTACTTCTCCACTGGCTCCACAGGCAGGATTCGAACCTGCGACCGATCGGTTAACAGCCGATAGCTCTACCACTGAGCTACTGTGGAATAATGTTTATCGCTTGGTGACGACTCTATGTATTTTACAACATCTTTTAGCAACTGTCAACTGCTTTTTGCAATTTATTTTCTGTTGCCATTCGTCATATTTCGTTACCGTTCGTCGACGGCTTAATAAATTTATCATGTATTTACAAAGACGTCAACACTTTTCGCTAACTTTTTTGCTTTTTTTCTTGTTGATCCTCTGAAATCGCCATTCTATCAGTCTTTTTAAGCTTTCCACCGCATTTGCCACATCCGTACTTACGTAGATTCACGGCCTTTTTACGCTTATAAACGTGCCCGCATTTTGAACATATATATGTATATAACTGCTTTTCTTTAACTGATGGCAGCATGCTGCAAAAGCGCGGGGATTTTGTTCTTTTAAGAAGTTCACGGAATTCTGGATCACGGTGGCCGTAACCCTTTCCTTCTATATGAAGATGATAATGACATAGCTCATGCTTAATTATTCCGATTGTTTCTTCCTGCCCCAGTTCAACCAAATACTTAGGATTGATTTCAATAACTCGTGTACCTGGCAAATACCTGCCTCCGGTAGTTCGCAGACGGTTATTATAACTAGCGGTATCTGTAAATGGTTTTTGGAACCATTCAACTGAAATCTCTTCTACAACTTGTTGGAGATTTTGCATCGTTATTTCTCTCAATGTTATTGCACCTCCTGTTGCTGTTCTGCATATGATGCTGCAGACATTCATTTTTCCCTACATCTATGGGCTGCAGGAGGTAAAAGAATGCCTAATTGGTTAAAGAATCAACTATCCCAAGCTTTCCTCACGAAAAACATAAACCAATTGAAAGTGTTGAACCAATGCTGGTTCTTCTATAAAAGAAAACAGCAATCCAACGACGGATAAAGCCCCTGCCCTACTCAGGACAGAGGCTTCTCCCCTGTTGCTGTTACTTCACCATTGTAAGAGCAATCCGTTGTTTGTCAACATCCACTTTATCAACCCAAACAGTAACTACATCCCCTACTGATGCAATATCCATAGGGTGTTTTACAAATTTATTCGACATCTTAGAAATATGGACAAGTCCGTCTTGTTTGACACCTATATCCACGAAAACACCAAAATCAACTACGTTACGGACCGTACCTTGGAGTTCCATACCTTCCTTCAAGTCTTCCATTGCTAGTACATCTTGCTTTAATAATGGCTGTGCCAAATCATCCCGCGGGTCTCTCCCAGGTTGATTGAGTGCTTGTACAATATCCTGCAACGTAAGATCTCCGATTTGCAATTCTGCAGCAGTCTCTTCTACTTGAAGCTGAGAAAGCTTCTCTTGCAGCTGTTCACTTCCTATATCCGTTACATCAGCATCGAGCCGCTTTAGCAGCTGTTTTGTAACACTATAGCTCTCCGGGTGGATTGGCGTGCGGTCCAGCGGTTCTTCTCCATCTAGTACACGAAGAAACCCGATACTCTGTTCATACGTCTTGCTTCCTAGTCTAGGTATAGACTTCAGCTGCTTACGGGAAGTAAACTTACCAACCTCATTACGCTGCTTCACAACATTAGCTGCAACTGTCTTACTAAAACCAGATACATACTGCAACAGAGACTCAGAGGCTGTGTTCACATTCACGCCTACTTGGTTTACTGCTGTTTCGACAACAAAACCAAGGGAATTATTGAGCTTCTTCTGTCCTACATCATGCTGATACTGTCCTACTCCGATAGATTTCGGGTCAATCTTAACCAGTTCTGCTAGCGGATCTTGAATACGGCGTCCTATAGAGATGGCACTCCGCTCCTCCACTTGCAGTTCCGGGAATTCTTTTCTGGCTAATTCTGAGGCGGAATATACACTTGCACCTGCCTCATTTACGATAATATAAGCAACATCACGTTTTGAATCTCGAATAACATTGGCTATAAATTGTTCTGTTTCACGAGAAGCCGTTCCGTTACCGACTGCGATTAGCTGGACATCATATTTCTCCAGCATCGATTCAACAACACGGCTTGCCCCTTTTATATCATGTTTCGGTGCTGTTGGGTAAATCACATTCTTCTCTAGCAGTTTCCCAGTCTCATCAATAACAGCAAGCTTACAGCCTGTCCGGAATGCTGGGTCAACCCCTAGTACAACCCGCCCCTTCAATGGAGGCTGCAGCAATAGATTTTTCAGGTTTTCAGAGAAGATTTTGATTGCCTGCTCTTCTGCTTTCTCTGACAGCATCGCGCGAATCTCCCGTTCGACAGAAGGCTGGATTAGTCGTTTATAACTATCCTCGATTGCCGCGTGCAGAAGTGACACAACCGGAGATGATGTTCGCTGTTTGATAATTTTACGCTTCAAATAAGCAAGGATAACGTCAGCAGGCGGTTCAACAGTAACTCGTAAAATACCTTCCTTCTCACCGCGGTTGACAGCTAATACCCGGTGAGATGCCATCTGTCGTACCGGCTCCTGATAAGCATAATACATTTCAAAAATCCCTTTTTCATCCTCTTCTGCTTTCTTTACTTTAGTAAGCAGAACCCCTGCCTTTTCTGTCTTATCACGAATAAAGTCACGGAATGCAGGCTGCTCGCTAATCCATTCCGCCATAATGTCATTGGCACCTTGCAGAACATCTTCCACCGTATATAATTCCTTTTCAGAATCAAGATATTCTCCCGCTTCTTTTTCCGGGCTCTCTATTGTCTGCTGATAGAAAGCTTTTGCAAGGGGTTCTAAACCCTTTTCTTTGGCAATTGTCGCCTTTGTGCGTCGTTTCTGTTTGTATGGGCGATATAAATCTTCAATACGCTGCAGCTGCATAGCGGCGTTAATGTCGTTTTTCAGGNATGTCGTTTTTCAGGCTGTCTGTCAGCTTTCCCTGCTCTTCAATTAAACGGATTACTTCCGTTTTTCGTTGATGAAGCTGCTGTGCATACTCCCATTTATCTTGAATGGCTTTAATCTCTACTTCATCAAGTGCACCTGTTTGTTCTTTTCGGTACCGCGCGATAAATGGTACCGTATTTCCCTCTTCCAGCAGATGAATAACCTGTTTGACGGATGGTTGCTTGATTGCTGTTTCCTTTTCGACCCATTGGATGAGTCTGTCTTGTATGGTAGCTTCCACTTTTGCTCCTCCTGACTTCTGATATGACTATTGTAGCAGAATTGCCGATTAGATAAAAAAAGGATCAGCACCATCAAGGGGTACTGATCCTATTCCGTATATTTCATCGCAATTAAAGTGACGTCGTCTTTATGAGGTTTCTGTTTTGAACAAGCGAACATATCACGTATTTTCCTGACATCCTTTTCTTTAAAAAGATGCTGTGTCAGTTCATTATCCGTAACACCATCCGAGAACATGATGAATATCATATCGTCCTGCAACAGTCCGCGAGAAACTTTGTATTTCCGCGGATAACCGGCAAGGAATCCCTGACTGGGAATACACCGTTCCCTTTTACCACCTGTAACGGTCATAATTCCGATATTCCCAATCGATGTAAAGGAGTATGTTTCCGAACGATAGTCCACTTTCAAGATACCAAGAACGACTCCTCGTTTTCCTACTAATACTTCATTTGATTTTCTAATTAGTTCATCAATACCGCTATGAACGTGGTCACGAATGACATCGACGACTACCTGAGAGGACTCTTTAGCAAATTCCCCGCTGCCAAGCCCATCTGCCAGCACACAAATAAATTCGTACTCTGATTCATGGTAGAAGTAACTGTCCCCACAATAATAGTTGCCTTTCTTAGGCTCTTGAAATGCAGATACATCCATATGCTGATAAGATTCACTCAAAATTGTCAGCACCTTCAGCTTGCAGAGCTTCCCGCAATTTCCGCAGTGCTCTCCGCTGAAGACGCGACACATGCATCTGAGAAATACCGAGTCTTTCTCCTGTATCTTTTTGGCTCATGTTCTCAAAATAGGTGCATCGAAGAATTTCCTGTTCCCGTTCACTAAGAATTGGCAGTACTTTTTCCAGCAGCATTCTGCGGTCAATGTCTTCGTAGCCGTTATCCTGAGAGCCTACCAAATCAAGAATTGCTACTGTACTTCCGTCCGAGTCGGCTTCAATTTTTCGATCAACAGACAATGCTTTATAGCTTTTCCCCATCTCCATCGTCTCTAGAATATCTTCTTCAGATACTTCCAGATAGGCAGCAATCTCTGCTACTGTTGGGGAATGTTGGTTAGAAGTTGTCAATTCATCAATTGCTTTGCGAATTTTCGGACCAAGCTCCTTGATACGTCGAGGAACATGGACACTCCACGTCTTATCTCTGATAAAACGCTTGATTTCCCCAATAATTGTAGGAATAGCAAATGATTCAAAGGACTTACCGAATTCCGGGTTATAGCGCCGGATTGCCGCAAGCAAACCGAGCATGCCGACTTGAACCAAATCTTCATGAATAGAACTGTTTTTCGAATATTTTCGTGCTATGGATACAACAAGATCTTTGTATGTGAGTACGATTTTTTCTTGGATTTCTTCATCTGTGGGATTTTTTTGCAGATGATCTATCCATGCATAAACCTCATCCTCACGGTTATTGTGTGGTTGAGATTTGGTCGTCATCTAGCCCCACCTCATTTTCATGAAGGTATTTCGTCATGAGGACGATCACTCCGGAATCACTGTTGATTTCCACTTTGTCCATCAAAGCATCAATCAGGAATAAGCCGAATCCGCCCTCCCTAAGTTGTTCGATGGGTTCTGCAGCTTCATATGGGCCAATGTTCTGCTTCACTTGATCCAGATTAAAGCTGCCGCCATGATCTGCAACCATTACTTCAAGCCGATTCTCATAAACACCGAAACCAATCGTAACTTCGCCATCTTCATCTTTTTCATAAGCATGGTTTACAGTGTTTGTTACGGCTTCAGAAATCGCCACCTTCAAATCCTCAATATCTTCATAAGAAAAGCCCATCCGGTTTGCGACACCTGAAGAAGTCAGCCGAATCACACCTACGTATTCTGGTTTTGCCGGTACTTTAATCTCGATAAAATCGAAAGATTCCATAATTAATAGCCACCTTGTACTGTTTTGTCAACATCGATCACATCAATCAAGCCTGTAATCTCGAACAAACGGTATACACGGTCTTGCAGCTGTACGAGCTTCAATTCACTGTTGTTCTCTTTTGTCGACTTTAATCCGCTCACGAATACGCCTAATCCAGTACTGTCCATATAATTCACTTGCTCCAAATTCACTTCCACTTTGTTGCCCTCTTTCTCCGTGAGGGACAACAGTGTTTCTTTTAATTTAGGAGCCGTATATGCATCTATTTCACCAGCTAAAAGAACAATTGATTTGTCTTTTTGTTCTTGTACGTCAACAGTTAAGTTCATCATGTACCTCCTAATGGCTAGTTACCATTTCTATGTAATACCCGTTTGTTCTTTGTTTAAACATCTTTTTTGATAATAATTAATGTGAAATCATCGCGCAGATGAAAATCCTGGAGTTTCTCGAAATGTCTGTACACGCTCTCCACCAATTCCTGCGCCGGAAGATGGGAAAAGCTTTTAATTACTTCAAGCACTTCTTCACTTTCTATAAATCGATCCCCTTGACGGCATTCCGTTACACCATCCGTCAAGAGAATAATCATATCTCCAGCATGAATCTCTCTCTCATACTGACGATATTGTGCTGTATCTGTCACGCCAAGAACGACACCTTTTGCTCGAATTTCTTCAAATGTATCGTCTGCAGCATGATAATAAAAACCTGGTTCATGACCGGCCGATGAATAGGAAATCGTGCTGGCAGCCGGATTAAAAAGAGCATAAAACATCGTAATAAACATACTTGGGTCGACGTTCCGTTCAACTACTCGATTAAGACTTTCTAATATTTCACTTGGATTTTTATGCTCAGAAGGAAAACTCTCCATTGCATATTTGATCATCGACATACATAGCGCAGCAGGGATACCCTTCCCGATTACATCTGCAACTGTTATGCCGACAGTACCATCCGCATGATGAATAAAGTGATGATAGTCACCATTCATCTGATTGGCTGGAACACTTACAACCCCAATGTCAAAGCCGTCTACATCCGGTTTCACTGTTGAAAGTAATGTGTTTTGCATGCGAGCTGCCACAGAAATCTCAGATTTGATCTCAAGCTGCGCTTCACGCAAATCCTGAAATTCCTGCAGTGCCAGACCGTATGAAATCATGACCTCCAGCAAAAAGCTCATCGAGTGCTGTATGTTCTCTGGAAGATCTGGGTAAATTCCTTCCAGTGCATTGATATGTGTGTTGATGATCTCCTCCAGCGATATATTGTGCTGTATGGAGCGTTTACTAATTTGCTCTGCCTCGTACAAGGCAGACTCATCTTGTGTATCGATGTATTGCTTTAGCAATTGCCGATAGTGAGACAGATCTAGCTTTAGCGCATCCACCTGACATCATCCTCCTCTAGCGAACCCATTTGACGACTCGGATCTCGGTCCCTTCGCCTTCTTTTGATGTGATATCGAATTCATCCATCAGACGTTTTACACCTGGAAGACCTGCGCCCAGACCTCCAGACGTGGAGAAACCATCCTCCATTACCTGACTGATATCTTTTATACCGGGACCTGTATCTAGGGAAACAATGCAGATACCGCGCGAGCCGACATTCTCTACCTCATCAAAGCAGATTTTGCCGCTTCCGGCATATAGGTAGATATTACGGGCAAGCTCCGAGATAGCTGTCGCAATCCGAGCTTGGTCAACAATCCCAAAGCCAAGCTTTTTCGAGAAGTCGCGGCCAAACTGTCTTGCACCGACAATGTCCCATTCTTTCTGTATATTTACACAGGTTCTGAAGTCCATGATCACTCCTCCAGTTCCTGGCGCAGTTTAATCAATCCTTGTTCTAAATCTAATGCTGTTGTTACCTCATTCAAATGGATTCCCAAGTCAATAAGTGTAACTGCTACAGCTGGCTGGATGCCTGTCAAAACGACTTTTGCCCCCATTAAATCTGACATCGTCACAACGTCACCCAGTACCTTAGCGATGAAAGAATCAATAATATCAACTGATGTCAGGTCAATAACAACCCCCGTTGCACCGCTCTGATGAATTTTATTGAGCAAGTCTTCCTGGAATTGGATGGCTGTCTGGTCATCCAAATCAATTTGAATGCTGATCAGCAAGTAATTGTGCAGCTTCAATATTGGAATTCTCAAGATTGTTCACTCCTATCAAGCGAATCGATCAGCTCTTCTATAGTCTGTTCTTCGCTGTTTGTTTGTACGATCATCTGATTCGTCATTTCTAATGCTGCTGTGAAACCTTTACGCAAAGAACTTTTCGTCGGGAACTTACTAAGATCTATCCCTAAGTTGACAATTGTCTGCGCAATCTCCGGACGAATACCAACCAAGATACAAGTAGACCCCACTAATCTAACCGCTTCTGCAGCTTGGATAATATGATGCGCCACCATTGTATCAACGACAGGAACTCCGGTAATATCAATCAACACAACTTCGGCATGATGCTTGATAACACCATCTAATAAATTCTCCATAATAAACTTTGCGCGTTCCGTATCAATTGTGCCGATAAGCGGCATAACGGTTATGTTCTCCATGACAGGAATTAACGGAGCTGACAACTCCTGCAGCGCCACTCGCTGAAGCGATACGGTATTCTCCCAGCTTCCGGAATATTCATTCACTAGCTGATTGATGATTGGATTGACGAGCTCGTCCACATTCCGCAGTACTTCTGGAACAGATACTTCCAGCTCATCATGCTCAATGAGGAACTCCGTCGCAACCCTTTTAAAGAGCTGCAAACCATCTGTTAAATAACTAAGCGGCCAACCCAGATTAATTACACGCTCTGTAAAGCTGTCCAAATCAGAAGTCAAGCTTTCCTTTTCTACACTGCCGAATATAATATTAACGAATTCACGATTCGTATTTTCGAATAGATCCTGTGAAATAGACGAATTTGTGACATCCTTCTGCTTTTCTGCGACTTCTTCGAGCCACATATGAACTAGGTTGTTACTATTATCAACCAAGATCTCCTTTAGTTTCTTTGCCATCATGAAACCCCCGTATTGTAACGTTCACCTTGTCAAAGGCTGTAATAGCCGCAGTCGTTTGCTCAAGGTCACTTTTATCTACTTATTAATCTAACACCTATAAGGCCGCCTTGCCAACATGGCGTCTTCTTATTTAGTATATACTATTTTCCAATATGACTGAAATCATATAAAAAAAGCCCTTACGTTTACCGTAAGGGCTGGTCCGCACCTAGAACTCTGTAAGGCCGAGACTTATTTCGAGAGCTCGATTGATATTCTCCATCATTTGCGTATCAAGCTGTGTAATCTTGTCTGTCAGTCGCTGCTTGTCGATTGTTCGGATCTGTTCCAGAAGAATGACGGAATCCCGTTCAAAACCATACTTCTTGGCATCAATCTCCACATGTGTCGGCAACTTGGCTTTTTGGATTTGCGCCGTTATCGCCGCTACGATGACTGTCGGGCTGAATCGGTTGCCGATGTCATTCTGCAGGACCAATACCGGGCGCACTCCCCCCTGTTCTGATCCCACTACCGGGGACAGGTCGGCGAAATATACTTCGCCTCTCTTTACGATCAAAGGCCTACACCCCGCTTACAAGGCGCTCTAACGTTACTTCTGCCTCCTCTTCAGCTTGGAAAGCTTCTGAAGCGATATTTAAATTAATACGTGCCATTTCCATATAACCTTTTTGCATGGTTTCACGGATATCTTTTCTTTCTTGCACGTATGATTTCGTTGCTTGATAGAAGAAATGATCGAGACTATTGTTATTGTTCTGCATCAAACCATCCACCTCATTTAGGAGTTTCTTAGGCAGCTTTACAACGATTTCTTGTAAGCCTTCGGACACAACCATACACCTCCACCAATTCGCTCGGGTCGTTTCTGTAAAAATCCATTCTCATCATACCATCCGAGCCGGCTATTTGCAAAGGACCCTCCGGTACTTTTTGATAAAAAAAACCTATTTTAAACAAAAAAGTATGAAGGATAGGCTGACTTCCTGCCGAAAATTAGAATGTTCTGCCAGAATACAGTGTATTTGCCACTTCTACAGTCTGACCGGCATGTTTGTAGACACGCGGCATTCGGGCACCGATAAGACACGGAACTTCATAATTTATCGTATCAACCCAGTCTGCTGCTTCATCCATGCTGATACATGCATCTTGCTGCGTTCCGATCAGAACAACTTCCGTACCAACAGGGTACGCTCGATCGAGCTTTACCATACATTGATCCATGCATACTCTTCCAACGATCGGCATCCGCTTACCATCTACAAGCACCTCAAAACCTTGCATTTTACGAATCCATCCATCTGCATAACCAATAGGCAGTGTACCGATCCATTCTGGTCCGTCTGTTTCATAGGTTGCACCATAACTTACCGCTTCATGCGCTTCAAGCTGTTTCACATGCACAAGTCGGCTGTGCAGCGAAAACGCTTGTCGAAGTGAAATTGGATGCTCTTTCTTAACCGTCTTTGACGGGTAAAGTCCGTACATGCCAATTCCGAATCGGACAAAATCTCCATCCTCGGCGGCAAAGCGCATGCTGGCTGCACTGTTATCGGTATGAATAGTGACTGGATCATTCCATAATTTCCGCAATGTTTTCAGCAGTTCATCTAACTTGCTTCGCTGCCCTTCAAAGTACGCTAAATCTGCTTCGTCTGCTGTTGCAAAATGCGTAAAGACCCCTTCCAGATGGATAGAAGGATCTTGCAGTAACGAGACAACTGAACGAATCTCTTCTGAGGTGCGAAACCCAATTCTGCCCATTCCTGTATCCAGCTTCATATGGAGACGAAGTGTTTTTGTCAGTTGCAGCGTACGCACTGCTTCCAACCAATCCTTACGGTAAAAGGTCAGCGTAATATTGTGATCTGCAGCGATTGCAGCATCTTCCGGACGTGTTGCTCCCATTACGAGAATAGCGGCTTGGATTCCAGCTTGGCGCAGGTAAAGCGCCTCATCCAAAAAAGCGACTGCCAATGCTGATGCACCTGCATTTAACGCTGCCTGTGCGATCTGTACATATCCGTGTCCATATGCATTCGCTTTAACTACCGCATAGATTCCTTTATCTTCTCCGATATGTTCTGCCAGTTGCTTTATATTATATTCAACATCATCAAGATTTATTTCAACCCAAGAATCTCGATAAAAATGGTCAATCTGCATTACATGTCATCTCCTAAATTATTTACCTCGTCTATTATATGTATTATAACAGGAAAACAAAAAAGCAGACGGATGTCGTCTGCTTTCTTCGTTATTTGATTGCTTGACCGCTTATAGAAGTAGCAATTTCCTGTATCTCTTCTCGTGTCAGTTCTTCACTGGCAAGCATATAATCCACGCCATTTTGTGTCCATGTCAGACTCGAAGAAGTGATAGCGCCGACAGTAAACCCGAGACTGTAAGGCTCACCAGATGCAGGAATCGCTGCAGCTGATACCGCGCCAGACACATCTGCTGGTTCTTGAATTAATGTGAAGTTCTTCTCCCCTTCGTAAGTGAGAATCACTCGCTCCTGTCCGTCTGCATTGACTTCCTTCTCTTCTGCAAGCGTAGCTCCCGCCGTTTCTGTCGGATATAATACAGTCAATCCTTGCTGCTCAGCTGGAGCTGCTGATGCCGGGGTACCTGATACAGAACTCGTCATATTGTTTTCCAGCTCGAAATCTTTCGCTTCAAACTTCGGATCCAGTTTAAATGATGCAAAGCTCACTTCTACCATTGGCTTTTTGTCTTTATCCAAAACTTTAACCAGTTCGGGTGTGTATGTTTTTTTATTAAAGTAAATTTCCTGATACGGCAGCGTCGTATTATTCTGGTACGTTGTCTTCGTACGGAAAATATAATGCTCTTCTGTCATCTCAAACGTCGCATTGCTGTCTTTCAGCACATCTTGTACGAGCGACTGAAACAAGTAAGGCTGACTGCTGTTATAAGGCCATTCGCTCTGAAACTTAAAGCTTTTTTTCATGGCCGGTGTAAGCACGAATACACCATCTTTGTTTCGCAGAATCACTTGGCTGCCTTGTTCATCTGTCCCATTCTTCAATAAGACCCGGTAATTGTCATCCTTTTGATACCAGATATCAATTCCGTAAGCTTGCTGTTCTTCTCCTGTGTTCAGCTTCATAGTGGCTTCTGCTTTGTAGCCTTTCATTTCAGCTGATGTTTCTTCCAGCTTTTTCACTACATCCTCCTGAGAGGCCTCGCCGCATCCGGCCAATAGAAATAAAAAGGCAGCAAAGACGATCATACCAGCAAATTTCTTCATGGTCACACTCCTTTGTCAGCTATAAAGCGAACAAAGAGAACATGCCACCGTTATAAGGAAATGTCACGAAAGACTTTGGCCAGCCCTTTCATCAAGTCTGTTGCCAAAAGATCTTGCTGCGAATGCGTATCTTCTACCAAGACATCCGCTGCTCTTCCATGGACATAGACACCGTTTGCAATGGCTTCCAGAGGATCTTCATGCTGCATGAGCATGGCTAGCAGGATACCGGAAAGAACATCACCGCTGCCGCCTTTCCCCAAACCAGGGTTGCCCGTTGTATTGACAAGCTGGGTGCCATCAGGTGCGGTAACGATTGTATACGTTCCCTTCAGCACGAGATAGACCTGATAGACAGTCGCAAATTTCCTAGCCAGTTCAAATGGCTGTTCAAGAAGCTCTGGCACTTTTATGTCCAGCAGCATTGCCATTTCTCCAGGGTGCGGCGTTAAAATGGTCGGTGCTTGTCTATTACGCAGGATCTCCAGATCGGATTTGATGTGATACAGGCCGTCTGCATCCAAAAGAACAGGAACTTCAGCTTGTTCCAGCACTCTTTTCGTCAGCGCCGCTGTATCTTCTCCTCTGCCCATCCCCATCCCGGCAACTACTGCATCGTATGCGCTCACATCCAAGCTCTCCGTATCCACTATCACACCGTTCTCTCCAGCCAGGCTAGTAAATGTTGCTTCTGCCAAATGAGACAGAACAGACGGAATGACCTGCGGAAGCGTACCGACAGTAAGCAATCCTGCACCAGCCCGAAGAGCAGCCATGCTTGCCATGGTGACCGATCCTGGCATTTCTGTTCCTCCTCCAATGAGGAAACCCTTCCCATGTGTCCCCTTATGAGCGAAAGGCTGCCTAACAGGGAATGTCCGCTTCACGTCCTCTTTTGTCCATGTGCGGGCACCAGCTTGTCTGCCTAAGTATGCAGCTGGCAAGCCAATGGATACAGTTTCCCACTTTCCATAAAACGGAGCCGTCTTTTGGATAAAAGCAGTAGGTTTTGGCGCTTCTATAATAAAGGTATAATCTGCTCGTATGGCTTCTTGGAAATCCACTGCATCATCTGCAGGAACACCGGAAGGCAGGTCAACAGCCAAAACAAGCGCATTTGTGCTGTTAACTGCTTGGATCGTCTCTGTATACGGACTTCGTAAAGCCCCCCGTACACCTAAACCTAGCATTGCATCAATGATGACATCTGCCGATTTTAGTGACGACTGGAAGGTATCTGCCTCCACGTCCGCCACATGACCGCCAAGCCGGTTATATAACTGCTGATACAGTGCCGCATCTGCCGTTAAATTACGGCCGACTTGAACAGCCGTCACATCATATCCTTCATTTAAGAGCGTCCTAGCTACAACGTATCCATCGCCGCCATTATTGCCAGACCCACAGAGGACAAAGATCCGGTCCGTGGTTCCGATCAGCGGTTTCATTTTCTCAGCAATAGCCCGGCCAGCAGATTCCATTAAGATGCTGCCGCTAATTCCGATATCCTCCATCGCATAACGATCTACTTCGTACATTTCCTTTGCGGTGACAATATACACGCTGTTCCCTCCTACCCGCACTACAATTTATGAGACATGTCCAAGAAATATGCAGACAAGTCTATTCGCCTTGCGTGATGATTACTTGTGCTGCAGCATACGTATCTGAATGTGTAATAGATAAGAAAAAGTGTTCTCCCGCTTCTGAATCTGCAGCTTTCAGAACCGGCGCTCCAGCTGCGTTCGGCAAAATCTCGATATCTTGCAGACCAAGACTTCCTAAACCTGTTCCGCGCGCTTTCGCGTAAGCTTCCTTTGCAGCGAAACGCCCTGCGGCGAATTCTGCTTTTCGTTTTTCAGACGTAAGTGTTTGATAGTGCGCTTTTTCTTGATTTGTCAAAATTCTATCCAAAATCCGATTGTTTCGCTGGATTGCTTTTTGGATTCGTGCTAATTCTGTAATATCTAAACCGATACCCTTTATCACCGTCAGACAACCTCCCTTCGTTCAGATTCTCTACCGTGTATTGTACCCTATATGTATAAAAGCAGGGAGTAAAGATATAAGATGTTATGACAAGCATTTTTTATTGTTATACGCTAAGCTGTAACCTAAGAAAGCTATGAAGGAGGAATGGCATTGTTCCGCAGAACCGAGAACTTTAAAGAATATTTATATGCATACCCTGTTATTAGTTCAATTGTGGGAATCAACTTGCTTCTTTGGATTATCACTGGCTTGTTTTCCAATCCATTAGGAAATAGCATTTACCAGTGGGGTGCTGGTGTAAACTTACTCATCTCCTACGGGGAATATTGGCGTCTTTTCACCCCGGTTTTTTTGCATGCGCCAGGCAGTATCTCGCATGTTTTATTTAACTGTTTTTCGCTTGTTATTTTTGGGCCGGCTTTGGAACAGATGCTCGGCAAACTAAGATTCATCCTAATTTATTTACTAACCGGGATTATTGGTAATGCGGTTACCTATGTATTGGATCCGTACAGCTTTGTGAGTCATATCGGGGCGTCTGGTGCTATTTACGGACTATTCGGCATCTACTTGTTTATGGTTCTTTTCCGCAAGCATTTAATTGATGCAGCTAACGCACAATTAATTGTTATTATTTTTATTGTTGGTATCATCTTGTCGCTGTTCTCTGCCAATATAAACCTTACCGCCCATCTAGCAGGCGCGGTAGCAGGATTTGTCCTGGCACCTCTTTTCCTCTTAAAAGCACAGCCATTCTCCATTTACCGAAACAAACGTCCCAAGGAGCGTGAAGGAGACACAGGCTTTGATCCGAATCGCTGGAAAAAGCGGCCGTACGGGAGACGAACCAATAAAAAACTCATCTTG
This sequence comes from Terribacillus halophilus, assembly GCF_900162685.1. Taxonomy (GTDB): domain Bacteria; phylum Bacillota; class Bacilli; order Bacillales; family Amphibacillaceae; genus Terribacillus; species Terribacillus halophilus_A. Next base: position 363,354 of record NZ_LT727827.1, read on the forward strand.
TGGATTATCATTGCAGTCTTAGTGCTTATCGGGATTTACGACTATATGACGTAAAATGAATGTCAGAAATAAACCGGGAGCCTCCAAGTCTCCCGGTTTATTTTATATCTTACCTTTTTACCCATTCTGCTCATTCTTGGAGAGCGTATTGTCCATACGGATATACTGACCGCCTTTACGATCCTTTATTGCTATCCCAATTTTCGCTAAATCCCTTTGTAACTGCCTCGCTTTCGTTTCTTCGTCATCTTCGAGGTATTCTTTTCTAGCACGAAGCAAGCTATGCGCAGCTACTGGTACTTGTAAATCACTCTCTTCCCATCGGCGATAATCTGCTAAATAGGGATCATCATAAAACCATGGATATCCTAAGGAGAGAAACGCTTGCGCAATTGTCTCTTTATTACCATCATACGCTTCTTTGTACATCTCATTCTCTTGCCGCCCCACCAGTACGAGTGATTTACCATCCAAATAGACAGATTGAATATCTTCTTTCCGAAAGCTGTCTTGTGCTTTTCGAATTTTAAGCAAGACAGCTTCTTTATTAATGATGACTGTTAATGTTTCATAAAATATGAACTGAGATAGAGCTATCCCAGCGACTGCACCTATTATGCATAAGATGGCAGAAGCTGTCATTCCTGAATAAGAAGCAATCTTTTCAACAAGACCTTCGTAAGGAAGCCAAGGCAGCTTTAATATCCATTTAGCGATTACCGGCAAATACCAGCCAATAATCGCCCCTAAAATAGGCGGTATGACATGTATGGCCGCCCTTTCCATTTTCGTTAGTCCTAATTCTGTATCCTGCAAGGTTCATTTTCCTCCTTAGCTGCGGAAGGAGTACCAGTCAGCTGCTGCCTGCGCATCCTGTTCCGCCAAGTGCCTTACTTTAAAACTGCTGCCCGCTGCTCCGCCTGAGGCAACAGAAATCTTCACTGTCTCTAATTGCTTTTTCGATTGAAAATAATGCTGTGATTCTCGAAATGCCTGCACTTTTTTACGCGGCACATGCACCGTAACACGTGACAATTCCCGGTAGCGCATGGACAGCATATCTGCTGTCCATGACACGCCTGCATCCTTATAGTCCAATACACAGAACCAGATTGTAAGTAAGATAAGCAGGATAGCGAAAAGACCATACCAGTTAAAGAAATACATCAGAACCCCAGTTATGAGCACAGAGATTAGTATCGGAATGAAGGCATAACGCAGCCGAGCTCGTTTCGGCGGCTTCCGGAATGCCGTTCCCATCACATATCCTGGTATGATTTCTTCTAAGAAACGATGCAGTTCAGACCTTTTCAGCAGCGGGAAAAGAATTGTCGAGAAGCTATGTTTATCCGATTCCGCCCCTCCCCCTGCAATCTCTGCACTAACCGCCAGTAAGCCGAATGGCTGACGGAAAATATTTTCTTCGATTTTCAACGCTTGAATACGATGTAACGGAATGGTGATTTCTCGTTTTTCCAGCAACCCACGTCGGATGAATAACTCTTCCCCTTGCTTGGTTATCTGGAAGAAACAGTATTTAAAGACAGTCCCGACCATCGCTATCATCCATGTAAGCGCTAAGCTGCCAATAGCAAACAAGATAGATAACACAAGGCTTTGCTCCAGCAGCCAATCAAATACAATAGAGTAGATATCGAAGTTGGCTATATTATCTAACTGCTGTGAAATAGCAAACAGAAAACCGAAAAATACACCTGTCCCGCCAGAGGTGGCAGCGGCAGCCAATAGACGCCGGAAACTAAGTTGATAACCCGCCCGCTTGTCAGAAAGAAAATCCTCATTTGATTCAGCAGTTTCCGTACCTTCCTGTTCCTTTCGCTTTACAAACTGCTGAATTGCGACAGCATCATCTTTGGAAAGGGCACCTATTTCTCCTTCTGCCTTTTTCCCGCCACCTGCTGTTTGCACTTCCAGTTTAACAATCCCGAATAGGCGATGCAGTATATTGGCACTTGTATTTACAGACTGAATCCTGTGTTTGGAAATGTACCGTTTTTTCCGAACAAAAACCCCTGATTCAAGGCGCAATTCATCTGCTTCGATACGATACGTAAAACGATACCAATGGAGGAAGGCAGTAAGTCCGCTTACTAACAATACTGCTCCAATAAGCGCGAAAGGACTCCACCAAAACATTTCACTAAGATTTTGAAAAAATGCTATAAAGCCTACAACTAATGGTATGATGGCATCTTTGATCAACTTCAACATCTGGAGTATGATACTGATTGGATGCATGCGTTTTGATTCAGACATCATCTTCCTCCACACGAGCCAGCGTTCCAATGCGATCGCGCAGCTCTAGTGCTTCCTCCAACAGCAAAGCAGGTATCCGATGTGTTGTTGCTGCTGTCGAAATAGATACGGTTGCCAATTTAAATCCTTTCAATACCGGTCCTTGCTCCGTATCAACATGCTGTACACGAATCATCGGCACAATCGTTTGTGTGACAATAAAGATGCCGTGCTGTATGTATATTTCCTGTTCAAATACTTCATAACGCCATCTTCTCCAACGAATACTAGGAAGCAGCCAAATAAAGATACATGAGGCCAATACAATGAGTGCCCATCCAATATAGATAATATATGTCGGAATAGACCAATCATCCATAAAATAGGTCAGCACACCTGCCGCAATAGCCAGCACCAACATGGAAAGACCCGCATTAATCCGCCATACCTTTTTAACGCTGGCAGCAATTCTGTTACGTGGTTCTCTTTTCATTTTCTTCCCTCATTTCCTCTTTTCATCATACGATTAAAATGGAAATTTGTTTCAAAAACAACAAAAAAAACAGACACCGAAGCTGGTGTCTGTTTTTAAATTAATTACTTTCGTTATTACGCTTACCACGGTAGCCGCCGCTCGTGCGTTTGCCTTGTCCTTGGTAGTTACGGCTTCGTGATTTACCGCCGTTATTGCGTCCGCCGCCAGAATTGCGTCGGTCGCCGCCGCGGGAACCGCCGCCACGATATTTTTTCTTATCTTTGAAGTTGCCTTTAACACTGATAGGAGCGATAGAAGTAATGCGTACCGGTGCATTACGACGTTCTTTCGTCAGCATTTTCAATGCAGCTGCCACAACTGTCTGTGCATCAAACTGATTGATCAGCTCGTCTGCTTTTTCGTTGTAAGCTTGCAAATCTTTGCTTTCAATCGTACGCATCATTTTTTCAATAGCAATTTGCTGTTGACCTTGTGCTGCTTCATCATTAGTTGGTGCAGTTTTACGCGCAATCTTGCTCTTTGTAGTCTTTTCGATCAAGTGCAGATGCGGAACTTCTCTAGGCGTGATGAAGGAGACAGCTTGTCCGCCTTTACCAGCACGGCCAGTACGTCCAATACGGTGGACATAGCTTTCCGGATCCTGCGGGATATCGAAGTTATATACGTGCGTTACGCCAGAAATATCAAGACCACGTGCTGCTACATCAGTTGCAACTAATACTTCTACGCGGCCATTTTTAAATTTGTTCAACACGGACATACGCTTGCCTTGTGTAAGATCGCCATGAATACCTTCTGCGCGGAATCCGCGAGCTTGTAAACCTTCTGTTACTTCATCAACACGCTTTTTCGTTCTGCCGAAAATGATTGCCAATTTTGGCTCATCAATATCAAGCAAGTTTGAAAGTGTATCGAATTTTTGTCTTTCTTGTACTTCAATATAAGACTGGTCAATATTTGTTACAGTCATCTCTTTTGATTTTACTTTGACTTCTGTAGGGTCTTTCATTAATTTTGTACCGATATCACGGATTTCCTTCGGCATTGTTGCACTGAACAGCAATGTCTGACGCTCTTCTGGAATAGAAGAAAGGATTTCACGGATATCATCAATGAAGCCCATGTTTAGCATCTCATCTGCTTCATCCAATACAGCAGTATGAACACCATTGAAATTAATTGTTTTACGACGGATATGGTCAAGCAGACGTCCAGGTGTCGCAACGACGATGTGCGGACCTTCTCTTAGGGCACGAATCTGACGTTCCATGTGCTGACCGCCGTAAACTGGAAGTGTTTTGATACCTTTGAATTGGCCAAGACGGTGCAGCTCTTCTCCTACTTGGATAGCAAGCTCACGCGTTGGTGCAATAACTAAACCTTGAATTTGGCGTTTAGAACGATCGATTTTGCTGATCATCGGAATACCGAAGGCAGCAGTTTTACCAGTACCAGTCTGTGCTTGACCTAGTACGTCTTTTCCTTCCAATGCGGAAGGAATTGTTTCGGCTTGAATTGGCGTTGCTTCTTCAAACCCCATTTTATCTAATGCTTTTAAAATTGGTTCAGAAATACCTAATGAACTAAATGTTGTCAATTTCTATTTACTCCTTTATATAAAAAAAGTCTCACTGATGAAGCACGGCAGTTATACACAATAAAAAAGCCTTCTCCACGCTAAGGAAGAGGCTTTAAGCAAGCATTCATTGGATTTAATTATAGTAACACACTATTTGTCCGAATTCTACCTATATCTATGATTACACGTATATAGACGTGTATATTAATCATAAAGCCCTTCCAAAATAAACATACGTTTTGGAAACTTCTATTCGCTTTTCAAGCAGCAGGTCTACCGGCATTCTCAGCTTAACTCTTATTTTCTCCCTGGAGAAGGATATTAAACACACTTGCGCAAATTTCAAGCTTCCAGTAAGAATTCATCCACTTGGTTGCATATCTGGTCAATATCCGGCCCCAGACAAATTAAATGCTTTGATTCATCAAACAGTACCAGCTTTTGATTGTCCGAACCTAAGTGCTTATGCAAATACTTGACCGTCCGGTACGGTACCGTGCTATCTTGAATTCCCTGTACGAGAAAAACCGGACAAGAAACATTCGGAAGTGCTTTTTTTGTGTAATCAATACATTTTTTGAATTCCAAAAATGCACGGAGCGGCACCTTCCCCCGCTTCTTTTGCCGAAGCATATTCAGGTCATCTAACACTTCACCTGATAATGATTTTTTCATACACTGCAACATCTCTAAGGTAAGCAGTTTCCAATTGAGGTATTTACCTGAAGCGGAAAGCAGTACAAGTTTGTCTGCACCATATTTCGCTGCTAAGTGGCTCGCAATCATCCCCCCCATTGAAAACCCAATAACATAAACAGTTTTGCAATTTTTGGCCAGTCGCTCATATGCTTCTTCGGCAGCTTGAATCCACTCCTTGTATCCAACATCCTTCAGACACAGTTCATCTGTTTCACCGTGCCCTGGCAGTGCAACCATTTCCACCTGCCATTCCGTATGCTGATTGCGGAGATACTGGGTAAGCGGCTCCACCTCATACGTTCCGCCGGTGAAGCCATGGATACATAATATTCCTGTCATACGATCATCTTCACTTTCCCTTTGTATTATTTCAATATACTTAAAAAAGAGCCTAATGATTTTACAATAGGCGAAACTTGCTGGACTGTTGTCGCCATTTGCCCAACTGTAGACATCATTTTGTTAATATCCATCTGTCCGTTCTTATCTTGGAAGTACGATGCCAGCCCTTTGGTAAGCTGGGCTTGCTGTTTAGGTTGATACACATTTGTTGGCTGGGCGTACGCATGCCAATACGGCGCAAGCGGCGGTTTCTTAAAGTATTCATACGGTGTTGTTGCTGTCTGCTGCGGGGGCAGCGTTTGCTGCTCTCCCCATTGGCTGAATTGTTCAGGTGGATAGGGGTTAAAAAGATACGGGTCGGTTTGTCTCTTAGTATCACCAACACCATCATTTGTTTGCATCTGTTCTTTATTATAATACTGCGGAGCCGGATTTGTCTGGTAAACTGGCTCGTAATAATAACGCTGACGGCCATCGCTCATCTGCTGTTCCTGTGGGGAGCGCGGCGCTGCCGAATTGTAATAGTACATCGTCCACACGCCTTTCCTGTTTCTCCTACATCGTATGTTGGGCGAAGGCAGGGCGTTAATTATCATAAAAAAAGAAAGCAAAAATCACGTTTGTCCGCTGATTTTTGCTTCAATAACTAATTTGAGTCCGTGTGGACCGCATTCTATTTATAAGCCCAAGCACTTGCTGGAGCCTGTCTCTCTGGAAACCATGCACTTTCTCACCGTTTACAAGGACGAGTGGCGTGCTGTATATGGAATATGCCTGCATCTCTTTCAATAAAGCCGGCGAATCGGTAACATTCTTTAAATTGTAGGAGATATTCCACTCATCAAGCTGCTGTACTACTTCATCGCATTGCTTGCAATGGTCACTGATGTAGACGTCCACTTTGCGATGCTTCATTATCATTTCTCCTTTAATCTCTTACTAGATTCTATTCCATATTTTACCCAGTGAGACGGGTCATTAAAACATCAGATGCTGACATTTCTTTTTTCTTTTTTTGTAAGCCTTTACTTTGCAGAAATACAGTTTGAACTCTTTTCTGTGTGGTACCAGTAGTATATGCAATTAATCAAAAAGGAGCTGTTTGACATGCCAAAAGATCCAAAAACACAATATTACCATGATACATTTCCGAAACAATTTCAAGACGCCCCTGGCCTGCAAAAAGAGATGGAACCAAAACCGGATTGCGGCGAAGAAAGCTATAAAGGCTCCGGTAAACTAAACGGCAGAAAAGCACTTGTGACAGGAGGAGACTCCGGTATCGGCCGTGCCGCCGCTATCGCTTATGCACGCGAAGGCGCGGATGTTGCCATTAACTACCTTCCCGAAGAGCAACCAGATGCAGAGGAAGTAAAACAATTAATCGAGGAAGCAGGCAGAAAAGCTGTCTTAATTCCTGGCGACCTAAAAGATGAAGATTTCAACTACAAACTAGTCGAAGAAGCGCACGAGCAATTAGGCGGTCTTGATATCCTTGCTCTTGTAGCCGGTAAACAGCAAGCTGTTGAGGATATTGCCGATCTTCCTACTGAGCAGATAAAAGAAACGTATGAAACAAATGTTTATCCGCTATATTGGCTGTCAAAAGCTGCAATTCCGCATATGCCAGCTGGTTCTTCCATTATTACGACGACATCTGTTGAAGGCTTCAACCCTTCTCCGATGCTATTGGATTATGCTGCTACAAAATCAGCGATTATCGGCTTTACAAAAGGACTAGCGAAGCAAATTGCTGATAAAAGCATTCGCGTAAATTCTGTTGCGCCAGGTCCAATTTGGACACCGCTGCAAATTTCCGGCGGACAGCCGCAAGAGAACATCCCGGAATTCGGCTCAAATACGCCGCCGACACCTATCGGCCGTGCCGGACAGCCTGCCGAGCTTTCCAGCGTATATGTATTCCTTGCTTCTGAAGAATCCAGCTATGTAACTGCTCAAGTGTACAGCATTACTGGCGGCATTCCGACTGCTTAAACAAAAAAGCTGTGAGCGTGTGCTCGCAGCTTTTTTGTTGTTTTATTTTACTGCTTTCCAATGGTTCTTCGTTTGTTCATACGTTCCGATATGCCGGTGCAATACACCGTCTTCCAAATAAGCTGTATGAGAAAAGCAAGCATTCAGCAGATGCCGATCATGGCTGATTCCGATGACCGTTCCATCAAATCGCTCCAACGCTTCCTCCAGAACTTCTCTTGACTCTAAATCCAGATGATTTGTCGGTTCATCCAAAACGAGCAGGTTAATGCCTTCATGCATGAAAATGGCCAGCTTCAGGCGCATCCTCTCTCCCCCGCTCAACCGCCCAATTGGCTGAAATACTGTATACCCATAAAACATAAATGATGCCAGCATATGCCGTGCTTCCGCTTCAGCTACAGAAATGACAGATCGAAAATAATCAATCATGCGCATGCTGGCATCAGCTTCTTCTAATGGGTGCTGCGGTAAATACCCTGCATGAACTGCACCGCCAAGCTGCACACTTCCACGATCAGCAGTTAAGTCTCCAAGGATAATTTTGATGAGTGTCGATTTTCCGCTTCCATTATCCCCGACAATTGCTAAACGTTCTTTATAGCGGAGATGAAGCGAAATATCACGTAATATATCTCTTTCTCCGAAACGCTTACTGATTGACTCCAAACGAATGACATCTTCTCCGCTGCGATTTTCAGCAGCCAGCTGAAGTTTCATCTTGGCAGGATCGATATTTGGTCTGTCGAGTTTCTCCATACGGTCCAAAGCACGCTCCATATTTCGCGCTCGCTTATGCAGTCCTTCATTCGGTGGATTAGCTTGGTTGGCCCATAATTTCAGGCGCTTGATTGTTTCTTTCATTTTCTTAATTTTCTTCTGCTGTTCTTTGTAGGTTTCAAACTCCTGCAGCAGCTTTGCCTCTTTTTGATTCAGATAGGAGGTGAAATTACCGGTATAGATTGTTACCTCTCCGTCTTCTAAATCTGCAATTCGTGATACAGTGGCATCCAGAAAATACTGATCATGCGAGATTACACAAACAGCACCGTGGTAATTCGCCAGGAAATTTTCCAGCCATTCAATTGCTGCGAGATCAAGATGATTCGTCGGCTCATCCAGCAGCAATAAATCCGGCTGCTGCAAGAGCACGTATGCCAATCCTACCTTTGTTACCTCCCCGCCGCTGAGCTTCTCAAAAGGCTCTTCCAGCAAATGGCCAATATGCAAGCCATTGGCCGTCCGTGCTATTTGAGCGTCCATTTCATACCCACCTGCTTCTGAGAATATAGTTTGAACTTCTCCGTATACATGAAGGGCTTTTTCCAGTTTCTCCGGGTCCAGCATCTGTTCTTCCAGCATTTTCATTTTCTCCTGTAAAGCTGCCAATTCACGAAAAGCACCTGCCAAGTATTGCCGAACAGTTCCGTCTCGACCGCCAGGTATTTGCTCTAAATAGCCTATCTTAGCATGCTTACGTATAAACACTTGCCCATCATCACAAGCTTCCACGCCTGTGAGCAATTTAAAAATAGTCGATTTCCCGCTGCCATTCCTGCCTACGAGTCCAAGTTTTTCTCCTGGTTTTAATTCAAAGTTAAGGTTGTCAAACAACAGATTTCCGCCCATGATTTTCTTTACGTTCTTTAGTGTAATTAACATCGCTTATCCGCTCCTTTTTTATAAAAAAAGTCAGACAGCAAGACTGTCTGACTCTGGCAAATTCGAAAAAAGGGTACAAAAAAACCACACGCAGGGTGTGGTTCTCTTCACGCCTATTTTATTTGTCGTAGAGAAATAGATCCTGCACATTATTCAGTATTCAGTTGGTAAAAAAGGGCATACGTATCCCGTTACCAACAAAACCATGAATAATCGCGCGGCGATGCAATAGATTTTGATCTGCTTCACGCGAAATATTGTGCAACATCTGATTCCCCTCCTTTTCCTTATAATTATTTCCAGTATATGTGTTCAAGAGCAAATTGTCAAACTATTCTCCAACAATCATTTCCAGATGACTAGGATGGATGTTAATCTCCCCAGGTGTTTCTGCATACACTTCTCCGTCCATATCAACCGGCTTACCAGCAGGGGACAAAATACGGACGCTTTCCGCATCCTTCATTTCTACTTCGGTGAGTTCAGCCAAATCTGTTTTATCTTGCTTTATTTGGAGAAGTTGTTTAAAGCTTGTGAGCGTAGAATTCTTCACGATACAAAGCTGCAATTTGCCATCATCCGGTCTGATTGCTGAACCCGCCATTTCTCTTGTCCCAATAAATCGGCCATTCATCACTAAAATCATCACAGCTTCACCAGTAGCTTTCTCTCCATTCACCTCTATTTCATACGTAAAGGGCTCGACTTGATTAATTGTCCGCAGTGTACTAATAAAATAGGAGAGCACTCCCCAATTAGACTTTTCATTTTCATTTATATTGTTGGAAGTGTCAGCAATCAGCCCCATTCCCCAAAAGTTCAAGAAATAGGTGTCCTCATATTTCCCGATATCAATAGCAGCTGTCTGTCCGTCAGCAATCGTCTGTGCTGCTTTTTTTAAATTCTGCGGAATACGAAGCATACGACTGAAATCATTGCACGTACCACCTGGAATAATAGCCAGTTTCGGACGGACGGAAAGAGGAGCTATCGCATTAATTACTTGGTGGATAGTCCCATCGCCTCCATGAATAATCAATAAGTCTATCTTCTCTGCCATCTCCTTGCAGTAACTCACTAATTCCTCCAGATCCTTGGTTTGCATAATTTCAAGTTGTTTTACTGCTGGCGAAATCTTTGGAAGTGTCTGTCCAAGTTCTCGTTCCATTTGATTGTTGTCCATATTTCCATTTATTACATAAGCAGCATGTCCAAAAGTCTGCATCGTTCTTCACTCCTTTCCTCTTATGTTCCCTGCAGCTTTTCCTCTCTAAACTAAAGCAAGAAAAAAGCCGGCTGATAGCCGACTTTACAACGCGTGACCTGTCACAATCATATATCCGAGCATGAAGGCATTTAGACAGACAATCAATCCTGTCGCTGTCCAGGCCAGGATTTTGATATGCAGCTTATTCGCAAATGACCCCATTTTCTTTTTGCTGCTAGTGAACAAGACCAATGGTATAACAGCGAATGAGAGCTGCAGGCTAAGAATGACCTGACTCCATACGAGCAAATCGCCAGTACTTGACGGACCGTAAATACCAACGAAAATCAAAGCAGGAATAATTGCGATAATTCGCGTGAACAAACGTCTTACCCACGGTTTGATCCGAAAACGAATGAAGCCTTCCATGACAATCTGTCCCGTCAATGTTCCTGTAATTGTTGATGACTGACCGGACAAGAGCAGAGCAAACCCGAACAGGAAGCTGGCAGCGCCAGCACCCATCACCGGGGTAAGCAGCTTATACGCTTCCTCGATACCTCCGACATGCTCTCCAATAGTATGGAAAGCAGCTGCACCTAAAATAAGAATCGCTGAATTAACGAAGAAAGCGACACCTAGCGAAAAGGTCGAATCAATATAAGCAAAACGAACTGCTTCTTTCTTCCCTTTCTCTGTATCATTGTAATTTCTTGTCTGCACAATCGAAGAATGCAGATATAGATTATGCGGCATAACTGTTGCTCCAAGTATACCCAGTGCCAGGAACAATAACGATGGATTCGTAACAATTTCTGCTGATGGAATGTATCCTTTTAGCGCTTCAGATAAGGCAGGGTGAGAGAAAATCATTTCAAATAAGAAACAGCCAGCTATTGTGACCATCAATACAGTAATAATTGCTTCCATCCAGCGGAATCCTTTTTTCTGCAATAACAAAAGAAGCAAGACATCCAATGCTGTAATAATAATTCCGATCATAATAGGTATATGGAAAAGTAAATTAAGCGCTATCGCCGATCCGAGTACCTCGGCCAAGTCGGTAGCGATAATCGCAAGCTCTGTCAGCAGCCACAGCACAACCACTATTTTGGGATGAAATGCGTCTCTAGTTGCCTGTGCTAGATCCCGCCCAGTAGCAATACCCAGCTTAGCCGCAAGACCTTGCATGAGCATGGCAATTAAATTAGAAAGCAGTACTACAGCAAGCAGTGTATACCCAAAGGATGACCCTGCTGATATAGATGTCTCCCAGTTGCCGGGGTCAATGAAACCGACAGCTACAAGTACACCAGGCCCCATAAAAGCAAATAGCTTCTTAAAGAAATGCCCATTCTCTGGTATTGCCACACTATGATTGGACTCTTCCAGACTCTTGTCGCCAGTCTTCGTGAGCCAGCTCTTATCCCTTTCTTTTCCCATAAGAAATCGCTTCTTTCTTGTTGTATAATAGCGTAAGTTTACCAAAGGAAACATTTTTAATCAAGGAAAACACAACTATACAAAAAGAGCTTTCCCGGTTATCCAGGAAAGCTTTCTTTCTCCGACTTATCCAAGCTGCTGCTGAAGAAAAGCAATAACTTCTTCTGGAGATTTTGCATTTGCGCTGTGTAAATGCGCCAGTTTTTCACCGTTTTGGAAGATTAGGATGCTTGGTATCCCCATTACTTCCTGCTCAGAAGCAACGTCAGGTACTTCATCATTATTCAGCTCAAACCATTTATAATTGCCATATTCCGCAAGAACTAGGTCAATAAACATGTCCATACGCTTACAATCCGGGCACCAGTCCGCGAAAAACTTCACGATAACCGGCTCCTCGCTAGCAATAACTTCATTAAATCTTTCTTTTGTGTTGATATGTTCCATTCTCGGTTTCCCCCTTTTGCATGTCTTACTAAAGATACGGTACACGACGGAATGAAAGCAAGCAGTTAGCTCTCGGGCGCTTCTTCTATAAACGTAAGCTCAGGAACTAACTTTGCCATATGTTTTTTCTTCGCCTCATATGCCGTCTTCATTCCTGGTAGTTGATACATAGGTTCAATGCGATAGTCATGCCAATTCGTAAAGGTTAAATAAGTTAAAAGCATACGTGGATTCGCGGCTGTGACAGTCTGTCCCTCTTTTTCTAAATCAAATTGGAAAGCAGCTCCTATACGCCGATCCGTCTCTTCTTGCGCTGCGATAAAGTTACCTAGCGAATAGATGGCAAGCGTCTTATTGCCATCTTTCCCTGTCAGCCATTGTACTGGCTGCAGCACATGCGGGTGGCTGCCTAATATTGCTGTTGCACCTTCGTCTGCAACCAATTGGACAAGTTGTTTTTGCTCTTCATTTGGATTATCTTGATATTCGGTACCAAAATGAAGGCTGACAACAGTTGCATCAGCTGCTTGCTTTGCTCGTTTTATATCGTCTTTGATTTTTTGCTTATCTATCAAATTAACAAGATAATCTTTTCCCTCTGGCACCGGAATACCATTCGTGCCATACGTATAGCTGAGAAATGCGACAGAAATGCCTTCCGGTGTAGTTTCAATTGTTAGTTTTTCACCATCCTGCTTATTTGCATACGCTCCAGTATATGCCAAGCCAATCTTTTCATACTGTGCAGCCGCATGCTTAATACCGGCTTCTCCTTGGTCTAACGTATGGTTATTGGCCATCGTAACAACATCTACGCCCGCATCCTTCAAAGTATCGCCAATTTCATCTGGACTGTTAAAGGTTGGATACGTGGACACACCGATCGCTTCTCCTCCCATGATGGATTCCTGATTTGCTACCGTGAGCGTCGTCTCTTTTAAGTATAGTTTAACTTCTTGAAACATCGGGGCAAAATTATAGCCTGTCTCATTTTTCGCTTCTGAATAAATAGAGCTATGCAGCAGTACATCCCCAATAGCTGTAACAGAAATAGCTTTTTGAACCGGCTCCTTCTTCGCCTCCAGCTCTATTGTATTCTGCTGTGCGGCTTGGACTGCTTTTGCTTCCTGTTTCGGCGTACCACCGCCGCATGCCGTTAACATAACCAGAATTGCTAATCCAATTGTAATCGCTGTTTTATTCATTCTCCGCCGCCTGTCTGTGCGTATTTTACTAGTATTATATACGCAGAACAGGATGAAAAACAGCACTTTTTGTAGAAAATGGTATACATTCCCCGTTAACATGGGGAATGATTACAAAGGAGATATCGCATGCTAACATTTTATTTTCATGACGACGGCACCTATCCAAACAGCAAACTGCCTGTGCTGTATCATCCTGACAGCATCCGCGACACCGATACAATGCAAGAAGTGTTCCGCGCGAATAACTGGAAGAACAGCTGGATAAACGGAATCTTTCCTTATCATCATTATCATAGTACTGCCCACGAAGTTCTCGGTGTTCTAAGCGGGCATGCTACCGTCCAGCTAGGCGGGCCCGCAGGCGAACAGATGCAACTATCACGCGGCGATGTGATTGTGCTGCCAGCAGGAACGGCGCATAGACGGCTGCAGCAAACTGAAGATTTTCAAGTAATCGGTGCTTACCCAGACGGCATGTTCTTTGATACAAAAACAGACAAACAAGGTGAATACCAACAAGCATTACAAGAAATTCATAACGTCCCGCTACCGCAGCAAGATCCTGTTACTGGAGACTCAATTTGGCGTTAACTACATTTGTTTTGGAGCTCCGATGCCGAGAAGACGTAGCCCTTCTGCTAAAACAGTTTTGACGGCAGTGACGATGGCTAATCGAGCTGCCAGCTTTTCGTCTTCATTCAAGATACGTACTCTGCCGTAATAGCTGTTAAACACTTGCGCTAGGTCAATCACGTATTTTGCGATACGGGAAGGATCGTAGTTAACCGCTGCATACGTAACAGCCTCTGGGAACTGAAGCAATTGAGATAGAATTGGCCATGCCTCTGCAGCGGTATCTTTATCAATTTCCGAATTGGCAAGATCCATCTCTCTTTTGGCAAGCAGTGTGCAAGCACGGGCATGGGTATATTGTACATATGGACCTGTCTCTCCTTCGACTCGAAGCATATCCTCAAGTGAAAAATCAATATCATGGATACGTTCCTGCTTCAAGTCGTGAAATAACACCGCACCCACGCCTACTTGTCTTGCCACTTCAGCTTTATTGATTAAGCTTGGGTTCTTTTTGGAAATATTAGCGTCTGCAAGCTGTATAGCCTGTTCTAATACTTTGTCCAGAAGCACAAGCTTTCCCTTACGAGTCGACATTTTTTTCCCATCCTGTAGTACCATACCAAATGGAATATGGGTAACACCATCCGACCAATCATATCCCATTTTCGTTAGGACGATTTTCAGTTGCTGGAAATGCAGACTTTGCTCATGCCCGACAACGTATAAACTTCTCGAGAAGTTATAGCTTTCCTTGCGGTAGATTGCTGCTGCAAGATCGCGCGTTGCGTAAAGTGTTGCTCCATCTTTCTTTTTGATCAAGCTAGGCGGCAGATTGTATGCATCTAATTGGACTACTTGTGCACCTTCCGACAAACTGAGCAGCCCTTTTTGTTCTAGTTCTTTGACAACGCGATCCATTTTATTATTATAAAATGCCTCTCCTGCATCTGAATCAAACTTCACGCCCATCAGCTCATACACACGCCCGAATTCTTCCATTGACACATCACGGAACCAGCGCCAAAGCTTATTTGCGTATGCGTCTCCCTGCTCCAATCTGCGGAACCAGTCTCGCCCTTCTTGAACTAGCTGCTCATTTTGTACGGCTTCTTCATGATAACGAATGTACAGCTTCAGCAGCTCCGGAATCGTGTTCCTGCGAACTTTCGCTTCATCTCCCCATTTCTCATACGCACAAATTAATTTGCCAAATTGCGTTCCCCAGTCTCCAACATGATTAATTCTTACAACCTGATAGCCCTGTTTTTCCAGCAAAAGACCTATGCTGTTGCCGATCACAGTAGAGCGAAGATGCCCCATTGAAAACGGCTTGGCGATGTTTGGAGATGACAAATCAATTGTCACCACCTCCCCCTGTCCAACCGTTGTACTTCCATACGCAACTTGCTGTTGTTGAATCGTTTGCAGCACCTGGCTGGCTGCATGTTCTTTGTTAAGCGTGAAATTCACATAGCCTCCCATTGCCTCGATAACAGAGAATGCTGGGTTCGATAGATTTGCTGCTAGTTCACTTGCAATATGCTGCGGCGATTTTCTCTTTTCTTTCGCTAATGCAAAACAAGGAAAAGCATAATCTCCATGCTGCAGCTGCTTCGGTCTTTCAATCAGTTTCGCTGTTTCTTCGGTTGATTTGTGCAGTGCTTCAGCTACTAGTTCAGCTGCAATTGATTTGTACATGTCTCATTCCTCCTAAAATAAAAATAACCCGTCTCTTCCATTTGGAAGAGACGGGTTATTCCGCGGTACCACTCTAATTGTCTTTTACAGACCAGCTCAACTTGATAACGAGATTGATATCCCGGCAGCCCCTACTTTTCCGTACGTTCAAGGCTGCTGCCAAGAAAGTCCGGTTCCTGCCGCTCTCCACATCCCGCTTTCACCATCCGGGACTCGCTAACGTTTCCTGCTGCAGTACTCTCTTTCTTATCAGCTTACATATATTGTTACTTATTATAACGATTTTAACGTCAGATGCAACCCCTGTTTAGAATTTTATGATGTCGGGAAAACTAGTTATATCACGATGAAGGAGGAGATCGCATGGCTAAACAATATAATAACTATCAGCCAGTACGTATGAATGGTGTGAGTCTATCGGATGCACGTGAAGTAAGTTTCCGCAAAGAGTTCAAACAAGCAGATATTGCCGGCGGCTTCCATAAGAAGAATAAAAGATAATTCGTTCGAATCCTGCTGTTTCACAAAACAGCAGGATTTTTTTTGTATACTTTCCCCCTGTTTTGCCGTCGTTATATATATAGCAGGCAAAACAGGAGGAGAAAACATGATAACAATAAAGGGTGTATCCCATCGTTATACAATGGGCAAGAAAGCAAAGGAAACAGTCGTCCCAGTGCTCCGCCATATTAATTTCCATGTGCAAAAAGGAGAAATTGTCAGTCTTGTCGGCAAAAGCGGCTCCGGAAAATCAACACTGCTGCATATCATCGGCGGTTTTATTAAGCCGACTAGCGGCGAAGTGGAGATTAACAGGGCAGCGATTACTGCCTGGGATGAAGGCAGACTGGCTGATTTTCGCTTGCAGCACATCGGCTGCATCTTTCAAAACTTCCAGCTGATCCCAAGCATGACCGCTGCGCAAAATATTGAATTACCACTTATCCTTAATGGCACGTCCAAACAAATTCGCGATCAAAAAGTGGCCGATATGCTCCGTCAAGTGGAACTCGAAGCATATCCCCACCATTATCCTTCTGAGTTATCCGGCGGCCAACAGCAACGTGTTGCAATCGCCAGAGCACTCATACTTGATCCGCCTTTAATTTTAGCGGATGAACCAACCGGTAGTTTAGATAGTGATACGGAGGCAGAACTTCTTGCTCTCATTCGTAAACTAAATAAACAGAACGGGATTACCTTTTTCTTAATAACACATGATCAAGAAGTTGCGGCTATTGCTGACCGACAGCTGGAAATCAAAGATGGTCAGATGCTCCAAGCGAATGGAGTGATGCCGGTATGACATTCGTAGATAAATGGCGGTTTGTACGCCAAAATATGAAAAAGAATCGCGTTCGTGTTTTCATGACAATTCTTGCAGCAGCAATGGGAAGCTGTTTTTTAATTGTCCTCGCTTCCGTCGGTTTTGGTTTGCACGATTCTATCGTAAAAGATCAGCTGGAAAGCAGTGTGATTACGAAAATTGATATTTACGGAAAAAATGAAGCAGATCAAATCGGCTTTACAAGTGAAAATATCTCGGAATTGCAGGAGATAGAGGGAGTGAAAACCGTACGAGAAATACAGCACTTAGGTGAAACCTCTTACCACATTGACGGATACACAAATGAAATACCCGAAGCGATTGCAGTCAATTTTGAAAAGGAAAAACAAGTTGGTCTAGAGCTGGAGAGCGGCAGATTACCTGAAGCAGAAAATGAAATTGTCGTCAGCAAAGATTTTGCGAAACGGCTCGCCCAGGATGACGTCGAAGAAAAAGACCTATATACGGATGAGGGCATGGTTAAAACTGAATATCAATATCAAGAGGATCTTCTTAACAAGGAAGTTGAGCTGCAAGCATCCGCCACTCCAGAAGGTACAAATGAGCCAAGGGCCACGACAGAAACTGTCAAGATTGTCGGTATTGAAGCAGCATCAGCAAATGAATATGTCTATATAAATACCGTCAAAACGACTCCTGCTTTGAAAAGAAAACTGGATGAAACATTACAAATGTCAGACAACTACACCAAGCAAGGAGATCCGCTTTACGGTCAAGTGGAAGTGTATGCCTCTAATGCTGAAGCAGTGGACGGTATCTTATCTTCCTTAGAGGAAAAAGACTATCAAGCTTATTCTAACTTGGAAGAATTCAAAAACATTAATATCTTATTTAATGTTGCCAAAGCTGGACTGATTATCGTAGGTACAATTGCTGTATTAATCGCATCCATTGGCATTTACAATACGATGACAATGGCAGTAACGGAACGAGCACCCGATATCGGTATTATGAAAGCCATCGGAGCAAATCCAAAGACGATCAAACAAATCTTTCTCATGGAGAGTACATTTATTGGGCTCGCCGGCGCATTGATTGGAACGGCTGTGGCATACCTGATCAGCTTCTCAGTTAATGCCGGCGTACCAATTATCTTGGAGCAAATATTCTCCGAAGAAATTCCGGAGACACTGCATCTTTCTTCTATCCCATTCTTGCTCGTGGCTATCAGTGTGTCGATTTGTTTGATTGTAACGATTCTATCTGGCTCAAGACCAGCTAAACAAGCGACAAATGTCGATGTCCTTCGGGCACTGCGCCGGGAAATCTGACACTATGACAATTGCGCAATTCTCATAGTATACTGAGAACAACATTGCTTTTTGAAAGGATAGAAGAGATGAAGACAATAGCGGATATAGCAAAAATGGCCGGCGTTTCAAAAAGCACAGTATCTCGCTATTTGAATGGCGGTTCTGTCAGTGATACGACAAAGAAAAAGTTAGAGCGTATTATCTCAGAGCAAAAGTACGTTCCAAACACATTTGCTCAAAGTCTCAAAGCTAAAAAAACAGCCATGATCGGTACGATTGTTCCCCGTCTCGATTCTTTTGCTGCCTCACAAACCATGATTGGTATTGATGAATCTTTGCGGAGCCATGGCTATCAAATGCTCATAGCCAGTGCTAATCAGGAAATAGCACGGGAGATTGAAGCGATTCACAATTTTGCCAGACAAAAAGTTGCAGGTATTATTCTTATGCCTGCTCAAATTACAAAAGAGCACATCTCCACTTTTCGGGATGCAGATTTGCCGCTTCTATTAGTCGGGCAGCAGCATCCATCTTTCCCAAGCTTAATACATGAGGATTATGAAGCAGGCAGGATGATGGGAGAGTATGTTCTCAATCAAGGTCATCGGCACATCCTTTTTCTTGGGGTGACGGAGCGCGATATTGCTGTCGGAATGGAGCGAAAACGAGGCTTTCAAGAAGCACTCGCAAGGCACGAATGCCGTGCAGATTATGCGGAAACCAGTTTCCGTATGCAGGATGCAATGAAAACAGCATTGCACCTATTACCTCAAACAGAAGCAACAGTAATTGTGGGAGCAACCGATAATATTGCTTTAGGCCTTATTAAAGCCGCTCATCAGTTAGGTCTCCGCATTCCTCTGGATCTTTCTATAGCGGGTTTTGGCGGTTATGATACAACGGAAATTGTGACACCCGCTTTGACAACAGTCACTTATAACTATCTGGACATTGGCAAAAAAGCAGGCGAAGGCATCGTCCAGCTTGTCGAAGAAGCTGATTGGGATCTGCTAACCACGTCCCCCGTGGAAATATCGGTTCGTGAAAGCGTTGACAAAAAGAAAGACACGGTATATTCTATTACCAAAGAAACCGGTTCCAATGAAGGAACCTAAGGTCTTTGGTTTTTTTTACCGCTTTATGGAACCGGTTCCAAAATAAGAAAAGTGGTGATTTGATGCGAGATGTAAATAAGTATCGCCTCTTGTCCGATGCAGAACCCAATGAATTGGAACAGCTTGCTATTCGTGTTCATGCCAGTCCATGGCGACAGCATTATCATATTCAGCCAAACACAGGACTGTTAAATGATCCAAACGGTTTTGCCTTTTACAATGGCAAGTACCATCTTTTCTACCAATGGCATCCCTTCGGACCCATCCACGGTATGAAGTATTGGTACCATATGACATCGGCTGATTTAGTCCATTGGGAGGACAACGGAGTAGGCATTGAACCTGGCGGAAGATATGACTCTCATGGCGCCTATTCTGGAAGCGCTTTATCCGAGGATGGTAAGCTCTACCTCTTTTATACAGGAAATACTCGTGACAAGGATTGGGAACGGCATCCTTATCAGTGTTTAGCTGTACTAGATGGCCAAGGACATATCACCAAGCAGCATTTACCTTTTGTTGATTCACCACCTCCGGGATACACCGCTCATTTTCGCGATCCAAAAGTGTGGAAATCAGCAGACAGCTATTACGCCGTCTTCGGAGCACAGCGTATTGACCAAACGGGATGTGTACTGCTTTACAAATCTGAGGATAAACAAAACTGGACCTATATCGGCGAATTAAAAACTTCCCTTCCTGATTTCGGCTATATGTGGGAATGCCCTGATTATTTCGAACTGGATGATAAAGGCGTACTCCTTTTTTGTCCGCAGGGCCTGCCTGCAGAGCCGGACCGGTTTGAGAACATTCATCAATCTGGCTATTTACTTGGTGAACCGATGAACCCAGATAAAGCCTGTTTTCATCATGGTAAATTCGAGGAATTAGATCGCGGTTTTGATTTCTATGCCCCTCAGACTACTTTTACTCCTGATGGCAGACGAATCTTAATTGGCTGGATGGGCCTTCCTGATATGTTATATCCAACAGATCAGCATGGCTGGGCTCACTGTCTCACACTAGCGCGGGAGCTTACGATTCAGGATAGCAAGCTGCTGCAGCGGCCGGTCAAGGAAGTGGAACTGCTTCGGAAAGAAAAAAGAGAGGCTGTACACAAGATCGCAAACAGTCAAATTCATCTAAAGGATTGGAACAGCTCTTCCTATGAATTGGTATGCGTATTAAGACTAGATGATGCATCTAAAGCCGGCATTGCCTTCCGAACTGGAGATAAAGAGGAGACCTTACTTTATTATGATGCCAATACGAAACATCTTCTTTTAGATCGTACACAAACCGGGGAGAAATTAGCACAGGAGAACGGTCACATACGTCGTTATCCATTAGACAACAAAAAGATGGAGCTGCGATTGTTTGTCGATCAATCATCTGTAGAAGTGTTTATCAACGATGGAGAGGCTGTCATGACAGCTCGTCTATTTCCTTCCCAAGACAGCAATGGTATTAGTTTCTTTGCCGAAGGAGGAACAGCTTCATTTGACGCTACGCAGTGGTTGTTTTAACTGATTGAAATACAGAAAGGATGAGATTAATGTCGGAAAACAAGAAAATTGCGCAAGAAGTCATCGATGCAATCGGCGGAAAGGAGAACGTCTCTTCAATTGCGCATTGCGCTACTCGCCTTCGGATTGTTGTACACGAAAAAGATAAGATCGATAAGGATAGAGTTGAAAATATCGATAAAGTAAAAGGAGCATTTTTCAATTCGGGGCAATACCAAATCATCTTTGGTACAGGTACAGTGAACAGAATATACGAAGAAGTAAACGCGATTGGCATTGACAGTGCTTCTGTCCAAGAAGTAAAGCAAGCCGCCAAGAAAGATGGCTCTCCTTTCCAGCGTGCCATTCGAACATTTGGAGATGTGTTTGTACCAATCATACCAGTACTTGTTGCAACAGGTTTGTTTATGGGGCTGCGAGGCTTACTTACACAAGATCAAATACTCAGTTTGTTCGGTTTAGCTCCAGAAGATATATCGGATAACTTCCTCCTATATACAGAAGTACTGACAGATACAGCCTTTGCTTTTCTTCCTGCACTGGTTGCTTGGTCTTCGTTCAAAGTGTTCGGTGGAAGTCCTGTGTTAGGAATTGTCCTTGGTTTAATGCTTGTTAATCCGGCTTTGCCGAATGCCTATGCAGTTGCGGATGGTTCTGCTGAAGCAATCACTTTATTTGGATTCATCCCTGTTGTTGGTTATCAAGGCTCTGTCCTGCCAGCTTTCTTTATTGGTCTTATCGGCGCTAAACTAGAAAAATCTCTGCGCCGCCGTATACCAGAAGCACTTGATTTGATTCTTACACCTTTTCTTACATTAACAATTATGATTACATTGGGTTTGTTCGCTATCGGTCCATTCTTCCATTCTCTAGAGGATCTCGTTTTGAATGGTACGCTTTCAGTATTGGATTTACCATTTGGAATAGCTGGCTTGCTAATCGGATTACTCAATCAGCTTATTGTGGTTACAGGCGTCCATCACATCTTCAATTTCCTTGAAATTCAACTATTAGAAAATCGAGGGTTAAATCCATTTAATGCAATTATTACCTGTGCGATGGCCGCTCAAGGTGCTGCATGTCTAGCTGTTGGACTTAAAACCAAGGATGCGAAATTGAAAGCGCTAGCACTACCGTCCTCCTTATCAGCTTTCCTTGGCATATCAGAACCCGCTATCTTCGGTGTTAATTTAAGATACGTCAAGCCATTCATTATGGGCTTAATAGGTGGCGGTGTTGGAGGGTTCCTCGCTTCCTTATTTGACTTAGCCGGAACAGGCATGAGTGTAACGGTTATACCTGGAACATTGCTTTATCTAAATAGTCAGCTACCGCTGTACATTTTGGTTAACGTAGTTGCCATGGCAGTAGCATTTTCGCTTACGTGGCTGTTTGGTTTTAAGGATAAGTCATTATCTGGAACTACAGCAACATCTTGCAGCTGAAAGAAAAAGGAGCGCCTGCTTGGCGCTCCTTTTACGTATTTATAATCTTATGATCATGTCGATCAATATCATACTTATCCTTCAAATGTACTGGCGCCATCTTAACGACGAGCTGGAGAATAAATGTCGCTACAGCTAAATCATCCACTAACCCGATTCCAATGAGGAAATCTGGTATCAAATCGAATGGAAAGACGAAATACAACACAATCAATGCAATGGCGGTTACCTTCTTTGCTGCTGCCACTTCTTTAGCAGTAAAGAATGCTTTTAGAAATGGAATCGATTTGCGGAAATTGAACAGAAAACGGAGCCTGCTCCATAACCTGATCATATCATCCATCCTTTCTGCCCAAGTAGGACTATTACCATTTTAAGGTATATGAACTTTTATCTCAAGAAAAATAAAAAGCCCAGCATATGCATGCTGGGCTTTTCAATAAGCAATTATGCTTTTTTCTTTTTCGTTGCTTTTTCGCGTTCGTTCTTGTTAAGGATTTTCTTACGAAGACGAATGGATTCTGGTGTTACTTCACAGTATTCATCGTCATTCAAGTATTCAATCGCTTCTTCAAGAGACAAATCACGTGTTTTACGAATCGTAGAAGTTTGATCTTTATTCGCAGAACGTACGTTAGTCAAATGTTTCTCAACTGCGATGTTAACAGTCAAGTCATTATCACGGCTGTGTTCTCCGACGATCATACCTGCGTATACATCTGTACCTGGAGCAGTGAAGATGATACCGCGATCTTCTAATTTCATAATACCGTAAGTAGATGCTTTACCTTGCTCAAGTGCAACAAGAACACCTTTAGAACGGCCGCCTACTTGTCCAGCAACAACTGGCTCATATCCGTCGAATGTATGGTTCAAGATACCAAATCCACGTGTTTGGGACATGAACTCTGTAGAATAACCAATCAATCCACGAGAAGGTACACGGAATTCAAGACGAACTTGACCGTTACCTTGGTTGATCATATCAACCATTTCGCCTTTACGGGAACCTAAGGATTCCATAACAGCTCCAGTGTAATCTTCCGGAACGTCTGCTTGTACGCGTTCTACCGGTTCACACATTTTGCCATCAATTTCTTTTAGAATTACTTGCGGCTTGGAAAGCTGCAATTCATAGCCTTCACGACGCATGTTTTCAATCAAGATAGACAAGTGAAGCTCACCGCGGCCGGATACAGTCCAGGCATCAGGAGAATCAGTTGGATCTACACGAAGACTTACGTCTGTCTCAAGCTGTGTAAGCAAACGCTCTTCGATTTTGCGGGAAGTAATGTATTTCCCTTCTTTACCTGCGAACGGGCTGTTGTTCACAAGGAAAGTCATTTGCAAAGTAGGTTCGTCGATACGCGGGATTGGAAGTGCTTCCGGCTTATCAACCGAGCAGACAGTTTCCCCTACGTTAATATCTTCAAGACCCGCAACGGCAACAATGTCACCAGCTTTTGCTTCTGTAATTTCTGTACGTTTCAAACCAATGAAACCGAATAGCTTCGTAATACGGAAGTTCTTCACAGAGCCATCTTTCTTCATCAATGAAACCTGATCGCCAACTTTAACAGAACCACGGAAGATACGACCAACACCAATACGTCCTAGGAAGTCGTTGTAATCCAAGATTGTAACCTGGAATTGCAAGCCTTCATCCGCATTGTCAATTGGTGCTGGAATGCTCTCCATGATTGTGTTGAAAATCGGGTCCATAGATTCTTCTAGTGCTTCTGGCTCTTCACCAGAAGTTCCGTTCAATGCTGATGCGTACACAACTGGGAATTCAAGCTGATCGTCATCTGCACCAAGTTCGATGAATAGATCAAGCACTTCATCAATTACATGCTCAGGACGCGCACTCGGTTTGTCGATTTTGTTTACAACAACAACCGGAGTAAGCTTTTGCTCCAATGCTTTTTTCAGTACGAATCGAGTCTGCGGCATCGCACCCTCGTATGCATCAACAACAAGCAGAACGCCGTCTACCATCTTCAGTACGCGTTCTACCTCACCGCCGAAATCGGCGTGTCCTGGTGTATCCAATATGTTAATTCGTGTATCGTTATAGTTAATCGCAGTGTTTTTCGCCAAGATTGTAATACCGCGCTCTTTTTCCAAGTCATTGGAATCCATTGCGCGCTCATCCACGTGTTCGTTATCACGAAACGTACCAGAATATTTTAGCAACTGGTCAACCAAAGTTGTTTTCCCGTGGTCAACGTGGGCAATAATCGCGATATTGCGAATATCTTCTCTTAATTGCATGTATACATGTCTCCTCTTCTTCATGTAATCCTATCCGACTACAACCTGTTAATTATACCATAGTTCGTGCTTGGTACAATAGGACAGGCAAACATTTACATTATAATATTATGGTAAAGCTTGCGCCGCCCATCTCAGATTTACCAGCTTTAATGGTACCATTATGTCTTTCCACGATAGCACGAGAAATCGCCAAGCCGAGTCCTGTTTCACCGCCGTCCCCTTTTACAAAACGCTGGAACATATTCGGCAGTAACTCATCTGAAATGCCTGGGCCATCATCTGAAATAGTGATTTCGACACTTCTTATACTGCTTGGCTGTACCGATAAATGAACTTGACTATTGGCGTGACGGATGGCATTAGACGTTATATTCATCATTGCCCGAAGCAGCTTCTCTTTATCCCCATTAATTACAATGTCAGAAGGTTTATTGTACGTCAAATTAACATTTTTGTCGCTTACTAGGGGAAGCGCTCGGTCTATGGTCTGATTGATAAGCTCTTTTATCTCTACTCGTTCCTGTTTATAAATTCCTTCTTCACTGTCCAGCTTGGCCAGCAAAATCATCTCATTTATCAGCTGTTTTAAACGATTAATCTCTGATACAACAACTTCCAGCCCGTTCTCTTGATCCTTGCCAGTGAAGACGCCGTCTTTTATTCCCTCTGCATAGCCTTGAATCGTCATGAGCGGTGTCTTTAATTCGTGGCTGGCATTTTGGAAAAATTGACGCTGAGATGTAATATAGCGGTTCAATTCCTTCGCCATCTCAATTGCGCTTTGTTCTACTTCCTTAATTTCTCCACTCGCTTTAACCGTTTCAATCTTATCGAATTCACGGCGCTGAATCTTTTTCAGCTGATATTTTAATTCGGTTAAAGGCCGCACTAAACGCTGTGTTAAGTACGTACTGATTAAGATTGCTATCATAACACCGATTAAGAAAACAAGCAGAATGCGCTGGAAGAAACTTTGCTGTACTTCTTCCAGTTCTCTGATAGGACGAAGAATAACCATATGTTGTTCCGGTCCAATCTTAATTGATTTGACAACAAAGCTATTTTGCTTATCCTTCCAAATCGTGTTTTCACGAGTGGGAGCCGTATCATGGCTTTCTGCAAGCTTCTTCGCATCTGATTTCACTAAATTAGTATAGGTTACTTCCTCTGCTTGTTCGTCATAAAGAAACATGCTAAGGTCCAATTTATTAAGCATGGAATCGAGTGCAGGAACAGGGATTTCGTCTATGCCGCTAATTGTCGTAAGTAAAATCTGTCCGCTTTCTTCCAACTGTCTCGTCTCATTGGTCACGAGTAAACTTTTCAATTGCGAATACAAAGTTATCGCTGTGAACCCCATCACAATGATAAGCAAAGTTGTGAAAGCTAGATTCAGCTGTGTTTTCAGTCTCATTCTTCATCCATCCTGAACCGGTAGCCAAAGCCCCACACCGTTTCAATAGGAATTCCCTCCATCTTTTTGCGAAGCCGTTTTACCAAGTCATCAACAGCACGGTCACTGCCGAAATAATCTTCTCCCCACACTTTTGTCAGCAGCTCATCTCGCGAGAAGGCACGATTAGGATTTTGAACAAGAATAACGATCATCTCAAATTCCTTTGCCGTTACTTCCACTTCTTCTTCATGCCAGTATACACGGCGTTCTCCTAAATGAAGTTGCAGATCACCTGCTTCTAAGTCCATTTGTTTCACAGCTGCCTGCGTTTCAGGTTGGGTTTGCGGGTTCCACCTTTTAAAGAGTCGCTTTACACGCGCAACTAATTCCCGCGGGCTGAAAGGTTTGGTCAGGTAATCATCGCCGCCCAGTTCCAAACCAAGAATTCTGTCAATTTCTTCATCTTTTGCCGAGATGATAATAATTGGCACCTCGCTTGTTTGGCGAATCTTATTGCATAGCGCATACCCGTCCATGCCTGGCAGCATAATGTCCATAATCCATAGATCCGGAAATTCCTTTTCTGCCAGCTCCAAAGCAAGTTCAGCTGTCTCAGCCACACTAATCCGGTAACCTTCCTTCTTTAAATATGCTTCTACTATATTCCGTATATTTTGATCGTCTTCCACAACGATAATATGATGTGACAAATGCTCGTACTCCTTTCTTCTCTATCGCTATTTTCCCATAAATCTAAGAAAAGAAAAGCTTTTCTCTTCGATTTATCCATTCCACATATTTTACATAATTGCTCCAAATAAATCCCGAAGCCTGGCAGTAAAATAGGTAGTATAGAAAAACGCAAACAACACGAAAGAGGTGTCTTATATGAATAAAGATAACGACAAACAATACGATGAATACCCAGAAGATGAGCGGCATGATTCTGATAACGAACAAGAGCCTTCCTATACAGATGAACCATACAGAAGGTCTGAACAAAAAGAAGAAACGCCAACTTACGGACATGCTATTCAAGTAGATGAGCCGGTGAAACAGCCGCAGCAGCAGAAACAGAAGGGCAAGGGCTGGACAAGTTTTATCAGCGGCATTGCAGGTGGTATTTTAGTACTCGCAATCGTCGCTGTCCTTGTATTTACTAATGTTATTTCGTTTAAATCTGACGCAGCAAGTCCTTCAACTATGGGAACAGACAATATATCAACCACAACTTCCAGTAACAAAACATTAGCAACTGAAACTAGCACAAAAAATTTAACTTCTGCCATTCAAAGTGCTTCTGCAGCTGTCGTAGGCGTGGAGAACTTGCAGCAAGCAGATTTATTCTCTGAATCAGAGGCAGCAGGTTCTGGTTCAGGTGTTATCTATAAAAAAGAAGACGGAAAAGCATACATCGTAACGAACAACCACGTTGTCGAAGGTGCTTCCAGCTTGGAAGTGACACTAGCTAGTGGAGAAACAGAGAAAGCTAAATTGCTTGGCAAAGATGAAATTAGTGATTTAGCTGTACTAGAAATTGATGGCACGAATGTTGATACAGTTGCTTCATTCGGTACTTCCGATGATTTAACTGTTGGTCAGCAAGCTATCGCAATCGGTAATCCACTTGGATCTGAATTCGCCGGTTCCGTTACACAAGGAATCATCAGCGGTCTCGATCGTTCTGTTGCCGTTGATTCCAATAATGACGGAACAGAAGATTGGGTTTCCGAAGTACTGCAAACAGATGCTGCCATCAACCCTGGTAACAGTGGCGGCGCCTTAATTAATGCCAATGGCGAGGTAATTGGTATTAACTCTATGAAGATTGCACAAGAAGAAGTAGAAGGTATTGGTTTCGCCATTCCAATTGATGCAGCGAAGCCACTCATTAATCAATTGGAAACATCCGGTAAAGTTGAACGTCCTTATATCGGTATCGGTGCTGTAAGCTTGGACCAAGTGCCGCAAGCTAGCAAGCAGCGGACATTGAACTTACCAGACGATGTAACAGCAGGTGTTGTGCTTGCCCAAGTAGTAGAAAGTTCAGCAGCTGCGGACGCAGGACTTGAGCAATATGATGTTATTACGAAAATTGACGACCAAGATATCACTAGCATGGTTGATTTGCGTTCATACCTATATTCTGATAAACAAATCGGAGATGAAGTGAACGTGACCTATTATCGAGATGGCAGCAAAGAAACAGCGAAACTTACACTAACAAATGAGCAAGCGACACAAGCTAATAATACCGCCGAACAACAACAACAATAAGCACAGCTTATTGATTAGATAAATTGCGGCCGCATCCTAATAACGTAAAAAACATGATATCCCCATAATGTCATACTAGCGGCCTAGGGCTCTGCTCCACCTTTCCAATAAAAAGCGATCATCTGCAACATGGATGATCGCTTTTTTGGATTTGATTGATCGAAAAAAAACAACCACTCTTTAAAGATAGAGCGGATATCGAATTTGTATTTTTGTTATAACTAGCGCAAGCTTGATGTTATTGCATTGCTAGCCGTACACAACAAGGTGAGACACTTCTGCTTGTCAGAAAGTATTTTAGCTACTATTTTTGTCTAATCCGTCACAAGTCATGCTCACGCCCAATACATTATAAACAGACCTTACATAAAGGAGCATGATTTATGACTAATGTATTGATTGGCACCACTGTAAAACAAGATCCTGACATATTGTCTGCCTACCTAGACTCGCTTCGTGATCTTCAAACAAACGACGTGTCCATTTCTTATTGTTTTGTTGATGATAATGATAACCCTGAATCCAGCTCTTTGCTTTATAAGTTTGCAAAAGAACAGACGACAGCCATTCTCCCATCCGAAGGAACCGACCCTTACTTGAAAGATGAACATACGCATTACTGGACTGAATCGCTTATTTGGAAAGTAGCTGCATGGAAAAATCGAATTATCTCGTTTGCTTTGGAGCAACAGTATGATTATGTATTTTTTGTCGACTCTGATCTTATCTTGCACCCCGCTACTTTGAACCAGCTGCTTGCTAGTGAAAAGGATATTGTTTCGTGTGTCTTCTGGACACAATGGCAGCCAGGCACGCAAGCTCTGCCGCAAGTCTGGCTGAAAGATGAGTATGATCAATTTTCCCATTCTCGCGGAGAATCTCTGTCAGATGAAGAACGCGTAGAAAGACATCAAGCTTTCCTCCGTCAAATGCAAGAACCCGGTTTATATGAAGTGGGCGGCTTAGGGGCTTGTACACTAATCAGCAGAAATGCTATAGAAAAGGGCGTCCATTTCGGCGAAATCCCTAATCTCTCTTTCTGGGGAGAAGATCGGCATTTTTGTATTCGCGCTGCTGCACTCGGTCTCTCTCTCTTTGTTGATACCCATTACCCTGCGTTCCACCTTTATCGAAAAACAGATTTAGCAAAGCTTCCTGCTTATAAGTGGGAACAAAATTGGCCTGGTTCTGCACAACGTATCTCGAAAGCACGCAGCAATACGCTTACTTTATCCATGATTGTTAAAAATGAAGCAGGACGCTATCTGGAACGTGTTTTGCACGGTTGTTTAGCCGCTGTGGATCAAGCAGTCATCATCGATGATCACAGTACAGATAACACGAGAGAAATTTGCCAAGCACTATGCGCAACATACAACGTGCCGCTAAAATTGATTGAAAACACTGCTTCCAGCTTTTCAAATGAGATTGAGCTACGCAAACAGCAATGGCAGGAAACAATTGCTGAAGAGCCTGACTGGATTTTGAATTTGGATGCTGATGAAGTACTGGAAAATGCCTTTTTAACAGTAAAAGACCGGCTCTTGAACCAAGCCGATCTTGACCTTTATTCATTACGTTTATTTGATTTCTGGGATGAAAATCATTACCGCGAGGATACTTATTGGCAGGCTCACCTTTTTTATCGTCCGTTTCTGCTGCGCTACCAGCCTGCCTTTCCATACGAGTGGCTGGAAACACCTGTCCACTGCGGCCGATTTCCAGAGAATATATTCAAACTGCCTAATGGTATTAGCGATATACGAGTAAAACATTTTGGCTGGGCGAACGAGATGGACCGAAAACAAAAATATGAACGCTACCAGCAGCAAGACCCGCAAGCTGTGTATGGACAGAAAGCACAGTATGAAAGTATTTTAGATGCCAATCCCACTTTAATCAGATGGACGGAGGTTTCTTCTTTCGAAAAATAGCACGAAAACAATATAGTCGTCCCCATTGATCATCAAACAGGGCATTTGCCGGCATTTCAGTCTGAACGTCACCAGCAAATTCCAAGCCTGCAAGCTCGGCTAATGTCTTTAAAACGTTTAAATCAACCGTTGGATAATCGAACGTTAAGATTACGAGACCGCCTGGCTTTAACGTACGGCTGAACTGCTCCCAAGCACGCTTTTGCACACTTACATCCAAATGTTCTATTACCGAAATACAGAATATCTTATCAAAAAGGGCATCTTCGTATGGTAGCGCGGTCAGATCTGCTTCAGAACGGTAAATTCTTTGGATTAGTTCTGCTGGTAATCGTGCTGCCTCTTCTTTCCCGAAATCCCTGCTTATGTCTTCAATAATTGCCTGTTCATCCATAATTCTTGCATCTATATCGCATGCATAGACTGCTTGGGCTGTGGCCGCTAAGTGAAATTTAAATGGATGACTGATTCCCGAGGCAGCATCCAGCACAATATCTCCTGCCTCTACGAACGAAGCTGCCCATTTATATTCATAACCGCGACTCCACCAAGCATCCGGTAATTTCAGCACAAAATCGCGCGCTGCACGATCCTCACGTGTGAAAAATCTCGAAGTCCATGCTTCTGTCAACATGCTTCAACCCCTTTAAAATTAGAATACAGTACATTTAGTACAACGTATTCCGCTGAATAAGCATGTATGCCCGCTTTCTGATGGACAGCAAAAAGCCGGGCAATTTCCGCCCGGCTTCGTTTATTCTTCATACAAAATAGATGTCACATCTGCATCATCCAGATAATCTTCATATTTTTCATGATCTTCGTTAACACCATCATACTTTCCATGCATATCGGAGATTAGGAAGTTTTCTATATCTTCTGCTCCGCCTATTTCTTCACCGGAATTTACTGCCATATAACCATAATCTTTCTCCGAGTTAACAAAATCAGAAGGAGTTTCAGATGACCCGTACGCTTGCAATTCCTGCAAAGTATCTTCTCCATCATAAAAATTATGTTCCGAATCTTCTTCGTCATCTTTTCCTTCCAAATCCTCCAGGCGCGGATGAATGACTGCTTCTTCTGCCGGCCGATCATGCAGTGTCATTTGCTGCGGCTTGAACTCTACTAGTGTTTCCGCTGTCGGCATGGCAAGCAGACGTTCATCAGGTATTGGCTTCCCTGACTTTTGACAGATTCCGTAAGTGCCCTTCTTCATTCTTGCCAGCGCCGCTTCAATATCCTGCTGTTCTTGCTCCAAGTGGTCATTTAAAGCGATGTCTTTCTCTCTTTCGAATAATTCGGTTGCTGTATCTCCTGGATGGTTATCATAATTGCTCAGTTCACCTACTGCATCCTTGTTATACGACATTTCGACACCAAAATGATCCTTTAATGTTTGTTTCAATTCTTGCAGCCGATTTTCCAACATCTCTTTACAAGCATTTAGCGTCTCTGGTCTGACCATGTGTTTCCCTCCAGTTCATTTCTTAACTGTATGTTAGTATGTGACAGAAAACACATCTCTATTAAATGTGCACTTATTGTATAATCAGGAAAACGGAGGGATGATGGATGCCGAAGCGAAGATTGTACTTACTTGGAGGAAATACCGCTCAGAGAGAAGCCAATGTACACTTTAGCAGAGCAGCTGGCGGAAAAAATGCCAAAATCGCACTGCTGATTGTCTACCGAGAAGGTTGGGAAGCATTTCTGCCGCGTTATACAAAGCACTGGTTGAATCAAGGTGTCCCGGAAAGAAATATTTCGGTTATTATTCCAAATAATGAAGGCATGTTAGACGCAGATGCAGCAGCACAACAACTAGCCGCAGCTACTGGTATTTTTATCGGTGGCGGTCATTCCGAAACATACTATGCACATTATGCAAAACAGCCGTTCAAGCAGCTTTTAAAGGACAAATATGCAACTGGGGTTCCAGTCGCCGGTAATAGTGCAGGAGCGCTTCTAATGCCGGAAACAGTGCTCCTCTCACCCCGCGATACAGATAACCAACAAGCATGGAGCGGACCTGGACTTGGCTTGCTGCATAACCAGCTGATAAGTGTCCACTTCTCTCAATGGCAAGATGAACAACATCTTATAGCTGGCTTAGAACAGCTTCAAGTGCCTTACGGATACGGCATTGATGAAGATGCCTGCCTTTATTTCGAAAACGAGCAGCCCACTGCGGTGTTTGGTACAGAACAAGTGAAACGCATAGAAAAAGAGACCCTGTAGGAAGAGGCCACTGAAAAAGTCATTAAGTCCGAGAAAAGCAGAAAGCAACCTACTTTATGTAGTCGCTTTCTGCTTTTTTAGTTTCTAGATATGGACATTTCTAACTGAACACCTTAAAAATTGTTATTTTTTCAGTGGCCTCTGTAGGAAAGGGTCCCTTTTGTATTAGTTAGACGTAGAACGCAAGTAATAAGACGTCTTAATACCAGCATCCCAAACTGCGATATGCAAATCAAGCAGCTCTTTTGCTTTAATAGAGTTCGGTACATACATATTGAACGAAATTGCTTGGTCAATATGCTTTTGGCGTGCTGCATTTTGCTTCACACTCCACTGCTGATCAATCTCATAAGCAGATTTGTAATAACGATCTGTTTCTGCATTCAAGTCCGGAGCTGTTACTGGAATCTTATAATCCTTCTTCTCTTCAGAATAGAATTTGCTGAAGATCGGGTCTGTCGTAGCTGTACTTCCTGCAATTAAAGCTGTGGAAGAGTTCGGGGCTACTGCCATCAAATAGGCATTACGCATTCCATTTTCCTTCACTTGTTCTTGCAGACCTTTCCAGTCAAGTTCAGAATCGCCTGTTGTATAGCCTTTATTGTCAAAGTAGCTGCCATCTGCCCAGTCAGAACCTTCAAAAATCGGGTAAGCACCTTTCTCTTTGGCAATCTGCATGCTGGACTGAATCGTCAAGTAAGCGATTTTCTCGTACAGTTCATCAGCATAAGCTACTGCTTCATCACTTTCCCAGTCAATGTGCTTCAAAGCAAGCAAGTGATGCCAGCCGAAGGTTCCAAGACCGATAGCACGGTACTTCTGATTTGTAATTTGCGCTTGCAGCACAGGAATTGTGTTCAAATCAATCACATTATCCAGCATACGAACCTGGATTGGAACTAAGCGCTCCAAGACATCCTCTGTCACAGCTTTCGCTAAAGAAATCGAAGAAAGGTTACACACAACAAAATCACCAGGTTCTTTTGTGATAATGATTTTGCCGTCTTGAGTCGTTTGTTCTGTCATCACCGTTGGACTTTGGTTTTGCATAATCTCTGTGCAAAGGTTGCTGGAATAAATCATCCCTGCATGTTTGTTCGCATTCTGACGGTTCACTTCATCACGATAAAACATGAAAGGACCGCCTGTTTCAAGCTGACTGCGAAGAATACGTTTCATGACATTGATAGCCGGAACCTCTTCCTTATGCAAGTCCGGATTTTCGACACATGCCCAGTATTTTTCGCGGAAAGATCCTTCTCCTCTTGTTTCATCGTAGAAATCCTCCAAAGAGAAGCCCATCACACGGCGAACTTCATGCGGGTCGAATAGATACCAGTTTCCGCGTCCTTGTACTTGTTCCATGAATATATCCGGCAGGCAGACACCCGTGAATAAGTCATGTGTACGCTGGCGCTCATCCCCATTATTCAGTTTCGCATCAAGGAATGGGAAAATATCTTTATGCCAAATATCAAGATACGTAGCAATCGCACCTTTACGCTGACCTAATTGATCGACACTTACTGCTGTATTATTAAGCTGCTTCATCCATGGAAGCACACCAGAAGACGCACCTTCAAAGCCTTTGATGGCACTGCCGCGGCTGCGGATCTTACCAAGATACACGCCAATACCGCCGCCATTTTTAGACAAGTTGGCAATATCTGTGTTGCTGTCAAAAATACCTTGCAAGCTGTCATCCACTGTGTCGATGAAGCAGCTGGAAAGCTGTCCGTAGCTCTTACCAGAGTTAGACAAAGTCGGCGTAGCCACTGTCATATAAAGATTGCTCAAAGCCCAATATGCCTCTGTGACAAGCTCTTTACGCTTCTCTGTAGGTTCCTTGCTCATAATTGTCATGGCAATTATCATGAAGCGTTCCTGCGGAAGCTCATAAGTACCGCCTTTGTGATCTGTCGCCAAATAGCGGTCCGCAAGCGTACGCAGACCAATATATGTGAACAATCCGTCTTTCTTGTAATCGATCAAGCTATGGAAGTAATTGATATCATTTTCACTGTATGTGTCGAGAAGGGATGTGTTATAGATACCAATCTCAGTCAATTGCTGGATTAAGCTGTAGAATGATCCGTACTTTTCTTCGAATTTGTAACCGCGATTATTAGCAGCTTCGAAATAAAGCTGTTCCAAATACAGACTCGCTGCAATATATGTCCATTGCGTCTCTTCTTCATCAAGCTGCGCCAACCCTTCCAGAATTAACTGATTCAGCCACTCCTTATCGGATGACCAGGATTTTTGCTGTGACAACCGCTCACCATATTGAATCAGATGTTTTGCGTCAGATTCCGCAAAGCGTGATTTGAGCACGGCTGCTACATGCTCTTTCCAATTGACTGTTTGTGTCGTATCTAACATGTTGAAACTTCCTCCTCTAAGAATACAGGTGTATTAGTAAGTATTTTCTTACCCCTAAACGCACAAAGTGAGCAACTACCAGGAAACTGTCTGCTCTGTCTGTACTACTAGATACAGTAGTAACATGAATCAGAAACGACAAATAAAAAGTGTTAAAAAACACTGTCTATCAAGCGAATGAAGCGATTTCTTCATCCTCTTGTCGATACCCGGCTTGCTCGCCTTCGAAACTATATATAGTATTGCTTTATGTTTATACTAACAAGATGTTGTACAAATGACTTTACCATACATCCTTGTCTCTTTCAATCTCTACTTTACCTGCAAGACTCATTTCACAATCTATCCCATGAAGAAAACTGCCGTCTTTCGAGGTTTTTTGCAGGCGAAAAATTGTTTGTGATTTTCAGCCAGAATCTCTCTCTTTACTCGACAATCAAACCGCATAGCGGTACGATAAAAATGCATTCGACAGGAGGGAATAATATGGGAAAAATCAAGCGAGTAGGTTTTATCGGTATTGGTGTTATGGGCAAAAGCATGAGCCGTAATTTGATGCAAGCTGGCTTTGAACTGGACGTCTATACAAGAACAAAAGCAAAAGCACAGGAATTAGTTGATGCTGGCGCTGTCTGGCATGATACACCCGCTAGCCTAGCGCAAGCGACCGATGTCGTAATTACAATGGTCGGCTATCCTAGCGATGTGCAGGAAGTCTACTTTGGCGACAACGGAATCCTCCAGCACGCTAAATCTGGTACGTATGTAATTGATATGACCACTTCCAAACCAGCATTAGCTGAAGAAATTCATGCGGAAGCTAAGAACAAAGGTATTTTCGCATTGGACGCTCCAGTTTCAGGAGGCGATGTTGGCGCAAGAAACGGAAAACTCGCCATCATGGTCGGTGGTGACGAAGAAGCATTTCAAGCAGTGCTGCCTGTATTTGAAACGATGGGTGAGAATATTATCCGGCAAGGGCCTGCTGGCTTCGGGCAGCATACAAAGCTAATTAACCAGGTGACGATCGCCAGTAATATGGTTGGTGTTTGCGAGGCGATTGCGTATGCAGAGCACGCAGGAATGGACCCGACTAAAGTGCTTCAATCTATTACAACAGGAGCTGCCGGAAGTTTCAGCTTAAGCAACCTGGCTCCTCGAATGATTAAAGGAGATTATGATCCTGGGTTCTATGTGAAACACTTCATCAAGGACATGAAACTGGCTCTCGAAGCTGCGAAGGAAATGGACATGATGACACCAGGACTAGAACTAAGCCTCTCCCTATACGAACGACTTGCAGCAAACGGTGATGAAGATCTTGGAACACAAGCATTAATTAAGCTATTTACGAAAAAAGCATAATTAAAGAGGCCGAATTAATTCGGCCTCTTTATATAAGTATAAACAATAATATTGGCAGTGTAATAAGACTAAGAACTGTACTAATCATGGTTGTACTTGATACATAAGAAGGCTTGGCCCCAAATTCAAGAGCGTATATGGTCGTGTTAGCTGCAGTTGGCATTGCGGCTACCAAAACCATAATCTGCTTCACCAAATCGTCAACCGGCAAGATTAAAGTAAACAGGTAAGCAACAACAGGCGAAATGAGCAGCTTTAGTACAAGTGCATACGAAAGGCGCTCATATTCCAAGGCTTTTAACGAGATATTCGCCAGCTGCATACCGAGAACAATCATGACAGTAGGTATGGCCGCATCAGCTACGAGCTGCACAGCTTGGGTAATCGGTCCGCTAAGCGGTACCCTCAAGAGCTGGAATACTATTCCGAGCAACGCTCCATAAATGATTGGTATCTTCATAACAGATACAAAGGTAGCACGCAGGGAAAGATTTGTTCCTCCGCCTTTGGCAGCGATAAAGACACCAATAGTTGCCATCACAAGCTGCTGTAAGACAAGCAGAATAACTGCATAATGGAACCCGGCTGCACCAAATACGAACAACACGAGCGGCGTACCATAATTGCCATTATTCATAAATGATGCACCCAGCATTAAGCTATACGTGTCCTGACGATCATACCTTCGTACCCAGCTTATCATATAACAGATCAGTATGAGCGTCAGACAAAGACCGACGACGAAGATGGCAAGATACATATAATCCTTGCTTAACCGGTTTTCATAAAATGTCTGGAAAGCTAAAACCGGGGAAAGCAAATAAACAGACATCTTCGAAATACTGCGAATATCAAACTTCAATAGCTTCTGACCAATGAAGCCAATTAAAAAAATGCCAAAAATAGGCAATAACGTCAATATGTACCCCAAAAAAGATCATCCTATCAAAAAAATTATGATTGCAAAAATTCGATTTTTCCCTCTCCAATTCGGGCGATACGCGCTAAAGATTCGACTTCTATATCTAATTCTTCTAAGCGAGCTCTTCCTTTTTGGAAACTTTTCTCGATAACAATTCCAATCCCGGCAACTGATGCACCTGCTTGTTTTATAATATTAATCAATCCCGCAGCCGCTTCTCCATTTGCCAAAAAATCATCGATAATTAACACATGATCATTCGGTGATAGTCTGTCTTTTGAAATTGTTACATCTGAATAAACCTGTTTCGTGAAGGAATAGACAGATTCACAATAGACATCACCTTTCATCGTAAGAGACTTTTGCTTCTTTGCATATACGACAGGAACACCGAAAGCAAGACCCGCCATAAGAGCTGGTGCAATTCCGCCTGCTTCAATCGTGACAATTTTCGTCACGGGTTGGTGCTGGAACTTTTGATAAAACACTTTACCAATTTCATAAAGAAGGGCTGTATCTATTTCGTGGTTTAAAAAGCTGTCGACTTTTACAATGGTGTCTCCAATAATGGTCCCTCTTTCTCGAATTGCTTGATGTAGTAATTCCACGTTAGCGGCCCCCCCTTTTTTCCTCAGCAGCTGAAGCGACAACAAATGCTAACTCATCATTACCAAAGAATTGTAATACCTCCAGCACCATCTCATCCGAAATATCCGATGCCTCGTCTTTTGGCAGCATCTCTTCCAGCGCTTCTTGCAGTGCGGTATTTTTCCCTTGTTTTGGATAGGCCTGCTCATATAAGGTCACCGCATCTACATCATGATTCGTACACCACTGCGCGAAGATTCGAATCATCATTCGCTCATCCTCTTGATATTTCTCAATGATCTTTTTCGAAAGCTCTTCTTGACTCATTACAGCACACCTCTCCTTAAAATGATAAAAGACGCATCCTGGAATAATCCAGAATGCGCCTTTGTCGTCGTTATATAGGGATATATTACAGACGAGTTACGTTAGCAGCTTGTGGGCCGCGGTTGCCTTCAACGATTTCGAATTCAACTTCTTGACCTTCGTCAAGAGTTTTGAAGCCGTCAGCTTGGATAGCAGAGAAATGTACGAAAACGTCGTCTCCGTCTTCTCTTTCGATGAAACCAAAACCTTTGTCTGCGTTAAACCATTTTACTTTTCCAGTCATTTAAATGACCTCCTTACAATAGAAGTACAAAAGTACAGGTATTGAATCGTTATACCTTTACACCCACACCACTTATTGTGAAAGAGATCGTAAAGATTATTCAACCGTTTCTTTTGCCTCTTAAGAGTAACGTTTTTTATATAAGATTGCAAGTGTATTCTAACTTTTTCTTCAAAATATGTTAAGAATGAGACATACGCCCTAATAAAACGCTTTCAATGCTGCAGTATATGACAGAAATCGCTTTCATACCAACGTATTCCGTCCTGTGATAATAGACCTAGTTTTTGATGAGTCCCAACACTCACTTACTAGTTCTATTTACAGTCTGTTCCTCCTTCCCGCTTTTCATACCTAGCTTCGAAAAGAAATATCTTGTTGACAGCCTTTACCCCTTTCCTTATATTGACTATAGCTTGTGAAAGAATAACCGTAATGAAAGGGGTGGAAGCATGATTAAGACGTATCTGTATCATCACCAAACAGACACCATGCAGACAAATATTACTTTACAGGACAGCAATCTTCATTTGGAGGACCCGGATAATCTTCTATGGATTGATGCGTATGATGTGCAATCTCATGAGCTGCATGAACTTGCCAGCATATTCGATTTTCACCCGCTTGCGATTGAAGATTGTCTGCATGACAGTCCACGCGCAAAAGTTGATGACTACGATGCATACAAATTTTTCGTCTTTCATGCCCTGCGTTACAACGAAGAAAGTGACAATGAGATCACGACGCTTGAATTAAACGTTTTTTTAGGGCCAAACTATGTTGTGACGATTCACAAACATAAGCTGCGCTGGCTCGGTCAGATGCATGCAATTTGTTCCCGTTCCTCCCGTTATATGAACCAAGGAGCAGACTTCCTTCTATATGCATTAGCCGACGGTATTACAGATGAATATTTCCCTGTTCTGGACAGAATTGGCATACGAATTGAAGAAATAGAAGATGAGATATACAGCGAAGGCGTAAAAGAAGTAACCGAGGAATTTCTATCTCTAAAGCGTACGATTATCTTAATCAGGCGGGTCATTTTGCCGCAGCGTCGCATTTTCCTTAATGTGAATGGTAAATGGAAATTCGACATACGCGAAGAGAATGTACCTTTCTTTACCGATTTACTCGATCATTTAGAGCGTATTGTGGATGCTACGGAAACCTTCCGCGATTTGGTGAACAGCGCCTTGGACACGTACTATTCCATTATTAGCGCCAAATCCACCGAAAAACTAAACGTGCTCACAATCATCTCAACAGTTATGCTCCCGCTGACATTCGTAACTGGTTTCTTTGGGATGAATCTTCCCATTCCATTCTCTGACAGCCCGTGGACAACAGCGGGTGTCAGCGTATTCTTGGTACTGGTCACTTTTGGCATGTGGTATTATTTCAAGAACAAGCTATTTTAATTACCAATTGTACTGAGCAGTCTTTCGTGCTAAAATATTTGATTGCAAGAGTATAAATAACGACATATCGCCTAAATTTGTATCTTGCAAATATAAATGACAGGTGGAAAATAACATGAGTGATTATCGCGTATTGTTGTATTATAATTATGTAGATATTGAAGATCCGGAAGCTTTCGCCAGCGAACATTTAAAAGCTTGCAAGGAACTCGGATTAAAAGGCCGTATCCTTGTTGCGAAGGAAGGTATGAACGGTACCTGCTCCGGAACAGTAGAACAAACACAAGCATATATGGACATGATGCATGCGAAACCAGGTTTTGAAGAGATGGTCTTCAAAATTGACGAAGCAGATGAACATGCTTTCAAGAAAATGCATGTACGTGCGCGTCCTGAATTGGTAACGCTGCGTCTTGAAGATGATATAAACCCTCGTGAGACAACAGGTAACTACCTATCTCCGAAGGAATTTTACGAAGCAATGCAGGATGAGAACACAGTTGTTCTTGATGCTCGGAATGATTATGAGTATGATCTCGGTCACTTCCGCGGCGCCATCCGCCCTGAAATTGAAACATTCCGCGACCTGCCAAACTGGGTCCGCGAGAACAAAGATATACTAGAAGGAAAACGCGTTCTTACCTATTGCACAGGCGGTATCCGCTGTGAGAAATTCTCCGGCTGGCTTGTTCGTGAAGGTTTTGAGGATGTTGGCCAATTGCATGGCGGAATCGCCACATACGGTAAGGATCCAGAAGTACAAGGACAGCTTTGGGATGGCCGCATGTATGTATTTGACAGCCGTATCTCTGTACCAATCAACCAAAAAGAACATGTCATCGTGGCGAGAGATTACTTTGATAACGAGCCTTGTGAACGATATGTAAATTGCGCAGATCCTTCTTGCAACCGTCAGATTATTTGCTCTGAAGAAAACGAGCACAAGTATCTTCGCGGCTGCTCCGACAGCTGCCGCCGCTCCCCGCGTAACATGTACGTTGAAGAACACGGCTTAACACCGGAAGAAGTCGAAGAGCGTCTTGCCAAATTGGAAAACGAAACAGTAGCAAACTAAAAAAGAACCCTCAGGGGTTCTTTTTTAATGCCATTCTAAAAACTCTAGTCTGTTACCAAAGGGGTCATGCACATAAATCCGGTCTGCACCTGGCAAATCTGCATCATCTGTAAAATCTATACTGTGTTGATCTAGGTGTTGCCGCAAGGAAGATAATCCTTCTACTTCGAGAGCTGGATGCGCTTTTCGGGCTGGCGAAAAAGGTTCCTCTATTCCCATGTGAACCGTAATGCTATTGCAACTGAACCATACACCGCCTCTCGCTCGCAAGTTGGCTGGCTTCTCGATTTCTTCAAAGCCTAGCACATCTACAAAAAAATTCCTCGCCTGCTCTTCACTGCCTTTTGGACAAGCAAGCTGTACATGATCCAGCTGTTTTAGGAAAAATTCCATCTGAACACCACCTTTTTCTATATTCTACCACTTGCCAGTTTGGATTGTTATCACTTCGTTTCCATATGTGCTACATTGTACGTGTAAACAAGAGGAGGATATAACATGACAGTATACGATTATGCTGCTGTTACCTTGGATGGAAAAGAAGTCAGTCTAAGGGATTATGCCGGAAAGGTTCTTGTGATTGTGAACACGGCAAGTAAATGCGGCTTTGCACCACAGCTTGAACAGCTGCAGGAGTTATATAAGGACTATCAAGACAAAGGACTTGTTATTCTCGGGTTTCCGAGTAATCAATTCATGAATCAAGAACCAGGAAGCAGTGAAGAAATCGCAGAGGTATGTCAGCGCAATTACGGTGTTAGTTTTCCAATGTTTGAAAAGGTAAAAGTGAATGGACCAGACGCCCATCCGCTTTATAAACACCTGACAAATGAGGCTGGCGGTCTATTCTCTAAGAAAGTTAAATGGAATTTCACAAAATTCCTAGTTGATACAGAAGGAAATGTGGTCGAGCGATTCGCGCCGAAAACAAGCCCAATAGATATGAAACATTCTATTGAAAAGCTGCTCCAACAATAATCACAGCAAACGAGATCACAAAAAAGAGAGCGGAACAAAACAAGATTAATTCATCCTAAAAACGAACGATAACTAGATCCGTACTTTTAATGCAGCTCTCTGACGACTGCTGTTTTCCAACTTTAGCTGTTATCACGGATAAGAATGGCTTTTGAAGTAGACACCGACAAGAAAATCGCTATCTTTTTCGAGGAGTCTACGTACTCTGCCTACACGAGTGAAGATTTCCTATAACACAAATCAGCGTAGGAAATACACGGAGACTCCCGCGGGAGGAAGGCTAGGTTAGACCCCGCAGTTCGCTTTTTGCACGAGGAGACTCACCAGCCGCCCGCAGGAAAGCGGAGTGTATTTCCGAAGCGATGCTCTCATCTTCGTTTCCCACGCAAAAATCCAAACAATGCTGCAGTTGATTGCAGCATTGTTTGGATTTTTATATAGCTTAAACAGTTATGTCCCAGCCTCTTCATTCTTCAGGATCCGAGTTAGACGCTTGCTTTGTGCGGTGTTTATGCCGATCATCCTCTAAATCTCTCTCCACTTCATCCACCGGCACATCATCTGTCAGCATATCCTGTTTATTTTCCAGTTGTTTCTCTCGGTTCTCACTCTCAGCTTTGGAATAGCTGTGCTTGTTCTTGTCGCCTTTTGCTCCATTCTTTTCTACCATATTCACCCTCCTCGTATCTTTCCTTCATGTAAGCCCTTTCCCTTTTAAAACGATGTAAAAACCTTCCTTAGCAATGGTAACCGGGTAACGCAACGGGTATACTAAAAGCAGATAGCGTTTTTTACGCCTGGCAACAGGGTAATGCTTTACAAGATTGTCAAATGAGGTGAATCACACAATGAAACCAACTGCTCTAATTACAGGAGCGTCCAGCGGAATTGGCTACCATTTAGCCAAATGGTTCGCCAAGGCAGGCTATGATTTAATTATCGTAGCGAGATCCAA
Organism: Terribacillus halophilus; assembly: GCF_900162685.1. Lineage (GTDB taxonomy): Bacteria > Bacillota > Bacilli > Bacillales > Amphibacillaceae > Terribacillus > Terribacillus halophilus_A. The sequence continues at coordinate 406,070 of NZ_LT727827.1, forward strand.
GGATAAACTCCTATCCCTGCAAACAGAATTGCATGATTCGAATGTAACTGTCATTCCTCATGATTTGTCCGTACCAAACAGTGCTTACAAGCTCTATGAAAAAATTCGTGATGAAGGAAAAACAGTCGAAGTGCTTGTTAATAATGCCGGCTTTGGACTTAGCGGCAAGTTCGAGGAAACAAGCTTTGAGACACAGCAAAAACTGCTGCATTTGAACATGGTCTCGTTATCGAATCTCTCACGATTGTTTATCAATGATATTATCCACTCTCCATTCAAGAGTGTGCCGAATGGCATCTTAAACATTTCTAGTATGGCTGCTTTCCTGCCAGGTCCGCACATGGCGGCCTACCATGCGTCAAAGGCATACGTTCAGTGGTATTCAGAAGCATTGGCTGAAGAATTGGCTCCGAGCGGCGTGACAGTTACCGCACTTTGTCCAGGTCCTACGCAGACTGAGTTTTTCAAACGTGCCGGTAATGACAAGATTATGTCTTCTTTCCGCGATGCCCCAGAGGATGTGGCACGCGAAGGATTCCTCGGATTTATTAAGGGTAAACGCGTTGTATTTCCGTCTATGAACATTCAAGCAGCTGTTTTCTTCATGAAGCTGCTTCCTAGCAAAACGCTCGCCAGAATAGCGAAAAATATGTATACGAAATAAGCAAAACAGACACCTGATGAGGGTGTCTGTTTTGCTTATCTGACATAACGACGCCGGTAGCTGTAAAAGTAAGCTGCCAATGGCCACCATGCTGCTGCAAAGATTGGATATACTGCCCAGATTACTGATGGCGAATATGCAATATTTACAAATAGGAAAAACAAACTAAGGGCACCAAATCCAAGTACGGAAAAGAATAAATTAGAGTTCAGTCGCTTTCCGATAAGAGATAGCGGCCACCAGCTCATGACAAAGATGATGAACCCATACCAAGGCGTTTCATGACCGAAATATTCGTGCAGAGCAGCATAATATAAGCAAACAGCAAGACTAATGAACAGAGCTGTTTTCAGACTACCAAGCGATTTACGGAACATTACCAACGTCGGCCATAATGTCAACGCACCAAATGTGTACAAACACCAAAGTACCTCAGGTGTGTCAGTCAAATTCTCATGTACAAGTACAGTTCCAACAAATATTGCCGACAGCCAGGAAACGACTGCTTGCTGCTTTGGCAGCAGAATCTGCAGCGCAAAAAGCACACAGACACCTAAACTATACGTGTACCAAATTTCCTGCGGGGTCGTCTTCAAGTTTATATATACCGTATATCCCCCTAGGCTAACGAGCATAAAGGCAACAAATAACCGCCACGGTTTCATCTGTGCATCACCTTTCTTCTTCTAGCTTTCATCCAAACAAAAGCCATGCTCACAGGCCACCAAAGAATAGCAAATGTCGGGAAGACAAACCATATCTCATGAGGTGTATAATACATATTCACAAAAATAAGCAATCCAATAATCAAAACACTGCCGCATATGGAAAAACCAAGATTAAGCGTACTCATATCCTCTTTCTGCTTTTTCAATTTACCGCCTTTTTGCTTCGGTTCCTGCTGCAGCTGGAATTCCTTTTTGATCTCGGCCAAATTTCCGAAGTCAACAATCGCTTTATTTATTGCGTCTTCTTCCGCTTTCCCATCCAGCATAAAATCAGCTGCTTTTTCTTCCATGGAATCTATTATTTCTTCTTTCAGTGTTGCGACTTGTTCCGTTTCTGGTAAGTCTGCAAATTGCTCTTCTACATACGCTCTGATTTTCTGCATCAGACACCCTCCATAAAAATATCGATTAATTGCTTTGCTTCCTGCCATTCTTTCGCCGCTTCCTGCCAATAAGCCTTTCCAAGCGTAGTAATCGTGTAATACTTCCGCTTGCCGCCGTGTGATTTCTCACCTTGATAAGATTCAATCAATTCCCGGCGCTCCAGCCGCTGAAATACGGCATATAGTGTTGCTTCTTTAATTTGGAATGCATCGTCTGTCCAAGCTGCTATGTCTTTCGATATCTGGTATCCATACTTATCGCCGTCCATCAGCAGACGAAGAATAATGGAGTCCAGATGACCTCGAATTGTATCACTCCGAATATGGCATCCCTACTTTCAAATTACTCTACCTGATAAAGTAATCATAAAACAAATTACTCTGTGTGTCAAAGTAATTTATTGTACTTTTTTTCCAAAATAAAAAAACAGATGATTAACCTGTTTTTTGAAGGATTTTATAAAGTTTATTTCTCGATGTCTTAAGTAAAAAGAAGCAAACAAGTTTCGTTATCAAGTTTCTGTAAATGAAAAAGCTTGGATAGCGGTGTTAAAGCTGCTTTGCATTACTATTTATCTTGTTTCTTTTTATAAAGCCAAATCATTATAAAAAATGCGGCTGATACCTTGAATACAAAGTTAAGCACTATAGTTACGTTATACATTGCATTTATACGATCCAGTCCAATCACTATATGAACCAGTGAATATACGCCGGTAAGTAAAACTGCTATTCTAAGTATGTTGTACCCAAATGTTATCAAATGTTATCACTTTGCTTTATTCACTCTCCTGATTGCTATTAAAATGACCACTACCAGCACAAAAGTAACGATAGTTATCGTGTCTTTTAGTGTCTCATTCTCTGAAAAAAGATTTATCATCGTAGATATAGCTAACAACAACAGGACGAGACGATAACTATTTTCAGCTATTAACTTCACAAAATCCCTTCAAAACTTGTTCTGTTGCAAAGTAATACTTTATCTTTTATTACTGCAATTATACAAAAAAAAGAGCAGAGAATCTCCTCTGCTCTCACTGACTTAAATTTGTTTTAACAAATTAGCCATTTCAATCGCTGAAACTGCTGCTTCTGCACCTTTATTACCCGCTTTTGTGCCAGCACGCTCTATTGCTTGCTCAATCGTGTTGGTCGTTAGGACACCGAAGATAATTGGAATGCCCGCTTTATTTGCTGCGCCTGCTACGCCTTTTGCAACTTCATTGCTGACATAATCAAAGTGAGGCGTCGAGCCTTTAATAACAGTTCCCAACGTGATAACTGCGTCATATTTTCCAGTGCCAGCAAGTTTATCTGCTACTAGCGGAATCTCAAATGCCCCTGGCACCCAGGCTACATCTACTTTTGCTTCGTCTACACCGTGACGTTTCAATGTATCAATAGCACCGCTTAGCAGTTTGCTTGTGATGAATTCATTGAATCTGCCTACAACAATACCAATCTTTAAATCTGATCCTACTACATTTCCTTCGATAACGTTTACCATGTGAATGCTCCTTTATTGTTAGGATAGTGACTATCCTCTATTTATTTTCTGTTATAAAGCCTTTGTCTTATTTCCCTGGCGATATGCAATTAAGTCTTCGATTGTAATTAGCGGCAACCCATGCACAGCTGCAAGGTTTTCTAAATCAGGCATGCGAGCCATGGAGCCATCTTCCTTCATAATCTCGCAAATATAACCCACTTCAGCTGCTCCTGCTAGTTTTGCTAAATCAACTGCAGCCTCTGTATGTCCTGGTCGCTCCAGTACGCCGTTTGATTTCGCAATAAGCGGAAAGATATGTCCTGGTCGCTGGAAATCCGCTGGTTTACTTGCACTATCAGCAAGCTTTGTAATCGTATGGGCGCGTTCATAGGCACTAATACCAGTTGTGGAATCGATATGATCGACACTTACCGTGAATGCCGTCCCGTGTGGATCTGTATTTGTATTTACCATCGGGGGCAAATCCAATTTTTCAGCAATTTCCCGGGAAATAGGCGCACAGATCAGACCTTTTCCGACAGAAGCCATAAAATTAACCGTCTCAGGAGTTGCAAATGCTGCTAAGGCTAGCAAATCTCCCTCATTCTCTCGATCCTCATCATCGGTAACAATGATCAGCTTTCCGCTTTTTAAGTATTCCATTGCATGCTCGATAGTCGTTTTCACGTTGCAACTCTCCTCAATCTAAGAATCCATTCTGTTCCAAAGTCTCTTTCGAAATTCCTGCAGGATCCGCTTTTTTCTGGTGCTCCAGCAGACGCTCCATATATTTGGCAAGCTGATCAAACTCGAGATTCACATAATCGCCAACCTGCTTATCTCCTAAAATCGTCGCTTGCCTTGTCTCGGGAATTAGAGAAATCGTAAATTTGTCTTCTCCTACCTCAAAAACTGTTAATGACACCCCATCTACAGAGATAGACCCTTTTGTCATTAAATATTGGAGACCTTCGCTTACTGAAATGTCGATATAACGTGCATTTGCTTCTTCTCGAATGGATGTAATTGTTCCGTTTGTATCAACGTGACCACTTACGAAATGACCGCCTAGTCTGCCTGCAGGCTGCAGCGCGGGCTCCAAATTCACTGCATCGGAGCTGCGCAAAGCGGACAGCGTGCTGGACCGGAATGTTTCGGGCATCACATCCACTTGAAAGCTATGCGGAGTAAACGTTGTAACGGTGAGGCACACACCGCTAACAGAAATACTGTCTCCTATATGCATATCTTTGGTGAGCTTCTCACTGGCAATCGTAAGCTGCATCGCCTCTTCTTGTTTTTCTACAGCAATTATGCTGCCTACTTCTTGAATAATTCCAGTAAACACGATTCTCCTCCTCGTTCCTGCTCATCCGACTAGGGACAAACCAATCTATTAGACATTACGAATGGGAATATGACCGTCTCGGGGCAATGTGACGGTTTAGTGGGGGTGGTACTGTAAACTATCTCCATAAGTCGGCAGTGAAACACACATCTTTCTTACACCGCTTTACCAAAATAGTTAACATAAAAAGCCCCAGAATAACTGCTTCTGGGGCTTTGGCTTTAAAAGTTATAGCGAAAATAAGCTAGTGTCATATGACAAAGCTCATGTTGGCATGTGGATAGCACGCCGTTTCCTCTTTCCCATCCAGACTATACTGTCGGCTTTGGAATCTCACCAAATCCACCGTTATGATAACGGGTCACGGACTGAAGACAGCTAAGCTGCCTATCACCGCCGGTCGGGAATTTCACCCTGCCCCAAGAGAAAACCTATTCGATTGCTTACAACATTAACATATTTTTTATCGTGTTGTACAGAGAGAAAATTATCTAAAAATTATATTGACTCCAATTGGAATAATAAGTAAACTAAGACAGTAAAATAATGTTGACCGGTAAAATTTTGTTTACAGAGGAGGAGTACCGATGAAACAAGTAATGGCGTTGACCACCTATGAGCAGTTAAAAGCAATCAGTGACCCGCTGCGCGCAGAGATTATTATGAAACTAGTAGAAACATCCTATACTGGCCAGCAGCTTGCTGTCATGCTCGAAATCAGCAGGCCGAAAGTCCACTACCATTTAAAAGAATTAGAGAAAAATAGCTTAATTGAGGTGATACGCACCGAGGAGAAAAATGGCATTATACAGAAATTCTATCGAGCTACAGCCAGAGGCTTTTATCCATCGGAGGATTTGCTTCCTTACGCAGAAGCATTGAGTGAATCTACACGGCAGCTATTTGTACAGATGGCGAATAAAACAAAAACGGCAATTCTAAGTGCCCCGGAATCGACCTTTGCTAAAGCAGCTGGATCTACTGACCCGAAAGATTGGGAAGCAATCGGGAGCATTTGGGAAATCAGCGCTACAGAAGCGGATTTTAAAGCGTTCACACAAGGCTTATTTGATTTAATGCAAGAGCTTCGTCAAAAAAGTGAGGCAGCCGAAAAAGACCCAAATGGGAAGCTCTATTACTTTTCTGCCTTTGGTTTTGAGATGGAGGAACCATCATTTGATCAGATTGATTTAAATGAGGAGGACTAAGAGGTATGCTTGGTATCTTGAAACAGCGAAACTATGGTTTGCTTTTCTCTGGTCGAATTGTCACGAACATCGGTGACAGTATTTATTTTATTGCCGCCATGTGGCTTGTTTATGAACTGAGCGGAAGCGCTTTTTACACCGGGCTGGCCGGATTTCTGACACAAATCCCGAATGTGTTGCAATTTTTAATTGGTCCGCTCGTCGATCGCTGGCCGATACGTGCAACCCTGCTGTGGACCCAGGCGCTCCAAGCTGTCCTTGTACTGCTGATTCCGCTTGCTGCTTGGCTTGATTTTCTATCTGTCACCCTCGTCCTCATCATCATGCCGATTTTAACTTGCATCGATGCCTTTGCTTACCCGACAGAGGTAAAAGCTTTGCCGATGATCTTGAAAAAAGAAGAGCTTCCATCAGGAAATGCGTTATTCTCTTTTGCTTATCAAGGCGTAGATTTAATCTTTAATGCTATTGCCGGCTTAATGACTGCCGTTTTTGGCGCTGCTTTATTATTCATCATTGATTCTTTCACCTTTTGTATCGCTTACCTTCTGTTCAGCTTCCTTAAGATCCCACACCAAAAAGCGCAATCCGAAACCACCGAAAAAGCGCGTACTGTTTTACACACCTACTTTGCAGAATTAAAAGAAGGCATATCTATTTTATTTAGTACAATCATGGCTGCAACGCTGCTGGGGGCTATTCTTTGTAACTTAGCAATAGGTGCAGCATTGGCGGTCATGCCAGCTTTTGCAGACGAGCGGGAAGGAGCGGCTGTTTATGGTTTTTATCTTGCAGCTATGTCCTGTGGCGCATTAATTGGGGCATTACTCGCTTCTTCCTTTAGTAAGCTCCCAATCGGAAAAGCAACAATCGTAACCGTCTTATTAGCCTCTGCAAGCTGGGCTGCTGCCTCTTTCGCTCCATGGACGTGGCTGAGTATTACCCTTTACGGTCTGGCTTGGGTGCCAATCGGCTGTATTAACGTGACTTTTGCAACGATCATACAGACCTTGCTCCCTGTATCGCTAATCGGACGGGTTACGAGTGCCAGCGCAAGCTTCAGCACCATCGCCATGCCAATCGGTTCCTTGGCCGGCGGCTATGCTGCTACCTTCATTCCGGTTGTCTGGGTATTTTGCAGTGCGGGTATAGGCGTAGCGCTGCTTTCGGTGACATGGCTATTACACCCGAAATTACGCAGACTGGGGCCATTAGCATCTCTTTCACCGGAATTACTCGGTTTCAAAGACTATACGGAGAAGGAAACAAGCTGATTAGGGCTTGTTTCTCCGAAGTACCGGACGGAGCGCCACCCAATAAAATGCATATCCTAACATCGCGCCTAATACATTCAGAATCACATCATCGATATCTACCGACCGATAATTATAGCCGACAAAGTAGTTTAATAAACCTTGAGTGGATTCGATGGCTATACTAAAAAGCAAGCCGCAGAAAACTACTACAAAAAAAGACCTCGTTTTCCGAATAAGCAGCGGCAAATAAAAGCCGAGCGGAGCAAACAAAAGAATATTTCCTCCGAGATTTTTAAGAGCTAGTCCATAACCGAAGCCGTCGATTTGCGTTGTATGCCAGATTTGCATGATAGAAGTAAGCGGTGATGTATTCCATCGATAACTCGTTTCAAGCTGCTGGTTCTCTTGGATAAGATTTTGATCGACCGGCAGCGGGAAAAAGGTAAGACAAATGACAGCAATCACATAAATTGCGAACGATGCCATTAATAAATGCTGTTTCTTGGTAATACCAAATGTCTGGTGAAACGGAATGATAGACAATAAATAGACAAACGCCAGAAATATAGCCGGCGCTACGTAATTTAACATAGTAATTATTCTCTCCTGTATCCTAAAAGTCCCTTACGTGGAGTAAGTGGACATATACTCTTTAGTCTACATGATTTTGTGTATATTGTGAATGAATAGATACAGAAAAGAAACCGCCTTTTTCGGGCGGTTTCTCATGTTTCAGCTTATTTCTTCATCACAGAAAGCATTAACGCTTTCTGAGCATGAAGTCTGTTCTCGGCTTCTTGGAAGACTGCTGATTGCGGGCCATCAATAACTTCTGCTGTCACTTCTTCACCTCGGTGCGCCGGAAGGCAATGCAAGAAGATAGCAGAAGAATCAGCAGCTTGCATAAGTGCTTCATTTACTTGGTAACCTCGGAAGGCATTTAATCTAGCCTGTGTCTCCTGTTCCTGCCCCATACTAGTCCATACATCTGTGTAAATAACATCCGCACCAGCAGCTGCTTCTACCGGATTTTCTGTAATGAGCAGGGACTCGGGGTCCGCACTGATTGCTTTGGCTTTCTCTGCAATTTCTGGTATCGGCTGATAACCGGCAGGGGACGCAATACGAATTTGCATGCCTGTCTTTGCCGCAGCAATCATCAGACTGTTGGCCACATTATTGGCATCTCCAATATAAGCAAGCTTGACACCTTCCAGCGTTCCCTTATGTTCCGAAATCGTCTGCAAATCTGCTAGTGCCTGACACGGATGATACAAATCTGTCAGACCATTAATGACTGGAATGGTCGCGTGAGCTGCGAGCTCTTCCACCATTTTATGCGAATTAGCGCGAATCATAATCGCATCCAAATAACCGGAAAGAACCTTTGCAGTATCTGCTACTGGTTCCCCGCGCCCCAATTGAAGATCGTTTGCATTCAAATAAAGCCCCGTTCCGCCAAGCTGGTAGATACCCGTTTCAAAGGAAACGCGGGTACGTGTGGATGACTTTTCGAAGATCATCCCGAGTGTCTTCCCCGCCAGCGGCTGGCTCAGCTCACCTTTTTGATGCTGACTCTTCAGCTCTGCTGCCAGCTCTAGAATAGATAGAATTTCTTCCTTCGTTAAATCTTGAAGAGAGAGAAGACTCTTCCCTGCCAATGTGTTTTTATCCGCTAACTGTTTCATCAAACACGCTCCTTCTTCGCTTGCTCCAAATAGTCCGACATCGACCGACATGCAGCCAAATCATCTTGACTTGCCAGCCAATAGCTTTCCATCGTAGCCAGGCTTGTGATACATGGGGTTTCTGTCTTCCAAGCTGCCTCACGAATACCTTGGAAGCCTTTCCGAGTGCTGCATACTGCTGTTATTTTTTGATCTTCAATCAACGTGATTGCTTCCTCATACGAGACAGCTTCATAAGCCGTACTAACTGGCAGAAATGCTGCTGTCTCCAGTGTTAGTACAACATTTGGCAGCTGCTCTAAAAGACTTTCCAGCTGCGGTATATCCGATGAGTCTAAGTCTAGGAGCACTTGCGTCTCTGCTGTAAGCTTGCGGAGTGTCTTCTCTTTCCAACCGAACGCTTTGTGAAGTGCTTCCGGCACGGTCTCCCCGATTCCAATTGCCTCTCCTGTTGATTGCATATCCGGACCGAGAAGCGGATCGACACCTGCTAATTTTGTCGTAGAGAAAACTGGCAGTTTTACCGCATAGAATGGCTTTTCCTTTTGTAATCCCAGCGGGTAGCCTAGATTTTGCAGGCTCCCTCCCATTTGGATTTTTGTCGCTAAGTCTACTAACGGAATACCTGTCACCTTGCTGGAAATCGGAACTGTACGCGAGGCACGCGGATTCACTTCCAGTACATACAGCAGCTCTCGGTTTTCACTAAATACAAATTGAATGTTCATGATGCCTTTCATATTTAGAGCAGCTGAAATTTTTCTTGCATAGGATACAATCTGTTCCTTTTCTGTTTCATTCAAGCTTGGTGCTGGGAAGACAGCTGTACTATCTCCGCTATGAATGCCTGCCGGCTCAATATGTTCATAGATTCCTGGAATTAGAATGTCCGCACCATCACACACAACATCCACTTCAACTTCCATACCTGGCACGTATTTATCCAAAAGCAGCGGGAATAAGCGTGATGGATGAATTTGCTGCTTTAAATCTTCTAAGTAAGTATTAAGCATATCTTCAGAATACAGAATAACCATCCCTTGCCCGCCGATTACATAGGATGGGCGAATTAAAATCGGATAGCCGATCAAGCGAGCTTCTTTGTGCAAAGAAGTGGTATCCATCACGGTTGTACCAGGGATATGCGGAATGTCCAGGTTATGAAGCAATGCATAAAAAGCTTCCCTGTTTTCTACCCGATCAATAGATGTTGTACTTGTTCCGGCAATCGTAACGCCAGCTTCCTCCAGCTCCGCAGCCAAATTGATGGCAGTCTGCCCGCCAAACTGCACAAGCACTTCATCTGCTTGTTCTTTTTCGATAATATGGAGCACATCTTCTTTCGTAAGCGGCTCAAAATACAAATGATCCGCTGTGTTGAAATCGGTACTGACGGTTTCAGGGTTATTATTAATTACAACTGATCGAATACCTTGTTCGCGTAAAGATAAAGCTGACTGTACGGAACAAAAATCAAATTCCACTCCCTGCCCAATTCGAATTGGACCTGATCCGAGCACAACAACCTTCTTATCCGCTGCTGGCAATGGATCCACCTCATCTTCTTCTGTCCAGCTCGAATAAAAGTATGGTGTTTGGGCAGAAAATTCTGCTGCACACGTATCCACCATCATATAAGATGGCTTGAGCTCTTGTTCCTTGATTAAACCTTCCACAGCTGCTAACGGCTGCTCAAATATCCGCGCTAGCGCAACATTACTGAAACCGAGTATTTTCGCATGTCGGAGAAGTTCTGGATCCGGCTGCCAGCCTCCGCTGCCTAAAGCTTGCTCTACATCGATGATACGTTTCATCTCATGGAGGAAGAATGTGGTGATTTCTGTCCATTCATGTATCGTTTCAATACTTATTTCGCGGCGAAGCGCTTCAGCGAGCAGAAACAATCTGCGATCATCTGCCGCTTTCAGCCCTTGCTCCAACGCTGCATCCGATAAAGCTTCCGCAGACGGCAGACGGAATTCCTCCAAGCCAACTTCTAAAGAACGAATAGCTTTGTGCAAGCCTGCCGGAAGATTACGCGACAATGCCATCACTTCACCGGTCGCTTTCATTTGCGTGCCAAGCAGCCGGTCAGCTTGGGTGAACTTATCAAATGGCCAGCGCGGGATTTTTACTGCAATGTAGTCGATTGCTGGTTCAAAGCTAGCGAATGTATCACCAGTAATGGGGTTGGGCACCTCATGTAAATGATAGCCAAGTGCAAGCTTGGCAGCGATACGGGCAATTGGATATCCTGTTGCTTTAGAAGCCAGTGCACTCGAACGGCTTACACGTGGATTCACTTCGATAATCACATATTCATCACTATCCGGGTTCAGTGCAAACTGAATATTACAGCCGCCAACAACACCTAATTCACGAATTACTTTACAAGATACTGTCCGCAGCATTTGGTACTGCCTATCTGTCAAGGTCTGGGAAGGAGCGACAACAATGCTGTCTCCTGTATGTATCCCAACAGGGTCGATATTTTCCATATTGCAAACAATAATGCACGTATCATTGCTATCCCGCATCACTTCGTACTCAATTTCCTTCCAGCCTTTCACACTCTGCTCGATGAGTACTTGGTTGATCGGGCTTGCTTGAATACCGCTTTTCACATAGCGCAAAAGCTCTGACAAATCATTCGCAATACCGCCGCCTGCTCCGCCTAGCGTATAAGCAGGACGAATAATAATCGGAAAACCTGTCTGTTCAGCGAAAGCCTTTGCTTCGGCTATGGAGGTAATTGGAAGACTTTCAGGTACAGGCTCTTTAATATCCTGCATCATCTGTTTGAACAGCTCCCGGTCTTCACCGCGCTGAATCGCATCTAACGGTGTACCTAATAACGTAACATTGTAGCCTTCCAAAACACCTGCTTGGTCCAGACTGACAGCAAGATTAAGCCCAGTCTGCCCCCCCAATGTAGGCAGCAACCCATCTGGCCGCTCCTTCTCAATGATATTCGTCAGTGACTCACAAGTGAGCGGCTCCAAGTATACTTGATCGGCAAAAGCTTGATCGGTCATAATTGTTGCTGGATTGTTATTAACAAGAATGACCTCGACGCCTTCTTCCTTTAAAGCGAGGCAGGCTTGTGTTCCTGCGTAATCAAATTCTGCCGCTTGCCCAATGACTATTGGACCAGAACCGATTACAAGGACCTTCTTAATTTGTGAATCTTTAGGCATATGTTGTCACTCCTCTGTTCCGAACCGAATTCAGGAATTGCTCAAATACATCGTACGTATCACTTGGTCCGGGATGTGCTTCCGGATGAAATTGGACACTCATAATCGGCTTTGAACAATGCTGCAATCCTTCTACGGATCCGTCATTCACATTGTTATAAAGAATATTCCATAAGGACTCAGAAATAGAAGCTTCATCGACCACATATCCATGATTTTGAGAAGTGATGGATACTTTGCCGCTCGGCAAATGCTGTACGGGATGGTTGCTTCCGCGATGTCCATAAGGAAGGCGCATCGTATTGCCCCCGAATGCGAGTGCCAGCAGCTGATGTCCGAGACAAATACCTAATGTCGGATAATGCTCTGCTATCCGTTTAATTTCATCTGCAAGGTAACCTAAAGATTTCGGATCTCCAGGACCGTTCGAAAGCAAAACACCATCTACGCCTGCATCCTGCAAAGTCTCCAGTTTTACGTCAAAAGGAAACACGGTAACACTGCAATTGTTTTGCAGCAGCATCTCGCGGATGGAACGCTTATACCCATAATCAATAATTGCTACATGCGCTGTCTGTAAACCCTTTGCCGGATAGAACTGCGCCTGTTTCACAGACACACTTTCTACAATTTTGTCTGATACTTTCGCTTGTGCTGGGATATTTCCCGGTGTTTTGGTCATCTTTCCGTACACATCCCCATGCTTGCGGATAATCTTCGTTAGCTTGCGCGTATCCACTTGCGCCAGAATTGGAAAGTTATGCGCATTGGCAATATCCTGCAATGTCTGCGTTGCTTGATAGTGAGATGGTGTCTCACACGGTGTAGAAATAATAAGTCCATGAATAGATGGGTTATGGCTTTCCTTATCTTGGGTATTAAATCCGTAATTTCCGATTAACGGGTATGTCATCGTTACAATCTGACCGGCGTAAGAAGGATCTGTCATTACTTCTTGATAGCCTGTCATCGCTGTGTTAAATACCAATTCTCCATCTGATTCTGTTGGCTTTCCAAGCCAGACACCTTCCAGAACATCTCCAGTGCTTAGCATTAAGTAGCCTTTTGTCTCTTCCATTTATGCTGCTCCTTTCGGAAACGGAGTTATGTTTATTCTTATTAATTAATAATTATGCATCAATAGTCAAAGAAAGAGTGAGCAGGTGCTCACCCTTCGAGTTTGGCAGCCTGCTCTTCTGTCCATCTTTTATTTGTTGCAAGCAAGGCTTCTATATTCTCCACCTGCTGCTGAACCCGTTCCTTTGCAGTTCCTCCAGGTATATTCCTGGCTGCTACAACCGTTTCCGGGGCAAGTGCCTGATAAATATCTTCTTCAATTAAAGCAGAAAATTGCTGCAGCTCTTCTAGTTTCAAATCCAATAAGTATTTTCCTTGTTCAATGCTGTACAGAACCGCCTGCCCGACAACAGCATGTGATTCACGGAACGCCATCCCTTTTTCTACTAGATAATCAGCAAGATCGGTCGCATTGGAAAAATCATTGCGGACAGCTTGGTACATATTATCTTGCTTCACATGCATCGTTTCAATCATAGGAGCGAAAAGTCCAAGCGCACCTTTCAATGTCTCTACTGTATCAAACATGCCTTCTTTGTCTTCCTGCATATCTTTGTTATACGCCAGCGGCAATCCCTTCAACGTTGTGAGCATTCCCATTAAATGACCGAAAACGCGACCTGATTTCCCTCGGACCAGCTCTGCTACATCAGGATTTTTCTTTTGCGGCATCATACTGCTTCCAGTTGAGAAGGCATCATCCAACTCTATGAAATTAAATTCCGCACTGGACCATTGCACCAATTCCTCTGAAAGCCGGGAAAGATGCATACTGATTAGACTGGCAGCGGATAAGAATTCCACTACAAAATCACGATCACTTACACTGTCCAGACTGTTCTCGGTAATGTCGTCAAAGTGCAGCTGCTTTGCTACAAAATGCCGATCAATTGGAAAAGTTGTGCCCGCTAAAGCACCAGCCCCCAATGGCATTTTATTCACACGCTTCCAGCTATCCTGCAATCGTTCCACATCACGCTGCAGCATATATGCGTATGCCATAAGATGGTGACCAAACAGTACCGGCTGCGCACGCTGCAGATGTGTGTATCCAGGCAGGATTGTACCCAAATGCTGTTTCGCTTGTTCTGTCAGCGCTGTTTGCACAGCTCCCAGCAAGCCGATTATATCGACGATTGCTTCTCGCAAATACAAGCGCATATCCAATGCCACTTGATCATTCCGGCTTCGGCCAGTATGCAATTTCCCCCCTACAGGACCGATTTGTTCAATCAGCAGTCGCTCCACATTCATATGAATATCTTCATCTGCTTCGGAAAGTGTCGCTTCTCCTGCTTGGATTTTGTTCAGCACTTGCTTCAAACCATCAGCAATAACACCGGCATCATCTTGTGAGATGATGCCGCATTTGCCAAGCATTGCTACATGCGCCAGACTGCCTTGAATATCATATTTTGCTAGTTTTTGATCAAAGCCGATGGAGGAAGTGTAGGCGTCTACTAATTCATTGGTCGGCTTCGTAAATCTTCCTCCCCATAGCTTCATTGTTTCACAGCTTCTTTTTTATCAATTTTCAACAATGCAGATGCTTCTGGTGCAGCTGTCTGTTGACGAGCTACTTCTGCTTGCACTTTTGTCGGAAGCCCCCATAGCTGAATGAATCCAAGTGCTGCATCATGATCGAACTTATCTTCTGGTTTGTATGTTGCCAAGTCAAAGCTGTATAGAGATTCAGCAGACTCACGGCCGATAACCAACGCATGTCCTTTGTACAGCTTCACTTTCACATTACCGGAAACTGTCTGCTGTGTCTCTTCAATGAACGCCTGCAATGCTTTAGTAAGTGGAGAATACCACAGACCGTCATAAATCGTCTGTGCCAGCTTTTGTTCGACAATTGGTTTGAACTGAGAAATTTCACGTGTCATTGTCAAAGCTTCAAGCTCCTGGTGAGCAGCGATTAATGTTACAGCAGCTGGACATTCGTAGATTTCGCGAGATTTGATACCTACTAATCTATTTTCCACATGATCTATACGGCCGACACCATGTTTTCCGGCGATATTATTTAGTTTTAGAATAAGTTCATCCAATGGATATACTTCTCCATCAATCGCAACCGGTTTTCCTTTTTCAAAGCTAATTGTTACGATTTGAGCTTCATCTGGAGCTTCCTCTGGATCTGCAGTCAATCCGAAAGCATCACTTGGCGGCTGCTCCCATGGATCTTCGAGAATACCGCACTCATTGGAACGACCCCAAAGATTTTGGTCAACACTGTATGGACTTTCTTTTCCTACAGGAACTGGAATATTATGCTGCTGTGCATATTCAATCTCCTCATCACGGCTCATCGCCCATTCACGAACAGGAGCAACAATTTTCAAGTCCGGGTCTAGTGCTGTAAAGCTGACGTCAAAACGCACTTGGTCGTTTCCTTTTCCTGTACAGCCATGTGCTACAGCAACAGCACCTTCTTCTTTCGCAATATCGACAAGTACTTTTGCGATTAATGGACGGCTAAGCGCGGAAACAAGCGGATATTTGCCTTCATAAAGCAAGTTCGCTTTCAATGCTGGAAGTACGTATTCTTCTGCATAAGCAGCTTTCGCATCTACTGTATAAGATTTGACGGCACCAACTTGCAATGCTTTTTCTTGAACGAAATCCAGATCTTTTCCTTCACCGACGTCTAAACCAACTGCGATAACGTCATAATTATATTTATCCTGCAGCCATTTAATTGCTACAGAAGTATCTAAACCACCAGAATATGCGAGTACGATTTTATCTTTTGCCATTTTTATATCTCCCTCTCCGTGCTGTATGCTCGATTTATCTATGTGAATTATTATGCAATAACACTAATATAAATTCAAGCATTATTTTGTTAATTTTCCGACTTCGTATCCTATTACCTTAATCGATAGCAAGTGCCTGCCCACTTTTGTCCATAAAAAAAAGACGAGTCAAAGGACTCGTCTTCGGTTTATACACCGCGTTTATTCCCCCATACAAGTGTATGAAGCTGCGGCAATACACGGACATGATTCAGTTCATTAGATGCTGATACTTGATCGATCAGCCATTCATACTTCGCCAGCAGTGCATCCTTCAATGCAGCATCGTCATAAGTTGTCGTATCATCATTTCCGACTTGTACATAAAAACCCACATCTGGATAACGTTTATGCACATCCGTCGCATAACGTAAATCTGCTTCATCGAAAATGACAACCTTTAAGCTTACATGATAAAGACGCCCTGCTTCTCTTAGATTTTCAATTATTTCATCAAGACGATGAAAGTCTGTTTTCATCAAGGAACTTGGCGGTTTTGGAGAGATAGTAAGATCATCAATCTCCAAGAACCAAGGCTGGTATCTGCTGCCTTGTGTTTCTAAGGCAATGCGAATATCCTTTTGTTTTAAAAACTGGGTGAACTCGCCTAGATTTTTTAACAGCGCTGGGTTTCCGCCAGAAATCGTCACATGACGGAAACGGTCACCGCCGGTTTCCTGCAGCTCATCCCAAATTTGCTCGGCTGTTAACTGCCGAATGTCTTCTTTCGCTGAACCATCCCATGTAAAGGAAGAATCACACCAGCTGCAGCTGTAATCACAGCCAGCTGTGCGGACAAACATGGTCTTTTGTCCGACGACCATTCCTTCTCCTTGTACAGTAGGACCGAATACTTCTAAAACCGGAAACTTACTTGCCATCTTCTATTCCTCGCTTTGGTCGATATATGCAGTAGCTAGTAGGTGTCTCGCGCAAGAAAACTTGCAAGCACTGCGGCTGATGAGGCAGCTGATCCAGCTCGTTTTGAATCAATTCATAGATTTTCCGAGCCATTACTTCTGTTGTCGGAAAATCGTTTTCTTTCAATACATCTGTATGGTCGTTCAAATACGTGTGATCGAATTTTTTATGAATCAGTGCTTTGATGGTAGAGAAATTGAATAAAAAGCCGCTGTCATCCAATTCATCTCCAGCAATTGTGATATTGGCAAAATACGTATGCCCGTGAACCTGCTGGCACTTGCCAGCATCAGGATGCTGAATGCTATGCGCAGCAGCAAAATGCAAATCTTTATTCAATTCATAACGAAAGTCATGCGGTACTTGCGGGTAGATTTGCTGAATCATACTTGTGCCGCCTTTTTCGCTTCGTACTGATCTAATCCGTTTTGACGCAGCTTACATGCAGGGCACTCGCCGCAGCCTGCCGCAATAACACCGTTATAGCAAGTGAGTGTTTTTTCCTTCACATATTCTAATTGACCGAGCTGGTCTGCTAATTCCCACGTTTCGGCTTTATCCAGCCACATAAGCGGTGTATGAATAACGAAATCTTTATCCATTGATAGATTCAGAGATACATTCAACGATTTCACGAAAATATCGCGGCAGTCCGGATAGCCGCTGAAGTCTGTTTCACATACACCTGTTACAAGATGCTTGGCACCAACTTGATGCGCTAGAATTGCAGCGAAAGACAAGAACACGAGATTACGTCCAGGTACGAACGTAGAAGGAAGCTCTCCTTCCTGTTCCTCAATTTCAATATCATCTCTCGTTAATGCATTTGGTGCCAGCTGGTTAAGCAAGGACATGTCCAGTACATGATGTTTGATTCCTTGTTCCTTGGCTATTTGTTCAGCCACTTCGATCTCCAAGCTGTGGCGCTGGTTGTAATTGAACGTAACTGCTTCCACTTCTTCGTATTGCTGCATCGCCCAAAACAGGCATGTTGTGCTGTCTTGACCGCCGCTGAATACGACGATCGCTTTCTCTTTCTTCATTTGTATGCTCCTTTTTCCAGACTTCCCCATTAAAAAAGCCTCTTTCGATTGGAAAGAGGCTGACAATTATCCATAAAAAATAAAAAAGACTATACCCAAGGATATAGTTCCTTAGTTTTTTATAGAGGGTTGTGCTAGAACCTCTCCCAGGATGGCCTGGATTTTTTATTTTATTCTGCTGATTATTGTATCATAGCTGCATTATTTTGCATACACAAATCACACTCGACGGGTACAACGGCAAAAAAAATCCAATCCTATGCTCCAAGGCATAAGATTGGATCTAATTTGATCAAAGCTGCTCAAACGCTGCGTTACTTAACTCGCTGTCGCGTTTATGACGCTCAATAGCAAGCTGGATAAGGCGATCAATTAGGTCTGGGTAAGAGATTCCTGTGATATCCCAGAGTTTTGGATACATACTGATTTTTGTAAAGCCCGGCAGTGTGTTTACTTCGTTTACAACGAATTCGCCTTCTTCTGTCAGGAAGAAGTCAACACGTGCAAGTCCTTCGACATCCAGTGTTTGGAACACTTCGACAGCAAGTTTTCTTGCTTGTTCGGTAACATTCTCGGAAAGCGGAGCTGGTATTGCCAGTTCGGCGCCGGATTCATCGATGTATTTGGATTCATACGAATAGAATTCTGTTTGCGGAAGGATTTCACCTGGCAGAGAAGCCATTGGTTCTTCATTGCCTAATACTGCGACTTCAATCTCACGGCCAACAATCGCTTCCTCCACGAGTACTTTCGTGTCATAGCGGAAAGCTTCTTCCAAACCTTTATAAAACTCCGCTTCGTTTTTCGCTTTGCTCACGCCAACAGAAGAACCTTGATTGGCAGGTTTAATGAAGACTGTGCTGCCTAGTGTTTCGGCTACTTCTTCGTAGCGGATAGATGCTAGCTGACGCTTCTTGAAGGTAAAGCCATTTGCAACGCGTATTCCTGCTTCTTTCAATAGACGCTTCGCAATATCTTTATCCATACAAACGGCCGAACTTAGGACATTTGGACCTACATATGGAAGGTTCGCTATCCGCAGCATCCCTTGCATGCTGCCGTCTTCACCGAGTGTGCCGTGCAGGATACTGAAAATAACATCTACTTGATCTAGCACTGCACCTTGGCTCGGACTGACAAGCTGCTTCTCTTTTAACCCTGGGATAACAGCGATACCTTGATCGGAAGGCTTTAATTCGATGTGCTTTGGATCTTGCGCGTTCAGCAAATAGTCTGCCTTATCATTCAGCTGCCATTTACCTTCTTTATCAATTCCAATTAAAACAACGTCATATTTATCTTTATCGATTGCATCAGCAATATTTTTTGCGGATTGTAAGGATACTTCGTGTTCTGCGGATTTACCGCCAAAGACGATACCTACTTTTGTTTTCCCCATCTGTATCATTCCTTTCTAACGTGAGACCATTGTTTTTATTTTATCACAAACGTGTAAAACTGCCTCTATGTCCAGTATAAAAATCGGTTTCATTGGCATCACTTTCGGTAACTATATACATTAACAACAGAGACAGGTGGAAGGAAATGGGCTATTACGATCATTTTGATGAATCCATTAATTATCGCCAGCACCCTGAGAAATATCGCGTAGGACGCGGCGAGCAAGGTGTTCTGATGGTGGAACCTTACAAGAGTGAGCTCCTTCCCCATTGGCGCTTCAAGACACCGGAAATTGCAGAGGAATCGTGCCACAAGCTTTCCGAGATGTTTGAAGAATACCGAAAGCAAGATGATTTTGTCGGAATGGATATGGCACGTAAATATATCCAAATGGGCTATACGAGAGCCAGACGGTATGCCAATTATAAGAGCGGCATAAAATATAAGGATAAAGAAAAGAAAGAAATAAACGAGCGCCAAATTGATGAAGAGAAAGCTGCTTCCGCACAGATATTCAAACGTAAATGGGATGAAATTAGAGAAGATGAAGATTATCTTTCCCGAAAAAAGGCGCATCAGAAACAATACGGATAGCTATCATCTAAAGATTCTAGTATGCTTTTAAAGACTAACTTTTGGAGGCACAGCTAGAATGAAAGGAATTACACATTTATTAATAGGTGCTGGCGCCGGTTTCGCCAGTGCTACTGCTTTGGATGCCGATGGCGCTGTCACCGTCACGATGACTTGTACGGCAGCAGTTGCCGCCCTGGTACCTGATTTAGACACAGGCGGACTTCTCTCAAACCGCATCACATTCTCACATAAAGCGATTCGCAATATTACTATCTTTATTGGATTATTGCTCATTTTATATAGTATGTGGAATCTTTACGGCCAGGATCGCTATATCGGTTTAGCGATTGGGGCAGGAATTATGGTTCTTTCCCGCGTAATAAATAAGAAGTTCATGCTTCTGATTACCGGCATTGCCGTATGCTTAACCGGGCTGTACGCAGGGCATACTTGGATAGTGATGAGCGGCTGTTATATTGGCGTTGCATCCTTTCTTTCCCACCGGTCTTATACACATTCCTTAATCGGTCTGCTCTACTTCTACATAATGATGACATTTTTCGAACAAGAGACAGCCCTTTTCGGAACACAGCTTGCTGGCACAGCTGGTTATGCAAGCCATTTGCTGGCTGACAGCCGTATATTCCCGGTCAATAAGCGAGGAGTAAAATTACTCCTTCCTATAATAAAAAAAGAATTTTAAAGGAGACGATTGCATGAACCCATTGCACACAGCAGAATTGGCAGAAAAAGTGAAAGCGAAGGAAACCGTCCATCTGCTGGATATTAGACAGGAAGCGGATGTCCAGGATTGGGCAGTCGATGCTGAGAATGTTATCCGCTACGATATTCCTTTCGCTGAGATTAAGGCAAATCCGACGAAAGCGCGGGACCAATTGCCCGAAAATGATCCTGTTTATGTCATGTGCTATAAAGGCAAGTCAGCGCAAACAGCCGTCTCCCTTTTAGAGGCAGAAGGAATGGAGAAGGTGGTGCATGTCGTTGGCGGTATGCAAGCCTGGGGAGAAACAATTAGTCCGCGAAAAATTGGCGACCTTACTTATGGGGGAGCTATATATCAGTTTATGCGCATCGGTAAAGGCTGTCTGTCCTACATGATTATCTCAAACGGCGAAGCAGCTGTTGTTGACCCAGCAAGGTTCACAGATGTTTATACTTCTCTTGCGAACGAACATGGCTGGCAAATCAAACATGTATTAGATACCCACCTGCATGCGGATCACCTGTCTGGCGGCAGGAAATTAGCAGAGGAAACAGGCGCAGCTTATTGGTTCCCTGCTGATGATGGCAAAGACGCAACGTTTTCGTTCTCCCCGCTTAAAGACGGTATAAGAATTCCGTTTGGTCAGCAAGAGGAAGGCATGCGTTGTGTTGCCTCACCTGGTCACACGGAAGGAAGCGTTAGTTTTGTTGTGGATGATACGTACTTGCTGTCTGGTGATATTCTGTTTACGGAATCTATCGGTCGCCCCGACTTAGCAGGCCAAGCAGAACAGTGGGTGCAAGATCTTCACGCTACTCTATACGAAAAGTATCCATTGTTATCGCTGGATTTAATTGTCCTGCCTTCGCATTTTTCCGAGCTGGCGGAAATTGGCCCTGATGCTACTGTCCAAGCAAGAATGGAAGACCTTTACCGGAAAAATCCACGGCTTCAACTGCAGGATGCGAGTGAATTCACCGCTTCTGTTCTCGGCAGTATTCCTGCTCAGCAGCCGAATAGCTATCAGTTGATCAGAGAATCCAATCAAGGAAAAGAAACGATTACGGCCTCTGAAGAAGCAGATGTGGAATCTGGACCGAATCGTTGTGCAGTTAACAGCTAATATATGACAGAAGAGGCCGGGACATAACTTGTTTAAGCTTTATAAAAATCCAAACAATTCTGTAATTAACTGCAGAATTGTTTGGATTTTTTGCATGGGAAACGGAGATGAGAGCATCGCTTCGGAAATACACTCCGCTGATTTTTGCTATGGGAAACCTTCACTAATGTAGGCAGAATATGTAGACTCCTCGAAAAAGATAGCGATTTTCTTGTTGGTGTCTACTTCAAAAGCCATTCTTGTCCGACGATAACAGCTAATGTTGGAGAGGCAGCAGCCGTCAGAGACTGCATTAAAAAGTATGGATCTAGTCATCGTTCGCTTTTAGGATGAATTAATCTTTATACTTTTGTAAAAATGCCAAGCTTTTCAATCCGCTTCGCAGCTTCCAATAACCGCTCTTCTGAATCAAGCAGACCCGCACGTACATAGCCTTCCCCGTACGCACCAAATCCGTTTCCAGGTGCAACGGCCACATGCGCTTCTTCCAGCAAAAGATCAGCAAATGCTTCCGAAGTATACCCCTTTGGAACCGGCAACCACACAAAGAATGTTCCTTTTGGTTCTGGCACCTCCCAGCCAATCGCACGAAGATGGCCAAGGAAAGCATCCTTTCTCGATTCATATGTATGAAGAAGCTCCTCTACACAAGTCTGATCCGATGTCAGTGCATAAGCAGCCGCCTCCTGCATGGCACCAAACAGACTCACATAGACGTGATCTTGAATCAGATTAATACTTTCGATGACAGATGCATTGCCTACCGCAAAGGCGATACGCCAGCCTGCCATGTTATATGTTTTAGACAACGTGTACATTTCAATGCCGACTTCCTTGCTGCCTTCAGATTGCAAAAAGCTTTGCGGCTTCTTCCCATCAAATCCAAGCGCGCCGTATGCAAAGTCATGCAGCACACATATTTGATGTTTCTTTGCCAGCTCTACTGTTTTATCAAAGAATGCCTGATCTGCAGTTGCTGCAGTTGGGTTGTTCGGATAGTTAAGAAACAAAAGCTTTGCCTCCTCCAAATCCTCATCAGCAATTGCAGTATAATCTGGCAGGAAATCATGCGCAGCGGTTAAAGGCATTAGCGATGTGCGCGCTTGTGCCAACTCAATGCCAGACATATAATCCGGATATCCCGGATCTGGAAGCAGCGCCAAATCTCCTGGATTCAGCAAGCATTGGCTAATTTCCACTAAACCCGTCTTCGACCCGAACATAATTGCTACCTCAGTCTCTGGATCCAATTCCACATTATACTCTCGCGCATAAAAATCACAGACAGCTTGTTTAAGAAAATCAAAGCCTCGGAATGGCGAATATTTATGATAAGCCGGATTATCAGAAGCTTCTTTTAGCTTGTCCACAATATGCTGTGGTGTCGGCAAATCAGGATTCCCCTGTCCCAGTTTAATGATATCGTGCCCTTCCTGCTCCAGCAGACTTACTTTATGCACCAAGCCGGCAAAAAATTGTTCTGGCAGTCGTTTTAATGCATCCGAAATTGGAAAATCCATGTTACTCACGCTCCTGTTGTTACGCCTCTATTTCTGACTATTACCAATCTTGACAGTGTTGTGAATAGAGTGCGATAATGAACAAATCATACAGCAATCACACACTCTTATCAAGAGAAGGCGGAGGGACTGGCCCGATGAAGCCCGGCAACCGGTGCAGCAATGCACACGGTGCTAATTCCAACAGCAGCAAGCTGAGGGATAAGGGGAAGAAATGACACGACCTTTCCCTCTTCCATGTCCGCTTGGAAGAGTTTTTTTTGTGTTAAAAATGACCGAGGTGATAACATGACAATTCAAATTAAAGGCGCGCCGAACTATTACGCCTGTGAAGAAAATATATTAGAAAGTCTGCCCGCAAAACTAGCTGAAATGGCTTGGACAAAAGGACTGCTTATCCATGGAGATGCATCGTGGAAATCCGCAGCTCCGTTTCTTGATCCAATCGATTTGCCAGTTGCACGGATTGCCTATAGTGGGCAGTGTACACATGCAGAAGCTGCGCGGCTAGCAGGCGCAGCACATGAGCAAGAAGCTCAATTCATTATTGGTGTTGGCGGCGGAAAAGTTTTGGATACTGCAAAAGCTGCGGCTAATGATGCTAACCTGCCAGTTATCTTAATTCCAACAATCGTCTCCAACTGTTCGCCATGGGCTTCTCTTAGTGTTTTCTATGATGAAGCAGGAAACTTTGTTGAATATACAATCTTCCCCCGCAGTACATTTATGCTGCTTGTTGAACCAAAGCTGCTGCTTACAACGCCTGCTCCCTATCTGATTGCGGGAATTGGCGACACATTAGCGAAGTGGTATGAAGCAGACGCACTTACCGAAAAAATGACTAATCAGCCGCTTGCTGTCCAAATTTCCCGCAGTGCGGCTAAATTATGCCGCGATATTTTAATTGCAGAAGGGGATGCTGCGATTTGCTCGCTGCAAAATCATCGTGCAGACAGCGCCTTTTTACGTGTTGCAGAAACCGTTATTATGGCCGGCGGTATGGTAGGTGGTTTTGGTGATGAATACGGACGTATTGCCGGTGCTCATTCTATTCATAACGGCTTGACACGAGTAGCCGAAACACACGAACAGCTGCACGGCAATAAAGTCGCTTACGGTATTCTTGTCCAGCTGGCTTTGGAAGAGAAATTTGATGAGATTTTAGTGCTGCTTCCTACGTACCGCAGACTCGGATTACCTACTGTCTTAAAAGAGCTCGGTATTAAAGATAATGTAGAAACTGCTATGAAAACTGCTGCTGACGGCGCAGTTGCTCAAGGGGAATCCATTCACTTTATGCACGTCTCCACCTCTGAACAAGTTGTAGAAGCAATGCAGCGCTTGGAGTCTTTCATAGCAGCAAATCAAGGAGTGACACAATGAAGCTAGCGCTTATTCAGCACAATGTGATTTTTGGCGATCCCGATACAAATTATGAGCAAGTAGAAGCGTTGATTAAAGAGGCACAGGAAAATGCTGACGTGATTGTGCTCCCTGAGCTTTGGACAACGGGATATGATCTGACAAGACTTGATGAAATTAGTGATACGCAAGGCGAAACAACGAAGCACTTTATCCGTAATTTGGCGAAGAAATATCAAGTAAACATCGTTGCTGGCAGCATTGCGAAACGAACAGAATCCGGCGTGTTTAATACCATGCTTGTTTACGGGGCAACAGGCGAACTGCTGCATGAATATGATAAGGCACATCTATTTCGTTTAATGGATGAGGAAAAGTTCTTGAATCAAGGGGACAAAACGGCATCGTTCTCTTTAGGAGCGGTACAAGCTGCCGGCGTCATTTGTTATGATATTCGCTTCCCTGAATTCATCCGCACACATATGATTAACGGACAGCAAGTTCTGTTTGTCGTCGCAGAATGGCCAAAGCCGCGGCTGGATCATTGGCGCGCCCTTCTGTTAAGCCGCGCTATTGAAAACCAATGTTATGTTGTTGCTTGCAATCGTGCCGGCAGTGACCCTGCTAATCTGTTTGCCGGTCATAGTATCATCATTGGTCCTTGGGGAGAAATAATCGCAGAAGCTGGCGAGGAAGCGACAATCCTATTTGGGGAAGCCAACTTAGACCAAGTAGATGAAGTACGCAGTCAAATTCCCGTATTCCAAGATAGACGGCCAACGATTTACGACGTGCAAAAATAATATGACAAACTTATGACATGTTCTCCCTAAGAGTGGTAAAGATGGGCAAGCTTGCTTATACTATTAACAAATAGTTTCTGGGAGGGCTTTCATGGAAGCGACTTTAAAATGGTTCCGTACAATTGGATTTTTAGAAGGAACGTCTTTGCTTCTGCTGCTAATCGTA
The DNA here is from genome assembly GCF_900162685.1 of Terribacillus halophilus. Lineage (GTDB taxonomy): Bacteria > Bacillota > Bacilli > Bacillales > Amphibacillaceae > Terribacillus > Terribacillus halophilus_A. Next base: position 431,551 of record NZ_LT727827.1, read on the forward strand.
GCAATGCCGTTGAAATACATGATGGACATACCAATCTTCGTAACGTATATCGGCGCCATCCACGGCGGATTATTTGTCTTGTACGTGGCCTGGACTGGCTACACAACATTGAAAGTCGGCTGGGGATTGAAATGGGCCTTCTTCGCCCTTGTTGCATCGGTTATTCCATTTGGTTATTATATTTTCGATATGCGACTGCAGAAAACAGAGTTTGCATAAAAAAAGCGAGCAGGAATGCTCGCTTTTTTCATTAGACAAATGCTGCGATAAAGAACCATACAATCATAATAAGCTGAATGACAATCTTGGCTATTGATCCACCGAGGAAGCCTAGCAACGATCCGATTGACGAATATAGTGCTTCCTTGGGCGTTCTTCTTTGGACTAACTCTGTCACCAAGACAGCAATAAATGGTACGGCAATGATACCAATAGGCGGGAAGATAAAGGAACCGACAATAACACCTATAGCTGCGATTCGTTCTCCCCATTTACTGCCGCCGAATTTCTTCACAAAGTAACTATTCGCAATAATATCCGATATAATCAATATGACCGTCAAGATTACCATTGCAACCCAGAATAAGACAGACAAATCGCCATCACTTAGCATGAATTGGAACACAAGGAAACCAATCCAGAGCATAAGCGGAGATGGGATAACAGGGTAAATAATTCCTGCAAAACTAGCAATGAATGCCAGCCCAATAATAATCCACGCAATTATATCTAATGCCACAAATAGTCCTCCACATCTTACCTTGTTAGTTCGTATTATGACACACCGAATAGGAAAAGAAAATCAAAGCCTCAGCTTTTCAAAGAATGCCGCATTGTGCTGGACACTCGGATGATCTGGATGATAAGAAACAGCTTGGAGATGCGCAGACTTTGCTTGTTCCATCAGTCCCAGCCGAGAGTAGCAGAGTGTCAGCTGTACATAAGGATACCATGTTGTATACGCAGGTACACTAAAGCCTGGCAGTTCTTTTCCTTCATAATCCAAAGCTTGCCGGTACCAATAGGCACCTGCATCATAGTTTTGTTCTTCTGTAAAAAAGTCCCCAATAAAACAGCAAAATTCCGGTCGCGGGCGGTCATATTGAAAGGAACGAAACAGATGCATACGATATGCTTCTTTATCTCCTGTCGCTTTACAGCAATCCGCCAAATACTGACAGGCGCGGATATTATCTTCTACCCAGCCCTGTTTGGAACGAAGAAAATCCATATAATAGGACTTTGCTTGTTCAAGCTTTCCATGGTCCTTCAGCTCATTAGCATAATAAAACATATCTCTTGGTGTCAGTTCTCTGCCAGAGGCAACGTAAGATTCGTAAATACGCAGATTACGGTCTGAGAGTATATGAGACTTTTCACTTTTTCGATGTGTGACGGCTATTTCTGATGCTACAATGTTCCCTCCAAATTCCAAGTACTCATGCACTGCCCCGCGCCAGCGAAAGTTTTTGCTGCGCTTCACGATTCGGTTACGTCTGTATAAAAATAACGGACGCCCTGCTTCATCTAGGGCTGTGTGATAATACATTGATACCACATCCACCTCATCATTTATCCCGCTCCATAAGTCACGAAGTGCTGCTTGATCCTCTGGCAAAAGTACATCATCTGCATCCAGCCACATAATATAATCACTTGATGCTTTGCTGAAGCTGTAGTTCCTCGCTGCGGAGAAATCATTGATCCATTCAAAATCAAAAATTTGGCTTGTAAAGCGGGAAGCGATTTCCTTTGTCTTATCTGTTGAACCTGTATCTACAATAATAATTTCATCTACTAAATCCTGTACACTTTCCAAACATCCGGCAAGAACTTCTTCTTCGTTCTTAACAATCATACAAAGACTGATAGAATGCATACGTCACCTCGACATTTTGTTGATACTCTAACGTATGCACAAGGGACACAGAGTATTGCCTGAAAGAGTTATCGTCGTGTTACTTTCCATACCCACCAAATTAACAGCGGCTGGAAAAGCAAGCGGATATAAAGAATTGCCTGGTTCGTCTCCTCCATACCAGGAGCCGGTATATCATAAACCGCACTATAGATATTTGCCGGGAAGATGGCAATAAAATAAATGATTGTTACAATAGCTGTGAATCGTCTAACCGAAGGTACTAGCAGACCAATAGCTAATACGATTTCTGCAATTCCAGTCAAATAAATTAAGAGATAGCGCAGCGGCACATACGCAGGAAGCATAGCGACAAACCCGTCATCTAATACAAAGTGTGCAATAGCGGCCGCGATAAACATAGCACTAAATAGATACAAACCAATCTTTTTCATTGCCAGCGACACCTTCTTTTTCCTTATGTAATACCCTGATCCACTTCTTAAAAACTCCCCTCTTTCACTTCCCAATCTGAATAGACGATTGTTTCCAGTGGCAGTTCACCGGAGCTTAGCCACTCTACAGCTTGTGTGACTAAAGGAGAACTGTTTGTGGCGGATAACTGTGCGACTGGCAGCCAGACAGCCTCTTTGGCATCTTGCCCGGCAAACTGCTCAGGCACTCGCAAGTCACCCTCCGCCTCTGCGACATACAAAACAGCAGTATGATGCACATGAGTAAAGCTCCTCCACTTCCACGGAAGCATGAAATCAGCTGCTCCAATTTGCTTTGAAATAGCTGCTGACAAGCCCGTTTCTTCTTTTACTTCACGAATAACAGCCTCCAGCAAGCCCTCTCCTTCTTCCAGACTGCCTCCAGGTAAATCATATCGGTTACGATAAGGACCTCCCCCTTTATGAATGACGAGCAATTTGCCTTCTTTATAGATGACAGCATAAACACCAAATGCACGATGATACAACATTTTTAAAACACTCCATTCGATTTTTATTGAATATAACATGCTGATAATATAAAATATTATCGAGGTGATAATATGCAGATAATTCAGACTGGCTTTAAAGCAAATAATGATTATACCATTCATTTCGAATCATCGTTACTCTGGGAAGCGGCTTTAGGTATTGCAGCTATTACGAACACATCACTCTCTGGCACGCTGGAGCATATTGAAAAAATGTGGGATAACCCAGAAAATAGCTTGTCAGATCAGCTTCAACATTCTTTAAAGATTGTACATGAGCGGAATACATGGAAAGCACTGCTCCAATTACTTCACCATTCTAAGGCGCACAGTTTAGCAGATTGGTCAAAAGAAATGAAACAGATGCCCACTATCATATTGCGGGAGCAATGCCTGCCGTATATCGGCAGTTCGTTCGAAGAAATTCGAAAAGAAGCTGCTTCTGGAGATAAGCAAGCCATTGCAAAGCTTCAAGAAGTAACTGCGGATAATCCTTTCTTTCCAGACTATATCGCTTTTATTGCACAAACAGACAGTCAGTTCCTAAAAAAGCATTTGCTCGCTGTCATGACGGGTTGGTTCCAGGAAGTGATCAAACCGCACAATGAAGAATTACAGGATATGCTGACCCGGGATCTGGCAGATAAAAAGCGCAAACTGGAGACAATGGAACAACTAGATTTCATGCGCTGGATAACGAACAGTCCAAGCTTTAAGCCAGATGACTCCTTCCATACCGTTCTATTCATCCCGCATTACTACTACAGGCCGTGGACAATAACCGCTGATTTGCCAGGTACAAAGGTGTTTTATTATCCCATCCACGCAAATAGCATCGATCCAGAAAACAGATATAATCCGGATACGATGCTCGTACGTAAATATAAAGCACTCGGTGATGCCATGCGCCTTCATCTGCTAAAACGATTAGCCGAGGGTGAACAAACACTGCAGCAGCTGGCGGAACAAATACCTGTTGCTAAATCAACACTGCATCATCACTTGAAAATGTTGAAATCTGCAGGACTGATTGATTCCAATAAACAAGTTTACTATGTAAACAAACAACGAATTGCTCCCTTGGATAGTGAACTGCACTACTTTCTGAAGGAGTAGTCCTATGACAGAACAGCGAATTACGTTAACCCATCCATTATCCCGCCTAATGATGAGTACGACCACAGCAAATATGGCCGGGCAAGTGTACAGCATTCTCCTTCCCCTGCTCGTACTAGAAGTGACATCTTCCGCCTTTGCTGTTACGGCCACAATTGCTGCTGAACGAGCATCGATGGTACTCCAGCCCTTAGTAGGACCTATATTAGATAGGTCAAATTGGAAACGCATACTGCTGCTAGCTGATGTTGCTCGTTTTGTTTGTTTTCTAATTCTCAGTGCGTTGGCTGCCTCAGGTCACTTGTCGATCCCGTTGCTATTGGTGCTTTCTTTTATCATTGGATTTGCTGCTATCTTTTATCAAGGAGCCCAATTTACCGCCATTCCATTTATCGTATCTACAAGACAGCTGCATTTTGCTAATAGTCTAGAGAGCGCTCTTTATCAGCTGAGTATTGTTATCGGTCCAAGTATCGGCGGCGTTGTTCTTTTATTCTTCCACATGCAGTTTAGTTTAATTATTATGAGCACCCTTGCTTTCTTTGCTCTTTGGCTGATTTTACTTCTTCCTTACCAGAAAAATTCAGTTCGTGCTAAACCGTTTTCGCTCGCTGTCTACACACAAGAATTAAAGGAAGGCTTCGCTTTCATTTACTACAAAAAAGAAATCTGGTTCACTAATCTCATTCTGTTAATCTCCAATTTCGGTATTCAATTTCTTATTGTCTTGCTCGTCATTTTTATGGACAAGCTCACACATGATCCGCTGCTTATCGGTATCGTCTTATCTTCCGGTGGTATTGGTGCTGTACTTGGCACAGTACTTGGATTTTATGCTGATCGAGTAGGTACATACAGACAAATACTGTTTGCAGCTAAAGTAATTGGCGGCTTATCCATCATCTTCATCAGTCTCACAGACAGCATCTGGCTGGTAGCTCTCCTCAATTTAATTGGGACAGCGTCTGCCGGAGCAATTAACCCAATCATTAAAACAATACGCCAGCAATACACACCACAGCATCTATTAGGCCGTGTCCAAGCATCATCTCGGTTCATCACATTTACGTTATTGCCAGCCGCCTCAATTTGCGGCGGTTTGCTGTCAGAGTGGATAGGTACTGAATCAACTATTATGCTCGGTGGGTGTATTGCCACTACCTCCGTTATATTTGTTTGGAAATTACCTCGTAAACTATAAAAAGAAGGCCCGCATTAAGGCCTTCTTAATCAAGACAGTTTATTGAACAAGCGGGAAACCAAAGCCTGATGCATAATCATCGCCTCTTGCTGCTCCATAACCGCCGAGTATGTCGTTGGATTGTGCACGTGCTTGCAATGTCTGTCGCACTTGCGAGCTGCTTAAGCTTGTGTTTTTAGACCAAATTTTTGCAGCCAATCCGGAAATATGCGGAGTTGCCATTGACGTACCTGTTAGAGACGCATACGTATTTCCAGGGAAGGTTGAAAGAATTGCCGATCCTGGTGCTGATACTTCTACATCCCCTTGCTGGATTCGATAATCGCCATCTGTACGGCTGTATCCTCTGGAGGACGAATCAGCGACGCGGTATGTACCGTTTTGCTGGCGATTTTCCAGGTTGGCTACCCCAACAGCTTCCGGCAATCCGCCTGGATAATTAATTGATCCTTCATAAGGACCGGAGTTACCTGTTGCAGCAACTACTAGTGCTCCTCTGCTGTTCGCATAACGCACAGCGCTTGCTATAAGTGAATCCTGCCCGCCGCCAAGTGACATGGAGATAATGACTCGCTCACCGCGGTTTGCTCCTTCATCAGCAGCTTTTTGAATCGCGTTAGCTATATCATCGGAATAGCCGCGACCATCATCGCCAAGTACTTTGTATGCCCAAAGGTCAGCTTCTGGTGCTACACCGTAAACACCGGAACCATTACCACCGTTAGCCAGTGCACTCCCAGAAACATGTGTGCCATGACCATCACGGTCGACACAACTGCCGTTCACTTGTCCGCTGTAATATTGCGTAAAGTCAATGCATTGCTCCACATTGGCTGCAAGGTCAGGGTGATTAACGGAAGTGCCTGTATCCAAAACGGCTATATTGATATTATTACCGCCAGAAGTGCGGGTGATGGATGGATTGTTATAAATTGCTTGAATACCCCAAGGTGTACGATCGGATACCGCCTGCGCTGAGACGTCTCGTTTCTTCGTCACCTCCTGTTTGGTATACACACTCACTTCGGTGACTTCCAAAGCTTTATCAGCTTTTAGTTCTTTGAGCTCCTTTTCGGATACTTCCGTTGTAAATCCCTGATTGCCAAAGCTGTTTCGGACACCGTGCTCCTGCTTCACTTTATCTGTAGCTTGTGTTGTGAATACACCGTCCTTCTGCTTTACTAGTACTCGTACTTCATTTTGCTTTGCCGTTTGGTCTGGTGCAGCGGAAGCTTGTAACGGCTGAAAAGCGGCTAATCCTAACATGGCCACTGCAGCGACACTTACCAGTTTTCTTTTCATTTGATCACCTCGCTAGTTTTTATAGTCACTGAAAAGTTCGTCCCTCTCTGTCTGTGACTCTCAGAAACTATTACAGTTAATCTAGCATAGGCTTCCATGGAAATGTATTGGGAAATTAGGCAACATAAGCATACAGAAAAAGACATTATTCCCGTGTTTATTTCCTTCTCTCAGCAGAATATTTGCCCGGAAGCGATTTTCTGTGAGTTAAGGTGGAATAATGTCTTTTTATTGATAATTTAGAATCGCAAACTAGTCATAATTGCAGCGTACAAAAGTCCCGAAGCAGCACATGCAGCTGCCAAAGCAAAGCTTACTCTAGCTCTCTTTTTGAAAAAATAAAGAATGCTTACTAAAAATAGTCCTGCTCCAACAAAGCAGACAATTCCCGTTATGCTCATATACCAGGTTGCGACACTTCCAGCTGTCACACGTTGAAAAATGCTGCCGAATATAGGCGCTGCTCCAGCATTGCTTAAAGCTTCTGCTATATCTGCTGGTGCTGGAGATGATCCTAGCAGCGCTGAACAAGCAAACACAATAGCCAAAAGAAACGCCTCTGCCCGGATCCAATTTAGAGGCTGTAAGTGAGGATGCTGCCGCACATGTTTCATTAAAAACATGTTGATAACGGTAAATACCAGCACAGGAATAAATACAATATGCTTAATGAGTAACATCTGTCCATACGTTAGCATTAACACATTGCCGTAATCTTGTATATCCATGGCAAACAACATGACGACGATACCGCTGCCTATCACTGCCGTAACAAGCACTGTAGCAAATGGGGTGAACCATTTTAGGAAACTTTCCCAACTAAAGTGTTCGGATGTATAAAAACACACGTGTGCCAGCACACCTACCCAAAAAACAGCGGCACTTAAGTGTACAAAGTGAGCAAAAGTATCTATTAAACCTGCGTCTGGATGGCTCCCATAAGCACGAAGAAATAGCATGCCAAGAAAGAGAACAAGCGTAACAAATGGCAGTTTATCTACATACAGCAGCAGCCAGACACAAAGAGCCAGTAAAAAGATCCCAAGCCATACATGGCCAGCAGCTGTTTGGAATAATACTGTTAACAATGCTTTTCCATACCCGTCGTGCGCTCCGATTATCGACACCAAGTTAATAACTGGACCGCTAGTAACAAGTGCAGCAGACGCTGCACCAGCTAAGACATCACTTCGCGGTGTCTGAACTGCCGCTTCTTTTCTGCGAACAAGACGAAACACGATATGACCAGCAACAAATGAGAACGCAATGTAAGATAACAATTCCATTAACGGAACAAGAATCATGCTAAAGTAGTCCTTTTATAAAAAAATAATGCCTGCAGCTTCATTATTCACAACTCCAATTTTCTACATATCTCTTCCATCGTATAAAAGAAACGAGCAAGCGTATAGAAGGAATTGTGACTAAAATTGCACACTTCTTTTGTATCGTAAAAAAGACACGTCCCAATCCAACATGTCTTCATCATTCTGTTTATTTACCGCAGCACTGCTTATGTTTTTTCCCGCTTCCACACGGACAAGGTTGATTACGTCCAGTTTTAGTGTATGTTTTCATATCCACCACATTGGAAGGATTTTTGCGCAGCTGTATAGGCACGTAACCTTTCAACGTCCACTTTGGCGAGTTGTTGTTTATAGCAACAAATAAGGCGACAACTTCTTGAATTATTTGTTCTGAGTTAACCTCAAATTCCGTGATAAACATCCGCACCATATTTTGAAGAGGAATATCTTGTTTTGTCATACTCAAATACTCATCCAGCAGGTCGTGAATTTCTTCCTCATTGATGGTGTAATTTTTCTGCATATACGATTTAAATGCACGGAGTGGCTTATTTATTGCTAAATAGTTCTCTTCTCCAGCTTGTACAATCTGTTCCTTTGTATATGGGTAAAAGGCTAAATCAGACCTGCTTTGTATTGTGCGGAGCAACGCTTCTGGATCCTCTACACGCCAATCAGCCAATCCACTTGCAGCAAATTGGATATCGTTATAGTACAGGGCAGCATTGTGAATCACATCTATATAATAAGTGAAATCAAAAGAACCGCCAGTCAGCCTCTCCACATGCGAAATTAAATCTCGTACAGAAAGTGCGCCATAATGATACAGCAGCCCTCGTGTAAGTGTTATATACGAAGAATTCTGCTTTACCTGTTTCACATAGGTCGGCGAATCAATTGTTCTGAATACTTGCATACACTCTTCAGGGATTACAAGGAAAGGTTTGTTATCAATATCTATCGGAAACCAAATTAGCTTGTAAAATAATGCGTCTGCCCTGCCAGCTCCGAATCCCAATGCTGAGAGATAGCCTTGATTATTCATTGCCTGCTTGAACAGCTTGTATTGTCCTTCATCCATTGTTGCAAAGTTTGGTGCTAACTTTTTGGGAAGCAGTTCCGCCAATTTCGGCACCAAGTCACGTTTGTTCAGCTGACTAATTCCTTTTATTTTATAATCTCTTCTAATTTGATCCAGCTCACTCTTCGTATATGAAGCCAGTGCATCTGCTAAAGAGATTGGTTTAAGACTTTTATTCATTTGTTCACTCCATTTATAAGGCATACCCCTATCATAATGCAATTCCTATCATTAAAAAAGAGAGCAGAACAAAACAAGATTAATTCATCCTAAAAGCGAACGATAACTAGATCGGAGGAAGGCTAGGTTAGACCCCGCAATGTGTTTTTTGCACGAGGAGGATCACCAGCCGCCCGCAGGAAAGCGGAGTGTATTCCGAAGCGATGCTCTCATCTTCGTTTCCCACGCAAAAATCCAAACAACGCTGCTGTTGATTGCAGTATTGTTTGGATTTTTATATAGCTTAAACAGTTATGTCCCAGCCTCTTCCAAATCTTCATAGCTTCAGCATATTTACTGTTTCTTGGATATTTGCTGCTTTCGTTAATACGGAGATAAAGGAAATACCATCTGCTCCGGCTTCCCGCACAGCCTCCGCATTTTTGTGATTAATGCCGCCGATGGCTACAATTGGGAAATCGCCAAGCTGTTCTCGTATCCCTCGAAGTCCCGATAAGCCAATTGGACATTTGGCATCGATCTTCGTACGAGTTGCTGCAATCGGTCCAACACCGACATAATCAGCACCATCTTGGATTGCCTTATTGGCTTCTGCTGCATTTGCTGCACTCACTCCAATGATGAAATGTGCTGGACAGCGTTTCTTCACCTGCTGCATCGCTTCATCATCTTGTCCGATATGTACACCGTCTGCTCCGATAGCGATGGCCAGATCCACGTCATCATTCACAATGAAAGGGACACTGTATTCCCAGCATCTCTCCTGAAGTCGTTCGGCCAGCTGCCTTTTCTCCTGGCCGCTCAGTGCCTCTTTACCTTTTTCTCGAAACTGAAACATGGTGATACCCGCTTTCAGCGCCTGTTCCAATATCTCTTGTGGATTTTTATGCGGGCAGTTTTGAATACCCATAATAAAATATAGTGCTAATTTCTCTTTCATTGTCTGCTCCTTTCTCCTCTCCCGCTATTCTTCTACGGCTCCTTGCATCGGACCTCCCAAATTAGGAAAAAGTGTGAAATACGGATACTACAACCCAAACTGCACAAAGTAAATGCAAGCTTTTTATTTTATAAGGAGATGATAAAGTTGAAATGGATAAAAGCTGGGGCAGTTGTTATCGCACTATGCTGCGGCTTGATTGTATGCAATCCCGCTGCATCTTTTGCTGCTGACAAAGCTGTGGCGGATGTGCTGACAGCTGAGCAGAAACAGGAAATAGCTTCATTACAGAAGGAAGCTTTAGAACAGGAAAAAGAGATCATCCAAAAGTACGTGGAATTTGGCGTTTTCTCCGAAAAGAAAGCCGACCAAATCATAAAGCATCTGGATGACCGCTTTGCACAGCTTGAAAAGGATGGCTTCGTTCCAAAGCCTCATCCGCATGGGCGTCCTCTCCAACCGAACAAGTAATGCACTCTAATCAGCAGGAAATTCCTGCTGATTATTTTTATGCCAGCTGTTTCACCTGTTCTAGAATACCCGCTTCATCCTGCAGCAAATACAGCTGATCTAAAAAGGCAACTTGGAAACTTCCGGGAGCTGTTGCTTGTTCGGCTGCTCTTTCAGACGCAATCCCATAGAAAGCAAGCGCCCCGATGCATGCTTCTACTACATTTTCCGCCGCGCCTGCACATGCTGCCACCACTGCGCCCAGCAAACAGCCAGAACCCGTGATTTTCGTTAACATGTGATGACCATTTGCTATGCTGAACGTCCGCTCTCCGTCAGAAAGAATATCTACTTCGCCTGTTGCAATTACAACTGCTTGCAACTCGTCAGCAATTCGCCGCACTAGATCATAGGAGATACCTTCCCTGTTTCCATCTACCCCTTTCACTTGGGCAGATGTTCCGCCCAGGACAGCGATTTCGCCTGCATTCCCTCGAATAACTGTGACATCTACTTCTGCCAAGATACGGCGGGCTGTTTCGGTCCTGTAAGCTGTTGCTCCAACGCCGACAGGATCAAATATAACGGGGATGTTAAGTCTGTTCGCCTCTTTGCCAGCAAGAATCATTGCTTCTGCATCTGCTGCGGCAAGTGTGCCGATATTTAGTAAAAGCGCCTGTGCATGCTGTACCATTTGGGCAGCTTCTTCCTTGGCTGATGCCATCACCGGCGATGCACCGAGTGCTATCAAACCATTCGCCGTAAAGTTGATTACAACATTATTTGTAATACAGTGAATTAATGGATTTATTTCACGGACTTGTTTTATTACATCAGTATATGCCATTATGCAGTTTCTCCTGTACTGGTACGCTTTGCAGCCGGTAACCCCAATGGTTCGTCGGGCCGTTTCCGTTTCCAAGCTGCAGCGAATATTTGATAGCTGCTGTCACATAGTCTTTTCCGACTTGCACGGCTTCCTGCAAAGATTTTCCTTTTGCTAGCTCCGCCGTAATTGCTGCTGAATATGTACAGCCTGTTCCGTGCGTATGCTTTGTTGGAATGCGCTCCGCTTTATAAGAAGTGAAGCTTTCGCCATCATACAGCCAATCCGCTGCTTCATGCCCTTCCATATGGCCGCCTTTTAGAAGAACAGCTTTTGCTCCAAACGCTTGAACAATCCTTTTGGCTGCTTGCTTCATGCCAGCTTCATCCTCTATCGTCATACCAGTTAATTCTTCCGCTTCCGGCACGTTCGGGGTAATGAGAGATGCCAGAGGAACAAGATATGTCTTCAATGCATCTCTTGATTGCTCTCCCATTAGTGCATGCCCGCTTTTGGCATACATAACTGGATCCATCACATAAGCTGTTGCTGATCTTTCCAGCACGCTAGCTATGACACGCATCATTTCTTCAGAGGTAATCATCCCGGTCTTTACTGCATTTGGTTCAATGTCGGAAAAAACCGATTCTAGCTGTTGTTCAATAAATGGTACAGGAATATGGTGAACTGCCTGCACACCTGTCGTATTTTGCGCAACGAGGGAGGTAACGACACTCATGCCGTATACCTCTCGCTCTTGAAATGTTTTTAAATCTGCCTGTATCCCCGCACCGCCTGATGGATCCGTTCCAGCTATCGTTAATGCACTTTTCACTTTAGACATGAATGGCTCCTTTCTTGAGCGGTACCATCCAGTCTTGTTCCGTAGTGGCCATTTCCCAAAAACTATGCTCCAACATACAGCTCTTCAAGAATGCTTTCCGCGCGCGTTCCTTGGCAGCCGAACCGGCCATTTCAGCCCATTTATCCAATCGTTTGCAAAGTTCGGCTGTCACATCTGGCATTCCATCTTCTTTATTTGCATAAAACATGATCCACTCTAAAAATGGATTAGATTGATCTGGCGCCTTTGTTTCAATAATATGAGCTGCCAGTGCCTGATACGTCCATGGACAAGGTAAAAGCGCAGCCATCAATTCTCCCATATCTCCTTGTACAGCGCTGTTCATCATATGCGAAATATAGTGATCGGCTGCAGGAGGCGGTGTCATCTTCTGCAAGTCCTCATATTGCACGCCTGCCACTTTACAAAAGACATTGTGCGGATGAATCTCACTGTGCAAGACAAAGTGAATTTGAGATTGAAAGAACGCCATTTCTTCTCTTGTCTCACATTTGCTGACTGCCAAGCCATAGATTCTTGCAAATGCAGTCAAGTACTCATAATCCGCTTTCACGTAATGAATTAACGCCTCACGCGGCACCTGTCCATTCGCCACCCCTTTAACAAAAGGATGCTGATAAATCGCTTCGAAAATCGGGTTTGCTTCTTCTCTCAACTGTGCAGTAAACATATATTTCTCCTCCTTAATTGGAGAAAGTCCTGTTTCGGGTGATTGGCGCCGGAACTATACAAAAAAGCCGCTCCAGAAGTATGGAGCGACTCGTTTACATTGTAATAGTATGTAAGATACACGAATCCGGCTCCACTTCCCTACGCTGGTTTTAACCAGATCAGGTTCAAAGGGATTAAGATTACTCTTATCTCAGCCTAACGGCACCCCTAGTGGACTTCCTCGAAATTCAGTTGTCTCCTTTACTATCACACGCATGGATGAGATTGTCAACGGATCTATCAGGTAAAATACTCAATTCGTGACTGCGGAAACATTTTATAAATATTACTGCCTATCACGTCTTTGATTTCTTCTTGCTCTTCATTTTGATACACATACTTTCCAATACCATAACGGCCCCACTTGTACTTCCGCTTATTTTCATCCAGCTCAAGCTTCGACATCGGATAGTTCTTCTGAATAACACGTTTCGCCGGCTTCGTAAAACGATGCTGAATCAATTCAAAGGTCAGGTTCTTTTTGGCATGAGCAGGAAGAGCTGCTTCGAGATGCTCCAGCATCTCCGGATATCCTTGCTGCCAGCCTTCATGCAGATAAATTGGCGCTACAATAAAACCTAACGGATATCCAGCTTCGGCTACCTTTACAGCTGCCTCTATTCGATCCTTCAAGCGGGAAGTACCTGGTTCAAAGTACTTGATAACATAATCGTCATTAATACTGAAACGGAATCTTGTTCGGCCTTTGTGATCTGCATCAAGCAAGTGATCGACGTGCGCAAATTTTGTTACAAAGCGCAGCTGGCCATGCTCCGAGCGGCCAAAGTATTCGATTGCATGCTTGAGTGTATGCGTCAGATGATCAATACCAACGATATCTGAGGTACAAGAAGCTTCAAAACGTGTTTCCTCCGGCGCTCTTTCCTTCATATACTGCTCAGCGGCATCAAATATCTCATCTGTGTTTACATACGTGCGAATATACGGTTTAGATCCCATCGTAGTCTGCAGATAACAATAATGACAATGTCCCATACAGCCTGTCGCAAATGGAATTGCATACTCTGCCGATGGTTTGGATGTATCGAATTTCAATGTTTTCCGCACACCAACGACTAATGTTGATTTTGCTGTACGATATTTTTGGAAGTCATTATCCCCGGGCAGGTTACGAACCTGATTATGGGAAGTCGTTTCACGAATTTCCACTCCCATATCTTTGAACTTGTCTCGCAGCTGCACACCTAGCGGATATTCCAACGCTCTCGGTTCAATATAAACAAGCTGCGGTACAAATGGCTTAACCATAATAACCACCTTCGGACAAACCGAAAGCAGACACGTACGCTTCTTCCGCTTCACCAAGATCTTGATAGACCGCCACTTCATCAGTTAGCGGATAGTACGTTTCATAAACAAACAAAGCCAGTTCACCAGGTTTCTCTGGGTTATGAACAACCGCTGCTTCCTGTATATTGGCAACTCCCTGTGCATGGGGATTGCGAATGATCACATATACAACCTCACCTGCTTGAAAAGTATCCATTCCAATTGCCTCCTTTGTACATACTGCAACTAGTTTGTACACATTGGCTGCAAAACATGTAAAAAAATGAACCCTTTTCCAAGAAGTATTCGTCTACTTCATAGAGGAGGGTTCGAAGGTGAAAAGTTTGATAGCTGTTTTTTTATTGCTAATCCTATCTTTTATTAGTTACTACTTGCTAACCAATTAATTTATATACGAAAACGAGCGATAGAAGTTTGCAATTCTTCCGCCAAGAATGCAAGCGAGCTGGAGGAAGCGGCAATCTCCTGCATGGCTGCCAGCTGCTCTTCTGTTGCTGCTGACACACTTTCTGTCGATGCTGCACCTTCTTGTGCTACCCCATTCACTTCAGCAAGTGAACGATCGACAGTTTCAGAACCACCTATTAACCCTTTCAATGCTGCGCCCACTTCTTGGAAATCTTCCACTAGACTAGCTACTGCTGTCTCAATTTGCGTAAAGGAACGACCAGCTTGATCAACAACGCGTGTACCCGCTGTCACTTCATCGGCAGCATGCTGCATGAGGCCAATTGTTTTTGTCGTATCCTGCTGGATATAGCTTACAAGCGAAGCAATCTGAGCCGCTGCTCCGTTCGTCTCTTCTGCAAGTTTCCGCACTTCATCGGCGACTACCGCAAATCCTTTTCCGTGCTCTCCAGCACGAGCCGCCTCAATCGTAGCATTCAGTGCCAGCAGATTAGTTTGTGCGGAAATGTCTGTAATCACTCCTGTAATATCGCTAATCTCCTTAGAGCGCTTATTCAAGCTCTCAATCGATTCTGATAGATTTTGTACATGAGATGTAATCGTATGCATTTGCTGATTTACATCTTTTATTGCACGGCCGCCCTCGACTGACAGCTCGGATGTTTTTTCTACTGCAGTTTCCACATTTTGCGAATTCATGACTATTTTATTCGTATGCTGTTTCATATCACTCATCGTTGCACCAGTTACCGTTAGCAGTTCCAGCTGCTGGCCTGAACCTTCTGCTAGCTCCTGCATCGTCTTGGCAACATGCTCGGACGACGTACTGCTTTGCTCTGCACTCGCGCTTAATTCTTCCGAAGAGGCAGCTACTTGCTGCGATGTGTCATGAACCACGCGAATAATGGAACGCATCCCATCTGCCATCGTATTATATGACGCTGTTAGCTCTCCTATTTCATCCTTGGATTCATACGTACCATTAGAAGTGAAATTACCTTCAGCAGCTTTCCCTAATAAATTCCGCAATTCATTTACAGGTGAAACGATGAGCCGTGCAATGAAAATCCCTGCTGCTATTAATAGCAGCAAAGCAACTGCAATTGTTGCGCCTAGAATAATGGTAGCTAGTTGTACATCTTGCTTAGCCTGCTCATATGTTTGCTTGGCATTTTTTATATTTTGTTCTTGCAGCTGTTGTAATGCCTCATTCACACTTCTCCGATGAGGAATCTGTTCAGAAACGTACAGTTCATAGGCTTCTTCGTTTTTATTCTCTAACGCCAGCCGCAGCACCCGGTTTCTGACACTATTCAAATCACTGCGCTGCTGTTTGTACGTTTCAAACAGTTCTCTGCCTTTTGTTGATAAATCACTATTCTCCAACTTGTCCATTTCTTCGTCTGCGTTGAGGATGGATGTTGTAAGCTTATTATTCAGTTCATCACTTCTAGTTTTATCTGATGCAAGCATGAGTTCTAACATATAAGCATCATTCGCCCTGTTGTACTCACTTATCTTGCCTACTGACAAATTCGGCAGCATCTTGTCTTTATACATTTCTTCTGTTTCTTGTGCCATATCCCGTGTGGAAAGCAAGCCAACTGCACCTACAATCCCTAAAGCCACTGCACCGATTAGAATCAAGATAAGCAGTTTCATCTTGATTTTTACATTTCTAAGAACTTTCATTTTCCGTATCCCCTTTGAGAATAGCTACTATACAGCCGCTACGGACCATATAATGACTATCCATATATCGGCCTGGTTGGTGAAAAATAAAGCTTTTTTAAGAAAATGCAAAGATTTCCATGCATGAAAATAACCTATCACCAAGATAATCGTAATCCTTGGTAATAGGCTGGATTTGAATTATGTATTATCGACTAGGAAACAAGCCGCTTTCAGCTACTGTTTTTGGTCCTGGTTTCCCAATATAATAGCCTTGCGCTAAATCAATACCAATCTGCTTACAAAAAAGAAATTCCTCTACCCTTTCAATCCCTTCTGCCAGCACCTTTGTCCCTAACGCTTTGGCAACGGTAATGACCTGATGCAGAAATGCTTGCTTGTCTGCATTTTGATCACAATAAGAAATATACGCTCGATCTATCTTTACTACATCGGGCTCCAATTCTTTGAACAATTCCAGTGTCGAATAGCCGGCTCCGACATCATCAAGTGCGACTTTCATTCCTTCTTGCTTGTATCGTTTAAAAATACGTTTTAAGCGTGCGACGTCATCAAGTTTCTCTGTCTCAACTACTTCAAAAACAAGATCACGCGGATCTATATGATATCTTTCAACGGTTTGGAAAGTTTGTCTCAAACAGAAGTCGGGGTTATAAATGGTGGACGGAAGAAAGTTGATAAAGCTCTTTATCCCTTTTGCTATTCCTTCTTCTGCTCTTTTCTTTACTGCTGTCTGTCTCGCACGCTGATCCAGCATAGAAGTGAGCCCTGCTTCTGAAGCAAAAGTAAACAGCGCGGCAGGGGATACTTCCCGTTTATTCATTCGCAAAAGATGTTCATAACCGTATATTCTTTCATCCTCTATCGAAATAATGGGCTGTACATAAGAATGGAACGCCTCTTGATGGATAATCTCTGTAAATTGCGGATAAAGAACACGATGAAACAGCTCCTCAACAGATATCATGGGATATTGATGGGTCACTTTCTCAGCAACTGTACATACGGCACCGTTCATGTTATGGTGCCGCAGCGTAAGGAGCATTTGTTCCAGCTGCTGTAACGTAAAGTATTGAAAAATAGAATATGTATCTGTTTGTTTGTGCGGATTTCCAATTGATAAGTTTTTATTTGTATCAGGCAGCTTCAGTAGCAATTCCCCAGCATGGGGGATATGCAGGACCGTCCCGCACATTGCGCACACATAGGATTGCTCCATTATGCTTCACTCTTTTCTGCTGCTATAACCTGTACAGCATATTTACGCATTCTAGGTCCATCAAATTCACAGAAATAAATGCCTTGCCACGTACCGAGGACAAGCTTTCCTTCTGATATGGATACGGTTTGGGCATGCCCCACAGTACTTGTTTTTAGATGTGCTGCTGTATTCCCCTCCATATGCCGATCCTTAGGATGTTCCCAAGGGTACACCTCATCAAGCCGGCACAGAAAATCACGCTTCACATCTGGATCTGCATTCTCATTGACAGTAATACCTGCTGTGGTATGCATAGAAGAGATATGCACGATCCCCTCCTTGATGCCAATAGATTGAATATAACGCTGAATAGAGTCCGTAATGTCGATTATCTCATCGTGATGCTTCGTTTCTAAAGGGAAAATGTTCATAGCTCTACCTCCTAATCTATCTATATACCCAAATTTATTCGACATTCTTCTACAAAATCCTTCTTTAACTAAAAAAAGTGTTTTTTGCTTTTACAGTGGTGTAACCATAAGAAAAAGCAGTCCGCATTTGCAGACTGCTCTTATAAACTGCGCTGTTTATCAAGTATGGAAGCGAACGATGCGGCGAACTCCTGGCAGTTGCGTATATCCTCGTCTTCCGGTGAAAGATCCACCTTGAGACTTTCAGACACAATCTCCGCTCCGCGCTCCTTAAACTTTTCTTTAAATGTGTCAATAGCGGCACCAAAGCTTGTATAAATGGAATCACAAGACCCGAAAAGGGCAACTGGCTTGCCTTCTAGATCGATGTCATCTAATTCATCATAGAAGTCCTCGATTTCATATGGGATATCTCCGTCGCCCCAAGTGTAAGTGCCCATTAAGATGCCATCATAATCTGTCAATTTAAATACATCAACCTCATCTATATCAATCTGGAGCTTCGTTACGTCCGCTCCTTGCTCTTCTAACGTTTGTTCCATAATGTCAGCCATTTCTTCCGTATTGCCTGACATACTGGTGAATGCAATCAGAACACTTGCCACCTTCATTCACTCCCCTTCATCTGCCCTCATTTTAATTGATAACCATTCTCAATGTCAAATGGAGCGCTTAGGAAGCATCAGTTTCCTTTGATAGCTTGGTAAGCAAGTTTGAAGTTCTTCTTCGTATCTTCCCCAAAGACATTAAGATCTCCTTCAAAGATTTGATCAACTGTTAGCTGATAAGCTTCCTCGACTGTACAGCCGCGGGTGTTCAGCAGCAGGCGAAAGTAGGATAAGAAATATTCCTCACTCAGAATCGCTGCGTTTTTCATCATATTCATACTACCTTTCCTTATGAATCCATGCTACTAGCGTAACATAGATTCTGGGGTATAATACAGGATACAGCAGTATATGCGGAAAGAGAAGGTTTGTTCATGAAGATCTATATTGCAATCGGGTGTGGCGGCAGCATTGGGGCACTGCTGCGCTACCTTGCCGGAATAGTTATTCCGCAAACAGCAAATTTCCCCATGAGTACACTAATCATTAATATCCTCGGCTGCTTTCTTATGGGATATGTAACGAACTTAGTTAAGCAGCGTTACTTTGCTCAAAAACAAGCGTTGGCAAAGGGGCTCACCACTGGTATGATCGGTGCTTTCACGACATTCTCGACGGTCAGTCTGGAAGCGGCTCTGCTCATACGAGATAGTATGATAAGTGTCGCACTAATTTACTTGGTAATCAGCTCCGCGGCCGGGTTAGCAGCACTTATGCTTGGCTTGCGGCTAGCACCAGATCCATCACGAGGGAGGCAGTCAGCATGAATATGCTCTTTGTGCTCCTTGGAGGCTGGCTGGGAGCCATATCGCGCTACGAAATCAGCAAGCAAGGACAGCGCATATGGAAGAAAGAATTTCCTCTGCCGACCCTGCTGACAAATGCAGCTGGTTCCTTTTTGCTGGGGCTTGTGTATCAATTAAATTGGGGTGTAGAATGGCAAAACTTCCTCGCTGTCGGATTCCTGGGCTCCTTTACAACTTTCTCCACTTTCCATCTGGAGCTAGTCCAGTTAGGGAGTAAAAGAAAGCTTGCTGCAGCTATCAGTTATGTGCTCGGCAGCTATGTGCTCGGTATAATGCTAGCAATAATCGGCTTCTCCATTTAAAAAGGGACACTGCGCTTGGCAGTGTCCCTTTTCGTGTTTAGTAACTGTCTATTGTGTTGCTGTCTTGCGTGTTGTGCTGATCTATCGGTTTGCGGACGATTGCCAAGATACCTGCAACCAGGTAAAGAATGGACGTTACAAACGATCCAAACAAAGTTAAGATTGCTGACAGTACCGCTGTCACAATAAAAACTACGCCAGCAGCTGTTGATCTGCTGTTACGACGTAATAAAACAATACCAACGATACCTAGAATAGCTGAAATTGTACTAACAACAACGAAATACCACCCTAAACCACCAAAGAAGCTGCTCATAATATCCGCGTCTTCCGTTGTGATTGTAGGGTCATTGTATAATTCCTGCGATATGTCATCTCCAGCTACGCCAATCAATATCCCAGTTAAAATAGCACCTAATGCATTAAGAACAACACCGATGATTCCCAGAACCTTTTCTGCAGTACGTTTAATCATGCTGTTTCTCCTCTCTCTTTTTGTCTATTCGATATGCTGTGCTGGTCTTCTGGCCAATACCATCACACCAGCAATAAGATACAACATTCCGCCGATAAATCCCGCTAATAATGTCGCAATTGATCCTACTAATGATACGATAATCAGCATAATCCCTAATCCTGTTTGCTTGCGATCAGCTTTTAACTTAACCGCTGCAACAATACCGAGAATCGCACAAATTAAGGCTACGGCAATTACAACAATACCAAAAACATTTGCTATATCTGCAATCGCTCCAGAATCAACTGGTTGATTTACGCCACTATCCAGAATTTCCTGGCGTGCAGTTTCCGGGTCATATGCTGCTAAACGAATCCAAGTCGAGATTGCAGTATAAAGGAAGACGACCGCACCAATGATGGCAAGTACTTTCTCCGCTGTACGTCTTAGCATGTTCCTCCTCCTTTCTGCAATTACTTCTTAATATGTTTCTCCTCTATCATTATATTGCTCAACTGGCTTACGCACAATCGCCATGATGCCAGCAATCAAATAAAGTATGCCGCTGATGAAGCCAAAAAAGACAGAAAGAATAGTCCCAAGGACCGCCGTAATGATAAGCAGAATACCTGCACCCTTCGCAGGTTTATTATTTTTCAGCATTGCCAGAGAAACAAAACCAAGGATTGCACAAATAACGAGTACAATGATCAACCATATAGATACTCCGTTCATAAGACCTGACAATGCTTCCGCTTGATCTTGTGATATATCACTCTGGTTTGTAAGCTGATTTGTCGTGGTTTCTTCTGAAGCACCTAATCCCAATGCAGTCCAACCACCAACGATTAAGAATAAAACCGCTCCAATAATAACCAACACTTTTTCCGCTGTTCTTTTTACCATAATAATTCCCCTCTCCTATTGATTAATTACCTGCTACATCACGTTTCGTGAACAATACCCAGCCTATTACAAGGAAGATCAGATAATACACAATAATTGTTACAACCGCGAATGTAAGCGTTAGATCTTCAACTAACTTCATACCCGTTGTGAACTGTGTCAAATCCAGATTTGAGAAAAGTACATATTTAGCAAATGGCTTGTCATAGATAAACAAGACAATGGAACTGCCCGCAAACATAAGGAAAATAGCTGTACCAATTGCTAATGCACCATTTCGCAATGCTGCTGAAATCATAAAGGCAAATGTTGCCCATACAACTAGTTTAACTAGCTGTAACCCATAGTCCTGTGCAATACGTGTCCACACAGACACTTCTACTACTTTTCCGTCCTTCACCTGTAGTACAGAGCCGTCTCCCCCGAGACCGAACAAAAGCATTCCAAATAGCCAGGAGAAGATAAATAATACGATTAATGCGGTTAACGCAAAAAGTAAGACACTTGTGTATTTCGCAAAGAAAATTTTCGTCCTTGTAGCTGGCCGAATTAACAGGAGCTTAATCGTTCCCCATCGGTATTCATTCGCTATGATACCACCAGCTACAATAATCGTAAGTAAGCTCAGCACACTAGTCAGCATGTTGCTGTCATATAGAAAATCCCACGCCGTCATTCCATCTGGCATCAAATCATTTTCTATGCGGTAATTATTTATTAAAATCTGCGTGTCAGCTTGGTCAATCTCAGCAAGAGATTCGTTCTGGTCTTGAAGTTCTTGCTTCCATGTTGCTTCATCGTAATCTGTTGTAAAGTTATCTGCTGTCCGTGTTATTAAGGCAAATCCTAGTACAACAACAACGAGGATACCCAGCATAATCCATGTCGCCAGCTGGCTGTACAGTTTTGTCTGTTCATTCCGCACCAGTTGGAAAAAGTTACTACTCAATGACATTCTCTCCAATCACGTGTAAGAATTTATCTTCTAATGTCTTCCGTTCAACTGCTACAGCATACATCTCGATATCCGCTACAGCTAAAGCCTTAATAATTGGCGGCATCTGATCACGAGAGATTGGGAATAACAGCTGATTGTTATTGTCAACTGCCGCAATGCCAAACTTTTCTTGAAGCAGCTGTTTGGCATTTTCAAGCTGCGCTGCTGAACAATCTATCTTTACCATTTCTTCTGGCACGTCCTTGTCCGTACTATGGACTTCTTGGATAGAAATAAGTTCGCCGTTCTTTAAAATACCGATACGATCACACATTAATTCCATTTCCGAGAGTAAGTGGCTGGAAACGATTACTGCCACATTCTCTTCTTCTGCTAATTTGCGAATATAATGGCGAATTTCACGGATACCGGATGGATCCAATCCATTTGTCGGCTCATCTAGTATTAATATCGATGGTCTATGTAATAATGCCTGTGCAATACCGAGACGCTGTCGCATTCCTAACGAATACCGCTTCACTTTCTGACTGATGCTTTTTTCCAATCCAACAAGCTTCACAACTTCATCAATTCGATCTCTTGTTATGCCTGGAATCATGCGAGAAAAGACAAGCAAATTCTTGTAACCAGACATAAATCCGTATAATTCTGGATTCTCTACAATTGCCCCTACATGCCGGATAGCACCTTTGAAATCTGATTTAATACTTTTTCCCTGGATTCGTACGTCTCCTTCCGAGATACGAATCAGACCTACCATCATGCGGATTGTTGTAGTCTTACCCGCTCCGTTCGGCCCTAGAAATCCAAATACTTCACCCGGCTGAATATCAAAGTCCAGACCTTTTACAATTAATTTCGAACCGATTTGCTTTTTCAAGCCAATCAGCTGCATGGCCGGTTCTGCCATTTTTTCACCCTTCCTGTAACAATTTTGTCACCTTTCCATAATATGTACGGAGCACCTTGGCCGATTGTTTCACTTTTCTATAAAAAAACCATGAATCATATGATTCATGGCGCTGTACGTATTAATTACTATATTTTTTACGTCGATTCCATACATAAAGAGCTGCTCCTGCTGCCAGCAATACAGTACCTACAGCCAAAACATTACCAATTGGAGAAGCGGTATCTGGCAGACGTTTCCCTTCTTGTTTTACCGTTTCTGCAGCAACCTTAACTGGTGTTACCACCGCTTTTTCTTTGACAGGAGCTTCATGTTTGTACGCTGTCTCTACCTGTACTTCGGGCTTTGGTACTTCTATCTCCGGCACATGTTTCACCAAGTCAGAACCGAATAGTTCACCCGTGATAGTAAAGTTAAGCAAATGGTTCCCTTGTATATCGACTAAATATACTAATAGTACTCGATTCTCTAAATTGGTCACTCGCAGTAACTCTTCCATTGTTACGGGTGTTTTTGTATCGCCGTCAACCAAATAAAAAGCTGCTTTCATTTGGAAGATATCCATTAGGTCATCCCATATAGCAATCAGTTCCTGTCCTTGCGCTTCTGTCAATTCCGTGGATGTTTCAAAGTCTCCCAGCGCTTCTGCACGTGTTGCAATATCCTCTAAACCTAAGATAAAAGCTTCCGGATTATTCACCACTACGCCTTCCATATACGTGTATGCTCGGAAAAATTCTTCTTTACTTATGCCGATCAAATCAAGAAACGGACCAGCCATTTCCCAATAATCATCCACGGAGAATTCGCCGTAACCTGTTGCTTCGTATACAAATTCAGCGAGTTCTTCATAGCTTTGAAAGTCATTCAGTGTTCTATTGTTTTCAGCTAATAGCTGATTGAATTCTTCCTGTGACAGTTCGGTTTCCTGCAGAAGGAAATGCAGAGACACGCCATTGACTTCGTTGTAAATCAATTCGTATATGTTATCCATGCTCAAATAGCTGTACAAGTCGAGCCCGTTTACGGCAAACAAATCCGCAAGTTCCTTCTCCGTTAATCCGAATTCTTCCGCTAACAATTGAAGATTTTCGGAGGTTGCGGGATCTCCCAATAACCAGTATAAATCAGAGTATAGTAGAATATCAGCCGCAGTGTATCCCTTATCGGCCAAACCCATTTCTGTCAGCGCTTTCGTTATATCTTCCATTCTATAACCCGACTCATCCAAGAAAGTCTGAAGGTTCTCTTCTGTGACAGGCTCTCCTAACCATTCCCGTAATTCTTGCAATGAACTAGCTTCATATTCTTCGATGGTCCCCCACTCAAAATCTTTTAAGTACCGGTTCAAACCTTTTACATCAGTTCCAAGCTCAACCGCATAGGCTTCCAACTCTTGTTTGTTAATGGCAGCAAACGCTGTCTGCGGTGCCACTGCTTGCAAGCAAAGCAAAACCATGATTATTCCAACCAATAGCTTCTTTGTCACGCACGTTTCCTCCTGGAAATATATTTATTTAATTCCAGATTATTATAATCTCGTAATGACAGCTTGGCTACATTTATTTTCACAGAATCCGAAGTGTTCCTCTAAAAACTGAAAAACCCCTTCGCAAAGGGGTTTTTTCGACAATTATTTCAAGGATATACCCATGCGTTTTGATCGGACTTGCATCCCCATCTTCACATAGAAATCTTCCGCTCGATTATTGAAATTCCATACGTTCAACTCAATTTCGGTAGCGCCTATCTTTTTACCGTGACGTTTGATTTTCTCAAATAAGTGACCGCCAATTCCTTTTCCGCGCATATCGGAACGGACACAAAATTCTTCAATAAAAATATGGGCCTTATGCGAAACTGTTTCGCTCGTAATCCGTATAGTAGCAAAAGCCATTACTTCCTTCGCTTTTTCTACGAGAAAAACTTTCTTGTTATCTAAGTATATATTACTCTCGAACACATGCTGATCCAGCGGTTCCGCCTTCTTGACGAAATACTCCGGCTGATGCTCATAATGTGTGTTATATAATTCCTTGTAAAGAATAGCGATTTGCTCATAATCTGATAACTTGGCTTCGCGTATCTTAAACATAGGCTTCACCTCTGCAGCTTGTAGTCTCGTTAACCAGTTTATCATGTTCGTCCCCCTCCGTCATAAAACTAATTGAAATAAACTGCCTCCAGCAGTGAAAACGCTTCTTATAAGCCATTTCTCCACAAGATAGAGGAATCCCTGCGCCACTTTGACAAGTTCCGGCGTGTATAGGAAAATAGAAGGAATGAAAGGAGGTGTATACAGATGCTGTACGCTTTTTGGAATTTATTCGCTGAAGATTTTACCTCATTGGTTTTCTATATCGGTCTAACGATGACTGTTATCCTGGCACACAAGACTACAACTAGTGTTGCCAGCCATTTTCGCTCCTCAGAAGCGATGCATTGGCAATATGTTTGTCCAATAGATAATCGGTCCTATCATATGCCGGAGCATATTGTGCACTGCAGGCCAATTATTCATTGGCTGATCCGCATAACCATGCGAAAAGATGGTCCAGATGACGATAGTGAAGCGGAGTCCTTGTTGTATGTAAAGAAAAACCATTCGATACAACAAGGAGGAAATCAATTTTGCAACGCACATCTGTATCCACTTTCTTTAAAAAGTACGGTATTATCTTAAGCTCCCTTACCCTAATAATCTTGCTGGCAGGATGCCAAGGAGAAAACGGGGCGCCATCTGATGGCGGCTGGTTCAATCACTATTTTGTAGATCCCTTTTCTTACTTGATTAAATTAATTGCCAGCTATATCAATGATGACTATGGAATCAGCATCATCCTAATCACATTAGCTGTTCGTCTTATCTTGATGCCCTTCATGCTAATGCAGCAGAAAAAAGGATATGAAACGCAGGAAAAGATGAAACTTTTCAAACCTGAATTAGATGAATTACAGGCGAAATATAAAAACAAGACAGACACCGAGTCACGTCAGAAACAACAGCAGGAAATGATGCAATTGTATCGCAAACACGGCATGAGTCCATTCTCTGCCATGGGGTGTCTGCCTCTGCTGATTCAAATGCCGTTTTTATTCGGTTTTTATTCTGCGATTCGCAGCACACCAGAGATTGCAACACATGATTTCCTATGGTTCAATCTCGGTACAGCCGATATTAGTCTTACCGTCATTGCAATGGCAATCTATTGGCTTCAGTACCGCGTTTCCCAGATTGGCGTCGATCCAGCCAGACGACAGCAAACGCGTTTGATTGGTATCATTTCACCACTGATGATTGGGTTTATTTCGTTCAGCTCTCCAGCTGTACTGCCTTTGTACTGGGCAGTTGGCGGTGTATTCGTCATCTGTCAGACATTGCTGGCAAAAAAACTATTCCAAAAGAAAAATTGAGCATAGAAAAAACCACCTCTCCAATCTGGAGAAGTGGTTTTTTTGCTTTTACTTATTGTACAACGTTTACTTTCAAATCTACATCGATGTTGCCGCGAGTTGCTTTGGAATAAGGGCAGAACTGATGTGTTTTTTCTAAAAGATCTTCCGCTTCTTCCTGGGAAACACCTTTCACGTCAACTGTGATAGCAGCAGCAATTTTAAAACCGTCACCATCTTTTAATAGGCTTACATCAACAGAAGTTTCTGTCTCAACGCGTTTACGCTCAGCTCTTGCTACGTGGTTGAAAGCACCGTCGAAACAAGCAGAATATCCTGCTGCGAATAGTTGTTCTGGATTAGAACCTTGCTGATCTTTCCCGCTTCCCGGCTGTACAAGATCAAGATCGATCAAACCGTCATTAGATTTTACATGGCCTTCACGTCCGCCAGTTGCTTTTGCGTGTGATGTGAACAATACGTCACTCATGTTAATTCACTCCTATTTTGTTTATTAGTTTTAAAAAAACTGCATACATTGTTATTACTTCCTTTTTACAGCTATTTTAAACATATTGCAACTGATGTGCTCACGCAGTTACATCTCTTTTGATGAAGCTGAACCAAGTTATAGCTGTAATAATAATGAAGTAGACTAGCATGACCACTATCGAAAAAGTCAATGTCATATCCGCAACTGGCGGTGTATTTCCGGGAGTGTAGGCAATTAAATCCACATTGTTGAAAAGAATATATTTTGACCAGTCATATCTAGAAAGAACCATGCTGATTGTTGGGAAAAACATTGATATAAAGATAGAGAATCCAATTGCAAGTGCTGTGTTGCGGAACACTGTGGATAAAGCAAATGCAATGGTTGCATATATCAGTACTTGGATAAAGTTCAACCCATAATCTCTTATCGTGGATACGAGCATATTACTATTCAACACTTCTCCATTTTCAATGATAATTTCTTTAGCGTCGAAGTTTGTAAAGCCAAAGAATATACCTCCGACTATAAAAGAAAATCCAATAAAGAATAAGAAGAAGATAACCATCGTTACTAGCATGCTCACATACTTAGAAGTCAACACACGGAAGCGTGATGGTGTTTTTGTGAGCAGCAGTTTGATCGTTCCTGTACCAAACTCAGTGGATACCATCCCTCCTGCAATAATGGCAACAAACATAATAAGAAAAGCTGAGCCATAGAACATAACGGTATCCATATAGGCAGGCAATGTATTATCTTGAACTGGCTGAATATCTTGATCAAGCTGATACTGAAGCAATGCTATATCACCTTCTACGTCCGATTGCTCAAGTGTGCCTTCCTCTACATATTGCTGATAATCCTTAATTTGTTGTTCGTTCTCTGCACGCCAGTCACTATTATCATCTGGCGCATAATAAGCTGTAAATGCCGCAATCGTAATAAATAAAACGGCTGCAATGCCTAACATAATCCACGTCGACAAACGACGGAATGTTTTCATATGTTCATTTCGTACCAATCCAATAAACTTAGACAATTTCCTTCCCTCCAGTCAATTCCAAGAATGTATCTTCTAATGTTTTTGTTTCTGCTTGGATACCATAAATATTAATAGCTTCCTTTGTCAGCTTGGCTGCAGCTACTGGTATTTCGTCACGTGTTAGTTCTATCATGACTTTGTCATCTTTGATTTGCGGTTTCTTGCTGCCCATATCACGAAGCACGATAGCTGCTTGTTCCACTGGCTCTACTTGGAAACTGACCATCTGTGTTTGTTCACTAGACAATTCATGAACCTGCTGCACTCCGAGCATCTTACCATGCTGAAGAACACCGATTCGGTCACACATCAATTCCATTTCACTTAACAAGTGGCTCGATACAATGACTGCTAGCCCTTCTTTTTCTGCTAGGTTCCGGATATAATGACGCATCTCGCGGATACCCGCTGGGTCAAGGCCATTTGTCGGTTCATCGAGAATAAGAACATCCGGACTGTGCAGCAAGGCTTGTGCAATACCAAGACGCTGCCGCATGCCTAGTGAATAGGTCTTCACTTTGTCGTGAATTCTATTTTTCAAACCAACTAGCTCAATCACTTCATCAATCCGTTTTTTATCGACATTGTCACTCATTCTTGCAAAATGCACAAGATTCAGATATCCAGATAAATACTTATACATCTCCGGATTCTCAACGATTGCTCCAATATGTTTCATCGCTGCACCATGAGACGTTTTAATGCTATTCCCCTTTATAAGAATCTCCCCATCTGTAATGCCCATTAGCCCGACAATCATTCGGATTGTTGTTGTCTTACCAGCTCCGTTCGGTCCTAAGAAGCCGAACACCTCACCGGGATAAATGGAGAAATTGATATTATCAATAATCTTGCGACCGCGAATGACCTTTGTAACCTGCTTAATTTCAACTGCTGGCTGTTTTTGCATACTTTTTCGCTCCTTTGCTTGTTTTAATAGCTCGAAGGCTTCTTTACTCATAAATCGCACTCATCCATTCCAAAATGCCCTGCTGCTCATCGTAGCGAAGATCTTCGACATTACGATGATCTACAATCTCTCCATCCTTTATAGCGAGAACTTCATCAAGGATCATCTCAACTTCCATAATTTGATGCGTGGAAAGCAAGACAGTTTGCTTCTCTGTATCCACGAATGTAATTAACCCTTTTACGATGGAATCACGCACAAGCGGATCCAGACCTGAAAGCGGTTCATCCATCAGCAGGACAGGCACCTCTCTTGATAAAGTTAAGATGATTTTTAAACGCCCGCGGTTTCCTTTGGAAAGGTGCTTTACCTTTGTGTTTGCATCCAAATTCATATAAGCACGAATCTCTTCTGCTTTGTCTTTGTTGAAATCAGCGAACTGCGAAGCGAAGAAATCAATTGTCTGCTGCACCGTATAAAAAGAGTAATACTCATCCAGCTCTGATAGATAACTGACCTTCGACGCAATGCGGCGCGTCACTTTGCTTCCGTCGATTTCAATCGATCCTTTTGTCGGGGTAACCAGTCCAGCGATAAGCTTCATCGTCGTAGATTTTCCTGCTCCGTTCAATCCGACAAGTCCAATGATTTTACCTTTATCAAGCTTCAAGCAGACATCTCGTAATGCTGTCTTAGTCATGTATCGCTTTGTCACATTTTTAAACTCAATCATTACTTCTGCCTCCTTCAAGATATATCCGCAATCCTGCTTGGATCTCCTCATTCTCGTAACCCATGTCATGCATAACTTGAATGAAATGCTCAATTTGATCATTTTTCAACTTTTCACGAGTAGAAAATAGAATCTCTTCATTCTCCGTTACGAATGTTCCTTGTCCTCTGCGTGATTCCACGATTCCCGATGCCTCCAGTTCGCGGTACGTGCGCTGTACCGTATTCGGATTAACTTTTGATGAAACCGCCATTTCCCGAACGGAAGGCAGCTTGTCACCAGGCTTCAATTCACCGCTGACAATCTGCCTGTTCAGCCGATCTGCCAGCTGCAGATAAATTGGCTGGGATGATTGAAATGTATCGGTCATTCTCTACACCTCTACTTTTTTGTCTAATAACCATGATGTAATGAAAAAGATGACTGTAACGACGACTGCTTCAAATAGATACATACCAGCGTATATCTTGAAATCTTGTTGAAAATTGATCATTGCATTTACGATATTGTTTTCGAAATTCATGCTGGATGCAAAGTTACCCAAGTCAATCATTCCCCACGACGTTATAACTTCGTAAAACTTTGTCAGAGGGAACCATCCAAAATAAATACCATTAAAAACCCAGAATCCAAAGAATACGACTACTCCACTAAGAAAGGCAGGCATATAACGTTCTAGGAGTAAAAAAAGAATATAAGCCAAGGTAATATACACTGCTAGGTCAAGGGAAAATAAGATAGCATGGATGGATAAAATAACGCCAATTTTCAACCACGAAGCAGCAGATAACTCTATAAATACTTCTAATCCTCCGAAATAAGCCGCTAGACTTGTAATTAGCAAGGAAAGGATTAAATATACTGTGCCGGTAAGCAATTTGGCTAGTAGCAGTCCAGATGCATGCATCGGATTATGAAGCCATAAATGCATTCTTTTCTTTTCACTTCCTAAACTGTAGAGCATATAAATCGCTAGAAAGAAAAAGTGACCAGCTCCCCAAACCAATCCGAAGATTCCAATCGGTTGCAAGATATGATCGAACTTATACCCAATCCCTCCTACAACCGCAACGCCGATAATAAAAATGATAAGAGACAGAAGAAAAATTGGTAAACCTAAACGAAATTCCTTCTTTACCAATGGCAACCATGTCTTCATAAATGAAACCCTCCTGATGTACCTCTGTATTAATTAGATAGTACACTAGTACAGAAGTACACGTCAATAGGCAAAGAAAAAAAGCTGGAACAATTTTACTTGTGCCAGCTTTTCCTTTATTTTAGCCTTCAAATCCGATTGTTTCTTTATAAGCCTTGGAATAAGCATCAGCAGCTTTAATGGCATCAACTACTTGATCAGCTGTGATTGCGCCAGGCATGTTATGAATGGATTCGCCTTCTTGCACTGCTTGTTCGGCTACTTTCTGCAGGTCTTCGTCGGAAACATCTTTTAGCTTGATGTCTTCTAGTGTAACTGGAAGTCCCAGTGCTAGATAAAAATCAATGTACGTGTTGATTTCATCTAGTGTACGGTCTTCTAGTGCAAGCTGCACGAGAGTACCAAATGCTACCTTCTCCCCATGTGTCAGGCTGTGAATGTCACCATGCAGGGCTGTGAATCCGTTATGAATCGCATGCGCTCCTGCAAGTCCGCCACTTTCAAAGCCAAGACCGCTGAGCAGTGTGTTTGCTTCAATTACTGCATCTAGAGCAGGTGTTACAATTTTTCGTTTGTTAGATTCGTATGCAAGCAGACCGTACTCAAATAGTACTTCTTCTGCTTTTTCTGCAATTGCTTGACCAGCTAGTGTTGCTTTTCCGCCTGCCATAGTAGTTCCTCTGCCTTCGATAGAAGCACGTGCTTCCACCCAAGTTGCCATTGCATCAGCAATACCGGAAGCTAGGAAGCGAGGCGGGGCTTGTGCAATGATTTTCGTATCTACTAATACCAGGTCTGGATTTTTATCGTAGAATTTGTAGCTTTCAAATGTACCTTCTTCAGAGTAGATAACACTCAAACCGCTTGTCGGCGCATCTGTGGATGCTGTCGTCGGCATGATAACAACACCAACCTGCAGTTCATCGGCAACTGCTTTAGCTGTATCAAGCGTCTTACCGCCGCCAATACCGATCACAACATTGCTTGCCTTCCCTTCGCCTGCGATGCGCTGAATCTCCTCTGTAGATGCTTCACCGCCGAATACGACTTTTGTAGATTTCACGCCTTCATTCTCTAAATTATCGAGAACTGCATTACCTGCTAAATCCCAAACAAAGTCATCCGCTAGCACAAGCGCGTTATCACCGATCTTCTTCACGTACTCGCCTGCTTTTAGCAATACATCTTTACCTTGTACATATCGACTCGGACTGGTAAATACTTTTTCCATCGTTGACCCCTCCATCACTTAAATTTGCTTACCTAATCTTCTACCCTGTTTGCCAACTTAACTAACATTAAAATCGAGGCAAAAGTGCAGCCTTTCTTGCATATATTTCAAATGGAGTAGTAATGAAGAGGAGGCCAACCATTGACACAGCAGCCGAACGAAAAATACCGGCCGGTTCAGCCCGGTACGAATTTTTATTTTCCGCCTCAGCATCAGGACCAGCAGCCTGGTATTGAAGGACTCATGCAGCCCAGACCAATCATTGAGTCAGATAGCTATAAAGGTTCAGGAAAGTTAGAAGGGAGAACAGCGATTATTACCGGAGGAGACAGCGGCATTGGCGCTGCTGCTGCAATAGCTTTCGCTAAAGAAGGCGCCGATGTTGTGATTCCTTATTACTACGAATATGAAAATGAAGATGCCAAACGAACAAAAAAACGAATTGAGCAGCTTGGTCGTCGCTGCACATTGATTGTAGGCGACTTGCGCAGTGAAGAACATTGCCGCGCCGTCGTTGCCCATACGATTAAAACGTACGGAAAGCTAGATATTTTAGTGAACAATCATGGTGTTCAATTTCCGCAACATGCATTGACCGATATCGCCACTGCTCAATGGGACGCCACATTCCATACAAACATCTTTGCTTTCTTCTATCTAACGAAGGCTGCGCTGCCGCATTTGAAGGATGGCAGCACGATTGTCAATACCACATCCGTGACTGCGTATGAAGGTAGACCAGACTTAATTGACTATGTAAGCACCAAAGGAGCAATTGTCGGTTTTACTCGTGCACTATCCCAAAATCTAGCCACAAAAGGAATTCGAGTGAACGGCGTTGCCCCAGGACCTATTTGGACACCACTTATTCCATCCAGTTTTTCAGCAGATCAAGTAGCTACATTCGGGCAAGATGTTCCGATGAAGCGTGCCGGTCAGCCGTATGAGCTCGCTCCTGCCTATGTTTATCTTGCTTCCGAAGACTCTTCTTATGTAACCGGCCAGATTATCCACGTAAATGGCGGAACAATGGTAAGTTCCTAAAAAAAGAACCTGCGCTAAGCTAGCGCAGGTTCTTTCCTGTTCTTAATAAGATGCTTTGTAAATCTCAAGTGAATCTTCTTTATTCAAAGTACGGTAGCCGCCGAACTCTCCATTCGCATAAGCTTTTTCAGCCATAAGCTCTAAGCTGTCATCAGAGATATCGTAATCGCGAAGGGTAGCTGGTGCATCAATGCTATTCCAGAACGCCCGCAATGCATCAATTCCTTCCAGCGCCGCTTCTTTATCAGACTTACCAGCTGAATCGACCCCGAAGACGCGCTCCGCAAGCTGCTTAAAGCGAGGAGCAGATTTTTCATCCAGTACATGCTTCATCCAGTTCGGGAACAAAATTGCCAAACCGCCGCCATGCGGAATATCATGCACAGCAGAAACTGCATGCTCGAGGTTATGTGTTGCCCAGTCGCCACGGTAGCCCATGTTTAATACACCGTTCAATGCCATCGTACCGCTGTAAAGGATTGTCGCACGGTACTCGTAATTTTCCAAGTCCTCAAGCAGCTTCGGACCTGTTTCCATTACTGTCCGCAACAAGGATTCACAGAAACGATCCTGCAGTTCTGTATTGGTTGTTGTATGGAAATAATGCTCCAAAACGTGTGACATCATGTCAACGATACCGTAAATTGTTTGGTCACGCGGCACCGTAAATGTGTTTTGCGGATCCAGTATCGAAAATTTCGGGAATGTATGCGCACTTCCCCAGCCGTATTTCTCGTTTGTTTCCCAGTTTGTAATGACGGAACCAGAATTCATCTCGGAGCCTGTTGCTGCAAGTGTCAGCACAGTACCAAATGGAAGGGCGTCGTCAGCGGACGCTTTCTTCGTTACAATATCCCATACATCTCCGTCATATTTAGCACCCGCCGCAATGGCTTTTGTACAGTCAATCACACTTCCGCCTCCGACTGCCAATAACACATCGATGTTTTCGTTCTTACAGATTTCAACACCTTTTCGTGCTGTTGTAACACGCGGGTTTGGCTCTACGCCAGCTAGTTCAAATACTTCTGCATCAATTTCTGCTAATTCTTTTAACACATTGTCGTACAGACCGCTGCGTTTAATGCTGCCGCCGCCATAAACAAGCAATACTTTCTTGCCATATGCAGGAATTTCTTCTTTTAGTTTATCTAATTGGTCTTTACCAAAAATCAATTTCGTTGGGTTATAAAACGTAAAATTATCCAATCTAATCGCCTCCATGGTTTATTATGCTAAAGGGTCGGTATAGAGTAAAGCAATTCGCTCACACATAAAACTAGGATCCAGTTATGCTCGTTCCAGCGGCAGCGAGCAGCAGCGGAATGACCCGCCGGATTTTATGATTTCCGAGAAGTTCACTTCTACAACTGTGATACCTTCGTTTCGCAGCGCTTCATTTACTCGCTTGTTGGAAGGCAGACTTAACAATTTACCAGGTGCAAAAGAAAGAACATTCGTCCCCATGTAAAACTGGTCTTCCTCCGATATCTCGATGGTTTTGTACAGCTGACGGAAACGTTCCAAATCTTTCTGTTCAAAAGCATCCGGATAAAGTATCGCCAAGTCCTCCCGTACCAGATTAAATACGCAATCTAAGTGCAGAATATCTTCACGAATTTTTACAGGTATAATCTCATATTCCGGAAGCAGTTTTTGCACCTGCTGAACAGCTTTCTGTTCTGTTCGTTTGCTGAGCCCAATCCATACACGCTTTCCGTCTACTACCACATCGCCGCCTTCAATCGTTCCATGGGTAATGTCTTTGTATGTAAGCTCCTGATTCTCAAGCCACTCACGCAATATTTTTGTTTCTCCCTTACGAATCTCATCTTCCATATTCGACGTAAATAACGTATCTCCTATACAAAAACCAATATCACGTGTGTAAACTTGTTCATTAAACGGTTCATGAGCCGGTACAGACATAACATCCACCCCATGATTCCGAAGTGCAGTGACAAAATCTGTATGCTGCGCCATTGCTAGTTCCCGGTCAATGTTATGGTTCAAATAATGCTTTTGCGTTTCGTTAATAACCTTTCTAATTTCCATATATGCTGGCGGACAGACAACAACATGCTTCAGCTGTCCGAATTCTGACTGACACTTTGTTTGCGGTTTTTTCTCTTCCTGCATCTTGGTCATATAATTCCCTCCAGTGGTTGGCTTTTAGATACA
Organism: Terribacillus halophilus; assembly: GCF_900162685.1. Classification (GTDB taxonomy): domain Bacteria; phylum Bacillota; class Bacilli; order Bacillales; family Amphibacillaceae; genus Terribacillus; species Terribacillus halophilus_A. The sequence continues at coordinate 466,552 of NZ_LT727827.1, forward strand.
TATCTCATCTGCACTCTTTACCATTCCCTTTTTTCGGGTTTAATAAGCTGCCAAAAAAGGGATACTACCTGTAGAAAGTGAAGGAGGAGAGCGAAGTGGAACAAGCAGAAGTCAAAAAACATGTGGAACAAATTCTGGATAAACAGAAGATCGGAACACTTGCCACCGTCCAAGATGGCAAACCTTATAGCCGATACATGGCCTTTTTTAATGAAGGATTCACATTATATTGCGCGACAAGCGGAAGCTCCCATAAAGTAGATGATATTGAGAGCAACCATAACGTCCATATCTTATTGGGCTACAATGGCGACGGTGTTGGTGATGAGTTTGTCGAAATCGAAGCCGACGCCAAAGTAAGCGAATCCCCGGAATTGAAACAGCAGCTGTGGAAAGACAGCTTTAAGGCATGGCTAGATGGTCCGGACGATCCTGATTATGTTGTCTTGGAAATCAAACCAGATAAAATCTATCTAAAAAACATTAATAAAAGCGACGTTTATACAGTCGATCTTTAAACAAAAAAGCAGAACTGCTTATGGTTCTGCTTTTTTTACATAAATGGAGATTGCCTGTTGCAAACTGGCCATTGCGTCAGCTTGCAACGTACCTTTTGATCCAAGTCCTTGAACCTGCGATGGTGACAGCCCAACAATCACTGTTTTCGTTCCCATCAGCTGAATCGCTTCAAACAGCTGTCCGAGCTTCTCTTTTCCATTCATCGTTATCTTGCCGACACCATGAAAATCGAAAAATACTTGCTCATATTCCTCTTCATCTATTCTCGATAGAATATTCGCTTCAATTACCTGCAGCTTATCTGCTTGTAAATCACCGAACAAAGGAACCAGACCCGCTTCCTCATAAAGTGGAATGAACGGACCGCTAAGTTTATGGATACGATTGATCGCATCCTCCAGCTCTTCTTTCTTTTCCAGTAATTCAAAGTCTGTCTCTGACAGCCTGGACCGAAGTTTCATTAAATCGCTAGCAAGCTGGTCAATCTCTTTCGTTTTCTCTACACAAATTATATGTGCTTCGTCCGCTTCCCATCGCACAGAGATCTCGAACACAGCCAAAGGATCATGCTTTGTTTTCATATTTAGTTCGAATTGCATCTCAGACAAATGCGGCTGTATATACTGGCTGACTTTCTGCCGGTTCTCTTCATCAACCAAACTGCTAAAATCATCTCCAATTAAGAAGATACTGCTGGCGGCATGTGAATAATCAAGTATCTTCCAATCTGAGCTGATGAAGAAATAAGGCAAAGGTAAGAATTTACCGGACGCCATCTGCCTGTTCCTCCGCCAATTCATTTAGCCACCCTGCCACTTGGTCTAAATCGTAAATTACTTGCGTCTGTCTGCCGCAATAGGGCCTGATATCATGCATTGAAACCACTCGGCCTCCAACCATAATCTTTGGCTTCCAAGGTAATTGCTCAAAAGCAGCAATGTATTCCTTCAGAGCAGGAATACGATATGGAATTGCAGCAGATAAACCGATTACTTTTGGCCGCCACTCCTCTGCACTGCTTAAAGCATGCGCTAAGGGCAGGTTAGGGCCAAGATGCCGAACTTGCCAATGCTGTTCTTCAAACAGAGCTGCTACCATCTTGGAACCAATAACATGCTGCTCCTCTTCCAAACAAAGGAACATCGCTTTATCTTCGGATTGTTTGTTTATCCGTTTAAATGGAAATATATACTGCGCCAGCGCAAAGTCACATACACTTGTTGCTAAGTGCTCGTCCGCTACTGTGATTTCATTACGCAGCCATTTCTCTCCAATATCATACATCGCCGGTGTTATGATTTCCTTGTACACACGGATACTTGGTCTTGGATCATCTGCTAAAAGGCTGTACGCCTGCCGCTCATCACCAGCAAGCAACGCTGCCGCAAAATGCTGCCAAGCTTCTGTCATCACGTATCACCCTCAGTTGTCTTCGTCCTTGTTTTTTTCTGCATGCAATACTTGAATTCCTTCCTCCAAACATGCTTTGAAAAAGGAATACTTCTTCTTTTCCATAGATGCTTCCAAAAGTGGTATCAGCCGCTCATAATTGTCTATAATAATCTTTTCATTCATACCGCGGGCAGAAAGCAGTTCAGAAAGCCACATCGTATAATCTTTAAATAGCTGCGAATCATCCGCCTCATAAGCAGTCTGCAAATAATTTAAGTGATGCTGATTATCCTCGCGCGTTCTTATTTTTCCGTTTTCCCCGTAACGTTCATATAAAGATGGATACGCGTCAAAGATGTCTTCCACGATTTTATCAAGCAATTCTTCTGCTCGGATTGTTGTGTTCATTGCGTCACCACCTCAAACATTTTTACCGTAGGCCGGATAGCCGCCAGTTCTTGATCCGGGTATTTTTTCTCCCGATCGTGAATGCGCTTGAAATCATCCCCGCTAATCCAATCTATATAACTCTGCTTGTCTTCCCAAGTAATCTCCACGGTCAATTCTCCCGGCTTCTTCTGATTGTGAAGCAGCCGGAACTGCTGGAAACCCGGAGCCTGATCCACTAGTTTCGATCTGTTTCGATAAATAGCAATCACTTCCTCTGCTTTTTCAGCAGGAACATCGAAAATCGAATGTACGATATACATGGAACCCCCCTATATTGCTGTATTCCGCGATTAATAATAGGTTATCATAATCGGATTTGCGATTATAGCATTTAAGGTTTGCACCATCAAAAAAAGCCATGATCGGCTGATCATGGCTTTTCTATTAACTTAAGCGATCCATCGCACTTCTTCTTGTAATGAATAACACTAATCCAACAAGTACAGCTGCTGCTGCCACAAAATATGGCGCTCCAATTGAAATATGCTCAGATATTTTCCCAGCAAGCCATGGAGAGATAGAACCACCTGTGAAACGCAGGAAGCTGTATGCCGCTGAAGCAGTAGAACGTTCTACTGGAGATACTTCCATCACAGCTGTTGTCATGACCGTATTGTTAATACCAAGGAGCAGCCCCATCAACGCTATCATTACAATGAGGAACCAAGGTGTATGAGAGCCGATACCCATTAAGGCCAGCGTAACAATAATACCGACCATCACCCAACCGAGTGACTTTTTCGTACCTAGTTTTGATTCAAACGAAGGAGCGATGAAAATTGAACCAATTGCAAGCATTACACCCCAGACAAAGAAGACAAAACCGATTCCAAATTCTCCAAGATTTAAGACAAATGGTGAATAAGTCAACAAAGTGAAGAATCCGAAGTTATAAAATAGAGCTGTCAATCCAATCGTCAAGAGCCCTGGGTGCCGCAGCGCCTGAAATGGCGCCGAAAGCGGGCTTTTTCTTGCTGGTTTCGGTATATCCGTCAATAGAATCCACACTGCCAGCAATCCGATCAGCATTAGTACAGCCACTCCGAAGAAAGGTCCCCGCCAGTGAATCGATCCAAGCAAACCGCCCAACAGCGGACCGACTGACATTCCTAAACCTAAAGCCGCTTCATACAGCATAATGGCAACTGCCGAACCACCGCTTGAAACACTGACTATGACAGCTAGTGCTGTAGATATAAACAAGGCATTTCCCAGCCCCCAACCAGCCCGCAGACCAACAAGCGCATCAATATTGCTCGCCAGCCCGCCTAAAGTGGAGAATAGGATAATAATGACTAAACCAATCAGCAGCGTCATTTTCGGACCAATTCTACTGGACAGCCAGCCTGTAATCAGCATCATGATTCCCGTAACAAGCAAATAACTAGTAAATAATAGCTCTACTTGGCTAGGCGTTGCATCCATTTGTGCTGCAATGGATGGAAGAATCGGGTCAACAAGGCCAATTCCCATAAATGCAACGACGCAAGCAAAAGCAACCGCCCACGCTGCCTTCGGTTGCTGAAAGATTCGTTTTATACTATGTGCATCTTCTTTTAATTCTTGTTCTGCTTTTTCAATTTCGTGCCCATCGGGTATCGTTTCTTTACGAATGTCCGACATACACTCATCTCCTTTCATTTAGTCAGCAAGCATTTTTCTACTCAGCCGGATGAACTCATTTTTCTCTTCTTCCGTCAATTTATCCAGGAAGGAGCCGAATGCTTTATCACGCGCCTCCGAGAAACTCTCATAAAAATCGGAGCCTTTTTGTGTGATAGCCAGCATGACTACTCTGCGGTCTTTCTCGGAATGAATTCGCTCCAAATAACCGTCCTTCATCATGCGATTTCCTAAATTTGTCGCACCGCTAAAGCTGATGCCAACTTCTTCAGCCAAATCTGACATGCGCATCGGACCATTATTTTTTAATAGCCTTAGCAAGACAAGCTGCGGCCCGGAAATCTGAAAATCCCATTCTTTCCGCAACGCTTTATTCACATTGCGTACTAATTCAATAAAATCAACCATATCTCTGCTTTCCATTAACAAACCCCCAAAAATGCTTTGTACTCTAGTATTAGTATACCTCAATATTTCATACATGTGAAATAAATCAATTAAAAAAAGTTCCGGCTGCTTCTAACAGCCGAAACTTCTGCTTACCCTTTTCTTTTCAGTGTTTTATCTGTCTGTTCATTTACAGCTTGGCGAATGTGATATAATTCAGCATACATTGCTGCGGCAAAAGCAGCAATAATGCTAAGCAAGACACTGACAATCATAGCCAGGAAGTCCAAATCAAATCCCAGCATAGCTACCATTCCAATGATAAAACCTATGACCAATCCAATCCCGGTGAATTGGAGTAAATTACCGAATGTTACAGAGTACATCCATTCCACATCCTTCCGTCTGCCTGTTCTCCTAGTAACTCTGTACCCCAAATCCAATCGGACTATTCATCCTGCTGATGCTTTAGTATAATAAGCCAAAAAACACTTGGGGGAATCGACATGCAATATCGTATCGCTACTATTGAAGACCTGCCTGACATCGTCTCCATTTATAATTCCACCATTGCAAGCCGCATGGTTACAGCAGACTTGGAAGAAATAACTGCAGAAAGCAAAGTGGAGTGGTTTCATCATCACAATGAAAAGCGACCGCTTTGGGTGGTAGAAGAGGACAGTCATATACTTGGCTGGATCAGCTTAGAGCCTTTCTATGGCCGAGCTGCTTACGATAAAACAGTAGAAGTCAGCATTTATCTGCATGCAGACACAAGAGGAAAAGGGCTTGGAAAGAATATGCTGCAATTCGTCTTAGATCAAGCAGAAGTTCTTGATTTCAAGACCGTCTTAGGGTTTGTTTTTGGTCATAATCAACCGAGCATTAAGCTTTTCGAAAAATTTGGTTTTACACCATGGGCGAATATGCCAAACATAGCAGAACTAGATGGTGTGGAGCGGGATTTAATCATTTTAGGCAAGCGAATTCGCGCTTAAAAAACTATCCACATGTGGATAAATAACTTATTGCACCATTCGTCAAATTATTCTGTGCATAAGTTGCCTTATGCACAAATTATGTGAACAAACAGAATCTTTCTGTGTACAAGCCTGCCTTTACCCACAAAAAAATGTGCATAGCCTTGTTTCTATGCACATTTTTCATTCTATTCATTTCGTTCTTCGAGCAAATTCGACAAACCGGAATTTATCTGGACGGTGTTTCGACTCTGTAAATTGAAATAATGTTGTGTCTTCTAGATAAACAGCACTGCGTACGACTACGAGCTGTTGATAACCTCCCATGTCCATTACCTCTGTGTCTGTAGCTTCTGCCTCCTCTACGACAACCTCTTTTCTTGCATAGCTGATTGATAAACCGACCTCTTGCTCTAAATAATCATAGATAGAATCACGAGCAATCGCTTCCGTAAGTGCCGGTGCGCACGCAGCCAACAGCAAATCTTTGTCATAGATTACCGCTTCTCCATCTAACTTTCGCAAACGGTGCAGCTCCCAGACGGGTGTGTCTTTTTCGCATTGCAGCACTTCTTGCATATATTCATCCGCTAACTTGTGCTTGAGTGCCAGTACTTGTGTTTCCACTGTCTGAGACATCGAACGGGCTAATTCCTTAAAGCTTGTCAATCCGCTCACCGGCAGCGGCAGCTTATTCTGTTCTAGGACCACAGAGCCCTTTCCTTGCAGTTTTTGAATATAACCGTTCTGCGATAGCAGCTGCAAGGCTTTTCGCACGGTTTCCCTTGATGTTTCAAATCGTTCGGACAGTTCATTTTCAGAAGGCAGCAGCTGCCCCGCCTCCATTTTAGCCGCTTGTATTTCTCTTGCTATTACATCGTAGATTGCTTGAAATTTTCTTTGCATTCGATCAGGCCTTTACGATTTACTATGGTAAATGACCGCCTCATACGGGCGAAGCTGTATCTTACTGTAGTCTGGTGTACTATCTTGATAGTTGGAAAGAAGAATCTCAGCCTCTCCTATTTCTTTTTTTGGATAAGTGAATTCTGCACTTTCACCAAAGAAGTTCGCTACAACAAGAAGTTTTTCACCATTCCATTTCCGTTCATAACTGAAGATACGTTCATCATCCATGCTTAACGGTTCATAGTCTCCATGCGTTATAATAGCATATTCTTTCCGCAAACGAATCAGCTTTTGATAATGGTAGAAAATAGAATTGTCATCTTTCACTTCTTTCTCGGCGTTAATTTCTTTATAGTTCGACGCCACAGACAGCCATGGCTCTCCTTTTGAAAAGCCAGCATTTTGCGCTGCACTCCATTGCATGGGCGTTCTGGCATTATCTCTGGAACGTCTCTGGATAATCTGCATAACCGCACTTTCATCCAAGCCTGAGTCCTTCAATTCTGTGTAGGCATTCTGCGTTTCCACATCATTATAATCTTCTATTGAAGAGAACTTAGGATCTGTCATCCCTATCTCTTCCCCTTGGTAAATATAAGGCGTTCCTTGCATCATATGCATAACGGTTGCAAGCATCTTTGCTGACTCACGGTGATACAGCTCATCATCGCCAAACCGGCTTACGATACGCGGTTGGTCATGGTTGCACCAAAACAACGCATTCCATCCGCCAGCTTGATACATGCCTATTTGCCAATCTGATAGAATCTGTTTCAGTTTGATAAAATCGAGTTTTCCGTCTGTCCATTTCTTTCCCTTTTCATAGTCCACTTTCAAATGCTGAAAGTTGAACGTCATATCCAGTTCATTTGCATCTGGACTCGTATACTGCTGGCAAGCAGCCAGACTCGTCGAAGACATTTCGCCTACTGTGACAAGATTATGAGGAGCAAAGACGGCTTGATTCATCTCTTTCATAAATTCATGGACTCTTGGACCATCCGTATAGTACTCTTTGCCGAACTGACCATCAGGAGCACTTTCATCATGCGGAAAGCTTTGGACTTTTGATACAAGATTGATAACATCCAGGCGGAATCCATCCAGTCCTTTTTCTGCCCAGAAGTTCATCATCTTATATAATTGGTTGCGAACTTCGTTATTTTCCCAGTTCAGATCTGCTTGCGTTTTGTCAAACAGATGTAAATAATACTGATTGGTATGCTCCTCGAGAGCCCAGGCAGTACCGCCGAACTTGGACACCCAATTGTTCGGTGCGTTTCCATCACTGGAGTCTCGCCAAATATAATAATTGCGGTACGGATTATCTTTTGACGTTTTGGCTTGCTGGAACCACTCGTGATTGGTTGATGTGTGATTTATTACAATATCCATCATCAGCTTCATATCCCGATCGTGCAACTCCTGCACCAGACATTCTACATCTTTCATCGTGCCATACGCAGGTTCAATGTCGTAATAATCGCTTATATCGTAACCATTATCACGCTGCGGCGACCGGTAAATTGGTGTCAGCCAAACTATATCAACACCGAGTTCTTTTATATAGTCCAGCTTCTCGATAACACCTTGTAAGTCTCCCATTCCAGAAGCTGTTGTATCATGGAAACTCTTCGGATAAATTTCATAGACTGTACTTCTTTTCCACCATGGTTCTTGCATGATAATCAACTTCCTTTCTTATACATTCTTTTTCTTTTTAGCAAACAAATAGGTTGTAACAAATGGGACGACAATTACAATTATCATTCCGATAGCAAAAGCTCCCCAGCTGCCTGGCAGAATGGAGAAGATTCCCGGCACACCACCGATGCCGACTGAACTCGCTTCTACTCCTCTCCAAGCGATAAAAGTTCCTGCTACGGCAGATGCACCTAAAGCTAGAAAGAATGGATAACGGAAGCGCAGATTCACACCAAATACAGCCGGCTCTGTTACACCTAGCCATGCACTAATCCAAGAAGTAAGTGATAAGCCGCGCAGTTTTTCATCTTTGGTTGCCAGCATAACACCTAATGTAGCTGATCCTTGTGATATATTAGACAACGCTAGAATTGGCCATAAGAATGTTGCACCTGTATTCGCAATCAGCTGCAAATCCAGCGCCAAGAATGTATGATGCAAGCCAGTGACAACAAGCGCTCCATACAACGCACCGTACAGCAATCCACCTACTGGAGCAGCTGTGTCAAACACTGCTACAAAAGCATCTGTAATCGCATTTCCAACGATAAACATAACTGGTCCAATTACGACAAAGCTTACTATACCCGAAAGCAGAAGTGAGACAGGTGCCACCACTAGTAATTGAAAGCTGTCTGCTACTTTACGTCTTAGGAACACTTCAATTTTTGCCAAGACCCATGATGCAAACAGCACGGGCAGCACTTGGCCTTGGTAACCGATACGCTGGATCTCCAACCCGAATAAGTTCCATACTGGCGCATTACCTTCTAACGCTGCACTAGCGTAATCCGTCGGACTTAATAACGATGGGTGAATTAATGCTAAACCGAGCACCATTCCCAGCAGCGGACTGCCTCCAAATTTCTTTACCGCAGACCAGCCAATTAATGCGGGCAGAAAGGCAAAAGCAGTATTCGCAATAACGTAAATCATATCTGCTATGCCAGCCCACTGCGGATACACTTGAATGATTGACCCGTCGAAGAAGATACCCTCGTTATTGAGGATGTTATGAATACCGAGCAAAAGACCTGCTGTCACAATCGCTGGCAATATCGGGATAAATATATCGCCAAGTGTTTTTAATGCTCGCTGCAGCGGATTTCCTTTCCCACTGACACTTTCTTTGACTTCCTCTTTAGTAGATTCCCCTATCCCAGTTACTTGAATGAACTCCTTATACACTTTATCAACTGTACCTTGTCCGATTACGACTTGATATTGGTTATTTGCTGAAAATGAACCCTTTACCACATCAATATTCTGAAGCGTCTCTTTATCGACTTTCTCCTCATCATGCAATGCCAATCGCAAACGTGTGACACAATGGGTTGCCGCTTGTATATTATCTCGTCCACCCAATGCTGCGACGATTTCTTCCGCCTGTTGTCTTATGTCCACCTTTTCCACCTCGCCTTTTCCTTGATGATGTAAGCGAATACAGCTAAAGCATAACTTGTATATACAAGTTATGCAAGCGTTTTCTATTACTATATACCCCAAGAATCTACTCTGGATTATTAATTTTTAAAGTAGTAAAATGGTAAAGTATTTGTAAACGTTTGTAAGTTGAACTATTTCTCAAAATAGCAGATAAAAGTTGAGGGTAATCATGCATACATATAAACCTTACTATCATTTTTCAAGGGAAAACTGGGCAGCTCTTTCCAAAACAGAACGCCTACCCCTGACACAAACAGAACTTGAAGAAATACGCGGTATTAATACGAGGATATCTTTGCCTGAGGTAGAGACTGCTTATATGCCGCTGACCAATCTTATTTCCTATTATTTAGAAGCAGCCGAAACGCTGCATGCTAAAGCGGGTGCTTTTCTAGGTACAAAGGAAAAGAAAGTACCGTTTATCATTGGTATTGCCGGCAGTGTCGCTGTTGGTAAGAGTACAATAGCAAGGCTTCTGCAATTGATGCTCTCCCGTGCTTTACCGCATAAGAAAACGGAACTTGTCACAACCGATGGCTTCCTCTACCCCAATGCTGTATTACAGGAAAAACAGCTGATGCAGCGAAAAGGGTTTCCAGAAAGCTATGATATAAAAGCATTGATAGAATTCATGGGGCAAGTGAAGGCGGGTACGACCAATATTAAAGGTCCGCAGTATTCCCACCTCACGTACGATGTCTTGTCAGAACAAACTGAGCTGGTAACGGACCCGGATATTTTAATAGTAGAAGGGGTAAACGTACTGCAGGTAAAGAAAGAATACCAATTCTTTGTCAGTGATTTCTTCGATTTCTCCATTTATATCGATGCCGACGAAGAGAACATCGAAAAATGGTACAAAGAGCGATTCCTTATGCTTCGAGCAACTGCATTCCAGGATCCAAAATCCTATTTCCGCCACTATGCGGAAGTGCCGGTGGAAGAAGCACTGCAAACAGCGGAAACGATTTGGGAGACAATTAATGCTAAAAACCTGCATGAAAACATCCTGCCAACAAAAGGCCGTTCTGACCTTATTTTAAGAAAAGGAAACAATCACGAAGTCGAAGACGTATATTTACGTAAACTCTGATAGTGAAAGGGGTCTTTCCATCATGCCGGACATTTACCATCAAATATCTAGTCAACGGGAGCATATGTCGAAGTCCCAAAAGAAAATTGCCAATTACATCATTGAACACCCGAATCAATCACCGTTTCTTAATGTAGAAGGATTAGCAAAATCAGCCGGGGTAAGTGATGCCACAATCGTCCGCTTTGCTTCATTTATGGGGTACCGAGGCTTTCCAGAAATGCAGCTGGCGCTTCAAAATGCGATGCAGGAACAACTAAATGCAACCGAACGGTTCAAGAAACCTTCTGACGATACCGAATCAGAAGATCAAGATTTATATGCCATCTTCCTGCGAGATCAAGCGAACATTCAAGAGACAATGGAAGGAATTGATATGCCAGCCTTCCATGCTGCAGCTGACACAGTTATTTATTCGAAACGAATCTTTATTTTGGCAAATCGCAGCGCCGTCAGTGTAGCGGATTTATTGCATTACCATTTATCATTTATTTTTGAAAATGTAGAGATTGTGGAGCCATCTGACCGTGCAATTGACCAAATCTCAACAATAAGGGAAGACGATGTGCTAATTGCTTTAAGCTTTGTCCGCTATTCCAATCACACGCTGCGGCTGTTTCAAATGGCAAAGGATCGCGGAGCGAAAGCAATTGCCTTCACTGATGGCTTGTCGTCTCCTTTGCTTTCCGCAGCTGATTATTCGTTCATGGCTTCCAGCAAATCGCCTTCACTGACGCATTCGCTGACTGCTCCAATCAGTTTGATTCATGCGTTCATCGCTTTAATTGGAAAAGAGAAGGCTGCTGATGTCAAAAAACGCCTCCGTACAATTGAGGAGGCGTGGCGTGACTTTAATGTATTTTCTAACTTTAACAATTCCGGGACATAATGCGCGTATTCCCTTCTAAGCAGAGCAGGCGGTTAAAAAAGCAGCCTAGCTATTTAATTTATTGTACAAAAAAATCCAAACGATGCTGTTAAGTGGAAATCCCAGCATTGTTTGGATTTTTGTATACCTTGAAACACACTTCATTTATTCTCTTCATAAGCTGCTTCGGCAGCGGGCAGATAGCTGTAAACAGCTTCTACATACTGAATGTCTCCATAGCAGGCATCTAGTTCTTCTGATTCTGGACGTATACATCGATATATTTCTGGATTGTCCACCTGATCAAATTGTTCTTGAGAGAATTGAATGGCTAAATCCTCGCTAAACGCACCGCCATTTGCCTCGACAAAATCAATAAAACCAGGCCCAAAATTATAAGCTTGAACTGCAACCTCTGTCTTTCCATCTGCCGCTTCTAAAACATCAACAAAATGGGAGACGCCATAAGCAATAGACTCGCTAGCATCCTCAATACAGCCAATCTCGCCGCATTTGCTTTCGGAAGCTTGCATTGGATCATCTCCTCTGCCTCCCGACTCTTGCATCATAACGGAAAGGACAAGCGGAGCAAGTGATTCCTGCCCTGACTTGGCTAATTCCTCATAAATAATATCCCGATAATTTAGAGCACTCGCTGAAAGGGCTCTTCCTGTCTGTTGCTCCTCCCCATCGTTTTCTATCATGACAGATATGATAAACAACAGGAAGAATAATCCCAAACCAACTATTACTACTGTACGAAACGCCGACAATAGTGTTTGCGGTTTTCTTTTATGCTTCTTTTTCACCTTTTTCACCCGCCATATGACGTTTTCGCAAAAAGACTGCCCAGCCGACTGAGAAAAGCAAACTTCCAATACAAATAACTAGTATTATATTCCAATACGGCGGCCGATAGGTAAACACAATATGATTATCCCCAGTCTGCAGCTTAACACCAAGAAATGCATAATCCGCTTTCTGCAACTCTTGTTCTTCTCCATTCACTGACACTTTCCAGCCTTTTTCATATGGAACCGGTATTTTCAAATAGCTGCCTTCCTGCTCATTTGTATAATCTAATGTGACTTGACTAGAACCAATGGTAAACGGAATATCCTTTGCTTCTATGGCGGAACGTTCAAGCTTATGATAATCTTCATGCTGCAGACGAAAATCTTCCAGATTGTAGCTGCCTTTTGGCAATCGTATACGGATTGTATCTGCTGCTTTTACTCGTATGGTCAATTCATTCACTTTCGTTCGGTAAATAGATTGTCTGGATTTTCTATCTGTTTGAAACTCATTCACAGTTAAATCAAATAATGGTGCAGCTGCATCATTATTCTTTAAATAAAAGCTAAGATAATAATCACCTGTTTGCGGTAAATCTTCGTCAAGACGCAAATCCAAGCCGCCTTCCTCTTCCTCTACTTGAAGCTGACCATTCTGATAATATCCTCCCACTGCTTGGATGGATACCTTGTCCATTAGATTTGGAAGCGACTCGGCTTGCGAGGTAGAGTCCCCATCAGCCAAGATGATACCATCTAGCATGGCTTGTTCTCTTTCAAGCGGGGTATGGTTCGCTAACGTCTCTTCTGTCAACACATCATCCGTCACTTTCGCAAATGGAAGCAAATTATCATTCCGATAGACAACATAACGATTGCTCTCTAAATATGGTGTGAAGCCATATGGTGCGTCTATCGGTTCTTGTTTATCGTACATGATATATTTTCCATTAAGCAAGCTGTACAAGTTGGCTCTGTTACCAAACCCAGAGATGCGACTAACGCTTTCCCGTTTCATATCAATATTCATATCGTAATAATAGAAAAACAGCAGATTCTTATTCAGGATGCTTGAATAGATGCTCACGCCAGGAAAACCTTGCACGAGATTTGTATTGTTTCGATTATCTGTCTTCCACTCCAGCCTAGTAAAACGATCATCTGAGCTCAATACCTCGCGTATCAATCGCTGTTGTTCTTTACTAGCGTATTTATCACTTGTCAAAAATTTCAAAGTAGAAGTCTCTACATTACCAGCGTTCGTAAGCTGCTCCTCTTGATGCGCATTGATTAGCGGTACATAAGTTGCAAACACTACCAGCATACATAGCCCTAATATTACTCGCTTCCGTTTAAATGCATACAATAGAAAAGCCAGCAGGACTAGTATCACACCAGTCCAAACCTGTTTTGCCCAATCATCTCCCCAGTCTAACCTCAAGTCATGACGCAGGTAGACGCTATAGAGCAAAATAACAAGACCAATCGCAAGCAATACATGCCATTTCTTCACTTTGGTTAATAAGGTTATTCCGACGGCAATCGTTCCCGCAATGACAAACATAGATATATACTCAAAACGGTATTGTGGTGCAGAAAAACCATTAAAAATACTTGCAATCCGCGGACTGCCTTGGAAGAAAATGAACAATATGCTTAACAAGGCAAATAAACGAAACAACTTGTTCTTATAAAATTCGACAGTACAAACTAACAAAACAAACAAGACAGGAACAAACAGCGTCCGGCTTGTGAACAAAATATTGTCTTCATTTTCATAGAAAGGAATAACGTCTTCAAAGGCCGGCCGATAATTGTTTAAGAAAGCATATACTGCCGGCACGAATGAAATAGCACCAATCCCAAACCCAAGCATGACTGCAGGCACAAAGAAGAGTAATTGCGTTCTGATTGGCACTTCATTATCGGAAAGTTTAATTAGCCATCTGGCAATCACATAGATTCCGATAAACAAAAAGTTTATGTAAGAAAAATAAAAATTATCAAAAACAGACAATGCCACTGCAGCGATCATCCAATACGGGTTCCGCTCCCGGATGATTTTCTCTGCTCCTAATACAAGCAGCGGCAGCCAAAGAAACGCATTTGCGAAAAATTCCCAGTACACAACATGCCGAAAGTAAATCGCACTCCCCGCATAAAAACAAGCCCCAATGAACGCAGGCACAATTGGAATACGCAAGTAGCGAAACACACCGACTGCAAGCAGTAACGCTGCAGCAAGCCGGATAATGCTTACCGGCAAGATCGCCTTTGCCCATGTAATAACATCCGGGGTGCCAATGACACCGACTAATTCCAATCCTTTAATTGATAACAATGTAAGCAGGTATACGATACTCGTTGAGAAATAATAAGCGAGCTGACTATAAATACCGCCGCCAAGTCCGAATGAAAAGGAGTAAAAGAAATTCCCCTGCGAGTATTGCTCGTACAAGTGCTGCTTGAATGGCAGCATCTGCGCCATTCCATCATTAGGTCCGAGCATAAACCGCCCGTTTATATATTCACTAATAAAGTGCATATGTACAACAATCGAAAAAACAAGTGCTGCCAAGATAAGCAGCACGACTTTGACTCTACGCTTCATGTGTCACATCCTCACGTCTATTCTTCATAATTTTACTTGTGATAACAAACGTGATTGGCACCGTAATAAAGACAGCTGCAATTGGCGCCACCGTTCCGCTCCAGCCTAGAACCTCAATAAATAAAGACACAAGAACAGAAGAGACTGCTATATTGACTGCCTGTGTCAAAGGAAACTGGAAAAACTTGCGCCAAGTCGGGCGTACCCCATAAGTGAAATAACTATTTAAGAAAAACGAGAAAATCATACTCAAGATTACGCCAATCCAATGAGATAGAAGATAAAACACATCTGCGACTTGATAAAACAGCAGATAAATAAGGTAATAACAAATCGTATTAAGCACCCCAACAATTACAAATCGGGTGAATTCAAGCTTCCATATTTTTTTCATAATGTTTCTTTTCCTCAATATTTGTATCTTTTATTAGATAGTGCGGTCTGCGTTTTGTTTCATTGTAGATACGGCCGATGTATTCTCCAATAACGCCTAAGCTCACAAGCTGAACACCTCCGAGGAAGAGAATAGCCGTAATCAGTGTAAAGTACCCAGGTGTGATAACTCCTCGTACCAGCACTTCAACAAACGTGTACAAGATGTAAGCGATAGAAAGGAACAATACAATGAATCCTGCATACAAGCATATACGCAGCGGCTTTGTATTAAACGACACAACACCGTCGATACCATAATTAATTAATTTTCCAAAAGACCACTTTGACTCTCCATTTTGGCGGGATACGTTATCGTAATATACCGTTTTCTGTTCGAATCCGATCCAAGAGAACAGACCTTTCGAGAAACGGTTGCCTTCACTTAAAATCAGCAGTGCATCAATCGCCCTCCTGCTAAGCAAACGAAAGTCACCAACACCATTTTGTATCCGAACATCAATGAACTTGTTCATAACATGATAATACATAGTCGAAAGCACTTTGCGCGGAAAGCTTTCTCCTTTTCTGTTCCGTCGGGCAATTACTTGATCATACCCTTCTTCAAATCCTGCAAGTAATTCGTGCAGAAGTGCTACGGGGTGCTGTAAGTCAGCATCGATAACAACTGCACAATCTCCCTTTGCATGCTGGAAGCCTGCTAATATAGCCGCCTCTTTCCCAAAATTTCTCGTAAATGATAGATAGTGCACATTATAATGCTGTTCCGCCAATTCCTTCAGCTCCAGCAACGTCGTGTCTGAGCTTCCATCATCTACATAAATTACCTCGTAGTCATAAGAAGAATATTGTAATTCTTTCGTAAGTTCTTCATAAAAAAGATCTACATTATCAGCTTCATTATACGAAGGCACAATTACGGATAGTAATTTTGCAGCCATTCTTTTCCCTCCATTAGGTAAAACTTTCTATATATGTATTGTTAAAATTGTGGGCGGCTTGCCATCTTATTATACTTCACTACCCCAATTTCGTCAGTTTACATCCTGCCAGATAGAGGGAATAGCTAATAAAAAGGAAAAAAGGAGCAGACCACATGCAAAAATTAGTAGCAATAGACCTAGATGGAACATTTCTGAATCAAAACTATACAATCTCGTCGCTTCATGCAGATGCTGTCAAAAAGGCCCAGGAAAAAGGTGCACAAATTGTAATTGCAACAGGAAGAGCACAATTCGATGTACAGCGTCTTTTCCAGGATCAGGACTTGTCATCTTGGATTATCGGTGCCAATGGTGCAACTACGTATGATCCAGACGGCAACCTAACACTTCCCCTGCCACTTAAGGCGGTTTATGCAAAAGAGATTGTCCGTTGGCTTTCTGCAGAGAATTACTATTTTGAAATTGTCACAGATCAGGAGATATTCATAACTTCTAATGCGAAACAGCTGCTCGAAGATGAAATGGATATCGTCCAACAGGCAGACAAAAAAGAAATGAAAAGAGCAAAAGAACGGCAGCTAGGTCAAGCCAATATAAAGGAAATTGATGACTATATGCATGTCTTCCAAAAAGAGAAAGACATTTACAAAGTAACAATTGTCAGTTTTGATGAAGAAAGAAGACGTGTGGCAGCAGATACATTAGGTAAAAAAGAATTAAATCTTTACTCTTCTGCGGACTTTAACTTGGAGATTGTGGATGGCAAAGCCTCCAAAGGGAAAGCTCTGAAGAAACTCGCGAAGCAATTAGATATTAAAAAAGATGATATTATTGCAGTTGGAGACAGTATGAATGACTTGCCAATGCTAGAAGTGGCAGGCACAAAGGTTGCAATGGGCAACGCTACAGATGAAGTGAAAGAAGCATGTGACTATACGACGGATACAAATGAAGAAAATGGCGTTGCAACTATGCTTAATCGTGAAATTCTGCAAAAATAGAGGTTAAAAGATACAAAAAAAGTAGAAGGCACCTAAGTATAGAAGGTGGCCTTCTACTTTTTATCTTAACTATCTCTTTTACGGCATCGATTACCTGCCTCTATTTTTTTGATATTCAATTGTACTATATACTTGGGCGCTTGCCGATGGGTCCAAGAATAGTTTTGCACTGTTAACTGCTGTGATTGTTTCGGCAAACCCTGTAGCAATAAGCATATTTTTTTTCGGATAATGTACAGCATCTCCGGCTGCATAAATTCCCGGTATATTTGTCGCCATTTCATGGTCAACAATAACTTTGTGCTTGTCCGTCTCAATTCCCCAGTTAGCAAACGGGGTTTGTTTAAGATTTACATTTTCATAATATAATAAGGCATCCGTTTCCAGCATTGTTTCCATTCCATCTTTCTCAACTAGCAGCGTGTGCAGCTCTTGCTTATTCCCCATGAGCTTCGTTACTTTATGGTTGTATTTGACCGTAATCGACGTCTCCGCTAATGCTTCGATTACTTGCGGCGGCGTATAGAGGAAATAATCGCGCTGGTTGAGCAACGTTACTTCTTTTGCTGTCTTCTCCAGCGCCATCGCCCAGTCAATCCCTGTACGGTTTGCTGCATATACGACAACACGCTGATCCCGGAAGTTTTCAGGAGACTTTAAATAATAATGAAGGTTTTTTTCTTCATATAGTGCTGCTTCTTCAAGCGGAAGTGACTTCATTTGGTACGTTCCCATTCCGCAAGTCAGGATGACTGTCCTTGTCATGTACAACATACCTTCCGTTGTCTCCAATTCAAATATGCCGTCACTTCTCTTTCTAATATGTTCAACAAAATCACCTGTTACGATCTCCGGTTCTGCTCTTCTGCTTTGTTCCAACAGTTGGGCAACCATTTCCTCCCCGGTGGCAGCAGGATAACCACCGACATCAAAAATGTGCTTTTCTGGATAAAATTGAGCTACTTTTCCGCCAAAACCAGCTGTCGCTTCAATTAGTAAGGTTGTCATCTTGCGCATTTTTGTATAAAAAGATGCATATAATCCTGTCGTTCCGCCACCAACAATGATGACATCGTATATAAAATCATTCCGCACTTCTATTTCCTCCTCTTTTACAAAGACGTTAATTTACTATAATTACCCCATATATTGGTTTGCTTTTTCTCCCCTTGGGTATACAATACTCCTAAGACTATAGAACTATCTAACAACTTGGAGGAACTACATGCAAGAAATCACTGGGACTTATAACGTCACCTTTGTCATCGTATCAATTATTATTGCTATTCTTTCATCCTATATCGCTTTGGATATGTGTTCCAGAATAAACCGGACCACCGGATGGCAAAAGTTTTATTGGTTTATATCCAGCTCGATCTTGATGGCACTCGGCATCTGGTCGATGCACTTTCTTTCCATGCTGGCTTATAAATTGCCGACACAAGTTACATACGAGCCGGGAATGGTCACCTTATCCGTAATTTGTGCATTTATAGGCACCTCAATTGCCTTTTACCTCTCCTCTATCAGACTTACCGTTTTACGACTTATGGCGGGGGGTATTTGTATGGGAGCTGCAATAGCAAGTATGCATTATGTTGGCATGATGGCCATGCGTCTGGATGGCTGATGCATCATAGCGGCTTATATTTCTACTTATCTATATTGATTGCTATTATAGCATCTTGTGTCGCCTTGCTGCTTTTCCACTACTTCCAGCACAATAACAGCCAGGCACAGCATCTATATAAATTGGCAAGTGCCATTACAATGGGTATTGCTATTTGTGGTATGCACTACACTGGAATGAAGGCCGCTGTTGTCCATGTGAACAGCCGCTCGATCTTGGCTGAACCCATTTCCACGCCAAATAATGTGAATCTAGCCATCAGTGTAATGATCGTTATTCTGCTCACCCAAGTTTTAGCTTTCGTTTCCACTTCCACAGATCAGAAACTTGCTGAACAAGCAGATCAATTACACTATATCGCAAATCATGACGAATTGACGAAAATACCGAACCGGCGTTATTTCGAACAACAGCTTCGTGACTATTTAGAGAATAGAGCAGACGAGACAGCCGCGCTGTTTTTTATGGATTTAGACCGGTTTAAAGCAGTCAATGACACACTTGGTCATAAGTTCGGTGATAAACTGCTGCAGCTTGTGACATTACGGCTGTCCCGTATGCTGCCGAAACAAAGCGTGATTGCACGGCTTGGCGGAGATGAATTTACCTTGCTATATCCGGGAGCCACAAAGGAAAATGCAACCCAGCTCGCACAAGAAATTATTCAAAGTGTGGACGAAGTCTTTTTTATTGAAGGAAGAAAAGTGAGTGTAAGTACTAGCGTTGGCGTAGCGTTAATTCCTGACAATGGGACGACCAGCAAAGAAGTAATGCGATTTGCTGATATCGCCATGTACTTAGCAAAAGAAAGCGGTCGATCCAATTATAAATTTTTTGCTAATGAAACGTTACAAAACAAACAACCGCTCCTCCTAGAATCAGAGTTGTGCAGTGCTATTGCCAACGGAGAAATTCAAGTGTTTTTCCAGCCTAAAATGGCAAGCACGGGCGATTGTCTCTATGGCATGGAGGCATTATGCCGCTGGATTCATCCTGTTCATGGGATAATTCAACCTTCACAATTTATCCCATTAGCAGAGAAAAACGGCGATATTGTCGCTCTCGACAGAAAAATGATTGAGCTAGTATTCAGCGAAATGAACAAGGAAGCCTTCCGTGACTTGCATGTAGCAGTAAACATTAGTACACAGCAATTTTATAATAATCGTTTCGTCAGTTTTCTCCGTAAACAAATGCAAGACAATCCAAAAGTTGATGTATCCAAGCTAGAGATAGAAATAACAGAAGAAACAGCGATACAAGACGTGGAAGGTGCCGCCCAAACAATCACAGAACTAAAGGAGCTTGGCATTCGCATTGCATTGGATGATTTCGGGAAAGGGTTTAATAGCCTGAATTACTTGAAGCAGCTTCCTGTTGACACACTGAAAATTGATCGTGCATTCATTGCTAACCTGCCGGAAGATTTTCAAGACCAAGCTATCGTCTCTTCTATTGTAACTTTAGCGAAGAAACTAGAACTTGCTATTGTGGCAGAAGGCGTGGAAAGTCAGGAACAATTGAATTGGGTACAAGATTTGAAATGTGATTATGCACAAGGTTATATGTTTAGCAAGCCTTTGCAAGTAAGTGATTTTCTTACATATCTGCAAGCTTTTAATAAGGAACATAAAAAGAAGGTGAGCCCTGTATAACAGGGCTCACCTCCTTTTTTTAATATTCGGCTTTATCTTCCTTTTCCATCCACGCTCTCATCGGATTCGCTGTGTCGCTTTCCTTTAGCTGGGTTGTATTTATTTTCCTCTCTTCGTATGGTTTATCTATTTCTTGATAAATAAAGTCATCATCAAATCCAATTTCTGCAGCGTCTTTTTTTGTGTAAGCAAAGTACAATGCTTTCGGACGTGCCCAATAAATTGCTCCTAAGCACATCGGACAAGGTTCGCAGCTCGAGTAGATCACACAATCCTCTAATTCGAAATGGCCGATATAGCTCGTGGCATTACGTATTGCCTGCATTTCGGCATGCGCTGTCGGGTCATGCAAATTGGTAACCAAGTTGGTCCCTTCTCCAATTATTTCATCACCTCGGACAATAACAGCACCGAATGGGCCACCCTTACCGCTTTGTACATTTTCTGCAGCAATTTTACATGTATAATCTATATAATATTGATGATTCATTCTGTTTCCCCCAATACATACTTTGTTTCATTATAGGATTATTCTCAATATTTCGCCAGTTTGTAAGTATAGAATTAAGAGGGAATAGGAACAATATACTTGTTACTTTTCGTAACCTCGTTTATAATTAGGAAATAACAGATAAAGTAAACAGTGCTTTTACAGAGGTGATGATAGATGAAATCTGCAGATTTATGTCCACGTTTTGAAACAGGAATGGAGCTCCTGAGTAAACGTTGGAATGGCTTTATCATTTTCCGCCTCTTAGAAGGATCACAGCGTTTCTCTGAATTGGAATCTTCCTTGCCAATCAGCGGCCGGCTGCTTTCAGAAAGACTGAAAGAGCTGGAAGCAGCAGGTATTACTACAAGAACAGTATATCCGGACACACCTGTCCGTATTGAATATGAACTGACCGAAAAAGGTCGCGCATTGCGCCCTGTGATCACTTCCATAAGAGAATGGGCGGAGAAATGGGTTAACCCGGAAGAATTAGACTCGATGAATCAATAAATAGCTCGAAAACCTGACCTCTCTGATAGGACAGGTTTTTTTGTTGCTTATTTATTCTGAATAATAAAAATATTAATAACATAGGCTTTACAACCTTCTGTAACGGGTATATAGTTGAAGGATATTAAAGGATAGGAGGTGGTGAGGAAATGCAACGCAAAGCTGCTCTTTTGTTTATCGGTCTATTGCTGTCGGTAATGCTTCAATTAATGCTCGTACATCCATCACATTATTGGAAGACAAACGACATTGAGCCCCAGCATGTTGTTAGTCATAAGGCCGATCTGCCGGATGATGAAAAGCACTGGTTTCCGATGCTAGCACAAACAGCAGTCCTGCTTCTTCTCCCGTTACTGCTTACTGGGAATATAATGCAAGCACGTTCGATGCAGACGAAACAGACGCTCCGGCATTTCCTGCTAGCCGTCTTCTATCAATCGAGTTACCGCTGAATAGGCTCCCTTTGTTGCTTAAAGGTTCTTAGCATTCCAAAGGAGGGGACGAAAATGTTTGTGGCAAGAGCGATCATCGTCGTAGCATTTTCCATTAGTGCACTATCTATCTTTGCTTTTCAAGGTGTCGAATTAGTGCATGCCATTTCTGACCTATTCAGCAATAAAAAAGGTTAATCAAAAAGAGCGTATTCTGAGGGGAGTACGCTCTTTTTCTGTTTAATCGACTAGTTTACCTGGGTTCATGATGCCGTGCGGATCAACAGCTCGTTTAATGGTACGCATTAATTCATATGCTGTGCCGTGTTCCAACTCTTGATACTTCTTCTTACCAACTCCTACACCATGCTCCCCTGTGCACGTTCCTTCATTCGCCAGCGCATAATCTACTACGGATGCATGCAGCTGTTTTGCAGCCGATACTTCCGTCGCGTTATGAAAGTCCACCATAGCAATAATGTGGAAATTCCCATCTCCGACATGTCCGACGATACCAGCCTCTAGACCACTTTCTTCTATAGATTGTCTGGCATGTAAAATTGCGTCGGAAAGTTTGGATATTGGAAGGCAAACATCTGTCACAAGCATCTGCTTCGTTGGTGCAGCTTGTATGTAGTAGTAAGCCAGGTTATGTCGAGCGTCCCATAACCGCTCCTGTGCCGCAGGATCTGTCTCTGCGAGAAAATCTGCTACCTCAAAGGATTTCAGCAGCTGCTCCATCCGGTCCATTTGCTGCCGAAGATGCACTGCCTCTCCATTTAGTTCAAAAAAAATAGTTGGCTGTTCCTTGTACGTTGTATTTGCGAATTGATTTACATGGGCTACGGATGCGGCATCTACGAATTCAATCCTTGCCAAGTCTAACCCTGCTGTACGAAGTCTTACGACAGCTGTTACAGCTTCTTCAAAATCATGAAAGACAGCTCGTGCAGCCACTGTAGCTTCCGGGATTGGGTACACACGAAGAGTCAATTCCGTTACGACCCCCAGTACACCTTCCGATCCAGCAAACAAGCCAGAAAGATGCAATCCAGAAGAAGACTTCAATGCCTTTGATCCAGTATGAATTATCTCTCCACTCGGCAGCACAACTTCCATATCTAAAATATTATCCCGCATTGTACCGTATTTTACTGTGTAAGAGCCGCTGGCATTCGTCCCTGCCATACCTCCAAGCGCAGCTTCAGCTCCTGGATCTACACTGAAGAATAAACCATGCTTCTTCAGTGCATCATTCAATTGAAACTGTGTCAGGCCAGCACCAGCCACTACATACCCATCTGTCTCTTCTATGGTTTTTAATTGATTCATTAATCCTAAATCTAATGAAATACCGCCGTTATAGGGAATAGCATGTCCTTCCAGGCTGGATCCTTTACCAAAAGGCGTGACAGGTATTCCATGTTCATTTGCAAACGAAAGAATAGCACTTACTTCTTTTGTACTTTCCGGAAAGACAACGACGTCGGGATCAGCTGCAGGATGATAAGATGCATCCTGATTATGCTGACTTATGACAGACGCAGCAGTAGATACCCTTCCCGAGTGAATTAATTTGCCTAGTTCTTTCACGATATCCATGAGTAACTCCACCTTCCCTCTTTACTTTATAAGCTTAACATGAGGGTAAAAGTTTAAAAAGCCAAACAGTCAGAATAATTAAACATAAAATAAAAAGTTAGTTAATGTATACTTTACTAAGTAAAAAAAATAATAACAAAGTAAAAATACATTTTACTTCACATCTGTAAAATACCTTCACACCGCGGTTTACAATACTGTTTAAAAGTATGTGAAATAACACACAAACTCAACAAATGCAATAGTCGTTTTAAATACTTTGTTAAAATTGATTAACAATTGTAAAGTGATAGAATTGATTGTGGCAGTTACAAAAGGTAAGTAATCATTCGAAAAGGTGGAATTTTAGATATGAATATATATCGTAATAATGAAGATGGATCGATATCCACTTCTCTAAGAGGCAAGAACTTAATCTCAAATCCTTTTCTAAATAAAGGTGTCGCTTTTACAAAAGAAGAGCGTGCAGAACTTGGTCTTGATGGCGTTCTACCAGCGACTGTTTTAACATTAGACGAGCAGGTTAAGCGTGCTTACGAACAGTACAATGCACAGCCGAATAATCTATTAAAAAACAACACATTAAATCAGCTTTACAACCGTAACGTTGTACTTTACTATCGCCTTCTTACAGATCATTTGAGCGAAATGCTTCCGGTTGTTTATACTCCTACTGTTGGACAAGCTATCCAGGAATACAGCCATGAGTACCAACGTCCAGGCGGTGTTTATCTTGATATCAACAATCCAGACAACATCGAACAAGCATACGACAACACATTGCTTAACACAGATGAAATTGACTTGATTGTTGTAACAGACTCCGAAAGTATCCTTGGAATTGGTGACTGGGGTGTTGGCGGTCTGAATATCGCTATCGGTAAGCTAGCTGTTTATACAGCTGCTGCAGGAATTGACCCTAACCGTGTACTTCCAGTTGTAATTGATGCAGGTACAGATAACGATGAATTACTTAACGACCCACTTTATGTCGGTAATCGTCATAAACGTGTACGCGGTGAACAGTACGATCAGTTTATCGATGCATTCATTAGTAAAACTGTAGAGAAATTCCCTAACGTTCTATTGCACTGGGAAGACTTCGGTAACCGTAATGCACGTAACATCATTGATAAATACGGCGATAAAATCCTTACTTTCAATGACGATATACAAGGTACTGGTGCCATCACACTAGCAGCTGTTATGAGTGCTTCCAAAGTAACTGGAACACCAATCAGCGAACAGCGTGTTGTTGTCTTTGGACCTGGTTCTGCTGGTATCGGTAATGCGGACCAAATCGCAGCAGCTATGGTTCTTGATGGTATCTCTAAAGAAGATGCAGCGAATAACTTCTGGGCAATTGACCAGCGCGGTCTATTGACTGACGATATGGATGGTATTGCTGACTTCCAGAAACCATACCTGCGTTCAGCTGATGAAGTAAAAGATTGGAATAAAGAAGATGGCATCATTGGTCTTGCGGAAGTTATCCGCCAAGTTAAACCAACAATTCTAATTGGTACATCCGGACAAGCTGGTGCGTTCAGTGCGGAAATCATTAAAGAAATGGCAAAACATGTAGAACACCCAGTGATTATGCCAATGTCCAATCCAACACCACTAGCCGAAGCAATTCCAAAAGACTTGCTTGAGTGGACAGACGGTAAAGCATTGATTGCAACAGGAAGTCCATTCGACCCTGTAGATTACAAAGGCACAACTTACTATATCGGACAAGCAAACAATGCATTTGCGTTCCCTGGTCTTGGACTTGGTTCCATTGCTGTAAAAGCAAGCCGTATTACAGATGCTATGTTCGCAGCTGCAGCTAATGCAATTGCAGACATGGTCGTAAGCAACACCCATGGCGGTTCCTTGCTTCCAGCAATCAATGAGCTTCAACCTGTTTCAAGTGCTGTTGCAGAAGCAGTTGCTAAAGCAGCAATTGAAGACGGCGTATCTGATGCAAAACCTGAAGAGATTAAAGACCTTCTAGCTCAATCTGCGTGGAAACCAGAATATACATCCATCAAAGGTTAAGCTTTTATCGTAATTTCCTATGGTGCAGGTGACTCCTTCTAAAAGGAGGCACCTGTATTAATTTTGACAACTTAAGCAATATAACTACTGAGGGAGTGGAAAAATCATGAGTTTTGGTGAAATTTTCATCATTCTAATCCCGATTTTCTTCGTGATCCTACTTGGATTCATTGCCGGAAATCGTGGCATATTTAATAAAGAAACATCTAAAGGTATCAACACACTTGTAACAAAAATTGCATTGCCGGCACACTTATTCGTTGGTATTACAACAACATCCCGTCAAACAATCTTCGATAAAGCTCCGTTTCTTGGAGCATTACTGATAGGTGTTATTGGATTCTTCATCGTTGTACTTCTTGTCACAAAATGGACTTCTAAATATGATTTCGTACAGTCAACGATGTTCTCATTGAACTCAACACAGCCGACATTCGCCTTCATGGGTATCCCGGTTATGGGGAGTATCTTTGGTGCTGATGCCATTGCGATTCCAATCGCGTTAATGGGTATCATCGTAAACGCTGTACTAGATCCAATGTCTACTATCTTTGGTACAGTCGGTACACGTAACAAGAGTTCTGAGTCAAGTGAAAATAAAGAAAGCTTGCTAAAAGTAACAGGAAAGTCCATTCTTCATGGTCTTACTGAGCCACTAGCATGTGTTCCGATTATTGGTTTGATTCTAGTACTTGTCTTTAACTTCCACCTTCCGGAATTAGGAGATAAAGCACTTAGCCAGATCGGTGACGTTGTGTCTGGTGTAGCACTATTCGCAGTTGGTGTTACAATCGGTATTAACAAAATCAAACTTAGTTTCTCTGCATTCTCTATTGCTATACTAAAAGCAGTCGTTCAGCCGCTTGCAATGGTTGGTATTGCATATGCACTTGGTTTGACACACAATGATTTCGTACAAGCAGTATTGCTTGTATCATTCCCAGGTTCTGCAGTTGCTACGATGATTGCAATTCGCTTCAAGAGCTTGGAAACAGAGGTTGCTTCTGCTTTCGTAATCAGCGCAATCCTGTCTATTGTCACCTTGCCATTCTTAATCACAGCAATCATGTAAAAACAAAAGGAGTATCCCTTATCAAGGGATACTCCTTTTTTGTCTATTTGGCAGCAGGAAGGTCATTGGGTTTTGACATTTCGTCTCGCAAGTAATCCATGTATCGTTCCAACGTTGACAGAATCTCCGTACGCTCATCGTCCGACAAATCACCCGCATGCTGCAAGTTCTTCGTAAATGGATTTGCACTCACTTTGTTTCCTTCCTTTCTTTTAGTTAATATCTGTGGGTAACTACTGTATACCCGCTCATGCGGAAAAGAAACTTATGTAATGTTTTTGTAACAGAATATTCTAATAATTATATATATATAATTAGCCGTTGTCTACACAAAAACAACGGCTATTTTTTATTATTTGATTACTTTAACACGCTCTTCCAGCGGTTTGAATTCTTTATCTCCAGCTGGCATTGTCGGTTTACCGAAAGGCATTTGGCCTCGAAGCTTCCAGTTGGATGGGATGTCCCATTCCTTTTGGATTGCTTCATCAACCAATGGGTTATAATGCTGCAAGCTTGCGCCAAGGCCTTCCATTTCCAAAGCAGTCCACACCACAAGCTGGTGCATGCCTGAAGTTTGTTCAGACCAGATTGGGAAGTTATCCGCATAAAGGGCAAATTGTTCCTGCAATCCCTTCACCACTGTCTCATCCTCGAAGAATAGTACTGTTCCATAACCGTTGCGGAAAGAAGCAATTTTTTCTTCCGTCGGTGCGAAGTTGTCTGCCGGAACAATCGCTCGAAGCTGATCCTCTGTAATATCCCAGAAACGATCATGCTTGTCTCCTAGAAGGACAATTACACGTGTGCTTTGCGAATTAAAAGCAGATGGTGTGTACTTCACAGCAAACTCTACAATTTCTTGAATTCGCTCATCAGAAACTGGAGATTCTTTTGCCAAATTATAAATAGATCTTCTATTTTCTAGTGCTTTGAAAAAATCTTGTGTCATGTTTAATCCTCCAAATATAAGTATTAACCTTATGTAGGTTGCCCGAATAATTCAAAGTGATTAGTTACCTTTCATAATCGAGTTACTTTATGTAAATAATGTACCGTATGCAAATGATTTCGTCAAACAAAACGGGCGCTGCAATCGCAGACGCCCATTTTCTTGATCCAACTTGCAAACGAAGCAGACCACTAAACACCCATTTCCTTTTCACAAACGAATGTCTTTAAGTTTAGTGCGCAAACTGTGCATCATACAAACGACGATATGCACCGTCACGATCAAGTAATTCACTATGCTTTCCTTCTTCAGAGATTCCCTGTTTTGTCACCATAATGATTTTATCTGCGTGCTTAATTGTCGCTAGTCGATGGGCGATGACCAATGTCGTTCGTCCTTCAGATAACTCTTCAAGCGCTTCTTGTATTTTAATTTCTGTCTCCGTATCAAGAGCAGATGTTGCTTCATCGAGTATGAGAATTGGCGGATTTTTAAGGAACACACGAGCTATAGAAATACGCTGTTTCTGACCACCAGAAATCATCACGCCGCGCTCCCCAATCACAGTATCCAATCCATCTGGAAGTTCAGTGAGAAAATCCGTCAGCTGCGCTCTTCTTACAGCATCCTCAATTTCTTCATCCGATGCATCTAGCTTCCCATAAGCGATATTTTCTCGAATTGTTCCCCCGAATAAATACACATCTTGCTGCACAATTCCAATTTGACTTCGCAAGGACGATAATGTCATATCTCTAATTGATACGTTATCTATTGTTATATTTCCATCATTGAGCTCATAAAAGCGCGGCAGCAAACTGCATATTGTTGATTTCCCCGCACCGGATGGACCGACGAAAGCAACTGTCTCACCAGCGTTAATAGAGAAGCTGATGTCCTTCAGTATCATACTGTCCTGCTTATAGCCGAAAGAAACATTGTCGTAACGAATATGACCAGCCAGTGAGCCAACTTCCTTCGCGTTCGGACTATCTTTAACATCAGGATCAAGCCGCATGATATCCATATAACGCTGAAATCCAGCTATCCCTTTCGGATAAAGCTCTATGATGGCACCTATTTTCTGAATCGGCTGGAAGAATACATTTGTCAGCAAAATAAAGGCAACCAAATCACCATAAGACATTCTATCTTGAATGATGAACCAAGCACCAGCAACTAGCTGAAACACAGCGATAAATCGCATCAGCATGTAAGTAACAGATAAATTAAGTGCCATAATTTTATAAGACAGTAATTTCGTCAGTCGATAACGTTCGTTGTTGACCTTAAATCTGTCTTCTTCATGCGCCTCATTCGTAAACGCCTGTACAACTCGGATACCGCCGACTGTATTTTCAATTCGAGCACTAAAGTCCGCCGTATCTTCGTTCATCCTTCTTGATGCTTCTGTCATTTTCTTATTGCAATAAAGAACAATCCAGAACAGGATTGGAACGACGAGCATGGTCATGAGCGCCAGCGGCCAATTAATGAAGAACATAATAATCAAGGCGCCGGCAATGGTCATCAGCGCAATGAATATGTCCTCTGGTCCGTGATGGGCCATCTCTCCAATCATGAACAAATCGTTCGTCAGTCGAGAAATCAGGTTGCCCACTTTCGTATTATCGAAGAAACGAAAACTGAGCTTTTGAATATGCTCAAATAATTGCTTTCGCATGTCACGTTCAATATTAATTCCGAGTTTATGTCCCCAATAGGTAACAATATACTGCGTAACTGTACTTAATCCATAGACGATGAACAACAGAATACAAGCTGTTACAATCCAATTCCAATTTTCAGTTGGAAGCAATCGGTCCACCATCATATTGACTCCGATTGGAAAAGCTAATTCTAACAGCGCAACAAATATCGCACTGCCAAAATCAAGCAGAAACAGCCGTTTATACGGTTTATAAAAAGCGAAAAACTCTCTTAACAAGTCAGCAACACTTCTTTCTGAGAATGATTATCACTCTCTATTCTACATATAATAGACAAGTTGCGCACCTTTTATTTCAAAAATATAGACAAAAAGAAAGACCCGGTGCCCACGCACCGGGTCCTGCTCATACGCCTTCTTTTACACGTCGCAGCTCGTCTTGTTCACCAGCAATGAGCTTGTCCAAGAAGTACGCAACACCAAGATCGTCATTTGACTTTGTTACATGTGTAGAAATCTCCATCAGTTCTGTCATCGCGTTTTCCATAGCCACACCATTACCAGCTACTTCAAACATGCTGATATCGTTCGGGCTGTCACCTACAGCATACACATTTTCCTTGCTGATGTTGTATTTATCAGCCAGCATGGACACTGCATATCCTTTACCCGATTTTTTAGGAAGAATCTCAATAATATGTTCACCAGAGGACGTAACCGCAATTCTATTATCCTGAGTGACGGTTTTATAGGCCTTGGCCAGGTTCTCCAAGTCAAAGCTGAAGCAAAGAATTTTAAAGAAAGTACTTTCATCCGTAAAGATATGTTCAATATCCGGTACAAAACGAATTCCCGATTGCTTGAACTGAGACATGGCACCAATCCAAAGCTGCTCCATGCTTTCGTCCGGGTTAGCGGAACTCACTTTATCCAATTCTGCTTTAAGCTTTTCTTCTCCATTATAAGGAGAAAGCAGCTCTGTTTCGGTATAGACTTCGAAATACACATCCTGCTCAATAAGAGAAGCAGCAATCTCTTTTGCCAGCTCCTTTTCAAAGGTAACCTTATTAAGCAATTCATATCCATAGTCATGAACTGTACCACCGTTAGAAGCAATAATCGGTATATCCAGATCGTCACCTACAAGTGATTTCACATCGAAGGTAGCACGACCAGTGCTAATAGCTACCAGCATATCTGCATCAAGTGCACGTTTAATTGCCGCTTTATTTTCTTTGGGGATTTGACTTTCGGTATTTAGTAATGTTCCATCCAGGTCAATTGCAATCATCTTTTTAGACAAGCAAAATCCTCCTAATAATAATAATTTTTTTATGTAGCCAACACTGTCACCATTAAATTATAATGGTTTATTGTAGGACTTTTCAATCACAAGCTGATTGGAATGTTTCAAATTTTACAGTACGAGGAAAAGGCTTACATAACGTAGTACGAAATTTAAATATTTTTAGGAGGTAGGCAACATGCAGAAAAAACAATCCAATAGCTTGTTGTATTTCTTTGGCGCCCTCGGCGGCTTGCTGTATGGATATGATACTGGGGTCATCTCTGGAGCTTTACTGTACATTGATGAAGACCTTGGATTAAACTCCTTCACCGAAGGTCTCATCGTAAGCTCTCTATTAGTTGGCGCAATCATTAGCGCTGCCATTACTGGCCGAGTGACTGATAAAATCGGGCGTAAGAAAACAATTATTGCAGCCGGTATCTTGTTCTTCATCGGTGCATTAGGTGCAGCCGTAGCAGTGAATGTCACTACAATGGTAATTGCTCGAGTTATTCTTGGTCTAGCTGTCGGTGCTTCGACGACAATTGTACCTTTATACTTATCCGAGCTCGCTCCAAAAGAAAAACGCGGCTCACTCGCTTCCTTGAATCAGTTACTAATTACAATCGGTATCTTATCATCTTACTTAGTGAATTATGCATTTTCCGATGCAGGTGCATGGCGCTGGATGCTTGGACTAGCTGTCGTTCCTGCAGTAATCTTGATAATCGGCATGTTCTTCATGCCTGAAAGCCCGCGCTGGCTTCTTACAGCAGGAAAAGAAGACAAGGCTCGGAGCATTTTAAAAAGAGTCCGCGGAGAGAATGCTTCCATAGAAGATGAAATATCCGAAATTCAAAAAGCTGAAAAAGAAGATGAAGGCGGTATCAAGGAATTATTCTCCAGCTGGGTCAGACCAGCATTGATTGCAGGTTTAGGTCTTGCCTTCCTTCAGCAGTTTATAGGAATCAACACGATCATCTATTATGCTCCAAGTACTTTCACAAGTGCTGGATTTGGTAACTCAGCTGCAATACTCGGTACTGTCGGAATTGGTACAGTAAACGTATTAATGACACTTATCGCAATTAAAATAGTCGATAAAGTAAACCGCAAGACACTATTGATGGCAGGTAATATTGGAATGGTAGCAAGTCTAATTGCCCTCTCCACCATCAATTTGCTGGCTCCCGACTCTATCGTTGCAACGTGGGCCATCATTATCTGTTTAGGTTTATTTATCGTTGCCTTCTCGACAACATGGGGTCCTGTCGTTTGGATCATGCTTCCTGAACTATTCCCAACCAAAGTACGCGGAATCGGAACAGGAGCTGCAACCTTTGCTTTGCACGGTGCCAACTTGATCGTATCATTATTATTCCCGATCTTGCTAGAAGCAATTGGTATCAGCTACTTATTCTATATCTTCGCCGTTATCGGTATCCTTGCCTTCCTATTCGTGAAATTCTTTACAACAGAAACACGCGGAAAGAGCTTGGAACAAATCGAAGACGATCTTCGCAAACGCAGCATAGGTTAAATCAAACAGGCTGGGGCATAACTTGTTTAAGCTATATAAAAATCCAAACAATACTGGGGACTGACCCCCGTTTCTGAGACAGGGATCAAAAAACCTTCAAACAGCCGATTGCCGATATTGTATCGGTGATTGGTTGTTTAGTTTCGTTTGGATACGAATATTGTTATAATAATAAATATATTCTTCAACAGTACGTTCTACGATGGCAGTCGAAGTTCGATTTATGCTGTTAAGATAGAATGTTTCAGACTTTAGTATGGAATGAAACGATTCGATAGAGGCATTATCAGCGGGCGTTCCTTTTCGGGACATACTCATGGTAATGCCTTTTGCTTTTACAGCTTCTTGGTACTTATAAGATGTGTACACCGACCCCTGATCACTGTGTAATATGCAGTTCTCAGGCAATGGTGGCAGCTGATCGAGTGTCTCCAACACGAAAGCTGTATCTTGTTTATCTCCAATAGAGGACGCCACTACTTCGCCATTGCACAAATCTATTATACTGGAAAGATACATTAGTTTCTGACCATAAGGCAGGTATGTAATGTCGGTTACGAGCTTCTCAAGAGGACGATCAGACTGAAAGTTCCGATCCAATAAATTTTCTGCGACGGCATATGGCTGTCCAGTTTTCTTACGTTTCTTCACTTTAACCCGGCACTGCCATTGATTCTCCTGCATTACTCGCTGCACGACTTTGTGGTTAATGCATTGCTCCTGTCTCAGTAAGGCAGTAATCTTTCTGTAACCGTACCGATACTTGTGTTCTCGGCACAATATGCCAATTTGCTTTTTAAGTAGTTCTTTCGAATCGTCTTTCTCTTTGTTCTTCCAGCGATAATAAGATGCTCTCGAGATACCTAAATGTACACAAATATCCTGTATTGTCATTGTGTTATGCAGTGATTCTACAAGTTCGACTGCCGTTTCTCTATCAACTTCCTTTCCAATTCCTTGTACTTTTTTAAAACTTCATTTTGTTGCCTTAAAAATCGGTTCTCAGCTTGTAATTCCTCTACTTCTGAAGAATAGGCTGGCCCTTTCCCGTAGGTGTACTGCTTGCCAACTGGCTGTTCAAAACGATGCGTCTCTTCAGATTTATACCATCTGACCCATGTCTTCACTTGCGATCTACTCTTAATATTTAGTTCGTTCAAAATCTCTTTTACAGGTACGCCTGCCAAGCGCATTTCAACTGCCTTCATTTTTATCTCCACTGGATAACTGACTCTAGTTCCCATAGAAAAAACACCTCCAAGTATTATTTCGGATAACAATCGTCCGTTTTCAACCTTGAAGGTGTTTTTTATTTGTCTCAGCGTATGGGGTCAGTCCCCTGCAATTAACAGCAGCATTGTTTGGATTTTTTGGCATTGGAAACGAAGGTGAGAGCATCGCTTCGGAAATACACTCCGCTTTCCTGCGGGCGGCTGGTGAGCCTCCTCGTGCAAAAAGCGCACTGCGGGGTCTAACCTAGCCTTCCTCCCGCGGGAGTCTCCGTGTATTTCCTACGCTGATTTTTTTTATGAGAAACCTTAACTTGTGTAGAAAAAATATGTAGACTCCTCGAAAAAGATAGCTATTTTCTTGTCGGTGTCTACTTCAAAAGCCATTCTTGTCCGACGATAACAGCTAAGGTTGGAGAGGCAGCAGCCGTCAGAGAGCTGCATTAAAAAGTATGGATCTAGTCATCGTTCGCTTTTAGGATGAAGTAATCTTGTTCTGTCCCAGGTTCTTATTAGTTGGAGAGATTTTTCTTTTTAAGAAGTACGTATGCTGCAAGTACGCCGACGATAGTCCAACCCGTTAACCATAACAAGTCTGTTTGGTAGGAAGAGAAGTCCTGTCCTTCAAGCGCGCTAACAGCTGTATCCATCATATAGACACTTGGTGAATAACTGATAATATCACCAACAATCCCGTCTTCAAAATACATTTGAATCATTGGAGCAAAACCGAACAAAAACATAAATGGCACAATGTATACACCAGTTTGAATCAAGTTTTTACTGACTAGGCCAACTACTGTTCCAATACACAAGAATAATACGGTTGATAAAATTAGAACTATTAGCAGTATACCAATATTAGAAATTCTAATATCCATAATTAACCACGAGATAAACAAGGACACAATTGTTATTACTGTTGTAATAACGCTTTTCCCTATTAGTATTTCTGTTGTATTTGCCGGTGACATAAGCAGAGACTGTAGCGTATTTTTCTCTTTCTCCTCCGAAATGAGCATTGACTGAACATACATGGTAACGAAGACCAGAGAGAATAAGGAGACAAAAACAAAACTAAACAATTTCTCGTCACCACTGCTCATTCTGCTGTATAACACAGCCATGAATGCAGGGAGTATCACCATCATTAAAACTTGGACATTTGCTTTTAAATCATGATATTCTTTTACAATTATTGCGGATAAACGTGCTGCATTCATGCTAATTCCCTCCCTGTCACTTCAATAAATATATCTCCTAAAGTTGGCTGATCTGAATGTACAGCAAGAATTTCCTCTGCCTGCATGTACTGATAAAGCTGTTCTGCACCACCGGCATTATTTTTGATGGTTTTATTGCTCCCATCTTTCAGTTCCAGATGAATGGTGTTCTTGGCATATTTACGCTGTAACAGCTTCGGTGCGTCCATCTCGCGTATTTGTCCTTCATGAAGGAAGGCAACCCGATCGCAAAGCTGTGTGGCTTCTTCCATATTATGTGTAGTTAAGAAAATCGTTGTGCCTTCACGGTTTAAGTCTCGCAGCAAGTCGTGCATTTTTAGGACGTTGCCTGGATCCAACGCAGAAGTTGGTTCATCTAAGAACAGCACGTCTGGTTTATGCAGCACGGCGCGGGCGAGCAGAACACGCTGCTTCATGCCTTTAGATAGCTTCTTTACCGGCTTCTTCTTCTCTGCTTCTAGGCCGACTAGCTGCAACACTTCTTCTACTCTGCCAGCAGGTGCATTATACAGCTTTGCATAAAACTCCAGATTATCTTTAATACTCATCCTTTCATACAGTCCGCTGTTGTCTGTCAATATACCTATCCGCCCTAAATCTGATCCATTCATTTTCGATGCGTTTTTTCCAAGTATAGTAACATCACCAGCAGTCGGCAGAAGCTGCCCGGTCAAGATCTTAACAGTTGTAGTCTTTCCGGATCCACTCGGCCCCAGAAAACCGAAAATCTCTCCCTTACCCACATTGAATGTGACTTGCTGAAGTGCTTGCTGCTGTCCAAATACCTTGGATAAGTCCTTCACTTGTAATGCGTAATCCATAGATACTGCTCCTTTCCGTTCGTAACGGTTGATAATCACAGCTTACCGGCTTTTTCTGAAAAACGCTGTAAAATCAGGCTTAACAGCATCTAAAAAAGCTGAATGGAGCAAATAGAGGGCTGAATGCTGCAGATTTCCTGCCCAATGAAGCACGTCACAAGCCGAGCATTCCCTTTAATTCTTCAAAGCGGTTCTTCGATAACGGCACGGTGCTGCGCGTATGGTCATCAAGAATCAAACTGTAGCTGTTTCTTGTCCAGGTGACCACTTCCTTCACCTGCTGCAGGTTTACCAAATACGAACGATGGCAGCGGAAAAATCCAAAAGCCCGCAAACGTTCTTCTAATTCCTGAAGGGTATATGTACATGGGTAGACACCGTCTTGAAGATGAAGCTGCGCAACACCTTCACTGCTTTCAATAAAGTTAATATCAAATGGATTAAAAAGAATGATTTTATCATCAATCTTTGCTGGAATTTTCTCCAGCTTAACTGGCTGAGCCTCTACTTCACTTTCGGGGAGCTCTTCTGTCTCCTCTTCTACAACAATTTGTTTACAAGCTTTATCTGTCAAAGAATAGACGTTTTTCGTAAGTACCAAAGCATTCTCCAAATCTATTGTAGTAAGGAGAATCGTTTTCCCTTTCTTTTTCAGCTCCTCCATTATCCGATGAATGATTAAGCTGGTTTCAAGGTCCACATTTTGTTCTGGTTCTTCCATAATCAATATCGGCTGATCTTGAAGAATTAACCTGCCGATTTGCAGTCGGCGTTCTTGCGAAAAATTCAACTTGCTAATTCTTACATTTTGCACATCACGCAAACCGACTTGTTGAATAACATCTTGGAGATCGACTTTGCTACCGTAAAGATTACGAAAGAAAACCAAATAATCCTTTACACGCATGCGTGTGTAAGATGCATCATCCAGATACAAAAAGCCGATTCGATCATGAACAGATTTTAGTTTTTCGATATTTTCACCGAATAGTAGTACACTACCCGTAGATGGATTTTCTTGCTTGGCGATTATTTGAAGCAGCTGGCTTCCAATCACTTTATTACAGCGGATGACATAGCATTCACCGGCTTCGAGCTCCATATCGATTGGAGGCAGTAAGGTTGTATTGTGGGAAGTTTTGCTGAGATTGTCGAATTTCAATGTAGTTGTCATGGGCGTTGTCGTCCTCCTGTCTTACTTTTATTGTAAAGCTAACTCCATGAATTGGAAATACCGAAAACGGAGATGAAAAACCTTGAAAAAAGATATTGATGATTATTTAAATGAAGGAATATATGGTGTGAAAGAAACGAAAGCAGGAGAAAGAAAAGAGTTCCTTGGCACGTTGCGCGAACGCACGATTTTTGCACTTACAGAAGGAGAAGTTGTGCAGCAGCAAGGCGTGAGGCAGTTAACAGATGCGATGAAGCAATATCCAGATGCATCCCTGCGATTGTCCGGAGAAGTACGTACACGTTTTTTTAAACCGTATAAGAAAGCAGCAGCTGACTATAGCATCCCTTATACATCGGTGACGAACCAAGATGTTGATGCAGATTTAGCACTCGTACTGCATGTTAATCATGCAATTAATAAAGAAGACATCTATCTGCAAGAGGAGAAGACGAACACAGCAGAAGATGCAGAAGAAAAGGAGGAGTCCTTCACTTCTATGCTTAAGAATATATTTAAACGGTAATAAACCTGTTAAGGGCTTGTAAGATTCCTATGCTAACCTGACAGAAAGGAGCAGCAAAACTTGTATACCTTAGACGCAAACAGTCTTCCAACAAAGACGCATTATAAAATACTTTCAGGCAGTATCATTCCAAGACCAGTCGCTTTCGTCACTACCATGTCGGATAATGTCATTAACGCGGCACCGTTCAGCTATTTTTCCATTGTTAGTGCCGAACCGCCATTAGTCAGCATATCCGTCCAGAGAGCTGGAACAAAACAAAAAGACACCGCTCGTCATGCTATTGCTTCCGGTGAGTTAGTTGTTCATATCAGCACCGAGTCCATTGTCGAGGAACTAAACAAAACAGCAGCCACTTTACCAGAAGAGGAAAGCGAACTAGATCTCACTTCTTTAACCTTAGCGCCAAGCACGTATATCTCGGTTCCTGGTATTGCGGAAGCATCAATTCGAATGGAATGCACGTTATATGACCATATCGAAATTAAGAAAGAAGATGGCAATACAACAGCTGACCTCTTACTCGCTAAAGTAATTGGCTACCATCTCTCCCCCGACGTTTATGACAAAGAAACAGGCTATCTCGATGCTCAATCTATTCAGCCAATCAGCCGGTTAGCAGGCAATGATTATAGCAAGCTTGGTGAATTATTTACATTGAAGCGTCCTAAATAAGCAGGAAAGTGGTGTAACCATGCAGAAAACCGTCGTGATTACAGGAGCAAATGCAGGGATGGGCTTTGCTGCAACAGTATCATTAGCCAGAAAAGGCCACACCGTTTGTATGCTCTGCCGCCCCGAAGAACGCGGACGAAAGGCACTCGAACAAGCAAAACAGCAAAGCGGCTCAGCTGACATACACCTTTACGCATGCGACTTGGCTTCGTTTGCGAGTATTCATACATGTGCAGAGACACTTAAATCTGATCATCCTGTTATCGACGTTCTTCTTAACAATGCCGGCATTGTCACAACGAAAAAGCAATATACAGCGGATGGCTTGGAAATGATGATGGGCGTCAATCATCTTGGACATTTTCTGTTAACTAATTTGCTGTTAGAACAAATCAAGTCAGCTCCCCAAGGGCGAATTATTGTTCTTTCATCCGGTGCTTATAAAATCGGTAAAATTAGCTTGGATGAAGTGGGTGAATCAAGATCATTTACACCATGGCAAAACTATGGGCATAGTAAGCTTGCCAATTTATTATTTATCAAAGAACTGTCTCAGCGTCTCCATCATTCAAATGCAACAGTAAATGCTGTTCATCCCGGTGCAGTAAGCACAAGTCTTGGAGTAGATAGACAAACCGGGTTTGGTAAAAGGGTTCATCAGCTGCTTCGGCCTTTCTTCCAATCACCAGCAGAAGGTGCGGATACAGCATTATACTTAGCAGAA
Organism: Terribacillus halophilus; assembly: GCF_900162685.1. Lineage (GTDB taxonomy): Bacteria > Bacillota > Bacilli > Bacillales > Amphibacillaceae > Terribacillus > Terribacillus halophilus_A. Next base: position 504,944 of record NZ_LT727827.1, read on the forward strand.
AGTCCAGAAGTGAAATATGTGTCAGGCGGTTACTTTTATAAACGAAGAATTCAAGAAGTAAAAGGACAAGCAGATGATGCGGAATTGGCCAAGCAGTTTTGGGCCATCAGTGAACAAAAAGTGGGATTGACCGTTTGACGGTCAATCCCACTCTTTCAATAGGAAGCCATGATATGTTAGTACCTCGACTGCTTCCTCGAGAACATCCTCTTCCTCAGCCGCTAACGTATGAAGGTGAATACCCTCTGTTAGCTCTGACAAATAACCCGCCTTACCTTGAGAAATTCTGCCGATAAACTGTTTCACTTCTCTGCGGTTTGAGACCATAATAGAAGCTGTCATCAATCCATAAACCGGATGCTCCACTCGTACATCCTTCACGGTAACACCTAAGTCGACGAGCAGCTGTAATTCTTCTTCTGTTCTTTCCGGCAGATGCTGACAGACAACAATCTTTTCAACTAACTGGTCTGACTGATGATGCAGCAAATATCCTTCACTAGTCGCAATAATTGGATGCTGCTCCGCTTTTAGCAATGTTACATCCCCAACAATCACCTGTCGGCTGACGTTTGCTTCTTTCGCCAATACACTGCCTTTTAGCGGACCCTCTGCAGCTTGCAGCTTCTCAAGCAGCCAATTCCGCCTTGCTTTTCCTAATAGCTTTTTCTTTTCCTCACCCATTGAAAACCGTCCTTTTAGCCGTTTCTTGTATTATAGCAAATTTAAAAAAGATACAGCCACATTGGCTGTATCTTCAGTCAGCATATACTTCCTGTGCTTTCTTTCCAGGTAGGGTTTTCCAAGCTGTTTGCTGCAGAAATTTAAAATACAGCGGAGCGTACGGATGTCCGACATCAGAGTTCCACGGTTTATTAGCACCGGTGAAATGGACAATAGCAGGTGATTGCCGCGCTTCTTTGTGGCGCTTACGCTCTGCAAGTTCTTTTGGTGTTTTGGTTTTCAGAATAATGAACGATTGTGCATTCCATCGTGGGTGGATTGGCTTCCATTTATCCCAAAGGATGGCATTTAGTGCATCCTGATCATGCAAGTACAGATAATCAGGATCATTGTTTTCATCAATAAACTGCAGCACCTTATCCGGAATAGAATGTTTACGCCAATTCTCCATATCGATAACCATCATACCAGAATTGAAATACTTGCCTTCGTTCGTAATATTCATCTTCTCCAAACGCTGCAGCTGCCCAGCATCCTCTACAGCCGCAAGCATTTTCCCACCCAAGTCCATATCCTGCAGATACGAAACATCGGTCAAAACTAATGTATCACAATCAATGTAGATAATACGTTCGACACTTGGATCTGTTATCACCTCAGGAATAGAAATGCGGTAATAAGCTGTTTTATTGATATATCTGCTTTCCGTGGCGTTTTTATAAGATTCTGTATCTATAGAGAGGAAGCGAATCGGTGTTCCGAATTGCATCGTTGTCTTCATCAGCATTCGTTTATTTGTTTTTGTAATGCCGCCATCGATTACGTATAACATGACGCGTCTATTTTTCTTAACATTCGTAAGCAATGATGTCAGCATCACACCTAAGTGATGCGCGTAATTATCATCCGCACTAGAAACAACATGAATCGTATCTTTGTGATGCAAGACGTTCATCCTCCTTTATAATCGTACGTTCCTTTACCCCGCCTTTCCATACAGAAAACCAATGAAGCAGAAAATGAGAATCATGAACCAATTTCTCTTATTAATTTTCCGACTATTGAGACAATTAATCTAGTTAAAAAGAGCTATCACACAAAATTTGTTGCAATAGCTCTTGCATCTGCTGGTACTTTAAGAAAGCGGCTGATGAAGTTCCCAGCCCAATTTTAATAATTCTACGATATAGTCTGCTACTTCTTCCGGATTGAGGTTATCTGTTGTGACACGTGCATTATGTTCCGCATAGATAGCTTGTCGTTCATCAAATATTTGCTGCACTTCATCAACCGATTTATTGTGCAGCACCGGTCTATTCTCGATCAATAAATCCATGCGTTCCTTCCAACGGTCCCAGCTGAGATCGAGGAACAATACCAGACAGCTCTCGAGACAAACTTCTCGGATGGCTTCCTGTTTGAAAGCTCCGCCGCCAAGAGAAACGATATTGCATTGTTTATTATCACAAATATCAATGACCGTATTCCGTTCGATCTCACGGAAATAGTCTTCCCCATGCTGCGCGAATATTTCTGGAATTGCCATCCCATATCGCTGTTCAATCTCTGCATCAACATCGATAAAGTCTCTGTAAAGTTTCTCGGCGACTAGCTGGCCGATTGTCGTTTTTCCGACACCCATGAATCCGATCAGGACGATATTTTTCGCCCGCACAGGTATATGCTGTCTGCTCATTGTTCGCACGATGTAACTCCTCTCCCCACAAGTCGTATACCTTGTAATATATTCTATTGTATACGATAAATACAAAAATCGTAAGAGAGAAATACCTTTATTGTACCTTAGCATCCTCCAATTCGAGGTTCAGCCATTTCACTTCATCTTCGGTAAGTTCAATTTCTACAGCTGGAAGTGCTTCATGCAGGCGCTTCACATTTTTACAACCTACGATAGCACATGTGGGAAACTGCTGATGCAGTACATAAGCAACAGCTATTTGATTGGCTGTTACACCTTTTTTATTTGCTAGCTCGACAGCTCGATCATAGCGCTCCCAATTGGCATCGTTATAATAAACACGAGCAATTTCCTCATCTGATATATGATTTCTGTTGTAAGTACCCGTAAAAAATCCGCCAGCTTGCGATGCCCAAGAGATGACTGGCATTTGTGTACGCTGATGCCACGCTGAATACGCGCCATCTAATGCAACTGTTTCTGCCCAGCGCACCTCATTTAGCTGTGCCAAGCTTAGGTTCGGACTATTCACAAGCAGCCGGTCGTACCCTTTCGCATCTGCATATGCATTCGCTTCTTCAATACGGTCGGACTGCCAGTTAGAGACACCATACACCCCTATCTTCCCTGCCTTCTGGTGTTCATGCAGCATATCCATTAGCAATTGGACTGGTACATTCCGATCATCTCGATGAAGAAGGTAGATATCAATGAAATCTGTCTGCAAATTCGCAAGGCTGTCATGCAAGTCCTTCGTAATTTCCTCCGGATTCACACGCTTCATTTCTGGATGATGCACACCATCCAGATCAATATGGTAATGACCACCTTTTGAGATTAAAATTACTTGATCGCGCGTCCTACGCTCTGCCAGCCATTGCCCGATCAATTTCTCTGCTTGGTATTGCGCATATTTCGGTCCGGTATCAATTGTATTGCCGCCAGCTTGTAAGAAGCTATCCAGAACAGCGAATACATCATTGCTTTTGTCTTCGAAAAATTTAGTTGTGCCGAGGATCAATTTAGAAAGCGGGTGTTTAACCCCTGGTATTGTTGTATAGTTCATCCTGAAAGCCTCCTTTTATTCTGTGCGTTAGTCAACAGTTTGTATGGCTATTCCCTTAATCCATGAAAAAGCATCCTGTGCTGCTGCAGAAAAGACAGAGTTCTTGAATGAAAGAAGATATTACGAGGTTGTTCTAGTGTGGATTTATATTTACTTTATCATTATGGCCATGCTGACAGCAAATAAAATGAGGCAGACATGACGCCTGCCTCATAGATTATTACCCATTCATAACTTCAGTAAGTACAGGCACAATCTGTTTCTTACGTGAAACAACGCCTTCAAGCGTGGCTGTATTGTTGGATAAAGTTACGTGGAATGCCTTTTCCACTGCTTCTGTTTCTGCGCCAATTGCAATCGCTGTAGAGTCATTTGTTAAAATGTTAGTGATTGCAAAAAGATAAAGTTTTAAGCCTTTATCTGTAATTTTCTGCTTCATTGCAGCTTCAACTTCCGCTTGGCGAACAAGTACATCCTGTTCATCAACAACGTTAACTTGCGCAATTTCAACAGTTGCATTGCCCATTTGGAATTCTTTCGCATCAAGTGTGATTAATTCTTCCGCCGTTTTCTTGCTCACATCAGCGCCTGCTTTAAGCATGTCCAAGCCATATGTATTCACATCGACATCAGCAATTTCAGCAAGCTCTTTTGCTGCTTTTACATCTTCTTCTGTACATGTAGGGGATTTGAAAAGCAAAGAATCAGAAACAATTGCACTTAGCATTGCGCCTGCGATTTCTTTTGGAATAACCACATCATGCTCTTTATAGATTTTCTTAAGAATTGTAGCTGTGCAACCAACTGGTTCCGCACGGTAATAAAGCGGATCAGCTGTTTCAAAGTTCGCAATGCGGTGGTGGTCTACCACTTCAATAACGGATACAGTATCAATATCTGAAACGCTTTGCTGCTTTTCATTATGGTCGACTAAGATTACCTGCTCTGCTTCTCCATTAATTGCATCAATCATACGAGGAGCTTCAAGACCGAATGTTTTTAGTGCGAATGCTGTTTCTTCATTCAATTCGCCAAGGCGGATAGCTTCTGCTTCCATTCCTAGTTTGTTCTTCAAATGTGCGTATGCGATTGCGGATGTTACCGCATCTGTATCTGGGTTTTTATGTCCGAAGACGAGTACTTTTCCCACAGCTATCTCTCCTTTTACATTGTCGGCATGATGCCGGACATGATGTATTCATTTTACATGATTCTAGCTATTTTAAAAAGGGACTCACTTGGAAACATAGCGATTGCCATGCACCCAATAGCGCCACGGAAAGTCCTTTGCCTCCTGCGCATTCGGGATACCAATTCTCGGTCCTGTTTCCACTTGCTCCGGCGTGTAGCCTGATGCAATATATAAAGGAGTGCTCGTAAAATGCCCTCCGTAATGAGCGACTTGTTCAATACCCATCGCCTGACAAAGCTTCCCAGGTCCATTGGTCAATTCCCTCGGCTTCCTGCCAGGTCTGCGCGTCTCCATTAAAGGTATGCCATCCTTTGGTTCCAACGCTCGAATAAGAACAGCTTCAGGAGTTCCAGCAGCCGCACTCACCACATTCAGCAGCACTTGCCTGTGCATGGTGTACGTATAAATATGTCCAGGATCATGAAACATAATCTCTGTCCGTTTCGTTCTTCGGTTATTAAAGCTGTGTGCAGCACGATCAAGCGCACCCCGATAAGCTTCTGTTTCCACAATATAGCCCGACGAGATTCCTTGCGGTGTTTCATGAACCAACAAACAGCCCAACAAACTAGGAGCAAGCTCCAAAGTAGGCTGTTCATAAAATGATTGTTCCAGCGGCTCATAGCTAGTCATTATATATGCTCCTTCTTTAACACAGGTTTTGGTTCTTGTTTTCTCCCTTTTAGCATTACCCAAACCTGAAATAAGAATGGCGCACCAAGTATAACGAGGAAGGAAATAATCGTAAATATCGGAATCGGCTGCATCGCTCCGAAATAATCAAGCAGCATACCGCCAACCAACGGACCTGCTACACCTCCAAAGCCTGTAAAGCCCATAGCACCAAAATACGTTCCTTTCATTGCAGGGTTGGCAATGTCATCAATAAACATATCCGACATCGAGAACAGCAGCACTTCGCCGATTGTAAACAGTATAACGGCACACGCAATCCAGATAATATCATGCAAAAATGCCATACTTAGCATACTGACAGTAATCAGTATGTTTCCGAGCATCAATGATAACACCAGCGAATAACGCTTCGCTACAGCGACAATCGGATATTGCACTATTAGCACCGTCAATGCATTTAACGTAAGCATCATACTGAAAAGCTTTGCTCCATCTTCTATACTTGGTGTAGCAGCAAAAAACTGCGGCAGTGTAGCACTGAAGTGGGAATAGCCGAATACACTTACCGTCACTCCGATTAATAGGAGCATAAACAGCTTATCCTTGCGTGTGACATGAAACGCTTCCCGAACACCAATATGTTGTCCAGCTGCTGTCTCTGCCACTTTGATTCGCAGAAATTGAAAAACAAGTACAAGACCGTATACGAAATAAACGAGTGCAGCGATGAAAAACGGTGCTGTCGAAGCTGCCGAACCAAAGTACAGCCCTAATAGCGGCCCAAACACAACTCCAATATTAATTGCTGTATACCTCATATTGAAAACGAGCAGCCGATGCTTTGGATCTGTCACATCAGAGAGCAACGCTTTCGATGTTGGTTCGAACAAAGAACGGCATAACCCATTCAACGCGTTCATCACAAAAAATACCCATATCGCATCAGCCAGTGCAAATCCTACAAAAACGATACACCAGCCAAAAATGCTAATGCCCATAATTTTCTTTCTGCCAAACCGATCAGAAAAATACCCACCATAAAAACTGGCTAGAATACCGACCAAAGAACTGACTGCAATAATCAAACCGGTAAATCCGGCTGATGCACCTTTCTCCTGGGTCAGATAAATTGCTAAAAAAGGAATACTCATACTAGTAGCCATCCTGCCGAACACGGTACCGATGATAATTGCCCAGCTGTATGGATGGAGTGATCGTAACGCTTGCATGCTGCCTCATCTCCTCATAATCCAGATTATAGCAGATTAGAAGAATGCTGTTAGGCTCATCCCTCTCCAGCAAAGTGAAACATTTTCACAATTAATCCGTATACCTTACTATAGAAGCAACCACACAACTTTTGGAGTTTTAGGTTAAGTGGAAGAGGACTTATTAGCCAGGTTGCAAACGGAGTAATTCGTGTACGTAAAACCAAGCAAAACAAGGGGGACGCTATGTACTACGGTATCGAACCTGATTTTTGGATAAGATTCTTTTTACTGTTAGCCGCTATTCTTTTATTGCTGATCTCTTTTCATGCACTTATGCGAAAATGGTTACGAGTTGAGCGCAGTAAATTATTCTCGTATAACCACGTTAATGCGAAACATAAAAAGATTGATTGGATCCTTCGAATTACTACAATAATTATGATTCTTTTATTTACACCTGTAGTAATGATGACTGGTATCAATAATCTTAATTTTTTTATAAATCCTAGCTCTATTCTAATTATCTTTATTATTGTCTCTGAAATAGTCCGGACAGTCATGGAACGAAAATACGCTAAAAATCCGAACGCTTATAAAGTAACGCTAAGTCAGCTTATCTTTCTCTGTCTATTGTTACTAACACTCTATACAACTAATTTCTGGGGACTGATATAATTAGCCACAGACAAAGCGCTAGGATATGACATATCCTAGCGCTTTGTGCTGATACTAATTATTTGCGAGATTAAATCAAGACTGATCCTTCACCTTTTCTTCTTTCTTCAATAAATCCCGAATTTCGGTCAATAATTCCTGCTCCATTGTCAGTTTCTGAACCACTTCTTCTGACTGCGGTTGTTTGCGTTTCAATCGGTTCATGAATTTGACGACCATAAATAACACAGCAGCGATTAATACAAAGTTAATAACTGTTTGAATAAATACACCATACATCACTACAGCATTACCGACAGTAAACTGCAATCCGCTAAAATCATGCCCGCCAGTGATGATGCCGATAAGTGGCATGATAATATCATTAACTAACGAAGTTGTGATAGCACTGAATGCCGAACCAATTACAACGGCTACAGCCAGATCCACAACATTTCCGCGCAAAGCAAACTCTTTGAATTCTTTAAGCACTGTATACACCTCTCTTTCAGCAAGTATAATTCTTACGCATCTGTTTCCCTTTTTCAAGTATAGACATTTCCACAAAAAAAGAGACCCTATTAGGAGTCTCTTTTGCATTACAGTTCTTTCCACCAATCGTCATGCATAGAAGCTGGCATCTGACGTTTGTGGGTTGTTTTGAAATAACGTTCTTCCAGAAGCTTAGCTGGTTCTTCATCGATGATCTTTCCTTCTAGATAATCATCGATATCGTTATATTTTAACCCTAGCTCAGCTTCATCTGTTTGCCCAGGTTTGTCATCGAGTAAATCTGCAGTCGGTAATTTTTCGTATAGACGCTCTGGTGCACCCAGCTCAATCAGCAGCTGTTTACCTTGACGCTTATTCAAACCGCTGAGCGGCAGGACATCAGCAGCACCATCGCCATATTTCGTATAGAAGCCAGTAATTGCTTCTGCTGCATGATCTGTCCCTATTACCAGCAGGCCTTTTTGACCGCCAATTGCATATTGTGCAATCATGCGCATCCGCGCTTTTACATTTCCTTTATGAAAATCCGCAAGTTCCTCATTCGTTACATCTTTAAAAGCATGAGCAGCTTCTGCCACAGGTGCTTTGATATTATATACATAAGATTCTGCCGGCTTAATAAATTTCAGTGCTACCTGTGCATCTTCCTCATCTGCCTGCTCGCCATGCGGAAGCCGTACAGCTGCGAATGTTACATCCTTGCCTTCTTCTTTTAGCTCTTCGATTGCTAACTGCGCAAGACGCCCAGCCAACGTAGAATCCTGCCCTCCGCTTATACCTAATACGTAACCTTTTGCACCTGTCTTTTGCAAGTAATCCTTTAAAAAGTCGATACGGCTGCGAATCTCCTGCTTTGCATCAATCGTTGGTTTTACTTGCAGTTCTGAAATGATTCTGGTTTGATTCGTCATCATGGGACCTCCTCGAATTTGTAGCAGTAATAATCTTTTTTCCCTCTCAAATTGGAACCTAATCTCTTTATGTATCATGCTCTCACTTTCTAGTATAAACCAATCATGTAGTAAAAGCCGAAAATTAAAACCCGCAGGTCAATACTCCGCGGGTTTCCTGTTCATATATGCTGCCATATCCTCCACCGTCTTCTCCATACGCTGGATATCTATATCAAAATCAAGGTCAGTTGAACGAAAGAACGGATCGTCAAAAGTGAAAAGCTCTGCAATGTAATCTTCATAAGCACGCATCGCGACCATCTCCTTTCCAATTCTTCTTTCGTTTATTCTAGCCCAAATCCCTGCCGAAAAAAACCCATTCAAAGGAACTTATTCATCCATCTCCTGTTTTAGAACACCAATACTTTGGAGATAACTTCCCTTAGGGGAACAAAAGGAGGCAAAACAATGGACTTGTATAATTTCATGAAAAACGGTAATCCTGGCAAAAACCAATCTCGGCAGCCCGGTATCCAGCATAAGATGGACCCGCTGCCGATTGAGGAATTCGATCATTGGAAAGGAAGTGGCAAGCTTCAAGGAAAAGTCGCACTCATTACCGGTGGAGACAGCGGCATCGGACGCGCCGTCGCAATTGCTTATGCCAAAGAAGGTGCCAATGTTGCCATTTCCTATCTCGATGAACATGACGATGCTGCATATGCGAAGCAGCGAATTGAAGAAGTAGGCGGCAAATGCGTCCTTTATCCTGGTGATATTAGTGATGCAGCGTTTTGCGAAAACCTGATCCAGCAAGTTGTAAAAGATTTTAACACCTTGGATATACTCGTAAATAACGCAGCGCGTCAAGAAGTTCAAGATGATCTGACCGCAATCACGCCCGAGCAATTTGAACGGACGTTCCGGACAAACTTCTTCAGCTTCTTTTATTTATCACGTGCTGCACTGCCGCATCTTGGCAAAGGAAACAGCATCATCAATACAGCTTCCATTAATCCTTATATTGGCAACCCGACATTAATAGATTATACGTCAACCAAAGGTGCAATCGTTGCTTTCACACGTTCACTAGCAAAGGGCTTAGCTTCTAAAGGTATACGCGTAAACGGAGTTGCTCCCGGACCAATTTGGACACCACTCATTCCAGCCACAATGCAGGATGAAATGCTGACAAACTTCGGTACACAGACTCCGCTCGGAAGACCAGGTCAGCCTGTTGATCTTGTCGGCAGCTATGTACTGCTTGCTTCTGATGAAGCTGCCTATATGACCGGACAATTCATCCATGTCAACGGCGGAGACTATATGTCTTCTTAAAACACAAGAAACACATAGGGCTAAAAAACAAAAACACGTAAAATTGGGATTCCCCATGATTTTACGTGTTTTTATTACTACTCTTTTTACTTTTTATTCTTCCACATCTGGGTATTGTCGTCTTCATCAAACTCGATAATGACATCCGTTACTCCCTTCTGCTTCATAATTTGTTCTTCGAGCCGGTCTTTAATATCATCTGCAGCAGCCACAGTTAATGACGGGTCAATTTCCAATTTGGCTTCCACATGGAAAGACTCTCCTTCTTTGACAACTGTCATCTCTTGAATATCTCGCACATCGTTGTCTGCAAACAGGATATCTCCTATTTTGTCAGCCATCTCCTCATCTGCTTCTCCGATTACACCCGCTGCATTATCAAGGAAAACGCGCCCGACAACAAGAAACATCATAGCTCCAATTACAATCGAAGCAATTCCTTCTGCTTGATAGAATGGGGTGTACGATGCAATCAAAATAGCGATAATCGCGATTAGCGCTCCGCTTGTAGCAACAAGATCCTCCATAAATACAAGCTTTGTCGCTGGCTTCGCACGTCCAACATTAGCAAAACTTTTTGGAATTACAGCAAAACCCGTTGCACCTGAATCACTCTCATGCGCAATTTCCCGCATAGCCTTCAGCAACACATAACCCTCTAAAATACAACTTACAGCAAGCACAGAAATACTTAGCCATAAACCTTCCGATTCTGACGGATGCCCTAAATGTGTGATTCCCTCTCGTATTGTTTCGTAAGCGAGAATTCCAACAATCAGCACTGCACCAAGCAGTACAAGATTGACCGCTCGGCCAAACCCGCCGGGGAAACGCTCCGTCGGGGCTTTTTTACTTAATGCTGAACCTACATAAACAAAGAACTGGTTCGCTGAATCACCAAAACTATGCATTGTCTCCGCGAACATTGCAACATTACCTGTCAGCAAAAATGCTCCCCCTTTGACGAGCGCTATAATAAAGTTCACTATTGCTGCTAAACCAGCAGACTTGCTGCCTTGACGTAATAAACCCAAATATTCTTTCATGCTGTCTCTTCCTTTTCAGTAAATTTATATGTATTTTTGGTAACAATATTTTTAGGATAGCATACATTACATGCAATACCATTCCCTTCGCTTACACTGTTGGAGGGAAGAAGCCATGTTTTAGTTTCGGTGAAAATGGTTACCATATACATGAATTAAGTAATTTTTTCACTTGCAGCCCAGCCAGCTGACGTGTTAATATCTTGAACAATATACTTTTACAGCGAAAGGAGCCGATCAGCTTGAGAAAAGTAACATTAGAGCAGATATTCACACATCCTATAGCGCAAAAGTACCTCGGCCGATCCGGACAGGCACATGCTATTGCTGTAGCAGAATATGCACTTGCAATAAGTGCGAAAAAGCAAGTTGACCCTGACTTGGCAGTAAAAGCCGCCCTGCTGCACGATATTGGCCATTATGAGTGGTACCGCGATGGCAAGTGGGACTATGATTTGTACAGACTAAATGATATTCATGCTATAAAAGGTGCAGCACGTGCACATAAACTTTTGATACGCCTAGGGGAAGATCCACAGGCAGCCAAAGCAATCTCGCTTGCAGTTTTGCTGCACACAGATTCTTACCTCCCAGAGCAGAACTTAAAACGCGATCCGCTGCAGCAAGTCGTAGCAGAAGCAGATACAGCAGATGAAGAGTCTGGCGGAGCGCACCATTACAAAACTATCTCTGAGCAGGAAGCATTAAAACGCATCCGATCATTGGACAACAGCATTGAGAAGCGCATGATAAGGAAGGTTCAAACAAACTGATCATGACCGCTTCCCCCTTCCTTAATTCTCCTGTCTTTCCTATCAAAAGTATGCCTCAACACGTGCAATCTGCCGTCTCTTCCATTATGCTAGACTAATAGAATATAAGATTATAAAAGGAGATTAGCGAATTTGCACTGGAAAAGGATTATCTTAACAACTTTGTTGATGACAGTAGCAGCGTTGATCCTATTCGGTTTTTTGCATATAGAGCAGCTTCCGCCTAAAAATTCCACTCCTGTCGCCACCAAGGATGCAGATGACATCAACAGCCTTCACCCTACAGTAGAAAAAAATATGCATAAATTAGTAGATAAATCTGCTGATACCGGCATACCCATTATTATTACAGATGACTATCGCTCCAAAAAAGAACAAGACAAGCTGTATGCTCAAGGACGAACAACAGAGGGGCAGATTGTTACCAATGTCCAAGGGGGAGAATCGATGCACAACTATGGATTAGCCATCGACTTTGCTTTGGAACCAGAGCCAGGTAAAGTTATATGGGATATGGAATATGACGGAAATAAAAACGGTGAGTCCGACTGGCTGGAAGTAGTAGCAATCGCAAAAGATCTCGGCTTCCACTGGGGCGGAGACTGGACAGAATTTAAGGATTATCCACATTTGGAAATGCATATATATTAGTACGGATAGCGCCTCGTTGGCGCTTTTTTTATTAGATCTCAAAAAAACGGGCGATTGCGCATTCATACATGCACAATCGCCCGGCTTATTTAAATCCTGCATATAAGTAATTACGATGCAGCAGGATAGTCAGAAAGATCCGCAGCATCTTTCGCTTCTGCAGGTATTTCAATTGGCTCTGTTTCGTTGAAATCTTCAAAAGTATTATCAGAAACCATTTTAAGCTGTCCTGTTTCACCATCAACAGTAATGTTCATGTTCATTTCCAACGTCATACTTTCAGGGAAATAGGTTTCTTTATTAATATTAACAGCATAAGTAAACTTGTCATACTCAATATCACCCATTGCGGACATATCCATTCCGGAAGATCCCATTTGAGATTCCAAGAATTCATTCATTTTATCAGCCGCAATCTTTATATCCATCGTATAAGAATCACCGTTATCCGTAACTTTGATACTCTCTGCTAAGTCCTTTACCTGTTGAATTTGCTCATCTATTGGCTTAGACAATTGCTCATTCAAGTACTGTGAACCCATTTCTGTTCCAATATCCAACTTAATCCAAGATCCGCTTACCGGTTCTTTCATATACATGATGTTATCTTTCACATACATCTCAACAGCTTGATCGGCAGTTGTCATATCAATATGCATCGCCATCGGATCAGTCTCAGCAATTGTTTTACCGTTTGTTTCTGTAAACTGAGAAGCACCATCCGGTCCTGTTAACTCCATCTCTTGTGAAGTCGTCATACTGTAGCTTTTCAAGTCTTTGCTAGCTTTATTAGTTTTCTCTAGGATTTCTTCCGGAGAAGCTGTTTTTTTCTTCTCGCTGCCTGTCTCTTCACTGGATGCACTGTCAGTACCACAGCCGGTTAAAAATAACGCTAAAACTAGCACTAGCCAGCTTAGATGTTTTACTTTTTTCATATTATCCCTCCAAGTAAATTATTTTTTTTACGGACCCAATTACATTATTATTGATTATGTATGTCTCATTACAAATTTTCCAGAAAATAGTCCGCACTCACAATCTGTATTTTACATGAAATAATTACCTTGTTAACCTTTTAAACAAGAATCAGGATATAGTTACTAGGTTTATTTGCAGAAATATGCAGAAAAGAAGCAGAATACCTACAACTGCATACGACATATTAACTAGACTGCAAGCATGTTTTTTAAAAGGAAGAGCAGCCGCTAGCCGTGCAAAAGAAGCGCCAGAAGAGGCGCTTCCCCCTTAAACACAACAACACCTGTAATCTCTTTTGCTTTATAACTCCAGCTGAGAAGGATAAAGCGTCATACCTCCATCTACAAAAAGTGTCGTGCCAGTGACATAGCTTGCTTCCTTTGATGCAAGCCAAGCAGCGGCAGCAGCGATTTCTTCTGGTTTTCCAAAGGTCTGCATCGGTATCTTCTTCATCTGTTTCGTTTCATTTTCTGGTTTCGTATCTTCATTACGATCGGTAGCGATTGTTCCCGGCGCTATTGCATTTACTCTAATTCCTTTAGCTGCATATTCAAGCGCCATCGTTTCAGTCAGTAATTTTATGCCGCCTTTTGAGGCTGCATAATGGCTATCCGAGGGCTTTGGTATTTGCTGATGCACACTAGACATGTTAATGATACTTCCCTGTATATCATTCTCCAACATATATCGCAGCGCAGCTTGACCGCCAAGGAAAGTACCTGTCAGATTTACATCGATGACGCTTCTCCAGGTCTCCTCATCCATTTCATGCACAGGTGCAGGTTTGCTGAATCCAGAGTTATTGACCAAGACATCCATACCGCCGTATTCGTCAACAGCTGCCTTCAGCAGTTTCTGTACATCTTCTTTCTTGGATACATCAGCTTGTATGACAACAGCTTTTCCGCCAGCTTGGCGAATATTTTCAGCTGCTTGTGTTGCTCCGTCTTCATCGCCGTGATAATTAACAACTACATTCATTCCTTCTTGACCGAACCGTTCGGCAACCGCTCGACCAATTCCTTTCGAAGCACCCGTAACAATTGCTGTCTTACCATTCAAATCATCGTACATAAGGACGACTCCTCCCGTCTGTTTTCTTCCCTTTTCCCTCGATATTCCGACGACAAACTTTTCTACAAATTGTGACAAAATAAGACTTTTTTACTTATTCCCCTTTACTTTTTAGTCCTTCTTGCCGATATAAAGGAAAATAATGCACAGAGGAGCTCGTCTATGAATTCAACTATACAAGCAGTAGTCAATATCGCTCCCATTATCAAAGATACACTGGGACCGACGGCAGCGATGGGTGTACTGGATACAGAAAAATTTGTCTTTTATGCCCCTTCCACGATCTTAAATCTACCAATTAAAGTCGGGGAATCCCGTTTAGATGAACATGACATATATCGTCGCGCAATTAAAGGAGAGTCAGTTCTAGACTATATAACTGACAACTATGAATATCTCGGTGCACCAGTAGTTACTTCTATTACACCAATCCGCGATATGGAATCAGGCGAAATAGTAGGCTTACTTTCTTTAACTCGTACCTTGGAACATCAAGAGAAACTCGACAAAGAACTAAGCAAATTAAATGCAGTAATTGATGCTTTGCAAGGAAAAGTTCAGCATGTCGCAGCACAGGCAGAGGAATTGTCGGCCACGAGCAGTGACATCAATGAACAAGCAAACAGCGCAAATCAGAACTCCCATCAAATTGGGGAAGTCGTCCAATTAATCGAACAGATCTCTACACAGACAAACCTGCTTGGTTTAAATGCTGCCATTGAAGCAGCTCGCTCCGGCGAGGCCGGCAAAGGATTCGGTGTCGTAGCAGACGAAATTCGCAAGCTGTCTGATAACACGAAAGAAGCTGTTCAGACAATCGGTAAATCTTTATCCGAAATTCGCTCTAGTATTGAAAATTTATCTCTGAGCATCAACGAAGTATCCTCTTCTTCTGAAGAGCAGTCCGTCATCATGGTTGAATTTATGGACGATATCCAAGCATTGGATGAAAAAAGCAAACAAATAATCGATACAATGAAGCAAGTTACAAATCAGAACTAAGGAGGCAACAAAGATGCATCCCACAATACAAGCAATGGTTCTATTAGCACCTGAAATCAAGAAAAACATCGGGGATAACGCCGTCGTTGCCGTTACGGATAGAGAACATTTCGTTTTCTTCTCCCCATCTAAAGATTTGGATGTCGGAATAAAAGTTGGTGATTCTGCTTTTACAGAGGACAATGACTTATTACGTCAAGCACTTCAAGGTGAAAAAGTGCAAGTACATATCCCTAAAGAACGTTATGGTATTGGTATGCAAAACACTGCTAATCCACTTCGCGATGAAAACGGTGAAATAGTGGGTGTTTTACAGATCACAAAAACATTGAAAGACGAAGAGATGCTCGATCAGCAGCTGGATGAATTGCGTGAGATTGTAAGCAGTTTGCAAGCAAAGGTTCAGCATGTCGCCGCCCAGGCAGAAGAACTATCCGCAACGAGCACAGATATTGATAGCCAAGCTTCCCATGCGAATGAAAATTCCAAAGAAATCAGCAAAGTTGTCCAGCTAATTGAAGATATATCCACGCAGACAAACTTGCTTGGATTGAATGCAGCGATTGAGGCTGCTCGCTCCGGCGATGCCGGCAGAGGCTTCGGTGTTGTAGCAGATGAAATTCGTAAGCTTTCCATCGGAACCAAAGAAGCTGTTGGGACGATTGGTCAGTCGCTTCAGCAGATACAAGCAAACATGGAAAACCTAACATTGAGCATCGGCGAAGTGTCCACTTCCTCTGAAGAACAATCACGTGTGATGGTAGAGTTTATGGAAGATATAAAGAATCTGGATGGCCAAAGCAATGACATCGGAGATTACATCAAGGACATTACTAAATAAAAAATCGCCTCTCTTAGGAGGCGATTTTTTAGATAGATGTTTTTTTATTAGAAGTAGGCGGTGTCGTTTTAGGAGTTGCAGTTGCTGCAGCCGTGGTTTTATTACCTGCTGCCTTTGGCTGATTAGCTTTATCTTCATTCTTAGGTTTCGTCATCGGATTATCTGGTGCACTGTCAGGCTTTGCTTCCATCAATGTGTCTGTAGCTTCTTTTGCTTTATTGCCAGCGCCTTTCAGATCCTCTTTTACTTCCTTTACTGTGCCAAGGGCTGACTTGGAATCTTCTTGCACATCGTTTACGGAAGACATGATTTCATTTTGTGCTTTGTCATATACGTTCTTCACATCGTTTGCAGCGTCTTTTGCAAGTTCTGAAGCATCTTGCACTTTACTCATCACTTGTTCTTTTGCACCTTGTGGATCTTGTTTTGCTTCTTTTACAAAGCTTGAAACTGTATCCTTCGCTACACCGACATTTTGAAATACTTTCTGACGTGTCTGCTTGTTGAGCAACACGATTGCCGCACCTGTTACCGCTCCAGCAACTGCGCCAGTTAATAGTTTAGAACCTGCTTTTGCTTGCTCTTTCGTTTCTTGCTTGTCTACTGTTTGCGCTTGTGCCATTAAAAACACTCCTTAGACTTTTTTGTTTGCTCTGTTGATGTATGTATACCCCTTCATCATCAGGCTAAACAAAAAAATGTCATCATAATGGCAAAGATCTTTTTTGTTTCTGGACGAAATAAACCATTTCTTTGAAACCTATTTCTTTTAGTCGCTGTTTCACTTTATCAAAATCTTCACCTATTCTAGAAGGAATATGCGCATCAGAACCAAAGGAGATATCTACACCATAATGAAGCGCTCGCTCCAGAATACGATCAGAAGGATACCAGCCACCGACAGCTTTTGTCCCGCCAGAAGTATTCACTTCAATTGCAACACCTGCTTCACCAATTACCTTTAAAGCCTGGTCAATTGCATGGTCAGCAGGAATATCGGAGAAAGCTGGGTAGAACCCTTTCATTGCATCAATATGACCCAGCACTTGGAATATGCCGCTTTTAGCTGACTGTTGGATCAGATCGTAATATCTCTCCTTCACAGCAATGTGCTCCTCTTCAGAAAGTGCATCCCAACGACCTTGCTTAAAAATATTCACTTCATCTACGTAATGAACGGACCCAATTACATAATCGAATGGATATTTACGGTAATAGTCTGCATATAGATTGGCATGCTGCGGAAAGAAGTCACTCTCTACTCCAAGTAATACATGAATCTGATTTTTATACTTTTCTTTCAGCTGCAGCACTTCCTGTACATATGCTTCAAAGCCGCTGATTGGCATGGCAATACCAGGATAAAGCTGATCTTCATCACTATAAAAATAGGGGGAGTGATCTGCTATGCCGATATATTGCAGCCCTTTGTCTATTGCCGCCTTAATATAATCCTCAATCTCTCCTTCAGCATGACCACAGCGATAATGGTGTGTATGCAAATCAAACGTCATACTCCGACTCCTTCTGCCACTTGGCTGTTTTCTTCCAGGAAATCTTTAATCAATCGATTGACGATTTCCGGCTGTTCATGATGCACCCAATGTGTTGCATCATCAATGTAGACCAATTCATAATCGGAACAGAACTTGACCGACTCTTGGGCTAATCTTTTTAGAAGAAATTGATCCTTGATGCCCCAAATAATTTTCGTTGGCACATGGACCATAACAGCTTCCTTCTGGCCGTATATGCCGATGTTATTTTTCTCCGTAAGGGCGCGATACCAATTCAGCATACCTGTTAGCGCACCAGGCTTTGCCCATGCCTCTTTATAATCATCTATATCCAGCTGCGAAAACGTGCCCGGCTGACTGAATTTTGTCAGCGCCATGCTGAGACCGTAGTAATCATTCACTGCCAGAGATTTTTCCGGCACATCATTCATTTGGAAAAAGGCCATATAAGAACTCTTGAACCATTGAAGTGGATTTGTTGCCATTACTTTAGGCAAGGCTGCTGGGTGCGGCATATTGATAGCAATAAACGTTTCCACATTTTCCGGACGCGTGACAGCCAAATGCCAGCCTACAGCTCCGCCCCAGTCGTGACCAATAATAATTGCTTTATCCCGCTGAAACACTTTCATAACTGCCAACACATCGTCACGAAGCTCATCCAGCACATAGCTGTCAGTTCCTTCCGGCTTTTCACTCAGATTATAGCCGCGCTGATCTAATGCCAGAACACGGAACCCCTGCTGTGCTAGCGGAACAAGCTGCTCTTTCCACCCGTACCAAAACTCTGGAAATCCATGCAGCAATATCACTAGTTTCCCGTCGTTAGGACCTGCTGCAGCCATGTGCAGATTTATTCCATTTGCTTTCACTGTTATATGCTCGACTCTCATCTGGATCCTCCTCAGCTTTTAATTTCGGGTCAAACCGTTTTGCGCCAAAGCCTGCTGCAGTGAATTATAAAAAATAACGTCTGATATAACACGCTCGCCATCCGACGCCATCGCCATATCAGGACGAACACCAGAAACGGCACAATCTATCCCTAGCATACGCAGGACTTGAACCATTTGTATCAGCTTTTCCCTTGCAGAAGTTGCTGTAAAACTCGCTCCTGACATATCGATAAATAGCGTTTCGACACCGTTCTCTTTGCATGTTTGCGGTATGTCGGCCGTAATAAGCTCTGCCCGCCTCCCACTTATTTCACCAACTAAAGGAAAGACACCGATACCATCCATAATCGGTATAACCGGAGAGCTTGTCTTATTAATTACTTCTCGTTGGCTTTTGATTTTCCTGTCAATCAGCTCATAATAAAATCTTGTAAATTTATTGATAACCTCATCTAACGCACGATGCAGATTCTTAGACCAGTGAATGACCGTTAAAGGTGAGATTTCCTGCTTCTGTTCCTCCGTGAATTTCTCAATAAATTCCCAGATGACTGTGCCAGATTTCCCTACTGCTTGCAGCACTTCATGAATAGGCGTATTTGTTTCGACACGGCTGTTTGCCACTTTCTCGACCCATATTTTGACGTTATGATTATACCGCTCTTCATCCTCTAAGATGGCACTGGCCACTAGATCGATCGTCATTCGGTGCTGTTTTCTAAGTTTCGCACGCATTTCCTCTCCTGCATCTTCGGCATAGATGGAATCTTTGTAGTCACCGAGCAAGTTGACCCACTGATCCGTAATGTTGGGAGCGTTATCCATGATGTATTCGTATAATGCTTCGTTTAGTCCTGGCATGCGATACCCCTTCGTATTCTTAATTTGCTTTCATTATATCGGAAGACGCTGCACTCTTCTAATGAGAGCATATGAAAAAGAGCCTGCTATCGCAGACTCCTTCTTTCTAACTATGTAGTAATACCCGCGCATGAAAGGATACCCCCATGTAACATTTCACGAACGGTTCAGCACATCTACCAACAAAGAGAGGAAACGCTCTGCTTCCACCTCCATGCATACTTGGACATTCGCAGGTAATCCCCATTTTCCTTGGCGATCCCAAACAGTCATGCCATCGCAAAATCTACTGCTGGTCTCTACTGCAACGCTGCACGCTGTTTTCTTCACTAATGTCGAATCAATGAAGACACCAATTGCAAGCGGATCATGCATTGCACATGCCCAAATTCCATTTTGTTCATAAAATGCTTTTCTGTAAGTTGCTGTACTTTGCTTCAAAAAATCATGTAAAGCTGGCTCTGTAATAGTTTCAATATGCTTCTCTGTAAGTAAAGCATGTTTCGTAACGTCCAAACCTACTTGCGTAAGATTAGGTATACCTGCCTCTAAAACGACGCTTGCTGCTTCCGGATCAGCAAACGTATTAAATTCAGCAACAGGCGTGACGTTTCCTATCCCATTGATAGCACCACCCATGTATATGACCTCTTTTACGTGGTCAACAATAGCCGGCTGCTGCTGAATACTCTTCGCAAGATTGGTCAGCGGCCCCGTGCAAACAACGGAGACCTCTCCCGGGCTTTCCATGATTTTTTCAATTATGAAACTAGCTGCATCACCAGGAGTTATTTCCCTTTCTGAAATAACATCCAGCAAAGCCCCGCCGATTCCGTCTGTTCCATGCACTTTATGTTCAAAGTGCGGCTGTCGTTTGAGTGGTGCTGCACTCCCTTTTACCACAGGAATAGAAGAAGGTGCGTTAATTAAATCGAGCACCTTACAAGTGTTCGTTGTAGCAGCTTCCAAGGAAACATTTCCACATCCTGTTGTGATACCGATAAGATCCAGTTCCTCACTTTTGACAGCTAATAAAATGCCTATAGCATCATCAATACCTGTGTCTACGTCTAAGATCAGTTTCTTCTTCATCGAACACCTCAAATCCGAACATTATTTTATAAATAACGGCATTTTCAACTTAATTATAAACAAAAAACCTGCATAAATAAACGTAAAGTTCGTAAAAAAGGCACAAACCCAATTCGATTTGTGCCTTCTTAAGTATATTGAATTTGTTCACGATTTAATTTCGCCTGCTTTACGGCAGCCTTTGCGCGATATAGTCTAGTCTTCACTGTGGCTTTGGAAAGGGACAAAGTAGCAGCAATTTCTCTTTCCCTCATATCCTCCATGTATCGGAGCGCCAGTACTTCCTTGAGCTTTGGTTTCAATTTCTGGATATCCTGCTCAAGTTCTTGTTTCGTTTCTCGGAGCTCCACTTCCTCTATAACAATATGCTCCAGATAATGCTGCTCCAGCTCCCAGCTGGCCAAATCAATACTAACAAATGTACGTTTTCCCTCTTTTCGCAGCATATCAATCGCCGTCCGGGAAGCGATCGTTGCAAGCCACGCCCCAGCTTTCGATTCCTCCTCCAACTTGTCCAGATAACGATAAGCCTTTATAAATGTTTCCTGCGCCGCATCCTCCGCCAGTTGCGAATCACGCAGCACCTTCTGCGCTGCGTGATACACCCGCTGATGGTAGAGCGAATAGATATGCTGAAACATCGATTCTTTTGCATAACATTCGCTAATCACGTTTTATTCCTCCAGTTGATTCTTAATTGATTGCGGCAAATCATCGTATTCTATGGAAAGCTCTTCCTTCATACTGCTTCCTCTATTGAGGTTAACTGTTACAAAATAAGAGTCTTCGTCTTCGCTATAGTAAACCGCATGATCGAGTATATGATTTAAATCTGATTCTTCCTTCACCGTAATTGTTTTATTCCGGTCAAAATTATTTAATTCGATACTGCTAATATCCTCGGGATAAACTTTTATATCATCATAAATTCCAGCTTCCTGCAACACCTGGACTGTATTCTTATAGCTATCATCAAATGACGTATAATAGAAGCCCTCATCTTTATTTGTAAGAAAATCTAACGAATAAGTTTGTAACTCTTCTGGTGCTTCAGAACTGGAAAGTTCTATATCTTTTTTAATGGCTTCATGGAGCTTATTAATAAGCTGTGGATCGGTAACGGCAATGCTGTTTTGCTTGATATTATTAGATTGTACATCGACAGCATAAACGTCCTCTTTTGGCAGATTAAAGACAGCATTATTGGCGTGCTTATATAGGAGTGAATTCTCCACCTCACTTTGCAGTCTCTTTAACTCGGTATTATCTTCTATTGAATAGAAATATGATCTAGCAATTTTTTCTCCATTCTCTAACTCATATACGATAAATGTTGAGCGAGATTCTTCTGACTCCCAGGCATTGTCTTGGGGTGCACTTATAATCTGCTTTTGCAATCTTTGTACAAGCTCTATATCATCTTCGTTAGTGAAATAGAGCGGTTCCATGCCGGGCTCCACCCCTTGACCTTCATAATTGTAAAATTCACCAAAATAAACCTTCTCTACTTCTTCCACAGACGGAATTGAATTCTCGTAGTTATTCTTTACAAGGTAAGTTGCTAAGAAAGCCAAAACGATAAATCCGGCAACCACCAGAAAAGATTTATAGTTTGTATAAACTCTCCATGTCTTATATAAGATTGATTCCACAAGGACAAAACCTGCTAAGGATCCTGCAATATATCCGAATATCGCCCAGCCTAGTGAGGCGGAACCAGTGTGAAAGAATATACCTCCCGTCATCATGAAACAGATTATAACGCCAAAACGAAAAACAGGTCTCATAAAAGGATACACAACTGATTGAGAGGTCTCTTCTAATCTGCGATGAACGTATAACCAATGCGCTGCTATGTATAATAAAACTGCTATAGCCGCATAGATAGTCAAAGTAAGCCAAGAGACTTGAGAATAGACCGTGTTACCAGTTTGACTTGTTAAGAATCTGTCATAAAAATAAGTTATAGGTGAATAGGCTCTAACCATTGACTTAGAATAATAATCTGCCGGAAATCCAACCAGTAATATGCTGAGATTATAAGTTCCTAGAAACATAACCGCAGCGGGCAATAGACTAAATATATAAGTGAACACAAGGTGCAAGCTGAACATCCCTGTGATCATGCTAGTAAATACGGTAATAACAAACATGAACACGTTTAAGAACAGAACAAGGCCTAGCCACGATAATACATCGCTAGCGTTAAAATAATCACCAATTCCTGATACCGCTTGTATAGTAATTAATATAATGGCATTCAAGCCAATCGGTACAAATAACAGCAAAAGTCCTACTATTGTATGGTGGCCTAGCAATGTCTTTCTTTTCACTGGCATACTATGTAGAAAATCAGATGCCTGTTTTTTATGCATATAACGAAATAGAATGACACCAAGAAGTACCGGCACTGTAATGGACAGGATCCATTGAAACTCAGGTACGTAAAGGAACACTTCCCCTTTCTCCATGACGATCTCTCTTGTTTTCTGGTTTGAATATTTAATAATAATATTCAATGGCACTATCAAGAACAACGCCAGAAAATACAGCACACTCAACCAGCCAACCTGCCTCAAATCGTATAAAATAACCTGCTTCTTAATCGAGGATGTTTTCGATGGCATAGCCAGCACCTCCCATTTCGTAGATAAAGATTTCTTCTAAAGATAATGGCAGCATGTCCAGTACGACTGGATTTTGGGCTGCAAACAAAGCTTCTACTTCGTGACGGTCAGCTTTGATAATTACCAGATGGATGCTGCCTCGTTTTTCCTGGTGAAGGATATTGAGCTCGTTCAGGAACTGTGTATCTTGTCCTTTGCGAAGGGCAAATTGCACTTTTTGCACTTCACTCTTCATATCATCCAGATTACGTTCAAGAATCATCTTGCCCTTATGTACAATCCCGATGTCATCACAAAGGTTCTCCATTTCTCGGAGGTTATGCGAAGAAATAAGCACCGACATGTCTCTTTCGGCAACATCATTAATTATTAGGCCTTTAATTCGCTGCCTTACAACGGCATCTAATCCGTCCAGCGGTTCATCCATAATTAAGTAATCTGGTTTGGCTGCCAACGCTAAGCAGAATGCCACTTGCCGCTGCATCCCTTTAGAGAAAGAAGATACTTTTTTATTTTCAAGCTGAAATTGACTAATCAGTTGGTCATACCGCCGCTGATCCCAATTTGTATACATATCGGCATAATACTTCCCCATCTGTTTGACGGTGTATTGCGGTAAGAAATAAAGGATATCGGGCATGAAGATGATGCGCTGTTTAATCTCTACATTCTCAAACACGGCTTTCCCATCGATAAGAACACAGCCTTTGTCTTGTTTAAGTATGCCAGCGAGTATGCGCATAATGGTTGTCTTTCCCGCCCCGTTGGATCCAAGCAGCCCATAAATTGTTCCTGGCCTTACTTGAAAGCCGACCTGATCAAGCACTTGCTTTCGCTCAAATTTCTTACTGATTTCAACTGCTTTTATCATAGGTCGCTTCCTCCCCCGTTTTGCAGTAAGTTCTCAACAACGCTTCGGATTTCATCGGCTGTCATTCCGATAAACAGCGCCTCTGTCAGAAGCTTTTTCAGTTCTTCTTGCATATGCATCACCTTTTGCGGATCCACTTGTACACGAATCGCGTTCACGAAACTCCCCCGTCCTTTTACCGAATAAATCAATTCCTGATTTTCTAATTCACGGTATGCTTTCTGAATTGTATTTGGATTAATGGTCAGCTGCTGGGCAAGCTCCCGCACGGAAGGGAGTTTTTCATCTGTTTCCAGCACTTGATTGATGATCAATTCCTTGAACTTATCAACGATTTGTTCATAAATCGGCTTGCCGCTTCGCAAGTCCAGTTCAAACATGTATTCACCTCATTCGGGCTTCTGTATTAACTGTATTAGTTGTTGTAGTACACTTAATACATCAGAGTATACACTACCCTTTTCCAGTTGAAAAGCACTTTTACAAAAAAATAAAAAGCCAGATCATAAGATCTGACTTTTTCCAAGTAATTAATATGGATCCGAGGAATGGCTTTCTTCTTTTACCTGTTCAACGCCTTCATCCGACGTTGTACTTCCACTAGCAGTATGTCCAGAATGGCTTAATTTCTAAATCAGTCAAAACAGAATAACGCGCCACCTGTTCCATGAGGTAAGACGCCTTTTAATCCATAGAAAAAAGAGAGCGGGACAAAACAAGGTTAATTCATCCTAAAAGCGAACGATAACTAGATCCGTACTTTTTAATGCAGCTCTCTGACGGCTGCTACTTTCCAACTTTAGCTGTTATCGTCGGACAAGAATGGCTTTTGAAGTAGATACCGACAAGAAAATTGCTATCTTTTCGAGGAGTCTACGTACTCTGCCTACACGTTTTTCCTATAACAAAAATCAGCGTAGAAAATACACGGAGACTCCCGCGGGAGGAAAGCGGAATGTATTTCCGAAGCGATGCTCTCATCTTCGTTTCCAACGCAAAAAATCCAAACAATACTGCTTTTAATTGCAGTATTGTTTGGATTTTTATATAGCTTAAACAGTCATGTCCCAGCCTCTTGACACACAGATTAGCCGATGCCGATAATATTAAAACCTGCATCCACATAGATGACTTCACCAGTTACGCCTCGGGAAAGTGCTCCCATCAAACCAGTCGTCATGTCACCAACTTCTTCTGCAGATACATTACGGCGAAGTGGTGCTTTTTCTTCTACTTTGGAAAGAATCTCATTGAAAGATGGCACGCCTTTTGCAGCCAGCGTACGAATTGGTCCTGCAGAAATAGCATTGATACGGATATTATCCGGGCCAAGATCATTTGCTAAATAGCGGACACTTGCTTCCAATGCAGCTTTTGCTACACCCATTACGTTGTAGCCGTCCAGCACGCGATCAGCACCAAGATAGCTCATTGTGACGATTGAACCACCCTCTGCCATAAGTGGGCGCACGGCTTTCGCAACTGCCACAAGCGAATACGCGCTTGTATCTTGCGCAAATGCATAACCATCACGAGATGTATCAATGAAGTCGCCATTTAAATCTTCTTTATGAGCATGCGCTACAGAATGAACAAGTCCGTGAACTGTTGTAAACTTCTCTTTAATTTCGGCAAATGCAGATGTGATTGATTCATCATCATTCACATCACACTGGATAACTGCTGCATTCATTTCATTCTTTTCTAACAGCTTGTTCAGTTTTTTAGCAGAACGTTCTTGGCGGTATGTAAAGATTAGCTTAGCTCCTGCTGCATGCAGTGACTGTGCAACACTCCATGCGATACTGCGGTCATTCGCAACACCCATGATGACGATATGTTTATCTTGTAATTGTAGAAAGTCCTTCATTTTTTATTCTCCTTCTAATATGAACTGACTTGTTCACGTTTTCTATCGCTTATCATAACAGAAAACCGAAATGAAAGGAATGACACTCCTTTTCAGACAAGTCTCTCTTCTATATAATGAGACATGGTAATAAAAACCAGAAAATTGAGGTGACAGCATGTATCCGATACCCCCTAATCAATCCGGGGATCTTTTTGAAGAAAGATTGCAGGAGTTATATCAGCGAGGCTATATCTCTTACGAAACGTACACATTCACCTTAGAAGGATACCGGAAAAAAGTTGCATTTGATGCTTCCAAATCACGGACAACAACGCAGCCTGTACCTCATACTACCACTTCCATTGAACGGAAGTTAGCTGCTACAACACCAGCCTCTTCTGTACATAGACCTCCTATTCAAAAGCAAAAGAAACAAAAGACACCTGAACAAATTCGAGAACGCAATCTGACCATTATACTCGTACTCGGAATTATTATGCTGTTCTTCGGCGGCTTGTACCTTGGCACTTCAAACTGGGGCACCTTCTCTTCCTTAGGAAAAGTGCTGCTGATTAGCTTAATTCCTTTTCTGTTTGCTGGACTGAGTTTTATCAGCTACAAAGTTAAGATTCCGCAGACTGCCTTTGCTTTCTTAATACTTGCCGCATTATTTGTTCCGATTGTTATCTTCTCTGCTTCTTATTATCAGCTGTTTGGCAGCTATTTGTCGTTTGGCGGTGATGGAGCCGCTCTAGTCGGAACCGTCGCAGCATTAGGCTGTACTGCGTTGTACTACGCGGTCGCCGTACGCACGAGTTCCAAAGCATTCATTTGGGTAACTTATGCAGGCTTATCAACCACCTTTATTTCAGCAATGCTTTACGTTACAACAACGTACAGTGCCTTTCTATTCTGTCTGCAGCTAGCGAATTTGCTGTTACTAGTATTTGAACGGCCTATTCGTAAATCTTTTCCTCTTCCATTACTGCAGCAGTATTGGCCTTATTACCTGCAGATGAAGCTTGGTACCGAGGCATTTATTACAATCGTTCTGATGAGTACCGCTGTTATCTATGATTTGACCTTACTAGTAATCGGTATTAGCGCACTCATCCTGGCAGCTAAAAACTACAGCAAGCTATATCATTTTGGGTTTATGGTATTCACTTTGATAAGCGGTGTACTGCTTTTATTGGAGATTGATTCATACTTCAATATGTTCCTCGGACAGTTTCTGGCACTCGGCTTTACCCTTGTGCTCCTATCCTGGCATTTACCAAGATGGCTGAAGATTAGCTACGAAAGCTTGATTCATAGCATTAACGGTTTTCTTTTTATTATTTTCACGTCTTTAACTGGTGTATATTCTTTTGATTGGGCGTATTTACTCGGGGTTGTATTCCTATTTATTCAATATAC
Organism: Terribacillus halophilus; assembly: GCF_900162685.1. GTDB lineage: Bacteria > Bacillota > Bacilli > Bacillales > Amphibacillaceae > Terribacillus > Terribacillus halophilus_A. Next base: position 532,330 of record NZ_LT727827.1, read on the forward strand.
AGTCTGGACAATATCCCAGCGTCATACCCATTACAGTTATCCGAGCACTGGTTTGTTCATCGTTATCACATACTGGATGCTTCATATGCTGGATGCGCCAATTTGGCTGCGAACAAGTATTTTTGCAACGCTTGCGTTTCTTGGTCTTGTATACTGCTATATCTGGCCACGAAGGTTCAATTATATAAAGCTTTATCAGCGTACTGTCAGTTGGGCAGCCGTCGGGTCCGTTATTCCGCTGCTGCTCGTAAATCACAACTATGGTTATTATGAAGCAAACAGCTACCTGCTTCTATTAACAGCAGCTGCCGGCTTCTTCTGTTATCAAAAAGGGCATAAAGACGTTGTGTTATGCAGCAAGATTATTACACCTGTAAGCTTTATTGCAGCCCTGATTCTAGCTGGTTACCGACTGTACGTAGAAAGCGACTATTACCAGCAGCACTTTGGCATTCCTGGCCATATGACATGCATTGCGCTGGTAACTGTGATAGCAGCTCTTCTATTCCGACGTTATCACCATCAGCCGCTATCTCTATCATTCTTCCTGACCGGCCAGATCTTTCAGAGCTTGGCAACGATACTAGCATTTCTATCATGGGATTTGCCGGCACCGACAATATCCATTGTTTCATTTATTAGTGTTATCGTGCAGTTCGCTTCTTTATATGTATTCCGCAAAAACGCATTGTGGGCATCCGTACTAGTCGCCCTGCTCTTGGCATATGGATCTCTGCAAAACCTGTTCAACATCTCAGAATCAAATACTTTAACAGCTTATGTACTATTCTGGGGTGCAGCACTGCTGACAGTCAGTATCTTAATTGATAAGAAAGCTAAAGTTGGTGCTTTGTATTTCTTTTGGTGCAGTCACATTATCAATCTATTCTCTATCATGTGGGTATTGGGCTTAGAGAGCTTCGACTCCATCCCGCCAGCATGGCTGTTCGTCCCATTCCTGCATCTCGCTGTGTCCGCTTATCATGCAAAGCGCACAATAGAGAAAAACACTTTTGCAGGTGTTAGTATCACTATCTTATTCCTCATCGCTGTCATACACTTAAGCGACTATACAGATTTGTCTCACCTCCTGACATTAGCAGCTGCCATTACGGCGATTTGCATAGCCGCTATTTATAGGTTTCTGCCTGGATGGCAGGCATTCTTGAGGTTAAGTCTTTTAATTGTATACAATGTTATCCTATTGTTTGCAGTGGCTGAGCTTACCGTTTTGTTTTCGTGGGAAATCGTCCTGCTCTCTATCGTTGTCGGCGTCATTGCAATTTATCAACAGCATCATTGGCAGCGAATGTTCATGTCTTATGTCACATTGCTCTTGCTTTTAGCCATCTTGCTCCTTTACGGAACAATTGGAGAGGAAATCCGCACAGCATACTTACTACTTGCTGGCGCTATCGCATTAATTGCAACGAGCTTTACGCAATATCAATCGGTCGTCATTGCAAGTGATGCTAAGTTTGTTTTGGAAAAAGCAGATACGTACCGTATTGGTGCCATCGTTTATACAATAATCGGCAGTCTGACAGGCGTCATGGCTTATCAATCAGGCCTTGCAGAGGTACTGTTCAGTTTAACAGTCCCGGCGATGTTATTTGCTATTAGTGTAAATACAAACCCTGCAGCTGAGCGGCGTTATGTCAGACTTGGATCATTGTTCGCTTGTCTATATCCATATTTGCTGCTATTGCAAAACCTTGCTATCAGTCCGTACCTACTAACGGAGCTTTATATCGTACCAATTGCTTTGCTGGTGCTCATCATCTTACGCGTTTTCTTCTACGACCCAGACGTAACACCGCATATTGAGCTGATTTTACTGGCTATCGGATTTGGTATTCTCGTTCTGGATGGATTAGCAAGTATGACGATTTATGATGCTTTGTCATTAGGAAGCATTTCCTTACTTGCTGCAATCGTCGGTTTTATACGAAAGTATCGAGCATATTTCCTTACAGGAACGATTACAGTTGTCTTCAATTTATTTTTCCAAACACGCCCGTTATGGGGCAGTGCACCGTGGTGGCTATACTTGATTGGTGCAGGCTTCTTGTTAATCGCATCTGCAAGTTATATTGAATATCAAAAACATAAACACGCCCGTACAGCTGAATCCTTGCTTCAAGCAGGTAAGGCAAGATGGAAGCAGTGGCTGGAGAACTATAAGTAAGAAGATTATTATGGAGATCCAGTGCTGCATTTTACTAATTTCACAAGTAAGCATCTAAACACAAAGAAACGTATGTAGAAACAGCTATAGCACCAAGGCTATAGCTGTTTTCAATTTAATAAGATGCAATCGTTATTTTATTCGCTTGCTCTATCTTCACCTGTTCACCTTCTCGGAAATCAATTCTTTCTCCCGCTCCCAGATTCGTGAAGACAACTGGTGTAATTAAAGACGGTACATGTGGTTTGATTTTTAATAAATCAGCTTCAGCCAGCTTTTGTCCGACAGTTATTTGCTCTCCTTCTTTTACGAAAACCTCAAAGCCCGTCCCTCTCAAATTGACTGTTTCCAAACCGATATGGATCAGAATTTCACGGCCATTATTCGCTTGCAGCCCAATTGCATGTTTTGTCGGAAAAACATTGATCACCTTTCCGTTAATCGGAGAAACGACAATTCCATCCATCGGTTCAATAGCAAACCCGTCTCCCATCATTTTTTCAGAGAAAACAATATCTGGTACGTCCTCTAAAGTACGAAGTGTTCCGGACATCGGGATAACAAAGACATGCGCATCTGGGTCATTTTCAAAGGGTCTTTTTATCATTTCCTCTAATGAGTTTCCCACTCCCTGTGTTGGCACAGCTTCTACCAGTGGTCTTGGCATCTTCCCGAGAATAATATCCTGCATCTGCTCTTTTAAGCCTTCTGATTTTGGTCCAAAGATAACTTGTATGTTGTTGCCAACTTCCATTACACCAGCAGCACCGAGTTTTCTCAGCGCTCCTTTGTCGACATTCGTCTTATCGTTTACTGTGACACGAAGGCGTGTAATACACGAATCCATGTGGTTGATATTTTCTTTATCACCCATCGCTTCCAAAACATAATAAGCAAACGTACCGGAATGGGAGCCACTTCTAGTTTTTTCGTTCTCTTCTGCTTTTTCACGGCCTGGTGTCATGAGATTAAATTTGCGGATTGCGAAACGGAATCCGCAATAATAGATTATTGCAAAGACGATACCAACCGGAAGGACAAGCCACCACTCCGTCCGATTTGGTAAAATGCCGTACAGAAAGAAATCAATAAATCCGCCAGAGAAAGTCATTCCAATCTTGACGTTCAGAATGTGCATCGTCATGAAGGAAAGACCTGCAAATACACAATGTACTGCGAACAGCAACGGTGCCACGAACAAGAAGGAGAACTCAAGTGGTTCTGTTATACCTGTCAAGAAACTAGTCAATGCTGCGGAACCCATCAGACCAGCGACTATCTTTTTTCTTGCAGGACTTGCTTCGTGATAGATAGCCAAAGCTGCTGCTGGCAAACCAAACATCATGAAAGGATATTTTCCTGTCATGAATGTACCTGCTGTCAGCTCTGCTCCATCTCTGATTTGTTCCATAAAGATTCGTTGATCGCCGCGAATCACTTCCCCAGCTGTATTTGTATAGCTGAAGAACTCATACCAGAACGGCGAATAGAAAATATGATGCAAGCCGAATGGAATCAATGCGCGCTCTATGACACCGAATATGAAGGCTGTCAGCGTCAAGTTCGAAGATAACAACCCATTCGAAAAGTTATTTAACACATGCTGGATTGGCGGCCAAATAACTAGCATTCCTACACCGAGCAGCAAGGCAGCAAGTGATGTGACAATTGGTACGAATCGCTTTCCAGCAAAGAAACCTAGGTATTGTGGTAATTCAATTTTGTAAAATTTATTAAACATAACGGCTGCCAGTACACCGACAATAATACCTCCGAATACGCCCGTTGCGAGCGTTGGTATGCCCAGCATCATCGTGTACGCTGGGTGATTTCCGCTAAAGAATACTGCACGCTCTACTGCATCAGAAGGGATACTTCCATTGGCAATTAGTACAGCACTCATTGTGGCGTTCATAATCAGATAACCGATAATTGCAGCAATACCCGCTACACCATCTCCATTGGTGAGAGCAATTGCTACACCTACTGCAAACAGTAAGGGCAAATTAGCAAAGACGATATCTCCGGCACTTTGCATAACTGTGGCAATCAGCTGCACCCAGGAACTGTTCAAGAATTCAACAGCCTGTAACAGATCCGGATTCTGCAGCGCATCTCCTAACGCAAGTAAAATACCAGCCGCTGGCAAGATTGCAACAGGAATCATAAGCGCCCGACCTATCTTTTGCAGAATACCAAATGCATTTTTCATCATTAAACCTCCAAGATAACAACAATTTGATGGCGTTTACATAGAAACATTAAAAAAGACATGAGAGATAAAGTAAGTAACACAAAAAGAATCAGATTCTTCTTGTGCATTCTTTTATCCTCATGCCTAATCGAATAAGTTACACGTATAAATACCATGCACATTATATTTTATTGGTCAAACGGTACAAATGCAAAGTGAGATAGACCGCCTCTGCTTCTTGTACTGGACGTCTTAACGTTTGCTGTAATATTTTGACTAGCTTCCAGGCAGTATTATAGCACAATGGATATTCTGTTTTCAATAGATTCAAGATTTTTTCCGGCTCCCGAACTTGCTCTCCCTGCTTTATCCGATCGATTGTAAATCGAATATGCCGAACAAGCCGAATATAATGGATGCTCTCCCGATCTACTGTAATAGCTAGACTGTCTTCAATCACCTTAAACATCATCGCAATCAATCTCGTATATTGGCTTAATTCCCCAACCGGTTGGTTAATACAAGCACTGTGAATATGCAGGGCGATAAAGCCAATTTCCCCTTCCGGCAGTTGGATACCAAGCCGATCATTTAAAAGCGCTACCGCCTCACTCGCTACTTTGTATTCATTCGGGTAAATGAACTTCGTTTCTACGGCGAATGGATTTTTTATATCGAGGCCTTGCTCCAGACGCTTCATCGCAAAAGCCAAATGATCGGTCAAGCCAATGTGGATATGTTCGTTAAGCGGCTGCCCCATTTGTTCAGCAATCATATAAATGACATCGTTCATCACTGCTACCAGCTCTTCATCGATGTGATCCAACATTTGCATGTAGCTCGTTTGCTCTTTCTCATCCTGCAGCACAAACAGCTTCTCGAATTCGCCATCTTCTAATTCGCTCCCGGCCTTTTTGCCAAAGCCGACACCTTTGCCAATCAGCACAACTTCCTTTTCTTCCTGGTTATTGGCAATCAGTACATTATTGTTTAACACCTTTTGCACCGAAAAGGTTCTCCCCATAAGCTATCCCCTTTATTATTTCTATTGCTATTGTAATAGATATTTAGACCTTTGTATAATCTTCTGTATCCGCTTTCTTCCTAGTTCAGAAGAAGTGTATAGCTCTTTTCGCTATACACTTCTTTATACTGGTTCCGGAATAGATCTATGCAATAATAAATCAGCGAAATTCCGTGTGATTGGCAGTGCATCATCCAAGCTGCGGGAAGTTCCATATGCATAAAGGAATGGACTATGCTTCTTTTTCTTTATCGCTACACGGCAGCTGGCTTCTTTGTACTTATCCCTGACATCCATACACGCCAGCAGCTGATCAAAAGTCAAAATTGCAATTTCTCCGCCTAAGAGGTCCTTTTTGCTGCAAATTAACACAAATAACTGCTTTCGCTCTTCCGCCGACCATTGCAGCAGCCGATCGCGTTCTTCCTCAGAAAAGCGGAAGTTCCATGTACTTGTGGCACTCGTCGCATATTTGGAGTATACCTTCATTCGGTTTGCGCCAGTTTCCAATTGATAAACGCGCCTTTCCTTACTTTCTTCGATTAAAGCAGGCACAATCTGCATGGATACGAGTTTTGAAAGGAAGGCACCATAATAATGATCGTATTTGTTTAACATGCTGTTCTTACTCCTGTCTGTGTTATGACAACAGTATAGCATGACTGCAGAACCTTTGGCAGTTGTCTTGTTACAATTGGTAACTCGCTTACGAATGAGCATTTTGTTTGCTACCTTTTTCACAACTGGCTAGAATAAAATCCATACACGAGGAGGAATCGTAACTTATGAATGAAAAATATGCATCACTTTTCGAAGACTTAACACTGCCAAACGGCGTTACATTAAAAAATCGGTTCGTGCTTGCTCCGATGACACATTATGCATCCAACCCTGACGGTACGATTTCCGATCAGGAGCTTTCTTATATTGCACAGCGCTCTAAGGATATTGGAATGGTTATCACTGCTGCATCCAACGTATCCGACAGCGGTAAGGCATTTCCCGGCCAACCATCTGTCGCGCACGATACAGATATTCCTGGATTAAAGAAACAGGCAGACGCAATCAAAGCAGAAGGCGCCAAAGCAATTATCCAGTTGCATCACGGTGGACGTGAAGCCGTAGCTGAACTTGTACCAAATGGTGACATTGTTGCTCCAAGTTCCGTTGAGAAAGAAGGCACAGTAACTCCGCGCGCATTGGAAACAGCCGAAATAGAGCAAATCATCGCAGACTTCGGCGAAGCTACTCGCCGGGCGATTGAGGCTGGCTTTGACGGAGTAGAGATTCATGGAGCAAACGGTTATATCATCCAACAGTTCTTTTCTCCATTTTCCAACCGTCGTGAAGATGAATGGGGCGAACGCCTGCGCTTCCCGTTAGCAGTTATTGACACTGTTAAAAAAGCAGTAGAGAAACACGGATCAAAAGACTTTATTATTGGCTATCGCTTCTCTCCAGAAGAACCAGAAACTCCTGGATTGACAATGAAAGAAACATTTGAGCTAGTGGATGCGCTTGTGGAACAGCCACTGGATTACCTGCATGTATCGCTAATGGACTTTCATTCCAAAGCTCGTCGCGGTGCAGACACAAATGCCAAGCGTATCGACTTGCTGCAAGAGCGCATCAATGGACGTATTCCATTGATTGGTGTTGGCTCTCTATATTCTGCTGAGGATGTTTCAGCAGCGAAGGCAACAGGTGTACCACTTATCGCGTTAGGCCGTGAAATGCTAATTGATCCAGAATTTGCCACGAAGCTTAAAGAAGGCCGTGAAGATGAAATTATTCGCTTAATCGATCCTGCCCGTGAAGATCATCACGGTATTCCTGAACAACTGTGGAAAATCATTCTCCAAATGAAGGGCTGGGTACCGACAAAAGCAGAGTAATAGCTACCTGTATTACTTTATGCTTTAATGGAAGAAAAGCATCGAAGGAGAGAGTTACAATGGCAAAAATATCAGCACTTGTCCTTAAACCAGAAAGAGACTTCCAAGCCAAGTCCGTACCAGCAGATCCGCAAGGCATCCAAAAGTTTATCGGCGGTTCACCAATCATGACAAGATTGACAGACGGCATTGTCGTTGTAAGCAATGAAAATGCGACAGAAGAAGATCCATTGAATTTTACAATTTTCCAACGTCATAATGATCATGTTCATGAATTGGGCAAGCTATATAGTGATGCTGTATTTGCAGCAGAATCCGAAAAAGGTCTTACCAGCCTGGATAAAGATCAAAAACAGCTTGTGAAAAACTGGTTCCAATTTGGCCGTGACAAGTTATTGCTTGATGAATAAAACGAAAAGAGGCTGGGACATAACTGTTTAAGCCATATAAAAATCCAAACAATACTGCAATTAAAAGCAGTATTGTTTGGATTTTTTGCATTGGAAACGAAGATGAGAGCATCGCTTCGGAAATACACTCCGCTTTCCTGCGGGCGGCTGGTGAGCCTCCTCGTGCAAAAAGCGCACTGCGGGGTCTAACCTAGCCTTCCTCCCGCGGGAGTCTCCGTGTATTTCCTACGCTGATTTGTGTTATAGGAAATCTTCACTCGTGTAGGCAGAGTACGTAGACTCCTCGAAAAAGATAGCGATTTTCTTGTCGGTGTCTACTTCAAAAGCCATTCTTGTCCGACGATAATAGCTAAAGTTGGAAAGTAGCAGTCGTCAGAGAGCTGCATTAAAAAGTACGGATCTAGTTATCGTTCGCTTTTAGGATGAATTAATCTTGTTTTGTCCCGCTCTCTTTTCTTATGTCAGCCGACTCTCAACAAAACGTTTGATCCGTTTCATTGCTTCTGTCAGCTGTTTCATCGAGGTTGCATACGAACAGCGAATATAGCCTTCTCCGCTCTCCCCAAATACACTTCCTGGCACGACAGCTACCTTCTCTTCTATCAGTAAAGCCTCGGCAAACTCTTCGGAGGACAAACCAGTTTCCTTGATTGATGGGAAGATATAAAATGCTCCGCCTGGTCTGTTCGTCTTCAAGCCCATTTTTTCAAAGGCAGTCATGACAAAGTTCCGGCGCTGGCGGTAGCTTTTTTTCATCTGTTCTACACTTGCTGAGCCGCTGCGAAGTGCTTCAACTGCACCATATTGCGCCATCGTCGGTGCACACATAATCGTGTACTGATGTATCTTTGTCATTGCTTGTATCAATGCGGCAGGTCCAGCAGCATAGCCCAGACGCCAGCCAGTCATAGCAAATGACTTGGAAAAGCCAGAGATAAGAATGGTACGTTCATGCATTTCTGGTAAACTCGCAAAACTGACGTAGCCATCGTCATAGCTGAGTTCAGCATATATTTCATCTGATAAGACGAGCAAGTCATGTTCTTGAATCAAATCTGCAATCGGCAAAAGCTCTTCCCGGCTCAGCATGGTGCCAGTCGGGTTATTCGGATTACATAAAATGATTGCCTTCGTTTTTTTCGTAATGCTATTCGCCAATTCTTCCGGCTGCAGTTTGAATTCATTAGCTGCTTGCGTGCCGACAGAAACCGGCACCCCACCCGCGAGCGTAACCGCAGACGCATAAGCTACAAAGCAAGGTTCCACAATGATTACTTCATCGCCCGAATTCAAAATTGTCCGCAACGCAATATCAATTGCCTGACTTGCACCGACTGTTACAATCACTTGATCCTCTGCCCGATAAGGAACAGCGTAAGCAGACTGCAGGTATTCTGCAATCAACTCCCGCAATTCAAGCAGTCCAGCATTAGCAGTGTAAGCTGTATAGCCTTGTTCCAATGAATGGTAACTTGCTTCAATCACATTCCATGGTGTAACGAAATCCGGTTCTCCCACACCTAAGGAAATAACATTTTCCATTGTCGAAGCCAAATCGAAGAAGCGGCGGATTCCGGAAGGCTTTAGAGAATCCACATGCTCCGCGATGAAGCGACTTGTATCCGAACTCATGGGCTCACCGGCATTCTGCGGTCGTTATCGTCATCCTCACCGAAAATAATGCCATCATGTTTATACTTTTTCAGAATAAAGTGCGTTGTCGTCGAAATAACCGTGTCCAAAGTGGAAAGCTTCTCCGAAACAAAACGCGCAACTTGTGACATCGTTTTCCCTTCTACTGATACAGACAAATCATAAGCACCTGACATCAAGTAAACAGCTTTTACTTCTGGGAAACGATAAATGCGTTCCGCAACATCATTAAACCCTTTCCCTCTTACAGGGGTTACCTTGACATCAATCATGGCCGTTACGCCTTCATATCCGAGTACGTCCGTCCAATCAATTAGTGTAGAGTAACCGTGTATGATTTGCTGGTCCTCAAATTTCTGAATTGCTCGCTCCACTTCCTTCGGAGAAAGCTCCACCATACGGGCGATTGTATGTACATCCATTCTCCCGTTCTTTTCTAACAACTCTAATATCTCTATTTCTTTCTTTTCCACTTTAGTCACTCCTAACTCTTTCATAATGTGTAAATCCTATTCTATCTGAAATATAGAATAAGAGAAACCGAAAACGGATACACGCGCATGCATTTAGCCGATAATGATTCGCTCCTCCGGATTTCGTACAGCTGTATTCTTGGTTCGAAAAGCCAACGCAAAGGCAATCGTAATCGGACCAACTCTTCCCATGAACATAAGGATGGAAAGCAGCAGCTTACCTGGTTCTGTGAGTTCCGTTGTCAGTCCAAGCGACATGCCTACTGTGCCAAAGGCAGAAAGCACTTCAAAGGCAATGATGTTGAGTTCGTTACCAGTTTCCGTTATGGAAAGCAGGAATACGAACACAGAAACAAGCAAGACTGCGTATGTGGTGATAGAAAAGGCTCGGAATACTAGGTCCAAAGGCAGCCTTCGATTGCTCATATTTACTTCCTGTCTGCCTTTAATCAATGCCCATACCGCTAACAGCAAGATAGCAAAGGTCGTAACCTTAATACCGCCTGCAGTTCCCCCTGTTCCGCCGCCAATAAACATGAGTGCCATGGTCACGAGCTGTGAACCGAGTGTCAAATCTCCTGTATTTAAAGAGTTAAAGCCAGCAGTCCGAGGGACAACACCATGAAAATAAGAAGCAAGCAGCTTATCCTTGAAGGAAAGATTTCCAATCGTAGCTGCATTGCTGTATTCCAAAACAAAGATAGCTGCTGTTCCTGCAATAATCAGAATGGCTGTCATCCATAGGACAACTTTTGTATGCAGTGTAATCCGCTTCTTTGTTTTTAGTTTCTGGAAGAGATCGGCTATTACAATGAATCCAACTCCCCCTAAAATCAGCAGCATCGTGAGCGTTAGATTAACAACGATATCTCCTGTAAATGAAGTCATGCTGCTAAAATCACCCATAATGTCAAAGCCAGCATTATTGAATGCAGATATGGAGTGAAACAGGCCGTAATAGAAAGACTTCGGATAACCAAATTGATCTCCCCAATGCAATCCGAGAATAACTGTTCCTATCAGCTCACAAATCATCGCAAACACAATCACAAAGCGTACCATCCGGACAATGCCTTGATAGGAATCCTGATTCAGCGATTCCTTGACCAGGTAACGTTCTTCAAAGCTTATATTACGTCGGAGCAATAAGGCGATGAAAACAGTCAGTGTCATGAATCCTAGTCCGCCAACCTGAATGAGGCACAACAGAATGATTTGGCCAAATAGTGTAAAGGTCGCCTTGGTGTCCACCACTACCAGCCCTGTCACACTGACAGCAGACGTTGCCTCAAATAATGCATCCACAAAAGACAGATGGTGCCTGTCAGCTGTCGCAAACGGCAGCATCAATAAAAACGTACCTAATCCAATTAGTACGAGGAACCCCAAAGCAAAGAATTGCGGCGGATTCATTCTAATGCGCTGAAACAGCTTCCGGCTTCTTGTTACCATGTTTATACAGATCCCTTTTATCAAGTTTTTTCATCTACTTCTAACTTATACTACAACTTCTTTCAATTTGGTACTGAAAAAAAGATGATTCTTTTTATGGTATACTCGTAGCGAAATGAAGGAAAAGGATGTTCGATATGCACATAGCAGTAATTGGAGCAGGAATAGCAGGATCGGCGACTGCTTACCAGCTTGCGAAAGCAGGCATGCAAGTAACCATCATCGATCGTTTTGATACAGGACAAGCCACAGATGCCGCCGCAGGAATTGTCTGCCCATGGCTGTCACAGCGCCGAAATAAGGATTGGTACCGGTTAGCGAAAGGCGGTGCCAGTTACTATCCGCAACTTATTGAGGAACTGCGTCAGGACGGCGAAGAAGAAACAGGCTACGCCCGCATAGGCGCATTAAGTTTGCATCATGACCCAAAAAAGCTAGATGGAATGCGGGAACGTGCAGAAAAGCGGAAAACAGATGCACCGGAAATCGGCACCATTACACAGCTTGAAGAGACAGCAGCACGCAAGCTGTTCCCGATGCTCGCACCTGGCTACGGTGCTGTACACGTCAGCGGAGCCGCACGGGTTGACGGCAGAGCATTACGGAATAGCTTACACCGAGCAGCTAAAAAACACGGAGCGCGCTTTATTCAAGCTGAAGCAGCATTGTCGTTAAACGATGGAAATATAGCTGTGACAGCAGACAAAGAAGTACTTTTGCCTGATCATGTCATTGTTACAGCAGGCGCTTGGGCAAAGCACCTGTTAGAGCCATTAGGCTATAACCTGCAAGTCAGCTTTCAGAAAGCGCAAATTTGCCACTTACAGCTGACAAATACGCAGACAGCTGAATGGCCAGTCATTATGCCTCCTAATGATCAATACTTGCTCGCGTTTCCAGATGGCAGAATTATTGCTGGTGCGACACATGAAAATGACACTGAGATGGATACACGCATCACAGCAGGCGGTGTTCAAGAAGTATTAAATAAGGCGTTCCAAGTAGCTCCGGGACTGGAACAAGCAGGTTTAGCCGAAACACGTGTCGGCTTCCGCCCATTCACCCCAGGATTTCTGCCGGTATTTGGCCAAATGCCAGGTCACAGCAACCTGCACGTTATTAATGGATTAGGGGCATCCGGTCTTACAATGGGGCCTTATATCGCTTCCCAGCTTGCAAAGCTCGTGCTGGGCGAGGAACCAACTATCGACGTTTCTGCTTATAGCCCAGAAATAGCACTAACATAAACAAGAGCCCATGCATTAACATGGGCTCTTTGTCATAACAAGGAATAACAATTGATCGGAGTCACGTGTAAAATGCCCTACTTCACGAAATCCGGCATTCGCATATAGATGAATAGCTCGTTCATTGAAAGCTGCAACGGTAAGTCTGAGTCGCGTTTGCTGCTTATTCAAGTTAATCCAATTTTGTATGTAGCGGAAGAAGACCTTCCCTCTCCCCTGTCCAGTCAATTCAGGCGCCATCCCAATCCCGATATCTAGGTAGGCTTTGTCACTGTAGTCACCACCAGGAACTTGCGCATCCTCTCCGACACAGAAATAGCCAAGCAGTAATCCATTTTCGTACACTCCGTAATAGTCACCTACCATGAGCATCATAACCGCACCTTCTGTATAGGTAAGGTTGTACAGATCGTAAGGCGGGGAATAACGCCAGTGTAAGACTGTATATGCATCATCAGCAGTCAATGAACTTATCTCGTAACCCATCTGCAAGACTCCTTCCATTTGTTAGTCCTTGTATTATAGCATTTCTCTCCTTTGCAGAAATGGGTATACTAGAACAAAAGAAAGGACGGGAATAATATGGAATTGCGCCAGCTACGCTATCTAGTTGAAATTGTAAAACAAAAGAGACTTACCAAAGCAGCAGAAAACTTGCATATATCCCAGCCAGCACTCAGCAAGACCATCAAAAGTCTGGAAGAAGAATTAGGTATTACATTGTTCAAACGTTCGAACAAATCCAGTACCTTAACTGATGCAGGCAAAGTTGTTTATACGTACAGCCAGCAAGTACTTGCTCAATTAGATGAAATGCAGACGACTCTCCAAGATCTTACCGACCTACAGCAGGGAGCTGTCACGATTGGTATTCCGCCTATTATCGGAAGTCTCTTCTTTCCAAAGGTAATGGCCCGATTCCATCAGACTTACCCAAATGTCACAATCAATATTACCGAATATGGTGCAGCTCGTGTCGTGAAGGCTGTTGATGAAGGAGAATTCGAGCTAGGCGTTGCCGTAATGCCAATAGATGCCAAAGAGTTCAATTATTATCCAATCGTCGAGGAAGACATGAAGCTGATGGTCCATCGAGAACACCCACTGGCGGACCGGAATCTCGTTGAATTAAATGAACTAAAGAATGAGGACTTTATTTTCTATAACGAGGAGTTTGCGCTGCACGACATTATGCGAAAACGTTGTATTGAAGAAGGTTTTGAACCTCATATTCTCTTTAAAAGTGCACAATGGGATTTTATCAGTGAGATGGTAGCGGCTAATTTAGGTGTCAGCGTACTTCCAGAGTCTATTTGCAATCGCACGTATAATGCCGATATACGTATTATTGATTTAACACCTTCTATTCCTTGGAACCTGGCCATTATTACCAAAAAGGAGAAATACATTTCCTATGCAGGCAGAAGATTCATTGAATTCTTTCTGTGATTCGATATAACCAAAAGTTATACATACTATAAGATATATGTATTTTACGAATACGCGAAGCAGCAGTATGATGGAATTATCAATAGAAAAGATAATTTCCGTTAGGAGGAAGATCAATGGTCCGAAAAACAATTACCATCCTTTCTCAGCTAGCGCTCATTCACGTATTTTATTTTGCCGGTGTCGGCTTAGCACATATATTATCACTTCCGGTACCAGGCTCTATTGTAGGTCTGGTCCTGTTATTACTAAGCTTGTTTGCAGGTATCGTCAAGTTGGAGTGGATTGAAAAAGCAGGGGGCTGGCTGTTAGCTGAACTTCTGCTTTTCTTTGTCCCTTCAGCTGTTGGTATTCTGAATTACAAAGAGATTTTGAACTGGCAAGGACTGGAGACACTGCTGCTAATTCTAATCAGCACCTTCATCGTGATGGCCGCTACTGGGTTTACTGCTGAAAGACTGTATCGACGCAAAAGGAAAGGAGAGCATCATTCATGACAACTGCGCTAATCATTTTAATCGGCACGATTGTAACCTACGTTATTTACCGCGCATCGAAGGTTGTTTATAAAAAATGGCCGCTGCCATTTTTTCATCCGCTGCTGCTGTGTCCGTTGATTTTGATTGCTATCATTCAGTTGTCTTCCTTGCAGCCGAGTGATTATGCATTATCATCCAGCCTTTGGACACATATGCTCGGACCTGCTACGGTTGCATTCGCTATACCTATTTACAAGCATGCACCGTTATTACGGAAAAATATTATGATTATCTTGACGAGTATTGCAGCTGGAACACTCGTAGCCATCGTGTCTTCTTTACTGCTCAGTCTTGTCTTACATTTCAACGGCGACTTACTCATCAGTATTTTACCTCGCTCCATTACAACACCTATCGCTATTGAAGTATCAAAAACGATTGGCGGCTTACCGACGCTGACAACAGTATTTGTGATCGTCACTGGTGTAACAGGCGGCATCATTGGTCCTTACGTCATTCGCCTCATGGCACTCAAATCTCCCGTCGCCCGCGGGCTGGCACTCGGCATGGGTGCACATGGTGTAGGTACGAACAAAGCAATGGAATACGGCGAACAGGAAGGAACTTTCTCTACCATCGGTATGATTATGGCTGCTGGTATGACATTGGTGTGGGCTGGACTGCTCATCCCTTCCTTACTGCAAATCACCATATTATAAGAAAAAGCATTTGCCAGATTGGCAAATGCTTTTATTTATGCACGCTTACTGCGCAAGATAAACAAACAGATTGTGATAATCGTAAATGCAGTAAAAGCCAGCAATGGAATCGTGATGAAACCAAGCCAATTGATATAATAACCGGAGCAAGGCACACCACTCGAACAAATACCAGCGTCCTGCAAAGCAGGTACTTTCTGATGCAGATAATGATACCCAGACACAAGGAATCCTAAGATACTAAGCGGCAGTGTATATTGATAGATTCGCAAATCACTTTTATAAAATGCAATACCTAGAATAATAGCCATTGGGTACATCAAAATCCGCTGATACCAGCATAATGTACATGGAACGAATTTCATGACTTCGCTAAAGTAGAGACTGCCCAATGCAGCTACCAGTGCAGCTACCCAAGCAACGAGGAGGCTTTTGTTCATTAATCTGCCCCCTGCGTTTCCTTATTCACCATTTCAATCAAATCATTCATGTCTTCGCCTTCAAATAGTTTTCCGTTAACAAAGATCGTAGGAGTGCCTTCTACTCCGAGATCTGCTGCCGTCTCTTTATCTGAATCAATCGCATCCTCGGTTCCATCCTCCTGATACACATGCAGCACTTCTTCGGCTTCTTCTGTGCTGACGATATTACGGAGCTTGTCCATAAACAGTTCTTCAGAGAACGCAGTGTTTAAGTCTTCTTCGTATAGTGCATCATGAAAGTCCCAGAATACATCATCTCCAAGTACTTGATAAACAGCTTCGGCAAAATGCGCGGCTTCATTTGATTGCTGATTAATAATCGGCATATTCATAAAGTAAAAGCTCGCTTTGCCCGTTTGAATCAATTCTTGATCAATAACCGGGAAGTTATTATCGTGGAAGTTCTGACAGTGAATACATTTATAATCACCGAATTCCACTATTTTGACCGGCGCATTTTCATCGCCGAGGACTGGCTGATTTTCGTAATTAATTTCCTTTGCTTCGTCACTAGATGATCCCGTATAAGAGTTGATCAGAACCAATGCAACAACTAACAAGACAATTGCCAGGACAATCCACACAATAACCTTGGATGTTTTGGATGCGGCCTTCGATGTATTGCCTTCTGGCTTTTTCTTTTTCGACATCTAACTATCGCTCCTTTATTAGCGCAATAATAAATTTCTTGTATAACTATTATCATAACATTAAAAAGTAAAAGTGAACGTGTTGCAATCAATTTGATTACAGGATTTCATTATAGTCAGTACCTATATACTTCACTCGATTGAATTAGTTTGTGAATTGCATTACAATATAATAGTTCTGATCAAGCCCCTTTTTTATGGGGATTATGGATAGAAATGAAGGGATTTAATATGAAAGAATATCAATTGCCACAAGCACCAACACGACTTGCACTTCGTGATGCACTGCGCGTCCGTTCAGCAGCATTTCCTTGGAACAGAGCGATTGGATCTGGCCTTGCTACTTGTTTGCCGATATTAATTGGCTTGCTGCTCGGCGATATTATCCATGGGTTCTCCGCTGCACTTGGCGCTTTCACTTTCCTATATATAGGTGCAGAAACGTATAAACAACGTGCCAAGAAACTGGCTGCGGTTGCTATTTGCCTTACAGTTGCCATGGTTCTTGGAACATTACTTGCACCGTATATGTTCACCTTATCTATTGTTGCCGGGATTATCGGCATCATCGCCTTTTACGTCTTGAACACCTTCCAGCTCGTTATACCAGGGCCTATGTTCTTCGTCCTAATCTTCTGCTTGGCCACAGGATTGCCAGTTGATCCGCAAAGTGCCTGGGAAAGAGGATTTTATGTTTTACTTGGCGGAGCACTTTCCTGGCTGCTTGCAATGGCCAGCTGGCTTTGGGCAAAAAAGAATCATGAAAAACAAGTTATTATAAAATCTTATCGTCAGCTGATGACGATGTTGCAAGCTATTGGAACACCCTCTTTCTATCAGATGCAGCATGTAACTGTTTTGACATTAAAGCAAGCTGACCATATCATCTATGGAAGTAAACGGAAGCCCAGCACACTACGCCTGCATGAGCTTGCGACCGATATCTTTCATACGATGACGCAACTCAAAAACGCTAATTTCACTTCAGAACAGCTGAAACCGATTGAAGCACAGCTCCACGCTGTGATAGACGCAATCGAGGATGCAAAAGGAAATTGGCCAGCACATAACACATCCTGCGAATCATTAAAAACGCTCCAGCTGGAATTAGAGCAGGCCTATACATTTGCTTCGCAACAGGAAGAAGAATCGATGATTTCAGTTAAAAGAGAATCCGCTTGGAGAGTGCTTGTCAGCGGCATCTCGTTTACCAATCTCACTGTCCGGCATGCTTTGTTTTACGGACTGTTTATTATGATTGCATCACTGTTGGCACACAGTCTGGGATTCAATCGGCCGTATTGGGTACCTGTAGCTTGTGCAGCCGTACTTATTGGTGCTAACACAACACTTACGATCCACCGGGCAATTCAGCGGTCGCTTGGTACGATTGTCGGTACCCTAATTGGGGGACTGATTTTGTCATTAGAACCGACAGGCTATTACTTAATTCTTGCTGTTGGTATTTTGCAGCTTTGCGTGGAATTAGCTATCGTACGAAACTATGTGTTCGCCAATATGTTTATCGCACCACTCGTGCTTGTCATCGTCGAAACAATGAACCCCGGCAATGCCATTAGTTATTTTGTTACAGCAAGAGTCGTCGATACCATTTTCGGCAGTGTCATTGCGATTGCAGCTGTCTTACTTTTATGGAGAGGTATTCACTCTCGCTTCTTGCCATTTTTACTGAAAGACACCATACAGCATATGCAAGAACTGCTTCGTGCTATTCATACAGATGGACAAGAACGAAAGCAGATGAAAAAGCTAACAAACAGCTTGATAGGATTGCGTGCTGCTTATGAACGAAGCCTAGGAGATTTCTCTGCTTCTCAGCAGCAAGCAGAGATACTATGGCCAGCTATTATGCATGCTCAGCACGCCGGGTATTTGCTCATGGCTTTCCAGAAACGGAAAGACGAACTATCGGATGGGCAATATGATGCGCTGCAGAACCAGCTTGGAAATTTATTAACTATCCTTAATACCAAACAGCCCGCAGCTCTGCAAGCGTATCATGAACTTGATCTGCAAAAAGAATTGAACCAGCTTCAGACTGTCCTGACACAGCTTTATCCAGCAATGAATAAACCTACACTCGCACCAAGCTGACCTCCTCTTTTCAGAGGAGGTCTTTTTGTGTTACAACCATCCAAAAGAAGGGTATCTTTAAGGCAAGAACCAAGAAGACAGGAGCGTAATATACGATGCAAACACAAAAAAAACGGCCAGTTGTTGCCTTGTCAGGAGCAAGCGGCTATATCGGCAGTCACCTTTTGGAAAAGCTGAAAAGCCGCTTTGATATCATTGCGCTGTCACGCAGCGGCGATAAGCGAGAAGATACAGAGCAAGTCACATGGCGGTCATGCGATCTATTCTCCCAAGTGGATACAGAAAAAGGACTGAAAGGAGCAGACATTGCCGTTTATCTCGTTCATTCTATGAAACCATCTGCAAAGCTAACACAAGCTAGTTTTGAAGATATGGATGTTATTCTTGCAGATAACTTTGCTCAAGCAGCTAAACAGAATGGCATTAAACAAATCGTATACTTAAGTGGGATTATTCCGCCGGAGGAAAAGCTTTCTCGCCACCTGCGCAGCAGACTGGAAGTGGAAAAGATTCTCGGATCTTATGGGGTTCCTGTCACTACAATAAGAGCAGGTCTGATTGTCGGTCCGAAAGGTTCTTCTTTCCCAATTGCTGAAAAGTTAGTGAATCGGCTGCCGGTCATGCTGCTGCCAAGCTGGACAAGAACGAAGACACACCCTATTGCTCTAGCTGATGTACTAACCGCCTTACAGAAAAGTGTCGGGAACCGCGACGTGGCCAATATCGCAATTGACGTTGGCGGGCCGGAAGTGATGACATACAAAGAATTGCTTGAAAATCTCGCACATTTCATCGGCAGAAAATTTCGCAGTGTCAACGTTCCCTTCCCTACTGTAAAACTTTCCCGACTATGGGTTTCACTCGTTAGCGGCATGCCAAAGGAAACGGTTTATCCTTTAATTGAGAGTCTGTCCCACCCAATGGTTGCGAACAAGTCTCACTACGTAGAAGGGATCAGTAATGGCAAAATAACGTTCGAGGAAGCGGCCAAGCAAGCGTTAGAAGGAGAGGAACAAAGCAAAAAATCTTCTAACAAAAAACCTAAACTCCCTTCTCTTCCGCCGCGACAGGATGTCCGATCTGTTCAGCGCATGCCCCTTCCTTCCGGTAAGGATGCTGGCTGGGCTGCAAGACACTATATGCAGTGGGTATCTGAATCACTGCGGCCTTTTGTACGTACAGAGGTGGATGACCAATGGAATTGTAAAATCTACCTTTCATTCATGGATAAACCACTGTTAATCTTGTCTTATGCAAAAGAGAGAAGTACTTCGCATCGTGCGCTGTACTATATAACTGGCGGACTGTTTGCCAACGCTGCAGAAAGCCAGCAAGGACGAATTGAATTTCGTCAAATACCAGGCAAGCAAGAGATCATTGTGGCAATACATGAATACCTTCCGGCTTTGCCTTGGATTGTTTATAAATACACACAAGCACCAATTCATATGATTGTCATGTTCTTATACCGGAGACATCTAGAAAAGATGGTTAACCAAAAGGAACCCGCCCCCTCTGCTCGGACACTAGCTGGACAGCACTAAAAAAACTGGGACAAAACAAGATTAATTCATCCTTAAAGCGAACGATGACTAGATCCATACTTTTTAATGCAGTCCTCTGACGGCTGCTGCCTCTCCAACATTAGCTGTTATCTTCGGACAAGAATGGCTTTTGAAGTAGGCACCGACAAGAAAATCGCTATCTTTTTCGAGGAGTCTACATATTATTTCTAAATTAGTAAATGTTTACAATAACAAAAATCAGCGTAGGAAATCCAAGGAGACTCACCAGCCGCCCGCAGGAAAGCGGAGTATATTTCCGAAGCGATGCTCTCATCTCCGTTTCCCATGCAAAAAATCCAAACAATGCTGCTATTGATTGCAGAATTGTTTGGATTTTATATAGCTTAAACAAGTTATGTCCCAGCCTCTTTGTCATTCTCCGCCGCCATCAAACGAGAAACCATTATTATCGTTATGGAGGACCATATCCAGTACAATCATGATTGCTATATACGTAAGCAGATGCGTTTCGTCTTCCATCTGCAGCTCGTAAGTATCTCCCCAAGAGAGCCACTTTTTGTTCACATGCATCAGCGGACCATTCTCATCAGCTAATGTATACTGACGGGACCAAACATCTCCATCCAGCGTCCAGTTCTGCGGCTGCAAGGAAAAGTTAGCTTTAAAGAAAGTGAAATTCTTCGTTACTTCGGCCACTTGCTCCCCGTTTTCTTCAATAACATATTTAGGCTTCCAAAAGGCGAATTGCTGCTTTATTTCGACCAGCGGTTTATCCTTTAAATCTGTTATTGTCAAGCGATCCTGCATCGAGAAAAGCTTGGATTTCACCCGATAAATCTCCTGCTGTTCTGCATCAAAGACAGAAAAACTATCTTTAAAGCTGAAGACTTTTTGTTTGATATAGTATGTGCCCATGCTGCACCTCCGTTATCATGCTATTCACTTTCTTACGAAGATACAGCAGGTTTTGTTCCATTTTTAAATAAGTTTACACCTACCAAAACAGTTCAACCCGAGAAGAGCGCAGTAAAATTGCCGATACCATTGAACGCTACATACATGCTGAGAGACTTATTATCTTTCAAAACCACCCTATCAAGGAAAGAACCCACACTGCTTTCCTTCAGGATTTAGAGTTAACGGGGTTCGGACACCCGAATTTCCGGAAGCTGTGGATTGATAAATTGGTATAATAAAAGCACCCGACCGGGTGCTTTTATGGCTTTAAAATAACTTTAATACAGCCATCCGTTTTCGTATCAAATTTTTCATAGCCTTCCTTTGCTTGATCCAGCGGAAGGATATGTGTCACAATATCACTCAAATCAATTTTTCGATCCTGCATCAAACCGTGTAGATATGACATTGTATGAATAACTGGTGCTTGTCCGGTTTTAATTGTTACGTTGCGCTGGAATATATCACCGAACGGAAAAGCATTATACCGGCCGCCGTACGCTCCTGTCACTTGGATGGTACCGCCTTTACGAACACATTGGGATGCCATAACAAAGGCGCTGAGTGCTCCGCCTTGGAGCTTTAGCCCAGTGCCGATAAATTCCATTGGCGTCATTTTACCGTCCATGCCGACAGCATCAATCACAACATCTGCGCCGCCTTTGGTAATTTCCTTCAAATATTCGCCCGTATTCTCATGCTGCTCGAAGTTGACAATCTCCACATTATTGGTACGTTTCGCATGCTCCAGCCGATAATCGATATAATCGACTGCAATGACACGTTTGGCACCTTTCATCCAAGCAAACTTCTGCGCCAGCAACCCGACTGGTCCGCAGCCTAATATAATGACAGTGTCTCCCGGCTTCACTCCACCATTATCAACTGACCAGAAAGCAGTAGATCCCGCATCTGCTAATAAAATAAGCTGCTCATCCGCTACCTCTGAGCTTTCTGGTATTTTGAAGGGAACAAAATTCCCATAAGGTACGCGCATGTATTCTGCCTGCCCCCCAGGATATCCGCCTGCATTATCTGAATACCCGAAGTAAGCACCCATTTGGCCATTCGGATTGCTGTTATCACATTGACTTTCTAGATGATGCGCACAGAAGAAGCATTCGCCACAGCTGACGTTGAATGGAATAACAACACGATCCCCTTTTTTCACCTTGGTTACTTCTGGCCCTATTTCCTCCACAATTCCCATTGGTTCATGCCCAATAATATAGTTTTCCGGCAGATTCGGCATCATGCCGTGCAACAAATGCAAATCCGATCCGCAAATAGCAGATGCAGTCAGCTTGATAATGATATCGTCCGGCTTTTTAATGGATGGCGCCTTCACTTCTTTTACACGAATATCCTTTATGCCTTGATACGTGACTGCCTTCATTTATGATTCTCCTTCGATTCGGTATTGGTCGGTGTTGCGAACATACCTAAGCGGTCTGTATCATACGGAAACAAATCCATGCTGACAACATCAATTGCTGTATTAGCAGCTTTGCGGTCAAATGGATACTGCGCTTTCGGGTCAGCAGGAAATAGCCAATTGTGCTGGGCCATCAAGGCAGAAATTGCACCCTGCATTTCGATTGCTTCATCAAGATGGCGCACCAATGTCTGTCTCAATCCAGGATGCACAGCTTCTGTAACCGCAATAGCGTAGTTGTTTACAGCCGACTTTGCGGTGATAAGCATCTCCGTACAGATGGCAGAATCCATTAAATCCGGCATACCTTTGGCGTTTTCCGGATCCAGGTAATCACGCATCAGACTCCCCCCCCTTTACAAGCATTGACTTTGCATACAATTCCTCCAGATCACGGATTTGACGTACAGAAGCTTCCACATCTTTCTCCATTAACTGCTTAATTTTTTGATCAAAGACGACACCTTGCAGGAATTTTGATTTCATAACAGAAGTTGTTTTGAAGTTAAGCAACTCATGTACTTCCATCGTTTCATGCGGTGCTAAATGCTGATTATCCGTCATTTTTCTGCCTCCTTATCTTATTTCAGCTTCTCCTTGAAGGACAAATTTATGTATGTATAAAGCTGCCTATTTCTCACAAAATATCGGAAAAGGAGGCGTTTCTATGCATCAATCCGGTATCCATGAAACAATGGAGGCGATGGAATTATTGAATACAGCTTGTTTATCGCTGACAAAGTCTTCAGGCATGCGATTTATGGCAAAAGACGAGGGTTTAAAGCACTTGTTACAAGTGCAGGCAGATGCTGACAAGCGTCATATTCATATGTTGCAGCGCTTTCTGAATCAGGAGAAACAGCATGGATAAGCTTACAGAAATACTCGGTTCAGCTCGCGAAATTACAGATCAAGTGATTGTGACAGATTTATTAGTCACAGTGAAGACAGCTATTATCAACACTGCGAAGGCAATTAATGAAACAGCTAATGAACAGCTGCGCAGCGATTTAAAGCTGAAGCTACATGCGCATATTGAGCAGCATGAACATGTTTTCAGCTATATGATGGAACATGGCTATTATTACCCGCAAACACCTGAACAGCAGATACATGTATTGAATGAAACTGCCGAGACAGTACTGACATTAAACAAAGATTGATACAAAAAGCACGAGCCTAACTGCTCGTGCTTTCTGCTTATAAGCTGTTCTTTTGCTTTCCTTTCTTTCACCTACGTATAATAATCTGTAGCGCATGTATTTTGCATGAGAATAGGAGGCTATTATGAACGATTTAATCAATCAATTACATCAGCACCGTTCTGTACGAACATTTACAAATAAAAAATTAACGCAAGAACAGCTTGAGGCCATCATGAAAGCAACAATTCAAGCTCCCAACTGGATAAATGGTCAGCAAGTTTCTGTAGTCGTTGTGACAGATGAGGAAAGAAAACGCAAGCTCGCGGAACTTTCCGGCAATCAAAAGCACATTGATGATGCCGCTGCATTTTTAATATTCTGCATGGACTACAGCCGGAACAAACTCGCAGCTGATATGCACGATAAGAAGCTTGAGGTCATGGAGAATATCGAAGCTGTGATGGTTGGCGCTACCGATGTTGGCATCGCACTTGGAACAGCTGTTGCTGCTGCCGAATCGATGGAACTTGGAACCGTGCCAATTGGCGGTGTTCGCAGAAGCCCTGCTGAAATTTCTGAACTGCTTGAGCTGCCGGAACTTGCCTTCCCAGTATCCGGCTTAGCAATCGGTCATCCAGCAGACCCGCTGCCGCCGCAAAACCCGCGCATTCCGCTCGAAGCTTTTTATCATAAAGAAACATACGCAAACAACCAGCACCAAGCTGTTGAAGAAATGGACAAAAAACAGCAAGAAGCCATTAAAGCCCGAACTGGTGAAATGAAAAATCATCCTTGGTCGGAACGCGTTGCTGCCTTCTATGCTGATCGTTACAAAGATTATGGAAAAGTAACCGAAGTTCTGAAACAGAACGGATTCAACTATAAATAAGAAGTTCCAGAGAGGAAGAATACATGATGACCAGAACACCTTTATCGGTTTTGGACTTATCACCCGTACCAGATAGTCAAACACCAAAAGAAGCCTTCGAAAACAGTAAACAACTAATTCAGCATACAGAGAAACTGGGCTACAAACGTTATTGGGTTGCCGAGCACCACAACATGCCGACAATTGCAAGCTCCGCTACTGCCGTATTGATTGGCTTCCTTGCCAGCCATAGCTCCACAATCCGCGTTGGTTCCGGCGGTGTCATGCTGCCAAACCATGCGCCGCTCGTTGTAGCTGAGCAGTTCGGAACGTTGGCAACGATGTATTCAGATCGTATTGACCTTGGACTAGGACGCGCACCTGGCACAGACTTTATGACAAGCCGTGCCTTACGTCGTGATGCACATACTAGTGCAGAAAAATTTCCGGAAGATGTGCAAGAGTTGCTGCAATATCTTGGTGACGAGAACCTGCCAATTAAAGCACACCCTGGTCACGGAACACATGTACCAGTCTATCTATTAGGCTCCAGCACATTTAGCGCGCAGCTTGCTGCCATGCTCGGATTGCCTTTCGCATTCGCAAGTCACTTCGCACCAGGCGAGCTGCATAATGCACTTCGGCTGTATCGTGAACGATTCCAGCCATCGGCATACTTGGACAAACCGTATGCAATGGTAACAGTAAATGCCATTGTCGCAGATACGACTGAAGAAGCAGAATTTCTATCAACAACATTAAAGCAGAAATTCCTCAGCATCATTCGCGGCCGCTCCGGAGCATCTACAGCACCAGTTGAAAGCATGGATCATATATGGAACGAGCAGGAAAAACTTCATGTCACCAACACACTGACTTACTCCTTCGTCGGAGATAAAGAGAAAGTTGCGAATGAACTGGAAGCTTTCCATGCTAAAACACAGTTTGATGAACTTATTGTTACATCAGATATCCATGATCAAGAGAAACGCAGAAAGAGCTATACATTGCTATCTGAGCTTTGGTAAAGCCCGCACAAACGTTACACAAAAACAAGAACCTCACTTAAACGAGGTTCTTGTTTTTTTATATTTAATCGATTGATATCTCATTTAACTTTCAATCACACTAAAAAAAATACAATCTTATCCAAATCAAAAAGGACCGCTAAGTTAGCGATCCTTTCATTTATAGTGTTTAGTAAATTTCTTCAACTGGTGTATCTCCAGCCAACAAGGAAACAATCTTAGCTTCTGCCTTCTCATTGCCGATAGCAGCCTCAATCGCGCGTGCTACGTCTTCACGCGGAATCATTGTTGTCTTGAAACCGGATGAATCAGTTGTTACTTTGCCCGTACCTGCTTCATCTGATAAACCGCCCGGACGAAGAATGGTATAGTTAAGCTTGCTAGCTTGAATGATTTTGTCCGCATAATGTTTCGCAATATAATAAGGCTTCATGTCCTCAGTCCAGTATTCAGGTGCATCAGCATGGATTGCACTAACCATAATAAACTGTTTTGCTCCTATTTTCTCAGCAGCTTCTACGGATTTCGCTGCACCATCCAAGT
Organism: Terribacillus halophilus; assembly: GCF_900162685.1. GTDB lineage: Bacteria > Bacillota > Bacilli > Bacillales > Amphibacillaceae > Terribacillus > Terribacillus halophilus_A. The sequence goes on from NZ_LT727827.1 coordinate 558,262, forward strand.
CAATTGTTAATGTTTTATCCGGACCTGTGCTGCCGCCAGAACCTGCGGTAAATACAACTACATCGGAACCGTTAATCGCGTCTGTGATCGCGTCTAGGTTATCTTCTAAGTTTAGAAGTACCGGTTTTACGCCTTTTTCCTCAAAGTATCCAAATTGCTCTTTCTTGCGTAAGCCTACGGAAACTTCATGTTCATTCTTTTCATTCAATACATTAACTAGATTTTTACCTACCTTACCATTTGCTCCAATAATAAATACCTTACTCATGCAAATCCCTCATTTCCTATTATTTTAAAAAGCTGTCATAATCCGTGCGTTCATTTTGTACACCAATCCATTTGGTTTCTGTGAATTCCTCTAGTGCCCACTTCCCGTTAAAACGACCAAGACCAGATTGCTTCACACCACCAAATGGCGCTTGCGGTTCATCATTAATGCTTTGATCATTCACGTGGATCATACCTGTTTCAATTCGGCGCGCAATCTGTTCACCATGTCCGACTGTGGAGTGGACCGCACCAGAGAGACCGTACGGATGCGCATTTGCCATCTCTACTGCGTCATCTTCTGTTTCGAACGTAATAATTGGGGCAATTGGTCCGAATATTTCTTCTGCTGCGAGCGGAGATTCATTGTCCACTTTATTGACGACTGTAGGCTCTAAGACATTGCCATTCCAATTACCGCCGGTCAAGACGTTTGCTCCGGCATCAATTGCACGCTGCAGCTGCTCTTTTATGCTGTCCACTTGCTGATTGTTTATGATTGGACCTACTTGGGTGTTTTCATCTGCAGGATCACCGTATCGTAGTTCCTTCACTTTATCAACGAACTTGCTCGTGAACTCTTCTGCTACAGAAGATTGGACGAGGATACGGTTCAGAGCGATGCAGACCTGCCCTTGATGATAAAATTTTCCATAAACAGCGGATTCAACTGCTGCGTCAATATTGCTGTCTTCCATTACGATGAGTACATTATTTCCGCCCAGCTCCAGTGCTGTACTCTTCAATTCGCCAGCAGCAAGCGCTGCGATATGCTTCCCTACTCCTGTTGAACCAGTAAAGGAAATCATTCTTGGAATTGGATGTTTTACGAAGGCATCGCCAATTTCGGAACTCTTACCACTCACTAAATTGATTAATCCCCTCGGCGCCCCTGCTTCTTCAAATACAGCTGCGACTAATGATCCTGCTGTTACAGTTGTATCTTTAGATGGTTTAATAACAACACTATTCCCCGTTGCTAGTGCTGCCGCCACAGAGCGCATCGTTAAATGCAGGGGGAAGTTCCAAGGACTAATGACACCGACTACACCCAGCGGCTCTTGATACACTTTGTTGACTTTACCAGGAACGTGGGATAAGAATACCTCCCCTTTCATCCGGTTTGGATAAGAAGCAGCTTCTTTCATAAAATTGGTGGCAGTCGTTAATTCCCCGACAGCCTTCCGGTAAGTACTGCCCGCTTCCTTGATGAGCCATTCAATATACAGCTCTTTCTCTTCTTCCATGATTTTAATTGCCTTCTCAATTAAACCTCGCTTCACTTGCGGCGGCTGCTCTGCCCATTCCTTCTGCGCTCGCGCAGCTGCCTGGTAAGCTTCATCTACATCTTCTTCATTTGCACCTTGAATGGTAAGCAGTGTCTCTCCACTGTAAGGATTCACATTATCGAAAGTCTCTTCACTATTTCCTTTTCGCCATTCACCGTTTATATAAAGTAAATCAAACTCCTGTTTCAGGTTAACGCCTCCTTAGGATTTGTCTCGACTTAGAGACTTTTCCCGTTATGCGCAAGATGAAACAACCAGTCTGTGAAAGGTCTTCTTCTTTTCTCAGCGTTTTCTAATTTTCGCTTCATACTGCTCTCAGAAGCTTTGGATATAGTAGAACCATCACAACAAACAAGGAGATGGATAAAATGAAAAAGAAAAATTTAGCAGCAAGCGGTTTAGCGGTGGTATTAGCAGCAGGATTAGGGCTTGGATTTCATCACGTAAGTGCCGATGACAACGTACCAACCGATACAAAAGTAGATCTGAATCAAGCAATCGATAACGCTAGTAAGAAGCAAGCTGGAACCGTAACAAGCATTGAGCTCGATTCTCATAATGGGAAGGCTTATTATGAGATAGACGTAAATGATGACAATAACGAATACGATCTTCATGTAAATGCCGATGATGGCACTGTAGATTCCAGGAAGGATAACGATGATGACGATGACAATAATCAAGCGCCACAGCCTAAAGTCGACATTAAAACTGCGGCAGAAACAGCTCTAGCTCAAGAGAAAGGTGCTGCACTGACTGAGATCAACCTTGATGAAGATGATGGAAAATTAGAATACGATGTTGAGCTTCGTAACGGCAAAGAAGAAATCGAAGTAACCGTTGATGCCGAAACAGGCGAAGTAACGTATACAGAAAGAGAAACGGATGATGACCAAGATGATGATGGTGATGACGACTAATATTTAAGAGTCTCCTTTTAGGAGGCTCTTTTTATGTTTCAGGATTGGTAAATAGGTTATAGATAAGAAGAACGGTAACCTGAGAGGAGCAATTATTTATGAGTGAGAATATCCAAGGTAAAGTTGTTATTATTACCGGTGCATCCAGCGGAATTGGCGAAGCTACAGCAAAGGAATTGGCAGAGCATGGCGCCAAAGTTGTACTTGCCGCTCGCCGGGAAGAGCGCTTGCAAGAGCTGGCAGATGTTATTAAGAATAGCGGCGGAGAGGCCGTCTACCAAGTAACAGATGTTACCAATCAAGAAGAAGTTGAAAAGTTGGCACAGCTGGCGCTTGATACATATGGTCATATTGATGCTATATTCAACAACGCTGGCTTAATGCCGCTCTCTTTCATGCATAAGAAGAAAATCTCCGAATGGGATACAATGGTGGATGTAAATATCAAAGGTGTATTATATGGTATTGCTGCTGTATTGCCGCATATGCGCGAGCGAAAACAAGGTCATATTATCAATACATCCTCTGTAGCAGGACACAAATCAAGTCCCGGATCAGCTGTCTATTCCGGAACGAAATTTGCAGTCCGAGCAATTACAGAGGGCTTGCGCCAAGAAGAAGCAGCGAATAATATCCGCACAACCATCATCTCACCAGGTGCTATTAAAACAGAACTCCCCGATAGCATTACAGACGATGAAATACGGGAAGGCATGGGCGAGGTGCTTAACGCCGCAGTTACACCAGATAGTATCGCACGAGCTGTCCGTTATGCGTTGAGTGAGCCTGGCGATGTAGCAGTCAATGAACTGCTCATTCGCCCGACACAGCAAAAAGGCTAATTCCAATAAAAACAGCACCTCTCCAGATTATCTGGGTAGGTGCTGTTTTTATTAATTACTTAAATCTTCACCATTAGATGCAATAACTTTCTTGTACCAGTAAAAACTGCTTTTGCGGATTCTAGTGAGAGAACCATTTCCATCATTATCTTTATCCACATAAATATAACCATATCTTTTCTTCATTTCTCCTGTGCTCGCACTGACAAGATCAATTGGTCCCCAGCTCGTATATCCGAGAATATCCACGCCGTCCTCAATTGCTTCGCGCATCTGTTCCAAGTGTTTTTGAAGGTAATTAATCCGATAGCTATCCTCTACCTTTCCTTCTTCATTCACCGTATCTACCGCACCAAGCCCATTCTCAACGACGAATAACGGTTTTTGATAACGGTCATAAAGCTGGTTCGCTGTTATGCGGAAGCCTGTCGGGTCGATTGTCCAGCCCCATTCGGACTTCGGCAAGTACGGATTTTCTACTGATCCGAATACATTTCCAGCTGTTGTATTTCCCAGTACTTCTGGATCAGTGCTTGCTGTGCGGCTGGCATAATAGCTGAAACCTATATAATCTACTGTATGACGAAGAATCTCTTCATCTTCTGGTTCCATTTTTATTTCTATATTATTATCCTTGAAAAAACGTTTCGCATAGCTAGGATAAGTTCCGCGAGATTGCACATCAATAAAGAAGAACGAATCTCTATCACGGTCCATTGCTTCCATATAATCTGCAGGATTGGATGTATACGGATACGTGGCACCGGCTGCCAGCATACAGCCAATCTTGGCTTCCGGAATAATAGCATGACACGCCTTTACAGCTAACGCGCTGGCGACTAACTGGTGGTGAGCTGCTTGGTATTGGATCTGCTTCTTATCATCGCCTTCCCGGAAGACCAGACCAGCCCCAACATATGGAAGATGCAGCAGCATGTTTATTTCATTAAATGTCATCCAGTATTTCACTTTATCTCTATAGCGACTGAAAATTGTTTTGGCGTATGTTTCAAAGAAGGACACAAGCTCTCTATTCCGCCAGCTTCCATATTTCTCGACTAGATAAACTGGCACATCGAAGTGCGCCATCGTCACAACCGGTTCAATATCATGCTTCAGCAATTCATCAAACAGGTCATCGTAAAACTGCAACCCTTCTTCATTCGGCTCCTTTTCATCTCCCTGAGGGAAGATCCGAGCCCAAGCGATGGAAACCCGCAATGCCTTGAATCCCATCTCCGCAAGCAAAGCGATATCCTCTTTGTAGCGATGATAAAAATCAATGGCCTCATGTGAAGGGTACTTCTCCCCTGGTATTGGCTCAAACTGGTCAATACTTCCTCGCATGATGGGAAATCTTCTCTCTCCTATTGGCAGTAAATCCACCGTTGTTAAACCTTTTCCACCTTCAAGGTAAGCGCCCTCCACCTGATTAGCCGCAAAGGCTCCACCCCATAAAAATCCATCTGGAAAAACACTCATAATCGAAATTATCCCCTCTCTTAACTTTGAATTATGCCATATCAAGTGTGAGCAGCGGCTCTCCTAATTTTATCTGTTTTTCTTCTGTTGCCGCGATCATTTTGTAAGCCCTTGCATCTGTAACCAGTACAGGAGTAGCGACATCGTATCCTGCCTGTTGAATCTGTTCTAGATCAAACTCTATTAACAATTGTCCTTTTTCCACTCTGCTTCCTTGCTTCACCAATGCTTCAAAGAACTCGCCATCCAGCTGGACTGTATCCATGCCTATATGAATTAGAATTTCAGCACCATTATCTGTTGTAATCCCAATTGCGTGTTTTGTCGGGAACAGCGCAGATACCTCACCAGATGCCGGCGCATACAGCTTTCCTTCTGTTGGAATAATCGCCACTCCTTTTCCGAGTGCACCAGAAGCAAAAGCTTCATCCTTAATCTCATCTAAAGGGATCACCATACCTTGGAATGGGCTGGCAATTATTTCATTGCCTACAGCAAGTTTTTCTTCTTTTTGTATTGGCGTAGTACTAGGTTCTTGTACTGTATCTGGTTTGTTATTTTCTTTCGTGAAACCAAACAGCATGGTTAGTACAAATGTAACTGTAAATGCCGCAGCTAGTGCAATAAATGAACCCCAGAATCCGAAAGTAAAGCCATCAGGACTTATAAAAGTAGGAATAGCGAAAACTCCTAGTCCTCCTGTCATATACCCTTGTGTATTAGATAATCCGAGCACAGCTCCACCAACCGCCCCACCGATACAACTCATGATAAACGGTCTTTTCAAAGGTAGTGTAATACCATAAATTGCTGGTTCCGTAACACCGAAGATACCAGAAATAAACGCCGGGACACTTAAGGTTTTCAGCTTTTTCTGTTTGATTCGAATCCATACTGCTAAAACAGCACCAATTTGTGCGAAGGAAGCAGCAAATGACAATGCCAGAATCGGATCAGATTTATATACTGCTAGATTGTTTATTGCAATTGGCACCAATCCCCAATGCAGTCCGAAGATAACAAATATCTGCCAAAAACCACCGATAAACAACCCTGCAACAATTGGACTTAACTCATAAATACTAATAGTTGCTTGCCCGATAAGCTGTCCCGCCCAAGTTGCAATTGGACCGATCAAGATAAATGTAAGCGGTACCACGATTAATAATGTTAAAAACGGTACAACAAACGTTTTAATAACATCAGGAATAATCTTGCGGAAACCTTTTTCTGCTTTAGACGCAAAATAGGTTGCCAGGATAATCGGAATAACGGAAGAAGAATAGGTCATCAGAATGACCGGAATTCCTAAGAAAGTAATGTGCACAGGCGATTCGAATAACGTTCCGCTAAATAATGTATAAAGCGGATCACCTGTTGTAAGACCAGACAAGTTCGGATAAACAAGCGCTGCTCCTATTGCCATTCCGATAAACGGACTGCCTCCGAACTTTTTCATAGCTGTATAGCCTAAGAAAATAGGGAAGAAGTAGAACAGAGCATCGCCCACAGCATTAAGAATTTGATAGGTTCCAGATTCTTCTGAAATCCATCCTACAGCTAGAAAAAGCGCATTGAAACCTTTAATCATACCAGTTGCAGCCAATACACCCAGAACCGGAGTGAAAATGCTAGAAATCATATCAATAAATTTATTAAACGCATTCGTATCTGTGTCTTTACTATCAGAGGGTTGCTCATTACCAGAGAATCCGCCAACATGTACTACTGCTTTATATACATCTGGCACATGGTTGCCGATAACAACTTGGTATTGTCCGCCGCTTTTCAACACAGTAACAACATCATCCATGTTTTTGAGTGCTTCGGTATTTGCTTTATCTTCATCTTTTAGCTTAAATCGCAAACGTGTAATGCAATGTACAACACTATTGACATTCTCTCGTCCACCGACATGTTCGATAATCTGTTTTGCCAATTGCTCATACTTCATTTTAATCCCACCTTTATTGGAATTAGGCAAATAAAAAACCTGATCAGTCAGGCGCACAAATGTTGTGCAGCCTAGCTAATCAGGTTATGCCCTATTAAGGTAACATTCCTTCGAAGGATATTCAGCTGATAACTAAAATATAGCACCGCCTCACCTTAATGTCAACGCTTACATTTTCATTTTTTACTTATTGCAGTTGCTTAACAAGACGGTGGATATGAACAGTTAAGTACAATTGTTCCTCTTGTGTTAATCCTGAATCAAATTGATTTTTCAAATAGATGTTCATTTTCTCTGTGCACTCAAATGCATTTTTATACTTTAACCGGACTTGATCATATAAGAAGGATTCTCCCAAATCAGACAACCTTTCATTGCGCAGAAACCGGACAGCAAAAAAGCGCAAATGCGTCAGAAAACGTTCATAGTTCACTGTGTTCTCATCCAAATTTCCTTTTAAATGATATGTAGCAATGTTAAGCAGATTACTGACAATCTCTGTTACTTGTACTGCTTTCAGCATATGTTCACCATTTAGCTGGCTGTTCACCAAGTGTAATGCAATTGAGGCAGCTTCATCTTCGCCAAGCCGGTAACCTGTATCCTCTTCTATAACATCGAGCGCTTTCCAGGCGATTTGATATTCCTGTTTATAATATTTACGGATCTCCCAAGCTAGCGGATTGTTTAGTTTGATTCCTTGCTTTTCTCTGCTAATGGCAAAGCTTAGATGATCGGTTAAAGCAACGTACAGATATTCGTCCAATTCATAAGGAAGGTGACCGCGCGCATACTCAACTATCTTCGCTGCTATATTTAGGTAAATGGGAGAGATATCACGCAGCAGTGTTTCAAGTTTTTCACTGGTGCCTGATTTTTCTAAGACAAATTTCTTCTGAATTTGTGATACTTCTATTGTATCTCCTATCTTTTTCTTAAAAGCTAATCCCTTTCCCATCACGACCAGTTCTTGATTCATTTCGTTCTGCGTCACCACGACACTATTATTCAGGATTTTCTCGATTTTCATCTCTATTCCCCCTTTACCGTTACAAAGATAAAAAACCCAAACTCACACACAGAAACTAACTCCATGTGCAAATTCAGGTTTTGCCCGCCTTGCGGTAACAATCCACATACAATTATTGTAAACGCTTTATCTCAAAAATAACATAGCGCAGATTCTCCGTCAATCCTATATAATGCACCTTAATTCCACTTACTTTAATTTAACTATTGATTAGTTTAATTATATAAATGGAATTACAAGCCAATTAATCGCTTTCTTCCTTCACAGACAGGTATAATCGAAGCTGGTATAGAAATCTAACTAAAGGTATTTACATATAAAGAAGGGATGAAAAACATGAGCAATCTAAGAGAAGACGCACTGAAAATACATCGCGAAAACAAAGGGAAACTGACAATGAAGTCGAAAATCCCTGTCCGTAACGCGACAGATTTGAGTCTTGCATACTCTCCAGGTGTAGCGGAACCATGTAAAGAAATTCATCAGAATAAAGATGATGTTTATGAATATACAATGAAAGGCAATATGGTTGCTGTTGTCAGCGATGGCTCTGCTGTACTTGGCCTCGGAAACATCGGTCCGGAAGCTTCCCTGCCAGTTATGGAAGGGAAATCGGTTCTATTCCAGAGCTTCGCAGGTGTAGACAGCTTCCCAATTGTGCTGGACACAAATGATGTGGACGAAATCGTTCGCACTGTGAAATTAATGGCACCAACATTCGGCGGTGTAAACTTGGAAGATATCTCTGCACCGCGCTGCTTCGAAATTGAAGAACGCTTGAAAGCAGAAACAGACATCCCAGTATTCCATGATGATCAGCACGGAACTGCCATCGTAACAGTTGCTGGTCTATTGAACGCACTGAAATTGGTTGGCAAAAGCTTCGACAATATCAAAGTTGTCGCAAACGGTGCAGGCGCTGCTGGTATTGCCATTATCGAATTGCTGCACAGCCTTGGTGTAAACAACGTCATCATGTGTGATTCCAAAGGGATGATTTACGAAGGTCGCCCAGAAGGCATGAACAAGATGAAAGACCGCGTTGCGAAAATCACAAACCGTGATCGCCAAGAAGGAAGTCTTTCTGATGCAATCAAGGATGCAGATGTGTTCATCGGTGTATCCCTTGCAAACCTGCTTTCTCAAGAAGATGTGCGCACAATGGCGAAAGATCCAATTATCTTTGCAATGGCTAACCCAGATCCAGAAATTTTGCCAAATGATGCGAAAGAAGCCGGTGCCCGGGTTATCGGTACAGGACGTTCTGACTTCCCGAACCAGGTAAACAACGTATTGGCCTTCCCTGGTATTTTCCGTGGTGCACTAGATGTTCGTGCAACTGGCATTAATGAGGAAATGAAAATCGCCGCTGCTAAAGCAATTGCCGAGCTAATCGACGAGAGCGATTTGAACGAAGACTACGTAATCCCAGCTCCATTCGATCCGCGCGTTGCCCCAGCTGTTGCCAAAGCAGTAGCGAAAGCAGCAATGGACACTGGTGTAAACCGTATCACAGTCGATCCAGAAGAAGTGGCGGAGAAAACACGTCAGCTGACACTAATCGACGAAAACTAAACATAAAAAAAGACAGAGCATGTAAGCTCTGCCTGAGGAGGAATCCCTTATGGGGTTCCTCTTTTTTAGTTATCTAAATTCAATACAGTCAATTTCTCTCGAGTCATGGAAAGAATACTGTTAGCAATCCCTTGTGTTCCCATACCTGAACCTTTTACCCCAAGGAATGGGAAGTGATCAGGGCCACGTTCTGTGCGTCCGTTGATTTGAACAGCGCCGACCTCTAATTCATTTGCGATATAAAAAGCTTTATCCACATCACGTGTGAAAATGCTCGCTTGCAAACCATATTGTGATTTGTTGGCAATTTCAATTGCTTCTTCATCAGATCCAACACGAATAACAGGTAATACTGGACCGAATGGCTCAACCCAAGCTACATCCATATCTTCTGTTACATGATCAAGCAATGTCGGGTGAATCAAGTTGCCTTCTCGTTTGTTACCAGCCACTAAAGTTGCACCTTTTGCCAATGCATCGTCGATGAGCGCTTGCACACCATCAGCGGATTTACTATCAATCAATGGTACAACCGTATTGCTTTCTTCCGGTGATCCGACCGCAAGTTCTGCCACTTGCTCTTTCAATTTAGCTACTAGCTCATCTGCTGCATTATCATGCACAAGTACACGCTTAATAGCTGTGCAGCGCTGACCAGAATAAGAATAAGCACCGCTTATAATATTTTTTACGGCTTTATCCAAGTCCGCATCTTCACGGACAATCCCAGGATCCTTACCGCCTAGCTCGAGTACAACTGGTTTCATTCCTGCGATTTTTGCAAGATTCTCTCCCGTTTTCGTGCCGCCCGTAAAGGAAACCATGCTTATATCTTTATGTTCCACAAGGAAGTCACCTATAACGGAACCACGGCCAGTAACGATATTAACAACCCCTGCCGGGAGTCCTGCGCGATCAAGTGCTTCCATCATTTTAATTCCGCTCAAAGCGCCTTGAGTCGCTGGCTTAAAGATAACTGTATTACCGGAAATAAGTGCTGGAGCAAGTTTAGATGCTGATAAGTTCACTGGGTAATTAAACGGTGAAATCGCTAGCACTACACCTAAAGGTACACGATCCACAATACCAACCTTCGAACTGGATCCCCCTGGGAAGCGGTCGCCTTTCATACTTTCCCCATTGGTATGCAGCGCTTCTTGCGCAGTATAACGGATATAATCATATGTCCGCTGCACTTCACTTTTCGCGTCTTTCAGGCTCTTTCCAACTTCTTGCATCATTGTCTGTGCAATTTCATCCTGCATCACAAGCAGCTCATCTGCCCATTTATAAAGCAGATCTGCTCTTTCTTGCAAGCTAACCTTAGCCCAGGATTTTTGCGCTTGCTTAGCAGATTGAATCGCTGCTTCCGCTTCTTCCTGAGATAATGCCTGAACAGTACCGACAACACCATCTTTGTACGGGGACTGTATTTCTACCACGTTTCCTGTGCTGCTTTCTTTCCATTCACCGTTCACATAATAACGTTGTGCTGTTAATGTTGACTCCATTACTTTCTCCTCCTTGTGTTACAGTTAGTTTATTTAATTAAAAAACTTAAAAAAGTTACTGACACCCATTCTACTACTAATATTTTTATAATGAAATCATTTTGCTCAAATTTACTTTTTTATATTTCTCCTTTAAATCAAGGTTTCTGAGTATACAACATATAATATTAGTATGTCATTTTCATTATCCAATTAATTTTTACGGCAACTGTTCTTCGCTAGAATCAGCATAAGAACAATCATTTTTTTAATTTAAAAAAGAGGAGCATCAATTGCTCCTCTTCTCATTTCTTACACAGGTCATCTATATATTCGGTTAGTATTTCAGCTGTATATTCTCCAGAAAATAATTCAGGATTAAGAAACCGATGAATAGCCAGCCCGTCAATTAAAGCATATAACTTTTCGGTTTCCTTCGCTAAATCTTTTTCCTTTTTCAGTTGTCCGCTATCTGACAAAAAAACAAGTGCACGCTGGACTGCCTCCCGTATACCATCTGTCTGTCGGAAAGCTTTGCCGTGCTTGTATTTTAAATGCAGCGTAAAGGCAAACCATACCTGCATTTCCGCCATTGATTCTCGGTCAATAGGCAGCAGTTCCAGCAGCACCTTTGTGACAAGCTGTTTTGGCGGATAATTCTGTTGGACAACCTGCATAATCCGTGCTTCACAACGGGATTTAACAAGCTCCATCGCATAGTCTAGCAGTTCCTCTTGCGTAGAAAAGTAATGACGCAATGCACCGAGTGACAAATTTGCCTCATTCGCAATATTGCGAACCGATGCCGCTTCTATCCCGCCATCCAGAATGACCTGCCAAGTTGCTTTGGCTATATCTTGTTTTCTCGCTTCATGATCAATTTTTTTTGGCATGATCTCACTGTATCAAAAGTCGCATATGAAAGCAATTTATTTAATACACTTGTATCACAAAAGTAATCGTGCTAGCATAATAATACAACTGTACTAAAAAAGGAGAGGAATCGATGAATGCCATTATCGCATTAATCATATTGTGTGAAGTTGGGTTCTGGATCTTTATTGCTGCTGGTTTGCTGTCTCGCTATGTGTTTAAACTGCCTAAACTCGGTATAATTCTGCTTAGCACAACCCCTCTGATTGATTTAATTCTGCTTGTTGCTACAGCGTACGACCTAGCCCGCGGCGCAACCGCAACTACCGCTCACGCAATAGCCGCTATTTACATTGGCATCAGTCTAGCATATGGAAAATCGATGATACGCTGGGCAGATCAGCGTTTTGCTTACTACATTGCAAAACAAGGTGAAAAACCAAAGAAACTCTATGGGAAAGCACACGCCCGCAAAGAAGTGAAGGGTTGGCTGCAGCATCTGCTGGCATACATCATCGGAGTTGTTCTGCTGCTTGCAGTTGTATATTGGATTAATGATCCAAATCGGACAGAAGCACTTACAAATGTACTGCGCATTTGGTCGATTGTACTAGGCATTGATTTTCTCATCAGTTTCTGCTATACCTTGTTCCCCAAAAAAGAGAAGCATACCAGCTCTTAGAGCTGGTATGCTTCTTATTCAAAAGTCTTCTTTCTTTGATCTTCCGTTAGCCAAATTCATAACAAAATAACAAAGGACGAGTATGAGAATGGCTCCGCAATAATATAATGTGTACAGTGCACTCTCATGGTACACAACAATCAGACGAATGAGAGCTGTGATGCCGATGTAAAGAAAATATCGAATCGGAAAATGATAATCTTCTTGAAAATACTTTACAATCATGGCGATGAACTCAAAATAAAGGAAGAATACCAAGATATTGTTCAAGAATGTCAGTCTGGAAGTATTTCCGTCATTGAACAGTGAATTGGTAATAATATCAATCAGTTCTTTTACTAATAGAATAGAAATCGCGATAGCCAGGAGAAGCAAAGCTATATTTAAGATATACTGCAGAACTGTCGCAATCGTTACTTTTGTCCTTTTGTTCTTCACATGGGTCTGTGTCCGCATATCATCACCTCTAAAAGTCCTATACCCTACCTTTTCACCAGGTATGCCGCATGAATATCCTTTGTTCGCGTTACGCCTGCTAGTGCATAAGTCAGCTGCAATTCCGTTCGGAAATCTTCGATCACACGGCTCACACCTGCTTGTCCGCCGACAGTTAGTCCATATACATAAGGCCGGCCAATCAGAACACTATCTGCTCCCAGTGCAATTGCCTTAAACACATCAGCTCCACATCGAATTCCGCCATCTATCAGTACCGGTACCGCGCCATCCACCTGCTCTACAACAGCTGGCAAGGCACGAAGAGATGCAACAGCGCCATCAAGCTGCCTCCCGCCATGGTTGGAGACAACTATCGCATCAAAACCTAAATCAACAGCCTGCTTCGCATCAGCAGGATGCAGAATCCCTTTAACCACAATTGGCAGGCTTGTCTGCTCCCTAAGAAACAGCAGGTCATCCCAAGTCAAATTTGGATGGTGAATGTTTTCCAAAATGGCTTCTCTTATATGTGCTTCTGAAAGGTCAGGGACCATTTCGCGGAAGACCGGATCTTGCACATAGTTTGCGGCACCTTCTAATAATTTCAGTGGTGAGTAACCATTCCGATAATCTCGTTTTCGCCAGCCAAGGAGTCCGGTATCTACAGTTACTACAATGGCCTGATAACCAGCTCTTTCCGCTCGTTTCACCATACTGGCTGTCAAGCTACGGTTATTTGACCAATAAAGCTGAAACCATTTTATACCCTCCGGTGCAGCTGTCGCTATTTCTTCTAAGGAAGCTGTCGTAACTGTACTTGCAGCAAATGGAAGGTGAGCGTCCGCTGCGGCCTTCATACTGCCAATCTCCATCTCTGGATGAAAAATACCTTGATAACCAACGGGCGCCAGCAGAACTGGCATAGATAACGTTTGTCCAAGTAACTCAACAGTTAGATCAACGTCTGATACATCTCGCAAAACACGCGGCAAAATATCATACGCACGGAAAGCTTCGCGATTCTGTCCAAGCGTCATCTCATCACCGGCACCGCTTTGCAGAAATCCAAAAGGACCTGCTGGTAATATTTCTTTCGCTTTCTCTTCCCATTCCTCTGCAAACAATGGGTAGCCATCCGACTGTTCCCCAATTCTAGTAAACACATTTCCCATACTTAGCACCCCCAAGCCTAGCTTAGAATATTAATAGAATAATTCGAACTCGTTAGGAATTCCACTTTTTTCGTGATAAGATAATCTGTGAAAAATAATCAGGCGGAGGCGGCAATCATGGCTAATTATCATAATCTTTCAAATGACGCATTACAAGAAAAATATAATACACTGCAAGATGCCTACGAGAAAATCGCAAGTCAGCAGCTGCAGCTGGACATGACACGCGGCAAACCTTGCACAGAACAACTTGATTTATCTCAACCAATGCTGGATGTCCTGACTTCCTCAAGTACAGTCAAGACAGAAAATGGCTTAGATACCCGAAATTACGGTGTGTTAGACGGCATTCCAGAAGCAAAAGCTTTCTTCGCTTCCATACTCGATGTATCACCAGAACAAGTGATCGTTGGCGGAAACAGCAGCCTAACAATGATGCACGACTCGATCATCCAGTTCCTGCTTCACGGAGTATCAGAGGACGCAACATCATGGGTGAAGCAAGGTAATGTAAAATTCCTCTGCCCAAGTCCTGGCTATGATCGCCATTTCGCCATTTGCGAAGCATTGGGTATTGAGATGATTCCCGTTGCGATGACACCAGAAGGTCCCGATATGGATGAAGTTGAAAAGTTAGCAGCCGCCGATTCACAAATCAAAGGCATCTGGTGCGTACCAAAATACAGTAACCCAGATGGCATCACGTACACAGATCGTGTAGTTGATCGACTTGCAAATATGAAAACCGCTGCGGAGGATTTTCGTATCTTTTGGGATAATGCCTATACGGTTCATCACCTTACCGACGAACCGGATGAACTGAAGGACATCATGACAGCAGCTTCTAAAGCCGGAAATTCTGACCGCGTGCTGCAGTTTGCTTCTACTTCTAAAGTGACTTTCCCTGGTTCTGGTGTTGCTGTTCTAGCTTCCAGTGAAAGAAACATCGCATTTTACAAAAAAAATCTTTCCATCCAATCCATTGGACCGGATAAACTGAATCAGCTGCGTCATGTCGCATTCTTAAAAGATAAAGCTACACTGGCTGATCATATGAAAAAGCATGCGGCTATCATCGCACCAAAATTTCAGACAGTCCTGACTATCCTGGATGAAAAATTGAGCGGTAAAGGCATAGCCGATTGGACGAACCCGAATGGCGGCTATTTCATCAGCTTAAATACGATGGAAGGCTGCGCCAAAGAAGTCGTAGAGCTCGCCAAGAAAGCAGGTGTTACACTGACAAGCGCCGGTGCAACGTACCCATATGGCAAAGACCCTTATGACGCAAACATTCGGATTGCACCAACACTGCCACCGATTGAAGATTTGAAGAAAGCGATTGACGTGCTGTGCCTATGTGTAGAAATGGTAAGCATCAATCATCTATTACAGAAATAAGGCAAAGGCCGCTCACCCGAGCGGCCTTTATAGTTGATATCGATAATAATCCTGCTGACTTTCTTTATGAAAGCCGCTTGCAGTATACAAAGATAAAGCATGCTTGTTTTCGATTTGTACATCCAAGTAAACTGACTGGCCCTGACCAGCTTCCATCCCTACAGCTTGCTGCAAGGCTTTTCTTCCGTATCCTTTTCCTTGAAATTCCGGCAATACTGCAAACCCATAAATTTCGCTTCTTTGCTGGTCACGATGAATACGAATCTTTCCGACTGTTTTACCTTCTGCCTCTATCATGTAAAATTCCTGTTGATAGCCATCACGTTCCAGACGGTCATTATATTCCTTTGCTTCATCTGGTTCAAAATTAAAACAAACGATATCCAGTTGCTTCTTCAATTCGGCATCATCCGGAAGTGATTGTCTCAAACTAACTTCCTCTGCTGATTCAGGAACTGATTCTCCACTCCATCGCATCAAGTATTCCGATTCTTCATATGTACAGGAAACGCTCCTCAGCCACGCCCGGCCTGATTCACTGCTGCCTGGTGTATTTAACAATACAGAGCGAGCTCCGTTGGGCGAAGGCAAACTAGCTTTGAAAAGTTTTGTGAATATACCCTTCCTGCGGTAAGCTGGGTGAATCATGCCGCATACTTCAACCTTGCTGCCGAAGCGATACAGTCCCAGAAAACCGACGAGTTGGTCTGCATCATAGTATAGAAAATCTTCCTGAAACTTGTCATCGCGTGAACTAAGCATATCCCAATTCAATTTCAAATCAATACCCTCATACTGCTCCACTGCTTGCTGTAACTGCTTGATGTCTGTCAGTTGCTGCTCTCTCAACATCCTAACCCCCATTCTGCCTTCCTTTCATTATACAGCAAAGACAAAAAATCCTGCCGCATAGACGGCAGGATGCTTCATTAATTTTCTTGATGTTCTACTTTTACCCTTCTAATAAAGAAGCTGATTACCACTCCGATAATAGCAATGATAATACCAAAGATAAAGGAACTTTGAACACCTTCTGTAAATGCTTGAATCACTGTTTGTGGGTCCTTTGGATTTGCTGCATCTTCCAAGTAGCCATTCTGCCCAGCAGTCATGATGGAAATCGCAACAGCAGTACCGATTGCACCAGCAACCTGCTGTAATGTGTTCATGATTGCTGTTCCATCTGGATACAAGCTAGGAGGCAGCTGATTCAAACCATTTGTCTGTGCTGGCATCATAATCATGGAGATACCAATCATCAATACGATTAGCAATCCGATGATGAAACCAGTAGACGTTTCTAAAGAAATAGTAGAAAATCCGAACATAGCAACTGTAACAAGAATCAAGCCAGGTGTTACTAGGAATCTTGGTCCGAATTTATCAAACAGCCCTCCCATAACAGGTGAGAGCAAACCGTTGATAACACCACCAGGAAGCAAAACAAGGCCCGCAGCTAGCGGCGTCATGGAGAGCGCAGTTTGCAAGTACAATGGCAGTAAAATCATTGAAGAAAGCATAACCATCATACTAACTAGTATTAACACTAAACCTATTACGAACATCGGATAACGGAACGCATTCAAGTTCATCATTGGCTGTTCCATCCGAACCTGACGTACAGAGAAAAGAATCAAGCTCAAGGCACCTACTGAAAGCGCTATGATTACGATTGGGTCTCCCCATCCGCCGCCTTCACCTGCATGACTGAAGCCATATACGACGCCGCCGAAACCGATAGTGGATAGAATGATAGATAAAATATCAATTTTAGGTTTCGTTAATGTTGTCACGTTTTGCATGAAGAAAGCACCGAAAACAAGTGCCACTACAAGCAAAGGCAAGGAGAACCAGAAAATCCAGTGCCATGACATCTTATCGATAATCAGACCAGAAACAGTCGGACCAACTGCAGGTGCAAACATGATAACCAATCCGATTAGTCCCATCGCTTTACCACGACGGTGCGGCGGTATAATGTTTAGAATTGTATTAAACATTAGCGGAAGTAAAAGTGCAGTTCCAATTGCCTGTACAATTCGTGCCACGAGCAGCACGGCAAACGATGGCGCAAGCGCCGCAATAAGTGTTCCAATAATCGAGAAAACTAAAGATGTTAAGAATAACTGTCGAGTTGTAAACCACTGCATAATTAAACCGGAAACCGGTACAAGTACACCTAGCGTTAACAAATAACCTGTCGTCAGCCATTGTGCTGTAGACGGCGTAATGCCGAAGTTTTGTATGATATTCTGAAGCGCGATATTTAGCGCTGTTTCACTGAACAAACCGATGAAACCAGCGATCAAGAATGAAATAATGATTGGCATAGCTCTAATCTCGCTGCTGGCTGTGGCTGTTGCAGTTTTGTTATTATCCATTTGCAATATTCTCTCCTCCAAATTAAGAATTTTGATTTAGTAATGACGGAAGCTGTTTCGCTACACTGTACAGCGGATTTCCAGATGCGTTTGTCACCGCAAGAATCACCGCTCCTTCTATTAAGGCATTTATTGTAACGGCTAAGTCTTTCGCCATTTCTTTTTCATAACCAAAGGCTATTAAACGGTCGGTATATAAAGCCTGCCAATCGGCGTATGCATGCTGACAGCTGTTGCGCAGCACTTCGTTTGTTGCTGCTGTCTCTGATGCAATAAGTCCAATCTGCACACCTTCCATTTGTTGTTTTTTTTCGAAGTCTGCGGCTATATTATGAATATGATACTGAAAAGCTTCCACAGCGGTATCTTTGGCAGCCAAGTCCTTAGCAGCGCCTTCTAAGACCAGTGTTTTCATCAGCTTAATTGCTTCCAAAGCGATTTCTTCCTTGCCATTTGGAAAATGATAATACAACGACCCTTTTGGCGCTCCGCTTTCTTCAATAATCTGATTCAAACCCGTACCATGAAATCCTTGCCGCTGAAACAGCTCTGAAGCGGTTCGTAAGATAAGTTCTTTTGTGGTTTCCTTCTTTTTCACGGATTCATACAACCCTGCACTCCTTAAATTATAACAATCGGTCTAGATAATAATATTTTCTTTTGGTCTGTCTGTCAAGAATGTGCTCCAGATTTTTTATTTATTAACTTTTTGTAAATTATTAAGCAAATAAGTTACGTTGATGTTATAGTACATGTGACTTTTCAAGCGTGTTTACGTTATACCAAAGATTAATATATGGAAAGGAGTATGAAATATGACGAACAATCAAAAAAAATTATCGGCTCTAATGGAAATTTTTCTTGTATCCTTTCGCCTGGGATGCACATCTTTCGGTGGGCCGATAGCGCATCTGGGCTACTTCCAAGAAACGTATGTAAGAAACAAACGCTGGCTGGATGAACGAGCTTATGCTAATTTAGTAGCTCTGAGTCAGTTTCTTCCCGGACCTGCCAGCAGTCAAGTCGGGATTGGCATCGGAATTGTCAGAGGCGGCTTGATTGGCGGGATTATTTCGTTCCTTGGATTCACCTTGCCTTCCGTTCTAGCACTTATTTTATTCGCTATCTTTATCGGTCAAACAAATATAACTGACGCTGGCTGGATTCAAGGGCTCAAGCTTGCAGCAGTAGCGGTAGTTGCTCATGCCGTACTTAGTATGAGTAAAAAATTAACAACCAATTTACAAGCTAAGGCAATAGCTCTCGGTGCCCTGGTGCTCACACTTCTATGGTCACATCAATTGTCACAGCTGCTCACTATCCTACTTGCAGCAGCCGTCGGGTACTTTTTTCTGCACCCGAGTGCGATATCCAAAGAATCTGCTGCCGTAGACATCTCATTAAAGAGAAGAACTGGTATCATCTGTATAAGTTTATTCTTTCTGCTGCTAGCAGGACTTCCACTTCTGCGTGTCTTCCTAGATAATCCGGTACTTGCCATGGCGGATAGCTTTTATCGTGCTGGATCACTCGTCTTCGGCGGCGGACATGTTGTCCTTCCTCTCTTGGAGCGTGAATTCGTTCCAACTGGTTTGATTAGTCAGCAGGATTTCCTTACGGGATACGGTGCCGCTCAGGCAGTTCCTGGTCCGCTCTTTACTTTTGCCGCATATTTGGGGACTGTACTTTACGGGTGGCAAGGCGGTTTATTAGCTACCGCTGCCATTTTTCTGCCTGCCTTTTTGCTGTTGATAGGCGCATTGCCTTTTTGGACAGTTCTTCAGAAAAACCACAGCTTCCGAAAAGCCTTTGCTGGGATTAACGCAGCGGTAGTCGGCATCTTAATCAGTGCATTTTTTATTCCAATTTGGTCATCAACCATTCATTCTCCCATGGACATTGCCCTTGCGGCTGTCTTTTACAGCATGCTCGCGTTTTGGAAGCTGCCCGCGTGGTCTATTGTTATACTAGGTGCCTTAAGCGGATTTATGTTATAAGAAAAAGGACATGCTGCACGAGCATGTCCTTTTAACTTGATAAGCTGCTTCTTTTGCCGAAATAAAATAACAGCAGCGCTAGCAGCAGCATGATGAAGCACCCAATCTGTACAGCTATAGCTACATCTGTCATCGCATTAATGCCCGCGAGGACCGCTGTCATCCCGATGATGAGTACCGACTCAATCGTTTGGTACATACTCATCATTCTGCCCAGCTGCTTCTCCGGAATATGCTCTTGCATATACGTTAGATAACCAGCATTCGCAAATGCTAACGCAGCCGAAAGCAGAAATACGCCAACACTGGCGGACAAAAAGCTGTACGAAAATGAAAACACAATATAACCGACTGCCCCTGCGACTGCTCCATAGCAAAGCAGCTGTATAGCTTGAAAATAGCGTGTTATCATACTTAATAAAATGGAGCCGATGATGAAACCTGCCCCCGCAACACTCACTAGCACCCCATAGGTAGCTTCCGTTAAGCCGACTGCCTCTGAAGCAAAAGCTACTTCCATCGAATCGACAGCCGCCGTCATAATTGTAATGCAGGAAAATAAGAGCAGCAGCAATGTCAGCACAGCAAACTTTTTGCTAAATGCAGTAACCAGTTTCCAGTCCTCTCTCCAAATCGTCAGCCAGTGCTGTCCGCTTTCTTGTTCCACTGGTAGCTTTATCGAAGGCAGTACCAGACAAATTCCAGCAGCCAGCAGCAATAAGAGGATATTGACAAGCAGTGCCATGTCCACCGAGCCGATACCTACCAATATACCAGCCACTGCAGGACCTAACACAAATCCACTTCCATCTGCTATTGCCCGAAATGAATTAAACCACTGCCAGTGCCGTTTTTGTATCAGTCCAGTAATATACGGCAGACTTGCTGGTTCGAATATGGAAGCTGCAGCTGCAACAAGGAAGACAAGCAGATAAATTTGCCCCAGAGAATCAGTCAGCATCATGCTCGCTATTCCCATAACCCTTACAAGATATAATCCTATCATCAGCTTTCGATTGTCCATTCGATCAATGAAGCTTCCTGCCCAACTGTTCATTAAAAGACCAGCAGCAGGCTTGATCATATACAGCATCGCAACCGCTATAGCTGCTTGCTCTGCTTGCTGATACACCTTTAAATTCAATGCAATCAGGTAGATCCATTCCCCGCAAGATGCAAAAGTAATCGCAATCAGCATGCCAATAGCACGTAAACGGTATTTGTTCATCTTCTTCCTCCATTTCGTTCGTTTGAAGTTGAAGCCAATAAAAAATCCCACCCCCAAGATTGAAATCTTAGGGGCGAGATACCGTCGCGGTGCCACCCTAGTTTCCTGACAAGTCACCTAGTCAGGCTCAAAAAGTACACGCATATACTGCGTAGACCTTGTGCTGTAACGGGCACTCCCGTCTTACCATCATTTTAATCCGGTAAACAGCTCCACGGTTTGTTCTGGCTGGTCTCCTTCACCCCTCTCAGCTTTACAGGGCTCTCTGTAGAAGGAGCTTACATACCATACTGCTCCGCTTCATCACTTGTAAATTTTTACTATAATACCACTATTCAAATCATTACACAATATGATGTTTAAACTTTTCATACACGTCATCATTGGCTATAACAAACAAACGATCGATCGGCTCTAAAGAGGCTTCTTTATCAAGCAGGAAATTCATGTTCTCATTGATGCAGAAAAGATTCATTCCTTCTTTTGCTAGGGCGTGCTGTGCGTCTTCGTATGTCTTCCACTCAGCCTTAGGTTTCACTTCATGAATGTTGCTTCCATGCTGTTTACTTAAAAGCTGACGGAACATATTAGAAGTTCCAGGTGTAAGAACAGCTTTCGCCATCAATAATGAGACAGAGTCGTTCGACAAGATAAAATCATCAATCGAAATATGCTCGAATTTAGGAATATGTGACTCATTATTGATTTCAACAACTGTATGTATATTTACATTCTCAGCTTTGGAAATCCCCTCGACTGCAGATGCAATTAATAGTGTCTTGGCATCTGCCAAAAGTGTAGAATCCAATGTCGGGTCAGAAAACACAGCAACACGTGCTGCTTCTAAAAGATTCGCCTGCTTGAGTGTTGCTTCATCCGTGGGGTCCCCTTGGACGAAGGCAATGTGCTCATGCTCAAATGGGTGCTCTCCTCTGTCGTCAATTATTACTATATAGGCGTCGGCTTCATTTGCCATTACTTCTTCTATTGATTTTTTCACCTTTCTAGACCAGCCTATGTATATATAATGACCACTTCTTTTAATCAATAACTTTCCCTCCTTTTGCATTTGCTTAAATGCCGAAGCACCGTCCGCAATCTTGCCAATTAGTACACCAATCACACCAATCCCAAATAAAAACAGAAATATCCCAATTAATCTTCCTGGTACTGTCTCCGGGTAAAAGTCCCCATATCCGACTGTTGTGACAGTTGTCATTGTCCACCAGAACCCATCAAACCAAGACGGAAAATTCTCTCTTTCGATAAAGTGAATACCCACTGTCCCTGTCATGACGACAATAACTGAAGCTATAGCTATCGAGAGAAAATTTATAGATGTAACACGCTTCCACAAGCGAATGAAAATAAGCATCTTAACTCCTCCTTGCCACTATTATAACTGGGTATCCAATGCAGAATAAATACAGAAATAATAATTTTACAGTATTTTTCCACTAGAAAGGAGAAGGTACATGTAAAAAAAAAACACTTCCAGGCGGAAGTGTTTTTTCTTACTCTTATTAGTAAGCT
Organism: Terribacillus halophilus; assembly: GCF_900162685.1. GTDB lineage: Bacteria > Bacillota > Bacilli > Bacillales > Amphibacillaceae > Terribacillus > Terribacillus halophilus_A. Next base: position 580,816 of record NZ_LT727827.1, read on the forward strand.
AAGCTGAATAGGCCTTTTACGTGAGTCAAGTAGCGGATATTACTTGCTTCTTTCATCATTGTCGCTGGAAGACCTTTCAATGGTGTTTGGTTAGCACCGATGAATGCTACAGCATCCTTGCGGCCAAGGCTTGCAAGTGTACCGGAGTTGATCGGGCTGAACTCTTCCATTGTTTTTCCTTCAAGAAAAGCGAATAGGTTGTATCCTACTAGCTCACCCATTTGCCAAGCAATCTGAGCTGTTGGCGGCCAAGGACGACCGTCTTCACCGAAGTATACTGCGCTGTCACCGACAACGAATACATCTTGATGGCTCTTAGACTGCAAATGCGTGTTTACAGTTGCACGGCCGCGGTCTGTTTCTAAGCCAGACTCTGCTACCATTGGGAAGGCTTGTACGCCGCCAGTCCAAACAAATGTATTTGTTTCGATCTTCTGACCATCTTTTAATTCTACAACGTTGCCTTCTACGTTCGTTACAGGCAAACCAAGCAAGAATTCAACGCCGCGTTTTTCCAAGCTGGATTGTGCGCGATCAATAAGATGCTGTGGAAGCATTGGAAGAACCTTAGGACCAGCCTCAACAAGCTGCAACTTGATTTCTTTTGGATCTACACCGTGAGGCAAGCAGTAAGAAGGAAGCTTGTCTGCGATTTCGCCAACTAGCTCAACACCAGTCAGACCGCCGCCACCGATTAGAATTGTTGCGTCTGCAGGATTTTTCGATGCTGCATACGCTTTGATTTTATCTTGGATTTGGTTGAATACTTTGTTAGCATCTGCAACGGATTTCAATACAAGACTGTTTTCTTCCAATCCAGGGATACCGAAGTAAGCAGTTCTGCTTCCAAGTCCAACTACCAATGCATCATAAGAAAGTGTATTGCCGCCTTCTAGGACAACTTCTTTCGTGTCAACGTTGAAGCTTTCTACTGTTGCTACTTTAAAATCAACATCCAAACCTTTTAGAAGCTTCGTTACAGGCATTGCTACTGCTTGCTCGGAAATACTGCCCGCTGCAAGACGGTGAAGCTCAGTGATAATTTGGTGTGTCGATGTTTTATTGATAAGTGTCACATTTGCTTCTGCTTTGCTGTAGTACTTACGTACAGTTTGAGCGGCTAAGACTCCGCCATAACCGGCGCCTAAAATAACGATATTCTTTGCCATACTTAATCCTCCGTCCTTACCTTTAAGCTCTTATTTTTGTTTTTCTTTTTCGTTTGCTACTTCCAAATAGCTTTGAACAAAACGGAACATTTTTTGCGCTTGCGGATCCTTCATAAGACGAAGCAAACCGAATACTCCGATTGTTTCATTGCTTGTTTCAGCACGGTCTTTCGCTTCAATTGCAGTTTGGGCAACTGTTTTCACAGAATCTGTTACTGGGTGAAGCACCTCTGTAATAGCACCAACCGTATCAGATTTCAAAACATCATCCGTTGCAACAGCTTGTGCAAAATCGTAAGATGCTGTTAACGCATTCACAAGCTCATTGATTTTTGGCAGCTGATCAATCAAAGAAGTCAATGATTCTTGTACTTCAGGCTTTAGCAATTGGCCAATAAGGTCCTGTTGGCTCTGGCTAACACTTTCGTTTGTTTCAGACATAACGTATTCTCCTTTGCTATGGCAATCCAATATATTTATACGTAAACATTATACTTTGTTGTGAATTTGTTCACAACTGTACGTTCACAAATTGCTCAAAATATCCACTTCCAACTTTACTCCTACTTTTAGAACTTGTCAAAAGATATTTCACTTAGGTTAACGTTTTTTTAATTTCCTATTATATGTTCAAAAAATAAGACAAATTAAAGCCCTTCCACTTCTTTAAAATTTGCAGCTTCCCCTATCTTTAGAAGATAGCAATCAGATTATACACGTTTCCCAAAACTCATTTGCTGATAGCGGCCGCGAATGACACTGTACAACCCGAACAGAATAAAACCGAGAGCAACAATGCCGAGCAGCCACCGGCCGTATGGCTGCTGTGCCAGTTCAGCCAGTGCCCCATCAAGTCCTTTCGCTTTATCAGGATTAGACTGGATGGAAGTAAGGATGAAAAAGAATCCAATCAGTCCAAAAACGACTCCTCTGCTAATCAGTCCGATACGCCCGGATTGACGACCGATACGTTGTTCATGTTTGTTCATTTCATGAACGTTGAATTTGTTCATAAACCTGCCTGTTATTCCGCTGAATAACTCATATATACCATATCCAATAATAATTACTCCAATCCCTGCAATGAGCCACTTTCCTAATGGATAAGAAAGAAGCTGAGCGGAAATGGACTGTTGGCTGTCTCCACTGCTTCCCTGATTGGTAGCTGCATAGCGAAGTGCATTGACGGCAATGCTCGCATATATAATAGCGCTGATACCATAACCTATCCGAACGATTATTCCTTTTGCTCCGTTTTCTTCTTTGTTTGGATCTTTGATTGCTAAAATAACAACCCAGCATACATAGCCAATAAGACCAACCCCAATCAACCATAAGACGATATTTCCGAAAGGCAAAGTCGCTAGTCTTTGCAGCATACCTCCTGTACCTGTTGTCTTACCCCCGATATGCAGTGCTGCCAAAAATGCCAGGATACCGATAAGGGCATAAACAATTCCTTGAGACATATAACCGAATCGCCCGAACCTGCGGACCCACGGCTTTGCTTCTTCCTTTGCTTCACTTGCTTTTTGTTTCGCTTCTTGTTTTTCAGCCATATGCACGCCTTCCTTTCCCGTTTTCAAAGCCTATTCCCATCGTGCTCTGCAAAGAAACACATGTAAATTTACTAGGCAAGCTACCCAAATCCAATTCGTTACATACGATAGAGAAGAAGTAAGAAGGGAGAATAGTGATGTACAACAAAAACGATAAGCAAATTCAGCATCGACAAATTCAATTTCCTGGACTGCCAGGTTTCGGCGGACCTGGCTCTGGCGGGCAAGGCGGCTTTCCATTTGGGCCTCCTTCTGGCTCTGGCGGGCAAGGCGGACAGGGCGGCTTCCCATTCGGACCTCCTTCTGGCTCTGGCGGGCAAGGCGGACAGCAGCAAGGGCAGTCTTCTTTCGGACCACCAGGACCGCCGCCGTCACAGATTCCGCAGCTGCAGTCAGTTAGCAGTAGTGGCGGACCTTCTACATTTGCAGTAGATCCTGGCGGAATTAGATTCTGTCTATATCGATACACTTACATGCAACTCGAAAACGGCCAGCGCTTCTGGTACTACCCAGTATTTGTCGGCCGCACTTCTATCGCTGGTTTCCGCTGGCGATCACAGCAGTTCCGCTGGCAGTATTTTGGCATTGATTTAAATCGCGTCGAAGCATTTAGCTGTTATTGATATCATACAAAAAAGGCCTTCTTTTAGGAGAGAAGGCCTTTTTTGTTTATTCCAATACTCCCATTAGCTCTGGAAGCCACAAACTTATAGCCGGAATATAAGCCACAGCCAGGAAGGCTATTATGACTGGAATATAGAAGAGCAGCAGTGGTTTGGTTACCTGTTCAATCGATACATCCCCAACTTTCGATCCAATGAAGAGTACCGTTCCCACCGGCGGCGTAATGGTACCAATGGCCAGTCCCATGGACATAATCATCCCAAAGTGTACCGGATGCACACCTAGTTCCAAAGCAATTGGCAAGAGTATCGGTGTAAAGATGAGCAATGCTGGCGCAATATCCATAAATGTTCCGACCAGCAGCAGCAAAAGAACCATGATCAAGATTAGGATCATCTTATTATCACTGAGCTGGAGAATCCCTTCGCTGACGAACTGCGGCAGCTTGGAGTAAGATAAGATCCAGGACATAGCAGATGAGGCACCGATAAGCAGTAAGATAACTCCAGAGAAGATGACTGTATCCCGCAGAATTACAGGAATATCTTTCCATGTCAGGCTCCGGTAAATCAGACACAATACTACTGCATAAAGGATAGCGACAGCAGCCCCTTCTGTAGCAGTAAACACACCCAGTGATATCCCGCCAATAACAACTACGATCAGCAGAAGACTAGGGATAGCTTGTAATGTTACTCTCATCGCTTGAGAGAACCGAATGGGATCAGAGACTGCATATCCTCTACGTTTGGCAACTATAAAGGCCATTATCATAATTAAGACTGCCATAAGAATTCCTGGCAGATACCCCGCAATAAACAAAGCTCCGATAGAAGTTCCGCCGCTTAACACAGAATAGATAATTGGCGTCCCACTTGGCGGAATAATTAATCCTGCCGGCGCAGATGCAATATTAACAGCAGCTGAATATGTAGGATCATAGCCTTCTTTTTTCTGTAAGGGAGACATAATTTTCCCCATCGTTGCCGCCGAGGCAATTGCCGAGCCAGATAGGGCGCCGAACAATGTATTCCCGATTACATTTGTGTGAGCTAAAGATCCCGGCATCCGTCCTGCCAGCAGCTTTGCAAAGTTGATTAGCCGCTGTGCAATCCCGCCTGTATTCATGATGCTGCCTGCCAACGTAAAGAAGATCAATGATAGAAGTACAAAGCTGTCTATTCCGGTAACAAACTGCTGTGCTACGACAACCAGTACCTCATCGAAAGGCAGCAGCGTAAGACCGGCTACTAAAGTCGACAACCCAATACTGACAGCAATCGGAACACCAAAGAAGATAAGGAGAAAGAAAAGCCCAAACAACACGATACCTGCAAGCGCAACACTCGTCATGCGGCATGCCTCCTTCTAGCTGCTTCTTTACGTGCCATGAGTCGATTCGTAACAATGTAATACACCGTCAACAGCCCCGATAGCGGCAGCGCTGCATACACATATCCCATTGGCAAACCAAGAACTGGCGAAGTCTGTGTCATCGTCTCCAGCATAAGCTGTGAACCGCCAATGATAAAAACGATTATCATAAACAGCAAAACTGTCACTTCGATTATAATTTCAGCAGCTTTTTTATCTTTTTTATGCTTCCACTTAGACATTAAAAACGTCAGGGCTATATGCTCCTTCATACCAAAAGCATAACTGGCTCCCAGCAATCCGACCCAGATGAAGGAGAAACGTAATACTTCTTCTGTGAACACACTTGGATTTTGCAAGACAAAGCGAGTGAAAACCTGCCAAATAGCACCGGCGACCAAGAAGACAGTCAATGTACAGGTTACAAGCAAGATACTTTTATCTACCCAGTATCGTATTTTTTCCACCTCATTCAGCTCCTATCCATTTTCTGTAAGGCTGTTTACTACTCCAACGCTGCAATGTCATCAAGCACCTTGGCAATCTCCGGATCTTTTCGTCGTTCTTCTATCAGCGGCTGTACAAGTTCTTTAAAGGGGGCTTGGTCCAGTTCATTAAACGTGACACCCATCTCATCCTCCGCCTTTTTGATGCTTTCCTCGATTAACTGATCCCAGCGGGCATTATGGTTTTCGGAGGAAATTGCTGCTGACTCCTCCACAGCCTGCTGCTGATCGGGTGTTAAGCTGTCCCACGTTTTCTCACTCATAATTAGGAAATCTGGAATACGCGTATGTTCATCGTAAGAAAAGAATTTAGCAACCTCACCATGGTTCGCATCCGTAAGGGCAATTGGACTACTCTCGGCACCGTCAATCACACCCTGTTGCAGTCCTGTATATACTTCTGGCGCAGGCAGCGGAGTCGGAGAGGCACCAAGCAGTTCCATCGTGCGAATGGATGTTGTATTTGTCATCGTACGGATCTTTAGTCCATGCAAATCGTCGGGAGTCTGAATTGGTTTGTCAGCTGTATAGAAACTACGTGCTCCAGCATCGTAATAAGCAACACCATGCAAGCCTACCTCTTCCAGCTCTTTATAAAGGTTCTTTACAATCTCTGACTGCATGACCTTTTTGAAGTGTTCTTCATCCTCGAACACGTATGGCAGACTAAAAATAGAAAAATCGGGATAAAAGCTCTCCAGCACACCGCCGTTTACTTTCGCCATATCCACTACACCATTTTGGACAAGTTCCAGCATAACTCTTTCTCCACCAAGACTGCCTTCTGTGTAAATATCAGTCGAAATTACTCCGTCCGTGCGCTCCTCTAGTTCACCTGTGAATTCCTCTAAGCTGGCATAAACCGGACTATTTGGGTTGTGAATATGTCCCATCGTCAGTTTTTTTGTCTCCTGTTCAGCTGCATCTGTTGATGGACCAACAATCATCAGCACAACAATCCCAAGCAGTAAAACAGCAAGAATCAACCACGTCGTTTTTGCTCGCTTCATGCTTCACCCTCCACACTATAGTATAAAGCGCTTACAAAATATCGTATTTGACAGACCCGAATTAGGGGCTGCCTTTTTGCAGTGTTATAACAACTTCAGCCTGTTTGGCAGGTCTGCTCCACGGAATCTGCAATTCATTTGGAAGCTTTCCTTTCACAAAACATGCGTGCAATATTTCCTCTAATTCAGTAACCGTTCTCATATCGCCAATCATCTGCTGTACTTCTGTCGGAAACGGGTGACTCTCCGGCACTGCTCGATGCACAGCTTCAATAACTGCTGCATGACCAATTGCCGTTTCAAAAGTACACGGAATGTCTCTACCATCTCTCAACGCAGCAATACAATAGTCTAATTTATCGAGATGATTTGCTTGCGGATTTCCATAAACTTTCTCTTGCCCATCTTCCGCATAAGCTGTAATAACGCCTTGGTCAAGATTGCAATCATACACAATGTGCCCTTTTTCAAACGTATATAGAAATTGCGGACCTTGTTCTTTTGCTGTTGCATGTGATCCAAGAAAAAGCAATTCGCAATCACCCTCTGTTTCCAAACGGATCGCGCAAGTATCAAATGTTTCAATATCATTTGCTCGGTAAAGCTCAGCTTCCAGACAATTAACTTGCACGGTTCGCTGCAGTTCTTCTCCTAACACAAACAACATATTATGAATAAAATGCGCAGCAGCATTATTCGCTACACTGTCACGAATCAGCTTTCCATTAGCAGTTGCCAGCCTCCCTGACCATGCCGAACGAGCAAAGTAATTTTCATCCCGCGGCCATAATACTAACGTTTTCAGCTGTTTTGGTTTTCCATAGATACCTCGGCGGATGTCTTCCTTCAACTCTAGAATAGGTGCCGTGAACGACCAGTTAAAACCAATAGCTGCCCACTTGCCAGATGCTGCTATTGCCTGCTCCCATCGATCGCGATCCTGCATATCAGCAAATATTGGCTTCTCACAAAGTACATTCGATTCATGCTGGAGTGCACATATCGCCTGCTCTGTGTGCAAATGAATAGGTGTGGCGATGATTGCCAAGTCCGCCTTATTCTGCTGATAGAAAGCTTCGATTGTTTTAAATATCGGAATCTCCTGCTGCTTCACTTGTTCTAAAAGTGTGCTTTTCTCCGGATGAATTTCCACAATACCAGCGAAGACGATATCTTCTCGATTTAATAGTGCTTCTAGATAATGCTCGCCATATCCATTCATCCCAACTAAAACGACTTTTTGCTTCATCGATTCTCCCCTGCCTTCGTCAGACTGATGGCTTTTTCCTGTGCTTGAATCGCCAAAGCCGCCGCCCGAAATGTATGTTCCTGGCTCATCGCCACTTCCGTCCCATACACACAATCACCAATCAACTGGCTGAAATAAGGAATTCCAACCTTCCCCTTTACCGGAAAGTATATTTCATCGTGATCTGTCACGAGATACAGATGCTCTCCCTCAGCAGAACGCGCGACATCTGTATATTTGCGCAGCTCAACAAACCCGTTCGTTCCATGCAGTACCGTACGGCCGTCTCCCCAGACCCGAAGTCCAGCAGGTGTGAACCAGTCAACACGGAAATACTGGCTGATGCCTGAGTCCGTCACTAGGGTCGCATCGCCAAAATCCTGCCACGCTCCGTATTGAGGATGCGCATAGTTCGCTACCTTGCTGTGCAGTACGATTGCTTCTAAAGTTCTGCTGTAATGCAGCAGCTGCTCAATCTGATGACTGCCGATATCACAGAGTATCCCTCCGTTTTTCGATGGATCGAAAAACCATTCAGGCCGCGTGCCTGCCTGCAGTCGATGCGGCCCCGACCCAGTTAACTGGAATAGATCACCAATCAAGTCGTGCTGCACAATCTCATCCGCGAGCAGTGCAGCTTCAACCGCTAAACGCTCACTATAGAATACAGCCCACTTCTTCCCTGTACGGCGTACAGCTTCTTTTGCTGCAAGCAGCTGATCCATTGTCGTAAAAGGAGCTTTCGCCGACAGAAAATGCTTATCATGCTCCAGCACTTGAATACCTAAATCGCATCGTTCAGATGGCACAATACTTGTCGCTACTAAAGCCACTTCACTATGGAGGATATGGGACAACTCCGAAACAACTTCTCCAGTACGAAATTTCTCCACAAATGCCTTCGACTGGTCTATGTTCTTGTCATAAACGTGTACAAGCTGTGCGCCTGCATCCAGCAACCCTTGTGTCATGCTGTAAATATGCGGGTGATCCAGCCCTGCCACCGAAAAAGTGAAAGGTACCGGATCTTTTTTGCCAGAAGCAGCAATGTTTTGGGCTAATTCTTCTAGCTGATGCAGAAGTGCCATTTCACAACTCTCCTTTACACATGCGCCTGGTAACATTGCTTCATTTGATGAAGTACGTCATCACCTGGCTGATCCCAGATTTCCTGATTGATAATTTCCACTTCAATCGGACCATGATAGCCTGCTTCCTCTACCATGCTGCGCATCCCGCGCAAATCAATCACACCGTCCCCCATCATCGCCCGACCTTTAAACATATCCCGCATTGGCACCTTCCAGTCAGAAACATGGAAGCCCAATAACTTTCCTTTTGCACGAGCTATCTGGTGTTCCAGCTCGGGATCCCACCAGATGTGGAAGGCATCCGCTACAACACCAAGATGATCGGATTGCAGACGCTCTGTCAGTGTATTTGCCTGCCCCAATGTATTAATAACAGAGCGATCGGCAGCGTACATCGGATGCAGCGGTTCAATACCAAGCTTCACACCTAGTTCTTCAGCATACGGAAGAATCGCTTCGATTCCTGCCTCGACCCAATGACGAGCCTGTTTGATATTCTTGTCGGGCGCCGGTCCGCATACGAGCACAAGCACATCTGTCCCCAACGCCTTTGCATCCTCAATTGCTCGCTTATTGTCATCAATGCGCTGCTGTCTTTCCCGCTCCGTCGCTGCTGGGAACATACCGCCGCGGCAAAGGCTGGATACTTGCACACCATATTCCGTCAGCAGTTTTCTTGCTTCCTTTACACCGAGCTCCTCTAACTTATGCCGCCAAATAGATATCCAGTGAATATCGTGTCGTGCACATCCTTGAATCGCTTCCGAAAGCGACCAATTTTCTGTCGTAATCTGATTGAGACTGAGCAGCTGCAGATTTGCTTTCGTCATATCCTCACCTGCTGTTCAATCCCAGCAAGCTTTAATACGAGCTGCATGCGCTGGACAGCGAGAGCTGGATCTACAAGTACACCTGCTTGATCCGCCAGCCGGAAGAGTTCGCTCAAGTGGAGAACAGATCGTGCCCCTTCTGCTCCGCCAATCATTCTAAAGTGTGATTGATGGCCATTGAGATAGGCCAAGAATACAACACCTGTTTTGTAAGCATAAGTTGGCGTCTCGAAAATATGTCGGGCAAGAGGTACTGTTTTATCAAAAATCTCTCGATATCCTTCAATATCATCAGCATCAAGCGCACGCAGCGCTTCGGATGCTGCCGGTGCAATTGCATCAAAGATTCCGAGAAGTGCATGGCTATATTGCTCGCCGTCTCCTTGTATCAGCTCCGGATAATTAAAATCATCTCCTGTATACATACGAACAGATGCTGGCAGCTTCGCTCTCATCTCTATTTCCTTGTCTTTATCCAGCAGTGAGATCTTAATACCATCGATTTTTGCTTCATTTTGATGTATCAGTTCCAAACAAGCATCCATCGCATGGCTGATTGTTTCTGTTCCCCAATAGCCCGTAAGCTTTGGATCAAACATCGGTCCAAGCCAGTGGAGGATAACCGGTTGATTTACGCCTTTCAGTACATGTCCGTAAACGTCTTTATAATCGGCTGCAGAACGAGCGCTTGCAGCTAATGCACGGCTTGCCATTAAGATGATTCGGCTGCCGGTCCCTTCAACGAAGACCGTCTGTTCCTCGTACGCTTGCTTAATTTCAGCTAATGTATATTTCTTGTCTGACTCAAGATGATCTGTGCCTGCACCGGAAGCGAGCAGTGCATTCTCCTTTTTCGCTTCTTGTGCACTAGTCGAAATCAGTTCCTTTGCCATTTCCCATGTAAGGCCCATCCCTCGCTGCGCTGTATCCATTGCTTCTGCTACACCGAAGCCAAGCTTCCACAGTGATTTTCGATAGGCAAGCGTAGCATCCCAATCTATCGCTCCGCCAAGTATCGGATGTGCCGACGACTTTGTGTCCGCCACAACATGCGCAGCGGAGTAAGCCGTCCGTGTTCGGAAAGTCCCTTCTGTCGGGTAAGTAGAAGCTGAGTGAATCATTGTATACGGCTCCAAGGAACCTCCTTGCTTTGGTAAAAGAATTGTTGTCATGCCGCTTCCTCCTTTAGATTTCCAGGCTCGGTACAGTGACCCACTTCTTCTCATGCCATGCTTTTAACCCTAAGTCAGACAGCTGGGTACCTTTTGCACCTTCAAGCAAGTCCCAAGGGAATGCGGCATCTTCTTCCACATGTCGCAAGAACTGTTCCCACTGAATTTTGAATCCATTGTCGTATGTGCGGTTTTCCGGCAGTGATTCCCACTGGGAACGGAAATCGATTGTATTCGGAATATCCGGATTCCAAACTGGCTTTGGTGTTGTTACACGATGCTGAACCTTACAATCACGCAAACCAGCGACCGCGCTTCCCAATGTGCCATCCACTTGGAATGTAACAAGATCATCTCGATCAACTCTAGTCGTCCAAGAAGAATTGGCTTGCACGACAACACCGTTCTTCAAAGCGAAAATAGCATATGCAGCATCATCCGCTGTTGCTTTGTAGCGATTACCCGCTTCGTCAACTCGATAAGGAATATGTGTTGCTCCAATGCACGTCATGCTGTCAATCTCACCGAATAGGTGGTCAATCACATAGCGCCAATGCGCAAACATATCGACGATAATACCGCCGCCATCTTCGGCCCGGTAATTCCAGCTTGGACGCTGTGCTTCCTGCCAGTCACCTTCGAACACCCAATAACCAAAGTCCAGCTTCACAGACAATATGTCACCAAAGTAATCACTATCGATTAAATGCTTCAGCTTTAGCAATCCCGGAAGGAAAAGCTTATCTTGCACCACACCGTTCTTTACTCCGGCCTCGCGCGCCAATCTCGCTAATTCTAAAGAACCCTCAAGACTTGTAGCTGTAGGCTTCTCACAATAAATATGTTTACCTGCTTTGATTGCTTGTTGAATACTCTCTTCTCTGCGATTTGTTGTTTGGGAATCAAAGTAGATAACGTTATAGTCATCTGCCAATGCGGCTTCCAGGTCCGTACTATAACGCTCCACATTATTTTCTCTGGCAAGCTTAGAAAGCTTCTCTTCATTTCTACCAACCAAGATTGGATCCGGCATAAGGCGTTCTCCATTTGAAAGCAGCACGCCTCCTTCTGCACGAATAGCTGCGATGGATCGAATTAAATGCTGGTTCGTCCCCATTCTTCCTGTTACACCGTTCATAATAATCCCAATTTTCTTTGCTGCCATTCTAACGCCCTCCCACTATTCTTTTAAGAACAGTATAAATAAAGCGTTTTCATTTATCTTATCAATCTTTTCAGAAATTCTCAATTTCGGAAGTCATCTGTCGTTCGCCTGTAAACATTTGGCGTAACGCCGACATATTTTTTAAACACCCGATAAAAGGTCGATACTGCTTCAAATCCAACTTCAAAGCAGATAGAGACAATCTCTCGATCTGATTCTTGCAGCATTTTCTTTGCCTTTACCAGCCTCACTTCTGTTAGAAATTGATATGGCGTTGTATCATACATTTCTTTGAAAACCTGATTCATATAGCGACTGCTCACTCCTGCTTTCGCTGCCAGCTCTTCCATACTTGTAATCTCAAAATATCGAGTTTCTAAATAGTTCTTCAGCCATTTTGCTCTTCTGGCATTCATATCCTGCGTCATATCCTCCTGCTGCATGATCGTCAGTTGATACAGAACTTGTGCCAACAATAGCTTTAGTCCTATTGCATGAATAGGATGAACTTGCGATTGCTCGAACAGCATCTTCCGCAGCAGCTGCCGAATCTCACTGCTTTCAAACAGGGAGAGATTTAACACGCGCGATACCAAGAAAACTGGTTTCACTAAATAAGCGTTAACATCCTCTGCCAGATGATGGCTATTAAATTCCAGTACAAGCACTGTCATTTTCGAAAGAGCGTGAATAGCATGCTCCGTATGCGGAGAAATGAGCACAATACTGTCCGGCCGCAGCTCTTGGCTGGTATTATGCAGTTCACATCTCCCTTCTCCATCCAAAACATAAAGCAGCTGATGAGAGATATCGTGCTGATGCCGGGCAACCTCATTTTTTTCTTGGTGCTTATTTTCATAAAGTTTAATGGTATGCTTCTCACTCAATGTTTTTATACCTCCATATAAAAAAAGGCCGGGATGCACAGCAGGCATCCCGGCCTTTTTCTTCACTCTTGTTTTCACGCTTCCATGACAGGAAGCTGTTTTTGTTCCAGGATGCGCAGTTCAATCATTAGGATCTGATGGTTATCCATTTCGATAACCTCCCACTCATTTCCTGCTTCATCCACGACAGTTGTCTTATCCTCAACTTCATCACTCTTGACGAAAATCCAGCCGCCGATTGTATCCACATCATTCCGATCGTCAAATTCAAAGTCAAATTGATCTTCAAGATCATCCAGCAGTACACGACCATTGATATGATAAGTAAGACCATCGACTTCCTGGATATCCGGTACTTCATCATCATCAAACTCGTCGTGAATTTCACCAACAATTTCTTCTAAGATGTCTTCCATCGTAAGAATACCTGCTGTACCGCCATACTCATCCACCACAAGCGCTATGTGTACACGTTCTGTCTGCATCTTCAGAAGGGCATTCTGCAGTGAAGTTCCTTCATGAATAGTAGGCAGTTCATGGATGAAGTTAGGCAGGTTCTGCCTTCTGCCGGCAGCAAAATCTGTCAGCATTTCTTTCACATTAACGAATCCGATAATATGGTCTTTATCTCCATCATCTGTCACTAGGTAACGGGTAAATTGATGTTCATCAATCACTTCAATTACTTCTGCAGCAGTCATGGATTTTTCCAATGTAACCACTTGTGTCCGCGGAACCATGATATCTTTCGCTACACGTTCATCAAATGTGAAGATATTTTCCATATAACTAAGTTCTGTTTTGTTAATCTCACCACTTTGATAGCTCTGCGTCATGATAATACGCAGTTCTTCCTCCGAGTGTGCTGTCTCATGAGCTGCCGGCTTCACACCAAACATTCTCAAAAATACACGCGCAGATCCGTTCAGCAAATAAATGAATGGCGCCATCAATTTACCAAACCAATACAACGGCGGTCCTAGGATTAATGTCAGCTGCTCTGTATATTGAATCGCCAGTGTCTTTGGTGCCAGCTCTCCAATTACAACGTGTAAAAATGTAACCGACGCAAAAGCAATTGCGTACGAGAGAATGGTAGACAAAGATTCGGAGAAGCCAAACTCATCGAAAAGCGGATGCAGTATTTTCTCAACTGTTGGTTCACCTAACGCACCTAATACAAGGGCTGTGACCGTAATTCCAAGCTGACAAGCTGATAAATAATAATCCAGGTTATCCACTAGTTTACGAACAATAATCGCCCGTTTGTTACCCTCAGCGACTAGCTGATCGATGCGCGACATACGCACTTTCACGACAGAAAATTCTGCACCTACGAAAAAGGCTGTAAAAATGATGAATAACACAACTAAACTTAAATTTATGACTATTGATGGGTCCAATTAGTTCCCTTCTTAAACGAAGGGATTCACCTCACTTATTTGTTTGATAGTTTACAAGCAGATTAATAAAATAGCTGCGACACCTTGACGAGGAACAGCGCCAGCAAAACTTCTATCCTGTAATGATGTTATCTTCAGCAAAGCCTTCCCAATGCAATCTCCCCCTTCATCTTATGTCTACGCTAAAATCCGAACTTGTCTATCATCGGTTGCGCATTTTTCATTTGCAAAAACAAGCTTGGTCTTCAATTCATATATAGTGGTAGTGGAGCTTGGTTCCAATTCATCCGGTAATCGGAAGGTGAACGGCTTATTCACCTGCTCATTGGATTTCAGCTGCTTTGTCATAAAGATGCTAAGTACATTCTTTATATTCACTATTTTATCGTTTGCGCTGTTTTTTATAACCAAATCGCAATCTAATCTGTTTAAACTCTGGTCTTTCCAGCCGCCATGGAGCTGAAAATGCCCTTCAATCTTTTCACCTGCTTGATAGCTTGCCTGGTCCAGTACGAGCGTAATGGATGGCGCCCGCATCTGCATCATCTCTAAACACTTCTTCAACACGGCTTTGTTCCTCCATTTATTTATACTAAATGAAAAGGACCTCCACATCATGAAGGTCCAGTCCGTAATCAGCCTTCACCAAATTGGCAAAGGTCTGGCAAACAACTTGACGTTGTCAGTTAAACCGGCGACAGCAAGCTATCACGTATTGTCGACTTAACTGGAAGCTACTCCCCTTTGGAGCAATCACAATCGTATTCTACTAATCTGAAATAAAGTCTACACCAGTTCTGTATCTCTGTCAATATACCCCAGATTACATTCGATTTATCGGGTAAGTTGCGGAAGCAAAGTACCGCTCATGCAGAATATTATGGTGATGGCGTTCATGTCCAAGCAGGATATATACAAGCGCCCGAACAGAAGTGACGTAATTATTGGCCATTCCCTGTCTCGTCCAATCTTGATCATTCAGTGATTCTACTAACGCAATAGTGGAAGCACGTACAGCTTTATACTGTGCCAGCAGGCTAGCTACGGTCATACCTGTGAAATTCGCCTGCTGGACATAAGCATCTTCTTGGAAACCTGGCAGCGGCGTTACATCTCCGCGGGCAATTGTCAGCAGCCGATAAGCAAGGATGCGCTCGGTATCGGTCAAATGTCCAACTACTTCCTTAATTGTCCATTTATCTGTTTCGTATGCAAAGGATGCTTGTTGATCCGTTAATCCTTGCAGTAAATTTGTTGTCATGCGCTCTTGTTCTTTAAATAAAGCAACAATATTTCCTTCTGGTACTAGTTTCATGTAATCTTGATAATAAGCAGGGTATTCCGTTTTACTAGGTTTTTCTTGCATAGGATCACCTTTTTCTTCATATAGTTTCTGCTCGTTCTCTTTAGATGACAATAATGCTATTTTCCCTGAAGGTAAAGGATTCATTCCTGATTTATGTGAAAATAGCTAGAAAGCAGGACGTCCAAGGTTTTTTAACGGCGGATGGACTAGCTTTTCACTAATTTTATGCACTGACTTCGTTGTTTGTGCGTATAAATAAATATACTTCCTCCGTACAAGCCCTTGTTTCCCAGCAAAGGAGCGCTGAAAATGACAGATTTCAAACAGGTTGCAGAACAGATTCAAATGACAGGACCTGATTCCATGCCAAATCTGAAAGCATATCCATCCGCCCTTGAACTAATCGGGACCGGACGGAGCGCATTTGCATTTCGAATCTTGGAATCTTCACTTGTAATAAAAGTATTTTTTCCAGCCTTCCAGCATATCGCAGCCGAGGAAGCAGCAATCTACCAAACGTTAGCAGCAAGTCGCTTCTTCCCAGATTTGTACGACGCTGGCCAGAACTATTTAGTCATGGACTATATTCCTGGTCACACATTGTACGATTGCCTGCGTAAAGGTATTCCGATTCGGGATCATCATATAGTTGAAATTGAACATGCCTTGCGCTTTGCTGCCGCACAAGGATTGAATCCTTCGGACATACATCTGCGCAATATTTTAATAACGCCAACCGGCGACGTACGACTGATTGATCCCGCACGATTCCGACAGCAGAAACAATGTACACAGTGGAAGGATTTGCACGTTGCGTATGAAAAATTATATAAGAAAAAAGTGTTTCCAAAGAAAATACCTAGCTTTCTCTTAGAACTGATTGCCTATCTTTACAAGAAACGAAAATCCTTCACATTTCAAGCACCGCCTAACAAAGCCATTCGATAAAGGAGACTGACGATGACCATTACTATCTCACAAGCAGAAGCATACCAAATTGAACGTATTGTCCACAGCGGATTAGATCGTACGCATACAGCAGCGCTAATTGAAGCAAATGACATCACTGCAATTAAAGCGAGCTATCCAGATGCCAATCCAGAATTACTTGAGACAAAAAAGGATAAATTAGCAGCTGCGCTAACAGAAGGCTACAGCATTTCTTTCCCTACATTCAATGGCGTCCGCAACCTGCTCCAATTGCGTTTCGGCAAGGAAGAAGGGAAGGATTACGCCGTAGATGACAAGACCGTTCAGGGTCTGGAAACAGACGATACAACAGCAGCTATCTTACGCACCATGTTTGAGCCCTTATGGAAAGTGGAGACAGTTCTCGGTCAGCTATCTATTACACATGTTAGTAAATTATAAAAAAACTGCCGACGCAGCATTGCGTCGGCAGTTTTTTTTAGAGCTATTCTTATTTTACAGCTTCTTTGAAATCTTTACCTGCTTTGAATGCTGGCGCTTTAGATGCAGGGATTGTGATTTCTTCACCTGTCTGCGGGTTACGTCCAGTACGCGCAGCACGCTCTCTCACTTCGAAAGTTCCGAAGCCGACTAGCTGTACTTTTTCATCGTTAGCAAGTGTTTCAGAGATTGTTTCCAGTAGTGCGTCTACTGCTTTGCTTGCTTCTTTTTTAGATAATTCTGCTTGTTGTGCTACTGCTTCTACTAATTCTGCTTTGTTCATGAAAAACACCTCATTTTATTAATTTATACAAAACCTTCACGATGATGTAAAAGCTGTATGTTCAGTTGTTATCTGGGGAAACAAACTGTTCCCGTATTTCCTTATTATAGCATGTATGCTTGTCAGAGGAACTATTAAACTACATTCTTAACATTGCTGCAACAGCATTTTAACAGGTTTTCCATGTAAAAAACAAGCAACCGATGCTACAGTTATTCCCATTAATTTGAATTGTAACCATATCAAGTGGTTTGATTTAACGATTTTACATGTTCTTTTACTTTTTGGATGTTCTCCATCTTGTTATCCCAGCATTTCTGGCTGAGATCCACTGGATATTCCTCTGGCGATTTTGGACGCTTGTATTCATCCCACAGAAGCGACAAATTAGCTTTCGCATATGTCTGGATATCCTCAATCTTCGGCAGCTCATATATAAGCTTGCCATCCCGGAAAATCGTTTGCTGCAAGTTAACTGCATCATAATCTGTTACGAACTTGCTCACGTACGTATGGACAGGGTGGAACATCTTAAGATGATCCTCCTCCTGCGGATTTTCATCCTCCATGGCAATATAATCTCCCTCGGATTTCTTATTGATCCGATTGATAATTCGGTAGACCTTTTTCAAGCCAGGAGTTGATACTTTTTCCGGATTGCCGCTGATTTTGATTGTATCCTGCATCGCACCATTATCCTCGATGCTCACCATCTTGTACACCGCACCTAATGCTGGCTGATCGTACGCTGTAATCAGCTTTGTGCCAATGCCCCAAATGTCGATTTTTGCACCTTGCGCTTTCAAACTTAGGATTGTTTCCTCATCTAAATCATTGGATGCGGAAATCTTTGTATCGGTAAATCCAGCTTCATCCAACGCTTTTCTTGCTTTCTTGGACAAGTAAGCAAGGTCACCGCTATCAAGTCTGATGGCAGTAAAGTTAATTTTATCGCCCTGTTCTTTTGCAACGCGAATTGCATTCGGAATACCAGAACGAAGGGTATCGTATGTGTCGACAAGGAATGTGCAATTCTTATGTCGCTCCGCATATTTTGTAAAAGCAATATACTCATCACGATATGCTTGTATTAATGAATGTGCAAGTGTACCCGCTACTGGTATACCAAACTTTTTACCAGCACGTACATTTGAGGTTGCCTCAAATCCGCCAATATAGGCAGCTCTTGTTCCCCACACTGCTGCATCCAGTTCATGCGCCCGGCGACTTCCCATTTCAAGGGCAGTCTCATCCCCAAGCAGCTGCTTGATTCGAGATGCTTTTGTTGCAATCAGCGTCTGGTAATTAACGATATTCAAAATTGCCGTTTCAACAAGCTGCGCTTCAGCTAATGGTGCTTCGATGCGCAGGAGCGGTTCATTGCTGAACACCAGCTCACCTTCTACAACTGAATATACTGTCCCAGTGAAGCGTAAATCTTTCAGATAAGCTAGGAAATCGCCCCCGTATCCTAACTCATCTTTGAGATAAAGTAAGTCGCTTTCCGTAAACCGGAATTGCTGCAAGTACTCTATCACACGCTCAAGCCCTGCAAACACTGCAAAGCCATTGCCAAACGGCAGTTTCCGGAACGACACCTCAAAAACCGCCTTTTTTTCGTGCATCCCATCATTCCAATAAGTCTCCGCCATATTAATTTGATACAGATCTGTATGTAAACTCAGTCCATCATCTGGATATTGCGAACTCATGCTTGAAACCTCCACTAATCAGCCCGTGCTTTTGACAGCTGTATTCCCGCATCCGTTTCCAAAGAACAGATAGCTTATTTGTTCCATCTATTGTACCGCAAAAATATAAAAAAACATAAAAAATTGCCGAAAAACACCGTAAGATGCTTTCGGCAGCTTCTATTAATGTATTTGCTGGATACCTGCGATATGAATTGTCATTTGTTTCTTCTCCTTATTTACCAGACAAAGCGTTTGGTCAAAGAGATTCAGATCATGATATCTTCCAGTAAACGTTTGGAGCATGTCGTTCTCATAGTAGGAGATCGTCATATCTCCGTTTTCTTTTAACGCTTTTAAGATCAATCAGCTCATCTCCTTTCTGTATACCTCACACTTGCTACTGTTAGTATACAACATAAAGTAACCGCTTACACTAGACAGTGTGACCAATTTGTGAAGTTTTATACAAAAGGAAATGTATCTTTCACATAGCTATTTTACAGGTAAGAAATCTTTTAAAATACGCACTGTAAATATGTATATTCATTAGCATCCTGTTCGGGAGAAGCAAGAGCTAAACGACATTCATCGCTCAGCTCTTGCTTTCTCTTGCAGCACTAACACGTATTCACCAACTTGGTCCGCTTCATATAAATTCGTAATACTTGTACTGTACTGCTTAATTATCGCATCGAAGCGTATACCATCTTCTGGTACTTCGACGTGAAAATCATTTTTGTACAAAAGCACAGCAACGTCATGATACGCTTCACTTGTCACATGGAACTTAAACCGAATTTTCTGCAGGACGTCCCCATCCTTTGAAGAAACTTCATGGGCATAATCAAACGTATCCAGTTCCATATCGTTTACAACCACTTTTCGGTTCATAAAATCTCTCCTTTTCAGTAAGTGTAGCATCACTTTATGTATGAATACAAAAAGCTAAGCACATCGCTCAGCTTTTTGTGTAGTAATGAATGCTGTCCCGCAGAAATTGGGCAGCGCCTTTTTGAATATGGTTCTCGTAGTAAGCAGTGAAGCGTTCATCCTGCACGTACGTTTCGGCTAGACCAGCATGTGCTTCTTTCGAGTAAGACGGCCAAGTAAAGGCAAGCCATTTCTGATGCAGCTTTGCTGCTTGCAGCGCCTCCGTTCCTGCTGAATCTCCAATCTGCATTGCTTCTTTTATTTTTAGAAACAACTGCTGCTCAATTTTCTGCATCTCCTCGTATTGCACAGCCGTCATATCGCGGTATTTTTGATTAGCTGCGTCTATAACTCCTTCGCCATATGCTTCTCTAATTTCCTCACCATACATCGCTTCATTTTCCGCAAGCTTTTCTTCCTTAAAGCCTGAGAATTTCTCTTGATCTGACATATGTTCATTCCTTTCAATCATTTGGATACTTTTCTCCACGTTACCGAGGAGTAAAATAATTTGCTGCTGTTTTGCTAACAACTGTTTTCGATGTTCTTCCAAAGCTTGTTTCCTGTCAAACTCCGGAGAATAGATAATAGATTGAATTGTGCTAAGATCCACTTTCAACTCACGATAAAAGAGAATTTGCTGCAGCAGATCCACCTCTTTCTCCGTATAAATCCGATACCCGCTTGCATTGATTTCTGCCGGCTTGAGCAATCCAATTTGGTCATAATAACGGAGTGTACGCTTACTTACACCAGCAAGCGAAGCCAGCTTTTGAACGGTGTATGTCATCCTATAACCTCCCTTCGATTTCTACGATAAACGTTGACGCAACGTCAGGCGCAAGACTTTTTTCAAAGAAAAAGACAAACCGATAACAATCAGTTTGTCTTCAATGTACTCCGCCATACCGATACAGAGGGCTGTATGGGACGCAATACTTCTATTAAAGGATAAGGCTGCAAATCGAGCTGTTCAAATTCCTCTTGTTTTGCCCAAAAGAATTGTAAATGCGGCTCTTGGCTCTTGATTTCCTTGTCTTCAAGTGCAACTTCAAACACATGCGTCAATTCAAAATGATCGGTGTCTGCGTGCTGCCAGCTATGCTCAAAATCACCGAGAAAGCTAGTGATGTTTCCCTTCATACCAAGCTCTTCCTGTAATTCTCGCAGTAAAGCCGCCTCTGCTCCCTCTCCTATTTCCACGTGGCCGCCTGGCAGAAAGCTATTCTGCCAGCCTTCTGCCTTGGCAAGTAAGATGCTGTCTCCGTGACGGATAACTGCCCGGGATAGACGATGGAATTCTCTCTTTTTCATAAACTGTTTATCTCCTTAGAAGAAATCGTAGATGTAAGGCACACGTTTCGGGATGCTGTCCTCCAAGTGTCGGATCATCTTTTCAGGTCCCTTCAATAAGCCCGCCTGCCAAAGTACAAGCGGTCGTTTATATCCGAACACAATGGCAGATAGCATATTAATAGACAGCTCAATTCCACTATCCGCAGCTGAAACAACAGCTTTTCCGTCTTGGAACGTATACGTTTCATTATTTTCTCGGATTATTGGATCTTGTACATGCAAAGTAATAGTATTGGGATCCTTTAGCCAATCAAATGCTGCAAAGAAAGCTGGTATATCTACAATTCGTGCCATGAAGTATGGATAATGCTTTACATCGATCTGTGGGTCGGGCAGCATAAAGATTAGCGGATCATGCGGTGAAAGGTCCAGTTTCACTTCCTCAAACATAGAATCATGCTGCGCAATGAAATTCCACAAACCCGCTCTTGCGTCAGCAGTCAGAGCTACGAATTCCGAGATATCCAGTTTATCAGGTGTAGCAATCTCGTAAATGATATATCCCTGTGCTTTTCCTTTTGCATCACGATAAAGAGCAATAAAATCATGTTCCCGATAAACGCGCTGTTTCCACCAGTAATCCTGTCTTTCAAGCATACCGCTGTAAAGAGACGCATAAGCAGCATAAACCTCTTCAACTTCCTGTCCATGCGCTTCCTTTTTCATACGCTCGATGGTCCCCTCAACTGGCGCCAGCCTTACGAGATCCTTTCTCTTCAGTGTATAGATGGTACGATCTGTGAATAATTCATATCCAAAGCGGCGGTAGAAATCTACATAGAACGGATGCAGCATGGAAACAGGCATCCCTTGCGCGCGAATCTGGTAGAGCGTATCCGTTAAAATCTGCTTAATATACCCATTTCGGCGGTATTCCGGATAAGTTGTAACCCCCGCAATTCCGCCCATCGGAACTGTCTGCTCTCCGAGTCTGATCGCAAGCGGCAGCAGCTGCAGCTTAGCAGCAAGTTTTCCGTCTTCCTTAATTCCATAAAGCTGCTGGTGCTGTTCCAGCTGTTCAAGTCGAGCCTTTCTTTTCTCATCGGGGATACGGTACCGAAAAGCATATTCCGACATTTCTACCGCTTCCTCCAGGTCCTGTTTTCCCAAGCGCTCTGTTTTCAAATCAATCCCTCCTCTTTTCCTAAATCCACTTTAGCATACGCTTATGTACGACTGAATTAGCAATAAAATAACTTCAGAATGAACATAGAAGTATCATACACCTATAAAGAAACACCCACATAATCATTCTATATACTGCTCTTTAACTCCTTCAAAATAATACAAAATCAATCACCAAAAAAGACCACCTTTTGTGATCTTCTCTCTGCACTATCCTGTCTTTCTGTTTACACTGCCCTGCTTCTTTCGCTTGGTTAGCAGCAAAATCGAAAACAGCATAATAACGGCACCAATAATTTTCTGCCACGTTATCTCAACCGGAAAGAAAGGAAAAGAAATAGCAGCAAGCAGAATCGGGCTAAAAGCACGAACTGTATTGGCAATCGAGAACCGCAAATATTTTAGTGCTTCATATAAAAACAGCGTTCCCACAAATCCTGTCAATAAGGACGACAAAGCAATCAATCCAATACCTGAGACAGGGTACCCTCCTTCGAACAGCTGGCCTGTACTAATCGCATAAATCGTAACAAATAACAGCGCAATGCAGTTATTTGTAAAAAGAATCGAATTCGAATTTTTATCTGCAACTGTCGCTTTCTTTATGTACACATTTGAAAGAGCAAAACAGAATGTCTGAAACAAAGCGCACATGCTTCCTATTAAACTAGCACCGTATACATTGGCCGTATCAATAAAAAGAAAAATTCCTATCATCGCAAATAGGATAAAGATCGTCTCATTCTTCGATAACCGCTCTTTCAGAAGCAGTAAAGACAGCAGAATAGCAAACACCGTATAAAAACGGCCAATAAAGCCAATCTCTACCGGTGATAACAAACTAGTACTAACATACATAAGAATGACACCGAGTGAGTTGAGCACGCCTAAAACAATCATCGCTTTATCTCTGTAAAACGTCACTTTTTTCCTCTGCATTACCCCAAACAGATAGCTCGCCGCAATGATCACCAATACATTAATGATAGCAGCTTTAGCCGGACTGATTTCAAGCACACCAAACTTAGCCAGTAAAGGCCCAATAGCCATCATGAGAATCGAAATAAAATTAAGGACATGACCTTTTTTCTCCATAGAAGCCTCCCTTGAACCATTAATGACGAAGATTTGAATTATGTAAATAATATTCTTTTTAAGTCCGCTATTAAATAGTTAGTTGATCTTTTTCTAAAGTTAAAAAAGAAGACTGCTCTGTTTGCGTTCGCCCCTCCTCCCTCAACTTTCATGCTGCTTTTTTAACTTAGGAAATCATTTTCAGCTATAGCTGTCAACACAAAAAAAGAGCACCGAATCGGCGCTCTTCTCCTCACATTTTATCTTACATTCATTTCATTTGGATTTGGGCCCTTGCGGCGTCCTGCATCCAATTTGTTGATTGCATCCATATCTTCAGCAGAAAGCTCAAAGTCGAATACTTCGAAGTTTTCTTTGATACGAGATGGTGTAACAGATTTCGGAATAACAATTGTGTCATTCTGAAGATGCCAGCGCAAGACAACTTGTGCAGCTGTTTTGCCAACCTTTTCTGCAATGTTTGTTACAACTTCATCTTTTAGTACGTCGCCGCCTTGATCAAGCGGGCTCCAAGCTTCAACAAAGATATCATGCTTCTTACAGAAATCTTTTAGATCGTTTTGCGCTAAGTATGGGTGGCATTCTACTTGATTCAGCACTGGTTTGATTTCTGTTTCTTTCATAAGTCGTTCAAGATGCTCAATTTCGAAGTTACATACGCCAATTGCTTTCACGCGGCCGTCTTTATACAGTTTCTCCATCGCTTTGAACGTATCCACATATTCATCATATTCTGGTGTTGGCCAGTGGATAAGATAAAGGTCTACATAATCCAAACCAAGGCGCTCAAGGCTTGCTTCAAAAGCAGCAATCGTGTTGTCATACCCTTGATCGGTGTTCCATACTTTTGTTGTGATAAAGAGGTCTTCTCTGTTCACGTTTGCTTCTTTAATTGCTTTGCCGACGCCTTCTTCATTTTTATAGATCATTGCGGTATCGATGCTTGTATAACCGACTTCAAGTGCTTTTGCTACTGCGGCAGTTGCTTCTTCATTTCCTACTTGCCATACACCAAAACCAAGCTGTGGCATTTTCAAGTCATTATTTAAAGTTACGTGGTTCATCTAAAGCACTCCTTTAGTCGTTTTCTTCTTTTAGTATATCGCTCTCAAAATAGGCTGTCATGTGAAATGCCTCTGCACTCACACTACCTCCAACGGTACTTTCGACGTTGGCGGCGGGAATTCCTTGTTTAATTTTTGCATATCTTCCTTCGTTAAGGATATATCTGCTGCTTTAGCATTTTCCATCACATGAGCTGCCTGTCCGGCTTTCGGAATGCTCAGTACTTGCCCCGACTGAATTGTCCAAGCGAGTGCAATCTGAGAAACTGACACATCATATATCCCCGCTAGTTCACGAACCGCATCATTCTGCAGAATTTCTTCCCTGTCACCTTGAGCTAACGGGCAATACGCCATAACAGGAACATCTTCACCTTGCAGCCACGGTATCAAATCATACTCAATGCCGCGTGCGGTAAGATTGTAAAGTACTTGATTCACCGCACAGTTACGCCCGTTCTCTACCTCCCATAATTCTTTCATATCATCTGTATCAAAATTTGAAACACCCCATCGTTTTATCTTCCCTTGTTGCTTCAATTCTTCGAAAGCAGCTACTGTTTCTTGAAGTGGTATACTCCCGCGCCAATGCAGCAAATATAAGTCCAAATAATCCGTGCCTAGTCTATCTAAAGAACGATTGCAAGCCGCCAGCACATCATCAAAACCCGCATTCGTTGGCAATACTTTCGAGATGAGAAATACCTTCTCTCTCCGGTTGGCTATCGCCTCTTGCACAAGTCGTTCTGATCTGCCGTCTCCGTACATTTCGGCTGTATCTATTACCTTGAGGTCCTGGTCAATGCCAGTACGCAATGCTTGAATTTCATCATGCCGCTTGGTATCCGCATCACCCATATACCAGGTACCCTGTCCGATTGCTGGTAATTCTGTGCCGTCGGGTAGTTTAATCATTTTCATCACCGTCTCCTCCTTTATTGATATTTTTCCCTTCCCTCTATCTTAATCAAACGTTTGTTTTATGAGGCTAAACGGCAGCTTACCTGCTTCTATTGGCAGGATAACGCATCTGGTCTTGTTTTTCTGGATCTGAAGGCTACACTGGAAATTACAAGAAGTACGAGAGAATTGAGGTGAGCTATGAAAATCACAATTCAGGAGGACAACAATTGCCAGGAAACAGAAGTTCAGATAACCTGCCGCAGGGCTGATACTGATGTATTAAGGCTCGTTAAACTTTTGTCCGTTACGAATCAAGAAAGGTTAACAGGAGAACAGAATGGCGAACTGCATCTCCTTCAGCCCGAGGATGTTTATTACATCGAATCAGTTGATAATACCGTATTTCTTTATGATGTAAAAGCTGTCTACCGCAGCACCCTCAAGCTTTATCAAGTCGAAGAAGCTAATTTTAGTCCTGACTTTATCCGTGTATCAAAATCCGTCATTGTTAACTTGTCCAAAGTAGAAAAACTCAAACCCGCTCTTGGTCGAAAGTTGATTGCTACGCTCGACAATTCGGAAAAAGTGATAATTTCCCGGCAGTATGTACCTAATCTCAAGCAAAAACTGGGCATAGGAAAGGAGTAAAGATATGAAAACGTTTGTAAATTTCATTCAAGCATGGGGCATCATGTTTATGTTCTCACTTTTTGCAACCAGTATATATATATATTGTTTCATCGGAATGACAGAAATGGATATTGTGCTTGTCCCACAAAACGCACTTATTACATTCATCTTAACGTGGCTGATGGACTTTGTATTTAACCGCAGTAGCATATCCAGCATTTTCGTTCGCTCCTTCTTATTCCTTGTCATCGTACTAGGTGCCTTTACTGCCGCAGCTGTTTTGTTCGGCTGGTTTGATACTGGCAATTGGAAGCTGCTCGGATTATTATTTGCGCTCGTTGCCTTTATTTATATCATTCTATGGTCCATCTACAACCTTATCTATACTTTTGAAGCAAAGCACCTGAATGAAGAATTGAAAAACTATAAAAGGAAGAAGCGTGATCCGAGTGAAAATCATTGAAATAAAACATCTGTCAAAAACCTACGGAAAATCCAAAGCTGTGGATGATTTATCATTTGATGTGGAAAAAGGACACCTCTTCGCTTTTCTCGGTGTGAACGGTGCCGGCAAGTCAACGACCATCCATATGATTGCCACACGCCTGCAGCAAACGGCAGGCACTATCTGCGTTGACGGTTATACAGCAGGAAAAGATGATGCCGACATACGCCGGCGTATTGGACTGGTATTTCAGGATAATGTGTTAGATGATGCGCTGACAGTTGAGGAAAATCTAGACATGTGGGGCCGCTTTTATACGTTATCCAAAACAGAAACAAAAGCAAGTATCACTTGGGTGACCGAAACCTTACAGCTAGAACCTATCTTGAAAAAGCAATTCCGTCACCTGTCTGGCGGCCAAAAACGGCGCGCTGAAATAGCTCGTGCACTTCTTCACCGGCCAGCTATTCTTTTCCTGGATGAACCAACGACTGGACTAGACCCTCAAACAAGAGTAGATGTTTGGAAAACAATCTCATATCTGCAGCAGCAGCTGCAAATGACTGTCTTTCTAACAACACATTATATGGAAGAAGCAGCTCAAGCTGATCAAATCGTCATTATTGATAAAGGCAGAATAATAGCACAAGGAACACCGGCTACACTTAAAAATCAGTATGCTGCCGATATGCTGCGCCTGCTCGTAGACAAACCAGAAACCACTGCTTCCTATTTAACAGAGCAATCTTACAGCTATAATAAAAAACACGATTATTTCCACATCTCCGTTTCGAATAGCCAGCAAGCGTACAACATTCTTAAAAACTTAGAAGAGCATGTACGAGACTTTGAACTTATAAAAGGCAGTCTCGACGATGTGTTTATTCATTTAGTGAAGGAGGATACCCATGCACACAATCTGGCAGCTCACAAAGCGCTCTAATCGACTTTTTTTCCGTGACAAAACTGCTGTTTTCATGTCTTTGCTTTCTATCGGTATCATCATTGTGCTTTACCTGCTGTTCTTAGCGGATGTGACAACAGAGGCGGCACAGGAAGCAGCAACAGGTGCTAGCGGCATGAAAGCATTGATACAAAGCTGGCTTTTGGCTGGAATCATTGTCGTCATTTCCCTAACGGTCACCTTATCAGTACTAGGAACGATGATTGAAGACGCTGCCAGCAATCAGCTGCACGCCTTGCTTATTACCCCTATTACACGAACACAGCTTGTGGTCGGCTATCTGTTATCCGCTTGGTTTATTGCTGTACTCTTTTCGGTCGGTTCCCTGTTCCTTGCTCAAGGATACTTTTGGCTGACGGATAAACCTACCGTAGCTTGGGATGGCTTGCTGACAGCTATTGGTCTGATCATGCTAATTACCTTTAGTTCCGCTGCGTTTCTGTTTGTCCTGCTTGCACCAATTAGATCAAGAAAGTCTTTTTCATCCTTGGGAACCATCGTTGGAACGCTATCCGGATTTCTGCTTGGAATCTACATCCCTATCGGACAGCTGCCTAGTTTTGTACAGGAAATCACGAAATTCTTCCCGCCAACGTATGGCGTTGCTGCACTTCGCGATGTCTTAATGACGCCGTCTATGACTGACACTTTTACCGGTGCACCCGCTGCCGCATTAGACAACTTTAAAGAAACATTCGGCGTGCATATCACCTTATTTGATTCGACTGCTCAACTGCCAGTCATACTGTGTATTCTGTTTCTGACAGGAAGCTTATTTTTAAGCTTAGGCGTTTGGATGCGATCCGCAAGAATGTGACTGCAACACAAAAAGGAATCGATCTTTCTGCGTCCAGCAGACCAATCCGATTCCTTTCTCATTCAAACAAACGCTTGATCACAAGCCATTATCCGACACAATCTAATCCTGTAGATAGCGATACAACGTTGTCTTGCTAATGCCTGTTTCAATTGTTATATCTGCAATTGTATATTTTTTACTGCGGTACATATCAATTGCTTTCTGCACATTTCGGTCTGGTTTACGCGGTCTGCCGCCGCCTTTGTTGCGCGCTTTAGCTTCTGAGAGTCCAGCCTTTGTTCGCTCCCCTACTACATCCCTTCGAAAGACAGCAATCTGCTCCAAGTGCTGAAAGAAATTATCTTCCTGCGTGTTGATTCCATCTTCTAACGACAGAAGGCCCGCTTGTCTTTCCTGGAGGTTTCGACAAATATTTATTAGTTCCTTTGTCGAATTTGCTAAGCTGTATAACTTGCGTACAACGAGCAAATCTCCAGGTCTTATTTGTTCCAAGAGTTCCTCCAGCAAAGGCTGGCCTTGCGCATCTTCTTTCTCTTCAATGATACGAGTACAGCTCGTTATTCTATCTGGCTGCTGCGCCCATTTGTCGTTTACAAATTCACGGATATAACCGATTTCCATCATGCATTCACTCCAAACAAAAGTACCAAAAAGGGTGTTTTGGTTCACAAATTTCCTAAATCATGTTAGAGTAAGCTTATCAAAAATCGGACACGACTTCTATGAGACTTAGAAGTCAGCATATTTAAAACAAAGAGGTGTATACAGATTGACTGAAACAAAATTAAATAAACAATGGTTTGGCAACATTCGCGGAGACTTGCTCTCAGGTATTGTCGTGGCTCTTGCGCTAATCCCTGAAGCCATCGCTTTCTCGATTATCGCAGGAGTCGATCCAATGGTTGGTTTATACGCATCCTTCTCGATGGCTGTCGTCATTGCTATCGTCGGAGGTCGACCTGCCATGATTTCCGCCGCCACTGGAGCAATGGCATTGCTGATGGTGACACTGGTGAAGGACCACGGTCTTGAGTACTTATTTGCCACTACCATCCTGACGGGAATACTACAGCTTTTATTTGGTGTTTTAGGTATTGCCCGATTTATGAAATTCATTCCGCGTTCGGTAATGGTTGGTTTCGTAAACTCGCTCGCAATCTTAATTTTCATGGCACAAGTTCCGCATTTCATCGGAATCAACACGACAACGTATATCGTAGTGGGAGTGACACTCGCTATCATTTATTTATTCCCACTCATCACAAAAGCGGTACCTGCCCCACTAGTGGCCATTCTTGCAGTAACAATCTTGTCTGTGTTCCTGCATCTTGATATCCGCTCTGTTGGAGACTTAGGGCAAATCAAACAAGCACTTCCTAGCTTTTTAGTTCCTAACATTCCATTAAACTGGGAAACATTCCAGATTATCTTCCCTACTGCATTGGCACTATCTATTGTAGGATTGCTGGAATCCTTACTGACAGCAACTATTGTTGATGATATGACCGATACAGACAGCAGCAAAAATAAAGAAGCGCGCGGACAGGGTATTGCTAATATCGTTACAGGCTTTTTCGGCGGTATGGCAGGCTGCGCAATGATTGGTCAGTCCGTTATTAATGTGAAATCTGGAGGGCGCGGACGGCTGTCTACGCTTGTTGCCGGTATCTTCCTCATGTTTTTAATTCTCGTTCTGGGAGACTGGGTAGTGATGATTCCAATGCCAGCGCTAGTTGGGGTAATGGTTATGGTTTCTATCGGCACCTTTGATTGGCACTCCCTTCGTACACTGAAGCGCGTTCCCGTATCCGATTCAGTCGTCATGATTGTTACGGTTATTGCTGTAGTAACGACACACAATCTATCTATTGGCGTATTTATCGGTATCTTGTTAAGTGCTATTTTCTTCGTTGCGAAGATCTCCAAAGTTAAAGTGGAGACACATACTGACACAGAAACAGAGAACATGCGTTATGTTATTACCGGTCAGCTATTCTTCGCTTCCGTTACCGACTTTACCAATAGTTTCACTTATGAAGCTGCCCAAGAGCATGTAATACTTGATTTCACAAACACACATATTTGGGATGACTCCGCAGTAGCAGCGATTGACAAAGTCGTGCTAAAATTTAAGGAGAAGGGCGCTTCCATTACCTTAGCAGGCTTAAACAAAGACAGTGAAGCTCTTATGAACAGATTGACAGCGAGCGATTCAGCCTATGTGAACGTATCAAACCATTAAAAGGCGGTGCATCTATGTATAAGAAAATCGTAGTGGCAATTGATGGTTCCAATCATAGCTTCCTTGCCGCAGAGCATGCGATCGAGTTAGCAAAGCTGCAAACAGGAACACTTGTGGAAGGCATTCATGTCCTTGATTATGAGAAAACGAAATCAGATGTCCTTCACAGCAGTGATCCGATTCAGCTGCAAATGCAGCGAGAAGAGAAGTTCAAGCGTTTTCGTGATGCTTTTGAGAAAGCTGCTGTCTCTTACAAACTAATCATGAAGCACGGTGAGCCTGCTCCAATGATTCTAGAGCACGCACGCGATACGAGTGCAGACCTTATTATCATCGGCAGCCGCGGGTTAAACCCACTTCAGGAAATCGTTATGGGCAGTGTCAGCGGCCGTGTGGCTAAACGCGCAAAATGCCCTATTATGATCGTGAAATAATTAGCAGCAGTAAAGGCTGTCGGCAACTACCGGCAGCCTTTTTATCTACTCAAAAAGGAGAGATACGTTGAATATAAGAAAACTTCTTCCTTCTGAAACGCCTCCCATGGAGCTCCTGTTGGAAGCAGATCCATCCGAAACGAAGGTTAAGGGTTATCTGAGTGAAGGAAGCTGCTTCATTGCGGAAGAAAAACAGGCTATTCTTGGCGTCTATGTTATCCAGCCGATTAAACCTGGTATCGCGGAGATAACGAACATTTCTGTTAAAACTACGAGCCAAGGAAAAGGAATCGGCAAGCAACTTATTCAGCACGCTATTGGTCAAGCCCGCACAGACGGCTATGCCTCACTGGAGGTTGGAACAGGTAATTCCAGTATTGATCAAATTGCTTTCTATCAGAAATGCGGCTTCCGATTAGTAGCCATCGAGCCCAATTTTTTCCTTCGTCATTACGATATGCCTATTTTTGAAAATGGGATACAATGCCGAGATATGGTCCGTTTTCACTATGCACTATGATATCATCTGTCATCAAAGCTCATATATAGACTCATTATTGGTATATATATAAATTAAATTCCATTTTTTCAATATTATTCTCATAACCACCTAGATATTTAGTAGGATAATATTATAATAAGGATGCTGTCTTTATTTATCCTTATATTATTATTCTGATGAGACAGGGAAGGAGAATTTATGAAATATTGTAAAGAATGCGGAAAACAAATGAAGCCTGGTGCACAGTTCTGCACGAGTTGCGGTACAAGCGTGAGCGGAAGTGCTGCTCCACAACGCCAGCAGCAGAACACCTCACCAAAGAAGAAAATGAGCAAAAAGAACAAGATTATACTAGCGAGTGTCGTCGCACTTGTCGTTATTCTGTTTGCTGGTTACAAAACTGGTGAAGCAATGACTTCAAAAGATAAAGTGATTGATAAGTTCGAAACAACATTAGCAGACAAGAATTCGCAAGAACTTGCCAAGATCCTTTCGACAGATGATAAAGAACTTAAAATTAACGAGGATTCTGTTAAAGGTTTGATTACCTATTATGAAAAGAATCCTGAGGAGTTAGATTACCTTATTACCGACATGAGAAATCAAACGGAGGAATCCGTGGACTACTCCACCGGTCCTGTACACCTTTCCAAGGATGGAAAAAAGTTTCTTCTTTATGATAATTATGAGATTAATGTCCAGCCCTATTACATAACTTTATCCACTGATTATAAAGATACGGTATTGAAAGTCGATGAGACTGAAGTAGGCGAAGCTGACTCAGATGATTTCGAAAAAACATTCGGTCCGTTTGTGCCTGGCTCGCATGTGATAACTGCTGATTTAAAGCATGGTATGGTAGAATTAGCAGCCAAAGAGAATCTCGACCTTTATAGTGAAGTTACAAACCAACAAACTCACTTACAGGTAGAGAGTTCTATTAGCAAGGACGCAAGAAAACAGATTATGGAACAGATTCATACAGTTGGCGATCAGATTGCCCATGCAAAAGCAGCTAATAATACGAGTCATTTGAAAGATGCAGGTAAGCCATTTCAAGAAATGGTTCAAGACGATATAGATAACTTAAAAGATTGGGATTATAGTTATGAAGGTGCTTACCTTTCATCAGAGTTTGATTTGGATTCCTTCAATGCCACTAAATTAGATGCCGGGTGGGCTGTGACAGTTGATGTAAACCAAACATTTAATGAAGCAGAAGTTTATGACAACGAGTCAGCTGACTTAGAGGAAATGGATCATCAGTTGAATTATGTAATGCTATATGATGAAAAAGCCAAGAAGTGGAAAACACACGATGCAAGTGAAAGCTATTTCAGCACGATTGGCGACAACACGGAAGTAATCGAGAATAAGAAAGCCACCATTTATAAAACAGGCGGAGCTAAATCGGAAAACCAGGGTTCCGACATGAAGATCCCTGATAATGTAACTACATTGATGGATAGCTACATGCAGGGCTTAATTGAAGCAATCAATAATGATAGCTTCAGTAGTGTTTCACCTTACATGGCAGAGGGCTCTGTCTTATACAAATCCCAGCAAGAAATCGTATCAAATCTTTCATCAAAGAGCATCACCGAGCATCTTGATGATTACGAAATAACTGGCTATGAAGAAAATGGTGATACAGCAACTATCACCACGAATGAAACTATCACTATCTCATATAGTGATGGTTCATCTGAAACCAAGGAATACAATTGGACATATACAGCTGAGAAATCCGGAAGTGACTGGAAGCTTACAAACATCGAATAAATGGAAAAGCACATCAGCGACTAGCCGATGTGCTTTCTTTTACTAGAATGAGAATGGTGAATAAAAGTTCATATAATCTAGGGAATCCACTAACATAGAGAACATAATGCTAAGAACAATACCTGTAACAACATAGACAATTAATACTAAATAAACATTATCAATTCCACGTTGTCTATTTTGTTTGAATCCTGGAATTAGAATTAACGGAGCAATTACCAGTGCAAAGGAGAAACCTCCGAATACCAAGACAACCCCCCACAGTTCCATGCCTAAGAATGTAAACAATGCTCCTATAAACATAATTGCTGTGAAAGGAACCAATAGACTTCCGTATCGTACAAGCACAGCTTTATAAGTCACAGCCGATTGGTCTAATTTCAAGACGCCGAAAGTGATTGCCGCAAAAACAAACAAAAATACCGCAAAGACAATAACCGGTTTTACAACCACTCCACCAAACGGCACTTCCCAATAGTCCTGCTGGTTAGCATGGATATAAATAGTTAACGGAATAATCAATGAGAATAAAACAAATGTAATAATAGCATTCACAAAATTATCTGTTCCGTATTTCATTCCATTGCCATCAGGACGTTTTAATACATCTAAGAAATAAGCAAAATATTGCTTTGAAACCTTTTTAGTCGTTTCTAAGTATTCATTTGCTTTGCCACTAGCATCTTGCTGCCCAGCCGATTCATGTGTTGCTGCTTGCAGATTTCCTGTACCAGTTTGCCCCTGCATTGCTGAACCGCAATTCTCGCAGAATTTACTCCCTTCCGTGTTTTTATGTCCACAAGATGGACAAGTCACCATAAAAATCTACTCCCTTACCTTAAAATCGCACAATTATCTATGTACTTCCTCATTATACAAAAAATAGGTCAAAAGTGTCAGCATTTTGTAAAATAAGTATAAAAAAGACATACATAGTTGATGTATGCCCTGCTTTTTGCACTGAAATTATACTAGTAAACTTCATATATATATCCTCATTTGAATTGATAAGCACATAATATCTAGAGGC
This sequence comes from Terribacillus halophilus, assembly GCF_900162685.1. Lineage (GTDB taxonomy): Bacteria > Bacillota > Bacilli > Bacillales > Amphibacillaceae > Terribacillus > Terribacillus halophilus_A. The sequence continues at coordinate 614,870 of NZ_LT727827.1, forward strand.
ATTAGTTCTCCAAAAATATTCCTGAATCTTACTGCACAATATAGTAAAACCTAACCTGAATATTGACATTACAGTTAAAAGTCGTCTGCCAGAACCATCGTGTTAAGCCAAAATATGAAAAAATTCTTCTTTAATCTGCCATCGTAATGGTTCGTGATTAATATATCTTTTAAACTCTTCTAACATGTAGCTCCCCATCCTTCCACATTCTTTTCCCACACTGCCTGCCAAGTGCGGCGTTAATATGACGTTTTCTAAATAATACAATGGAGAATCTGCGTGTGGCGGTTCGGGGGAAGTAACATCTAATACAACAGTTATATCGGTCCTTTCTCGCAATACTTCTACCATCTCTGCTTCTTTTATAATAGCCCCCCTAGAAGTATTGATCATACTCGCAGATGGCCGCATTTGTGAAATAAGTTCTTTTCCAATCATCGCTTTTGTTTCTTCGAGCAGAGGAGGATGCAGAGACACTACATCTGACCGGCTGAAAATTTCCTCCAACGAACATAGCTTGACTCCTAACTTGGCAGCTTCACCTGCCTTTATATATGGATCGTATGCGATGACATGAACGTCAAAGGACTTGAGCAATTCACAAACCATTCTCCCTACCGTACTTAATGAAACGATTCCGACGGTGCTGCCGAAAGCACCTGAAACATCATTCGTTTTCGTGGGATACTGCTTATTTCTTCTAATACTTCTAGTAAAGGTCCAGCCTTTCTTCAGACAAAATAAGATTTGTGATAACGTATATTCCGCTACTGGAACAGCATTTGCTTTCACAGCATTCGTCAGCAGGATGTCACGTTCCCAAGCCGCTTTCGTAACAGTATGCTTTAATGATCCAGCCGCATAAAAGAATGCTTTTAAATTCGGAGCTGCATTAAGCAATGTTTGATCAAGCTTTGGTCCTCCCCAGCCTGAAAAAATCACCTCTGCCTCATGTAAAACGGATAGATCTTGCTGGAGCTGTTGGTTGGTCAGCGGCTGCTTATAAATGTCCGACAGCGTTTCTATTTCTTTCCTCACCGCTTTTGGATAAACAAGTTCAAACGAAGCTTGATTCATAACATATAACCCTTTTACCATCGCTACCACTCTCTCTTTTTAGACTCTCAGAAGGGAGATAAAAACACAATATTTCCTAGCAGAAATCATTTGGGGTTTCATTCTCCGCTAGAAATCGTTTGACTGTCTCGATATTGTATTTAATAGATTCCTTTGCAGGCATAGAAGCACTAAAGTCTTCCATACCAATAAACCCGTCATAACCAACAGCCTTCAGATCTAAGAGAACTTGCTTCCAATTCACAATCCCTTTTTCAATTGACGTCCACTGCACTGACCAATCTGCCGTCCCATCTGTATGCTGCTGTTCCTTTTGCCAGTGTGCATTTTTCACATGCACATGAGCAAGATAGTCTCCTAACAATTCCAGTCCCATTCGATGATGCTCGTATCCTTCATGTACCATGTTGCCAGGATCATACAAGACACCAATGTTCTCTGGATCGAATGAGCATACTAGCCGATGAGCTAAGCTCGCACTAGGAGCAATGGTGCCATGATGTGTTTCGATTAAGCCTTTCACCTTATATTGCTTGCACATTTGTTCTACCTCGTTTAAATAAGCAGTGGCTGTACGAAATAGATCATTATAATGTTGGGACCGATCGTATAAAGGTACACCAATGCGTACTGTGGCAGCACCAAGCTTTTGTGCAACCTGCAAAGCATGTTCGGTAGCTTCTAAATCTCCGGCAGTTAAGTACGGAAGAACGCTTAATATGTTAATACCATTTTGGTTCGCTGCATGCTTTAATTTCTCTATTTTTTGATCTGTTATTGCTGGAGATATGGTACACAAATTATTTCTCCAAAAGCTAGGTGCTTCCTGTCTTAACTCTGCTGGTGTGTCTTTAAATCGCCATTCTACAGCGGAGTAGCCGGTTTCCTTTAAGTAGCCAATAATAGCTTCTGGTGTCATATCTGGTGCCATTACTGAATACAAAGAGAATTTCATGTTTTACACTCCTTCTACTTTAATGCAGATTAGACTGTGTTCTTTCCATCTGTTTGCTTTCGATCTTAATAAACGTACAATGGGCGAACCACATGATAGCAAAACTCAGCATGCTTCCGGTATATAGCGGCAGAATCCCCGGAAATATCGTAACGATATAAAAGTAACTCATAAAACTTAGCAATATAAGCAACGTCATCAAAGGGGAAGAAACACCGATAACAAATGCATGCTTGATGTAATCTGCGTATTTCACATCATAATGAACATAAACAGGAAAAATGTAGATAACAACAACCGTGCAGAGAAGCATGAGTCCTAATAACAGCCAGCTCAACAAATTTCCTATAGCGTTATTAAAAGAGGTGGATATAAAATAATTGATTACTAGTAACGTTCCAACAAATGTTATCGCATAACCTAGCAAATTAATTTTCACGAATTCTTGTTTATAGGTAGACCAAAAATGCTGGAATATATTAAAATCGCTGTTTCCTTGAATCCACTTTCTTTCGACGGCAAACATCGCAATAGTAGCTGGAAAAAAACCTATTATAACGGCACCTAATATTGTGAAAAGCAGCCAAAGAATGTTTAGATATGCGAGCCGAAAAATCCACACACATATGTTGTAAAATCCACTTATCAATGGCTCCAACAATCTTCCCCTCCCTTTGTTGCAGCATCTAATTGTGATGCTGTACTGGTTATGTTAATAACTTGTGGATAAATATAATTGTATGAGAAGGAGGTTATCCCCCTTCTCCGTGCTAACACTTTATCTGCTCTCCAACCATTCTGTACTTTCCTTTTGTGCCTTATCCAAAGCCTCTTGTACATCTCGTTTACCTGTTAAAGCTGCCTCAATCTCGGATGTTAAAATAAACCTTGGCTGTCCAGCTGCCCAATGATAGCGAGGTGTGTACGGTGTGCTCATCGCTTCAAAGACAGGTCCCAGTAAGTCTTCATATTGCTTTACTTCTTCCCACTCTAGTGCTGACTTTACCGAGGGTAATACACCTGTCTCGTAAAAATATTTCTGAGCAAAATCACTTGTAGCAAATTTCAGCCATTCCCACGCCAGTTCCTTATTTTCACTAGATTTCCCAATTGCGATCGGACTCCCCGCAAACATGCCGCCGATACCATCTTCATTCTTAAACTCTTGCGCTATCGCAATCCGATCTTCTAATCCTTGCGTATGTGTTTGCTGCACCAAATTACCAGGTCCAGAGTTCAGCATAATGGCAATATTATTATCCTTGGTCATCCACTTCTCATTACCTTGATTACTTACAATACCTTCGGGTGCGTATTGTTGAATATCGAGCATCCAGTTTAAAGCTTCAACCATTTCAGGTGAGTTAAATTCAAACTTCACATCTTCCCAAGCAAAGCCTTCTCCCCATCTCCCGCCGATACCTTCGGCTGCGTTAAGCAGTGTAAATGCGGAGGACCAATCTCCACGGAACCAGACACCATAGTTCTGCTCACCAGTCACCGGGTTCTTGCCGGTCATTTTCGCTGATTTTTCTTTGATTTCTTCCATTGTTGGATGCTCGGAGAGGTATTCTACTCCCCAATCATCAAATAACTTTTTATCATACGTAATGAAACGAGCATCACCTAAAAAAGGTAAGCCATACATCTCTAGCTCCTTGCTGTCAGGCCCTAATGCTTTCCAGCTGTCTACTTGCTGATCAATAAAAATATCTGTACTAAATTCACTATCTTTATCTACATAAGGCTGCAGCGGTTCTATTACGCCTTGTGCAGCAAAGTCAGCAATACCCGGCAGCTGATAGACATCGGCTTCACCAGAGGTTATCATCGCCTGCGTTTTTTCTGTATAACCGTCCCATGGCATAATAATGAATTTAACAGTCGCGCCGGGGTGCTGTTTTTCAAATTCATCTTTTAACACATCTAATCCTTGAATCTTTTCGCCTGTGATTGGATTAGTAGAATCCTCCATGGAAAAGTCTCCAATCAATTGCACATTAACCGTTTGTCCTGCCCACTCGCCGTCTTTCTTACTGCCGCCAGGGCTGCAGCCAGTTAGAACAGTAACGAGCAGCAACACAAAAGAAGCAGTTAAAAATATGCCTTTTTTAGATATTCTTTTCAACATGTTCCTTCCCCCTATTTCATTCTAAAGTAGCAGTACTTAGATAACTTACTCACCCTTCACCCCGCTGAGCGCGATACTTTGGATAATATATCTTTGCAAAAACAAGTACAGGACAATAATCGGAAGCACACTCACTGTTGCCAGTGCCATTGTTAAGCCTCCCAGACTGGTACCATTCTCCAAGGAGAAGCTAGCTAGATACAACGGTACTGTGTGTAACTCTTGATTACTCAAAACGACTAATGGCCATAAGAAGTCATTCCAACTTCCGATAAAAGATAAAATAACCATCGTCGCAGCAATAGGACCAGCTAACGGAGCATAAACTTGAAAGAATATCTTAAATTCACCGGCTCCATCAATTTGTGCCGCTTCTCTTATCGTGTCAGGCAACTGATCGAAAAACTGTTTACAAAGGAAAATCAGCATCCCATTAATAATGGACGGCAAAATTAACGGCCAGAAAGTATTCAGCAAATCTACGCTATTAAATAGTTTGTATAGTGGAATTAATCGAGGCTCCATTGGAATCATTAATGTACAGAGAACAATCACAAACAATAATCTTTTCCCTTTAAATTTTCCCTTTGAAAATGCGTAACCTGCCAAAAGAGCAGACGATACAGCCAAGATCACCGAGGTAACCGTGACAAAAGCCGAATTAAGATAGGATTGTATGAGTCTTCCATTCTCAAAAACAATACTAAAGTTAAATCCTGATGCATCGTCAGGGAACAGACGCGGCGGAAATGGCATGGCTATATTCGCGCTTCGGTCAAACCCTACACTAATCATCCACACGAATGGCGCCATGAGCAGTATTCCAAAGACGAGCAGAATGAAGAATTTAAGGTAACCCCCTATTTTTTCTGCCTTTTTATAGGACATGGTTTCTCCTCCCTTCTATTAAAGCTTCATTTTTGATACTTTTAAGTTTATTAAGGTAAAGACGAGGATGATAATGAACATAATATACGTAGCTGCTGAAGCAATACCGAATTCAAATCCGGTAAAGCCACGTTCGTAAATAAAAGCTCCCATTGTTTGAATGGATCTCGCAGGACTTCCGCTTGGCCCGCCTAACACATACACTTCATTAAATCGCTGCAATGCGCCAATCCAACCTGTGATTAACAAGAACGCAAATGTTCCTCCCATGTTAGGAATGGTAATAAACAGCCATTGCTGAAAACTGCTGGCACCATCAATTTTGGCTGCTTCATACATCTCTGGTGATATCGCCTGCAAGTTTGCGAGACAAATGATAATGATAAAACCTATCCAATGCCAGACAGCTAACAAAATCACAGCCCACTTGGAACTAGATGGATCAGATAACCACTGTGATGTTGGCAGTCCCACGGCTTCTAGGGCATAGTTGACGATTCCCATTTCAGGATGCAGTACAAATGCGAAGATCATTGCGGCAGCGACGATAGACGTTACATTCGGCAAAAAGTAGATGACTTTGAAAAAGTTTTTTCCTTTTGGAGTGGTATTGATTAACGAAGCAAAGATAAAACCTAGCGGGATAGCAATCGCGATTTGAAAGATTCCTATATAGAACGTGTTCCAAACTGAATTCCAAAATGGCTGCGACGTTAATACCGTTTGAAAGTTTTGCAGACCAATAAACTTCTCAATCGTTCCATTTGATTGATAAAAACTTAACCGAAAGGATTCAAAAATTGGGTACACCAAGAATAATAATATTCCTAGAAAACTTGGTATCAGAAAAAGATACCAAGTGACTTGCACTTTTCTTTTTCTCTGCTTATGTGACCCAACCGGAACTTGCTTATCCGGTTGGGCGATGACCTTCAAGTGGTCCTTTGCCATGTTGCTCTCCTTTCCAAAAGCAGTTATCACAACTATGATAACGCTTTCATAAAAGTGTTCACGCAAGCACTCTAATAGATACTCTCATGTGTTTTGCAGCACTAGAGCTCTGCCGCCAAGCTTCTCAGCGAGGTTGCGCAAAAGCTTCGGATTATTTATAAAGCTTTATCAATCGATATAAACTGTCCAGACCAAGCTTTTTTCGATGTCCATTCTTCTTCTCCTTGCCAGAAGTGGTCAGTTGGCGACAATCCTAGCGGAAGAAAAACCGCAGCACACATATATAGACTTCCAGTTGATATATATCCTTCGCCCAAGTTTGGCTGATGACCGCATAAGCCAATCTTTAGCCAGCCCGCATCATCAAATGTCCCTGGCATCTCAACTATTTTTCGGATAACAGCTGTTAATGCACACCGCACTTGTGCAGGCTGAAGACTAGCATCCAATTTATGCTGCAAAGCCATTTGTGCTAAGCTGTGAAATACGCCAAATCGATAGACAATAGACCGCCCGACTACAGGATACGTACCTTCTGGTGATATACTTCTTTCTAAAATGACGGCATATCTCATCGATCTTTTGTTTATGTCTTCTTTCAGCTTTAACCAATCTGCAGATAGAGGCGCCATATGGTCTGTAATATCTACGAGCATTGGATGAATAACAAAACTATTGTAATAATCAGTATGAAGCTCTATCCCGTCTTTATAGATACCGTCCCCTGCATACCATTGCTCATGCTGCTTTAATGCAAAGTCAATTCGCATTGGATCCCAGTCTTCTACACCCAGTAAATATAAAGCCGTTTCAGTCATCGCTGCGAACAATAGCCAATTGTTGAAAACTGGTTTCCTAGTACGTGTTTGCTTGAATGCTTTTATCACATTTTGTTTTGTATTTAAATCTAATTTTCCTATCAATTCATTCGGGGCACGCATTAATGCTTGTGCAAAATAGGCTGTATCCACAATCGGCTGCAGGCCGTCAGAAAAATTCATATAATCTGGTGAGGAAGGATCTGTTGCTTCTTTAATTCCCGTTCTGATTAATTCTGCGTAATGCTTTCTTAATAATCCTTCTTTTCCATCACGTGGCCCATTCTCAATCCAAGGTGCCATCCCGCTTATCAATCTCGCAAACGCTTCCAAATGACTGTAATTCTTTCTGTCATCTAATCCTTCTACTGGCATGAGCTGCTTTAATTGTTGATTTGCTAAAGAAGTAAGAACAGGATTTGCGATTTTATCCATCGTTTTCAACCAATATTCTCGATCATTTTGTCTTAACATTGATTCACCCCATTAGTTTCATTCAGTTGTCACCACGTAGCTCTGTATCAGATCTTCTTGCGCCTTGCCCAGCTTCGTAAACAAATTATAACGTGGAGTAGAAATGAAAAGTTGCGCTGCAATACTCAAAAATATCGTTGTATGGTTCAGCTGCCTGCTGAAAAGGATAAGTTTTTCAACCTCAAACGTACACACTAAGCCTCTGCATTTCTGAATATTAAATTAATAGTTTAGAAAGATGTATATATAAGAAGCAAAGTCATAATTTTAATAACTAAAACAAAAAAGCACGAAGCTTCCTTACTATACAAGTAAGCAAGTAATAGAAGAGACATGGTGATTATTTATGGAGGGGTAGGCATTGAATAAGTTATTCGAACAAATCGACCTCAAGCCATTTGATTGGGTTTATCGGAGAGTTTCTGTGCGTGATTTTCAAGGCTTTTACCATTGGCATCAAGGGTGTGAGCTATTGTTTGTTTATCGAGGAAAAGGGCGGGTGATTGTAAACCAGCAGACATACGAAATTAAGAAAGGAATGCTTTTCTTTTTTCAACCCTTTCAATTACATCGGGTGTATGTGGAAGTATCACCGGATACGCCTTATGAACGCAGCATTATGCACTTTGATCCACTAACTCTAGGTAAAAATCTGCACTTATTCCCAGGTATTCAAGTCCTGTTTAATCAACTGCAAAATAATGTGAATGACCTTCAAGCATTTAATTTAGATAACTATTTTCAATATATAAGCGAGGTATGTGAGGTATTTAATAATTCGTTACAAACCAGCAGCTGGGAGGAACATAGCCAGCTGCTTCTTCTGCAGCTACTCACATGTATCCGGTTAAACTATAGCGAAGTGCAACAAGATTCTTTTAATAAAAACTTTCGTGCACCTTACTATTCCGAACGAATTATGAAGTGGATGGAGGATCATTATACGGAGCCGTTCGATTTAGGAAGGTTAGCAGATGAACTTCATTTATCAAAAGGTTATGTCTCCAAGATCTTCAAACGCGAAACAGGCAGTAACTTAACAGGATACATTACGATACGGAGAATCAAACAAGCTTGTCAGTTGCTCCAGCTGACCCACAAACCAATCGAATTAATTGGCGAAAGTGTTGGGTTTGGGAGCACCTCCCATTTCATCCAGATGTTTAAAAAGATAATTGGTACTACACCGCTCCAATTTAGACTGTCACAACAAATGCAGCATAAGAAGAAATAAATACTAACTGACACAAAAAGGAACTAACATAATCAGTTCCTTTTTTGTCTTCTTTAGCGCTCCCGTACCCCTCACTTACAGGATATGACCGAAGCACTTGTCACATTGTCAGGCCTCCGCTACTAAACGTTCGGTTTTACCAGCCACCCGATAATAATTTTCCCCCGCGGGCTTCTCTTGAACAACAACTTGTCCCGAAGGCAGGTGCATGTACGGCGCAGCTTCCCTTTTCTCCGTGAATTGGAACTGTCGTTTTACACTGAGTTCCTTGCGTTGATGCACGAGATTGGCTAAATCTTCTACGATGGCACTGGCAGTTGGCAGCGCACCAGCACCTGGCCCTTGCAGTTTCAGTTTTCCGACAAGATTACCCTCGATACAAACAGCATTATCTACTCCATCTACACTGTAAAGCGGGTGCGCAGCTGATAATACAACCGGCTCCACGTATACTGTCACTTCTCCCCCCGTATTTTCGAGCGTCGCGACGTGTTTGATTTTCCACCCTTGTTCTGCAGCTTTGTGAATATCCTGGAAGGAAACGGAACGGATACCCTTGCGCGTCACTTTTTCCCAATCTGGCTGTGCTTCAAATAATAGATCACTTAGGACCATCAATTTATAAAATGCATCCCATCCATCTACATCATTCGCAGGATCAGCTTCTGCAAAGCCTGCTTCTTGCGCTAGCTGTAATGCCTCTTCAAATGGGATATTTTTATCAGACATTTCGCTCAAGATAAAATTTGACGTCCCATTCAAAATGGCCTCCACTTTAACAACATGGTTAATATGCAGCAGTTGTTTTAATGTGCCAATAACTGGTACACCGCCCGCTACCGCAGCTTCATATTCAAGACGCACACCTTTTTCTTTCGCTAACTCCTTTAGATCTGCGCCTTTGGAAGCGATCATTTCCTTATTGGCAGTGATGATATGACAGCCGGAGGATATTGCCTTCTTTAAATAGCTGTACGCAGGCTCGATGCCGACACTGGCTTCGATAATAATATCCAGATCTGTTATTGCAAAGAACTCCTCTACATTATCTGTAAGCAGGGTATCTTTCACTTGCTGTTCATACTTTTGTTTATCCCGTACTAATACGCCTGCCACTTGCACTTCCTTACCGAATACTGTCTGCAGATTCTCCTGATGAGAGCGAATTGTTCTGCCCACCGCACTTCCAACTGTGCCGTATCCTATTAATCCAACCTTTACTGCTGTCATTATTTTGCCTCCTCAGTTGATTTTCTATATAAAAAAAAGCCTCCCTGAGAGGACAGGGAGACGAAGGATCCGTACTGTGTCTTCTCATCTACAGGAATTAGCACCTTTACAAGTCATATAAACTTGCAGGTTGCCGGGCATCGTCGGGCCAGTCCCTCCGCCGCTCTTGATAAGAAATTTGTATTTGTTTGTTATGGAGAATATTAACATTGCATATATGACAAGTCAACAGAAAATTCCAATATATTACCCGACAAGACTGTCATAAAGAGAGCGTGCTCGATTGATATCGTCTACGCCGTGAATAATTGCCCGTCCGTCAGCAAACAGCACAATTCGATGCCCTCTGTGATGAAATGCGAGTAAATATTCATTTGCTGTTACGTGTTCCACTGCAGAAACCCATTGTTCAGATAAAGCTGTCAAATCAAGTGATTTCTTCGATCCCGGTCGGATGTGAACAGCTTCTCTGCCACAGAGCACATCAAGTTTCGTATGCGAGCCGCCATTTAAGTACGGACGCTCAGCATCGGTACTGCAGCTTAGGCAGTTTGGATCTTGAAGACGTTGCACGTTCACTGTTGTATAATCTCCCGTCCATATATCAAATGCGCGCAGCTCAGGTGCTACTTCCTGACGGCATAAAATCCTTAATGCCTGGGTCACTTGCATTGCTGCCACCCATTGCACAATTGGGCTGATAATACCGGCTGTATCACATGTTTCACTTTGCTGCGGAAGCTGTTCGAGAAGGCAATGCAAACATGGTGCATCTTTTGAAAAAACCGGATAAGTTACCCCATAGCCGCCAACGCAAGCGCCATAAATATATGGTATACCATGCTTAGTAGCAGCATCGTTAACGATTAAACGTGTTTCAAAATTATCTGTCGCATCTAAGATCACATGAGCTCCCTCTACCAGCCCTTCAATATTATGATGATCGATATTTTCAATCACTGCATGCAGCTTTACGTGCTGATTGATTGCTTGCAATCGCTCCGCTGCTGCTAGCGCTTTTGGCAAATAAGCAGCAGCATCTTCTTCGGTGTACAGCTGCTGACGCTGCAGATTGTGCAGCTCCACATAATCCCGATCGATAAGTACGAGCTCCCCGATTCCCGCGCGCACAAGCATCTCTGCAGAGGCAGATCCTAAAGCACCCATTCCGATTAAGACAATTTTACTATCTTCTACCTGCATCTGGCCTTCTTTACCGATAAACAGCTCCTGTTTACGATAACGATCCTGCATTAAGTAAACAACCCTTCACCCGGACTGCTGGCTTCCGCGTAATTTTTCTCTGGAATTCTTCCTGCTTCAAATCCTAATCTGCCAGCTTCAATCGCTAGTTTCATAGCATGCGCCATCCGTACAGGATCGGCAGCTCCAGAGACCGCTGTATTTAACAGCACACCGTCAGCTCCAAGCTCCATCGCATATGCTGCATCCTTCGGTGAACCAATGCCAGCATCAACAATGACGGGTACATTGCTTTGTTCAATAATGACGCGTAAGTTGAAAGGATTTATGATTCCTTTTCCTGAACCGATAGGTGATGCTCCCGGCATGATAGCGTGCACGCCCAAGTCTACGAGACGCTTGGCTAATACAACATCATCTGACGTGTAAGGCAAGACAATGAATCCTTCTTCTAACAGCATTTCTGTTGCACGTAATGTTTCAACTGGGTCTGGAAGCAATGTCTTATTACAGCCAATCACTTCTACTTTCACCATGTCGCATAAACCAGAAGCTTTAGCTAGCTTGGCAATACGGACAGCCTCTTCTGCTGTCTTTGCACCCGCTGTATTTGGCAGCAATGTATACCGATTCAAATCCAGCTGTTCAAGGAGATTCGGCTGCGATGCCTCAAAAATATCCATCCTTCGTACTGCGAATGTAAGTATTTCTGCATCCGATATATTTACTGCTTCCTTTTGCTCTTCAAAAGACGGGTACTTGCCTGTTCCCAATAGCAAGCGGGATGTAAATGACTTATCTGCAATTTGTAACATGTTTCAACCTCCTCCTACGAAATGGATTAATTCTACTTGATCGCCATCTTTTATCGGCTGGTCTGTATAAGCGGCTTTATGGATAACCTCTTTGTTCAACTCCACAATCACAATTCTGTTTTCTAAGGAAAGTGATGCTAACAGCTGTGCAATCGTCTTAACCTCGCCAGATAATTCCTGCTGCCTGCCATTTAATTGAATTGTCACATCAATACCTCCTCATTGGAATAAGGTCGGTCCACTCGAAATGCTTCCTTCCATCCTTCCGAAACATCATTGCCGCATAGCAAGTCAGCAATCATTTTTCCAGTTGCAGGTGCAAGCAGGATACCATTGCGCTGATGTCCAGCAGCAATAAACAACCCTTTCATTTCCGGGTGTTCCCCAATCAGCGGCTTCCCATCGAATGTCTGTGGTCGCAGCCCGGCCCAGCTTCTTTGAAATGGCATCGCATCAATTCCCGGCAGCATCTGTCTCGCTTTTTCCATAACTGTCTGGATACCGCCAAGTGTCGGCTCCGTGGTCCAATCGTTCTCAACTTTTGTCGCTCCGATGATTAATTCATTGTTGTTCCGAGGAACAATGTAATGTTGATTATGGAATAAGCTGCATGTGAGCGGCGCCTGTGTATTGGTAACAGCAATGCACTCTCCCTTTACGGGAAAGATTGGTGACCCCAAGCCTGTTTGCTGCAAGATAGCATTACTCCAAACTCCACTGGCAATAACCACGTGCTCTGCCTGCCATTTCCCTTTGGAGGTCCGTAACTGATAGTGCCCGGCTTCCTTTACTATTTGCTCAACGCGGGTATATGTATGAATTCCGGCGCCAAGTACTTGTGCTGCAGAACGAAATCCACTGCAGGCGATTGCAGGCGTAACGTGCACATCTTCTTCCATATGAACGGCACCTAGAACGGATGCTGCTAATCCAGGCGTTTTATCTGCCAAAGATGCGCGCTCCAGCCACGTTACCCCTTCTAATGCACACATTTCTATCAGACTCGCTCTTTCTTCTTCCGTATAAACAAGCTTTAACAATCCGCCTGTACGGCGCTCTATATTTATCCCTGTTAAGGAGTGAATCGCTGCTTCTGCTTCTTCGTATAACTTTTGACTTATGCGAGCAAATGGATAAAGAGCAGTACCGAATTCCTTGTACTCTGAATGGGCGCCAAGCATACCAGCAGCTGCCTGGGTGGAACCTGACCCAACTTCGCCTGCTTCAAGCACATCAACCTGATAACCTGCTTTCGCCAAATAATAAGCGACTGCACTGCCGATGATGCCTCCTCCAACGACTGCTACTTCAGATTGCTTCAAGACGCAAACACTCCTCTTTTAGTTTCTTTACAGCTTCTACTGGTTCTTTTGCAGAAAAAATACCACTCATAACTGCAGCTCCATCTATTTCAAGCGCTTTCAATTCTGCTAGCCGTTCCACCGTAATTCCTCCAATCCCAAACAACGGAATGTCGATGTGCCGCCGAATCTCCGCTAGCTTGGATAAGGGCTGCGGGGCCTTGCCTTTTTTACTAGCTGTTGGAAAACAATGTCCGTATAAGCTATATGCTGCTCCTGCCGTCTCCGCCTGAACAGCTTCTTCGAGTGAATGAACTGGGGTGCCAAACTGGAAATTAGGGTACTGTTTTTTTAACTCTTTTAGTGGAAGCCCATGTCCTGGTACATGGGCCTGTTGCAAACCAAGCAGCAACGTCACATCTACCCGATCATTGATCCATAACTTGTAGCTCGGCAGTCCTTCTTTTACTAACTCCTTGCAAAGCTGATAAAGCATGCCTGCAGGTTTGTTTTTCTCCCGAATCTGCACATAATCGACATACGGGTGTACCTTTACCAAAATACGAAGCAAGTCAGCTGTATCGTGTGCCCCATCCGTTACTGCCATCAGTTTGATTATGATCACTCCTTGTTTTGGAACAGGCCGGAAGCACAAAAAACCACTTTCCCGAAGGAAAGTGGTGTATAATCTGCGAATAAATACATACAAAAAAAGCATGTAAACTCGAGCGTCTACACTTTCCTACGCAGGTCCGAACCTGTTCAGGTTTTGAGGGTTTAAAGAGTCACCACTCTTATTCTCAGCCCTTATGAAGGGATCCCCTAGTGTGAATTTTATGAATTTACCCACATTGTATCATAAATAGCATACGATGCAAGATGTTTAGCCAAAGAGAAGAGACCAGCTAGTCTTGCTAATGGTCGTCTTTCACTTAATATTTATAAGACTGTCCGCCATCGATTGGAATAACAGTCGCATTAATGAAATCTGCCTGATCAGAAAGAAGGAAGGCAACTAGATAACCTACTTCTTCCGGCTTTCCGAAGCGTTTCATCGGGTTAACACTGACGAATTCTTTGCCTGCTTCTTCCCAGTTATCTCCGCCAAGCTGACGCAAGGAACCTTCAACCATTGGTGTCATAATCGCCCCTGGCGCAATTGCTTTGATGCTGACACCGAACTGACCGTATTCAATACCGGAGTTACGCGTCAAACCAACAACACCATGCTTGCTCGCCGCGTAACCAGACTGATTGCCGACACCGCGAATTCCGCCAACAGAAGCAGTGTTAACAACAGAGCCATAGCCTTGTTCCTTCATTACTTTTAGGACATGTTGCATACCATAGAAGACACCATTCAAATTGATGTTTACTACACGATCGAACTCTTCTGCACCGTATTCTTCTGTTAAATTCTGTTTTCCTTCTACACCTGCATTATTAAAGAAGCTATCGATCTTGCCAAATTGCTCTACTGTTTGTTTCACGTAAGCCTCAACTTCTGACTCATTCGCACAGTTCGCCTCAATCGTGATGACTTCTGCCTCAGGCGCTGCTGCCAAAATAGCTTGCTTCGTCTCTTCCATACCTTCTTTACTCAAATCAACAAGTGCAAGCTTAGCTCCTTCTTTCGCAACCTGCACTGCTGCCGCACGGCCTAATCCAGAGCCGCCACCTGTTATTAAAACAATCTTCTCTTCAAAGCGCTTCATAAAAAATCTCTCCTTTTACGTTTTTTATATTGCAGTAAATCCGCCATCAATCGGCACAACCACACCATTGATATAAGGTGCATTACCTGTCAGTAAGAATGTCACAAGCTCAGCCACTTCCTCTGGCTGGCCAAGACGCTTCTGCGGAATGGGTTCTGTTGCATTTACAAATGCATCAGGATTTTTCTCCTTATATGCACGTACCATTGGCGTCTCAGTCGTACCTGGTGCAATTGCGTTCACTACAATACCTTGTGCCGCATACTCCGCAGCCAATGTCTTTGTAATGCCTACCATCGCATGCTTCGTCGCCGAATATGTACCAACAGTTGCCTGGCCAACTACACCTGCTGTGGAAGATGTATTAACAATGCGTCCTCCGCCATTGGCAAGCATCACTTCCAACACATATTTGAGACCGTAAAGCGCACCATTAAGGTTGATACCAAGCACCATATCAATCTGTTCAATCGTATTTTCTACAAATTTGACGCCAGGACCAGAAATTCCCGCATTATTGTAAAACATATCGATAGTTCCAAATTCCTCGATCGTTTTATCTACATAAGATTTCACTTCTTCAGCTTTGCTGACGTCTGCCTTTACGAAAATCGCATTTGCACCTATTTCTTCAACAAGATGGGCCGTCTTCTGCCCAGCTTTCTCAGATATATCAACTACAACGATGGAAACGCCTTCTTTAGCAAGTCGTAATGCCACAGCTTGTCCAAGTCCGCTGCCGCCACCCGTAATGACAGCTACTTTTCTTTCACCCACTGGCAAGCCCCTCCTACGCAATAAGTATTAGGTTAATTTACCCATCTCCCTCTTAAAGATTACACCTATTCTGAAAAAGAGGTCAAGTTATATGGTCTTATTATTCAGTACTATTTGATTGTAATATTTTATACATAGATTAAAATGATGTTGTTCATGAACAGCTATTAAGTGAATGCTTTGAATTAGGTCGGGGTAGCGGATGTGGCCGGCAGTCTCATCGTCGATACTGTCAATCATCCTTTCAAAACGCAGCGTTTCATGATTGATGAAGGTTTTGTTTTAGCTGATGGAACTGCAGCTTATTGTGTATATCTTTAGGTGACTGTGAAGTGGGGTGAGCTCTCATCGGTTTACCGTGTTTGTTCCGATAAGCTTAATAAATATCAACTATCTCTGTTTTATAAGGCGTGCCTTTCCGTGTTCTGCTGAAAGTTTCGTGACAGGGATATACGCCAGATTAAGCTGTCGAAACCGCTTAAGCAGTAGATACAGATGGTAATACGTCTCACCAATCCACCATTTATCAGGTAAAGGCCGTACCCAAGCTTGATTTTGTTCGGCAAGGATATGACCTTCGAATGCTTCTCCCTGCCAGTAAATGCTTGCGAAGTTTTTTTCATATAACTGCTTAACATAAGCTTGCCTCCTGCGTTTAGCATTCCTTATAAATCAGGTGCTCTAGTACTGTTGGCAGATGCAACAGTTTTTCTTGCAAAAAAGCTGGTTTCACAGTTAATTCCTTCACTTTTTCAAAAGGAATCCATTCATATTGGAAGTCTGCCTCTTCTGACGAAATGACTTCGGAAGTGCCCGTAAGCTTATCTTCTACATCTTGAATCAAATATATAAAGCTGAATTCATGAAAATGACGAAACCGGTAAGTGAAGAAATTTTCTACCATCCAAAGCAGCCGTTCTGCCTTAACTGTAATGCCCAATTCTTCTTTAAATTCTCGCTCAACTGCCTGTGCGGAATCCTCACCCAGCTGGATGCGTCCGCCAATCAGCGTCCAGAATGGGTCCTTCTTATTTTTATGCAGCAGTATATGGTTAGCTTTCACAATAATGCCTGCTGTCCGGCAGTTTAACGTTTGTTCTCCTAACGCTATCGTTAGATCCTGCATGTATGTTTACCCCCAATTCGCTTCAATTGCCTGCACGATGTAATATGGTCCTGCGTCATGGTTGGATGCCACAACTACTTTTTGCCCCGTCTCTGGATTATAAGCGCTGTGAAAACTCACTCCTGGGTCAAATCCAACTACATAATATTTCTTGATTTTAGCAGCATCTCTTTTCATCCAAACACCATATCCATAAGAACTCTCTTTATCTACTTCAATATGAGGGTACAGCAATTGCTCTGTAACCTCGGCAGACAGCAGCTTATGCTGGAATAATGCGTCCCAGAAACGCGCCATATCAGACACACTCACGTACACGCCGCCATCTGCTCCGCCTCTTACAGGCAACGCATAAATGTTAGAACGATAACCATCGTCCTCTTTTATATAACCAGTCGCTGTGTTTCCTGGCAATTTATTAAAAGAAAAATAACCGGCCTCTGTCATACCAGCTGGGTTAAAGATGTGTTTTTGGACAAACGCTGTAAAAGACTCGCCTGACAGCTCTTCCACTACTAAACCCAAAACAATAAAAGCCCCATTGTTGTAATAGAATTGTTTACCAGGCAGGAATTTCATTGGCTTCTCTTGAAATAAAGGCAAAAAATCCGAACCTGACCTTACACGGTACATAGGTAGCTGCTGCCACAATGCCTCAAAATCGTCCATCTCTTCCTCATCAAAATAATCCGGCATGCCAGAGGTGTGTGTTAGCAGGTGATGGATTGTAATATCCGGATGAAAATTAGGAAACTCGACTGCTGCCAAACACTCTTTTATTTTCTTGTTAAATGTCAGTTTTCTTTGCTCCACTAACTTGGCAATCGCTACGGCCGTGAAGATCTTTGCTCCTGAAGCAATACCAAAGCGTGTATGCTTATCAAACAACAGCTTTTCTTGCTTATTTCGATATCCTCTTTGGAAGAATCCCTGCTCTTGTCCGCCTTCTACATAAGCAGTACCAGAGAAATCTACTTTCTCTGCCATCTCTTGCAGCCAGTGCATCTCTTTCATCTGTCTCATCCTCTCCTACTCGAGTACATGTTACCATAATTGGTAATATGTACTGGGTATAAAAATAATGAATGGGGATGAGTTTAGGCGTATTGCTGTCATAACCGATACACGCGGTCTTCCAGCTCTACAAGCTGTACTAGCAGCTATTAAGAAGACAGATGCCAAGACCCGGCAGTTCATCGCTGATTGGATAGAACTTGTATAAAAATCAATGAAAAAAGGCATACGCTCGTATGCCCTTCCTGCTCCTTTAACCAAATCTGCGCTTTTCTGTTATATCCAATTGCTTGATTTCATTGTCATGTACAGTGATCAAAACGGTTCCATACTCTAACTCTTTTACCTTCTCTATAATCTCTTTCCATTTATCCTCATTATCTTGTTTACTCAAATTTATCATCCTTCCAGATTGATTATTTTAAGATAGGACGTTTGTAAGCAGGTTCTGGCAGATTAAGATGCGATCGTAACGTGCTGCCTGTATAATCCTTCCGATAAATTCCTCGATCTTGAAGCACTGGAATCACGGATTCAACGAAATCATTCAAGCTATTCGGAAAGGCGGGCAGCATTAGGTTAAAGCCGTCCGCTCCCTCTTCTTGAAACCACATCTCCAAATCATCAGCAATCTCTTCAGGTGTTCCAAATACGAGACGATGGCCTCTGGATCCTGCCACATATTGATAGAGTTCCCGGATGGTCAGCTGTTTCTCCTCTGCCAACTTTATTAATAATGCTCGCCTGCTCTTATTTCCATTTGTTTCTGGAATATTCTCGGGAAGCGGGCCATCCACGTCATAAGGACCTATATCAAAGCCGCCGAGATATTCGGACAATAAATTCTTACCGATCTCTGGTGTAATCAACTGCTGCAGCTGCTCATACTTTTCTACTGCCTCTGCATGCGTCTTACCAACATAGACGGATACACCCGGCATAATTTTAATATGTTCCGGATTCCTCCCGTGAACTTTAGCCCGGTTTTTCACTCTCTGATAAAAAGCTTTTGCATCAGATAAGTTATCTTGAGCGGTAAAGATAACATCAGCTGATTGAGCTGCCAGATCCACTCCTGCATCTGAAGAGCCTGCCTGGATAATGACTGGTTTTCCTTGCGGTGACCTTGAGATATTTAAAGGACCTTCCACAGAAAAATAATCCCCCTCATGCTGAATACGGTGAAGTTTCTCTTTCTCGAAATAAACACCCGACTCTTTGTTACGTATTAGCGCATCAGGTTCCCAGCTGTCCCATAATCCTTCCACAACTTCCAGGAATTCTTTCGCTCGTATGTAACGATCTTGGTGGGCAAGATGTTCATTTTTATTAAAGTTTTTAGCTTCACTTTCATAATACGAGGTAACAACATTCCAGCCGGCTCTCCCCCCGCTCAAATGATCTAAAGATAAAAATTTTCTTGCCACGTGAAATGGCTCATTATACGTAGTGGTGACTGTAGATGCGAGGCCAATTTTATGTGTAACCACAGCCAGCGCACTCAATAAAGATATCGGTTCAAATCGGCTCAGTTCTGCTGGATGAGACAGCTCGTGAAAGGAAAGTCCATCACTAAGAAACAACATATCCAGCTTCCCCATCTCCGCATGTTTAGCGATCTCTGCGAAATATTCAAACGACGTCACTTGTTCCGAAATCACATCTGGATGCCGCCATGATGCAATATGGTGCCCGCTTCCCATCAGGAAAAGGCCTAGATGTAGCTGCTTTTCTTCCATCGTTATTCCTCCTTACGGGATTGGGGCGGAGCTGGATGGCTAGGTGCGACATTCTTACCAGCAATGTCTCTTTCTCCTGCAACAAGCTCTTGTTCAAGAAGGTCAAGAAACGTATCAAATGACAGCGGCGACTCTAAATTGTAGAACAAAAACTTCTCTTGCTGCGCTTTCTCATAAGAAAGCTCACAGAAGGTTTGAGGAGGAGCTGCAAATGCTTCTGCACCATGCTCTCTTGCTAGAGCCAGCGCCGCTCCTCTCCGTCCCTCTTTCAGTTTTGGTGCAGGGTTCTCTAAGTTTGAGATTTCCTTCGTCTCTGAATTAAATATGCGGAGCGTCTCTCCTTCCACGATTGGAACTATATAATCCGCTTGATTAATGGCTGCTGCTACCTTCATGATTATCTCCTCCTCTTTTTGCCTTACATAGTGACTGATCAAGATCAGCGAGAATGTCATCGATATCCTCCAGCCCAATGGATAAACGAATCTGGTCAGGATAAACACCTGCTTGCAGCTGTTGTTCAGCTGTCATACGAGCATGTGTCGTGCTTGCTGGGTGAATGGCCAACGTCTTGGAATCTCCTACATTAGCTAAATGAGAAATGAGTGATAGCGAATCAATAAAACGTTCGGCTGATTCTCTGCCACCTTTTATGCCAAACGTGAAAATAGAACTAACACCTCTCGGCAAGTAGGTCTTCGCTAGCTCATACTGCGGATCACCTGGTGTACCTGGATAGTTCACCCATTCCACATCAGGATGCAGGCGCAAATAAACTGCTGTCTTTTTTGCATTCTCCACATGCTGTTTCATACGAAATGATAATGTCTCTAAGCCTTGAATGAACAGCCAGCTGTTGAAAGGAGAAAGACTTGTTCCTAGGTCATGCCCTAGTTCGAACCGTGCTTTGGTGATAAAAGCACGCTTTCCCGCCAGTTTGTTGAAGGAGGTGTTACCGATACTTGGCTTATCTCGATTAAAATCCGGAAAGCGCTCATTCTCCCAATTGAATGTCCCAGCATCTACAATAGCTCCGCCAATTGAGGTACCGTGCCCTCCGATGAACTTTGTAGTAGAAAACACAACAATATCTGCTCCGAAGTCAATTGGTTTTTGTAAATATGGCGTGGTGAATGTATTGTCTACAACCAATGGAACCCGATGTCTTTTTGCAATTGCAGACAAGCTATGAAGATCTGCAATCTCAGCATTCGGATTACCGATTGATTCCGTGAAAATTGCCTTTGTTTTCTCATTAATTGCTTGCTCTACTTCATCTGAATCATGGCCATTAACGAATCTTACCGTCACGCCAAATCCTTTGAAAGTTTCTGCAAACAGATTGTATGTTCCGCCATAAAGTGCATTTGTCGTAATAATCTCATCACCTGATTTTGCTAATGTCAGCAGGGCAACCGAGATTGCTGCCTGCCCAGAAGAAACAGCAAAACCGCCAATGCCACCTTCCAATTCTGTTAAACGCTCCTCCAGTACTGCATTCGTCGGGTTTCCATTACGAGAGTAGATGTAACCTGGCTCTTGCATTTGGAATAATGCAGCTGCTTTCTCTGTCGATTCAAACACATAGGAACTTGTTTGATAGAGAGGTACAGCTCTTGCCCCATTTAACGGGTCCGGCTGCTGGCCAGCATGGAGGGCAACTGTATCAAAGCTCTTCTTTTTACTGGTGATATATTTCTCTGTCATGTTCCCACCCTTTCGAATATGCGGCGAACTGCTCAAGATTGCTAGTAAGCCCGCCCTTGCCAAATTTAATTCCTTCTCTTTTACCAGCTTGCTTTAAAAATTGAAGTATCGCTCTTCTTCTTTCTGTCAAATTAAGAATGCCATATTCATAAAACCAGGCATCAATTGTGTTATAGATGCCGCGATTTATCCCATAGTAATAGGAGCACCAATCGATAAATTGAAGATCAGGCCAGTGCAGGTATGACTTCTCTATAGCCGCCATTATGTTACGCCTCTCTTTCTTCATCACTTCCCCCTAAAATTCATTTAACCTATAAAAATAGTCGGATTTAAACCATAAGCCAGCCGCTATTTGTACAAAAACAAAACGACTCCCCACAGAAGATAAGTAGGGAGTCGCTTTCCTGCTTATCTTCCGGGTTTACCCCGATGGATTTGGCACAGTATTCTTCACAGAACCCGCTGCCGAAGTTTCACAGGGCCATATCCCTCCACTTCTCTTGATAAGTCACTATTCAATTGGATAAAAAAACGCCTTTATTCCCTATCTGTATGCAGGAATAAAAGCCTCTGGTGGTCCAGTCAGCATATATACAACTTATGGTAATTAGGATAAACGCAATTCTTACTTACGTCAATATAAATTTCGCAAGATTTTAAATATTTAACAATCACGCTTCGCTCTTCTTACAAGAGCAGTCCTAATACTTGCCCTTCAGAAAACCACCTGCAAACATAGAGAAAAGCGGACAAATCGCTTGCCCGCTTTTTTATCATCTATTAATTTTGTACAGCTTTTCGAACCGTGCTTCGCAAGGACCATACGCCGAAAGCAAGGGAGATAATAACCAACAGGCTGCCGACATGAGCTGTTGTCTGCATGGAATGCGTAGCTCCATTCACAATGCCGCCTACTAATGATCCAAGTGAAATACCAATTTGCAATGCCGAGTTGTTGAAACTCTGATGAATACCTGCTGATTCGGAATCTGTTTCAACAATATAGTTCTGTAGTGGCGGTGCTAAACTCCAGCTTAGTGCAGCCCAGATTACCATTACTACAATAAATAATGGGAAAGATACCGTAGAAAACGGAAGCGCGAATAAAATCACGGCAAATGATGCGACAACTAAAATGATGCTGACTTTGGAACCAAAGCGGTCTGCCAAACTGCCGCCAAAAGCTCCTCCGCCAACTGCTGCGATACCAAAGATAAAGTAGCAAATACTAATCCATTGCGTATGCAGTCCTAGCTCAGATTCAAGGAAAGGTGTGAAATACGCATAGATCGTATAATGACCTGCCAGCATAAATAGCATCGTCAAATGTGCTGTTAGCATCTTTTTATTACGCAGAGCTTTCAGCTGCGACTTCAAGGATTGTACTTGTTCCACTTCAATACGCTCAAGCGTGAAAGCAATCAGAACCATAGACAATAAGGCCATTAAGCCAATAAATAGGAACAGCATACGCCAGCCAAAAGCATCACTGACAATAATTCCAATTGGCACGCCAAGCACGAGCGATGAACTGATACCCATATAAATAAGTCCAATTGCTTTCGCACGATGCTTGGGCTGAACAATCTTCGCTGCAATCGTTAAAGAAAGCACAATAATCAATGCTGTACTCATCGCTGTAAGGACACGCGCAATCATGACAAACAAGAACGACGGGCTCATGTAGGTAATGACATTGCCAAAAACAAATATACCTAGTGTCAGCAGCAGAAGCTTCTTTCGCTCAATATTTGCTGTCAGTGTATAAAGAATTGGACCTGAAAGTGCATACACCAAAGCAAATACAGTAATCAACTGACCAGCTTGTCCAATTGATACGTGTAAATCATTTGCGATGGTTGGCAAAATCCCTCCAACAATTAGTTCAACTAACCCTACAGATATAACGGAAATAGCTAATATAAAGACTCTGAAATTCAATAGATCAATACCTTTCTATTCAGAATATGAAGACGAACATGTTATTCGTTCTGCAATAGATTGCATTTTTCCGCACAAAAAACTCCCTAATTACAGATAAAAAATCTGTAATCAGGGAGTTATGGCTCCTGGTAGAAACCCTCAAACCAAATTATTGAGGTTATACAGTGCAAAACGAACATATTCCATTTTCTTAAGAAATTATAGCAAGATACAGACATAACTGCAAGATGAAGCAAGCAGATAAGAATACATCACCCGCCTTTTCCATAAAGTGCATAAGTTTTATGTTTGCTTTATCGGAAAACCTCGATATACAATAGACTTATGGATACTATCGGTCTATTCAAAGCTTTGTCTAATGAGAAACGGCTGCAAATACTGCATTGGCTGAAAGAACCGGAGAAGCATTTTCCGAAACAGCAGGCGCACCTGCCGAAGGAGGTTCATTACAAGGGCGGTGTCTGTGTCGGAGACATTCAAGAAAAGGTCCAAGCTTCTCAATCTACGGTCTCCCAATACCTTGCTATGATGCAGCGTGCTGGATTATTGGAATCTATTCGTTATAACCAATGGACGTATTACCGCAGAAATGAAGAAACAATTCAGAAGCTAGCTGCTTATTTAAATAAAGAATTGTAGTATCTTCCAAGAGATCCTTTAGGGATTTCTTTTCTTTCAACTTTGAATATTGCTTTATTCCGATATACAAATATACAACAAATTGGAGTGACACGATGGCTTTAACTAAAAAACAGACATTCTTAGCATTCACTTTAACTTTACTGACGTTCGTTATGGGTACAAGCGAATTCGTCATCGTTGGCTTACTGACAGAAGTAGCGGCCGACTTAAACGTAACTGTGGCATCTGCAGGAACACTTGTATCGGGATTTGCTATTGCCTATGCAATTGGCACGCCTCTTTTAACTAGCTGGGTTAGTCGATTTCCGAAATACCCATTGATGCTGACACTTATTGTCGTCTTTATATTAGGTAATGTCACTAGTGCATTAACATCTTCCTTCGGCGTATTACTAGCAGCACGTATTGTCACAGCAGCAGCGAGTGGTGTCCTCACCGCATTAGCAATGACAGTAGCGAGTGATACAATGCCCGCAGCGAAGCGTTCTTCTGTCATTGCGCTTATCTTTGCCGGATTCACAATTTCCAATGTCTTAGGTGTGCCGCTCGGAACATTCATCGGGCAATTAGGTTCTTGGCATCTGACATTCTGGACGACTGCATTGCTCGGAGTAATTGCCTTCCTTATCAGTTTGTTCATCTTACCAAAGACCGCAGCGAGCGAGAAAAGTTCCATATGGAAGCAGCTTGTACTATTCAAGAATCCAAAAATTCTAGTCGGTTTCTTCATCCCGACGTTCAGTATTGCGGGAACATATACAATCTACACGTATATTACGCCCATCATCGAGGATGAATTAGGCATTGCCTCCAGCTCTGTCGGTCTCGTCTTGCTGGCATACGGCCTCTTTTCCATCGGCAGTAACTTTTTAGCTGGTAAAATTGCCGGCAGAAACGGTATCGGAGATCTGCGTTATGCGTTCATCATCCAAGCAATCATCATTGGATCCCTATATGTGTCAATGAACATGACAATCGCTGGGTTGATCAGCATCATGCTCATGGCCATCATGATTTACGTTATGAATGCCACCATTCAAATCTATCTTATGGACAAAGCGGCAGCCTATTCTTCTGCAGCCAGAGATTTTGCTTCCTCGCTGACTCCTGTTTCAGTCAATATCGGTATTACACTTGGTTCCGCGTTAGGCGGGTTGGTCGTTGCCTACGGGACCCTTCCAAACCTTGCAATCGTAGGTGGGATATGTGCCCTTGTCGCCTCTTTACTATCATTTATCAGTTATCGAATAGAGAACGAATAACGAAAAAAGACAGGTCGAATCAATATCAACCTGTCTTTTTCGTATGCAAGAAATCAGATTTCGTTATAGCGTACATTTTCACATCTCGCTGTTTTCCTTTTAAAGAAAGCAGTTTGCGTAATGTCCCTTCAAATAGCATACTGGACTTCTGCATAACTTTTTCCGAGCCTTCATTTTCCACTATGCATTTCGCCTGGATTCGTTCTAGCTCCATCCTTTCTAAACCAAAGCGAATGACTTCCTTCACCGCTTCCGTCATATATCCACTGCCCCAATATGGGCGAGCCATCACATAACCTATTTCTCCGACATGATCTTTCTGGTTCCAAGACACATAATTAATAGTACCAATTAGACGCTTGTGCTCCTTATGTTCAATTCCCCAAAAGACAGCCTGTTGATTTTCATATAAACTCAGGATAATATGCAGAAACTGCTGCGTATCGTCAATCGATTGATGCGTATTCCAAGACACAAACTCTGAAACAGCAGGATCAGATCCATAAGCAAATATCGCATCCACATCAGCAAGTGTTACTTTACGCAGGTGCAGACGCTCGGTTTCTAGAGCTGGCAGGTCCTCTAATATATGTTCCGTTGGCATGGTAATTTGTTCCCCCCTAATCCGAAATAAAATAAGTCTTTTATTTCACCATGCCACGATATGGATAAACTTTCAATAATTCTCCCCAATACAAACAAAAAACTTCCTGCGCACAGATGCTTACTGTACACAGGAAGTTACCTTCAGAATATGCTCAATTTTAAATCGCCCGATACCTATTCTTTCCATCCTTTTTCGCTTGGTACAAGGCTTCATCTGCTCGCAGCAGCAATTCGCGTTCTTTTGTACCATTGGCTGGATAGATTGCTAAACCGATACTAGAGGTTGCCTTAAAGCTGTCTCTCCCTATACACCATTCATCTTGGATAGAGGCAAGGATACATTTTGCCATGCGTATGGCATCTTGCTCCTGCTTGATTTCCGGCAGTAAGATAGTAAATTTATCTCCGCCTTGTCTGGAAAACACATCACAAGACCGCACACACCCTTTCACTCGGCGTGTAAATTCCACCAACAGCTTATCACCGATTTCGTGGCCAAATGTATCGTTAA
Source organism: Terribacillus halophilus (assembly GCF_900162685.1). Lineage (GTDB taxonomy): Bacteria > Bacillota > Bacilli > Bacillales > Amphibacillaceae > Terribacillus > Terribacillus halophilus_A. The sequence goes on from NZ_LT727827.1 coordinate 640,993, forward strand.
TAGATTTGAAGTTATCCAAATCCAGATACATCAGCGCCATTTTATTGCCGTTCCGCTTCGCTTCTTCCAGCGCTTGCTCCAGTTTCTCTTTAAACAGACGACGATTCGGCAGCCCTGTCAATGTATCATGATAAGCCATATGCGTTAGCTTCTCCTCATAAACCAAACGCTCCGTTATGTCTCTGGAGACAACAAGAAAGTGTTCAAAAATCCCATTTTCGTCAAAGATCGGATTAGCCATTGCCTCCAGCCAAATCCAATCGTCACTTATATTCCTAAATCGAAACTGAAACACCCCTCCTTGTTTTGTTTGCACCATCTTTTCCAGCTGCTGTCGTACTTTCTTCCGATCATCTTCATGCATGAATACACTTGCATGCTGCCCTTCATATGCTTCAGAGGGAAAACCCAGTACTGTCACATGGGATGGCGAGGCATATTTGAAATTGCCGTCCCAGTCTATCAGGCAAACCAAGTCTGTCATATTCTCCGCAATTAAACGATACCTAGCTTCACTCTGCCGCAGTGCCTCTTCAGCCTTGTTACTCCGAGAAAGCTCTTTCTGTACTTCATCTGTATCCGTTATATCAACAGAGCATCCGATTACCTCAACAACCTTTCCATTCTTTGAAATCGGCCGTAAAGAAGTAATATATTGAATTCCGTCTACATCCGATTCATACGAAACATTTCTTTCCCCATTCCATGCGCGCTGATAGTAAGACAGCTTCCTGGCTGCTTCTTCAGCCGGGAGAAAGTCCTGCAACTCTCTTCCAACGAGCTGCTCCGGCGTAAACTTCATCCGGTAAAGCAGTTCACCTTCACTAAACGTATGAACAAATCGTCCATGGTCATTTACGTACTTAAAAATCATCCCATGCTGCTTTCGCATAGCTTCCTGTAACTCCAGATTAGTTCTCTCCATTCCCCACTGAAACCACATCTGCCTGCATGACTCTTCTGAAAGACCCTCGGTTGAGATAATCCGTTCAAAAGCTGACATGTTTTCAGTAAATCTTGCTGTTGAAACAGGTTTGCTGAAGAGATATCCTTGTCCTTCATCACACAAGTTTTGCTGCAGAAAGATCAGATGATCCTTGGATTCCACTCCTTCTGCAATCACTTCCAGTTTCAGTTGATGCGCCATTGCAATAATTGTTTTTACAATCGTAGCGTCTTTGGCATCAATGGTACAATTCCTCACAAACGACCGGTCTATTTTAATAGTATCTATCGGAAACTCTTTCAAATGATAAAGTGAACTATAGCCAGTACCAAAGTCATCAAGACTGATGCTGACACCAATCTGTTTCAACTTACGCAGCATAGGCAGGACAAACTCCACATCCATCGTCATAGACTCCGTAATTTCGAGTTCTAAATATTCCGGTGCGAGCTCTGTTTCTTTTAAAATATTCTCTACTTTTTCTGCTATATCACCTTGATACAGCTGACTAGCGGATAAGTTGACCGCCATAATCAACGGTTCAAGCCCCATTTCCTGCCACAGCTTATTCTGTTTGCATGCTGAACGAAGCACCCATTCCCCGATCGGCCGAATCAATCCTGTTTCTTCAGCAAACGGGATGAATTCCAACGGCGAAATTGTTCCTATAATAGGATGCTCCCAACGCAGCAACGCCTCTGCACCGATGACTTTTCCCGACCGCAGCTGAAGCTTTGGCTGATACAGAAGATAAAACTCATCATTCTCAAGGGCTTGAAGCAGCGCCGCTTCTCTATCTGAATCGTTCATATTCGTTAAATCCACTATCGCGACACCTCATTCTGCTAAGTCTTTTTCTAATGATGCTGGTTTGCATTGCGATATGTTTTTGCTAAGTGATACGGCCGATAGTGCGGCTATATTTCTAATGATTATACAATCTAATCCGACAATATACGATACTTTCTGCAATAACAAATAAAGGAATGAATAGAAATCCTACTGTATTTATACCCGATATTATGATGTGAAATTCTATATATGGAAAAACCGCCAGCATCCTATGCTGACGGTTTCTGCTTAGGTGTTTTTCACAATTGCCGAATCAGCTTCTGACAATAATCCAGGTACACATTACTTACTAATGTATGCTTTGGCGCAAATATGGCACTCAAGTAAATAAGGATTTGCGAGTTATCCAGAGAAGGATTCAACATCGAATGTTCGACATTAGGGATCGTTCTTACTGTTACTTGAGATTCCGGTAACATTTCTCTATATGTCCTCGCTGTTTCACTGGAATCTACATTCTGATCTTCTTCCGCTAATACTACATGAACAGGGGATTTGATTTTCTTAATATCGTTTGTCGCATCTGCCATGATATTCTTTTGCACAAATGTGTATCTCTCTTCAGAAAGACTTCTGTCTTCTGTTTCCTGCACATATTCCTGATAGGAAACCCCTGTGCGAATCAGTTCGGATTTCCTTCTATCATTATTTAGCACACTTGTGATTTCTTCGGACGATTTCCCTTCGCTCTTTAATTTTTCAGCAGTATAATACTCCCCTTGCCGAATCCAATTGATTGCAGGAGCAATTAATATAGAAGCAGTTATGTCTTGATGATTTTGCTGTACTTTCGGAATTACCCACCCAGCTTGACTTGATCCCCAAAGGATGATTTTTTCACTATTAATGGTTTCTTGATTTTTAACCCATTCCAAAACGTTTTCTACCTCTTCGGCCCGATCGTCCATCGATTGATTTAACCAATTTCCGTGCGAACCATCAACACCTGGCTTCGCCCATGAAACAGACGCAAAGCCTTCTTTTGCAAAGCGTTCCATTAATGGTTTGTACCCTCCATCTTGCGTCGCATTTTGTGGGCCATCTCCATGTACAAAGATTACGACACCCTCACCCTTCTCTTTTGGAAGAGCCACAAAACCATTTAAATCTTCGTTTTCTGTTTGGATAGTAACTTCTCTCTCTTGCATCATATAATCATTCTCAAACAGCATTATCCTCAGGAGCAGCAATACAAAAAATGTTATACCGATAAGTAACTTATATCCCTTTTTCACGGCCCACTTCACCTCTCCACTCCATAAAATACCACTCTTTTATTCCATGAAAGCGCCCTCCAGTTTTACTTTTACCTTTTCTGCTAACAAGAAAGTCTTGTTTCTCATAAAGTCTTCTAGCAGCATTATTATGCGCTGAAACAAATAATGTAAGGTGTTGAGACGAATCCATCTGACTTTTAACAGTTTGAATAAGTTGGGCGCCAATCCCCTTGCCCCGACTAGATGCGGCTACTACTAGAAAATCGATATGCAGCTCGTTGTTTTTACATCGATGATCAAGAAAGAAAAGGAATGCGATCGTTTTAAGAAATGCCGTTAAACGTAACTGTTTCAATAATTGCTTCGTTAATTCAGTTCCTATCCACCTTCTTGGTTTGATAAATAGTAAGCCTTGAATAATTTCATCGCGTTTGATAACCAAGTTACTGGAATGAAAGTTCACAATATGCTCTGCCAAGCACAGAAATGCGGTTTCTTGTTCGTGTATCGGCAATTTTAAGTGATGAAACTTGCCACTAAACCCCTCCATTAATAAGCATGCTATTTCGTCTATATGATTACTTCCAGCAGTCATCATTTTGCCTTCACCTCTAGACTGTACACCAAGGATTGCTTATAGAAAGTTGATAGATATGCTTCTTCATGGATAAATAATCTTTCTTCGAATAAAATATCCATCTGAACAAGTTCATTGTAAAAAAGCTGTATTTCTCTTTCTAACTCCTCTTCTTGTGCCACATAAATCTTCTTACTATAGTAAACTCCCTCATTCAATATCTGATCAGCTTCTGATGAATTAGTTTCATACATTACTTTAATGTTACTGCCGTTCTCCATTACTGCATAAGAAATTTCATCAAATATATGTGAAATATATTCCTTGCACTGAGCTAATTTCTTTAGATTCAAATTGTAGTATTCATCAAGATATTCAGCAGAAATGTATGTATAATAGCGAGTTTCTTTGGTCTCTGCTAGCAGTCTATGCGATTCACTTTGTCGAAGCTCCATAATGTTCTGAACCTTCCTTTTCAGTGCACTCAGTCGCATTATTTCATCTTCAACTCTTGCAAGTACCGCAGGAAATGTTTCTGTATGATCTAATCCGTTCTCTAGACTATTCTTTATTTCTTTTAAGGAAAAACCCAAATCTTTTAGCAGCAGAATATGTGCCATAGAATATACTTCAGCTTCTCCATACATGTGATATCCGTTTCCGTCGATATATGCCGGCTTGATCAATTGCTGTACTTCATAATGTCTTATTGTGTATTTCTTTAGATGGAATAACTTTGCTAATTCGCCGCTTGTTAAAGATTGCATTGATTTCCCCTCCCCTTATAGCTATAGCATAAACCGTGTGGTCACCACACAGTCAATACGTTTTAAAATATAATGATGGAACCTCCTTTCAATCTCGCAAAATGTTTTTATATTTCTTTTCTTTCGTGCAGGACATAAAGAAACCGCCAGCATCTCATGCTGACGGTTTCTCTTTATGATTCATAATTATGCTGCTCTTCAATCTGTCCATTATCATCATGGATAATCGCCATCGTGCCGGCATCTTGTGCCCGTTTCTTCGCTTCTTCTACCACATCAGATTTTGAGCTGGCTGTATACTCGTGATCCTCACTGCCTTCACGCTTAATTCCCCAGCCCTCATCAGCATTTGGCACAACATGGTATCTCGCTTCATCTGAATTAGCTCTGTCCTCGAAGTATTGATCACTTTTTTCTGTCATGTGAAACGCCTCCTTTTGGTTACTTTGGGTTATACAGTTCTTTACCCGCAGAACTTATATAGAAACATTAGAGAAGCTTCTTGCACTCATGCTAGTCATCATTTCCCTTCTATCCTTTTGTTATTGCAGAACTTGCGATTATTCTATAACCTTATAGCTAGACTTCCGCCCTTATATCAGTGAAAAATGAAGAAGGGAATGAACATAGCCGTTGAAAAAGCTGACACCCGAACAAAGCAAAGAATTACTGCGTATTCTGAAAGATCGTTTTGAAAAGAACATGCACCGCCATGAAGAAATTGACTGGTCAAACGTGCAAGCAAAGCTGGAGGCGGCCCCAGAAAAGCTTTGGTCGCTGCATCAAATGGAAACAACAGATGGCGAACCCGATGTTGTCGCTTATAATCAGGAGCAGAACGAATACATGTTTTGTGACTGTTCAACCGAGAGCCCTAAAGGACGAAGAAGTGTTTGCTATGACCAAGAAGCATTGGAATCTCGGAAGAAACACAAACCTGAAAACAGCGCTATCAACATGGCAGCTTCTATGGGCATCGAGTTGTTAACAGAAGCACAATACCGAGCGCTTCAGAAACTAGAAAACTTTGATAAAAAGACATCCAGCTGGATTCAGACACCCGCTGACATCAGAGAACTCGGCGGAGCGTTATTCTGTGACTATCGCTTTGGTCATGTGTTTGTCTATCATAATGGTGCAGATTCATATTATGGTGCGCGAGGATTTCGAGGTGCACTGTTTGTCTAAGATATGTAAAAAGGGTTAGAGGCTATATCCCTCTAACCCTTTATGATTTTCCGTACTGTTTCGGCACCCTACCACCAGCCACCGCTTTTCACCCTAATACTTTCTCTTAATAAGAAAAACGAGTGCTCTACACCTTCTAGCATCAGGATGTTCTTGTCTAACCTTAGCATTAATGCCTTACTCGCCTCTCCATCCGTACAATCCTTTAAGGCATCTCTAAGGTACATATGTTCTTCTGATAGCGATTCTATATGATTAGAGTGCTTCAAGTATTCTTTATATTGCTTTGCATCTTCTTCTAAGCTGTCCTTTATACTCCTCTCTAATTCTTTCTTTTGTCTTTGTCTTTCTAGGTATTCATCAAAATCATCCAACATATCTTGGATTATACTCACTGTTTTACCAGCCCCTCCTCCAAATTAAAACTGCAGCCACCCTGCCAGCAATTGATCCACTCTCTCAAAATCCTCACTCATCTTGTTCATGTTGTGCGCAATCTCACCTGTGTCTGAATGCACATCTTTTAACAAGTGCATTAGTTCATCATAATATTCCATACCAAAAAGCATCGGTATTCCATCTACCGTCTCAACAGCAAGCTCACGAAATATCTCATCCACATCAGCACTCGTCAGCTTATCAAAACGCCCGACCCCTACCTGGCTTCTAAACTTTGCTCTTGATGCCTCTGCTGTTGCCATACAATCTTCTAAGAATTGCATAATATCTTTCTTAGTTTTTGCGATACGCTCTTCGTTTACTTCTACTTTTCTAGCATAGGCTTTCATCAATCCTGTTTGAATAACAATGGGAAAATTGGAGACACCGCTATTTTTTAAAAAGAGCGGCGAATCAGGTATAGCAGCTCGGAGTTTCTCATCATACAGTAAATCCGCTTTATAATACCCGTCCTCATTATAAAGACTTGCATCCGTGTAGTTCTTAATCCCATGAGACCCTAGCATGTCGGCCAATTGATCACCTGTACTATCCTTCCCCTCGGGATCTTCCATATAATAAAGCGATCCAATTGTCCGATCATGAAACATGGACACTGCATCAGTCGGGTACGCATATGTAATAATATTATCTTTGTACGCACCATTCTTTACATCCTGCTGCTGTTCTTCATTCAACAATCCATAAGCATCTGCCGCAGCGAATGTCACCGCATTCGAATCATACGTAACCGCACAATATTGAGCAAGTCCACCGCCAAGAGAATGACCAGTAAATGTGATGTTCCTAGCTCCGTACTTGTCTACGTATTTCTTCACAGCAGCTTTTGCTTCTGTAAATTGATTCTTATTCGTAAATGTAATCTCACCGTTATCATTCAGCTTTGCATTCCCCGTCTGTAGTGCCGCATCCTGAGAAGGTGTTGCCAAATAGTCTGTCGTGCCATATTCACTCTTACTATAGTTTGCATCACCACCAACCACACCAAAAGCATCCTCATAGACATCCTTCAGAAAACCAGAATAATCAGCTTCTCTATCTTTATATATGAGTGTATCTCCTTTTTCCGTCACTCTGTCCCCGAGTTCTGCTTCAATCGCATTTTTCGTAGACTCACTCAGTCCTTTTAGTTCCGTTTCATTTGTGGTAAATTTAGGGGGTTCCGTACCGTTGAAGCTGATGACGACTTCTTTGGTTTTGGGGTTTTCTAGGACATAACCGTATAAGCCTGTTTCTTTATCTTCTAATATATCAAGGGACTTCCAAGTGATATATTCATCTAATATTTGTACCTCAAATTCCGTTTCACCATCTACATAAGCTCCTCTTGAAAGGATGCTTGCTTCAATGTCTTTTAAATTGTGTTCCATGGAGGTTAACTCCTTTTACTGTTATACTTATACAAAGAGGTGCTATTATGAAAAAAGTACACTTATTTATATTTTTATCAATTATTTCCATTATACTATTAGGAGGCTGTAATGTGAATAAATATGGTGAAAGTTACGATGAAGAAACAGTTGTTCAGGCAAAAGAAACTGCAGAGAGCTATATAAAAAGTAATTTTAAAGATGTTCAATCTGTTGAATTAAAAGAACCATATCAATCACCAATGGGAAGCTTATCAATTGAAGGTACAGTAAACGGAAAAGCGGACTTTACTATAGATTTTAATAACGATTTTACGGTCGCTATGGTAGGAAAGAAAGAAGGCTTTCCAGAAAGAAAAGATGAGTGCATTGAGAGGGTTTGCGACTACTGATAGTTAGTATATACAGGCCGCGATTGCTAAGCAAAATTGCATTGAAGTTAAATACAATAATAATGCTACTGCCGTTAGAATACTTGCTTCACCAAGGGCAGCTTATCAATTGATGGGACAGTAAATAATAAGTACGGTTTCACAATAGATTTAAATAAAGATTTTACAGTGAGCATGATTGGTACAAAAAAGGTTTCCCGGCAATGAAAGATGAATGCAAAGAAATGGACTACAAATACTAATTAGTCTGTTACAGAGTTCGTTAGCAGCCTTTTTTGCTTCTTATGATCCTACTTTAGAAAAACACTTATCTAACAACTCTCCAATAAGCAAGGTGAGCTCATGAATAGATTAAAATCACTAAATATTAGTATCTTTATCACCACTACTTTATTTCTAGGAGGTTGTGGTGTGAAGGATAACCTTGATAATAAGACTGCTAGCCAGATAAAAGAGAATGCTACAAGCTATATAGAAAATAATTATAAATCAATTGAAGCAATTGATTTAAATGAACCCTACCGGGGGCAAATGGGAAGTCTGAAAGTAGATGGATCAGTGAATGAAGTTGGTTTTTCAATTAGTCTTAATGACGATCTATCATTTAAAGGTATAAGTACTGAAGAAGGGTTTCCAGAGCGGAAAGATGAATGTAAAGATACAAGTTGTGATTACTAGGAAGAAAATATTCTTTTTTAGGTGGAGTAATACTACAGACAACTATTTAAGCGAGGTATAATGTTGCATAAAATCTTAATTACTATATTTCTCATCCTGTTGATTCTGATTAGTGCTGGATGTTCAGAGCAGTATGATGAAGAGACCATTATGAAAGCTGAAGATGTAACAAAGAGTTATATTGAGAGTAATTATGCAGAAGTAGAATCTATAGAACTAGAAGAAACTTACCAATCTCCTATGGGAAGCTTAACAGTTGATGGAACTGTTAATGGTGCTGGATTTTCAGCTAGTTTGAATAAAGATTTTTCGATAGCAGCTATAAGCTCTGAAGAAGGTTTCCCAGAATCAAAAGAAGGTTGTAAGGAAAGAACTTGTGATTATTAAAAAGAGGTGTTTATGTGAGAAAACATATATCCGTTTTTATTGTTACTTTTTTCCTTTATCCTATTAGTAGGTTGTGGAGTGAAAAATAATTACGATCAAGAAACTGTCACTGAAGTCAGAGAAACTGCAAGAAGTTACATCGAAAACAACTTTAAAGATGTAGAAACTATAGAGTTACAGGAACCTCGAAAATCTCAAATGGGTAGTTTAAAGATAGATGGAACTGTTAATGGGAGCGCCGACTTTACTGTTAGCTTTAATAGTGACTTTACAGTTGCTTCAATTAGCCTTGGAGAAGGTTTTCCTGACAGATTTGAAGAGTGTAAAGAGAAGAGTTGTGATTATTAGAAACAGGACGTTTCCCTCCTTATAGAACCTTTCACTTATAAGCTTAGCAATGAAATGTTCCACCTTATTTATAAAAGGATGATGACCTCATCTCATCGAGACACCTTTACCAAATAATTCTTACTCTTTCACGATAAAATACATATAAAAGGCTAACATTCGTTCATAGTGTTAGCCTTTTTGAGTCTATTCTTTTATGCTCTCCTGCTGCTGGTTGATGTATCCGTTTTTCCCTGCTCCCATACCGACAAGCCACAGCGAGACTGCTACAGTTAGTAATAATAGTAAAGGTACTTTCCAACCAGAAGTAACGTCATGTAATAGCCCGACTAAAGTAGGTCCAACCGCAGCTAACAAATAACCAACAAATTGTGCCATGCCTGATAGTTCTGCTGCTTCTTGCGCTGACTGGGTGCGTAATACAAAGAACATTGTGGCTAAACTGAACACGCCTCCTCCAGCTATTCCGAATAGCAAGACACTGATTACACTGACCCATGTAATACCCGTTAACAATCCTGAGAAGCTAATCACAAAGCATACAGCTATTAAACTTACAATTCCCCTTTGGCCTGTTAAACGACCCGCTAAAATTGGAAGCAAGAACGAAGTTGGTAAACTGCAAACCTGCATAAGTGCAAGCAGCCAGCCAGAAGTTGCGTCGCTAAATCCTTGATCCCGTAATATAGTCGGCAGCCAGGTAAGCATGATATAAAACAGAAGTGATTGTAACCCCATAAAGCACGTTACCATCCAAGCAAGCCGTGATGACCATAGCGCCTTCCCTCTCTTAGGAATGGTAATGGCTGATTTGTCACGCAAACGCAGTCGTGGTATCCAAGCAACTAAAGCTGCCAGTGTCAACACTACCCACACAGCGAGTGCGCCATGCCAACCAAGGCCCAGACCTTCAGACAATGGAATACTAACTCCAGAAGCAACAGCAGCCATTCCATTCATAGTCATCGCGTAAGCTCCTGTCATCATACCAACATTTCTAGGGAACTCTCGTTTAATGAGACCCGGCAGCAGGACATTACCCATAGCAATTCCAATTCCCGCTAATGCTGTTCCAACGAAAAGCAGCCATAACGGAGAGAAAGAACGTAAAATAAGTCCAGCAGCAATAATAAATAAACCCGCAAATAGTGTTCTCTCCATACCAATACGCTTAGCAATTCTTGGCGCAACCAATGCAAAAACGGCAAACGCGAGTAAAGGCAAGGTAGTCAGCATACCTGTAGAAGCATTGCCAATGCCAGTATCTAAACGAATGCTATCAATTAACGGACTTAAACCCGTTATCGGTGCACGCAAATTAGCACTCACAAGCAGTACACCTAAAACTAGCATAGCAATTCCAACACGTGCTGATTCACGTTTTATTTGTTTGGATTGTTCCATATTACCTCTCCTTACTACTCATTTAGCTTTATAAGCAGAACCAATTATCCTACCCAAAAAAGAAACACCTTAACGGAAAGGCATTTTGGCAATGTAATATATATACTAAGTTAATCAGCCTGTCTATTTTCTCAACAATAAATAGAATATCTGAATAGGACCCAGCTAATGCAACCTCAATCCTAGGATCTATAAGAAAACTAACCTAATAATAACACACAAAGATATGGTAAAATTATACCAACACACCTCCCCTAATAAAGGAAAGTGGCTTAATGGACTTTTCACTAAAAAACCTAGCTGACATCATACTGCTTTATATGGAGAATTTGATTCCCACCAAGAAAAGCAAGTTGTATAAAAAGAACCTAAAGATTCTTAAACAACAGGATTGGTTTAATGAATTAAGGAATGGATATAACCCTGTATTCTTAATGAATATTTCTATTCGCGAGAAAATTATTGAGTATGACGAAAAACTAAATCAACAAGAGTACAAGTCTGAATTAAAAGAAGTACTAAGGAAGGAGCTTGGTTGATAGAAAAGTTTGCAAATCGAGCTACACTCTATTTAATTATAAAATTGGTCAATCCTTCTATCAATTGACCCATCATATGCTAATGCTTACAATCCTAATAAGGGCAGCTATTCCTGCCCTTAATACCCCGGTATTCATTCAGAACCACATTGCAGCAGATGCTTTCCCTGAACTTAATAAATCAAATGGAGGAACCCAAATGAAGAGGGACTACGGTCTTAGCTTATGGACTTTCGGAGACAACATATCCTTTGAAGCGAAGTGTAAGATAGCAGCGGATATCGGCGTCGATGGTGTAGAAATACAAGGCGACATGACCCAGGATCCGATTCGTCTTAGAAAGATACTGCAAGATCATAAACTGAAGGCATTATCCGTCACACCAATTGATGCTGATATCTCCAGCAATGATACGGCAAAGCGTTCCGAAGCTGTTCAATACTTTTTGGACATGTTGGATTGGGCTAAGGCGCTTGGTTCTGAACGCATTTGTCTGCATGGGAAAGTAGGAAAAACACAAGTGAGCGACGATTACCAACTAGACTGGGATCGGTTAGTCGATAGCGCTAAAAAAATCATGGAGAAAGCAGAGCAGCTAGATATCGAGGTGGTTTTTGAAGTCCTTAACCGTTATGAAAGCTACCAAGTCACTACAGCAAAGGAAGCTGTGAAACTAGTTGAAACTGTTTCTAGTCCGAATCTCTTCCTTTTACTAGATGCCTATCATATGAATATTGAAGAACAAAATCCAGTACAAGCACTAAGATCAACGGCTGATAAATTGCGCGTGTACCATATAGCGGATTCTAACAGACAAGCTATCGGGGACGGGCACGCAAACTTGCAGGAGCAAGTAAACACCCTCTGCGAAATTGGCTACCAAGGACCCATTGTTATGGAAATGACTGCGTCAGATTCTAATCATGAAGAACAAGATTACTTAGACAGCGTAACCTCCTATTATAAACGCTCCCTCCGAACGTTAAAGACATGGGAAAGTGATTTTTAAGGATACATAAGAGAACCCGACACAAGACGGTCGGGTTCTTTTTCACTTTATTATTTAACTAGAGATTCAATTTCCGCATTGTCTAGTGCCTCTCGATAAAATACTACCTCATCCATCTGTCCGCCAAAGAATGGATCCGCACTATAACGGCTTTTGCCTAAATAATTTGTATCCCCCAAGATATCGGATGGATTCGCTGTGATATTCTCATTCGTTCCAGCTAGCTCTCCATTCACATACAATTTCCCTGTATTACCTTCAAGCGTCACCGCAAGATGCACCCATTCGTTCACTGGCAGGGTTGTATCAGCGGCTACATTCTGATCAGCTCCGTCATTAATCGTGAATCGCAACTTACCACTTCCGTCAGATGGGGTGAGAAACATATTTTGCCCATTGCTGGCACCGATATCAAAGATCCGCTGCCAAGCTGCCCCGCCTTGCCAATTCACCAAAGCAGCGAAAGTGAAATCTTCTGCATCCGCTGCAAGCGGCGACAATTCTACATAGCTGTCTTTGCCATCCAATGCCAGCTTACCATCCGCTGTTTGAACTGCATTGCCTTTTAACAGAGCAGCAAGATTATTTCCGGAAGCATCTGTCGCTTCTCTACTGCCTGGATGGTCAAAATTATACTGCGAAATTTCCGGTTCAGATGCTTGCTGCTTCACTGTCACTTGGAAGGATTTCATCGCTTTCTTTTTACCTGCTTGAATTTTCGCTGTTAGTGTTGCTTTGCCATCGCCGCTTCCTGCTTCTGGTCGGTGTATCGTGCCGTCTTCCTCGATTACATCCGAATTGGAAGAAGTCCAAGTAATTCTCGACTCATGCGTGCCTTCCGTTGGCAACTCCACGCTTTGATACAGATTGGTGCTGTTTGGTATCTCCAGGTCTTCTTTCACTGCTGCCACGATTTCCTTATCTTTCATGTCTTCCATTCGATTGCCCCATACTGCGACCCCTTTATCCGATAAAGCGGTGAATGTTGTGTCATATTGCTGTGCGGCTTCGTCCCATTGTTTCAGGAAAAATCCGCTATACTTCTCTCCTTCAATCGTTAGCGTAATCTCGTTATTCTTGCCGCGCTTCCACTTTCCTTCTATAGCACCTTCAACTTTTCCGTTCTTCTTTAATGTAATCTGCTCCGATGTTTTCACATCAGCAGAAATATCTTTACCATGATTCACATACTGATAATCCCCAGCCATATCCTTCAGCTTGATTTTTGCTTCCGTCTCGTTCGTATTACGGGATGGAGCCACAACAGGCCAGCCATCTTTATTCATATGCATCTGGTGCACCCGCACTTCATGCTCTTCCCCGCGGTCAGGGAAGCGAGAATGGAAAATCAGATAATGATTTTTTGTATCTTCATCATAGAAAGCTGTATTGTGACCCGGCGAAACATAACCAATCCCCGGCTCCTCACCTGGATCACCAACTTTTTTCTCAAACAGATTATTCCCAAGCAACTTCACGCCATAGGGTTCAATCGACTTATCATCAAACAGCGGCAAGGTCGGGTCCGCCTTTACATCAGTCATGTCATTTCCTTCTGCATCATAAAACGGCCCATCCGGAGACTCAGATCGCACTGCACGGATATTATAGCCACCAAACGAATCCAATCCGCCGAAAGAAAGGAACATATAATAATAGTCTGTTTCCGGACTGTACATCATTGCTGGTCCTTCAATACGACTATGATTACCACCCATCAGCTTCTTTCCATATCCCTGTCCCGGAAGCGGCTTCCCGGTTTTCTCATCCATTTCCATAATAAAAATACCACCAGAATAAGAACCATATACCATCCATAACTTGCCGTCTTTATCATAAAACACATCTGGGTCGACCACATTCGGGTGCTTCGTACCATCATAGATTGTACCATCCTCACTCGGCTCATCCCACATACCCGATTTCAAGATAATACCTGTATCCTCATAAGGCCCCTCAATGTTATCCGCCACCGCAACACCCATCGCTGACCGCGGTGAATCGCCCTTACATGCATTGTAGTACATATAAAACTTTCCATCTGCCAGCTGAATCACATCTGCCGCCCAAAGCGTATCCGTCTGCGCCCAATCAAGCGTTTCCTTCAATTCTTCCGTCACATTAGGAATTAATTTATTGCCATCACGCACACCTGAGTCAACCATCTTCCATTTCATAAGATCATTTGTTTTTGCTGCAGCTAAATGAGAGCCGAAAACATAGTATTGGTCGTCTACTTCAATGACAGATGGATCATGAACAGAAGCATTCTCAAAGACTGGTGTCTCTACATGTCCACCTTTTCCTTTCGCAAAAGTATCAGCACCTGGCAAAGTTGGGATGAGCATAACTGCAGATAGCATCGAAACAACAAGCAAACGATTTTTAGTTTTCATATCTTTCCTCCCCATCTATGATAACGCTTACACATTACTGATATAAGATTAGGAAGAATAGATAAAGTTGTCAATAAGTATAAAATCCTTATTTATTAATTAAATTATTTATAAGTTTATTGTTCTGTAGAGCTCCACATTCACAAATATAGCAATATGTACGTACAAGTTTTAATTAGCTTTTACTTATCAAATAAGCACCTACAGTTTCTTTTCATCTGCATATTCTCCCCTAATAAGGGTCCTGTTACTATATCCACAATTCCGGTAGGCGAGCTAACACCTTCTTTCTTATGGATGTACGTTCTATCTAATAGTTTTTTCTTTTAACTTGGTACAGTCTTACTACATATCTAATTAGCAAAAACAACATACCAGGGGGAGCCAAAAACATACTCAAGGCAAATATAAAAAAACCGTACATTGCAAACTGAAATTGTTCTATCCCCCTTTGCAGCACCCAATTTTGTGTTTTCTTTATTCTACGAGCGAGTCTGAAACCCAAAAGCACATCATAAAAGAACTTCGCAAAAGGAAATAACACATACGAGATTATAATAACAGGAAACAGTTCAAAATCATCCGTAAAATAAAATATTAGCGAAGTGGCGACGCACCCTAACAGCCCAATCAAATAAGCTTTCCTTACATATTTTCTATCAAACGGCATGTTAATCGATTTGGGTTCCCTTCGTTCTGAACGCCGTAATCTTGTTCCATGTACTTTCATAAAACTTTCCCCTTTATTATACAGATTCCTATCAGGCAGTATATATATCTTCTGATTAACATTCTAGCTATCATCTTACATTCAAGATTAATATATAAATTATCTAATCATTAAGGGAAATAGTATAGCAAAAAGAGGCTGAATCACTTATCCAGCCCCATCGTAACTAATTACTCCTTCGCTCTACCAGATTAATACCCACTCCCATAGCTACTATGCCGATGAGCAGCATATACAACAGCGACATCAGTACATCTTGCAGACCAGTACCATAGAACACAACTGACATGATCGCTTCCATCGCATGTGCCAGCGGGAATAGATCCGCAATAAACAGCAGCACAGGATTGGTAATCGTTCCTGGCATCATATAAACACCGCTGACGAGAGGAATCACCGGAATGACGGACGGATAGATAGCATAAAACTGCTCCGGCGTCCTGACAAATCCGGTAATCAGCATGGCAATACTGATCATGCCGAATGTAAAGCAGGCAGCGATGAGGATAATCAGCCACAAATTATCTCCCACATCGTATTGTAAGACATACTTAAATACGATTAGTACGACTACAATTTGAAACATCGTAATCAGAAAGCTATATAACAAATAACCACTATACATATTTGTTTTCTTCAAGGGGGATAAAATCATTCGATCCCAAATACCTGCGACTTTATCTTGCGTCACGTTGTTAACCTTGAATCCAAGAAGGAACATCGAGATCAAGAACGTGAAGGCAAACAGCAATTGCGTACGGATGTTGTACGCCGTAATCTGTTCACTATCCAATCCTTGCGCTACCAGCTGAAACGGCGGATCATCAAGATAACTCTCTATTTCCTCTCGCACATCTCCTCCCTCTTGTGACTCCACTGCACGGATTTGTGCTTCTTGTAGAAACACCTTCTTCACATGCTGTTCGACAGAGGAAACGCTCGGCATATTTTTGGAAACCAGCAGTCGATAATCATCTTCCATGAGCTTTACTGCCACATCGCTATTGCCTTTCTTTATGTCTTCACGTGCTTTGTCTGGTTCTACAACTTCAAATGTAAAGGTGTCATTTGTATTTAATAAACCTCCCCACTTCTTTTCAATTTCGGCGGCATTGGCTTCTTCACTGAAAATAACAACGGTTGTTACAGATTGAAGGCCGCCGCCAAATAAAAGCGTTGCAGCAATACTTCCTACAATCAATAATAATACCAACAGCGGTTTTCGTTTGTCCTTTGCGAATTGCGCCCATAATACATCCTTCATTGCGCTTTCCCCCTTTTCGGAAACAAAGCTAAGCCAATGAACGTGAACAGGAAGAAGAAACCAATCATGTATAAGCTGGTCTGGACAATAGTGGATGGATCTTCAAATTGAATCCACTCTGTCAGGATGGCAAGGAACAGTCCGTTCGGTGTCCATGTTCCAATTTGCTGCAGCCAATCAGGCAGCATATAGATAGGAAAAAACCCTCCTCCTAATGTACCAAACAGCAAAGTAGCCAACATAAAAATCCCATTTGCCGCATCCACACTAGTCATCCGCAACAAAACCGCCGTATAAATAGCTGCTAAGCCCGACAGCACGAACGCGAGCAAAACAACCATCAACAAAATACCAACCCAAAAGACGAACGAGCGATCCGGGAATACGCCCATCAGAAAATGAGATACAAGCAATACAAATAGAATCTGCAATACAATCAGACAGACAGCCGCAGCCATCTTGCCAATCAAAAATCGTATTGGATGGCTATTTGCTAATAAGATGCGGTTGAATATGTGGTCCCTGATTTCCACTCCTGTTTTCATAGCTACTGTCGCTACGACAAACAAGGCAAATAGCGCTCCCAATGCTATCGTAAAATACTGGGTCATATTGAAATCGTATGCAGTACCTATATCCTCCAAACCGCCTTTAGGAAGAGCTGCCTCTATTCCTGTACCATCCGTTACTTCCTGTATGGCAAATTGATAATTTAATTGTTCAATAAATCCTTGTATGAACTGTTGCAGTGCACTGCTAGTTGTTGTTTCTTCTTCTATCTTATAAATTAAAGATGAAGTTGGAGGTTCGCCTGTAATGTTCGCGTATAAACTATCTGCGGTGTACCCTTGCGGAATAATCAGCATACTATCAAGGTCGCCCTCATTTACTTTCTCGGCCGCCGCTTTTTCCTCCAGATGGTGAACCGTCACCCATTCCTTTACATCATCACTCTCCAAATAATCCAAAAGCAATTGAACAGGCTTTATCTCCTCTGCAGCCTCCGCAACCATCTTTGCCTCCTGCTCCTCAAAGGCTGCATCACGAACCAATCTTTCCTTCAGCTGCCCCAATACTTCTGACTCGTTATCTTGATTCACGACGGCTAACTGTAAATCCATCGTTACTTCGTCATCACTATCAAACAACCCAGCAAAAGCGAAATTTAGCACGACAACCAAAACAATCGGAAGCAACAGCACCGTAAGCAGCTCTTTCCAGTCTCGTAAAAAAATCAGCAAATCCTTTTTGATAAAGCTTCGCATCCTGACACCCCCCTTAATCTCGCAGTGTGCGACCCGTTAAGTGAAGAAAGACATCTTCCAAACTAGGCGTTTCTGTCTGGAAATTAAGCAATTGGATGTGATGCTTTTCGGTAAGATGAACTAATTTACTGATCAAGCTGCTGCCCTTCGCAGCGATAATCTTCAGCTGTAATTCCGTAACTTCAATCTTATGAACTCCTTCAATTGTTTTCACCTGCTCGACAAAGGCTTCATCCAGCTTATTTACCTCCACCTTTATCTTATCCTCGGTCGACAAGATGCGCAGTAATTCCTCTTTTGTACCTGCCGCAATAACCTTGCCGTGGTCCATAATATATAATCGATCGCAAAGCTGCTCCACTTCTTCCATGTAATGACTCGTATAAAGAATTGTCGTTCCATCTTGCTGATTCAGCGTGCGCACAGCTTCCAGAATATGATTTCTCGATTGTGGATCAATGCCAACTGTCGGTTCATCCAATATTAAAATCTGCGGGCGATGCAAGAGTGCGGCTGCAATGTTCAGTCTGCGTTTCATCCCGCCGGAATAGGTCCTCACCAAATCCTTTTTGCGATCATCCAGCCCGACAAACTCTAAAGCCTGCTGAATAGCTTTCGCCAGTTCTTTGCCTCTCAACTTATAAATCGATCCAAAAAATTTCAAGTTCTCATAGGCGGACAGCTCCTGATACAATGCCAATTCCTGCGGCACAACTCCTGAAACACTTCTGATTTCACCCGGTTTATCAATCGCGTTCACACCATTCATCGTAATTCTGCCGCTCGTCGGCTTAATCAACGTGGAAATCATGGAGATTGTTGTAGATTTTCCGGCTCCGTTTGGGCCAAGTAATCCGACTGATTCTCCATCTGCCAAATACAAGTTAAGATCCTGCACGACTTTTTTGCCTTTAAAGGACTTGCTTAAGTTGATTGTTTCAAGCATGTCTTTGCCCCCTATAATGTTGTTACTTGCATCATAAATAAAAAAGACCACAGCCACTACTGACTATGGTCATTCTGCAATTGGTCACTTGTTACTTTCGTCACTTTTTATACAAGGCGGTGGCGAATTGCATAAATGGCTAGCTGTGTCCGATCCCTTAACTCCAATTTATCCAGCACGTGACTCGTCTGATTTTTAACAGTACCAACAGATAAACCTAAGCGCTCGGCCACTTCCTTATTATTCAGTCCTTCACCGATGCACTTCAATATTGCTCTTTCTCTAGGGGTCAACGTCGCGTCAATTTGCCGCTCTTCCTGGTTTTGCAGTAAAATCGGCATCACCTTCGAAGCAACTTGATCTTCTAAAGATAAACCGCCGCTTAATGCGCTTTTAATGGAGCGAATAAGAGATGCAGTATCTCCATTTTTCAGCATATAACCGCTGACTCCCAGCTTTAAGGCATTCAACACATACTCGTTATCGTCAAACGTTGTCAGCATAAGGATCTTTATAGGAGGAAAGCGTGCGCGGAGAATTTTCGCTGCTTCAATGCCATCCATTACAGGCATCCGAATGTCCAAAATGGCCACATCGAAAAGCTGCTTCTCGCATAAACTGACCGCTTCTTTCCCATTATCCGCTTCCCCTGTTACGCTAATTTCTTCGTCCGTTTCGATCATCATCTTTAAGCCCTGACGAACCATCACTTGATCTTCAGCCAGCAAAACTCTAATCATCATAACCGCTCCAGTCTGCTAATCTTATCGTGCCACGCACCAAAAAACGCTGTGCCCCAAAATCAATCTCCAGTGAACCGCCCACTTTCTCTAAGCGCTCTCGCATCGATTTCAACCCATAACCTTCTTGAAAATAGCGATTATGCGGCGCTGAATTGATTACCTCAAACCGAAAGATACTCCCACCAGGTGACTCAAAAATCACTTGCGCCTCTCTTGTAGAACTATGCTTCATAATATTCGTCAATGCCTCCTGCACAGCACGATAAATCGCAAAAGACTGCTCACCAGTCAAAGGAGCCGCAAACGCCCCATGCTTCACCGAAAACTGGATCTTCATAAAACTCTCCATCTCTAATTTTCGAATCAACCGAATCACACCCTGCAGTCCGCTCCCTTCCCTTTGCTTAAAGGACCGCACCGCCTGCCGTGTCTCCTCCAAGCTTTGTTCCGCCAGCTCCTTCAGCTTCTCGACTGTCTCCTTATCCTTCTCAGCCGCCGTTAATCGAAACGCCTCAAACTGAAACAGCAAAGCCGTCAGCTTATGCCCAACCGAATCATGAATCTCATGCCCAATCAGCATCCGCTCATCTTGTCTCGCCTGCTGCTCCTCGACAAGAAGCTGTCTTTTCATACGCCTGTATTCTTCGAGTAAGGCTTCGTTGCTTAATCGAGCCTCTTTTCCTCGGTTATGTATGACTTGGTGGTAAAGTAAGGCAGCTATTAGTAAGAGATAATATACAGCACACCAGACTATTTGTGAGGCGGTGAGAGAGGATGTAATTAGGATTACTGCAGCACTTATAAGCTGCACAGCAATAACTATTAAACTTTTAGTTCGAGAAAGGTAAAAGACTGCTTCTGCCATTATTAAGGATTGGATGAGGATTGCATATGGAATGGGCTCATATATAGGGTAGAAAATAAGAATTGTCAACAAGGCTTGTACACTAAATAGTAGAATTTGTATTCGTGGTTTTTCTCTAAGAAGCGGTGCTAAGAATAATAAGATAAGGAAAACACTAGTAACTATTAGGTGCCTTGGCTCGAAGTCTTGGACATTTACTCCAAGAGCAAATGTCCAAATAGTACAATGAATTGTAAGCCAGATAAAGTATACCTTCTTCATGTATTTGGACTCCCCTCGAAATTAACAGCACATGCGTAAATACGTACTATCTAGATAGGATTAGAGTTGGTCTTTTATAAGTTAATTACAGTTATATCCCTGCCAAAAAGTCGGTACCCAACCCCGAATCTCATCAATCCCTTGTATCCCAAGGCTTACAGCCACTTATATCGCCTTTTCCCTTTCCCCATTATGTTATTAAGTTCTTCCCTAAAACCTCTGATTCTCCTCCCTATTTTCCGTTATGGGTTGTATCGAGTTTTCGGATTATGTTACTAAGTTGGTATCGATAATGGAATGAAGAGATAGGAGAAAAGATTGAAATATAACGTATTTGGGATCGCATAGAAACAAGAAAATAAAAGAGGAAATAAGGCTGGAATACATCGGATTAAACCACGAGAAGCCCACCATTGAACTATTTTGAGTTTATAAGGGGCTAACTCATAGAAGTTCTGCAGCTACAGAATTAAGCGAAATATAGCAGATTTGGGATGGTGTTATATTTCATGCTTTTACTCAATTTCTTATTGATTTCACCAAAACAAAAAAGCGTACAAACTGTATGGTTGAGCCACTTTTTATTCCTTTGAATTTCTCTGAAGGAATGGTTCCTGGTACAAATTCGAGTTAAATATAACACTTTTGGGACATGATGGAGAGAAAAAATAAGGAAAAGAAGAGATAATCCTACAGATTCCTAAGGACAAAAGAAACCGAAATACTACTGGAATCGCATAAGAAAGGGCTTTAAAGCTTACAATAAAAAAAGACCGGATCGATTACTGATCCAGCCTTCGAAATGATATTGGATTTGAGAAAAGCACCTTACGTACTTACTCCCACTCTTCCCTCAACTATCGGTACCGACTATATAACAGCAGATACCGACTTTTTAGCGTGGGGAAGAAGAATTTAGCAGGGAGATATTAGGTATATCCCTTTTAAATAAAGTCGGCAAGGAAAAACAGAAAGAAACCTTTATTCTAGCGCTTTGTTAAAAGAAGAAAATTTAAACAAAGTCAGCAAGTGATTTTTCTGAGCATTTAAACAAAGTTGGCAAGTGATTTCATTTGATATGAATAAGATTCTTATTGCCCTATCCATTTAAAGCACTCAGTTATCTATCTATTCTGTTTTAAATTTTATATTCCTTGTTGAGAATAAAAATAAATAAAAGCGCAACGAGAATATACATTTCACGTAGCGCTTTAGGACAATCACACCAGAGAAACCCCCATATGCTTAGTGTATGGAGGGTTTCTGTAGGGGGAACAGGACTTCTAATTATAGGAAGTCCTGTAATGAACTAATGTCTTATTAAACTAATGCTCTCTTCAAGTGAAAAGTGAGACAATATCAAAGCGGTAAATGAATTTCCCTTGTTGGGTTATATACATTTAGCCACTTTTCTGTTTCCGCCTCTATCCACTTTCCAAAATGACTCAAGAATTTTAATGTTTCTTCTGAACTTGATAAGGGGTTAATTGAGTACCAAAGGGCTACTCTCATCTCTTGCTCTTTTTCAGGATAATGCTTGGAAAATAGTTCGAAAGCTGGGAATAGGTCCCTTGTGTACGACTGCTCTTTATCAATAACAAGTACGCCACCAGCCCTTACAATAATTCTCATTACCCACGAGCACCATTCTTTAATGTCTTCTATGTCGTTATTACCCGACAAACCTTGCTTAGCTGTATCCATAAGAGATGTTAAGTGAATGAGGTGTTCGTTCGCCAAGGATATGTCAGGTTTATAATCAGGGAGTTTATTTATTAGGTTTTCACCAAAGACACAAATTCCGTATGTTTTTAGAAGAAAGGGAATCATCGAGCAATATTTGGACTCCTCAAACTCACTTAAAGGAGAGAATACTAATTCCACACCCTTGATAAAATGAAATTTTCGGTCAATAAATTGTTGAGTCTCCTCAACCCAATCAAGGTCAATATCTTGAGGATTAGAATAGGTTACTACGATTACGTCAACGTCTGATATACCCTCAATATCTAATCCTCTTGGCACAGACCCTCTTATATAAATGCTGTGAATTTCCTTTGATAAAGCGGAAAGACAACTTTCATTTATTAGTTGGATTACCTCTCGAAATTTATTATTTATCTTTTCGGGATCAGACTGGTTTACTATATATCCTTTATCGTCTAAAGCACACAAAGAACCTACTTCTCTAATTTTAGTCATACTTAAAAGTCCCCATTTCAATGAATTTATTCAATATAATAGGCTCATAAATAAAGATAACTTAATTTGCTAGTCATCCTTATTCTCCTATTTTTTTAGGGACTACGTAGTTTGTAGGGGGCTTATACGCTTCCCTTAAATTAATTGAACCCCAATTACAGTTATCTTCATTTTCATAAACAACGTCTCCTTTAAGAATCTATATAGTCTAAAAAAGCAGTATTATTTACACCTTGAACTTAAGATAGCTTAAGTGTATCATAAGTTTCCACACTTGGAATTAAATTTCCTTTTATTATATATTTCATTGCCACTTCGTTTTTCTGATGATGAATTGCTCTCCAATATTTGAAAATACGCAGCATAATTGTCCAAATACTTGGTCGCCACATCGTTAAAACGCTGTATTCACCCCTTCAATCTTGGTAGTTGTTGACGTTCTGGATGTGATACAAACCTTTGGTACGTATTTTGCCGTCAGATTTGAATTGATAAGTATCTATACCGTTTTCAGCAGCATAGGTATTAAAGGCACGCCAAGCATCGGTACATAACACATTCTCACTCGAAATCTTATGTCCAATGGAAAAGGTCACCTTGTCACGGTCTCTTGCAACCAGCACACATATCCGTTCGTTGCTTATGCCGCGTGTATTGGCGAACCCGCCACGTTTGCGAGGCTTTCTATCCTTAATCTTTCTTTGTCCTTTCTGAGAGTAGAGAAAATAGGCCTCGTCCATTTCAACGATACCTTGGAAGATTGAGATTTCTACTATTGTATATAAGATAGTAGTAACAGTAGCGGCGTTTCTAAAAAATGAAAGCATTGTGCTATTAAGTCCAGCACAATGCTAAATATGTTCATATATTATACATTTTCACTTGCTATAAATTTCTTTATATTGTCTAAAATAAATTCCTTGGTTTGTTCAATCTCTAATTCATCTTTTAAATACATTGAGTTTTCTCCAATGTTAAACTGAACCTTTCTCAATTCATAATTGATAAAAACATCTAGTTTTATAATTTCAGCATTAAAATAGAATTCAATTTCAATAGAACCAGAAGTATTTAAGGTCCTATAACCGATGACCTTCTGATCTTTCTTAACGAACATTTCTTCTAAATCTTCATCTACTTCATATTCGAATCCTTCTTTATCAACAAATTCCTCTTTAAGGTACTTGTATAGCGACCTGTACGTCTTTACTTCAAATAATGGTTTCATAATGTGAGTGAAGTATAATACCATCTGGTCATCTACCGAATCTAAATAGGAGATAATCGCACCTATCTGTTCTATTTCGAATTTATTTTTTGTGCTTGATGGATAATGATCTACTATTTCTTTAACTATCTCATAATCCAAATTCGCTTTATCCAATTCTTCCTCTACTTCATTTAAGCTATTATACGAATATCCTAGGCTTTTAGAGCGAGTCATATACCTATAGTTACTATAGAAAGCTTTAGTAAAATCATTTCTATATTCTCCTAATTCACCTTCAAACAACCTATAATATGTTAGAAGTCCAATGGAATAGATCTTATAATAATAAAAATCATTTACAGTAATGGCTCTGGACAACAAGCTTCTTAAAAGCGACGATGAATAGAGCGGATTAACTAAGAACAGTTCTTTGATCTCAGCATCTTTTTCTATAAGTTCTAAAATACCCAATAAATGATTATCTTCCGTACCCAGAATATCAGTAACCATTACGTTTATTTGTTGTTGCTCCCGTTGAGACGGATCCATTGCAGATAATATCTTAAAGAATGCTGTGTCAGCTTGCACTCTTGCACCGGAATCCACGTTAAACTGACTATATATGTGCTTTAGTACTTGCTCTGTCATTCCTGACTGCACGACTTCGTCTACTAGATGCTTAAATACTGGTGCGGTTAGCTTAGTATCTTTTAATAACCTATCTCCAACTTCGGTCCAGCGTTCTATCAGTGTCTCACCTTCAATCACTTTATACTCAGATAATACATTTAATGTAGTAAGGAATTGATCTAGTTCTATCTCGTCGATTATTTGTACGGAATAATTTGTCCTGTAAAAAGTTTTATCTATTTCGTTTACTTTATCTCTATTTATCCAGTAAACTTTCTTTTTCTCATCTAATTTAGCTTTTTTAGTTTCATCTATAATCTCTTTTAAAAGACTTCTAATGTTAGGATCAGATAGACTGTATCCAATAAAAACAATATTGTTTTCCATAAAAGTAGAATATAACTTGTTAAATAGATACGTATTACTCATATTGAATTCTTGATAATCTTTTTCAGTTATAACTATCTGGGTATTCTCATCAGTTATGCAGCCGTGGATTTTATATAACTTGACGTTTTCTCTAGGATTATATCTAGTACTATTATTAATACTCTTAAGATTTCTATGTATTACAGAAACTGAATCCAAACAATGTTCTAAATTAGTATCATAGTTTGTGGTAATTATTTCACTTATATAAGGTTTTAACTGTTGAAATAACTTCTTGTAAGATTGGTACTTTTCACCTGATATTTGGCGCTTATGTTCATACGTCCTTATCTTATTCACTATTTCTGCTCGAATATTTGTATTTGCATATTCTTCGAGCAATATGTCCACATAACCAGCTAATCTCAGGAAATCTACACCTATAAGATTATTTAGCATCATATCATTGATCTTGGCATAATCCTCGTGTTCTGCTTCAGTAAGCATATAGAATAGATTTGATTCTTTAATTTTATCCATAAGTTGGTGATCTGAGATAATCTGTTTTAGTAACTCTCCCCACCCCGGATACCCTAAATCTCTTGAAAATCCTGCTCCTACAAAAAATACAGTCTTATTTGCTACTAAGTCTGAGGCTATATTACCTATGATACCTACTTGATTTTCTGTCGCCATATACGATTCTCCAATTCCAATCATTTTTAAAATAGTAAATATAAGTTATGTTTATTACATATAATAGTAATATACTATACTTTTGTACTAATCATATAGGGAATTTAAACATAAGGGCTTTCCATCTGGACTTTTGTTAAAGAATAACTACTAAAAACAAGTAACTCATTGGAAAAGTGCTTATACAATGATGTATATAAGTTAATAGATAAGTCAGATGTATTACTGAACAGCATTCTCACTTGATACTCTGCTTTAGCACTAATCTCATCGTAGAATGTGTTTGGCTTATTTGAGACACAGCTTGTATAATCCTTATGAGAAATAAATGATACAAGTAGATTACTCTTAGTAATTAGTCCCCATTCCATCAACTCAAGCTGGTTATCAAAATCGCAAAGATATTTTTTACTCTTAAAGAACTTAATAGAAGAGATAGCCTTATTAGGTGTATTATTCAATTCACCATTTAGCTGAAACTCCGAGGAATAGAGATCCGTAAAATATCTATATTTAGAGTACCAATTACAATTAAGTGCCAGTCCTCCAAATGGTGTATTTGATGTTATTTCTCTCAGGTTTTCGAACCAATCCACAAAATATACACTCGTTCTTTTGAGTAATTTATCGTTGCTAATCTCACTTACCTTTATCCAAGGGATAAAAGAGGAGCTCGGAAAGTCTCCTCTATATTCCCGCACAATTGCATCCCTTTTATTTCTATCCATTTACCAGACCTCGATTCAGTGTTTATTAGCATTGTTAACTGAATTCAAGAGGTCTATACCAGCCCTACGCAAATCAATCTATTAAAGTATTTTCAAGTAAATTATATACAAATTCCCTTATCCTCCAGCTGGCTTTCTCCTTAGAAACCGCAGCTTTACTATATATTAAGTGTTCAGTAATCTTGATTCTTTCAGCAATAATATCTTGATATGCCTTTTCTATCTTTCTTAATTTATAGTTCTCTACAGGTTCTTCTACTTCAGCAATATACGCCATTGTTTTGGGTATTTTATGAGGTAGCTTATCTATAAGATGAGGCTTTGATGTCCTTGAAGCTATCCTCGTCTTATTCATCCACACTAGTTCTTGAGCAGTTTTCCAAGAATCTATAATCTCTCTGACTTCACGTAAAAGTTTTAAATCTACCGGCGACCAATCATATGACCTATTGTTTCCTTTCCTCGAAGATTTAGGTTTGTGTACTTCTAGCCAGTCTTTATCATATTTAAATAGCCAAGTATACAAGGCAGAATGTTCAATACGTATCTGGTTGGTTGTAAAAGAAGGATTCAATTCTAGAATACTCAGCCATTGATCACGTTTTGTCTCTCTTTTTTCTTCGAAATGAGCTTTATCATTTTCAGCAAAAGAGTACCGTTCGTTCATCTTTGCCGTTTCTATATCTTCTCCCCTCCATCCAAATGTCACATTGTTTTTTATGGCGTACTTTTTGACAGTAAGGGGATCTACACCCAACTCATCAGCAATTGACGTAAGGGTTCTATTTTCCTTGGCTTTCTTTATTAACTCTCTCTCCCAGACTGCTCCAAAACTTATCACCTTTCCTTTAAATATATCGCCTGAATGTAAGTGAGTTGGTGCAGTTCTAGTGTAGATAAAGCCGCACTCACACTCAAATCGTCCGAGAGTTCTCTTGGCAGTAGAATTATAAGAAATACTAACTTGATCTATAACCATCTCTTTATATTTATGGACAGGGTTCAAACAAGGCCAGGGACCATTTCCAAATGGTTCGTACTTATTTGTACTTTTTAAGAATTCCTGTATATTTTCACTTAAAAAGTTTATTACAAGTAAGTGCCTCATAGGGTGAAAGCTCTTTCTGTTCTTTTGGAATATCATTCTGAACCAGTTAGTTTCTTTATCTTCAACAACAGATTGATTAAGCTCTAACAGTTTTTCTGAATAAACTTTCTTAAATGCTCTTAGCAGTAAATCAGAGTTTACTCTGCCATTAACATTTGCCAACTCTTTATATTTTAAAAAAACTAAATATCTATCTCTGTAAAAGTTAAGATTAGGAATGCTTATTGGATTACATAGTATCCAATAGGCCTGTTCCGCTAAGCCTATCTGTTGTTCAATGATTTCTGGATCTATCTTTTGGGTGGTAGCTCTCTCAAGGAATGCATTGTCAGGCATTACGTACTGGTGCTGGTTATATTCATATAGCAGTTTATCATCAACTATTAATTCGCAATGATGATCGGGACAGATATGAATACTAGGTAATTGGTGTTTCCTATGCCAATAGTATTCTCCGAATTTTGAATAATCTTCATACATACACCTTTCACAATGGCGGAGTCTTTGCTCATTTGATATTGAACTAGCCGAAATTCCTAATGCATTATGAATTGCACCTCCTCTGCTTTTTATCATCTTACTTCTAACGCTGTTTATAGTATCCTCTGAGTTAAAAGATTGATAAAACGGCAATAGCGTGTGATTGTCTATAAGTTCATCCAATGATAGATGGTGTTCTCCAACCCTTGTTGCTAAGTAACCAAGATTAGCAGGCAAGTCTAATACTGATCGTTGTGTTGTTTTCCCGAAAAGGTCTTTAATCGTATGCTTAAATCTTAGGTTTCCTGTATGCCTATGGTACCTTCCAATAAGACTATACAAAAGTTCATCGGGATACGGAGTAGGAAAATATCTCATTGATTTGCCCCGATGAAAGTAGAATATGGATCTTGTATGTTCCCATTCTTTTTTAACAGGCTGTACATTGATTTCTTTTCCTTGTCCTTTGAAAAGTAGACTTTTCTTAAATCACCTTCTGAGTAGACTATTTTCATACGTCTATTTTTTGGTTCTTTCCTAACCTTTTCAAACCCTTACAAGTCCGAGGTAGCCTCTCTTACCAACACAGCAAACTCGACATCTTGCCCTTTGTACTTCTCTAAGACCTTTTCGGCACTTCTTAAAACTTTGGTTTCTTTCTCTCCGTATTCATTTAGCAGCTTAATTAATTTAATCAATAATTCATTTGAATTAGATTTTTCGATCTTTTCCTTCTGGCGACTTTTCTTCTCCAACAATCCAACAATTTCTTCACTTTCTCTGAATGTTTTGAACCTTTCGTCTATGTCGATTGGCTTAATGTCGTCATACAACTCCAATTGTGACAAGTCATTAGTTTTTAACGCATCAAGCATTGGCTGAACCAACTGAAGATTTTCTTTTGCAACTCTCCTAATTAATTTAACTGAGAGTTTTTCCTCCCTATTACCAATAGCCTTTAACTGTGCCAACATATACAATTTCAAAGCAATATCTAAGATCCCCTGACTCTCTTCATACAGTACATCACTAAACTCAGTATCTAAATCAATTGAAACCCGAGTCCATTGATATTTCTCAATACCTCTAATAAAGATATCCCACATCTTATCTTTCTCCATCTTTCCCCAAATGAGATCACCTTGGCCAGATGCTCTTCTAGCTTGTCTAAAATCTCTCTTTAGAATTTTCGCGGCTTTGTTGGTGCCTATAAGAATCACTGGAACACCAATTGTGTTTACTAGCGTAACAAAGAAATTAAGCATACTATCCGGTCCATTTTTCCCCGATAACATAAGATGCTGTATCTCATCCACCACTAGGACTCCAATGTTATGCAGTCTCGCAAGATGACTCATCAGTTGTATCTTAGTAGCAATGTTATGCCGCGTTCCATATCTTATAAAATATTCAGTATCCCCGAGTAGTTCATCCAACTTTTTGAAAAATGAATCACATAATGAACCGAGAGAACCACTATAAGGGCAATCTAGTTTCAGATACGGGATCTGAACAAAATTTACATTCATACCATCATAGAATGTATGTTTTATTATTTTTGGATACAACGACAATACCCTCTCAATTCCGGTTGTTTTTCCTATTCCAGATAAGCCTACAATAGCAAACCCAGAAGTTGTCTTAGAGAAATTAAATTCATTTGGATTTAGTGTTTCTCTATCACGAATCGCTTCATAGCTTTTATTTAAGAACTGTTTAGATTCTCTATTTAATGGATTCCTAGTCACGTAACCCTGTCTCATTACAATTGAAATTAGGCTCTCTAATTCAAAATGCGTTTTAAATGGCTGAAAAAAATGAAAGAGTCTTTGTAACAAATGCACTCTCAACTCGCTGCTTAATTCCCTTTCAGAGGAATGATACGGTGGATAGACTGCTAAAAGATCTAAAACTTCCTCCATAGAATATATTGGAGGAAGAGCCTCAATAAGTGGGTTCCCCTCAAACTCCTTAATATCTTGTTTCAAATAAGTTGCACCACTTCTCTCAATGACACTTTTCGCTATTTCCATTATTTCAAACCTTCTTTCTGTTTTCCCATTAATAGATTATAAATATGATCTTGCCCTTGATCTTGCTCTTTCTCCTCAATTAAATAATCCGGTTCGAGCACTGTTTCATCATCATTAAGTGAAGGGGCATCTACAGTAAATGCTTCTGCGTTACGATTCAATCTCTTTTCTTCCGCCCTATTACTTCTAATCCCATCTTTTCTTCTCTTCTTAGAGCCTTTGGCTTTCCTATTTTTTTCTTCCTCCATTAACTCCTGGATAAAAGCATCCGTACTAGCTTCTGATTCCAGCTCTGCCTTTTTATTCTCTTCTCTTAACCTACTATTCTTATTTCGCAAGAATTCATATTCGTCCCAAGAATAATCCTCATATTGAGCATTTTTGCTAAGTAAAGTGCACACTTCATAGGTTCCGTCTTCATTAATTATATAGATGTACTTCACCGTTCTAGGATCAAAGGCTACCTCCACAGCCCAGCTTCCTTTGATTGACGCATCGGAGAGCCAACTCTCTTTTTGTGCACGTTCACACGTATAAAATAACTTTCTCTTAAAATGAATACCTTCAGAAGTAACTCTCGCAGTGAGCCTTGGCATTAAGAACACTTTTACAAGGTTTTCATTTTGACTTCTTAAAGCACCCCCTGTTCTCGAAACTCCATACCTCCATAAGTCATTCGGGATTAGTGGAATATCCTTTTGAATTATATCGATCTCAGGTTCATAGTTATTCAGCCAATGTCGCTTGTTATAGTGAAGAATAGTTTTGATAATAACTTTTCTAAACTCTGCCAAGTTTAAACTCGCTTCCAATGCATAATCTTTTTCACCTCGCACTCCATAATCTTTGTCTATGGTTCCTGAGATGAACGGTTTTACATAACCCTGAATCGTTCCAAACTGACGTTCAATTATGCCTTTCCAATCAGGTCTGAATGGTGGAGTATTTTGGATTTTAACATCAAATCTATCAATAATACCTTTGACTTTCTCACTTATCATCTCACCCCTATCAGCTGTTATATAATGCGGGAGATGCTTAGCTGGCCACTCTTCTGGTCTTATAGTTATCCCGTGTTTTTCACAATAGTTCACTTTATCTTCAGTAGCATTTTGAATAGCCATCATAGCCCCTATCCAAGAAGGCCCCTCAAGACCAACATAAACACCCGCAATCATCCTTGTGTAGACATCAATAACGGCATAGATAACTGGTCTACCAATAATTACCTCCGCATCATACTCAGATAACAAATAAACATCGGCTATCGTCGCATCAATTTGATAACTCTGAACAGGCCCCAATTTATCTTCATCAGAACGATTAGGGGTTGGACGATCTTCCCTATCGTATTTTCTTTGAGTCTTTTTGTTTATAGTTCTTTCCGTCGGCGTATAAGTTTTGTTATACCAGTAATAAAATTGCTTAAATGAAGGTGTCTGATCCTCAAATATATACTGTAAATTTCCGTCGTCATCATAATAGGTATCTTTTGTGAAATAAGTCCGGAGAACCAAGTTATAAGCCTTGGAAAGCGATACATCTTTTTTATACAAATAGTGCCGCTTTATAATTGTCCTGAATTTTTCCTTTAGCTCTTCAGTTACAATGATACAATTCTTTGCTGACACAACATTTGGTCTACCTGTTCTTGTGGTATAAGATCTCTCCTTCCCTCTTGCACCGGAGTTCATATAATCGGGTAACAGAGCATTCTTGACTGTACCTCCTTGCCAAAAAAGACGCAGATACTTGTAATAATATTTATCGTCCTCGTTTGATTCTACATCTTTATTTTTGTGCTCTTTGATTAATGAATAGCGTAAATCACTTTCATATATGTTCGGTTCTTTAATTACTAAGTCTTTTATCTTCTCCCATCGTTTATCTCTTAACTTCTGAGATCTTTCTGTAGGATTTTTTATAAGTACTTTGCGAAGAAATGGGTCTTCATCTATAAAACTCAGCTGATTGGATACTAGTAGCTGTTCTAACCTTTCAGTGTCCCTTAATATAGGCAATGCATTTTTATGATTGATATCAATCGAGTATAATTTTTTAACCTTATGATCAACGAACAATATACGTTCGTAGACAGTCTTATCCCCGATACTTATTTCAAATATTTGGTTCACTTCAAAAATCAACATATTATCTCCACCTAATTAGATTATTCTTTCAAACATATCCACGCGGCATATACCTTTGGCTAAAGAATGTCTGAGCAATGTAATAGCGGTACCTTCTGGTAGGTTATAACCTTTATCAAATTCAGTTAATATTTCAGGGTTACTTCTCCCCATTGAATTCTGTTTAAGAATTTCTTTATTTAGTGCTTGAGCGAGAATATTTGCTTTTTTATCATCCAGGATTGTCTGCTGCCTAAAATGGCTATGAATCCAGGCCATATTCTGAGAAAAAGTCTTACTAATATCAAGTTCTGTTAGGATAAGCCAATCAACACCTTTACTATCCCAATAGGATCTTTCTATTTCGAGTTTTTCAATATTTCTCTTCTTCTCCAGTTCTACAGATGGCTTTACTGTAATCGCCTTATACTTATACTGATCTTCCTCTTCCACAGTTATTAAGAAGTCTGTTGTCATAACAGTATATATATCGGTTCTGGGGTATTTTGGATGAGAAATCCCTAATTCTTCAGCAATGTTGATAGTTTCTGGTCGTGGTAAAGGATACTGCTCTCTTATATCTATCACTTCATTGGACCACTCAAGAATGTAAAAAACATCAGTCTCAATATTTGATAACAAGTGATGCACCCTTTTAGTCTTCCAACCTTTTATTCGCGTAGAAAGACCTTTGGAGGGCACCTCAGAAACTTTAAGCCAGGGTTTATACTCGGCTTGTGTTCCAGATCCTCTGCCTTCCTTCAGTAATTTCTCGATTCTTTCTTCCATCCAATTAATTCGCGGCATATTAATCTCTCCTTTTTTCGACATATTACATCAATATTGAGCACTTATGAACAACCTGCAAAAGCGATATATTTTTTAGCCTTTTTATGAATATCACAAAAAAAATATCTATTTTTAAAAACTTTGTCGTTAAAGCATAATTAGTTACATTTAATTACGATAACGGACGTAATCTAGTAAAAATATGTCCATTAAATTACGTTAATAAACGTAATGGTAAAAATAAAAAAACAAAGCTCCTAAACGAAGCTTTGTTATTCTAAAATTCATCGACTTACTAACTATTACTCAATATTCTACTATACATATTATTTATATTTATACCGGAATGGTATAATATGGACATAAAATCAAAACGAAGGTGTGGTCTTTATTATTAATGGTTGGAAGAGATTTGATGGCTGTTTTAGAGAAGAGAATTGACTTAGTAGAACTACTTTCACTGAAAAAAGGCTGCATCCCCAAAAGGCAATATCTATCTCAGGTAGAGGATATCCTCATTGTTTAAGGATGTTTACATCAGTAGCTGACAATCACCTTTCAACCAATTTGCATTTCTTTACCACAAACACAAATAAAGTTCAAAACCCCGGTACCACGGGTTTTGAGCTTATTATTCTATCAGTTTTTAATAGGCGCTTGGGGTGAAGTTGAGAACAAATCACTCACTTCAATATATGCAATTAGTTAACAACAGACTAGTCTACCTAAAATATTAAAATAGTATTAATAAACGATGCCTAAATATATAAAGAAAAACGAGGGGTTAACTGAAATGGAATGGAGTACACTTCTAACATTCGCCGCGGGAGCTATAACACCGTTAGTAGCAAATTGGGTAAATGCAAAATTAAAGTTTCACTATGAATATAAAGGTAAGATAGTTGATCAATACAAGAAAGAAATTCGAACTTACTATCTTGTAAGGCCTAGTTTAGCCGCTGCGGAAGATTCCTTGGAATATATAACCGAAAATAATTTTTATATTGAGATTAATGAAATCGAAAATAAATTCTTAGAAGAGGCAGTGAATAAATTAAAAGAAATATCTAATAATGATATTCCGCTTTCTGTTTTTGATTCTTATTATGATTGTTTAGGTAGTCTTCAATACCTAGTTACTAATGGAAACGATGTACACAACGAGATATATAGTCAGCACCTCAGAGATGCTATGAAAGAAGTACACAACGAAACCCAGCGTAAGTTGGCTTTTTTAATAGAAAGTTATGACAGTTATATCAACAAAGCAAAAAAAGAGTTGATATAAAACATTTTGAGATTGGCCCTCAAATAATACACTTATATTATAGTTGAACAATCGTATACGAAAAGTATATTCAGTTAGGCAAGTGAGAGGTAGTTCGATTAAATGCTTTTCTAATATTGTTATTTATTAATCATTCTACCTTTTTAGTATAAACCTGTTATGTATAGTATTTTACCCTCCTGAAGAAAGATGAAAATACGAAGAAACACTCCGCAGCGTCGCAAAAAGAAAAGGTGATTCACGTTAAAAACTATAAAAGTAACTTTATATTACTCCGACTCACTGTGTATGCTCTCCCAACTACCTGCCGTATGGTAAAATATTCTTATAAAGTCTTGTTTTATTGGTAGACTTGCATACGGAATTCAAATGATAATCCATTATAAGGAAATGTATCAGAACAAAGGGATAATCTCCTTTTTTAACTTATTATTAAGATGGTGATTAAGATTAATATAGAATCTTGTAACTTAGAGTATTTTTATATGTTAACTCCAATAAAGGAACGGAATGAAGAATTAGGGTTTAAAGATTTCAGAAGATTTCTAGATGTACTCGCTAAAGATAAGGTTAGAATATCCTCTGAAAATGATAATAGTGAATTATATTTTACTGAATGGTTTAATGAAGAAATAGAGGAGCGGCTTAAAGTCTTTCGAAAACTTAATTCAGAAGAGAAAGAAATACCTGAGTTTCTAGCGAGGTCTCTTGAATTAGGAAGCCTCAGAGTTGTTCCCGAGGATAATAAGATTAGTATTTACGATGAAAGTATCGACTATCTAGAAGAGTCACAAAGAAATGGCTTAGGAAAATTGGCAGGATTGCTTAATCAAGAAGAACTATATACAGGGCACTACAGTAAGGATAATAAGAACAGATATCTACTTTCTCCTCCACAATTAATAATCTATGATGAATTAGTTATTCCAATAATCATACTAACTTTGTTTAAAAGCGGACATATCCTAGTTCACTTTTCATTTGAGTTAAAAAAAGTATCAGCAAATAAAATAAGCAGTAACGCCTGGAATTTGAGTATTGATAATTATGAACTACCTACTGAAATTAGAGAGAACGTAAGGGTAGGTGAAGTTAAATCAATGCAAGCAATTGCAAACATATATATTGAATATTTTGAGGCTATCTTTAAGACTGAATGGTCTGTTAGTTATATGCAACATTTATGTTTATCAGAGTATAGTTATCAACCAGATGTTTTTAAAAATAAAGAGTCCAAGAACTTTAATGAAGCAATTTATAGAATACTATTTGCTCCCATATTTAAACATCAGTTAAAAAGTGAGGAGAAGTATGAAGATCTTTTAAGGAATCAACTCTATGACTTTTCAAAATACTATAATCTCTATGCAGGTTATAATCGAATTGTCTCTTGTTTTAGTAAACACTATAAAGATGCAACAAAAGAACAGTTACAGTTTAATGGATACTCAGAGGAAGAATTAAAGGAATTGCAATTATCCAATGAAAATATTTATAATACTGCTACTCAAGCCACAATAACAGCGATTGAAAATATTCTCATAAAGAAATCAAATATAGAACAAGTAAGTTCCTCAAATGCAAATAAGTTAAATATAAATATGCCATTTAACCAATTAATTGATATTGAAGTTTTAGATACTAAGCTATATCTAGGAGAGTTCTATAAGAACTTCTATACTTACGAATCAGTTATTCGATTTAGTGAATTCTTAGAAGAAAAATGCGGAAACTATTTGAGGTTTAATGAAGCTAAAATATACAAAGAAAAAATCGAATCAATCATAAAAATCAAAAAAGAAAAGCTGGTATATAACGCTACTTTATTAGGTTCCTTATTAACAATCTTTTTAACCTTATTGTTTTCCTATTCAGCCCTCGAAAGTATAACTAAAGGTTTCGGTGTAAAGAAATTGTAAACGCTAGAATAAAGTTGACACTTTTTGCTCGATAGGAATTTACACTTTTGCTCAATCAACCTACTACTTTAGTAAAATAGATTTGACGTTATTTTACTGGAGGTTAGTATTTTGGAGGAGAAGTTAGTGTTATATATTAAGATTAAGGAATTACATAAGAGAAAGTTTAAAGTAGCACAAATCTCTAAGGAGCTTAAGATCTCAAGACCGACTGTCTATAAGTATTTAGAAATGACATTCGATGAGGCAAAGGCCTATACTGAACAGCCCTCGAGAAAGATGAAAAAATTAGATCACTATAAGGACTGGATACTGGCCTGGCTAGAAGAGTATCCCCACCTAAGCAGTGCTCAGATCCATGATTGGCTTTTAGAAAGATACCCCGACCTAGTGGTCGGCGGAAGTACTGTAAGAACATATGTAAGGGATATTCGAGAAGTCTATCAGATTGAGAAAAAGATGATTGTTCGTCAATACGAAGCAGTTCCTGAGCAGCCAATGGGTAAACAACTCCAGGTAGATTGGGGAGAAACAAAACAGAAAAACGTGAACAATAAGGAAATCAAACTATACTTTATTGCCTTTGTACTCGCTAACTCACGACACAAATATATGGAATGGCAAGCACGTCCATTCACTACAAGAGATGCGATTCGTTGTCACGAAAACGCATTCCAGTTCTATGGGGGACGAACAGAAGAAATTGTCTATGATCAGGATCACTTAATCTCAGTAAGTGAAAATGCAGGTCAACTACTTTTAACAGCTGAGTTTCAAAGCTATGTAAACGAGCGTAAATTCAAAGTTCACCTGTGCCGAAGAGCGGATCCAGAATCTAAAGGTATGATTGAAAATGTAGTGAAATACATAAAAGGCAACTTCGCTGATAGTCGTGTGTTTAGAGATATAGAAGATTGGAATAAACGGGCAAGGCAGTGGCTCGAGCGTACTGGAAACCACCAGGTTCACCAGACAATGAAAAAAAGACCAGCAGAAGTGTTTCTCCTCGAAAAGCAACACTTACAGCCAGTCTCTTCGTTACTTTCATATGAAAGTACCAATAACCAAAGTATAACAAGAAGTGTCAGCAAGGACAACACGATCCGGTACAAGTCAAACCGTTACTCTGTCCCACTGGGGACTTATCAAAATATGAGTGAGAATCTTGTGTGGATTGAAATCAGGGAAGATGATCAGGCCCTGATCATCCGTAAAGAAGCAAATGGTGAAGTGATTGGCGAGCATATGATCAGTTCTGAAAAGGGAAAGCTGATTCAAAACCGTCACCATACTCGTGATCGCTCCAAAGGTGTGGAAGAGCTTAAACAACGCCTCATTTCCCACTTTGGAGATCAGGTTCGCGCAGCTGCATATTTAGATGAGATTAGCCAAAGATACCCTAGGTATCGGAGAGATCAATTTACAATTATTCATAAGGTGATCCAACAATACCCAGCTTTAATTGATACTGTTTTAACCAAGTGCACGACAGAAAAGCTCTACAATGCGAATGACTTTCGCGATATCGCTCATCACCTTGATGCTTTACGAGATGAGCCGATTGAAGAAGTACAATCTTATTACACGAGTCCGCCAAAACATTCTCATATCAAAGCCTCTACCCGTTCTCTAAATGCCTATACTAGCATTTTAGGAGGTAGAGCATGATGAATAAGACAGTACATGAACTACAAAATCAATTCCGGCAGCTACGCTTAGCAGAAACGGCGGAGGAGCTACCACAGCTTCTTCGCGAAGCTGAAAAAGCATCGTGGACTTACTTGGAATTTTTAGAGTCTATCACTCGCTTTGAATTAGCCAAGCGTGAAGCGAAAAGTCTGGAGAAAAGAATGAAATGGGCACGCTTCCCTTTCGTGAAGTCATTAGACGAGTTTGAGCTGAAAGGCCAAAACATTCTGACGGCTCGCCAGCTCTCTCAACTGCGAGAATTAAGCTGGCTGGAGCAACAGTACAATCTCATTCTTTTAGGTCCTCCCGGCATCGGAAAAACGTATATCGCAATTGGTCTTGGATTGGAGGCTGTTTACAGAGGGTTCAATGTTAATTTCGCTACAATGGGAGAACTTGTGCAGCTTCTAAAATCAGAAGAATACCTGAACAAATCTAAAGTTCAGCTTAAGAGAATTAGAAATGCCGACCTAGTGATCATTGATGATTTAATGTATATGGCCATGGATCAAAGAGAAGCAAACCTATTCTTTCATTTGATTAATCATCTGTACGAACGAAGTTCGATTATCCTGACGTCAAATAAAAGTCCAGATGAATGGGGCAATTTAATCGGAGACCAAGGTATCACCACAGCGATTTTAGACCGTTTACTTCATCGAGTGGAAGTGATTCATGGAGGCGAGGAAGAGGAAAGCTATCGGATGAAAAATCGGAAGAGCATCTTTTCAGCAGAAGTGTAAAAAGGAAACGAGCAAAAAGTGTAAAATTCAACTTGACGTCTACAGAAATATTTAAATGATATTTACGTATATTTTAATATCATATTTTATATAATATTATTTCTAATATTTAAAGGTCAATTTAGAGACCTTTTTTATGCGATAAATAAACTTTTAAATAGACTATCTATTCTCTTAAAAAGTCTTGGACCTCCTATGCGAAAGATATTCTTAAAGTTTAAATCCTTTGTTTCAAAGATACCCATTAAGTGGTGAGTTATTATAAAACTAAAAAACAGATTCTGAAAAATGATATGAAAATGAATTATTGGTTTCTATAATAGATAATAGCAAAAAATTATTAAGGCGGAAATAGATTCCGCCTTTTGTTATATCAACTATTACACTGTTAACCATTTAATTTAGTTACTTTATTAATTTTTCGATGGTATATCATTAACTTTCCTTTTTCCTATTAATCCAACTTAGAAACTCCAATAGAGTTTCTAACTCTTTTTTAGTTTTGTCCTTTTCATTAGATAAACTAATAGAAAGTACTTGAGTAATTATCTTATTTAATATTAACAAGTGATCCCGATTCAATTCATTGTGGTTGATACCCTCGCTGTAAATTAACTGAGCAAGATTTGCCACATTAGTATTTTTGAACCTAGGTTCTCCATATAAAAGAGAATTAATAGCACCATTTGCATAAAGTTCATCTAGTGCATATAAATAAGAATTTAGATAATCATAAGAAAAATCGTGTCCTTCACCGTTAATTATTTTCCAAACTCTATTCTCAAACTCTCCTCTTCTTGGAGAAGGATTCTTTAGTTCATTCGACATATATTTAAGAGCTTTGTCTATAAAATTATATCCCTGCCAAAAAGTCGGTACCCAACCCCAAATCTCCCCAATCCCTTGTCTCCCAAGGCTTCCGCCCTCTTATCTCCCACTTTCTCTTCCATCCATTATGTTATTAAGTACTTCCCCAAAACACCTGATTTTCCTCCCTTTTTTCCGTTCTGGGTTGTATCGAATTTTCGGACAATGTTATTAAGTTGGTATCGATAATGGAATGAGGAGATAGGAGAAAAGATTGAAATATAACGTTTTTGGGATCGCATAGAAACAAGAAAAACAAAAGAGGAAATAAGGCTCGAATATAGGATTAAACCACAGAGAAGCCCACCATTGAGCTATTTCGAGCTTATAAGGGGCTAACTCATAGAAATTCTGCAGCTACACAATTAAGCGAAATATAACAGATTTGGGATGATGTTATATTCCATGCTTTCACTCAATTTCTTATTGGTTTCACCAAAACAAAAAGGGGTATAAACCGCTTGGTTGAGCCATTTCTTATTTCTATGATCTTCTCTGAAAGGAATGATCCCTGGTACAAATTTGAGTTAAATGTAACAATTTTGGGACATGATGGAGAGAAAAAATAAGGAAAAGAAGAGATAATCCTACGGATTCCTAAGGACAACAAAAGCAAAAAGAAACCCGGAAAGCTACTGAAATCGTATAAGAAAGGCATAATACACAGAAATATAACGGATTTGGGATGAGACAGACGGAAGGAAGAAAAAAA
The DNA here is from genome assembly GCF_900162685.1 of Terribacillus halophilus. Classification (GTDB taxonomy): domain Bacteria; phylum Bacillota; class Bacilli; order Bacillales; family Amphibacillaceae; genus Terribacillus; species Terribacillus halophilus_A. Next base: position 681,188 of record NZ_LT727827.1, read on the forward strand.
GACTGGACCCATATTGGATCCAGCCTGGATTTTGATTGTTTTTATTGAATATGGATTGAGTACATAACGTCTGCCTGCTCTTTTTTCTTCTCTCTTCCTTCCGCTTCGGATACCAACTATTTAACAGCAGATACCGACTTTTTAGCGTGGGGAAGAAGAATTTAGCAGGGAGATATATTAGAAAAAGGAATACGGAGATAAGATGACTAATTGTACCCTAAGGCTTATTGAATTCACAAGTTTCTTACATTCATTGTAATTCTAGACCATCTTTTAACAATTTCCCTAGGTTTATTGATATTATTTCCTCCTCAGCTGATTCTTTAAACATAAGCAAGATTTCAAACTTACATATGACTTGTTCTTTTAGAGGTTCTATTAAGCGAGAATCTTTTAAAAGCTCCTTGAGTCTATCTCTGGTAATATTTATCGCCAAGAAAACACCTTTTTGATATTCATATTTGTTTATAAACTGATCAATCTTCAATATATCCTTTTTCATATCTTTAATGGTAAGACGGGGGTTAGCTTTGACTTCGATAATTAAACCATTATTCATCTGATTAGGTTCATGTACTAAGAAGTCCGGATAATAAACTTTATCAATGCTTTTCACTTCGCAATATGCTTCAATTTCACTACCTATCGGTCCTTTGCGGGGTTCACCCTGTAAGATCCACTCTTCCGTTAGCTCATTTTGTTTTTGTTCCAAGATTTTGCGGAATTGATGATAAAGCTCATAACAGAAGACTCGCTCTTGATGCCTACTCAAATATGGTATTAACTCATTCCTGTTATCCTGAGATTTTATTTTATTGTCATGATAATTAAGCATAGATTCAATCCACGCCTTATTTCCATAATACACGCATTCAACATTTTTAATTGCTTTCCGAAGAAAATCTATATATTTACGAATATCCAAGTATCATCACTCCTTTATCATATAATTTCAAAGTTATTAATAATACAGATTAAGAAATCTTTTTTTAAAGTAAACCGCCCATCAAAACAGTAAGCAGAGCTTCAAAAATAATGCAGAAAATTATCATTTACACAGTTTCACTTTGAGTAATAATTTCATTAGTAACTGCACTGCAAAACACCTCATTCCAGTAATTAATAGTAAGAAGGACTTTATGACCTTTTCATTCAACTTGATTTACTCTGTAAACCTTTAAAGGTTATAAATTTCTTTCTAAAAGGCTTGTCAGTGTCTACCAAGAAAAACTCAAGGTTTTTCCATCCCATGCACTAATAGAAATATATATTACCTCTTCTCTGAAATCCTCTTGAGCGACGATTTACTTTCAATCCTCTTAAACCTTCCACTTAATATATATCGGATAATCCATACCATACTTATTTATTTGTACTGCTCATATAAGTGATGGATATAACTCATATCCTCATTGAAAGCCTCTTTAGTTGCCCGATTATGTTGAGTTTCCGTAGGCTGACTGTGACCCGCCATCCAACGGCACGCTTTGTCAAATAGTTCATTAACTGGGGTTAATTCCTCTACAAACTCACTTTTAATTGAATTGACCTTTGTAAACATAATATTTGGTTCATATCGGCGTATAACCGATTTAAAGAAGCCTTCTTCCACGATTAATTCACACCAAGTTCTAATATCTGCATAAGCCTTCTTTAGTGCTTCCTCTAAGGTATCGCCAAAACATACTTTAGAATTAATGGTTTGTTCCTGTACCTTTAATTTGCTCATTATTTCCTTCAAGTTTTCTAACCTTCCATTAAAAGTCTCTGAAACATATCCTTTATTCAGCTTGTCAATTTCATCTACCTTAAAGAACTTATTGTTTTCATCATTTTTCTTCTTTGGACTGGCATTGTACAGATAATAATAAAACATAATATTGTGTGTAAAAACTACAACCTGTCTATCTGATGATAGCTCACAAATTAAGTTTGCAATAATTTCTGATCGTTTATAATCCAATGATGTTACAGGATCATCAAATAGAACTGTATTAAAATCTTTGCGCATAGTTAAATCAGTTGCGAATTCTGCCATCGCTACAGCTTTCTGTTCACCTTCACTCATAATTTGAGATACCTTGTACTCCTCTGAGCTAACAAACTTTTTTCTTAAAGTATTCCCTTTTTTAGGAACAATCCTTAGATTAACATCTGTCACTTTGAGTTCATTAGCAAAACGTTCAAATGTTTCAAAATACTCATCTTGAACAATTTCTTGAAAGGCAGCAGACTGTTTTTGGGTTAAAGCATGAGTGGAAAACTTGCCTTTCGCTTTACTGTATTCATTAATATCCTTATCAATATCAAACCATCTTACAAAAGACTCCAGTGATGAATGAAGTTTTTCATTCTTTTTCAGTGTTTCTCTTGCAGCCTTACGCAAAGCTATAATTTCACCTGCTTCTGCACTTGATTTTTTTAAGTTTCCTATCCTTACGTCCAATACATCTATTTCCTGATCAATTTCTTCAATAACATCCGTTAAATCCAGTATTATCTCTTTAGGAATACTATGTTTAGAGTTGAGAAGGGAGTTAAATAATTCTCTATTGCGGTTTACAAGTTGAATAGCCGATTTAATTTTCCCTAAAAACTTTTCACTTTCAAACAAGGCGACCTCTTCTTCAGATAAATTAATCCTTATATTATCTGTATCTTGTTTATTAATTTCCTTTTCAAGTGAACCCAATAACCCATCGTTGCTTTTAGTAATATGTTTAAAATTATTTTCAATTATATTCACACTTGTAGAATGAAGGGACTGGCTACAGAAAATACATGCCTCGCCTTCATGAACATGATCCTGACTAATGGATTCATAATACTTCTTGCCCTTCTTCACGAACTCAAACCATTCATTGTTTACAACTTCAAGAAAAGACACGTTTTGCCGGAAAGTTTCATTGTACTCTTGCTCTTCTTGTATCTTTTTCTCGTAATCTTTAATTAACTCATTAACCTTTTCTATATTATCTCTACTTAGTACAGTTGCAAACTTCTTCAGGGAAGTTTTAATTGATTTAAGTTTTTTCTGTTGAGCAGTTAGTATAGTAATTTTATCTTCGGGATTAACAGAATCTAACTCTTTAATTTGAGTCTCAATCTCTTCCAAAACCTCATCATATGAATCACTACGTGGATAGTTGATATTAAGATACTCTTGTAAACCATCTGAATCTTTAACTTCTTCTTTAATTCTAACGATCTCTTCTCGTATGTAGTCAAAAGAAGAATCACAGAATATCCTTTCTTGCTTCTCTTTTTCTGCCCCGATAGTAGCTGAAATTTCTTTGCGTAGAGAATCTAGCAACTCAGAAACCATCTGGAACTTCTCAAATCCCTTTGGTAGTATGCTAAATGTAAGATCACTATTAATTAATGGAGAAACAGACTCACTATCAAAAACATTTATCTTACATAATTCAGCATGTGCTTTGTTTAAATCTACAAGATCATCTTTTGATTTTTCATCCAATAGATACTTAATTTCAACTGTTTGAGGTATATTGTCTTCTGCCGAATCTTCTTGGTAAACATTTGGTAGTATGGCAAGGTCTTTGTCTGAAGTAAAATAGTGATCAGCTAACTTACGAAACATACGAACATATGATGACTTCCCTGAACCATTTTCGCCATAAAATACATTGAGATTTTTTCCTAAAGAAAATTTAGCATCACCCGATATAGCATTAACATTTTTGGGAGACTTTATTTCACTTATAATTAGTTTCTTTCTTTCCAAAATCTCACTACTCGTACTAGCTTCGCCATCATGATCAACTGCTTCTTTTGTTTTCATTAGGTGCAACACTTCGACCAACAGTTGCGAGGGATTAATTTCACTATTCCTTTTTACTTCATTAACAACGTGAACCTTCCAGGCTTCTTTACCTGCCCATTCAGTTAAAAAATCAACTGCTATCTTCACTGTTCTCCTCCTCATTTGTCTAATTTCTTTAACCACTTATGTAAAAATTTGTTGTATAAAGATCATCTTATCACACAAAACACTTAACAATAATCTATAAAAGAAAAAGCTCCTTAATATTCTAATCAAGGGGCTTTTTCTATGTTATAAGATAATTAAAATATATGAACCTTCTTTATCTGATCTAACTCTTTAAGAAATTTCTTTTTTATACTTGCCCTTCTCAATACCTTCCACGACTTTACTACTTCACCCGCTTTACTCATGTCTTGGATAACATGCTCTACCCTACGTAGACGAAATTCTTGTTCAGATTCCCAAACCTCATTAATAAATGCTTTAGTTTTAGGCATCTTATCCAAATGTTGCTCTAATAACGCTCTTTTACCTATTGCATCCGCAATGCCTTTAACTGATATCCTCTTTGGTTTTTCATTCCGGTTTCTAGGTTCCCATGTTGCCTTCTTAACCCTATCTAATATTTCCTGATCTCGTTTATCCCAATCTACTCGATTATTTATGCTATTTGCTCTTCGTAATTTAGGTGAATTATTATCCAACCATTCTTTATCATTCCTATATAAATAAGCATATGTTGATGGTTTTTTGTATCTCAATTCTGTCTTTGATAAATTTGGATATTCTTGTTGCAATTGCAACCATTTATGGCGATTATGCTGCACTGAATCAGCATTATTCATTTTATTAGGTGATTTCTCAATTTTAGTTCTACCTACTTCAATATTTGCATATTTAATAACCGTATTAGCATCAACGTGTAATCTACGAGCTATTTCCCGATAACTTAATTTCTCTTCAAGCAATACACTAAGCTCCTTTTTCCAAAGGAAACCAAAATTCATTATCTTTGTATATCTAAAACGATCTACTTCATTCTGCTGCTGACCTTTTCTGGTATAAATAAAACCACAGTGTTTACAAGAAAACTTACCAATAGGCTGTTTCGTTCTATCACAGCTTCTAATCGAGACTTCCTGTATAACATCTTTCTTGTAACTCGGACATACTACGTTTAAGCAGGGCCACTTGGGTTTTCCAAATGGCTCAACCACTAATAAAGTTTCTTGGAAAACATCATTAACAGATAAACCAAGAAAGTTAAGCATTAAAAAATGGTAATAGGGATGAAATGATTTCCGGTGTTTTCTTGTTATTGATGTTAACCATAATTCTGTTGATTTCACTCCAACATTGATGTTTTGAAGAAATTCATCTAAATATTTTTCCAGAAAAGCACTGAGTAATCTCCTTTGATAAACACGACCATTTAACGTAGCATACCCTGCTTCAATCAAATGTTTACGGTAGAAGTTCGTTAAATAGGAAAACGATTTACACCTAAATTCCCACCTTAACAACGACTCTGCTTGTGAAATAAAATGTTTATATTGCTTCAATACATTGTTATCCACCAAACTTACTTTCGTAAGATCGCAGTTGTTTGAAGTAGGTAATATAAAACTATGCTTATTTGAATTAATGATAGCAACATCGCTATCTTCCAACCAAATACCATGTTTCAAACATACCAATTTCCCTGGAAGCTGATGCACACGATGCCAATATAGCTCGCCAAATTTATGAAGATCTTCTCTAAAACAGGCTGAGCAATATTTGAAATGTTTGTTCTGTGGTATTGAACTCGCCATAATGCCTGCTTGCATATAAATCCCTTTTCCATCATCACTTAACATAGAATCGTAAATGGATTGAGCCTTTTCTTTTGGTAGGAACACTGTATAGAATGGATACATTGTATGTTTCTTTATAAGTACCTGTTCATTCAATGTCGTATTTTTAGGTAAGTGCTTTACAAGAGCGCCAATTCCTGATGGCAACATTACCGAAGCACTTATGGTTCTCTTTCCAAATAAATCTTCCAATGTATGTTTCCAGAAGACATTTCCAGATCGAATGTGATACCGAGCCACAATACTATATAAAAGTTCATCAGGATACGGGGTGGGGAATTGTATGATCATAAAACATCACGCTCAGGGTAATCTTGATTAATTATTCCTGCGTCTAGTAATGCTTGATAAGCAGTTACTTGCTGCTCTTTCCCATTTTTTATAATGACCCTTAGGTCGTTACTTATTACTCTATCCGTACCTATTTCATTATTGTTTAATAGAAGAAAAGTATCTTTTACTACTTGTGATACATCCCCAATTTGATTGTTCTCTGAAACAACTTTTTCAACTGCCTTAATTGCAACATCCTTATTAAAACCTAGCATCCCTAATCGGATAACTGCATCATCAATCAATCTCTCCTGCTCACCTTTCCGCTTCACTCCTTCTTTGAGCGACTCCATTACCTGTTTTTGATCAAGATTAATTCGTTCTTGTTCAATAAGGTCTTCCATATCCGGCAGCATCAAATCGTCATATTTTGCTAGTTTGCTATAGTCTTTGCTTTTCAAAGTATTTAACATCGGTTGAACCATTTTTAATTCTTCTTGAGCAACTTGTTTAATTAATGCAGTTGTAATTTTCTCTCCACCACTGGTAATGGCTCGTAGCTGCACCATCATAGTGAGCTTAATTGCGATATCAGCAATTCCTTGAGATTCATTATACAGAATTGAAGAAATTTCTTCTGTAAAAGGTACTTCCACTTTTGTCCACTGATATTTCCACATCCCCTGAACAAAAAGATCCCAAATTGCATCTTTTTCAAATCTCTCCCACATGATGTTCCCCATATTAGTGCTTCTTCTTGCTTGTCTGAACTGTGACTGTAAGACATCCTTTGCCTTTGGAGTTCCAACCATGACGAGAGGGATATTTATCGTATTGATTAACGCTGTAAAAAAGTTTAATATCTGTGCTGAGCTAGAGGATTTAATACCTTTTAAATGTTGTAACTCATCCAAGAATAGCATGCCAAGATTTATACTTTTAGCAATCTGAGCCATAATGGGCATTAGCTGACTTGTTGACAAATGGCTGTTTACGTATCTATTAAAATAGTTGGAGCCTAGTAGTAGATCTACTTGATACATAAAATCGTAAATAATGGTTTTTACAGAACCATCAAAAGGGGTTTCAATTTTTAAATAGGTTACTTGGTAATGATTCAATGCCTGCCCTTTATACGACACATGAGAAATGACCTGTGGTATGGTTTGCAAAATCCGCTGTAATGTACGTGTTTTTCCAACACCAGACACCCCTAAAATACTCAGTGTTTGTCCTGTCTGGATAATAGAATGATCAAAGGATTTATTCTTTATATTATTCCAGTTATCCACAAAAGTTTGTGCATAGTTAGCATTTATCGGATTACGATAGGTATATCCTGTCCTAATCAACCTAGATAAAGCTGACTCAATTCTAAGATGGATCGGTATAGCTTGAAAATAATGTAGCAACCTAGAAATAAGATGTACCCTCTGATGATCATTCAAATATCTTTCTTCTTTGTTATATGGAGGATATATACTTAGACGGTCAATGACTTCCTCCTGAGTATAGATTGGAGGCAAAGCCTCTATAAGAGGATTTCCTTGGTATTCCAATATGTCTTGTTCCTTATAATCTGCAACTTGGGCCTGGGTTCCATTATGTAATTCAATTATCCTCGTCATAAAGCACTTCCTTCTGTTTTTCACGGAAAATATCCATCACTTTCATCGTTCCAGCATTATCATTTACTTTGTTCAATTGCTTTCCATTATTATTTTGCTTTTCCCTTTTCAATATTTCTCTCTCGTTTTCTCGATTTTCTCTAATATTTCTTATATCTTTAGGTACCTCATTATTTGAAATTTGTTTGCTAGTCTCTTTTTTTGCTTTTCTAACAATCTCCTCTATCTCCTGAGCTAGCTGAACTTCTCCATTCAAACTGCTTTCCTCATAATCGGCCTCTTGTTGTTTTCTTTCTGTTTTCAAACTCTCAACTTCCTCCATCTTTGCACCACGATACATTGCATATTGTTCTATTAGTGTACAGACCTCATAGTTATGTCTATCTATTCGAATGTAAATATTCGAGACATCTTGAGGATCAAAATGCACGCCCATATCCCAACTACCTTGTATACGAGCCTTAGAAAACCACCGTTCTTGCAATGCCATCGAACAAGTATAGAATAGACTTCCAAATTTAATTCCTTTCGGAGTAATTTTTGCACTACCTTTAGGTAAAACACTGCTTCTAATCGCATTTAAAGGTAGCGTCCTTAATAAGCCTGTTCCTTGATGTAACCCCCACTTAAATATTTCAATTGGTATCGGTGGTATTTTTTCTTCTATCATACTTTGTGTTAAGGGGTAGCCTGCTATATAATTATGATTGTTATAATAAAGCACCGTTCGAACTAATATTTGAACGTATTCGTTTAGGTTTAACACTGCCTTTTTTCTATAATCTTTCCCCCCACGCTTCATAAAATCTTTTTGAACCGCTCCAGGAAGGAAGGGAGAAATGTGTCCTTGAAGAATATCAAAATATTTTTCACATACAGCTTTAAGTTCGGGTCTGTATGGCCCTAAATTTTGGATTTTAATATTTAAGTCCTCTGTGATTTGTGTTAACTCATTGGAAATTAATTCACTACCCCGATCCGCCACAATAGTATGTGGAAGATAATGAATGGGCCAATCATTTTCATCAATATCCATATCGAGTGTCCGCTTACAAAATTCCTTTTTATCTTCAAAAGCATTTGCCAGAGCCAATCTCAATGATTCCTTCGACATATTTTGAATTCCTGCATATACAGAGACAATACACCTGGAAAATATGTCTACAGTTAAATATATTACTGGGCGGCCAATCACTTTATTTCTATCAATGCTAGAAACTAAATATATATCACCTATAGTTGCATCAATGGCATATGTACCTATCCCCATAGAGTCTTCTGTAGCCGAACCAGTTATGGCACGATAGTTTTGCAAAAATTCTCTTCTTCCCTCTCTCTTATGAATGGCATCTTCCGGTTTAAACCACTTCCTATACCAATAATAAAATTGGTCATATGAAATAATTGGTCTACCTATATCCAATACTTTATAGCCAGTTTTTTCATCCTTCTTAGAGAAATACTCTTTCACCATCTGCTGATAAGCGTGTTTTAATGAAGGCTTTGAACGTATAAAGTAGTATTTTTCCAGGCTAATTCTAATGATTTTCTTCCACTCATCAGTGATTGCTGCTCTCTGAATAGTCGAGGAATAGACAAATGGTCTTCCTGCTTTTTTAGTGTATTGACGTTCCTTCTCCTTTTGTTTCCCGCAATTATTAAAATCAGGTAAGAGTGCATTCTTTACCATTCCTCTAGCCCAATATCGTTTTAAATATTGTCGAACCGTCTTTGTACTTAGAGAAGAACTTTTACTAGCCGCATTAATTAACTCTGATCTCTGTTTCGGGATAAAAATATCAGGAATTAGATAGATTTGGTTTATTACTGTCCATGCTTTTGCACGTTTTTCAATTTCTATCTCAGATAATTCATCATCATTCACACTGATAGCCCATGGATCAGTTGCAACCTTTGTAATCTCCCCTGTGTTTAAGGATGTTTCTATGTTGTGTATTTCCTTACTGTAAGGAAATGACGGTTCGTTAACATTAACAAGGAAACAAAGTTGATACTCCTTATCTATCCAGACTACCCTTTGAATGAATTTTGGATTTCCAGTGCTTTGTAACAAATCGTTAACTACCAACTGCATAACTTTTATCTCCATCATTTTTACCATTTAATTGAACATGATAATCATCTATTTTATTAGTCAAATTGATTTTCTTTCTTAAATCCATCCTTACTTCTTTATGGGCAACCAAATGTTTAAATAAAATTAGACCTAACCCTTCATCCAGAATATATTCTTTTTCCAATCGAGAAAAAATGCTTTGAAAAGAATCCGCCTTACTCGACAAATACTGAAGCATATCACTTTTTAAGTGGGGCAAATTCAAAGTAAGCGATGGATAATCTTGAATATCATAAGAGTTCAATATCCACCCAATATTCCGTGCCAGCTGTTTATCAATCTCTTTTTCTGTTACAACTCCAAAATCGATCTCCTTCTTTTTAAAATACCTTCTTTGCAGTTCCAATCTCTGTAAGACTGCATTTTTCTCTAGCTCCTGTGATTGCTTAATTATCCTTGCTTCATCATAATACTCACCATTTTCCGTCTTCCTTGTAACCAAGAAAGAAACCGTGAAGATATGTGGTACCTGCGTCTTATTATCAAATAGTTTCTTTGTAAGCTCCTCGTCTACATGAATATTCATGTCGTGAAAATCTAATAAAGGGTATTGCTCCCTGATATCAATAACATTTTCGTCAAACTCCAATAAATAGAAATAATATAACTGCAAATCGCTTAATAAGTGATGCACCCGTTGTGTCGTATGCCCAAGTGTACGAGTAGATCTTCCTTTAGATGCAATGTCTTGAACTTGCAGCCATGGCTTATAGTCTTTTTTTATCCCTTGTCCTCGTTTCTCTTTCAGTAATCTACTGATAGTTGTTTCATTCCATTCTCTAATCAATTGTTATCCTCACCTTTCAAACAAGGGGAAATAAAAAACCACAATTCCTTTAGTCAGTGCCTGTAGTCAAAAAACCTTGTTTTTTTTACAGTATGACTAAGAAATTGTGGTAATTTCTTTATTATTCAATTTGAGATTGTCCATATTCTGGCTCCCTACTAGCTTTTTTACTTTACGATAAAAAGATGTTCTGCTAATATTCAACTTTTTGTATGTGGCAACTGCTGTTTGTTTACCTTCTTTCCAGCGTTTATACTCCTGCAAGAAATTATCATCTATTTGAATTGCTGGTCTTCCAAATGCCACACCTTTTTCTTTGGCAATTGTAATACCTTCTAGCTGGCGTTGCCTTATACTATCTCGTTCGAGTTCATATAAAGCTCCAAATATAGTACAAATGAATTTCCCTTGGGGTGTAGAAGTATCAATATTTTCCTTTAGACTAACAACCTCGATTCCTCTTTCAGTTAAATCATTTACTATCTCGAGAAAATCTTTTGTGTTACGAGCTAATCGTGAAATAGATTCAATAATTAAAATATCACCTTCACGGATAAAACTTAGCATTTCTTGTAACTGTGGACGATTCCTATCACTACCACTTAACTTATCAAGAAAAATTTTTTCTACATTTTGTTCCTCTAAAGCTTTTATCTGCCTTGATTCATTTTGTGTTTTATGGGAAATTCTGCAATATCCTATTTTTATTGTAATCCCCTCCTATAGAATGTACGTTTTATATTTCTATTATAAAGGGTCCCAAAAGGTCTGTGAAGGTCTTGAAACATTCCAAAAGTAGGAACGCAAAGTTTTGGAACACTATTTTTCACATTCCCAAAAAGTATACTTTTGTGCTACTGATTTTTGGCTTCTTTACATCAACGATGAACTGTTGTTTATTTATATTTTATGAACAAGCAGTCTTCGATGCATTTATGCTATCATCTAATCAAATATTTAAATTTGTATAGGAGGGTGAGATGAAATGGACTTAAATATATTAATATCCACGATCGTAACAGCTACTTCAGCACTTGTAGCCATAATTGGTGGATTCTTAGTGAGTAGAGTTATTACTTTGGCTGGTGAAAAAAATGCAATAGTTCGCAGACTACATGAGCTAGACAACGATATGACTGCAAAAGAAAGGATATTAAGCGAGATAGAGATTGAATTACTAGAAGAGGATGTAGATGACTTTATATATGAACATTGCGAGGAATTAATTATAGAAAGAAAGCCTATTGAAGAGATTTTTGAAGGAGATAGTTCAATTAGTCTTTCTTTAGAGAAAGTAAGACCGTACATAGATGAGTTATTATCCATAGGCGATTATATAATAAAATTAATAGATGAATCTAAGACTTTTCCAGAAGAATTTGATGACTTCTTAAAAGAGAATAATATAAAGATTGATAGAAGAAGAGATTGGCATAAGTTAGTTTATCAAACAATTTGGGCTGAGATACCTAAGACATCTGACAATCCATTTGGGATAAACTTCCCTCCCCCCAGTATAAATGCAGAACTTCTTTTTAGAAGCAACCCGGTTAACCAGCAAATATACAGAGACAAAATCAAGCAGTTAAATAATTTAGAGAATGAATTGACCATTCTGAAGTTACGAAGAGAAGAGCAAACGAAAATTTTAAATGATTACGGAAAACCAACTGGATTATGGGGAGGTCTTTGGGTTCTTATATATGCTTGCATAGTTGGCATAGCTTATCCAAGCACTCTCCTACCATATCCTCAAAACACGTACAATGATGGTATAACTAAGTGGTTCTTAATATCTTTATTTATTAGTCAGTTACTTGCTTTATTCTTATATTTGGGAATATCTATGTCTAAATTAACTAAACAAGAAACATACAAATAACTCTAAGTTATGTTGAAAGATAGAAATTTTCACAAACACAAGAATGCGGGCTCACTTAATTTCACTGCTAAATAATCAAACCAAAACTATATACATAACTTTTTGAAGCCCTATTGGATATCATTTCAATGATATTGCTCGTTTCACTCTTTTGTGGAACGAGCAATTGCGTAGTTAAGCTAGTCTCCTTCGCAAAGAATAATCAGCAAGAACTCCTATATACTCTATCAAAAGGCTTAACTTACTTTCTCACCACTAATTCTTTTCATGTTCGTTGAAAGTACATTTCTTATAGATATCCTAACTTCATCTATCTCTTTCAAAGACTTCCCAGGGATAATACCTTTACTTACCGAGGTTTCCAACGCACTTTCCAACCCTCTTAGTGCTTTCAAAGAATCATTAAAGAAACGAAATTTCTTTTTAATATGTAATTGATGTGCTTCGGCAACGTTAGCCATACATGAAGTAGCGTGCTTTCTCATTTTGCTTACAAGGTCCTTTTCCTTCCAAAACTCTTTTCTTCTTGTAACTTCATATATTCTTTCTACCAACAGCAAAGCATTCTTATATGCTCCAAAGTTTTTCACATTAGGAGTATATGGGTTTGGCAGATTTAATCCTTTACCCTCTTTTTCTTTAATATTGGATAAGGTCTTCGTTAGAATACGTACCACTTGATTAACCATGTTATCTAATTCCTCGAATTGGGTCTGGGTGATATACTTTTGGCCCAATGAGACCTGGATCCATGCAGAAGTTTCTTTTGCAGATCCTATTGCTATACTGTATTGGTTAAACTTTTCTCGTATATAGATTTGCTCCCCTATTTGTATTCTTCTTTTAATCGACTCTGCACTCCTCATAATTTGATTAACAATATGGTCAACCTCAAATGAAGGAAATTTCCTGCATAATTCTATGATTCGCTCTTCTAATTCCTTTGCCTTCTTGTAGCCAATAAATTGTTTTACATCTCTTACTTCAAGGGAATGCTGAGGGTTTTGTAGAGGGTTGGTTCTTTTTGTGGATTTTAATGGAGTACTTGCACGTTCATCAATTGAAGGAGGGATGTGGAATACGTCCTGGAGATTATCGTAAATTTGAACAGCTCTATATTTATGTAGGTAGTAGTTAATCACAATCTCTTCGGTCTCTGTTAAATCTTTTAAATCTTTAAGAACCCAAATTAATCCTTTCTCAGCTAGGTTTCTCAATTTTTCACCAATGTCAATGATACTGTAGTTAGATAATTCTCTTTCATTTCGATACCAGTTTTGTATTTGTACTACTGTTTTATTCAATTTCTTTCGACTCCTTTTTTCTAATAAGTATTGATTTTTTCCTTCTTTATAAGTCTATTCTACTACCTCGCTTCTCGAATAAATAGTTTAATAGGTTTGACCATGTTCTAGTATCACTTATGAAACTTATGAAAATATCACACTTGCTCGAACCAAATAATATGATTTCTTCTTATATTTATGATTAAGGTACATAGTATAAATTGTTAAATCTATTAAATAAAAGGAAGTGGTTTAGATGAAAGAAACTATAATGATTGCCATCGATTGTGGCAAATATCAGACCAAATCAATTGCCCGCTACAAAGGAAGTACCTTCAAGACCAATTTTCGTACTAAATTAATGTCAGTTTCTCGATTAGGGATGGAAATTCAACCCAAGTCCTACTTAGTGAAGTATAACGGGGGTGAATATTTAATAGGCGATATGGTGAGTGAACAGTTCGCAGACTTTTCTCTAAACAAAGCCTCCCTCATCCACCAGATCTCCATTTACACTGCAATTTCACATATGCTGCAGAAAGCAAACGCACCTTCTAATGTTGAGATTAGATTGGCTGTAAATGTTCCTATTCCTACGTACAAGGATTCTGTTCAAAAGGAAAATTTCAAGCAGATGGTAGAAAACCAAGGACGAACTGTACACTTGGTGGTTAATGAAAAAGCCTACTCATTCGGATTATCAAACGTAACCCTAGCATTTGAATGTATGGGTGAGATTTACGCCAAACCAGAAGCGTACAAAAACAAGAACACAATTGTAATTGATTTAGGCGGACTAAATACAACTCTTTGTCAATTCAGTGGGATACAACCGCTCATTAATACCATGATAGTCAGCGATTTAGGTGTTAATAGTGCCCTAAAGGGAAAGATAGGAAAGGTTATTAATGAACGTTATGGCCTTTCAGTTTCTTCCGATGATTTAGAACAAGTTCTTCGAAACGGATATTTTGCAAGTAGGGGAGAGATATTCGAAGACAGCAAAATATTTATTGAGGAACTAAAATATGAACATTTACAGCAGATTATTCAATTTGCAAAGAGCCGAGGGTATACTTTCAATATGTCTGATATCCACTTTGTAGGTGGTGGAGCAATTATTCTTAGAAGGTATATCAAACAGGAATTTCCTCATGCAGTCATTACTGATAACGCTCAGTTTAGCAATTGCCTGTCTTTCCTCAAAATCCTCGAGGTCAAATATGCCTAATGCCAGGTATACCATTAGCATCCTCTCTAAAGACTCTGATTTAATCCATTATATTGAGAACAAAAGAAGGTCAATTGGATTAAGTGCATACATCCGGGAATTGATTCGTAAAGACATGGAAAATCAAGATACCTCAGATTTAGAGCAAATATATGAATATGTAGCAAAGAGAATGAAAGAAGATGGATTTCATATAGATGATACAAGTGCTCACAAAGCAGCCGAATTTATTGATGAGCAAGTTAAGGATGTTGTCATGGACCTCTTCTAAGGAATCTTATACAAACTAAAAAGGACCCGTATGGTCCTTTTTGTTGTACTGATTTATGTGCGTTCATTTAAGCCATCGTATACTTCTTCAAACATATCATCCATAACAAACGATCTAAATTCACCGTTTTCTAACATCTTCATAAAGAACTTTTCATTTTGCGACATTCTTGATATTACAAAGTCCAAAAAGGCTTTATCGTAGGCAAATTTAAAATTCTCTCGTGTATTATTCTGTGCCTTTTGAGCTAAATCCTCATCATTTATCATATCTTCTTTTATTTGATCTCTGGATAGCTTATCTGTTTCTGAAAACTCCGTTCCAAATCTTTCATTAAGTCTGTTAATAATAGAAGAAAGCCTTTCGTTTTCCTCTTCACCAGTTTGTCCTTTACCGTGACTTGGAGGTTTTAGTGTAGATTCTCCGTTGGGATGAAGTGATATATTACCTTCAAATACTTTATCGTTCCGGTAGTATTGCAGTGCAATATCATCTGCTAGATACACACCATCAGAAACGTTTTTAGGCAGTTTTCTTAATAGATAATTTAGATATACATATAACTTATGTAAGTCGATATCTGCAAATGGCCCTATCTGCAAGATAAAAGCATACGTTCGAACAAATTTAGTAGTAGCTCCCTTAAAGTCTTCTTGCTGCTCTTTTGATAATTCTTTATTATAACGATTCACAGCTTTATCTAGGATAGAATTCAACTTCTCCTGTGTCTTAGTTGTCTTCCTATTCTCACTAAATTCTAATTTACAAACCTCTTCGATTTCTTCCTTTGTGTACAACTGACAAGCATCTAATTCTCTTTCTAAATCATATAACAAGTTAGGATCTGTTGTACTTTCTAAACCCGTAACTTCGTAATATGGTTGAAAAGCCTTCTGTATATCTTCTGCCTCATTCACAAAATCAAGCACAAAGGTATCATTTTTACCCTTACAAGTTCTGTTTAGCCTAGAAAGCGTCTGTACCGCCTTTATCCCATCTAGTGGCTTATCAACATACATGGAGTGAAGTAACGGTTCATCAAAACCTGTTTGGTATTTCTCAGCAACCAATAGAACTTGATAGTTATCGGTATGAAACTTGTCTGGTAATTCTTTTTCTCCAAAACCGTTCATCTCAGGTTCTGTAAATGGCACTCCCTTGTCCTCAACTGTTCCTGAAAATGCTACTAAAGTGCTTAAATCACCATAGCCTTTTGCTTTGATATACTTATCAAATGCTTGCTTATATCTAACAGCATGCAGACGACTACCTGTAACTACCATGGCCTTAGCACGACCACCAATCTTATGCCTAGTTACTTGTCGAAAGTGTTCCACAATAATTTCAGTTTTCTGAGCAATGTTATGTGGATGTAAAGATACATACTTAGCAATTTGCTTCGTGGCTTTCTTACTAGAAACCTCTGGATCATCTTCAATACTTTTGGCTACTTTATAGAAGGTTTTATACGTTGTATAATTCTTTAATACATCTAAAATGAAACCTTCTTCAATTGCTTGTCGCATAGAGTAAACATGGAAAGCATGTGGCATTCCATCCTCATCATAAGTTCCAAACCGTTCAATAGTTTTCGGTTTTGGTGTAGCAGTAAAAGCAAAGAAAGAGATATTATCTTGTTTTCCACTTTTTGCGATGGTTTCTGCAATCTTCTCATCTACATCTTCCATGTTTTCTTCGGCTAATCTATCAGCCTCAAAAGCATCCTCTAACGATTTATCCGATAAGATGTTAGTCATTGCTGTCGAAGCCTTGCCACCTTGGGAAGAGTGAGCTTCATCTATTACTATTCCATACTTACCAGCAGAAAACTCTCCTAACTTTTCTATAATGAATGGGAACTTTTGAAGGGTGGTAATGATTACTCTCGTGCCATTGGCTATAGCTCTTGCTAATTGAGCGGAGTCTTTATCTATCTTCTCTACCATACCTGCTTTATGCTCCAATTGGTAAACAGCGTCTTGCAGTTGCTTATCTAATACCCGTCTGTCTGTAATAACGATAACGCTGGTAAACATTGCGTTATCTATTTCATCATGGAGTTTAGCAAGACGATGAGCTAACCAAGAAATACTATTGGTCTTACCACTACCCGCACTATGTTGTATCAAGTAGTTTTGGCCAGCTCCTTTCTCTTTCACATCTAGCTCTATCTTTCTTACTGCATCCAACTGATGGTATCGAGGGAAGATAACCGTTTCTCTTTTATCTATAATTTCTCCAGTAGAATCTAATATGTCTTCTTGGTTTACATAGACGAACCGAAAGAGAATATCTAGTAAGCTATCTTTTTGAAGGATATCATTCCATAGATATGACGTACGGTAATCATTATAAACAACAGGGTTTCCCTTGCCTCCATCATTCCCTCTATTGAAAGGCAAGAAGAACGTTTTCTCCCTATTCAGTTGTGTCGTCATATAAACCTCATCCGTATCCACAGCAAAGTAAACAATGGCTCGTTTCTTGAACTGGAATAGCAACTCTCTAGGATCCCGATCTTTTCTAAACTGATTCTTGGAATCTTCTACCGTTTGATTAGTTAGTTGATTCTTTAACTCCATAACAACTATGGGTAAGCCATTAAGAGAGAGCATCATATCAATGCTATTATTATTTTTACTACTGTAGAATACTTGTCTACTAACCGTAAAGGTATTTTTTCCATACAGATCAATTAACATTTGATTCATGTCACTAACAGGCTTATTGTATGCTAGCTTTAAGGTTACTCCATAATCTTTTACTCCATGACGCAAACAATCAATCATTCCACGTTTATCCAGTTCTTTGTGTACACGGTCTAAGATCTTCTTTTTGTATTGGTCTTTATAGGCTTTTCGTAAGCGTTCTAGTGACTTCGGTTGTGAATTCTCCAGAAACTCGAAAAAAGTCTCCACATCAATTGCGTACCTTCTAAAATCATCTAAGGCTTGACCAGAAAGGCTTCTTTGAATATAACCTGAATTAATTAGATTAGTTTCTATATTACATTCGAAACCTTTTTCAGAAGTGTCTACAGCCACATTTCATCCCCCCACTCATTTATGATGATACTTGATTGTATTCACGGACATCTATTTTTCCAGTGACAGCTTCATAGATGAGAGATTGGCGGTATTCCTTTAAATTGTTAATTTGTTGTTTAATTTCTATGATTATTTCAGAGATTTTAGTGGTTTTACTCTCTAACAACTCAACAATTTGTTTTTGTTCATTCAAGTGAGGTACCGCCCAAAACTCATTTTCAATATCAGTTCCTACAATACTTGGTAATGCTGTTTTTGTTACATGTAAATTCCACGGAAAGACATTAAACATATAATAAAACCATTTAGGCAACATCCCTTGATAAAACTTTGTAAAATACATTGTATCAACAGTCCAAAATTCCCCTTCGACATAAATGGGCTTGCCTATTGTTCCTTTTCGGCCAAATAAAACTGATTGTCCATTGTATAGAAAATTGTCAGTTTTTTTAAAAACCCCTCCTGATCCAAAAACATTTACTCCTCCTGGATCGTCAACGCCTACCTCACTTTGTATCTCTCTTCCGTTCATGACCTTCAAACATCTTTTTAACTTTATTAAATCCCAATGCTCAGGTATCTCCCCAATCCAATCCACACCAGAATCCTTCATTTTTACATCAGGATTTAACCCTTTTGTTACCGCTTCGCTAATAATTGCTTGCCGTTTTTCCTCAAGTAATGTGATGAGCTTTTCTTTGTCGGTTATGAGTAAGTCTATCTCAGTGGTTTTATTATCCAATAGTTTAACTATTTCCTGTTGTTCACGTAGATCTGGTACGGCCCAAAACTCATTCTCTATATCAGTACCTACAATACTAGGCAATGCAGTTTTTGTCGTATATAAGTCCCAAGGGAACACATTAAACATATAATAAAACCACTTCGGCTGCATTCCTTTATGAAATTTCGTGTAATACATTGTATCCACTGTCCAAAACTTTCCGTCGACGTATAATGGTTTTCCAATAGTTCCTTTTCGACCGAACAAAACTGATTGTCCATTATATAAAAATTGATTAGTTTTTTTAAAAACCCCTCCGGAACCGAAAACATTTATTCCTTCTGAATCGTTAATATCTATTTCATTTCGTATTTCTTTTCCATTCATTATCTTAAAACTTCTTTTTAATTTTATTAAATTCCAATGCTCCGGTATCTGCCCTATCCATTCAACCCCACTATCTTTATACGATGGGTATTTCTTTATTATTTCCATTATCCCATCACCTTCTTCAACTTCTCCAAAATACTCTCTTCCAACTCTTTTATCTCTTCTTTTATCTCTTCTGAACTTCTCAATTTCGTATATTCATAAAAGTGACGTGTAAACGGAATTTCATAACCTACTTTTGTCTTAGATTCATCAACCCAAGCATCTGGAACATGTGGCTTTACTTCTCTTTCAAAGTAATCATGAATAGATTCTTTCAATGGTACAATCTCCGTATCACGTAAGTCCGCATCTGGTTCAGGGGTTCCTTTACTATCTACGCAAATATCAGCTGTATCGTCTTTCTCAGACAACGCAGCTAGAATAGCTTTAAATAAAGGGGCACCAACCTTGATATCGTTTTCTTTAAACTTCTTCTTCAGCTTCTTCGTGAACTCTTCTCTATTTTTATATGTCTCATCCGATTTCATTGCTAGCAAAGCATTCACTATGGCTCTTTGCTGTTGTTTACCTAACTCTATAGCCTCTAAACCAGCCTCGCCTTTTTTCTTAGACTTTGCTAAGTTTGCAAAAGCAGTCTGATTATTTAATTCTTCTACTCTTTCTTCGTTAATCTTGAAGTTTAATCGCAACGGTCTTTCTACTGTAATCTTTTGATAACCAAAGTCTTCATTATCAAAAATCTTTACCTGCTTACCTTCTTTAAAATCTCCATACAATCTAATTATTTCAGCAATGTGCTCCTCCGATAGTTCCTTTCGTTTGCTACCTAAACTCTTTCTCATCTTTTGATAGAACTCTACGGCATTTACAAGTTGAATTTTCCCTTTACGAAATGGACTCTTGTTATTAGTTAGTATCCATACATAAGTTGAAATCCCAGTATTGTAGAAAAGGTCCGTTGGCATAGCAACAATTCCTTCAACCAGATCGTTCTCGATTAAATATCTACGTATTTCAGACTCTCCACTTCCCGCATCACCAGTAAATAAAGGAGACCCATTCATGATAATGGCAAGACGGGATCCCTTTGGATTATCTTCTGTTACGGGTTTCATCTTGGATACAAGATGTTGTAAGAAAAGAAGTTGTCCATCATTTATACGAGGCAGACCTGCTCCGAATCTTCCATTATAACCCTTTTCCTCATATTCAGCCTTCACCGCTTTTTCTGCTGGCTTCCATTCCACTCCATATGGTGGATTAGTTATTAGATAGTCAAAGGTCATTTCAGAGAAGGCATCATTTGATAAGGTGTTCCCAAATCGAATATTTTTGGCTTCCTCGCCCTTAATCAAAACATCAGCCTTACTAATCGCATAGGATTCCTCGTTGAATTCTTGTGCAAAAAATTCTAATTCGGCTGTTGGGTTTAATTCCTTTAAATATTCTTGTGCAACTGAGCCCATACCACCTGTACCTGCACATGAATCGTATAATGTTTGTGTTATCCCTTGTTTCGTTAAGATATCTTCATCATCTAAGAATAATAGATTTACCATCAAACGCACGACCTCACGAGGAGTGTAATGATCACCAGCCTCTGCATGCTCACTGAAACGACGAATTAACTCTTCAAATATGTATCCCATTTCTACATTAGATACAATACTTGGATGTAAGTCTATTTCGCCAAAACGTTTCACAACCAGATAAAGTAAATCATTGCGTTCCATCTTATCTATTTGCTTATCAAAGTCGAAATACTCAATGATGTCTCTTGCTGTCTTAGAAAATCCATTTATATAATCACGCAAGTTATCAGCTATGTTATCTGCATCACTTAGTAATTTTGAAAAATCATAGTTACTTACATTACTAAATCTTTGCTTTGCCACTCGGTTTAGTATTTCATCCCTAGACTCTTCTGGCATGTTTTTAAATTGCTCATATTTGTCTAGTACATCTTCTTTAGTGCTATCCAGCACGCTGTCAAAACGTCTTAATACAGCCATCGGTAAAACTACTTTCCCGTAATCTTCTGGCTTATATGGGCCTCTAAGCAGCTCTGCTATAGACCAAATAAAAGAAACTTTTTCTTGAAAATTTATCATTTGTATACTCCTCGATGTTAATTGCTTCTTAATGAATCCAATACTTTTATACTACCAAATTTTTGAACAAATAATAAGATAGTAAGCGCAATTTACTTATTTAGGAAAGCATAGTTTAATTATAAGTGTCGTTCGTATTGTTTAAAGACTTCTTGTTCATTGAATGTATAGAATTGCTTTAACTTTTCTATATCTGCTTGTAGCATGCAGTCTTTTCGTTCTGCATAAGTACTCCCATATAAGAGGAGAAAAATGTCCACTTTAGATAATTACTTCAACACTATTAACAGAATTACCGCAAATCTATCCACATCACAACAAAAATAGAAGGCTCATTAAACTAAGCCTTCCTTTTCCATCTCTCTCATTCTTCTTTGCAATGTCTTGGGTTTAATACTTAGTATATTGCTGATTTCTTTTTTCTTGATTCCTTCATCCCATAAAGCCTTTATTTCCAGCTTCTCTGCTTCAATTAATGACCTTTTGCTTATAATCGGATTTCCATAAGCTTCTTCTCGATACCGCCTAGACTTATTCACTCTATTTCTCCGCTTTTTCTCTGTACTGCTGATTATAGTCTTTAAATTCAACTTCTCTTCCAGCTCTGGAGTAATGCTAAGCCTCTCCAATATGTTTTTACTCTTGTAAGCATACTGTTTTCTTTCAACATTTCGGGTGTCTTGCTCAATGAGGGGTTCTTTTAAGGGGGATTTAAAGCGGTTGTTAAGATCAAACATCATATCTTTTGCTTCTTCAGACGTGTATCCGGCCATTATAGCTTGCGAGCGAACCGTGAAGCAGAGAAACCTCCTTCCATCTAGGTCGCCATTGAAATAGTCTACAATGCGAAAGAAATCATTTAACCTTTTTATATTTAAGGTATAGGTACCGGGAAGATATCTGATTTTACTTTTTCCTTTCCGTTTAGCCTTCCAATCATAATACCAGTCTGGGAGAGGGTCTAACCACTCCTCTTTTATAGTTTCAATTTCATAACTATATCCAAACATCTCTAACTGAATTTTACTCCCGTCTTTGCTATTGATGCTGCCAGGTATTCTTCCATGGGATGTAATAGGTTGACCTTCTGCTCCATATTGAGACAACCTTTTGGCAAATGTAGCAGATATTCTTGTAGCTACGTTTTTGGAAGAGCTTGAACCCTTTTTCATGTAAAGGTCTTTTATCTTGTATAACAATCGTAGTTGATGTCCATATTCAATTGCGGAAGGGTGGGGAATAGTGTTACCAACTTCTTTTTCGAGGATAAGTTGGGACACTTGCTCAGGAGTTTTTTCTCTGTATCGAGGAATCTTTCGGTAATCCACGTCCACCTGTATTAACGGGATAGAAAACACGCTTTCTTCAGTCGCATTTTTCATTGTTTTAAAGGTTGATAAAGAATACATGAGATCATTGTTTCTTCTAAACCGATGGGAGTGTAGGATAGAGGTTAATTTGACTTTATCTTTTAAAGATTCAGCAGGTTGGAAGTAAGTATCTCCAGTCTCCTTATTCAGCAAATGAACGAAGACACTTGCATCAGTATCAAAAACAGATGAAAAGAATTCAGCCACCTCTGTTAGTCTTTTGTTTCGGGGTTCATATTTAATAGCCTTATCTTTATTGTTCTTTTTCTTCTTAACTCTTGCATCTGATAAATTTAACTTTTGATAAGCATATTCTCGTTGTTGCCAATAACCGAATTTAATTAGGTTACTATCTAAATCTTTTTTTGAGATACTTTTCAATGGTTGTAATAAGTCGTCGATGCTCCTGGGCTCGTAAACGCAGTATACTTTCTTCGTTGTAACATCAAACCTCGGACTCATATTAGGGAACTTCATTAACTTTTCTTTATTTCTTTTAGAGTAATCCGCTATAGCCAGATCAGATTCTGACAATTGGTGTTCATATGACTTTTCCGCTAAGCACATAACATATAAATCCTCTCTTGTTTTTTCATATCATACTCTGAAGAAACAAGCCGTATATATTTTTTTACGTCTTAGCAGGTTCTAGTAATACTTTTTTATAAAGATTGATGGTGTACGAACGTTCTTGTAAAACAACTAATATCCATATTACTTCGCTATCATAAATTTACTCCCGTTTTGTCATTAGTCAAAACGACTAATACTTACACCATCCAAAAACGACAATATTTAAAACTTCTGCCACAAACACCGTCCAAAACAGCAACTTTTTTGTCTATTGTCAAAACGCAGTTTAGTTGTACCGTTCTAAACTGCAGTTTACAAGAAATAAGTCAATCTCAAGAATGCCAATCTTTTTTTGATTTACAGCACCTACAGCTATTACATCATCATAAGCAGTTGGATAGCTATATTCGTTTGTCTCAATGGAGCCATCACCATTGTTACCTGTTCTGGGACATTAAGATTGACCGCTCTGGTAATAGCCTTTTCGAGTTCATATAAGTGGCTCGGAAAACTTAACGACATAGAGATAATGTCTACCTTTTCTCTTTTCTCTATTTGGTCCACCCAAATCTAAAACATAATTAAAATCTTCAATTAGGCTAGATACAGTACCATTAGGATTTTCATTATTGATTTTGAGGAACCCACCCAATTTCTCGGAATCGCATCTTCGGAGACTTTAGATTGACTGCAGCACTTGTGGACCCTGTCATTCATCATGCCCATATCCTAAATTTCACGGGTGACAGTTTTGAATTGCTCATACTCTATCGAGGAAAAACTAAAACTTTGGCTATGTATAATTATGTTGCAATCTTATGTACTTTTATCTTGCAAAATACAGCTCTCTCCTATGTATCCTGTATGGGGTTTAACTTACATGTAATTATTCCATTGGAAATCATAAATTTACTCCCGTTTTGTCATTAGTCAAAACGACTAATACTTATATCATCCAAAAACGGCAATATTCAAAACTTCTGCCACAAACATTGTCCAAAACAGCAACTTTTTTGTCTATTGTCAAAACGCTGTTTAGTTCTACCGTTCTAAACTGCAGTTTACAATTAATTCTGGTCCTGCAACAGCGCATTTCAGAGAAAACAAAATCTCAATCCATTAATCCATGTTAACAAGGACAGTTTCTCCTACTCTCACCAAAAAAATCATATGTTCGATGTAAATTCCCTTAGATTCAATTCGTTCCTCTTGAGTGAGAGTACTAAACCAATTTAATCATCTAGGTTTACTGATCTATTTAATACTATCTCGTCAAATCCTACTTCATTTCATATCACCAAATATATATTCACTAAACAATTCTCCACTAATTGTGTTATGTAAGTCTGCTCCCACCTTCAAATACTAATTAATTTGTTATCAACGTCGCATATGCTCATAAATCACATCTAGGATAAATGAAGCCAGGACTTACTTTTGAACTTTTTGGTTAAAAAGTGCCTCATTTAATCAAACTCTGCTATTGGTATGAGTATTCTTGAATATATTTAACTCAATTGATACCTATCTTAAATCATTTCACTCAAGGGCATCGTTCCTACTATATAAGACTACTAGTTTTATTATATATATTTGTATAGGGTTATGATTCGGGAATCCTGATTTAGTATTGATATTCTTAATTCATCTAACCTCCACTAATTTTCTGTGATACGTAAATTGGTTGAGACAGCTATAGACCAGCTTCTTTGAGTTGCTGCGAAATTATTCTCGATTAAATCCCTTCCTCCTCATAGTTGCATCCTATAGGGTTTTGGCTTCAATCATATTGAAATTCAAGATATTAAAGACCTTGAACGCAACCTTCGCTTATATATTTCCATCACCTTTGTTACTCGTAGCTACGCTTGTAATAACAGGATTTTGATCCGTTTTTGTTATAATGGTGGTATATATCCTAATGTATTATCTATTTATCCTCCAGCAATTTTGTCCTCAAACCAATTCAGATATAAGATAATTTAAATGAAAGTGTGGAAAGAAACGTAACTGAGTTTTGAGGCAATAGGAGCACGATTAAAGCATGTAAATGCTCAACAATTTAAATAGGACGACCATTAAATGTATATTTAAGGTGGTGGTGTATATGATTAATAAAGTAAATACAAAAAGAAAAAGCCTTAACTTACCACTTGCAAAAACATGCGAATCCAACGGTGTAAAAAGACTAAGAAAAGAAAATGCCTTATTGCTGAAAAGGATTCGAGAGCTTCAGTCTGGTCCATTTGGAATACACTCATGGTTTAAAAAATAGCTCACTCATTACTTTAAATGTAATGGAGTTGTTAGGATACAAAGAAGAGCAATCCAATTGGGATTGCTCTTCGCTAACCTTCATCTTTATTACTATAAGGCTATGTGGCTTTCGTAACTCATGTCGCCTACTTATTCCTCTTTACCAACAGATAAATTCCCACTCCAAAGGTTGCGATTCCAGGAATTATATAAAAGACAGATAACCCATAAAAACCAGTTATAGCCGTAACAATTAATAAAAGACTTGCAATCAATGGACGTTTCTTCATTAACGAAGCTCCAATAATAGCACCAATGCCACTAACCATGCCTACCATTCCATCGTTTCCAAAACCATAAGAATCATCAACAACTGCAAACAACTGCGCCAATAAAGATATTAAAAATCCTAAAACACCGCCAGTTATAGCTACTATTTTATATTAATTTATCTCCTTTTGTTTTCTAAGAAAAAAGAAAACCTAGCAAGAAAAATATATCAAAACTTAAAAGTGACCAAGAAACTCCTCTTTAAAGCCCACAAGCGATAGAGAATTAAAAGGCTCATCATCATTACTCATTCTTTGACACTTTCTAGTAAATAACTAAATTCTAATTCACATATGAGCAATACCAAAACCTAATGTAAACACAATAAATATTGATAATATTGCGCCATAAAAACTGAGCAAGATTATTCTTGGTCGTCCTTCACTAAATATGGCTGATAAAATCGCAAGTGATGCACCAAACATTAAAAATAACATTCCTATAATTCCTGGCAATTTATAGACCACTGCAAGTTGAAATAAAGTAATAGTTAATATGAGCATAGCGACAGAGACAATCCATAAATATCCTCTCAATGTGAATCCTCCCTATAATTCCTTTTCTTTCCATTATATTACCGTATGCTTTAAATTTATTGGGATTACCTTGTTAAACAATTAAAAGCACTCATATTGTGATCAATAGAAAATCCAAGGTTTCCAAGTAAGATAGTGCATTGAGGGATATTTCGCATTCGTTAAAACACCATTATTTAACGTATAAGTAAATCTTTTTGTTGGTGTTTGATAAGAAGACCAATCCGTTTTACTGATTAAATGCACCTACCGCTATTACATCTTCATAAGCAGCGGGATAACTATTTTCGTTTGTTTCTAATAATCCACTCCCCACAACTATAACTTTCAAATCAAGGATATGCTCTTCATGTATAATACCTAAAAAATATTTTGTTATATACTTGTATAGGGTTATGATTCGGGAATCCTGATTCAAATAAATAGAAAAGGCTGCGCACTTTGCGTCACAGCCTTTTTGGTGCAATTAATCTGTAATTTTTTTCAATGCTTCTTTATTCCGAATAACAGCCTTTAAATATTTTTCTGCCTCTTGTTCCATGCCAAAACCATTTAGTAAGATGTTCAGTTTTGTAGTCAATTCACATCCTCTATACCCTTTTACTAAGCGAAATATATAACTAGGGGACAGATTTGTTCTTTCCGATATTTCATGCAAACTATAACCTCGTTTTTTCTTTAAAATTTCAACTAATTCTCCAAATCGTTCATCAATCATCTGGACTATATCAACCTCTGCGTGTCCCATTCTTTCCCTCCTAAGAATTGCAATTATGCAATACCTGTCTTTTAATACCTCTTATACTAAGCAATACAAATAAAATAATTACTCATTGAGAGGTTTAATTAATAGGAGAGGGCGTACTTTTTAAAAACAGGATTCCCGAATCATAACCCTATATAAATTATTTACTAAATTTTGCTACCAGCTTCTAATAAAAGCTCCCCATGAGTTTGATAATACACATAGACTAAAGAGCTAGAACAGCCTGCTACAATTTGCTATTATTATTTTACTAATCGCCGCATATATTAAGGAAACCTTTGCTTTTACATTAACTTTCCCCAGCAATATATACCCTCTGCCATCAGGTATACTACCTCTGTTCCGAAACGATTTGTAACAAGAATTCTTCAAAATGCTCATCGTCAAGATAATATAAATCAATAAATGAGAACGGCTGCTTATCTCCTTTTGCTAAGATCTCTACTCCTTCTCTTTTTCCAAAACTGTTATTTCTTGAGGAATACTCATGCTCCAACCAATCCAGCAATTGAAAGAAGCGCATTGTAGGATGATGTTGCCAAACCTCATGAATCAGATCTAATACCTTACTTTCCATATCTTCACCCCCTCTTCTTCCCTTAGTAATAACCACTCTTTTTTGCCGTATCCTTTCGCCAAATGACAGCTCATTTGCTAATTAAGTATCAGAGCATTGTTTCTATTTTAGCTATCAGTAGTCTCGGATAAAATTTAATATTTTGATCAAATACTCTACATTTTTAACGACCGTCAATTTTGTATACATTTTTGCACATGGTTGCTGTTCCCAAGGGGATAGTAAGCGATATCATGTATACATTAAGCGTAATTTTCATACAGAAAACATAGTAAAAAACGAAGAGAATGTATACATTTCTACTTCTATCTTGCTAAATAACATCTCCTTATGGCTTTATATCCATTTCAACCCATTATATAATATCTGTAAGAGGTGATTGACAATGAAAAGATACAAAAAAGCAGCTGTAATTATCCCAGTTGATCACCGCATAAAACAAGGTACGGATAGGCATAAACAACGCACAGATGTCCAAATCCCAAAGATCACTCCCTCTCTCTCCACGATTAAACTTCGTAAAGATAACGAAAGGCTAATTCAGTATTGCGAGATACTAGAAGACGGCCCCTTTAAGATCAAAAAGTTTTTTAAAAGCCTCCTTAGCCAATTTAAATAGAAAATTAATCCAAGTGGTTTATGCTAATGCTCTCTTCGACTACCTAATCCAACTGATTAACCTATACACACGACTTTTTAACTTCTTATTTAGAAAGATAAGCAATATCATAAAATTAAATCAAGGAGAGACAAAATGCCCATTGGAAAAGAAATAAGACAAAATATAATTAAAAGCGCCAAGAAGTCTAAAGCTCGACACGAAAAGTTCAAAGAAAGCCTTAATAGCTTCTATCTTAATAACAAAGAAGAAGAATATCAAAAACTACAAGAAGAGTTCAAGAAATTATTAAAGGGCTCCGAAGAAGATCTTGCTGATAAATATCCTTCCCCTTAATATAATATATAGTTTTTAACTTTTTGGTTTAAAAGTCCATCAATCCCATAAACAAAAGAAATGCTCATGGATTTTATTCAGAAACAGATGCAGTAAAAACTCGGTTTAAGTATCCCTTCAACATATGTGTCAAACTGGAAATTAAAAGACTTCCATTAAACGATTGCATTTGGCATAAGTAGAAAAGCCTCAATAGCAATGTGGATGAGTTCGATATATTATTATTGGAATTAGAAAAAGGAACTAGTACTCATAGCCAGTTCCTCCTTCTTCATTCCATATTGTGGTCTTCATAAGTAACCGATATCTGCTGCTCTTTCATTTCTGCTACTTGCTCATTAAATGTAGTTACAGCTTTGTTTATTTTCCTGGTAACATCTTCACATAGTCCTTCATCATGATTCATCCGATTTGCCGTTTCTTTCTTCATCGCATCAATGATTTTACCTTTTTGATCTTCACTAATGATTATCTTATTAACATAGGAGTAGAACCGTTCATCATTTTCTCTAATCCCATCAATCGGAGCCTTTAGAGCCTTTTTCTTGTCGGAGTAATCCTTGTTAGGAATTAGCTGTTCGGTAACTCGGAATGTACGTTGCTGTCCCATTTAGAACCTCCTGGAAAAATCGAATAGCCTGGATACATTGTCCTCTTCGTCAAATAAACCCTCGATGGCTTTTCGGTACTTTTCGATATATAGCTTGCCGCTCTCAACCGATTTCTTCAGCGCATGGATTTCCTCATCAAAATCCCTATTCTCTAATAGGTAAAAGACTTCATGTACTTTAATGGACTTCATTTCTTTATTAAATGTTGGTAAATGTCCATGTTTGGCTAATAAGTCACGGTAACTACTTGGACTTGATTCCATACGATCGATCTCGTCCTGTACTTTCCGCTTTTCATCCTTATAACTATCATCCAATTCCTCTTTTACCGCCTGTTCGAAATTCCGTATCTTGGTTTCTTTTTCTTCTAGGATGGGGAGGGTCTCTCGATACATGCGGAGTGCTGCGGAGATGTTTACTTTGATAGGGTCGCCATTGGTTGCTGTGTAGACCATATCTGTTCCGAAATAACTCTTTTTTCCGTCGGACATTGCAGCAAGTAGTTCTGGTATACTATGGCTATGTGCTATATTATTGAGGCTATCAAAAAAACCGCTTTCCTTCATTCGTTCTAGTGATGAAGCCAGAGACGATTTCATCCATAACAGACTTCCACCGAATGAGACAGTAGAAATATCTTGCATAAATTGAAACCCAGATAATTTAGCATTCGTATTTAATCCATCCTCAATTGTTGAGAGGTGTGACTCTATCAGTTCCAGTTCTTCAATCATCGTATCTTTTTCTTTAACTGAAATATAACCAGCTTCTTGTAAACGCCCAAAAATTATGTCTTTATTATCCAAAACGACCCTTACCTTACCAAGTATAGGCGGAACACTCTCATTTAGAGCTTTAACCGTTTCATCAAATTCTCCTTGGTTAAACGTATACCAACTCAAGAAACTCCCTAAGCCGTTTACATCCTTCAGATAGTCCATATTCACTCCAAAGAGCTGATTAGCAACTGCTTTTGTACCGCCTGCATTATCAGCTTGGGCATAAGCTATAGCTAAATCTTGAACATCCTTTATAACATTCTGTGGGATGTCCTTGGCTAATTCTCCAATGCCTGGAACATTAGGGTTAGTATCAATGACTTCAACTTGTCCAAATTCCACTATTCCAGGAACGGAAGGGGTTAAACCGTTTAAAGGGTCATCTGATGATATAGTTTGATGGATGTTACCAGATTTGTCTTTGAAATAGTCTTTCGTAAAGCTCTCAAACTCTTCGACTGGTACCAATTTTCGAAGATCTTCTTTACTTCTAATGTTAAATTCATTTAAAACTGCTTTCCTGAAATTACGATTCATACTATAAATTTGATAAGCATTAACTTGGGCGCCGTTTATTCCATAGACTTCATCAAATGAGTCATAACCCAAATAGGCTTGGGCATTGTTGTGATGCCCCAAAGAATGGCCCCACGATATAATTTTTGTTTTATTATCCACGACAAGTTTCTTTTTCGCTTCTTTTACAAATTCGTTTGTTGCCCTTGGTTGATCAATAGATTCACCACCAAGAGGTCCTTTTGCGTTAAAACCCCAATCCGGACCATTGGTAGTACCTTGGGAAATAATATACAATTCTTCCCTTTTTCCTTCATTAAGATAGATAGCCGTTCCGTCATAACCAGTAGGGCCAATTAGGTCATTATCAGTATCAGATGAATGGATTATTTTAATTTCTGCATTTAAGAGTGTACCTGTTTCCTCTAAGTAAACCTGCCGTATTGTTGACTCCAAGTTCTTAGTAGACATATTTTTATATTCTTCATTGGTTAATCGCATCGCAATTGACTTATAATCAAGTATGTTATCAGCCATTGAAGTCACTTACCTTTATTGTCTTTAAATTTTATAGATTTCATAACTGCCGTTACTTTCTTTCTTTCATCTTCTTTCAGAGAATTACACTGTTGCGCTTCTATGTCATTCCTGCAAATTATTTCTGTAAAAACCTGTATTTCCTGCTTATCATCATTCCATATTAAAGCTGCCAATGATAGAGAAGAATCGTCAGATTCCACTTCTGCAACTTCCATATACTGTCCTTCATTATCTGTATCTACCGATTTAAAATCTAACTCTATACCAGCACTCTTATTCATAACGTCTTTACTAGATTCAACATCGGACATGGAACTCAGGTAATGAATTGTGTACTCATCCATAACCTCTGCATTATTGTCATCGTAATAAAAGATAAGAGATTCTGAATTTGCCTCATTGCCTACTATGCTTGTTTCATCTACTACCATTTCTTCAGGAAAATCAAAAGTGAACGAATTTGAACCGGAAATGAATGGGTAATAACCCTCTCTAACTGGTTCGGTAGATTCCAGGTAATCTCTTGTAATTTCATCCTGGAATGCAGGTACATCCGGTAAGTCATTCGGATCCATGTCAGAAGGGGAGAGCGACTCTTTTCCATTTCTCATATTACATCCTCCTAAAATCAGTATTGTAAGTATCAGAATGATTACTAATTTATATTTCACGCAGCGTTACCCCCATAAGGTTTGGATTGTTGCTGTAGTCCATAAAAATTATACAAAACACATCCAATCATTCCCAGTGTTTGTATGGGACTTTTCCAAAAACGGTTCTTTAGTCTTGGGGATATGTGCCAGTATGATGTTCCTGACAATAATGCTATTATCCTTTTTCGTCCTCGTTTAATGGAATAATATTGCCATTATGGTACTCCTTTACCAACTTGTCATCCTTTTCGTATACGATATAAGTATTATTCTTTTTTGCCTGTTCCATGGCCACTTCTCCGGTTCGTTTTATGTACTCATCCATCCACGCATACTTCCTCTTTGGTTGACTGTTTTTATTATCCTATCGGTTCTTATTAACGTTATTGCCATTTCTGATAACTTATCTTGATATCTTCAGAGACGCTCAGAGGCTTCTCATGCAACTTTTACATTGCTCTTCCCCCTCCTTGATAGCCCAATAGGCTTTCTACTACCATTGTGAGCTGCTTTATAGAAAGGGTTATACCTCTTTTCATCTGAAATTAGAAAGCTGACAATCGGATCTATGTCCAGATTAGAATGAGAGAATAATTCCATCTTTTTATTTATTCTCTTAGCAATATCATTAATATTTGGAAACTTCTCGAGTAGCATGCCCTCTTCATACAATAAGTCGTAGCTACCCGCCACTTGATAAGGCTGTGAGCTTAGCTGAGTTGCTGGGTGTGGTGTTGGAAGACATATACACAACAAAGGAAGGCAATAAGTAGCTATCGCCTTCCTTTGTTTGTTTTTCTTCCGTGTATGTTTTTAGGTTTAGGAGTTCGAATAGTAGAAGGATCCCGACCATTTTTTATTAATTTATGTCTTAAAATTCGTTCTATCTCCTCAACGTGGGAGTAATCATCTTCACTGAGATAAATAAATCTATAACAACTTTTAATTTGGAAGAAGTTTATTTGCTTTACTTCAATTTCCCCTATATCAATCTTCCTATTTCTGACTCTCTTAAACCATGAAGTTGCAAACCCTTTTTGTACTAAGCACAAAGAATACTTTGGACTAAGCGGGAAATGGATCTCATCACTTAACGTAGCCATATTTTGAAATCGCTTATCTCCGTTAAACCTAGCCTGTATCTGATCTAAAGATTGTTTTTGAGCAAAAGGATGATCTGAAGTACATAAAGGAAGACTTGATGTATTCTTAAATACCACCCAATAAAAGTTTTTAAGGAGATTTTCCTTCACAAACTTTTGTAATGGGTGCCCCGCAATCAACATAGTATGTGCTACTAATGGTGATAGTCCGATTTGAAAAGGCTCATATAGATTTATCCCCGTCCCCAATCTATAGCTTTCCTCTCTAAATCGTTTAGTGCGCAGATACTGATATGCCAAGAAGTTAGCAATAACTTCTTTATCTTTATAACTAAGTTTAAAAAAATGATGTTTTTCTACCCTTTCCATGAAATGAGGGTAAAATGAAGAGAATTCATCTTCATAGAATTGATTAATCTGGGTTTCAACTGTTTGTACCCTTCCTGGTAACAAATCATAAAAGTACCTTTCACTTGCAGCTGCTTTTGGATTCAGAGGGAAAGAACTAAGAAATATTTTATCATATGCATGCAATTGACCTGATTGGTCGACAAATTTCTCAAGATAAAACCTAGGTACATAGTGCTGTAACTTAACGATCTGCCCCATGAAACTTCACCTTCTTTTCTAATTTCACAATTCGATATATTCACCCAATATTCCTTCTAGAATTTTAGAAATTATATCACACCTTTTATTCTTTGGATGCGATTATAGAGGTAAAAGGAGGAGATATTATGTTAAGACCAATCAGAATTGAATTGTATGGAGAGTATGTTGGCAAGAATGGATATTTCGCAGGAAGCTTTACTAGCTTTTGTGGATAGTGAAGATGATGATCATAAAGTAATGCCTGAGCTGACAACGCAGCATCCGAAGCTTGCACAGTTCACGCAGGATGAAATTGAGTCATTTGAATTTATTTATCAAAAGGATATGGCAGCAGTACATGGAATTGAAAAAAAACCTCCAATTAATAGACTAAACTAGTCAAATGGGACATAAAAAACACCCTTCAAGTGATACACTAAGAATAAGTGTACATTTGGAGGGTATTTTTATGGAGAAAAATAGATATTCGGCAGAAACGAAATAGGCAGTGGTAAAAGATAAATTAAGTGGTCAGTATACCAACCAACAATTAATGGAGAAGCATGGGATTAAAAATGTCTCGCAGATTAAGACGTGGATGAAATGGTATCGGGATAATCAGATGCATCGATTTGATCAGCCGATTGGAAAGCAATACAGCTACGGCTACGGACCGGAATATGCTTCTAAAGAGGAAAGAACGAACAGACAAATCGAGCACTTAAAAGTAGAAAATGAAATTCTAAAAAAGTACTTGGAGATAGAAAAGGAGTTGAAAAAGAGATGGAAATCGCAGGGGGAGTCTGTCATCATCGCCCCGAACCTTCTGAATCGGGACTTCACGGCTATGCACCCTAATACAAAATGGGGCACAGATATAACATATATCCAATACGGACCAAGAACGTTGTATCTCTCTACCATCATGGACTTATACAACAATGAAATCGTCGCATACAGTTTGGATAATCATCAACAGATATCACTTGTCCTGAATACATTGAGAAAAGCCGTAGTGAGCCGAAATAATCCAGAAGGCTTTATTGTACATTCCGATCAGGGAAGTGTGTACACGTCTTATGGTTATCAACAAGAGTTAGCAGAACGAAGACTAACCAGCAGCATGTCAAGGAGAGGAAATTGTTGGGATAATACGGTAATTGAATCGTTCCATTCGAGTTTAAAGTCTGAGGAGTTTATGTACACAAGATTCAATTCCACAACAGAGAAAGAAGTTATCGAACGGATTCACCGATACATGAAGTATTATAATGAAGAGCGTATCCAAAAAAAAATTAGGCTGCCATGCACCAAAGGAATATGGTAGCATGGCAGCCTAATAAGGGTGTTTTGTTTGTGCCTCACATCGCTAGGTCAGTCTAAGGACTTTTAAATTAGAAAGCTTTTGTTGCCACATAAACTCGCCAACTCTGCATTTAGAGTCAAAGTCTGTGGAATTACAAGGAGAAACCACTATGTTACCTTGTAATTCTCAAATTGATTTATCTGTTTTTTAGTGTGATAATCAGTGACCCTATTGAGACAATAATTGCTAAAACAGAAATCACAATAGTCCATGCTGCCATAGCTATTACTCCTTTCATATACTTTCATTTAATTACCTGCCTCTATAGTTTCTCCTATCACCCCCTTTATTTCCATCTTCTACTTTGCTTCTTGTATCTCTCTTTTGACACCCATTGACTATTGTCAAAATAAAAAATGCCCGCATCCTATTGTTAGAATGCGAGCTAATGTGGTGCTATTATTTTGGTTCTTGTCTTTATTCTCTTCTGCATTTATTCTCTATCCTTCCTTTGATATTTTCACCCATTTGAACGATCTTTCATTTAAGCTTACACGAGCTTCATACAAACAATAAAGTGCCCAGCAAGTGCCCTATTTATTTCTATCCTTGCCTTATTAAATCTATTTAATTCTTCTTCAAACGTACTCCGCTTCCTGGCCTGTTCAGGAGTAATTCTAAAGTAACTCTTTGGAATTCTCCAACCCCACTTCCTAACGCAACAGCATCCGGATACTTCCCTTTCTTACACCAATTTCGAATAGTTTGATCTTTAACACCCATAATCTCAGCTGCTTCAAGAGTATTATAGCTAGAGACATGCTTCAGCTTTTCTTTATTCTCTTTTACCAATATAAAATAAATGAAATTTGTTAAAATATCTTTTTATTACGATTCGAGAAATTGTTCTAGTTCTTTCCGACTCAAGTTTTTTGGTTCTACACCTTTTTGTTTACAATAATTTGACAGATCCCTAACTTTCACTCTTGGCTTTTGTAAATCTGTTGGAATAGTATAGATACCATCAGGAAATGCATCATCAAATTCCTTAATATCCTTAATCAGTTTCTTGTCTATTTTCATTTCCTCCTATCTTTTACACTATAATGAAATTCACTTAATATCTCTGCTGCTTTGAGTGTGTTATAGCTAGGCATCGTACTCTAAATACGTTTCATGTTTTTTTCATATGAACGCTCCTCCTACTATGCCATTGGATATTACACTCATATCCTTCTATTACCAATCACTAACAGTACATAAATTTCTCTTGAACAGTTTTATTACAATTAGTGCGCTTCCCCCCATGTTACTCTCAACTATACAGCACCGACTAATTTACAATAAACATTGTCTTTTTAGCAGAGCGAACGGGAAAGCGGTAGGCAGATAATAATTGAATTCTTAATTATTCGTCGTCAAAAATACATCGTAGCTTCTTCCTACATCTTCTACTTTGTGAGCATCGGATCAATATTCAAATTGTATGCCTAATTTATCTGCTTGATACACAATCCAATCCGAAGGATAAGGTTCGTTACAATATGCTTTATAAAGACCTGCAACGTTATAGTCTATTTTCTTATTTTTGCTTTTAATTAATCGTAATGAAGATAAAATCTCATTTTCTACAGCTTGCGTCAATTTTGTTTCTTCATTTTTTAAGAAATAATGTTGAAATTTTTGACACAATGATATATGTCCAATTTTTCGAGGTGTATACCTTCCGTAATCTGTAGAAATCCCTTCTTTTAGTACTCTATAATACTCTAATTGTACTTTTTCAAAACTTTTGTAGAAATCTAGCAAACCTTCTTTGAAATCTTCAGGATTTAAATCTACGCAACGCCAGCCTCTATTTCCCTTCAAAAAATGGATAGATAGTATAGATTCATCTAAATATTCACCATATTCATTTAGAATATCCCTAGTCCATGAAATATGATTCGGTAAAAAATCTAATTCAAGCCCAACTTTTATATCTATTTGATCTTTATATTTCTCTTTAAGTCTGTGCATTTCTTTAAAATATTTATCTAAATCCTGTTCTTCCATTGCTAACAAGTTTATTATAGCATCGTCATAAGGCAGTGATTGCTTAAATGAATCTGGAAGTGGTGAATGTTCAGTTAAGGAATAACTATCAAAGTTAAGTGTTCTATAGCTCTTTTAATAAAATCCTCAGCATTTTCACCAGAGCCGTGAGGACAAAATTGAGTATGTGTATGACCGTCTTTTTTCAATTTGGTTTCTCCTTTCATTCCAAGATCATCTTCATTTCTATTAAAGATCAATCTTTTGCAATACATAGAAGATTTTACCACAGATGTTTTTTACACTATAGGCATTAATTATAATTTATTAATCCCGATTTCTTTCTCTAAACCTCACTCTTTCCTCTACTATATATCCCTGCCAAAAAGTCGGTACCCAACCCCAAATCTCCCCAATCCCTTGTCTCCCAAGGCTTCCGCCCTCTTATCTCCCACTTTCTCTTCCATCCATTATGTTATTAAGTACTTCCCCAAAACACCTGATTTTCCTCCCTTTTTTCCGTTCTGGGTTGTATCGAATTTTCGGACAATGTTATTAAGTTGGTATCGATAATGGAATGAGGAGATAGGAGAAAAGATTGAAATATAACGTTTTTGGGATCGCATAGAAACAAGAAAAACAAAAGAGGAAATAAGGCTCGAATATAGGATTAAACCACAGAGAAGCCCACCATTGAGCTATTTCGAGCTTATAAGGGGCTAACTCATAGAAATTCTGCAGCTACACAATTAAGCGAAATATAACAGATTTGGGATGATGTTATATTCCATGCTTTCACTCAATTTCTTATTGGTTTCACCAAAACAAAAAGGGGTATAAACCGCTTGGTTGAGCCATTTCTTATTTCTATGATCTTCTCTGAAAGGAATGATCCCTGGTACAAATTTGAGTTAAATGTAACAATTTTGGGACATGATGGAGAGAAAAAATAAGGAAAAGAAGAGATAATCCTACGGATTCCTAAGGACAACAAAAGCAAAAAGAAACCCGGAAAGCTACTGAAATCGTATAAGAAAGGCATAATACACAGAAATATAACGGATTTGGGATGAGACAGACGGAAGGAAGAAAAAAAGACTGGACCCATATTGGATCCAGCCTGGATTTTGATTGTTTTTATTGAATATGGATTGAGTACATAACGTCTGCCTGCTCTTTTTTCTTCTCTCTTCCTTCCGCTTCGGATACCAACTATTTAACAGCAGATACCGACTTTTTAGCGTGGGGAAGAAGAATTTAGCAGGGAGATAAAAATCAGGTAGTTTTCCATCATCAAAAACAAATTTAAAAGAAGCAATTAAATTGTCAGTATACAATTGTATCCCTCCTAAACAAAAACCCAATGTAATGACTACATTGGGTTTATTTGCTATTCGCTTGCCGACTTTGTTCTACACTTGCCGTCTTTATTTAATACTTGCCAACTTTGTTTTACACTTGCTGACTTTGTTTAAATTCGATAAGGTAAAGTCTTTCACTTTCTTTCTTATTCCACCGTAACACTCTTAGCCAAGTTCCTCGGCTTATCAACATCCGCACCACGCTGAACTGCTGCGTAATAAGCAAGCAATTGCAATGGTACGACACTTACTAATGGTGACAATAGCTCATTTACAGCTGGGATAACGAAGGCGTCTTCGTCATGCTCGAGGCCTTTCATGCTGATGAGCAGGGTGTTGGCACCGCGTGCGTTTACTTCTTGTACGTTACCACGGATAGAGTGGTTAACAGAGCTTTGTGTTGCTAGCGCGATGACTGGTGTGCCTTCTTCGATCAAGGCGATTGTTCCGTGTTTTAGTTCTCCTCCAGCGAAGCCTTCTGCTTGGATGTAGGAGATTTCTTTTAGTTTTAGTGATCCTTCGACGCAGACGAAGTAATCGACACCGCGGCCGATGAAGAAAGCGTTACGGGATTCACTTAGATAATGTTGTGCTAGTGTTTCGAATGTTTCTTTTTGATCTGTCAGTACTTCCATTGCGTTCGCTACAATTGCAAGCTCTTGAAGCGGGTTGAAATCAAGTTTGATTTCTTTGCCGTTTGCTGTGTCTACAGCAAGTAATAGCATAACAGCCATTTGAGCTGTATATGCTTTAGTAGAGGCTACCGCGATTTCCGGGCCTGCATAAAGCGGCAATGTGAAGTCTGCTTCACGAGAAAGGGTGGATCCTGGCACGTTTGTGATTGTTAGTGCTGGGTGTCCAAGTTCTTTGACCTGTACCAATACAGCTCTGCTGTCGGCAGTTTCACCGGATTGAGATAGGAAGATGAATAATGGCTTCTCTGATAGAAGCGGCATATTATAAGAGAATTCACTTGCGATATGCACTTCAACTGGAATCTTAGCCAAGTTTTCGATAAATTGTTTACCAACTAGACCAGCATTGTAGCTCGTTCCAGCTGCAACAATGTAGATACGGTCTGCATCTAACATTGCGTTACGGATAGCAGGGTCCATTTTGATTTCTTCTGCTTCATTCTGGTAGTGCTGAATGATTTTACGGATAACAAACGGCTGCTCATCCGTTTCTTTTAGCATGAAGTGATCGTATGTGCCTTTTTCTGTATCAGCAGCATCGATTTCCGTTTTGAACGTTTCGCGCTCTACTTTTGTGCCATCAAGCAGCTGGATTTCCACGCTGTCACGGCGCACGATAACGATCTCTTTATCACGGATTTCTTTGTACGTATCTGTTTCGCGAAGTGTTGCCATCGCATCACTCGCTACGACGTTAAAGCCTTCACCAATACCAACTAGCAATGGGCTCTTGTTTTTCGCTACATAGATTGTCTCGTTATCTTCTGCATCAATCATTGCAAGTGCATAAGAACCAGTTAGCAAGCTAACAGCTTTACGGAATGCTTTAGCTGTATCCTGCAATTCGTCATGCATTTTTTCGATAAGCTGTACTACGATTTCTGTATCTGTATCACTTTTCAATGTTACGTCAGAAAGGTATTCTTTACGGATTTCCACATAGTTCTCGATTACACCGTTATGCACGATAGTGAATCTGCCAGAAGCGCTTTGGTGCGGGTGCGCGTTATCTACGTTCGGTGCACCGTGTGTCGCCCAGCGTGTATGACCTATTCCCATAGTGGATGAAACGTTGTGATCTACTTTTTCACGCAATGCAGCAATACGGCCTTTCACTTTGAAAAGGTTCACGCCTTGCTCGTTCTCAATTGCGATACCAGCTGAATCATATCCGCGATACTCCAGCTTCTCTAGTCCGTTAAGCAATACTTCCTTTGTATCATTCTGTCCAATATATCCTACAATTCCACACATGTCGTTGTTGTCCTCCTCAAGACTAGAAGGGGCAAACGAACGGCCTGCGCTCTAAAAGCTCGGGGCGTTGTTTGCCCCTTTCTCGTATATCTATTATTTTTCACATCTTGTTCGGTCCTTATCCAGAAAGTCGCCTCTCTGCTTTCGGCTCTTGAACATAACGACTGAGATGTGTGCAATCGGGAGGCATCCGCCGAATAACTCGATAAACCTCCACCTCGTCAACTTACCCCACCGCTCGGGATAAGTCCTGGCGCTTTAATTGTGTTGATAACCTCTATCCTCTCTTTCCTGCTAGAATGACTAACTTCTCCATTTTACATGAAGTAATTCCAGTTGGTCAATTCTTTCTTGTTACATAAAATAACATATGCGCAAAGGGTATGTTGCGTTCCTTTGCGCATACGTTATTTTTACTTCGTTCCTAATACTTGTTCAATCACAGTAACGACTCGATCTGCGTAACGCTCGCAGTCTTCTTTTGTCGGTGCTTCGACCATCACACGCACAAGTGATTCTGTTCCAGACGGCCGTACAAGCACACGGCCTTGATCGCCAAGCTCCTGTTCCACTTCAGCAATAGCGTCCAGAATCTGCTGGTTCACAAGTGCTTCCTGTTTATCTGTTACCGGGACGTTTTTAAGAATCTGCGGGAAGATCTCTACTTCGCCGGCAAGTTCAGATAGCTTCTTGCCAGTCTCCTTCATTACATTAACAAGCTGCAACGCTGCAAGCATGCCGTCACCAGTTGTCATGTAATCTAAGAAGATGATATGTCCAGACTGCTCACCGCCGAGATTATAGTTGCCGCGGCGCATCTCTTCCATCACATACCTGTCACCAACAGCCGTTTTGTTACTCTTGATGCCGTGCTGATCCAACGCACGGTAGAAACCAATGTTACTCATTACAGTGGAAACAACCGTGTTGTGACGCAAGCGTCCGTTGTCATTCAGGTATTTGGCACAGATGTACATAATCTTGTCCCCATCGACAATTTGACCTTTCTCATCAACAGCAATCAATCGGTCACCATCGCCATCAAATGCAAGTCCGATATCCGCCTCTTTTTCCAGAAGAAAATCACGTAATGTTTCTGGATGAGTTGAACCAACATTTTTGTTGATATTCAGTCCATCAGGGGATGTACCGATTGTGGAAATATCTGCTTCCAGATCTGCAAACAAGTGTGTAGCAATGGAAGAAGTTGCTCCATGAGCACAGTCGATTGCGATATGAAGTCCTTCAAAATCATTATCTACTGTCTGTTTCAAATACTGGATATATTTCTGACCGCCTTCAAAGTAATCATTGATTTGGCCAAGGTCCGCTCCAGATGGGCGAGGCAGTTCATCTGTCTCTGCATCGATTAGCTGCTCGATTTCATTCTCTTGTTCATCAGAAAGCTTGTAACCATCCGGACCAAAGAA
The DNA here is from genome assembly GCF_900162685.1 of Terribacillus halophilus. Lineage (GTDB taxonomy): Bacteria > Bacillota > Bacilli > Bacillales > Amphibacillaceae > Terribacillus > Terribacillus halophilus_A. The sequence continues at coordinate 722,837 of NZ_LT727827.1, forward strand.
TTTGATTCCATTATCCTGAACTGGGTTATGAGAAGCAGAAATCATAATACCTGCAGCTGCCCCCATGTTCTTCGTTAAGTAGGCAACACCTGGTGTGGAGATGACACCAACTCGCATCACTTCCGCACCAATTGATAATAGACCGGCAACTAGAGCGCCTTCTAACATTTCACCAGAGATACGTGTATCTCGCCCGATCATTACTTTCGGTCGATCTGCAGACGTTTTTGTTAGCACATAGCCGCCATATCTTCCTAGTTTGAAAGCAAGCTCAGGGGTAAGCTCCTCGTTCGCAATCCCCCTGACACCATCTGTCCCAAAATATTTTCCCATTTGTTACCTCTCCTTCACATGGCTCACAGTCACTGTGTTTGTGTCTGTGCTTGTGTATCTGTATTTGATTCTTCTTCTGTATTCGTTTCTTCCTCGGTAGTTGTTTCTCCAGCAGTTGTTTCAGCAGCCTGCACGGTGATTGTCGCCTCATCTTGGCTTAACGAGAGCTCTGTATTATCTGGACCTGCCACATCAATTGGCACGGTCTGCTCGCCCTCTTCCAAGTCGGCTGCATCAATCGTAGCCGTAATATCTTCAGCTGAAAGTCCTTCAATGACTTCTCTTGCACCACTTATCGTCACATCGATCTGCTCATTCTGCGGATCATCGATTGAAGCTTCCAAGTCTTCCGGCAAGTTCTCGATTGTTACGGGCACATCATCGATTGTCGTCTCGCTTGTCTCTTCCAATTCGATTGCAACGGATACCTGCTCGTCACTCACAGCGCGCACGTCTTCCGGCAAGGTAAGCGTTGCATCTACTGTTTGGTTTTCTTTGATAGCAGACAAGTCTATTGCCTCTGTACTAATAGAATCAATACCATCTAATGCATCCTGCGATCCGTAGATGGTTACTTCATTCTTCTCCGGTGTCAAAGAAGCGACCGAGATATCTTCCGGCACCTTCCCTTTTGTTTTCACTTCTACTGGGACGGTCTTGCTTGGGTTACTCACCTGTACCGATACTTCTACTGTTTCAGGTTCTACATTCACACTTAGCTCGTTTCCTTGCGCATCATACACTTTAACAGGCGCTTGCTTGCTTGTGATATCACCATCAATACCTGTCAGATCTACATAAGCCCGTACACTGCTAATTTGATCAATGATCTCCTGTGTACTTACGATTGAAACCGTCTGAGGTTCCACTGTAGAGCTATCTACTTGATAACCTGCTGCCATCTGGTCTTCATTGGTATAGCCTACGTTCACATTAAATTGCTGTGAAGCTTTTTCTTCAATTGTTACTTCAACCGATGCTGGCTGCATATACACTTGCAGGTTGTCCGATACATTCTCGTACTGTATTTTCACCTCATGTGTTCCGGTATTCAACTCTGTCAGATCCACGTAAGCTTGATAGTTTTTCTGCTGTATAGCAGCGCGTACATCACTTGCCGGACCAACAAGCTGCATCGAGATATCCTCCGGCACACCGCTCACAACATATCTTGAATCATCAATACGAATGCCAACTGGCGCACTAACCGTATTTGTTTCATCAGAACTTGTAACCGGAACAGACCCTGCCCGATTGTTTACATCGGCTTCCGCACTCACGTAGGCATAGAGAAGGACAGCAAACACGAGTGATACAACACGTAATGTCCATGGACTTTTTAGCCATTTATCCATTCTTACCCCTCCATCTTCTAGCCTTGGAACCGGAAGCAGGAACACCAATCTCTTTCGTTAAAATCTCCTTTAGTCCGTCCGATGTGATGTCACGGAATAATTCGCCGTTCTTCGTACAAGAAATTGCTCCGGTCTCCTCGGAAACGATGATTGTCAATGCGTCCGTCACCTCACTGATACCCATCGCTGCACGGTGGCGCGTCCCAAGCTCTTTGGAAATAAACGGACTCTCTGACAGCGGCAAGTAACACGCAGCTGCTGCAATCTGGTTTTCTTTCAATATAACAGCTCCGTCATGCAGAGGTGTATTCGGAACAAAGATATTCGTCAGTAATTCGAATGTCAGATGTCCATTCACTGGTATACCAGTTTCTATATAGTCCCCCATGCCCGTTTCACGTTCCAGTGTGATAAGTGCACCAATTCGCCGCTTTCCCATGTAGTTACACGATTTAACAATTGCCTCGATCTTCCTATTCGTTTCTTCTTCCTCAGAGCGTACATTACGGGAGAAGAAGCTGCCTCGGCCAAGCTGTTCCAGCGCACGCCTTATCTCCGGCTGGAAGAGGACGACGATGGCAACAAACCCCCACGTAATCGCCTGCGAACTCAAAAAGGCGAGCATCGGGAAGTCGAGTATCTGCTCACTACTCAGGAAAGCAATAATAACGACGATGAAAATCCCCTTTAATAGCTGGATCGCTTTCGTTCCCCGTATGAGCATCAAGACTTTGTAAAAGATGAACCATACTGCTGCAATGTCCACGATAATCCGCAGTATGGATATGATGGAAAGTTCACTTAATCCCCCAAACATGGATACACGTCCTTTTATATATGAATAGCTCAAATTTCTTCGTTCATTATAGCACAGTTCCTCGGCCACAGTCGCTTCCGAACGGGATGGCTGTTTCCCCTTTACTGTACCCTGTTATCTTACCGTAATACAGGCCTGTACCGCCAATAATTAGGGTAAAAAAAGAGCGCTTCTTAAAAGCAGCTCTGGAAATGTGTATTAAAATGTAAAAACTTGTTTCATGTGAAACCATAACCAGCCAAACATTCGGTCTATCTCTTGGTATTCGCCTGTTATATTATCTGCCGCTGCCATATTTGCTTTCGCACCGGCTCCTTCTACAAGGTCTCCATTGAGAATGGTGACATCTCCGTCAACTTCTCCTCTAATATCCAAATCGCCATTTTCCACGACAAGGTCCCCCTCGACCGTCACGCCTTCTGGAACAATAACGAGATCATTTTCTACAATTAATCCTTCTTGTTTCGAAACGCTAACACTAGCATCATTGTTCCAAGCAGAAAATACGCTTGTGAACATGAACAGGAAGAATACCGCTGCTGCAGTGATGACGGGATGTGTGCGGAACCATCTCATATATCCGACACGTTTCTTTTCTTTCGGTAACTTCGCCATAACACTGGCTGTGAATCCAGCTGGCGCACTTAACTCATAGGCAGCTCCGCTGAGCAGACTCTCTGTTTGTTTGAGTTCCTGATAATGCTGTTGGCATTCTGGACATTCGTGCAGATGCTCCCGAAGAAGCTGTGCTTCTTCTTCCGATGCATCGCCATCCAAATATTGATGCATAAGCTTGAGGCTTTCTTCACAATTCATGCATTCCCCCCCTTTACACGTGGCGTAATTTTTTCCTTAGTAGCTCTCTGCCACGATGGATTCGGGTCTTCACTGTTCCGAGTGGAAGGTCCAGGATTTCGCCGATTTCCGCTAATGACAAGTCATCTAGAAATCGCAGCACTATAACACCACGATATTTGGGCGGCAGGGATAGAATTTCTTTATGAATATTACTTTGCAATTCCATGTTCTCGACTTCCTCCTCAGGAAGAGCCTGATCAGCTGCAAGCTGCGAGTACATATCCAATCCTTCCGTTCCCTTTACCTCTGCATCTAGATGATAATCCGGCTTTTTCTTCCGCAAGCGGTCAATACTTAGATTTGTCGCAATCCGGTAAAGCCATGTGGAGAATTTCCGGTTCTCATCAAAAGAATGAATATTGGTGTAAGCACGGATAAATGCCTCCTGGGCGATATCCTGCGCTTCGTAAGTGTCTCCTATCATTCGGAATACAATATGGTATACCTTGTTCTGATAAAAGGAAACTATCTCCTCAAAAGCGGCTTGATCACCCTTCTTGACGTTCTTTATATGATGTTTTATGATGTTCTCCATGAAAATCCTCCCGCCAAACTGCGGCTTCTTAATAACGAATGAAGTTCTGAAAAGGTTTCACTTTCACAAAAAATATCTTAAAACCCTTAAATGATGCCCGCAACAGTTTTTATCTTTTTTCGATTTTTTATCAATTTAATGTTTTAATTAAAATAAGAAGGGTATTCTCTACTTAACGAGAAATAGTATATCAGATTATGGAGGTAAAAATGATTACTGCAGACAATATTTTGGAAAAAATTGAACAAACCCGCAACCGTATGCTTGACCTCTCCCGCCGTCTTCCGCTTACATCCGACGCTGTCATTACTGCAAGTGTTCAGCTGGATCATCTGCTAAATGAATACGAAAAACAAAGAAGACACGTTTAGTGAATAACAGCCTGCTATGCAGAGACAAGCTGTTATTTTTTTTGCACAAAAAAAGCACGTACAAGGTACGCACTTTTTAACGGTGATCTTCCGCCCACACGCCGCGTTTAATGAAGTAGGCCTTTATATCGTCATGGAAACCTACACTCACTTCTAACGAAAACGCCTCTCCGCCAGCCCGCTTATAACATTCACTGAACCAAGCAATCATCACTTGTTCATCCGCTTTTTCCACAGCATCTTCCTGCAGTTCACGAAAAGCTTCAAAGCTGTCGCTTGCATGATCAGGAAGCTGAAAGTAAGGGATTTCCTCGGCCACTTCTTCACTGCCGCCAGCATATTTATCTCCCATTTCTTCGTAATACCGCTCCTCGCCATCACCATCAAGCGCATAATACATAATTGTCAGTTCAAATGCCATTGGCTCTTTGAATAATCGAAAGGCAATCTTCTCTACTTCCGGAAGAAACGGCAGCTGAAATATCTGTTTCAATTCGGCTATCACGTCTTCTGAATGTTTTTCTAATGAAACACTTACCGCTTCGGTATAATCTTGTATGGAAAACAAAGCGCCAACCTCCTTCGTGCTCTCGCTCTACTTTACCATACAGGATAGAAATAACGCATCAAGCAAGCGTCTTGCCTTTCGTCTCTTCTCCAAGAAACAAAACAGCTGCAGCTGCAACCAAAACCGTCACACAAAACAGAAGAAAAACAGCACTTACTGACCAACCAAGCGTTCCCCGATAGCCGATTAACAAAGGTCCGAGGATACCGCCAATTCTCCCGGCTGTTGCCGCAATACCCGAACCCGTCGCCCGCACAGCTGTTGGATACTGCTCTGGCGTATACGCGTAAAGAATACCGTATGCACCAAGATTAAAGAAGGAGAGCAGCATACCCGATGTCAGAAGCATAGCAGCCGATTCCGCATTACCAAACAACACCGCACTTATCGCTGTACCGATTAAAAAGATAATTAGAATTGGCTTGCGCCCAACTTTTTCGATAAGCCATGCTGCCGAGAAATAACCTGGGAGCTGCGCAAGCGTCATTATCATCACGTACTCAAAGCTTCGCACCATATCAAATCCCTTTTCCACCATCACACTAGGCAGCCATAAGAACATGCCATAATAACTCAGCATAATACAGAACCAAACGATCCATAGCATTGCGCTTCTTTTTGCAAATCCTTTTGCCAGCAGCTGCCGAATTCCAGCCATAACAGATTTCTTCTCTTTTAACTTCGTATAAGAAGGAGAATCAGGGAGATTTTTGCGAAGCAGCACGGCAAAGAGTGCCGGAATTGCTGTCAACAGGAGCGCAACCCGCCAGCCGAAAGCCGGAATAACGAAATAAGAAATGATTGCTGCTGCCAGCCAGCCGACTGCCCAGAAACTTTCCAGCAAAACGACCATGCGCCCACGCCTTTCCGGCGCTACCGACTCTGATACAAGCGTAGAAGCTACCGGCAGCTCCCCGCCAAGCCCCGCGCCAATAAAGAAGCGAAGTACAATAAAAATCAGATAAGATGCAGCCAAAGCAGACAAGCCGCTGCAAATGGAGAAGATTAAGATTGTAATCATAAATACCGTCCGGCGGCCAATTTTATCTGCCATAATACCGAATACAAATGCTCCAACAGCCATACCGATACTATTTACACTGCCAATCCAGCCTGCTTGTTGCGAAGATAGACCCCAATCTAATGTCAATGCAGTGATAATAAAAGATAAAATTCCAACATCCATTGCATCGAATAACCAGCCCGTACCGACAATACCAAGCAGCTTGCGCTCGGACATCGGCTTCCCTGTCTTGTGACGCCCCTCTACTCTATGTTCCATTCCAGCACCTCTATACTCTAGTATTTAACACCTTAAGTTTACATGTGTCTTGACACCTTGTAAATCGTTTACAGAGGTATTTTGCCGAATATTTTGCGAAACATGAAAAAAAGCTGCATCATTCAGCAGCTTTTCCAGCAGATAAATTGTGATGAGGCGCTGCGGCCCGATACCATTGCCCGCAGAGAAGCACAATCAAGATAAGATCAACAAGATCACCGCCATAATACATCAGTACTGCCCCTTCTTTTGCCGCATCAGCTTCTACACCAGTTGGCGGATTTGCATAAAGGTACTTAGACAATATACCATGTCCTGCTAGTGCACCAACGAACACGAAGGCGCGGAAAAAATAGCTTTTTCGATAAGGTACCGGATCTGTATACAGCATAGCCATCGTAAACAAGTATCCAGCTGCAAATACATGCACGTGAACCAAGAACGATACCCAGTTCACTTGGTGCATATATTCGTACAAAGAAGTGGTGTACAGAACCCACAGACCTCCAACATTTAATACTGCCGCAGTGACAGGATGAATAAGAACACGAGCATACATACTGCGAAATAGGTGAGAAACAGTTTGTCCGTGTTTCTGCGGTAGCGCACGCAGAAGCAGCGTAATAGGACGCGATAGCGCGATAAGCAGCGGTGCAAGCATACCAAGCAGCAAATGACCTATCATGTGGAAAACAAAGCTATGATGCGCATGCATCGCTACCGGCCCAGCAAGAGCCTGGACTCCAACTACAACGCCGCTTCCAAACAAGAGAAGCCGATGAATTGGCCAAGCCTCAAATTTTCTCGCCGAAAATTTCATTCCCAGCAAATAGCCAAGTATCGCTAAGAAAGCAATGATTAAAGCCAGTTTATCATTGTACATGCTTTTTCCTCCTGGATAACCAGACAAGCAATATACCAATAACCATTAACACTGCTCCTATACCATTCCAAACGAAGTCATAATACAAAAGATTATCTACGTCATAACGTATCTGGTGAAGCCGCATTATCTTATGCTGAATGACACCATCATACACTTGAAAAACACCACTTCCTAAGCAGACCATCCCCAACCACAGCATCGGTACCATCTGTTTACGTCTGCGTAAATCGGCCAGCAAGAATAAGCCGCCGACTGTCGCAAACCAGCTGAACGCATGAAAAATGCCATCTGAAATCAACCCCAAACTAGTAGTAGACAGGTCATAAAAATGATGCCAATGCAGCAGCTGATGAAAAACTGCTTCATCAACAAATGCTGCTAAACCAAAGCCAAATAGTACGCCGGAAAAACTATTCCTTCGATTATATGTAAGTTTCTCTTCCATCTTCATCCCTCCTGTTATACATCTCCCCCTGCTATTTTTCCCCAGAGATGCTGGGATAAACAAAAAAAGCACAGGAGTATGTCTCCTGTGCAAAATAAAAAAGCCGCCCTATTGGACGACTTATATGGATGGAGCCTAGCGGGATCGAACCGCTGACCTCCTGCGTGCAAAGCAGGCGCTCTCCCAGCTGAGCTAAGGCCCCAAGTGGAGCGGAAGACGGGATTTGAACCCGCGACCCCCACCTTGGCAAGGTGGTGTTCTACCACTGAACTACTTCCGCCCTGCAGAAGTATTATGATGCGGGTGGAGGGACTTGAACCCCCACGCCGAAGCACTAGATCCTAAGTCTAGCGTGTCTGCCAATTCCACCACACCCGCGTAATAGAAGCAGTTACAAGAACTGATCTATAAAGTGAGCCATGAAGGACTCGAACCTTCGACCCTCTGATTAAAAGTCAGATGCTCTACCAACTGAGCTAATGGCTCAAAAACATTCTATTGTATAAGAAATCAAATGGCTGGGCTAGCTGGATTCGAACCAACGATCACGAGACCAAAACCCGTTGCCTTACCGCTTGGCTATAGCCCAATATAGATGGTGGAGGGAGTAGGACTCGAACCTACGAACCCGATGGGAGCGGATTTACAGTCCGCCGCGTTTGGCCAACTTCGCTATCCCTCCAAACTATCTGGTGCCGGCCAGAGGACTTGAACCCCCAACCTACTGATTACAAGTCAGTTGCTCTACCAATTGAGCTAGACCGGCATTTATTAATTTATTTGGTTTGTTTCAACCGCCACGAATGATATCTTATCATCTATTGTTTAGCTTGTCAACATCTTTTTCAATGTTTTTTTATCAAGCAAGTGGTGGAGGATGACGGGCTCGAACCGCCGACCCTCTGCTTGTAAGGCAGATGCTCTCCCAGCTGAGCTAATCCTCCAACTTGATGACCCGTACGGGATTCGAACCCGTGTTACCGCCGTGAAAGGGCGGTGTCTTAACCGCTTGACCAACGGGCCAGATTGTCTGTTTTTCATCGTTGCGTTTTTCGTAACTCGAAACTGACAAGAGTTATTATATACAGGGATGCAACCATTTGTAAACCTATTTTATAGATTTCTTTTTTTTCAGATAACTTATCTTCTCTCTTGCTTCCCCATATAGCCATCCAAACCCCGTCATATCAACGTTTTCGGCATCTATAACATTCTCTTATATCCCTGCATATTTTACCTCAAAAACAGGAATATAGAAAAAAAGATATAATTTCTTTTGTAAGACAGAAAATTTATTTGCTAGCCAGTTGCTATAAAAAAATGAAAAAGGAGTATACAAAATGACACAAACTTTCGATGTAACAAATCCAGCTACCGGAGAATTAATTGAGAAAGTGCAAATTGATTCAGATAAGACAATCGATGATAAAATCGAAAAAATTCATCGAGCTTTTCCTGACTGGTCCAAGACTTCTGCCACACATCGCAGCAAGCTGCTTCGTGCCTGGCATGACTTGATGATCGAAAATAAAGAGGAGCTTGCTGCCTTAATGACTGCTGAAAACGGCAAGCCATTGAAAGAAGCAGAAGGTGAAGTAGTATACGCTGCCGGCTATATCGAATGGTTCGCCGAAGAAGCTAAACGTGTGTACGGCCGCACTATCCCTGCTTCTACTACTGATAAGCGTATGCTCGTCACACGCGAGGCTGTCGGTCCCGTCGCAGCGATTACACCTTGGAACTTTCCTGCGGCAATGATTACAAGAAAAGCTGCACCCGCATTAGCCGCGGGCTGTACATTCATTATCAAGCCAGCTCCCGACACACCGCTAACAGCTATCCGCCTTGTAGAATTGGCGCATGAAGCAGGCATTCCAGAAGATGTTATCCAATATACAAATGCCGACGGTGAAAAAGTTGGTAAGATCTTCACCGAACATCCGCATATCCGTAAAATTTCTTTTACTGGTTCTACACCTGTTGGGAAGCTGCTTATGAAACAAAGTGCTGATAGCGTGAAACATGTATCCATGGAACTTGGCGGACACGCACCGCTTATTGTCGATGAACATGCAGATATTGACCGCGCTGTAAAACATGCCCTGTCTTCGAAATTCCGCAACGCCGGTCAAACATGTGTGTGTGCGAATCGGCTGCTCGTTCATGAATCAGTCAAAGAAGCGTTCACGACTGCATTCACGAAAGCTGCAGCTGATTTAAAAGTTGGCCAAGGCACAGAGGAAAATGTCGCAATTGGGCCAGTTATCAATAAAAAAGGCTTTGATAAAATCGCAGCGCAAATCGATGATGCAAAATCCAAAGGCGCGAAAGTACTTACTGGCGGTACCTTTGATGCTGATACCGATAAAGGCTACTTCTTCGTCCATCCAACTGTTCTGGACCAAGTAACAGATGACATGGCTATCATGCACGAAGAAACATTCGGGCCCGTCGCACCAATCACCACTTACTCTGACATTGACGAAGCAATCCGTCTGGCTAATGACACACCATTCGGCTTGGCAGCTTATTTCTTCACCGAAAACTATCGCCGCGGTCTGTATATCGCAGAGAACTTAAAATACGGAATTATCGGCTGGAATGACGGTGGTCCTTCCGCTGTGCAAGCTCCATTTGGCGGCATGAAGGAAAGCGGTGTCGGCCGCGAAGGCGGGATTGAGGGCATTGAGCCTTATTTAGAAACAAAATATATTTCCATTGGCATATAAGAAGAAGGACCCGTCGTGATGACGGGTCCTTCTTTATACTCCTGCCTTCAGCAAAATACCGCTTCCCATAGTAACCCTACTGCTTCATCCATTTCTGTTGTTCGCATGTTGGCAAATCCGAGAATAAGTGTCGGTTTCCGGGTTGGGTCTGACTGATTGTAAAAACGGCTAATCCCATATAACAGCAACCCCCTCTTTTCTGCCTGCCTCTTTATCTGTTCTTCTGTTCTTTCTATTTCGAAAGATACCAAAAAGTGCAACCCTGATTTCTCACCTTTGACAGATATACAATCCCCGAATTTCTCCAGCAGCTTATCGATTAGCATGGCACGCCGTATACGATATAATTTTGTCGATTTCTTGATGTGCTTTTGATATTCGCCAGTTTCAATAAAAGCCTGCAGTGTGAGTTGCGTCATTGTACTGCAAGAAGACATTAAGAAATGCAATGATTTTCTGTACATCTCCAGAAGCGGTATAGGTAATACCATGTAACTCATCCTCAGCCCCGGTAAGAGAGACTTCGAGAAAGAGCCCATGTAAATAACCCGAGAGGCTCCGTCCATTCCTTGTAGTGATGGAATGGAGTCTGCGTCATATTTATACTCGCTATCATAATCATCCTCCACGATATATCGGTCCGATGCCGAATTTGCCCAATTGAGCAGTTGAATACGACGGGAAATCGGCATAATCGCTCCTGTCGGAAATTGGTGGGATGGTGTAGTGAAAAGCACATTAGCCTTACTTTCTTGCAAGGCGTCAATTCGAATACCTTTCCGGTCTATCTCTAATGAGGTGATACTTCTATCCTCACTTTTTAACAACTGATACATGCGTTGATAACCTGGCTCCTCTAAACCATATGTCGTGTCTTTCGGCAGCAACTTGGTTAATTGGCGAGTTAGGAGCTGCGTACCAGAGCCAAGCACAATTTGTTCGGGATAACAGCGCACGCCTCGTGACTGCGATAGAAAATGGGCGATTGTCTGCCGCACACTATATACGCCTTGAGGATCAATGTACTCCTCCAACAGCTCCTTGTTCTTTTTCAGTGCCAGTTCCTCACAGGACAGCCACTTTTCCAGTGGAAACATATGAATGTCCGCACTCATATGAGAGAAACACTTCTTTAAGCCCTCTGTTTTATGTACTTCCAGCAAATGAGGAGGAATCTCCGAATCTTGCTTTTCTGGCTTGACGTAAAATGAATCGAGCTCCTCCACAAAAAAACCTAATCTTTCACGTGTATAAAGATAGCCTTCCGCAACAAGCTGCTGATAAGCAGCGTTAACAGAGTTCAAACTGATCCTCAGTGTCGTCGCAAGTTCTCTTTTAGAAGGAAGTCTATCATGCGGCTTGTACTGCCGTTCTAGAATAGCTTGTTTTATCTGCTGATAGATTTGCTGATATAAGTAACCTTGACTCCGCCCTCTGTCTAATTGCAGCATCTAGCAACGCATCCTCCCTCTGGTACCATAAAAAAAAATATTTTGGTACTTTTCATTATACAGAAAAAGTTTGAAAATAAAAAAAATACCAAAAAAGGATGTGGGAGAATGGCAACTTTAACAAACGAAACATTGCTGCTTCAGCAGAAACGAGACAAATATGTCGCTCGAGGTGTCAGCAATAGTAATAGATCCATCGCAGTCAAAGGAGAAGGAGCCACCCTATTTGATCAAGACGGGAAGCGATTTATTGATTTCGCCGGTGCAATTGGCACAATGAACGTTGGGCACAGTCATCCTAAAATAGTCGAAGCAATTAAGAAACAAGCTGAGACTTTTACTCACCCTGGATTTAACGTCATGATGTATGCTTCCTATATTGAACTTGCAGAGAAGCTTTGCGCCATAACTCCTGGTACATTCCCTAAAAAAGCAATCTTTCTTAACTCTGGTGCAGAAGCTGTAGAAAATGCCGTGAAGATTGCACGTAAATATACCGGCAGACAAGCGGTCGTGACCTTTAATCGTGGATTCCACGGACGTACAAATTTAGCAATGAGTATGACAAGTAAAGTAAAGCCTTATAAATTCGGATATGGTCCATTCGCTCCAGAAGTATATCAAGCACCATATCCATACAGCTACCAACGGCCAGATAGTATGACAGAAGATGCATATGAAGCATTTATGATTGAGCAATTCCAAGACTTCTTCGTATCTCAAGTTGCACCTGAAACCGTTGCTTGTGTGGTGATGGAACCGGTGCAAGGGGAAGGCGGATTTATTGTTCCTTCCAAAGGATTTGTCCAGTCTGTAGTATCTTTCTGTAAAGAACATGGAATTGTTTTTGTAGCTGATGAAATCCAAACTGGCTTCGGCAGAACTGGGAAACATTTTGCTATTGAGCATTTTGATGTTGTGCCAGACATAATCACCGTCTCAAAATCCCTTGGAGCAGGTGTACCTATCAGCGGCGTAATAGGTCATTCAGAGATGATGGATGCATCAAATCCAGGTGAATTAGGAGGTACATATGCCGGAAGCCCGCTCGGCTGTGCCGCAGCGCTAGCTGTATTGGACATTATTGAATCTGAGAACCTGAATGAAAGAGCGGAGCATATCGGTGGAAAGATTGAGCAAACCGCCAAACGCTGGAAAGAACGTTTCGACTTTATCGGAGATATAAGAAGACTTGGCGCGATGGCCGCTATCGAATTTGTAAAGGATAGTCATAGTAAAAAACCAGATAAAGACATAGCTTCAAAAGTTTCCGCTTATGCCAATGAACACGGCCTGCTTCTCTTAACCGCAGGTGTCAAAGGAAATGTAATTCGCTTTCTCAGTCCGCTTGTTATTACAGATGAACAACTTGATGAAGGCCTTAAAGTTATTGAAGAAGCATTGGAATCCATGTAAAGGAGACTGTCTATGTCCAAACAGCAATTAAAGAAGACGATGTCAAAAACAGATGTCATTTTTCTCGCAGTAGGAGCTATGCTCGGATGGGGTTGGGTTGTTTTATCTGGAGATTGGATTATCAACGCCGGCTTTCTCGGCAGTATTATTGCCTTTGTAATTGGAGGATTACTTATTTGCCTCATCGGTTTGACGTATGCCGAACTCTCTTCTGCTATGCCAGAAACAGGTGGCGGCTTAGTTTTCGTTAATCGCGCTTATGGAAGAAAACTAGGTTTCGTTGCAGCTTGGTCCGTTCTTGCTGGTTATGTAACAGTTATTACGTTTGAAGCTGTGGCGTTACCGACCGTCATTGATTACGTTGTGCCAGTAAATCACGTCGGTCACCTTTGGACATTAAATGAATGGCCTGTCTATACTACCTGGGTATTGATTGGTTCAGGCGGCGCTCTTTTACTGACCCTCCTTAATTACATCGGCGCTAAGCCCGCAGCAATCTTCCAGTCGGTCTTTACCATACTCATGATTGCAACAGCGATTCTATTGTTGTTTGGTGCATCGATTAATGGCAACACAGCCAATTTACAGCCATTCTTCACGGATGGTACAGCTGGTGTAATTACTGTACTTGTCATGGTGCCATTCTTATTTGTTGGCTTCGATGTTGTTCCACAGGTTGCCGAGGAAATAGATGCACCCGCCAAGACTATTTCACGCATCTTAATGATTTCTATCGTTTGTGCTGTGTTATTTTATCTATTGATTGTATATGGTGTGTCAGCAGCTCTTCCTCAAGCAGAATTAGAAAATTCCAGTTTGGCAACAGCTGATGCCATGGCAGTACTATTTGGCAGCCAAGTATTTGGCACCATTCTGGTAATTGGCGGTGTAGCTGGTATCATTACCAGCTGGAACGCCTTCATTATCGGTGCCAGCCGTATTCTATATGCAATGGCAGATCGAAAGATGATTCCAGTCTGGTTTATGTACATTCACCCAAAGTACGGTACTCCTACGAATGCCATTCTATTTCTTGGTGCTCTGGCATTTTTCGCGCCATTACTCGGCCGCCCTGCCCTTGTCTGGATCGTTAATGCTGGAGGAGTTGGTATGATCGTGGGTTATGTGCTCGTGGCACTCGCCTTCCTTCGTTTACGAAAAATGGAGCCAGACCTGGAAAGGCCGTATAAAATCAAATACTGGCGCACAATCGGATTTGGGGCTGTCGTTATGAGCTTTTTATTCCTTAGTTTTTACCTACCTGGAATGCCAGCTGCCCTGGTGTGGCCTTACGAATGGATAATGCTAATCGGCTGGACAATTATCGGCCTTGTTCTTTATGCAATAACAAATCGTAAACAAGAAGCTTCATCACCGGAAAGGAGTATCGGCAATGACAAACACGCTTAAAGTATATAACCCAGGCACCGGCGATTTTATAGACGATGTCGAAACAGACTCACTGTCAGCGATTGAAGAGAAAATTATTGCTTCTCACACCGCGTTTCTGCAATGGTCGAAAACGAGTGCTGCGGAAAGAAGTTCCTTATTACGTAAATGGTATGATTTAATTTTAGCAAACAAGTCCGAACTTGCCGCCTTAATGACTGCTGAAAACGGCAAGCCATTGAAAGAAGCAGAAGGTGAAGTAGTATACGCTGCCGGCTATATCGAATGGTTCGCCGAAGAAGCTAAACGTGTGTACGGCCGCACTATCCCTGCTTCTACTACTGATAAGCGTATGCTCGTCACACGCGAGGCTGTCGGTCCCGTCGCAGCGATTACACCTTGGAACTTTCCTGCGGCAATGATTACAAGAAAAGCTGCACCCGCATTAGCCGCGGGCTGTACATTCTTAATAAAACCAGCACCTGATACACCCCTGACGGCTATACGTTTGGTGGAACTGGCTTATGAAGCTGGTATACCAAAAGATGTTATGCAATATGTTAATGGGAATGGTGAAGAGATTGGGAAGCTATTTACGAAGCACCCTCTTATTCGCAAGATTTCCTTTACCGGTTCAACGCCTGTTGGAAAACAGCTAATGAAACAAAGCGCTAATTCTATCAAGCATGTTTCTATGGAACTCGGCGGACATGCACCATTAATAGTTGATGAATATGCTGATATAGAGCACGCAGTCAAACAGTCTGTTGCATCCAAGTTCCGAAATGCTGGGCAAACTTGTGTATGTGCCAACAGACTCTTGGTACATACTTCCGTTAAAGAAGAATTTGTCCGTCAATTCACTAATGCAGTCTCCGAATTGAGAGTCGGTGTAGGAACCGAGGAAGTGGATATTGGACCAATCATCAATAAAAAAGGTTTCGATAAAATTGTTTCCCAAGTCGAAGATGCTCAGAAAAAAGGTGCTGTCGTCTGTACAGGGGGAACATATCTTTCAGACGAGAAAAAGGGGTTTTATTTTGTTAATCCAACTGTTCTGGACCAAGTAACGGATGACATGACTATCATGCACGAAGAAACATTCGGACCCGTTGCACCAATCACAACTTACTCTGACATTGACGAAGCAATCCGTCTGGCTAATGACACACCATTTGGCTTGGCTGCTTATTTCTTTACCGAAAACTATCGCCGCGGTCTGTATATCGCTGAGAACTTAAAATACGGGATTATCGGCTGGAATGACGGCGGTCCTTCCGCTGTGCAAGCTCCATTTGGCGGCATGAAGGAAAGCGGTGTCGGCCGCGAAGGCGGGATAGAAGGCATTGAGCCTTATCTAGAAACAAAATATATTTCAATCGGCATATAAGAAGGGCTTGGCCCAAAATGCTCTCATCTCCAATGCAAAAAGATCCAAACAATACTGCAATTAACAGCAGCATTGTTTGGATCTTTGTATATCTTAAACAGTTATGCCTCAGCCTCTTCTTTGTTATTCTACAAATACCTTCCCTGACGCTGTTGCTTCCGTCTCGTTACCAAATGCATCTGTTGCTTTCACAACAATGTCTGCTCCATCCAGTTTCGCAGAAGAAGTTGCTGTCCAGTAGCCTACATAATGGCCATCTTCTGTCTCACGCATCGGTAATTCCGTTGCTTGTGCTGTTGTTCGGAAATTCGTTAGCGGCGCCTTCAAATAGAAGGTCGCATCTTCCAGTCCAGGCTCTGACTCGAAGGAAATGACAACGGTCTCCCCAGGCTGCAAGCTGGTATCTTGAGCTGGCTGCACATTTTTCAGCACTGGCGCTGTGTAATCTGCCTCAAGATTAATCACCTGTTTCGTTTTGTTGCCTGCTTGGTCTGTTGCAACTACTTTTATTTCATTTGTACCTTCCTCCAACAGAATACGCTTGGAGAATGTACCGTCTTCTTTCACTTCTGCTTTCGCACCATTAATTTTCACCTTATCCAAGTAATCATCTGCCACTGTACCAGTAACGGTGACAGTCTCCTTGTTCGTTTTGCTAGCATCCTCAGGTGCTGTAATGTTCAGCTCAGGTGCTGTTTGATCACGAATAATCGTAACGGCTTCTGACGGTGCAGTGCTCCCGTTCTCTAGCTTCGTCACAGCTGTTAGGCTGTTCTCCCCTTCCGTCAGCTCTACTTCGGCTGCAAATGTCCCTTGCTCTGTTGCCTCAACCGACGCAACAACCTCTCCGTTATTGCTGACTTCTATGGATCCCCTTGGTGAAGCAGTTCCTTCCACCGTCACTTTGTCTTCTTTCGTAACTGTATCTGGTGCAGGAGATGTAATTACTGGCGCTTCTGCCTCATAGTCAACAAGCGCACGAATCATATAGTTGCCTTCTGCTTCAGGTACAGGACTCCACTCTCCGCCAACGTATTGCAAGCTACGATTAGAGAATTCCCCATTTTCATCTAATGCCAACGCTGGAGTATTTGGATTGGCATCTGTTTGTACGTAAAGGATATAGAAATCAGAATTGACTACTACGCCTTCTCCGGACAGATCCACCTGCGTCCATTCTCCGTTACGCAGTGCTTCGCCAGCTATTGGTCCGGCTAGCTTCTTACCTGGCGCGCCGTTTTCTCCGGAATCATCATATATCTCGACTGCAAAATCGGTGCCGCCTGGTGTTGGGAAACTTTCATCCCAGAATCGGAACAAGCCGCCCGTCACAAGCGCAGAAGATTGTCCTTCTGCCAGCGTAAATTTCACTGCCCAGCCATTACCTGCATCATAATAAGCTTTTGCATTCTCAGCTGTGCCATCGTCATAGCCAATTTCACCAGCGAAGCCGATAAATGGCTCTAGTTCAACGTTCTTCTCCGCTGTCTCATCCGCTGTCACCGTTACTTCCAGCTCTGTCCCTTTAAAGGATGCGGCTGTAATTTTAAGTGTGTATGTTCCTTCATAAGCAGAGAGCGTATATACGCCGTTTTCATCCGTTTCAATTGGCTGTACGGCAGCATCTTCTACAACATAAACTTTTGCTCCTTCAACGGCTTCCCCAGTCTGTGCATTCGTGACTTTACCTGTTACCGTCCCCTCTGCAATTGGGTCTAACGTGAAGTTCTGTGTAACAGCTGTCCCCTCAGAAACAGTGACAGGAGCTGAGCTGGAATGGAAGCCATATGCGGAAGCTTCCAATGTGACGTCCCCTGCCGCCTGTAATAAACGATAGCTGCCGTCTGCTGGATCTGTTTGTACGCTTCGTCCTGTTTCCTGTACCGTTACCGTCGCATCAACTGGCAACGCTGTAGGGCTTATTTCTGAATTATCTGCCTGCCCATCTGGCAGCGTTGGGCCTTGTACATTTCGGATTGGTGTTGGAGCGAGTTTTTTCGCCTTCACCTTTTTCTTACCCTTCGCACTTTCTGCTATTTGCTTAGCATCCTCTTTTACCTTCTTCGTGCCTTTCATTATAGATGCGGATGCATTGGAAGTGTCCGAGATGGCTACATCATCGATATACCAGCCTTGCTTGCTGACACTACCATCCGACTCTATATGGAAACCAACGTAAACTGTCTGTCCAGCATAATCACTCAAATTCACTTGATCTGCTGACCAATCACCATTCGCGCCATTATATGAACCTACCTGCTCCCAGTTTTCCTTGTCTGTCGATACAACAACATGCCCGTAATCATAGTTCGTCTCTAAATCAAACCATGATTGGAACTGCAAGTATGTTTCTCCCTCTTCTGGTACTGCCACCGGCGGAGCAAGCAAAGTGGCATCGCTATTGTTTAAATAAGCACCTGTACCATAAACCTTCTCACCTGAAGCTGCTGCTTCAGGTCCGGCAGCTGGAGCTCCCCATTCCCAGGAATTCTGATCGCCAAATGATGTCCAGCCAGCCGGCTCTTCTTCAAAATCCTGCGTATACCCTACAGTTAATGGTGTAAGCAGCTCCACGTTATATACATCCGTCTCAGACGTGTTACCACCGAAGTCTGTCGCAACAAATTTATAAACTAACGCAGAACCTGTTGTCGCTTCCGCTGGCAGTACTGCTTGATATGTTCCGCTTGCTGCATTTCCATCCACAAGCGACGCCTCAACTGTTTGCCATTCTCCTCCATCTTTCTTGTATTGAAGTGTCACCGTATCAGCACTCACATTATCCGTTACGGTTGCAGTGAGCGGCGTTGCTACACCTTGATACACTTCTGCAATTGCTTCATGGTTTATAACTGCCGCTTCTTGGTCCTCCCCATCTTGATAAACACTTCCGTTAATCTCACCAACACCGGAAGCGATGGAGGACACAGCCAAATAAGCATTCACAATTCCATGACCGAAGCCTTCATTGATTTCATCTGGATAGTCACTGCTTGTTTGTCTTTCCGCTGTGTCATACAAAATTGTCTCAATCTCATCTACAGTGAGCGAGCTATCGGCCTGCAAAAGTAACGCAATCACACCACTCACATGCGGAGCTGCCATTGATGTTCCGCTAAATGCAGCACTATAATCACTGCCGCTGACAGCGGAGTAAATGTTCACCCCTGGCGCTGCAATATCTGGCTTGATTTCCCCTTCATATGGAGAAGGTCCGCGGGAAGAGAAGCTAGCTAATCCATCTTCGCTATCCGTAGCCGCTACAGAGATGGACTCTGGATAGTTGGAAGGTGCAGATACTGTCGCGTCTCCATCGCCGTCATTCCCTGCAGAAAACACAGGTACGATACCCGCATTCCGCCATGACTGTACAACATCCCGGTACCACTCATCCAGGCCTGGACCGCCGCCCCAAGAGTTATTGATAATGTCAGGCGCCATTTCCGGGTGCGGCGTACCTGCTTCATCCTTAGGAGCCAGCATCCATTCAGCTGCATCCAAGAGAATAGCATCTGTTGTCTGACCTTGGCCAGTATCTGGATGGAACGCTTTTACCGCGATCCACTTCGCACCTGGCGCTACACCGATATCAGCAGAGTCATCTGCTGCTGCACCAACTGCTGTACCGATTGTATGTGTACCATGATCCAGGTCATCATACGGGACAGCCTCTCCATCAACCGCATCATACCAGTTAAATTCATGCGTCACATTATCCGGATCAGCAGGATTATAACCGCGATATTTTTCTAATAACGCTGGGTGGTCATATTGAACACCGGTATCCAAACCGCCAATCACAATACCGGAACCATCCAGTCCTGTTTCTTGCCAAACTGCAGGTGCTCCAATTCTTTCTACACCCCACGCTTCCACTTCTTCAGCTAAAGCAGCAACCTTCTTTTCTTCAGCCTTCGTTGGTTCAAGGATTTTACGCTCTCTGTTCGGCAGAATTTTTTCCACTTCCTCCGAAGCAGCCAAATCCTCCATAACACCTTTTGTGCTCGTGACCTTCAATGCATTCACGATGTAATAAGCATCGAACGTTTTTACAACTCCCTTATCCTTCGCTTGCTTCAAATAATCCAGCAAGTTCGCTTGAGAAGCATCTGCTGTAGCACGCAAATTACTTACAACAGCAGAATTCTGAATCCGCTTCGTCTCTTCTGCTGAAAGACTAGCAGACTGCTTTTGCGCCTTCTCAACTGCTATTTCAGCAGCTTTCTTCGTATTCGCCTGATCCTTCAGCTTCACCAAATATGTCACTTGGTCATCCGCTTTGAACTGCGATGTAACATCTTTGTCCACTTTCGCAGCTACACCTTCACTCGCTTTCACAGAAGTTCGCTCAGAAGACTGTGCTCGTGAAGCTGTAGGAGAAAACAAAGACAAAAGGAAAATTCCGACCGCCAAGATACTGAGCCACTTTGTCATACGTTTCTGCATGTTCTCACTCGCTCCTTTTTTAATTGATAGCTTCCTGCCAGAAACAATTGCACCTCCGTTCGCCAAAATGACAGATTGTGTAAAATCGCTCAGATGTTATAGACTAGCTTACGAGAATATGTCGGTTTCGGGAAGAGAAGGCGGGAAAAAGGGGAGCATATACATAGAAGAACAGAAATCCTGCGTGATAATAGTAATAATTTTCAGTTAATTAAGAGTGAGAGTTTCTGAAAAGTTAGGAAAAGCAACTATAGTCACCGGAAGATGGTCCTTGAACATGGATGAACAGACTGTAAAGTAACGAAGATTACCTTCCTCAACTTGTGCATAGTTAATGATTATTTCTCAACAGAATTGTGCTTCTGCATGATAGGCTGTTTAATCTTGGGAATGTTTTCTTTAATTAGGAAGCTAACGAAACTGTTGCGATACTTTCTCTAGAAGAAGGCTTATAGTCGGCATATTCCCTAAATATCATCCATTGAATTTAAAGAAACAGGATATAAGACCTATAAACAAAAAAAGCTTAGAATGCCTATATGGCTCTAAGCTTTTTCCTGTTTAACCTAAATCGACATTATGATAAACCTGCTGCACATCCTCAAGATCTTCAAGCGCATCGATTAGCTTCTCAAACTGCTCCTGCGTTTCCGCATCAAGTGTCACGTCGTTTTGTGCCAGCATGGAAAGCTCTGCAACCGTGAACTCTTCGATGCCAGCTCCCTTAAGTGCTTCCTGTACTGCATGGAATTGATCTGGCTCTGCATACACGATGACTGCCTCATCTTCTTCAAGGATATCACGCGCATCAACGTCTGCTTCCATTAGAATTTCTAATACCTCATCTGAGGATTTACCTTCAATTCCGATAACAGCTGTTGCATCAAACATGTAAGCAACGGAGCCGCTGACGCCCATGTTACCACCGTTCTTACCAAATGCAGCACGAACCTCTGGCGCTGTACGGTTTACGTTGTTTGTCAGTGCATCGACAATAATCATAGAGCCATTCGGACCGAAACCTTCGTAACGCATATCGTCGTAATTTTCTTCGCCGCCGCCTTTGGCTTTCTCGATTGCACGCTCGATAATTGCTTTTGGCACGTTATACGTTTTTGCACGCTCTAATACAAATTTCAGCGCTTGGTTCGCCTCCGGATCTGGTTCGCCTTGTTTGGCTGCAACGTAGATCTCCCGGCCGAATTTCGCATAAATTCTGCTCGTATTGGCATCCTTTGAAGCTTTCTTCTCTTTGATATTGTTCCATTTACGTCCCATTGATGAACACTCTCTTTCAATCTATTTTAAAACTGTTTGTGAAATGATAATTGCTGTTACCATTATAACGCAAAACGCAGTGTACTAAAACTAGGGTTACTCGACAAGAGTGGTTAACATCGTCGTATTCCGGTTATGTAATAAAGTGAACCAATACAGGAAATATAGAAAGGCGGCTGGCCATGACACCAGATCATTTAATCATCTTTCTAGCAATAGGCTACATTTTCTTTTCTCTGGATAAGAAACAGCAGAAGCTGCCTGTTCCGCTGCTTTTAGTTATAACAGGGGTTATTCTATCCTTCATACCTTATTTCTCAGAGGTGACAATCAGCCGGGAACTAATCTACAAAGGCTTCCTGCCAGCACTATTATTTATCTCGGCTTATCGTTATTCGTTCAAATCTATAAAGAGATTCGGACCATTTTTCGGCCTTTTAAGCACACTGGGATTGTTTATCACAGTCTTACTGCTCGGCTTGGCTGTCTGGAGCATAGGCTCATTGTTTATTACGATTTCCTTAATCGGCGCATTAGTAATTGCCTCTATTCTTACACCAACGGATCCCGTTTCCGTAGAATCAGTCTTAGAGGAATCAGATATCAATAAGAAATACACAGCCAATTTAGAGGGCGAATCTATGATTAACGATGGTACAAGTGTTGTCATCTTCACGATTGTCTCTACTATGTATACAGCAGGAAAGTCCTTCTCCTTTTTGCATCTGATGAAGGAATTTCTAACAGTATCCTTAGGCGGTATCTTAATCGGCCTTGTATTAGGCTGGCTTTTATCAAAGAATATTCATATCCTGAAGAATCACACCTATCAGGTAATGGTAAGTATTATCGTTGCTTACGGAAGCTTTTATTTGGCGGAGATCTTCGGTTTTTCCGGGGTATTGGCCACAGTGACAAGTGGTATCATGTTCTCTTATGAATTGCAGAAGACGGATGATGAGGAACAAAGCCGCCGTATTCAGGGTGGCTTCTGGAATATTATTGAGCCAACCATCTTATCTTTAGTTTTCATCGTACTTGGTATTGTGTCCATGCAATATATCCAATGGAAGCATTTCGGCTTATTCCTGCTAATCTTCTTACTATCTATAGCAGTAAGATTCGTTGTATTAGTATTAATTGCTTTACCAAAGCAGAAATGGCGTAAGCTTGTTTTTTGGAGAGGTGCGACCATCCTAACATTTGCTGGTGTAAGAGGAACCATGAGCATTGTACTTTTATTAACACTGCAAACGAAACTATCTGCCGATCATTATATATTGTCACTCTCATTCGGTGCCGTACTTCTATCGCTCGTCCTGCAGACCATTATTATCTATCCGCTTTCTCTGATTCTCAAAAAGTCGGGATCCTCATAAGGATTCCGACTTCTTGCTGAACTGCTTGTATGCTGTTTCAAAAGCTTGATAGCTATCAGAGCCAAGTTTGTTTGTATCTTGGTCAAACAACCGAGAAAAAACAATCTGGTAGGCGTCTGCTCTACTGCATTGCCTGGAGTTCATTACTAGTTCTAAATAAGAAAAAAATATTCCGGACTCAGTTTACCGCCTTTATTTAGGATCATATGAACGTCTCCTCTCTTCATTTACTTGTGTCTCGTCTTTCATTTATTACCACAATACTACGTCAACATCTTTCCTATACTTTAATATATAATGGTTGCTTTATATAACAATTTGCTTATATACTGACAGAGAAAGGAGGTCTTGCATATGGCAACTACACAATCCTTAAGTACTGGAACTCTAACGGAAACCTTAAAGATTCTTCATGATCCAACACGACTGTTGTTATTAAAGCTGCTGACGGAGAAGGAATACTGTGTCTGTGAGCTTGTTGAGATGTTTGACATTAGCCAGCCAGCTGTGAGCCAGCATTTGCGCAAGTACCGGCAAGCTGGTCTTGTTATAGAAGAAAAGCGCGGACAATGGCGCTACTATCAATTCGATCCTTCTTGTCCGCAAAGTGCTCTCGTAAAAAGTGTCTTGGCACAGCTGGACGCGCAAGATGAACAACTTGTACAGCTTCGGCACAAAGCAGAAGCAATTACTTGCAGTTAGGAGCAATACACAAATGATCACCACTATTTTAGCCTGCCTTATTTTTTTCGTTACTCTAGTACTCATTATCTGGCAGCCGAAAAATCTCAATATCGGCTATAGCGCCTGTGCTGGTGCCGTTCTTGCTTTGCTAATCGGTGTCGTTGACCTTAGCGACGTATGGGAAGTAACAACAATCGTCTGGAATGCAACTCTAGCCTTCGTAGCAATTATACTTATCTCGCTTATCCTGGACGCGATTGGCTTTTTTGAATGGGCTGCCTTACATATGGCTGCAGCAGCCAAAGGAAATGGCACTAAGATGTTTGTTTATGTCTGTCTGCTCGGTGCTGTTGTTGCTGCTTTCTTCGCCAATGACGGAGCGGCATTAATTTTAACACCAATTGTCTTGGCAATGGTTCGGGCGCTGCGGCTTGATGAAGCGCTTGTCTTTCCATTCATTATAGCGAGCGGATTTATTGCAGATACTACATCCTTACCGCTTGTTGTAAGTAATCTGGTGAACATCGTATCCGCTGACTTTTTTGATATTACTTTTCTGGAGTATGCATCACGTATGATCGTACCGAATTTCATTTCGCTTGGTGCGAGTATCCTTGTGCTTTATTTATTTTTCCGGAAACGTATACCAGCTGTCTATGATGTAACGACAGTGAAAGAACCTGGATCAGCAATTAAGGATAAGAAATTGTTCAAACTATCTTGGTATGTGTTAGCACTGTTGCTGATTGGTTATCTCGTCTGTGAGTTCATCCATATTCCAGTATCCGTTGTAGCGGGAGTTATTGCTATTGTCTTTTTGCTTATTGCACGCCGCAGTCCAGCAGTGCAAACAAAGACAGTAGTCAAAGGGGCACCATGGAATATCGTTTTCTTTTCGATTGGTATGTATGTTGTCGTGTATGGCTTACGTAATGCAGGTCTGACAGACTTACTAGCTGATATCATTCAATATGTTGCTGACGAAGGTCTGTTTATCGGAACTCTCGGCATGGGCTTTATTGCAGCTATTCTTTCGTCTGTCATGAACAATATGCCAACCGTTATGATTGACGCTATCGCTATTTCACAGACAAATGCAACTGGTGTACTGAAAGAAGCTCTTATATACGCCAACGTAATTGGATCCGATTTAGGACCGAAGATCACACCAATTGGCTCCTTGGCTACATTGCTTTGGCTGCATGTACTTACACAGAAGGGTGTCAAAATCTCATGGGGCACCTATTTCAAGACAGGTGTGATTTTAACTATCCCTACCATGTTCTTAACTCTAACAGGATTATATATCTGGTTACGCATTATCCACTAAAGGAGAGATATGATGAAAATACGCATTATTGGCTCTGTGGCTGCCGGCACTTCTGTCGCAGCAAAAGCACGCCGTAACAATGAAGAGGCAGACATCCGTATCTATGACAGAGATTATGACATCTCCTACAGCGTCTGCGGCATTCCTTATTTTATTGGCGAGGAAGTTGAGGAGTTAGAAACACTCAATCCACGTGACGCTTCTTTCTTTAAGAAACGCTACAATGTTTCTATCCAGACAAGACATGAAGTAGTTTCTATTGATCATAACAGCAAGAAGTTGACGATTAAGAATTTAAATACTGGGGAGACATTGACAGACACATATGATGTACTTGTTTTTGCTACTGGTGCAACACCGCTCACCCCAGCTATAGAAGGAACAGAGCTAGAGCACGTCTTCCATGTGCGAACTATCCAGCATGCAGGCGCCATTGATAAGTTTATTGAATCCAGAAAGCCAAAAACAGCTACTATTATAGGCGCTGGTTATATTGGATTGGAAATGGCTGAACAACTCACTCATCTTGGTGTAAAAGTAAACCTGATCCAGCGCAGCAATCAAGTGATGAAGCACTTGGATAAAGATATAGCTGATCAAATTGCTGACACACTGCAAACGCATGGTGTAAAGCTGCTGCTTGAGCAAGAAGCAGCTCGTATTACACAATCGGAAGTTGTTACTTCTACAGGAGAAACAATTGCATCTGATATTGTCTTCCTGGCTGTTGGCGTAAAGCCAAATACAGCCTTAGCCGAATCAATTGGTGTGGAGATTGGTGAAACAGGCGCAATAGCAGTAAACGAGAAAATGCAGACGAACTTGCCGGATGTGTATGCAGTGGGTGACGCAGCCGAGAGCTTCTCTGTTCTAACAGGAAAGCCTATCTATCGTCCCCTAGGCTCCACAGCCAATAAAATGGGCCGCATTGCAGGTGATGTCATCACTGGCGGAACATCTGCCCACCGCGGCATACTAGGCACTGGTATAGTCCGTGTATTTGAGCTAGCTATTGCGCAAACAGGTATGAACGAAAAAGAAGCTCTACGTTATGGCTACGATATTGAAACACTACACAATATTAAACCTGCGCGCGCTCCTTACTTAGGTGGTAAAGAACTGACCATTAAAGCAATTGCCGATCGAGCTACTGGGCGCCTGCTCGGTGTTCAAGCAATCGGAGAAGAAGGTGTAGATAAACGTATCGATGTATTTGTTACCGCCATGACTTTTGGTGCAAAAGCAGAAGATCTGTTTCACCTGGATCTAGCCTATGCACCGCCATTCAGCACAACAAAAGATCCCGTCATGTACACCGGCATGGCACTGGATAACGCCATCAGAAAGCAAAACAAACTACTAACACCAAAGCAGCTGCAGGAAAGGCTCAAAGAAGGTGAACAGTTCCAAGTCATTGATACCCGAGCAAAAACGCAATACGATACATCACATGTAACTAGTGCCATCAATATCCCGCTAGCAGAGCTTCGGGAAAAGGCAAAAGAACTCGACCCATCAAAACCAACCCTTTGCTACTGCAACAGCGGCGTAACGGGTAACGCAGCACAGAACGTTCTGCGCAATATGGGATTTGAAGAAGTATATAATCTATCTGGTGGCAATAAGAACTATCAGAAATACCGACAGTAAGGAAAAGCCGTATACACGTTGTATGCGGCTTTTTTAGTTTATATCAAGTATGTAGATTGAATTGGGAGACACATAAACAGCACATGCATATACCACAATTTCCGAAATCACATTCCCATTAGGAGGTATCTCATGATAGTAATCTTTGTTGTTATCCTTACCCTTTTTAGTTTGCTCACCATTGCATCTGTCATTGCCCTTACACTTACCCGTAAGCAAAGTCACTATTCTCCTAAAGAACATCACACCAACTCCACTGAACGTGCTAAGAATGATGTGAAGAACTATATCGATTCGAATGAATTTACTAATAATGATTTATAAGTACACCAGATATATAGTTTACTTTTAATATTAATTCAAAGGCCAAGTGAAGATAGTTGGCCTTTTTAGATTGATAAGGAAGAGTATAAATAAAAGTTAACTACGAGAAAAACAGATAAATACAAAACGATTTACAGTATCCAAATCCACACAAAAAAACCTAGAGTCTTAAGACTCTAGGTTTTCGTGATAAGCTTCCTAGCGGACTTGAACCGCTGACCCCCACCTTACCATGGTGGTGCTCTACCGACTGAGCTAAGGAAGCGAATGGCTCCACAGGCAGGATTCGAACCTGCGACCGATCGGTTAACAGCCGATAGCTCTACCACTGAGCTACTGTGGAACAATATAAATATGTATACAAAAAAATTGCCTGGCAGCGTCCTACTCTCACGGGGCGAACCCAACTACCATCGGCGCTGAAGAGCTTAACTACTGTGTTCGGCA
>NZ_LT727828.1:0-331622 GCF_900162685.1 Terribacillus halophilus
ATCCACCGTGCGCCCTTCTTCACTTAACTAATTAAACGCATGATGCTAAAAAAATAAACGACAATAAATTGTCATTGCTTTAAAGTTTGATGTTCTGGCATGTTGTTTCTTATCTAGTTTTCAAGGTTCACAAGAGAGATTGATCTCTCAAAACTGAACAAACAACCAATTACGACTCATCTACTACGAAGTAGTAGTTCCAATTATCCTTAGAAAGGAGGTGATCCAGCCGCACCTTCCGATACGGCTACCTTGTTACGACTTCACCCCAATCATTGATCCCACCTTCGGCGGCTGGCTCCAAAAGGTTACCTCACCGACTTCGGGTGTTACCAACTCTCGTGGTGTGACGGGCGGTGTGTACAAGGCCCGGGAACGTATTCACCGCGGCATGCTGATCCGCGATTACTAGCGATTCCGGCTTCATGCAGGCGAGTTGCAGCCTGCAATCCGAACTGAGAATGGTTTTATGGGATTTGCTTAACCTCGCGGTCTTGCTGCCCTTTGTACCATCCATTGTAGCACGTGTGTAGCCCAGGTCATAAGGGGCATGATGATTTGACGTCATCCCCACCTTCCTCCGGTTTGTCACCGGCAGTCACTCTAGAGTGCCCAACTGAATGCTGGCAACTAGAATCAAGGGTTGCGCTCGTTGCGGGACTTAACCCAACATCTCACGACACGAGCTGACGACAACCATGCACCACCTGTCACGCTGTCCCCGAAGGGAATGCCTTGTCTCCAAGGTTGTCAGCGGATGTCAAGACCTGGTAAGGTTCTTCGCGTTGCTTCGAATTAAACCACATGCTCCACCGCTTGTGCGGGCCCCCGTCAATTCTTTTGAGTTTCAGCCTTGCGGCCGTACTCCCCAGGCGGAGTGCTTAATGCGTTAACTTCAGCACTAAGGGGCGGAAACCCCCTAACACCTAGCACTCATCGTTTACGGCGTGGACTACCAGGGTATCTAATCCTGTTTGCTCCCCACGCTTTCGCGCCTCAGCGTCAGTTACAGACCAGAGAGTCGCCTTCGCCACTGGTGTTCCTCCACATATCTACGCATTTCACCGCTACACGTGGAATTCCACTCTCCTCTTCTGCACTCAAGTTCCCCAGTTTCCAATGACCCTCCACAGTTAAGCTGTGGGCTTTCACATCAGACTTAAGAAACCGCCTACACGCCCTTTACGCCCAATAATTCCGGACAACGCTTGCCCCCTACGTATTACCGCGGCTGCTGGCACGTAGTTAGCCGGGGCTTTCTGGTCAGGTACCGTCAAGGTACGAGCAGTTACTCTCGTACTTGTTCTTCCCTGACAACAGAGCTTTACGACCCGAAGGCCTTCATCGCTCACGCGGCGTTGCTCCGTCAGACTTTCGTCCATTGCGGAAGATTCCCTACTGCTGCCTCCCGTAGGAGTCTGGGCCGTGTCTCAGTCCCAGTGTGGCCGATCACCCTCTCAGGTCGGCTATGCATCGTCGCCTTGGTGGGCCATTACCCCACCAACTAGCTAATGCACCGCGGGCCCATCTGTAAGTGACAGCCGAAACCGTCTTTCCATTTTCAATCAGGAGAAAGAAAATACTATCCGGTATTAGCCCCGGTTTCCCGGAGTTATCCCAGTCTTACAGGCAGGTTGCCCACGTGTTACTCACCCGTCCGCCGCTCATTCCACTAGAATCACCCCGAAGGGGTCATCTAGCTTCCTGCGCTCGACTTGCATGTATTAGGCACGCCGCCAGCGTTCGTCCTGAGCCAAGATCAAACTCTCCATGAAAGTGTGATGCTTTGCTTCTTGCGCTGACGTTGATCTTATAAAAGACCATGTCGTTTAGTTCGTAATTGGTTGTTTTGTTCAGTTTTCAAAGATCAATTTTGTTCTGCCACTTATTTGGCGACTAGAACATCATATCATGTTTCAATTTGCATTGTCAACATGATTTTTTATGCTGTCTGCTCCGTTCCGAAGCGACTCAAATAATATACCATGGTTATAGAAAGAAAGCAACAGTTTATAATAAAAAATATTGAATCGCTGCCAAGGAAACGATACCCGGAATGCCTAACACCCCAACTAACACTGCTGTTGCTGCATTAATCGGTATATGAAGACCAGCAAGTGCTCCTACTACATTGAATAAAAATAATAGAAATACACCGATAATTAATCTAACCGACCCTTTCAGCACCAAACCAAACAACTTACTGGATGTTCCTGAAATAAGTAAGATGACAACCGCCGCTAGAAGGATGCCGATAATTATATAAGACATATTCCATCTCTCCTTTAACTTGTCCTGCTTTTCTACATTATGAAAAGCTGCAAGAAAAAAGAACACGCATTGCGTTATACACGCAATGCGCTGAGATTACGATGCCTTGCTTCTCGAAGCATGAATAAATACTTGGCCTGTGCGACCTGTAAATCATACTGCCCCAGTTCACTTGCATCGACACTTCTATCAATAATAGATTGAATACTCATCCAATCATTC
This sequence comes from Terribacillus halophilus, assembly GCF_900162685.1. GTDB lineage: Bacteria > Bacillota > Bacilli > Bacillales > Amphibacillaceae > Terribacillus > Terribacillus halophilus_A. The sequence continues at coordinate 2,494 of NZ_LT727828.1, forward strand.
TTCATTTTAAATATATCTTGCAACAACTCTTTGTCCACATCAGATTTTTTTAATCTTCTGGCAGCCATTTATCTCACCTGCTTTACAGTTCTCTTCTGCCTTCCATTGCTTTGGAAAGAGTGACCTCATCTGCATACTCCAGATCTCCACCCATCGGCAGACCGTGTGCAATTCTTGTTGTTCGTATACCAGATGGTCTAACTAGCTTGGATATATACATGGCTGTTGCTTCACCTTCTATATTTGGATTGGTCGCAAGGATAAGCTCCTCCACTTCCTCATCCTTTAGACGGTTTAGCAATGACGGAACATTAATGTCTTCAGGTCCTATACCATCCATTGGAGAGATTGCACCATGCAGCACATGGTATTTCCCATTGAATTCTCGCATTTTCTCCATGGCAATGACATCTTTTGGATCCTGTACTACACATATAATCGTGCCGTCTCTGGATTCATCCTGACATATACTGCATGGATCTTGATCCGTGATATGACCGCAAACGCTGCAATGCGTCAACTCTCGCTTCGCATTCACTAACGCTTTCGCAAAGTCCATCACATCATCTTCTTTCATGCTCAATACATGAAAAGCAAGACGCACGGCTGTCTTAGGACCAATACCAGGTAGTTTCGTAAAACTGTCAATCAGCTTCGATATCGGTTCAGGATAATACATCTGTTATAGCTGCCTCCTAGAACATTCCTCCAGGTAAACCTTTCGTGAATTGTCCCATTGTTGAATTTGATTTTTCATCAACTTGCTTCAATACTTCGTTTGTAGCTGAAATGATTAAGTCCTGCAGCATTTCCACATCATCTGGATCTACTACTTCTTCTTGAATCTCTACATCTGTGATCTCTTTTTTACCATTAGCGATTACTTTTACAGCACCGCCGCCTGCAGTTGCTTCGAAAGTCATTTCATGAAGCTCTTCTTGAGCCTGCATCATTTTCTTTTGCATTTTCTGCATCTGTTTCATCATATTGTTCATATTCCCACCACCACGCATGGAAAAATCCCTCCTTGGAATAAGTAGATATCAATCTTTTATTTCGAGTAAGTCATCTCCGACAAGCTTTCTTGCTTCTGCGATAATTGGATCTTCTTCCTGATTCGCAGCCTCTGCCGGGTCTTGTTGCTTTTGATTCTTCAAGAAATCTTCTCGCAGTTCTGTCCAATTCTCTTCTGGAATCGGTATAATCGCAACTTGATGTCCGATACGATCTGCTAGTAATGATTCTATCGTGTCTTTATGTTCTAAGGCAAGTGAACAGTGGATCTCATATTTAAATCCAATAATAATTGCATTAGAAGATGCCGCTCTTGGCTTACTGTTCAAGATTGTTGCATGAGCAGGGGCATTTTGCCGCTTCAACGCATCCATGAAACTTGCCCAATGTTCAGCCACCAGCTTCAATTCATCTTTTGTCGCTTCCGATAACACTTGGCGAATCCTCTCGAAAGGCACACGGTAGTTGTTCTTGCCGCCTGTTCGCACTGGTCGTTTCGGTTGCTCTGCTGCAGCAGGCGCATTCGTCTGCTGCGGCTGCTGCTTCAATTGCTTCAGCTCTTGCTCAAGCTGGGAGAGTTTCCGCGTCAGCTGCTGAACAGCTTCTGCTTCTACACTCGCTGTCGGAGCACTTTGATCAGCAATATGGAGAATAGCAATCTCAACAAATACCTTTGGGCTGTTCGCCCATTTAATCTCCTGCTGGCAGCGATTAAGCTCTACTATCGCTTCTTGAATCCAAGTTGCATCCACGTCTTCCGCCAGCTGCTTAAATGCATCATTCACCAGCACACGTTCCAAAATATTCTCCATTCCTGGAGCACTTTGGAACATAAGCAAGTCCCGCAAATAATAGATAAGATCAAAGACAAAACGCCCCGGATCTTTCCCATCTTGAATTAGTAAATCCACTTGCTCGAGTGCTGTTTGTACATCTTGTTTCGCGCACGCCCGGATGACTTCGGTGAGTCTATCTTGAGAAACAGCTCCTGTAACCGCTAAGACATCTTCCAGCTGGACAGTGTCTTCACTATAGGATATCGCCTGATCTAAAAGACTGAGCGCATCTCGCATTCCGCCTTCTGCTGCGAGTGCAACAGATTCTACCGCTTCATCAGATACAGTTATCTGCTCTTTATCTAAGATCTCCTGCATTCTATTTACCATAGCTAGCTGGTTGATTCGTTTGAAATCAAAACGCTGACAGCGAGAAATAATCGTCAGCGGAATCTTATGCGGTTCTGTTGTTGCTAAAATAAAGACTACATGCTTTGGCGGTTCTTCCAATGTCTTTAGAAGCGCATTAAATGCCCCGATTGAGAGCATGTGAACTTCATCAATAATATATACTTTATAGTTCACCGCGCTAGGAGCATACTTCACTTTGTCTCGGATGTCCCGTATTTGCTCAACACCATTATTGGATGCCGCATCTATCTCAATTACATCCGAGATAGATCCGTCTTGTATCCCTCTGCAGGCAGCACATTCATTGCATGCTTCTTCTATAGGTGCGTGTTCGCAGTTAATCGTCTTCGCAAAGATCTTCGCCGCACTTGTCTTCCCTGTACCACGCGGTCCGGAAAACAAGTAGGCATGTGAGAACTTATCCTGCATAATGGCATTCTTTAACGTGCGGATAATCGGCTCCTGACCTACTACATCAGAAAATGTTCTCGGCCGCCAAACACGGTATAACGCTTGATAACTCATCAGGCCGCGCTCCTTTTTTCTTTGTTATTCCATTATAACGGAATTAGATACCTGTTACTACATAGAAAGAGCCCTTACCAAATGGCAAGGACTCTGATTATTTATTGATTAAGCGCCGTGCACCCACCGTCGATAATACGGATCTAAGCGTTACATAAGTTCATGGCTCGACCCAGGCTTCCCCGCGGCACACAGGAGGAACTGCTTACTGCTGCTTCCTTCCGGACCTGACAGGGTTCGCAGGTTCCTGTTGCGCAGGACCCGGGTGTCAACACCAATTCCTTATGGCAGACCTTAAAGCCGTATTACCTCGGGCGGGAATTCGGCCTCGCTACAGCGGATTGCGAGTACAGGGCACCGCTACCTCCCCGCTTAGCACGGCTAAGTTGTGATTAAAGTTAGGCGCATTTATTAGCGCAATTCATAGTATAGCTTGTTTAAGAAAAAAAATCAATCCCGGCTGTTTTTCGCTGCTTTACGTTTCCGTAAATCTCGGAAAAAGGAGGTAAGCATTCCGCCGCATTCCTCTTGCATCACGCCGCCTATCACTTCTGTCTGATGATTGAATCGAGCGTCATCCAACAAGTTATATAAACTACCTGCACATCCTGCTTTCGGATCGTAGGCACCAAAAATCACACGGCGGATTCGAGATTGGATAATAGCTCCCGCACACATTGGACAAGGCTCAAGCGTGACATACAAATCGCAATCCTCCAGCCGCCAGCTGCCAACTTTTTCATTCGCTGACTGAATAGCATGCATCTCAGCATGTGAATGAGCCTGTTGCGTTGTCTCTCTTAAATTGAAGCCGCTAGCGATAATCTCACCATCTTTCACGATAACTGCACCAATCGGCACTTCACCGTGGAGTTCTGCTCGTTTCGCCTCCTCTATTGCTTGTTCCATCCAGTAAGCATCTGTTGTCATATATATATCCCACATTTCTATTTAAAGGTTTAAAGTTACCTGAAGTAGATAATGTATAAGTATAAAAAGCTTTTTACTATGAAGTAAAGGGGACAATAACTGTGAGCGAGAAAAAAGCTGTTTTATTTATAGATGTATTTAATACATTCGACTTTCCCGGTGGTGATAAGCTGCTCGAGAATACAAAGGAAATCCTTCCTAACTGGGAGAAGCTGCGCAATAAAGCGAAAGAGAACAGCTGGCCTGTCATCTATGTAAATGATCACTATGGTATCTGGCAGGATAACTTTAAGAAAATTGCCGATCATACCAGATCAGATGACAACAAAGAAATCATCGACAAGATGATGCCGAGTGAGGATGATTACTTCCTTTTAAAACCTAAGCACTCTGCTTTCTTCCAAACATCTCTTCCATCACTATTAAAAGAATTGGATTGCGAGCGCGTTATTCTTGCTGGGGTCGCCGGTAATATTTGTGTTATCTTCTCCGCAAATGATGCGCATATGCGGGAATTTAAGTTGGATGTACCGAGAAACTGCGTAGCTTCTAATACAAAGAAAGAAAACGATGATGCCCTGCGCGTCATTGAGAGTACACTCAATGCCCAAACCGATCCACTCTAACATAGAACGGCTCCTCCGAGCATAGCCTTTTTATAGAGGCTACTTAAAGGAGGAGTCGTTTTGCAAATATATACGGTACAGCGTGGAGACACACTAAATAGCATCGCAAGCCGGTATGGTACGACAAGTCAGGAACTAATTCGTGCAAATGAACTAGAAGCACCTAATAACCTCGTCATCGGCCAGGCAATTGTCATCCCGATTATCGGTTCATTTTATTATGTCCAAACAGGAGACAGCCTTTACAGCATTGCTAGAAAAAACAATTTAACTGCAGCAGAAATTGCCCGTATCAATAACATTTCAGAAACTGCTACTCTGCAGCCTGGGCTGCGCCTTTATTTGCCCGCCAAACCAAAGAGAGAGATTGATTCCAACGCCTATATTGAACCAACAGGAAATACCGTTTCTCAAACACTTGAGACTGCAGCCAGACAACGCGCGCCTTACTTGACCTATTTAATGCCGTTCAGCTACCAAGTTGACCGACAAGGCAACCTAACTGCACCACCGCTGAACGACTTTGCCACAATTGCAGAGAATAACAATACAACATTGAGCTTGGCTATTTCTACAATTGAAAATGGCGAGTTCAGTGAAGAACTTGGCAAAACACTTGTAACAGATACAACCGTCCAAGACCGCTTATTCACAAATATCATCGATATCGCCAATAATGTTGGGTTCCGGGAGGTTCATTTTGATATTGAATTTCTTCCGGCAGAAAGCCGAGAGGACTATAATAATTTCCTCCGCCGCACTGTCGCCACACTTCGTCCTCAAGGACTGCGCGTATCTACAGCGGTAGCGCCGAAAACAAGTGCTTCTCAGCAAGGACAGTGGTATGAAGCACATGATTATGCTGCTCACGGTGAGATTGTGGATTTTGTGGTTCTAATGACATATGAATGGGGGTACAGCGGAGGACCTCCACTTGCAGTCTCTCCTTTACCAAATGTGCGGGAGGTTGTGGAGTATGCGCTGACAGAAATGCCAGCAAATAAAATAGTACTCGGTCAGAACTTATATGGGTATGATTGGACACTTCCTTATGAGCCTGGCGGAGACTACGCTAAAGCCGTTAGCCCGCAGCAAGCAATCGCACTTGCACGCGACAATAATGTTTCCATCCAATACGACACAACAGCGCAAGCACCATTTTTCACCTATACGGATGCTGATGGTGCCCAACATGAGGTATGGTTTGAGGATGCCCGCTCTATCCAAGCTAAGTTTGATTTGATTAAGGAATTGAACTTGCGCGGTATTAGTTATTGGAAGTTAGGTCTTTCTTTCCCGCAGAACTGGCTGCTGCTTCGCGACAATTTCACAATTAGAAAACTTTGAAGAGCAGTGTTTGCAGCTGCTCTTTTTTCTTATGTCACTGTTACCCAGTACTTCTCTTCTCTCCACTGATTTCCATCTGCTGTATACATCGGAATAAACACTTTTAGCGGCTTCTGCAGCGGGGATGGAGTAAGTGTGGCTTGATCGGCTGATACCCATGCTCCGATTACCTTATCAGCAAAAGAAAAATGCTGTCGGAAGCCGTCTCTAAACCAGCCTACTTCCTCTTCCTTCGATGCACCTGGTTCGTTCATACAAATATAAAGGGAAACATCATCGCAGAATTCGAGAAACTTCTGGTCAGTCTCCAATGTTTCTCGTTCGCGAGGTGATAGTGTTTGCTCGTCTGCTTGCTGCAAACCTTTCTCCCGTTCCAGAAATGCTTTAATTCGATGATCATCTGTATCATCAGAAAAGAAGGAGCAATAATGACGGCTGCATAAGATAGCTGCATAACGGGATTGCTCTCTCACTTCCATAATACCCTGCTCGTAAGCACGAAGCTTATCAACTAACGGATAATCAGTAAAGCTGTAATATCCGCTCCCATCTGGCTTTTGCTTTGGCACTTCATCTAATGGTATCCAGGCTCGATCATGCTGCTCAATTGCCATGATTGCCTCCGGTCGCTGTGCAGGTGATTCTGGGTCATCTGTACGCCAATGTCTGGCTATTTCCCCGGAAATAGCGGCATGTGCATGCTGCGGAATGAGTATAGTCCCCTTGGCGCTTTCTCTTATAATCATATTCTCCCTCCTATGTAAAACTCCCGGCAATCGCCGGGAGTAAATTCGTTCTTATTTGATTAGTTTCAAGGATTGCTCGATGAAGGCCGGAATGTCATCAGGCTGTCTGCTTGTTACCAATTGATCCTGACATACGACAACTTCCTTATCTTCCACTGTAGCGCCTGCATATTCCATATCTACTTGAATGGATTTAAATCCTGTTGCTTTACGTCCTTCTAGTGTTTTAGCTGTAATAAGCAGCTGCGGACCGTGACAGATCGCGAATACAGGTTTCTTTTCATCCATGAAATGCTTTGCAAAATTAACAAATCGATCATCTGCTCGCAAGTTGTCTGGTGAAACACCGCCAGGAATGAATAGGGCATCAAAATCAGATGGATTTACCTCATCAATGCCTTTATCAATGGATACCGTTGCATCTCCTTGCTTACCTGTAACAGATTTACCTGCTTCCATTTCGATTGTTGTGACTTCATGACCAGCTTCCTTGAATGCTTTAGCTGGATCTGTGTACTCTACGTCTTCAAACATATCGGTAATTACTGTTGCAATCTTAGCCATTGTCTAACACTCCTTTTAAAAGTATTACACAATGTATAGTTCCACGTGTGAAGCTAGTTAAACCTTTTATTCCTCTAAAGTAGACGTATCCCCTAGCGGGAGTCCAAGTTCTTTGGCCCGAAGTAAGCGGCGCATAATTTTGCCGCTTCTTGTCTTTGGAATAGAAGTAACAATCTCAATCTCACGAGGAGCCGCGTGTGCACTTAACCCCTTCTTGATAAACAGGCGGATTTCTTCTCGCAGTTCCACCGAGTCTTTATGCCCTTTATCCAATGTAATGAATGCCTTTATAATCTCTCCTCGTTCCTCATCCGGCTTTCCGATCACCGCAGCTTCTGTTACAGCTGGATGTTCAATTAGTTTGCTTTCCACCTCAAAAGGACCGACGAGCTTACCAGACGTGTTGATGACATCATCCAACCGCCCCTCGAACCAGAAATAGCCGTCTTCATCCATCTTGGCACTATCCCCCGACACGTACCAGCCATTGATGAAATAACTATCAAACTTCTCCTGATTGCCCCAGATGGTTTTCATCATCGACGGCCAGCCAGCCTTCACGGCTAAGTTTCCGCTTTGATGCGGCGGCAGGACGTTACCCGCATCATCTATGATGGCAGCTTCGACACCTGGTATCGGTTTTCCCATCGCACCTGGCTTGATTGTCAGCGTTGGATGGTTGACAATCAGCATCGCGCCAGTCTCGGTCATCCACCACGTATCATGGATGCGTTTTCCGTATACTTCTTCGGCCCAGTAAATAATTTCCGGATTTAGGGGTTCTCCCACGCTGAGGACATGACGAAGCGAGGATAAATCAAATGAATGCGCCACCTCATCTCCTGCAGCAGCCAGCTTCCGCAATGCAGTCGGCGCCGTATACCATACTGTTACATTGTGCTTCTCAATCGTCTTATACCAAGCTTCTGGGGTAAAACGTCCGCCAGCAATGATATTCGTTGCTCCATTTAGCCAAGGTGCAAAAATACCGTAACTTGTTCCCGTTACCCAGCCAGGATCAGCAGTGCACCAGTACACATCATCTTCTTGCAAATCCAGCACCCATTTACCAGTAGCATAATGTTGTATCATAGCTCGATGGGCATGGTACACCCCTTTGGGTTTACCAGTGGAACCAGAGGTATAATGCAACAGCATGCCATCTTCTTTATCTAACCAAACAGGTTCAAATGATGTTGATGCAGCATTCATCAGTTTCTCATAATCATGTAAATTATCCGTTTGCTCACAATCAATTACAATAATCTCTTTCAGGTCCGGCAGGTTTTCCCTTTTCACACGCGGCAGCAGCTCTGCTGTCGTAATTAAAACTTTCGCACTGCTATCCTTCAAACGGTCTTCCACTGCCTGCTCCATAAAGGCCTCAAATAAAGGGCCAGCAACAGCACCATTTTTGAGAATGCCAAAGAAACTTGCATAAAAATCAGGACAGCGAGGCATGAACAGAAATACACGATCTCCTTTTGTCACACCAAGTGATTTAAGCATATTGGCTGCCTGGTTGCTGCGTTCCTTCAGTTGCGCAAACGTCCATTTCTGTTCCGTTTCTCCTTCTTGATAAATTAAGGCAAGCTGGTCGGATTTAGCGGGGTTTTCCGCATGACGATCGACTGCCTCATACGCTGCATTCACTTTACCTGTCGTAAACCAAGAAAAATTCCGTTCCATTTGACTCCATTCAAAAGACTTACAAAGCGCTTCAAAATCAGTTACATTATGCTTTCCAGCGAGAGGGGCTAACATTTTCATAGTTCGACATCCTTCCCTTAAATTTGTAAGCGTTTTCAAAAAACTGAAATAAAAAAGGCCTTTGTCTATGATAGTAAGGCAAGTAGGTTATTCTTATTGTACCTTGTTTTCTTTACCAGTGAAAGGAAAACAATAAAAGCACCTGCAGGAAAAATACAGGTGCCCCCCACTTATTTCTTATATTGCATGTAAACAGTTTGTGTAACCAAGTAGTCCTCCACGCCATGCTTTCCATCTGTACCGCCAAGCCCTGACTTGCGAATGCCCGCATGGTATCCTTGTACAGCTTCCATATTTTCACGATTCACATATGTTTCACCGAACTTAAGTTCATTGATTACCTTCATTGCTTCGTTAATATCTTCCGTATATACAGAAGAAGAAAGACCATAGTCTGTGTCATTCCCCATCTCAATCGCTTCTTCAAGGCTTGTAAATGTCACAATTGGGACGACTGGACCGAAGATTTCTTCTTGGATAATGGAGGAGTTCTGCTGCACGCTTGTTAAGATAGTCGGCTCATAGAAATAACCGGAGTCGGCTTTTGCTCTTCTTCCTCCGATAATACACGCTGCCCCTTCTTCTTGTGCTGCCGCTACCATCTTTTCTACTGACTCTAAACGATCCTTACTTACAAGCGGCCCCAATTCCACATCATGATCCTCTGCGGGGTTGCCATAGGATACTTGTTCAAAAGCATGTTTCAGTTTTTCCGTAAAATCTTCAGCAATACTTTCATGCACATAAACGCGCTCTGCATTTGTACAAGTTTGACCATTATTCAATAGACGTGATGCTTTGACCTGTTCTACCGCTAAGTCTATATCTGCATTTTCTGTTATGATAGCTGGCGCTTTGCCGCCAAGTTCCAAATTAACCTTCGTAATGTTCTGGGCGGCTGCTTCCATTACCTTCGTCCCTGCTGTGACACTTCCTGTGATGGAAATCATGTCTACTTTATTGTGAGAAGCAAGTTGATTACCTAAGGAAGAGCCTGTTCCTGTGACATATTGATACACGCCATTTGGTACAATGCCTAATTCATCGACCATCTTTGTGAATGCATAGGCCGTATTCGGTGTTTGCTGGCTCGGCTTAAGCACAAGCGCACAACCTGCTGTTAGTGCCTGGGCAACTTTTCGCGCCAAAATAAATACCGGAAAGTTCCATGGTACAATACCAGCAACAACCCCAATTGGCTTCTTATAGATTAAGATATTCTCGTTGGGCCGGTCACTTGGAACAATTTCTCCCTCTATGCGGCGTGCCCATTCTGATGTATAACGGAAGAAGTCAATTGCCATATCCACTTCGCCCGTGGCAAGATCGTAATTCTTCCCTTGTTCCTCCTGCAGCAAGGACACAAAAGTGTCTTTCCGTTTCTCTAATTCATCGCCAAGCTGGCGGACAATTTTAGCACGTTCAATTGCTGGTGTCTGCTCCCAGTCTTTTTGAGCTGCGGCCGCGCCTTCCACTGCTTGATTCACTTCATCTTCTGTTGCTTTCGGAATCTTTGAGATGACTGCTTCCGTTGCTGGGTTCAAAATATCGATTGTTCCTTCTGCTTGTGAGGTGACAAAACGTCCATTGATATACAGCTGATGCGTATCCATGTGTATCCTCCTCTATTTGTACTTGGTAATGTATTTCCACCAAGAGGAGTATTACAAACACAAAAAGGTCCATTCCTCATCAGAATGGACCTTTCCTTACACTTAGCAGATTAGTGGTATGGGGGATACCTGTTATCACTATACCCCTCTGCCAAAAAAATAAACATATTTCCTTAAAAAGTTTACAAATAATTTTCGCGGGAACAAACTCTGTATACAACTATTCACAAAAGGAGTGGGTTACCATGGCAGAAAATAAACAAAGTCTTAGTGATAAGGTGAAAGGCACCGTATCTAAAGTAAAAGGTGAAGCAAAAGATCAAATCGGCAACGCAAGAAATGATAAAGGTCAGCAAGCCGATGGGAAAAAGGACAAGACAAAAGGAAATTTACAGGATGCCGCCGGTAAAGTGAAAGAAAATCCTGATCGTCACTAAGAAAGAAACTTACAATTTGTTAGATAAACTTACAAAATAACAGGGGAACTTGGGAAAGTCAGGTTAGCATCCTATTTCGTCAAATTTCGTGCTACACTTATCTCATAAGATTTCCCCTAAATTTCTAACACAAGAAGGCTGCCAATTCGGCAGCCCTTTTTGTTTAGACTATCTCTACATACTGCGGATTAGCTGTAATATAATTTCCGCTCTTCAGCTTATACATTGTAGAACCCGATACCGTCAACGTCTCTACAACAGTGAATACCTCTCCTTGACTGACCACTCCTGCACGCGCATTCCAATCAGGTGCATTGTAATAGTACAGTGACTGCGCCTTTACACGAATCAAGAAGGTAGAATTTGCTTTCTTACGAAGACCAAGCGCACGCTCTAAACCATTTACATGTCCTCGTGCCACATTTTGAATCCACCCGTTATTTTTCATCTTCGCTGCATCAGCGCTATTATCAATAAAACCATTCTCTGTTAAAACAGCAGGCATCGCCGATTCCCGAAGTACATGAAAGTTGGCTTTCTTTCTTCCTCGATCCGGCATATCGATTAATTTCATGACCTCTTCATGAATACGGGCACGCATTACTCCTGTTTCAGAACTGTCGGAAAGCGTTGGATAGATGTAATCTTCATAACCAATTCCACCACCCGCGTTAATATGAATGCTGAGGAAGAAATCCGCCCCCCAAGCATTGGCATCATTTGTTCGCTGGGAAAGTGATGGGAATGTATCACCAGTACGTGACATCCGAACCTCAGTATTTTCATACTCCAGTTGCAGAATATCCCGAATCGACGTCCCAATTGCCAATGTCACATTTTTCTCTTGAAGACCGTTCGCTATTGCGCCTGGATCTGATCCTCCATGTCCTGGATCTACATAAATTTTCACCATTCGACCATCTCCCTTTCTTTTTTTGACTGCCATGTGGTACCTTATGCAGCCTTGTACTAAATAAAAGCGGTTGATGTCACAATTTCACAACCCATTCTGCAATTAGTATCGAAAGTTAGGGAGGAATGGTGTCATAAAAGTTAGCAAGTTAGCCACACTAAGGGAACGGAAAAGAGGTGAGCGGAAATGTTTCCATGGCAGAAAAATAAGACAGAGGCAATTGAGAAGCGAAAAGTCAGAAAGATATCCCGGAATATGAAAGATAATGTAGCTTATATTGAAGAACAGTATTCCTTTGGTGTTAACTTTGATTTTGAGTCCAGATCATTACAAGGACCAGCAGCCAAGTATCATCTATTCTTCTATACCACTACAGTCAGTACCAAACAGCTCAACGACGATATCATTAAACCTCTATTAGCATCTAAAAAACCAATTCCGATAGATCGTATTGTTACTGTCTCGAGTCTCAACTCAATAAAAAATATGGATGATGTAGAGAAAGGCTTGAACATAGGAAGTGTCATCATATTCCAAGATGGCGTTGCAGAGGGATTTGAAGCTAGCATACCCGACTTCAAACATCGCGCCATAGAAAAAGCTGACAATGAGAGGACAGTGAAGGGACCAAAGGATTCTTTTACTGAATCCGTAACGACAAATATTTCGATGATACGAAAAAAAATGCCTTCCAAGGATCTAATCGTGGAGAGTATAGACGTCGGGGTAAGGCCTGTCGATCCGGTTTCCTTGGTTTACACGCGAGATTTGGTAAATGAAAAGGTACTTGAGAATATTAGAAATCGAATCAAGAAAATTACTGTTGATAATATTCGAAACGTAGAAGTGTTGGAACAGTTTTTGGAAGAAAGACCGCGGTCGCTGTTTCCTACCTTGCTCTATACCGAACGGCCCGATAATGCTGCCAACTATGTTTCAGAGGGTTTCGTTGTGATTATGATGGACAATTCCTCTTCCTGCTTGATTGCTCCGATGACAATATGGGGATTTTTCCACTCCCCAGAGGACATCTACCTCCGATGGGCATTTGGGAATTTCAGCAGAATAGTGAGGGCAATGGCCTATCTGATCACACTATTCATCTCTGCAGCTTACATAGCGATAACGAATTATCACAGCCAGCTAGTCCCAATCGATTTACTTCTAGCTATCGCTGCCAGCCGAGAACGCGTTCCCTTGCCTATTACATTTGAGGTGCTGCTGATGGAAGTTGCCTTTGAATTGATAAGAGAAGCAGGTGTAAGAATCCCAACTCCCTTAGGTCCTACAATCGGTATTGTTGGTGCCCTAATCCTTGGGCAAGCAGCTGTCGAGGCCAATATTGTGAGCCCTATTGTGGTCATTCTTGTGGCATTGAGCGGCTTGTCTTCCTTTACTGCTGCAAACTACAGTATCAACCATACATTACGAATTTCACGCTTTCTATTCATTATTGCGGCTAGTTTCTTTGGAGTTCTTAGTTTATTAGGTGCCATTACCATCTGGCTTACTTATGTTGTTTCGCTTAATTCCTTCGGCGTTTCTTATTTTTCACCAGCAACGCCGCACACTAAGTCCTCTGATGGTACTTATTTCCGTAAACTTTTAAAGAACGTTAAGTGGAGACCTGGCTATCTCAAACCAAAGGATATGGATAAACAATAGAAAGGATAAGATCATATGGAGTTACTAAAAAAACCATTGCGCGCTCGTGAATTAGTAGCAATTGTTTTTATGATTATCGGCTTAAAAGGTGGCGATACAACTCCAGCTTTATTTGCCGACGAGGCCCAAAATGCATTGTGGCTCTCGCCTATCATCTCATTTCTTGTCATCCTGCCTCCTTTTTTAACACTTATGTATCTTCTTAAAAAGTACAAAACCAAGAATTTGGCTGAATTAATAAAGCATCTGCTCGGAACAAGAGTTGGTACTATCTTAGGGATCTTATTATTTATCAGTGCCTTCATATCCATGGCCACTGACATGCGAAATATTGTAGAAGAAATAAATTACTTATATTTTCCTGATTCTCCTACTACTGTTATATACGCTGCATTCCTTTTTATTTGCTTATATGTCGCAAATAAAGGATTAGATACAATAGGAAGTCTGGCTTGGGCTATCTTGCCAGTCATAGCAGTGACCATTCTTTCGGTTATGTTTGTCGATCTCCAGGACTCCGTGTGGCAGCGTTTATTTCCTATATTCGGAAGCGGAGCTAGTGTTGTAATAAAGGACGGCATCTCACTTTCTTCCGTTTTCTTAGAGTTTTTTCTCTTAACAATTATGTATCAAGCTTTTCAAGACACTAGGAAATTTCGAATTGGAATCGGTATAGGCGGTATTCTATCTGCCATGTTGATTGTCTCTTTTTATGCAGTCTACACAATGGTATTCGATTATAATACGATTGATAATATTGCTTACCTGTACCAAGAATCAACCGAAGTCATCCCATTAGGTCATTTTTTTACCAATATCAGTACTATTTTTATGGTAGGTTGGCTATTCTCAAACTTCTTGCGGTTTGCTATCTTTTTGTACATTGTCTGCTGGTTATATGGAGCCTTATTTCAGATTAAACGATTTAAAGGTTTACTTGTGCCAATAGGCTTTCTTGCCATGATTATTTCACTAATTCCTCCAAACTTTATTGTGAATGAATTAATGGTTCGAAAAACAAGTCTGCATTGGATCTCGCCAATCTATCTATGTTTTCCCTTTATTCTATGGGCAGCTTCCTACTGGAAAGAAAGGAGAAAGCAATGAAGAATCCCTTGCTAATTCTTTGCCTTTTCCTGCTACCCTTATTACTTGGCGGATGCTTTGATCAAAAGGAGTTAGAGGAGCAAGCGTTTATAGTCAGTATTGGGGTTGACAATACAAATCAAAAAGGGGTCTTTCGTTTTACCTTCCAAATTGCAAACCCTGAAGTTGGCAATTCTGCGTCCGGTACTAGTGCTAATGAACCCACACAAGAAGTCATCAGCGTCCTCGGTACTGATTTCCTGACAGCTACCAATGCTGCAAACGCCACTGTAGCTAAGCAAATCTCATTGAATCAATCAAGAATCTTGATTGTCTCTGAAAAACTTGCGCGTTCGACCGATTTTATTTATTTGATGCAATCTGCCCCCAGTACAGTAGATATTAAATTAAACGCACAGTTAGTTGTTTCTAAAGAGGATGCTGAAAAGTATATCCGCCATAATAAACCGCAATTAGAATCCAGACCCCACAAATATTATCAGTATATGTTAGACCGAGCAAAGGAGACGGGTATTATACCGGATGCTCCAATTGTTCGCTATTTCCAAATAACCGAGGGGGATGCAGATCTTTTTATTGCACCATATACAACAACAGAAGAAGAAAATCCAAAATTTGGGGAGGAGGATCACTACAAAGCTGGTGAGATTCCGGTCAACGGAAAAAACCAGACGCAGTTTATGGGTTCTGCTGTGTTTAAAGAAGGACAGATGATTGGGACACTCACCGGCGAAGAAACTAGGTTTTGCTTAATGTTTGATTCAACACTCACACAAAAGGATATTATTGCTTCCTATACAGATCCTGTAAAACCAGAATTTCAAGTGGCAGGAAGACTTGAAATAAATAATGTTGACGTGAATGTAAATTATTTAAAAGACAAGCAATCCACCATCGATGTATATGTTAATTACAGCTTAAATGTCTATGCCATTCCTAGCACTGTAAACTATATGAAGAACACAGAAAAACAAAGGCTACTGGAAAAGTCTATCAATAAACAGATTGGAGAACGCGCAGATAATTTTATCAAGAAAACGCAAGAGGAATACAGGGCACAGCCTTTTTATTGGTCACTGCACGTTCGAAGTAAGTTCTTAAATATCCCAGAATACGAAAAAGCCGATTGGATGAATAAGGTTTATCCAAACGCGAAAGTAAACATTCATTTGGAATTAAGAGGTTTGGAGTTTGGAAAGATTATGCGGGAATCAGAAATTAAAGAGGTGAGAGATTAGTGCAAATATTCTTTTTGACTTTGCTTATTTTAGTCATTGTTATCTACTGCTCTCTATTTGCCTATTCTCTTTACCAAGAAAAGAATAAACCAGGTATGACAGCAGTAATTTTTATTATTGTGGCTATTGTTATCAGCCCTTTCTTCTTAAACAAGTATTAAAAAAAGTCGCAGCCTACAACAAGGCTGCGACTTTTTTAATACGGCCCCGGCAAGATTCGAACTTGCGACACACGGTTTAGGAAACCGATGCTCTATCCCCTGAGCTACGGAGCCACGATAAGGTACATTATAACGAATTGCAGCTTCCTTGCAAAGTCTGTTGTATTTTCCAGCAGTTTCTGGCTTTGCAATATCGAAGCACAAGCTCTTCTATGGTAAACTATATTTATTTGCCATACAACGTTTTAGTTTGGAGGATACAGCATGCACCAGCTGCCTTTTATTGCAGTGGAAGGGCCGATTGGTGTCGGAAAGACATCATTGGCTAAAAGAATTGCAGAACATTTTCATTATGAACTATTGAAGGAAATCGTTGAAGAAAATCCATTCTTAGGCAAGTTTTATGAAGATATTGATGAGTGGAGCTTCCAGCTGGAAATGTTCTTTTTAACCAATCGATACAAACAGCTAAACGATATTCGCAGGGATTATCTATCCCAGCAAAAACCGGTTGTAGCGGATTATCATATTGCAAAAAATATGATATTTGCACAGCGTACGCTTGCTCCAGCAGAATATGATAAGTACAGCAAAATCTTCTCTATCTTAACAGAGGATGTTGCATTGCCGAATATGGTTATCTATTTAGATGCCAGCTTGGAAACATTGCTGAAACGAATTGAGATGCGGGCTCGTACTGCCGAGCAGCACATCCAGCCTGACTATTTAGAGCAATTGGCTGCTGATTATCGGAACTTCATGGAGCAATTTGAAAAAGAAAATCCGCATATCCCTGTGCTTCGTCTTAGTGGGGATAAATTGGACTTTGTGCAAAACGAACAGGATTGGAAGTATATATGTGAAAAGATTTCCTCTCACTTGGATAAAGGAGTAACATCATCATGAATTTTAGAGAGAAATATCAGATTCCTGCTGACAGTGTCATTACTATCGCAGGTACTGTCGGGGTCGGAAAATCAACTATGACGCAAGCATTGTCTCAAGCATTGGATTTTCGCACAAGTTTCGAAAAAGTAGACGGCAATCCATACTTGGATAAGTTTTATGCTGACTTTGAACGCTGGAGCTTTCATCTGCAGGTCTACTTCCTAGCTGAGCGATTCAAGGAGCAAAAGCGCATCTTCGAATACGGCGGCGGCTTCATTCAAGACCGCTCTATTTACGAAGACACCGGTATATTCGCTCGCATGGCTTATGAAGAAGGAAATATGTCTGATGTAGATTATGAAACCTATCGCTCTCTCTTTGATGCTATGGTGATGACACCTTATTTTCCGCATCCAGACTTGCTGATCTATTTGGAGGGTTCATTCGACCATATTATCAGTCGGATCAAGCAGCGCGGCCGTGAGATGGAACAACAAACACCAATCAGTTATTGGGAAGGGATGTTCCATCGCTATGAGAAATGGATTAATAACTTCAATGCTTGTCCTGTATTGCGGGTAAACATTGCCGACTATGATCTGCATGATCCAAAAACCTCGATAGAGCCGATCTTAGAAAAAATTGGCCACTTTATTCAACATTCACGTAAATGGACATCCCGTCAGCCTAACTAAAAATCCGCCTTCGTGGCGGATTTTTTCATTTGCTGTATGCTTGTCCCATCTCTTTCGACCTTGCTGCAGCTGCTTGTACACATGCTGTAACAGCAGCTTTCACATTTTGTTCCTCCAGCACCGAAATACCCGCTGCAGTGGTTCCCCCAGCGCTGGTAATATTAGCCCGAAGCTGTGCAGGTGATAGCTCTGACTGCTCCATCATAGCTGCTGCACCTTTAAAAGTTTGAATCAAAAGCTGTTTCCCGATTTTTTCATCTAACCCAACTTGGAAGCTGGCTTCTTCTAATGCTTCCATCAAGTAATAGATATAAGCGGGACCGCTTCCGGAAATAGCAGTGACAGCATCCATTGATTCCTCACCTACTTCAATAGCCGAACCAACCGTCCAAAACAGTTGCTGTACAAGCTGCAGCTGCTGCTTGGTAGCATGTGTTCCTGCTGCAATTGCTGTGGCAGCTTCTAAGATTGTTGCAGACGTATTAGGCATCACGCGTATAACTGACTGCCCTGCCGGCAGGAAGCTTTCCAAGTAAGCAGTGGTTATACCTGCCATAAGCGAAACGACAACTTGCTCTTTTCCCAGCTGCGCTTCTCCTAAGCTAAGTAATGCCTGTTCTGCATCTTTCGGCTTTACAGATAAGATAATAATATCTGTTTTCTTCAGCAAGTCGGCCTGATTACGAGTTACCGTGACACCATATGTCGCGTGCATTCGCTGCAGCCTTTCCTCATTCGCATGGTTCGTCATCCAAATATGTGAAGCAGGCAAGAGCTCAGCTTTAATCACGCCTTTAACAATCGCTTCTGTCATTGCCCCTGCACCTATAAAAGCTATTTTATCCATAGAAGCCTCCGTTCCACGTGAAACGCGTTTGTTGTATTATCTGACGCTGCTGTCCAGAAATCAATATATAAAAAAAATCGTTACGAAAACGTAACGATTTTGTATATCTCCAATTTTATGCGTTTGTAAAATATGGCGGAGGAAGAGGGATTCGAACCCCCGCGAGCCGTTAAGCTCCTGTCGGTTTTCAAGACCGATCCCTTCAGCCAAACTTGGGTATTCCTCCGTAAGACAAGATATAATATACCATGTACATTTATAGATGTCAATAAAGAACGAAAAAAATAGCGGAGGAGGGGGGATTTGAACCCCCGCGGGCCTTATTAGACCCCTGTCGGTTTTCGAGACCGATCCCTTCAGCCAAACTTGGGTACCCCTCCATGCTTTTGTCTCCAAAAGCTATCTCACCATATTTTCTCTATCTCTGTCAAGAAACTGACATTATCGGATCTCTGTTTTACCACCCATATAAGGTACCAATACTTCTGGCACCTTGATAGAACCATCCGCTTGCTGGTAGTTCTCTAAGATGGCAGCAACTGTCCGTCCAAGCGCCAAACCAGAGCCATTCAATGTGTGCACGAATTCCGGCTTGCTCTTCTCATCACGTTTGAAACGAATACCAGCACGACGAGCTTGGAAGTCCTCAAAATTGGATACAGAGGAGATTTCTCGGTATGTGCCGCTGCTTGGCAGCCAAACTTCTAAATCATATTTCTTCGCAGCAGTGAAACCAAGATCACCTGTGCACATGCTCATCACACGATATGACAAACCGAGCAGCTGCAAGACTTTTTCTGCATGGCCAGTGATTTCTTCTAAAACAGCATAGGAATCTTCTGGTTTAACGAATTGCACTAATTCCACCTTGTTGAACTGATGCTGGCGAATAAGACCACGTGTATCACGGCCAGCAGAACCAGCCTCAGAGCGGAAAGATGCACTGAATGCTGCAAACTTCTGCGGCAGCTGTTCACCTTTTAGAATCTCTTCTCGATAATAGTTGGTTACAGGTACTTCTGCTGTTGGAATAAGGAAGTAATCCCATCCATCTACCTTGAAGGCATCTTCTTCAAATTTCGGCAGCTGACCTGTTCCTGTCATGCTTGTTCTGTTTACCATATAAGGAGGAAGCATTTCTTCGTATCCATGTTCGTCTGCATGAAGATCCATCATGAAGTTGATTAAAGCACGCTCTAAACGCGCACCTAGTCCTTTATAAAACACAAAGCGGCTTCCTGTAACTTTACCAGCACGTTCAAAATCAAGAATCTCTAAATCAGCAGCAAGGTCCCAGTGTGCTTTCTCTTCAAAATCTTTCTGCTGCACATCGCCCCACACACGCGCTTCTACGTTATCATCTTCAGATTCGCCTACAGGAACGCTCTCATGCGGAATATTCGGGATAGAGAGCAATAGTGTATCCAGCTCGCTTTCCACTTCACGAAGCTCCTCGTCGTAAGCTTTAATTTGATCGCCTACTTCACGCATTTCCTTAATTTGTGCATCAGCATCTTGTTTCTCTTTCTTCAATACAGCAATTTGCTTCGATACTTCATTACGTTTCGCTTTCAATTCCTCTGTGTCATTGATTAGTTTACGGCGACGTTCATCTAGGTCACCAAACTTATCCAAGTCACTTAAATCTTCACCGCGATTTGTAAGCTTCTGTTTTACTTCTTCAAAATTAGAGCGTAGATATTTCATATCCAGCATACGTGCTTCCTCCTTTTTTTTAAACAAAAAACACCCCGCCCCTTTAGAAAAAAGGGACGAGATGTTTCACCCGCGATACCACCCTGATTGAAGACAAAAAAATGCCTTCCGGCTCAACAAGATAACGGTTTGTACCGGGCATGTCTCCATACCATTCCAGGATGGATTCACTCACAGCGCTGCATCGACTTTCACCAGCCGTCGACTCTCTCTAGCATGCCATGGGTTACTAGTTCCTATCATCACGTTGTTGTTATTCTTCCTAAAGAATAGCTAATTCCAGGTAATTATGCAAGTATGATATGCAATTCTGGATCTAGCTTCCACTAAGAAAAGATGATTTATACGTAAAATCCCCGAAAAGAAAGTCTCTCCGGGGGGTTTTTGCTTATGCATACGTTCCTAAACGGTCTTCTCCGCTTTTCGATGGTGTCTAGCTGCACAAGCCAGGAACTAGAGGATAAGCAATGAATCTCTGCGTGGGAGAAATCGCCCACTCCGCGCTCCCTTGCTTATCCTTACGTTCCTAAACGGCTTATTCCGCTTTTCGATGGTGTCTAGCTGCACAGACCAGAAACTGCAGTATAGGCGATAAATCCCTGCACAAGGAAATACACCTCACTCCGGGCTTTCTCACCTATCCCTCCGTTTCTAAACGGTTTTCTCCGCTTTTCTTAGTTAAAACCAGCCTTTAACTGTATCTGCTACGCTAGTGAAGATGCCGGAGAAGAAGTCTCCGATGGCGCCTAGGGAGAGCATGAACCAGTTTGATTTTTCAACGTCTTCTGATGCGACGATGTCAACAGTGTAAGAACCGCCATTGATGTTACCTAAATCATCGCCATCATATACGAGTGTAGCTGTACCAACTTTGTCGCCCTTTTTCACTGGGGCTATAAGTTCATCATCTTTATTCAGCTTGTCCTTGTCGACTTTGAATTTAAGGTGATATTTATCTTCTTCACCGTTTTTAACAGATGTTGTAACTGCATTTTTTGTTGAGATGGCTACTGTATCTTCTTTTCCTTTTGCTACAGGTAAAGATTTATGGTCTTTGATTTCTGTGCCTGCTTTATAAAGCTCTGTTTGTTTAAACTGATTAAAACCGTAATCAAGCAATTTCGCTGTTTCTTGGAAGCGTGCTTCTTCGCTCGCTGTCTTCATCACAACTGTAATGTATCGCTGACCGTTTCTTTCCGCTGTACCTGTGAAGCAGTAGCCTGCTGCAGTTGTGTGTCCTGTTTTCAAACCATCCATGCCTTCATAACCATAAGCTTTTAGGTAGCCAGGCATATTGGGAAGCATCCAGTTCCAGTTTGTAATCGTTTTACCGTCGAACTCTGTTTGTGTTGTACCGGCAACTTCTAGTGCTTCCGGATGATCTTTAATCAAGTTGTAAGCAAGAATACCAGTTGACCTTGCTGATAAAAGGTTGTCTTCGTTGGCTCCAGTACCCTCAGGACGGTCATCACCAAGGTCAGAATTGGCAAGACCAGAAGCATTTACAAATTTGTATTCTTTCATACCGATTTCTTCGGCTTTTTTGTTCATCATCTTCACAAATTCTGTTTCACTGCCAGCTACAAGTTCTGCTAGAACAACAGTAGCTGCATTATCAGAATAGATAGCCATTGCATTATAAAGATCACGTACTGTGTAATCTTTGTCCTGTGTAAGCCCCGTACCGGAGAAATCCTTATTGGCTGAGATGGCGTACGGATAATCACTCACTTGCGTTGTTGTATCCCAGGAAATACTTCCTGCTTCAATTGCGTCTAAAATCAGGTATTCCGACATCATTTTTGTCATACTTGCTGGAGGTAAAGTGAGATCAGGGTTCTTCGCATATAATATTTCACCAGAATTGGCGTCTATTAGAATTGCGGATTCCGCTTTGATATTCAAGCTTCCCGCAGCTTGTGTGTCTAGTGGCTTTGCTATAAAAGTGCTAAACGTAATCAGCATCGCGAGTAAACCGATCATCGATGCTTTCAAAAGATGTTTCAAGTGTTTCTACCTCCACAAATATATAGAATCGTTATTTTATATCCTCGTTATTTTACCATAGACAGCAGCTAGAGGGGAACGTACTTTATGACGATTCTACATTTTGTTCACAAGTCAGGAACACACCAATCGATTGGCTCGAGTCCATTGCTTATTAGTATTTCATTCGTCTTGGAGAAAGGTTTGCTTCCAAAAAATCCGCGTCTTGCTGACAATGGGCTTGGATGGACAGAAGTAAGTGTATAATGCTTGTCTGTGTCAATTAGCTTCTGCTTTTCTTGCGCATGTTTTCCCCACAAGATAAAGACAACTGGATCTTGCTTGTCATTGAGTGACTGAATCACACGATCAGTGAAATGTTCCCAGCCCTTGCCGCGGTGGGATGCAGCTTGATGCGCTTCTACTGTTAAAGCTGTATTCAAAAGAAGCACCCCTTGTTCAGCCCAGTGCCTCAAATATCCGTGACTCGGAATGGAACAGCCAATGTCATCAGCCAGTTCTTTATAAATATTTACAAGTGATCTCGGTACTGCTACTTCAGGCTGGACAGAAAAACTGAGTCCATGTGCTTGGTTCGGCCCATGATATGGATCCTGGCCAAGAATGACAACCTTTGTATGCTGGAAAGACGTGACTTGCAAAGCCTCATATATATGATGCATATCTGGATAAATTGTCCGCTCCTCATAGGCGGTTTTTAAAAAGCTTCGCAGTTCCTTGTAATATTCCTTCTCAAATTCATCCTGCAAAATATTCTGCCAGTCATTATCAATCATTTGTTTTACCATACCTTCACCTCCCGGACATTGTACCAAACCTATACCCGAATTACCCTAAAGAAAAAGCCACCTTCAATTAAGAAGACGGCTTCGTTACAGGTACATTCCATTCAGAACGTTTTACGAAATACTGAATCGCAAGCAAAGCTGCGAAAGTAATAATACCTGCTATTCCTGTCCATAGATTGGGATAGATAAGCACTAGTCCTCCAATTACAGCAACAAATCGTTCCACGATATATAACTTACGGTACCAGTAGCCAATAATTCCTGCTCCAATACTAATCATACCGAGAAAGGCTGTAAGGAAGATCCAAATAACATGCAGATAGTTACCATCTATATCGTAGAGCAAAAGCTGCGGCTCCAATACGAACATGTATGGAATAATAAAGGCAGCAATGGATAACTTTGCAGAATTTAATCCAGTGGCAATCGGCCTTCCTCCAGACATTCCTGCTGCCGCAAACGCTGCTAACGCTACTGGTGGTGTAATATCTGCCATAATACCGAAGTAGAACACAAACATATGAGCCGATAAATCATTCACACCTAGCAAAATGATTGCCGGTGCTGCAATTGTTGACGTGATAATATAGTTGGCCGTTGTCGGGGCTCCCATTCCTAGAATTAAGGATGCAATCATTGTAAAGAACAAAGTAAGCAGCAGTTTCTCATTTGCCAGATCGACCAGGCTGTTAGCTAAGCTTAGCCCAAGGCCTGTCTTTGTCACAACAGCTACAATGATCCCAGCTGCTGCTGTTGCTGCGATAACACTTAGAGCTGTTCTTGCTCCTTCAACTAATGCCTGGATGGTATCAATGAAATTTTCATTGAAAAAGTAACTGACAAGAACCGTAATAAGAGCGGCTACTATTAAAGCTGTTTCAACCGACATTCCGCCTGTAAGTGCACCGTACACGAGATAGGCAGCGAATGTAGCCGCAAAAACAATTGGATAAAGATGCTTATAACGTTCTTTCCGCAGTAAACCAATTAAGATACATGTAATAATCCCATAAACAGCAGCGCGCATTATACTTAACCCAGAACTCAGATAAAATACCATAGCAACAATTGGAAGAAGCAGGTAAAGATTTTGCAGCACTTCTTTCTTATTTGGCATCTCTTCCTTCTTCAAACCGCGCAATCCTGTTTTTTTCGCTTCAAAATGGGTCATAATCCAAATACCCGAGAAGTAAAGAATAGCTGGAATAACCGCTGCTTTTGCAATCGTCCAGTAGCTTACCCCAATGAACTCGACCATTAAGAAGGCAGCTGCCCCCATGATAGGCGGCATGATTTGTCCTCCTGTAGAAGAGGATGCTTCCACAGCACCAGCAAAATTCTTTGAATAGCCAAGGCGCTTCATCATAGGAATCGTAAATGACCCGGAAGTCACAACGTTAGCAACTGAGCTCCCGCTTACTGTCCCTTGCAAAGCACTTGAGAAGATTGCTACCTTTGCTGGACCGCCAATTCTCCTGCCAGCAATGACCAAAGCCAGATCATTAAAGTACTGTCCAACACCTGTCTTAACAAGAAAGGCCCCAAACAGCAAGAACAGAAAGATATATGTAGCCGATACACCGATTGGAGTACCCAAAATTCCTTGTGTCGTAAAGAATAGTGACTGCACCAATGTATCTACGTCAACACCTGGATGCAGCAGGAATCCCGGCATTTGCCGTCCCCAATACGCATAAGCCAAGAAAGCGACTGCGATGATGACAATCGGCAGACCGACTGTCCGGCGTGTTGCTTCTAGTACGAGAAGTACAGCCAGCGTGCCAACAGCGAAGTCCATCGTTGTAATCTGTCCGGCTTGTGAAATAATCTCATTGTACATCACCGGCCAATAAGCACCTACGACAAATCCAAGAGCAGCCAGCAGGTAATCATACCAGGCAATTTTTGTCCGGCTGCTTTTCTTAGAAGCAGGAAAAAGCAGGAATATTAATACGAGTCCAAATCCTAAGTGAATGGAACGGTGAATCTGAGTAGGGATATTTCCGTAAGTTGATGTATACAGCTGATAAATGGAGAAAGCGAGTAACCCATAAAAAACAATCATGCTCATGAATCCAGCAAGTCTTCGGAAATTCGATTCGGAATCGTATTTCTCTATTAGCTGCTGCTGTTGTTCTTCTGTCATTCTTTCTGCTTGTGCTAGCTTGTTACTCATGTAATCTGTCTCCTTTCCAAAGCATCCAGTGATTTACGTTACGTGTTTTAATCGCAATCGTCTCACCTGGACCGATGTTAGCTTGCAGCGAATAGGATGTATTATTAAAGATGATTTGATGATTGGCTTTTACTGCTCCAATCGTGAGATAAAGCTTGTCTGTTGAACCTTGAAGATTGGATATGATGTACTTCCCATCATCCATCGTAAAAGTTTGACCTGCTTCCGCATTCGCTGGCATCCCTACTCCTGTATCTTCATAAATCAATTGATAAGGATATAAACGCCCTCCTTGTACACGATATTCTTCGTTTACATCCGATAAGTGGATGGAATGTGTGTATTTGATTTGGAAGTGGTCACCATCTGTTACCGGCAAATAGCTTAGCAGCTCCCCGTTATCAGGGTCCTCTAAAGCAAGAATTTGGTGTGATGGATAAACTAGATACCATAAAAATACAGCTCCAAGAGGTACAGCCAGCAGCCAATATTTAGTTAGAAAGCGAGGCAGTTTCATATCCTAACACCCTTTCAACCTCAAAAAATCGCCGGTAACCGAGGGATACCGGCGATCACATACTTATACGTTATTGCGGTACTTCTACC
Organism: Terribacillus halophilus; assembly: GCF_900162685.1. Taxonomy (GTDB): domain Bacteria; phylum Bacillota; class Bacilli; order Bacillales; family Amphibacillaceae; genus Terribacillus; species Terribacillus halophilus_A. The sequence goes on from NZ_LT727828.1 coordinate 28,060, forward strand.
CCTGCTTCTTCGAAGTAACGCAATGCACCTGGATGGAAATCAATGCTCACACCTTCTACTGCACTCTCTGGTTTAATAAATTCAGCCTTTTGATGTCCAATTTCATCTGTATTTTCATAAATGGATTTAGTGATATTGTAAACAAGATCCTCATCCATACCTGCAGTTGTCGCAAGCATTGCATTAACAGATACTGTCTCGACAGGCTGCTCCAAGCTGTATGTGCCCTCTTCGATCGTATAAGGCGCATAATATGGTTTCTCTTCAATCAATTGATCGACCTTATCCTTATCCAAACCGACTACTGTAATATCCGTTGTAGCAGAAAGACTTTCTACCGCGCCTGTTGGTGTACCCGCTGTGATGATGGCAGCATCAATCGTCCCATCCTGCATGCCAGCTGTAGACTCACCAAAGTCAAGATTCTGCACTTCAATATCATCCACTGTCAAATCATAGATACCCAAGATATCCTCTGCACTTGCATTTGTACCGGATCCTGGTGCCCCAATTGATACAGTCTTTCCTTTTAAGTCATCTATCGTTTCGATGCCGCTAGCCTTCGTCGCAACAATCTGAATTGTTTCTGGATATAGGGAACCAATAGCCTGGATATTATCGATTGCTTCTCCTTCAAACATCAATTCTCCTTCTGATGCATAAGCAGCAATATCTGTTTGGGTGAAGGCAATCACATCGTCGTTACCTTCACTCAATGTATTCATATTTTCTACAGAAGCTCCTGTAGATGTAGCACGTGCTTCTACATCATCCACGTTTGAGTTGATAATCTCAGCCAAGCTGCCCCCTAGCGGATAATATGTACCTTCCGTTCCGCCTGTCAGCAAATCGATGAATTGCGGACCGCCCTCAGACGAAGAGCTGTCACTTGTACCCCCGCCGCATGCTGTCAAAATAATAGTCAATGCCGCTATCATACTAATTACGATAAAAGATCTTTTCTTCATTCTCATCTCTTCTACCCCCTATTTCTAAATTAGTTCCTTTTAAATGTAGCAAACCCTTTCAACTATTACAATATTATTCATATTGAAAAAAGTCAGTTTATTTGTTAGATTATGTACTATAAAAAAGAAACGACGCCAATGATGACGTCGTTTCAAATTCTAATTAAGTTACGGAATAGTTTGGTGCTTCTTTTGTGATTTGAACATCATGCGGATGACTTTCACGCAAGCCTGCTCCAGTCATGCGGATAAATTGTGCATTCTCACGGAAGTACACAAGATCAGCAGCACCGCAATAGCCCATGCTTGCACGCAAGCCGCCAAGCAGCTGGTGTACTGTATCTGCAAGTGCTCCTTTGAAAGCAACACGTCCTTCGATGCCTTCTGGTACCAATTTCTTCGCTTCTTCTGTTTCGCCTTGGAAGTAACGGTCTTTGGAACCGGATTTCATCGCTCCAACAGACCCCATACCGCGATATACTTTGTATTGACGGCCTTGGAAAATCTCTGTTTCGCCAGGGCTTTCTGCTGTACCCGCAAACATGCTGCCGAGCATTACAGCATGTCCGCCTGCTGCTAGTGCTTTTGCAATGTCTCCAGAGTATTTAATACCGCCATCTGCAATGATGGAGACACCGTGTTTGTCAGCTTCTACAGCACAGTCATGAACAGCTGTGATCTGTGGTACACCAACACCTGCTACCACGCGTGTTGTACAAATTGAACCAGGTCCGATACCAACTTTAACTACGTCAGCACCAGCTTCGATAAGTGCACGTGTACCTTCAGCTGTTGCTACATTACCAGCAATCAAGTCCACTTCAGGGAACTTCTCTTTAATTGCTTGTACTTGTTCCAGAACACCTTTTGAATGGCCGTGTGCAGTATCAACTACAAGTACGTCCACGCCAGATTCCACTAGCTTGCTGATGCGTGTCATCGCATCACCAGTAATACCGACAGCAGCTCCTACGAGTAAGCGGCCATGTTTGTCTTTTGCAGAATTCGGGAACTCAATTACTTTCTCAATATCTTTAATAGTGATCAAGCCTTTAAGCACACCTTTTTCATCTACAAGCGGCAGCTTTTCGATCTTATGTTTCTGAAGAATTTTCTCTGCTTCATCCAACGTTGTGCCGACTGGCGCAGTTACCAAGTTTTCTTTTGTCATCACATCGGAGATTGCAATCGAATAATCCTGCACGAAACGAAGATCACGATTTGTCAGGATACCGATCAGCTTCTGCTCTTCTCGGTTGTTAACGATTGGCACGCCTGAAATGCGGAATTTACCCATCAAATGTTCTGCATCAAACACTTGGTTTTCTGGGCACAAGAAGAATGGGTCAGTTATAACGCCGCTCTCAGAACGTTTTACACGATCCACCTGCTCTGCTTGTTCTTCAATGGACATGTTCTTATGGATGATGCCTAGTCCACCCTGTCTCGCCATTGCAATAGCCATGCTAGCCTCTGTTACAGTGTCCATTCCTGCACTGATAAGTGGAATGTTTAGTGTAATATTTTTGGTTAATGCAGTTTGGAACTTCACATCACGTGGCAATACCTCAGATCTTGCTGGCATAAGCAAGACATCATCAAAGGTCAAACCCTCTTTTGTAAACTTGTCTTCCCGCATGTTTATCCTCCTTTTATCATGAAATGACTATATATGGTTAAAATACTTCTATAAAAACCTATTGTTACTTACAATACGCCAAGATGCGCGGTTTTTCAACTATATAAGCACTGAAAATTTACTGGAGGATCCTGTATGAAAGATGAAAACGTCTCCACCTTTCTAACCTACCTGGAAGCAGAAGATGCAGCCCTTTCTCTTCTGCAAAAAAACTATCAGCAACTCGCTGTTCCCGATGCAGAAAGCCGGAGCTACCAGAACATTTCTGCTTTCCTGGCCTATATGGACCACGGGAAAGCTTATTATTCCTATGGTAAAGATGCCCCGTTATTTATGAAGCCTGTCTTATTGTTTTACGGAATGACGCATTTTATGAAAGCAAGTTTACTGCTAACGCGGCCGGCATATCCAGAATCAACAGCTGATTTAGCGCACGGGCTGTCGACTCGAAAGCGTAAAAAACGTGACTATCACTTCAGTCTTGATGAAGTTCTTGTCCAGCAGCGCGGCTTATTTCCTTACTTCTCACGATATGTTTGTCAAAAAGATTTACTCTCAATCCAGAAGCTATCGATGGGCGATATGCTAGGTTTAATTCCAGAATTACAAGGTCTTTTGCTGATGCAAGAAGAGAAGCAGCATCTGTCTCTAGCAGAACAGCAGCAAAACACCATATATCTGCCTTCCTCCTTGCCTGATAACTTTCAATACACACAGCGGCGTTTCCGTGAACTTTTGCATTCTTTCTCTCTAAAATTAACCAGTAACGAACAGCTAGCTATCGAGACTCCAGATACAATTTGGCAAACAGCTGGACCGCTTTTTTATAGTACAACAGAAAAGAATTTCCACTTTCTCAAGCAGCGAAGTTTAACTGCTATTCATGAATGCATGGCCCATTATGTACTGCTGTATAACCTCAGCATGATTTGTCGTTACGAAACAGAATGGTGGACAGATTTTCTGCATGTGAGTAAGCGCCATGACTACCCACTAATTGTTCGTTTTCTAGAAATCACTTGTGAAAAATTTCCGCTGCTAATTGGTTCCTATATGCAGCAACGCTTATTAGATACAAAAAAAGCACGCTAAATGCGTGCTTCATTGGATAACCTCTTCAATCTGTAAATCTGGATATTCATTCATTGCTTTCACTTCTCCAGATTCTAGCTCACGGACCATTGGCCTAGCCGGATAATTGCTATCTGTAAATACAATCTCAGCAAGTTCGCCAGAAGATAACCGGACTGTCGTCTTCTGCTGTGCATCCAGGAATGCTTGCATAAAGTGCTGCACCATTGTAGGATCAAACCGTTCAAACTGTTCTTCCAATATCATTTCAACTGCTCTGTAAGGAGATACGGCACGCTGATGAGCCCGTTCAGATATGAGTGCATGATAGGTATCACAAATAGAAATAAGACTTGCGAAAGGGTGGACTTTATCTTTACCCAAACGGAGCGGATATCCTGCTCCATCTGCTCGTTCATGATGCTGCAGAATCGCAAGTTTTGCCTTTGTTGAAAGAAGAGAAACATTCTCTATCATTCGATAAGACAATGTAGGATGCTTCTCCATATCTTCCCGATCCAGTGCATGCAAGCTGCGTTTTTGCAGATGATAGGGCTGCTTAAGCTTTGCCATGCCGCAATCAGCCAACAAAGCAGCTAAAGCTGTCTGATTAATATCTGCCTCTGTATAACCTGCTCTCTGCAGCACTGCTGCTGCAAGCAGCGCCATCCCAATTGCATGATCAGATACATAATCATTCTGCTTCCGATAGGACGGCAAATTAAAGATATTTCCATCCCACTTCGCTAATTTCTCTATCATAGTTAAAAGCTTCTTCCGCAAGCTAGAAACGTCAACAGCAGCTCCATGCTGCCAAGAAGCGAACTGTTTCTGATGTTCATCTGCTGCTGCTTCATATGCATCTAGAAAATTCATTTCTTTTTTGAGGACCTTTTGCTGCACAGGTTCCTTACTTGGGACAAAACTGGTGCCGTCTTCTAAGTGGCTAGCTACTGCTACTTCTTTCACAAGTAGTTTTTGCAGATAAAAGATATCCGACTCTGTCAGTGTTGTTTTACTCTTTACAAGCGGTAAACCACTCTTTCCCATCACGTCTGCAGTTACAATACAGCCAGCTACAAGTTGATTAGCTGAGACGATCATATCCTACGCACCCTTTCTTCCACTTCATTATGTAAAAAAAAGCACTCCCACTATGGGAGCGGGAATGCTTTTAATCATACTTATTCGGAATCCTCAGAGTTATCTTCTTCGGGCTGTACTGGTTCATCCAGCAATTCTTCCGAAACACCCTCAATTTCCTCTTCTTGCTCTTTATCAATCCGAGCAACAGTAGCAACTGCTTCATTTTCTTGAATACGAATCAGAATGACGCCCTGTGTATTCCGGCCAGTGACTGAAATACTGGCAACAGGCATACGGATTAAGACGCCAGAAACAGTGATAATCATAATATCTTCATCACCACTTACTGGTTTAACAGCGACCATCTGACCTGTTTTATCCGTGATCTTGGAGGTAAGAATACCTTTACCGCCACGATTCGTAATTCGATATTCTGATTCTGGCGTACGCTTCCCGAATCCTTTTTCTGTGACGTTCAGGATATCAACGCCCTCATCAATAATATCCATCGATACAACTGAATCGTCTTCACCACGCAAGCTGATTCCTTTCACACCCGCAGCTGTCCGGCCCATCGGACGGATCTGTTCTTCAGGGAAGCGAATCAAATAACCGTTTTTCGTTCCGATCATGATGTGCTTGTTTCCATCCGTCATGCGAACGGAGATCAATTCATCATCTTCGCGCAGATTCAATGCGATTAAACCGCCTCGGCGGATATTGGCGAACTGAGAAAGTGTTGTCCGTTTAGAGATACCTTGTTTTGTTGTGAAGATCAAATACCAGTCATCAACAAAATCTTTAACAGGTATCAAGGCATTGATCCATTCGCCTTTTTCAATCTCCAGCATATTGATAATCGGGATACCCTTCGCTGTCCGGCTGAATTCTGGTACTTCATAGCCTTTTGCACGATATACCTTCCCTTTGTTCGAGAAGAATAGAATCGTATCATGCGTACTAGTAGATATGAGATGTTCAACAAAGTCATCTTCATTCGTTCCCATACCTTGAATACCTCTGCCGCCGCGTCCTTGACTGCGATAAGTGGAAGAAGGCAAGCGTTTAATATAACCTTGGTGCGTTAAAGTAATGACAACATTCTCTTCTGGGATAAGTGCTTCATCCTCAATAAAGTCTGTACCGCCGATAACAATCTCCGTACGGCGCTCGTCACCAAAGCGTTCCTTGATCTCAGTCAACTCTTCTCGAATGATTTCCAATACTTTCTCATCATCAGCAAGGATTGCTTTCAGCTCTGCAATAAGTTTTACAAGCTCTTGATATTCCTCTTCAATCTTGTCACGTTCCAAACCTGTTAATCGCTGCAAACGCATGTCCAAAATTGCCTGCGCTTGTTTTTCAGATAGCTCAAAGCTAGTCATTAACGCTTCACGAGCAATATCTGTTGTCTGGGATCCGCGAATCAAACGAATGATTTCATCCAGATTGTCGAGCGCAATACGTAAACCTTCCAGAATGTGAGCTCTTGCTTCCGCTTTGCGCAATTCGAACTCAGTTCTGCGGCGAATAACAACCTGCTGGTGATCCAAGTAATGTTTAAGTACTTGTTTCAAGTTCAGAATCTGTGGCTTCTCGTCTACAAGCGCCAAGATATTAATTCCGAAGGACGTCTGCAAAGCTGTATGCTTATACAAATTATTCAGTATTACGTTCGGGTTCGCATCACGGCGGATTTCAATAACCACACGCATTCCGTTCCGGTCGGATTCATCACGCAGATCCGTGATACCTTCAATTCGCTTATCACGCACAAGTTCTGCGATTTTCTCTACAAGACGAGCCTTATTCACCTGGTAAGGAAGTTCTGATACAAGGATAGTGGATTTACCATTATCATGTTCAATAATCTCTGTATTAGCACGAACAGTGATAGAACCTCGTCCTGTTTCATAAGCCTTCCGGATGCCGCTTCTGCCCAATATTTGAGCTCCAGTTGGGAAATCAGGTCCAAATATATGCTCATCCATCAATTCTTCGACTGTGATATCTGGGTTCTTACTAAGAGCCAGAACACCATTAATCGTTTCATTTAGGTTATGCGGCGGAATATTCGTAGCCATTCCGACCGCAATACCAGAAGCCCCATTTACGAGCAGGTTTGGGAAGCGGGCTGGCAATACGAGTGGCTGTCTTTCGGAGCCGTCATAGTTATCGCCATAGTCAATTGTATCTTTATTAATATCACGCAGCAGCTCCATTGATATCTTAGACATACGTGCTTCTGTATACCGCATTGCTGCTGCTGAGTCACCGTCCACAGAACCGAAGTTTCCGTGTCCGTCAACGAGCATATAACGATAACTGAAATCTTGCGCCATACGTACCATCGCTTCATACACTGCTGAGTCACCATGCGGGTGGTATTTACCGATTACTTCCCCAACAATACGAGCTGATTTCTTATATGCTTTATCTGCATGCATACCCAAATCGTGCATTGCATAAAGAATTCTGCGGTGTACAGGCTTCAATCCGTCTCTAGCATCAGGCAAAGCACGTGCTACGATAACGCTCATTGCATAGTCAAGGAACGATGTACGCATTTCTGTACCAATATCTCTTTCTTGCACACTTGGACGTAATTCATCCGCCATGCGAAAAACCTCCTGTCAATTGCCAGTACCAATACTCAATTGGTTAAATATCTAAATTCTGCACATTTTCTGCATTGTCTTGAATGAAATTTCTTCTTGGTTCAACTTTGTCGCCCATCAGCACATCGAAAATCTGATCGGCATCAATTGCATCCGCTAAGCTGACTTGCAGCAATGTGCGGTTGTCGGGATCCATTGTTGTTTCCCAAAGCTGTGTTGCGTTCATTTCTCCGAGTCCTTTATAACGCTGAACACCAGGCTTCGGAATTTTTGGCAGTTCGCTCATGATTCGATCCATCTCACGATCATTATATGCATAGTATGCCGCTTTCCCTTGCTGCACTTTATAAAGCGGCGGCTGTGCGATATACACATAACCATTTTCAATCAGCGGACGCATGTAGCGGTAAAAGAATGTCAAAAGCAAGGTTCGGATATGTGCGCCATCGACATCCGCATCCGTCATGATAACAAGTTTATGGTATCGTGCTTTTGAAATATCGAATTCTTCTCCAATGCCTGTTCCTAAAGCAGTGATCATTGCGCGAATCTCATTGTTGGCAAGAATCTTATCTAGTCGAGCTTTCTCAACGTTGATAATTTTACCTCGCAATGGCAGAATCGCTTGGAAGTGACGATCACGCCCCTGCTTCGCTGAACCGCCGGCAGAGTCTCCCTCTACTACGTACAATTCACTGATAGAAGCATCCTTGGAAGAACAGTCTGCAAGTTTACCTGGCAAGCTGCTTACTTCCAAAGCACCTTTACGTCGTGTTAGTTCACGTGCTCGTTTTGCCGCAATTCGAGCGCGAGATGCCATTAACCCTTTTTCAACAACAATTCTTGCTGTATCTGGATTTTCAAACATAAACTTGGAAAATAACTCTGTGAAAGCTGCATCCGTAACTTGGCGTGCTTCACTGTTACCTAGCTTCGTCTTTGTTTGGCCTTCAAACTGCGGATCAGGATGCTTGATTGATATAATGGCAGTTAAGCCTTCTCTTACATCATCACCAGACAGATTAGGATCATTTTCCTTGAACATGTTATTCTTCCGTGCATAGTCATTGATAACACGTGTCAAACCAGATTTGAATCCAGCTTCATGTGTTCCGCCTTCATACGTGTGGATATTATTCGCAAAAGAGTAGATACTGCTTGTGTAGCCGTCATTGTATTGCAGGGCAATCTCTACTGAAATATCGGAATCCGTATTCTCTGCATAAAACGGTTCGTGTAATACTTCCTTGGTACGATTCAAATGCTCGACATATGAACGGATACCGCCTTCGTAGTGGAAGGTAACAACCTCAGCTTCTTCTTCGCGTTTATCTTCCAGACTGATGGCCAATCCTTTATTCAGAAATGCAAGCTCTCGAATACGGACAAGCAGCGTCTCTTTGTTATATTCCGTCGTTTCCGTAAAGATTTCCGGATCCGGCTTGAAATGAGTAAAGGTTCCTGTTTTGTCAGATTCCCCAGTGACTCTCAAATCACCTTTTGGAATGCCTCGTTCAAAAGTTTGCTCATGGATTTTGCCATCACGGTGAACTGTTACGTTAAGTTGCGTCGACAAAGCATTTACAACAGACGCACCAACACCGTGCAGACCGCCGGATACTTTATAACCGCCTCCGCCAAATTTACCTCCGGCGTGTAGAACCGTCATAATGACCTCAACTGCAGGTCGGCCAGTTTTCTCATGTGTACCTACAGGGATACCCCGACCATTATCCTCAACCGTAATGCTGTTATCTTCCTCGATTGTCACTTTAATATGATCACAATAGCCAGCAAGTGCTTCATCGATACTGTTATCAACGATTTCCCACACTAAGTGGTGCAGTCCGCGCTCACTTGTTGAACCAATGTACATTCCTGGACGTTTTCGTACAGCCTCTAGACCTTCCAGTACTTGTATCTGATCTGCATCATATAACTGTTCTTCCGGCATCTTATCTTCCATTGCCATATGCTTTCACCTGCGTTTCTTTATAGGTTTTCTTCTTCTATCATTCTCGGAATTGATACAGCAGCCCGTCTTTTCAGTGTTTGCACAGACAAAGGACTGGAATAGATCCCTTCTGTGGTGACAATGATAGATTTGGCTGCTGCATCATCCGCTTCGTCATTTTCTGCCCTCACGGGGTCAACCGTTTTGGCTGCTTGATCATATTCCAAAATAGCCACAACATCTTTTGCCCTGACGACGTTATCCCAACCAATTGACAGGAACATATCAGGCCCCTCCTGACTCACAAACAAGCTTGCCTGCTTGAATGTTGAACAGTTCTGCCTGTCTCAATGTGTCATGCTGGATGCCAGATACATTTGTGGTTGATACAAAAGTCTGTACTTTTCCTTGTATCGTTTCAAGTAAATGGGATTGTCTGCTGTCGTCCAATTCACTCAATACATCATCCAGCAAAAGAATCGGATAGTCTCCTACTTCTTTATGAATCAGCTCTATTTCAGCAAGTTTCAGTGACAATGCTGTTGTGCGCTGCTGACCTTGTGAACCGAAGGCTTGTACGTCTTTCCCGTTCACATAAAAAGACAGGTCATCACGATGGGGGCCTGCTAATGTTGTCCCTCTTTCCACTTCACGCGTTCTAAGTGCTGAGAATTTCTCTTCATAAGCTATTCTCAGCGTTTCCTTATCGGATTCTTCTGATACGTCAAGATTGGAAAGATATTCTATATCAAGCATCTCCAGTCCTGTCGTGATGCCTTGGTGGATAGGCTGTGCCCATTTCCGCAGCAATCCAAGGAACAAGAAACGCTTTTCTAAAATAATTGCAGCATGTGTGATTAGCTGCTCTGTAAGTACATCAAGCATCGTCGGATCAGCTTGCCGCCGCTGAAGCAGCTTCAGCAGGTGGTTCCGCTGCTTTAATATTTTTTGGTATTGTCCAAGGTGATAAATGTAAACAGGCTGAATCTGTCCGATCTCCATATCAATAAAACGCCTGCGAATTTGCGGACTGCCTTTCACCAAGTTCAGATCCTCAGGAGCGAACATGACTACATTAAGCGCCCCGATATAATCACTTAGGCGTTTTTGTTCCAGATGATTCAGTTTTGCTTTTTTGCCTTTGGACGATAATACGATTTCCAGCGGAAACCGCTGTTTTCGCTTCAGGATGTTCCCTTCTATTTTAGCATATTCTTGGTCCCATTGGATAAGTTCTTTATCTTTCGGAGTCCGGTGGGATTTAGAAAAAGCGAGAACATAGATGGCCTCCATAAGGTTCGTCTTACCTTGTGCATTCTCGCCGATGATCACATTCACTTTATCGTCGAATTGAAGCTGCAGCTTATCGTAATTCCGATAATGCGTAAGCGTTAGCTCTTGAATATGCATGCTCAGGTCCTTTCTGTATCCGGCAAGCTGCTATGCCTTTTTGACAATAAATACATCGGATGTCGCTGGCAGCTCGACACGATCCTCCGGATACAGCTTCCTGCCGCGTCTGTTTTCTTCTTCTCCATTCACTAGCACCGGATAGTCAGCTAGATACAATTTGACCATTCCGCCACTTTCCACAGCATTCACCAGCTTCAGGAATTTTCCTAGCTGAATATATTCGGTGTTGATCTGAATTTCTTCGTTCATTTCCGCTCTCCTTACTTTTAAGTGCCTTCTTATTATTTTACTAAAGTATCCACAACATTGAAAGTTATTTTCATTATGCCCAACTGAATGGACAACATGTTATGCACAGAAAAAAGACACCGCCGATTGGCAGTGCCTTTATCCACATGTGCATAACTCAGTACGTACGAACTGGTGTAATTAGTTGCAGCAGGTCTTCATCATCGGTTGGACGGATGAGGAATGGACGCATTGCTCCCGTAAATTCAATTTTTACCTGCTCACTTTCGATAACCTTCAGTGCATCCATCATATACTTGGCACTGAAACTGATGCGTAGTTCTTCTCCGGAAAGTTCTTGAACAGACATTTCCTCTACCACTCGACCAACTTCTGGTGAGTTACTGCTAATTTCTAGTTTTCCTGACTCCTGGGTAACAAGTTTTACAACATTGTTTCTGTTCTCTTTTGCAAGTAAAGATGCGCGATCGATGGAACGAAGCAATTCTTTTGTGTCGATTTGAAGGACAGTCTTGCTTTCATTCGGAATCAGACGAGACGTATCTGGATAATTACCTTCCAGCAAACGAGAAAGGAAATATAAATGTTTTGTGCGGAATAGAATTTGATTATTTGTAATTCGAATTTCCACAGGATCCTGATTTTCATCAAGTATTTTATTCAGTTCTGTCAAACTTTTTCCTGGAATGACAACATTCTGGAAAGCAAATGCTGCTGAAATCGGAATTTGCCTGGAAGCTAGTCGGTGACTATCTGTTGCAACAAAGTGCAATTGATCATCTTGTACACGAACATTTACTCCGGTCAATAAAGGGCGTGTTTCCTGGGTAGATACAGCAAAAACTGTTTCTTTGATTACGTTTTTGAATAAGTCAGCAGGAAGTTCAAAGCTGTCTTCACTATGAAGTTTTGGCAGCTGTGGATATTCATCAGCATCTTGCCCATTCAATTTAAATTCTGCACTTCCTGATCGGATGGTGACGTTCAATTGTCCATCTGATTCAATTTCCACGGCGTTCATCGGTACTTTTCTAACGATTTCTGGGAAATACTTGGCTTGTAAGACAATGCTTCCAGGTTCTATTTGTTCTACGTATACAATTCCATCTTCTTCTTTTGGGATAAAGGATTCAATTGAGATATCTGAATCACTTCCTGTTAGGGTGATGCCGTCTTCTTTTGCTTCAATTTTCATTCCTGTCAGAATTGGAATAGCTGTTCTGGATGAGATTGCTTTCATTACATCTTGAATACTAGCTAATAGTCGATCACGTTGTATGACAAATTTCATGATAATTGCGTGCCTCCTAAAGGGGTGTTCTTATATTAATTATTATTTATAAAAATACAGTAGTAGTAATAGGGGCTGTGATTATGTGGATAACCATCAAAAAACCCAGTTACAACAACAAAAACACCCTGTGGATAATATGTGAATAAAAAAAGAGTTTATGCACGTTTATCAACAGGGCCTTCTCATTAGAAAGATTTTAGTCTTTCTTTTATCTCATCGATCTCACGCTGAAATTCCTGATCTTCACTTAGAAGCTTAGATATTTTCTCGTGCGCATGAATGACAGTTGTATGGTCTCTTCCGCCAAATTCTTCACCTATTTTAGGTAAAGAGAAATCGGTGAGTTCACGAGATAGGAACATTGCGATTTGACGAGGGAAAGCAATAGCCTTCGTTCGTTTTTTTGCACTAAATTCTTCTAATCGGACGTTAAAACGCTCACCGACCAGCTCCTGAATCGCATGGATTGTAATGACCTTTGGCTTGGAGCTAGGGATGATATTTTTAAGTGCGTCTGCTGCTAAAGAAGCATCAATATCCGAGTTTATAAGAGAGGAATAAGCAACAACGCGTATAAGTGCACCTTCTAGCTCTCGGATATTTGTATCTATTTGATTGGCAATGTACAGCATAACTTCATTTGGAATATCCAAACCTTCTGCTTTGGCCTTTTTGCGTAAGATTGCGATTCTCGTCTCCAGATCTGGCGGTGTAATATCTGTAATTAGTCCCCATTCAAAGCGGGAGCGCAGACGATCCTCTAATGTTGGTATTTCTTTGGGCGGCCGGTCACTGGAAATGATAATTTGCTTGTTTTCTTCATGTAACGCATTAAAAGTATGGAAGAACTCTTCTTGCGTTTGTTCTTTTCCGGCCAAAAACTGAATATCATCTATAAGCAAGACATCAATATTGCGGTATTTTGCCCGAAATTCTGCTGTTTTGTTGTCTCGGATAGCATTAATGAATTCATTTGTAAATTTTTCAGATGATAAGTACACCACTTTTGCACCTGGATTATGATCAAGTACATAATGTCCGATTCCATGCATCAAGTGCGTTTTGCCGAGCCCGACACCTCCATAGATGAAAAGCGGATTATAGGCTTTAGCCGGTGCTTCTGCAACAGCTAGAGATGCAGCATGTGCAAAGCGGTTGCCGGACCCGATAACAAATGTATCAAACGTATATTTGCTATTCAGCATCGTTTTTGGCGAATCCGCTGCAGTATCTTTAGCAGACGTTTTAGCAGGTACAGCTGGCTTAGCAGCTTCTTCTTCCTGCTGGAATTCTGGAATGATGAATTTTGTCTGCAGGCGATTACCGGTTACTTCAAAAAGGGTGTCTCCTATCAAGGAGGAGTAGCTGCTTTCCAGCCAGTCTCTGGCAAACTCATTGGGAGCTTGAATAATGAGGGTATCCTCTTCGAGTGCATATGCGTTTGTATTTTTGAGCCATGTATCAAAGCTTGGCTTACTGATTTTCTGTTCAATTGCTTGTAACGTCTTTTTCCATAAATCCTGAATATTCTCCAACAGGCATCCCCCTTTCTGAAAAAATGAAAGAAGCAGTCACTTTAATTAGAAACTGCATCATAGTAGGTATTAAAAGGCCTTTTTTGAGGCATACGAAAAATACGGTCATGCCAAAAAGGCCGTGCAACTCAATTATATAAGTGTGGATAATAAAACCGCGTAAATTGTGGAATTAGAGAGGCTTCTCCAGTTGTCCACGTCCTTGTTGATAACTGCATCTACAGGGCTGTGAATAGATGTCCACAGTTTATCCACACATTGTGGATAAAAGTTTTATGGGTAGTAGTTATTCAATCAGTAAAACACAAACATGATACCAGAATAATCCGTGTGTTGCAATGCATATTCGACACTTATCCACATGTACTTCTTCGTGTAGACAAAAAATATCCACAGCTTGCGATTATGTGAGTAAGCTGTCGAAAACTTGTGTGGAAAAAGTTATGCACAGGGGTATTAGATTAACATGGGTTGTGGATAAAAGAAAGTCAATTAGCAGCAAAATATGAGAGGTTGACATGTTTGTGCATTTAAAAGTATAATGTTCAAGACTGTCTATGACCTTTCGCAATATTTTTTATATATCCTCGAGGGAGGTGTTTGATATATGAAACGTACATTTCAACCTAATAACCGTAAAAGAAAAAAAGTACACGGCTTCCGTGAGCGTATGAGCAGTAAAAACGGACGTAAAGTTCTAGCTCGTCGTCGTCGTAAAGGAAGAAAAGTATTGTCTGCATAAGACCACTTACTGTAATAGTGGTCTTTTTGACTTTATATACTTGAGCAGTGTACGAACACAGTTCCGACTGTGCTTTTACATGAGTGGAGAAGGAGAATAAACCAGAAGCTTAAATGCCGTGTTTATTCTCCTTCTTTCAAATTAAGAAAAGATTATTTCTGCTAAATAGGCATGCTTGAGGGGATCCTCTTATGAAGAAAGAATATCGAATTAAAAAGAATGAGGCATTCCAGGAAGTGTTCCAGAAAGGACGCTCCTTTGCGAATCGCCAACTCGTTCTATATTATAAGAAGCAGGATAACGGAGATGCGCATTTCCGTATTGGTCTGTCTGTCAGCAAAAAACTTGGAAACGCTGTTATGCGGAACAAGATAAAGCGCTATTTAAGACAAGCTTTCCATGAATTGGACGAGCAGGTGGCTGGTGGTTATGATTACGTTGTCATTGCAAGACAGCCAGCAAAGGACATGTCTTATCAAGAGCTAAAAAAAAGCTTGATCCACGTGCTGTGGAAATCGCGTCTGCTGAAGCAGCAAAAAAACGAAACAAAGATATAGAATAGAGAAAGTCTTATGTAAGGAAGTTAAGGAGGAAACATGGTGCGTAAAAAAGGTATATTAGCGTTAGCACTTGTGCTGCTTGTTGCAGCCTTGGCAGGTTGTGCGCCGAACTCGGAGCCGATCACATCGGAAAGTACCGGATTTTGGAATAAATATGCAGTTTTTCCTTTATCCGAAGTAATTCGCTACTTTGCTGAATTGTTCAGTGAAAACTATGGCTTGGGAATTATCATCGTTACGGTGATTATTCGCCTAATCCTGCTGCCGCTTAACATTAAACAGCTGAGAAGCTCTCGTTCAATGCAGGCGATTCAGCCGGAATTGAAAGAGCTGCAAAAGAAATACAGTTCCAAAGATGCAAATACACAACAAAAACTTCAGCAGGAAACGATGCAGCTATTTCAGCGTCATGGTGTAAATCCGCTTGCAGGATGTCTGCCAATTATCGTTCAAATGCCAATATTGCTTGCTTTCTATCAAGCAATCAGCAGAACACAAGCGATTAAAGAACATGATTTCTTATGGGTACAGCTAGGTCAACCCGATCCATATTATATCTTGCCAATTGTTGCAGGTTTAGCGACATTCTTACAGCAAAAGCTGATGATGGCTGGAAACACAGCGATGGCTGCCAATCCGCAAATGACAATGATGCTTTATATCATGCCAGTTATGATTACTGTTTTTGCTTTGTTCTTGCCTTCTGCTCTAGCATTGTACTGGGTAGTTGGTAATATCTTTATGGTTGCCCAAACATTATTGATCAACAAACCAATGATGGCGGGGAACAAGCAGCAAGCTGACGGCAAAAAGTAATGAAACAGCTCACTGCTCGCGGTAAAACCGTAGATGATGCCATCCATTCGGCCCTTCAGCAGTTAAATGCTGCCAAAGCAGATGTTGAAGTTACCATCATTGATGAAGGAAGCAAAGGTTTCCTTCGTTTATTCGGTGCCAAACCGGCTGTAGTAAAAGTCGTTATAAAGACAGATGTTATGAAAGCAGCAAAAGCTTATTTGGAAAGTGTGATCCGCCATCTGCACCCGAATGTACAGGTGGAGATCACCACTCGAAAGAAAAAGCATGTGATGTTCACGCTTAACGGAGAAAATCTTGGCATATTGATTGGGAAACGAGGACAGACGCTTAATGCGCTGGAGCAGCTCGTCGAACAATTCCTGCATCAGCAAAAAGCATATCATGTTACAGTTACCGTCGATGCGGAAGGATATCGATCAAAAAGACGGGAAACACTTGAAAAGCTAGCAGTGAATGCTGCCAGCAAAGCATTAGCGCTGCAAAAAGCGATACCTCTGGAACCAATGCCGGCAAGCGAACGGAAAATCATCCATGCTGTGCTGCAAAAACAAAACGATGTTGAAACAGCTTCGAAAGGGAAAGAACCCAATCGTTATCTCATCATCCAACCATCACAGAATAAGTCTTGGCAATAAGCCAAGGCTTTTTTTGTGCAATTTGTTCACATGTGGACAAATTTTAACAGGCTGGCAGACACTATTTTTGTTGTGGATATCTTTCTTTCTGATAGGCATCTGTGCTATTCTTATATGTTAGTGAGTATAAACACAATCACAGGTTTAAACTGTGGATAAATAGATGAAATGAACAATAGATAGAAAGAGGTGAAAAGCATGCAGCATGAAACAATTGCAGCTATCTCAACTCCAGTTGGAGAGGGAGCAATTGCCATTGTGCGGCTAAGCGGGCCAGAAGCAGTAGAAATTGCTGCAAAGCTTTTTGATGGCAAAGCATTGACGACCGTGCCAAGCCATACAATTCATTACGGCAAGCTAATTGACCCTATTACCGGGGAAGTCGCAGAAGAAGTGATGGTCTCTGTTATGAAAGCTCCGAAGACCTTTACGCGGGAAGATGTTGTAGAGATAAACTGTCACGGCGGTCTTGTTTCTGTTAATCGCGTGTTGGAGCTTGCATTGCAAGAAGGAGCACGCTTGGCAGAGCCAGGAGAATTTACAAAACGTGCTTTCCTGAATGGCCGAATTGATTTGTCCCAGGCAGAAGCTGTCATGGACCTTATTCGTGCAAAGACAGATAGAGCGATGAACGTGGCGCTGAAACAAATGGACGGCAGACTTTCTCGACTCATCCAAAAGCTGCGTCAGGAACTGCTGGAAACTGTAGCACACGTAGAAGTAAATATTGATTATCCAGAGTACGACGATGTAGAAGAGATGTCGCACAATATGATGATTGAGAAAACACAATACGTATATAAAGAAATTGAAAAACTGCTGGAGATGGCGAAACAAGGTAAGATTTTGCGGGAAGGTCTGGCTACTGCGATTATTGGCCGCCCGAATGTTGGAAAATCTTCCTTGATGAATGCACTTGTACACGAAAACAAGGCAATTGTCACAGAAATTGCAGGAACTACGCGAGATGTAATCGAAGAATATGTCAATGTGCGCGGTGTTCCATTAAAACTTGTGGATACAGCAGGTATTCGGGAAACAGAAGACATCGTTGAAAGAATTGGTGTGGAGCGCTCCCGCCAAGTATTGAAACAAAGTGATCTTATTTTACTTGTGCTTAATTATGGAGAAGAAATTTCTGACGAAGATCGTCATTTATTCGAAGCTGTTAAAGGACTTGATGTCATTGCTATTGTGAACAAGACGGACCTTACGCAGAAAATCGATTTGGATGAAGTACAGAAGCTGGCAGGAGATCGACCTGTCATTACAACAGCGCTTATAGAGGAAAAAGGAATTGATGAATTGGAGCTAGCCATCAAGGATACCTTCTTTGCAGGAGAGATTGATGGCGGCGACTTGAGTTATATATCAAACGTCCGGCATATTCAGCTTCTGAAGCAGGCATTATCTTCGCTGCAGGAAGCGATGAATGGCATTGAAATGCAAATGCCGATGGATATTGTCCAAATAGATGTAACACGTACATGGGAATTACTCGGTGAAATTCTCGGGGATACCGTGCATGAAAGTTTAATTGATCAACTGTTTTCACAGTTTTGTTTAGGAAAATAAAAAAGGAGAGAATTAACATGACATACGATGCTGGGCATTACGATGTCATTGTCATTGGTGCAGGACATGCTGGCTGTGAAGCTGGTATTGGTGCAGCAAAAATGGGTGCGAACACTCTGATGCTATCTATGAACCTTGACATGACAGGATTCATGCCATGTAATCCATCCGTCGGCGGCCCTGCAAAAGGCGTAGTAGTGCGTGAAATAGATGCACTTGGCGGCGTAATGGGTAAAGTTATTGATAAAACACACATTCAAATGCGTATGCTTAACACAGGAAAAGGTCCTGCTGTCCGCGCATTGCGTGCACAAGCGGATAAACCGCTATATATTACAGAAATGAAAAAACAACTGGAAAGTCAGGAGAACCTGACATTGCGTCAAGGAATGGTAGAACGTCTAATTATTGAAGACGGCGTCTGCAAAGGTGTGGTCACCGAAACAAAAGCAGCTTACTACGCGAAAACAGTTGTTATTACAACAGGAACATTTATGCGCGGCCGCGTAATTATCGGTGATATATCTTATGAAAGTGGTCCTAATAACCAGCGTGCATCGGTTACATTGTCCGAGCACTTAGAAGAACTTGGTTTTGAAATGGTTCGTTTTAAAACGGGAACACCACCGCGTGTAAACAGCCGATCTATTGACTATTCCAAAACAGAGATTCAGCCAGGCGATGATGAGCCATTGGCATTCTCTTATGAAACGACAGAATTCATTACAGATCAGATTCCTTGCTGGTTGACGTATACAAATGAATTTACACACAACATTATTAATGAAAATCTAGGATTGTCTGCGATGTATTCCGGCATGATCAAAGGTACCGGTCCGCGTTATTGTCCATCTATCGAGGATAAAGTTGTACGTTTCAACGACAAACCGCGCCACCAAATCTTTTTGGAGCCTGAAGGACGCAATACTGAAGAAGTTTATGTGCAAGGATTGTCGACTTCTTTACCTGAATATGTCCAAAAAGAGATGCTGCAAACGATCCCGGGATTGGAAAAGGCAGAAATCATGCGTGCCGGCTATGCCATTGAATATGATGCGATGGTACCAACACAGCTTTGGCCAACATTAGAAACGAAGAAAATTGCTGGTCTTTACACAGCGGGTCAAATCAATGGTACGTCCGGTTATGAAGAAGCATCTGGCCAAGGTATCATGGCTGGTATTAACGCAGCTGCAAAAGCGCTTGGCAAAGACCCTGTCATTCTTGACCGTTCACAAGCATACATCGGTGTCTTAATCGATGACTTGGTAACGAAAGGAACAAATGAACCTTACCGACTGCTTACATCACGTGCTGAGTACCGCTTGCTGCTTCGTCATGACAATGCCGATATGCGCCTGACTGAACTAGGCCATCAAATTGGTACCATCGGTGATGAACGTTATGAGCGCTTCCAAGAGAAAAAACGCTTAATTGAAGAAGAACGCAAACGTTTGGAAGGAATTATTATCAAAACAGAACCGCATGTGCTGGAACTGATGGAAGAAGTAGGATCTGTCATGAAAGAAGCTCAACGCGCTTCAGATTTGTTAAAACGTCCGGAAATCAAGTACAGCTTGTTGGAGAAAATTGTACCGGCTGATAAAGAACTGCCAGCCGATGTAAAAGAGCAAGTTGAAATACAAACGAAATATGAAGGATATATTGCAAAATCCATGCAGCAGGTTGACCGTATGAAACGTATGGAAAACAAAAAGATCCCAGATATTATTAATTATGATGACGTCAGTGGACTTGCTACTGAAGCTCGTCAGAAGCTGCAAGAAGTACGTCCGCTGTCTGTTGGCCAAGCTTCCCGTATTTCTGGTGTAAATCCAGCTGATGTGTCCATCCTGCTCGTTTATATCGAACAAGGTGGCCCTGCAAAAGCAGCAAACCAATAATCCGTCGAAAAGAGGTACAGGATGAACCAAACAGATTTTCTACAACAATTGGAACAGCAAGGAATCACCTTATCTGACCGGCAGAAGCAGCAGTTAGAAGACTATTTCCATCTCTTAGTAGAGTGGAATGAAAAAATGAACTTAACTGCCATTACGGAGAAAGGAGAAGTGTATTTGAAACACTTCTATGACTCCATTTCTGCAGCTTTCTTCTTTGATTTTAAAGGGGTTGAAAGTATTTGTGATGTAGGCGCCGGTGCAGGTTTCCCGAGTATCCCGCTTAAGATTGTCTATCCAGACTTGAAGGTGACAATCGTCGACTCGCTGAAGAAACGAATCACTTTTCTGAATGAGTTAGCGACGAAGCTTGAATTAACAAATGTCGCATTTTATCATGATCGAGCAGAAAACTTCGGGAAAAATGATAGCTTCCGGGAATCATTTGATTTAGTAACAGCTAGAGCTGTAGCCCGGATGTCTGTCCTTAGTGAACTTTGTCTGCCGCTTTGCCGAACAAAGGGACATTTCATCGCGATGAAAGGACCGAATATGGAATCAGAACTGCAAGATGCAGAACCTGCTATCCAGTTGCTTGGCGGCGAATTGGTAGAAAGTTTTACATTTGATTTGCCGGAAGAGGGCGGTGAGCGGAATATAGCAATCATCGCTAAGCATCGAAAAACACCGAAGAAATACCCAAGAAAAGCCGGTGTTCCGAATCGTGAACCAATCGAATAAGGAAAAGAAAATTAGTAAATGAAGTACCATACAAGCTTACCATTCTCAACCAATCTATGCTAAAATAGTAGATAAGGAACTGGCTCGGCTTATGCAAGCGCAGCAGCTTCTAAAGAGAACTGCTGCGCCTTTTTATACTTGTTTCACGTGAAACATTTACTATTCCTTATGTACCTGCTTGCTAGATTAGGATTGTAAAAAAGGTGGTGTCTGAGGATGTTACACCCTTTCAGCCGTATTTTTGGGCTAGGTGATAAATCGGATTCAGCGGAAACGGAAAACGATGTGCATCAGGATGAAGTAATGAACCTGCCGGTACAGGACATTGTTCCGAACCAATACCAGCCAAGAACGGTTTTCCAGGAAGAGAAAATCAAAGAATTGGCCCAGACTATTCGCACACATGGTATCATTCAGCCGATCGTCGTGCGGAAAATAGCGGAGGGCGGTTATGAGTTAATTGCTGGAGAACGACGCTGGCGTGCGGTAACGTCGCTGGAGTGGGAAACTGTGCCTGCCATCATCCGCGAGATGTCAGATACAGAAACGGCATCTGTAGCACTAATTGAAAACTTACAGCGAGAAGAACTGACAGTAATCGAAGAAGCTCTTGCTTATGAGCGTCTGCTGGAACTGCATTCTTTAACACAAGAAGCATTGGCGCAGCGGCTTGGAAAAAGCCAATCGACTATCGCTAATAAAATGCGGTTGTTGAAATTGCCTGAGGCTGTGCAATCAGCATTGCTGGAGAAGAAGATTACAGAGCGGCATGCTCGTGCACTCATTGTATTAAAAGATGCAGAGAAGCAGGAAATTATACTGCAGGAGATTATCGAAAAAGAACTGAATGTAAAAGAGACAGAGGCACGTATCGCCCGCATGGTCAACGCACCGCCGAAAAAGAAACGGCCGAAAATGAAGGGTGTCAACAAAGATATGCGCATCGCTATGAACACAATACGTCAGTCGCTTTCTATGGTATCTGATACTGGAATCAATTTGGAGACAGAGGAAGAAGACTTGGACGATTATTATCAAATAACAATTAAGATACCGAAAAAATCTTAACTATATGTACGCCTCATAGGATCCCATCTTGCTGCAAGATGGGATTTTGTATAGGAAGAACGAGCGACTTTTTTAAATCTATGAATTTATCCGTTGGTTTCGTCAAAAAAGTGATAAAATAAATGTATTGAGTTTGAGGTAGGTGACACCATTGGGCAAAGTAATCGCAATAGCAAATCAAAAGGGCGGTGTTGGAAAAACGACTTCCAGCGTCAATTTGAGTGCTTGCCTGGCTTTTTTAGGTAATAAAGTATTGCTTGTAGATATTGATCCGCAAGGAAATGCTACTAGCGGTGTTGGTGTAAACAAAGCAGATGTCGAAAATTGTGTGTATAACGTCCTTGTCGAAGATTTAGAAGCAGAAAAAGTTCTTGTACCTACTGCGGTTAATCATTTGGATGTTATACCGGCAACGATTCAGCTTGCAGGAGCCGAGATTGAGCTAGTACCGACAATATCAAGAGAAGTTCGTCTGAAAAAAGCAATTGATAGTGTGAAAGATAACTATGATTATGTCATTATCGATTGTCCGCCTTCCTTAGGTTTGCTGACATTAAATGCATTGACAGCAGCCGATACTGTCCTCATACCAGTCCAATGTGAGTATTATGCATTGGAAGGGCTTAGTCAGTTATTGAACACAATTCGTCTCGTACAAAAGCATTTGAACAAACACCTGATGATAGAAGGTGTTTTACTGACAATGCTGGATGCACGTACAAACTTAGGGCTTCAAGTCATTGAAGAAGTTAAGAAATATTTTCAGGATAAAGTATATCAGTCTATCATTCCAAGGAACGTAAGACTAGGGGAAGCACCTAGTCATGGTCAGCCGATCATTATCTACGATCCGAAGTCACGTGGAGCAGAGGTTTATTTAGACTTAGCAAAGGAAGTGATGGCGCATGGCCAAAGGGTTGGGGAAAGGTCTTAATGCTTTCTTTCCGGAATTAGAAATGAAGGAAGAAGATCAAATTCAGGAAATCGCAATCAATGATTGCCGGGCAAATCCGTATCAGCCGCGCAAGGTCTTTGTTGCCGAAGCTATTGAAGAACTAAAACAATCCATACAAGAATACGGTATTTTGCAGCCGCTTATTGTGCGAAAGAGTATTAAAGGTTATGAGATTGTAGCTGGTGAAAGAAGATATCGTGCTGCAAAAGCAGCAGGATTGAAAAAAGTTCCGGCTATCATTAAATCATTGGATGATGAAAAGATGATGGAGCTTGCCCTTCTGGAGAATCTTCAACGTGAAGACCTTACACCAATTGAGGAAGCACAAGCATATTTCAATTTAATGAATGAATTGGATATTACACAAGAGACTCTAGCAAAGCGTTTAGGGAAAAGCCGTTCTCATATTGCTAACCTCGTTCGTCTGCTGGCACTCCCCCCTGATATAAGCGATTTAATCAATCAGGGAGAGTTATCCATGGGTCACGGACGGGCGATGTTAGGACTTAAAGATAAGAACAAACTGCAGCCGCTAGTAGAAAAGATCAGAACGGAATCATTAAATGTTCGGCAGGTAGAACAGCTAATTATGAAGCTGAACAATAACTTGCCTGAAACAGAGAAGAAAAAACCAGTAAAGGACATCTTCCTTGTTCAAACCGAATCGCAGCTCCGTAATCAATTTGGAACAGATGTGACAATACATCGTGGTAAGCGAAAAGGTAAGATTGAAATCCAGTTCTTTTCCGATGAAGACTTAGAGCGCATTTTAAATGTATTAAATAAGTAAAAGCCAAGAGAAGCAGCAATTTCTCTTGGCTTTTTTTGTTTGTTTCACGTGAAACATATCAGTTTTCGGCAGCAGTTTTGTCGGGAGATAGGATAGGTACTTGTCTTTGATCAACTGCTAATAATAAGGCACTGATCTTATAAGCAAGCTGCATAACGAGATGCAGCCGTGTGTTTTGCAGTACGAAGTATTCCATGTCGCCGCTAGCGTTCACAATACCGGTTATTTGCGCATCTCCAACAGCTGGAAGGTTCTTTTTTAAGGCAGCCCCTGGACGCAATGGGGTAGGGGAAACAATAATAGATCCGATTGATGTAGTTCTGCCTAAACAAGCATCAATTGCAATAATAAAGGCATTTGGATGTCTTTCTTCTATTAGCTGCAGACGTTCCACAAGATTAACAGCGTGGACAGGTGATTCTAGTGTGCCGTACACATGAAGTCTGTTCAGCGATTTTTCTGTCAGGAAGGAACCGATAATTGGTCCTAATGCATCTCCAGTTGAGCGATCTGTACCAATGCAAAGAACAATAATCTCACGATCTTCAGGAATCCATGAGCTGATTGTTTCATAAGCTTTACTCATAAGAAGGGGATCTTGATAGTCGCAGCGGAACTCCTTTTTTTTCGTAAATATTCTTTTCAGGCTCATAGCTTATCCTCCATACACATATTGGTAATAGTATATAGCTTTTCTGCTTTTTCTATACGTGGCAGTTAAAAATTGGAGGGACTGTGATGTTGGCTGCAGGTCTAAAATGGATGTTTCTAATATTGGCAACTTTAATCGGTGCGGGATACGCTTCTGGAAGAGAAATTTGGCAATTTTTCGGTTTTGGAAGCGGACTAGCTATAGTTATCTTTACCATCCTGTTTACCTTGTGCAGTCAAGTGATTCTGCATATCAGTTATAAGCAAAAAAGCATGCACTACATCCCGGTACTGGAACGGCTGATTGGTAAGAAATTAGCTGCAGTATATGATGTTTTAATTGTATTTTATTTGTTTACAGTGACAGTAGTTATGATTGCTGCTGGAGGAGCTACAGGCACCATGTATCAGATTCCGAATTGGCTTGGTATCTTGTTTATTGCGGGCATGATTATATTAATCTTCACCACGAATGTAAAAGGCGTGGTTTCTATGAACAGCTATATCCTGCCACTTTTAGTTGGAGGACTTGTTCTCGTGCTAATTCTCTATACCAAACATGAACAAATTAACTTACTTCATGATTGGCGTGTACAAACAAATTGGCGAGCTGCTTTCCCGTTTACTGCATTAAATATTTTGCCCGTTGTCGCTATCATCGGCGCAATTGGCAATCAGATGAAGTCGAAAGGAGAGCTATGGATTGCAAGCATTGGGAGCGGACTCATTATAGGTGCACTTACGTACTTATATAATAATGATTTAATGCATATCAGTCATGCAATTCCTCATTATGACATTCCTTTATTTTATATCTTGAAAGACTACCCTTCCATTGTGTTTATTGCTATTAGTGTTGTCTTGTGGTTAGCCATTTACACATCCGCTGTTTCTGGGATATTGGGTATTGTTTCGCGCTTTCGGAAAAAATTTAAGGGACCGCTGTGGATCCAGGCTGCTTTTCTTGTATTAATTATGCTGCCGCTGACACAGCTTGGCTTCGCAGACTTGATAGCTTTTATGTACCCGTTATTCGGTTTCGCTAATCTCTATCTGCTTTCTGCTATCCTCGTATATCCAATACTGAATTATTACAAAATGAAATAGAATTTTGATACTATAAAAGAAAACACTATTGAGGAGAAGCCAATCATGAATGTAGAGGAGCAGTGGACAACCATATATGACTATTTGACAAGTGCCGAGCTCTGGACAACCATCGGCTTAGCAGCCTTTAAGATTATAATGATTATCATATTATCCATGATTGTCGTACGGGTAGGTAACAATATTGTTGATAGAACATTTCATAATTCTATCCGTGAAAAAGCAAAAATAAAATCACCAATAGTATCTGAGCGGCGAGAGAATACATTGAGAAAACTCATTCAAAATGTTCTCACTTACGTTGTTTATTTCACTGCTGTCGTTATGGTGCTGTCTCAATTAGGTTTGAATATTGGTGCCTTAATTGCAAGTGCAGGAGTTGCTGGCCTCGCTATTGGTTTTGGAGCACAGAACCTAGTAAAAGATGTTATCAGCGGGTTCTTTATTATATTCGAAAATCAATTTTCAGTAGGAGATAATGTCCAGACAGCAGGGGTGCGCGGCGATGTGGAAGAGATTGGTTTGCGTACTTGTAAGATCCGGAATTGGACAGGAGAACTGCATATTATCCCGAACGGCAATATTACACAAGTGACGAATTTCTCTGTTCATAATAGTTTGGCGGTACTAGATATCAATGTTCCATATGAAGCAGATCTACATGTGGCAGAAGAAGTCATCATGCAGGTGTTGCTGGAAATGCCAGCTGACTTTCCGGAAATCCAATCGACACCAGAATTACTTGGAGTGGAGACATTATCAACTTCTCATATTGTCATGCGTGCAATAATTGAGACACTGCCAATGGAACACTTTGGGGTGGCGAGGGAAGCTAGAAATCGCATTAAAACAAGACTATTACAGCGGAATATTAGTATTCCTGCTCCAAGATTGGTCATGTATAATAAACAAGAAGCAGCAGATCTTATGGCAGAAAGTGCAATGAGGGGGGAAGCTCATGAGTGATAAGGTCTATCAGTTAAATGATATAGTACAAATGAAAAAAGCTCATCCATGCGGGGAAAACCGCTGGAAAGTTATCCGTCTTGGAATGGACATTCGAATCAAGTGTGAGGGCTGCGGTCACAGCGTACTTGTTCCTCGGAGGAAGTTTGAGACAAAGTTAAAAAAAGTCCTAGAACGTGCAGAAGAAGAAACGACAAACTAGTACATGTTTCACGTGAAACAGGAAGCCCGTCCGATGCAGTAATGGACAGGTTTTCTGCTTTTTTGAGTTAAAATCAATTTTCTTGCATGTATACGAATCAATAAGGCTGAAATGCTCAGATATTTTTGCTGTTTTAGCCAGAATAGTGTACTCTAGAATTACGTATGTTTACTTGGACAAAGCAACGGTTACCTGGCATGCTAAACACAAGTCAGTTACCGGTGCTGCCCCATCTTCCCTAACTCTGGGCGGAGTGTTCAGTAAACAGATTTATATTGACCAGTTGTCCGAACAAAGCTGGTCAGGACACTTAAGGAGTGGAAGATTACATGGCTTTAACAGCAGGTATTGTCGGATTACCGAACGTTGGTAAATCCACATTGTTTAATGCAATTACACAGGCGGGGGCCGAATCAGCCAATTATCCGTTCTGTACAATTGACCCAAACGTCGGCATTGTAGAAGTTCCAGATTCACGTTTAAATAAATTGACTGAGCTTGTCAAACCGAAAAAAACGATTCCAACTGCTTTCGAGTTTACGGATATCGCTGGTATCGTGAAAGGTGCAAGTAAGGGGGAGGGCTTAGGCAACCAATTCCTATCCCACATCCGTCAAGTAGATGCGATTGTTCATGTGGTACGTTGTTTTGACGACGAAAACATCACACATGTATCCGGAAAAGTGGATCCAATTGATGATATCGAGACAATCAACTTGGAATTGATTTTCGCAGACCTTGATTCTGTCAACAAGCGTCTGCAGCGTGTAGAGAAGCTTGCGCGTCAGAAAGATAAAGAAGCAGTAGCAGAGCAGGAAGTTCTATCTAAAGTAAAAGATGCTTTGGAAAATGAACAGCCAGCACGTGCGCTCGAATTCACGGATGAACAACATAAGATTGTGAAAGGGCTGCATTTGCTGACAAGCAAGCCAGTTCTTTATGCAGCAAACGTGAGTGAAGAAGAAGTAGCCGATCCATCTGCCAATGAAAACGTAACAAAAGTACAGGAATTTGCTTCCAACGAAGGCGCACAAGTGATTGTAGTTTGTGCCAAGATTGAATCAGAGATTGCTGAGCTTGAGGGAGAGGAAAAAGAAATGTTCCTCGAAGAGCTAGGTATTTCCGAGTCAGGTTTGGACCAGCTGATTAAAGCATCCTACAGCTTGCTAGGCTTAGCAACTTACTTTACTGCTGGTGAACAGGAAGTAAGAGCTTGGACATTCCCTACAGGAATTAAAGCGCCACAAGCAGCTGGAATCATCCACAGTGACTTCGAAAAAGGCTTCATTCGTGCGGAAACAGTTTCCTACGATGACCTGGTTGATGGCGGTTCTATGAGTGTTGCAAAAGAACGCGGGAAAGTTCGGTTGGAAGGAAAAGACTATTTGGTGAAAGATGGAGATGTTATGCATTTCCGTTTTAACGTATAGGGTCGGGTCCTCATCTGCAAATATACGAAATAAGCTTGCTTAACGACAATAATATTGCTATAATTTATTATTGTGAGTAATTACGTATTTAAGATTACTCCTTGCTCTTATGAAAGATAAGGGCCGTTAAGTCCAAAAGGAGGTGCAAACGGATGAGAGATTACGAAATCATGTACATCGTCCGCCCAGATATCGAGGAAGAAGCGAAAACTGCTCTAGTAGAGCGTTTCAACGGAATCCTAACTGATAACGGCGCGGAAATCGTGAAAGTTGACGAGAAAGGCAAGAAACGTCTTGCTTATGAAATCAACGATTACCGTGATGGCTACTACTACGTCATTAATCTAAAAGGCAATGAAGCCGCTATTAATGAATTCGACCGTCAAGCGAAGTTCTCTGATGATATTATTCGTCAGATGGCATTTCGTCTAGACGAGCAATAAG
This sequence comes from Terribacillus halophilus, assembly GCF_900162685.1. Lineage (GTDB taxonomy): Bacteria > Bacillota > Bacilli > Bacillales > Amphibacillaceae > Terribacillus > Terribacillus halophilus_A. Next base: position 56,473 of record NZ_LT727828.1, read on the forward strand.
GAGGGGTTCTGATGTTAAATCGTGTCGTACTTGTCGGCAGATTAACCAAGGATCCGGACCTGCGTTATACACCAAATGGAGTGGCAGTTGCCAACTTTACCTTAGCAGTAAACCGACCTTTCTCTAATCAGTCAGGCGAACGTGAGGCAGATTTCATTAACTGTGTTGTATGGAGACGCCCAGCTGAAAATCTGGCGAACTTCATGAGCAAAGGAAGTCTGGTTGGCGTAGATGGCCGTGTTCAAACGAGAAGTTTCGATAACCAAGAAGGCAATCGTGTCTTTGTAACGGAAATCGTTGCAGACAGCGTGCAATTCCTTGAATCGAAAGGTGCTTCTCAAGGAGGCGGACAAGGTTCTTCTGGATACCAAAATCAGAACTCGAACTTTAATAACAACAATAATAACTTCAATAGCAATAACAATAATTACAATCAGAATCAGAATAACAGTAATCAAGATCCTTTCCGTGATAAAGGTGAACCGATTGATATTTCTGATGATGATTTACCATTTTAATATAAGGGAGGCAATCAAACATGGCAGCACGTCGTGGTCGCGCGAAGCGCAGAAAAGTGTGTTATTTCACTTCAAATGGCATCACTTACATCGATTACAAAGACGTTGATTTGCTAAGACGTTTCATTTCTGAGCGTGGAAAAATTCTTCCTCGCCGTGTAACTGGAACTTCTGCAAAATACCAACGTAAATTGACTATCGCAATTAAACGTTCTCGTCAAATGGCTCTATTGCCATACGTGAGCGAGTAAGAAGAAGAGCATCATCCTTTTGGATGATGCTTTTTTTGTACATAAATATTAATAGATAACACATGAATTAAAGTCCTTTTTACGGGACTTTTTTTATGGTTAGTTTTCTGAAAATAATTAATTTGGCATTATAAGCCATATACGAACAAGATGCTTGAATCTCACAGCAAAACTTCTATAATGGGAAAAGTTGATTCTTATTCTAACAGAAGGAAAGGGGCATCTATATATGGCTGCTACTACACAACCAATCGAAAAACACGTGCAAGTGGAAAACCGTATTCCGTTAATTATTGTCTTAATGCTGGGGAATTTTATCGCACTAATAAACGAAACAGTTATGAATGTCGCATTGCCCAATATAGAAGAAACACTTGGGATTCCAACGACAACAGCTCATTGGTTATCTACTGGGTATATGCTGACAATTGGTATTCTTATTCCGATTAGTGCTTATTTAATGCAGCGTTTTACGACACGGCAATTGCTGCTGACTGCACTCTCGTTTTTCTTTATTGGAACACTGATTGCAGGTTTCGCTCCTAACTTTGCTGTTTTACTGATCGGACGTGTTGTCCAGGCTTCTGGTTCGGGGATTATTATCCCGCTTGTAACAACTGTCATCATTACGATTACACCGTTAGCTAAGCGTGGTTCTATGTTAGGTTTGCTGATGGTTGTCATTTTATTTGCACCAGCTATCGGGCCTGTATTTTCTGGAATGGTAGTGGAACAAGCTTCCTGGCGCTATGTTTTTATTAGCGTATTGCCATTGACACTTATCTTGCTTGGGTTTGCAGCGTATTATGTTCGTAATGTGCTCGAGACAAAGCGTACAAAGATTGATATATTATCTGTTGTTCTAGCCGTTATCGGTTTTGGATCTATTGTAATTGGATTCAGCAGCGCTAGTGCACAAGGCTGGACGAGTCCATTGGTACTTGGAGCATTGCTAGTTGGTGTGCTTGCGATTGCTTATTTTGCTTATCGCCAGTTCCATTTGGAAACACCAATGTTAGATTTGCGCCCATATAAAAACAAGAACTTTTTGATGGCCATACTAGTGACAATCACGGTAATGATGTGCTTCTTCGCCGCGATGATTCTCTTGCCAGTGTTTATGCAGGATGCATTAGGAATTAGTGCATTTGATTCTGGTATTGTACTATTTCCAGGGGGAATCATGATTGCCATTATGGCATTGCTTACGGGCCGGCTTTCAGATCGGTACGGACCAAAGCCATTTGCGATTACAGGTACAGTGCTTCTTGTAGCAATGATAGGTATAATGACGACGGTATCTACTGATACGACGAAGCTGCAGTTCACCTTGTTATACGTTGGCTTTACATTTGCGATTGGGCTTATCTTGACGCCGATGACAACTTTAGGTCTCAATCAGCTGACAGAAGAGCTCTATTCACATGGTAGTGCTTCTCTGAATGCATTTAATCAAATCTCAGGAGCAATTGGTCCGGCATTGTTTATCACATTGATGAGCAGCGGAAGCCAAGCTGTATCCAACGACAATGCCAATCAGGCAATGACAGCTGGATTTCAGTTTGCTTTCACGATTGCAGGTGCATTCGCAATAGCTGCTGTTGTGTTCGTCCTATTCGTCAAACAATCCAAGCCTGCACACCATTATCAATATGAATGAGAAATAGCGAGTTCCTAATAAGGAGCTCGCTATTTTTGCAGTTGTTTTATAATCTTAGAAAGATCATCATGAATGACAATATCAAAAAGATGATCCATCACAGTAGGTTCTCGATTTATTAAAATAGACGGCTTACTAATGGAGCTGGCGTATTCAGGAAGCAAGTTAAATGGGCTGACAAGCAGAGATGTGCCTAATACAAGCACTAATTCACTCTGCTGGATAACGTGTTCTGCTCGATGATGCTCTGTAATAGGATCACCAAATAAGACGACGTCTGGTTTTAATATATGCTGGCAATTTTGACAGGCGGGTACATCATTTTGTAATAAATAATCTAATTCATAAGATTGACCACAGTTTTGGCAGGTAGCACTGTTTAACGTGCCGTGGTATTCAATGACTTTCTCGTTACCCGCCAGTGTATGTAAGCCATCGACGTTCTGCGTGATGATGCTAATTTGCTTCCCATCTGTTTCCAACTGTTTGAGGTAGCGATGCACATTATTAGGGCCATAGTCTTTCAGCAGCTTGACCCGAAAGATGTCTTTATATTTCTTCCAAAAATCTTCAGGTTCTTTATGAAAATAGTGATTGGATATATAATATTCCCGCGCTTCGTCAGCTGTCCAGAGACCATTTGTGGAACGAAAATCGGGGATACCGCTGGCGGTGGATACCCCAGCTCCAGTCAGAATTGCAATCGACGATGCTGTGGCTATTTTTCGGGATGCTGCTTCTATTTGCATCATATATCCCTCCAATTTTTTTTATTTTTTCCAGTATAGCAAAAAAACGATAAGGAAGCAGATTACAGCAAAATCCGAACAATCACATTTGGTAAAATTATTTGAAAACATATTGACATCAGCTGTGTGTCTGCTATGATAAATAAAAAATTGAACCAAACACCAACTATGTTGATGAAGACCATATCTTTGTCCAGTGATTATCCAAGAGAGCTAGTGGATGGTGAAAACTAGCATAATCCGGCAAAGGGCAGCACTTCGGAATAGGCAGGCTGAATAAAGTAGGTTTGTCCGGTATATGCCCGTTACGCATAGCTTCAATGAAGGCTGTTCTGTGCATAAACACAGACGGTGAAAAAGGGTGGCACCGCGTGAGTAGATTCAAGCTTTTCGCCCCTTACAAACAGGTAAGGGAGTGGAAGGCTTTTCTTATTGGCTTTTTTACCTGTGAAGAAATCTCACAAACCAAGGAGGAAAAGAAACTATGTTACCAGATCAGCTTTTACTACGTATTCCAGGACCATCACCAATACCGCCGAGTGTGCAGCGGGCAATGAGTCAGCCAATGATTGGTCACCGGGGGGCGGAAACAACCGCATTGTTGCAGCGAATTAAGCCAAAATTAAAGCCTGTTTTCGGTACCGAACAGGATGTTTTGCTAGTCACGGGCAGCGGGACTGCCGGATTAGAGGCGGCAGTAGCCAATACGGCGAAGCCTGGTGATGAAGTACTGGTTGTGGTAGTTGGTGCTTTTGGAGATCGTTTCGTTAAAATAGCGAAGGCTTATCAGCTGCTTGTTCACCAATTAGACGTCACATGGGGAGAAGCAGCAAAACCGGAAGATATTAAAGCGGTACTGCAAGAACATCCGGAAATCAGCTCTGTCTTTGTCACCTATTGTGAGACTTCTACAGGTGTGTTAAACCCAATTAAAGAGATTGCGGAAGCAGTTCATGAAGTTTCTGATGCATTAGTTATCGTGGATGGCGTCTCCTGTGTTGCAGGTGTCGAGACGGAATTTGATGCATGGGGAATTGATATTCTCGTTACAGGTACACAAAAGGCATTCATGCTGCCTGGAGGAATGTTTTTTGCGGTAGTAAGTGAACGAGCCTGGCAAGTAATCGAATCAAATACACAGCCGCGTTTTTATCTGGACCTAACAAAATATCGTGAGGGTATTGCAAAAGACAGTACACCTTTCACGCCAGCTTTATCTATCTTGTTTGGACTGGAGCAGGTATTGACGCTGTTGGAAGAAGAAGGGTTAGAGCAAGTGTATGCACGGCATCGCTTAATGCGGGATATGACAAGAGCTGCCTTTCGAGCATTGGATATACCGCTGCTTGTAGAGGATGCCTATGCTTCCCCGACAGTAACGGCAATTAAACCAGCAGATTTTGATGCTGAACAGCTACGTAAGCAAGTGAAGCAGGAATTCAATTTAGCATTTGCAGGCGGACAGCAGCACATGAAGGGAGAAATCTTCCGGATTGGACATATGGGATATTGCTCCCCGGCAGATGTATTGCAAGTAATTAGTGCAGTAGAAATCGGCCTAATGCAAATTGGGAAGCAAATAATACTAGGAGCGGGTACACAGGCTGCCCAGCAAATCTATCTCGAGCAAGGAGCGAATAAATAATGACATATAATGTGCTAATTAGTGATCCGTTAAGTGAAGAGGGAATGGCACCACTAACACAAGCTGATGACTTCCATGTGACTGTTGACACAGGATTGGCAGAAGCAGAGCTTATCGAGAAAATCGGTAACTACCACGCACTGCTTGTCCGCAGCCAGACAACTGTTACACGAGCGATTATGGAAGCAGCTTCTAATTTGAAAGTAATCGGGCGTGCAGGCGTCGGTGTGGACAACATTGATTTGGAAGCAGCAACGGAACTCGGCATCGTTGTTGTCAACGCTCCTGACGGGAATACAAACTCTGCTGCAGAACATACTGTTGCCATGATGATGTCACTTGCTCGTAATATTCCGCAAGCGTTCCTTGCTTTGAAACAGGAACGCTGGGAGCGCAAACAGCATATCGGCGTGGAATTAAAAGGGAAGACACTTGGTATCGTCGGAATGGGTCGAATCGGCGCGGAGGTTGCTTATCGGGCTAAGGGACAGCGAATGGACGTTATTGCGTATGATCCATTTTTAACAAAAGATCGTGCAGATAAGATGGGTATCGCTTATGGAACGCTGGACGAGGTGTTTGCGGCTAGTGATTTCCTCACGGTTCATACACCATTGCTGAAGGAAACACGGCATATGATATCTACAGATGCTTTTGCCAAGATGAAGGATGGCGTGCAGATTATGAACTGTGCCAGAGGCGGTATCATTGATGAAGATGCTTTGTATGAAGCCATCGTTAGTGGCAAGGTGGCAGGAGCAGCATTGGATGTATTTGAAGAGGAGCCAGCAGTTCATCATAAATTATTGGAGCTCCCCCAAGTGATTGCGACCCCCCATTTAGGTGCCAGCACGGTGGAAGCGCAGGAGAATGTAGCAATTGATGTGAGCGAGGATGTTATGCAGATTCTTCGCGGCGGACAGGCCATACACCCTGTTAATTTCTCGTCAGTTTCACCAGAATTAATGCGGAAAATCCAGCCATACTTTGATTTGGCGGAAAAGCTCGGTGCATTCCTTGCGCGGACAATGCCGGATGCTATTGAAGAAGTTACGGTCTATTATGCAGGGGAACTAGCTGACAAAGAGGTTGCGCCTTTAACGCGAAATACGGTGAAGGGTCTGCTGCAGCGTTATTTAGGAAATGTAAATGATGTTAATGCGACACATTTAGCTAAAAAACGCGGCATTACGATCAATGAACAAAAAACATCTACAACAAGAGGCTTCACCAGTCTGGTAACAGTAGAAGCAAAATCAGCTTCGGTAACCCATAAGGTGGCTGGGACACTTGTAAATGGACTGGGAGCACGTATCGTAAAGGTCGATAACTATTATGTAGATGTTACACCAGCAGGCCATATGCTGCTCGTGCGGCATAAAGACCAGCCGGGAGCTATCGGGCGTGTGGGAACATTGCTTGCCAAGTACGCGGTTAATATTGCAACCATGCAAGTAGGGCGGTCAAATGAAGGCGGCGATGCCATCATGATGCTCACTGTCGATAAAGAACCACAGGCAGAAGAAGTACAAGAATTGAAGCAGCTGGCGGATATTTTTGATGTAACAGCTATTACGATATAAAAAGAAGCGGGCAGATTACTCTGCTCGCTTCTTCGCTTTCAACGCATAAAATATTGGCAGTCCGATAACTGCTATTCCAATAGATAACAGACAGCTTAGGAAGTCAGTGAACAGTGTACTGATTAAGACAAACAAAGAGCCGATGATTGCAGCTATTGGAATAAAGGGATAGAGCGGTACGCTATAAGCACGTTCTTTTCCTTTATTTCGTTTTCGTAGGATGAAAACAGCATAAAAGCCCAAAACATAGAATAGATAGATGGTGAAGATGCTGATTTCTGATAGTTTATCTGGATTACTTACCAGCATAAAAATAATGGACAACACAAGCTGCAACATAACTGCAACCCAAGGTGTTTGGAATGTAGGATGCACCTTTTTCAGCAGATTGGAGAATGGCAATTGTCCACGCTCTGCCATTGCAAACGGGATACGAGGAAAGGTAAGGATTTTACCATTCAAACAGCCGAAGATACTCACAATAATACCCAAGCTGACGATAACTTCACCAGTATCACCAAGCACAAGTTTCGCTGCAGTACTCGCGGCATTGGTGTTCAAGCTGACAATTTCAGCTGCTGGTAAAATATAAAGCATAGCAGCATTGATTAGCAGGTAACATGCTGTAACAATCAAGATACCGCCCACCATTGCTTTAGGCAGTGTTTTCTCTGGGTTCTTCATTTCCCCGCCCATGGAAGCTAGCATAATCCAGCCGTCATACGCAAACAAAGTTGCCAGTATAGCAGCGCCAAAGTTTATTTCAGAGAGCGCTTCAGGGATAGCGCTAAAGAAATCTGCGTCACCTTTCCAAAAGCCGAAGATGACAATAAGAATGATAGGCAGCAGTTTACCAATCGTCGTGACCAATTGTACGATACCGCCAAATTTCGTTCCGATAATATTAATGATACAAAGAAATACGACACTCGCAATACCGACACCAGCTGTCCAAGCAGTACTCCAGCCGAACAAATTAACCATTAGCGTGCCAAAATAAAGGCCTAGAGCAGCGATGATCGCTGGTCCATACAAAATGGTCTGCACCCATCCGCAAAGAAAGCCCCACATCTCGCCGTATGTTTCCTCCAGATAAGCATATAACCCGCCAGTTTTTGGAATTTGGACACCAACTTCAGCAATTGTCAAACCGCCTGCAAGCGTCAAAAGTCCGCCAATAAGCCAGGCAAGCATGGCAATTTCAGCGCTGCCAGCATAACTTAGGACGGGACCAGGTTTCATAAATACACCAGAACCAATAATCGTACCTACTACAATAGATAAACCTAGAAAAAGTCCGATGTCTTTCTTTAATGCTGCGTTTTCTGATTGATTCATGTTGTCACTCCTTTTTCTGTCCTTACTGCATGCTTGAAGATATGTAGTTCATTATAGGAAATACAGCTATAAATAGAAACTAGAAAAAGTATTCTGACATGTAAGGGCTTCTAACATGAAAAAGGAGCTTGCAGTAGCTGCAGCTCCTTCAAATAAATTGCCCGTAATCAAGGGACTTATACAGTTTTTTCAGCCAAGTGGTACGGCTTTTCGCTGTCTTCTTTCGAATGTCTGAATCTCTGTATAGCCAACCTTTTTGGCAAGTTGTATTGCTTCCGAATAGGCATAACCAACATGTTTAGGGGCGTGTGCATCTGAATTGATCACAATACCGACACCTGCATCAAAGCATTTCTGCAGCAGAAGCGGATCTGGGTATATTTCTCCAACCGGCTTACGTAAACCGGCAGTACTAATTTCAATGCATGTATCGTTATCCGCAAGTGCTTTGACGACCCGATCGTACTCACCCTCTACAAATGCTTGGTCATCTGGTTTGTAGCCAAAAATCTTAATTAAGTCGATATGGCCGACAAAGCTGAAGAGTTTTGATTCAGCTAACGTAATGATTTGATCATAATAAGCACGGTATGCTTGCTTCAAATCTCTTTTTTCGTATTCCGCTTTGTAAATAGCAAGGTCAATTCCCCATTCCCGAATCCAATGAACAGAACCTATCACATAATCGAATGGATGCTGATCTAGAAATTCTGCCATTTCTGCTTCTTTACCAGGCGTGTAGTCCATCTCAATGCCCATCTTCACCGGGAGCGCTTGTTTTTTTATTTCTCCGAAGAAGGCAAGATAATCCTGAAAATGCAGCGTCCGCCGATTCTCTACCCAGGGATTGGATAAGATTTTATTTGTTTCTTGGAAGAAGTATGCATGCTCGGAAATTCCAAATTCCTCAATGTCTTTCCTGCGTGCCGCCTCAAGGTATTCGTGAATATAATCCATTGAGAAAGTGCCTGTTTCTGCCATATGTACATGGTAATCTGTCAGCAATACATTTCACTCCTATCGACTAAGTTAAAAATATTTTGACATATAAAATGAAATGTTCCAAGTGGAGATTTGTTAGGTAAGCTTTTAAAAAGGGGAAATGAAAAAGCTCTGCCTTTTCAGGAGAGCTTCAAGAAGGAAAATATTAAAGAATAGAGTTCAAGTAGCCACCGACACTGCTCAGTAGTAATGTTGCTGCAAGGATCACATTAAAGCGACTGTTTTTCATGGTATTCCTATCCTTTCTGTTGAATTATATTCGTTAGTTTTATCTATACCCGTTTTGTTATTGTTGTAACCTCTGATCTTATTATTATCATAGCACGCAGCCGGCTGTATTTCTTCTCGATCGTGTATAAAAATTGTGGAAAAAATGTGGAATGAAAAAATCGGCAGCATGCTTGTCGCGATGCTGCCGATTTTAGAATCGTCTCATTAGTTACTAATGAGGTGTAAAGTATTTAGTGTAAATCTAATGTAAGGTTGTCTACCCATTATAAAGTCTTGTTTTAAAAAAATAAACAGTTATTTTTCATTTTACAAAGGCGGCCGGGGAAGTGTTTAAACTGATTAGCTGCTGATACACCGACGACAGGACACGACAACGCATATAAGAAGTCCTATTGACTGCTTTCGTTTGTCTCAGTCTATTTCCTGCGAATAATTTGTTTGCATACTTGCTTTCGGGTATAATTAAAGGGTAGCATTTTTTTAGATGAGAGGGCTATTTGTGCACCTTCATCTCTTTCAAGCGAACGCAAGCACAGCCTAAGCAGCTGTGCTTTTTCTACACTTGCTTCATTACATATTCAAATGGGGTGTCACGATTCATGAAAAACGCTCGACAACTGACGGAAGGAGCTATGCTGGGGGGAATTTACCTTGTACTGCTGCTGATTGCTATATATGTTCCTTTCATTGGGATGGTTGCCTATTTTGTTTTGCCAGTACCGATTATTTTGTATTGGCTTCGCCATGGAATCAAGCCAGGTTTCACTTTTTCTGCAGCAATTCTGCTGTTCTCTATTATAGCGAGTTCGGCGGGTGTATTGACTACTCTAGCAACAGCAATTGGAGCCTCAATGACGGGGTATGCATTACATCATAAACAATCAACTTACGAAGCATTGCTAAAGGGAACAGTGGGTTATGCGCTTGGCGCGACAATCTTCTGGGTGTTAACTCAAGCAATAACTGGCATTAATATTATTGATGCAGCACAGACCACAATGCAAGAATCAATGCAAGAGGTACGCACCCAAATGAATAATTTAGGTGTAACGACTCCCGAAGATCGATGGACGCAAGTGACTGAAATGATTGATTATATTTTTGTTCTTGTACCGACCTTGATTGCAGTTTATTCCTTCTTGTATGCGTTTGTCACGCAATGGCTGGCGCAAAAGGTTCATAACCGGAAGAGTAAGGAAAAAATCTTGTATCCGCCATTTCGCCGTTTCAACTTGCCAGTTATTGTGTTGTTCATTTACTTTATTGGATCTTTTGCTCGCTGGTTCGATATAGATCCAAACGGCGGTCTATATCCATTTATTGTAAACATAACAGAGCTTGCAGGAATATTGCTTATCATTCAAGGATTTGCGTTTATGTTTTATTTTGCTTATGAGCGGAAATTAGCAAAGGTATTTCCGATTTTAACTGTTATATTCTCTATTCTTTTAGGGCCTATCCTGCTGTATCTCGTACGGATTTTGGGTATAATTGATATAGGATTCAGGCTTCGGGAACGGCTGAGCAGCAAGAAATAGCATGGTCGCGGAATTTAGGTTTAGGAGCTGACATATATGCCAGAGATATTTAAGAAACCAACATTGAGTAAGCATTTAATCGTGACATATGCACTTGCTGTCGTCCTGCTTGTTTGTGTGTGGTTTTATGAATGGAAGCTTGGACTGCCATTGACAGTACTCTTGGCTCTTTCTTTCTTTTACAGCATCGTGACGGAGCAGCGGATGCAAGATCAAACGGAGGAATATATCTCGACGATGTCTCACCGTGTGAAAAAGGTCGGTGAGGAAGCGCTGTTGGAAATGCCAATCGGCATTGTGCTTTACAGTGAAAACTATCAGATTGAGTGGACAACACCGTATATGAACAGATTTGCTGAGGATACACTTGTTGGTGAGCCGCTGGATGATTTGTCAGAAGCGCTTATCCCGGCAATCAAAGACGAGAAGAACGAGGTATGGATAACGCTTGACGATTATGATTTCTTGACCGTAATTAAGAAGGAAGAGCGGTTGTTATACCTGTTTGATCGAACGAAGCAGCTGGAGATACAGAATTTATACAACGAAGAACAAACAGTCTTAGCTATTATCTTTTTAGATAACTACGAAGAGATGACACAGAATTTAGATGATACGGCAAAGAGTCAAATAAATTCCCGTGTCACGGCACAATTGAATGAATGGTCGCGCCAAAAAGGATTGTATCTGAAACGTACCTCACAAGAGCGTTTTCTTGCTGTGCTGAATCATCGCATCTTGAGGGATTTAGAGAAAGCTAAATTTGAAATTCTAGATGAAATTCGCGGACTGATTACAGATCAGAATATTCCAATTACACTGAGCATCGGCGTCGGAGCAGGTGGACAGTCATTGCCTGAGCTTGGAGAGCTTGCACAGTCCAGCTTAGACCTTGCACTCGGTCGAGGCGGTGACCAGGTTGCCATTAAAGGAGAAGGCGGTAAAGTGCGCTTCTACGGCGGTAAAACAAATCCGATGGAGAAGCGGACGAGAGTAAGAGCTCGCGTCATTTCCCACGCATTAAAGGAATTGGTTAAACAGAGTGAACAAGTACTCATTATGGGACACAAGGCGCCTGATATGGATTCAATCGGAGCTGCAATCGGCATTTTGAAGATTGCCGAAGCAAATGATACGGTTGGACATATTGTTTTGGATAAGCAAGATATTCATAGCGGTGTTTCGAAGCTGACGACAGCTATCCAAGCGGATGAGGATCTTTGGGAACAATTCATTAGTCCGGAAGAAGCGTTAGATCGAGTGACAAAGAACACGCTTGTTGTTGTTGTAGATACTCATAAACCTGTACTGGTTGCAGAAGAAAGACTGCTTAGTAAGTCAGAGCATGTCGTAGTTATTGATCACCACCGACGGGCAGAAGAGTTTATAGAGAAGCCGACGCTTGTCTATATGGAACCGTATGCTTCTTCGACAGCGGAGCTTGTGACCGAACTATTGGACTACCAGCCTAAGAAGCTGCGACTTTCCACATTAGAAGCAAGTGCCTTGCTTGCAGGAATTATCGTCGATACAAAAAGCTTTACACTTCGCACGGGTTCACGTACATTTGATGCTGCTTCCAATCTTCGTTCGAAGGGTGCAGATACCGTCTTAGTGCAGCGCTTTATGAAAGAAGATTTAGATACGTATGTGAAGCGGGCACATTTAATAGAACATACAGAGATTTACCGGGAAGGCATTGCTATTTCGACAGCAGAAACAGGGCAAGTATTTGGACCGGTTGTGATTGCCCAAGCTGCGGACACACTGCTGACAATGGATGGCGTCAGCGCCAGCTTTGTCATTTCAGAACGTGAAGACGGCCGAATTGGTATAAGTGCCAGGTCGCTTGGACAAGTGAATGTGCAAGTGATTATGGAAAAAATGAATGGCGGCGGTCACCTAACCAATGCTGCCACACAGATTGCTGACAAGACTGTGCAGGAAGCGAAAGAAGAACTGCAGCAGATTGTTGATGATTATGTTGAAGGGAGAACAGAAGAATGAAAGTAATTTTCACTGAAGATGTAAAAGGCAAAGGTAAAAAAGGACAAGTAAAAGAAGTGCCAGACGGCTACGCACGCAATTACTTGCTTAAAAATAATTTGGCTGCACCTGCAACAAAAGGAAATGTAAAAGTGCAGGAAGCAAAAGAAAATAAACAGCAGCAGCTGGAGCAGCAAGAAGTAGAAGATGCGAAAAAGTTAAGTGAGAAGTTGGCAAGCCTTACTGTGGAAGTGAAAGCAAAATCCGGTGAGGGCGGCCGTTTGTTTGGTTCAATTACGAGCAAGCAGATTGCGGATGAATTGAAAAAAACACACAAAATCAAGATCGATAAACGGAAAATCGAATTAGATGATCCGATTCGTGCGCTTGGTTACCGCGACTTGGATGTAAAACTACATCCAGAAGTAACCGGTAAAATTAAAGTTCATATTAGCGAGCAATAATTTTTTCCAGCAAAATACCAATAGCTTTTCATCCCCCTTTTGACACAAAAGGGGGATATTTCGGTACAATAAAAGCAGTATGCCAGAAATGGGGGAATCATGATGGAAGAAGTCTGGAATGACCGGACCCCTCCACATAATATAGAAGCAGAGCAAGCAGTGATTGGTGCTATTTTCCTGGAACCTGAAGCGCTATCCAGAGCTTCCGAACAGTTAATTGCAGATGATTTCTACCGAGCTAGCCACCAGCGCATTTTTGATGCGATGATGCGCTTGTCCGACAGAGGAGAACCAGTTGACTTGGTAACTGTCACCACTGCACTTGCAAATGCAAAACTGTTGGAGGAGGTCGGCGGAGTTTCGTATCTCAGTGATCTAGCAAATGCCGTTCCGACAGCAGCAAATATCGATTATTACAGTAAAATCGTTGCTGAGAAAGCCTTATTACGACGTTTAATCCGTTCTGCTACAGATATTGTGACATCAAGCTATGCGAAAGAAGACGAAGTAGAAGATGTCCTGAATGAAGCGGAGAAAACGATTATGGAAGTTTCCGGACGTAAAAACTCCGGTGCTTTCCAGAATATCAAAGATGTCTTGATCGATGTTTATGATAATATCGAGAAACTGCATCACCAAAGCGCATCTGTAACTGGTATTCCGACAGGTTATCGGGATTTGGATAAGATGACATCTGGATTCCAGCGCAATGATTTAATCATCATTGCTGCTCGTCCTTCGGTAGGTAAGACAGCCTTTGCTTTGAATATTGCACAAAATGTTTCGATTCATGCAGGAGAGAATGTAGCAATCTTCAGCTTAGAGATGGGAGCGGAGCAGCTTGTATCTCGTATGCTTTGTGCGGAAGGGAATATTGACGCACAGCGATTGCGTACAGGAAGCTTGCAGGAAGAAGACTGGGCCAAGCTCACGATGGCGATGGGAAGCTTGTCCAATGCAGGTGTTTATATTGACGACACTCCAGGTATTCGAGTAAGTGATATTCGGTCAAAGTGCCGCCGTCTAAAACAGGAAGGCGGCATAGGGATGATTCTGATTGATTACTTGCAGCTCATTATGGGTTCTAGCTCAGGGAAAGGCGAAAACCGTCAGCAGGAAGTATCGGAAATATCTCGTTCCTTGAAAGCTTTGGCACGTGAACTAGAAGTGCCGGTTATTGCTCTATCTCAGCTTTCTCGCGGAGTAGAGCAGCGTCAAGATAAGCGTCCAATGATGTCCGATTTACGGGAATCCGGAAGTATTGAGCAGGATGCCGATATTGTTGGTTTCCTATATCGAGATGATTATTATGACAAAGAATCCGAAAAACAAAATATCATTGAAATTATTCTTGCCAAGCAGCGTAACGGTCCAGTTGGAACAGTCGAGCTGGCATTCGTAAAAGAATATAATAAATTCGTAGATTTAGATCACCGATATTCGGAAAGTGATATACCGCCTGCATAATATCAACACCCTATCATCTGATAGGGTGTTTTTTAACGAACGAATATGTTGAGTGGTGAATAATTGTTCGGATGTATCATTGACATGTGTTTTGGGGATTGATAAACTTTAGAGGTGTTAAAAATAGTTTATTTGGCGGAGGTGCCACACAGATGTCCTCAGTAGTCGTAGTAGGAACCCAATGGGGAGATGAAGGAAAAGGAAAGATCACTGACTTTCTTTCACAAAATGCCGAAGTTGTTGCACGTTATCAAGGTGGTAACAATGCAGGTCACACAATTAAATTCGATGATGTCACATATAAGCTTCATTTAATTCCATCTGGTATTTTCTTCTCAGATAAGAAATGTGTTTTAGGCAATGGTATGGTTATTGACCCTAAAGCATTGGTTGAGGAATTGGAATACTTGCATGAGCGTAATGTCAGCACAGATAATCTTGTTATTTCAAACCGAGCGCATGTTATTCTTCCGTATCATCTAAAATTAGATGAATTGCAAGAAGAGTCTAAAGGTGCAAATAAGATTGGAACAACTAAAAAGGGAATCGGACCAGCGTACATGGACAAAGCTGCGCGCATGGGTATCCGTATTGCCGATTTGTTGGACAAAGATGCTTTCCGTGAGAAGTTAGAACAGAACTTGGAAGATAAAAACCGTTTATTTGAAAAGGTATATGAATGTGAGCCATTCACAGTTGAGGAAATTTTGGAAGAGTATTTCGATTATGGGCAGCAGATTGCAAAGTATGTAACAGATACTTCTGTTGAACTGAACGAAGCGCTTGATCAAGGTCGCCGTGTCCTCTTTGAGGGTGCGCAAGGTGTAATGCTGGATATTGATCAAGGAACATATCCGTTCGTTACAAGCTCCAACCCGATTGCTGGTGGGGTTACGATCGGTTCTGGTGTTGGACCGACAAAGATTAATCATGTAGTTGGTGTATCGAAGGCGTACACAACACGTGTTGGTGATGGCCCGTTTCCAACGGAATTGCATGACGAAATTGGCGATCAAATACGAGAAGTTGGCCGTGAATATGGTACAACTACAGGCCGTCCGCGCCGTGTCGGCTGGTTCGACAGTGTCGTAGTACGTCACGCACAGCGCGTTAGCGGTATCACGGACCTTTCTCTGAATTCCATTGATGTACTCACAGGTATCGAGACATTGAAAATCTGTGTTGCTTATCGTTACAAAGGCGAAATCATGGAACATTTCCCGGCTAGCTTGAAAGAACTGGCTGATTGCGAACCAGTTTATGAAGAACTTCCGGGCTGGACAGAAGATATTACAGGCGTTCGCAACTTGAATGAGCTGCCAGCAAACGCGCGTCATTATCTTGAGCGCATTTCTCAGCTGACAGGTATTCCGCTTAGCATCTTCTCTGTTGGACCAGATCGTATGCAAACAAATGAAGTAAGAAGTGTATATAGCTAAATCGAAAAATCGTCCTTCTGGGCGATTTTTCTTTTTACTTCCAAATAGCCCCATGACACCCCCCTTACAAAGACATTTTTCGCGAATTGCTGTAAAATAGAAGAAGTATGCACAAACTGAACTAATAAGAAAAAGTAATTTCATTCAGATAAAAATTATACGAGAAAGCGTGGGAATACGATGAACCATAAGATACTAGTGGTCGATGACGAGAAACCAATCGCTGACATATTGAAGTTTAACTTAGAAAAAGAAGGATACGAGGTAGTCTGTGCCTATGACGGTGATGAGGCTGTTGAACTTGTGCAGCAGGAGAACCCGGACTTGATTCTTTTGGATATTATGCTGCCGAATAAAGACGGTAATGAAGTATGCAGGGAAGTACGCAAGACGCACAATATGCCAATCATCATGCTGACAGCAAAGGATGCAGAAATTGACAAGGTACTTGGTCTTGAACTTGGTGCAGATGATTATGTCACAAAGCCGTTCAGTAATAGAGAAGTTATCGCACGTGTGAAAGCGAACCTTCGCCGACAGGCACAAATTCCTGAAGAAGACAATAAAGAGAACAAAGACATTGAAATCGGGAAACTTATTATTCACCCCGAGGCCTACACAGTCACAAATGATGGTGTACAAGTGGAACTGACACACCGAGAGTTTGAACTGCTTCATTATTTAGCACGTCACAGCGGACAAGTTATGACCCGCGAACACTTGTTAGAGACAGTTTGGGGATACGACTACTTTGGAGATGTCCGTACAGTAGATGTAACCGTCCGCCGTCTTCGTGAGAAGATAGAGGACAATCCAAGCAGTCCGCTCTGGATTATAACAAGAAGGGGTGTAGGATACTATCTGCGCAGCCCTGAACAGGAGTAATATCAATGAATAAAATAGGCTTTTTTCGTTCCGTGAGCCTGAAACTGGTTCTTGTCTACATTTTGCTGCTAATCATCGCACTTTTACTGATTGGCGTCTTTTTTACAAACAGCTTGGAGAACCAGCTTATCAATAATACCAGAGTCTCACTTGAGTCCAACATTGAGTGGCTGAATCAATCGTTAGTTCAGGAATTCGAAGAGGAAAGATCTCCTAATGACCCAACTTTAGAAGAAGATATTGCCGATCTGCTCGTCAATTACTCGGACGGGGAAAATACAAAGATTCAAGTAATCGACAACCAGAGACAGTTGGTAGGGACGAGTGAACCCGGCGGACAGGACTTAATAGGTGCTCGCGTGGTGGAGAATAATATTATTCAAGCCATTACCAATAATGGAATTCTTCCTTCTGCAGAGCGGTCGAATATCGTTATTGATAAGGAATCAGGTAATCGTACGCTTCGATATTACGATGAAATAATGAGGACAGGCAGTAATGGAGAAGAAGAATTACTCGGAATTATCTACGTGCGTAAGTCGATAGAAGATGTATATGACCAGCTGAAAAGTACGAATATTATTTTCTTGCAAGCAACATTTATTGCGTTAATATTTGCTGCCATATTAGGAATTCTCATTGCCCGGGCAATAACGAAGCCAATTAAAGAGATGCAGAAGCAAGCACGCGTCATGGCTACAGGAGACTTTTCCAAACGAGTGAATGTATATGGCGAAGATGAAATCGGACAGCTTGCCCGTACCTTTAATCATATGAACGATGAGCTGCGTCAGGCACATATGCGTACAGAAGGCGAGCGCAGAAAGTTAAGCTCGGTTCTTTCGCACATGTCGGATGGCGTTATCGCAACAGACAGGAATGGAGCAATCACCTTAATGAATGCACCAGCAGAAAGTCTGATTGGGCGCAGTGCTGAAGAAGTTCGCGGACAATTCCTAATTGAGGTTTTAAATCTAAATGAAAAGATAGTAGATATAACAGAAATACAAGAAACTGGCTCAATCATTATTGATATGAGTGATGATGACCAATATTTACTGCTGCGCTGCAATTTTTCGATTGTGCAGGATGAATATGAGCAAATTAGCGGATTTATTACCGTAATCAGTGATGTGACAGAGCAAGAACAAATCGAACAGGAACGCCGGGAATTTGTTTCAAATGTATCTCATGAGCTCCGAACACCACTGACTACGATGCGAAGTTATTTAGAAGCATTAACGGATGGTGCATGGAAAGACGAAGGTATCGCTCCTCATTTTCTTGATGTAACGCAACAGGAGACGGACCGAATGATACGTCTTGTTAATGACTTGCTGCAGCTCTCCCGTATGGATAGCAGTAATTACACGATGGAGTGGCAGCGGATTGATTTTGTGGAATTCTTCCATCATGTGATTGATCGATTTGATATGAACAAACGTGAGGATATCCACTTTGAACGCTATTTGCCAAAGGGTGAGGCAATTGTCACAGTAGACCAAGATAAGATGATGCAAGTGCTGGATAATATCATCAGTAATGCGATTAAATATTCTCCAGATGGCGGGACGATTCGTTTCCGTCTTCGTAAGGATAGCCAGAAGCTTCTCATCAGCATCTCCGACGAAGGAATGGGGATTGCGCATGAAAAACTTGATAAAATATTCGAGCGTTTCTACCGAACAGACAAAGCGCGTACCCGAAAACTAGGTGGTACTGGACTAGGTTTAGCAATCGCGAAAGATCTTGTCGATGCACATCATGGGGTAATCTGGGCTGAAAGCAAGGAAGGAAGAGGTACAACTGTGCTCTTCACCATTCCGCTTAATCGGAAAAGGGGTGAGCTGCGATGAAGCTGGAAACATTCAATACAATTTTACTAGTCATTCTTGTGGCACTTAGCTTGGTGTTAACAGCTTTTGTGTGGACATTCCAACCGAATGGTTTTGAATCTGTAAAAAATGTTACCGAAGAGCCGCAGACCTTAGATGGGACAGAGAGGCAGCTGGCAGACTTGGTAAGACCGAACCACACCTATATTAATGAACAGCGTAACCATTTTGTCTTCTCTTCAAAAGATAAAGAACGGGCTTTTGTGAATGGGCTGGCCGAATGGACGCTGACTAATATGAAACAAGTTGATTTAGCTAGTTTACCGGATACTAATATAGAGCTAGTGTATCCAGTAACCATCTCCTATTCGCAGCTGAATACGTTATTTCAGGTAGAAGGAGCAAATAGTGATACAAGCAGTCTGGGGAATAACGGCTTTACAAGAATATACCTATCAAGCAATGAGGATAACACTACACAGCTGATTTTTCTGAATGAAGACTCGGATAATCCATTAGAAAACGTTGTAACGGCAACCGTCGTAACCAGCATAAGTGATGTGATAAATAATAAGGAAGATCTGGTGGCAGCTGTACCATTAGCTGAGAACGAACCCAGTGATTGGAATCAGATTTACCTGCCGCAAAACCTTCAGATAGAAAACAGAGTTGTTCGAAGTGAGACGATTTCCCGAAATGTATTCTCAGATATCTATTTGGATGAACCTATTACATTAGGCGATCAATACATTGACTCCAATCATCTGGAATCTGTCAAGATTAGCAATAACGGAAACTATGGCATCTATTATACGAATCGGACTTCTTCCACGAGAGCAGCAAGCAGAGCAGAGCAGCTGCAAGCAGCAATTCGAGCAGTCAATTCTCATAAAGGATGGACAAATGATTTTCGCTTATATGGCGTATTAGGAAAAGGAAACTACACATTTGAGTTCCGGATGATGCAAAATGGCTTCCCGGTATTTCAGCAAAATAAATTATCACTTTTGTCTATCCAAATGCAATATGGTCACCCTGACCCTGGAAGATACGAAAGGACCCTGCTTAATATAAGCTCAACATCAGGTAGGCCAGATGGAAAAAAAGCGCTGACGGCCCAAGAAGTAAAGGATTGGGTGGCGGATAATAATTATATTACACGCGATATAGAAGACGTTGTAATTGGCTACCAGTTGGAAGAGTTTGATTCAGATATCTATAAATACAAGCTGATACCATATTGGTATGTAGAATTCGAAGGAAGATGGATTGAAGTAGGAGACAATACGACAGGAGGCACAGACTGATGCAATGGAATAAAATTAAGCTGACGTTTATCCTTGCCTTCCTTGTTTTGAATGTCTATCTCGTTATTCAGCTGTTTCCACAGGAAGAGACAGAACAAATCGGATTGGAAACAGAATCCACGGCATCTGTTCTAACTAGCGTAAAGGGGTATCAGGAGCTGTCTGCTGAGGAAACGGAAACAAATCAGCAGTACGAAGCAACAAAGATGCAATTTAAAGAAAAAGACTTGGAGAAGATTCCGTACAAAGATAATATGGAATTTGATATTAAATCAGGTACGGAGCTAGATGTAACTTTTAAGGAACCTGAGGAATTGCCTGTCGAGTTTCCCTTTGATAAAGATACAAAACAGTCTCGTGACGACTTAAACAGTTTTATTGACGAACATGTCCTGCATGGGGAAGATTATACGTATTGGGGCAGGCAAGGAGATAAAATGCTGTTCTTTCAAGAGACCGATAAGGGGCAGACTTATTTTAGTGAAGATAGTCTGCTGTTGGTAACAATTAATGGGGACTATCATGTAACTGGCTACACACAAACATATATTGAAAACTTTAAGAAGAGTGAGAATGAGGAAGGCTGGGAACAGAATCATTATTCAGAGAAGCAGGCAGTGGAGATGCTCACAGCAAAGCAGTATATTGAACGCGGGGACACAATTAAGGTGGAGAAAGGCTTCTATCCAATTATTGAACTTTCATCTAAGCCGAATTATGCTCCCGCTTATAAAATAACTGTTAATGATACGGAACATTATTTCTATTTGATGCTTCCAGATAATAATCCCTATATACGCCAACAAACTGAATCAGCGTTTATTACCAACATAGAGCTGGAGAAAGAAACAGAGACAGAAGATATACAATAAGAGGTGAAACAGCATGACGTTAAGCTTTAGCGTACTTGCATCAGGCAGTTCTGGTAATGCATTTTTTATCGGAACGGAAAAAGAGCGCATCCTGGTAGATGCTGGTCTAACGGGCAAGGAGCTGCAGCGTTTATTAGAGGAAACGGGTATTGATCCGGCTTCGCTCACGAAGATCCTGGTCACGCATGAACATAGTGATCATATAAAAGGATTGGGAGTAGCAGCACGGAAATTTGATTTACCGATTTATGCAAATGAAAAAACGTGGAAAGCGATGGAGAATAGCATCGGAAAAATTCCATTAGATCATAAATTTGTTTTTCAAATGGAAGAAACAAAAACGTTTGGTGATTTGGATGTGCAGTCCTTCGGTGTTTCACATGATGCTGCCGAACCCATGTTTTATACATTCCATCATGAAGGAAAGAAAGTCGCTTTAGTGACAGATACCGGGTATGTCTCGGAACGGGTTAAAGGAATTGTTGAGAAGGCAGATGCTTATATTTTTGAAGCGAATCATGATGTGAGCATGCTGCAGATGGGGAGTTATCCGTGGAATGTGAAGCGGAGAATCTTAGGTGATTTAGGTCATGTGTCAAATGAAGATAGTGCTTTGGCGCTCACCGATTTAATCGATAACAACACGAAACGTATTTATCTTGCGCATTTAAGCCGAGATAATAACATGAAGGATTTGGCACGTCTTGCTGTAGGTAACATCTTAGAGGAACGAGGCTTTGATCTTAAAAGACATATTGAACTGCATGATACAGATCCAAAAATGCCAACACCGCTCTTCCAAGTAGTTTAAATATCCAAAACGGTGGAAAGATAAACTATATCCAAAGATGTAGGAACGGAGGCTCATATGGATTACTTTGATGATCAACACAAAGAACCGAAAAAGCCGAAGCGGATGAATTGGCTGCTGCCAGCTATTTTAGGCGGTATTATCGGTGCTGGTATTGTATTGCTTGTTGCTTATGGACTTGATCAGAACAGTATGACGAGGAACGATCAATCACAGTCTCAGCAAGAGGGAACTGTGCAGCAGGTTTCTGACACCAATCAAGATGCTGGTTTGCAGAATGTGAGTGTTGATGTTCAATCAGGTATTACAGACATTGTCGAGGAAACATCGCCAGCGGTTGTAGGTGTTGTCAATCTCCAGCAAGGAGATGCCTTGTTTTCTCAGGAAGAAAGTGCAGCAGGGAGCGGTTCTGGTGTTATATATAAAAAGCAAGGGGATAAAGCTTATGTGGTGACAAATCATCATGTTGTTGAAGGGGCAACGGATGTGGATGTTGTTTTGCATAATGGTATAGAGATCTCTGCTAATTTGCTAGGCAGTGATGTTTTCACAGACTTAGCAGTGCTGGAGATTGACGCTTCCCGAGTGGAGAAGGTAATTGAAATTGGGACTTCCTCTTCTGTCAAAACAGGGGAGCCAGTCATTGCCATCGGTGATCCGCTTGGTTTCTCTGGTTCCGTTACACAAGGTATCATCAGCGGGATAAATCGTACTGTTCCGCAGGATTTCAATGGAGATGGCAGATCTGATTGGCAGGCAGACGTTATGCAAACAGATGCAGCCATTAATCCTGGTAACAGCGGCGGAGCACTTATTAATATGGCGGGTCAGTTAATTGGAATCAATTCCATGAAAATTGCGGAATCGTCTGTTGAAGGGATTGGATTTGCTATTCCTGTTGATTCTGCGGTACCTGTGATGGAACAACTTGAGCAGAATGGCCAGGTCAAACGGCCATATCTAGGCGTGGAAGCTTATTCATTGAATGAGATTCCAGCTACAGAACGAACAGGCCATCTAGGTTTACCGGAAGACATCGAGAATGGTGTATATATTTGGAGTCTGGTTCCGTCATCTCCTGCTCAACAAGGCGGGCTGCAAGAACTGGATGTTATCACCGAACTTGATGGTCAGGCAATCAAAGATATGACAGCTTTACGAAAGCATCTTTATGAGGAAAAGCAAATTGGAGACAAAATGAACGTAACGTATTATCGTGATGGTCAGCGCGAGGAAACAACAGTGACTTTAAGTGAACAACAGCAGTAAAGGCAGCCATTCGTGGCTGCTCTTTTTTAGTTATGCACAGCTTGTGGATTTAATGAGGATAAGATAGCCTATTTGGTAGCGAACAAGTATTCTTATTACTAAATAAAGAATTGCGATTGTGCATATGTGTATAAGTGTGTGGATAATTTGTTTATAGCGTGTGGAATGCTGTGCATAAGACGATTGTCCACAAGTTATACACAGTAAAGGTGGATAACAAAGTGAAAGCGGATACTTGATGAGAGATTAGCCTATCTATTGTGCAGATAGGCTTTTTCTGCTATTATAAGCAAGTAAAATGACCAAAAACCCATATCGGTCAATCGGTATTTGTGGATAAGTATATACAGGAATACGGGAGGAAAGTTATGAACATGTTGAAAAAAGAATGGCGGCAAATTTGGAAGGACCGTAAAATGCTGTTAGCTATTTGCGGTATTCTTGTTGTACCGTTGCTATACAGTGTTATTTTTCTAGCGGCAAACTGGGATCCTTATAACAATACGGATCAATTGCCTGTTGCTGTCGTCAATCTAGATAAAGGGTCAACTTTTGAAGGAAAAGAGCTCCATGTTGGGTCGGATTTTGTGGATAATTTGCAGGATAATGATAAATTCGATTGGCAGTTTGTAGAAGAAAAGCAAGCGATGGATGGATTAAAGACTGAAGATTATTATATGGTTGTCAAAATTCCAGAAAATTTCTCTGCTAACGCAGCGACACTTCTTGATGATAATCCAAAACAGATGGATATTGATTACTACTCGAACCCTGGTAAAAACTATCCGGCTTCCAAAATAACGGACAGCGCTATCCAGCAATTAGAGAGAGAAGTTGCTGAACAAGTGACCGAAGAATATGCGCACGCTGTATTCGCTAGCTTAACGGATGTAGCAGATGGATTGAAACAGGCAAGTGATGGTTCGAAAGAGTTGGCGGATGGCTCAAGTGAGATAAATGAAGGTGCGAAAAACTTGAACAAAAACTTAGCCAGCTTATCAGATAGCACTGCCACTTATACAGAGAAAGTCGGAGAAGCGGATCAAGGCATGCAGGAATTAAATGAAGGTGTAGGAAGCTTAGCTTCTCAGTATCCTGACATTGATAACGGCATCCTAGAATTAAATAAAGGCTTGCAAACACTGAATGGTAAAAGTGGTGATCTGACAAGTGGGTCGGATCAATTAGTCACTGGTACGAATGAGTTAACAAGCGGGCTTGATCAGCTGCAGCAAGCGACAGGTCAATTGGCTGGGAGCTTTCCAGAACTAAATAATGGGATAGCGGCTGCGAATGAAAAGGTGCAAAATGCCGGTAAAACTATAGAAACAAGACTGGACGAATTAGACAAATTCGCACAGCGGCTGCAGGAGAAGCAGGCGGCTCAAATTAGTCAGCTGCAAGCTACTCTGACAAACGAAAATTTATCAGTAGAGGAAAAGCAGGAGCAATTACAAAAACAGGTGCAAGAACTTGCTGATCGTGCATCTTCTCCAGAAATTCAACTGCCAAATATTGATCCAGAAGCTATCCAACAGGAACTTGAAGGAATCAATGAGCAGGTTAGTCAAATTCAAAAACTAGCAGATGGAGCCGAGCAAACACAGACCGCATTGACTGGTATCAATGAAGCTGCGGGCAAATTATATAACGGGGCAGCAGAAATTCAGTCTGGTCAGTCAGAACTTAATAGCGGCATTGGTGCTTATACGGATGGCGTTAGTCAAGCTGCAAATGGAGCGCCTGCCTTAGTGAACGGTTCCCAAGCAGTGCGTGATGCTTTAGGAGAGCTTCAATCAGGCAGCTCCAAGATTACCAATGGACTTGATCAATTGAATGCCAATGGCCCACAGTTAGCTGAAGGTACGAGCAAGCTGACAGATGGCTCTAAAACATTGTCTGATGGAACGCAAAGTGTGACGGATGGCAGCAGCGAACTGTATGATAAGCTGGCCAAGGGTGCAGCGGATGCAAACATCAGTACCAATGATAAGACAGAGACGATGTTTGCCAGCCCGACGGGTGTACGCGATGAAAAATTAAGTACAGTGCATAGCTATGGGGAAGGGCTTGCTCCATACATTCTTTCTATCGGGCTGTTCGTCGGAGCGCTGGTTTTCACAAATATCTTTCCGCTTCGGGATCCTGTAGGCAGACCAACATCTGGTTTTTCTTGGTTCTTAAGCAAATTTAGTATTGTCTTCTTTGTAAGTATCTTGCAATCGTTGTTTGCGGTTATTATGCTCGTTCATGTTGTTCATTTACAAGTGCATAGTGAATGGCGCCTGCTCGTTTTTGCCATTCTTTTCAGCTTAACAAGCTTCCTGTTAATTCAGCTGCTTACAGTAGCTTTGGATAATGTCGGGCGTTTCCTAGGTATTATTGTATTGCTATTCCAAATTGGAGCTGGCGCGGGAACTTATCCGGTTGCATTGCTTCCGGAATTCTTCCAAGTAATCCACAAGTTTGTCCCTATGACGTATGCAATCAGCGGATTTCGGGAGATTATTTCTATTGGGGATGACTGGGGATTTCTATGGCAGCAAGCAGGTTACTTGAGTATCTTTTCTGTGCTATTCTTAGCATTGACGATCTTAGTTTACACACTGCAGGCGCGTAAATATAAAATAGAGACAGAGGAAGATACGGCGGTCTCCATGTAAAAAGGGGTAGAAAACAATGATAATAGATAAAAAAGAACGAATCATAGAGGCTGCTGCGACATCATTCAGCCAATTCGGATTTAAAGCAACGACCATGGCATCTGTCGCAAAGATTGCCAGGGTGGCTAAAGGTACGATCTATACGTTCTTTGACAGTAAAGAAACATTGTTTTCTACTATTCTTGATCGAACGATGAAGAATCTGCGTCAATCGGCAGAAGCAGCCTTACAAGAAGAGGCAGCTTTCCATGAGAATATCCAAGCGATGCTGGGTGCCATCCTAAATTTTCGGGAAAATCATCAGCTGTTGATTAAGCTGGGGCAGGAAGCGAAGGAGTTAGGTACAGCTGAAGTACTGGAGATTTTAACACAAGTAGAAAGGATGATTCTTGATTATATCAAGTCTGTCATCGAAACGGAGCAAGCAAAAGGAATAAGCACAAAGCATGATTCTGAGCTGCTGGCATTTTTAATCTATCGAACCTATATTGCGCTTATCTCGGATTGGGAACGGCAGCATACACCGCTGCCGAAAGAGACAATTACAGAGATAATCAAATCGCAAATACATTGAAAAACCGCTGCACAGCAGCGGTTTTTCTACTATATTAAGTATTTAGAGCACGGATACCTTCTAAAGCTTGCTGAACACTTGCATAGAAAGATATTTTATTTTTGCGGAAGTCTGCCAGGTTGACTCCTGCTTTGGCAGTGACCGGTTCAACTCCTGTCACAATCAACTTCGCTCCCATAACTTGAAGCAGCTGCTGTAATTTCAAAATACCTTTATGCACATCATCATTTAAATCCTGGATTCCTTGGAGATCCATAATGAAAATTTCTTCATCATGATCATACACATGAGCAGAGATGCGTTGATATATTTCTTCCCAACGTTGTACATCTATATTTCCGACAAGCGGCAGAATGCAGATATTTTCTGTAATAGGGACAAATGGTGTGGATAGCAAGGATGCTTCCTGCTTATAACCTTCTTTTTTCACTTGTTCAGACTTTCGGTCGGAGATATCTTTTTGCACGCCAACAAAATATAGTTTATCTTCACTCGGCACATAGATTGGATACAAAGCAAGCTCGTTCCAAAACATTGTCCCGTCTTTTCGATAATTTTCTAATTCTACAACGACAGACTTTTCTTTCGCGATTGCCTCACGGACTTTTGCCACTTCTTCTCTAGAAGTCTTTTCTCCTTGCAAAAAGCGGCAATTCTGGCCAATGATATCTTTCGTCAGATAGCCAGAAATCTTCTCGAATGCTGAATTCGTATAAATAATCGGATTATCCGGCAAAGCGGGATCCGTAATGACTACCCCTGCGCCTACATAATCAATGACCTGACGGAAGAAAGCGTCGCTGATATTCGTAGAATAATGGATTTCTTTCTCCATATTTTTCTTTCCTTCCTTTGTAAGAGTACACTCTATAACTTCCTCATCTGGTTGTTTCTAAACGTTTTTGCATGTTGATAGATTATTATATTTATTTTATATAAATCGGAAGAATCAGACAACAATTAAGTATAGTCAGCAGTATAAGTCTATTGGTAAAATAAAGGAGGTTAAAAGAATCGGAAGGTGATGATTTAGATAATGTATACACAAGAACCCATTTTTCTGGATCCTGTTTTACAGGAGCGAATCTGGGGAGGTACGAAATTGGCGGAAGTCTTCGGGTATAATCTGTCATCGGAGCATACTGGAGAAGCTTGGGTAATTTCGGCACACCCAAACGGACCAAGCAAAATAAAGAATGGTGCTTTAGCTGGCAAGACACTGTTAGATGCCTGGCAGCATAATCGAGAGTTATTTGGCGAACATGACAATGAAGATTATCCTTTGCTTGTGAAGATTCTTGATGCAAAAACGGATTTATCCGTGCAAGTGCATCCAGATGATACATATGCTCAGAAAGTTGAGGATGAACCGTATGGGAAGACTGAATGCTGGTATGTCGTAGATGCGGAACCAGGTGCTGAAATTGTATTTGGACATCATGCGCAAACAAAAGAGCAGCTTGAGCAAATGATCGACCAAGGTGAATGGAATCAGCTGCTGCGTCGTATTCCAGCAAAAAAAGGGGATTTTGTTTATGTTCCAAGTGGCGCTATCCATGCTATTGGTGCGGGTATTGTTATCTTAGAAACACAGCAGAGTTCTGATATCACATATCGTGTTTATGATTATGACCGGAAAGACGATCAAGGAAACACGCGTGATTTGCATCTAGAGTCGGCTAAGGCTGTTTCAACTGTTCCACATGAAACAACCGATACTAGAAAGCCTGCTGTTACCATAGGTGCCCGTACAGAGCAGCTGCTTGTACAAAATGAGTATTTCTCTGTTTATCACTGGGATATAACTGGCGAGGCAGAAGTTGAAACACCTGACAGCTTTGTACAAGTAAGCATCATAGGTGGAGCGGGGGAAGTCATTCTAGGCGAACAGTCCTTTGCATTGAAAAAAGGCGATCACTTTGTCATGCCGGTTCACATCGATCGTTATGTCATGAAAGGCAACATGGAAGCTATTGTTTCACATGTATAAGGCTTAAAATTAAAGATTATAACGCACAAAAAACTGAACCTCTGACAATTCTATTTTAGAATTGTCAGAGGTTCGGTTTTTTAATTACTATACCTGCATTATCGACACTTTTAGGATATTTCCAGGGAAATACTTGGCTTAATTCTGCAAAGTTTTTCCTTTGCTATGCTATAATTGGGGACAGCATATTGCAGAGGAAAGGTGAACTATGAAACGTTTAGCAGCAGTGTTGTTTATCGTTAGTGCGATATTCTTGCTTTCTGCTTGTTCGGATGATCAATCAGCGAAAGATGGTTTGAATCAGTTCGTCGACAATTGGAATGCACAGGATTTTGATAAAATGTACGGTCAGTTAACGGAAGAGTCGCAACAGAATATTACCAAGGAAGCGTTTATAAAGCGTTATACAGATATATATGAACAGACAGGCGTCACGGATTTAAAAGTGGAAGTTGGCGATGTCTCTGAGGAAGAAGCGAACTCTGATGCAGAGTCCAAGCAGCTTCCTTTATCTGTCTCTATGCAAACTGTTGCTGGAGAAGTAGCTTTTGATAAGGATGCAGAGCTTGTCAAAGTGGAGGGAGAAGATGGGGCTGTTTGGAAAGTAAACTGGGATCCATCTTATATTTTTGCACAGTTGAACGGAGAAGAAAGTGTGCGGATTTCATCTGTAGAACCGGAACGTGGTCGCATTCTTGATGTAAATGGAGAAGAACTGGCATTTAACGCAACTGTACCATCCATCGGACTTATCCCAGGTCAGATCGAAGGTGATGGCAAGACAAGGGACGAGGCATTGAATCAAATAGCCGAGATTCTGGAGATGGATCGTGAAGAAATTGATTCACTTTTAGAGCAGAGCTGGGTGACAGATGAGGTGAATGTACCAATCAAGACATTGCGCCCAGATCAGCGTGATCTCGTGAAAGAAGTAACCGCATTACCTGGTGTGCAAAGTACAGAGACAACTTCGAGATTCTACCCGCTTGGGGAGGCTGCAGCACATTTGACTGGTTATGTGAAGAAAGTAGATGCAGAATTCTTGGAGAAAGACGACAATGCTTCCAATTATAGCTCGACTTCCTATGTTGGCTCAACAGGATTAGAATCTGTCTTTGAGGATAAACTTCGTGGGAATATCGGATGGAAGATTTATACGGACTCCAGTGAAGAACAAGAAATCATTGCGGAAACGGACGTTCAAAACGGAGAAGACGTAGAGACAACAATTGATAGTAATACCCAAAAAGAAATCTATAACCAGCTGAAAGGTGATAGTGGTGCCTCTGCAGCTTTAGATCCAAAGACAGGAGCAACATTGGCATTAGTAAGCACACCATCTTATGATCCGAATAATTTCATCTTCGGATGGGATGCGGAAGAATATGAAAAGCTGTCTAATGATGAGAATAGCCCATTTTCAGCGAAGTTCAATAAAACATACGCACCTGGTTCAACAATCAAGCCGCTAACGGCGGCTGTTGGGTTAGAGAATGGCGTTATTTCACCAGATGAGGCGAAACATATCGAAGGAAAAACGTGGGACAACGATGGCAAATTCGGTGACTACAGTGTTACGCGTGTATCGAGTAGTTTGTCTGATGTTGACTTGGAGAATGCTCTGATTACTTCCGATAATATTTATTTCGCTATGACAGCGGTGGATACAGGAGCAGAGAACTTCAAAAAAGGTTTGGAGTCGTTTGGCTTTGATGAGGAATTGGACTACGCATTTCCGACTAAAGCATCGTCTATTTCAAATGATGGTCTTAACAGTGAAACATTGCTAGCAGATTCAGGCTATGGTCAAGGCCAAGTGCTCATGTCTCCGCTGCATTTAGCGGCTGCTTATACACCATTCTTGAATGAAGGGAACTTGATTAAACCTACATTGCTGAAGTCAAAAGCGGCTGAACCTACAGTGTGGCATGAGGATGTCTTGCCGGCTGAGGGAGCAAACGCTATAACAGAAGGACTTCGAGGTGTAGTAGAAGATGAACGCGGATCAGCACATCGGCCAGCAGTAGACGGTTTAACAATTGCTGGTAAGACTGGTACAGCTGAGCTGAAGCAAAGCAAAGATGATGAAAACGGTAAAGAGAATGGCTGGTTTGTGGCATATGATTATGACAATCAAGATATGTTGATTAGTATGATGATAGAAGATGTTAAAAATAAGGGCGGCAGCCATTATACAGTTGAAAAAGTAAAGAATGTATTCAAGTAAATGAAGAGCGTGCGGTCCAGCCGCATGCTTTTTCTATGTTTTGGAAAATAAGCTATAATAATAGTTCACACGGGAATAGAATTAGACAGAAAAAGGGAGAGATTTAGTCGTGGAAGAAAAACGTTATTCACCATCAGGTACATTAACATTAGGTATTTTAGCGATCTTCATACCTATTATTGGTCTTATCACAGGCATCATAGCGATTATATTCGCTAACAAGAGTCTCCAAACTACAGAGGATACAGAGGCAATTAAAGCGTTGTATTTAGGCGGAAGAGTATGCGCAATTATTGGTTTGTGCTATCAAGGGCTTTTCGTTCTTTATTTCATCTTTATCATAGCACTCGCCATTTCGATGCCTTCTTGGTAATAAAAAAACAGCCTCGGACATTAGTCCGGGGCTGTTTCATGATCAGGAGTTGTTAAATCAACATCCTCTAATTTATGCACTTTTGTTTTGTATTTCACTTTATAGATAATCCAGCACAATAAGAAGATTGGGATACCGATGTATGAAGCAATAAAACCTCCCCAATCGAATCCATTCTCTGTGAAGGATGAGACACTCTGCCCGATAATAACAAAGATACTTAAGGCGAGTGCAAACAGCGGCGCATATGGATAGAACTTCGCTGTGTAAGGTAAATCTTTGATGTCATAACCTTGCGCTACATAAGCTTTACGGAAGCGATAATGACTGAGAGCAATCCCAATCCAAATAATAAATCCGGTCATTCCTGACACACTCAAAAGCCATGTGTAGACAATACCATTTCCGAAGAACGAGGTTAGGAAGGCTGCACATCCGACTGCTGCTGTTGCAAGCAAAGCGTTTACAGGTACACCGTTTTTGTTAAGTTTGCCAAGGAAACGCGGAGCTTTGCCTTCTTTTGCAAGGTTCCATAACATACGGGTGCTAGCATACATGCCCGAGTTACCAGCTGAGAGCACAGCAGTCAAAATAACAGCGTTCATGACAGAGGCAGCAAAAGCAATCCCAGCTTTCTCAAACACTAAAGTGAAAGGACTAAGTCGAACATCTTCGCTTGCCAAACTTTCAGTTGTATAGGGAATGAGCATACCAATAACAAAAATTGCGAGAATATAGAACAAAAGAATTCGCCAGAAAACAGATCGAATCGCTTTTGGTATGGATACTCTTGGATTATCTGCTTCACCAGCCGCAGCTCCTAACAGTTCAGTCCCCATGAATGAGAAACCTGCTGCCATGAATACTCCAAGCAGTGCAAGAAAGCCGCCATTAAATGGCGCATCTTTTATTGTGAAATTCGAGAAACCAGGAGATTCTCCGCCAAATATACCAATGATCATTAATATACCGACGATAATAAATACAATGACAGTAATCACTTTTATGAGAGAGAACCAGTATTCAGATTCTCCAAAACCTTTGACAGAAATGTAATTTAATAAAAACATGATGATTAAGCTGATTCCGCTCCAAATCCAGGATGGTACATCTGGAAACCAGAAATCCATAATCAGTGTAACAGCAACGAGTTCAGCTGCAATGGTTGTTGCCCAGCTGAACCAATAATTCCATCCGAGCGCAAAGCCAAGTGATTCATCGATGAATTTGGTGGCATATGTGCTAAAGCTCCCAGATACAGGCATGAAGGCTGCCATCTCTGCCAAACTGGTCATTAGAAAGAACACCATGCTGCCAATTAGAGCGTATGCAAGCAGCGCGCCCCCAGGACCTGCTTGACTGATTGCTCCGCCGCTCGCTAAGAACAATCCTGTTCCGATTGTGCCACCAAGGGAGATCATTCCCAAATGACGGGCTTTGAGCTTTCTTTGCAGTCCGGGTTCCGTCTTGTTATGTTGTTTGCTCACTTCTTTCACCTCGTCTATAGTATGGGCTTTGTTTTATCTGTTTACTAAAAAAAGCCGCTGCGGATACACTTGCTCTATCCGAACGGCTTATTATATACAACAGCATCATTCTAAATAAAAAGATAGTGTCAGCTCGAAATATACCGAGCTTTGACAGCTTTTTGCTTGAGAGATACACTCAAATAAGCTGCAAATTCTCATCAATTAATGATTGGCTATGCAATTTGATGAGTTCTTATGCAATTGAAAACCTCTATAACCTTACTATACAAGGCGGGAGATTTCAACTGTAATTTAGAATGGGACTAATTTGGAGCTCTCCGGTGCTTTGTGGCACCTTCATAGCTGTAGCCGATTTCTATTAAGGTAGATTCCTCAAAAGCACCAGCAGTAAACGTAATTCCAAACGGCTCACCAGTTTTTGTGTAGCCTGCTGGAACAGTTAAGGATGGATATCCCGCTTTTGCTGCAATATCGCATCCATGATAGCTTGGGAAGACGATCGCATCCAAAGCAAATTCTGTCATTATTTTGTCAATGCCTTCGGTCCGGGATTCATGAAGATCTGCGAAACGGTCCGTTAGATAGTCACTTTGTTTTAATGTACCGTCTGTTTTCTCAGCTGCTTCCAAAAGATCCTGGCCATATGGCAAAGCGTTATCGGTATGCAGGCGGTTCCATTTAATAACCTCTTTTAGCGTATGAGCAGGCAAGTACGGCTCCACAGACTGCAAGTAGCGGTTTGCCCCATGTTTAAACTCATGGAATAAGACGCTGGAATCCCGCTTGATTTCTGGCACATGTACATCAATAAGCTCCGCACCTTCCGCGCGTAAGGCAGCAAATGCTCTTTCCATAAGCTCCCGTCTGTCAGGATCTAAGTTCTCTAATGTGTTTCCATCTATACCGAGTCGTTTGTCTTTCAGTCCTTTGTCCTTCAGAAAGTCTGTATAATTCGGTAACTGTGGTGCAGAGAGTGTTGCCGGATCATGCGCATCTGAACCTGCAATTACTTGCAACAGTATTGCTGCATCTCGGACATTTTTTGTCATCGGTCCAGCTGTATCTTGGCTGTGCGCGATTGGGATAATGCCAGTTCGGGAGACGAGTCCGACAGTTGGCTTCATACCTACTAATGAATTACTGCTTGCTGGACTGAGAATGGAACCACTTGTCTCTGTACCAATACCTGCAGCAGCGAGGTTGTTAGCAATGGCAGCTCCTGTTCCTGAACTTGAACCGCCAACGTCAAAACTGCCATACGGATTACGTACTTGACCGCCGCGGCTGCTAAAGCCATTCGGCATAGCATCGGACATAAAATTAGCCCATTCCGTCATGTTCACTTTACCTAAAATAATGGCACCGGCTTCTCGTAACTTTTTTACAATAAAGGCATCTGACTTAGCATAGTGATGGGCCAACACTAGTGCACCAGCGCTTGTATGCATACCATCTGCTGTATTTATATTATCTTTTAGGAGGACCGGAATGCCGTGAAGCTCCCCGCGCAAACTTTGGTCTGTTCTTTCTTTGTCCATTTGTTCGGCAAGGAACAAGGCATCCGGATTGATCTCCAAAACACTGTTTGTGCCGTCTTCAATGGAATCTTTCTTAGCAATACGCTCTAAATACATCTGCACTAAGGTCACGGAGGATACTTTACTTGATGCAAGATCTGCTTGTAAGGATGAAATGCTGGCTTCTTCGATTACAAATTTACTCATAGACTAGATTCTCCCCTGTAAAATGTGTATGATTAGAAAATCTGCTGTATTTGGACAAGACGGGCATTCATATAATTATACTAAATTTTCTTGCAATAGGTCTCCCGTATTTTTCCGATTTACAAAGGTAATTAAGAAAGGGGTATTAAATTTGGAAACATCAAAAACATCTGTGAAGATTGTTACAGCTGACCCGAGCGCAATAGGATTATTCGGTCTTGCAATGGTAACGCTTGTTGCATCTTCTCAGAAGCTAGGTTTAACGGATGGACTTTCTATGATCCTTCCATGGGCATTTTTCTTAGGAGGAATTGCGCAGCTAATCGCTTCTATTCAGGATTTCAAACATAATAATATTTTTGGAGCAACAGCTTTTGGTGCTTTTGGACTTTTCTGGTTTGGCGTGGGTATGAGCTGGCTTATGCAGCTTGGAGCACTTGGAGAAAGCTTGCAGACAGGAGCAGACGGTCATCAGCTAGGCGTAGCTTTCATTGGGTATCTTATCTTTAGTCTCTTCATGACAGTGGGGGCTATGGGTACACATAAAGTATTGTTCTTTATTTTCGTAGCAATTGATTTCCTATTTATCGGTTTATCTTTAAGTTCATTTGATATAGCATATGAAGTAACACATACAATCGCAGGGATTGCAGAGTTAATCATATCTCTATTATCTTTCTATGGTTCTGCCGCTGCAGTACTAAATGGACATTATGGTCACACAGTGCTGCCAATCGGCAAAGCATTTGGCCGTTTCATCAAGAAAGACTAAAACAATTTATAAGATAGTTGGCAAGGAGCATAGACATGGCAAGAAAAGATCAAACATCGAATACATTACACAAAGGGTTGAAGAACCGCCACGTGCAGATGATAGCACTTGGCGGGGCGATTGGAACAGGCTTGTTCTACGGTTCTGCTTCTTCCATCGGATTAGCTGGACCGGCAATCTCACTTGCGTATCTAGTCGGTGGATTGATGATCTTCCTTATTATGCGCGCATTGGGCGAACTGTCTGTTGACTCACCGAATTCTGGTTCAATTAGTTATTACGCCCAGCAAAATATGGGCGATTATTTTGGATTCATATCTGGCTGGAATTATTGGTTTAACTATATTGCCATAAGTATGGCAGAACTGACTGTTGTCGGCATCTATGTGCAATATTGGTTCCCAGACATTCCAACTTGGATAACAGCATTTGGTTTTTTAGTGTTCATTACGTGTATCAATTTATTGAGTGTTAAATTGTATGGAGAATTTGAATTCTATTTTGCGATTATAAAAGTTGTGGCAATCATTGGGATGATTATTCTCGGTTTGCTCATCATTTTCACCGGAATCGGAAATGGTGGAGTTCCAACTGGACTTTCTAACTTGTTTGATGAAGGTGGCTTCATGCCGAATGGCTTGACTGGTGTTGTTTTGGCACTCGTTCTTGTTATGTTCAGTTTCGGCGGAGTGGAGCTTATCGGTATTACAGCAGGTGAAGTAGAAACACCGAAAAAGACGATACCAAAAGCAATCAATCAGGTTGTGTACCGTATTCTGATTTTCTATGTTGGCGCATTACTCGTCATTATGGCGATATTCCCGTGGAATGAAGTGGATGGCAATAGCAGTCCGTTCGTTCAAATTTTCGATAGCGTAGGGATACCCGCTGCTGCGGGTATATTGAATGTCGTGGTCCTTACTGCCGCAGTTTCTGCTTACAACAGCAGTCTGTATAGTAACGGCCGTATGCTGCATTCACTAGCCCGGCAAGGAAGTGCACCTAAGTTTCTTCAAAAGGTGGACAAGCGGACAGGTGCACCAGTTCCTGCTATCTTAGTTTCTTCAGGTGCAGCTGCTATCACAGTCGTTCTCAACTTCTTATTTCCTGAGAAAGTCTTCAGTTATTTGATGTCAATTGCAACAGCATCTATCGTGATCAATTGGACAATGATTATGATTAGTCAAATAAGATTTCGGAAACGAATAGGAAAAGCAGCAGAGCAGAAGCTGTCGTTCAAGCTACCGTTCTATCCGATATCCAATTATCTTGTCATGCTATTTCTAGCTGCAATCGTTGTAATCATGGCATATATCCCAGATTACCGTCTGGCACTTGTCATTTTGCCAATCTGGATTGTTATCTTGTCTATTGGTTATATAGTAAAAAGGAAATAAGAAAATGCGTATCCGTTAGCGGATACGCATTTTTCATTAGCTTTTATACATGCTGCAGCATACGGAAACTGCCGTTGGACAGCTGGATATTAACATCAGATTGTGCTGCAATTTGAGGGTCATGGGTAACCATAATGACACATTTATTCTCCTGGTGAGCAAGATCGATAAACAGCTTTAAGATGTCCTTTGACGTTTCATCATCAAGATTCCCTGTCGGTTCATCTGCTACGATCAATTCAGTATCACAGCAGAATGCACGTGTGATTGCAACTCGCTGCTGCTGTCCGCCGCTAAGGGTGAGAACACGCTGTTTTGCTTGTTCTTCAGAAATACCAACTTTTGCGAGCATCTTTAAGATAAAATCCTCTTGGTTTTCCACTTTTGTCCCAGTAATAGCCATCGCAGATGCTATATTTTGATAGGCTGTCATATAAGGAATCAAATTGTAGGATTGAAAGACAATCGAGACGTAGTCGTGACGAAATTTGCCAAGTCCCATTTTGCGAATTGATTTTCCGTCGTATTCAATATCTCCTTCTCGCGGTTTATCCAACCCTCCTGCTAGAGATAGGAAGGTGGTTTTACCGGACCCGGAAGTTCCAGTAATGGTGTAGAATGTATTTTTATAGAAATCTATATTCACTGATTGAAAGAGTGGATTTTCCTTATCTGTATACCAATAGCTAACATTTTTAAATGACAGTAGAGCTGTTTTCATCGTTATACCTGCTTTCTATTCTTGTTTAGTTAAAATGTTTTTCGGCTGTAATCGAAGGATGGAAATGGACGGAATCAGTGCTGAGATAATCGCAACTGCCAACCCAATACCGCCAAGCAATAGGATATTTTCCCACGTCACATTAATATTTAAGCTTCTGACTGCGTCACTAGACTGGCTGAATACATCAGACACAGTTTGTCCTGGACCGCCGCCCATCGGACCACCGCCGCCAGGTCCTTGCTGCATAGAAGTTGATGCAGCCTCCGCTGATGCAGTTGTTTGCTGATCTAATAGTTGATTGCCTAACACGTTTGCAATCGGGTTTCCGAATAAAGAAGACAATCCAATTGCTACGATGGCAGTTACCACAATTTCTGTTACAAATTGTCCTGCGAGCTTCCATTTGCTCTCACCAATGGCCATCAAAACACCCATCTCGTACTTACGCTCTCGAATAGAAAGCATAACAATTAGTGCAAGGATAATCGCACCGGCAACTGTGACAAGGTAGACGATATTTTTAGCAAATGATGCCACGTTTTCGATTGGTCCTACCATCTGCTGGTAAAGATCATCGTTTGCATCTAATTCATATACATCAAAATCGACATCTGTCTTCTCAGCTGTACGAAGGAATGCATCAATGTTCTCTGCATCATCCATTTGATATGTTACCGATTCTACGGTATCCGTATATTCTTCGCCTTTTAGCGTATTTGCTGCAGTATAAGGTACATAAACCGTGTTGTACGGGTTTAAGAACGAAAAATTCATTGCTTGGTCACTGCCTGCAGAACTAGTCTCATAAATACCGACAATTTCTAATTCTTGTGTTGTATCTTCATCATTGGAAGAACTGATTGTGATGGTATCACCAACTGCTAAATCATTTTCCTCAGCAAGTGTTTGCTCAATTACAGCAACATTGCTGCCAGCATCAGATGCTTCAATACCGCGGCCATCAACAATTTCTGCTTCTCCATCGCTAAAGCTGTCTGCTTCATCACTCGTTAGTGTACCGTTGACAGTCAGGTCAGCTTGGACCATACCGCCTCGGCCTTGATCTCCGCCAGGGGCCTGTTCACTATTAGTTTCACTGCTGTCACTTACTGATGAGGTGCTGCTTTCTATAATATCGAAGTCTTCTGCATTCGCTGATGCTGATACAGAATAGTTGTAGCTATTCACATGATCCAAAGCTGCAATAGACGCTGCATCATCCAAGCTTATTGGTGTACTTGTAAATTGCGGCGGTCCTTCTGTCTCACTTTGCTCACTTCTTTGCTGCTCCATTGCTGCTTCTCGGTCAACCTGCAGTGTGACAGAGCCTCCAAGTTCTTGTCTAGCCAACTCACTAGATGCTTTGGCAGCAGATTGAATGGTTAATCCTGATAATACAAACACACATATGACTGTGAAAATAACCAATTGAAGCAATGTCTTGCCTTTTTTTGCTTTCATACTCCAAAATGCACGTTTTATGAAATTCATTACACCGTCTCCTTTATGTTTTTCAGGCATGCTATAATGCGTCTGTGCATGCCTGCTCTGACTAATAGCTAGTATGAAATCTCGTGCTGAAGTGCACATGAAAGCTAGCTGAAGATTTGCTGAAAGTGAAAAAATCGGGATTCTTCAGCTATTTTTCAGCTAGTTGTTCCATAATAAAGAAAAAAGAAAGAATGGATGACAGGATGGAGAAAATTAAAGTTCTAATCGTTGATGATGAAGAAACAATCACACAGTTTCTGATACTCGGTTTGCAGAATGAAGGATATATAGTAGAGAGTGCTGCTGATGGTATGCAAGGAATTGCTAAAGCAGAACAATTTGAACCGCATCTTGTTATATTGGATGTGATGATGCCGGGAATGGATGGTTTTGAGGTATGTCGTATGCTGAAGAAGAAAGGCAGAAAACTATCTATTATTATGCTGACTGCGAGAGATCAAGTAGATGACCGAATTAAAGGGCTGAATGACGGAGCCGATGATTACTTAGTCAAACCATTCAGTTTTGAGGAGCTGCTCGCTAGAATGCAAGCGCGTTTGCG
The DNA here is from genome assembly GCF_900162685.1 of Terribacillus halophilus. GTDB lineage: Bacteria > Bacillota > Bacilli > Bacillales > Amphibacillaceae > Terribacillus > Terribacillus halophilus_A. The sequence goes on from NZ_LT727828.1 coordinate 95,310, forward strand.
TAATCAATTTCCCGAATTAGGTGATTCATTGCTAGCAGGTCCTTTGCGAATCGATGACCGGCGGAGGGAAGCATACTTGGAAGCAGAGGTATTAAAGCTATCACCGACAGAGTATGAACTGCTTAAATATCTAACAATGAATCAAGGTATTGTTCTGAGCAAGGCGCTTATTCTAGATAAAGTATGGGGATACAGTTTCAATGGCGAAGAAAATATAGTGGAAGTGTATATTCGGTCTTTGCGAGAAAAGCTGCATGACAAAGATCGGCAGATGATTCGAACGATTCGGGGAGCAGGCTATCGCCTGGACGTGAAATGAAAAAACGATTACAGCACGTAAAACCCAAAACGCTGAATAAACAGATTGTCGCCTTATCTTGTCTGATTTTAGCCATCATTCTAATCGTAGTCGGTATTCTGCAGTATATTCTAATGAAAGATTTTCTTTATCAAAATGAGGCAGATGCCATGCAGTCGCAACTGCATTCAATTCCACCGGCATTCTTAAATGAAGATGCATCAGATATGCCCAAGCCATTTTTGTTTGATCGCTCATTGGCGAAAATAGATACATCCGGAAATTACACAGATTTTTCAGATGAAACGAGTCTTTCCAGTCCTCACCTCGAACCGAAGGAGTTTCAGGGAGCTGTGAATAACAGAGATGATAAGGATGCGCAATATAGTGTCACAGAAGATGAAGAGGGAAATGAGCAGCTTGTTGTTGTTATTGCAGAGGGTCGTTTCGGTGAAGTAACAGGCTATTTGCAGGCAGGGACAAAAACAGCACCACTAAACGACGTCATCAATGGACAACTGCAAGTGTTCATCCTAATAGCTATCTTGGCATTAGGAGCAGGTATCTTACTATATACGCAAGTAATCAGAAAAGCACTAGATCCGCTGCATCGGATTATTCGCAAGGTGGAGCGAACAAGTGCTGAGAACTTGTCCGAACGGTTGGAAGAAGAAACAGAACAAGTTGAAATTAAACGGCTCACACTTGCATTTAACCAAATGGTAGAACGGATTGACCGTTCGTTTCAATCGGAAAGGGAAGCAAAGGAGCAGATGCAGCGTTTTATTGCAGATGCTTCTCATGAATTGCGCACACCGCTTACTTCTATTCACGGATTTCTTGAAGTGCTGCTGCGTGGAGCTGCGAATAATCCAGACCAGCTGTATCCTGCCTTGGAGAGTATGCTAAAGGAATCACAGCGTATCAAAAAGTTAGTCGAGGATCTGCTGCTGCTTACTAAGCTTGATCAATCGGAAGGGCTGCAGGTACAGCAATTGAACTTGAACCGCTTATTAGAGGAAATGCAGCCGCATTTTGAAATGCTTGCTGGAAATCGGAAGTTGCTGTTTTTGATGAAGGAGCAGATTACAGTTGAGGCTGATAGCGATAAGTTAAAACAAGTACTGTTAAACTTGTTTTATAATGCTGTCCAACACACCAATCCAGAGCAAGGTGTCATTGAGATGCAATTGCAAACAGACAGTGATGCAGCTGAAATTCGTGTTCTTGATAATGGCTCAGGTATACCTGCTGCGCATTTGGCGCATATATTTGATCGTTTTTATCGCAGTGACAGTTCGCGTACACGCCAGCAAGGCGGTGCAGGACTAGGTCTATCCATTAGTCATTCCATTATAAAAGCACATCAAGGGACACTTGAAGTAGAGAGCAAAGAAGGGAAAGGCACGACCTTCACCGTCCTGCTGCCGAAAAAAAGCAGGAACCCATAACAGGTTCCTGCTTTATCATTTAGTCTTCACGCGAGATTTCAATTTTACCAACTGAACCGTCTTTGCTGTCTGCTTTAACTTCGAACTCTAATCCGTATTCCGGTAACTTACGTCCGGCATCTGGAAGTGCTTTGTTCAAGTAGTTGTTATCATCCTCGAACTCATCGTAGCGTTTTGTATGGTTATCTTTAAGTGTCAGACCGGTTGTAGCGCGATAATCAAGGAACATTTTCTCTGATTTGTCTTTGCTAAATGCAGCATCATGAATTTGATAGCGGCTGGAAGCAACAGATTTATCGCTCCAGTAAAGCGCTTTTTGATCCGCATCGACTACACCTAGGAATCCTTCGCCTGGATGCGTGCCTGTCCAGTTATTGTCATAAGAATTATCAACATACCATACAAGAAGCCCAGTGTTGTAGCTCATTAGGCTGTCGCCTCGGCGGATATGATTAAGACCTGCATCTACGCCGTTATGCGTACGCCACTCGAGCAAGTAATAATGCTCGGACAGAGAAACACCTTTATCCTGTGTGAATCCGTTTAGTTTAAAGCTGCTGTCAGCTTCCGCATCGTCTGTTAAAACAGGGCTGCCATCTGCGTTCACTTGAATGTCATCGACATAGAATCCAGCATTGGTTGCCGCTACATCTGTCCAGTAGTTTAGTGACAGTTCTACTTCCTGACCTGCATAGGCACTTAAATCAAATGTTGCATCTACCCAGCCATCAGAAGTACCAGTGATACCATCGCCTGGGTTTTGTTCATTTGGATTATCTGTAGTTGTAATGGAGCCTGGAACTGTTTCCCCATTGACCTGAACGGAAGCGTAATCCCAATCCTGCTCAATGTCATACCACGTCTTAAAAGTAAGCTCGGCGGAAGAAGCATTTTTTAAATCAACCGTAGTTGTCATGTTGTTATCAAGGTCATTTCCTTTTCCGCTAAAGTACGCATAAGTACCGCTGGCAGGTTTGGTAATCTCTTTTTCCTTATCTGGCAAGTTCACACGAATTACATCATTATTGGTTCCTTTTGTCACAGCTTCATCCAACAGCAGCTCAAGGCCATCGTCATTCAGATCTTCAACATCAATGGTTGTACCGCTAAGCCAGTTACCACCATGCGCATTTTGCAAGTATTCCTTTGCATAAGCACTGAATCCAGACGGTTCTGTTCCGGGAACATCACCAGCCCAGCTTCCGCTTGCCATAATGGACCAATAAGCTACAGCTTCACCTTGACCTGTATAATTTGTGTCATACTCATCCGGCAAACCTAAGTCATGGCCATATTCGTGTGCAAACACGCCCATTGCACCATCTTCAGGCTCTATTGTGTAATCATATGCCGCCAGCTGTCCGTCAAAGCGATCACTTGCAGAGCTTCCGCCTGGAACAGCTACAAGTCCGCCAAGATTCCAACGGTGAGACCAGATCGCATCTGCGCCAAGGCTTCCGCCGCCAGCTTCCTCACCAACACCTGCATGAATAACCATCAAATGGTCAATGATGCCATCGGGCTCATTGTAGACGCCGTCGCCATCATAGTCATCACGATCCCACTGATCATATTCGCTAAGGTCGACATTCGGATCTTCACCCGCTTTTGTTAAAGCTTCATAAACCAATTCCCGCGCTGCCGCATCACTTCCGTCTGGAGCAGGGTCATTTCCGCCGTAATAAGCAGCAGGATGGTCTGCTGTATACCAGCCGGCAATCTCACCATCAACTGTATAGCTTCCGCCGGACTGATTTTCATAATACTGTTTCATGGAAGTGAACTTCTGGCCATCAGGACCAGTGTAGCCATTGTCACCGAAGACCATGTCTTGGAAGTGGTCATGTGTATAATCTTCATACCACATATCTGTTTCTTCTGGTGTAATGGAGCTATTCTCGTAGTCTGGGAAGTCAATTGCCAGCACAAGTACTTTATCCTCCCGTACTTCTCCGTTATATGTTTCTTTCTTTACATTATCGACTTTCTTGTTTTTCTTCTTATCTTTGCCTTTTTTCCATGAATCTTCTCGCTTCGACTGGCTCGCAGCATTATCTGCGTTCCCATTCTCTTTATCCGTGTCGCTTACAACAGTTTCATCAATTTTCGCTTGTTCCAGTGCTTCTGGCAGCGGTTCTTTCGCAGCTTCTGCACTTTTCTCTTCCCGCTCTTTCAAGTAAGCATTTACTGCTTCTTGTGCTTCTGTTTCTGTAGCATCCTTACTGATCTTTCCTTCTTCTTTTAGTAATTCAATCAGCTTATCTGTGTTGGCAATTGCACTGTCAAAAGGACCGCCTTGTGTAGTTTTCGGTGAATAGGTTACAGCAGGTGCTTTCTCGCTAGATGCGGCTTCTGCATGTACGGGCGTAAATGATAATGTAAAAGTGCTAAATCCAATAACAGCTGCCATTGCAGAAGCCATCCATTTATTCTTCTTCAAATAGGTCACACTCCCTTGTGCTAATAGTTTAAATAGTCGGAAAACAGATGTTGTATGTAGGTAAAGTTTTCCTTGAAAGATAGTATAGCTTCAAGTTTGCTAGATTTACAATGGTCCTTTAGAAGGGGTGAGGCAGCATCTCCCTTGATTTCATGCGGTTTTCGTTAGCTATTCTCACACAATCCGACAGAATAAGAAGGGGAGTTGGGAAAGCTGATGAGAAAAATAATTACAGAATTCCTATAAACGTGTAGAAGCATGCAGGAAGTTGGGAAAGTGTGAAACTGCTGAAAATTATGCTTCACATATAAAAATAAGTACAAATACCTATATATAAATCTGCCATTTCAAATCTGTTAGTTACAATAACTGGCATTAACATATAATAGACCGTAAGGGAGGGATTAACTTGTGGAGTAGAGTAGGTATTACAATGTTGATTATTGCGTTTCTGCAGTTATTCACGCTGCAAGTGGTAGAACAATTTACAGTAATCTCTAGAACACTATTTTTTTATCCGGTGGGAAGTGCCATCTTTGGTGGTTTTTGTTTTACGTTGATGTACATCTTAAAAGGGGGAGAGGAAGCTAACTAGCTCCCTCTTTTTATGTATACAAAATCTCTTCCTTGTAAACCGATTCCTCAGCGCCCGCTTGAAGATATAGCTCGAAGGTGCCTTCTTGAAAGAATAATGGGAAGGCAGTACGAACAACATCCTGCATGGGCAGCTCCATCACTTCTGACTTTTTAAACCAAGATGGATTACCTTCACGTGATTCTGTCAGTAAATCACCGGAAAAGGAGCTAGTGACATAGTAAAAAATCAGGTAACGAACATTTTGTTTCTCGTTCACATAATGCTGTATACCTTTATATTCCAAGTCCCACACATCCAGCCCAGTCTCTTCTTTTACTTCACGGATGGCGCTGGATGTGAGACTCTCTGGAAAGTCCACCTTCCCGCCGGGTGGAATAAAACCGCTGAAATTATCGTGCTGCCGATCTAATAAAAGTACGTGATCTTCTGTGTGCACCAGGACCATATTATAAAGTTTGTGGGCAATCATTTTAGTAGCCTGTTTCGACGGAAGCATTGACGATATACATCATATCGTTTTTATCCTGTTTTTCCTCTAAGAAGATAGCGCTGGAAGTCAGCATCCCGCCATCGATTACTTCTACTGTAACAGTGCCGTATGGAATACGAGCTCTTACTTGTTCGATGTCCAGCTTATCCTTGTCAGCAGGAACTGCTAGTCGTACATTCACTTTCATATTATGTAAATCATTCTCGGGAAGCACACTCGTAATACCCGGCATTGAGTTCGTGTGAATCGCATTAACAACTGCGCGCACTGCAGCCTTGGTCACATCCTGACCATGAACATCAACACCGAATCCAGTTTGGATGAACATGATTTTATCCATATAATCACTCCTTGTTCTCATTATCTTAACTGTATCACATCGAGGACAAAGAATTCTATTAGCTGGGTGTACATTTGGTAAACTGATAAAGAGAGGTGGAATGCTTGTGGGTTATGTAGAAAATCTCCGTAAATATGTCGGGCATCAGCCGGTCATATTAGTGGGAGCGTTATGTTTACTTTTTGATCGTGAAAACCGTGTTCTATTGCAGCAGCGGGTTCATCCTCATGAAACATGGGGTTTGCCAGGAGGATTGATGGAGCTCGGTGAATCAGCAGAACAAACAGCTGCTAGGGAAGTATTAGAAGAGACCGGGCTGACTGTTGAGGGCCTAAAGCTGGTCGATGTGTACTCCGGAAAAAATAACTTTGCAGTAGCTGCAAATGGTGATGAATTTTACAATGTAACGATTGTTTATCATGCAAATCGTTACCATGGAGAACTCATGCATGACGAAACGGAGTCAATCCAGCTGGCATTTTTCCCGCTGGACGAATTACCGGAAAAGATGATTGGCAGTCACCGGCGTATTTTGAAAGAGTTTAGTGAGAAGGAGTAGCTGTTTAGGATAGGTCGCACAGAAGAACAGCTCCTTTACTGTTGTTATGGAACTGTTCCCTGCTATCCTAATCAAGTAACTTCACGGCATTGAGGAAACGGAGATCTCAATGAGCACAGATAGAAATGCCAGCAGAATAAGCAAAGAGGTGGATAGCGCTAATAACCGGTCGCTATTGTCTATTCTTTCTCTGCGTTTCCATAGAAAGAATAGACCGGCACCTAGTAACGCGGCAGCCCCCCAGATGACAAGGCCGGACGTGGTAAAAAGCTTCTCCCATGCTACCAGCCAAAACACAAGTATACCTAGATGGATTGTACAAACTGTAAAATTAGTAAGTTGTCTTATTACCATATTATGTATTCCTCCTATGTGACTATCCTAGCATAGAAAAAAATCTATTTATATAGAAAATTCTCTGTAATCTTATGTCTCTTGTGTCACAGCTCTGGCAGTTGATTGTCGCTCGGTAATCGAGAAGGAAAGTGGTCTAGCAGTATAAGCAGAGTCTGTTAACACGGCATACAAGCGGCGGAATGCTTCTGCTCCCATTTCCTTAAGCGGATTACGTACATGTGTCAGCTCCATGAGGCCGGCTATGTCACTCTGATCAGACTCAAACCCGACTAGCCCTAGCTCGTCTGGAATGGAAATGCCTTTTTTGTGTGCTTCTGCCGCCATGCCGGCAGCCACGTAATCACTGGCATGAATAACTGCATCTGGCATCTTTCTGCTGGTTAGCAGCTCCTGAAGGGCTTTACGTCCGTCATCAACAGTGAATGTTTCGTTTAAAATCCACTCTTTATGAACAGGAAGACAATTTTTTTTCAACACATCCTCAAATGCTTTCTTTCGCTCCAGGCTATTTCTGCTGTCTGTTCTGCCGATTGTGCAAGCGACGCGTGTATAGCCCTTCTCAATCAAATGCTCCAGCCCGAGCTGAAAGCCATCATAATGATTCATATAAATAGATGGTATTTTTGAGTGCTGCAAAGGCTCACATGTCATAATCGGTCCGTATTTTGTATAGGTGCTGACTTTTTCCCAACTTGTTTCGCAGCGCAAAATGATCAGTCCATCTAGGCGTTTCTGGCGTAGCATTTCCAACGCCTGCAGTTCCTGTTCAGGCTTTCCATTCGTTTGATAAAGTAATGTTTGATAATGGCAGGAAGCGCCTGCCTCAGCTATGCCTTGAACAATTTGCATAAAATAGTGACTGATAGAAGGAGATACAATGCCGATTGTATTTGTTCTGCCTTTTTTCAGCTGAACAGCATTGCTGTTTTGTATATAATCCAACTCATCAATAATTTTCTGTACTTTGTTTCTTGTCTCTTCGTGGACGTGCGGGTGGTGATTGAGGACACGGGAAACAGTGCTGCGGGAAACGCCAGCTAGCTTGGCAATCTGCTTAATATTACTCAAGTGCATCACCTCTTTGGAAATCGCTTTCTTTACTTTATTGTAGCGGAAAAGGATGGTTTTGTATGCTTTCGGATACTCCTTTACAATTTCCTTACGAATTTGTACTTGACCTGGGATGCATTCCAGCATATAAGCTTTGTTTGCAGAGATAAAACATAACCAAACAGGAGGCCGAAATCATGGAAAAATTGAAGATCGTTACAATTGGCGGAGGTTCCAGCTATACACCGGAAATCGTAGAAGGATTCATTAAGCGTTATGAGGAGCTGCCGATTACAGAACTTTGGCTTGTTGATGTGGAAGCAGGAAAAGAGAAGCTAGAGATTGTAGGAAACATGGCAAAGCGCATGGTCAAAGAAGCAGGACTTCCAATTGATGTACATTTAACATTGGATCGTCGTGAAGCATTGAAGGATGCCGACTTTGTAACGACGCAATTCCGTGTCGGTCTATTAGATGCCCGTGCAAAAGATGAGCGTATTCCATTAAAATATAATGTTATCGGTCAGGAAACAAACGGACCAGGCGGCTTGTTCAAAGGCTTGCGGACAATTCCAGTTATTCTAGGTATCTGCAAGGATATGGAGGAGCTGTGTCCGGACGCTTGGCTTGTAAACTTCACCAATCCAGCTGGTATGGTTACAGAAGCAGTGCTTCGCTATTCTAATATTAATCGTGTCGTTGGCTTATGTAATGTGCCGATTATGATGAAAATGCAAGTAGCAGAGCTGCTTGGGGCAGACGGAGATCGTGTGCATATTGACTTTGCTGGGCTGAATCATATGGTATTTGGTTTGAATGTCTACTTGGACGGCGAAAATGTAACAGAAACAGTACTTGATAAAATGACGAGCGACGACAATAAGATGACGATGCAAAACATCAAAGCGATGGACTGGGAGCCTGGCTTTATCAAAGGCTTGAAGGCGATTCCTTGTCCATACCACCGTTATTATTATAAAACAGCCAGCATGCTGGAAGCTGAGCTGGAGTCAGCGGCTAATGAAGGTACTCGTGCCGAGATTGTTCAAGGCGTGGAGCGTGACTTGTTCGAGCTTTACAAAGACCCGAATTTGGCACATAAACCAGAACAGCTTTCTAAGCGTGGCGGTGCGTACTACAGCGATGCAGCCTGCAGCTTAATTAACTCAATCTACAATGATAAACGTGATATCCAAACAGTAAACACAATAAACAACGGTGCTATTCAAAGCATTCCGAACGATTCTGCCATTGAAATCAACAGTGTCATTACAAAAGATGGTCCAAAACCAATCGGAATTGGTGACCTGCCAGTTGCCGTACGCGGACTTGTTCAGCAAATCAAATCATTTGAGCGTGTGGGAGCAGAAGCAGCTGTAACAGGTGACTACAATACGGCGCTGCTGGCAATGACAATCAACCCGCTAGTTCCTTCTGATGAGACAGCGAAGAAAATCATGGATGAGATGCTGGAAGCACATAAAGAGCATTTGCCCCAGTTCTTTAAAAAGATAGAAGCATAAAAGGAATAATAATAACCCGCGCTAAACTGCGCGGGTTATTTACATATGTATTATTCGACAACTTGCTCTTTCTTTTCTTTTCTCTCCGCATATATAGCACCTATTTGGCTGATTAGTATAACGAGGTAAAACCAGTTGATGCTGCCTTCTTGAACGAATTGATAGATAAGCTCAGCACTTGCTAAAAATGCCGCTATATAGCTTAGAATTAACCATTTTTTCATCTGAATCCACCTTTAACAATACGTATAATTCTTGTTGCATCACCATGATACCAAAATTTAGGTTGCCATTCAGCTGTTAGAGCAGTTTTATCCCCATTTTCCTCCCTATCCATAAATTACAGCTACTACAACAGCCAGAAATCGGGTAAGCTATTCACAAGAACATATGTTCCTTTTCGGAGGTGGAGAGAATGGATTACAGCGGATTTCAGCAGCATGAGTTGCTGTGTGTGGATATGCGGAGTTTTTATGCCAGTGTAGAATGTGTGAAACGCGGCTTGGATCCGATGACGACATTGCTTGCGGTAGTCGGAGATACGAAGCGGCCCGGCAGTATTGTGCTGGCAGCAAGTCCTGCATTGAAGAAAAAGCATGGTGTCAGTAATGTGAGTCGTTATTTTGAGCTGCCGGAGGATCCTGATATTGTAATTGCAGAAGCACATATGAAGGATTATTTAGAAGTGTCCGTAGCGATTACAGAGCTGGTTCACGAGTATGTGCCGATGGAGGCCATCCACGTCTACTCGGTCGATGAATTTTGGGTAACACTTGATGGGACGGAACAGCTGCACGGATCAGCAGAAGAAACAGCAGCTAAGCTGCAGGCGGATATTTTGGAGCAATTTGGTGTCACGGCAGCAATCGGAATTGGAGATAATAAGTTTCTCGCAAAAGTTGTCATGGATATTCACGCAAAAAAGCAGGCTTCCGGCATAGCTGTTTGTCGTTATCAAGATGTTCCGCGCTTATTATGGCCTGTTCCGATACAAGATATTTGGGGAATAGGGCGCCGGATGCAGCGAAACTTGAACAGAATGGGTATAGTGACACTCGGTCACTTGGCAAATGCTTCTCTTGAGCAGCTCAAGAAACGGTATGGTGTCATGGGAGAGCAGTTGTATTGGCATGCATGGGGAATTGATGAAAGTGAAGTGCTCGGTGATTTCGTTAAACAAGAGCAAAAGAGCTATGGACATGGCATTACCTTGCTTCGCAATTATCAGGGAGAAGAAATACCGACAATCATTTTGGAGCTGTGCGAAGAGGCTTGCAGGAGGGCAAGACGGGATAAGAAGGAAGGTAATACTGTGCACTTGTCTGTCGGATATGCGAGTCAGTATGGCGGGGGATTCAGCCGCTCGCGTTCCTTCACCAGTCCATCCAATTTAACAACCGATATGTATAAGTTATGCTTGGAGTTATTTTATGAAAATTACCAAAAAGGCCACGAAGTCAGACGTGTGTCTGTCTCCCTGACCAATTTATATGACGAAGAAGCAACACAGCTCAGCTTGTTCGAGGACAAAAGTAAGCAAAAGGATTTGAGCAAAGCGATGGATCAAATCCGAGCTCGCTTCGGAACGACTGCCATACTGCGAGCCAGCAGTTATAAAGCTGCCGGAATGACGATTGAGCGCAGTACAAAAATTGGCGGTCACCAAGCTTGAGATTATGCTGCTGCCGTCTGTTTAAACAGACGGCGCAGCTTTGGTACATAAAGGATAAGAAAAACAGAGCGCCCGAGACTGAACAGCAGAAACGCGAGCCAAAGTCCATGGTTGCCAAGTGGCTGGAGCGAGAAAAGCGCAGCCAGATAAAGCAGCACCGCTAAAATCATTGAATTACGCACGAACCTTACTTCTGTCATGCCGGTGAATACACCGTAATAAACAAGGCCGAGACTAGCGACAATCGGAAACAGGACAAGCCAATTTGCGTAAGTGCTGGTTAGATCAATAATATGCTGCTGATCCGAAAAGAACGGGTACATCCACTGCTTTCCAGCCAGGAAAACAAGCGCAAGTGTGATTCCTATACCCAGTCCCCACTGTAAAGACAGCCGAAGTGACTGCGAGAAGAGTTTTTCATTGCGTTCGCCAAGTGCCCGGCCAGCTGCAATACTGGAGGCATTGGCGAAACCGTCAAAGAAGTACGCCATCATATAGTGGACCTGAATAAGAATAGCATTAGCTGCTAATACATCCTCTCCAAATGCAGCGCCATTTGCAGTAAACAGATTAAACACAACAAGCAGACAAATGGTTCGGATAAACAAATCACGATTAACTTTCATCATCTGCCACATCGGTTTAGGATCCAGTGCCCGTTTGAGCAGCTGTACCAACGGATGCTGCCAGATGCTTCTGGCATATTTTCGCAGCAGCAAGAACCCGAATACACAAGAAAAGATCTCCGCAATGAGGGTGGAAGCACCTACCCCGGTTACCCCCCAATCCCACACATGAACTGCCAAGATACACAGAAGAATATTCAGCACATTTGTACTGATCTGCAGGATAAGTGTTGCTTTAATATAAGACATGCCAATGAGCCAGCCGAGGATAACATAGTTTGCAAGTGCAAAGGGTGCTCCCCAAATTCGGATGGAAAAGTAAGCTGAAGCACTAGCATTTACTGCCTCACTCGCTCCCAAGAAGGAAAGGGAATAGTGCAGGATGGGCTGCTGAATCAAAACAAATAGCAAACCGACCAGAAAAGCGACCGCAAAAGGCCGCAATAGTGCCATAACATGTTCTTCGGTATCAAGACTAGTGGAAGCTTGCGCTGCAAAACCAGAGGTGCTGACCCGCAAGAAACCAAAAAGCCAGTACATGGTATTAAATATAATCGTGCCAATCGCAACTCCGCCAATATAGGAAGAATTGGAAAGCTGACCGACAACGGCAGTGTCAACAACACCGAGAAGCGGGGTTGTGATTGTCGAGAGGGTCAGTGGCAAAGCTAAGGCTAGATATTGTTTATGTTGCATACGTTCTCCTTAATAGTAGTAATTACGAATAATATAACGCAACTGTTTGCAGAAGTAAACGTTATTTGCTCCCAAACATAAACGTCATCGTATTCACGCGCATATTAAGGATTAGTCCAAGTGAAGCAAGTGTAATGACGAGCGCACTGCCGCCATAGCTGATCAGCGGTAATCCAAGTCCGGTAACAGGCATTAATCCAATACTCATGCCGACGTTCTGGAATATTTGAAACGTTAAAAAGCCAGCAATTCCAGCGCCGATTAAGGAACCGAAGGAGTCATGATAACGCTGAGAGATCATAATGATTTTGTAAATCAGGGTGAAGTAAAGCAGCAAGACAATGCTCGTGCCGAGAAAGCCGAACACACCGCCAATAACAGCAAAAATCAAATCAGAGTATGCGTATGGCACATGGGGTAATTGTTCATAACCGCTCATATTCCCAGCTCCAATTGCCATAATGGATTGGTTAAGCTGATAGCCTGAAATAGCATATTTCTCCGGCTGCAGCCAGCCGTAGAAACGACTTGCCTGGTAACTCGGCAGCATGCCAAGAATTCGGTCAAGGAAAAAGTCGGGCGCGGCGAAATAAGTAATAGCCAATGCTAGTACAACCGTGATAGGAATCGAGAAAATCAAAAGGATTGTCTTCATACGCACGCGGGAGACAATCAGCATCACACCGTAGATAGCAAGATAAACCATTGCATTTCCAAAGTCGGGAAACTTCATTACAACAGCAACAGGAATTAAGGTGATAAGTGTCAGTTTTCCAACAAGCAACATCTCTTCTTTCAGTGTAGGAGAAGTGTCTGTTCCTTTACTGATAACCTGAGCAAGGTACAAAATCAAACCGATTTTCATCGACTCAGCTGGCTGGAATGAAAAACCGCCAATAGAATACCAGCCATACGCCTCATTGATTTCTTTAGAAATACTGGCTGGCGCAACAAGAATACCGATTAACAGCAGCAGGAAAAACAAATATATATAAAGTGACAGACGCTTTATAATATCTAAATCAAGAAAGAACGAGACAACAAAACAGCCCCCTAAACCAACGACATACCAGACAACTTGCTGCATAACAAAATATTCACCCTGTAGAATTTGAACTTGATATAAGCTGACAAGGCTCGCCAGACCAAGCAATATGATAAGTGAAAAATATATATAATCGAATTTCTCAAAGTATGATAGTAGTTTTTGCATCGTTTCACCATTTCATAACGTAATAAGATATGACTCTATCGTAACAGAAATTTCCAATGAAAAAAGTCGTATTTCTCGAAAATACGACTTTTTTCTATCGATTAATGGTGATGATGACCGCCACTATCCTTCTGTTTTCTTTGTTCTTGTTCTTGCAGAATCTTTTGTTTCTCTTCCTCTGTCAATTCCCCAACTCGGAGCTGTTTTGTCGGCATCAGATGGATATTATCTACTTTAACGTCTGCTTTTACGTAATAAACGCCTTCTGATGGAAAGTTATATTCCAGATGATAGCTTCCGTCTTCGTTACGTGATGCCGGAATTGTATCTGCATCAGCTTTGTTGTTATCTTTCCAGACAAGGAAGGTAACGTCTGCTTCCTGACCGAGGTTTTTCCCATCACTTGTCAGCTGTGCATCAATGCGAGGAACAGAATTAGCTTCAATTGATTCAGGTACTTCAATGTTCACGTTCACTTCTTTCCGTTGGGCATAGTGATCAGCTGCATCCGGATCCGCGGAGCAGGCAGCGAGCAGAAATAACATCAGTAACAAACTTGTAATAACAAGCCTTCGCATCTGCTTCCCCCCTTTCTTAAGCATTGAAGAACCGTTTCAGTGCAGGTACACGCGGAATGACGAATCGATCAAACAGCCAGACAACGATAATAGAAATTCCTACAAGCGGGAAAACAATGCCCAGAATGATTATGATGGCAATGACACCTTTCATAACCTTATTGGACGGTGCTTTTGGTGAACCAAGCTTTCCTTCCGGCTTACGAGAAAGCCAGAGAATAAACCCACTCACTGCAATACCGACAATTCCCAGACAAACAAGTACACCGATAATTTGGTTCCAAATGCCAAACTCGGTTCCTTTATGAATGGTAATACCATATGCAATAATCTTGCCTAGGAGGTGGTAATTATCATATCGATAGTCTGCGAGAACAGCTCCTGTATACTGATCAATATGCATCGTTACTTCATCACGAGCATTCGGCGGAAAAGCAGACAGCGTAAACACGCCATCTTGTGTTTGCGGAATCATGATATTATAGCCAGGTTTTACGCCTTCCTCATCGGCTATCTGCACGACATCATCTACAGACAGCTGTGCATATTGCTGGTTAGTAGAAACAGGCACGGGCAGATTCTCAGCTGACCATGGTACATCGGCTATTTCTTTTGTTTTTACATCAGATGCTGGTGCATCGCCGATCCAAATGGATGGCGGGTATCCAATGCCAGCATTTGTCGTTAGTGCCTGAAAATTGTTACCCCATAATCCTGACCAAGGAAGACCGGTGAGAATCAGGAAAAGCAGTCCTAAGGAAATCCAAAAAGCTGGTACAACGTGCAGATCGCGTGCAAGCAATTTCTTTCCTTTATTCAGTCGCGGAACGAGTACACCGCGGATTCGCTTCTTTGATTTTGGCCAGCCTAAGTAAATGCCGGTAATAAGCAATATGAGTGCCCAGCAAGCAGCCCACTCTACGATACGATCCCCGACAGTTCCCATTAAGAGTTCGCCGTGAATCTTTTCAATAACATTAACAAGTCGATAGGAATCCTCCAATTTGCCGAGTACCACGTTTGTATAAGGGTCGATAAAAACGGTAAATGCAGTACCATCCTGCTGTATGCCTATTTCAGCCGATCGATCCGGACTGTCACTTGGTCGATACGATGTTACGGCTGCATCCGGATAGATAGTTTCTACCGTATCAATCTGTTCCGATGGAGTTGCGGCAGTCGTCTGCGGTGTCACTTCATAGTAGTCTTCATAAAGGGCGGCTTCAATTTGGGGCTTAAAGAGATAGATACCGCCAGTGACAGCCAAAATAATAAGAAATGGCATGATAATGAGACCAGCGTAAAAATGCCAGCGCCAAACGGACTGATAAAGAGAATGGCTTCGCAGTTTCTTCTTATGTGCCGGTGGCTTTTGTTGTGCCTCCATTAGTTGGACAACTCCTTTTTCTATATAAAAATGAATAATGGACGTAGTCGTACAAGCATAAGCTTAGGTCAATTTTCCCTCCAGTACAAGTGGGAAAGAGCATGATATTATGACCATTTCTTGAACTTCTTCAATATAATTTGTAAAGCGCTTTCATTGTGTTGTCTTTAAGGCTGAAACGCTGATGGGACAGGCTTTTTCGTTGTGACATTCCTTGACATAGTATCCTATAGTGTTAGCATAGATAACTGTTAACAGAGATCGAAATATTCTAAAAGGAGCGATTAGGTATCTTAACTAACAAACGGATTATGTATGTAGGAGCAGGATCAATGGCAGAGGGAATGATTGCGGGGATGTGCGGATCAGACAGCTTGCAAAGTGAGCAGATTTTCGTGACAAACCGAAGTAATGCTGTACGCCTTCGTGAGCTGCAGGAGCGTTACGGTCTAACCGCAATATCGCAAAGTGAGGTGGATTGGAACAGTATGGATGTAATCATACTGGCAATGAAACCGAAGGATCTTACTGCTGCATTGATCGATTTGCAAGACAAGGTTCAGGGAGAACAGCTGCTTATATCAGTAGCGGCAGGCATCCAGAACGAACAGATCGAGCATTATCTTCCCAAAAATCAACCCGTTGTTCGTATTATGCCTAACACCTCCAGCACCATTGGGGAATCAGCTACAGCCATTGCACCAGGAAAACATGTTTCAGCTGAGCAGCTTAACATGGTGACAGAACTTGTGGCGACCTTTGGTGAGGCGTTTGTTATTAAAGAAGAACAAATGGATGTATTCACCGGTATGGCTGGCAGCGGACCTGCTTACTTTTATAAGCTTATGGAACATTTCACGGAAACAGGTGTAGCTGCAGGATTTGACCAGGACACAGCCCGACAAATCGGAATTCAGACGATGCTGGGAGCAGCCAGAATGTTAGTTGAAACAAAAGAAGACCCGGCTAGTTTGCGTAAGAAAGTTACTTCTCCAAATGGAACTACAGCAGCGGGTCTGGAAGCATTGAACGATGCTGGAGCAGGAGAGGCGATGACGAAAGCCATTCTTTCCGCAGCAGAACGATCAAATGAAATCAGTGATGAGTTAAAAAAACAATTACTGACACGCTAACGCCATTGCAGACACTCGGTCAAAAATCGAAAACTGGAGGAACTTATCATTTCTAAACCAGCAACAGAATTAAAGCGTATTGTCGTCAAGATAGGAAGCAGTTCGTTAACGAGTTTACACGGAGAGATTAGCCGCAAGAAGCTTGAAAAGCTAGTAGAGCAGCTTGTGAAGCTGAAGGACAATGGTTATGAAGTACTGCTTGTTTCTTCAGGTGCAGTAGCAGCCGGCTACCGCAAACTAGGCTTTCTGGAGCGTCCGAAATCACTTCCGGAAAAACAAGCTGCAGCATCAATCGGGCAAGGGCTGCTGATGGAGGCTTATTCGGACCTCTTCCTGTCGCATGGCTATGTTGCGTCACAAATTTTGATTACCCGCGGCGACTTCTCGGATGAAACTCGCTATAATAATGTTAGAAATACAATCAATGTATTAGTAGATCGAGGCATTATCCCGATCATTAATGAAAACGACACAGTAACAGTTGACAGGCTTCGTTTTGGCGATAATGATACACTTTCAGCAAAGGTAGCTGGCTTGGTTGGAGCAGATTTCCTTGCAGTCCTTTCTGATATCGATGGATTGTACACGGATAACCCAGCCAAGAACCCGGAAGCGACACGCATTGAGCTTGTAGAAGCGATCACACCGGAAATAGAAGCTGCAGCAGGCGATGCTGGCAGTACGATTGGAACTGGCGGTATGAAATCCAAGCTGGATGCCTTCAAGATAGCGATGGCTTCTGGTATTAAGGGCTTTCTTGGTGAAGCAACAGCAGAAGACATCATCTATCGCTCTGTGCTCGGAGATGCGGAAGGTACTTATTTTGAGGCCAGTGAGGATATAGATTCCCTGAACCGTAAAAAACAATGGATTGCTTTTAATTCCGGTCCCGTTGGTGAAATTATCATTAAGCATATTAATCAATCACCAATATTAATCAATTTGAGTGACATCCAAACAGTTAAAGGTAATTTCAAAAAAGGCGATGTTGTTCGAATTCAGAATGAAGCTGGAGAAAGAATTGGACTTGGCATCGTGAACCATGATGCATCCGAGCTTTGGCAGGCATTGGCAAGCCCAGTGAAGAATATGGAAGAGACGATTGTCGATCAAGAAGCATTTGTTTGTGAACTAAATCATACTGTACCGATTCAATAATATACAAGGAGGAAAACCGTGGAGAACACATTAAAAGGACTAACAGTTGAAGAACAGGCAATCTCTGCCAAAGCAGCTGGCAAGCAGCTTGCACTTTTAACAACAGACGAGAAGAATGAAGCACTGTTGGCGGTTGCCGATCAGTTGGCAAAGGACTACGAAATGATTTTAGCCTCAAATGATAAAGATATGCAGGCGGGGGAAGCAAAAGGCTTTGATGCGGCATTTCTGGATCGTTTGAAGCTCACAAGAAATCGTATCGAGGATTTTGCCAACGGATTGAAGGAAGTAGTTGACCTTGACGACCCGACTGGCAAAGTTACGAGTGATTGGACGTTGGAAAATGGCTTACAGGTCAGCCGCATCACTGTACCATTGGGCGTTATCGGCATGATTTATGAAGCGCGTCCGAACGTGACTGCGGATGCAACTGGTTTAGCGCTTAAATCCGGTAACAGTATTGTTTTAAAAGGCGGTTCCTCTGCCATTCATACAAATACGGCTATCGTTGAAGTAATCAAGCGAGCGCTGGAACAGACGAAAGTGCCTGCGGAGGCAGTGCAGCTCATTCAATCAACAGATCGCAAAGAGACAGCGAAACTATTTACGATGAAGGAGCATATTGATGTGCTTATCCCTCGCGGAGGTGCTTCGTTAATTCAAGCAGTTGTTGATTCAGCAACCGTACCGGTACTGGAAACAGGCGTGGGTAACTGTCATATGTATATTGATAAAAGTGCAGAAGTGACAATGGCGCTGGCAACATTTTTGAATGCGAAAACAGATCGACCTGCTGTATGCAACGCGCTGGAAACGTTAATTGTTCACCGGGAGTGGCTAGAAGCGCATAAAGCAGACTTAGTGAAGGCATTACAGGATAATGGCATTCAAACACATGGTGATGAATCGGCGGTTCAGCTGCTTCCTGACTGCAAACCAGCGACAGAAAGCGACTGGTCCAATGAATATTTGAGCCTTGATGTTGCTGTGAAGGTTGTAGATTCAGTCGAAGAAGCGATTAAGCATATTGATCAATATGGAACAAAGCATTCCGAGGCCATTATCGCTGAAGATGACGAAGCAGTTAACTTATTTATGAAAACAGTTGATGCGGCGGCACTTTACCATAATGCTTCCACTCGGTTCACAGATGGGCATGCATTAGGTTTTGGGGCGGAAATCGGAATTTCAACCCAAAAACTGCATGCTCGCGGACCAATGGGATTGCCGGCTTTAACGACATATAAATATGTCATGAAAGGCAATGGCCAAACAAGATAAAGTGATAGCTCATCCAATTTTGGATGGGCTATTTATTTATTCAAAATTTATTGACAATTATGAATTAAATATCTATAATCAATCGCTATATGAGAGGAGAGAAATAGATGAGAGAATTCTTCAGCAAGCTGCTGAATGGTATGAGTATTGGCATTGTCGTTGCCTTGATTCCCAATGCGCTGTTAGGTGAACTGCTCAAGCTTGCAATTCCCCACGCCCCCGTCTTGCAAGCCGTTTACGACTCAACTGTTTTCATTATGAGCTTATTGCCTATTTTAATCGGTGTGATGGTCGGAATCTCATTCAAGCTCACACCCATTCAGACAGCTAGCATCGGTATTGCTGCAATGGTAGGCGGCGGATCAGTCCAGAAGACTGCAGATGGCCTTTTCGCATTACAAGGTATTGGTATTGTTATTAATACTGGTATAACTGCAGCCTTAGCAGTCTTATTCGTTACTTTTATCGGGAATAGATTGAAAGCATACAGTATTCTGCTGCTGCCGACCTTAAGTATTTTATTTCCTGGCATGATAGGTTTGATTTTGCTGCCTTACATAAGAAGCGGCACAGGTATTATTGGAGAAGGAATTGCCTTGATGACAAATTGGCAGCCGATTTTAATGGGAGCACTGCTAGCAGTTATTTTTTGTTTTATTATTTTATCTCCTATCTCTACAGTTGGCGTGGCAACTGTCATCTCCTTAGCGGGAATTGGATCAGGTGCTGCTAATCTTGGTATTGTTGCAGCCGGTATCGGTTTGGCCATTGCCAGCTATAAAGCCAATTCGTTAGGAACGGCCTTAGCGCATGTTCTTGGTTCACCGAAGATTCAGATGCGCAACTTTTTTATGAAACCGCAAATAGCTTTTCCGATGTTCCTGACAGCTGCTGTATTAGGAGGTTTGGCGGGGGTATTAAATATTCAAGGAACACCATACAGTGCAGGTTTTGGACTATCCGGATTCGTTGGTCCATTGAATTATATGCGTTTAGCTGAAGGAGGCTGGTCTGCGGCTAACATCTTCATTATGGCAGGAACTTTCTTTATCCTGCCGTTTATTTTAAACGTCATCTTGCTGTATGTATTCTCGAAAAAGTGGAGCTGGATAAAATCAGGTGACTATAAATTACATTTCGATTAAATAATAGGCTGCAGATTTCTGCAGCCTATTATTTATTTTTATACACTTCCGTTCTAAATAGTGTTGCATCTTCCTTTCTAATTGATTATGATAATCATTATCAATTATATTTGTACGTTAGTCCTGATCAAACTAAAGTACAAAAAGGAGAAGAGCAAAATGAATTGGAAAAAAGTATCGGGTATTGGTCTTGCTGCATTCTTGAGCTTTTCATTGGCAGCCTGTGGAAATGGAGAAGACACAACTGCTGGAAGCGAAGCATCAAATAAGCATGAACAGCAGCTTACATATTTGGATAAAGCGTATACGCTGCCAACGGAAACAGACACAATCGTAGCAGCCAGTCTTGAATCAATGGAGGACGCCGCTGTATTAGGAGTAGAACCTGCGGGGGCACTATCCGTGGGCGGGGAAACACCTGCCTACCTAGAAGGAAATTTGGCAGGTGTTGAACTGATTGGGGAAAAGATGCAGCCGAATTATGAAACAATCCTCACTTTGGAACCAGATGTCATTCTTGGGTCCTCGAAATTCCCAGAAGATGTGAGAAAATCACTGAACGATATTGCTATGACTATTCCGTATTCGCATATTGCAGAAAACTGGGAAGAAAATTTGGAGCTCCTCGGGTCACTGACAGGCAAGGAGGAAGAGGCTGCGGAACTTATCGCTGATTATCATGCAGATACGGAGTCAGCAAAAGCTGAAATAGGAGAGAAGCTTCAAGATAAAAAAATCTTAGTCGTAAGAATCCGATCAGGAAGTCTGTATATCTATCCAGAGAATGTCTATTTGAATTCTGTCTTGTACGGAGACTTAGGCTTGCCAGTGCCGGAAGTAGTTACAGCAGCAAAAGCACAAGAAGAAATCTCCATGGAAAAGCTGGCAGATGTGAATCCGGACTATCTGTTCCTGCAGTTTGAAACAACTGAGAATGCAGAGAATGCTAGTGCGTTAGAAGACTTGCAGGCTAATGATATCTTTAAAACAACAAATGCAGCGAAAAATGATCACGTATTCATCAATGCAATTGACCCACTGGCACAGGGTGGCACAGCTTGGAGCAAGACCAAGTTCCTGAAGGCAGCAACTGAGAAACTGGCAGAGTAAGCAATGCAGCATCAAAAGAAGAATAGACTTGCATGGCTAGTACTGTTTACCGCTCCTTTGACAGGAGCGCTCGTTGTACTGATTTCCGTCTTATATGGGGTAAAAGAGATGCCTCTCCATACGATTTGGGATGTGATTTTTCATTACAATGCAACCAATGTTAACCATACAATCTTGTTATCTGCAAGGTTGCCAAGGGCACTGGCAGCCCTGCTTGTTGGAGCTTTTCTAGCAATAGCAGGAGCTATCATGCAGGGAATTACGAGGAATTACCTTGCCTCTCCTTCTATTATGGGTGTCAATGACGGTTCAGCACTCGTTATCACGTTATGTATGGTGTTGGCTCCAGGTTTATCGGGTCATATGATGATTATTTGTTCTATGGCAGGCTCTGCAGTTGGGGCAGGTATCGTGTTTGGCTTCGCTTCACTGCTGAGAAACGGGCTAGCACCTGTACAGCTAGCCATTATCGGAACTGTCATCGGAACCTTCTTAAGCGGGTTTGCTGCAGCATTCGCATCCTATTACCAGGTATCTCAGAATGTGAGCATCTGGTATAACGCTCGGATGGATGGTGTGGATGTTCATATGCTGAAATTGGCTGTGCCGCTCGGCATCATCGGCTTAGTGCTGGCTATGGCAGTTTCTAAATCTGTTACAGTCATGGCTCTTGGGGAAGAGATGGCCGCTGGATTGGGGCAAAAGACTTTCTACATCAAGCTTATCAGTATGCTAAGTGTTGTCTGTCTGACTGGTACAGCAGTTGCACTTGTTGGGAAAATTGCTTTTGTTGGTCTTGTGGTGCCGCATATTACACGATTTTTGATTGGTGTGGATTATCGGCTGTTAATACCTTGTTCAGCAGTTATCGGAGGTGTTTTTCTCTGTTTATCTGATGTTGTCAGCCGCTTTATTAATGCACCTTTCGAAACACCGATAGGCGTCGTAACAGCATTCATCGGTGTGCCGTTCTTCCTTTACCTCATTTGGCAAAAGGGGGGTAAGAAGTATGCAGCATAAGCTCGGTTTGAAGCTTGTACGAAGTGGGTTAATCATACTGGCATTTCTTTTGCTGGCTATTTATCTGCATATTACAAGCGGGAGTTATACGATGACCCTCCGTGAAATTTTCCGGACATTATTCGGGTTAAACGATGATCGCAAGCTCGAACTAGTTATCTTCCAATTTCGTCTGCCACGTATTGTGATTGGCGCACTTGTCGGAGCAGGACTTGGAATAGCTGGGGCAGTAATGCAAGGTGTCACGCGTAACGGATTGGCAGACCCCGGAATACTCGGTATTAATGCTGGTGCCGGTACGGCGATTGTGGTGTATATTTTCTTTTTCCAAGAAATGATACAGTCGGAGTCAATTGGCGGCTGGTTAGCTGTTCTGATGATGCCGATCTTTGGGTTTATTGGCGGACTGCTGGTAGCGTTATTAATCTTTGTTTTTTCCTGGCGGCAAGATACCTTGGATATGCAGCGGCTTATCCTGACTGGTATTGCGCTTGGTACAGGATTTGGCGCATTATCACTCTACATCTCGCTAAAAATGAATGCCAATGATTTTGAAATGGCTGCAGTCTGGACATCTGGCAGCATCTACAATGCCAATTGGATCTATATCTATGCCATGCTTCCTTGGATCATTTGCCTTGGTGCGCTACTCTATCGGAAATCGTATTTACTCAATTATTTTCAGCTGCATGACAATTCAGTTCGGAGCTTAGGCATTCGTAATGAAAAGGAAAAGGCAATCTTACTGCTGGCAAGCATTGGGCTTGTCAGTGCTTGTGTATCTGTTTCGGGTGGAATTGCATTTGTTGGTCTGATTGCACCGCATATCAGTAGGCGGCTAGTCGGAAATGATTACCGATATAGCATGCCAATCAGTGCTTTGACAGGTATGGTACTGCTCGTCTTTTGTGATTATATTGCCAAGACTGTTTTCGCTCCGGCTGAATTGGCTGTTGGTATCGCTGTTTCTATTATTGGTGTACCTTATTTCTTATATTTATTGGCAAGAGCAAATAGAGGAGGCGGATAAAATGATAGAAGAATGGGTTATGGAAGGTGATGAACCAGGCGTAAGCTACCGTATCCAAATAAGCATTCCGCAATTACCGCCGCAGCAGGAGGCTCTCCCGGTCATTTATGTACTGGATGGCCATAATTACTTTGGAATGGCTTCCGATGTTATCCGTCTCCAGTCTGGAAACGCGCAGAAAACAGGAGTGAAGCCGGCAATGGTGGTGGGGATATCGTTGGATGCTGAGGATTCTGCGATTCGGGAGCGACGTTTCTATGATTTCACGCCGCATGCATCTGACTATACCTATCCGGAAAGGTTCAAAGGAAAAACAATGGGTAAGCATGGAGGAGCAGAACACTTTTTGGACTGGCTACTCCAAAAACTGCAGCCCAGGATCCTGGACACCTATCACGTACAGGTTGATAAGCAATGCCTGTATGGTCATTCGTTGAGTGGATTATTTTCTCTATATACCATGCTCAAACGTCCGGACGCTTTCCAGTGTTATCTGGCAATCAGCCCCTCTATATGGTGGAACGAAAAACAGGTTCATGACTTCCTGAACCAGACGACGAATTCTAAGCTGTTCCTTGCTGTAGGAGAAAAGGAAGGTTTTATGGTCGAAGATTCTATGTTCTTCGTTGATTGTTTGCCTAGTATGATGAAGGAAACAACAGAATTCTACGTTGCAAGGGATGAAAATCACGCTTCTATTGTCCCAGCAACAATGAGCCGCGCATTTCGCTATTTCTTCCGTTAACACCCGTTTTTTTGTATCCTGCTCATTATCTGCTAAAATAGGAGGAAGCGATCAAAACGGAGGGATGTCCACATGCAAGCCTTTATCCGAAACGACCAATATAACAATATTAAAGAGCAGGCGCAGCAGCTAGTGAACAGTTCAACTGCAGTAAAAGACATAGATATGATTTACGGACTTCGCTCGTTGGCGGAAGAGAAAATCAAAGACCGTTTCGAGGAGTTATCAGAAGAACAAGCAGAAATGCTAGAGCGCATTTCAACGGTGCGCGATGAAATTGATGCAGAGCTTTACTTGGCACAGCTTCGTCCGTCTATTAAACCTTTCCCTGCATATACAGAGCAGCAGCTGCGAGATTTGTTCCCAAAAGTAAAGCAGCTGTACTTGCCGAAATTAAGTGAAGTAGACTTAGAAAAAACCTCCTATCTCGGCTGGAATGATAATGGCCAGCAGGCAAAGTACTTGGTTGCCCCGTATAAGGGAGGAACACTGGCAGCTCGCGGTACATTTACACCTTCCTCACAGCCAGGAATTTGTACGATTTGCAATAAATTAGAAAGTGTTGGTCTTTTTATGGCTGATCCAGTCAGCCGCAGCCACGGAACGTACGTGAAACGCGGAAATTATGTATGCAGAGATAGTGCCAAATGCAACAGAAACCTTACAGACATTCATCGGTTTTATAGCTTTCTGTCTCATTTGCATGCCTCTTAATACAAGAAGAGCACATGCGCCATCATAGCCATGTGCTCTTCTTTTAATTTGCTGGCAAGTCGAACGTTAAGTCTGCTGCCAGCAGATCTTCTTCCTCTTCACCTAAAACGCTGGAGATCCGCAGAGAGAACGTGTCCTCTTTTTTGAAATCCTTCTGATCCATTAGAAAAACAACATATTTAGTAGAAGTTTTACCAGGATCGATTTCGCCCGTATCTGCTTCGAGTATATTGTGATTTAGAATACGGTAGGTGGATGTTTCCAGAAAGGCACCAAGCTCGCTTAATGGTATCTCCTGATCAGTATCATTCTTTACTTTCAGCTTAGCCGTAGCCGCTACAATTTTATTCGGGTCCTGAAAGCCAGTAAATGATGACGCATAAGATGAAGCGGGTGTTAACTTCGTATATTGAATCCCTTCTAGGGTTACTTCCAAATTATCAGCAGTTTGAGACTGATCAAGGCTCTGTTCAGCCAGTATTTCCTTTTCCGCGACTGCATCTCTAGTCAGGCGATCAGGAAAGAAGGGATTATCCGCTGCTACAGCTTTCGACAAATCTGCAGGCAATGTCTCTGTTTTATTTGTACCAGCAGCTTCTGCCGTATCCGCAGATTTTTCTTCGTTACTGCAAGCTGATAAAACAAGGGTGAGTGCGAATAAAAATACTGCAACCGGTGTACGGAACAGTTTCATATTTCTTTCATCCTCTCTGTTAACAGGTCTTGTCTTCTAATAATAAACAAATAAAGACATAAACATCATACCGTAACACTATATGGATTGAAATGATAAGAGCCTAAATTCCTAGAAGAAAGTCTAGGAAGGACTGGAAAATACGAATCAAGGTGGTATCATTCTGAATAAGGTGCTGGTAAAATGTAGGTTGATCAGTAAACATTTAACTGCTTGTGAAGTACAATAGCTGTTACTTATCATTGCATAATTTCCAGAATGCTATATATATTTAGAAGGTATGGAACAAAGTCGTGAAGTGAGTATATTAAGTGAGGAGAACGCGGAGAATGGGACAAAAAAGAGATCTGAAGGTGTTGTCCACGTATTTAGATGAAGATGAACGAATTTTTCTCTATGCACCTTGTAAGCTAGAGGAGAAGAACGGCATAGTTGGTGTCACACAAAATCGAATTCTGTTTACGCATAAGCCGTTAATGAAGCCTGCTTACCTGGATATGACGCTTTATGAGAACATCGATTATGTCCTTTATACCGAAGGCACAGGTGAAGGAGAGTTATCGATTCATTTAAATAGCGGCGATATTAAGTATGTGACAAGTCACCAGCTGATTCATCTTAAAGGTGTAAGTGATATTGTTCGTATGTTTGTGAACAATCACCAGCGGGATCTCTTGTTTCGGAATACATTCAACCGCAAGCAATTTTTGGAATAGATAAACACAGTGAACAGGCACAGTAAGGTGGGAATCTGTTTTAGAGAGCTGCCGGATGGTGCAAGGCAGTCAGAGGATCATCTGAACTCAGCTGGGAGTGTTCGGAAGGAAATGTCCGACCGGCAAGCTGCCGTTATCAGCATAGGAGGGCGAGCTTGCTCGCTGAAAAAGAGTGGTACCACAATGTCCATTGTCTCTTTAGGAGATGATGGACATTTTTTTATCATAAAGGAGGAAAAGAGATGGGTTGTTTTATTTGTGATAAGCATGTAGGGCGTATCGAAGCTAATGGTGATTGTATTTTTGAAGATGACTATATTTATATCAGCCATATCGACAAGCAGAACCAGCCAACCTATATTGGTCATATTATGCTGGATCTAAAAAGGCATGTTCCGCAGATAGGAGATATGTCAGAGAAGGAAGCCGAGGCTTTTGGTGTCGCGATGAAACGAGCAGCACAAGCATTGCAGGAAGTTTTGGAAGCTGAGCATGTATATACCCTTGTGTCTGGCAATGCAGTACCCCATGTACACATGCATATTGTCCCGCGATATCCAGGAACACCGGTAGAATACTGGGGACCAATGGATGTCTATGATTGGCCAGATGTGCCCTTCGGCAATGAGGAAGACATTCGGCTTGTCTCCAGGAAATTGCAGCAATACATGAGCAGGTATCACCATGCATAAATTCTGTTGGACAGGTAATCAGGAAGCATGGCTGAATCAATCAGACACAAAAGAAATTGGCCGTGTAGTATTAGGCAGATTAGGCGGCATGACACAAGCAGGACAAACAAAAAACGAAGATGGATTTTTACTTTTTAGTGGTCGGGATTGGGAATTCATACTGCTAATGGATGCACATAACTCCGCCGCAAGTGCAGAATTGGTTGCTTCTGCTTTTCTTGCTGCAGAGGTATTTGAGAGCAGCAAGTGATGCGGAGAATGCCTTTTATCAAATACCTAATCTAGTAACAGAGCAATTATCAAATCCTAATTTTCTGGAAGCTTGCAAACAGGTTCAGGGAGAAACTGCTTGCTTGTTCATTTTTCGAAAGGGTTCCTATTTGTGGTGGCTGTCAGTCGGTGATTGCCAGCTCTATATATTCCACGAGCAATTAGCGCAATGGGGGAATTTGAACAAAATACACGGCATTTTTATGAATGGATCGGGGAGAGGAATTCGTGGGCATTACCAGTTCCCTCTTACACGACAGGAACGCGTCAGCTGCGGAGGGGTATGAATAGAATTTTTCTGACAACAGATGGTTTGTTGGAGTGTCGAGAGTTATCTATAAATGGACAAGTGCTGTGGGAAAAGAGTTTGGATAAAAGTGACATGAAACTTGCGGAGGAATTGCTTCTTAATTTGGAGAAGCATGAAGTACGGGATAGCTGTACTTTCGCATGTTGGACAGTAGAAATGAGTAAAGAAGGATTGATGCCAAGTGACCAAGAATAACCAGTCCCTTTCTTGCTAAGGAAAGAGTTTAGACGCGTTCTTTCTCACCAGAAAAGCAAGTTTTTGTGCGAAGGAATTTGCATTCGATCCCTTTCTCATAAATAACCCGTTACCTGTGCACACTGTAAAAGAGAAAAACAGTGGAGGGAAACGGATGAAAAAAACGCTAACTTTATTTATAATGCTGCTTGCTCTTTTTGCATTGGCTCAACCTGTACAAGCAAAGCCGATAAAAAATGTCATTGTAGAAACAGAGTATTACGATGACATCGAGGAATTAAAATTCCCGCAAGTTAAGCATGCAGGAACGCCAAAGCTTACGAGAAAGATAAACAAAGATTTTAAGGATTATATAGAAAAAGCAGCAGCAATGCGGAAGCAAAATGAAGAAGCTGGCCGAAAATATGGGTACAAACCAGATTTCCAGACGGAGTTTGAAGTCAAATACAATACAGACGGTAAGCTGAGCGTATTAATGAGCAGTTACATATTTACCGGAGGCGCTCACGGGTCTACAGTTGTTGAATCCTATAACTATGACTTGAAGGAAAAACAACGCGTCTATCTGACGGATATTCTGCAAACACCAGGACAGCAAGAAAAGGTGAAGCAATATGTTTATACTTACGCAAAAGCAAGACCAGAGATCTTTTATCCAGATCTGAAAAAAGAGGATATCCCTCTGGACGAGAAAACAGCCTTCTTTTATACAGACAATGGGATTGCACTCGTCTTCCAGCAGTATGAGATTGCACCGTATGTCTCAGGCAACCAAGTAATCAAGATACCAATGAAAGTATATAGTTAAAAAAGAAGCCATGGATAAAGCTAATTCCATGGCTTTTTAGGGTATACGTATATTACGACAATTAGGAAATGGGGAGAGGAAGATGATTAATTGGGCAATTTTAGGACCGGGTTCGATTGCACACCATTTTGCAGAAGCACTGAAGAAAGAGGGAGAATCAATTCACGCAGTAGGAGCGCGTAACAAAGAAAAGGCAGAAGTATTCGCAGAGCAATTTGATATCCCTCATGTATACGAAGGGTTTCAAGGCGTGTTCGATGATCCAGATGTTCACGTCGTATACATAGCAACTCCGCACGCCTTCCATTATGAAACAATAAAAGAAGCCTTATTGCATGGAAAGCATGTATTAGCTGAAAAAGCGATTACAGTGAATTATCAGCAGCTTGAGGAACTCGCAGCTTTAGCGGAAGAAAAACAGCTAATCCTAGCAGAAGCAATGACTATCTATCATATGCCGATTTATAAAGAGCTGCAGCAGCTAATTGCTGCGGGTAAAATTGGTGAAGTGCAATCTCTAAGTGTCAATTTTAACAGTATTAAGGAAAACTCACCGACAAATCGATTCTTTAACCCTGACTTAGCTGGTGGAGCCTTGCTGGACATTGGTGTTTATGCCTTATCCTTTGTCCGACTCTTTATAGAAGAGCAGCCTAGCGAAATTATCAGCACCGTAACAAAGCATGAAACAGGTGTTGATCAGCAAGCAGGAATAATTCTTAGAAACGAGCAAGGTCAAATGGCAACCATCACATTATCGTTTATGGTTGAGTCGCCTGAACGTGCGACTATTATGGGCACAAAAGGTTTTATTGATATTGAGAAATTCTCGCGTGCACAGAAAGCAACTGTTTGTTATGTACAAGAAGAGAAAACGGAGACAATAGAGAACGGAGTAACAGAGAACGCATTACGTTATGAAGTAAGAGCCATGAAAGAATTAATTGAAGATGATGTTCCACATGTAACATTACCGTACACGAAGGACGTCATGAGGATTATGGATCAGCTGAGGCGGCAGTGGGAGATAGAATTCGATTTTGAATGAAAAAGCAGGAATCATCACGATTCCTGCTTTATTTTGCGCTCATAAAAACTGGCCATTGTTGTGCGGAAGTAGGGCTCGAGCCAAAACAGGCCAATACCTAGCGTTAAAATAACTAAGAGTGCCCAGCCAATGAAGCTAAGCTGTAAAAAAAACAACTCACTTCTATTACCGTGCATTTTCGCTTTGCTTTCCCTAATAGCCTGTAAGGGTGTGTAATCAGGATTCTCGCGCAGAATGAACAATGTCTGAGAGTAGCTGTAGTATTTAATAATGCCAGGAACAATCAGGAGCAGCGTCCAGAAGGTGAGTAAGACGGTAAGGATTAGCCCAGTCAGCATATACCGCCAAAATCGTTTAAATGGGCTAAAAATAGAGCCGAATGAAGGGCGGTCCCCTTGTACAAAGCTTTGAAACAGCCAGGTGGTACCTATAAATAAAGGCATTAATATTACGTAATTTATGATAGTGTCTCGGATATCACTAATAATGTCATCGCGCAAAGTTGTTTCCTCAAAGAACCCCGGTATGTGAAGCAAAGGATCTGTCAGCAGAACTAGCGCAAAAGAGACAACAGAGAAAAGAAAAACAGCTAGTACACTTTTTCCCCATTTGCCGCTCAAACTATCCAATGCCTGTCGTTTAAGAGTTTGGTTAGTATCCATTAAAAATTCCCCCGGTCTTTCTCTATGCTGTATAAGTATATTGCAATATCGATAATACCATAAAATTATGGTAAGTATGGTTGCTAAGTGGTAATTAATGTGTTAATTTTGTTACTAACTTGTAAAACAATGTAGTGGCTTTCTTTTTACCCAATTACCTTGTAAAGCAATATAGTTGAGGAGGAAGTCGATTTTGTCATCTAGCCAATTATTAAAAGGGATTCTGGAAGGGTGCTTGCTCGCTATCATTGCAGAACGCGAGACGTATGGATATGAAATGGTGGAGAAACTTGCTTCTTATGGATTTACGATGGTCAGTGAGGGCAGTATCTACCCTTTACTGCTGCGAATGAAAAAGGAAGGGCTCGTAACGACAACAAGCAAAGCCTTGCCGTCTGGCGGACCGAAACGGAAATATTATCAGCTGACACCAGCGGGAGAGAAAGAATTGAAGGACTTTGAAGTAAGGTGGTCAGCAATTTCGTCCAGTGTTGATAACATTCTAAGGAGGAATCAATCATGACACTATCCAAAGAAAGTCAAACATTT
Organism: Terribacillus halophilus; assembly: GCF_900162685.1. Classification (GTDB taxonomy): domain Bacteria; phylum Bacillota; class Bacilli; order Bacillales; family Amphibacillaceae; genus Terribacillus; species Terribacillus halophilus_A. Next base: position 125,868 of record NZ_LT727828.1, read on the forward strand.
CTCGATAACTTGCGTGTTTACCTTTTTGCCAGCAATAAAAAAGAAGAAGAAGTGAATGAACTGCTTGAGGAACTTGAGGATCATCTGTATGAGGCGGAACAGAATGGGAAAAGTATCGAGCACATCATCGGGAAATCCCCCAAGTCTTATATGAAGGAGGTAGAGGCAGAAGTAGATAAGGATGGCCGATTTTGGATTTTGTATATGCCAATGATTATCCTGGGAGCTTTTGCTTATCTTGTGATGGATAAAGCGTTAGATAATGATAGGAGCTATTCCTTACTAATTTTAATTGGAAATCCAGTGCTGTTCATTTTTAGCATTCTCGCACTTTTTTGTTTATATCGTTATGTTGCTGCTAATAAAGTTTCAAAAAAAGCAGAAATCCTGAGTTATCTTTTATTTAGTATCATTCAGATTTCCCTATTTGTTGGCCTGCTATTTGCTAATGATTGGAAACAAACACCAGTATTGACCGTTAGTCCAGTAGGGAACACAGCATTGATCTTTATGTCACTCCTTGTCTTTGCGGGTCTAGCTGTCTTTTCTAAAACATGGTTGGTCATTGTCTTGCCGGTTCTGTTTTTCTCACCACAAATAATTTTGCGCTATATCCATATAGATGAGAATACAGAGTTAATCTTGCTAACCTGTATACAATCTTTTTTTATGCTTGGGCTTGCAATATGGATGATTTGGCAGCTAAAGAAAGAAAACTAGAGGCTGGAACATAACTGTTTAAGCTATATAAAAATCCAAACAATTTTGCAATCAACAGCAGCATTGTTTGGATTTTTGCATTGGAAACGAAGATGAGAGCATCGCTTCGGAAATACACTCCGCTTTCCCGCGGGAGTCTCCATGTATTTCCTGCGCTGATTTTTGTTATAGGAAATCTTCACTCGTGTAGGCAGAGTACGTAGACTCCTCGAAAAAGATAGCGATTTTCTTGTCGGTGTCTACTTCAAAAGCCATTCTTGTCCGACGATAACAGCTAAAGTTATAAAGCAGCAGTCGTCAGAGAGCTGCATTAAAAAGTACGGATCTAGTTATCGTTCGCTTTTAGGATGAATTAACCTTGTTATGTCCCGCTTTTTCTATTGACAAATACATTCCATAAAATGTAATGTATACCTTACAAATGCAATATATAAATTGCATAGGGGCTAACATATGAAAAATAAAGTGAAAATCACCAGAATAGAACAAAAAATGACGCAAGAGCAGCTTGCACGCCGTGTACGTGTTACGCGACAAACAATTGGTTTAATCGAAAAAGGAGCGTACAATCCAACCTTGCAGCTTTGTGCAGCAATTGCAATAGCATTGGGAAAGACATTGGATGATCTATTTTGGGAGGTAGACTAAATGGAGAAAACATGGATACGTTTTTTACTGCCGGATGATGAGTATAAAAGAAGGAATATATACTTTTTATAACTGATTATGCCTCTCTCCGAAGGTCCTACCAAAAGAACAGAAAACTAATCGACTAATGAACAAAATGACTCTAGAGCACTGCTTAGCGCAGTGCTTTTTTCGTGTTTTTACTGTTGCGAAAGGATTTATTTCTTTTTAGCGGAAACAGTAGAAAAGACGAAGGAGGAATGTGAATGTTACGAACGGGTCTGCAAACTGCGGTTCTGGCTCTAATGTTATTGCTATTGTTCGTACCGACTGAGGTGGTGGCTATGTCAAATGAACCCACGATACTTAAGAAAGTGAAAAATCCAGAAGAAGCAGGCTTTACGAAGGCTGGCTTAGCTAAAGTTGATAAGTTAATCGAAAATGATATCGAGAACGGGTTTCCGGGAGCGTCCTTAATCATTATAAAAGACAGGAAAATCGCAAAAGAGTCTCGTTACGGTTATCAGCAAGTATATGACGGACTAGAAAAGCTGAAGCATCCAAAGAAGTTGAAGAAGGAAACACTTTATGACTTGGCTTCGAATACGAAAATGTATGCTACAAACATTGCATTGCAGCATCTAGTGAGTACAGGCCAGATCGCTTTAACAGATAAAGTCAGTGCGTATATTCCGGAATTCAAGGATAAAGCAGACGCAGACATAAAAGGGAAAGATACTATCTTAATTCAAGATCTGCTACAGCATCAAGCAGGCTTCCCTGCAAGTATAGAGTTCCATGATCCGAACGCAGCAGGTGTGTTCTATTCTCAAGATAGGGATCGCACCCTTGAACTTCTTCCACAAGTACCGCTGGAATATGAACCTCGCACAAATCATTTATACAGTGATATTGATTATATGCTTTTGGGCGTCATTGTGGAGCGGGTGACGGGGAAACAGCTAGATACGTTTGTGGAGGAAACTTTCTACAAACCGCTTCATTTGAGTAATACAATGTTCAATCCATTGGACAAGGGCGTAAAGAAAAAAGATATAGCGGCGACAGAGCGTCTGGGTAATACACGTGATGGATATATCTCCTTCCCGCACATTCGCCATGAGACAATTATTGGAGAAGTACATGATGAAAAGAGCTATTATGCAATGAATGGTATCGCTGGTCACGCTGGTCTTTTCTCCACGACAGCGGATATGGCAGTACTCCTGCAAGTGATGCTCAATGGTGGTGACTATGGCGCTCATCGATTTTTCGATGAAGCTGTGATGGACGAATTTACAGCAGCTTCTCCGACGAATGAAACCTATGGACTGGGCTGGAGGCGGAATGGAAGTGGTGGGAAAATGGATTGGATGTTCGGTTCATTGGCAAGTGAAACTGCTTATGGACACACAGGCTGGACGGGGACAGTAACTATTATTGATCCTGCGTATGATTTAGGCATCGTGCTGCTGACAAATAAGAAGCATACACCTGTAGTGAATCCGGAACAAAACAGCAATCTATTTGCAGGGGATGAGTATGCTACCGGCGATTATGGACCCATTGTTCAAGCAATATATGAGGCGATGAGATGAAGAAAACACGGTTGGAACACCGTGTTTTTCTATGTGACGACAAGAGCGCGTCTGCCCATGGCGTCATATATGCGAATGAAGTGTTCTTTTGCTGCTTTTACATGTGCCCCGCTTTTTTCCGTCGATTCACAGTCATGGAAATAGACATAATCATCGTCTGTCCCAGTCAAAACAATACAGTGGAGCGGACGGGGTGCGGGTACAGTTTTACCGGCAGGCGTCTTCCAGGAACGCTCAATAGGCAGTTCATGATGAATTGTGAACCAGATTAGCACAGGTCGACCATCTGTCAGATGACTTTCGATGCTTGGGAATGCTTCGCCATACAGAGCCAAGCTGCCAGGACGATATCTATCTGCTAGCTGTTTGAGCGGTCTTGGATTTATGGTAATACCATTATCAAAAGGATCTCCGACAAAGCCATCTTCGGGATCGCCCCAAACTGTTATTTTTCCATCTTCATCGCGGGCTATAGGTGTTTGATCCATCGGCATTTCACGAGCTAATGTCAGTTTGCTGACCGATACACCATAGAAAGAGAGTGCCATTGTCAGTGCTGTGACTTCACAGCCAGAAGGAAGTTCGGGTCGCTGCTTGGTATATGGTATTTCTAGTAAATTCACGTGCATCCCCCTTCACCTTTATTTTCCTAATTATAGCAATAGTATAGATTATGCAGTACTAACAAATTTCGCTTAAAGTACAGAAAACTTCAACCAGCTGAAGATTTTTATTTCACAGCTGTTTCATTTGAGTTAGAAACATCTAATCCAAAAATAGTCTTGAATCCTTTCTTCCCCGTTTCTGTGGGAAGCAGAGCCCGCGAAGCAGCTTTCTTATTAAACCAACCCAATTCTAAGAAACGTATTAGCATTGCGTTCCCTAAAGCCCCAGCAATATGATGCTTTCGTTCACTCCAGTCTAAGCAGCAAGGACAGAAAGATCGTCTCTTTTTCCTCGCTAGTTCCAGGTCGATACCAAAGTGGGAGAAGAAATGCTCTCCTTTTTCGCTTAGCAAATAATGTTCGTTTTCTTGTGTGATGTAACCATCGTTTATTAAGGATTCTGTAATCTTTATTGCAAGTGTACCGGCAAGGTGATCATAGCAAGTCCGGGCATACCGGATAGCTTGATCTTCTCCAGCCTGTTTAAAGGAAGAAATTCGTGGTGGTGGTGAAATAGTCAGCAGCGATTCAAGTATCTTCGCAACATCGGGGCTCATCAATCCATAATAGCGATGGCGCCCTTGTTTGGTCTGATGGATAATACCGGCATCTTCTAATCTTTTTAGATGAAAACTGGCAGTTTGCGGTGTTATGCCAGCGAATCTGGCTAGTTCTCCGGATGTGTGATACCGCCCATCCAGCATCGAAGTAAGCATAACGCTTCGAGATGGATCAATCAGAAGTCTTGCAGCTTCAGCAGTGTGTTGTCGGTACAATGGCTTTTCTCCTTTCCTTACATCCATATTTCGATGAGGTTCTTATCATATTTATTTTAAGCTAATATATGGAAGGAGAGAAGATACATGGTCATAAAAAAACAAACGATTCACCCTAAAATTTTGTATTATGGTAATCCAGTGGTACTTCTGACTACAGCAAATGAGGATGGTACGACGAATATAAGTCCGATATCTTCATCTTGGGCTTTAGGTCATATGTTAGTTCTTGGTCTTGGTACAGATGGAAAAGCGTACGAGAATTTAGAGAGGCAAGGAGAATGTGTATTGAATCTTCCAGGTCCTGATTTATGGACTCACGTTGAAAGATTAGCGTCTTGCACAGGAAAAGAAAAAGTTCCTCTTGGAAAAGAAGCATATGGCTGTATATCAATCCAAGACAAGTTCGGTTATGCGGGACTTATAAGGCAACCTTCTGCGATGGTAGATGTGGAAGCGGTGGCACAATGTCCGCTCCATATTGAAGCACAAGTAATGCATATTAGGAAGCCTGATTATTTGGAAGGAGTTGCGATCGTGGAGGTAGAAGCTTTAACTGTTCAAGCCCATAAAGATATTCTGGAAGAAAGTAATCATCACATTGATCCGAGTGTATTCAGCCCGTTGATTTATAATTTCCGTCATTATTTCCAGCTTGGAAATGAGTTAGGAAAAACAGTTCGAGCATAATACCATAAAGAACAGCCTGCAGTTAAATCTGCAGGCTGTTCTTATTCTGTCATCAAAGCTTCAAGCGAATCTAAAATGTGGTCAATCAAACTTGGAATATCCTCCATCTGATTTTCATTAATCTTACGGTCAAAATGAACTTCTACGGTATTTTGGTAGTGTGCTTGCTGGTTATCAAATACATATTGTAATGTTTGTTTTGGCCGGCTTGGCGGGGTCCATATTTTGGTTAGAATCGATTCAATAATAGGACACTCTGTTTCCGGATCTTCAACTGTCATAGTAAAGAACACACGTAATGTGCAGCCTGGATCTGTGTCTGGTGCTTCCAATATTTCATCTGCTAAATCCTTTAGAGACGCTTCTAAACAAATTTCCGCAGTGATGTCGGCATTGTCTTGCATCGTAAAGCCCAAGCGAAATTCACGAGACATTGTTGCCATTTCCATGTTGTCATGCCGAGATATAATGTTGATTTCATTATCCAGATTGTCCAGATCATAAAGCTGGTTTTCAAAAGCTATTTTCAAGTTATCAAATACAGTTGGATCGAACATCATGCAGAACCTCGCTTTATTTATATGAGAAAACTCTAGCACATGCTTGATATAGAAACAATCTTTAAAATAGACGGTAGTAAAAATATGGGATATTCGTTACAATTCTAAGCAAGACGAATGGGGTGACGAACGTGTTTAAGATTTTGTTGATTGAAGATGATAAAAGCTTATTCGAAGAGATTAAGGCACGCTTGACGCAATGGTCTTATGACGTACAAGGGATAGATGATTTTGGGCAAGTAATGGAAAAGTTTTCGGCAGTTAAGCCGGAGCTTGTGCTGATTGACATTCAGCTGCCGAGCTATGATGGGTTTCATTGGTGCCGCATGATTCGAGCGCACTCCAATGTACCAATCATTTTCTTGTCCTCTCGAGATCACCCGATGGACATGGTTATGGCGATGCAGCTGGGCGGAGATGATTTCGTACAAAAACCATTTCACTTTGAGGTGCTGATTGCTAAGATCCAAGCGATTCTTCGACGTGTTTATAATTACAGCATAGATACCGTCAAATTAAAGACATGGAACGGTGCGACGGTAGATTATGAAAAAAATGAAGTTGAAAATGATGTCGGAAAAGTGGAACTGACAAAAAATGAAATGTTTATCCTGAAGCTTTTAGTTGAACAAAAAAACAAGATTGTTTCACGTGAAAAACTAATAACAAGTCTATGGGACGATGAACGCTTCATTAGCGATAACACACTAACAGTGAATGTGAACAGATTGCGAAAGAAATTGGAAGCTATCGGTCTTGGTCAGCATATTGAAACAAAAGTAGGGCAAGGATACGCTGCACTTGAGGCGGATAATCTATGATTCGTAGCTATTTGCGTGATAAAGCGAGCTGGATCGGTATGTTTATCCTGCTATCCTGTTTGCTTTTACTAGTAGCTTATGTGGATTCGACGATTCCCTTTGCATCGATTCTGTATCTCTTAATGCTGTTCTGGCTACTGCTGCTTATTTTTCTATTCCTTCGCTATCATCGGGAAACCCGCTTTTATCGTGGTATAAAAGATTGGGAAAAGAGTCTGGATGCATCCACTTTGCCTGAACCCAATCGTCCTTATGAGTATATTGTGCATGAAAGTCTTCAAGAACAAGTGCGTTTCTTAAATCGAACTTCTGCTGATCGTCGGGAAGCTTTGGAACAAGAGAAAGATGAGCTACTGTCTTGGATCCACGAAGTAAAAACACCTTTAACTGCGATGCAGCTAATCATGGAGCGGATAGAGGATATGACATTAAAGCAGCAGCTCACGTATGAATGGCTTCGTGTACATATGCTGTTAGACACCCAAATCCATCAAAAACGAATTACGTTCATTGAAAACGACTTATTTATAGAAGAAATCCAGTTACCGAATGTAATAAGTCAGGAAGTTAGATCACTAAGATCTTGGTGTATGCAAAAGGGAGTTGGGTTTGAAATAGACCTAAAAGAAACAATGGTGCTCAGTGATACAAAATGGTTCACATTTATTCTACGGCAGCTGTTATCCAATGCCGTCAAGTATAGTGAAAACAGTGATATTCACATCATGAGTGAAAAGCGGGATGGACATATACGGATACATATTCAAGATAACGGTATCGGAATAGATGCAAAAGACATGCCGCGGATATTTGAACGGGGTTTTACATCAACAGTCCAGCACGATAAAGCGGCTACAGGTATGGGGCTTTATCTGACTAAAAAGGCAGCGAAGCCACTCCGAATCAACATTGACGTGGCATCTGAAATAGGAAAAGGCACATGCTTTACACTCACTTTCCCGAAACGGAATGAAATGGTCGGCATGACGAGCGTGTGACAAGATTGTCACACGCTTTTGTTCGTTTGTTAGCTGAAAAGCAGGAGCGTATTTTGGTGCATCCGTATACTTGAGGTAACAAATCACACAAAGAGGTGCGAATAAATGGGAATTCTAGAAGCGACAAGAGTGCAGAAGAATTACGGCAATAAATTTAATAAACAGGAAGTACTGCGAGGTGTCGACCTCAGCATTGAAGCAGGTGAGTTTGTGGGGATTATGGGATCGTCCGGATCTGGTAAAACAACGCTGCTGAATGTTCTATCCTCAATCGATTATGCAAGCAGCGGTACCATCCTCATCCAAAACAATGAAATCACAAATATGAAGGAAAAGCAGCTGGCAGAATTCCGTAAAAATCATTTGGGCTTCGTTTTCCAAGAGTACAATCTGCTTGATACATTAACGGTGAAAGAAAATATCCTTCTTCCGTTGTCTATCAAGAAAGTACCGAAAAAAGAAGCCAATCAAAAGTTTGAAGAAGTAGCCAATCAGCTTGGAATCTTTGATATTCAAAACAAGTATCCTAGCGAAATATCCGGCGGTCAGAAGCAGCGTACATCAGCAGCTCGTGCGTTTATTCATGAACCAAGCATCATATTTGCCGATGAACCGACAGGAGCGCTTGATTCTAAATCAGCATCTGATCTGCTCAACAAGCTTAGTTCGCTTAACCAGAACCGGAAAGCAACCATCGTGATGGTCACACATGATCCAGCCGCCGCCAGCTACTGCAGCCGCGTTATTTTCATTAAGGACGGCCAAATCTATACCCAGTTGAACAAAGGACAGCAAGAAAGACAAGCCTTCTTCAAAGATATCATGGCCACGCAAGGCGTGCTCAGCGGGGTGCAAAATGAACATTAATAGCCTGATACTCCGTAATCTGAAGAAAAATCTGCGTAACTATTATTTGTATGTATTTGCTTTGATCTTTAGTTCAGGATTGTATTTTGCTTTTGTAACGCTGCAGTATGATAAGTCGATGGATCCGGTGGAAGGTTCGGTAAAAGGATCTGCTGGTATCGGAACTGCTTCTATTCTTCTTATCGCGATTGTTGCTGTCTTTCTGCTTTATGCAAATATGATCTTCATTAAGCAGCGCAGTAAGGAAATCGGTCTTTTTCAGTTGATTGGAATGACGAAGAATAGAGTTTTTGGTCTGCTTAGTGCAGAGAATGCGATTCTATACTTTGGTAGTTTAGTGATCGGGGTTGCTTTAGGTTTTATCGGTTCCAAGCTCTTGATTATGATTCTTTTCAAGATTACTGGAGTGGAAGGAATTGCTTCTTTATCTTTCTCACCTAGAGCTTTACTCCAAACGTTTATCTTTTTCCTATGCGTCTATGTGCTGATTCTGTTGATGAATCTATTTTTTATCAAGCGGCAGACGATTTTATCATTATTCCGTGTAAAATCACAAACAGAGATGACAGCACGCAAGCTGTCAGTCTTTCAAGTTATTATTGGTATCTTGGGTATTGCCTTCATTGCCACTGGTTATATCTTGTCAGGAAAGCTTTTTGATGGAGACTTCTCCACCATGGTGGAATTATTCGGAGGCATGATTTTCATCTTGTTTTCTGTCATTCTTGGTACTTACTTGTTCTACAAAGGGTCGGTTGCCTTTTTAGTCAGTCTCATACGAAAACAAAAGGGCGGCTATCTAAATATTAAGCAAGTGCTGTCTCTTTCGTCTATCATGTTTCGTATGAAATCGAATGCCGCACTTTTAACAATCATTACCACTGTTTCTGCATTGGCTATTGGGCTATTGTCCTTAAGCTATATCACGTACTACTCTGCTGAGTCGACAGCTTATAACTATACAGGCGGAAAGGATTTCTACTTGCTAACAGAAAAGGATGCTGAAGCTTTCCGTCAGGTATTAGATGAGGCAGATATAGCTTATAAGGAAAACAAAGCGGAAGTGTATACAACGATGCTGGATATTGAGGATATCTTGCAAACAGCATTAGAGATGAATTTTGATGCTTCAATGATGGAAACGGTCTTCATTAGTGAAGATGCAGCTGGCATAGAAGTAGCTCCGGATGAGTTGAAATTGACGGGCTATAATGAGATGCTGCAGCGCTTCATGTCTTTAAAGGGTGAAGGGGATGTCACGGTTCATGGTAAAGATTCAGAGGTAGCACTGCACTACACAGGGCTGCAAGATGAATACCCTGTATCGAACTATTACACCATGGGTGGCCTGCCAACCATGGTAGTGGATGAAACTGTATTTGAGCAGTTGAAGCAAGATCTTGATCCAGAGATTGCACAGGAATATACCTTGTATTTTGGATACGAGATTGAAGGTAAAGATCAACTAGAAAAAGCGAATGAACTTTTCAAACAATTAGATTTGGAAGCGGCAGATTTTAGTGATTCAAGAATAGATGTTGCTGAAGATCAGAAGTCTTCCATTGGTTTAGTACTATTTATTGTAGGATTTCTCGGTTTGACATTCTTGGTCACCTCAGGCTGTATTCTTTACTTCAAGCAGATGGATGAAGCAGAAAGTGAGAAAGCGAATTATACAATTTTGCGTAAGCTTGGCTTCACAACAACCGATCTTCGCCGCGGTATTCAACGGAAGCAGCTGTTTAACTTTGGTATCCCACTAGTCATTGGTCTATTTCACAGTTACTTTGCAGTCCAATCTGGTTGGTTCTTATTCGGCACTAGCATGCTGACACCGATGATTATCGTTATGGTGATTTACACGATCCTATACTCTATCTTTGGAATTCTCTCCGTTATTCATTACAACAAAGTTATTAAAAACTCACTTTAAGGAAGGGCTGCAACCAGCCCTTTTATTTTGGAGGGAGCTACATGACAATCTACCAGTTACTTCTTCGTAACATAAAGAAGAACTTACGGCATTATTATTTGTATTTCTTTGCGCTTGTGTGCAGTATTGCATTGTATTTCGCTTTTGTCACGCTTCAATACGAGGCGGTAGTCGGTAAGTTAGGTGAATCATTTAAAGTACAGGCCGGCATTGAAGTAGCATCTTATATGCTCGTTTTTATCGTCGCAGTTTTCCTCCTCTACGCGAATGGATTATTTCTAAAGCGCCGAACAAAAGAAATTGGATTGTATCAATTGGCAGGAATGACAAAAAGACAGGTCAGTTTGTTGTTTTTGATAGAAAATGCTGCGCTTTATGCCGGTAGTCTGTTAGCCGGCATATTCACTGGGTTCATTGGGTCCAAACTGTTAATGATGACTTTATACAAACTGCTTGGGATAGAGCAGGTTGCCACGCTGCAGTTCTCCTGGCAAGCTGTCATCCAAACAATCATTGTCATTGTTATTTTATATGCACTACTTATGATAATGACATCACTGCAGATTAGGAGATATACACTGCTGGCGTTATTCCGCCAGCAAAGTAAAACAGAGTCTGGCCAGCGCATCCGATGGTTCCAAGTGGTCATTGGTATTGTGGGTCTCTTCTTCATTGCCTCAGGTTATTACACGTCGACCACTCTTTTTGACGGTAACACGGAGAACTCTACTGCCTTAACGAGAAAGATGGGATATACGCTCGCTAGTACAATTATCGGTACATACTTTTTCTATAAAGGTTCTGTCACACTGCTGTTCCTGCTAATTCGCAAAAGCAAGCAAGGTTATCTGACTATCCAACAAGTGATGTCCATGGGCTCCATCATGTTCCGAATGCGTACAAATGCTTTTCTGCTGACGGTGATAACAACGGTCACTGCTTTAGCAATTGGTTTCCTGTCGCTTGGTTACATAGCCTACTATTCTTCAGGAAAAGAAGCTGATGCTAGTACAGGAGGTGCTGATTTTTACTTTGCCTCTGAAGATGATCAGGAAAAATTTCAGAAGAAGCTAGGCGAATCGGAAATTGATTATGAGCAGACGAAGAAGGAAATTGCTCAGATAAAAGGAAATATCGCAGACACCCTGTCAAAGGACAGTACGCTGTCGCCTGAACAGGAAGTAACATTCATCTCATCTGATCAAGCAGATATTGCTGTGAAAGCAGGTCATGTTATTTTCGTTAAAGATGATGATTATGCTCACACGTCATTTCAAGCGGGGACGCTAGCTGTTCATGCATCAGATCGGAATCGATCTTACCAGCTAGATGACATTGTAAAACGTTCAATCGTACCATCTATCGTGACTCTCGGCGGTCCGGCAGCGGTATTATCACCAGCTGACTTTGAGAAGGTTCACAATGACAAAGCTGCCAAACAGCAAACACTTCATTTCACTACGCTTAAAGATAGGGAAGATGAAGAAAAAGCAGCCAATCTGTTTATTAGTTTAAAACCAGATGAAATAGCTGTCTCTAAGAAGGCCTCCTCAGAAATATCTAGAATAGCAATGGGCTTATACATGTTTATTGTTGGATTCTTAGGTCTGGCTTTCCTGCTCACCTCCGGCTGTATCCTATATATTAAGCAAATGGACGAAGGGGATAGTGAGAGGCCTACTTACTCAGTTTTGCGAAAGCTTGGTTTTACAGAAGCTGATTTACGGAAGGGGGTTATTCAAAAGCAGCTCTTCCACTTTGGTATTCCTATAGCTATTGGACTGTCTCATAGCTATTTTGCTGTTAAATCCGGCTGGTTTTGGTTTGGTTCTTCTTTATGGACGCCAATGCTGGTGGTGATGGTTATGTTTACCTTACTTTATTCTGTTTTCGGTGTACTTTCTGTTCTATATTATCAATACGTAATAAAACAATCACTCTAACGGATCAGCTCTGGCTGGTCTGTTTTTTCGTAGTACTGCATCTTTATGGAACTTTAACTTTACAAAACGTAATCGTTACGATATGATACAAAGCGTAATAATTACGAAATTAACTTATACATATAAATTGGGGGAGAAAAAGCATGAGGAAACTTTGGATACAAGCAATCGGTTTAATTGGACTAGTTCTGCTGCTGGCAGCATGTTCAGATAACGCAGGCTCTGAGAGCGATGGTAAGCATTTAACTTTTGTATATAATTTCGCGACAAACTCCTTGGATCCAAATGTGGACTCCAGCTATGTACCTTTGCGAGCGGGTTTAACAGAAACTTTAGTACGATTGAACGAAGAAACACTTACAATTGAACCGTGGCTGGCTGAAAGCTGGGAAGGAACAAATGAAGGAAGAGAATGGACCATTACACTTCGAGAAGGCGTTCACTTCCAAAATGGCGAGACAATGGATGCAGAAGCTGTAAAAGCATCGCTGGAACGTTCTTTGAAAGATAATGTAGCGATTCAGAATGCATTGAAGATTGACTCAATCGAAGCAATTGACAACAACACATTACATGTCACGAATACGCAGGCATTTCCAGAATTCATTTCTGAATTAGTTAATCCGAATGTTTCTATTATCAATGTGGAAGCGGGAGACTTTGTAAATAATCCAATTGGGACAGGCCCTTTCAAGCTGGAATCATTCACGCCAGGAAGCAAGCTTGAACTTGTTCGCAATGAAGATTATTGGGATGAAAAAGGAAAACTTGATTCGGTCACGTTTTCCTTTAATGAAGATGCAAACGCACGTTCATTAGCATTAGAGTCTGGTAATGCGGATGTTGTTTTTCGGCCGGAAGTGGAGAGTATTGAAAGCTTGGAAGCAAAGGATGGCTTGAAAGTTGAATCAACGGAAACATTTCGTGTGCACCAGATGACAATGAATATGCAACGTGAGGCTTTGCAGGATGTGAATGTACGTAAAGCAGTAGATGCATTAATCGATCGCGATAAGATTGCTGATTCTGTCTTACTAGGATATGCACAGCCGGCAAAAGGGCCGTTCCCGGATTCATTGCCATTCGCACCTAGCTACAGTGAACATGAAACAGGGCCTGATTTAGCAGAGCAATATCTAGAGAAGGCGGGCTATTCCTTAGAAGACGGGAAAATGCAAAAAGACGGGAAGCCGCTTACGTTAACCATGCTGACTTACTCTGCTAGAGCGGATCTTCCATTGATTGCACAGATTTTCCAATCGGATGCGAAAAAGCTTGGTATTGAAGTGGAACTTCGTCAAATTGAAATTCCAGAAGAGTATATGGCAGCAAATCGCGACTGGGATTTGGCCACTTATAGTAACTTGACAGCTCCGCGCGGTGATGCTGGTTATTACTTAAATGCAACGTACCATCCGGATGGTGCTTTGAACTTCAGCGGAGCAGATGAACCGGAATTAACGAAGATTATTGATGAATTGAATGTGACTGTAGACGCAGATAAGCGTGCCGAGCTGGCGGAAGCTGCAGCGAATTATGTGGATGAGCATCAAATTAATTCCTTTGTTATTTATCCAGATACGCTGGTAGCTTACGATGAGACAAAAGTGAAAAACTGGGTTACAACGCGAAGTGAGTACTACATGATTACGAATAAATTGGATGTGAAGTAATGTTTCGTATTATTGGGAAACGATTGGTAGAGGTTGTGCTGTTCGTTTTGTTCGTCACCTTCTGCAGTTTCCTTTTCCTTCGTCTTGCGCCTGGTGATCCAGCGCTCACCATTCTGAATGTGGATGAACTAAATGTCAGCCAGGAACAAGTGGAGGCACTGCGTGAGGATATGGGCTTTAATGATCCGTTAATCGTACAGTACGGCAAATGGCTGCTGGATTTCATCCGTCTTGATTTTGGTAATTCCTATATTACGAATCAGCCTGTATCGGAGATGCTGATGACGGGTCTTCCAGCAACCTTGGAACTGACAATTGGTTCTTTAATTGTCATGCTTATCGTTGCTATACCATTGGGATCATTATCGGCGCTTTATAAAGGAAGTTGGATTGACCATATCAGCCGCTATTTCTCTATTATTGGCGCAGCCGTCCCAAGTTTTTGGCTCGGACTTATATTCATTGATATGTTCGCTGTGAGGCTAAACTGGTTCCCAACGATGGGGCGCGACAGTTTGCTGTCGCTTGTACTGCCAGCAGTAACATTAGGACTCGCGATTGCAGGTGTGTATGTGCGGCTGCTTCGTTCCAGTCTTTTAGATTCAATCGGACAAGAGTTTGTTCGGGCAGCAAGAGCGCGTGGTATTGCTGAAAAGCGTATTTTCTTTTCGCATGCTTTTCGCTACAGCCTGCCGCCGGTCATTACAGTGTTTGGTGTCAGTCTCGGCAGTTTGATCGGAGGGGTAGTCGTAGTAGAAGTGCTATTTGCTTATCCGGGTGTAGGGAAACTCGTTGTAGACTCCATCCGTCAGCGTGATTATCCGCTTATCCAAGGTTACATTGTCTTGATGGCAGCGATTGTTTTTGTTGTAAATACATTAGTAGATTTATCTTATCGGTACGTAAATCCAGAACTTCGATTAAAGAAAGGAAGCTAAGCTAGATGAGTGTATTGGCTCATTCCCAAAAAAGAATAAAAAAAGCCAAAGTGTGGCTCATTAGTATCATCCTGCTCATCGTACTAGCAGCTATTGCGTATACTTTTCTTTATTTGAAGCATGATGCCACCATGACAGATGTAGGGAATCGGCTAGCATCGCCAACATGGGGCCACCCGCTCGGAACAGATCATCTAGGTCGGGATGTGCTGACGAGGCTGTTACTTGGTTTTCGTTTAACTGTTGGCTACAGCTTGATTGCTTTGGCAGCTGCAGTCATCATCGGTGTTCCATTTGGTTTAATGGCAGGACTGCGAGGCGGCTGGGTTGATCGTTTATTTATGCGAATTGCCGATGGATTCCTTGCTTTCCCAGATACAGTCATTGCCATTGTCTTAAGCGGACTGCTAGGACCGGGTATTGGTAATTTATTATTTGCTATCGTACTTGTCAAATGGGTCAACTATGCCCGGATGGTGCGCAGTACGGTGCTCACGGAAGTACAGAAAGACTATGTCACAATTGCCAGAATTAATGGTCTGTCTACATTCACAATTATGCGTAAGCATCTGCTGCCGCATATTATTGGGAATGTATTAGTGCTTGCGAGCTTGGATTTCGGAAAAATCATCCTGCTTATCTCTTCGCTTTCTTATATCGGCCTTGGAGCACAGCCGCCAACACCGGAATGGGGCGCGATGCTGAATGAATCGAGACCATATTTCCAAGCGAATCCAGAAATGATGGTCTATCCTGGTTTGGCAATTGTTGCGGTCGTACTAGCGGCCAACGTACTGGGCGACTATCTGCGAGACAAATTTGATGTGAAAAAGGAGGTGCAGCCATGATTCTAGCGATAGAAGATTTAACGGTATCACATGGAGAAAAGAAAATTGTTGATAAAGTCAGTCTGACAATCGATAAAGGAGAATGGTTTGCACTTGTAGGGCAGAGCGGGAGCGGGAAAACGATGCTTTCACAAGCAATTGGTCAGTTGCTTGGTACTAATTTGAGAGCCTCCGGACGTATTATGTATCAAGGTGACAATGTTTTGGAATATCCAAAAGAAAAAATGAATCAGTTACGCGGAAAGGCAATCAGTTACATTTTCCAAGATTACCATGGCTCGTTTACACCATTCCTGACAATTCAGCAGCATATGGAAGAATACTTGCAAACGCACGGTGTACACCAGAAGACACAACGTAAGGAAATGATGAAGGAAGCGATGGAATCTGTCGGTTTGGAAGCTAGTTTTGCGAAGCGTTATTCGTTCCAGCTGAGCGGCGGACAGCTGCAGCGGGCATCTATTGCGCTTGCGCTTCTTCTGGAACCTGATATTTTGATTGCAGATGAAGCAACAACGGCACTTGATAGTGTATCAGCTCACCGTATTTTATCCTTGCTTCAAGACCTGCAGCAAAAGAAAGGCTGTGCGATCCTTTTCATTACACATGATTGGCGTCATGTTGTTCGCTACTCCGATAAAATTGCCGTGATGAAAGATGGCAAGATTATTGAGACGGGAACAAAACAAAAACTCGTCCACCAGCCAGAGCATGCGTACACGAAACAGCTGATTCAGGCTGCGCCTACACTTCCTATGCGCATCAGGGAGGTTAGCAAGTCATGACCGTAATTGAGATTCATAATCTGAAGAAGAGCTATAACCCAGGGAAACTTGCGGTAAACGATGTTTCTTTAACTATCCAGAAGGGTGAGAGTCTCGGTTTAGTAGGTGAGAGCGGCTGCGGGAAAAGCACATTGGCACGTTGTTTATTAGGCGTTGAGAAGATGGATGACGGGTCGATTGTCTATAACGATGCACCGATCGCGCATGCAAATCGAAAACAGTTGCGGAATTACCGGCGAAATGTGCAGACAGTCTTCCAAAATCCAACAGCCTCGCTAAATCCGAAGCTGAAAATTAAAGATTCTCTGATCGATCCTTATTTGCAGTTCAAAGATGACTTGCAGTTGAAGCACTTTCACTTTACATCGAAACAAGACTTTGTCCAGCAGCTGCTTGAAACGGTAGAGCTCCCAAAAGAATTAGCAGACCGCTATCCGCACGAACTGAGCGGCGGACAAAAGCAGCGCGTAACAATTGCACGTGCAATCAGCATCGAACCGAATCTGATTGTCCTGGATGAACCAACAGCAAGCCTGGATGTTCTTTCACAAGGTGCAATCCTAGAACTTCTCGGTTCACTGCAGCAAACACTAGGTATGTCGTATCTGTTCATTTCACATGACTTGGCCGCTGTCTATCAGCTTTGTCAGCGGATCGCTGTGATGAGGGACGGAGAATTACTTGATATGTTTAGAAAAGAAGATATATATCATACGAGCAGGCATGATTATACCAAAGAATTAATTGATATTTTTTAAGCGGATACTCCACAAGAGCATCCGCTATTTTTATTACAGTTCAAACTGCTTCCTAACATCCGCCAAAGACATTTCCCCAAGATTTCCTTCCGGCCGTTTTCGTACAGCGACTGTCTGATTTTGCATCTCACTATCACCAATGATAAGCAAGTAAGGAATTTTCTGCTGGGAACCTTCTCGGATTTTCAAGCCAATCTTCTCGGCGCGATTATCAACGGATACACGATAACCAGCTTGCTGGAGCTCCTGACAAACAGCATTTGCATAATCTTTATGTGCGTCACTAATTGGAAGGATGCGTGCTTGAACTGGTGCTAGCCAGAATGGGAAGTTTCCTGCATAATGCTCAATCAGGATAGCCATGAAGCGTTCAATCGAGCCATAAATAGCGCGGTGAATCATAATTGGCTGCTGCCGGCTGTTTGCTTGATCGACATAGCTGCAGTCAAATTTTTCTGGCATTTGGAAATCCAGCTGAACAGTGCCGCACTGCCAGCTGCGGCCGAGACTGTCGAGTATATGAAAATCAATTTTAGGTCCGTAAAATGCGCCATCACCATCATTGACTTTATAAGCAACACCTTGGCGCTTTAGTACATTCTCCAGTGATGCTTCTGCCTGATCCCAAATAGCAGGTTCGCCCATATAGTCTTCAGGTCGAGTAGATAGCTCTACTTCATAAGAAAAGCCGAATAAGCTGTAAAAATCATCGATCAGCTGCAGCACTTTTTCGATTTCTTGTTCAATCTGATCCTCGCGGACAAATAGGTGTGCGTCATCTTGTGTAAATGACCGGACACGGAGCAGTCCATTAAGTGAGCCGGATAATTCATGTCGGTGAACAAGCCCCAATTCTGCATAACGCAGCGGCAGATCCCGATAGCTGCGGAGCTTGCTGTTGTAGATGAGCACGGCACCTGGGCAGCTCATCGGTTTAAGGGCATAGCGCTGATCATCTACTTCTGAGAAATACATATTCTCATGATAATGATCCCAATGCCCAGACTGTTCCCATAACTGTTGCTTCATCATGATAGGTGTCTTTATTTCGTCGTACCCTGCTCGCGCGTGCTTTTCCTTCCACAGCTCCTCCAGTTTATTGCGCAGCACCATTCCTTTTGGCAGGAAGAAAGGCATACCTGGGGCTTCCTCCATGCTCATGAAAAGTTCGAGCTGCTGTCCAAGTTTACGGTGATTCCGTTTCTCTGCTTCTGCTTGTTTGTTCATTTATATATCCTCCTTTGAAATAAAAAAAGACCACAATCTTCCCCAAATAGGGACGATTGTGGTCGTGGTTCCACCCTGAATTCCGCCAATACTGGCGCTCATACAAGAGATAACGGTTCTACCGATGACGGATACTATTATTTTCCCATCATAGCTTGAAGGTGGTAATCCTGGTCTCTTTCCTGCAGGGCTCTCAGCCGGTGACCCTGCTTTCTGTCAGGAAAGGGATGACCTAAAATCATGTCCTTCGCATTGCTTTTATCTATAAAATTGTAAACAAAAAGACCGCACTCATTCCCATAAAGGGACGATTGCGGTCGTGGTTCCACCCTAATTCCATCAGAAAATACTGATGCTCCAAGTTTCGATAACGGTCTTCCCGATTACGGATACTGTGATTTCCCCGTAATAGCTCCAAGGTGGTAATGCATGTGCTTATCTGCGAAGGTCTCAGCAAATCCTTCACTCTCTGTTAGATAGGGGCGCTTAGCATCTTGTCCTTATCAACGCTTCTGTTTTGTTGTATGCTCATTATACATATACTGGATATTGACGTCAAATAGAAATGAGGAATTCTTTTGAGAGACCCATTGGAGACTGCTAAAAGATTCATCGAGATTAATCACCCGGATTGTGACGGCGCTATGCTGGCTGGAAGCTGTGCCAGAGGGGAATCCACAGCGACTTCCGACCTGGATATTATTATCCTTTACACAGGGAAAGACAGTGCCTATCGAGAATCCATATTTTATGAGGACTGGCCGGTCGAGGTGTTTGTGTATACAGGTGATGCATATCATGAATTCTTTCACAATGATGCGGCACGTGCGATACCTTCCTTGCCAAGAATGGTCAGCGAAGCGATTGTGCTGAAAGACTCTGAAGCTTTGTTAAAGATGAAGGAAGAGGCGAAAAGAATCCTTGCGCAAGGACCGCTAGCCTGGAATGAACGTCTAATTAATCATAATCGATACATGATTTCTAACCTGATTGACGATTTTCTGGATAAAGAAGCAGACGGAGAGGCTTATTTTTTAGCTAATAGTATTATCCATGATATAGCCGTTTTCACGTTGCGCACGAACAAACATTGGATTGGTTCCGGGAAGTGGATGTTCCGTGAGCTTAGAAACATGGATGCTGCGCTAGCAAATCAGTTTGAAAAAAGTTTAGTAGCATTTTATCAGAGGCATGACAAACAAGCTATCGTAGACTTAGCTGAGATTTGCCTGCAACCTTATGGCGGACGATTGTTCGATGGGTATTACGTAGGTTAAGCGGTAAAGACACGCCGTAGTGGAATTTATCCACGGTGTAACTGCAACGGAATGACAAAATATAAAGAAACTTTATCTATGCTATATTGGGGGGGATAAACGATGAACATTAGAAAATTAACAGCCGCAGATGCAGAAGCATATTGGGAACTAAGATTACAAGCTTTGCAGGATCATCCGGATGCTTTTGGTGCTTCTTATGAGGAAGCGGTAAATCAGCCCATTGAACAAGTGAGAGCGAAATTGGAGAGTCCGACTGCAGAAACCTATGGAATATTTATAGAAGGGAATCTTGCAGGAAATGCAACGCTGCGCTATGAGACACTATCCAAGCTGCAGCACCGAGCGGAGTTAGTTGCAGTATACCTAGCCCCGGAAGTCAAAAGGAAAGGGTACGGGAAAATGCTGATAAAGCATATGGTTCAAGTAGCTCGTGAGCGAGAAGGAATAGAGAAAGTAAATCTTGTTGTGGCAGCGACCAATCATGTGGCGAAGCATGTTTATGAACAAGCTGGTTTTAAGCAATTTGCAATTGAGAAGAATGCATTAAAATTAGAAGATACATATATTACAGAAATTCACATGACACTAATGCTGGAGGAACAAGCATGAATTTTATCTTTGATTTAGACGGTACAATCTGTTTTAAAGGCAAACCGGTGACGAAAAAAATAATGGATATGCTTAAAGAACTGGAGCAAAATGGCCATCAAGTATTATTTGCATCAGCTCGGCCGATTCGTGATTTGCTACCCGTTATTGACCAGC
Source organism: Terribacillus halophilus (assembly GCF_900162685.1). Classification (GTDB taxonomy): domain Bacteria; phylum Bacillota; class Bacilli; order Bacillales; family Amphibacillaceae; genus Terribacillus; species Terribacillus halophilus_A. The sequence continues at coordinate 146,340 of NZ_LT727828.1, forward strand.
ACTTTCATTCGGCTACCTTAATAGGTGGCAACGGATCACTTATTTCCCGTAACGGAAAGGTTGTTTTCTCCCAAGCTTTTTCATCCGATCAATTAGCTGCTATGAAAGAAATAATTAAGACGTATGATGCAGCTTATTTAATAGATGGGGACTGGAATTACGCGTATACAGGAGATCAAATGCACCCAATAAAGGCAAATCTTGACCCAGATAATCTGGCAGAGCAAGTTCAGCTGAACGAGTTAAATCAAGTAGTAAAAATACTCATTCTTCAATCTGCCAATCAAGAAAAAGTAGCTGCAAAAGCCGAAGCACTAGGATTGCGGGTGCATCGCCATCATGGAGAGGATATTGTAGACATCAGCCCTCCAGGTATTGATAAATGGACAGCTATCCAACAAGCTGGGATCAGTAAAGGGGAATATATCGCTTTTGGCAATGATGCGAATGACATCGAGATGCTTCGCCATGCGAAGTACGCTGTTAGGATAGGTGAACAGGAAGAGTTAATAGGTTATGCACATGTGGATATCCCGCTTGGCGATGCCTGTGAACAAACGATTGTGGATAGTTTAGAGGATATTGCAGCAGGAAGAGTTTTTGTACACTCCTAAAGCGCAATGCGAAGTGCTTTTTATAAGAGAACTCAAAGAAAGCGGATAGGATATTCTATCCGCTTTACAAATCCATCTATATACATGCGATACCGAACTTTATGTAGACTAAAAGACGCAAAGCAATCTAATATGAGGCAAGCATACTAATATTTAAGAAATATTAGTATGCTTGCTGGAGAATCGAGTTACTCTTAGCTATAATTTCTGCTTGATTAAAATTACCAGCTAATTCGTTCCGAATAACTTCTGAAGAAAAGGATTGGATCGCATTGACTCTTGGAAATCGTCTTGTGTAATAAGCATGTAAAGCTTGTGCTAAAGAAGAAACTTTAGAGATTTCTTGTCCTAATACACTTGCGTCTTCTAAAGCCATTGCGGCTCCTTGAGCGAGCGTTGGAGCACTGGCATGAGCTGCATCGCCTCCAATTACGACACGGTTAGTGTACCATTTCTCCTTTAATACTACTTCTTCAATGGGACTGAAAATAATCGGAGTATCTCTTGTAAAACATGTTTTTATAAAATCTCCTTTTCCGTGAAAAGGTTCGAGCATGTTACGAACAGTGTCATAACGTTTCTCTTCCTCATCCCAATAGTCTGCAGGAACAGGCGTCAGAATAAATGCATATCCATCCGTATCGGTCAGAGGGAAAACACCTAGATTTGTCGTTCCGTCTTTCATGATAAAACCTTTTTTAGACAACGCATTTTTCTCAAAAGTGATTGGAATTCTCCATGCTCCCATTCCTAGGTATTGAGGGGAAACGGTTCTTCCTAACATAATATCTCTCACGTTAGATCGTATTCCATCAAAACTTACTAACAGATCTGTTGTGATTTGCGTTTCATCATGGAACGAGAGAGAGACATTGTGTTCACTTTCCTTATAATTAATAAGGTTTTTCTCCCATTCTACGTTAACGCCAAGTGACAATGCTTTCGAAAGAAGAACATCCTTTAACGTGGAGCGCCAAATAGCATTTCTTCCAGGTCCTTCTTTATCTATAAACTTTTCGTTGGCTTCAAAAAGCAGATTGCCTTCTTTGTCCAGCATCTCCATATAATCTAATTGGACTCCGCTTTTCAGGCATTCCTCATATATGTCTAAATCCTTCAGGACGCTAAATACATTTTGAGGCTGTGTAATGCCAGTTCCGCCTGCGTGGTCTTTCGTATTTCTTTCATATACGGTTACGTCTAAGCCTGTTTTTCTTAATGCAATAGCAGCAGATAAACCTCCAATTCCAGCTCCTATTACTGTGGCATTTTTTAATCCTTTTTGCATAGTTACACTACCCTTCTAAGTTTCATGCGTGAAGAAATTGCTTGAAAAATAAAGATATCTTGTTCAGAATTAATAGCAGAGAGGTTACTTATTACTCTTTAGACGTAGTACAGTTTGTATAAAAAATTCTAGTTGTGACGTCATTTAGTAATTTAAGTTAAATCCTACATGTAATATTTTATATATTATAAAAGGAAATTTTAAGACTTTGATTCTTACAAGATGTGTGACTCGCTTAACGAATAAATGACAAGCATGTTAATAGAAGTGCAGATTTACGGCTTCTATTATCCAGAGAAGATCATTTATCAAGGCATGAAGAATGATGGATAGGTTTTTTATATAAGATAGTAAATAGCAGTCAAAAGGTGCTACTTGAAGAACTGCCATGAGAAGTGGTATATTGAACGTAGATATTGAATACCATAAAAAAACCAGGGTGTTGGCGCACCCTGGTTGTGTACAAGCGACCATCATGGCGCTGACTCAGAATATTTTCATGAGAAAATAGACCACCTTAGACTTGTTCAGGGCTCAAGGGGGTCTATTTTTTATTGTCTAAATAAGTCAGCAATGCGAGCAGAAACATGCCAAATGCAAACATTAATTTGCCAATCGACAACAGGAGCTCGAGTATCGCTATATGCCTCACCCCCTTTTGGGGAATGAGTCAGACCGCCCTTGAGTGAGTCGTTAACTTGTACATAACATATTATACCAAACATTCCAGCCTGGCGGAGAAAAACAAGAATGAACCCCTGCATTTGCAGAGGTTCATTCTTTAATTAATAAGTAAATAAAATATGGTGCACCGATTGCTGAGACGACCAGACCAATCGGAATTTCTGATGGTGCCAATAGAGTTCGTGATAACGTATCAGCAACTAGCATGATAAGCGCACCGATTAATGCACAGATCGGAAGCTGATGCTTGTGGTTCGGGCCGACAATACGTCTTGCCAAGTGCGGTGCAACGAGTCCAAGAAACGTAATGGCTCCCCCGACAGAAACACAAGCTCCTGCCAATCCGACAGCTGTCAGCAGCAGCAAGGTACGTTCTTTTTGTACGGGAGCTCCAACTCCAGTAGCAAGCTGGTCACCGAGTGTTAGCACATTCAGCGCTTTGGCTTTATACATAGCGAATGGCACGAGCAGAAGGATCCACGGCAAAAGGGCGAGCACATAGTTCCAGCTCGTTTGCCAGATGCTGCCGTTGAGCCATACGGTGGCTTGCGTGAAATCTTTTGGTTCCATCATTAGTTGGAACACAATAATCAATCCGCCAAATGCAGCATTGATACCGATGCCGACTAGAATGAGACGCACAGGTGTTACACCTTTCTTCCAAGCCAGCGTATAGACGAGGCCTGCTGCTAGAAAAGCCCCTGCAAAAGCGAATATCGGCATGATGAATACTTGCAGATTACCGCTTCCTGCTAGTTGGTCCTGCAAGAAGAAAATATAAAGAACAACAGCAAAGCCAGCACCTGCATTTATGCCGAGAATACCCGGGTCAGCTAACCCGTTTTGGGATACACCTTGGAGAATGGCTCCTGCAATGCCCATGCCGATTCCAATCAAAAGTGCAATTATCATTCGCGGGAGGCGAAAATCAAAAAGAATCACATCATAAGAACCGTCTCCTGTACCGAATAAGGTTTTAAGCACATCTGCGGGTCCGATTGGAATTGTCCCTGTATTTAAACTGATGAAGAAGATAATAAGGATAGCGGCGATGATACCAATCGCTACAATGCTTGTCTTTTTCGTGGAATGTATCATATGTTCTTACCCTCCCGGCGAGCTAGATAAATGAAAAATGGAACGCCGATCAATGCTGTGAGGGCGCCGACGGGTGTCTCGAATGGCGGATTGACCATACGGGATAGAATATCTGCAAAGTTCAGCAAAATGCCGCCTAGTATAGCTGAACAAGGAATAATCCAGCGATAATCAGGTCCGACGATAAAGCGTGTTATATGCGGAATAACCAAGCCAACAAACCCGATTGTTCCTCCGACCGAAACAGCCGCCCCTGTCAAAATAAGAACAACAAGTACACCGGCAACTTTCACTGCACCTGTTTTAAGACCAAGACCGGTTGCAACATCTTCTCCCAAGCTGAGTGTGGTAACAGATCCACTAATGAACAGTGCTAAGATCATTCCGATCACTGCCGCAGGAAATAACAGTTTCACTGTATCCCATTGTACATTTGCTACACCGCCCGCATACCAGAAGCTCAAATCCCGAGCCACGTCGAAATGGATAGCCAGTGCATTGGAAAACGAACCGAGCAATGCAGTGATTGCTGTACCTGCCAAAGCAAGCTTTACGGGTGTTAATCCCGTACGTGCCAGCAGACCGACACCAAAGACAAGCCCAAGACCAAGTCCCGCTCCAGCAAATGCGAATAGGAGCAGGTTTACATTAGACAAATCCGGCAGGAAAACGAGTGCAATCGCAATCATGAATGTGGCACCCGAAGTAACCCCCATAATCTGCGGAGAGGCGAGCGGATTACGTGTCATACCTTGCATAATTGCTCCAGATGCCGCCAGCATAGCACCAATTAAGACTGCCGCCACTGCACGAGGCAGCCGGAGACGCTGAATAATTTGATGAGATGTATTTGTTGTATCATAATGGAAAATACTATTCCAGACAGTGCCGAGGGAAATATCCGAAACCCCGAATATAATGGAAAGTCCAATTGAGAAAATCAGCAGGAGCGTACCTGCGATAAGGATGATTGTGCCAATAAGTCTGCGTGCTTGCATCGTTAACCCGCTTTCTTCACTCTATATGTATGCCAAATATATGAAATATACTTGTAATTGATAATGATAATTGTTATCATTTATTGAAGATTATATCATAAACAAAGAGGTGAGTCCCTTGTTCAAAAGAAAGAGTTCTTCTTTACTTCTGGCAGTCTTCGCCAGTGTTGTGTTTATTATAACAGGTTGCGGCAGCAACGATTCAAGTGATAAAGCTGAAAATAACGCTTCTGACAATTCAGAGAGTAACCAAACGCGTACAATGACTGACGCATTAGGGAATGAAGTGGAAATTCCGGCTAATCCGGATAATGTAATTGCTTCTTATCTGGAAGATAATCTTGTCGCACTAGATATTACACCAGCAGCACAATGGTCTGTAAATAATGGTTCTCCGCAAGGATACTTGCAGGATAGTTTAAAAGACGTTCCAACAATTGACTCTACGCTTCCTTTTGAAGCAGTAGCTAGTTACAAGCCAGATTTGATCATCATGGATTCGGCATCCATGGTAGAAGGCGATAAATATGATCAGTACAATAAGATTGCTCCGACGTATGTAATGGGTACGGAAGAAAATGGAGACTGGCGCAAGGAATTGCAAACAGTCGGTGAGATTTTCGGCAAAGAAGACAAAGCGCAGCAAGTACTGGATGACTATGATGCAAAAGCTGCTGAAGCAAAAGAACAGATTCAGCAAGCCATCGGAGATGAATCTGCAGCAGCTATCTGGCTTGTTGGCGGAAAGCTTTATATCGTAAATGAAAACTTATCCAGCGGTGCAGTGCTTTATGGTGATTTAGGTATCACGGTTCCAGAAGGCGTGAAGGAAATATCTGAAGGTGCAGCAGCTAACTGGAATGAAGTTTCCCTTGAACAATTGGCAACCATGGATGTGGACCACCTCTTCTTAATCAATAGTGATGAAGGTGATGGATCTGAAATTCTGGAAGATCCACTGCTTGCAAATGTACCAGCTATCAAAGAAGGAAATGTTTACAAATACGATAAAGACACAAGCTGGCTGTACACAGGCCCAGTTGCAAACGAACAAATTGTAGACGATGCAGTTGAAAGCTTAGTGGAGTAAGGACAAGCTTCTTCCCTGTGGAAAATGGGGGAGAAGTTTTTTGTATTGCAAGAAGTATTCTATGAAAAACAGGAGAAATCAAAGAATGTAAAGGTTGAAGGGGAAACGCTGCAGTTACATGTCGAATAATAAGGCCGTATGCAAAATGATAGGCTTCAACATGTCGTTTGAACGGATGAAAGAACAATCATAAGCAGGGCGATGAAAAGCAGGAGGGCTACTCCTGCTTTTGTGCTGTCGTAATAAGGGTTTGAATTGGAAGCAAAAGCGTCCCGACAAAAAGGGTCATAAGGATGTAAATGCTAGGCTGCTCAGTCAGGAAACTCTCTAATGCCGTACATATAGTTGTTACAAGCAGGAATGCGCCGTAAAGTGAAAAGGTCGCTATGTTTTTCGAGCTCCATGTAATAATAAAGCATGGGATAAGGAGGAGCATGGTGGTGTCACTTTCGGAAAATGTCCTGTCATTGAATGCTTTGTAAAGCAACCATCCAAAGACAGTAAGTATGACTAAGATACTAACTGAAGGAAAGATAAGGTGTTTTTTCATGAGGAGTCTCCTTTCAAAGGATTTAATCACATTGTACACGAATAGTATTAATAGCAGATAAAAGGGAGGTTCTTAAATGAAAAAGCTAGCGATTGTAACGGGTGTTTCGTATCCGCGCTCCATTGGAACTGCTGTGTGCCGCCGATTGGCTGAACAAGGCATGGATATCTTTTTTACATACTGGCAGGCAGGTGAAACGTGGCCAGATCATTTTGTCAGTGAAATGCATGCTTATGGTGTCAGATGTGAAGGGCTTGAGGTGGATTTAGAACAAGCTGAGGCAGCTGCATATATTCTAAGGGAAGTGCAGCGGCTTGGGATTCCATCTGTATTAGTTAATTGCGCGGCTTTTTCGGAGAACGGTACGTATCAAGAATTGGATGAGAGGCAGCTAGATCGGCATTATGCGGTAAATATGCGTAGTGTATTCCTCCTATGTACAGGATTTGCACGATTGTTTGATCAGAAAAAACCCGCGAGTTGGGGAAGTATCGTAAATCTTACTTCAGGTCAGAGCAAAGGGCCAATGCCGGGAGAACTGGCCTACATTGCTACAAAAGGAGCTATCACTGCATTTAGCCAATCCTTAGCAGCTGACGTAGCTTCTATAGGGATTAACGTAAATGCAATTAATCCAGGACCGACAGACAGCACATGGATGACAGATGACATACGGCAAGCATTGCTGCCAAACTTTCCAATGGGAAGAATTGGAGAGCCTGATGATGCGGCAAGATTAATTCGTTTTCTCGTAGGAGATGATGGCTATTGGGTAACGGGACAGGAACTGCATTCAGAAGGCGGATTTGACCGGCGGTAATCCTGATCTGGTCAGACTTGTTTTACCACTACTATGCATTAATCCAGCCGTCATTTATTGTTGTTCAGCAAAGCTGCCTGCACTGCTAGTGTATCGTCTAGATATCCAAACGGAAATATATAATCAGGCAAGACATCAATGGGGTTGATAAAATAAAGCAAAGCAGCACCAAATATAATTATTTCCTGCTTTGTTGCTAACCCGGATTGAAGTTTGGAAAACATGGTTTTCAGGTCGTTCACCAGTTTACCAACACTTCCAACAGATTGGATCTTTTCATCAAATTTCTCCTCAATGATTTTTTTTCCGCCTTCTGTAAGGGCAACTTCCTCATAATCAGCGAGCTGTTTCCGTACTCTTTCTGCTGTAAAGGAAGGATCAGCCTGTTTACATAGTGCTTCCAAATGCTGTTCTGTTTGTTGTAATACATTTTGATCTAGAAATCCTGCAGTACGCATAAGTTCTTCATGTGATACATTTAGAACTTCACTAAATCTCTTAAGATGGTTAACAGTTACTTTTCGTTTGCCATTTATGATTTTAGATATGATGGCAGCATCGATGGCGGTGCGTCTGCTCAATTCACGAATCGATAATTTATTACTTTGGATTAACTCACGCAGAAGGTTTCCTATCGATTTTTTTTCAACTTTCATGATAACGCAGCTCCTCTTTTCAAATTCACTCCTTAACCGTACTAAGAGGTTGACAAATTGTCAACATTTACGGTAGAAATACATAGGAAAGAGGTGTGAAAATGCAGATAAAACGAGACCGCATGACCATCTTGCTCCTATGTGCAGCAGCGGGAGTGATTGATGTAATTGGTTATATCGGTTTATCACATGTGTTTACTGCTAACATGACAGGAAACATTGTGTTATTAGGCATAGGAGTTGGTGATGCCAGAGAGGTTATCTTAAGTAATGCCGCCTTGGCGTTAACTGGTTTTATTATTGGAGTTGCGGTTGCTGTGTTTGTGCAAAGAACGAACACAATTTTATTCTGGGAATTTATCCTGCTTATACTAGTGGCAATGGTAATCCAATTTACCCCAATAGGTGGGCGAGTATCAGCAGTTGTACTCTTCGTGTTGAGCACGGCAATGGGAATGCAGACGATAGCAGGAAGGAACTTAAAGATTGCCGGACTTTCCTCAACAGTGTTGACAAGTACACTTGCTGCACTGATAGAAGGAATCATGCTTAGAATAAAAAAAGGCTCTCAGAAGCTGTCACTGGACGTATTTCTAAGAGGAGGGGCAATTCTCCTTTACTTAGCTGGAGCATCGGCAGCCAGCTTAAGTCTAAGGTTTATCGGACTTACAACAATCTGGTTAGGTATAGCAATTCTGGCGTTTGTATTGCTGGTGCAAAGAAAGAAGAGCTAAAAAAATGAGAAGAAAATCCAAATAGGATTTTCTTCTCATTTGCTTATACTTTTATGTACAGCGGCTAGCTCATCCTCTGGAACTATCAAATAATAAATTCCATCAATCTTTGTACCTTGGCCCCTTATCTCATGCTCCTGAATAGAGTTGCGTACATTACGGTAATCCGTGAACAAATGACGCATAGAAGCGAGATTTATATTTGTCTGTACATTTTTCCCCAATACATCTAGCAAGTCGTCTATCTTACTGACAGACTTGATATTAGCACCTTTATTAATGATGGCTTCAATTACCTGACGCTGTCTGCCGTTTCTTCCGAAATCACCATCTGGATCTAAGTGACGCATCCTTGTATATCCTAATGCTTGATCTCCATCCAAGTTGATTTGACCTTTTTTATAATGATAGTCTTTCTTGTAGAAGCCTTCATCATACCAATCCAAGTCATTGTTTACGGTTACGCCGCCAACTGCATCAACTAGATCAGCAAGACCTTCCATATTGATTTCCACGAAATAATCAATATCAGTGTTAAACAATTGCTCTACTGTTTCCACGGACATGTCTACACCGCCAAAAGCATAGGCGTGATTAATCTTGTCGATTGTATGATGTCCGACAATCTCTGTTCTAGTATCACGCGGAATACTTACCAAATCCAACGATTCAGTAGTTGGGTCCAATGACATGAGCAGTAAAGCATCAGACCTTCCAGAATCAAACTCTCGTTCATCAATACCAAGCAAAAGTATATTAATCCTTTCTTTATTCTTGATTTTTTTAGATGTCACCCCTTCATCGATTACTGCTGAATCTTTCTGGATGCTGTCTATTGTCTGCTTTACATCCCTTGCAGTTAGAAAGAAAAAGGAACCAGCTCCAATTAGCAGCACAAAGAGGATGAGCAAAATATATTTGCTAATTCGACGTTTCTGTTTTCGTTTTGTGTGTCGTTGTTTTTCCATAAAGCACCTCCCTAACTATTACAAGGTACGCTCTTGTTGACGATTTGTCAACAATATGCATAAATGTACGCAAGGGGGAAATACTAACTATATCCTTCTAACAACCAACATTTTTATCCAAGCAACGAACCTGTCGATGTGAAATCGAAGGGAGGATTGTCTGCGATGAAAGAACACCCCCACAACCCGAAACAGCCTAATGATAATATGGCTCTTCTTCTAGCTCTCATCACTGTCATACCTACTGCATGCAACCAGATACTCGACGCCGCTCATAAAATGGTGAAACTGTTTCAACTATTTTTTTAAGTAATTACCGTGGGGCTAGCTGCCCTGCGGTTAATTTGTAATTAAATTTACAATTTTCTTTCTTTCCTTGATACAATCTATGGAAAAGGAGGGATAGGATGAATTTTATTATGATATTTGGACCACAGGCTGTTGGTAAAATGACTGTGGGACAAGAACTTTAAAAAAAAGCTTGGTTATCGACTTTTACATAATCACATGACAATTGATTTATTAGTGCCGTTCTTTGGTTTTAGTGAAGAGATGTGGCGGCTGTCTACTCATTTTAGAGAAGAGATATTCCGATCTGTAGCAAAGACAGACCTTCCAGGTTTTACGTTCACCTTTTTATGGGACTTTTCCAATCAAGAGGATTGGGAAGTTGTTGAGCGCATGTGCTCTATATTTCGGGAGCAGCAAATACCAATCTATTTTGTGGAACTGCAAGCGAATGTAGAACGCAGACTAAAGCGCAATGTGACGGAGAACAGGCTGGTGCATAAACCAACGAAACGAGATATTGCACGCTCGGAAGAAAACTTGCTCCGCAGTATGAAAACGGGGCGCCTGCAATCAAGAGAAGGGGAAATTTACGAAGAGAATTACATACGCATCCAGACGGATGAACTGACAGCTTCTGAAACAGCTGATAAGATTGTCCGCTATTTTGGTTTGGAGGGAACGTAAAGATAGCTGATGCGGCGTCACAAATTTTAGGACGTCATACTTGGGTATATAAAGGAAGAACGGCTTAGCTGGTTAGTATTGCGTATCTTATTAAATTTTACACAAGCAAGCGGCATAAAGAGCAGGAGGTAAAAAATGAACAGCAATGCAATCATTCTTTTCGATGGGGTGTGTAACCTTTGCAATAATAGTGTTCAATTTATTATAAAGCGCGATCAAAAAGCTTACTTCAAATTTGCTTCCCTGCAAAGCGACGCTGGCACGGCACTAGCTGCTGATCACCAAATACCAGATGATGTGGATAGTATTTTATTCGTTAAGGCAGGGAAGGTGTATACCGAATCGAGTGCGATCGTGCGTATCGCCAGACACTTGGATGGAGCGTGGAAACTAGCAGCCGCAGCGTGGGTGATTCCGCGTCCCATTAGGAATAAAATGTATCGTTATGTAGCTAAAAATCGTTATCGCTGGTTCGGTCGGCAAAATGAATGCATGCTGCCATCCCCTGCACTAAAAGAGCGATTTTTATGACAATGAAGTTATTGTGAAGAATAGGGATTTCTTCTATACAAATAGCTGTATCCACTGTATCATACTAGCAGTGGCCTGAACGGCAAATTTACGTAAAGAAGAGAGTCAACAAATGAGATTACCCGTCCTGATTGCAATAGTACTCTGCTTAATCGGTGCAGGTATCTATGCAATTACAGCAAACAACAAGAAGGAAGTGCAAGCAGTAACCACTTCAAAACAGCTATTCGTCGCAACAGATGGTGACGATGAGAATGATGGAACAAAAGAGAACCCGCTGCGTTCTATTCAAGCCGCAGTTGATCAAGCTAAAGCTGGAACCACAATCTATGTTCGTGGCGGCACTTATTTCGGCAGTGTTGAGGTTAACCTCAGTGGTAAGAAGGCTGCGCCAGTCATAATTCGTAATTATGACAACGAAAAAGTCATTATAAGCGGCCGTGATTTGGAACCGGAAGAAGATACAGCATTAATACATATAGACAGCCAAAGCTACATAATGATTCAAGGATTAACCGTTCAAGATCTGAAGACAAATTCTTCTGATTTAGCTGTGATGGGTATTTTTGTGACAGGAGAAAGTAGTCATATCACGATTATCCAGAACTATATCCAGCATATAGAAACTACCTCGGATGAAGGAAATGCACATGGTATCGCGGTATATGGAACTGGTGAAACGGAACAGATACAGATTATGGACAATGTCGTGGAAGAATTGACACTTGGTGCCAGTGAGGCAGTCGTCTTAAACGGTAACATTGATGGTTTCACTGTTTCAGGAAACAGAGTTCGAAATAACAACAATATAGGCATCGATCTAATTGGTTACGAGGGCATAGCAGAGGATCGGGAAGCCGATTACGTACGAAACGGTAAAGTCGAAGGAAATACTGTTCATAATAATTCTTCGTACGGAAATCCTGCATATGGTGAAGATTATTCGGCAGGTGGCATTTATATCGACGGTGCTCGTAATGTCACAGTCCAAGATAATAGAGTTTTTAATAATGATATAGGCATTGAAGCGACGTCCGAGCACAAAGGCCGCTATGCAGATAATATAAAAATAACAAAGAACGAGGTTTACGAAAACCATTATACAGGCATTTCGATTGGTGGATACGATGAGGACCGAGGCGGTACGAAGAACACTGCTATTACGTACAATGTTCTTTATCGAAACGATACGGAAGATCTATATGGCGGGCAGCTTCTTTTGCAGTATGATATTCAAAACAATACAATTTCTCATAATGTCTTTACGGCAAGTGAGACAGGAGTGTTTATTGCGAATGACTTCCAGGCAAATGCGAACACATATTTAGATCGAAACGTTTATCAGGAAGAACAGAACTTGGATGTAACCTGGACTTGGAAGCAAGAGGAATATAATGATTTCGCAAGCTACCAACAAGCAACCGGACAAGAAGCCAATTCTGTTTATTTGGAAGTACAATACACAGACATCTCCAGCAAAGATTTTACCTTAAAGGAAGGCACCCCGGCGCAAGTCGTTATAGATTAAGTGCAACTGCATGCAAAAGCATGCAGTTTTTTTGTCCTGAGGTTGTGATAGGACTTCTGTTTCTCCTTTTATACATTAAGATGACAATAGCGTAAATATTCCTCAACGTGTGTAGCTTTTTTGTAAAGACGCCCACAGATAGTGGAGGATTTGCTATGCTCATCCTATAAAACAGAGGGAGGAATCTATTCGTGAAGAAAGCGATGGATTGGAAAGGTCTCATTTTGGCGGTTTTACTTATCCCTATAACACTGTTCGGCTATGCACAGCAAAGTGATGCTGAAACAGCAGCTGATCCAGCGCCGGAGTTGCAGCCATCAGGAGAAGCTAATGGCAAGAAGGTATTATTTGATAACACGCACGGACAAACAGCAGGTGCGTCCGATTGGGTAATCGATGGCGCATTCTCTGATTTTGGGAATGCATTAGCGAAGGATGGCTATTATGTAAAAGAGCTGCGAAAAACTTCGCCAATTACTTACAATGATTTAAGCGCTTATGACGTTTTTGTAATTCCGGAACCAAATATTCCTTTTAAAGCATCGGAACAGGATGCCATGCTGCGCTATACGCAGGAAGGTGGAAGTATTTTCTTCATTGGCGATCATTATAATGCGGATCGCAACTACAATCGCTGGGACTCTGGTGAGATTTTCAACGGATACCGTCGCGGTGCATTCGATAATCCTGCAAAAGGAATGACGGAGGACGAAGCAAACTCTGACCGAATGCAAGGTGTAGAAAGTTCCGACTGGCTTGGCGACAATTTTGGCATTCGTTTCCGCTTCAATGCAGTAGGTGATATCGAATCTGGACAAACTGTCGTTAGTTCAGCTGATTCTTTCGGAATTACAGATGGAATCGACGTTGTAGAAGCTCATGCAGGTGCTACTCTGACAATACTCGATCCGACAAAAGCGAAAGGTCTTATCTATTTCCCGGAAAATATCCCGGCTTGGCCGAATGCTGTTGACCAGGGAGTATACGCGAATGGTGGAATTGATGAGGGAGCTTTTGCTGCTATCTCAAAAGTTGACCAAGGGAAAGCAGCATTTCTTGGTGATTCCTCACCAGTAGAAGATGCTACGCCGAAGTACCTTCGAGAAGATGGCGGCAGTACGAAGCGTACGTATGATGGCTTCACTGGAGAAGGGAATAACGGCCAATATTTGCTGAACGTGATGAACTGGCTGAGTGAGAAAGAAAACTACGCAAGCTTCGAAGAAACTTCTATCACACTTAGTGAAGTAACACCACTTCTTGAAACAGCAGAAATTAATGAAAATCCAGAACTGACAACCGAAACAGAAGCGGAGCCCTGGAGAAATCCGCCAACGGGCTATCGTTGGTATGATCCAGGTACGTTCGCAGCTGGTGCTTACGGATCTGATGAAGTGGCATCAAATCCGACATACGACGTTGTGACACCAGCAACCTTGCCGACACAGCAGGAATTTACAGTACGTATAGTAGTAGAAAACTTACAGCCAGGTGAAACGTTGACTGGACTTCAGTTGGGCGCATATTTGCCTGGCGGACAGCAGATTGGAAAGTTCAATACAACAGGAACATGGCCGAGCGGTTATGGATACAGCAGCCGCTTCTCTGTTACAGCAGATGCAACGGGAAGAGCAGCAGTCGAAGTCCCAGCACAGCTAAATCCTGCAACAGCTGATGGTACAGCCAACTTGCGAGTTCGTCAGGATGGTGATAATGTGCTGACGAACTCGGTTCAGGTAGGCAATGTAGCAACTGAACCGCTGCCTGGAGATGAAGTGAAGCTGCCAGACCCTGTAGCTATCCAGGAAGCACGTACAGCAGCGGACGGAGAAATAGTGACACTGGAAGGTATCGTAACTTCTGAAACAGGCAGCTTTGGAGGCAAAGGTTTTTATATGCAAGACGACACTGCCGGTATTTATGTTTTCCAGGACAGTGGAAGCTTCCAGCCAGGAGATCGTATTCAAATTACTGGGGTAAAGACAACATATAACGACGAAGTAGAATTAACAGACATTATCCAGTCTGAAGTGATTGAACAAGCAGATATTCCTGCGCCTAAAGTTGTTTCAGCAGTTGATGAAACAAATCAGGGACAGTTAGTAAAATTAACGGAAGTAACAGTAACAAACGTAGAAGAAGTTAACACTTACGGTACATTTGAGTTTGACGCAAAAGCAGCAGATGGTCATGTAACGCGAGTGCGGGTTGATAATAGAATTGGATTGGATTACTCAACCTTCGTTTCAGAGTTCCAAGAAGGAGATATAGTAAACATTACCGGCGTATCCTCCATTTTCAATGGGATATATCAGTTGAAACCTGTGGCGCCAGATAACATTACTGACTTTGTACAAACAGAAGAACCTGTAGAAGAAAAACCTCTTCCTGCTCCATGCAAAACAGATAACGGAAAGCATAAAGGAGCAGATAAAGGAAAAGGCAAAGGGAAAGGGCACGATAAGAGCTGGAAATGTGCAGCATAATCTAAAAGGAAGCAGGCAGAAGGATGCCTGCTTTTTTTAATGCATTTCTTTTGGTTTGCGTGCTACCTTGGATTATAGGGAGATAATTATGCATAAAAAAATGACGACATGTATAGCCCAACTTTTTTCCTAACTTCCCTTCTTGTTGTTTAGATAGATGTGTTCCGGGAATACATTCATTAAGCGTGGCCACGCATCGTTAAACTACTAGTTAAGCTACTACGAAAGAGACATATATTTCTGGAGGAGGAGATTAACATGGCAGACAATAATAACGGTAAAATGAGTTATGAAGAAGCGGGCAAAAAAGGCGGACAAGCAACATCTAAAAATCATGATAAAGAATTTTATCAAGAAATTGGCTCCAAAGGCGGAGACGCTAACGCAAATGAGCATGATAAAGAGCATTTCCAAAACATTGGCTCCAAAGGCGGAGACGCTAACGCAAATGAGCATGATAAAGGACATTTCCAAAACATCGGCTCTAAAGGCGGACAAGCTACAGCAGACAGCCATGGTCAAGATTTCTATGAAGATATCGGTTCCAAGGGCGGTAAAGCCAATGCAGAATCTCATGACAAAAAGCATTTCCAAGAGATTGGTTCTAAAGGCGGCCGTTCCAACAATAACAACAACTAATATAAACATGAGAGCAGTGTGAACCATTGAGAAAGCAAAAATAATCGCTTCCGAATGCAGTTGTAAAACTATATTCGGAAGCGATTTTTGCTGTTTGTAATTTTCCATGCGGCTAGTCGGTACGCATTGGTTTCCTTTTACATAGAATGGCTTGAAAAGAAAAGGAGGGGATAACATGTCTGAAGGTTACGGTGGCGGTTACGGCAGCGGATTCGCGCTTTTAGTAGTGCTTTTCATTTTGTTGATTATCATCGGTGCTTCTTACGTTGGTGGCGGTTATTAATCAATAGGAAAGAGATCGCAGTCAGTTGCTGCGGTCTCCTTTCTTCTTTTTGCTTCCATTATCAAGGAGAACTTCTGCCAGAGCAATGAAAGCACCGAGAACAATTTCCGTGTACCACTCTACATGAACAGGTTGATAAAGACCATTAATCATTGAAATGATAAGCCAATTCATTATAAAGTTCATACAGAATAATAGCATGTATTCAGAGAATGTATCGGCCCTGCGCTTTCTTTTTTTAATATAGTAAATGCCTTTGACGAAAAGTTCCCCTATGATACTTAAAATGAGATAGATGCCGACAAAAACAGCTAAGTGCTTGGGCGTTTCATAGAAGACATCAAGGATGCTGAAAGCGCCTAGAAAGCCAAAATAATACAGTAAAGCTACAAATGCAAAGGAACATACCGCTGCTATTATTAAAAGGGAGGTAATGAAAGTCTTTGATTTTTTGTTTCTTTTGCTCATTTATCATCACCTCATACATACACTGCTTTACTCTACGAATATATCATCTGGAAGTTTCATATAGCTGTATAGTCAGTCTGAAGCAAGCTGTAGAAGACCATATCCAGAAAAACGCCATTCAGTTTCTCATATTGCCGTAGCGTGCCTTCCTGCTGAAAGCCAATTTTCTCAAGCAGCATACGTGATGCACTGTTTCCAGGTTCCACTTTGGCTTCTATCCTGTTTAAATGTAACCGGAAAAATCCTTCTTGAAGCAAAGCTTGCAATGCTTGACTCATATATCCCTTTCTCCAATATTTCTTTCCTAATTCATAGCCAATTTCACCCCGCTGATTTGCAGGATCAATATAGTTGAAGCCGCAGGTTCCGATAATTGTATGTTCATTTAATACAATTGTGTAACGATTTGCGTTATCAAGCTGGGTGATGTAAGCAATCATTTCTTCTGCTTGCTTAACACGTTGCATGGGCGAAATATTCATAAAAGCTGTCACTTCGGGATCAGACCAGAATTCAAAGAGATGCGTTGCATCGGAAACCGCTATAGGACGAAGGTGGACAAGTTGCTTACTATTCATCATATATACTCCTCTTATTATATTTTTTATTAAAAAAATTGTATGGTTAATCCATATTATAAGGGCGTTGATTGTAGTGATTTCTATTTTTTTGACAAACGTGCTATTAGGTTTCTCAATTGCCTTGCCAGTCGGTACAGTAACGATAGAAATGACAAAGCAAGGGTTAAAGAATGGTTTCTGGCATGGATGGATGGTAGGCGTTGGCGGGATGACAGTCGATTTCCTGCTGATGGCGGCACTATTTTTGGGGCTTGCTCCCATCTTAGCTACCCCTACAATCCAAACGGGCATGTGGTTGTTAGGTGCAATCTTTTTAATGTATATTGCGTACGATAGTATTAAAAATGCGGACAAGCAAATCACATTAGGCGGCGAAAAAACGACAAAAAAGCTAGCTTTATCTTACAAAAATGGGCTTCTTGTAGCAGTTTCTCCTAGTAATCTTGTTTTTTGGATTAGTGTATTTGGTACTTTTCTATCCAGCAGTTTTGCGGAAGGGAGCGAACTTTCCTTCATCGTAGCTGGACTTGGCGTATTGGCAGGTATTCAGGTTCATGATATTGGGTTAATGAGCATTGTGGCTGGGACAAGAAAAGTAGTGAATGAAACAGTTGTGAAATGGGTCTCAATTGGTGCAGGGTTGGTACTTAGCTACTTTGCCATT
Organism: Terribacillus halophilus; assembly: GCF_900162685.1. Lineage (GTDB taxonomy): Bacteria > Bacillota > Bacilli > Bacillales > Amphibacillaceae > Terribacillus > Terribacillus halophilus_A. The sequence goes on from NZ_LT727828.1 coordinate 163,995, forward strand.
GTATTCTTTGTGCGTTTCTTAAGCAGAATATTTTGATTGGGTCTATTTGTAGTTTACCGCTTATCTCCTGTAAAATATAGATAGAGATAACATGGAGGCGGTACAAGTGGCAGAGCCGATGAAGGAGATGTATACGAAAGAATTTCTTGAACGTTTCGCTTCTGTAGTGAAAAAGGAATTCGAGGAATTTGAAGAGAATAGATTCTTGACCGAAGTGATGGATGCAAGTTGGAAAGAGCTGGAGCTAAAAGCAAGAATACGCCGTATTACGCTCGTTTTGGGTTCGCTCCTGCCGGATGATTATCCGGAGGCAGTAACCATATTAATAGCAATTGAAGCACAATGTGAAGGATTTCCTTATCTATTTATTCCGGACTTCGTGGAGGTATTTGGGCAAGATCCTGTGCATGAAGAACTTTCGCTGCATGCTTTAGAGGTTTTTACGAAAAGGTCGACTGCAGAGTTTGCAATTAGACCGTTTTTGATTAGAGCACCAGAGCGCGTTATGAATAAGATGAAAGAATGGGCACAGTCGGAGAATCACCACGTTCGCCGTCTGGCAAGTGAAGGATGTCGACCAAGACTGCCATGGGGACAAGCTATCCGGCAATTTAAAGCTGATCCGCAGCCTGTTCTGGAGGTGTTGGGATTACTTAAAGCTGATTCCTCACTGTATGTGCGGAAGAGTGTTGCCAACAATTTAAATGATATTAGCAAAGATCACCCCGAGCTTGTCATCCAAACCGCCAAACGGTGGAAGGCTCTTTCAAAGGAAACAGATTGGATTATTCGGCACGGCTGTCGGACACTGCTGCGAAGCGGAGAACCAGAGGTGATGGCATTGTTCGGATACGAAGATGTCAAAGGCGCACTGTCGGATGCTGCCATTGCAGCAGATAGACAGCGAGTGAATATCGGTGAAACAGTTACTCTCGCTTATGCTTTCCATGTGAAGCAGCAGGCAAAATTGCGTATTGAATATAGCATTGATTTTATTAAAAAACGGAAAATCACAACAAAGAAATTCCTTCTTTCTGATCGAGTATTTACAGCAGGCGAAGATATTGCCAAGGAACGCGTACATAAATGGAGCGATTTGACGACCAGGATTCACTATCCAGGTGTGCATCGGATTGCACTGTTAGCAAATGGTATAGAGGTAGCGAATACCGAATTGGAACTAATCAAAAAGGAGTGAAGGTATGAAATGTATCGCAGTATTTTGCGGGTCTAGTGAAGGTGCATCCCCGGCTTACATTGCGGCGGCTAAAGAACTTGGTAAGACACTAGCAGAACAGAAGCTGACGCTAGTATATGGCGGTGCAAGTGTAGGGCTGATGGGAGCAGTTGCAGACGGTAGCATGAAAGCAGGAGGCCATGTAATCGGTGTTATACCTGATTTTCTGGAAAAACGAGAAGTCGCGCATTCTCACGTATCTGAATTGATTGTCGTCTCTTCTATGCACGAACGAAAAGCAAAGATGGCAGAGCTGGCAGATGGATTCGTTGCACTGCCAGGCGGGCCAGGGACGCTTGAAGAATTCTTCGAAATCTTTACTTGGGCGCAGCTCGGACTGCATAAGAAACCGCTCGGTATTTTGAACGTGGAAGGCTATTATGATTTGCTGATCAATTTATTCAATCATATGGCAGATGAAAAGTTCATGCATGAGAAATACCGTGAGATGACGTTATCCGATACGAATCCCGCTAGTCTCCTCGATAAATTCCGAGAGTATGAAGCACCAGCAGTTAAAACGTATATCAGAAGACCCGAGCAGACATAAAGTGTCTGCTCTTTTACTTATGAAACATTTCTTCCTCTGGATAAGCATATGTCCAGTGGTAAGGCTGTAACTCCTGTAAGGATACATACTGGATAGATTCCCCCTCATGTGTCACTGCTACGTGCACGTCACGACCCCGATATACAAGTCTCTCCTGACAGATGCCGCATGGTGTGAGTATTTTATAAGGACTGTGTTCATCCTCTCTTGTTACGCAAATAGAATGGGTGACAGCTGCATCTAGTTTAGCAGAGAAGGTTTTACATTTTAGCTAAAAAAATCAAAAAAGTAACAGGTAGCTTGATGTAAGCTGTAATCAAAGGAGGCAGACGTATGCAGGTTTATGAGGAAGCTATACGACATGCACTTGCCTATATAGAAAATAACTTACATGAATCCCTTTCAGCTGAAGAGGTGGCCCGCCAAGCAGGATTTTCTCAGTATCATTTTCAACGACTATTCCAAACTACTATTGGGTTAACAATCGCAGACTATATCCGCAGAAGAAGATTAGCAGGGGCGTCGGCCATGCTGCTAAACACCGAGATGGGCATATTGGATATTGCGTTTATGTATCATTTTGAATCCCAAGAAGCATTTACAAGGGCTTTTAAAAAGTATTACAAGCTGCCGCCAGGAAAATATCGACGCATGATGCATGCTATGCTGCATCAGAAGGAGGAGAATATGGAAGAAAAAACAGTAACAGGCTGGTTATTGAGTGGGACAGATCCGCACAATTATGAAATGGGAATTGATTATAAGCACGTGCACCAAGGCAAGGCTTCAGGATACTTAAAATCAAAAACCGTCATGGGGGCGGAAGAATTCGCGACCATGATGCAACAATTTAAGGCGGCAAAGTATGCAGGCAAGCGAATGCAGCTCACCTGCTTTCTTAAAACAGAAAACGTGCATAGCTTAGCTAGTATGTGGATGCGGGTCGATAATTCTTCAGATGATATTATTCAATTTGATAACATGAGCAACCGGCCAATTAAAGGTACAACAAATTGGACTAGATACCGTATTGTCTTGGATGTTCCGGAAAACAGTGCGATTATCTCATTCGGAGTGATTCTTTCTGGCAAGGGACAGGTCTGGGCTGATGGGTTTCGGTTTGAAGAAGTGGATGAGTCTGTTCCGACAACCAATTTGGATATGACGTATGAAATACAGGAGGAGCCTGTTAATCTTTCTTTTGAGGAAGAGCTAGTGTGATGTCCGGTATGCTGATAGATACAGGACACGGAAGGGACAGCATACGTAATATGCCTGTCCTTTTCCTTGTTCTATTTCCCTATACTACCTCTTGTGTTTTATGGTAAAATATTCAAAAAGATGAGGCGGTGCAAGGTGTCTGAATTCCAATTAGGCAGTGTCTTTATTCATGTAAAGGATGTAAATGAAGCGGCAAATTGGTATGCAAAGTTATTAGGGAAGCCAGAATCTTACCCAACGACTGGGCCAGTTCAGTTCATGGAGATGGGAGACAGAAGAGGTCTCGTAATTGATGATAACCGAAATAATGCAGCAGGTATTCGTCCGGCATTTATGCTCGAAACAGAAGCTATTCAACTGGCATACAAGAAAGTAACAGCACAAGGCGGCAAGATTGTACGGGAGTTGGAAGAGGATGAAGCAGTCGCATTTTTCAACTTTCATGATCCTGATGGGAATATTGTCATGGTCTGCCAACAGAAGCAATGATTATTTGGCTTAACGGCGCATTCGGTGCAGGAAAGACTCAGACCGCAATCACTCTTCAGCATCGCCTTCCACACGCTTTCCTCTATGATCCAGAACAAGCGGGGTTCTACATAAGAAAAAATCTACCGGATTCCATGCAGAAAGCAGATTTTCAGAATCATCGCTTATGGCGGTCCGTTGTGCGTGATCATTTGGCTTATCTTACAATGAACACAGAGGAGATTATTCTCGTACCAATGACAATTACAGAGTCGTCAAACTATGAAGAGATTATCGGACAATTGCGTAAAGATGGTCATGAGGTGCTTCACTTTGTGCTAGCTGCTTCAGCTGAAACACTCGGTAAACGCTTAGCCAAACTGGGGAACAGGGCGAATTCGTGGGCTGTTCAGCAGATTCCACGCTGTATGAACGGCTTAGCAGACCCGATATTCGAGAATAAGCTCGTGACAGATGAATTAACAGTAGATGAAGTGGCGGCTGCTATAGCTGAACGAGCAGGTCTTACGCTGCGTAAAGACTGCCGGCCGTGGTGGAAGGTTCGCTGGATGCGAATGACATCTAGATGGAGATAAAGCGAAGTTTGTTTATACGGTCTCTCAAAAAAAGAGAGGGGCATAAGTTATCGCCCCTGTTTATAAAGACATTGTAGTTCTTTCGCCATTTGCAACGATAAAAACAGAACTGCCTGAATTACTAGAAGAAAAGCTGAAATCGCCCTTACTATCTGTAAACGTAGTAGCTACCTCTGCGTTCGTATCATTTGTAAGTGTAATTTTGACATATTCAAGCGGATTGCCGCCGCAGGAAACATTTCCATGAACGTGTCCATTGAATTCCTTCGTAGCTTCCAGGGCTGGACATGTCAGTTCGGTCTTCTGCAGGAATTCCAAATCAGGAACACTACATCCGCAATCTCCCATCTGTTACACCACCTTTAAAAATTCTGCGTACAAGTATCACATGGTCCGCCAGTAGTTTTGAAAACAACATTATCTACAAATGCTGTACTGCCAGGTGCGACATTACCGACGTTTTGGAACGTAACACAGGCTGTCGTGGCTCCTGGCGGTGCGCAGACTGTTAACGTGTAATGTTGGAACACACTCTGTGGCTGGTTGGAAACGGCAATGATGTGCGGAATGTTATTGGTTAGTATCGGATTTGTTGTTACAGTTCCACCAGGTGTACCAGTATTCGTAATCAGAGGTGGGCAAGGCTGTGGCGGAAAGGATACAGACGCAACGAGAATACCATTTGCCCGCACGTCTCCAGCAAAAGTCAATGTGTAGCAGCAACCAGGTGATACGGAAACAATTTGGTTAATGAATCCAGGTGTTGCGACCTCTCCTTCTGCGGGATTTGAATTTAGTCCCCTTATACCAACGGATTGAATCACTGGAACAGTTGGGCTCGTTACAAATCTACCACTGTGCGCATTCGGAAAGGTAACGACAGTCGCAGTGTCAGATGTCCAGCTCGCTGGTGCTGCGCCAGGTGGTGATAAGTCGAAGCCGGGGTTAGCTAACAGGTTGGTACACGGACAGCAACCTGCAGCAGCTGGTCCGGGTGGCCCAGTTGGTCCAGTCGGACCTGGAAGTCCTACGCCAGTAGCTCCTGTGATGCCCGTAGGTCCAATTGGTCCTGAAGGCCCAGTCGGTCCAGGAGGTCCCCCAGAAGGTCCGGTCGGCCCAGGCGGACCTGGAAGTCCTACGCCAGTAGCTCCCGTAATACCTGTTGGTCCGGACGGTCCTGTGCCCCCTGTTGGTCCGGTCACTCCAGTTCTTCCTGGTATCTCAATGATTAGAGGAGGCTGACAGCATCTGCATCTGGCCTCTTTGCAATCATCACATCTTTTTTTATCAGTCATTGTGTATCACTTCCTGTAATAAAGGATTAGAGCCTGCCTTATGGGCCACAATCCTAACGTATGCAGAATAAAATGAATCAGTCTGGGCTATGGAGAAAAGGATCCTGCTTTGCATCTATCTTTGACACTGCTAAAATAAAAAATGTACCCTATACTTCACAAAAAGATAGGTTAGGAGAATGAATTATGTCAGAAAACAAAACTACGAGAGAAATTCTCTCCTGGATAAAAGCAATTGGTATTGCTGTCATTATTGCCTTCGCTTGCCGCTATTTTTTGTTCACACCATCGACTGTCCACGGCGAATCGATGATGCCGACATATCAAAACAGTGACCATGTCATTGTCAGCAAGATATCTAAGATTGAACAAGACGATATTGTCGTATTTAACGCACCAGATGCAGATGCCCACTATATCAAGCGGGTAATTGGATTACCGGGTGATACGATTGAAGTGAGAGATAATGTGTTGTATGTAAATGGAGAAGCGCAGGATCAATCTTATCTTCCGGAGGATATGATTACTGGCGACTTCAAATTAAAAGAACTGACTGGCGAACAAACTGTACCTGAAGGAAAGCTGTTCGTCATGGGTGATAACCGTACAAACAGCAAGGACAGCCGGATTTTTGGCTTTATATCGAAAGAAGATGTAATCGGTGAAGTGAAGATGACTTTCTATCCATTCTCTGATTTTCATATTGGTAAGTAGCATGTGCCAAGTACACGGAAAAACAGTTGATAGAGAGACAAGGTGTACACATTATCACTCTCCGCTCGATGTCATCGCAATCAAGTTTGCATGCTGTAACAAATTCTATCCTTGCTATAAATGCCATGAAGAGGCAGCTGGACACAAAGCTGCCGTATGGCCGAGAGAACATTTCGATGAACAAGCTATATTATGCGGTGTGTGTAAATCAACGCTTACCATCCATGCATACATGGATACAGATTACTGCCCGCATTGTCATGCAGCATTCAACCCAGGGTGCCAGCTGCATCATCATTTATATTTTGAATCAACACAAAGGGGCTGTCATTAACCGACAGCCTCTTTTGTTTATGCTGTATTCTAGCTAAGCGCTTGGACTTAATATGTGACGCATAAATACTGCAAAAGCTGCCGCTGTAAAACAAGTGACAATGACGGTTAGTCCGATGATCGTGAAGCCAGGGAACAAAGCTCACTGTAACAGCAGGAAGCCAATACATGCACTACGCAAAAGAGTAAGCGTATCATTTGATTCGGGTCCGTGCAGGTGTGGCGTGTTTGGACAGGATTGCCTTTACAAGTTTGCGTGCCTCTGTGATTGACAATAAGAACGGAAACAGCGTTACGTAAATTCCAAATAAAACTGGCACCTGCAAATTAGCATAGTCTGGATTTTGCACAGCAGCTGTACTGGCTGCGGATGGCAGCCAAAAGACAGCCAGTAATACCGTAACAGTCCCAATCAGAATCAACATACCGTACAACGTGAAAGAAGCAGCTTTTCGCACCAAACTCCACATCCTTTTCTCCTAGTATACGCTTTTTTAAGATCTATTAAGAGCCTTTCTAAGAAGCTGATTGTTGTTTTTCGTTAGTCTCCAAGGGCACTACTGAACAGCTTCGTTGCGATTGCCAAAATACTGATAAGCATTTGTGAACCAACGCCTTCGAAGCTGATGTTCAACCCAATACTGACAAAAAAGACAGGCACGAAGCTACCATAAGCGATTGGTTCTAATTTGTGCTCTACGGTTTCCTTATGCTTCGTTTGTCTATGGCAAAAAAGGGAAAATAAAAGACACATACCAAAACGAGAGGGGTGGCGTGACGTGAAAAATACGTTCGATTTTCATACAAGACAAGGTCTACTGCAACATATAGAAGAAACTCTGGCATTCTATTATCCGCAAGCATTAGACAGGAAGTATGGCGGCTATCATGAAGGCTATTACATGGATGGATCATTAACTGATGCCACAACGAAACACATCGTTGGACAAGCACGTCATCTGTATAACTTCAGCGTTGGTTACACGCTTACAGAAAAAGAGGAATATAAAGAAGCAGCTGAACATGGGATCACCTTCTTCCAGAATAGAATGCGAGATCAGGATTACGGCGGTTATTACACAGAATGGAAAGAAGGTAGTGCAGCTGATGATCGGAAATTAACCTACGGACATGCATTTATCTTCCGGGCAGCCGTCGCTGCAGTGGAGGCAGAAATAGAGGGAGCGGACGAACTGCTTGCAGATATTTATCAAGTGCTTACGGAGAAATTGTATGAGCCGTCTGCCAGACTGTATAAAGACGAAGCAAGCCGCGATTGGTCAAGCTTCCTGGAATATCGCGGACAAAACTGTAATATGCACATGTGTGAATCGTTAATTACAGCTTATGAAGCAACAGATCAACGCCATTATCTTGATCAAGCATTAAGTATTGCAGACAAAGTAACCAATGAGCTCGCAGCTCAAAGTAACGGACTCATTTGGGAGAACTACGACGAAGCGTGGATGAAGGATGAAAACTTTAACTATGGTGAAACGAGAGATGAATTCCGGGCATACGGATTTGTCGGAGGTCATCAGTTGGAATGGAGCAAGCTCTTAGCTTGGTTAAATCTTCATCAGCCAACTAGCTGGCTATTGGAACGAGCGGAGGAGCTGTATCAAACGGGCTGGAAACATTATCATGATTCAAGCAATGGCGGGATTTATTTCGCGATGAGTCCGGACAAAGAGATTATTGATAAAGGGAAATCATATTGGGTTATGGCGGAAGCCTTAGCTGCATCAGCGCTGCTTCACAGCCAGACAGGTAATGATATCTATAGTGAACATTACGAAGAGCTATTCTGTTATGTGCAGGATGTCCTCATCGATCCGGAACACGGTGCATGGTATCAATGGCTGACAACAGAGAATAAAGTTGAAGGAGAGGTAAAAAGCCCTTCACCAAAAACGGACTACCATCCAGTCAGTGCCAGCTATCTGATTATGTCTTACCGCGGGGAGGATCTGTAGCATTATGCGCAGGTCCTTTTTTCGTTCGGTATAATGAGGCAAAGGGGGAGAATCAGTTGTATCAGAGTGATAGATTGCTAATAAGACCATTGAAGGAAACGGATACCGAACAGCTTTTGGATCTTAACTTACGTAACCGGGTGCTATTTGAATCAATTTCGCCAGTAAAACGACACGATTCCGATTATACACATGCAAATATCAGAAGAATATTAAGGCTGCTTTAGATGATTGGAAAGCAGATAAGCGGTACGAATTCGGAATCTTCCTAAAAGAGAAAGACAGTTTGATTGGTACCATATCTTTATTTTTCATTGAACGAAAAACAGCTGAACGATGCATGATTGGCTATTCGCTCGATGAAGCACACAATGGAAAAGGTTATATGACAGAGGCAGTCCAGCTTGTGCTTGATTTTGCGTTTGGAGAAGCGCATTTCCATCGTGTAGAAGCAGGCGTAGTGCCCCGAAATCAAGGGTCCATTGCTGTTTTAGAGAAATGTGGTTTTCAGCGGGAAGGGTTGGAACGTGACGTATTGCGGATAGATGGGAAGTTTGAAGATCATTATATGTATTCAATTTTGGCGACAGATAACCGGACAAAGTAGCTATTATTCGCACCATGTTGGACTTATCTCTAACAACGCTTTTTATTTTTATGCATGAAGTGCTTTAATTGCTGTTATAGTGTCTTTGTCATATACTTGATGTAAGCGGAAACAATATAGAGACGGAGGGGTTTTATGAGTGGGCAATATGTACTTTTATCAGGTGCAGAGCCATTTTACTTTGAAGGAAATGAAGTTGGAATTTTAGTTTCACATGGTTTTACGGGGTCAACACAAAGTATGCGACCGCTTGGAGAGGCATTTGCTGATGCTGGTTATACAGTATGCGGACCGCGTTTAAAAGGACACGGGACGCACTACGAAGATATGGAAAATACAACACATCAAGATTGGATAACATCCATGGAGGAAGGTTATAAATGGTTGGACGAGAGATGTGATGCTATTATCGTAGTTGGTCTTTCAATGGGGGGAACATTATCTTTGTATATGGCTGAAAAGCACCCTGAAGTAAAGGCTATTGCACTTATTAATCCAGCTATTGAGATACCTTCAATGACATCAGCTCCTAATCAAACAGAAACCAGATTTTTAGATGCTATTGGATCAGATATTAAAAAAGATGGTGTACAGGAATTAGCTTATGAAAAAACGCCAGTGAAGTCTATCAAAGAATTAGTAACGCTTATGGATAAAGTAAAAGCAGATTTAAGTGCAGTTACATGTCCAACTCTGATTTTTGTCTCGAAAGAAGACCATGTAGTTCCGCCAAATAATACGCAAGTGATTTACGATGCAATACATGCACATGAGAAAAATATCCATCCTTTGGAAAATAGTTATCATGTTGCTACACTGGATCATGACCAGCAACATATAATAAATAAAACACTAGAGTTCATCAAACAAAATAGTTAAAGAAGAGTCAATCACAAAAGGATGGACTAGCAATGATAGTTGCTAATCCATCCTTTTTAATATTTCATTTGTATTCGGTTACTAACAAGACCGAGGGTATAACTTTAATGCTGCTGAGACGGTACCGCTCTTGTATTCTGACGTTGGCGCTGCTTCTTAACAGCTGCTGGCTGCTGCGGACTACGGACCGTAACAGCTAGGAAGAAGCTGATGACACAAAGAATACCGATGGCGACAAATGTTGGCTGGAAACCGCCAAGCAGTGTAGCGATAAAGGAACCGCCTAGTGCTCCAATACCGAATCCTTGATAAATGACACCATAGTTTTTACCTTGGTTTTGCAGACCGAAGTAATCTGCTACAATCGTTGGAAATACGGTGATGTTTCCGCCAAAGAAGAATGCGACGGCTGCTACACAAACAAAGAATAAGGTTGTGGAGAGCTCCACCAAGCTAAGTACTGCAACAGCACCAGCTGTCACAATCAATCCTGCAGCAACTAGATACAATCGCTCTACTTTGTCAGAAAGAGCACCTAGCACAACACGGCCTGTTGTATTACAGATTGCTACGATAGCGACAGCATTCGCTGCTGTGGCAGCAGACAGATTAGCTAGCTCCATACCAGCATCTTTCACAATTCCGATTAAGTACAATCCACTCATACATGCAGTCAAGAAGATGACGAATAGGATGTATGCTTGTTTGGTTTTCAGCATTTCCTTAACAGTGAAGTCCTTTTGAGTTGTGCTTGTGTTTGTTTCTTGCGGCAATGCATCCTTCAGCAAGAATGCGCCTCCGCTAATTAAGACAAGTGCAGCAATTCCCCAAATTAAGAATGTGCCTTGCACACCTGCAGAAGCAAGTAAGGATTGGTTGATATATTTAAAGACAAGGCTTCCTGTACCGAAAGCACCTACGGAAATACCAGATATAAGGCCTTTCTTTTCTGGGAACCATTTGATTACATTAGATAGTGTCGTAATGTAAGCAATACCGTTTGCAAAGCCGACGACTACACCCGCCAGCAGATAGATAAGCCATAGTGATGAAGCTAAGGAACTTAGCATCAAGCCGGCTCCAAGCAAGATACCTGCACAAATAACGAGCTTTTTGATACCTAACTTATCTTGCAGCTTTCCGCCGAATAAAGTAGCAATTGCTAGTGCAAAACTTGTAATAGAGAAGGTGACGGCCACAGCTGAGGTGCTCCAACCATATGCATCAGCCAAGGGCTGGTTAAATAAACTCCAAGTATAAATGGTACCGAGACCAATTTGTGTAATAATCGTACCGAGGACGATCAGCCAGCGATTCATTCCTGTTTTCATGAGAAATCCCTCATTTCATCTGCGTTGTTTTGATAGTTTTATAATATCCTTTGCAAATGTTTCTGAAAGCGGTTTCTCCTGAATTGCATGTGCAGCGGAATGAATGGTCGTTAAAGGCGCATGATTTGTCGAAACTGTTTTGCCTTGCTGCGGCTGACTGGTATTTGCTCGTCCATTCCTTTCATTTTTACGAGGTACGTATTATGAAACCAAGGCAGGATTTCATGAATTTTCTCGGTGTTCACAATATAAGAGCGGTGACAGCGGAAAAACATCCCGGAAGGAAGTAATTCCTCATATGTACTAATCGAACCAGGATACGTGTAAATACCGTCCTTTGTGTGAACTACTGTCTGTTTTTCATCAGCTTCGGCGTATGCGATATCTTGTACGTTGATAACGTAGATTTTTTCTTCTTTCCAAACATTCAATCGTTCGGCTGATTGGCTGGGTTCTGGTGTTACGGGCTTTGGTAATTGCCCTTTTGATTCAAGTTTCTTAAGCATCGAGGCAACGCGCTCCTCGCTATAGGGCTTCAATATATAATCAAAAGCCTCCAGCTCGAATGCTTTTGCAGCATGTTCTTTATAAGCAGTTGTAAACACGATAATCGGTTTTTGTTTGAAGTTGGCTAAACTTCCTGCGAGCATCATCCCATCCAATGAAGGCAGGTTGATATCGAGGAAAAGTACATCCGTTGTGTTTTCTTGGAAATATTTCAGCACATCCAAGCCATCATCAAAGCATTTTGTTACTTCAATTGAACTATATGTTTGAATTAAATATTGCAGCTCCTCTTGAGCGGGGAATTCATCTTCTGCAATGATTGCGCGTAACGTCATAGTTATTTACCTTCCTTTACCGGTATATCAAAGTAAATCTCTGTACCAGGATCAAGCCGATTAATCGTTAGGCCTTTTCCGTAATTTAGGCGGACTCGCTGATGTACATTTGCCAATCCAATATTTTTAACACGTGCCTCATCTTTATATAGCTTCTCAACAATTTCTTCCTCAATACCAGCACCGGTGTCTGATACATTTATGCGTATAAAATCTTTTTGCGCTTTTACAGAAAGGTAAACAGCGCCCTGCCATCTGCTTTTTCGCACCCCGTGATGAATAGCGTTTTCTACTAAAGGTTGCAGCAGGAGACTTGGTACCTTTACCTGCACAGGGTCAATATCATAGATGATGTGAAGCTTATCACCAAAGCGCGATTTCTCAATTTCTACATAATCGCGAACCTGCTTTAGTTCTTCCTCAATAGCAATCATTTCATCATGCAGCTCCAAGTTGTAACGCAAGTAGCCAGACAGATTATGAATCAGTTCACGCGCGCGGTTTGGATCACGTCTCGTTGTAGAGGCAATAGCGTTAAGTGAATTAAAGAGAAAGTGCGGGTTGATCTTCGATTGCAGTGCCTTTAACTCCGCTTTATTGGCAGCTTCTTTAATCTGCTCAATCCGCGATATCTCCATAAGGTTTGAAATAATTTGTGCTAGTCCAATTCCAAGTGTTTGCAGAGAATCTGTGATTCTGTTTTTCTTCTCATAATAAATTTTTAAAGCACCTGTGACCTCGTTTCCTTCTTGAAAAGGAACAATCAGCAAACAGTGCATTTGCGGTAAATGCAGGTCATCGACTTCATTACGAATGACGATGTCACCGCTGGATAGTGCCTCTTTGGTCATATCGGTTACGATGCGAGATGTATTCTGATATCGTTCTGCACCTAGGCCATGATAGGCAATAACAGTCTTGGTATCTGTTATGGCTACAGCATCTGCACCAATTTCTTCTTTGATAATTTGACAAATGCGCTGCAGGGAAGCAGGTGTAATCGAACGGAAGTAAGGTAGTGTTTTATTTGCTATATCCAATGCAAGTTTCGCTTGTGCAGCAGCAATCTGTTTTTTCTCGCCTTCGATGTTGTGTACGAGCAGGACGAGTAATCCAATACTCACTTCTCCAACCATCATTGGTATAACAATCTGCTCCACAATAGAAATTCCCAATGATTTAGGTTCGCTAAGTACAATGATAAGCGTCATCGTTAGTGCTTGAGACAGCACCCCGGTGAGAATACCAACATACCACCAGCGATGCTTCTTAATTTTTTTATTGATAAAGCCTGAAGCAAAGCCAGCTGTCACGCTAGTAATCAAGCAGGGAAGAGAGGTAATCCCGTCAATATCAATTAGATAGCGATGCAAACCGGATACAATCCCCGTAATAATACCAACCCACGGTCCGAATAAGATGCCTCCAGAAATAATAGCAACTGTGCGAATATTAACAAGAGATCCTTCCACTTCAATTCCAGAGTAGGTGCCAAAAATAGCAAAGCTGCAGAAAACGATAGTCAATACACTAAGTTCTCTAACGGAGTGATGCTCTTTCTGCAGAATCTCCTTAAACCCTTTTATTTTCGTCAGGAAGAAAAGAATAATTAGCAGTAAAGCAGCACGCTCAAATATGGAAATAATCATTTCTAAAGTTGGGTTCATAGGTGTAATCCCTTTCATCATGGTTAGTGTTAGTTTATCAGATTTTTAGACTGGAAGGGAATTGGCAAGATAATGATTAAGATGGTAGATAGTAGATTTATTTGATAAATAAAACCAGGTTATAGAAAAAGGAATTAATATAACATATTTGAGAATTAGGCTGGATTTAAGGCGATGAAAGCGCTATAATACTTATAATGAAACACCGTACCACATAGTGGAACGATGGGGGTATCGAACTTTGGGTACTTTTTATTTCGACTTAAATGTAAGGGGTTTCATGGTTGCGGGATAAGCAACGCAAATTAAGGAAGGAGATGATTGGAATGGAACTGCGTTATGCGACGCATCCAGAGCATGCAAAAACATTCACGACAGAGGAATTACGCAAACATTATTTAGTTGAGGACCTATTTGTATCTGGAGAAACCAAACTTGTCTATAGTATGGAGGACCGTACAATCATCGGTGGTATCCAACCAGCGGGCAGTGCTATTGCCTTGGAAGGTTATGACGAAATTAAAGCAGATTATTTCCTGGAAAGACGGGAAGTTGGGATTTTCAATATTGGCGGTAATGGAACGATCACAGTAGACGGTGAATCGTTTGAAATGGCGAATAAGGATTGTATTTACATCGGCAAGGGCAAGGAAAAATTACTATTTACAAGCAGTGAGGAAGCAGCTCCTGCAAAGTTCTATCTATTTTCGGCACCTGCACATACTTCTTATCCTACTAAACATGTATCGTTCCAAGATGTTCCAGGTGATGCTATGGGAGCTAAGGAAAGTGCTAATGAACGCGTTATCCGCCGTATTATTCACCTCGAAGGTATTCAGAGCTGTCAAATTGCCATGGGTATCACCATTATCGAAAACGGCAGTGTTTGGAATTCGATGCCGACTCACACCCACAATCGCCGCATGGAAGCCTATTTGTATATCGATCTGGATGAGGAAGCCCGCATGTTTCATTTAATGGGAGAGCCAACGGAAACCCGCCATCTTGTCATGAAAAATGAACAAGCCGTTATTTCTCCGCCATGGTCCATTCATTGCGGAAGTGCAACAAGCAATTACGCATTCATTTGGGGGATGGCTGGTGAAAACAAGACATACACCGACATGGATAAAGTGGCAATGGATGAGCTTCGCTAAAGGGGGAGAACAATGAGCTTAACGGACTTTTCAATGGATTATTTTAATCTGGCAGGCAAGGTTGCAATTGTAACAGGCGGCAGTAAAGGACTTGGCCAAGGATACGCTGTCGCTTTGGCAAAAGCAGGGGCAGCTGTTTTTGTGGTAACGCATAGAGATGACTGGGAGGAAACAAAGGTACTGATCGAACAGTCCGGCGGCAAGGCGCAGTTCCATCAAGCTGACTTGACAGATAGAGAGCAAGTAAAACAAGTAGTTGCCAGCTGCGTAGATGTATTTGGCAGAGTTGATATATTAGTAAACAATGCTGGGACTATTATTCGGACGCCGCTGCTAGAGTACAAGGAAGAAGATTGGGATAAGGTCATGGACGTGAATCTGCACGCGGTCTACTTGTTAGGGCAGGAAGCAGCGAAAGTGATGAAAGAACAAGGCGGCGGAAAAATTATCAATGTGGCATCTATGCTGTCATTCCAAGGCGGAAAGTTCGTACCGTCTTATACAGCAAGCAAACATGCAGTAGCGGGATTAACGAAGGCATTTGCGAACGAGCTGGGAGCGTTCAATATCCAGACAAACGCCATAGCACCCGGGTATGTCGCAACAGCGAATACAGCACCGATTCGTGCGGATGAAAAGCGAAATGCGGAAATCTTATCGCGAATTCCAAGCGGTCGCTGGGCGGATCCGTCTGATTTAATGGGTGTGGTTGTATTTCTGGCAAGCCGAGCATCCGACTATATGAATGGTCATGTACTGGCTGTTGATGGTGGCTGGCTCGCAAGATAGGAATGTGGATGAATTGCGTCAAAGCTGATTGACGGGAAAAAGAGATTGAGAGGACTGGGAAGGTGACCAAAGATCTGGAACATCTTTGTGTATGCCACCCTCTCATCCAATGATCTGGGCGATCATTATTAAAATAGCATATCACCTCGTGTGATTCAAATATCTCAATTTCTTTTGCTCGATTACCTATAACGAAAGGTAAGGGATGCAAAATGAAAATAATGAAGACGATGGAGAGAATTCCTGGCGGGCTTATGCTCGTACCGTTATTTTTAGGGGCAATCATTAATACCTTTGCACCAAATTCATCAGATTATTTTGGTTCGTTTACAGGTGGACTTATGACTGGTACCGTTCCTATTTTGGCAGTTTGGTTCTTCTGTATGGGAGCTGGCATTCAGTTGAAATCAACGGGTACTATTCTTCGAAAATCGGGTACACTCGTCATCACAAAAATTGCGGTTGCATGGGTCGTTGCGATTATTGCTGCGCAATTCCTGCCTGAAGGCGGTATTCAGACTGGCTTGTTTGCTGGATTTTCGGTGTTAACACTCGTTGCAGCGATGGATATGACCAATGGCGGTTTATATGCATCCATCATGCAGCAGTATGGGTCAAAGGAAGAAGCCGGAGCATTTGTGCTGATGTCTTTGGAATCTGGTCCGTTGATGACAATGGTGATTCTTGGCTCCACCGGACTTGCTGCTTTTGAACCGCAAGTATTTGTGGGAGCAGTACTTCCATTTTTAGTCGGTTTCCTGCTAGGAAACCTCGATAGCGATCTTCGTACCTTCTTTGGCAAAGCAACGCAGACAATGATCCCATTTTTCGGCTTTGCATTAGGTAACTCAATTGATCTGGGAGTTATTCTTGATACTGGTATTGCAGGTATTCTTCTTGGTGTCCTAGTTATCGTTGTTACTGGTATACCGCTTATGCTCGCTGATAAGTTCATTGGAGGCGGAAACGGAACCGCTGGAATTGCAGCGTCAAGTACAGCCGGAGCAGCTGTTGCCAACCCAATGATTATTGCGACAATGATACCGGAGTTCATGCCTATTGCAGAAGCGGCTACTGCACTTGTCGCAGCATCTGTTGTTGTTACTTCTGTTCTTGTCCCAATCATTACGGCCTATTGGGCGCAGTTTATGAAGAAGAAAGAAGAGCAAGATTCGGATGATTCTACTATTGATTCGGACAATATTAACTCAAATACTGTATAAAACAAATGGAGAGGCATATACAGTATGTCTCTCTTTGCATAAAGGAGATGTTGAAAGATGAGCAGGATTCTTACAATTGGGGAACCGATGGCATTATTTGTTGCTGAACAAGAAGGATTACTGGATGATGCGGAACGCTTTTCTCGCTTTATCGCCGGAGCAGAGGTCAACTTTTCCATTGGAATGGCGCGACTTGGGCATGAAGTAACCTATATAACACAGCTTGGCTTAGATCCGTTTGGCAGAAATATTCACAAATTCCTAAGGAAAAACAATATAGATACATCTTATATAAACTATGATGCTGCTTTTTTAACAGGCATGCAATGGAAACAGAAAGTGAAGAGTGGAGACCCTGAGGTATTTTCGGCTCGGAAAAATTCAGCAGCATCTCATATGGACAGAAAGCTGATTAAGAAAATCAAGTGGACGGAATATGATCATCTCCATCTTACTGGTATTCCGCCAGCTTTATCAGGTAGCTGCCGTGAGCTTGTATTCCAAATGATGAAAGAAGCGAGAGAACAAGGACTGCAAATATCGTTCGATCCAAATATCCGTCCAGGTCTGTGGCCGGATAAGGAAGAAATGGTGCAGGTGATCAACGCACTTGCTAGTCAAGCAGATATTATATTTCCTGGGATTGCTGAAGGAAAACAATTAACTGGCAAGCGTGATGTATTGGATATTGCTGCGTATTATCAAGCGGCGGGCGTACCTAATGTTGTGTTAAAACTTGGTGCGGAAGGAGCGTTTACAAGCTGTGCGGATGGAATGCAATTTTATACAGAAGGTTTTCCGGTAAAGGAAGTCGTCGACACAGTTGGAGCAGGAGACGGTTTTGCGGTCGGCGTTGTAAGCGGAATGCTGGAAGGACTGGAGTTGTCTGACTGCATTGCTAGAGGAGCTGCAATTGGTGCCCTAGCAGTTATGTCGCCAGGAGACAATGATGGTTTGCCGAACCGAGAAGAACTGCGGCAATTTATGAAACGGGAGCCAATTGGCTGACAAAAAAGACCTTCCGTTTGGAAGGTCTTCGTATTAACTGGTATAGCCTAAAGC
Organism: Terribacillus halophilus; assembly: GCF_900162685.1. GTDB lineage: Bacteria > Bacillota > Bacilli > Bacillales > Amphibacillaceae > Terribacillus > Terribacillus halophilus_A. The sequence goes on from NZ_LT727828.1 coordinate 181,942, forward strand.
GCGAGAAATGGCTTGGCTGCAGTTTTTCATCTTTTTGATTAACTCATTATTCACCCGCTCCATTGTCACGCGGTTACTCGGACCGGAAATGCTAAAGCTCGCTACGATACGGTGCTCATGACTGTAAATTGGAGCTGCGATACACCGGATGCCTTCTTCATTTTCGATATCGTCAAGCGCATAGCCTTGCTGCTGTACTTTTATCACTTCGTCTTTAAGTTCTTCTGTTGAAGTGATGGTGCGAGGTGTCCGCGGAGAGAATGTTGTAGCATCAGCAATCTCCTCCAATCGTCCGGGAGTCATACCGGACAAAAGTACCTTACCGACAGCGGTACAGTACATTGGTGCTCGGTTGCCAATGCGGGAGTACATGCGAATTGTCTGATTGCTTTCCAGCTTATCAATATAAACAATCTCCCCCTTATCTTCCAGGCAAAGATGAACAGTTTCATTAACATCACTGCAAAGCTGCTTTAAGTATGGTTTTGCCACAGTTGCGATGTTGTTGTTATTCAAGACGCTGCGCGCGACATAGAGTGTCTGCAAGCCAACTTTGTAACGGTCGTTTTCCGGATTCTTTGCTACGTAATTCATATTAACAAGTGTAGCGAGAAGCCGATGTGTAGTGCTCTTTGATAAATTTACAAGTTTAGAAAGCTTGGCTATCGTCAGGCCGTCAGGGTAATCGGAAAGCGTATTCAAAATGGTCAAAGCACGTTCGAGTGATTGCACATTAGACATAGGTATTACTCCGTTTCTATTGCGATCATTACTATATCTTATGATACGGGAACGGTTAACGTTTGTAAAACGCCTTATATAAAATAGGAGGGAATACAGATGGAAAAAGCGCTGGTTCTAACTAAGCTTAGCGAGCAAGGGATTGTAGCTGTTGTTCGTGCTGATTCGCCAGAGGAGGCGATCCAGATTTCAGGTGCCTGTATTGAAGGTGGAATTACAGGTATTGAGGTGACATTTACAGTCCGTGATGCAGATCAGGTGATAAAAGAACTTTCTTCGCAATATAAAGAGAACGAAAATGTCTTAATCGGAGCAGGAACAGTGCTGGATAGTACAACAGCTCGTCTTGCGATGCTGGCAGGAGCCCGTTTTATCGTTAGCCCGGCTTTTGATGCCGAGACAGCCAGGATGTGCAACCTCTACCAAGTTCCTTACTTGCCAGGCTGCATGACAATTGCTGAAATCAAACACGCAATGGAGGCGGGCGCGGATATTGTAAAGCTCTTTCCAGGAAGTGTTTATGGACCAAGCTTTATGAAGGCTGTCAGAGCTCCGTTGCCACAAGTTAATATAATGCCTACAGGCGGAGTGGACTTGGAGAACATTGGACTGTGGCTGCAGAACGGGGCAGTTGCAGTTGGGGTTGGCGGGAATCTTGTGGCGCCAGCAGCCACAGGTGACTTTGCCAAAATCACTTCCATGGCACGGCAATACGTTCAAAAGGTAAAAGAAGCAAGAGTAGAACGTGTGAATATCTGAACATGAGTCAAGCTTTCCTTGGCATACACTGGACATTGTGAAGGGGGCTTGCTTTATGGCGGTAAAGAAGAAAGAAATTGTTATCATTGTTGTAAACGCGACTGCTATTTATTCATTTCTTCTTGTGGATATCGCAGCTGGTTCAGGACTTTATATGACAGCGAAATTATTGGGAGCAGGAATAATTATTGCTTCTATCTGCAGCATGGCAGGTGTAGAGGGAATTAAAAGAGGACCGAAGCTAGTTCGGAATGTAAGGCAGATGCGAAAGTAATAAAGCAGGAAATGCTAGTCAGCACTTCCTGCTTATTTTGTTTGTACATCTTTCACCCGCAGATTTCCGACAGTAAAATAAAATGGAGCAGGGAATGGCGGTTTCTTTCCTTGCTTCAGTTTGGATCCTGCTTCGTTAAGCCAATAAATTGATTTGTTGATAGCAGAAAAGAAGATCACCATTTCGCCATTATCATCCATGCATAAACATGAGCCAAATATGCCGTTTTGGTACCAATCCTCTCCCGTATCGGCCTTAATCAGCAGTTCTGGCGCTTCTGACCAATTCGCTCTGGTAAAGCTGGCGCTCTCACTTTTAAATAACCAGAGATCTTGCGGTTTATACGTATCTTCACCAAAAGCATTGCCGCAGCGGCTGACGAGCAAGTAGTACGTATTGTTAATTTTCTTTGGCCGAGCATGTGTAAAGGCATCTTCCCGGGTGAAAAACAAACGTGGCTTTGACCAGGTATCCAGGCCATTTTCACTTTCAGCGGCATACACTTCATGCATGGGAATATCCCCTTTGCCTGGTTCGTGCGGCGTTGCAGCAAACCACATTTTCCACTTTCCTTCATCGTAAATCACTTTTGGAGCAAGTACACTGTCATTTCGTACTGTTCCGATCATTACTGGGTTCGGGTGTCGGAACCATCTGCCGTGTCTTAATTCCAGGCAGCCTATGCTGTAAGGAGATTCATTTCCCAACACATTGCTGGCGCTCCGTCCTGTGTAATAGATACGGCGGACAGGTTCTCCGTCCGCTTTTCCCTCAACATAACAAGGTTCATGCAATCCATAACGATCCCAAGCAGCTTCTTTCGGCTGCGGCAGTAATGGCTTTGCTTTATGTGATTTGCCAGGATAAGTTGAGATGCGCCATTTATTTTCTGTAGTCAGCGGTTCTCCTTTGGGAAGACTGGCACTGAATAAGTTATTTTTAAAATTACGCTGAAACCCACCAAAAAACATCCACCATTGATCATCAATCTTCTCTACACATGGATCACCTAATCCTAGTAAATTACGGATTGGCTTATAGCCATTCAGCATGGAATATAATAGATTTGGTTTTGCCTCCATCTTTACCACCTCACTAGCAAGCAGTATGGACGGAAGGGCGGCTAATCATACTAGGGTGATAGTGATTCAAGTGCATTGCACTTCGTTACTACGGCAAGTCTTAATTTGGTGGTCTGTTTAGTCGTTTAATGAGCAGCCAGCCGAGCAAAGCGCCTGTAATGGAGCTAGCTAAGAAACCTGGTACAAATGCTAATGCACCGGCTTTCTGTCCCATCAGCAAATTGGCCAATGGGACCGAGAGTAAGGAGCCGAAAACGCCGGTGCCAATCATCTCGCCGATTGCTGCAGCACCTTTTCGCTTAAAGAAACGATAAAACAGTCCAGCTAGCAAGGCGCCAATCATTCCCCCAGGAAAAGCTAGTAAACTTCCGAGACCGAGCATATTACGAATAAGTCCAATAACAAAAGCAACGACAACAGCCGGAACAGGACCAAGCAGAACGGCAGTAATAACATTCACGGCGTGCTGGACAGGAAAAGCACGGGCAACACCTGTCGGAAACCAAATAAACTGGGCTCCGAGCACCCCAATCGCGATAAGAACAGCCATGAGGGTGAGTTTTTTTGTTTTTGTTTGCATTAGAATCTCCTTCGCTATGTATTCTGTTTTCGTTATATTGGTTATTTTCTAAGAGGTTATCATGCATAAGGATAGATATCCATTATAGATGCAGGGGGATTTATCCTCACGGTTATTATTTCAATTACATATAAAGCATTCATGGTTGCCTTTCAGCTCCTTGCACATATGCTGTGAGCAGTGAGAAATTATGGAGGTGTACCATATTGGCTCCTTTAAACAATGGAGAGGGATGTAACAGGGGTACGATCTATAATAACAGGGTTATTGTCACTGCAACCGGAGCTACCGGGCCAACAGGACCAACTGGCACTACCGGAGAACAAGGTATCGGGCTGCAGGGTGTCGTCCCCTTCAGTCCGGCAGCAGCCCCTTTCTATCCTGTTTGGCAAATTGTTACTTATAACGGAAGTCTGTACATTTCAAACGTTGCTTCCCCGAGCGGTGTACCAGGCAGTTCACCTGATTACACACTTTTAGCATCTGCGGTAGCAACTGGTATTCCAGGGCCGATTGGTCCAACCGGAATTGGGTTGGGCGGGGTAGTATCTTATAGTGCTGCTGCAGCGCCAACTTATCCAGCTGGGCAAGTTGTCACCTACAATGGCGGTTTATACATTGCTAATGTTGCTTCGCCAACCGGGATACCAGGAACATCGGCAGATTATACGCTATTAGCATCTGCAGGTGCAACCGGAGCAACAGGTCCAGCTGGTGTTACGGGCGTGACAGGAGTCACTGGAGCAACAGGAGTAGGTTTAGGTGGAGTAGTACCGTTTAATCCAGCAGCAGCCCCATTTTATCCAGCCGGCCAAGTAGTAAGTTATGAAGGCGGACTGTATATTACAAACGTTGCAGGTCCAACGGGCTTACCAGGAACATCACCGGATTACACAACACTTTTGACCGGGATTACAGGAGTAACTGGTTCGACAGGAGCTACAGGGCTAACAGGTGTTACAGGTGCAACTGGGATTGGGCTAGGTGGAGTTGTTCCATTTAGTGCAGCGGCAGCTCCATTTTATCCTGCTGGTCAAGTAGTAAGTTATGAAGGCGGATTGTATATTACAGATGTAGCTGCACCAACTGGACTCCCATCAACTTCCCCAGACTATACACTCCTTTTAGGAGGAATCACCGGAGCGACCGGAACTACAGGAGCAACAGGGATTGCGGGAGTAACAGGAATCACGGGAGCCACCGGAATAACTGGAGTAACGGGAATCACCGGAGCAACAGGAACTACAGGAGCAACAGGAACTACAGGAGCAACCGGAATAACAGGAGTAACAGGGATTGCGGGAGTAACAGGAATCACGGGAGCAACCGGAACTACAGGAGCCACCGGAATAACAGGAGTAACAGGGATCACGGGAGCAACCGGAATAACAGGAGTAACGGGAATCACCGGAGCGACCGGAACTACAGGAGCAACAGGGATTGCGGGAGTAACAGGAATCACGGGAGCAACCGGAACTTCTGTTACAGCAAACTCTATGTATGCTGCAAATACAATTGGTAGTACAGTGCTTGTTCTCCTTGGTGGTACGGATGTGCCTTTGCCGAATGCACAGAACCTTGATGGCTTTACAGCTAATGGTGGTTCTACGGTATTTACAGTACCGGCAACCGGAAGATACTACATTACGTACACGCTTAACACAACAGCAGCGTTACTAATCTCTTCCCGAATTGTTGTTAACGGAGCGGCGGTTCCTGGTACGATAGTATCTCCTGCTGTTTCAATCTCCAACTATGAAGGAAATGTTATTGTAAACCTCACCGCAGGTAATACAGTCTCAGTACAATTGTTTGGTTTAGTCGGTACGGCAATATTAGCCGGTGGTGGGTCAACTGGTGCGACGCTTACAATCATTCGTTTGAGTTAAAAGAAAGAGGAGTTGCCAAGTTGGCAGCTCCTCTACTTTTTTTGTTTGCGAATTACTTCATTTATTCGAAGCATGGTTTCTGTCATTTGCTGCAATGCCTCAATTTCTATTTTGGAATAATACTTGTCAATTAGTATGTCATCCAGTTGAAGCAGACTTTCCATATATTTATGCCCATTCACACCGAGGGCTAGGAAATACTCTCGCTTGTTAGAAGGATTAGCTTCCTTGGTAATCATTTCTCGCTTCTCCAATTTAGAAAGTACTTGGCTAACCGCACTTTTAGAGATATCGAATACAGCAGCAATATCATTCGCTGTAATCTGCTCATTTTTAGAAATATAAGACAGGATAAATTCCTGCTGTACAGTTAAATCAAGATCATCTAATTTCTTTGTTTCTCTTGAGGTAAGGATCCCGAATTCTTCATATGCTTCATTCATTTTTCGGATGATTTCCTTGTAGGAATAGCTCACATACATCGTTCCTTCCACTAATGGCTTCTTTATTGCATATTACGCCATTTTTTTGCTTTTGCAAATACAAGGATTGCTAGGATCAATCCAGTGCCAGCAAACGCAGCCAGCAGGACACGAGCTGAAAGCCCTATGCTCATTAGGGAGCTGAAGAGTGTTTGAGAAATTGGATCAAAAGCTGTAGAAGCTAAAAATACAATACTCATCACCCTTCCCATCATCTCAGGATCTGTTTTCTCCTGGATAATGATATCTGTTGGAATATAGGTGATAAAGCTAAAGAAACCAATCAATGCTGCACCAGGTATTAGCCATATTAAGCTAGGAATCTGACTGAATATCCCAAGTGAAAGGACACTAGCAATCAGGAAAACGAGTACTAGTTTTCCACGATTTTTTCTAAACGCAATGAAAAGCAACAAAACGGTAGCAGTTAAAGACCCAACTGAAAAACCAGCTTCTAAAAAGCTAAGGTTAAGCGCGCTACCGCCAAGTTCTTCTACGAGAATAGGCAGGCTAAGGAACATTGGGCCAAAAACAAAGAAATTCACAATGATGATAATGCTGATTGCAGATACATAGATAGAAGAAGACCGCAAATAGTGGAAGCCTTCTTTGAATTCTTTTATATAAGATACTTTTACTTCTGCCTTCATTGGTTTTGTATCCTTAATAAACGGTGGAAAAACAAAACAAGCACTAACTATAGAAGCAGCAATACTGACTGCAAATGTAGCGCTGAAACTGAAATAATGCAAGATAGCTCCTGCAGCAATTGGACCGATCAGATAGAGCAGCTCTTGTGAACTATGGATGAGCGTATTGGCAGGCTGCAGTTCTTTCTGCGATACAGCACTTGGAATGGATGATGACAAAGCTGGGAAAAATAAGCCGTCAAATGCCCCAATGAAGAAAGAGACTATGAGCAATAACCAAATAGAGAGAGCGTCATTGGCATGTCCCCACAATAAGATTCCAATTAAAAGCGCCTGCATCAATCGTGTACTAAAGAGTATTTTGGATTTTTGTACGCGATCTGCGAGCACCCCGCCGATGAGCATAGTAAGCATTCTCGGGACGGATGCAGCAGCCATGATTAATCCGAGGTATTGCGGATGATGCAGCACATCTACGACATACCAGGAGATAGTAATCATAAACATAGAAAAACTTAGGACAGAAAATAACTCTGATTGCAGAAGGAAGACAAATTGTTTGTTTTTTAATAAAGCTTTCATGGAGTACACCTCTGATAATTAAGTTAACTAAACTAAACTATATAAGTGATTTTCTTTCTTGTCAATGCAGGCGACGAAAATTGGTATATAATGGTGTAAAGTGATCTGCGGGGGGATAAATATGAGAGAAGTTCGCGTAGCTTATGCACTAATTCATAACGAAGAAACAAAGCAAATTCTTATGGTATCTAATAAAAAGAACGAAAGTTGGACATTGCCTGGTGGCCTAGTGGAACCTGGTGAAACACTTGCAGAAGCTGCTGTCAGGGAAGCAAAGGAAGAAACAGGACTAGACATCCGAGTAACAACTATCTTGGCAGTCAATGAAGCGAAAATGCAAGCCAATAACGAGCATGCTACCTTTGTAACATTCCGTGCGGAGCAAATTAGTGAAGAAATAAAAATACAAGATACAGATAAAATAGCTGAAGCCAAATGGATGTCCTATGAAGAAGTGGATCACGTAATGACTTATTATCCGGCAGGAATCCAGAGTATCATTAGTTCAGGAGTTCCATATGTAGATGAAGGTATTATCACAGCTAGTAAAAAGGAAACGAATACTAATGGCTGAAATCAGTTTGGAAGTAAATATTCTACATGCATTCACTAATGGAGAAACAGGAGGCAATCCTGCAGGTGTAGTGGTAAACAAAGAATTATTATCTTCTAAGCAAATGCAGCAGATTGCGGCAAAGGTAGGATGTTCGGAAACTGCATTTGTCCTAGGGTCATCTAATTCAGAGACAGACTACAGGATTCACTACTTCACGCCAAATGACGAAGTAGATATATGCGGTCACGCCACAATAGCTGCTTTCTCTTTGATGCTATCAAAGGATATTGTCAAAGAAGGAAGCTATTCATTTGAATGTAGGGCGGGAATACTAAAAGTTGAAATTAATGGTTTAGGCGAGGTATTTTTAGAACAATTGCCTCCTGCATATTATGAAATAGATAGCAAGGATGAAATACTGAATTCCTTGCATATAACTTCTGCGAATCTGGATGACAGATTGCCAATTGAGATAGTATCAACAGGCTTAAAGGATATTCTAGTTCCGATTAAGGACTTACATACACTGAATACAATTAAGCCAGATTTACCTCAGGTTATGGCGTTATGCCGTAAATATAATACGGTAGGGTATCACTTATTTACGCTGGAGGCAGAGCGAGGTTTAATAGCCATTTGTCGTAATTTTGCACCTTTATATGGTATCGATGAAGAAAGTGCTACAGGAACCTCAATGGGGGCACTTACGTGTTATTTGTATAAGAACAATTTGTTACCACTAGAAGAAAAGGTATATATGTTTGAACAAGGTCACGCTTTGAAACAGGTCTCCAAGTTGAAAACTTTGTTGGATGTAAGCAGTGATGGAGATCTATTAGTTCGAGTGGGCGGCTCGGCCTCATATCTCCAACAAATAACAGTGGAAGTTCCATGTGATAAATAGCAATAATAGGTCAATATAAGTTCCTATTATTGCAGGCGATAACACTATATCTGTGTTATTATTTCTAAGGTGAAACTATATATTGTTTCTTTACGATGATGGGGGAATACCTTATTAAGATTTCGAATCGTGGCTAAGATTATGTTAAAATGAACAGATTGGACTGATTACTGGTGCATTCTGAAAAAGGAATTGCTACAATGCCGAAACCTATCCAAACAAAAAACTTACTCATCGCATATGCATCTGTCAGCGGCAACACCGAGGAAGTTGCAGAGCTGATTGCGAAAGAACTGACACATATGGAACAGGACATTACGCTTTACTGTGTTAGCGGCAGTGAGCCATTTCCTCATGTACCGGATTATGATGCTATGCTTATCGGTACGTATACATGGGGTTCAGGAGATACGCCATTTGATGTGAAGGATTTTGTGGCGGATGTCGGATATAAACCGGAGAATGTATTTGTCTTTGGAACAGGTGATACCCAGTTTGGCGGGGAGGATATGTTTTGCATGGCAGCGGACAAGCTGGCAAAATTTTATCATTCTCCGCTTGCACCGCTCAAAATTGAGCAGTCACCAAGGGGATCACAAGAACAAGAAGTAGTGGAATGGACGAGAGGAGTAATAGAATGGCTAAATTGATGAAAGCGACGGTACTTGAGCCGAAGCATCCAAATAAAGCAACTGCATTATTCAATGGAGAAGCGAGCGGCATCCTGCATTGGGATAACGTAGCTTATCCGCATTTTTATGACTTGCGTAAGACAATCCGCGGTCTGTTCTGGACTGCAAATGAAGTAAACATGGTAGCGGATACGAAGCAATTTGCGAGTCTATCGAATGAAGAACGTACAGCATTCTTGAAGATTATCGGTTTGCTTGCGACATTAGATGGTCCGCAAACGGATATCGCCTCCAAAATCGCTGCCTATTCGACAGACCCAAGTGTCAAATCAATCTTGGCAACAATAGCTGACCAGGAAAGCGAGCACAACCATAGTTATACGTATGTATTAGCTTCTGTTACGAATTACGATAACCAAATCGCTTCCTTTAATGAAGGACGTACGGACGAAGTACTGCTGGAGCGGAATAAACGAATTGCCGCAGTTTATAACGAATTCGCCGAAAACCCGACAATTGAGACGGTGCTGAAGGCCATGGTATATTCAGCATTGTTAGAAGGTCTATTCTTCTACAGTGGGTTTGCATTCTTTTATAACTTAGCACGAAACCAAAAAATGGTCGGTACATCTACAATGATTTCCTATATTAATCGTGATGAGCTGCATCATGGTCGTTTCATCAGTGAATTGTTCCGTGCAACATTAGCTGAGAATCCAGAATACAATAACGAACAGTTCATTGAATGGGTATATGATGAATTCCGCCATTCTGTCGAGCAAGAGACAAAATGGAGCCGCTACGTACTAGATGGAATCGATGGCATCGACTTAGATGACATGGAAGGTTACGTGAAGTACCGTGCGAATAAAATGCTTCGTATGCTTGGATTAAGCGAAATTTATGAAGGCTATGAAAAGAATCCGATGAAGTGGATCCGTGCTTATACAGATAACTTCAACGGTACAAAATCAGACTTCTTCGAACAAAAATCCCGTCAGTACACGAAAACAAGTGACTTAAACGGATTTGATGATCTATAAAACAACTAGAGCCAGCCGGTGACGGCTGGCTCTAGCTGTTTTCTTCTTTTTTCTGGACAATCCGGTGAATATGGATTGTCAGGTAAAGCATATCTTCATTCGTAAGCTGCTCTTGGTACATCTTTTGAATATAAGATTGTACTTTCTGGGCACATACATAAGCTCTGCTGTAGTTGGTTTTCACCATTTCAAAGAGACTGTTATCGTCTTCTCTCTGTGTACGATGATTTAGAATTCGTTGAGCAAAGAATTTTAGATGCGTGACAAAACGGTAATATGCCAACGATTCTTCTTCATATTCAATGCCAAAGTGGAACTTCACAATGTGAAGCACATCCTGGATAAACTTCGTAATATTAATCATTACCGGCATATCTTCATTCATTTGCGCATTAACGATGTGTAAAGCGATAAAGCCAGCTTCGTCCTCTGGCAGAATGATGCCGACCTTCTCTGCGATGATGGACAAGGCGTGCTGCCCAATTCGATATTCCTCCGGGTAAAACCGCTTTGTCTCCCAAAGCAGTGCATTTTTTATATCAATCCCCTGCTGAAATCTCTCTACAGCATAATAGATATGATCTGTCAGACTCACATAGATATTGTCATGTATTTTTTTATTTGTATGCTTTCTGGCATATTGGATAATATTTTCGGATACTTCTACAAATGATAGAGGGATTTCCGCTAATAATTCCAATAACCGTTTATTCATTTCCTTATCGTCTAGCTTAAACGTTTTCTCAATCCGTGATTCATCCACATCGTCGCCAGCTTTGCGACCAAAGGCAATGCCCCGTCCCATAATAACCAGTTCTTGGTCCTGTTCATCCAAGACGGTGATGACGTTGTTATTCAACACTTGCTTGATCTGCATCAGGATCACCTATTCCTTAAGAGGGTTAAACTATCTAGGTCTATAGTATAAGAAAATGATAACGATTACAATCGGTGGTGATTAAATAATGTGAAACTTCTATGCACATAACTAATTTCTCAAATCTTCTCATCTAATTCTCTCAACAAATGCAAAAGAAGCTGGCTCCCTATAATAAGGGAGACCAACTTCTTTATTTTTAACAAATGGCTTTTATTTTACCCATTCATTCACCAAATCCTGATTTTCTTCCACCCATTTTTCAGCGCCTTCAATAGGTGTATTAGCACCTTCTACATATTCAATCAGCTCACCAATTTGCTGATCATTCATCTTCCAATTCTTAAACCACTGGCTTACTTTAGGATAATCTTCTTCAAATCCTTGTCTTGTGGCATGGTGAATTTTTTCAACACCGCCATATGTATTTTGCGGATCCTCCAAAAATTTCAGATCATATTTTGAGAAAATCCAGTGCGGGCTCCAAAGTGGTGCTACGATTGGTTCTTTATCTTTTACTGCTTTCTTAATTTCAGCTAACATCGCAGATTCTGAACTTTTTAACAGTTCGTAATTCAGGTCATAATCCTTCAGCAGTTGTTCTGTGACTTCCATTGTACCTGCACCCGGGTCAAAACCAACTATTTCGCCATTGAAAAGTTCTTTATGTTCGTTTAAGTCTTCTATACTATTAACATCCTCTACGTAGGAAGGGACAACAAGTCCAACTTTCGCATTGTCATACCAAGTAGCATCCGAGAAGTTAACGGAATCCTTGTATTGCTTCAAATAATTAGCATCCTGTACTGGCAGCCATATCTCTAAACTAGCATCTAAGTCGCCGCCTTTTAACGCCTTCATCGTCACACCCATATTCAAGTTGTTTAGCTTTACGTCATAGCCTTCGTCTTCTAAAATTACTTTCCACATATTTGTGATAGCAACATTTTCAGCCCAGTTAACTTGGCCAATCGTTATTTCTCCTGAGTCTGCATCAGCACTGCTGTTGTTTCCGCATGCTGCCAGTGCTGCGACCATTAAAATTGCTGCAATAAGACTAAGTGGTTTTCTCCATTTGTTCATGTAACAAAACTCCCTTTATCTATTTGTATAGTAATGAAAATACACCCTAAATTAAATATATTAAGAAAATTTTTAACGAAAATACAAAGTAATAGCATCTTTCTGCAGAAAACTGAGATATTTATCTGATTGGGCAGTCTATAGCAGTTGCTTTCTATAGACCACCTTATCACTTCTTGCCATTTAATCTGGCTGGTCTTTCGGTAAGAATTCAAATATCTTTCCGCTTCTTATACTTGCTACTAAATCGTCCAGCCAATGGTAGTACGTCTTCGATTCTTCTAATTGATCATAGTATTGCTGTGCTTCAGCTGCAACTTCTGGTGTGCTGGCAGCGTCTTTTATAATATCGATAAAATCTTTTTGAGATTCCTCAATAGCTTCCATATTCATTTTGACTTCTCGTTCCCACATCTGACAATAAAAGCCCATAAAGGAACGGAAGAAGTTTTTCTCCGCTATATAAGTATGTTTCCTGGAGCCTCGTGTAAATGTTCTTTTTACCATCTTTATCTCTTGAAGCCTGCGTACACTAGTACTCATACTCGGCTTGCTCATCTCGAGTTCGGTGCGCATTTCATCAAGCGTCATCTGGTCTTTAAAGTACATCATCGCATATAAATTGGCTGTAGCTGGTGTCACCCCATACAAATCCATCGTCTCTGCAATGGTGCCGATGACTTTATCTTTCGCCTGTTCTAGTCTGCTGTTGGATCCTTCAGTAGATTCACTCATAAGGTCGCTCCTTCAAAATATAAAGTAAATCCCATTAAATATATTTCAAATGTTATTTACGGACTATATGTTAACGTACTCAGATGAAATGTCAAATCGAGGCAGTCATTTTCTCGGGTGAAAACGGTCGCAATCTCATAAATCCTAACTATCTGCGGCTATTGTAATTCTTTTTAATCTTTCAAATGGCTTTGACAGCCATAAAAAGACATGGTATCGTTTAAAACGTTAAATAAATTCTTAACAAAATTAATACTCTTTGAAATTGGAGTTGATACATATGAATTTAAAACTGCAGCAATACATAAATGGTGAATGGGTGAATGCGATCTCCGGAAACACTCGTGAGATTATCAATCCATTTAACCAAGAAATCATCGCCACTGTCCCAGAAGGTGATGAAGCAGATACGAAGGCAGCCATCACGGCAGCAAGAGAAGCATTTGATAAAGGAGAATGGTCATCACTTCCTGCGATTGAGCGAGGAAATATGGTAAAGAAGATTGCTTATTTAATTGAAAGAGACAAAGAAGAGCTTGCTTATCTTGAATCATTGGATACAGGAAAAACAATGGATGAAAGCCGCGGAGACATGGATGACATAGCGGGTGTATTTCGCTACTATGGTGAACTTGGTGATAAAGATGGCGGAGAATTAATAAATTCCCCAGTACCAAACGCTATTAGTAAAGTAGTGCATGAACCTGTTGGCGTTTGCGGTCAAATTACACCTTGGAATTATCCATTGCTGCAAGCATCTTGGAAACTTGCTCCGGCACTTGCGACAGGAAATGCGCTAATCATGAAGCCAAGTGAAATTACACCGCTGACTACGATAAAAGTGTTTGAACTAATGGAAGAGGCAGGCGTACCTGCTGGTGTTGCAAATCTAGTGCTAGGAGCTGGCGATACAGTTGGCGCAGAGCTTTCTAATAATACAGATGTAGACCTTATCTCATTTACAGGCGGCATAGCGACCGGAAAGAAAATCATGCAAGCAGCAAGCGTGAACGTGAAAAAGCTTGCACTAGAGCTTGGCGGAAAAAATCCGAATATCATATTTGCTGATGCAGATTTTGAAGTAGCTGTTGATCAAGCATTAAACGGTGTGTTTTTCCACGCAGGACAGATTTGTTCTGCTGGTACCAGATTGATTGTCGAAGAAAGCATACACGATAAGTTTGTGAACGCACTCGTGGAGAGAGTGAAGAAATTCAAGCTTGGAAGCGGTTTTGACGAAGATACGCAAATGGGGCCGCTTATTTCAGCAGAACATCTTGCGAAAGTAGAGAAATATGTAGAAACAGGGATGGAAGAAGGAGCTACCTTAGCGGTTGGCGGCAAACGTCCAGAAGATCCGGAACTGCAAAAAGGATTCTTCTACCTGCCTACTATTTTTACAGACTGCACAACAGACATGCGCATTGTGCAAGATGAAGCTTTTGGTCCAATTATCACGGTTGAAAAGTTCACGACAGAAGAGGAAGCTATAAAGCTTTCTAATGACTCCATTTACGGACTTGCTGGCGGTGTTTGGACCAATGATATTGCCAAAGCCGAGCGCTGTGTAGCGAAAATGCGCATGGGAACTGTTTGGATTAATGATTTTAACCTGTATTTCCCGCATGCTCCATGGGGAGGATTTAAGCAGTCTGGTATTGGACGCGAGCTAGGCAGACTAGGAATGGAAGAATATACAGAAACAAAGCATATCTTCCAAAATCTTAAACCTGAATCTATTAATTGGTTCTAAAGTGATTATCTTAAAAAATATAACTGCTAACTAGATTAAATAAATGAAGAAGGGTATATTCCTTCCTTCCAATTCCAACTTTCAAGGAGGAACAGTATATGAGTGAAACATATGATATTGTCATCGTAGGAGGCGGGAGTGCTGGTTCTGTACTCGGCGGCCGTTTAAGTGAAGATGGGACGAAAAGTGTACTTGTTTTAGAGGCAGGGCGCAGTGACTATGCATGGGATTTATTGATTCAAATGCCGGCAGCATTGCCATTCCCAGCGGGTAAAAGCCTTTATGATTGGAAATACGAATCTGATCCTGAACCATACATGAATGGACGCCGAATTAAGCATGCACGAGGAAAACTGCTTGGCGGCTCAAGTTCCATTAACGGAATGATTTATCAGCGCGGAAATCCGATGGACTATGAACGCTGGGGTGCGGATGAAGGAATGGAAACATGGAACTTTGCGCATTGTCTTCCTTATTTCAAACGCTTAGAAAACGCTTTAGGATCACCAAATGATGATCTTCGCGGCCATGACGGACCAATCAAATTAGAACGCGGACCAGCGACGAATCCGCTATTCCAAGCATTCTTTAATGCAGGTGTAGAAGCCGGTTATTCAAGAACCCCTGATGTAAACGGTTTTCGTCAGGAAGGATTCGGGCCGTTTGATAAGCATGTATACAAAGGACGCCGTCTATCAGCTTCACGTGCTTACCTGCATCCGGCAATGAAGCGTGAAAACTTAATAGTAAGAACACGTGCTTTTGTGAAGCATATTGATTTTGACGGTAAAAAAGCGACAGGATTAACATATGAGCGAAATGGAAAGACACATCAAGTAAAAGCTGGCGAGGTTATTCTCTCAGGCGGTGCTATTAATACGCCGCAGCTGCTTCAACTGTCAGGCGTTGGAGATGCTGAACATCTTCGCTCACTTGGTATTAAGCCAGTAGCGCATCTTCCGGGTGTAGGAGAGAATCTTCAGGATCACTTGGAAGTCTATATCCAACATGCATGTCCGCTTCCTGTATCCGAACAGCCTAGTTTAAATAAAGCACGCATGCCTTGGATTGGTTTGCAATGGCTGCTTGGGCGTACAGGCCCGGCTGCGACTAACCATTTCGAAGGCGGAGGGTTCGTTCGTTCCAATGAAGATGTTGACTATCCGAATTTGATGTATCACTTCCTTCCATTGGCGGTACGGTATGATGGCCAAAAAGCACCAACAGATCATGGTTTCCAAGTGCATGTAGGGCCAATGTACTCTGATGCTCGAGGATCATTGAAGATCCGCTCAAAAAATCCAAAAGAGTATCCAAGCATGGTCTACAATTATCTTTCTACGGAACAGGACAGACGAGAGTGGGTAGAAGCGATACGAGTGACCCGTAGGATTATGTCTCAACCAGCAATGAAGCGTTACAATGCAGCAGAACTGTCACCAGGTCCTTCTGTTCAGACAGACGAAGAAATTTTAGATTGGGTAAAAGAAGATGCAGAAACAGCTCTTCATCCATCTTGTACAGCTAAAATGGGGCCTGCTTCAGATCCAATGGCTGTTGTTGATCCGAAAACGATGAAAGTACACGGACTGGAAAATCTGCGAGTAGTTGATGCATCGGCTATGCCTTATGTTACAAACGGCAATATCCATGCACCGGTATTAATGCTGGCAGAAAAGGCAGCCGATCTTATCCTTGGCCGTAAGCCGCTGGATCCGATTGATGCCGATTTCTATCGCCATGGCGTCCATCCAGCTGATGCGGGAACAGTAACCCAATAACAATATGCTTAAGAAGGTCTCTTTCAGATGTAATTGCTTAAAAGCAATGCATCTAGATAGAGTGCCTTCTTTTTCTATGGAGAAAACAGTGTATTCTCTTTCCATCCATAATGTACAAATGCTAGATTGGTGTTATCGGGTAAAGAAAGGAGGTATTCATTATCGCTCCAGGAGTGCTGCCAATATTTATAGTTGCTGGCCTGATAGAATTCGTCAGTATTTTATTGTTTGTATTTCTACGAGACAGCGGCATGAAAATGGGTTCTGTTCTTCTCATCTTCATACCGTTAACCTTATTGTCGACGGTTTTATTTCTTGTAGGGATAAGAAGGAATAATCATTACCGAGGGTAAGTGTGCCGAATCTCATAAAACCTATCACTTAGCTTCTCAAAATATGGATAGGCGAGCAGTTTGCAGCCATGATTTACATATAAGCAGATGTGGTAAAGGTACTGAGTGAAATCAGTACCTTTTTTGTTCATAGATATGCTATAGTTTACTGTACCGTCTGGACGGTTAGGGGTGAAGATGTGAATACAAAGGAAAAAATATTAGATGCTACGGCTGAACTTATATTGGAAGAAGGCGTGAGTAACGTCACATTAGCGAAAATTGCCAAGAAGACAGCTATCAGCAAGGGTGGTCTGTTATATCACTACCATACAAAGGAAGCACTGTTTCAGGAACTTAATTTCGCGGCGATTCGTGAATTTGAAGAAGCAATGGCTCGTCATCTTGCAGAGCAGCCGAATGGCAAGGGAGCTTTTACCAGAGCGTATGCGCTGGCGACATTAGAAGATATTAAGAGAGAAGGTACCCCTCGCAGCACAGCACTTATTTCCATCTTTAGTGATTATCCGGAAATCATGGCAGTTTGGCAGGAAGGTTATACCAGATGGCAGCAGCGGTTTGAACAAGACGGCTTAACGTGGGAAGCTGCTGCCACCATTCGCTTTGTCTGTGATGGACTTTGGTTTAACGAAGTGGCTGGTACGATGCGTGTATCTGATTTTGCAGCCGACTTATTACACAAGCTGCTTGTGCGTATAGATAAAGAAGAGGAGTGAGGATGTGGGCTATCTATTTTTAGCAGCTTCTATTCTTTTTGAGGTATTAAGCTCGACGATGCTGAAATTATCGAACGGTTTTAAGCACATAATTCCTATAGTTATATTAGTTGCAGGATATGGCGTCAGCTTCTATGCACTATCCAAAACGCTGCAAGTATTGCCGCTAGGTATCGTCTATGCGACCTGGAGCGGTGTGGGGACCATACTGACAGTGATAATTGGTGTGCTGCTCTTCAAAGAAAGAATTAATAAAAAAGGTATTTTAGGGATTGCTGTATTACTTGCAGGCCTTGTATTAATGAACTTATCTAAATAAGGAGGAAGGAAAATGAGGGCAGCTTTATACTTAGCAGCAGCAATCGTATTAGAGACAATTGCTTCATCCATGCTGAAGGTGTCAGATGGATTTTCTGTTTTACTTCCATCCATCATTGTCGTCATTGGATATCTTGGAGCATTCGTCCTCCTATCGCTTACATTGAAGTCCATGTCCTTGTCCACAGCTTATGCGACATGGTCTGGTGCAGGTACAGCTTTAACAGCTATGATTGGCGTCACAATCTTCGGGGAAGCTGTGTCTCTAATGAAGTTTGGCGGACTGCTGCTTGTTATCATCGGGTTGGTGCTTTTAAATACACAACATAAAGCAGAAAAGGAAAAGGGATCTTCTGCTTCCCAATAAAAGAGGTACTGCGTAGGCGCAGTACCTCTTATTTTTTCAACAGTAAATACAGAAAATAGGGAGCGCCGATAAAGGCTACGATAATTCCAGCCGGCAGCCCGTCTGCCGTTGTAATATTACGGCCAATTGTATCGGCTAACAATAGCAGCCAACCGCCGATTAGGGCAGCAACCGGAATCACGAGCTGGTGTCTAGCTCCGACAAGCGCCCGGGCAAGATGCGGTGCCATCAAACCAACAAAGCTAATACCGCCCGCAACCGATACAGCGGCGGCAGCAATTGCCACAGCGGCTACCAATAGAATAATACGGTCTCGATTAAGCTGCACACCAATCCCAACACCGACTTCTTCGCTGAGAGCTAACACATTCAGGCGATTGGCCATATAAAGCGTGAGCGGCAAAATAATAACAATCCACGGAAGCAAAGCCAGGATAAAGGGCCAATCCGTTCCCCAAATATTCCCTGCTAGCCACTGCGCAATAAAATCAACTTTTGTTTGCTCGGCTGAAGAAATCAACACAATCATCGCACCAGATAACGCCATGGAGAAGCCCACTCCAACTAATACGAGGCGAACCGGCTGCAAGCCATGGCGCTTGCTGTAAGAGAACAGGTAAATGAGGATAGCTGTAACAAATGCACTTGCAAAACCAACAATTGGCAGAGCATAAGCAAAGCTTCCCGCATCAATTGGCATGAACAAGAAGAATAGCGCAATACCTAGTCCAGCTCCGGCATTAATACCGATAATACCAGGGTCAGCCAAATCATTCCTCGTAATCCCCTGAAGGATGGTTCCGGCAATAGCTAAGGCCATTCCCGCTAGCAAAGTAATAACAATACGCGGAAGCCGCACGTCAAATAACACAAATGACTCTGGAAAAGTTCCGTTACCTACTATTGTCGGCAGCAAGCGCGAATAAGAAAGGGAAGCCGGACCGAGCCCCATGCCGATGATAATAGTAAGAATAATTAGAGCGGTCAGAGCAATCATCACAATAGCTTGTCTGCTTTTCTTTGCTGTTTTCATGAGTAAGCTCGACCTCCTCGATGCACGATGAATAAAAAGAACGGCAAACCGAGTGCTGCTACAATTGCCACAAGTGGTGTCTCAAATGGTGCATTGATTGTTCGCGCCGCTGTATCAGCGAGAAGCATGAAAGTCCCGCCGGCAAAAAAGGATAGCGGTAAAATGTAGCGGTAATCCGTTCCAGCAAAGAAGCGAACAATATGCGGAATCATCAAGCCAATGAAGGTCATGTTTCCAACTAAAGCAACAGATGCTCCAGCTAGCAAGATGGTCACCAGAAATAACAAAGCTTTAATAACAAAGGTTTTCTGTCCAAGGCCAACTGCCACTTCATCACTTAAGCTGAGCAATGTCAGCTGATGGGAAAGAAATAGGGAAAGAATAGTGCCTGCTAACAGAATAGGAATGACAAGCTGCAGCTGCGTCCAATTCACACCGACTAAACCGCCAGCAGTCCAGGCAGATACTTGCTTAGAGAGCTCGAAGCTCAAGCCAATCGCTTCGGAGACAGCATATAACAATGCCGAAACGGCTGCCCCCGCTAAGACCACTTTTACTGGAGATAGTCCGCCAAGGCGGAGAGAACCAATGCCAAAGACGAGTCCTGCTCCAATTGCTGCACCGATAAAGCAAGCAATAATGATAACAACGTAGTTTGCACCTGGAATAAACGCCATAGCTGCTGCCAATGCTGCGTTGGCACCAGCTGTCAAACCAAGCAGGCCGGGATCTGCTAACGGGTTACGTGTTAAGCCTTGCATAATCGCTCCTGCAACAGCTAAAGCAGCTCCGACAAAGAAAGCACCTACTTCCCGTGGCAGTCTATTTTCTCGAATAATCAGCATATCTTCATTTGTAGGACTGCTGAATAGTGCTCCCCAAACATCACGTAAAGAAACATCTGCAGCGCCGAACGATAAAGCCACAAAGAATGCCGCAAGTGATAATAAAACACCAGCAATAAGTTTTAATGGAAATGATATGTTCTTCATCAGCCACGCATCTTTCTATGTAAGATAAGGTAAAAAAGCTTCCTATTATTCTAGGAAGCTATCATTAATAATAAAGATTCAACTAGTGAGCCCGTGGAATGGAGTCATTAGTCTGAAGTTTAAGTAGGGCTTCAATTTTGATAACGATATTTTAAGAATCGAAATATTCAGTCCAAACGATCCACCAATAAGAATACGCGATGCTAGTCTTGCTGGTCAATCCGTAGATTTGTAATTTTTCTTTCTTTTGACGCCTTTAAACGGCTACTTTCATTATGTATCCATTTCTACATTATATTAAGGGGGGGGTGCCCTGTTAGGGGGACAGGGCACTAAGGCAATACGATGAGAATGAGAATGATTATCAATCTCGCTTAACTCCATCATAAGGGCTGAAAAAGTGGATGTCAACATTGATTTTCAGAAAACTTTGCGATATATTAGAATGAGAATGATTATCACTATCGGATGGAGGAGGAATTAGTGTGCAGGAAGAGTGGCTGTATGATGTTACAATCATTGGTGGAGGTCCGGCGGGATTATATTCTGCTTTTTATAGTGGGTTAAGGCAAATGAAAACAAAAATTATTGAGTTTCAGCCTTATCTTGGCGGCAAGCTGCATGTGTATCCGGAAAAAATGGTCTGGGATGTAGGCGGAATGCCACCGCTTCCAGCAGGAAAGCTAATTGATCAGCTCACAGAACAAGCGCTGACCTTTGATCCTGAAGTGGTAGTGAACGAGAAGGTAACAAGCATTAAACGAAATGACGATGGCATCTTTGAACTGCATGCAGCAAGCGGAGTGAAGCATTACTCCAAGGCAATTATCGTTGCTGTTGGCGGAGGTATCCTCAATCCGCAAAAGCTATCCATTGAAGGCTGTGAAAAGTTCGAGGTAGCGAATCTCAACTATACGGTAAAAGATATGCAGCGATTCAAGGACAAAACTGTCATTATTTCTGGCGGCGGAAACTCAGCTGTTGATTGGGCAAATGAGTTGGAGTCGGTTGCTAAAAAGGTTTATGTGACGTATCGAAATGAAGCATTAAAAGGGCATGAAGCATCTGTAGAGCGCCTCATGTGCGGCGGTGCTAAGTGTTTCCTTTGCACCTCCATTACGAAGCTGGTAGCTTGTCCGAACCAGCATAATATTGAACGTGTTGAGCTGACAAATCACGAAACGAACGAAATTATGCAGCTGCCAATCGATGAAGTCATTGTGAACCACGGCTATGAGCATGATATGAATCTGATTGAAAATAGTGAAGTAGATATTACGCTGCTTGATAACTATTATATCGCAGGAACACCATGCGGCGAGTCGTCCGTTCCAGGATTGTTTGCGGCAGGAGATATTCTGAAACACGACGGCAAGGTCAACCTGATTGCCGGCTGTTTCCAAGATGCAGCAAACGCGGTTAATAAAGCGAAACAGTATGTGGAACCTACAGCAGAAAAGATCGGAATGGTTTCATCTCACAATGTATTATTCCAGCAGCGAAACCGCGAGCTATCGAAGAAGTTAGTATAAAACGGTTAAATCACATATCAGAATTACAAGACCAGAAGGGTACTTAATATTCCTTCTGGCTTTTTTTGTGTAAAAAAACGCTATTTAGGAACCCAACTAACTCCAAACGACTAACCGAAAGAAGCAGAAGCATACGAATTGTGTGAACATGTTCAGAAATTGTACAGGCTAGAAACATATAGTAGGTAGAAACAGAATTCTATGCATGAAAGGTTGGAAGAGATGATTCGTATCTTGATAGTTGATAACAATGGCGTTCTCGGTCAAGGAATCCAAGAAATTTTAAATGGTGAAATAGATATGGAAGTTGTCGGTATCTCTAATTACGTTGACGAAATCGTGCAACTGATTACAGAGAAAAATCCACAGGTAATGTTAGTAGATACGAATAAACTTAGCTTGCATGCATTTACTACGATTGAATACATAAAATATCGATTTCCAGATATCAAAATTGTCTTTATGCTTCCTGAGATTAATCGGAATATCCTCTTGAAGGGTTGGCAATTAGGAACTTCTAGTTTCCTCTTATACGAATCAGATCCAGCCTACTTTATAGACAGCATCCGCAATATCTTTAGAGAAGAACTGGTCTTGTCAGGTAAGTTGGCAAGATTCCTTTTGGATGAGGTATATAGGGATGAAAGGAACAACGGTATATTCGGATATACAAATCATTTAGAAGATGTAATTAACTGATAAAGGCTAATGAAAACATTAGAAGTAAAGACGCTTAGCTAGCGCAATGAACTGGCATATTATAAGAAACCCTAGGCTGATATAATAGTCTAGGGTTTCTTAACTTCTAATCTATAAGTTGTTAACTTTCTTCAGAATAGCTCCAGTAACATCGTCCGTTCCATACTTCCCGCCAAGATCAGGCGTCAAAATTCCTGCTGCAGTCACTTCCTCGATAATATCCAGCAGCTTCTCACCGAGTTCTTCCTCACCAAAATGATCCAGCATAAGTTTTGCTGTCCATATCTGACCGAGCGGATTGGCAATGCCTTTTCCAACAATATCGGGTGCAGAGCCGTGTACAGGCTCAAACATGGATGGGTATTTACCGTTCACATTGATATTGGCGGCAGGCGCAATACCAATACTGCCCATAATAGCGGCGCCAATATCTGTGAGAACATCCCCAAATAAATTACTCGCAACAATCACATCAAAGCGCTGCGGCTGGGTGACAAAGAAGGCAGCGAGAGCATCGATATGCTGGCTGTCTGTGTTAATGGCCGGATAATCCTGACTAACAGATTGAAAGACTTCATCCCAGAATGGCATCGAATGGACAATACCATTTGACTTTGTAGCACTCGTTACATGTTTCTGACGCTTGGCAGCCAAGTTAAAAGCATAGCGCATCGCTCTTTCTGTGCCTCGTCTCGAGAATACAGCGTTTTGAATAGCCACTTCATCTTCTCCGCGGAATATTCTCCCGCCCACTTCACTGTATTCTCCCTCGCTGTTCTCTCGTACAACTAATAAATCGAAGTCGTTTGGGTTGGCAAGTGGAGATGTAATCCCTCTCAGCAGCTTAGCGGGTCGAACATTAATGACCTGCTCGAATTCACGACGTATTTTAATCAGCATACCCCAAAGCGATATATGATCCGGAACGAGTTTCTGGTTTCCGACAGCACCAAGAAAGATAGCATCGGCATCCCGCAGGCGG
Organism: Terribacillus halophilus; assembly: GCF_900162685.1. GTDB lineage: Bacteria > Bacillota > Bacilli > Bacillales > Amphibacillaceae > Terribacillus > Terribacillus halophilus_A. The sequence continues at coordinate 205,337 of NZ_LT727828.1, forward strand.
TCCAATGCATCGTCTGGCATCATTTTTTCATGTTCTAGGTAATATTCACAGCTCCAAGGGTAAGCCGTGAAATCAAATTGCAATCCGCCATGTACCTCGGCAACCGCTTTCAAAACTGTCTGTGCAGCAGGAACAACTTCCTTGCCGACACCGTCTCCTGGTAAACTGGCAATCTTCAGCTTTTTCATACGTCTCCTCCTTGTTTTGAATCAGTAATTGTTTCCCTTTTTTCTTCATGAAACTCATCCTGTGAAACAGAAGTAATTTAATCAAAGGGTCTATAAATGTTATCTGGTACTGCTTTTTGACAAAGCGGTTTATACATACTGAGACCAATTAACAGGATGACACCAAAGATGAATCCAATTATAAGTTACAATAAAACAAACATATGATGCGCCTCTGAAAAGGCTTACTGTTATCTTACCTGAGTGGTGAAAGAATTAAAAATGAAAGCATATTGGCTTGGACAGGTGGAACGGGAACGATCAGAGAAGAAGCTTTTTACTAATTTAAGAAAGGATAAGAAGGGGCATGAATGCTGTTATCGGGTCTTGATTTAAGATGATTCTCTACAATTGTACTTAACAAAAATCCCAGTAAGCAGATGCTTACCGGGATTTTTCCATACTTATAATAGAAACAGTGTGATGATTGCTATCAATAAACAATAGATAGCGAAATAAATCAATTTCCCTTTCTTCATCACGTCGATGAACCATTTCAAAGCAAAATAGCTTGCTACAAGTGAGGCGATAAATGCTAGAGAATAGGCAATTAGCATGTCACTTGAGAAATCTTGTTTTAGCATATCTGGAAGCTCCAGGACACTTGCACCTAAGCTTACAGGTATATAAAGCAAGAAAGAGAACATAAGGGCAGTGTCCCGTTTTAATCCTATCAGCATAGCAGTTACTACTGTAGCTCCTGAACGGCTTACACCAGGAATTAAGGCAACAGCTTGCCCAAGGCCGACAAGCAGCGCTTCTTTCCAAGTCATTGCATGTCTGTTCTTCGTGCCTTTTAGGTTCCGGATGAAGAATAGCGAGAAAGCTGTAAACAAAAGAGCAATACCTACAGTGAAAGTACTTTTTAGATGCTCTCCAATAAAGTCATTAAATAATAGACCTAAAAGAGCCGCAGGAATTGTACCAATAATAAGATAGATAACCAATTTAAAGTCATCTTTTGTTGATTCTTCTCTTTTACTTATGTAGCTAATAGTAGATGTAAATAACCGAACGATATCCTTCCGATAAACTAGTATGACAGCTAGAAGGGAAGCTGTATTAACAACTACTTCAAAACTTAAGTCCTCAACTCCCAGTTTGAATAAATCCTGCGCAATTATCAAATGCCCGCTTGAGCTAATTGGGATGGGTTCTGATATTCCTTGAATAAGGCCTAAAATAAAATACTTCCCGAGTAAAATCCAAAGATCCATGATTTGTTTCCTCTCTTAACGTTTCCGACTTTCTTTCTACTTGCATACCTTATAGAATTGTTGATTACTTGTCAATCTTCTACTAGAAATATAGCGATAGTGTTGACAAAATGTCAACACTATCGCTATGATGATGGAAGCCTAATTTTGTTAGGTTGACGTTTTAAAATTGGAGATGCTTGATGTGTTAGAAAAAGTGAAGAATATAGACAAAACCTATCTGTTTTTTATTATATGTATTTGTGTATTTGGACTAATTATGGTGTATAGCGCTAGTTATCCACTAGCGTCTGCTAAGTATAATGCCTCTTCGTATTTCTTTCACAAACAAAGAATGTCCTTAATCATTGGACTCTTCGCTATGACAATTGGGTTCTTTCTCCCCTACAATCTATACCGTAAATGGAGCCCAGTTCTCGTCTTAGGCTCTGTACTAATGTTAATACTTGTGCTTACACCGTGGTTTGGAGAGATGCGAAATAGTTCGCAGCGCTGGCTGCAGATTGGACCTATTGTCCTTCAGCCAGCAGAGCTTGTTAAGCTTACAATTGTCATATATTTTGCATCTATTTTTGGCAAGAGAGGAAAGACGTTATCTAGCTTTAAGAAGGACGTATTACCCCCGCTATTGGTGTTAGGCGTGGTATTCCTGCTCATCATTTTGCAACCTGATTTAGGCACCGCTACTTCCATAGCGCTTCCATGTGTTTTTATTATGCTTTGTGCGGGGATAAAAAAACGCCATATACTTGCGATCGTTACGTTGAGTGTTAGCGGTGTGGTTTATTTAGCTGTATCTGCTCCATATCGGTTGGCGCGTGTTCTATCCTTTCGCGACCCATTTAATGATCCAGATGGGAAAGGATATCAGCTTATCAATGGATACGAGGCAATCTCATCAGGTGGTGTACTTGGAAGAGGAATAGGAGAAGGAGTCCAGAAGCTTGGTTTCCTTCCTGAAGCACACACAGATTTTATTATGGCTGTCGTACTTGAAGAGTTAGGTATTCTAGGGCTGGGCGTTGTTTTTTTTCTGTATCTTGGACTTCTCTTTAAAGGTGTGTCCATTGCTTTGCGAGCAAGAGACTCTTTCGCTACCTTGCTTTCCATTGGACTTTTGTTTCAGATAATGGTGCAAGCAGTTTTTAATTTAGGTGCCGTTTCGGGGCTTTTACCTATAACAGGGATCCCATTACCTTTTATTAGTTATGGTGGTTCTTCTCTTATCGTAAATCTATTTTCGATGGGAATTATCTTGCAAGTATCATGTAATTCAAAACATATCAGAATGTATAGGATAGAAAGCAGGCGTTAATTGTGCTTGGCAAAAAATTAAGACTACATGAATTAGATAAAATGATTCTTATTTTATTAAGTATTCTATGCGGTTTGAGTATTTTATTTATATTCAGTACACAATCCAGCTGGCACTTTGGTGCACAGAACTTTGCACTAAAGCAAGGCATCAATTATATTATTGGTTTTATCTTACTGTTTTTGTTTCGATTTCTAGACTTAAATCAGCTTCGTGCGCTGGCATGGCCATTTTACTTTTTTACAGCACTATCATTAGTTGTCCTTTCTATTGCTCCGGAATCAATAGCTCCTAATATACTTGGTGCGAATAGATGGTTTAGCATCCCCCTCTTAGGATCCATCCAGCCATCTGAGTTTTTCCGAATTGCAGTGATTTTAATAGTAGCAAAATTAATTTTTGAGCATAAAGAGAAGCATTTGAGTCAGTCAATACAGGGAGATTTCCTACTATTTGGTAAGATTTTACTTGTGACTTTAATACCTAGTTTACTCGTCTACCAGCAGCCTGATACAGGGATGGTCATGCTGTACTTGTTTGCGATATTAGCAATGTTAGGGATGGTTAAGCTTCATAAAGCTGTTGTTACACTAGGGATATTAATTCCAATGCTGCTTGTCAGTACACTTGTGTTTTTGTTTCTGGTAAAACCAGAACTAATTTACGATGACATTATCCCGAAACTCAAACCTCATCAGCAGGAACGTATTATTGGCTGGCTGGATCCCAGTGGTAACAGCAACGAGTCATTTCAAAGCAGCAGATCCGTTCTAGCTGTTGGTACAGGTGGTCTGACAGGAAAAGGGATAGAAGCAGGAGATGTGTATGTACCCGAAAAACATACAGATTTTATCTTTGCATCCATTGCGGAAGAAGGCGGGTTTATAACCGGATCCGTTGTTATCTTGCTGTTCTTTCTTTTAATTGTGAGGATTATAGAGATAGGTATAAAATCAAATGATGCATATGGTGCCTATATCTGTGCAGGATTGGCTTTAAGCCTGACGATTCAAATCGTCCAGAATATTGGAATGGTTGAAGGTATGCTGCCAGTTAAAGGTATTGCACTTCCCTTCCTGACATACGGAGGCAGTTCCTTATTTTCAAATATGATTATGTTAGGAATGGTTATGTCAGTTCGGAATACATATAGTCACCAGTTTTTTGGTAGTGGCAAAGTGTCCTGACAAAAGTTTGCGAGTATATAGATAAACTGTAAGAAGTATAAATTAGAACTACCCCCATAGGCTGAGACAAGTAAAAAACACCTTCAAGGATAAAAGCAGATGGTTGTTATCCGAAAAAATACTTGGAGGTTTTTTATGGGGACAAGAGTGAGCTATCCAGTGGAAATAAAACAGAAGGCAGCATGTCCCGGAAAGAACCGCCATTGATAATCCATCGAATCGTTTCATTGCTCCCTAAAGTCTGAAACATTCCATCTCAAGAGCATAGTTTGAACTACGGGTCTGCTATCGTAGAGCGTACTGCCGAAATATACATTTATTAAAGTAATAACATTCGTATTCAAACGAAACTAAACAACCAATCACCGATATAATATCGGCAATTGGCTGTTTGAAGGTGTATGGATCCCTGTCTCAAAAACGTGGTTCAGTTCCGAGATTACAGGTCTTTACGTTATTGTGCTAAGTAACCGCCATCTACTACAAGCGTTTCGCCAGTTACAAAGTCATTTTCTGTTAAGAATACAATTGCATGGGCGATTTCATCCGCTTTACCTAGGCGTCCGATTGGATGTTTTGCTACAAGAGAGTCGTAGAAATCACCTAGTGCTTCTTTATTCATCATACCAGATTCTACGAAACCTGGGTTTATAGCGTTTACGCGAATACCTTTGTCAGCATATTCCACTGCTAAAGATTTAGTTAGTGTATTGGCTGCGCCCTTGCTAGCGTTATAAGCAAATGCGCCAGGCTGAGCTACAAATCCTAAGATGGAAGAGGTGTTGATAATTACACCGCTGCCAGTTTTTAGCATGTTTTTTATAGCGTACTTAGATGCTAAGAACATACCGTCCTGGTTCACCGCAATGACTTTGCGATAATCTTCATAGGACAGCTCATCAGTCGGTCCCATTTCATTACCAATGCCAGCATTGTTAACAAGAATATCAACTTGACCATAATGTGAGATTGTTTGATCGATTAAGCTCTTAATTGATTCTTCGTCCGCGGCGTTGAACTCGATAAACAGTGCATCAGCACCAGATTGTTTCAGTTTATCTGTTTCTTTTTGACCAGCTTCCGCATTGAAATCTGCAATAACTACTTTTGCACCTTTTTTTGCATATGCTTCTGCTGTTGCCAGTCCGATTCCGGATGCCGCTCCTGTTACAATTGCTACTTTTCCCTCGATTGCTGTCATAAATACCGCCTCCAATGTAATGGGTAATTTGTACTTCAATTTAATAATGAACTTTATTTTTAGACTTATCAAATTTTAAGACTTAAAAGTAGATAACCATCATTTTCTGTACTTATACACAACTGCTTCATAAGGTCTTAAAATATTATTATTATCCACATGTGGATAATTCCTAACCATACATTGCTTTTTATCCCAATCTTCCACACACTCTTTGGGGATATCGTACAATGCCTCTTTATCGGTCATGTTTAGCAGGATAACCCATTCTTCATTACCCAATCGGCGAATGTAGCCGAATAGCTGATCATGATCATTTAGAATAATATCTAATTCACCGTAGACCATGATGGGGTTCTTTTTTCGCATTTGAATAAGCTTCCGATAAAATTGCAATACAGAATCGGAATTATCTATACCTGCCTGAACATTAATTTCACTGTAATTCGGATTAACTGGCAGCCATGGATCTCCACCTGTAAAACCTGCGTGAGCGGAGGTATTCCATTGCATTGGTGTTCTGGCGTGATCCCGGGTTTTCTTTTTAATCCTTTCCATAATCATAGTCTTCGATGCACCTTGCTCTGTTACTTTGAGGTTATAGTAGCTGCGGGCTTCTTGTTCCTCTATGGAATCAATCGAGTCAAAGTGAGGATAATTCGTCATCCCCAACTCTTCCCCTTGAAAGATAAATGGCGTACCGCGCAATGTATGCAGCAAAGTCGCCAGCAGCTTTGCTGAAGGTATACGATACTTGCCATCATCTGCAAATGTAGAAACCATTCTTGGAGCATCGTGATGACTCAAATATAAGCCGAACCAGCCTTCGTTGTCACCGACGTCTTTTTGCCATTTGCGCAGTACTTCACGGAAATCGTGAACAGACCACGTTTTAGTTTTATATTTATCCTTTTCTTGATTAGCAAGCTCAGCTGCCTCACTGGATAAGACCATATCTAATTCTTCTCGGTCGGGCTTCGTATAGTTAAGTACATCATGATCATGAACAGCAGAAGTTTCCCCAGCGGTGAAAAATTCAAAATCCTGTTTCAGTTCACTTATCATCTCATGCAGATAATCATGAACATAGGGACCATTTTTAAAATATTCTTCGCCTTTGGCTTGCAGCTTATCCTTATTTGAATCAGGAAATCGGCGATCTTTAGAAATAACATTCACCGCATCAATGCGGAAACCGTCTATACCTTTTTCGAGCCAGAAACGCATAACTGCATACATTTCTCGACGTACCATAGGGTTGTCCCAATTTAAATCCGGTTGCTTGTCACTATATAAGTGTAAGTAGTACTCTTCTGTTTGCTCATTCCAAGTCCAAGCAGAGTGACCGAGATGGGAAGTCCAATTAGATGGCGGACTGCCGTCAGACTTTGCTTGCTGCCATATATAATAATCATGGTACGGGTTATCTTTGGATGTTTTAGCTTGCTGGAACCATTCGTGTTCTTGGGAGGTATGATTGGGAATAAAGTCTAGAACTAGTTTGATGTTGCGCTGGTGAAAAGCAGTCAATACAGAATGAAAGTCTTCCATTGTTCCGTACTCGGGCTGAATTGCACGATAATCCTTCACGTCATAGCCATGGTCAATGTTAGGGGAAGCATAGATTGGCGGCAGCCAGACGGCATCAATCCCCAGATAATCGAGGTAATCTATTTTTTCTAAGATTCCTCCTAAGTCGCCAATCCCATCGCCGTTACTATCTTTAAAACTGCGCGTATACAATTCGTAAATAATGCTTTCCTTCCAATACGTTCTCTCCATTTCATCACCTATCTTCCAGTGCTTTTGCAGGACTATTCCCTTCCTTCCGTAAAAGCATGCAAATAAAAAACCGCTTTGCTAAACAGCAAAGCGGGTCAGTTTCGGATTTTCTTGAAGATAAGAATACATGCGGCTGCTGCAAGTCCTGCCGCAACATATGGAGAGATTTCTACCTTTACTTTAATAGAAAGTTTCATTAGTTTTACCTCCAGCTAAAGTCGGTCACATTTCTCTCAAGAGCTTATTGCTCGGATTGCTCTTTTATTGGTTCGGATTCTTTCTTTTTTACTCGGTGATAAAGCAGAATACCTGCTAAGCCATAAATGAGACCGAGTGCAGCAAAAGCAATACCTAAGTAAAATTTATCACTAGCCCAAATCATAATTCCTATTCCTGCAAGGATACAGATTGTGCCGAGGAAAATAATATAAAGGGCGTTTTTCTTTAACATAAAACAGCCTCCTAAACACGGTTAAACTTATACTATTATAACAGAAAGGAGGCGTCTTTTTCGGCATTATCTAGGAATGTCTTTCGCTTTCCGATAAAATGGAAAGCAATAGAATTCGGGAGACGCTGTACATCATGCTCAGCTTAGAATCTTGTGACCGCAATGAACCTACCTACCATCTTGTAATGTGCAAAGCGCATTCGAGCAATACTAACGAAGGAGGAGAGAGCAGGCTATGAAGGAAATTTCAGAGGCAATCGCACAACGGGAAGCAGGTAATCTTACAGAAGCTAATAAGCAATTGGTCAAACTAGCAGCTGCTAATCCGGATCATGCAGAGACGAACTATCAATGTGCGTGGAGTTTTGATGTGCTGGGACAGGAAAGAGCTGCAGTTCCTTATTATGAACGGGCCATTGCGCTAGGATTACCAGAGGAGCAAGCGGAAGGAGCATACCTCGGCTTAGGAAGTACGTACCGAACACTAGGAGAATATGAGAAAGCGGAGAAAACGTTGAGGAATGCCATCGAATTATTCCCAAATAACAATTCTCTTCTCGTTTTTTATGCCATGGTGCAATACAATCGCAACCAGTATGGAGAAGCCATGCAGATTCTTTTGAAGTTGCTGGCGGAAACAAGTTCAGATGAAGAGATTCGGGCATATCAAAAGGCGATCCATTTTTATGCGGACAATTTGGATACAGTCTGGAATAAATAAAAAAACCCATCTCCACTTTAGGAGATGAGCTGCATTCATTATTGAGCTGTATAACCGCCATCAACAATCAAGCTGTTACCTGTCATATAAGATGAATCATCGGATGCTAGGAATAAGACAGCTTTCGCCATTTCTTCCGCTTTACCAAGACGCTTCATTGGTGTCATCGTCGAAAGTACCACTTTGTCATCTTCTGGAATGATTGGTGTATCAATAAAGCCTGGGCATAGCGCGTTAATGCGGATGTTTTTCTCTGCGTATTCCAATGCAAGCGAACGTGTCAGATTCACAACCCCACCCTTGGCTGCGTTGTATGCTGCAGAACCAGGTGAGCCGACCCAGCCGTACATAGAAGCGGTATTAACGATTGAGCCGCTGCCATTCACAAGCATACTGCGAAGCGCTTCGCGAGCTACAAGGAAGACACCATCCAAATCTACATTCACGGTGTTGCGCCATTCTGCATAGTCCAAATCGTGAGTTGGATGTACGCGGCCAATTCCGGCATTATTGAAGACAATATCAATTTTGCCGAATGTCTCCGCTGCTTGCTTGAACAAAGCTGTTACTTCTTCTTCTTTTGTAATATTTGTCTTAACGAAGATTGCTTCGGCATTATTCGCCTTTAGCTCTGCTTCTACTTCTTTTCCTTTTTCTTCATTCAAATCCACAAGGACAAGCTTTGCGCCTTCTGAAGCGAAAAGGCGAGCCGTAGCGGCACCAATTCCAGATGCTCCGCCTGTGATTAAAGCTACTTTGTTTTGTAATTTCCCCATTGTTATTTCCCCCAGTATAATTGAAATAAATCGGTTACAATTAAATTATAGTTCTTTGCTTATATATCTCAATCAGTAGCTGAAAGACAAATGTCTGCTAATTAGACAGATTAATCGATATTGTTGGACGAATGGAGGGTTTTCTTAATGGAACATGTACATGATTCGACATCCAAGCGGCGTAATCGGACAAAAAAGCATTTTCGCGAAGCGTTAATTAAGCTAATTAAGAAAAAAGGATATCAGGCGGTAACGGTGAAAGATATTGTTGAAGAAGCAGCATACAATCGAAGTACGTTTTATTTTCACTATCAAGATAAGATCGATTTGGCGGAAGATATACTCAACAAGATGTTTACTGGATTAGAGAAGTCAGCGGGCATTAATTATACACCAGGGAAAAAGACAGATACTAAAGCTTTGGATGTACCTTCTTTCTCACTCATCGCGTATTTTTATGAACATAAGGATTTTTTCGAGTTAATCCAATATGATGATACACTTCCAGGGATGCATACGCGTTTTCCCAGCGCAATTCTTAGTATTTACGAAAAGCAATTTGAGTTCAGAACAATCAATGATATGCATGTGAATATGACATACTTTAAAGTGTATACAGCTTATGGATTTTACGGACTTGTACGTAACTTAATTGCGAAGGATTTCCAAATCTCAGAAGAACAATTCACCAAAGACGTGATTGAATTATCACAGACACATATCCAGTCTTTCAAATACATTGGGGAATAGTGCTTGCTGACCTATCGTCTTTCCGATAAAGTAGATAAGCAGAAACAGCAAACAGAGGTGTTAAGATGAGATTCAGCGAATTTGAAGTAGGTCAGCGGTATGAAACAAAATCAATCAAGCTATCCAAAGAATCAATCATAGACTTTGCGAATGTCTATGATCCGCAATATATGCACATAGATGAAGAGAAGGCCAAGCAGGGGCGTTTTGGCGATCTTATTGCGTCTGGCATGCAGACGATGAGTGTTTCCTTTAAATTGTGGGTTGAAGAAGGAATTTATGGAGAAGAGGTTGTAGCAGGTACTGGAATGAACAATATCCAGTTCATTAAGCCGGTTTATCCGGATGATGAACTGCGTGTAGTAGTGGAAGTAATTGAAATCCTGCCGAAACGACGAGGCAACGGTATTGTGACTATCCAGCTCAACACATACAATCAAAATGACGTGAAAGTATTCCAAGCAGAATTGAGCGCACTAATAGATAATTAAGGAGAAAGGAGGCATTGATCGCGATGCCTCTTTTTTGTTTATTGCACTAATATTACCTAACTTTCAGATCATAAGATGATTCCGTGGCAGCAGAAGAAGAGCGGAACTCGCTTTGCAGCAGGCTGAAGAGGATGACATCTTGAAATGTTTCTTCCCATTTCCGTCCTTGACGGATAATGCCTTCTTGGTAGAAGCCAGCTTGTTGCACAAGTCGTTGGGAGGGAATGTTATCCGCATTTACCTTTACTTCAAGCCGATTCAGCTGATCCCTGTCAAAGCCGATATGCAGCAGCTCTTGCAGCGCAGCTGTCATAAAGCCTTGACGCCAAAAGGCACTGCCAAGTTCGAACTCAATCTCCGCTGTTTCATGTAAGAAGTTCAAACGCTTGAATCCACACGTATCTATAATCGCTTTCGTTACCTGATTCCGGATTGTATATCGGCTTGTATGCTTCGTTTCTTCCAGCCGTTTAATTCTTGCTTTCGATTCTGTGAGTGTTTGCAAGGTTTGATACCGTGTCCATTTTGTTACTTCTCGGTCTGACCAAATCGGCAGTAACGCTTCCGCATCCTCAAGTGCAATAGGCTTTAAGAAAACTAGCTTGTGAGACATATCTTCCTGCTTGTCAGGATAATTTCTGCTGCCTCTTGTTGTCATTTTTATTATATCGAACAATACTAGAGAAGACGAAAAAAACAAGTTATCTGCTAGTACTGCAAAGATAGCTTGTAATAATACACGGCCAATTCGTCTTGTTCTGTCTCATTAAAATATGCTGCTAGCTCACTTGCATAGGTCCGGACGTTATATCTGTCGCCTTCTGCTTGAAAGAATTCAATTCCTTCCATCCAAATTGATTCAAAATTAGCAGGATCTGCATATTTTTTATGCAGCATGGCAAACTCCCACTTATAAATATCATCATTTTGCGCAATGCTTAACTGGAAACCTTCTTGATAAGCATCAAATGCGATTTCTTGCTGACCAGTCTTCCAGCAGGAATCAGCTAAAAGATATAAAGTTTTCAAGTAACCAGGGAACGTGCAATCTCTCCTAGCTGCCGACAAATAAGGAATCGCAGCAAGCGGCATTTCCTGTTCTGTATATAAGTAGCCGATATTATGCTGAATGAGTGTCACAAGTGAATTCTCTCGAGCGACATCTGTGTGGGCCAGCGCATCATTTAGTGCTTGCTCAGCCTGCGTGAATTCTTTTCGTTCAATAAAGTTCAAACCGCGCATCAATTCACTGCGGGCTAATAGGTAGCGGTAAGCGGGGTGTTTTTCAAATATTTTTATGGCGTACTCTGTATGGTAAACAGACAGAGAGCTGATATCCAAATAATAATAGACGGCTGCTTTCCGGAAATGGAAATCACCATGTTCCACTTCATCATCCATAGAAGATAGATAATCCTCTGCTTGCTCGTAAGCTGCTAATGCACAGGTGTAGGATCTTTCTGCAAAATGGCGCATCCCTTTCGCTAAATGATAATAATAATGAAGTGCGGGAACAAAGACGTGTTGGTACTTGGCAGCCTCTTCATGAAATTCGCCACTCTTATCTAAGTCTGAAGTAAGCAAGTGAAACCGGCAAGACAGCAGTAAGTACACGACGTATAGCGTGTCTTGCTGTTTCAATTCCCCTTCTCGCTGTCTTAATTCAAGATACAAATCCAAAGCAGCCTGCTGCTGTCCGAGCCGAATTTGCATATACCAATCTTCCAAAGCCGTCGTCACGTCTTGATTTAATACGAGCAAACTCCTGTCCATACGCGTCCCCTTTGTAATAGTCTGTCGTTATATATTACCATTTTCGCCGTTTTTTGTAGATGAAGAAGCATCAGAGAGAGAATAAAAATAATGGATATTCTCTAATTTCGAGAGAGCGTGTATAATACATATAGCAATTATGGCAATGAAAATTTCATACTAAGGTGATGAGTAAGATAGCTACTAAAGAACAACTGCAGCAGGAGATAGAGCAGCTAAAGACAAAGGTGGCAAAGTACGAAACAATCATTAAAGAGCTAGCCGCGCCCATGATTCCATCGATTGTACCGAATACGATGCTTGTGCCGCTGACTGGTACGTTTACGGTAGAGCGGTTCATTCATATACAGAATACAATCGTTAACAGCGTCGTTAAGACGGATACAGATACGGTTGTGATTGATCTGACAGGTATTAATTACTTGGATATCGATGCAACTGGCTATCAAGAGCTAAGCGCCAACATTAAGAACTTGACTGATGCTCTAAAGTTAATGGGAATAGATACGATGTTTGTTGGATTCTCAGCCAAATTAGTTCAGAAACTGGTGCTGTCCAACTCCGGTTTCCAAGGTTTTGAGTCTTATGCAAATTTTCGTCTTGGATTAAAAAGTCTTTTGAAGAAAAAAGGCTTGGAGATAAAAGAAAGAGAAGAATAGGGTTACTGTATGGAGTTTTCACACATGTGGAAACTCTTTTTCTATCCTTTTCCATCAATATGGCAGAATTCCAACAGTTTGAGATTAACGAGGAAAATGGGGAGCGAACGGCTTACTTCCAATCCGTAACATTTGTTATAATGCGAGTAAATACAAGGAAATTGATAAAGGGTGATTATCATAAGAAAGCTGAAGAGCATTCTGTTTTTCCTGCTGGGAACCATTGCTTTAGGCTTTGGTATAGCGGGAATCATTCTCCCTGTATTGCCAGGGGGGCCGTTTCTATTAATCGCTTCTTTTTGTTATGCGAAAAGTTCCAAACGAATCGAAGCTTGGTTTCAAAGCACCACTTTTTATAAAAAGTACGTTCTTGCTTTAAAAGAAAACAGAGGCATGACTATAAAGGAAAAGATCCGTATCAATATTATTGCGGATGCTTTTATTTTGTTCTCGGTATTTTATATTGATATTTTACTAGTAAAGATTGTCTTAATCATACTTGGTCTGATTAAGCATTATTACTTCATAAAGAAAATTAAAACAATCACGCCTGAGCAAGCGCAAGAACTAAAAAACCAAGCATAGTTCAGTATAGATAAAGAGAAAGGCCGTTTCCTGTGTGGATACGGCCTTTTTATAGCCTATTCCCTACCGCAATCCATCTTTCATCAACATCTTCAAAGACAAACACTTTATTGCCGTACTCCGTCACAACTAATGGCTGTACAATGGCAACACCTTTTTCAACCAATTCCTGCTGCATCGCAGCTTGTTGATCCGTGATGAAATAAGCATCATACCCATATCCATACTGCTTACGATTTGGAAAAATCCGGTTTAAAGCAGACTGTGTCAACATCAGTTCAATTTGATCGCGATAGAGCCGTATGTGAGGTTCCGATCCGCTTAAATAAGCGACAGCACGAAAACCAAGTTTCTTATAATAAGCAGCTGTTGCTTGCATATTAGGACAAGGAAAAATCTGCAGCGAATGAGAAAAGAAAGGCAGCTTCATCAAAATGCATCCTTCGCGGGAAAGTAAACAGGCAGTGTGATTAGAAAGTTTCGATAGTTAAATAAGGTCTTCATTTTGCTTTCCTCCTTATTTTACTCTAATACGGTCTTATCCGTGATTTTTCCTCCTTGAGAATGAAAAAAATGATAAGGATAGGAATCCACAATCTTCCTTTACCTTTGGCAGGCGTCTTAATAAGAAGGGAAAAACAAACTTTTTGTTAACTCACAGCGTATAGCTAAGTAATAGGAGGAGATTGCATATGTCCACCATATTTTTGATCATAGGCATTGTCGGTATCTTAAATGCAGGTATCTTTATGGGTGCATTTACTGCAGGGCAGCAGCAACGCGCGAACTACTACACGGAAACGGAGGAAGAACGCAGACTGCGGTTTAAGGTGGGTAAGGTATGTGGGCTCATTGGTCTTGTATCGCTGCTCATAGGGATGCTGTTCTATTTTGTTTTTTAGAAGCAGGGGATTAGCAAAATAAGAGGAAAATATATAGATGAAACCTCCCTGACATTAGAGAGGTTCGCGTTTTAACACATTCACTCTGGCTTTGTAGTATTAGACAGAGTGGACTGTTCTTCTTTTTCGGTTGTTTTGATAACAGATATACTTCCATCAGTTTCCAAAACAACAGCTTCTACCTGCTTCATAGAGCTTATTCCATTCGTGCGAGCGGCTTGCAAAACTTCTACTTCTAAAATTCGCTTCTTTTTCATCGCTTCTTTTATAAAGTCTCCATTGTAAAAGAGCAAATCAGGCTCAGCTTTAATTATTCTTTTAAATACAGCAGAACGCACAGACAAAAAGGTCATCAGGTACTGCATGCCGATTAGCACCAAAAAAGCTGTTAATCCTTCCGCTAGAGCCACCTTTTTACTAAGTAAGATAGTGGCGAGGGTAGAGCCGAGTGCGATTGTCACAATAAAATCAAAAGAATTCATTTTAGATAGCGTACGCTTACCTGAAACCCTTAAAAAAAGAACTAATGCAATGTAAGCTAGAATTCCGACTACTAATGTTCTTTCAATCGTTTGCCAGTTGTTAAAAAACAAAACTACACCTCACTTATAAAACAAAGTAAAAGTGTTTTCCCAGTAGTTAAAGGCGATAAACGAAAGTGATATTGTCTAATATGGAATTCATTTTATTAGTTTAGTTGAATAGATGCGTTTAGTTTGTCAGGAGGAGGATGCCGTTTAGTTTTATTTCGATAGTACATCGTTTTGAGAGCTTGTATCTTCCTAACAATATGGAGATTAGCTCAATATTGTCGTGAGTTTACAGTGTCCCGGTCTCTATTTAGATAAGAAGCTGTTGACATGACAATTCGTTATGTTATATAATTATCTCGAATTAGAGATAAATGAAATAAAAAGCGTGATTATATTTTTTTAGACTAATACCTCGAATTAGAGATAAATTGCAACTTCTATTTTTTTAATTACATATCTCGAATTAGAGATAAATAAAGGGTGTATATTATGACCAAACAAACGCAAGGTATTCACCATATTACCGCAATTGTCGGCCATCCGCAGGAGAACGCTGATTTTTATGCCGGCGTATTGGGACTTCGTCTCGTGAAGAAAACGGTAAACTTCGATGATCCTGGCACTTATCATCTCTATTTTGGTGATGAAAAAGGAAAACCAGGCACCATCATTACTTTCTTTCCTTGGCCAAATGCCTATCAAGGGAAAATAGGTGACGGTCAAGTTGGTGTCACTTCTTATGCAGTTCCAAAAGGAGCTTTGCCTTTCTGGGAACGCCGTCTCGAAAAATTTGATATTGCATATACGAAAACGGAACGCTTTGGCGAAACTTATTTGCAGTTTGATGATGTACACGGACTGCATTTAGAGATAGTTGAAAGAGAAGCTGGTGAGCTAAACTCGTGGACATTTGGTGATGTGACTGCTGATGTTGCAATTAAAGGCTTTGGCGGTGCAACGCTTTATTCCAGAAGACCAGGAAGCACAGGAGAGCTCCTTGAAAACATGGGGCTAAAAAATGTTGGCGAGGAAGGCGGATATGTTCGCTATCGCGCAGCTGGTGAGATTGGAAACATCATTGATATTAAACAGACAACAAGCGGACGCAGCTCAATGGGTGTGGGTACCGTTCATCATATTGCATGGCGTGCAAACGATGATCAAGATCAGTTGGACTGGAGCGATTATATAGCGGATTTGGGATACGGAGTTACACCCGTACAAGACCGAAACTACTTTAACGCTATCTATTTCCGTGAACACGGAGAAATCTTGTTTGAGATTGCAACAGATCCCCCAGGCTTTGCTATTGATGAGGAGGAGCACGCAATGGGCGAGAAACTAATGCTGCCGCCGCAATACGAGCAGAATCGTGAGAAAATAGAAAATCATGTTGTACCTTTTAAAGTGAGAGAACTAGATTAAGGCTATGGAAGGAAAAACACCTGTATATCTCGAATTAGAGATAAGATATTCCGATAAAACTGTTGAAGTCATTTGCGGAGGTGGTTCTTATCGCGTGTTGAGCGGGTGGATCGATAGAAGGAGTGAATGTATAAATGGGATTTCTAAATAAATTATTCGGAAAAACAAAGGAGAATGAAACAATGGAAAACGTAAAAGTAGCAGTCGTATATTACAGCATGGGCGGTACAAATTATCAGATGGCAAAATGGGCAGCAGAAGCAGCAAAAGAGGCAGGCGCAGAAGCAAAAGTACTACAAGTGCAAGAACTAGCACCACAGTCTGTAATTGATAATAACCCAGCTTGGAAAGCACAAGTAGAAGCAACGCAAAATGTACCTGTTGCGTCTTCTGACGATATTGAATGGGCAGATGCTATCATTTTCAGCGTGCCAACACGCTTTGGTAACATGCCATCTCAAATGAAGCAGTTCCTTGATCTGCAAGGCGGCCTATGGGCAACGGGCAAAACAGTAAACAAAGTAGTTAGCGCAATGACATCCGCTCAAAACCCGCACGGCGGACAAGAAGCGACACTATTATCCCTCTACACGTCCATGATGCACTGGGGCGCTATCATCGCAACACCAGGCTACACGGACCCAGTGCTATTCGCAGCTGGCGGCAACCCATACGGCACAAGCGTAACAGTAGGTCAAGATGGTAAGATGATCGAAGACGTAGAAGCAGCTGTGAAGCACCAAGCAAAACGTACAGTTTCTGTTGCAGAATGGGTTAAAAAAGGGAATCAGTAAGAAAAGATATGAGGTTCAGAACTCTGCGTTTAAGAGCGCAGGGTTTTTCTTTATAGTCACAAGACATCCTTGCAAAGACGGACACATCTGACATAAAATGTACATGCTATACTGAAGGAGTAGGAGTAGGAGTAGGAGTAGGAGTAGGAGTAGGAGTAGAGGTGAACTTTCTGAGTAAAATAAGACTTCTCATTGCTGCTGTCTTGTCTATTGCATTGGCAGTAATGTTTTTTATTAATGACAGAAATGTATTTGGTTATGCAATGTGTATTGTTGCTGTAGCAGTTACAATTGAATACATCAGACAACTTAAAAAGCAGCATGCATCAGAGTAGGGAATCCGCTAGCGGGTTCCTTTCTTTGTATCAGAAAGGACTTCATTTCTTGTCTGCTTTAAATAAAGATGACGAACGCAACTGTTATATAGTAACAAAATGATAAAGTATCAAGAAATACGATTTACGCATGGAAATCTATTGAGAATTAGTAGTATCAGGTAGATGGAAAGATGTTGACGCAGTATACTAGATATATAGGCGAGTTCAGTTTATCGATGAACAGTCTTAATTGATTAATAGATGACTTTTGATAGTTATCGAAGTTTTGTTAAGTTTTATGAGATACATATACTTTTGTCTTAAAGGAGAGAAGAATTTGTTTCAATGGCGTAATATATTTAAAGGTATGGCAATGGGAGTCAGTGACCTTATTCCGGGCGTAAGCGGAGGAACCATTGCTTTATTGCTTGGAATTTATCAACAGTTCATTGCTTCAATTAATGGCGTATTTTCAAAGAGATGGAAGCAAAGCTTGCTGTTTTTAATCCCGATAGGAATTGGGATTGTGCTTGCGCTTTTGCTGGTAAGCCGTTTAGTAGAATGGCTGATTGAGGCGTATCCTCAGCCAACGTTTATTTTCTTCCTGGGGCTTATTATCGGAATCATCCCTACTTTGCTGAAGGAGATTGATTATAAGAAGTCATTTACTCCAGTCCATTATGTTTTGCTGTTAATTGGGGCAGTTTTGGTTGCCAGTACTGCGTTCGTAAAAGATGACAACATGACTGCGGTTATCGAGCATCTTGGTCAAAGTGATTATATCTTGTTATTTTTTGCTGGATGGCTTGCGAGTTCTGCTATGATCTTGCCTGGAATTAGCGGTTCGTTTGTGTTACTGCTATTAGGTGTCTATCCAACCGTGATTAATGCGGTTTCCAATCTTAATTTCGCGGTTATTCTTACAGTTGGAGCGGGTGTTTTAATTGGTGTACTAGTTACAAGTAAGCTGATTACCATCCTGCTAGCTAAGTTTAAAGCGGGGACTTATGCAGTTATGATTGGCTTTATAGTGGGATCTATAGTCATTATTTATCCGGGATTGCCGGGCAATGCAGTCTTAATCATTGTGAGCATCATCGCATTTATTGCAGGTGTGATTAGTGCCTATCTATTAAGTGGGATAGATGTAAAGAATTAAATAGCAAAACAGCCGGCTTTTTCCTTAAGAGGAGGAGTCGGCTGTTTTATTTCAGTTATTCATTTCGGCTTTTAGTTAGTTTACTTGTCAATTAAATAAGCTAAGTATTTTATCTAGAAAACCCAAGACATCTAAAAAGACAATAACGATCGCAATTGGTGTCACATATTTCAGTAGATAATACCAAACATTAAAGAACAGTTTGCCGCTCTTAGAACCGAGTGAGATCTCCTCATACAGTGCACTTTTTGATATTTTCAATGGAACAAAGATCGAAATCAGCAATGCACCTAAAGGCATTAATACATTACTAACGGTAAAATCGAAAAGATCAAATATCGTTTTGTCGAACACCAAAACATCTGACATTACACCATACGACAGACAAGATGGGATTCCGAGTACGAAGATCAGCAGCCCGAGCGTCCAAGCGCGTTTTTTACGCTTTGTTTTGTCATGTTTTGTAGTAGCTGCAACAAATATTTCCAGCATGGAAAAGGCGGATGTTAATGCTGCAAACAAGAACAATATTAAAAAGATAATAAAGAAGATAACACCAAACTGCATCTGACTAAATACAGCGGGTAAGACCGCAAATATTAGTACAGGTCCAGCGTCTGGCTCCATCCCAAATGAAAATACTCCCGGGAAAATAGCCAATCCAGCCAATAACGCCACCAAAATATTAATGACAATAATAGATATGGCTGAGAAAGGCAGGTTCTGTGTTTTCGGCAAGTAAGAGGCGTACGTTACCATAACTGATACACCTAATGATAAGGTGAAAAACGCCTGACCAAGTGCCAATAGAATGGATTCTGATGTTAGCTTTGTGAAATCAGGAACGAGTAAAAACTCAATTCCTTCGATTGATTGATCTAAAGTGACAGACCGGATAACTAATATAAGAAATAAGATAAAAAGTGCAGGTATCATAATTTTACTTGCTTTTTCTATTCCCTTTTGTACACCCTTTGCTACAACAACAATAGCCATTAAGATGAAAACAAGCTGTGCAAGCAGCGTCGACCAAGGTTTGGCAATCAATTCACCAAACAAAGCGCCATATTGATCCTGAGATAACCCGTTTAATCCACCGCGAACTGCTTCAAACAAGTAAATAATAATCCAGCCGCCAATAACACTATAAAAGGATAAGAGGATAAAACAAGTTACAATTCCTAATTTTCCGATCAGACTCCAGGATGAGTTTGGCGCAAACTTATTATAAGCTGTGACAGCGTCACTTTGAGCTCTGCGGCCCACAACAAATTCCGCTAATAATAACGGGGCCCCTAATAATACTGTGAAAAATAAAAAGATCAGAAAGAAAGCACCGCCTCCTCCTGTTCCGGCTATATATGGAAATTTCCAAATGGCACCTAAGCCAATAGCAGAACCAGCTGCTGCAAAAATAAAACCAAGTTTAGACTTCCACTGTTCTTGGGACATACATGACTCCTTTCCGAATGTGTAATTCAGGCATAATAAAGATATTAACATATACAGCAAAGGAATAGTTTGATTTTTTAAATATTTAGTTAATATATAGGTGAGCACCTGAATTGATTTTACATATCTAGTATAAAAAGGGTGATTGTGTGATAGTAAACAGTTATCAGAAACAATAGGGAAAACGTTTATACTGCTAAAAAGGATATTTTGTTACAGTAAGAGAACTATGTATGAATAATCTAATCTATGGGGGCTGGTTGCAGTGAGTTATAAAGTTAACAAGGAATGGCTTTATGAACAGTTACATAATCCGCAAGTTAGAATCGTAGACTGTCGATTTGAATTAAGTGAGCCTGATAAAGGAGAAAACCTTTATAAAGAAAGCCATATCCCTGGTTCTGTCTATTTTGATTTAGACAAGCAGTTATCAGGTTCTGTAGAAAAGCATGGCGGCCGGCACCCGCTTCCTGATATGAAACAATTTCAAGCAGCTATCGAAAAAGCCGGAATTGATAACACAACGACAGTCATAGCTTATGACGACAGTGATGGTCAGTTTGCAGCTCGCTTCTGGTGGCTGCTGATGTACGCAGGGCATGAAAGAGTGTATATACTGGACGGAGGTTTTAAAAGCTGGACTGGAGCTGGTTACAGCACGACCAAGGAAGTGCCGGAATATCAACCAGCATTGTTTGAAGTGACGATGCAAGACGACATGTTAGCTTCTTATGAAGAAGTAAAAGAGCTTGTAGATCAAAAGAAGAAATCTGCAGTATTAATTGATGCAAGAGACGAGCGACGCTACTTAGGCGAAGTCGAACCTATTGATAAAGTAGCCGGACATATACCAGGTGCGATTAATAAATTCTGGGCAGAAGGGTTAGAGCAAGGTTCATTTAAGGACCAGGAAGCACAGAGAAAACGATTTGCCGAGCTGAATCCAGCTAATCCTGTCATTGTGTATTGCGGATCGGGTGTAACAGCTGCGCCTAACTATATTGCTTTAAAGATGGCCGGATTTGAAAATGTAAAACTGTATGCAGGTAGTTATAGTGATTGGGTGTCTTATGAGGAAAACCCGGTGGCAAAAGGGAAAGAGTTTTAAGATTCAAATGGGGAAGAAGAACGTAACCTAAGCGGTTTGTTCTTCTTCCTCGTTTGAACGTCTATGCTTCTTTCTTTTTACTGTTATAAGGTAGAAAGCAACTAGCACGATAGCTGACGATATTGTACTAATATAAGGAGACTGTTCTGAAACGATAAATAGAGATGGAATAGCTCCTACTACGCTGTTATCACTTACAATAAACAATATAAGGAATACGTTATTAGCGGCATGAGCTCCAATAGATAATTCCGCAGAGTTACTTTTGACTGCAATATACGTGAACATAAAGCCAATGAATACATAATGGAAACCTACAACTATAGCTCCTCTACTCATCTCTGGATTTACAAAATGCAGAGAACCGAATATCGAGCCTACTATGACAGACAATAAGATAGGGTTTCTCAACCATTTTCCTGCCCACTGCAAGATAAATCCCCTAAACATCAACTCTTCACAAGTAGTTTGGATTGGCACGAGTAAGACTGCAACCAATACCAGCCACATATAGTTTAAGAAATCGAACGGATGTAATGAATAAGATTGTGGAAAGATGATAAATTCCACGATATTCTCCATTGCCATAAGGCCGAAGAAAACTAGAAATCCATAAATTATCTTCTTCCAATTGATTTTTGAATATGGTGTAATCAGGGTTCTTAATGATCTTTTATGGATGACAGCAATGCTGAACCAGATACCTAATACCCAAGCAAACATTGATATATGAGATAAAGCAAGATCTGCTATTGGTCTTCCTAAGATTAATTCGGGTGTATCTAATGCTGCTGGGTCTATTAGAAATAATGCGAGTGCATAGAAGAAACCGCTTATTAGAATAAAAAATATAATGGTTAGGAGAGATAGTAAATAGCGCCAAAAACTATTCTTTCCTTGTTCAATGCTTGTAAATGATTTTGTCATCACAATGTTCCTTTCATGTTATTAGGATTATTACTTGTAAGACTAATACTCTTTACAGCGACTTCTTTAATTACATATGCTCATTCTCCAAGTCAGGGAGCATTCGGTTTAAATTCTACCTTTTATTCCCACTTAGTACAAATAAATCTTCTAATGCAATATCCACCTGCTGGTTTCAGCTACAAAGGAAATGTAGAATCTTTTCTTATTGCAATCAAGATAAGCATGAATAAATAACAGTTATGATAAAGCATGCTTGTTTACAAATTGTGCTCGATGCATTATAGTTATTAAAGACTTATTATATCTATAATAAAAGGAGATAAATAGATGGATCCTAAATTACAGAAGAAAATCAACAAACTAGACAGTATAGAGAGAGTGCCGGCAGAAGAAATCTTCGAGTTATTGACTATTAGGGAAAGTGATAACGTATTAGACCTTGGAGCTGGTACAGGTTATGTTTCGCTGGCCATTGCAAAGCGAGTTAATACGGTATATGCATTCGATATGGATCAAGACATACTTGCCTACTTGGATACACAGGCAAAGGAAAGGGGCATATCGAACATTAACACAGTTGCAGGAGACTTCCGCAAGATACCATTAGATGACAAGCTGTTGAATATCGCGATTGCCTCGATTTCTTTGCATGAAGTGCAGCCCCTTTCAACGGCTCTGAAGGAAATCAACAGAGTTCTGGATGATAAGGGCTTGCTTTTGTGTATTGATTTTGAGGAAACGGAATCGGCTTCAGGAAGGAGAGTGTCATCAAAAGATATGGTAGCTGAGATGAAAAATGCGGGCTTTACTATCGTTAATACGATTTATCCAGCAACTAAAATCATGAACCAGCCTGTGTACATGATTCTTGCTCAAAAATAACAAAAAAGCCTTGTGCCACCCAAATTGGCACAAGGCTTTTCGTTTTACTTTGTATGTTTTGGTTTTGGTCTTCTAATTTGACCAATTCCCAGTTCTTTTGCTTCTTTATTTAATGATTTGAGTAAACTGATTACCATGAAGCCCATTATAACCGAGAACGGGAGGGCTACAATTATCATGGTGTTCTGTAAGGCCTGCAAACCTCCAGAGTAAAGCAAAGCAAGAGCGGTAATTGCCAGGAATATACCCCAGATTATCTTAATCTTCGTACTTGGATTTTGGGATCCGTTCGTTGTCATCATACCAATAACAAATGTACCGGAGTCAGCAGAAGTAACAAAGAATGTTACGATAATTAGAATAGCTAGGATTGATAACACCATGCTCATTGGGAACCCTTCTAATACGCCGAATAACGATTGTTCTTCTGTTAAAGAAGAAATAGATATCATTCCTGCTAATTCGGCTTTGATTGCTGCTCCCCCCATTGTAGTGAACCATAGGAAGCTGATGAGTGAAGGAACAATAAGAACATAAGTAACAAATTCACGGATTGTTCTTCCTTTAGATACGCGGGCGATAAAGATACCAACAAATGGAGACCAAGCAATCCACCATGACCAATAGAAGATCGTCCAGCCATTGATCCAGCTGCGTGATTCTTCATTTAATGGAGCAATTCGTAAACTCATATCAACAAATTGCTGCACATAACCACCTAAAGTATCAACAAACAAGTTAAGCGTGAAGATTGTTGAGCCAAAGAAGAACACCAGGAGAAATAGCAGACCAGTAAGCCCCATGTTCAAGTTGCTCAAAATTTTAATTCCTTTGCTCAAACCAGTTAAAGCGGAAATCATAAATAGAATGGTAACGATAACGACAATAATCGTTTGCGTCGTCATATTACTAGGGACATCGAATAAATACGTTAGTCCGCCGTTTATTTGTGCTGCACCAAACCCTAGTGTCGTGGCAACCCCAATAACAGTAGAAATAACTGCGATTGTATCAATCACTTTACCAAGCGGCCCATCTACATGCTTACCAAGCAATGGTCGCAAGGTTTTACTGATTAAGGCACGCTCACCTTTTCTAAACGTAAAGTAACCAAGTACTAAAGCAACCGTTCCATAGATTGCCCATGCATGAATTCCCCAATGGAAGAATGTAAAACGCATAGCATCTTTAATACCTTGATCCGTTCCAAGCTCTCCTGTAGGTGAACTAATTGCATAGTGACTGATTGGTTCAGCCGTTCCGTAGAAAATTAAACCAATTCCCACACCGGCGCTAAATAGCATGGCAAGCCACGTTGGCTTAGAAAATTCAGGCTTATCATCTGGTTTCCCCAGTTTGATACGGCCAATTGGACTTACTAGTAAATAAAAACATACTAAAACAAATACGGATACAATACCTAAGTAATACCAACCAAAAGTATCCGTAATAAAAGATTGTGTGCTCGTTGTGGCACTTTCAAGAGAGTCTGGCATAGTCACTCCCATAATAACAAGAGCTGCCACAATCGCTATCGATGCATAAAACACTGCTGAGGCATTCTTCATATGTTATGTATAACTCCTATCGTTGTATTTTTCGTGGTTTTTTACTTTAGTGGAGAACATGTAGAAATGAAAAACCAGTAAAATAAATTGTACAGAAGCAATTATTATCATCCATACATACTCTGCTTAAAACTAACAAATAATTAGAAGTGATAACAAATTTTTTAACTCTAGCCCCGCTAAGCTACAGATAAAAAATCTCGTAAGAGGTATGTATACTAAGGTAATGGGACTTTTTGGGGTACTTATATAGCTTAACAAAGAGAAAACTATAAAGCACATGCGATATACACGATTTATTTGAGTTCTAGAGCCGTTAATCAGTGTTAGAGTAATCTGACCGTCTTAATACTCCATAATGCTCTAGATTATGGACTATATGACACACAAGTCCGCCTTATTTCATGAAATATACTATTGAATAGATATATTATTCCCGAGGAGAGCAGCAATAATACAGTGATCAAACAACTTAATATTACATTTTGTGGTAGTGGTGAACAGTGATAATAAATTTTGATTCTCCTATAATGCAGTGGTATAAATTGTGGGAATCTTCTATTTATAGGTGCGCTGTCATGAAAAAGGAGAGGCATCCTTTCAAAGGGTACCTCTCCTTTTTTGCTTTTCTCGAATCTGGAGAAAAAGTAAACTTTGTCAGTACAAAAAGAAGCAAGATACAGCAGCAATCTACAAAAGATTTACGAGTTTCATCGATATTAATTTTTGTTTAATAAATTTTAACAATAACCAAACAGCTATAACGGCTAATGTTTGCTACATTTTATAGAGAGTGGAGGTTTGCGGATTGCCTAATCATTAGAGGAATAAGAAGCAGATAACTGTCCTAAGGGAGCAAATCGGCTGCCTGTTGCAGAGCAGCAGGGAAAGGAGTGAGCCTTAAACGCTTATAACACGCGTAGTCTTCGTTAAATATCGTGAGAAATTAGTTACTAATATAGGAAATGAAGCTAGGAACAACAACAAGACTGTCAGACTATTAATCTGAGATATGAGGTGCGTCATGGTCAGAGATATGTTAGAGGTTTTGAGTCACTTTATTTTCTATATAGGGATTTTATTTACACTGTTATTTGTATATAAGATGATCTATGTAGTTGTTGCGTTTAAGGCAAGAAGAGAGGAATACCCAAATAACCAAGAGGCTCCTCTTTCTAAGTACGCTTTCTTGATCCCGGCACGAAATGAAGAGCTGGTAATCAGTCAGCTGATCCAAACCATCAAGGATCAAGATTACCCAAAAGAGCTATATGACATCTTCGTCGTGGCCGATAACTGTACCGACAACACGGCCAAGATTGCCAGAGAAGCAGGAGCTATTGTTACAGAACGCTTCAATGAGAATCAAATTGGAAAAGGATATGCGCTAAAGCATGTACTGAACGTTATAGATGCGAATTATTCCGCTGCTAATTATGATGGATACTTTGTCTTTGATGCGGACAATCTTCTTGATAAGAACTATATTGCGGAAATGAATAAAACCTTTAACCAGGGATACAGAATCGTAACCAGTTATCGAAATTCCAAAAACTACGATGAGAATTGGATTACCTCGGGTTATGCACTTTGGTTTCTGTATGAAGCGGAATTCCTTAACCGCCCAAGAATGTTCCTCAAGACAAGTTGTGCTGTTTCGGGAACAGGTTTCTTAATCCGTTCGGATGTAATAAAAGAGAACGGAGGCTGGGTGCATCATTTGCTCACAGAGGACATTGAATTCACCGTCTCTCAAATAATTCAAGGTGACAAAATCGGCTACTGCGGCGGCGCTGTGTTTTATGACGAACAACCATCTACATTCAGTCAATCCTGGAAGCAGCGATTACGCTGGGCAAAAGGTTTTTACCAAGTGTTTATGAATTACGGAAAAGGGCTGTCCCATGGAGTGGTTCGAGGTAAAGGAAATAAGCTATCTTGCTTTGATATGATGATGACAGTTATGCCAATTATGATTTTAACAGTACTCAGTCTGCTCGCTAATATATTGATACTGGTACTTGTGGCCATTGAAGGCAGAGGACTTACTGAGACCTACACGACAGGCGTAGCGATTGGAGTTCTAACTATTTATGGTTCACTGTTTTTGCTGGGACTCATTACAACCATTGCAGAATGGAATAAGATTCGCTGTCCGAACTGGAAAAAGGTCTTTTATCTATTCACATTTCCACTCTTTATGTTTACATATCTGCCTATATCCTTGTTTGCGCTATTCAAGAAGATTGAATGGAAACCGATCAGGCATACAGTCGTCAAATCCCTTGATGATCTGCGGGAGAGTTAAATAGGATAGTTTAGAAAAGCGGGCAGATGAAGAAGCTTCACAAATGAGAGCGAAGGGAAACTCCCTTTGCTCTCATTTTTAGTCGGAGAACTCCCCGCGGCCCCTTGCTGCAGAGGGTTCACTCATTTATTTGCGATCATTTTAGAAAGAATAAAGAGAATACTCTTCCATCATTCTTCATAAAACCCCGTGTAAACTCTCCCAAGTCGCTATATAATGACAGATAGATACAAAACTGGACGGAAAGAAGGCAAGCAAATGAAAATTACCATCATTAGCGTCGGCAAGCTAAAAGAAAAATACCTCAAGCAAGGCATAGAAGAATACACCAAACGCCTCGGTGCTTACGCCAAAGTAGAACTAATCGAAGTACCAGACGAAAAAGCCCCTGAAAACTTAAGCGAAGCCGACATGCAAATCGTCAAACAAAAAGAAGGCGATCGCATCCTGTCGAAAATTGGCCCCGACGACCACGTCATTTCCCTGGAAATAAAAGGCCAAATGATCACATCCGAACAACTCGCGTCGAAAATTGACAGCTTGGCCACATATGGAAAAAGTAAGATTGTCTTTGTGATTGGTGGCTCACTAGGATTGAGTGAAGAAGTGATGCAGCGGAGTGATTATGCGCTGTCTTTTTCTAAGATGACATTCCCGCATCAGTTGATGAAACTGGTGTTGGTGGAGCAGGTTTATCGGGCGTTTCGGATTATTAAGGGGGAACCGTACCATAAGTAAGTGAGGAATTTTGAAGAGAGCTGTCAATATATATTTGCCTCTGAATGTCTATTAGAATAGGACAAACTTAGAACAAGTCGTTCTAAGTCTGATAAAGAATAGCGTGGAGGCAATGCCGGGAGGCAAGCCGGAAAAGATGATATCTATCAGCAAAAAGTTCAAGCTTAAGATACCAAGAGAATGAATGCTGAATGGTGAGAACTATAATAAACCAACCGAATAATATCGATTCAACAATCCTTAGATAACTGAGAGATTTCCAGTTTGATATTATGAAAGAAAAGCTCAACAACGTAATGCATAATGTTGAGCTTTTTTTAGTTTCATTGCACCTGAATATGCGTTTAAGGTCTTGGGCACCAATCTGATTGTGCTTGCCTAGAATATCTGTATCATAAACGTAATCATACTAGCCTGTATGTTCCGTTAGGCCTTAACAGAAAAAAGATGATAGTTCCCACCAACTTTTCCTCCACTGACTGTTAAAGCTAAATGAAAGACATCTGATATAATGTATGAGAATAACTTATGAAGAAATATATGAGCATAGGAGCTAAATCTATAGGATATAGCTCCTAAATCGTGTAATGGAATCTCAACATTACTTTTACAAAAGAACATAGTCAGCAGTTAGGGGTTAGTCGGTATGATTATTGGTATATTAATTTGTGCCATTGGGTTACTGCCATCTTTTTTAGCATGGAGCATGAGTAAAGTATACGATGAAACAAAGTTGTCGACAGGCATGATTATATATATGATTTTGATTACAATTTGGCAGTTGGATACCGGAGTTCTTTATTTTAAAGATGTTCTGTCAGAGGATATGGTGCTATTTCTGTTTAAGCTATTTCGTTTGGGACCAACATTCGGTCTCTCAATTGTATTATATGTAGCTTATAGGATTATCATAGATCAACCATCAGTGCTGAAAAAGGGAAATTGGCTGACGGATGTTTTTTACGCTTTTTTCACCAAAAAAGCACTTATTGTCTTCACTATATGGAGTGCTGTTGTATATGTGATAAATTGGACAGACTTAGGTATTAAAGGATTGACTGTGACCCATTCAAGGTTTACTGGTGTTTACTATTTTCCTGATTATGGGCCGCTATTTTGGGTGTATCTTTTGCACATGGCTATTATTGTCCTTTTCTTAATAGTTATACCTATATTGTCAATGAGATTACGGAACTCATATTTTAAGAACTTCCTTATGGGTTTTTCACTTAATGCGTTGCTGCTTGTCATACCGGGGATTTTAAATTTCTTTCCTTTAACTGGCGTTCTTACTAGCAGCATTGGTGTCATTTTATTTTCAGTGGTAAACATGCACATTTTTGTGAAGTTGAATGTAGAATTGAAGGTTCATTCTTTTGAATTAATGCAAAAACAGAAAAAACTAGATTACACGGGTCATTTGACTGGCAGTTTGATTCATGAAGTGAGAAACACAAACTCTATTATTAAAGGTTTCTCCAGCTTGATGGACAGAAAGGGTTCCTTTGATGAGGGAGATAAACGAAAACTGAATATGATAGGGAATGCTTCGGACCATTTAGAGGAGCTGACAGATAATTATAGTGCGTACATGAAGTCGTCTGCAGTGACTTATAAAACAGATGATCTTGTGAAAATCATTCAAGAGTCTATTGAATTTACAGTCGGGATGCTCGAAGAAAATAAGGTTGAGCTGGAATTCACAAATATATATTCACCATTGAATGTGTATCTGAATAAGACAAACTTGAAACAAGTGTTTATAAATTTGATAAAAAATAGTGTGGAAGCAATGCCTGAAAACAGGACGATAAGGAAGATAACAATCAGCACAGAGATTGATGATAGGAATATAATTATACACTTTATCGACACAGGGGAGGGTATACTCCCTGAGAACTGGGTGAGTGTATTCGATCCCTTTGTGTCAGTGGGAAATAAAAGTGAAGGAATGGGATTGGGTCTAGCATTCGTGAAGAAGATGATGATTGAACACCTAGGAGATATTAATATAGTCGGCAGTTCACTGAATGGTACCCATTTCAAACTTGAATTACCACAAGAAGGAATGCTGAATGGCGGTAACTATCAAAAGACGAATGAATAAATTGATTAGGTAATAGTGGAATCGCAGAAAATAGTAATCTTCATTAGTAAGGTGGATATAGAAATGCTTAAGGAAGTCTGTGTAGAGAATTTTACGAAGGTCCGTGAAGTTATTGCTAAAGGAGCTGGCAGGATTGAACTTTGTGACAATCTTACAGCAGGCGGGACAACAGTAAGTCACGGTGTAGCAGAAGTGACAATTAACTATAGCCACAGTAAAAATGTGAAGGTTATGGCGATGATACGGCCTAGGGGCGGGAACTTTGCTTATTGTAAAGAAGAAATAGAGATCATAAAGCGGGATCTTGTTCATGTAAAGGAATTAGGAACAGACGGAGTGGTGTTGGGTTGTTTAGATGCTGCTGGTTGGATTGATGAAGACGCTATGATTGCCTTACTAGATTTAGCAGAAGGACTAGAGGTCACCTTTCACATGGCGTTTGACCAAATAAGACCTGAAAATCAGTTTAAAGCGATTGATTGGCTGGCGGAACATGGAGTAGATCGCATCCTAACGCATGGAGGGCATTTATCTACTAAGATTGAAAATAACTTAATGAAGCTGAAGGGATTTATTGAGTACGCAAATGATAGAATTGTTATTCTCCCTGGCGGAGGAATTACAACGAAGAATCTTACATCAATCGCATCTGCATTAAATATCACAGAAGTTCATGGGACAAGAATAGTTGATTGAAAGAGCTATCTGTTGCCGAAAAAGTAATCGTAATTAACCATAAAAAGAAAGAATTCGAACGCCCAATAAATGTTTTGAAATGTCTCACTTGTGGTAAGTATAACAAGCAGCTTTTACATGCAAGATTGATTAGATTTTAGAGTTAGATTTATAGCAGCGTGATAGTATAAAATTTTCTTTGTTAGATCAACTATGAAATACTCTTACATACAACAGGTGGGATAATTTGAAAAGAATGATAGGAACAGGAGCTATCCTGGCAGCCATATTAGCTGGCTGTTCACAGAGTGCAGATTCACAACCAGACCAAATTGAAAAATCGGAAATGACCTTCACGGAGGAGCATTATGCAGAGGAGCAAATAGCTAGTTCGCCAAGATTTGCGTCTGAAGCAAACTATCAAGCTATTGCACCATCGGATTCAGCAGAGAAGCTTGAAACGCAGTATACGGATAAGCAGCTGGCTGAAATGCCAAGTTCAGAAGCGCATGGTGATGATACAGATAGAAGTGTTCCATTAGGTCAAACGTTAGAAAAAGGAGCAGAAGACCAAACAGATGGACCGCTAAAGAATCATCGAATCGTTTCCTACTATGGTCATCCACATTCAGAAAGTATGGGGATCTTAGGAGAGTACAGTCCTGAAGGATTAATGGATAAACTGAAAGAACAAACGAAGGCGTATTCTGAACTGGACCCGGATAGACCTGCCATTCCTGCGATTGAATTGATTACAACGGTTGCGCAGCGAAGTCCTGGAGAAGAAGGACATTACGTGCATGCGACACCAGATGAGGAAATTGAAAAATACGCAAAATTAGCAAAAGAAAATGATGCACTGCTGATTTTGGATATTCAATTGGGGCAAGACACAATTATGAATCAAGTAAAATCAATCGAGAAATACCTCAAACTGCCATACGTTCATTTAGCGATAGATACAGAGTTTCACGTCCAAGAAGGGCAAGTACCTGGAGTAAATTTAGGACGAGTTGATGGTAAAAATGTTCAAAAAGCGATCGACTATGTATCCAATCTGACGGAAGAAAATGGACTTCCGGATAAGGTGGTTATCGTGCATCAATTTGCCGATATCATTCTGACTAACAAAAATGCTATTCAGCCGACATCAAACGTAGAAGTCGTGTTAAATAATGATGGTCACGGAATCGCTGCGTTAAAACGATCAGGCTATCACCAATTAGTACATAATCAACCGATTCAGTACGGCGGGTTTAAGGTGTTTTACAAGAAAGACGAACCTGTCATGACACCAAAAGACGTCTTAGAATTAGACCCTGCACCGGCTTTTGTGAATTACCAATAAGCAGCAATAGAGCTGACATATAAGAAAAAGTGCCAAAATCGACTTATGGCACTTTTTTATGTATACGGATATTCTTGTGCAATAGAAGTAGTGATTTCTTTTGCACATTGCTGAACTAAGTTTGCGTGATAGTCGTCTTTCTCTGTGGAAATGCGGACAGAAGGACCGGTCAAAGCAACGGCTGCAATGACTTTGTTGTTTTTCCAGATTGGAGCAGCAATGCAGCGGACGCCTAGTTCCCCTTCTTCATTATCAACACTATAACCAACTTCTCGGATTTTCTGCAGCTCTTCCGCAAATGCTTCTTTGGTGACAATGGTATTCTCCGTATACGTTTCTAAGGGTAGTGCGTTTAGGACTCTATCTCTGCTAGTTTCTTCGAGGTGAGCTAAGATACATTTGCCAATAGCATTATGATGAATAGGGCTATTAGCTCCAATTTCCATATGCGTTCTTGTGGCATATTGTCCGTTAATTACCTGTGTAATCACAACTTCTAAATCGAGTAACATTCCTGTATAGATTGTTTCCTTCGTCTGCTGCCCTAGCTTTTTCATGGCGGGAACTGCTTTCCAGTCAAATTCGTAGGAAGGCATGTTTTCGTTTTGTAAGATTATTGATTTTAGTTCATTGGACAGTTGATAGCGGTTGTTATCAGTCCGAACAATGAATTGATTCTGTTCTAATGTTTTAACAAGTCTATACGTCGTACTTTTGTTGATTTCCAACGCATTTATGATTTCTAGTACAGTAAGATTAGGGTGTTTTAGAATCATCATAAAAATGTCTAACCCCTTTTTTAAGGTGCCGACTTCGTTCATTACTGACATTGCTCCTTTTTATTTACAAAGATAACAAGTGCGCACGTAGGGATCTCTAAAGTAGAGGTACATATATACAATTCATAATCCAGAGGTGAAATAGTTCTCGCTCGTAACGGATCTATTTCTTTTCGAATGAAGGTTTAGTCTCTTATAAAAGCATTAGAAACCACATCTCTCAAATGAGAAATATGGTTTCTAATGGTGTTCATTATGAACGAACAAGTTCTTCTTGATGAAAATAATTCGTACTGTCTAATCCAGTGATGGTTACAGAAATATTGTTTTGTTCGAATTTCTCTTTTACCTTATTTAATCCTTCAACAGCGGAATTGTCCCATAAAATTGCATTGCTGAAATCAATATCAACGGATTCCACGGTATCGTCATAGTCGAATTCTTCAATAAGAGCCGGTGAGGTGACGAAGAATAGCTGACCACGAACAAAATAGGTTTTCTTTGTTCCATTTTGGCTTAATTCAGTAGTCGTCTTTATTTTAGAGAAACTGGATACTTTCATCACGAAGAACAATGCACTCAAAACAACACCTGCTAGAACACCTATTGCCAAGTTATGTGTGTAGACAACTAATGCAACAGTAATAACCATCGTGAAAGCATCTGCTTTTGATACTTTATGCAGCGTACGGATTGATCTCCAATCCATCGTACTTATTGCAACCATAAGCATGATACCTACAATTGCTGCCATCGGAATTTGGTTAACAACATCTGTGAGAAGAAGAATAAGCACCATTAGAAATCCGCCGGCTACAAGTGTG
The DNA here is from genome assembly GCF_900162685.1 of Terribacillus halophilus. Classification (GTDB taxonomy): domain Bacteria; phylum Bacillota; class Bacilli; order Bacillales; family Amphibacillaceae; genus Terribacillus; species Terribacillus halophilus_A. Next base: position 238,321 of record NZ_LT727828.1, read on the forward strand.
GAGAGGCGACCGCGTGCTCCTAACGATACATTAATAATTGATTGTCCAATCATGGCACAGCCTGGTAGTCCGCCGAAAAAGCCTGCAGCAATATTCGCTATTCCTTGTCCGCGGCTTTCCATATTCTTATTACTTTGTGTGTTCGTTGTCTCATCAAGAATCGTAGCTGTTAATAAAGATTCAAGTAACCCAACAATCATCATAGCAAGAGAATATGGAAGAATGATTAAGAACGTCTCCATTGTCAACGGAATTTGAGGGAATAGAAACGTTGGTAAAGTCTGAGAAAGACTTCCCATATCTCCTACAGTATTCACATCTGCATGCAGGTAAATAGATAGGGCTGTTACAATAATGATAGCGACTAGTGGTGATGGCACTGCTTTTGTGATTCGCGGGAAAATGTAAATGATAGCGAGTGTTAAGGCCACAAAGGCATACATAACCCATGTCGCACCTTCAAAGTGCTCAATCTGGGATATAAAATAAAGGATAGCTAAAGCATTAACAAAACCCGTCACAACGGAACCGGAAATAAACTTTAAAAACCGAGAGAGCTTAAAGACTCCAAAGAGAATTTGAAATATCCCAGCTAAAATTGTTGCTGCTAGCAAGTATTGCAGACCGTGATCTGCCACTAAGCCAACAATTAGTAAAGCTTGCGCTCCCGTAGCTGCAGATATCATTCCTGGTCGACCGCCTACTAATGAAATCATGATTGCGATACAAAATGACCCATACATGCCGACCATCGGGTCTACTCCGGCGATAACGGAGAATGCGATGGATTCAGGAATAAGGGCGAGCGCAATCACAATACCCGCTAGAACTTCTGTCTTTATACTATTTCCAAACCAAGATTGTCTCCATGTTTGAACTTTCAAATGAAAAACTCCTTTTAATAGAATATAAAGTTATATAAATGAACCTCACTTATCGCTATTTAATATGTGGAACGCGTCTTATAAGCATTATATTATAAGAGATTATTTAACGTTGTGTCAATTATAGAAAAGATATTTAACGGTTTCTCTATATTGGGGAATGGGGAGTCCTTGAGTACTACATGCATGTACTGGTAACATATTTAATAGTATAGCCTTAAGGAACGTTGTGAAGTAGGTAAATACAGAATAAAGCTCCTCTATTGATAGATATGAAGGGGAAAATTCTAATGTTTTTTGCTTAAAGCAGCAATCCGTGTATAATTATTATTAATAAAGAAATGGGGGAAACCACATGGTTCAATCAATTAACACAAAAGTCGATTTAGTGATTGATGCAACTTCACATACAGGTATTTCGGCTTATGGGAAGATCATGATTGGAGATAAAGGGTTTGAATTCTTCAATAATCGTGATGCGCGCAAGTTTATTCAAATTCCTTGGGAGGAAGTTGATCACGTGGTTGCTTCAGTCTTGTTTAAAGGAAAGTGGATCCCGCGTTATGCGATTCAGACAAGGCAGAATGGGACTTATTCATTCTCTTCTAAAGATCCAAAAGGGGTTTTACGTGCGATTCGTGAATATGTGGAACCGAATCGGCTGGTCCAATCATTGGGCTTTGTTGACGTACTCAAGCGTGGATTCAAACGTAAATCTGCCAAGTAACCTTTTCTAGTAACCTTTTATTGAAGACAAGCAGGAATTTGTCTTTTTTTGCAGGACATATGCTGCGTTGTGAAACGATAGACTGTTACGGAGGAGGAGCCAGCTAAGCAATTTCCCACTTGTAAGGGAAAAAGTAGTGTGATAAAATACTCATGGAAGCTCATAAAGTAATTAGGCGCTTATTTTTTTGAACGATAATTAAAGCGCTTGCAAAATAAAATTTAATAGCTATCGCAATTATTTTTACGTGTTACTGATTCGATCAGGCATGAGTGAAAAGCGGTTAATTCGAAGTATAAGGGTCCTTCTATACCTCTGTCTTCTTTTAATCTACTTTTTGCTCATGCCTTTTTTATTGTCGGAAATGTAACCGGTTTATAGGAGCTGAAAAATTGCTTTAGGAGCTGGCCATGTTTATTGAAGATTTACCAATTATCTTAATAGGAGGTAAAAGGATGGTAGGAATTATTATTGCCACGCACGGTGAATTCGCCGAAGGCATCTTGCAATCTGGGGAGATGATCTTTGGAAAACAAGAGAATGTTAAAGCTGTTACATTGATGCCGAGCGAAGGACCGGCAGATGTGAAGCTAAAAATGGAAAAAGCAGTTGCCGATTTCGACAATCCAGATGAAGTATTATTTCTAGTCGATCTTTGGGGCGGGACGCCGTTCAACCAAGCAAGCAGCTTACTGGAAGCACACAAAGATACATGGGCAATTGCTGCTGGTTTGAACTTAGCCATGTTAATTGAAGCCTTTGCATCGCGACTTTCTATGGAAACAGCGCATGAGATTGCGGCGCATATTTTAGAGACGGCGAAAGATGCGGTGAAAGTAAAACCAGAGGAATTAGAACCAGCATCAGCACCTGCACCTGCAGCCGCAAGTGCCGGGCCATCAAACACAACAGGTGCCCCAGGGACATTTAAATACGTGTTAGCGCGTATCGATACACGTTTACTTCACGGGCAAGTAGCAACGGCTTGGACCAAAACGACACAGCCAACACGAATCATCGTTGTATCGGATGAAGTGGCACAGGATGAGTTGCGTAAGAAATTAATCCAACAGGCGGCTCCATCCGGTGTACACGCGCATGTTGTGCCTATCCATAAAATGATCGACCTTGCAAAAGATGATCAGCACTTCGGCGGCCAGCGTGCATTACTTCTGTTCGAAAACCCGCAGGATGTGCTTCGAGCGGTGGAAGGCGGCGTTCCATTGGAAACAATCAACGTTGGTTCGATGTCTCATTCACCTGGCAAAGTGCAGCCAAATAAAGTATTGGCTTTTGATCAAGGTGATATTGATACGTTCGCTAAACTAAAAGAAAAAGGCCTGAAGTTCGATGTACGTAAAGTACCGGGCGATTCGAAAGGCAATATGGACGACATTCTGAAAAGAGCGCAAGCAGAGTTAAACAAACAGAGATAAATCTAAACATCAGATAAAAGGAGGATGAATAACCATGGATTTAACTATGATTCAGATAATATTAGTTGTTCTCGTGGCATTTTTAGCCGGTGTAGAAGGCATCTTGGATGAATTCCACTTCCATCAGCCAATCATTGCTTGTACATTAATCGGCTTGGTTACAGGCGAATTAGTACCTTGTCTAATATTAGGTGGTACGCTGCAATTGATCGCTTTAGGCTGGGCAAACATCGGAGCTGCTGTAGCACCGGATGCTGCGTTAGCATCCGTCGCATCTGCAATTATTTTAGTATTAGGCGGACAAGGTGAAGCAGGTGTAACTTCTGCAATCGCAATTGCAGTTCCACTTGCGGTAGCAGGTTTGCTTTTGACAATCATCGTACGTACGCTTGCAACAGGAATAGTACATTTAATGGATGCTGCAGCGAGAGAAGGAAACTTCAAGAAAGTTGAAATGTGGCATATTATCGCGATTATCATGCAAGGTTTGCGTATTGCCATTCCAGCTGCACTGATTGTGGCAATTGGTGCTGCTCCGGTAAGAGATTTGCTTACGGCGATGCCAAGCTGGCTGACAGATGGTCTGGCAGTAGGGGGCGGAATGGTTGTAGCTGTTGGTTATGCAATGGTTATCAACATGATGGCGACAAAAGAAGTATGGCCATTCTTTGCAATTGGTTTTGTATTAGCAACGATCCCTTCGATCACACTTTTGGGACTTGGCGGTATCGGTGTCGCACTGGCACTTATCTATCTAGCGCTTACGAAACAAGGTGGTTCAGGCGGTAACGGCGGAAATGGAAACACAGGAGATCCATTAGGCGATATTATCGATAACTATTAATCAGAGGAGGAGGACAAAAAATGGCACAAGAATTGAAATTAACAAAAAAAGATCGCGTAGCTATTTGGTGGCGTTCCACTTTCATTCAAGGTTCTTGGAACTATGAACGGATGCAAAACGGCGGCTGGGCATTTTCCATGATTCCTGCAATTAAAAGATTATATAAGTCAAAAGAAGATCGTGCTGCTGCCCTAAAACGGCACTTAGAATTCTTTAATACACATCCATATGTAGCGTCACCTATTATTGGGGTAACGTTAGCACTTGAAGAAGAACGTGCGAACGGAGCGCCTGTTGATGACAAAGCAATACAAGGCGTGAAAGTCGGGATGATGGGACCGTTAGCAGGTATCGGGGATCCAGTATTCTGGTTTACGTTAAAACCAATCCTTGGTGCATTAGCAGCATCACTTGCTTTAACAGGTAACATACTTGGACCAATTCTTTACTTTGTATTATGGAACTTATCTCGTATGGGCTTCACATGGTATACGCAAGAACTCGGTTACAAAGCTGGTTCGAAGATTACGGAAGATTTATCTGGCGGCGTGCTCCGAGATATAACCAAGGGCGCCTCGATACTCGGGATGTTCATCCTCGGTGCATTAGTTAACCGATGGGTATCGGTCGCCTTTGCACCAACTGTATCCGAGGTAGAGCTTGATGAAGGCGCTTATATTGATTGGGATAACTTGCCTGCTGGTTCAGAAGGAGTGCGCACAGCATTAGAACAGCAAGCCGCCGGCAGGTCATTAAGCGATACGAATGTAACGACTTTACAAGACAACTTAGACAGCTTAATTCCTGGGTTAGCTGGATTGCTGATCACACTTCTTGCGATGTGGCTGCTTAGAAAGAAAGTTTCGCCAATTGTAATGATTCTTGGATTGTTCGCAGTTGGTATCGTTTTCCACGTTATTGGCTTAATGTAAAATAAAGAAGTACCTTCTGGTATGATGAACTTATCAACCTCAGAAGGTACTTTTCTTTTAAATAGAAAAATTTACATATAAATAAATTTTAGGAGGCTGCTAGATGCTAACTATCGGTTACATAGGAAATGGAAAAAGCACGAACAGATATCATCTGCCGTTCGTCTTGCAACGAGACAATATAAAGGTGAAAACAATTTACCGGAGAAGTCCAGAACGTGATAGCTGGAGCAAAATTGCAGGAGTACGTTACACATCCGAGTTAGATGAATTACTGCAGGATCCCGATATTCAGCTTATTGTTATCTGCACAAAACATGACAGCCATTACGACTACGCAAAACAAGTGCTAGCGCATAACAAGCACTGTTTAGTTGAAAAGCCTTTTATGGAGACGTCCGAGCAAGCAAAAGAGATATTTGCATTGGCAAAAGAAAAAGGATTATTGGTGCAGGCATATCAAAACAGGCGTTTTGACAGCGACTTCTTAACTGTTCAAAAAGTCATCGAAGAAGGAAGGCTAGGGGACTTGCTGGAAGTAGAGATGCATTATGACTATTATCGCCCCGAAGTGCCAGAGTCTGCGCAATCTTTTGACCCGGCAGAATCCTATTTGTATGGCCACGGCTGCCATACCTTGGATCAAGTTATCAGCTATTTCGGCAAGCCGGATCACATTCACTATGACGTGAGGCAATTATTAGGGCAAGGCCGAATGAATGATTACTTTGATCTGGATTTGTATTACGGCACGCTGAAAGTATCGGTAAAATCCAGTTACTTCAGGGTGAAAGAAAGACCAAGCTTTGTTGTTTATGGTAAAAAGGGAAGCTTTGTGAAAGAAACAAAAGATCGTCAAGAAGAGCACCTGAAGTTATTCCATATGCCGGATAATAAAGATTTCGGTATCGATACATTACAGCATTACGGTGTGCTGACTTATGTGGACGAAGAAGGTACCGTTCATGAAGAAACCGTAAAATCGGTCGATGGTGATTATGGGCGTGTATATGATGATTTATATGAAGCGATTATAAATGGAAGAGAGAAGACCATTACGGATGAACAGACTGTTTTGCAGATGGAGATGTTGGAGACAGGGGTTAGGGACTTGAAGTAAAGGTAATAATCCTGTCAGCGACAAGTTGCATTTTGATAAAGAAAGAATCCTCCTCATTTTAATGAGGGGGATTCTTGTGCTTACTATTTAATTGCCTTGCTCACTCTTAATTTCTTCCCTTTAATCGTCGTGTTCTCCATTGCCTGTAAAACGATCGAGCCTTTTCCGTTTAGGATATCAACATAGGACATCGTATCCTGAATATTGATAATGCCAATATCTTCAGCTGTAACGCCGGGAATTTTCGCAATCGTTCCAACAAAATCAACCGCACGAATTTTCTTCTTTTTACCGCCGTTGAAATGGAGCTTGATAATATCTTGATTGATACGGGCTGTTTTATTATTTTTTACAATGCGCTTGCTGCTTATTTTTTCCTCGAAAGCAGCTTTAGCACCAGCTACTTCGGCTTGGCTCGGAGCTTCTTCAGCAGGTATGTCAAAGCCGATGTATCTTTCAATTGCTTTAAGGAACTTTCCTTCATAAGGTGTCGAGAATGTAATAGCTAGTCCTTTATTTCCGGCACGGCCAGTTCTTCCCGTACGGTGCACGTAGCTTTCTTTTTCCATTGGAACGTCATAGTTGATAACGAGGTTCACGTTATCAATATCAATACCTCTGGCAGCTACATCGGTAGCCACTAAATAGCGGAATTTGCCCATTTTGAAACCTTCCATAACAGCAAATCGCTCATCTTGTTCTAGTCCGCCATGGAGCCGTTCAACAGGATAGCCAGCTTCATCTAGTTCGCTATACACCGTATCTACATTTTCTTTCGTGCGGCAGAAAATCATGCAGCTGTCTGGATTTTCTACAACCGTAACATCTTTTAGGAGGGAGATTTTGCCTTCGTCTTTCACTTCTATTAAAGAGTGTTCAATCGTATCGGCTGTTACTCCGGTAGACTCGATTTCGACGTGAGCAGGGTCTTTCATATATTTGTGGCAAAGGTTTTCAACATCCTTTGGCAAGGTAGCAGAAAAGACCATTGTCACACGGTCAGCAGGCAACGATTGAATGATTGCTTCCACTTCATCAATAAAACCTCTGTTAAGCATTTCATCTGCTTCATCGATAACAAGATATTTTATTTGGTCCAAATCAAGTGTTTCGCGATCGATATGGTCCATCACACGTCCAGGCGTACCAACGACGACATGCGTTTGCTGCTTTAATTCATCTTTTTGTTTCTTAAACGGCTCTTTTCCATAAACAGAAACAGCTTTAATCCGTTTGAATCTGCCGATATTTTTGATATCTTCCTGAACTTGCACTGCTAGCTCCCGCGTTGGCGTAAGAATCAAGGCCTGTGGTTTTTTCTCTTCCCATACGATCATATCGTTCACAGGAATACCAAAAGAAGCCGTCTTGCCGCTGCCTGTCTGTGCTTTTACCACAAGATCTTGCTTTTCCATTGCTAATGGAATTACTTTGCTTTGCACTTCTGTTGGCGTTTCGTATCGCAACACATCGAGTGCTCTTTTAATTTCTTCGCTTACCTGATAATCCGCAAAACTTACATTACTCATTTTTTAGCCCCGTTTATTGTTTTTTCGTTATATGAATAGAATTCTCACTGAGAAATAATATATGCATTAACTGAATTAGGTTTATTATACTTGAAAAGTAGTGGGCAAAACGGCTTTCTCTTAAATTATACATAGAAGATGTCTGCCTCCGCTTTGGTTAGTGCTATAAAGCAGCTAGAGTCAGGAACAATAAAGTAATGTGGATTATCTTTAATTAACACTTGCTATGAGAAAATCATGCGAGAACATCAAACCCTAAACAAAGCAGTAAGAAGACAGCCATAATACATCCCGATGTAATAGCTCTTGCTCTGCGTTTAGGACCCGACGAGCGGAGTGCGTATCGGAAATATAAAAATGCACCAATCGTTATTAATAAGAATTCAAGAAGGAAGCTTGCAGGAAAGGAATTCCATAGACCTAATCCTAGAAGCGGAAATTCTCCTGCATTGCCAGGAAGAATAGGTAAATCTGGACGATGAACAATCAAGTCTAGAATCCAATGGCTAAACGCAACAGCTCCAATAACAAGGCCTGCTATCTTTCCCCAAAAGAATGCAGCAAGACCTGCTGCTAAGATGGATAGCACCAATGCTCCTAGTAAAGAATGGGTATAGAAGGCATATATCATCACCTGGGTATAACCACCATCACCTAATGGCTCCATCGTCTCGAGTCCAGTGGTACTTAATGCAAAGAAGACAAGATCAAGTAATTGCGTGCTGACCAATAATGACCAAAGCGGAATTTGCGGGGTTTTACTTTTTACTGCAGCGGCTACTCCAAAATGACCAGCAAACATCCTAATACCCCCCTAGAGAATTTAGTTTTTACATAGATATATTAAATGGTTAGCTTTCATTGTAACCTCCTAATCTTATTGCTTACTTAAAGAAATATGAATTTATAGGCCAGAAAAATATATTAACTTTATATTAGAACTACATATGTAAAATCAAGAACAATATAGAAAAAAGTATCTTATATAGGTGAGATTTTTTACATACGGAAAGCCCGCACTGTCATTTAGTGCGGGCTTACGTTTTAATTTGAAAATCAACGATATAAAAAGGCAGTAAGCTTCTCATTCTTATCAATTGTCGCAAACAGTACATTTTTAACATCAGTCTGATAATTACTGCTTAATTTCGACAAAACCCATTCTTCATCCTTAGCAGTTTCATGCAGCTCCTTTTGAAGGATTTTCCCATCTTTTATGATTGTTTGCGGCATATGAAAGGGCTGTGTTTGAATCTGCATGTTCTCTGGGGTAAGAGCTTCATATTTTGGATCCAGAAAGAACGACACCCTTCCTTCCGCTTCCCAAAGTGCTAACGCCACTTTTGTAACGTCCTCAACTTTCCCTTTGCGTAATTCTTCCAACAGTACATCAATCGATATTCTGGCGTGCCGCAAGCCTTCAAAAAGAATCTTGCCATCTCTGACAATTGGAATCGGCTTATGGTTTATTAAATTCCGGAACCAAGGCCACCTTAAAATAAGGAAAATCCCCCCAAGATATAAAAGCACCAATACAATCGTTGTTATGAGAGAACCTTTCAAGCCCAAGTCTTCATCTGATAAAGGGTGAGCGATAATATTCCCAACAACTAAAGCAATAACAAAATCCAGAAGTCTCAGCTGTGATATAGACCGCTGCCCCAGCACCTTCGCGACAATTAATAAGAAGATAAATGATACAACTGCTCGAAGTATCCATTGCATCGTAGTGAGTGTTTCTTGGCTGTGGAAGAAATCCAAATAAGACACATCCTTTTTTCTTAGGAAATCGTTTGGTGTGTTTATTATTTCCCGGTAAGCCATGCATATCCAATGGAAGGGAGAGCCAATAAGTGGACGGGGTCTATTTACATATATTAGAAAAAAGTTTTTGAACCTTGAAACTTCTTACTTAAAAGTTCGTTATATTAATGGGAAGCTCTGTTGTAGTTATTGGAAAGGGAAAGGTTATGCTTAAACTTAAATACTCCAATTGTTAGGGGGGAGAAAAGAGTATGAAAAGGCTATTGTGCTGTATCTTTGTTCTATTTACATTAAGTGCTTGTTCCCAAGCCCAGGAAGAAACGATAGACACGACAGAAGAAGAAGTTATTTCCACGCAGGACGTTACGATTCCTAGTACTGTTTTTAGCTCTGAGAAACAAGCACGTATCATTGAAGAAGAAGAGATGAAATTGAGCATAACAACATATCTGGATAGCAATGAAGCATTAATGAATGCCAGTTATCCATTTTTAGATGTTATTGATGGAGGAGAGGAATTAAAGCGTGATGAATTAGAGGAATTTGATGAAATTAGAAAGCTCACAGAAGAAAATGATAAGAATTTCTCTAGCTATATCGTAAATAATACGCTGCCTGAAGATTATCAAGAGGAGTCTAAACGAATTAGCCAGTATATTACAGTCTCAAATGAGATGATGTATGGATTGGATGAAGCAATCAGTACTTTTACAGATGATCTAAGCGAAGGAAAAATGCCAAAAGTAGATATCGGATCAATAAAGGATGCAACGGATGTTGTGAATGGAAGCGAACAGAAAAAAATAGAGGACTTTCTGGATAGGGAAGGTATTGATACGATTGCTTTTGGAAGAGCAGATAAAGGAAAAGGTGAATAATAGGAATCCCCATTTACGCACGGCTATTCTTTAAGCAGCTGCTCAGACAGAACAGTACTGTACCAAACTCGGAAGGACTAAACTTAAAATACTATTAAAAACCAAGATGAAAGTACAGGGACAATTCCTGCACTTTCATCTTTTATCATATTCCTTCAATTATAACTCGAACCGCTTCTTCCAAGTCCGTTATCGACCATGATGGCAGCTTGGGATTAGTCATTGCTAGCTCATGATGTGCTGGTATGTGCACGAATCCGGAGACGATATCCAGCTTGTTCGTTTCTATATGATGCCTTGCGGTGTACATAATTTGGTTACATAAATAAGTGCCGGCCGTGTTAGAGATAGTCGCAGGCAGGTTATGCGCGTGCAGTCTTGAGACCATCTCTTTAATAGGTAGCGTTGAAAAATAGGCATCAGGTGCACCTTCTATTATTTTTTGACCGTTGTACTGATTGCCGCTATTATCTGCTTCGCCGTCCATACAGTTTATCGCTACGCGTTCTGGTGTGATTCTATTTCTGCCGGCAGCTAATCCTAAAGATATAACAGCTGCTGGCTGATAAGCTTTTATATGTTCTAAAAGGATGCCTGCGGATGTTGTGAAATTCACCGGAAGCACCTTTCCGATTATTTGTTTTCCATCTATTGTGACACCGTCTAGCTGACGGACAATCACTTCTGTTGGATTGGAGGCCATTCCCAGAAAAGCTTCAAATCCAGTGAGTAAAATCTTCAAATCCATTACCTCTCTTTATTGTAAGTACTGATCAAACCAATTTGTTATCTCGCTCAGTCGAACGATTCGCAGGCTCGGATCTCCGCTTCGAGACAGCTCATGATTGGAATTGGGGAAACGGACAAAACGTGTTGGTTTTTTTTGCTGTTTTAAGGCTACATATAGTTGCTCGCCTTGTTCAATTGGACAGCGATAGTCGTTTTCACTATGCAAGATCAGCAGTGGTGTTTGGACATGCTTGACGTAACGAAGCGGCGAGATTCTCCATAGCTCATCGGGGTCCTCCATGATGGTCGTCTTATGCTCCCATTCGGTAAAGAAGTAGCCAATATCACTAACACCATAGAAGCTAATCCAGTTACTAATAGAGCGTTGCGTAACAGCAGCTTTAAATTTGTTCGTATGGCCGATAATCCAATTCGTCATAAATCCGCCATAGCTTCCGCCCGTAACACCTAAACGCATTGGGTCGATCCAATCGTATGTGTCTAGCGCATAATCAAGAGCAGTCATCACATCATCATAGTCTACACCCCCATAGTTTCCGCGCACGGCATCGACATACTGTTGTCCGTAGCCATGACTTCCTCGTGGGTTCATAAACAGGACACCATATCCTTTACTAGCGAGGACCTGAAACTCGTGCATGAACGCGTAGCTGTACATGGCGTGCGGTCCGCCATGAATCTCCAACACAAGTGGATAAGATTCGCCTTCTTTCAATCCGACTGGCTTGATGATCCATCCTTGCAAGTCAGTTCCGTCATTTGCCTTAAAAATGAAATCTTCTGGAATAGCCAGAGCTTTCGTCTGCAGCAAGTGCTCGTTGGCTGCTGTTAAACGCTGTTCTTCATCCCCTGAGAAAGTGGAGACGAATAGGTCACCTGGAATATCAGACTGGCTAACGGCATACACAAATTGCGCTTGATCCTTGTTTGTACTAAATGCATAAACTTGTCTTTTCCCACCAAGTACTTTCGTGATTTGTTTTTCGAGTGTCACTCGATATAAGTTCGTTGCGCCTTGTTCACTAGCTAAGAAGTACAGCGCATCATTTGCCTTGTGCCAAATGGCTCCCATATCTCCTGCACCTGTACCCATATCATTAATTGCCATATCACTGCACTCCGCATCCCACTCACTCGTCAAGCAAGTTAAATTCCTGGTTGCAAGATCGAGCGACCAAACTCTAGTAAGGGTGGAGCCTGCAAAAGCTAGATCATCTCCTAATAACGAGAGCTTTGTCCCATCAGGAGAATACTGAGGCGCACGAAATCTTTTGTCGCTAGTCGTCAGCTTCTCTGTATCTTTCGTTGCTAGATTCAGCTGATAAATATCCGAGAAGAATGTTTGTTCCGGATCTTCGGAACGGTTGGCAGTATAAGCCACATGTGTTCCGTCTGGTGAGAAGACCGGATAATGATGATCATACGCTCCATCTGTTAACAGGGTCTCTGTGCCAGTTTCTAAATCGATTAAGGCGATATGCTGGAATGTTTCATCGGAAAAACCGCTCATGTCGGACTTGTAATGCAGTTTTGTTGTGATATAAGGTTGTATTTTGTCTTCTGTCGCTTCCTGCTTTGTTTCCTTCTCTTCTAAGTTATCTGATTTCGTGAGCGGCACTGTGACAATGAGCTGTTTGCCATCGGGAGAACAAACTGGCTGTGAGGCACCTCTCTTGAACGAAGTGACTTGCGTTGCTTCACCGCCACTAAATGCAATACGCCAAATTTGCTGCCTTCCAGAGCGATTGGAGGTGAAGAATATGTCTTTCCCGTTAGCTGACCATCTAGGCTGCGTGTCGGAGAAATTTCCTTGGGTAAACCGGGTGACTTCCTTCGAATCTACATGTAAGACAAATACATTTGATTGATATTTTTTCTCTCCATTTATAACGCGCTTTATAAAAACAACCCAGCTGCCATCTGGTGAGAGCTGTGGATCGGATAAGAATGAAAATTCAAACAAATCATCTGCTGAAACCCCATTGTTTGTCATCGTATGCTACCTCCATTACTATCTGAATATTTATCTTGTTATCTTGTTATAGAACAAGTCTCCTGATTTACTGCCACACAACAATCGTATGGCAGATCAGGAGACAGGGCATGTATGATTTATACTAATTCACCGTTGATATAGGTTTGTACGACTTTGTTTCTTAGATCAAACGGATTGCCATCCCAGAGAACAAAATCTGCGTCCTTGCCAACTTCTACGGAACCAACTCGATCGTCTACGCCTAGATGTTTCGCAGCATGCAGTGTAATAGCTTTTAATGCTTCTTCTTCTGGCAGACCGTATTTAACAGCTAGAATTGCACTCGTCATCAAATGCTCAATGGCAATAACGGGATGATCTGTCGTGATAGAGAATGGAACAGATGCATCTGCTAGAGCTAGTAGGGTGTTCCAGCCTTTATCAGCAAGTTCAATTTTCGAACGTGGTGTCATTGTCGGTCCCACGGAGACAGAGATATCGTGTTTGGCGATAAATGGTGCGATTTGGTGGCCTTCTGTACAATGCTCAATGGTTAGATCAATATCAAACTCTCTTTTTAAGCGTAAGACAGTGACGATGTCATCGGCGCGATGGGCATGAACACGAAGGGGGATTTCTTTATTTAATACTTTCACAATATGTTCTAATCCAAGGTTTCTCGCCGTTTTTCCGGTTTTGCGCTCTTCCATATAAGTTTGGGCTGCTATTAATTTTTCACGAAGAATGGCGGCTACTCCCATTCTTGTTGTTGGCATTCTTCCTTTATCGCCATGGAATCGTTTTGGATTTTCACCTGTTGCCGCTTTTAAGCCAGAAGGATTTCGAATGACCATCTCATCTACAATTGTGCCCGTGGTCTTCAATACACACATCTCACCGCCAATTACATTCGCACTTCCTGGCATCACTTGTACGGTGGTGACACCTGCTCGCCTGGCATCCGCAAAACCCTGATCTTTAGGGTTAATTCCGTCAATTGCCCGTACTTGCGGTGTAGCAGCTGCACTCGTTTCATTGAAATCATGACCTTCTTTACCGATGCCTTCTTCATGTACGCCTAAGTGGGTGTGCACATCGATTAGTCCCGGAGTAAAATATTTTCCCATCGCATCGATTACTTCATAGCCATTGGGAATGCTGGATGCTTCTCCTATTGAAGTGAATTTTCCATCCTTTATTAAAATCGTTGTATTACGTAAGTTCTTGCCAGTTCCGTCTACACCAGATACATTCGTGATGGCTTTCATCGTATAACCTCCATTAAAATCCGAATTATCATTGATTTCTGAAAATTTAACTTGTATAATACCCTCTATACCTGATTCCTTATAACGATAGTAAATCAATAATTTGGGAATGTAAATGTTAATTTATCTGACAGTATGTATCTAAAAGGGTAATTTAATTGTAAATAAGTCCGAAAGTAGGAAGTTCAGTGGAGTATCAAATTGATGAGTTAGACCGCGGTATAATCCGAATGTTATCAAAGGATGGGCGCTTGCCATTTTCTGAAATAGCAAATGCATTAGATGTGACAGAGAAAACAATCAGACTTCGGTACAAAAATCTGGTTCAGAATAAAATTATCGAAGTTGTCGGTGTCGTGAATCCAATTGCGCTTGGTTTAAAAGCTGGAGCAATTATTCAAATAAAGACAGAACAACGGATGATGGCCAAAGTGAAGGAAGAACTTAGCACCTTGAAAGAAGTTCGCTATATTACGATGACATCAGGAGAATATCCGCTGCTTATTCAAATTAACGTAAGAAGCCAAGAGGATATAAGAGACTGTGTGCTTAACCTGGATCGTATTGAAGGAATTACAGCCATTAATACGATTATTCAATTAGAAAATTATAAGAATACGTTCGAATATCTATAGAAAGGAGCTTGCTTAACTTGATTGATTTACTAAAGACATTAACTAGCCTGCACGGTCCAAGTGGTTATGAGCAAGAAGTGAGTTATTTTCTTAGAGACTATTTGAAGGATAAAGCAGACCAAGTTGAGATAGATCCGATTGGTAATGTTATCGCCAAGAAAAAAGGAGCGAAAGCAGGACCTGCTATTCTGTTAACAGCCCACATGGACGAAGTGGGCTTTATCGTCAAGAAGATTGAGGCAAACGGATTTCTGCGATTTGAAAAGCTTGGCGGCAATGATGATCGAAACCTAGTCGCACAGACGGTAAAACTATTAGGAGAAAAAGGGCATATCAATGGAATGATAGGAACACTTTCTGCACATTTTGCGAAGTTTGATGATGCGCAAAAAGTGAGAAAGCACAGCCAGTTATACATAGACGTTGGCGCAAGCTCACATGAAGAAGTAATTGACATGGGCATCGAGGTAGGGACACCAATTACGTGGGGGACCGATCTCCAAACCCTTGGAACAGCAGACGAACCGAAAGTACGTGCGAAGTCATTGGATGACCGGGCAGGTTGTGCCGTTATCTTGCAAGTGTTGGAAGAGGTAGGGAATGATTTCGCTGGCGAGCTCATTTGTTTATTCACGGTCCAAGAAGAGGTCGGGTTAAGAGGGGCGAAAACAGCGTCCGAACATATCGAGGCCGATGCAGCGATTGCCATTGATACAACAGCAGTAAGTGACACACTCGAGCAAACAATGGACCAAACCCTCCACTTAGGCAAAGGGACAGGGATCAAGGTTATGGATGCAAGTTTAATTGTTCCCAAGACAATGAAACAGCAGCTTATCACGCTAGCGAAACACTACCAAATTCCATATCAGCTTGAAGTGTTTACCGGGATTGGCACCGACGGCGGGGCAGTTACTTATGCAAACAAAGGCATCCCGACAGGTGTGTTATCCATTCCGTCCCGTTATACACATTCAGCGATTGAGCTTGTAGATGTAGGGGATCTTCTCGCAACGAAGGAGTTAGTAAAAGCATTCGTAAAGAGTGTGACGCCAGATTCACGTTTTCCGTTTTAGATAAAATTTTTTAAGCTAATTAGTGTGAAAATTTATAATTATCAATCAGGGGTGATGGCGATGAAGATATTTATTTCAGCAGATATGGAAGGTATTTCAGGAGTAGCAACCAACCAGCAGTTAAAAACAAATTCCGAGTATCAGCGATTCAGAAAGCTCATGACAGCAGATGTAAATGCTGCTATCGAGGGAGCCTTTAACGGCGGAGCCACAGAGCTGGTCGTAGCGGATGGGCATGGCAATATGTCCAACATACTAGTAGAAGAGTTAGATGCTCGTGCAAGACTTGTGTCTGGTAATAACCGCGTCATGTGTCAGCTAGAAGGATTAGATGATACGTTCGACGCTATTATGTTCGTGGGCCATCATGGACGTGAAGCAGGATCAGAACGCACAGTCATTAGTCACACGTTAGCAGGTATTTGTGTAAACGAAATGAAAATCAATGGCAAAGTCGTTGGAGAAACAGAAATGAACACGCTTGTTGCGGGCAGCTTTCATGTCCCGGCCATTTTCATTAGTGGTGATGATGCTTACGTAAAAGAAGTACAAGAAACATTACCAGACGTAAAAGCGGCTGTCACCAAGCGTGCTGTAGATCGGTTCGCGGCCGAGTTGATTCATCCAGAAATTGCTCAAAAAGAAATTCGTGAAAAGGCGGAGGAAGCAGTGAAGGATACAAAATCCTTTAAACCGTTACGAACAGAAGGTCCTGTTACGTTCGACATCGAGTTAAAGGGGCCGCAGCAGGCAATGATGACAACAACGCTGCCTACAGTAACCTTAACTGGTCCAAGAAGCATTCGATTCACGTGTGACGATATGGTTACCGCCTACAAACATATGTGGGGCTGTGTAATCATTGCCATGACAGCTACAAATGGTGTACTTGGCAGCGTGAATGCCTAGAGCGGTGCAGCTAGAAAAATAGCGGAGGTGAATCTGCATGTATATTGTAAAACGATTACTTACCATGCTGCTTACGATATGGGTCATAGCGAGTCTGACATTTTTGATTATGAAGTTTATCCCTGGCGATCCGTTTGCTTCGGATGCCGATGTGCTGCCAGAAGAAGTGCTCCAAAATATGCGAGCGAAGTATAACTTAGATGAGCCAATTGCTGTGCAATACGTCTTATATATGAAGGACTTAGTGACATTTGATTTAGGATACTCCATTCAATCCGAAACAAGATCGGTTAATTCGATTATTGCCGATGGTGCGCCAGCTTCTGCGCTGCTCGGGTTGCAGGCAATGGTCGTCGCATTGATTTTCGGACTGCTGCTCGGGATTGTCGCAGCGTTGAATCAAAACAAAGCACTGGATTATGTATCTATGTTTATCGCCATTATCGGTATCTCTGTCCCTAGCTTTATCCTGGCTCCGCTGTTAATCAAGTACTTTGCCGTTGAGTGGGGGATGTTACCGGTCGCCTCGTGGGGAACTTGGCAGCATTCCATTCTGCCAACACTCGCATTAGCTGCAACACCGCTAGCTGTTATTGCGCGGTTTATGCGATCTAGCATGCTCGAAGTAACAAATCAAAACTACATCAAGACAGCAGATGCTAAAGGGCTGTCAAAATCAAAGCTAGTCATCAGACATGGCATTCGAAATGCTATATTACCGGTCATTTCTTTTATTGGACCACTCTTTGTATCGTTAATTACCGGAACCTTCGTTATCGAAAAGATATTCGCTATTCCAGGTATCGGCCGTTATTTTGTAGACAGTATTTTTAACCGCGATTATCCGGTCATTATGGGTACTACCATCTTTTTCAGTACCTTGCTCGTGTTGACGTTATTCATCATTGATATTTCTTACCGTTACATTGACCCAAGAATAAAACTAACGAGTGGAGGGGAGTAAGATGGAAGAAAGACGCGTTGAAGTTGATGATTCCCTTTTTCGCCCCTTATCACTAGAAAACAGGGGCCATGATCCGATCCAGCGCCCGAGTATGAGCGTGTGGAAAGAAACCATTCTTACCGTTGTTAAAAATAAGATGGCTGTACTTGGATTTACCTTGTTAGTCGTCATTGCCTTCTTTGCTATAGCTGGTCCTCATATGGTACCGTTCGATCCTGCTAAACAAGAACTGGGTAACACAAACGTTGCTCCGAACAGCGAGCATTGGTTCGGTTCCGATGATTTAGGCAGAGATGTTTGGTCCAGAACGTGGTACGGAGCTAGAGTATCGCTAACGATAGGTCTCGTTGCCGCAGCGATTGATATTATCATCGGGGTTACAGTTGGCGGTATCTCTGGTTATATGGCTGGCCGCAGTAAGTTTGGTGATCGAATTGATGGCATTTTAATGCGTATCGTTGAAATTCTATACGGTATTCCGTATCTATTAATCGTTATTCTGCTGATGGTAATTATGGAGCCAGGTGTAACCTCAATTATTATCGCCTTATCTGTCACTGGCTGGGTAGGAATGGCCAGAATCATTCGCGGCCAGATCTTGCAGCTGAAATCACAGGAATATGTATTGGCTGCACAAAAAATGGGGACTTCCCACGGGAAGATCATTTGGCGGCATTTGATTCCTAATACAGCTGGCATCATTATCGTCAATTTGACCTTTACCATACCGCAAGCAATCTTTGCTGAATCATTTCTCAGCTTTCTCGGCTTAGGGGTGCAAGCACCGTTTGCCAGCTGGGGAACGATGGCGAACGATTCCTTAGGTGTTATCTTAAGCGGGCAGTGGTGGCGTCTCTTTTTCCCAGGCTTTATGATTGCCCTCACCATGTTTGCCTTTAATGCATTCGGTGATGGCCTGCAAGATGCACTGGATCCGAAAGCAAATAAATAGGAGGTGGGATGTTGGAACACTTACTAGAAGTGAACAACCTGGAAGTTCGTTTTAAAACATATGGAGGAGAAGTGCAAGCCGTTCGGGATGTTTCCTTCCATGTGGATAAAGGAGAAATCTTAGCGATAGTTGGAGAGAGCGGCAGCGGAAAAAGTGTTACTGTGCAGTCCATCATGGGCCTCATCCCAACTCCGCCAGGCAAAATAAAGAACGGAGAAGTACTCCTAGAAGGACAGGACCTGTTAAAGCTGTCCAAACGAGAGATGCAAAAAGTAAAAGGTTCAAAGATTAGTATGGTCTTTCAAGATCCAATGACTTCATTGAATCCTACCATGAAGGTCGGCAAACAGATTACGGAAAGCATTACAGCACACCAAGACATAAAAGGGCAAGAAGCGAAGGAACGCGCGATTGAAATGATTCGCCTTGTCGGTATTTCCAATCCTGCTGAACGATATAATCAGTACCCGCATGAATTCAGCGGGGGGATGCGGCAGCGAATTATGATTGCCATTGCACTTGCTTGTCATCCACAAGTTCTATTAGCTGATGAACCTACGACAGCATTAGATGTTACCATCCAAGCCCAAGTGTTGGACTTGATGAAGAACCTCCGAGATGAACTAGATACTTCCATTATATTAATTACCCATGACCTTGGCGTTGTAGCCGAGACAGCAGAAAGAGTTGCGGTTATGTATGGCGGCATGATTGTCGAATCGGCACCAGTAAATGAACTATTCAACAATCCAAAGCATCCTTATACATGGGGACTGCTAGAGTCGATTCCAGATATCCATGCAGCAGATAAGAAGCGATTAGTGCCAATTGACGGCGCACCACCCGATTTGTTTTCTCCACCGAAAGGTTGTCCTTTTGCACCGCGCTGTAAATATGCGATGGACGTTTGTGTCGAAGAAATGCCTCCTGCGTTTTCCATCGAGCAAGGGCACGAGGCGAAATGCTGGCTGAACGATTCGAGAACTCCAGCTCTGCAAGAATTAGCAGCCGGGAGGGAGCAGCTATGACGGAAACAATCATTCAAATCGATCAAATGAAAAAATACTATCCAATCGGCAAAGAATTAACCGTGAAATCGGTTGATGATATCTCGATTGAAATCAAGCGCGGCGAAACGTTTGGTCTAGTAGGAGAAAGCGGCAGCGGAAAATCGACGTTAGGCAAGACGATTGTAGGCTTAGAAGATCCAACGTCTGGCAAGATTGTCTACAACGGTCTGGATCTAAGTGAATTAAATAAAAAGCAAAAGAAACAGATTAACCGAGAGATTCAAGTCATTTTCCAAGACCCGCATGCTTCGCTCAATCCACGGATGCGCGTTGGCGATATTATTGCGGAAGGGATTGATGCGCATAAGCTAGCGAAAGGCAATAGTCGCCAGGAACGCGTCTATGAACTGTTAGAAAGAGTTGGGCTGCAGCCAGGGCATGCTAAACGCTACCCGCATGAGTTCAGTGGCGGGCAGCGGCAGCGAATCGGCATCGCTCGCGCTCTGGCGGTTGAACCGAAGTTTATTGTAGCTGATGAACCGATATCCGCACTGGATGTATCAATCCAAGCACAGGTTATTAATCTATTAGAAGACTTGAAGGAACAAGAAGATCTTACGTACTTATTTATTGCGCATGATTTAGGCATGGTTAAGCACATTAGTGACCGAATTGGTGTGATGTACTTAGGGAAGATGATGGAACTTGCCGACAGCGATGAACTGTTTCATGACCCGCTCCATCCGTATACAAAAGCGTTATTATCAGCCATCCCAGTTACTAATCCGGAAGCACAGAAACGTGAAAGACTTGTGTTAGAAGGTGATCCGCCAAGTCCAGTTGACCCGCCAAGTGGCTGCCGATTCCGTACACGCTGTCCATTTGCAATGGATGTTTGTGCGCAATCGGTACCTGAGTGGAGAGAAGTGAAAGACAATCACTGGACAGCTTGTCATCTTTACAATAGTTAAAAATCTGAAGGGGGCATTATGATGAAAAAGTGGCTAAAAAGTCTAGTATTGCTGGTAGCTGTCGCTGTATTTGTCGCAGGTTGTAGTGGAGGAACGTCAGGAAGCGGAGATGTAGCGCAGGAAATTACCGTAAATGCCATGAGTGAGCCGCCGGATCTTGATCCAGCATTAGCTACCGATACAACATCAGGTTGGGTTTTAGATCACGTGTTTGAAGGACTTTATACAAAAGATGAAAATGGAAATCCAGTGCTAGGAGCAGCGAGTAATGCGGATGTTTCCGAAGATGGGAAGACATATACCTTTACCATTCGTGATGATGCCAAGTGGTCAGACGGATCAAATGTAACAGCTGGTGACTTTGAATATGCGTGGAAACGTACGCTGAATCCGGATACCGGTAGCTCCTTTGCCTTCTACTTGTACTATCTTAAAGGCGGAGAAGCTTACAACAAAGGGGAAGGTTCCGTAGAAGACGTTGGCGTAACGGCAGAAGACGATAAGACGCTTGTCGTGGAATTGGAAGCGCCACTTGGATACTTTGATGAGCTATTAACAATGTGGTCATTTTATCCGGTGAAACAAGATGTTGTCGAAGAGAATAAAAATTGGTCTGCAGAAGCAGATACGTATGTAAGTAACGGCCCATTCAAACTTACAAAATGGGAGCATGATAGTGAAGTAGTTATTGAGAAGAGTGAGAACTACTGGGATCATGATGTCGTAAACCTTGATAAAGTAACATACAAGATGGTGAACGATGCCACAACGTACTATCAAATGTTTAAGACAGATGAGTTGGATCTTATTCAGACATTGCCATCTGATGTGATTGATCAAGAAAAGGATTCTGAAGAATATAGTGAAGTGCCATACTTTGGTACGTACATGTATATGTTTAATGTCGATAAAGAACCATTCACCAATGCGAAAGTTAGAAAAGCATTTAATCTAGCGGTAGATCGTGAGACATTAACAACAAACGTCACCAAAGCAGGCGAAACGCCAGCACGTGCATTTGTACCAGAAGGTGTAGAAACGCCAGAAGGTGACTTCCGTGAAGCTGGCGGTGCATACTTTGAAGATGATGCCGCAGAAGCGAAGAAACTGCTAGAAGAAGGTATGAAAGAAGAAGGCTGGACCGAGCTTCCAGAAGTAACACTGCTTTATAATACGTCTGAAAACCACAAGAAAATTGCCGAAGCGGTGCAAGCTATGTATAAAGAGAACCTTGGTGTGGACGTGAAATTGGAAAACCAAGAGTGGAAAACGTACCTGGATACAACAAAACAAGGTAACTTCCAAATGGCTCGTATGGGCTGGATCGGCGTGCTGGTAGATCCAGTGGTAATCCTTGATTACTATCTAGGCGATAGCCCGAATAACCGCACCAACTGGGTGAATGAAGAATACGATCAGCTGATGGCCGATGCCAAAGTAGAACAAGACCCAGAAAAACGTTACGAACTATTGCATCAAGCAGAAGCTGTATTAATGGAAGAGCTGCCGTTCAACCCAATCTACCATTATACAAACAACTACTTAACAGCTCAGAACTTCGAAAACATTGTCTACCCAGTTAACCGTTATCCGTACCTGAAATGGGCAGAAAAAGTTTCTGAATAAGAAAAATCTAATGAAAGGAAAGCGGGATCTCTTGCAGGTCCCGCTTTCCGTTACATAAGAAAGGAGCTTGCAAATCACATGAAATGGAAAGTATCTTTGTTCTTCCTCACGATCCTTGGCTGGTACGTGGCAACATTAGCTGTTCCCTTTACAAAAGCAGGTCTCTCCAATACCGCATTTTTAATTGGTCTTTTCCTATTACTCATTGCAAGCATCGCAATCATCTTCAAAACAGGCTTCCTTACTCCAGTCACAGAAGGTTTCAGGATAATCGGAGAACGAATGATTCGCAAATCACGAGCTATGGAGAGAGCAGATAAGCAAATAAAGAATGATTATACGATTCACTCCTTTAAGACGAATCTGGCAGCTTTTATTATGCAAAGTACGTTCATCGTTGGTGCAGGCTCTATTCTTATTTCTGTGGTTAGTATAGTGATGTGAGAGACCTTTCTGCGGTGCGGGAAGGTCTCTTTTGGCTGCGTAAATCTTAGTTCCATTTCATAATTTCAAGCTAAAAGATATTATTTTTATAGGGTTAGGTAAAAAGATAGTAACGGAAATAGAGAAAACGAGAGAGGACTAAGCCAGTTCTCTCTCGTTTTCTCATGCAGCTATGCGTCAAAAAAAACAGTCACACAGCTAAATCACCAATTAATCTCCTCGTATTCCGGGTATTCGTAACCATATTTAATCTGGCTCGGATGACAGTTGTTTTCTCTTGCTGCTTCGAGTATATTATCAACAGTTTCCTGATAAGGCTTGCCTTGTTCGGCGAGATGCTTCGCTATGATAGAGATATTCTTCAGGCGCTTGTCTGCATCCCAGTCCAGGAAGCGAATATTTAATTCATCCAAGTAGGCTGTGTAAAAACGGCTAAAAGAAGGCCTGTCTGTCTTACTCATGTTCTTCTGCATCAATTTGAATGTCTGCGGCTTTAATGTGTTACTAAGGGAATCCATTACCGCAGCTTGAAAGCTCCGTACTGTCGTAATATTTCTGTCCCAAAGCTGATTGGCAGCTTTCTTTTGTTCGTAAATAGCAATAAAGTCATTAAGCGCCATCATGATAAACAATAGTTCGGGATAATACGTTTTGCAAGAATAATAGAGATTTTGATCCGCGACGGATATACCTAGCCATTTCATCTTTTCTCTAGTAATCCCATTATCTCTAAATTCACACTCCCGGTTTCCCATGAAAGCATGTCGTATATCATAACAAAGACCAAGAACCCGAATCCGAGCATTATAAAAGTCCACATTCTCTTCTTCTTGTCCCACAATAGTATGCAGAGAATCATACAATAGATTAAAGTCATCATAATCCCCAGCGATTGTTACGCCAGCGTAATGCGAGGTTGGTGCTATATGTATCATCATAGTAAATCACATCCTTGTTAGATAGGTAAGTTTTTGTGTCAATGTCTTTAATGTAGCATAAAATTTCGTGCGTCAGAAATAAAATCGCCGGTTTGCTAAATATCGTTGATGTAGGAGGCAAATTCATTAAGTTCATCGGAACAAACAAGACACCCCTTCTGAAAGGTTCTGGGACCTAAAAGGAGAAGACGTCATCATTAATGGATTTAAGGGCGAAGTATTATCCCTATCAGGCGGTTGGTTCCTATTAATTCCGGAGCCAGAAGCAGAGTGTCCGTTTGACAACCGCGACTAATCCTATTGGAATAAGATTATGATTGTCTTTGTAGAAAATCAGAAAGACCTTCGTTTTACAAATGGTCCACTGCGAGTAGAAGGAAGACTTGATGTTGGTTTGAAGGTGGATAGTCGAATTATAAGACGATGTTTCGGCTTTATGATGCTAAGTTTGAGAGGATTGAGAGTTAAGAAAGAAACAGTGCAGCATAAAGGGTTAACCGGTATAGTGGTTTTTATCATATTAAAGAACACACTGCAAATGGTTAGTCCTAAATAGGAGTTCTGGAGATAAACACTATATCATAAGATTAGCTGGCAAAACTTCTTAAAAATTCGTAAGAAGACTACTTACATTTAAAAGTGGAGGTAATGTAGTATTCTTTTTATTATTTCTTACAAGTCCTAATAGTATCTTATCAGAAAAGCGTTAAAATAGTACGTAACTCATTAGAAATTAGGTATTTATAGATTGTTAAGATTCTAAATATCGTCTAAGTTATCAGACAAAAAATATATTCATGAGGCACAAAACTTACATATATGTTAGTTTTATACCTCACGCTTTAATATAAACAAATTCGAAAATAGTTCTTTTTTTCAGTTGATAAAGACCGATAAAAATGGTGTATCACCCGATAACAATGTAAGTGCTTTATCGATTTAAATGTTGGAACTAAAAATGGAAATAGACATAAGTTTAAAAATGGTGTTTTTATTCGTTATAATTGAAGTTAGTACATTCGGAAGGTAATTAATGAGGTGAAGATACATGCAGGAATTTACGTTTGATTTTTTGCAAGACTTGGACCCGGAGTTGGTTCAACTTGGACGGGATATAGAGAAGATATTTTATGATGACCCCCATGGTGTATTGATAAAAAGTCGTTTGTTTGCTGAACGCATGACAAAAATAATAGCAACCTTTGAGGAAATGGAGAATCTAAAACACTTAAAACAAGTTGAGAGGATTAACAGGTTGGACAGCGGAGGATTGTTTACTAAAGAAGTCGCCCAATCCTTTGATACAATCCGTACAATAGGTAATCGAGCAGCTCATGAAAATAGCAATGGGGATTTGGAAATTGCTTTAAAAGTACATAAGAACTTGTTTAAAATTTCAGTTTGGCTTATGGAAGTGTATGGAAGTCACGATTTTACGACCCCAACATATAAACATCCTTCAATTCAAAAAAGCGAAGGTGTAGACTCAAAGCAAATAAGTGATTTAATCGAGTCTACTTTATCGAAACAATTAGCTGATTTACTAAAAAAAGAGAATTTGGAATCGCATAATCAGTCGCTAGATAAACAGCATACAGAGGAGACTGAAGGTAAAGTTGTTTCTACGGTTCCTGAAAAAAAAGAAAATGATAGTAAACCAATTGGCGGTCGAAACGATGAAGGAAGTTTGTATGGAAGCCGCCTATTATATCAGCTATCTAAATTGAAAGAATCTTCACAGGAGGCTGTAGAAAGTTCTAACTCTTTCAGTTCTTTTAAAAAATACCTTCATGTCGAACGCCCCATTCAAAAGGATTTGACTGAAACCATGGAGAAAATGCAATCAGAGAATGGGAGTCAATTAATCTTCCTGTGCGGAAGCGTGGGAGATGGAAAATCACACCTACTTGCACATTTGAGTGAATCCCGACCGGATTTGTTGAATGAATTTGACGTTCACAATGATGCAACAGAAAGTTTTAATCCACAGAAAAACTCACTCGATACACTTGCAGAGGTATTGACTCCTTTTTCGGACGATAACATTGAGAAAACAAATAAAAAGCTCATTCTGGCTATTAATCTGGGAGTCCTCCATAATTTCTTGGAATCCAAATATATTGAAGAGAATTATACAAGACTTGCAGCTTTTATTAATAAATCTGGTGTTTTTGATACTGATTTGGTATCGGAAGATTACTCGGAGCATCACTTCAACCTTATTAGTTTCGCTGACTACCATCCTTATCAGCTTACAAAAGAAGGACCAAAATCGGATTACTTTACGAATTTGTTTGAGAAAATCGTGCAGTCTACCGAGGAAAATCCTTTTTATTCAGCGTACATCAAAGACAAGGAAGAAGAAGTAACAGGTCCAGTTATGACTAACTATAGATTGCTACAAGAGAGTATAGTGCGTGATAAGTTGTCTGATATATTGATTAAAGCTATTGTACAGTACAAATTCATTCTTTCGACTAGGACATTATTAAACTTCATCCATGATATCTTGGTGCCTGCAAGTATAGATGAATATAAGACCTCGTCGACAGTAATTGAGGAAACACAGGTATTGCTTCCTAACATCCTTTTCAATAGTGTGGACCGCTCGCCATTATTGAAAGTTGTAGCAGATTTGGACCCTATTCATATTCGTTCAGAGAAAACTGACATGATGTTGATTGAACTGAATAATTCTAAAAATATCTCAGATGTATTTCAGATTTATAGTCAATCAGAAGCCTTATATGAGTGGCAAAAAGTATTATCGGACCTGGGAGCTTTCTATGAGCTGACGAAAGCTACTAGACAGTTGTTGAATGCTTCTTTAATACGTTTGGCGTATTTTATTGGCGATTCACAATCAATTTTTGAAAATGACACCTATAACCGGTTCATGAAGCATTTATATGCTTTTAATGTCGGCATACCAGCAGGTTTGAAAATTATTTATACAGAAACTGAAGAGGCTGTTTTTGCATGGAAAGGAGGGCCACGCCATCATGACTCTTATATATATTTTGAAGAGTCTCTGGGATTGATGAATATAGCGCAATCCTTAGAATTGAAGCGATATACAAGTCATTTGGTAAATCGTGGAGAAGGGACTTTTCAGCGGTTCAAAACCACCTTGTTGATAGGTTTCCAAGATAAGAATAAAGCAAAACATGCAATGTTGGAGATAGACTATCCTTTATATGAAACTATTCTAAAAGTATTGAACGGTTATCGTCCCAACAAAAAGGATAAAGAGGATGCGATCCAATTTTTGGAATTCATTGATAGTTTGATGGTAATTGGAAACAAAGAGGATGAAATCGTAGTCTATGATAGCGCAGAGGATGTTCTATTTAAATTAGAATACGATGAAGATTTCGAGGAATTCTCGTTCAAAAGGGAGTAAGTCATGAATTATACAGAACAGCTAGAAGAGTTGCGAAAATCATTATCCATTAAAAAGGATAAAAAAGGTTTGAAACATACAATCAATAAGAAAAGTCCCATATTGCCGTTTCAAACAAGGAATCCAGAGCGTGCGAAATTTGCCGAAGGGTTTAGTGGGGTTACAGGTGAATTTTCACGGATTATAAATGGAAATGCCCTGGACAAGGATGTGGAAATGGAGTCGGTAATAAAAGATATAACTGAAAAGGTTAAACCGGCTGAGGAGGATATTCCGTTCTTTGTCCGACTTATACGTATGTTCGTATCGGAAGATATGAAGACAATGAAAGTGTTCCACCCTCATATGTTTCAATATATACCCTTAACTGCTGGGGACGAATCAAAGGGCGAAGCGAATATTGCGCTTTTCATACGTGATGTACTGATGGAGGAAGACAAGTTAATTGAGAAATTCTTTGGAAAAGATGAATCCGATCATCTTGTCGCTAAGCTTATTTTAAATCATATGGATCACCTTAGGCCTTCTGAGAAAAGTGTGCGCTACCAGGGAATGCTTCCAACCATAACTGAGGTATTCAAGGAGGATATTGCTTACCTGGCAAAACACAAAGAATATTTCATCGAAAATATCCATTTGTTTCTAGCCTATTATTACTTCTTTTATATTACGCAATTGACTTTGAAATTGAATCAATCAAAAAAAGATGGTGCTTATAAAGTAAGCGAAATTGTCTATACACTGGATTGGGAAAGTTCGAGCAAGAGCCGAATTGGCTACCAGCGCGGCTATCAACTTATCAAAGACGCTTCTAAACATATATTGACTCATGTTAACTGCCTGGAACAATTGAATTTTATATTCGGGACTACATCAGCTAAAGATTACAACGAACTAAGAGATGAGCTAGACACATTAGAAGAAGAACAAAAAAGTGAATTATTCGACGCGATACAAACGTGGATAGAAGAATATCGTTACCACGTTTCTCTTCCTTCAATGAACTTTGTCGTGAAAGATTATGAATCCCTTGTATCTTATTTATACCAGAGTCTAGATGAAGGTCTGTCTGCTGAGACGAAAAGCCGGTATGCATTATCTGTCGAAGAGGTTGGTAAGAGGTATTTCTTAAAAACTCGAGGGATACTTGGTTATATGTTAAATATATCGCAGGATTTTCTTTTGTTGTTGACGACTATAAGTGTGAAAGACGAGCGTAAGTCTTTGAAAGATGTTTTCCGAGAATTTGAACGGCGAGGAATCTTTTTGGATCGCCATTCACGAGAAGCTGTTGTACAACTATTCGATAAACTGAACATATTAGATAAAAAGAGTGATAGCGGGGATGCGCAGTATGTTAAACCAATTTTATAACTACCTATCCGATAAACTGATTACTTTCTTCGAAAGCCAATCATTAGAAGGAGGAGAACGTTTTTACCTACAATTCGACGAGGAGTCACAGGTTAAGAATTTTTATCGGGCTTTGAATGAACAAGATGTTGCAGAGACATATACTTACCAGCACGAAAAGGGATCGCCATATAATACATTCAGCTTGATAATCGGCAATATAAGAGTTGTGGTAGCTGCAACGGTCGATCAAGTCACTCCAGACTTTCTTGTAACACTTAGGAACCAAGCAGGAGAACAGTCAGGAACTTGGAAAGACACTGCTCTGCTTAGTATATGCCATGAAACGTTGGACAGTATCCGGGGTGGAAGCAGCGATCTTCAAAAAGAGGGAATGCCATTCCACGCCAATTCCATCACAAAAACACTGCAGCAAGAGATAGAGGCATCCAACTTATCTAAGGCGGAAAAGGAAGTTGCCGGTTTTCATCTCAGAAAAAAGTTGGAGGATATGGTGTTGCAACCTGCATTGTCCGATTTTGCCGAAGTACTCGGACTTCTATCACAGGGAAGTATAAAAGAACAAAATTATTCAGCCCTGGGATTGTTTTATGATGAACATCTATACCAATATAAACCTTCCCAAATGCGTAAGAGATTAGAAGAAAACCATGAGTTTTTCGAAAAGGTCCAACATATTCATGAATATGAGAATTTAGATCAGCAGCTCGAAAAAACGTTTGACGATAAAGGTGTCACTCAATTGAAGAAGGATGACTGGCAACATAGCGATTATTCATTTGTTAAAGAGTCCAATGAACGGTTGCGTATTGAAGATAAAAAAACACTTGAGTACTTCGAATCTGTTGATAAAAAGACAAAGGAAGGTCTTGAATATTGGGAGAAGCCGTTTCGTGAAACAAAAGCAGGTCAACGGAAACGCCACATTATCGTTTTCAATCCTGAACGGAAGAGTTTAGTGAATTTCACTTTCGAGTTCGATGAACATTTGAAAAAAGAATTCATACAAAAGAAGAGCATAGACATGGTCCGAATCTCCGGTAAAAAGTTGGAGGTTTCGCTAGAACATAATGTTGGCGAGACCACATTTTACAAGGTGGTTTATAAACATAAAAACGATACGAAGTCGATGTATGAATTCAATTTCGTTATCGTGGAATGCAGACCAAAGTTTCTGAAACGGATTCAGACTTCATATGAAATAAAAGAAAACGAAGAAAGATTAGTCATACACAATGGCGGGGGTAACATTCTGATTGGGGAGAACAAGTCTCAACACAAGGAATGGTACATAGAGGAACAGGGAGAATCAATCAAAATGAACTTGGAAGAAGAATCTATTGAGATTTCCAATGCCTCACCGGCTTGGTCTGACGATTCTTTGTTGTTCCAAATAGAAATTAACGGAGTTTCTATCCCTTTTAAAGTAAAAGATCAAGTAACCAAAGTAACTCCAGTCCTAGGAAAACAAATATGGAAAATGAAACGTGAAAAACAAAGCCATTTCTACTATGAAGGCGGAAAGTTGCTGTCAGGTACAATAATAAAAACTCCTAGAGATGAATTTAAGTCTTATTTAGAAATGGAAGAGAATTGGATACAAAAAAGAGTGCATTTCGCTGAAAAATCTGCTACGGGTTTAAAATCAGTTGAATTAAAACTTCCAGAACAGTTGAGGGAAAGTTATCAGCGGTTGCTAAATTATTATGAATCAGAGAAATTACTTCCGAGTCTTGCCTTCATGGATGATGAGCTTTCAGCGTTGAGTCAAAACTATTTGAATTCTTACCAAGAAAGCATTCAATCCATAGAGGAAAATTCCATCATTACGGATGTTGAGAAAAGCATATTCAAGCTTGGAACAATAGAAGAAGCGAACCGTATCCATATGACGCCTTTACATCCTCTAAATGTTGCTTATCAACTAGCTGTCCACAGGCATTTAAAAGGAGAGCCGTTGGAACAGCACATACTGGATCGATTGCGCCCGAACAACTTGTTACCTTACATCTATGGTGCTAATGATGTTCTCTACCGACCAGTTGTCCAGCATGATGCTAGTGAGTGGATTAGGTATGAGCCTTTGAAACAAGTTACTGTAGGGGAATCCAATGCCTACTTAAGTAATGTTGTGAGGGAAAAGTTACAGCAATTTGTTGAACATTTCAATTACCTGTTCTTAGCAGGAGCTAAATCACCACTAAAGGTTAATGTCATTAACATCACAAATGACAGAGAAGTGCTTAAAGGGCTGTTTGAATTCATCAAAACTCAAATTGAAAATTATGGGCCGCAAAGAATTACTCCTCTGCATGTTGCACTTTATGGAAAAGGAGACGGTCTGAGTGCCTTTGAAGAGTTCTCCCTATACAATAGTACGGATATCATTGAAGACAAATTGGATATCTCTTTGGATTCGAAAGAGCTCGATCCGACAGATATGCTTCGAATTGTTCGAGAAAATATCCATTATTATAAGCTACAAGATGAAGGGAATTACGATTACGCACACATTTCCTTTTATAAGATGGTTTCCCAGGACAGCCATGCTAAAGACAACATAGAAGAAATGGAAACTGGTTTGTCGTTGAATGGTCTTTTGTCTTCGGTTACCTCCGTGACAGGAAGACATGATTATCGGACAGGGTTCGGAATTAAAAATGTCCATGATAAACAGGATGAGTTGATTTCAACAGCATATTTGATGAATGAACTTGCAGGCAATCTTCAAAACGAAGGGAGCAACCCTTATCGGAAGTATGAGTCCATTGTGACTAGGACTACATCTATGAAAGAAGAAATTTTGGATTCTTTGTATGATTCCTCTTCCTGGGTGACATTTATCGACCCGAATGTTGATTTGGATTTCTTTCAACGGTCGAAACGAGAATTGTTGATAATCCATTATAGTGATCAATATACTTCTTCTAGTCAATACGATGCCATCACAGTGACGGACAAATCATCTCAATATAGGAATGTAATCAAACAATATTTAGAGGAAGAATATATAACGGCTAATGAGGAAGAAATAAATTCTGCTATCCGTGCTTTCAATGCAATTAACGGCGAGTGGCTATTACGCATTATCGGAAGCAAAGGACAATTCTCTCGAGAAAAATTGAGCATCATCTCCGCGATAAAATATACGTTAAGCTTCTTAGATGACAAGAACTTGTTATGGGTACCTATTTCCCTAGAAGAAATACTAAGAGTTGCGGGGGTAGTGGGTCTGACGAAAAGTGAAGGAGTTTTCTCAGCGAAAAACCTAGGTGTAAAAGGTTCGACTAGCGATGACTTGTTGTTGATAGGATTGGAAGTAAAAGATAACGGTGAAACTTATCTTCATTATTACCCTGTAGAGGTCAAGGTAGGCTTGAACCAAGTGTCGACCATAGCCAAGGCAAAAGATCAGATAGCAACTACGCGGAAACTATTCGATTATCAATTACGACGAGAAGAGGAAAACGGAGAGAGTCTATTCAAAAACGCTTTCTT
The DNA here is from genome assembly GCF_900162685.1 of Terribacillus halophilus. GTDB lineage: Bacteria > Bacillota > Bacilli > Bacillales > Amphibacillaceae > Terribacillus > Terribacillus halophilus_A. Next base: position 270,228 of record NZ_LT727828.1, read on the forward strand.
CCGTAACTTTTTTATTCAAATGTTCTTAGCCAATGCTCAAAAATTTGTTGCCAATGGACTCTGGCCAGAAAAGAATTTTAACATGATAGAGAAAGTGAAAGCTAAACTTCTGAACGATGATTACCAAATAGGTTACCACTTAAGACCACATATAGGTAATGGAATGGTGTTATCCTTCAAACAGGAGGCAACTTGGAGATCGGCAAGGAAAGAAGAAGGCACACTTATCTTGGAGTTGTCTGAGGAAGATGCATATTCAGGAGTAATTGAAGATATCGAATCGGTCAAATCACGGATTCATCAAGGAAAGACAGATATTAACACGTCTCTTCTTTTATCGAATACTTATGGTAGAAAGTCGGAAGTCATTAATAATATCGTTGATGAACAGAAGTCTTTACCAGAGGACAACATACTTCCTGAAAAAGAAGAGTTCGTGGAAAGTGATGAATTAAATTCAACTACTGAAGTCTTACCTGCACTCGAGAAGATTGATGAGAAGCCTACAAAAAAACTAGAGGATATCCGCGTATTGTTAGGAACAGTTGAAGGTTCTACCCAGAAGTTATACTGGGAATACGGAAATCAGGAACTTGCGAACCGACACATCTTGATATCAGGAAAATCAGGACAAGGAAAAACGTACTTTATACAATGTTTATTGATGGAACTTGCTGCTAATGATATTTCTGGTATCATTTTCGACTACACAGGAGGGTTTAAAAAATCTAAATTGGAACCTGAATTCAAAGAGTTCCTGGGCGATAACCTACAACAAATCCTGGTAGCCAGAGATAAATTCCCTATTAATCCTTTCAAAAGGAATGAGAAAGAATTGGATGAAGACGAGTATATCCAAGAAGATTTCTCCGATGTGGCTGAGAGAATGAAAAGCGTATTCGCGGCAATCTATAAAGATTTGGGAATACAGCAATTGAATGCTATATATCAGGCAATCATTCGAGGATTGAGGAAATACGGGGATGAAATGAATCTGGAAATGTTACGGGGTGAGTTAGAAGAAGATACTTCGGGTCCTGCTAAAACAGCACTGTCTCAGTTAAATCCCATGATTGATAAAAATCCTTTCGATAAATCGCAAGATTTCAATTGGGGACAGCTGGAGAAAGATAAAGGAAAAGTAATTGTAATACAGCTTGCAGGCTTTGCAAGTGATGTTCAGAAGATGATTACTGAATTTATCTTATGGGATCTATGGTATTACAAACTTCAACATGGTGACCAAACGATTCCTCTTCCGGTTATTATGGACGAAGCCCAAAACTTGGATCATAGCGATAAATCACCGAGTGCCAAGATTTTGACGGAAGGAAGGAAGTTTGGTTGGTCCGGTTGGTATGCCACACAATTTCTTAAGGGGCTACTCTCGACAGATGAAATCGCCCGCTTGCAAAATTCCAGCCAGAAAGTGTATTTCTTGCCGCCCGAAAATGAAGTAACGACAATTGCATCCAATCTTGCACATGACAATGTTTCCAAGAAAGAATGGGAGAAGAGACTGGTAACCCTAAACAAGGGACAGTGTATCGCTTATGGCCCTAATCTTGGAACAGACGGAAGGTTGAAGCAAAGCGAACCAGTTGTTGTCAATATTTCTTCGTTAAATGAAAGGGTAGAGCTGTTGAGAGATGAATAATTGACTAAAGCATTAATATAGTGGATAGCCATCGTTAGCTCTTTGCGGTGGCTATTTTTTCTGTCTAACAAAAACTTCTGATGATCTACTAGATAGATTAATGTATTTCATTAAGAGGTAGCATGTGAAATCAAATATATCTGTATATTAGTAATTAGCTAGATTTCATGTTATATTTTTGTGTTGAATAATTAACTTACAGTCTGTATAAAAGATATCTATTTTTTCCGAATAACGTGTTGTGCAATAGAAGAATTAGATTATCTACGGAAGACATATTTCAGGAATTGAATTAGTGGTTATGTTAACTGAGTATTTCTGATATAATTAGTGGTTATTAATTTAAATTTACTATCTATAAAGTTAATCAAAATGGTTGATCTTTGATATATCTTTTTATATAATTAACTCAAGGAAATAAACCGAAAGGATGTTCGGTGTGATAAATGTTATAGAATTGTTTGCTGGAGTTGGAGGCTTCCGTATTGGTTTGGAGACTGCTGGCGGTTTTGACGTGGTTTGGGGAAATCAATGGGAACCCTCAAAGAAAGCTCAGCATGCATTTGATTGTTATGCTGGTAATTTTATGGGTAGAGGAATGCATTCAAATGAGGATATAAGTACGGTTGATACTAAAATATTTCAGAAACAAGATATAGATATGATAGTAGGAGGTTTTCCTTGTCAAGATTACTCCGTTGCTAGAAGTCTTAATGGAGAAAAGGGTATTACAGGTAAAAAGGGTGTCCTTTTTTGGGAGATTACAAGGCTTATGAGGGAGACAAAGCCAAGATATGTTTTGTTGGAGAACGTGGATCGCTTGCTTAAATCGCCTTCTAAACAACGTGGGAGAGATTTCTCTATAATGTTGGCTAGTTTAAGAGACTTGGGGTACTCAGTGGAATGGAGAGTCATTAATGCTGCAGAGTACGGACAAGCTCAGCGGAGAAGAAGGGTTTTCATATTTGCTACTAAGGACGAAACGCCGTATATCTTAAACAGGGAGTACAAGGAAGATAGTGATATGATTCACAAAGATGGTTTCTTTGCTAAGATCTTTCCGATTAAAGGCGAGATATCAGATAAGAAAAAACCAACATCTTTTATTATGCAGAACGATTTAGTGAAAATATCTGATGAATTCTCAATGAATTATTATAATGCCGGTATTATGAGAGGCGATGTTGTCTACACGGAAGAAGTAATACCATCTGAAGAAGAGCCCATAACTTTGGCTGAAATACTAGAGTCCGGTGTGGATGAAAAATATTATTTATCCGAGACGGCCATCGAAAAGTTCACCTACCTAAAAGGTCCAAAAAAGATAGAGAGAACCTCAGCAACAGGCCATAAATATGTATTTTCTGAGGGAGGCATGGCGTTTCCAGAATCACTTGATAAGCCAGGAAGAACAATGTTAACCAGTGAAGGTACAGTTAATAGAAGTACACACGTTGTAGAGGATCCAGAAACCAGAAAGTTGCGCTTTCTAACACCTGTAGAATGTGAACGACTAAATGGTTTTCCGGATAATTGGACCAATAGTATGACTGATAGAATGAGATATTTTTGCATGGGAAATGCATTGGTAGTAGGTCTGATTGAACGCATGGGGGGCAGGGTAATAGAAATAGAAAAAGAGAATGCAGATGGAAATCAAGGGGAACTAGACCTGATGTTTTCCGAGAAAGACGTTTAATAAACAAAAGGCTTTCCTACTTAATTAGGAAAGCCTTTTGTTTATTTGTATTTTTTGTTATCCAGTATATCAGCGACGTATTTCCTATCCAGCCAATAGCACTGTTTCGTTATCCGCTGACCATCAGGAAGTAATACTTTATTTTTCCCGTCTTGTGCTTTAGACCTTATATGACATATTCCATTAAAGTCGGACTTTGGTAAATTGTTAAACACTCTGTTCCCTTTTGGGACAAGTTTTACGCGAGCCTTAGTAATCCTACGAGTTTCAACCCATAAATCATATAAAGGGCCGTTGATAGTTGCCTTGGGCATATTCCATATTTTGATTCCTTCAAAATAAGGTATCCTTTTTACTTTAGGAATATGTTTTTCAGTATACCTAAAGATTAGAAATAGATATTTTTTCTCCTCAAATAACTTAAAGAGTTCACTCTCTTCCCAATCTGTTTGGAGCAGTGTGTCAAAATCCACATTTTTAAATGACATGTGCTCCCTTATAGTGTTATCAGGTTCTCTACTGACCGTTTTAAATTTGATATTAGCTTTAGAGAACTCCTCAATTTCAGAAACGTCATTTTTCTTTACACCCAGTAAGCGGGCCATGAGAAGTGGAATCATAGATTTATTATTAGGATTATACTTGATTCCTGTCTCATCGCATAATGTGTCGACCCTTTTTCCAAAGTGAGGTCTTAATCTATCTTCCAAGATTTGAGCAAGTGGCTTTGATTTTAGCTCTTCAACCTTAGTGAAAGATTCCATATGTTCTGGTGTAAGGTAATTACGGATTAAGCCCGTCATATAAGATGCTTTAAGAGAGAAAGCCCGTTGTTTAGCACTGGTATCTGAGAAGGGTTGTTTTCTTATAGAGTTTTTGTTTGCACCTTTGGTACAAGCTGAGAGGTACATCGTATCTGCTTCAGAGATTAAATGTGCCTCGCCATTTTTTATTCTAGATACAATTGTTTCCCAATCTCTACGCATTACTGACAAATCTTCTTCAGGAAATTCATTTAGAAATGCTTTGAATATCTTATAGTCACTGATAGGGATATCTTGTTCATGTTTGTAAAGCATTATTAGCATCTTTGCTGCTTTACTCATAAAAGAAGAAGTTTCAAAAGTTTTTTTGAATTCTTCCATATAGTCAATAATATTCAAGACTAAACGCTCTTTTGATGAGTAGGTACCATTTTTATTTTTCTTGAAGGGAGTTACTTTTAATTCAACTCCTAGGTTCTCAAAATCAGGCTTGGCAACGGAGTTTATCTCATAGCCAAAAAAACTTTCCTCAATAATATTTCCTAGTGTTCCTTTTGAACGGAGATTCTTAATTCTTCCAGTTGTATCAATCTCTCCGAATGTTTTCCCTTCAGCTTGCTGAGCCTTGTCCATTAAGTCTTCTATATTATCATATATCATATTAAATCCACCTTATTTACGATGTCATAGCCTATATGTACTATCTTACTATATTAGAAAAATAAGGTACATATCCATGGTGGATTAAAATTTATATTGGGATGCCATTACAAATTATTTTTAGGTAGATGTATCACCTAGTCCTAATTCAATTTTAGTATTTTATTAGGATAGAGATATCTGTTTCGAGGAAAGCACTGTTGATAACTACTCTCGATTTGTAGGACTTTGTAGCTGTAATCAATGGAACTCCCTTGCCCTGTAAGAATGGTTGAGAATTAATCTTTTATTATCCAATCTAAACTATAATTTTCAGATTGTCTTAATTCCTTACGGTAAAATAGTTTTATTCAATAACCAGAAAAAGTATATCATGCATATAGGCGGGTAATTAAGATTATGAGTAATCATATAACAGAGAGTAAAGTATCAAACGTATTAGATTGGGCTTATGAAAAAGCAGTAAACGGCCTGCCGGGAACAGATTCAGCAGAAGAATTAGCAGAAAGTTATTTAAAAAGAAATAGCTCAGTGGAAGATTCTATTGATAGCCTAATTCGTTGGCAGAATGCAAAAGGGGTTACAAGTGGCTTTTTAACTGGTTTAGGCGGTTTAATTACACTCCCAGTAGCAATTCCAGCCAATGTAGCATCTGTTATGTATGTACAAATCAGAATGATTGCAGCGATAGCTCATATGAGGGGATATGATTTAAAGGATGACCAAGTTAAGACATTCGTCTTTGTATCCTTAACGGGTCAGGGAGCAGCAGATATCCTTAAATTAGCAAAATCACTTTTGAGAAATACTATCAGATACCCTTTCTAATATGTACGATATGGATGCCAGTGCCACTAGCAAGCTGGATAAGGAAGAAGATGACATTCAGCAGATGAAGACGTATCTGGCAAAGCTGAGAAGTGCGATTGATAAGAATAATATCAGTGTTGATTCTTTCCATTTAACGCAATTTAAAGGCGAATTCTTTGCTTACCATGATGAGTTTAAGCTCTTGGCAAAAGGCAGAAATGCACTTGCGACTGGGGAAAAGGCAGAGATTACAGAGCAAGATTTCAATGAACTGTACCCCTATAAAAAAGAAGAAATATATGTCTCCGATGGCCGCTATGAATGGCACGGAAGATATTACACGTTAGAAGACGGCAGAATCGTGCGGGAATACAAGCACGATACTGGTGGTGTCTCTTATGAATTTGTTGATAAGATTCCAGATCCTCGTGCAGCTCCTGATAACTGGTTTAGTAAATTCAATTCTTCACTACTAGTTACGATAAAACACATGTTTATACTTTAAGAAACATAATTATAGAGCGGGCATACATAAGAAGAAAGACGAGAATCTAAATTCTCGTCTTTTATAACTTAAGGACTAAGCTATTTTAATTCAGTTTCAAGTCTCAATATAATGTCTTGTAACCAATCAATAGGTTCTTGTTCAAGTGCAGGAAAGTACACTCCATCGGCGCTTTCTTCTATAAAGTTATTCTTTTCGTCCTTAGTTGGTGCACTATTAATGAATTTCTTGAGGAACAAGACTGTATCGTTAAGATAATATTTGTTTGATTCTCTTAATAATTCTTCAAGTGCATCTTCCGGAGACTCAATATCTTGATGAAAATTACCTGCTAAAAATTGGAATACCTCATCGTGTTGTTTCTTTTTCATTACTATATCACTCCATTAATCAGTTTGGATAACCAGTAAGAATAAATTCTCCATCAGAACTTTTTTTAAGTACGATTCTGGCATCTGTCATATCCTTCACTGTTGTAGATCCTTTTCTAACCCCACGACCAATGACTTCAGTACCTTCATATGTCAAAACTAAATTTCGATTATTATTAGTGTTTTTTAACCACTCTTGAATTTGGTCTTTGTTTTCCTTATTAGTTAACACTTTATTTGCCACTTTTTCTGCAGTTGTCCTATCTTGAAATGTAGATGCACCAGCGATTCTTGGATTATTTTGCACTCTATCTAATAATTCTTTGTCAGTTTTACCAATGTGCCTTTCTAATAAGTGTCCACCCTTTATCTCATGAGAAGCTAATCCGCCACCAGGGGCCAGTACACTTTTATTCCCTTGCTTAATGTTGCTAGAATCAATACTATCGAACTTCTTCACGGATGGTCCTTTGTTATAATTACTTATTACATCCTCAAGATATTTAACACCATCTGAAATAAAGCCGCCGCCAACCTTATTAATCACTTTAACAGGTTTCCCTATCGGCAGAAACATAGCTAACGCAAAGAATTTCTCTCCAGCAGAAGCTTCCGGATCAAAAATAGTCGCAATATCTTCCGTAAAGAAGTCCCATGTCCACTTAAGGGATTTACTAAACCAGTTATCAGGAGCTGCTCGGGGATCTGGAATCTTATCAACAAATTCATAAGAAACACCGCCAGTATCATGTTTATACTCCCGTACGATTCTGCCGTCTTCTAATGTATAATATCTTCCGTGCCATTCATAGCGGCCATCGGAGACATATATTTCTTCTTTTTTATAGGGGTACAGTTCATTGAAATCTTGCTCTGTAATCTCTGCCTTTTCCCCAGTCGCAAGTGCATTTCTGCCTTTTGCCAAGAGCTTAAACTCATCATGGTAAGCAAAGAATTCGCCTTTAAATTGCGTTAAATGGAAAGAATCAACACTGATATTATTCTTATCAATCGCACTTCTCAGCTTTGCCAGATACGTCCTCATTTTCTGAATATCATCTTCTGGCTTATCCAGCTTACTAGTGGCGCTGGCATCCATATCGTACATATTAGAAAGGGTATCTGATAATCTTTCTTTTCCCTTATCAATAGCTTCTATGAACGGATCGCTGTTCACAGATGATACGTTGGCGATATCCCTTACATGAAGCAGCTGCTGATTAATAGCTATTGATGTGGAGGTTAAACTAGTGGAAGCTTTCACTAGCTTAGCTTTCAGATCATCTTGCAAAAACTCTTCCCGAATAAAACCTTGTTCATTAGATTCAAAAGATCGAACTTCCTCCGTAACAGAACTCAATGCCTCTTCATATTGTACCAAAAAGCTTTCCATAAATTCGAGGAAGGGCTTATGCGCTTCCTCATAAAATGAGCGGATGGAGTCGGCGGTTTTGCCTTTGAATCCATCGTTCAGGGTTGCAATGCCGTTTATGGCTTGCTTGACTTGTTCAACGCCTTCTTTTGTTTTGTTGATGAATTTCTTTGTACTGTCGACTTGCTGCTGGATGTCTTGTACATCTAAGTTTTTAATTGTTTCACCACCTAATTTTCCGTTAACTGTCTCCTAATAAGTAATTATAATAAAGGGAAAATATGGTGAAAGGGTTTGTGAGGAAAACACATCTATATTACCAGGATTAGGGAGTTGTAGTTTTAGAAAAACGAGTAGGAAGTCATAGGGAATAGATGTGGAGTAGACTGTATTAAAGTTCAATAAGATGTAGAATTAGGAGAGTGAATAATTTATAGCGGACAAAAACGAGACATAAAGGGGGGCTGCTGTAAAACTGAAGATGAATAGGGCACTTTCAATTGAGAGGGTAAGCCCGTTGAAGCAATATAATCAATCATTAATAAGCAAAAGAGAGCTATAAGAAAGCTTTATAGTAATTCTACTCCTACTTGTTTACGGAATTTTACTCTCACTTTATTTTCCTTATCTATTTCTATTAACATTGCTTCTTCTGTTTTTTTAAGTTCGGTAACATTTTTAAATTCTCCTGTAAATACAGTATAATCCTGAAATAGAATACTTAAATTGAGCAACTGTTGGTAGGCGTCTAGCATTAACACAACTTCAAAGTTCTGAGAATCCTTATATGTATAAATCAGTTCTCCGTCATCTGCATTACCTGAAACACTAATCGGTTCCGATTGAAAAAGTTCTAGAAGATCATATTGATCATACTTAATACACATTTTTTTCCATCCTCTTGTCTTTTATTTTGAAATAACAGATATAAAGTCACCCAATACACTTGTCTCTATCTTAACGTCGTCTATTTGATACACACAAGTTCCTGCTCTATTTTCTTTTAAAAGCCGCGTATTTCTAATAGCGTTATCTATGAACGATGGATCTATATATTTCTAGGTTTAACTCTAGGTCTATATCAGAAAAAGATGTCAGAGGTCGTATCAGTTACATGAAGTATTATAATAAAGAACGCATACAAGAAAAAATAGGCTACCACGCACTAAAAGAATATGATGGTATGGCAGCCTAATAAGTGTGTTTTATTTGTGTCTCAGATCGGTAGGTCAGTCTAGTTATCTATTACCAGCATAATGCTTTTTCTTACCATTTTCAGGTCGCCCAATTGGGTGTGTTTGTCTTTTTTTTAAGAATCAATTTTATTTTCTTGTAGAAACTCTACACTTATCCTGTCTACTTTGATCTCAACTTGCTTGCCTATTAAATTTGGATAATCCGAAAAATATTCGTCTTCATCATTAATAATTATCCCAGCATCTAACGAATTTCTCTGTAATAAACCTCTTATTAGATATTCATAGCTCGAATCAAGACGGACAATCTCTTTTCGATTTTCGTTTAGTTCGTGTATGTTTAATTCGTCTAAAATTGTAAATCCAATCGAGATAGGGTAACTTCTCCCTAATTCAATTGGGTAAGGACATACAAAGGCAAATGCAGTAAATTCCACATCATTAATTTTAAGGGTGACTTCTTCCTCAATATGAGGGTTAAGTTTTATTAGTTTGGCAATATATGTCACAGTCACTTTCTCACTTTCTAATCTGCTGGATTTATTACAGGTACATTTTCTCCATTAATAGTTTTCCAGAACTTCTTGCCGCTTTGAGTGTGATAAGTAGTAATATCTCCATTGTTATTGGTGCCAACAAATTCGAATTTTGCTTTACCGTTTTTATTATTACCCATAAATTTAACATACCCAGTATGTAGTTCACCTTTATAATTATAGTGAGCTTAGTAAGAGGTAATGACTTAGACAAAGAAAATACTAGAAACAGAGAGAAAAGGGAGGCGATTATTCAAAAAGCAGCATGAAAAAAATAGCCACCCCAGCAGACGGGGTAGCCAATAGTAACTAAGAGATCTGCTGCTTAGGAGCTTCCTCCTTCTTACGATTACCCATCTTTGCGTAAATATTTGCCAAGATAGACCCCGAGATGTTATGCCAAACACTAAAGATAGCGCTCGGAACAGCGGCGAGTGGGGAGAAGTGTGCGGTTGCAAGCTGTGCACCTAATCCAGAGTTCTGCATGCCGATCTCGATTGAAGCTGTTTTACTTTTGGGCAGATCCATGCGCAAGAGCTTAGCAATTCCGAATCCGATTAGGTAGCCGAGTATGTTATGAAGCACCACGACACCGAAGATTGCCAAGCCTGTTTGTGCAATTTGCTGTTGGCTATTGGATACGACGGCTCCAACAATGCCGATGATGGCGACGGCTGAGACAAGCGGCAGTACTTTTACGCTTGCTGTGGCTTGTCTGTTGAAGAAGCGCTTTACTAGCAGACCTAAAACGATTGGTATAATAACGACTTTCACAATGGAGACAAATAAAGAGACAGGACTAATGTTAATCCATTGGCTTGCGAATAAAAGAATAAGTGCAGGTGTTACAATTGGTGCGAGAACAGTAGTAACAGCTGTAGCAGTTACAGATAGGGCAACATCGCCTTTGGCTAGGAAGGTCATGACGTTAGAAGATGTTCCGCCTGGGCAGCACCCGACTAGGATAACGCCGACAGCCACTTCTGGAGACAATTGCAGTCCTTTTGCCAAAGCAAAGGCAAGCAGCGGCATAATTAAAAATTGCCCGGCCACGACTACAAAAACTTCAAATGGACGCTTTACCACCTCTTTAAAATCATTGGCAGACAATGTTAAGCCCATTCCGAACATGATAATTCCCAATAATGGTGTTATGTAAGGCACAATCCACGTAAATCCAGATGGCAGCAAGAAAGCCGCTACCGCAAATAAAATAACCCAAAACGCAAATGTACTGCCGACAAACTGACTAAATCGCTCTAAAGATTTCATCATCCACCTCTTCTTTGACTGTTTGTCAGATTGTATAACATATCTAAATAAATTTCAATATTGTTATTTTTCAGATATATTAAAGTGATGAATTATAGAAAAGGGGAAATGATAATTAATTATTCACTTTTTTAGGGTTCCAGTTTATCTATTCCTAATCCAATTTAGACGGCGAACGGAGCTATTAATCTCTCTGTTGGGAATTGGTATGCTCTATGATAACGGTGTTAAACAAGTCTTCATCACTTATACCTAAATTAGCGGGGAAGCGGATACCGGACAGAGGACGAGAAGATTACAATTAGCACTGAAATGTGAAATTGATGCCAAATACAATCATATACTTCAAAGATACAGAAAGAATATAACGCAGGAGATTTGAGTGCGTGTATTTGCTCTGTTCATCTCCTAAGGAAATAATCATTTTGGAAAAAGGTGATGATTGCAAATTTAATATACATCTATATAGTCAGAAGTTCACCAAACGGAACGCATTTTTAGCTCTCCATAACACAAGAAGGCGTGCGGAATGGAGAATCAAAATAGAATGCCACATCAATTGGAATATATAAATTATTTAGAAAAGCAGTTCAGGTCGCTTCTGAACTGCTTTTTTGGTCTGCACAAAGCGCTTAATGAGGCATAAGGAGTGCAAATGCAACTTTTTTACTAGGTTAAACAGCCCCTTTAAATGGTAAAACAAGGCAGAAGTCTTACTGAATTTTCACTTGGAATCCTTTACTGTAATAATAATGAAGTTTTTTGAGAAAAGGAAAACGGATAAAAAAAGATTGCCGGTAGTGAGCACGTACATACTGGCACTGCTTACAGAGTATAGTACAGATTTTTGAGGGGATGAACATATGGGCTGGTTTGGCTGGTTTGATACGGAGACTGAGAATAAGCGTGATGCGTACATGAAATTGTATCAAGCAATTGAGGACACAATAGCAGAGCATGACAAGCTGGTAAGCGAAGCCGAATCGGCGTACTCGTCTTATAAAAGCGGCATTCCTTGTATGCCTGAAGGTGCTATTCCGACAAGCGATTATATTCCGGCACAAGAAAGACTAGATCAGAAACTAGTAGATTATTTAGATAGCGAGATAGAGCATCGGGGAAAGTTAGTCAGAGCGAGAAGCGACGCATACGAACGCTATATCTACTATAAAAACAAAGCGATTGCCGAAGCAAAAGAAGAAAAGTAATTAGCTGGATAAAGGAGAGGTTTTATGGCTGAAGATGTTCAGATCAAGTCTAGTGAACTGCAGCGCGTACAGAGGGCGGCGAAGAGATTACAAGCATCCTTGGATAAATCGTATGAGCAATGTGAGGCTTTGCTTAAGGCTGCGAATGTTGACGGCTGGGAAGGAAAGTCTCGTGATAGTTTTCTCACGTATTTGGATAATTTAAGAGACTACAAGTATGACTTTCTGAACAGTGCATTGGTAAGGGAGGTGCGAGATGTATGAAGGAAAGTTTTCTGGCAACAGAGCTATATCTGCTTGCGGCATCGTTCGGAGCGTCTATTCTTTATGGTTTACCAGATAAGAAGGTGTATGAGCTGCAGGGCGATGAACCATTCAGACAAGCACATGAACGGTTGATTGCCAAAGGTTATTTGACAGACGAAGGGGCTTTTACAGACGAAGGTGGATTTGTAGCGGAAGTGATTCGCCAGTATGTACATAGTAAAAAATACGTTCAGTGCAATCATCTTATGTTCGCCTTTGGAGAGCAAGACGCTGATAATCTCGTTATGCTGGTTGAAAAGGAACACGGAACAAGCTATCAGCTATTTCTTATTGAAAAACCGCTCGTCCTGCAGCTGCTTACAGAGCGCATGCCGGTCATGAGCAGAGAGCCGCTGCCAATAGAGAAAGAGTTCCTGATGAAGGAACTCGATAGGAAAGAAAGAGAAAAGATAGAGCAAATTGGGGTCAGAGATGACTTCCTCAGCTTGGATATCTGTCATAAGTCTCAAGAGCCGCGTTCGCTGAGCAATTCAGACTTTCTGCAAAGTTGGATTGTAATGATAGAGGGAGAGAAATTGATTATGATCGATTGTCTCCGGAAAAAGTTCTATCATGCTAGCCAGCATTACTTCATGAAGATAATCTTCGATGCAATGGACTTTCCCTATCAGAAAAAGGAGGGTGCTTAAATGGCGAGTTCTACCATTACAATCAATCCAGAACAGATGACAGATGTGTATAACCGTTTACTCGCTATTGCTACAGAGCTGCAGACAAATGCAGTACCCGCCATCAAAGAAATCATGGATGTAGAGTTTTATACAGAAGGCAAAGCAATAGATGCCATTGCAGCATATCCAGAAGCAAATGAGAAATTCTTAGAGCTTGTGGAGCATTACAATCGTATTTCCACGTTGGTAAACGACACACTCACTCAAATGATGCAGACAGATGAATATGCAGCAATTCGCATCATAGCAGCATTGGAGGTGTAGCAAGTGGATGTGAAGTTTCACAACGATCAGTGGAAGAAGGTAGAAAGCAGTATCCAAGGGCTCACACAGTCTGGCTATTTTCAACTTGGACAAGGCATCTTCTCTTCCTTGGAAGATATCAGCAAGAACCTGGAAAACCTGCAAGATAAAATAGCAAGATATGATTCAGATGGTGTCGTTTCCTTCTCTCATACAAATCATAAAAGTAAGTATAAAGCGCTGAATGAGGATTATGCAGTCCTTCAAGAATACAGTAAAAAAGTTGGCAATCTTATTGAAGAAAAGATAGATCAGCCATTTTATGAAGATATGGATGAATTTGTAGAAACCATGCGTGACGCTACTATTTCCAACTACAGCACAACCAACCGTATCGATGCAAAGGAAGAAAGAGAGTATAAGGATGAAACGGGTACCTACAAATTCGAGCTGGATAAGAAAGAAGTAACCATCGATGACCTATTCAACGGAGATAATTATTATGCTGACAAAATGATGCAGGAATTTACCATATGGAAACAGCAATCGGATAAATCAGAAACTGACGATATCTCATATGATGATTACAGAGATGTAAGGATGAACAGCGGGGCTTTTCAATACAAATCCATTGAAGATGGGCAGTTATCTACTGAATTCTGGGTCAACCTAGGTATCCTAGGCGGTGTAACAATAGCAACTATCTTAGTTCCGCCTGCAGGGGCACCACTAGTAGCAGGATTGTCGGGCGCAGGACTGGGTGTTCTGGAAGCCTCTAGTGCCGTTACGGGAAAAGATTGGATAACACAAAGAGACATAGCTGCTGATGAGAGAGCTATACGAGGAGCCACATCTATCTTAGGGGCCGTTCCTCTACGAGCAGGTGCAGGAGCTTTCCGATCATTTGGCAGTAATTTGTCAGCAACTAGTGTAAAAGATATCGCTGCTGTATCAAAAGTAACAGGAAAAAATCTTACAAATACAGCAGCAAAACAAGGCTTAACACCCCATGAAATGGTACAATTAACAAAACAGACAGACACACTAACAGACGGTGCAAACCAAACAAACTCTATTCTGCGAAACAACACAGTAAGCCTAATGGAATGGAAAGAAGCCAAAGCAATAAAGCAGCTTCAAGATGCCCAATACAGTAAAACAGACCAACTGTTGAAAGGTACAGGAACTGATGGTACACCAATCATGTTCAAACATAGCGGAAGTCCTAATTCAGTGATGTATGGATCAGGGCAGGTAGATACTGCGGGGGTTAGTGTACGGGCGTCGGGGGATATTGGGAGAGTTGCTAAGGGTACGGGTAAAAGCACGCAAGGTGCAAGATATGGTGAAAGGAAAATTTCTGACCAAACATATGGTAAATTAAGAAGAGCTTCTCCTTCTTCCAAAATACAAAAAGAAGTAAATAAAAATATAGATGATATAATTGGAACAGAAGACTTTGCTTTACCTGGTAAAATAATTGATAAGAAATTACACGCAGACCATATTGTTTCATTGGAGAAAATAGCTCGTATGGAAGACTTTGACACGTTAACTTATAAACAACAAAAGGATGTAGCTAACTTTGTAGAAAACTTTATAGGACTCAGTGAAGCGGCAAATACCTCAAAAGGCTCGAAATCTTTTGCGGATTGGTATATTTACAAAAAAGAAAATATTCCTGTAAACGCTGAGTTTAGGGAGAAAATGATACTAAAAGAAAAAGAATTAGAAATTGAAATTCAAAAGATGATAGATGAGTTTAATATTATAAATAAAAGGGAGTAAATCAAAATGGATAAATTGTCTTTTCTAAAACAATATAGAAAAAGCATCGAGTTTGTGTCTAAAGAAGACTTACTCAATATTGAAAAAAAGCTTATCCCTGAAAAGTGGATGAAGGTCCTTATCGAAACTAATAAGGAAGAAAGGAAAAAGAAATTAATAGCTTTATGGAATAGTGCATGTAAAGAAGAATTAAGTAATACTATAATGTATTTGCAAGAGAATCTCTTAGAATTCGAACTTATTATAGATAATGGACAATATGCTGTACTATACAGTGTTAAAAGTGAAAATGATGAAATTCTTTATTATGAAGGGGGAATACCGAACAAATCCCTTCATAACTTAAAAATGCAACAAGTATGGTCGAGTGTTCCTCAATCCATTAATGAATTTTATGAAGAGTTACACAACGGGTTTTATTATTTTCCAAGTAGAGCAATGGGTTTAATACCGTTAGAGCGAATAACTCATTTTAGTGAATATGAATGGGGAATTCTTGAGGAGTTGGATGAGCCTTTAGGAATTAATATTGATACTACCTATGGATTTTTTGAGAATGGAATGGGTGGATATATTGCTATAGATTTAAACAACTGCAAGGAAAACTTAGCAACACTGTGGTTTACGAATGATCAGCCAGAATATAATGTTGATTTCTGGGATATTATTGATGAATGGATTGTAATAGGCTTACAGGACGATTAAATAATGATAAATCAATAAATACACTGCTATATTTAGCGATATAAGGCACTTGATTGTCAAGGAACAACAGGTGCTTTTTTTCGTGTATACAACTAATTAAATGAAATAAGAGAAGATGCTTGAAAAGAGACCTCATGATGGCTATACCATCATGGAGTACCTTGTAATACTTTATCTCTTGCGAAAAGTGTGAGAACCGAACGAGATGACATTTTATAAGTTAAGAATACTTATGATGACGGCAAAGTACTTAAACTAACATATTCATCCGCTTCTTCTTCTGTTGAAATATCCTCGAAAACACTTAATTCTACCGATAATTTCATCCTAGTTATATCAAATAAATCCTTTTTAAATTCATATGAATATTTCATGCTCTTTACACCTTTTATGCTATTTATTATATAGTGGGTAAGCTGTAGCTATTAAACCGTTCTTATTCAGAAACATTTCTATTTTAATTCCTGATGGAGTCTCACCTATAAACTTATTAGAACCTATCTGAGTTTTATTTTGATATGCATCATCAATAGCCCTTTTGCTACTTACCCTAAGCAACTTGTAGACGTCAAGTTGAATTTTACACTTTTTGCTCGTTTCCTTTTTACACTTCTGCTGAAAAGATGCTCTTCCGATTTTTCATCCGATAGCTTTCCTCTTCCTCGCCTCCATGAATCACTTCCACTCGATGAAGTAAACGGTCTAAAATCGCTGTGGTGATACCTTGGTCTCCGATTAAATTGCCCCATTCATCTGGACTTTTATTTGACGTCAGGATAATCGAACTTCGTTCGTACAGATGATTAATCAAATGAAAGAATAGGTTTGCTTCTCTTTGATCCATGGCCATATACATTAAATCATCAATGATCACTAGGTCGGCATTTCTAATTCTCTTAAGCTGAACTTTAGATTTGTTCAGGTATTCTTCTGATTTTAGAAGCTGCACAAGTTCTCCCATTGTAGCGAAATTAACATTGAACCCTCTGTAAACAGCCTCCAATCCAAGACCAATTGCGATATACGTTTTTCCGATGCCGGGAGGACCTAAAAGAATGAGATTGTACTGTTGCTCCAGCCAGCTTAATTCTCGCAGTTGAGAGAGCTGGCGAGCCGTCAGAATGTTTTGGCCTTTCAGCTCAAACTCGTCTAATGACTTCACGAAAGGGAAGCGTGCCCATTTCATTCTTTTCTCCAGACTTTTCGCTTCACGCTTGGCTAATTCAAAGCGAGTGATAGACTCTAAAAATTCCAAGTAAGTCCACGATGCTTTTTCAGCTTCGCGAAGAAGCTGTGGTAGCTCCTCCGCCGTTTCTGCTAAGCGTAGCTGCCGGAATTGATTTTGTAGTTCATGTACTGTCTTATTCATCATGCTCTACCTCCTAAAATGCTAGTATAGGCATTTAGAGAACGGGTAGAGGCTTTGATATGAGAATGTTTTGGCGGACTCGTGTAATAAGATTGTACTTCTTCAATCGGCTCATCTCGTAAAGCATCAAGGTGATGAGCGATATCGCGAAAGTCATTCGCATTGTAGAGCTTTTCTGTCGTGCACTTGGTTAAAACAGTATCAATTAAAGCTGGGTATTGTTGGATCACCTTATGAATAATTGTAAATTGATCTCTCCGATACCTAGGGTATCTTTGGCTAATCTCATCTAAATATGCAGCTGCGCGAACCTGATCTCCAAAGTGGGAAATGAGGCGTTGTTTAAGCTCTTCCACACCTTTGGAGCGATCACGAGTATGGTGACGGTTTTGAATCAGCTTTCCCTTTTCAGAACTGATCATATGCTCGCCAATCACTTCACCATTTGCTTCTTTACGGATGATCAGGGCCTGATCATCTTCCCTGATTTCAATCCACACAAGATTCTCACTCATATTTTGATAAGTCCCCAGTGGGACAGAGTAACGGTTTGACTTGTACCGGATCGTGTTGTCCTTGCTGACACTTCTTGTTATACTTTGGTTATTGGTACTTTCATATGAAAGTAACGAAGAGACTGGCTGTAAGTGTTGCTTTTCGAGGAGAAACACTTCTGCTGGTCTTTTTTTCATTGTCTGGTGAACCTGGTGGTTTCCAGTACGCTCGAGCCACTGCCTTGCCCGTTTATTCCAATCTTCTATATCTCTAAACACACGACTATCAGCGAAGTTGCCTTTTATGTATTTCACTACATTTTCAATCATACCTTTAGATTCTGGATCCGCTCTTCGGCACAGGTGAACTTTGAATTTACGCTCGTTTACATAGCTTTGAAACTCAGCTGTTAAAAGTAGTTGACCTGCATTTTCACTTACTGAGATTAAGTGATCCTGATCATAGACAATTTCTTCTGTTCGTCCCCCATAGAACTGGAATGCGTTTTCGTGACAACGAATCGCATCTCTTGTAGTGAATGGACGTGCTTGCCATTCCATATATTTGTGTCGTGAGTTAGCGAGTACAAAGGCAATAAAGTATAGTTTGATTTCCTTATTGTTCACGTTTTTCTGTTTTGTTTCTCCCCAATCTACCTGGAGTTGTTTACCCATTGGCTGCTCAGGAACTGCTTCGTATTGACGAACAATCATCTTTTTCTCAATCTGATAGACTTCTCGAATATCCCTTACATATGTTCTTACAGTACTTCCGCCGACCACTAGGT
Organism: Terribacillus halophilus; assembly: GCF_900162685.1. Classification (GTDB taxonomy): domain Bacteria; phylum Bacillota; class Bacilli; order Bacillales; family Amphibacillaceae; genus Terribacillus; species Terribacillus halophilus_A. The sequence goes on from NZ_LT727828.1 coordinate 288,663, forward strand.
CGGGGTATCTTTCTAAAAGCCAATCATGGATCTGAGCACTGCTTAGGTGGGGATACTCTTCTAGCCAGGCCAGTATCCAGTCCTTATAGTGATCTAATTTTTTCATCTTTCTCGAGGGCTGTTCAGTATAGGCCTTTGCCTCATCGAATGTCATTTCTAAATACTTATAGACAGTCGGTCTTGAGATCTTAAGCTCCTTAGAGATTTGTGCTACTTTAAACTTTCTCTTATGTAATTCCTTAATCTTAATATATAACACTAACTTCTCCTCCAAAATACTAACCTCCAGTAAAATAACGTCAAATCTATTTTACTAAAGTAGTAGGTTGATTGAGCAAAAGTGTAAATTCCTATCGAGCAAAAAGTGTCAACTTTATTCTAGCGTTTACACAACTCTCGCAACATTCCCCGACGCCCGCACACCAACCCCCACAGATGGAGAATATCAAGACTTTGAAATCACGTTAAATGCTACGAGTGTAAGTATAAAGAAAGATCTAACTATAGCTGAGCATCATTATCGGATTAAAGAACCCTTTGAGAGTACAATAGACACCGAGGGATTTTTAGAGTTAATGTTAATATGGAAAGAGAGAATAGAAAGTAAAGTATATTCGAGGAATAATAATAGTATACGATTTTGTGACTTAAGCACTTGATTGCATATTCGGCAACAAGTGCTTATTTTTATAATGTATATCTATTTGGACAGAATGTGCCAAACAGAATGAAGAATGGTGTTATGAATTTACCAGAAGGCTTAAGGAGGTAATAAGTTATGAAAAATGATGTTTCTTTGTGGTTAGGAAACTTTCAAAACTTTGATGAGCTAGAAAAGTATACTGAAGTAAAATATGATGAGGATGGAGATAGTATTCCTTCAACTTTTGAAAAGGAATTTAAATTAGGCTATTATGATAGAGATTTAATAGAGAAGGATTGCATACCAGATGCTGAAGATGATATAGAAAAGCTTTTAATAGATTTTTCATATGATGGTCAGCTGATAAAACAGTTTACAGATGTTAAATTAATTTCTAAGTATAATGCCATTATTATGATTTACAATTACAATTATGTTAACGATGGTAGAGCAATAACTTCAGTAAGCGATTGTGAATACGAACTTAATTTTATAGGTACAGCTAAATATGTAGACTAGATTAATACTCTTTTTGGTACTATCAGGCACTTGGTTGTTAAAACAAAGGGTGTTTTATTGTGTAAATGCGTGTAAGATTAGCTAGTTGAAGGAAATGTGAGTACTTACATAAAAGTCCTTTCAGTATAACCAAGGGTGCAAAACTATAGTTGAGCACCCTTGATTTAGGTAAGTTAACTACACCTAAATACCCGATAACCTATTTTCCCTTCATACCGCTTCGTTATCTCCTCATGTTCTTCCATAATATCTAGTAGCTCCTCATCAATATCCGCTGACAGTGTGAAATCAGCAGCATGCTGTTCATCAGTTTGATCCGTTGATGGCTGATATGTCGATATCTCTATCTGTTTGAATCCAGCATGTGTAAACGCTGTGTGCCATTCCGCTTCTGTTAATAATTGCGGGAATCGGTAAAAAGTCATAATTTGATTTTTCTCTTCGTCGGAGATGGGCTGTTCTAGAACAGTTTCAATCGCCAATAGTACACCATTTGGTCTAAGGGTCCTTTTGAATTCGGGAATGGTTGCAGCGATGTTCGTAAAGGACGTGACAGATTCGGAAATAATCATATCAAAAGATGCATCGGGATAGGGAAGGCTCTCCGTATCTCCTACTTTTACATCAATCGGTAATTTCAATGTTGAAAATCTTTGTTGGGCTTTTTCTACCACAATTTCGTTGCAGTCTAAAGCGTGCACACTGCAGCCGTAATGATGCGCGATGTAGGCGGAAGTTTGCCCTGTACCGCAGCCAACATCCAGAAGTGAGGTTTGTTTCGTGACTTTTTCCTCTGCTAAGAGCTGTTTCGTTAGCTTCAGCCCTCCTGGATGTGCACCTCCAACGCCAAATAGTGCTAAAAAGTCTAGATAGGAGTAATTCATAATAATAGCCTCTGCTTTCGTATGACATGCATGCAATATGCTATGAAGACAGGAAGGATTTGTGCGTAAATCTTTCTTTCGCTGCATGCTCCGATGTGGCTTTTGCTGAATAGTCTAAGATAGAAGGAGGAGGACTTGAATGAGCGTGATAAGAACGGATGAATGGCTGGAAGATGCCTATTACGACCCGCTAGCAATATGCGAGAAGCTGGTAAAGCACTTTGAAGGTGCGTCTGCGGATGAGATATACCATCATTTTAAGCAGCATGGCATGTACCACCCATTGAAGAAGGATAGGATGGTGCCGGACAAAGCGGTGTGGGAGATTGTGCAGCATGATCAAGACCTTCTGCAGGAAAAGTGGAGCGGACCGGATATACCTGTCTATATTTTTCCTTCAGATATAACAAATAAAGAGATCCAAACCCACTTTAACGGCAGATCCGGTCTTGCGTTTCGAGATAAGTTGTTTTTATTTGTCTCAGCAAAGAACACAGAAGAGGAAATAAAAGCGATCTTTACCCATGAATACAATCATGTTTGCCGGTTGAATAACTTTGAGAAGCGTGAAGAGGAATACACGCTGCTGGATACCATCGTTTTAGAGGGCTTGGCTGAAAATGCTGTCAGAGAAAGATTTGGGGAAGCATGTACTGCCAATTGGGTCTCCTTCTATTCGGATGAGGAGTTGGAAAAAACGTTAGCCAAATATATTTTACCCAAGAAGCGGATCCTGCCTCAAAGTCGAGAGTATCAAGCCATTCTGTATGGATTTCGCCGCTACCCAAAGATGCTCGGTTACTGTACAGGATATTACTTAGTGAAACGTTACATGGAAAAAAACAGCATATCGAGTGAAGATCTGCTGTTCGTTGAGACTAGTGAAATTGTAGGCGAGAATTAGGGACACCATCGTGTTGGCTATTATCATGGAGATGCTGTGGGTATGATAGCGTTTAAATTGATAGCAATTGTTATACCCACATCTCCATGAATTGCAGAAAATTAAATAAAAAATAGGGAAAGTAAAGCAATACCTGCAATTGCTCCTAATGCTACTCCCCAGCCTCCATAACCATAACCGCCGCCATATCTGCCATAGCCGCCATAACCGAAGCCGCCTAAATTCCTGGAACGATTGAGTGGCTGTAAATAAACACGATTGCGGTCCACGCGCTGAATGACACCTCTATGCACTTTTCCATCATTACATCTGATTTCCACTGCTTTGCCTCTGTATCTCTGGCAAAGGGAATGATATTGTCCAACTGACATACTGTCACCTCCATATCTTTGTGAAGATACACGGTATTATATGTCCCATATGTATTATCGCACGGTACAAATAACTTAGGGGATTCGTGGATTCTTGCCAAATGGTGGAGGGCCGCTCTTGTTAGAAAATGAAGTGGACGGAAGAACAGGGTAATCATATGCAGTGCCAGGATTTCCCGTACGTTTTATCTGCAAGCAAGTTGACAAATAATCTTACAAACTTTAAAATTATCTACATTCAACAGAAATCTAATAAACTTAATAAATAAAGCTATGAATGCTATGGGTCACACTATAGCAGGAGCAGCTTCTGGAGAGACCGCTATAACTGCGGCGCCGAAGGGTTCACAATCTCAGGCAAAAGGACAGAAGAGTATCGATATCTATTGGGGTTGTGCTGCGCATGCATAATCAATAGTATTTGTTATTCTTGTGATCAAGAGATTGGAGAGCCTCCAGTCTCTTTTTTTATGGGTTTAATGGAGGAGGATTAGAATTGGCACAACAAGAATTAAAGCGAGATTTATCAAATAGACATGTGCAGCTGATTGCCATTGGCGGAACAATCGGGACGGGCTTATTTCTAGGTTCGGGTAAAGCGATACAGCTGGCCGGTCCCTCTATTATCTTTGCTTATTTAATCGTCGGTATCGCCCTATTTTTCGTGATGCGTGCGCTGGGAGAGCTGCTGTTGTCAAAAGCAGGCTACGCATCGATAACAGATATTGCGGAAGACTATCTTGGTCCATGGGCATCGTTTGTAACCGGATGGACATACTGGTTTTGCTGGATAATGACAGCAATGGCGGACGTGATTGCTGTTGGTGTGTATGTGAATTATTGGTTTGATATCCCGCAATGGATTCCTGCACTTATTTGCGTCATTGTGTTGTTGGGATTGAATCTATTAACGGTGAAGCTATTCGGAGAATTGGAGTTTTGGTTTGCATTGATTAAGATTGTGACGATATTAGCACTGATTGGTATTGGCATTGTCTTAGTGATTATTGGCTTCCAAACAGATTCCGGAACTGTGTCGGTCACAAACCTGTGGGAACATGGCGGACTGTTTCCGAATGGCATCTCTGGCTTCCTGCTCGCTTTCCAAATGGTTGTCTTCGCCTATGTTGGCGTAGAGCTAATTGGTGTATCGGCTGCTGAAACAGCTGATCCTGCTAAAAACATTCCGTCAGCCATTAATAAAATTCCATTACGGATTTTATTCTTTTATGTCGGTGCGCTGCTTGTTCTATTAATGATAAACCCATGGACAGAGCTGAGCGCAGCGGAAAGCCCGTTCGTGAAAACTTTTACATTAGTCGGAATCCCGATTGCTGCAGGCATCATTAACTTTGTTGTGTTAACATCTGCTGCATCTGCTGGGAATAGCGGCATGTTCTCGACAAGCAGGACATTATATAATCTTAGTAAGCAAGACCAAGGACCAGCGAGTCTGGCTAAACTGAACGAAAGACATGTTCCTGGGAATGCACTTTGGTTATCTGCCATTGTTATCTCTGTCGGAGCACTGTTAAGCAAACTCATCCCAGACCAAGCTTTTAGTATTGTAACGACCATTAGTGCCATTTGCTTTATTTGGGTATGGAGCATTATTCTGATTTGTCACATCAAATACAAGAAAACACGCAAAGACCTGCATGCGAGATCAACGTTCAAAGCACCACTCACACCGTTTGTGAATTACGTTGTGCTGGCTTTGTTTGCTGGAGTTCTTGTGATAATGGTGGTGGCAGATGAGACACGGCCAGCGCTGCTGCTGACGCCGTTGTGGTTTGTATTGCTGTTTGGATTGTACTGGGGCAGAAATAGAAAAGGCTCCAATTAAAGCAAGAAGTAAGACTTGTGATTGGAAGTTTTACAAATGAAAGAAAACGGCCTCCAGGAGATGGAGGCTGTTTTATGTATGTAGGGATATTTGAAAGCTTCTTTAAACCTGGCCTCATTAGTTTGTTATAATGTAACGTTTATATTCTTAAGCTGTTTTGATAAAGCCTCGGGTTTTACTTTACCATGCAGCTGTCTGCCAGCAGGATAATGCAGAGGAATCAATAGTATAGCTCCATCATCAATCCACTGTTTTCTGTATAACTTGTGTGTATCTTCTCTTTCCATATAAACGTCCTCTTTTATCTCTACATCATCGTCCACGCCAAATTGAAAGAAACAGCAGGAGCAAAGCTCATACGATGCCTCATTGTATTCGTTGTAAGCAGGTTCGGGTAATCCCTCAAACCCACACACTGGACATATATAACACATTTGATCACCTCTTTTTGATTTTCACTTATAATAAGTTACAACTCACTTGTGTCTTTCGTGTGTTGTTTGTTATATCCTGACAAGTAGTATTCTTTTAATAGAATATGATGTCATAGACTGCTAGCATGCTAACTACATAGCTTGTTTTATCTTTATTTTATAAATAATGCACGTAATTGGGCGGAAGGCAGGTAAAGAGGCATGCAATTTTTAACTTATGAACTGGCACAGGAAATAGTGGAGCGTACGATGAAGATATTAAATCAAAATATAAATGTAATGAATGACGAAGGAATCATCATAGGATCTGGTGATAAGGAGAGAATTAATCAGTTTCATGCTGGTGCACTTGTTGTCCTTGAGCAAGGAGAAAGTGTGGAGATAGATGATGCTAGCGTTGGGAGTATGGAGGGAGCAAGATCCGGGATTAATTTACCCATTCAGTTTCGTAACCAGATTGTTGGGGTGGTTGGAATTACGGGCGAGCCTGCGCAAATCCGTAATTATGCGGAGCTTGTAAAGATGGCGGCAGAGTTAGTGTTAGAGCAGTCTGTCTTGTTGGAGCGGGTGCAATGGAGACAAAGGCTGCAAAGTGAGATTGTGAATCAGCTTATCTCAGAAGACAGTTTGGATGAAGCGTTACTAAAAGAACGTGCAGGATTCCTGGGGATTAATTTAGAATATCCGAGAACTGCTGTTTATGTTAAGAAAACAGACCACTCAGACATGTCCATGCAAAAACTAGTTCGGACAATACAATATGAAATTGGTAAGGCTGATTTAGTGGGTGCTACGTTTAATGATGAAATCGTTATTCTTAAAGCGGTGAACGAACCAAAAACAGAATTACTCTCTTTTTTGAAGCGTTTGTCAAAAGTAATAGGAGGCAACGTTCTTATTGGATGTGGGGATCTGGCAGGAAACGTACAAGCATATAAACAATCATTTTGCCGAGCTAAAAATGCAACTATAGTAGGAGGTAAGCTGCATCCTGAACGGAGCGCTTACAGCTATGAGGAGTACCAGTTTGAAATACTGTTAACAAAAGCTGTTGAAGAGGAGGATTTACGTGCGTTTGCTTATTACCAGCAGCTATTAGATCAAGATAAGAAAGGGGAACTGGTGCAAACGCTTGAAGCATATATTCGAGAGGGTGGAGAATTGAACAAGATTGCAGAAACGCTCTTTATCCATCGAAATACGTTGAGATACCGTCTCGAAAAAATAACAGAGTTAACAGGAAAAGACCTGCGACATGCAAAAGATTTGATGGAGCTATACTTGGCAAAGCTCGTGCATGACACTCAATAATTGTGCAAATGCACAATTATTAAATGGTTTCTATCTAAAATATCTATCTGTACGTACAATGCGCGCCTTAAGGAAAACGCTTACAATAAGGGTACATAGATAAATGCAATCTAGGGGGAAATCACCATGGAGATTACTGTAAGCGCATTAGGGGCTGTTAGTGCCTTAATTATAGCAATTGTACTCATCTTGAAAAAAGTGCCGCCTGCATATGGCATGGTTGCCGGAGCTTTAATCGGCGGGCTGATTGGCGGCGTAAATATTACCGACACCGTTACGCTGATGATGGAGGGCGCAAAAGATATTATTCCAGCGGTGCTGCGAATTTTGGCTGCGGGGGTTTTAGCCGGGGTTCTTATAGAATCGGGAGCTGCATCCTCGATTGCCGAGACAATCGTCAAAAAAATGGGCGAAACACGTGCGCTATTGGCTTTAGCTATTGCCACGATGATTCTAACAACGGTTGGGGTGTTCGTCGATGTAGCTGTTATTACGGTATCACCAATTGCTTTGGCAATCGCCAAGCGTGCTAACTTATCCAAAACAGCCATCTTGCTAGCAATGGTTGGGGGCGGTAAGGCCGGAAATATTATGTCTCCGAACCCGAATGCAATTGCTGCCTCTGATGCTTTTGGTGTACCGCTTACTTCTGTAATGGCTGCAGGAATTATACCAGCTATATTCGGCTTGGCAGTTACGTATCTGCTAGCGAAGAAGCTTGTCAACAAGGGTTCTGCAGTAGTAAGTCAGGATGTTGAGATGACGGACAACACAAAACTGCCGGTATTTGTAACAGCGTTGATTGCACCGTTAGTTACAATCATCTTACTCGCGTTGCGGCCATTATTTGATATCAATATTGATCCGATGATTGCGCTGCCTATTGGAGGAATCATCGGGGCAATTGCAATGAAGAAGACGAAGAAAATAAACGAGTATGCTATTTCAGGTTTGAGCAAGATGTCTGGGGTAGCCATCATGTTATTGGGTACTGGAACGTTGGCAGGAATCATAGCTAATTCTGGCTTGAAAGATGTGCTGATCAATACGTTAAATGCTACAGGTATGCCTGCATACTTACTGGCGCCTATGTCCGGGATTTTCATGTCAGCTGCCACTGCTTCCACAACAGCTGGTACAGCCGTAGCAAGCAGCGTTTTCAGCAGCACCATTTTAGGATTGGGTGTATCCGCGCTGGGAGGAGCTGCAATGATTCATGCTGGCGCTACCGTAATAGATCATATGCCGCACGGCAGCTTTTTCCACGCAACTGCCGGAAGTGTCAATATGGGTATTAAAGAACGTTTGAAACTGATGCCATACGAGTCCTTAGTCGGTTTAACACTTGCGATAGTTTCAACACTTATATTTGGTGTCTTGCAGCTCTTTGGTTAAAAAGATTTTGTCCCCGTGGTTTATGGAAGAGTTAAATCTTATATAGAAGGTAGATGGAAAACGATGAAAATTGTAATTGCTCCAGACTCTTATAAAGAAAGTTTATCTGCGCTTGAGGCTGCCAATGCAATTGAGCGAGGTTTCAAACAGGTTCTTCCAGATGCTGCGTACTACAAAATGCCGATGGCGGATGGTGGAGAAGGAACGGTCCAGTCACTTGTCGATGCTACGGACGGAAAAGTAGTGGAGCGATATGTAACAGGTCCTTTAGGTGATTCTGTTAAAGCGTTCTTTGGATTAATTGGAAATGGGAAAACAGCTGTTATAGAAATGGCTGCTGCCTCTGGATTACATCTCGTTCCTGTGGAAAGCAGAAATCCACTTGTTACTTCTACAAGAGGGACGGGTGAATTAATAGTAGCAGCACTTGATTTGGGTGTAGAGCATATTATTATTGGCATTGGCGGCAGTGCGACAAACGATGCTGGAGCCGGAATGGTGCAAGTTTTAGGTGGAAAACTGCTCGACGAAAACGGTAAGGATATTGGTGATGGAGGCGGAGCGCTAGGTAAGATAGCGACCATAGATCTGGGCAGACTTGATGATAGATTGCAAGATGTGCAGATTGAAGTAGCTTGTGACGTGGATAATCCATTAACAGGATCAAGAGGCGCTTCCGCTATTTTTGGACCTCAAAAGGGTGCTACGCCTGATATAGTTGAATTGCTGGATAAAAATCTCTCCCACTTTGCTGACGTTGCAGAAAAAGCAGTGGGGAGGTCGTTTCGGGATATAGAAGGTGCCGGCGCAGCTGGAGGTTTAGGTGCAAGTCTGCTGGCTTTCCTTCATGCAGATTTAAAAAGAGGAATCGAAATCGTCTTGGAAGCTGTCAACTTTGAAGATGTAGTCAAAGATGCAGATTTAGTAATTACAGGTGAGGGACGGATTGATAGCCAAACGATTTATGGCAAAACCCCGATCGGCGTGGCAAAAGCAGCTAAAAAATATGATGTGCCTGTTATTGGGCTTGCTGGTTCCTTATCTGAAGATGCCGATGTCGTACACGACCACGGAATTGATGCGCTTTTCAGCATCGTACCAGGTGTTGTATCACTTCCAGATGCGTTTGAACACGCGGCAGAATACATGGAGCGAACAGCAAGGAATATTGCAGCTTCTATGAAAACTGTGCAGTATGGAAATATAATCAAGTGAGTCTTTTTACAAACGAAAAGAGGCTTGGACATAACTGTTTAAGCTATATAAAAATCAAAACAATGCTGCAATCAACTGCAGCATTGTTTTGATTTTTGCATGGGATACGAAGATGAGAGCATCGCTTCGGAAATACACTCCGCTTTCCTGCGGGCGGCTGGTGAGTCTCCTCGTGCTAACGCACTGCGGGGTCTAACCTAGCCTTCCTCCCGCGGGAGTCTCCGTGTATTTCCTACGCTGATTTGTGTTATAGGAAATCTTCACTCGTGTAGGCAGAGTACGTAGACTCCTCGAAAAAGATAGCGATTTTCTTGTCGGTGTCTACTTCAAAAGCCATTCTTGTCCGACGATAACAGCTAAAGTTGGAAAGCAGCAGTCGTCAGAGAGCTGCATTAAAAAGTACTAATCTAGTTATCGTTCGCTTTTAGGATGAATTAATCTTGTTTTGTTCCGCTCTCTTTGTTTACTTAAGCTGCTGTTTCGAATAACGTAATGCGTCATCATACACCTTATTGGGAAACCTGGTAATTCTTAGCAGCTCAATCGCATTTCGAGTATCAGAAGGACCGTGCTTTATGAGGTAATCAAATATAACTTCATCATTTACAATCTGTTCATTAAAGTGGTAGTTCTCATATGCAGCTGCTAATTTATCGATAAGTTCAAGGTCATGTGTTGCTGCGATGATTTTAGTACGAGGATACGTACTTACGGGGGAAAATCTCTGTTCTTTCTAGTGGGCGTTTATGTAATAAGTGGAATATAATGTAGTTTATTATAACAGATAGGAAGTTATGGCAGGGCATCAATAGACTGCGAGATATAGCGAAGAAGACAGGGGGGATAAGGGATGCTAGAAATACGGGAGGTAGAAGACCAGCTGATAGAGTTAATAGATAACATAGAAGTTCCTGCTATGGCGGTGTCTATTTTCAATGAGACCGATATACTCTATGAAAAAACACTTGGTTACACAAATTGGGAAGAGAAGGGCCAAGCTATTACACCAGATACAGTGTTTCGTATTGGATCTGTCAGCAAAACACTGACTGCCACTTTAATCATGAGTCTTGTAGAGAAAGGCAAATTGGATCTAGACTTCCCGATTTACAAGTATGTCGATACATTCAAGCTGCAGAACGAAGCATATGCGAAGACGCTTACACTGCGTATGCTCCTAAGCCATACGGCAGGTCTTCCTAATGGAGGAGACATAGAGGGACCGCGAGATCAGTCGGGTTGGGAGGGCTATATAAACGAAACAGTTCCGAACTTAGATCTTGTGAATCCGCCTGGCGCGCTTTACAGTTACAGCAATCATAACTTCAACATCGCTGGATACGTTGCGCAGCATGTATGTGGGAAATTATTCGCAGAGCTGGTGAAAGAATATGTACTGGAGCCTTTAGGTATAACCGAACCATGTATGATCCACTAGAGGCGATGACGTATCCGCTTGCGCTAGGCAATATAAGATGATGAATTCGTAATATGGTAGGAGAAATCGTATGTTATAGGAAAAGGGACTATAAATAATAAATAGTCCCTCATGTGTATTACTTTAATTCAAATCTAACAGGATCCATTTCGATTGGTTGGTTCAAGCTTAATGTTCCGAATGGGACCATGAGCGAGTAGTTGGCGGTGTCAGTATCATTTGAAGTGCTAAGAGTATATACGGATTGAAAATGATAGTTTTCGTCTAATGCGGTTGTTTGCGTACTACGGATTTGATCGCCGATTATATGATTCATATCCAGCTGCCCATTATCATCTTTCCTAATATTTTCCGATTTTATTAGCGTGATGAAATCAGCAAAGTTTTGGATAATGTCGTCTCTAAGTGCTCCAGAGCTTATATTTTGCACATCATAGTCTATTATAATCTGGTTCTTGTCCTGCTTGATTGAATTCACTTTTATTTTATAGTCAAATCGACTGCTTTCCACCGTGAAAGGTGCGCTCTGATCTAAAGAACTTATGGTTTGCTGCTCGTCTTTCCTTAACTCGGGTTGTATGGTTAAATACTGTGCATCTTCCGAGATCTTGGACGTAAATAACTCTCGTGTATCATTTACTACTACGCCATTATGTTGCTCTGTGGCTAGTACATCCGCCGAACTTTTTGATAACTGATTCCCCAAGTTATCAAATACCGTGATGTTAATCTCATCATTCTCACCTTCAGCAGGTAAGGTTGTTTTATAGTTGATGAAAGTAGTGGCTTTTCCTTTCGTCACAGATTCTATTTGAATAGCATGATCTGTCTCGATTGTAGAAATCATCTGCTCTTTAGCAGAGATTGTTTGGGAAGGAACTTGTGTGACTGGAATATCGAATTGCCATTTCCCTTTTACTCCTGTAATAGAGGTGAAGGTTAAAGGAAGTGTATAGTTCTTAGGTAAGTCAGTGCTTGTGTTATAAAACTCGATTGCACCAACATAACCATCGTCTGATTTCTCCAAACTAGTCATACTGCCAGCCCATTGCTTTTGCTCATCACCATCAAAAAGGTAAGAACTATAACCAACTTCAGGTCCTCTCTCCTCCATTTTATCTAAAGAGATTCGATCTCCTTTTGCTAGAAATGTTAAACCGATAACATTTCCATCGTAATAAGCGCTTGTAATGGTCACGTCTATCGCATTGCTGCTTGCTGTTTGATTGAGCTGCGTAACAAGGTTGCTTTCAAACAATTCATCCCCAATCTGCATGCTAAATCTATCATATATGGAACCGATAATTGGCACAGAAGCAAGTACATTGGTTATTGGTGCAAACAGTAATCCAGATGCCAAGAAGGCAGATGCGGCAATGGATGAAGTGATTGCAAGTCTCTTAACTCTAACCCTCTTCTTTCGTTCAGAGCCTTTTTTAGCTTTTTTGATACCGTTTCTTATTGTTTCCATTACTTCATGTTCCGGAAATTCTATCTTACTCAATTCCTCATTGAAACGCTGTTTGTTCATACGCTATCCCACCCAAATGTTTTTTTAATTCCAGTTTTGCGCGCCGAAGATTAGTTTTAACAGTATTCTCGGACATTTCAAGCGTGTTACCGATTGATTGTATAGAGAGATCGTGATAATAAAATAAGATAATGACGGTTTGATAAGTTTTGCTTAATGCAGATATTGCTGCTAATAAGTCTAGTTTTTCTTCTATATTAGACGTATCTTCCGAAGCTTGGTGCTTTAAAAAATCTTCATCTAAGACAAGTTTATTCTTCTTGTCGAGGAAATCATAAGAAGTGCGGATTAAGATCTTTGTTAGCCAGGTTGTAAAGAATTCAGGTTGTTTTACTTGTTCAATTGACACAAAAGCCTTGTAAATAGTTTCCTGCAGTACATCTAGTGCATCCTCTTTATTCTTTACATATAGAAAAGCGGTTTTATATAATTTTTCACTTTCGTTCTTAATAAGCTGTTCAAAGGCCCTTTCGTTACCCTTTACGGCTTTTCTTACAAGCTTTACTTTATCTTTCAAATCAAGACCTCCTTTCTAAATGTTAGAGACGTAATAGAGTGATAAAGTTTCAAGATATCTATGAAAAATTCAATGCGGTAACGTATGGCGGCAATACAAGATGTTGACTTTTCTCACTATTATTGCAATAATAACTGTAATTTGAATACTGGTACCTTTAATTCAGTCCCGTGAGGCTGACAAGGACATTCGGAAACGTTGCAGATAAACAGGGGAGGTCTATACCCTTTTATCTGCATGTTAAAGGAGGCTTCCTGTCAGTGATGGCAGGAAGCCTCTTTTTTTTACTCCTCTGGTACCAGTTTTAGTCTAACTAAAACAGGAGGAATAGCAATGGAACAGAAACGAATCGATCATGATTTTTCTTTACAGGCGGTGCCGCAATCACATCGGAATGGGTTTTGGAAGATGCTGATGCTGATGCTTGGATTTACTTTCTTCTCAGCGAGTATGGTGGCTGGCGGGACACTTGGTTTAGGGTTAAGTATGATGCAGTTCATCGGTATTGTGCTAGCGGGTAACTTGATTTTAGGAGCTTATACAGGAACGCTCGCTTATATCTCGGCGAAGACGGGGCTTTCCACACACCTATTAACACGTTACGCATTTGGCGAAAAAGGTTCTTATCTTTCCTCCTTCTTGCTGAGCGCCACACAAATTGGCTGGTTTGGAGTTGGGGTGGCAATGTTTGCTGTTCCCGTGCAAAAGGTAACCGGCATGGATACGACGGTATTGATTCTTATCTTTGGCGTTTTGATGACAGCAACAGCTTTCTTCGGAATGAAGGCACTGACTATATTAAGTTTTGTCGCAGTACCAGCAATTATTGCGCTTGGTGGATTTTCTGCCTTGGAAGCAGTGGATGGACTTGGCGGTATCGATGGTTTAATGCAATATCAGCCAACAGAAACGCTTGGTGTAGCGGCAGCATTAACCATTGGTGTGGGATCGTTTATCAGCGGCGGTACGTTAACGCCTGACTTCACGCGATTTGCGAAAAGCCCGAAAGTTGGCGTATCGACGACGGTTATTGCATTCCTCATCGGCAACTCGCTCATGTTCGCGTTTGGAGCAATTGGCGCCATTGTTACAGGCCAATCGGATATATCTGAGGTGATGTTTGTCCAGGGGCTAATCATTCCGGCGGTTATTGTCTTGGGTCTAAACATTTGGACGACAAATGATAATGCTATCTATGCAGCTAGTCTAGGCATCTCGAACATTACGAAAATCAAGAAAAACAAAGTAGTTATTATCAACGGTATTATCGGAACAATATTTGCTATGTGGCTGTACAACAATTTTGTCGGCTTTCTTACAACGCTAGGCTCGGTGCTGCCGCCAATTGGAGCTATTCTGATCGCAGATTACTTCATTATACGTCGTGGCAAATATCCAGCGTTTGAGAAGATGACATTCAAAGCGGTGAACTGGAATGCGATTGCTGCGTGGGTTCTTGGAGCAGGAGCAGCGAAGTTCTTGCCGGGCATCCCGCCGCTTAACGGTCTAATTGGAGCAGCAGTTGTTTATGTCGTACTTTCCATCATTGCTGCCAAGGCAGCAGAAGCGAACTTAAATCTAGAAGTAGAAAAGGTGACAGAATCATGATTATACGAAATGCGAAACTTAGAAATAGAGAAGGTCTTTGGCAAATTTTGATTCATGAAGGAAAAATTGAAAAGATTGCACCAACGATTGACGTCACTGCAGATCAGGACATTATGGATGTACAGGGAAACTTCGTTTTGCCGCCTTTCATTGAGCCACATATTCACTTGGATACAACGCTGACAGCTGGCGAGCCGCACTGGAATGAAAGCGGAACATTATTTGAAGGGATTCAGCGCTGGTCGGAAAGAAAAGAGTCGCTCACCTTGGAAGATGTAAAGACTCGTTCCAAAAAAGCGTTGAAATGGCAGATTGCACAAGGCATTCAACATGTTCGGACACATGTTGACGTTACAGATCCGGATTTGACGGCTTTAAAAGCCTTGTTGGAAGTAAAAGAAGAAATGGCACCATTCGTAGACTTGCAGCTCGTAGCCTTCCCGCAAGAAGGAATTCTCTCTTATCCGAATGGCGAGGAGCTGTTGGAAGAAGCGCTGCGCATGGGAGCAGATGTTGTCGGCGGTATTCCGCATTATGAGTTTACAAGAGAGTACGGCGTTGATTCGCTTAAAACGGCCTTCAAGCTGGCAGAGAAATACGACCGACTCGTAGATATCCACTGTGATGAAATCGATGATGAGCAATCTCGTTTTGTGGAAGTAGTAGCTGCGGAAGCCCACCGTCTTGGTATGGGGGAGCGCGTTACCGCTAGTCACACGACAGCGATGGGATCTTATAATGATGCGTATACATCTAAGCTGTTCCGCTTGCTGAAGCTATCCAATATTAACATGGTGGCAAATCCGCTCGTCAATATTCACTTGCAAGGACGCTTTGATACCTATCCGAAACGCAGAGGCATTACACGAGTAAAAGAACTGCAAGAAGCAGGAATTAATGTTGCTTTCGGCCATGACGACATCTTTGATCCGTGGTATCCGCTAGGTACTGGTAATATGCTGCAAGTACTGCACATGGGCATTCATGTGACACAATTAATGGGCTATGATCAAATCGTGAATTCAGTTGATTTGATCACAACAAATAGTGCCAAAACGCTGCACATAGAAGAACAATACGGTATTGAAGAAGGCAAGCCGGCTAATCTGATCGTGCTAGACGCAGAGAATGAATACGAAGCAATTCGTAAACAGGCCAGCGTTTTGTATTCGATTCGGAACGGAAACATCATTGCGGAGACGAAGCCGAGAGAAACAATGATAAAGCTTGGTGAGACTTTCGAGAATATTACGTTCACGAAGTAAGGAAATCAAATAGAATTGTACAGCCTCCTCTGCAAAGTCAGGGGAGGCTTTTTTTTATTTCGCGGAATTCTATCCAAAATTAAACAAAACACCCATTACTATTTGCCGTATACTATTCTTAGAAGATATGGATACTGGATGAAAGAAGTGAGCGGAATGAATGAATCGATATTGTTAGTAGAAGATGATGCGCAAATTAATGAGATGGTAACGTCTCATTTAAAGCGAGAAGGATATACAGTCTTTTCGGCATTTGATGGGAAAGCTGCATTGGATCTGTTTGCTAGGGAGTCTGTTGATTTGATTATTTTGGATTTGATGCTGCCCGAGTACAATGGGCTGGATATTCTGCAGCTGATTAGACAGGAAAATACGCTGCCGATTTTGATTATGTCCGCCAAAGATAGTGACGTGGACAAAGCATTGGGACTTGGGTTTGGGGCGGACGACTATATCGGCAAGCCGTTCTCGCTGATTGAGCTAACAGCCCGAGTAAAAGCAGCGCTGCGGCGATCGAAGCAATACAGTCAGCAGAAAGAAGATACCGAACAGGTAGTGAACGTGCAAGATTTAGAAATAGATTTGAAAAACTTCTCAGTAAGCAAGAGAGGGAAGACCCTTAATTTAACGGCGAAGGAATTTGAGATTTTACGCTTACTAGCTGCAAATCCGAATCAAGTATTTACGAAAGGGCAGCTGTACGAAAGTGTGTGGAAGGAAGCATATTACGGCGATGATAATGTCATTAATGTCCACGTCCGGAGGCTGCGAGGCAAAATTGAAGATGATGCATCTGCTCCAACCTATATAAAAACGATATGGGGAATTGGTTATAAGATGGAGCTTCAGACATGATCTATCTAGTTGCGGTCCTCGCTTTCTTTTTCGTTGGACTTCTCGTTTTTCATCTGTACTCCAAGCGGCAAATAAAAAAGCACTTGCAGTACATGACGGAGAAGCTCCATCATATAACAGCTATGCGTTCTGCTGAGCGTTTATTAGTAGTAACTGATGACAAAGAGCTGCGCAAATTGTTAACAGAGATTAATGGATTATTAGATTATCACCAGGAGTCACTGGCAGAATTAGCACGCTTGCGAATTAGTACAAATCGGATGCTTTCTAATGTGTCCCATGATTTGAAAACACCGCTGACTGTTATATCGGGCTATATGGAAACGATGCAGCATGCCGAACATGTAAGCCCTGAAGAAAAGCAAGTGATGCTGGCCAAAGTGCAGACAAAAGTAATGGATGTGGCTGGTTTGATTAATACATTTTTTGATTTAGCAAAGCTTGAAGCAGAGGACTGGCAGCTGGAGATGGGCGGTGTCCAAGTGAATGAAGTATGCCGTAAAACGATTCTAGGATTTTACGATACACTTGCGAGTAAAGGTTTTGATGTACATATAGATATACCTGATACCTCGATTCAAATTGAAGCAGATGCAGCTGCACTGACACGAATACTGGAAAATCTAATTTCGAATAGCATCCGCTACGGAAAAGACGGCAAAACGATGGGCTTGCATCTGCATCAAGATGAAGCACATGTTTATATTGATATTTGGGATAAGGGAAAAGGCATCCAAGAAAAAGATAGTGACCGAATATTTGAACGTCTTTATACCGGGACAGATGCACGAACTGCTTCGGTGAAAGGCAGCGGTCTGGGTTTAATGATAGCCAAGCGGCTGACCGAGCAAATGAGAGGAACTATACACTTCACGAGCATCCCTTATACAAAGACGACCTTTACGCTGACGTTTCCGAAACCAAAAATAGACAACTATGCTGAACTTAAGAAAGTCGTAAGGATTCCGTAAGCAGGATGACAGATTGCTTTGCTAAAGTAGAGGAAACAAACGAAAAGGGGCTAGCGTATGACATATGCGATCCGAACGCACGAGCTAACGAAAGTATATCGAGGGAAAGATGTCGTTTCCAGTGTCAGTATGAATGTGAAACGCGGCGAAATTTATGGATTCCTGGGGCCAAACGGAGCGGGGAAAACAACAATCATGAAAATGATGACCGGTCTGATTAAACCGACAGGCGGAGATATGGAAATACTGGGAACGAGCGTGCGAAGTAAATCACATGAAGTATTGAAACGAATCGGCTGTATTATTGAATACCCAATCTTTTATGAAAAGCTGTCTGCCCGAAAGAACTTGGAAATCTATTGTGATTATATGGGCTATTACAATAAAGAAGCTATCAAAGAATCCATGCAGTTAGTAAATCTTAAAAATGTAGATGATGTACCAGTTCGGGAGTTCTCGCTAGGGATGAAACAAAGGCTGGCAATTGCCCGAGCAATTGTGACCAAACCAGAGCTGTTAATCTTAGATGAACCTGTAAACGGCCTGGATCCAATAGGCATGCAGGAACTGCGCGATCTATTTTATAAGCTTAGCCGGCAGTATGGAATTACGCTGCTTATCTCCAGCCATATTCTTGGAGAAATCGAGCATATTGCCGATACAATTGGCATTATCAAATCTGGAAAGTTAGTGGAAGAAACAGCTATGGCCGACATCCGCGGCAATCATACCGAGCATATTGAAGTATCTGTATCAGATTTTGCAAAAGCTGCCTTTGTTTTGGAGCATGAACTAAATACGGCCAACTTCCAAGTGAAGGAAGAGGAAGGACTGATTAACGTTTATGATGGAGCTCTTACGCAAAATGATATCATTCTTGCTATGGTTCGGAATGGTGTGGAAATTAATACGATCAATAATCGGAATCTTACTCTAGAAAGCTACTTCCTGCAGCGCATGGAAGGAGGAAAAAAACATGCTTAACTTAATGAAGTTAGAAATGAAGCGGATGAATTTCCTATCAATCGGAATAAGTGCAGTCTCAATTAATCTTGGCATTATAGGAATTCTCCTATTGCTTGGTATTGATCCAGCTCTGACTGGGGAGTCATTTAACGATGCAGATCAAATCATGATGTTTATCGAAACGCTTGTCGTAGCAGCATTTGTCATTCACGCAGCATCGATGCTGGCGGGCATGATTATTGAAGAGTTCAAGAACAAAACGATTACCGTCCTGTTCACTACGCCAGTCAGCAGAAGGCAGCTGCTTCTAGCCAAAGTAACTGTCATTAGCTTAGTGACCTTCTTGCTCGTTGTTTTATCGGTCAGCTTGATAACGTATGTATTCAGCATATTGAACACGAATTTTGAGATTCTGAGCTTTTCTTTCCCTATCAGTTATTTATGGGAAAATGCAACGCACTTACTTCTAACGGCAATTGCTGCGGGAGGGCTGTCACTGATTCCATTATTCTTTGGCATGATGAAGTACTCGGTGCCTGCAACAATCACATCTTCCATCTTAATCGTCGCTATTCTTTCATCTTCCGTTAACGAAGGAACAAATTTGTTCGCATTCACAGCGGTGCCGGTAGCACTTGGAGTCATTGGGTTTGGGATTGCATATATGGTGATCAATAAGGCAGTTAAGAAAGATTTTTAAATAAGGAAACAAGATCAGAGTCCGTTTATTGCGGCTCTGATTTTTAGTTGTGGCTAATATAATTTATAACCTTGCTATAATAAATGTAAATCATATAGAAAAGAAGTGCCATGTTGAAAAAGAGAATAATCGTGTTCGTAATTCCATTATTATTAATCGTTGGAGGCGTATGCTTTTTCCAATACAAGAGTGATATCTTCAACGTTAATGCAAATGAACAGACTGCCAGCCAAACGATAGCAGACGATCATTACCGTAAGATTGTTTATGCTTTTGTTTCGAGCGCTGAAAACTCCTCTATTGATTATCAGAATCAATATGCATACATAGAAGACATCCAAGACGGCCGAGGTTATACAGCTGGCATTATCGGATTTACCTCTGGAACAGGAGACTTATTGGAAGTAATAAATGAATACCGAAAGTTAAAACCAGACAACAATATGTTGGAGCCATACATAGAAACTTTAGAAGCAGTGAATGGAACAGATTCACATGAAGGGTTAGGAAAGTCATTTGTAGAAGACTGGAGACAAGTTGGCCAGACAACTGAGATGACACAAGCACAAGACAACATTGTCGATAACATGTATCTGAACCCCGCTGTAGCATTCGCAGAAAAAGATCACTTGAGCCTGTTAGGCCAATATATTTATTACGACGCACTCGTTGTTCACGGACCAGGCGAAGACCCTGATAGTTTTAATGGTATCCGAAAAGAAGCCCTGCAAAACAGTAACGCACCATCTAAAGCGGGCAACGAAGCAGATTATCTAAAAGCCTTCTTAAAAGCCAGAACAAAAATTATGCTCAAAGAAGAAGCGCACGAAGACTTATCCAGAATACGTTTCCAAGAGCAGTTGATTGATGAGAGGAATTATGAGCTTGAGCTGCCGATTAGTTGGGAGATGTATGGGGATGAATTTAGGTTGGCGGAAGAGGATGTTGTTGAACAGTAGTTGCTGATGTGCTTGATTAAAGTAATTGGTTATAGCTGATGAATACGAAACAGAGTCGTAGTGATTACTGACTCTGTTTCTTTGTATTTTTTACTACTTAATTTTTATCTTATACTTACCGTGATCTAAAGCTGCTCCTCCTACAAGCAGGAATAGTAGTAACATAGCTAATCCCGTAAGAAGTATAAAAAGATTATTGTATTGAATAAATACTATCAAGAAGATGACTGATATAGCACCAAGAGAAAGACTTACAATTGAAATTTTTATGAAGTGGGATAATTTCGGTGAATATATTTTGAATTCTTGCCTTGGTAGTACGCTATAATTTATAGTCTTTTCTACTTTTTTCTTTAGTTTAATTAGTATAAACAAAAAAGAAAGAATGATAAGAGTAGTTAAAATGATGGTAATGATCGTATTAATTGGTATTGTAGTATCAATGTGTAACCGATCCGTTATTGTAGTTAGATAACTGGAGAATGTTATAGAAATTCCTCCTCCTATCAACCCATATATAGCACTTTGACCCGTTTTAACTTTGGGATTTGTTATAAGTTGTAAGGCGGTTTCTTTATCAATCTTGTAGCCAGGGTTTTTAAATATCCAAAAAAGGAAAGGGAATACTACTTTCCAAGGAGAGGCCCCAATGTCTATGAGGTAATACTCTTCATTAATAATCAAGACTCTGTATCTTAAATTTCCCTTTAGTCTTCTGATTTCACCTCTATTTGTCGGTTCCATAAAAACAACACCTTTAGTTTCTTATATTTATTCTGGGAAGCGAAATAAGATAGGTTCTAAAATTCGTGAAACATAATAAAGCACCAAGATAAATGAATGACGCTATCAGCGACCAATCCTTGTGGATAAACAGACAATTGAACCGATAGGTAACATGTGAATTCCTCCTACTTTATATTGATAGTGTAGCTGCCATGGTCTACTGCCAGTCCGTTTGCCATAAAAAATATTAATACCATTAATAATCCGCAAATTAATATAAATAAGTTGCCTTCAACTATAAATGCCGCAAAAAATAAGACAGAGAGGGACAAGGGAAATAAGTGAGCAAAGGTGCTTCTTATAATGTGCTTGAATTTTGGTCTACTTATTCTAATTTCCTCTTTGGGTAACTTGGTATAGTCTACAACCTCTTTAAGGCGTTTTTTTTGATTTTTTACAAACAATAAGAAAAATAAGCTTATTAAAGTGAGGGATATTATTGTGATTATGATATTTAATAATAAAGAGTCACTAAAATTTGTTTGATCAACTAATGGGACAAGAGAACCTGATAAAGATATCGCTATACCTCCCCCTATCATGCCATATTGAACACCCTTACGTGGGTTTCCCTTATGTGAAGAAATAAGATCATAAGCTGTTTTTCTGTCAATTTGATATCCTGGATTCGGAAGTATCCAAAAAAGATAGGGTAACAATCTTATCCATAGAGAATTTCCTGTATCTATTAGAAAATAATCTTTATCAATAGATAGTATTCTATATCTTAAATTTCCCTGGACTCTTCTAATTTCTCCGCTTTTTAAACGACCCATAATATCAACACCTTAAGTTCCATATGTTTCATATGTGAAAGCCAATTATGTATAGTACCGATGAAAAAATGATTTGTTGTAACATAATTATGCACCAAGATAAATGAAGAAATCTTGATGCTTGGCTTGTTATTTATTTCAATGGCCCACGACAATGCCTTTTTGGACCTCGTTCTCTTTTAGCCATTGCTTATACAAGGAATGGAAACGATCCTCGTCACTATCTTTGAATCCTTCAAAAATTACTTCATCAATGTTTTCTTCATTAAAGTAAAGGACGCTATCAGCGACCAATCCTTGTGGATAAACACAAGCCGAGTAATCAAACATTTTTTGTTCTACCAGAAATTATAAAACCATACATAGCTCCTGCAGCAAATGTTCCTATGAATACCATTAAAAAAGTAAGACTAATCCAATTCTTTATTGACTTTGGGAAAACCCATATATTTAAAGAGTTAGTGGTAAAGTTACTATCCAATTTTATCTGTTTAGAAATAGACCTCTTATTGCGTAAACTGATTTGAAATCTAAGATAGAATAAAATTACTGTAATCAAGAAAATAATTGAGCTGGCCAATACAGGTGATATTGGAATAAGAAAATAGTCTAGTGTAGGCTCAATTAGATTAGCAAGTACTAAAGAAATACCGACTCCAAACATACTCAATTTGGCACTCTTTATATCTTTATTCGGTATTGTTTGCAGAATATTAGCAGACTCTTCACTGATCTGTACAACTTTTTTAGGGAAATACCAATATATAAATGGAAATAGAAAAGTGAACACAAATGGCTTGTCTTTATCAATAATGTAAAAGTTATTATCTATTTTAATAAGTTGGTATCTAAAATTCTTTAATATAATAAAAGCTTCCGTACTCATATTTTAACTCCATCCCCAATTCATTGGATTGAGTGATTCTATTCCTGACTTAATTGCTTCACCTGTTTGATCAATAGTATTATTCACACTGGATCCTAAATCACTTAACTGGTCACCTACATAACTAACTCCCTCGCCTATTTTGTTTCCAACGTAATCCAAACCGTCTTGCAACCCTAAAATATTCTCGTCATATGCCCAATTAAAGAATGTAGATGCAAAAGTACCAACAGCTATTGACCCTAGGACTGCCCAACCTGCTGGATTTGAAACACCTAAGGCTGTCAATGCTATAGTTGTAAGCCCTGAACCGGCAGCTCCTCCTGCCATCCCTGCAAGTAAAGAAGCACCATTGTGGGTAAACGCCTCTCCATTGGTTTTATCCTTTTTAGTTACATCTTCGTACCAGCCCCACCCAGCACTTCCGAATGCTAAAAATTTCCCTAACACTTTGCCACTAGATTCTATCCTATTACCATACTTATTCCATGTATGAGCTAACTTTGCACCCTTTGAATCGAGCATTACAAAACCATTAGGTCCTGGTGGGCCGACAATACCTCTCTTATACGCTTGTTTTTGAAGGAATTTACCTATACGTTTTCCTTCCAATCCTACTTGTTGGACGCTGTTGTGAAGTACATCTTTAGAAACATCTTGGGTAATTTTATCAACATTTTTCTCAATATACTCTATAAAAGTGTCAGTCTTTTCGTGTTATATTCCCTTTCTCCAAATCCCTGTAAGCATGGCTTATGATTACACGAATACCTTTATCTAACCCTTTTTCTGCGTCTTTCCTGGCAGCAGCAATTGCCGCCATAGGCAAATATTGAATATTTTGCTCGGTTATCTCAATACTTCCGTTCCCATAACTCTGCTGAATGACATTTTGGTAGGTATCCATACCCTTCAGAGATTCAGCATCGAAGTCACTTATCGATATAGCCCCGCTACTTAATCCAGTAGTCATCTCAGCCAGATATTTTTTCAGTGTTTGCAAGTCGCTTTGTGTTTCTTCTAGCTTTGCCGCGTGTTTGCTGTCAAGCTCATTCAGATTGTTCACGACAGTGGCTATTTGACGGTTGCCTTTGTCTATGCCAGCTTCGAAGTCTGATTGATTAATGCTTTTGACAGATACAATATCTGCCACGCTAGATAGAGTCTGATTTGCTTTATCTGTGACGATTCCGGCTTTTAATTTCGCATTGTCCAATCCAAGTGTTAGCTCGTCTCTAAGGAAGCTTTCGCTTATAAGCCCTTGATGGCTGGATTCAAAGGATTGTACGTCGTTCTTCATGTCTTCCAGTCTTCCTTTGTAATCTTCCATCGATTGCAGCAGGAAAGCGAGGAAGGGGGTATGTATTTCGTTGTAAAAGGAGCGAATTGCTTTACCGGTTTTGCCTTTTAAAGCATCCTCCATATTGTAAAATTGCGGACTTTTTTGTTGGAGGGTAGATAGCTGTTCAAAAAAAGTATCTAAGTCTATTTTGGATGTTTCTGTGCCTTTGAGTTAATTAGTTAGTCCCATAAGAAACCCTACAAAATTGTTATAGTAGAATAGGCATCAAGATTTAGTACGTGCCATATCTTGATGCCTAACATCGAATTCTTATTTTAAAGGACCACTAACTACACCTTTTTCGATTTCATTCTCTTCAAGCCATTGCTTATACAAGGAATGGAATCGATCCTCATCACTATCTTTGAATCCCTCAAAAATTACTTCATCAATGTTCTCTTCATTAAAGTAAAGGACGCTATCAGCGACCAACCCTTGTGGATAAACACAAGCCGAGTAATCAAACATTTTTTGTTCTCCATCAAGTTCTATGATAGGGCCGCGGTTAAGTATCATTAATTTACTTGTTCCTTCTTTAAGATAGACTATTGAACCGATTGGCAGCATACATATTCCTCCTTAACTTGAGTCTTAGAATCCTTACATTAATGCAAAAAGCTTTTATTTTACAATAATCTTAATAGTATTTCTTCCATGTGGCAAAGTTAATATATTAAAGAATAATAGCATGAAAGAGAATATGATGTAGGTAATTAAAATAATTATATTTCCGGAAACAATAAACGCAATCATGGCTCCTACAGCTACAATCAATGTGAATAAGATCATTAATGCGAAAGAGAACATTTTTTTTAGGGGGGATGGAAAAACGTATACGTTTAAATAGTTATTTTCTGTATTTAAATCTATCTGCTTAAGAATAGATTTCTTATTTTGTATACCTATGAGAAATCTAAAATAAATTAAGATTACTGCAAATAATGCAGCAATCAAACTAGCAACAAAAGTAGATATTGGGATAGAAAAATAATCTGTAATAGGTCGTAGTAAGCTTGCTAGAGTCATAGATATTCCAACAGCAAAAAGACTTAATTTGGCGTTTTTTGTATCTTTATTAGGGATAGTCTGCAGAAGGTTTGCAGATTCCTCGCTAATTTGATTAATCTTTTTAGGGAATATCCAATATAAAAATGGTAAAAGATAAACGAGAAGATATGGTTTATCCTTATCAATGATATAAAATTTATTCTCTATCTTAATAAGTTGATATCTAAAGTTTTTTAAAATAATAAATACCTCTGAGTTCATTCTTAGTTCCAACTCCAATTTATTGGATTTAGTGATTCTATACCTGATTTAATAGCCTCTCCTGTTTTATCTACTGTATTACTTACATTTGTTCCAAAGTCATTCAGCTTATCACCTACATAATCAAAACCATCGTCTATTTTATTTCCGACATAATCTAATCCATCCTGTAATCCCATAAAGTTTTCATCATAGGCCCAATTGAAAAAGTGTCCTGCTGCCGCGCCGACAGCTATAGTGCCTAAGACAGCCCAACCTGCAGGATTCGAAACTCCTAGAAATGTTAATGCTCCAGTTGTAATAGCCGTGCCTGCAGCACCGGCCCCCATACCAAAAGCCAAAGAAGAGACATTATGAGTAAGGGCTTCACCAACAGTCTTATCTTTTTTTATCCAGAAATCATCAACAAAACCATAACTAGCATTTAAGTATGGTAGCGCCTTTCCTAAAGCTGAGCCACCGCGAGCAAGCTTACCACTTAAAGTGAACTTCCTGTTAATTCTATCAGCTCTACCCCTAGCAGTTCTAGAGCCCGCTGCTAATGAGCCTGCTGTGATATCTCTAACTAATTCTATGCCATCAGAGAGCGCAGATTGTCTAATGTATATACCAAGTTGTTCAAATCCATTGGCTATACCATCCTTTGCAGCATCAAGTCCAATTTTATCCCAATTTTTGTTGGTGTAATCTATAAAAGTATCGGTCTTCTCTAAATCTGGCTCATCCTTATTGGTAGCTGTAGAAAGAATTGCATTATATTCTTTTCTAGTTATATCACCTTTCTCAAGGCTCTTGTAAGCATGCTGTAAGATAGTGAGAGGCCCCTCATCCATCCCTTTTTCCGCTTTCTTTGTGGCAGCAGCAATGGCTGCCATAGGAAGATGCTCAACATTTTCCTCGGTAACCTCGATATCCCCATTTTTGTTCCCATAACTCTTCTGAATGACATTTTGATAAGCGTCGATATCCTCCAGGGATGCTGCATCAAAGTCACTTATCGATATAGCCCCGCTATTTAATCCAGTAGTCATTTCAGACAGGTACTTTTTCAGCGTTTGCAAGTCGCTTTGTGTTTCTTCTAGCTTTGCCGCGTGTTTGCTGTCAAGCTCATTCAAATTGTTCACGACAGTGGCTATTTGGCGGTTGCCTTTGTCTATGCCAGCTTCGAAGTCTGATTGATTAATATTTTTGACAGATACGATATCTGCTACGCTGGATAAAGTCTGATTTGCTTTATCTGTGACGATTCCGGCTTTTAATTTCGCATTATCCAATCCAAGTGTTAGTTCGTCTCTTAGGAAGCTTTCACTTATAAATCCTTGATGGCTGGATTCAAAGGATTGTACGTCGTTCTTCATGTCTTCCAGTCTGCCTTTGTAATCTTCCATTGATTGCAGCAGGAAAGTGAGGAAAGGGGTATGTATTTCGTTGTAAAAGGAGCGAATTGCTTTACCGGTTTTGCCTTTTAAAGCATCCTCCATATTGTTAAAATTGCGGACTTTTTGTTGGAGGGTAGATAGCTGTTCAAAGATAGTATCTAAATCTATTTTGGATGTTTCGGTACCTTTGTGAATTTCTTTTACCGCGAGTTCCTTCAATGTATTTCCTCCTTCCTGTTTATTGCAATGATATCTGATTGCCTAACGCTTGATCTAATTCAACCAGGTCTTGTACTGCTGCTTCTGTTGCTGTTATATTGTCTTGGAATAGTGCAATGAACTGGGTGAGAACTGCTTCGTATTCGGCTTTGATTTCATTGTATGCATCACTCATTTTTATTCCGTAGTTGCCGTCCATTGTTTCGCCGATTTCTTTTTTCAATGCCTGTATCGCTGCGCTCATCTCTTGAATGCCTTTTTGTGCTTCGGCTTGTTTGATTTTAATTTCTCCGCTCATCTACGGGAGCTCCTTTCCATAAAAGCTGCTCATTCTACCCTAACGAAACCTTTTTCCATTTTGTAGAGTATTAAGTACCTTTTTCCTCATCTTTTGTGTTCTGCAACTAGGGAAATAGTTTTATATGCTCATTATTCATCTTGGAACGCTTACCTATTACCCTTTTTATTGGATTAATATTACATATAATTACATAATTTTGATTTAAATTTCACTTTGAAGGGGAATAGCTTTGTAACTGTTTGATGCCACTTTGCATATCACATCTTTATTCTGACTTTATGACAGCTGTACTCGCCTGAGGAGGAACACTTTTATGAAATTTAGATACACAGAACCAATAGTAAAAGAAGCATTCCGAGAATTAGTTTTGCATAATTCCGATGACACCTCAGGACCAATACCTGACTTTAAAATGACGCACCCTCTGATGGGGATTATAAGAAAGGCAGACGGAGAAAAATCATCCATAAACTGTGTGATGGACGTAGAAGAAGGCGGACTTTTAGTTGTGCTGATGCATTTATTTAGAGCAGACAAAGCAGTTGCAGCGTGGTATTTCGGTTTTTCGGGTGTAGAGCACCTCAAGTTAAAAGATGGATGGCTAAACGCTACAATCACTTTAAAGAGTGAAGGGAATGATGGGGATTATGTTTTTCAAATAAGGAAACGAAGTCCTAAAAATCTTCCTAACCAAGAGCAGAATCTAAACTATTTAACGGTAGGTTTAGCAGAAAGGTTAAACAACGTGCTGGAATAGAGTCTTGTAAGAATCCACAACCTTTTTACCATTACTATTCAGTCACTTTATGGAAAAACAAGGCAGAAGTCTTACAGATTTTCTGCTGTAAATCATTTACTGTATATAGTAACGAAGTTCTAGCGCGGTATGGATTAATGTAAGGAGTGGTGAAAATGTCGTTAGCATCTATTAATAGTCAAATCAGAAACACCCAGCAATCAATCAATAGCCTGAACACGCAGGTAGGTTTGAAACAGGATGAAATTGATCGGCTTAACCGTGCAATTACGGAGATTGAGGGTCTGCAGGGAGATTATGAGGAAAGCAGAAGACACTGGCAAGATGTACAGCTGTCGGCAAGTACGTGGAAAGGGGAGCTGGCTGATAAGTTTGAGGCTTTTCGAGATGGGGAGCTGGCTGCTAGTTTCCGAGATGTTTCGGAGACGGAGGTAGAGCGTGTGCTGGATGAATTGCAGCAGGCGAAGAGTCTCCTTGTAGCAGAGGTCGATAACTGCCAGATGCAAATCGCTTACAAACAAAGTTCGCTGGATAGACTGCATGCAGATAAAAAGCAGGAAATGCGTAATGGGTGAAATTAAATTACAAGCAAGTCTTGTTCAGCAGAAACTGACAGACCTTAAAGCTTCCCTAGCCGATTTCCAAGCTGATAATCCAGATTCAGGCAGCGGCCGGGAGATACTGGATTTTCAAGTAAAGATAAACGATTTGAATGAATCTCTAAATAACCTTATTCAAGATTATCAGAAAATGGCATTGCAGCATGTAGAAGCAAGCAGTGATGCAGTTGATTCTTTGGAGAATTTAGAACGAACAGTGGCCAATATGATGCGTGCATGAAGGTGAATTATTTAGAGGCTATTACTCTTTTTCTCATACTACAAAAGGCCGACTGTCAGTCGGCCTTTGTTTTTTTATGCTGTTCTTGATAGGATATCTTGTTCTTCCAATAGAGCTCTAGACTCCTGATCAGCCGGCTGATAGCCTTTTTCAATCAGTTCTTTTATGTAAATCTTGTTGTAGACAAACGAGAAGACAATTCCAGTTACGAATGAACCGATCCCGAATGTGAAAGAACCAACTACTGCTTCAATAAGAATAAGAATAATTGCCCACTTCAAATCCCCGCGGAATAGAGGAGTTAAAAAACCGAAGAAGAATGTTGTCCAACTGAAACCAACTTTGACCTGTTTTGTTAAACCGCCAGAGTTCTTTAATACTGCTTTCATTTTGATGACCTCCTTTCTGTTGTTCTAAGGAGATAGGGGATGTTAAATTGAAAATTTATCTACGACCTATGTCCTATATACTATTTTACAATAATAATTAAAAAAGAGATACAAAATTTCCTTTTTTGGAAATTACTTATTAAGAATCCGATGTTTATCTTATATGTTTTGTTCGTATTGAATAAATTTATTAAGAATATGAAACCTTTAAAAGACGGAAAGCGTATATCATCATAATATATTTCGAATCTTTAGGAGCGATGAAAGTGGAATACGCGATAGATAATCAAAAGACAATCATGCAAAAGGTGCTGCAGACCTTCTTGATGACGCTGTTAATAGCGTCAATCGGAATTTATGCAGGTCATTTTGTACCGCCGGCGCTCATGCTGCCGTTGATTATAGTGGAATTGGGCATGCTGATTGCAGCATTTTGGCTTAGAAGGAAGAAGGCTGTCAGCTACACATTCATCTATCTTTTTGCTGCCATTTCTGGTATTACGACATACCCGGCAGTTGCTTATTATGCGTCGACTGCTGGTGCGAATGTCGTGCTGTATGCATTCACAACGACGTTTGTTATATTCGGGGCAATGGCGCTGGTAGGAGTTAAATCGAAAAAGGATTTCTCTTTCCTGGGAGGATTCTTATTGATTGCTTTGATTGCATTAATCGTTACAGGTTTAATCGGCATCTTTGTTCCCTATAGTGATGCAACAATGCTTGGTATCTCGGGAATAGGCTCTGTCGTATTCTCTCTTTACATTCTGTATGATTTCAATCAGATGGCAAGAAGTCAAGTGACGGAAGAGATGATTCCGTTGATGGCGCTGAACTTGTACTTGGATTTCATTAACTTGTTCTTGAATATCTTGAGATTCCTCGGCATTTTGTCGAAAGACTAACTAGAAGAGACCAGAGAGATTACTAAGCATCTCTGGTCTTATTTTTGTTTCTGCGTTTGCGTTCTTTTTCTTGATATCGCTTGTGTTTCATCTTTGTGCGATGTTTTTTTCTATCTCTCAGACTTTGTTTTCGGCTCTGGATTCTCCTCTTTCTTCTGTGTCTCCAATGAGAGGAATTTCCTAGTATAAATCTTACTACCAAGGTCAGTAAACTAGTAAGAATAATTACGATGACATACAGCCATAATTTGTTGAAGTAAAAGAGTATATCCGACCCTGAGAAGCCTTTCACATGAATATGGTATGGATTATCTTCAGGAAAGCTAATGGTTGCGTCTATCAGACTGTCATTATACACGCTTGGTCTGACTTCTTTTGTCATATATATAGTGTTGCTGTCCTGATCTCTGTACATAATAGAGAGGTAGTAATAATTGCTTTCGAAACGACCGCCGTTAATATCTGCTTCTCTATCGGTCACAATAGCTTTTGTTTCATATTGGCCGCCAGTGTATGCTTGAAAAGTATTATATATTATTTTCCCCATTGAACCATAACCATAAATTAAAATCGCTGCTAGAATACCGAAGAAACCAAATTGAACTGTGCGGAGGAGTGGCCAGCTGAGCCACTTCCAAGTCTTGATGTTCTGGTAACGAGCAATTAGGAAACAGATGTAATAAATTGGGGCAATCATATAAACAGCAATCAAAGCGATAGATTGATACATAACAGTACGTTCAGTGGTGGAGTCATTCTTGTTTATATCAATGGTATCTCCTTGATTCAACTGGCTGAATTCCTGGCGTGATACTTCAGTTAAGTCTCCATCGTCGGTTAGATGTGTCACCCTTGATTCGGCGTCTTTTTCTAGAACTGCGTAGTACTCTAAATTGCCATAGAGATCACTGGATATGGTTTTTCCTTCAACGGTTACCTTTTCTGTTTCTGTCTGGTGTTTATGGATGAGTGTACACAGATTGATAGATTCATTCACAAGGAATGCTAAGCAAACAAGAGATAGGATAGGTAATGCAAAATGGAGTGTAATAATCTTAGTTCTTTTCATTGGTGTCTCCTATGAACTTCCAGTTTATATCAAGAACTAGTGTAAGAGATAGATGGATTTTCGTCAAAGTAGATTATGGGGGGAGGGGGGCAGCCCTGCTAAAGATTAATATTTAGAAATCAGCTCCTTTATTCGAGTTTTGTGCGAATAATATTTATCGTTTAACGACAGGTTTTTTAAAGGATTTCGCTTTTTCGTCATTAGTACTGTAAGCAAAACATAATAAAGGCGAGCTTCCATTATGGTAAGCTCGCCTTTTTCTCTTACTTCTTATTTACCGATGCATCATAAATTGTATCAACAGCATCTTTCAGAGCCGCGTCGAATTCTTCCTCAGACTGACTTGCGTTCAAGTCAGCAGAGAGCGCTCTGGAGAAGCTGGCGATCAGGCCTTCATTCTCTCTCAATTTCTCATTTGCCACGTCGCGGGAGTAGCCGCCGGATAACACGACCACGCGTACGACACGAGGGTGTTCTGTAAGCTCTTTATACAGATTTGCTTGTGTTGGAATAGAGAGCTTCAGCATGACGTTTTCTTCCTCGGAAAGGTCGTTCAGGTGACGGAAGATTTCATCGCGAAGAATTTCTTCACACTTCGCTTTTTCTTCGCTGTGAATATTCACTTCGGGTTCAATGATTGGTACAAGTCCTGCAGCGATGATGCTTTTGCCAATTTCAAATTGCTGGTCAACTACTGCTTTAATACCGCTGACGTTTGGTTCCTTAATAACGGAACGCATTTTTGTACCAAAGATATTGCGTTCTGTTGCGCGTCCGAGTGTTTCATTTAGATCCTCAATTGGTTTCATAAGCTGGACGCCATCTTTTTCTTCATCTAGTCCTTTATCTACTTTAAGAAATGGTACGACACCTTTTTCTTCCCATAGATAATCAGCTGTATATTTTCCCTTGATATCCCGGTCCATTGTTTGTTCGAAAAGAATCGCCCCTAAAATCTGATCAGATGTAAAGGCAGGGGAAGTGATGATGCGCGTACGCATATCGTGTACAAGCTTGAACATTTCCTCTTCGTTCTGGTAGGAATCTTCGGATACACCGTATTCCGCCAAAGCTTTCGGTGTGCTGCCGCCGCTTTGGTCCAGTGCTGCGATGAAGCCTTTACCGTTTTTAATAAGATCGAGTTGCTTGTTATTCATGTTCTGCCACTCCTTTAATCTTTTTATTCTCAAAAAGTGTTCCACGTTCACTTTTCCCTTTTATCTTTGTTTTTAACATCAAATCTTGATAGAGATTTTTTTAGGGATTTCTGTTGTTTTCTATAGCAGCTGTACTTCCTGTCGTGAAAATATGGTTTTTTGTTGGAACTAAAGTTGGATTGACGGCGTTTAGGGGCATGGTATAGGGTTAATTTTGACCATGTGAAGGACGGAACGGAAGGAAGAGGCACAGTGAGTATTCGTAATCGGTTATTCATCATGCTGCTCGTGATGATCATTCTGCCATATTTTCTTTCGGTTATTTTTATTTATGAAAATAGCAAATCAGCAATTGAAGAACGGGACTTGGCGAAAAGCCGAGATGATTTGCGGGAAAGTGGAGAGAACCTGGAGCAGTATATCGAAGGGATGACTCAGCTTCCGTACAGTTTGTTTAATATGCCGGAAGTGCAAACAGTACTGGAAAATGGATTGCTTGCTGAAAGTACAGATCATATACAGGCTTTCGAAAATAGAGTCGAGACATATGCTGCAACACGGCCAGATATTCGGCAGTTGCGGTTTTACTTTGAGCAGGATCAACAGTCTTTAACTATTTATAAAGCAAATGTCAGTGCACCCAAGCCGGCGCCGGATTATATGGAGAATCCAATATTCCGTTCTCTGTATAGCGCAGAAGATGCTTACACGCTTGGCGTGCCGCATGTACTAAAAAATGAGGATAATGTAGCAATTGTACCAGCGTCGGAGGACACCGTTGTATTGCCAATAAACCATAAAATAACCGATGTTCTAAGCGGAGAATTCTTAGGATTTCTGACTACAGACGTAGAATTGTCATCGTTTGCTCCGCTTCTGGATGCCATCACAAAAGAGGCAGGTACACAAGTACTTCTAGTCAACGGTAGCGGAAGGGTTATGTACAGTGAGGAGACGAAACAGGTGGGGAAACGACTGCAAAAAGAGCAGTTGAAATCCTCTGAGGATAACATAGTGTTAAATGAAGAATTAGGAGACCCCTTAACTGACTGGAGACTAATTAAGTTAACGTCAAAGGAGGTATTATTCCGCAATGCAAAGGCTGCAGCTTGGACGAGCGTGATGCTCGGGGTCGGTGTTGTGGCATTGGGGGTTGTGCTGGTAATCGTTATTTCTCGTGTGTTCACAAAGCCTATCATCGAATTGAGTGATAAAGTACGTTCTATTGAAGGTGGGCAAATGCATGTAGAGCTCAGAACAGATCGTCAGGATGAGATTGGTTATTTGTCAGCACATATCCAGGATATGTTAAATCGTGTAGATGCTCATATTGAGCGGGAATATAAGCTGGAGCTGGAAGTGAAAGAAAGTCAGCTGCGTATGCTCAAATCACAAGTTAACCCGCATTTTCTTTTTAATGCGATTCAATCCATCGGAGCTGTCGCACTTCGCTCGGGTGATCGGGATGTATACAAACTGCTTGTTTCATTGTCTAAGATGATGCGCTATGCACTCCAAGCCGATCAACTTGTACCTGTGCGGGAGGAGTTGGCATATGTAGATTCTTATGTCATGCTGCAGCGAGAGCGCTTCGGTTCTGGCATGGACGTTGCTATCCAAGTCGAAGAGAAGATGCAAGAATTCCGCATACCGAGTATGCTGCTGCAGCCGCTTGTGGAGAATTATTTTAAGCATAGTTTTGAGCATGTCCAGCAAGCTAGCAGATTTGTCTTAAAGGGATCGGAGTCTAACGGAGAAATGGTTTTTAGGGCAAGGAGTTATGGTGTGCAAGTTAACTTAGAAAGGCTGCAGTTACTCCGAAAGCAGGAAGCAGGCGGGACAGGCTTGCGTAATATAGCCGAACGACTGCGGCTGCATTACGATGGAGAGGCAGCCTTTCATTTAGATAACTTGAATGGAGAAGGATTTGAGGTAACGATACGCATTCCGCTTAGAAATTAGGAGGTTGACAGCATGAAGGCGCTACTTGTGGATGATGAAAGAAATGGGCGTGATGTGCTGAGGATGCTCGGCAACTGGGAGGAGAACGGCATAACAAAGCTCTTGGAGGCAAGCAATGGAGAAGAGGCGCTGCAATTGATTGCAGCAGAGCAGCCGGAGATTGTCTTTACCGATATCAAGATGCCTCGCATGGATGGCATTCAGTTAATGGAACGGCTTCATGCGGCAGGGGATAGAGCAAAATGTATTCTGGTGTCAGGATATGATGATTATCAATTTATGCGAAAAGCGATTCAATTCAATAGCTTCGACTATCTTTTGAAACCAATAGAATGTGATAGCTTTACGAAAGTGTTGGAGAAAGTGACGCAAGCCGTGCAATCTGATAAAAATATCTACACAGAGGAAGCGGTTATGCTGGAGGACGCCAAGCGGCTGCGGCTTGAGCAGCTAGTGACGGCGCTTTGTAAAAATGAAACGAAAGATTTGTCTCTTCTAGAGGAGGCGCTGCCGCAAGTGGAGCATCTTGACCTGACATTACTATCTTTTTATCACATGCATCAGCCTGCAGCGTGCATGGATACATTAGCTGACGAACTTAGGAGGACAGCATGTGGAGATGTATTCCGCTTGCAGTCTGATGAACATCTGTATATCGTGCTGTCAGCGGCTGGACATTGGCTGGAGATTGAAAATTGGCTTCGCAAGCATCTTCATATACCAGTTAGGCTGGTACAGCAGCAGCTCCAGGAACTGGATGATATAGCAAGTGTTTTCAGTCAGCTTAGAAGTGAGCTGGCTGCACATCGCTATCGTACAATCAAGCGACTTGATGAGCTTGAATCGGAGCAGAGGGGTCAAGATATTGTCACTTATGTGAAGGATTACTATATGGAGGACGTAAGCTTGGAACGTCTTTCCAAGCTTTTTTTCCTGACAAAGGAGCATATATCACGTAAATTCAAGCAGGAAACCGGGATGACGCTTTCCAAGTTCGTCACCGACTGCCGAATGAAGCAGGCGAGGGAGTGGCTGGAACAAACAGATAAGACGTCATACGACATTGCACGATTGCTGGGCTATCAAGATGAAAAATATTTCTCGAAGCTTTTTAAGAAGGAAGCGGGTCTTACGCCTTCTGCTTATCGGGTGAAAAAGAAGATGCAGGAGGCAACATAATGGGGAAGCGATTACTTCTATTTCTTCTCTTGCTTGGCTTGTCAGCTAGCTGTCTTCCGATGCAAAAGACTGTGAATAACGATACCGAGAAAATTGTTACAATTACAGTCAGAAACCCAAAAGTTGAAATAGCAGGTCAATTTGAAAAGATGGCTTCGTTATACGAGAAGTCGCACCCGCATGTTCGTATTCAAACAGAGACAGTTGGCGGGATTTCAGATGACTTCTCTGACTTGAAAACACAAATGGCAATAGGCCAGGGACCGGACATCTTTACAAATGTCGGTTATGCTTCCACGGATGAGTGGCTGCATTATTTGGAGGACTTGAGCGGCGAATCGTGGATAGAGGATGCGCGTCCAGATACACTTGCTCCTGTGACGTTGGAAGGAAAAGTATATGGGATGCCGATGAACATTGAAGGTTTTGGAATTATTTATAATAAAGAGCTATTCAAAAAAGCTGGCGTGGACCAGCCTCCAAGAACGTTTAAGGAACTGGAAGCAGCGGCACAAAAGCTAAACCAGAACGGAGTTACGCCATTTGCAAATGGCTATTATGAAGAATGGAAGCTGGGCCACCATTTGACGAGTTTGGCATTTGCTGAACAATCAAGTCCGGAGGCTTTTATAGAAAGTCTATCTGACAATCGGACAAGCTTTGCGGATAGTGACGGTTTTCGTAATCTGTTACGATTTGTTGATTTGACACTTGCATACGGCAACCCGCATGCGGCGACTGCAGATTATTATACAGAAATGGATGCATTCCGAAATGGAAAAGCGGCAATGATTGTTCAAGGGAATTGGGTTGAGCCGCTGCTTGAGAATGAAGTGCCCAAGCTGGAAGTGGGGATGTTCCCGATACCGCTTGATGACGATGGAGATGCACAGTTAGTTGCAGGTGTGCCGAGTTATTGGGTCGTGAATAAGCAATCTGGAGAAGCGGAGATACGGGAGGCAAAGCGTTTCCTGCGCTGGATGGTTGAATCTGCAGAAGGTCGTGAATTTCAAACAGAGCAGCTGCATTTTATACCAGCATTCCAATCGATTCAACCTTCCGAATCGGGACTTAGTGGAAGTGTGTGGAAACAGTATCAACAGCAAGAAGGGCAAAGTTTCAACTGGTCTTCCTATTCTCCGCCACTTAAAGAAGCATTTGGACAAGTTTTGAAGCAGTATGTGAACGAAGAAACGTCCAAGCGTGATGCATTACAGGACTTAGATCATGCTTGGAGGCAACGTGTTTCTTCAAAATAGTGAAGAAGTCCCTCGGAGGTAAGGGACTATTCTAATAAATATCAAATTTAGACGAAAAGGAGATCAAAACAAGCCATCCCTGTTTTCTCGCTGCTGTCCTATACTGAGCTTATAACGGACGTGCCAAGGCATGTCTTATATGGGATTAGCAATTATATATAGGAGGAATACGGGATGAAATTTCAGAAACGAGTTTTAAAAGCTAGTGTTGCTTCTTTAAGTGCAGCATTGATAATTGGAAGCAGTCTGACAGTTGCTTCAGCAAAAACACATGTAGACGGGGATGTAAAACCGTTTAAAGAGACGTATGGTGCATCACCAATTACTCGTCAGGACATGGAGCAAATGATCGGCCAGCACGGGAACAAACAGTTTACTGTTCCTAGTTTTGATGCTTCTTCTATTAAAAATATCGAATCAGCTACGAAGATAGATGAAAACGGTAATGAGATTAAAATGGATGTTTGGGATACATGGCCGCTTCAAAATACAGACGGCACAGTAGCAGAGTACAACGGCTATCACCTCGTATTCGGTCTTGCTGGTGACCCGAAAGATGCCAGTGATACATTCATTTACCTTTTCTATAAGAAAGCAGACGATAGCTCTGTTGATGCATGGAAAAATGCAGGGCGTGTTTTCGAGGATGAAGATAAGTATAAAGGTGATAAAACGTTAGCTGGTCAGCAAGAAGAATGGTCTG
The DNA here is from genome assembly GCF_900162685.1 of Terribacillus halophilus. Taxonomy (GTDB): domain Bacteria; phylum Bacillota; class Bacilli; order Bacillales; family Amphibacillaceae; genus Terribacillus; species Terribacillus halophilus_A. The sequence continues at coordinate 326,173 of NZ_LT727828.1, forward strand.
GTTCTGCTACCTTCACTGAAGACGGAGAAGTACGTTTATTCTACACAAACCGTGGCGGCTGGAATGAAGCAGAAGGTATCTTCGGCAGACAGTCCCTGACAACAGCACAAGTAAATGTATCTGAAAAGAGCCAAGGTACATTGCAGGTTGATGGGGTAGAAGATCATAAAACTATTTACAGCGGTGGCGATAGCGAGACATATGAGAATATGGAAAAAGCCTTTGAAGACCGCAACTTCGCTAACAACCATACACTCCGTGACCCACATTATATCGAAGATAAAGGGAAGAAATATCTAGTCTTCGAAGCAAATACTGGTACAGAATATGGCTACTCTGGTGAGGAATCTTTATACAATCGTGCGTACTACGGAAATGGCATGAATTACTTCCGTGAAGAATTCAGTCAGCTTCAAAACAGCGGAAATAAAGACACAGCAGAACTGGCGAATGGTGCAATCGGTATAATCGAAATTAATGACGATTACACAATCAAAAAAGAAATGAAACCACTAATCGTTTCCAATACTGTGACGGATGAAATTGAGCGTCCGAATATCTTCAAGAAAGATGGTAAGTTCTACTTGTTCACGAGCACACGCGGTTCTAAAATGACAATCGATGGAATTGATGATCAAGATATTTATATGCTTGGCTATGTTGCCAACAATCTTACTGGTCCATATAAGCCGATGAACAAGACGGGTATTGTACTTCATCAGGATCTAGATCCGAATGATCTGACTTGGACATACGCGCATTATGTGATTCCTCAGAAAGAATCAGATGAGTTTGTTGTAACAAGCTATATGACAAACCGTGGTTTCTTCCAGGATCACAAGTCTACATTTGCTCCTTCATTCTTGCTAGATATCGATGGCAAACGTTCTTCCGTCGTTAAAAATGGCATCTTGGATCAAGGGCAAATCACATACGAAGAAGAATAAAAAAGGACTAGAAAAGGAAATGTCAGGGTGATGGCATTTCCTTTTCGTTCATCTTAGAAAAATGTGGTGAAGATAAAGTGAAAAAGATTGTGAACACAAAGTCGAAGATGCTTGTCATCTCCCTATTGCTCGCTTTGGTAGTAGTTACAGTATTTCTATTAATAAACCGGGAATCAGCAGAACAACATAATGCCGGGAAGGCACAAGCAGTTACTTACCGTCCTGTTTTCCACTTTAGCTCACCTGATAAGTGGAAGAATGATCCACAAAAACCGATTTATTATCAAGGAAAATACCACTATTATTATCTCTACAATAAAGATTACCCCAATGGAAATGGTACAGAATGGCGGCATGCAACTTCAGAGGATTTGATTCATTGGGAAGACCATGGCGTTAGCATTCCCAAATACACGACGGAAAATGGTGATCCTTGGTCAGGTTCTGTTGTGCATGATCAAAACAATACAGCCGGGTTTGGTAAGGATGCGCTTATTGCGATTGTCACTCAGCCAACAGGTTCGACAGGTCAGCAAGAGCAGTATCTGTGGTTCAGCACGGATGAAGGCAATACATTTCAGGTAGGAAGTGAGGAGCCTGTACTTGCTAACCCAGGAACACCTGACTTTCGAGATCCAAAAGTAATTTGGGATGAAAAGAATAACGCATGGCTGATGTTACTGGCAGAAGGTGAAAAAATAGGGTTCTATAAATCAAACGATTTGAAAAGCTGGAACTTTGTTGGTGATTTTCAAACAAAAGGTATTGGTGTACTGGAATGCCCAGATTTATTCCAGCTGCGTGCGCCTGATGGTACCGTCAAGTATGTGCTTGGAATGAGTGCGAACGGAGAAAATAATGGAGAACCGAAGACATATGCGTATTGGACGGGCGACTTTGATGGCACTGAATTCCATCCGGATAATGAACAGCCCAAATGGCTGGATTATGGCTTTGACTGGTATGGTGGTGTAACTTTTGAAGATGGTTTAGCTAGAGATAAAAAAACAAAACGATATGCACTGGCTTGGATGAACAATTGGTCGTATGCGGATGAGACGCCTTCCGTGGAAACAGATGGATTCAATGGCATGGATTCAGTTGTCAGAGAAATTACCCTGCAACAAGGGAAGAGTAGTTACTATCTTGCATCTGCGCCGGTCTCTGCATTAGATCAGTTTGTTCAAAAAACAGACACTGTTAAAAATATTACGTTAAACGATGCATCTGAAAGCCTGAACATAGAGGCTGAGACATATCGAATAGACGCAGACATCTCTTGGACGGATAGCTCGAATGTTGGTTTTCGGCTAAGGGAATCAACAGATGGCTCCCGTCACTTGGATGTAGGTGTTGCTGCAGATGGAGGCTATTCCTATGTGAATAGGAGGCTTACAGCTAATCCTACTCAAGATGGGATGTATCAAGAAAGTCGAGCACCTTTTGATGCAAAGAAGAAACAGGTGCATTTAACTATTCTTATTGACAAGATGAGTGCAGAAGTGTTCGTCAATGATGGTAAAGTAGTGCATAGTAATTTGGCATTTCCACTGCCAGCAGACAAAGGAATTAGGTTGTTTGCGGAAGATGGAGAGGCAACGTTTGCAAACGTGACAGTCAGAAGGTATACAAAATAGACGCTAAGCAAAGAGGATCTACAACAGATCCTCTTTTTATGCCGTCTGTCTATGTTAGATTAACTTACATCTTGTGTTATTATAATTTCGTGCGTTATAATGATTATTATTTATTAAAAATTTGTGATAATGTAAGGGAAGCAGTGCATACTACAAACGATTTGTAAGAATCGTTACATAAGGGGGATTTGTATGGCATCAAGAGAGAAAGACTTACATCAGAAGCAGTCTTCTTCTAAAGGAAAATTAGGTGTTTTGTTAGGAGCAGCCTTTTTGATGGGTTCATCAGCAGTCGGTCCAGGTTTCCTGACGCAGACAGCTGTCTTCACAGAGCAATTATTAGCCAGTTTTGGCTTTGTTATTCTTATGTCAATAATATTAGATATTGGCGTACAGTTGAATATATGGCGAATTATCGCAGTATCGAGGATGCGCGGTCAGGATATCGCTAATAAAGTGCTGCCTGGTCTTGGTTACTTCCTGGCATTTGCTGTGGCGTTAGGTGGCTTGGCATTTAACATCGGAAATGTCGGCGGTGCTGGTCTTGGTCTGAATGTTATCTTTGGAATGGATGCTCGTATTGGTGCAATTATTACTGGTATTATCGCAATTGGTATCTTCCTATCCAAAGAAGCAGGTGCAGCGATGGATCAGATTGCACGTATTCTTGGTATTGTTATGATTGCGCTCACCATATATGTAGCCTTTCAGAGTGATCCGCCAGTCGGACAAGCAGTAGCGCGTACATTTGCGCCAACGGATCTTGATTTATTTGCTATTATTACACTTGTAGGTGGTACAGTCGGCGGTTATATTACGTTTGCCGGCGGTCACCGTTTATTGGATGCTGGAATATCTGGAAAAGAGAATCTTCGGTATGTGACACGAAGCTCGGTTACTGGAATATTAATCGCTTCCATTATGCGTATTTTCTTGTTCCTTGCCGTATTAGGTGTTGTTGTTACTGGTGTGAAATTGGATGCGAATAACCCAGCTGCGTCTGTTTTCTTGGAAGCTGCCGGAACAATTGGATATAAAATGTTTGGGCTTATCCTTTGGGCTGCCGGAATCACGTCTGTTGTTGGGGCGGCATATACATCTGTTTCCTTCCTGAAGACTTTATCTAAAAGTATCGAACGGCATCAGAAACTGGTGACAATCGGTTTTATCGTTATTTCAACGATTATCATGGTTTTAGTCGGACAACCCGCAACATTGCTTGTGCTTGCAGGTGCAGTTAACGGCTTAATTTTACCAGTTGCTTTGGGTGTCTTGCTAATTGGAGCTTACAAAAAGTCTGTTGTTGGCGATGACTACAAGCATCCGATATGGCTGACCATTTTCGGTGCCATTGTCTTCCTTGCTACAGCTTACTTGGCAGTTGTTACACTTATAGATAAAGTGCCGCAATTGTTCTAATTCGAGAAGGAGGTCCACAAAATGACGCTTACTTATCATCCTTTAGGAGATACAGGCATTCAGCTCGTTTTCGGACAGACAATCTCAGCGGAAACGAATCAAAATATTCGGCTGTTTGCTGCGCGCCTCAAGTCGGAGCAAATTGATGGCATTATCGAATGGGTACCGGCCTATACGACCTTAACCATTTTCTACCGACCTGAGAAAATTCGCTATCAAGTGCTCAAGGAGCGGCTGGAGCAACTATATGATAGGATTCAAGGAGGAGTGGCGGATGCTGCTTCTCTTGTTTATGAGATTCCAACTTATTATGGCGGTGAGACAGGTGCTGACCTGGCTTTTGTTGCCGAACATAATGGTCTGTCAGAAGAGGAAGTAATCCGAATTCATTCGGGACAAGATTATTTGATTTATATGATGGGATTTGTTCCGGGTTTTCCATACTTAGGCGGTATGCCGGAAGAGATTGCTACACCGCGCCGGGAAAATCCGCGTGCGAAAATAGAGGCGGGGTCTGTTGGGATAGCAGCTTCGCAAACAGGCATTTATTCACTGGAATCACCTGGCGGATGGCAAATTATCGGAAAGACGCCGGTAAAATTGTATGATCCAGAAAGCAAACAGCCAATCTTACTGTCTTCTGGACATTATTTGCGTTTTGTACCGGTTTCTAAAAGTGAGTACGATGCAATCGCAGAAGCAGTACGAGCCGGGGAATATAAGATAAACAGCAAGGAAAAGTAAGGAGGAACGGATATGCAGACAATTGACTTGAATAGTGATTTGGGCGAAAGCTTTGGTGCTTATACAATTGGAAACGATGCAGAAGTCTTGAAGTACATATCATCCGCCAATATTGCTTGCGGATTTCACGCGGGTGACCCCAATGTCATGGTGGAAACTGTTAAAACAGCAGCAGAGCTAGGAGTGGGAATTGGTGCGCATCCGGGCTTCCCTGATCTGGCAGGCTTTGGTCGTCGTAATATGAATCTCTCGCCTAAAGAGATTTATAATATGGTTGTTTACCAAGTTGGTGCTATACAAGGTGCAGCTAAAGCTTGCGGGACGCAGGTTCAGCATGTGAAGCCGCACGGTGCACTTTACAATATGGCATCTAAGGATGCCGCGATGGCGGAAGCAATTGCTGCAGCTGTGCATGCGGTTGACCCTGAGTTGGTACTTTTCGGTTTGGCAGGCAGTCAACTTGTTCATGCAGGAGAGAAAGTGGGCTTACGTGTGGCGCAAGAAGTATTTGCGGATAGAACTTATCAGGCTGATGGCACACTAACGCCTCGTACCCAACCGAATGCGATGATTCATGATGTGGCGATTGCGGTGGATCGTGTTGTTCGTATGATTCAGGAAGGAAAAGTAACGGCGGGTGGTGGGGGGGGGGGTTTCCTTCAGGGTGTCTCTTTTACACAACTCGATGGGTATAAAAGAAAGC
>NZ_LT727828.1:331702-471239 GCF_900162685.1 Terribacillus halophilus
TATGATTCAGGAAGGAAAAGTAACGGCGGTTGATGGGACGGACGTTTCCATTCAGGCGGATACGATATGTGTCCATGGAGATGAACCGGAGGCATTGCGTTTTGTCCAGCAGCTCCGTGAGAGGTTGCAGACAGAAAACATTACCATTCAAAATTTCGGGGCAAATCATCATGAGTAGACCGCTATTTCAAGTAATCAAGCCTGGGTTGCTGACAACTTTCCAGGATCTTGGCCGAACGGGCTATCAGGAATATGGAGTTGTCGTGGCAGGTGCTATGGATGATTATTCACTGCAAATCGCCAACCTGCTTGTTGGCAACCAACGAAATGAAGCGGCGCTAGAAGTAACAATGATGGGACCGACATTGAAAGTCTTAAAGGATACGGTTATCAGTATTTGTGGTGGGAATCTCTCTCCGCGAGTAAATGGGATACCTGTACCGATGTGGAAAAGTATTGCTGTGAAAGAAGGGCAGCTGATTGAATTTGGTCAGCCATTAGAAGGCATTCGTTCTTATATAAGTGTGGCAGGCGGCTTTGATTTACCGGTTGTCATGGGAAGCAAATCCACCTTTCTTAAAGCAAAATTGGGCGGTCTGAATGGGCGCGCGCTCGAGAAGGAAGACATGCTGTACGGATCGGAGCAGGTGCACACAGTGGCGGGCCGGTCACTTCATTATGATGCCATTCCAGTATATAAGAAGGAAATCACGGCTCGTGTCATTCTTGGTCCGCATCAAGACGCGTTTACCAAAGAAGCGCTCGATACGTTCCTATCATCTGCTTATGAAATCACACCTCAGTCAGATCGCATGGGCTACCGCCTGAAGGGTTCAGAGCTAAAACATAAAACCTCGGCAGACATTATCTCAGAAGCCATTCCGCTCGGAGGTATTCAAGTACCAGCCAATGGCCAGCCGATCATCTTGATGGCTGACCGACAGACAACTGGTGGTTATACGCGAATTGCGACAGTGATTGCTGCGGACATGCCGAAGTTAGCGCAGGCCTCGCCAGGAGCTGTTATTCGGTTTGAGGAGATTAGTGTGGATGAGGCGCAAGCACTTTATCTGAGGAAAGAGAAAATCGTTAGCGTACTAGAGAAAATAGTGATGTAACAATTGGAAGATGTTTCTGGACATCTTCTTTTTTTATGTGAAATTAAGGATATTCAAGGTGGAGTCTAGAATATGCTGGGGAATCTAAGTGCTATCGTTGCTTTGTTATCATTTATCGGTATGCGGAATTATCAGCCGAGTAATAAGACGCTGTTATCGCTTCAATTGTTAATGTGCGCTGGCGTTGCTGTGGTTTTTATACAGTTCATGAAAGGCTTTGTTAGAAGGATGCTAGGGATGTAAGTGGATAATTAATAAATAAAAAGCGTGCGGCTACACAAGCAGCTGCACGCTTTTGCTTTAATTACGGATCAAATAATCAAATGCACCAAGTGATGCAGTCGCACCAGATCCCATAGAAACGATGATCTGTTTGTACGCTGAATCGGTACAGTCACCAGCTGCGAATAGGCCAGGGATGTTTGATTGGCCGTGTTTGTCAACGATGATTTCACCCATCGGTGTACGTTCTACAACGTCCGCTAGGAACTCTGTATTTGGTACAAGTCCGATTTGGACGAACACGCCTTGCAAGGCAACATGTTTCTCTTCGCCTGTGTCGCGCTCGAGGTATGAGATACCGTTAACGTTATCGTCACCAGTGATTTCTGTAGTTTGCGCATTTGTGATAATTGTTACGTTTGGCAGGCTGTAGGCGCGCTTTTGCAGTACCTCATCTGCTTTTAGTGTTGCATTGAACTCAAGAACAGTAACGTGATTTACGATACCTGCTAAGTCAATCGCTGCTTCGATTCCGGAGTTACCGCCGCCGATAACAGCAACGTCTTTTCCTTCGAATAGTGGACCGTCACAGTGTGCGCAATACGCGACACCTTTGTTTTTGAACTCTTGCTCACCAGGTACGTTGACATTACGCCAGCGTGCACCGGTGGAAACAATCACACTCTTACTTTTCAGTGTAGCGCCGTTTTCCAGTTCAAGCTCGAATAGATCATTTTTCGCGATCTTTGTTGCTTTCTGTAGGTTCATCACATCAATATCGTATTCTTTCACGTGCTCTTCCAGGCTTGCAACAAGCTTCGGTCCTTCTGTCTCCTTAACGGTGATGAAGTTCTCGATGCTCATTGTATCCAATACTTGACCGCCGAAGCGCTCAGCTACGATACCAGTACGGATTCCTTTACGGGCAGCATAGATTGCTGCGCTGGAACCAGCTGGACCGCCGCCGACAACAAGAACATCGTACGGATCTTTGTTGTCGAACTCAGACGCATCTGCGCCAGCGCCCATTTTGGCAAGCATCTCATCCATTGTCATCCGGCCGCTGCCGAAGTTTTCACCGTTCAGGTAAACAGTTGGAACTGCCATTATGTTTTTGCTTTCTACTTCGTCTTTGAAAGCCGCGCCGTCAATCATTGTATGCGTGATGTTCGGGTTAAGCACGCTCATCACGTTCAATGCTTGTACAACATCTGGACAGTTGTGACAAGTTAGGCTGATGTAAGATTCAAAGTGGAATTCCCCTTTGATGTTCTTAATCTGTTTGATCAAGTTTTCATCAACTTTTGGAGCACGACCACTTACTTGCAAGAGAGCCAGAACAAGTGAAGTAAACTCATGACCAAGCGGAATACCAGCGAAAGCAACACCTGTCTCTTCGCCAACACGGTTTACAGTGAAGCTTGGTGTGCGAGTCAGTTCTGCTTTTTCAATTGTGATTTTAGGTGACATGGAAGCAAGTTCTTCTACTAGAGCGAGCATCTCTTTGGAAACATCGTCTGCAGCCGTGCTTACTTTAAGAACGATTGGGTTCTCCATCATCGCCATATATTGGTTTAATTGTGCTTTGATAGTTGCATCAAGTACCATAAGTCAAATGCACTCCTTAGATTTTACCTACAAGGTCCAAGCTAGGTGTTAATGTTTCGCCGCCTTCTTCCCATTTCGCTGGGCAAACTTCACCTGGATTTTGGCGTACGTACTGTGCTGCTTTGATTTTGTTTACAAGCGTGCTTGCGTCACGACCGATACCGTCTGCATTGATCTCTACAGTTTGGATAACACCATCTGGATCGATGATGAATGTACCGCGGTCAGCAAGACCAGATTCTTCATTTAAAACATCGAACTGACGAGAGATTGCTTGAGATGGATCACCGATCATTGCGTACGTGATTTTACCGATCTTCTCAGAGCTGTCATGCCAGCCTTTATGTACGAAGTGTGTATCAGTAGATACAGAGAATACTTCTACACCTAGATCTTGAAGTGCGTTGTACTGACCTTGAAGGTCTTCTAGTTCAGTTGGGCAAACAAAGCTGAAATCTGCAGGATAGAAGCAAACGACGCTCCAGTTACCTTTGAAATTCTGTTCTGTTACCTCAACGAAATCACCGTTTTTGTATGCTTGTGCTGTGAATGGTTGTACTTCTTTGCCGATAAGTGACATAAATTTAATAGCCTCCTAAAATAAATTAATAACTAGAAACTCAGAATTACTTAAACATAATCATTCTAAGTTTATATTTATTAGTAAGGTTAGAATAATCATGAAGCAATGTCAAGCAATTATGTGAAGCTTGTCACATGAAAAATACGATGATTTCGCTGTTAGTTGCTAGTTTTAAGAGAAAGTTAAATTTATGTGAAAGGTAGAGTTAGCTTGAAGTTGCTGTTTTCACTACCCGACAAATCTATTATCAATTGGAACTGATTCTTTGAGAAGAGAATTATAAAATCTTGGAAAACTGACTGTAATGGAATAATTTCTCTATATAATTTTTACTAATTCTTCTCCACAAGTTGTCTTTGCTGCCGATAAGAATGTTAACAAGTGGCTAGCAGCATAGATTTCAAGGGGGAGTATCATGAAACAAATGTTTGAAAGAGGAAACTTTCGTCTTACAATTCGAAATAAGTTGATTCTGTCTTTTATCATTATTTTACTAGTTCCGAGTATATTGATTGGGTTCCTGGCTTACCAGAGTGCAAAACAGGAATTATCTAATCAGCTGATTAGCAGCGCATCTGGCAATGTAGAAGTTCTTAACAACATGATTAACGAAACAATTCAGCCGAAGATCCATGCCGTAGAAGCTTTTGCCGATCAAATTGGCACACAACTATATGACGGAACAGAAAGCCCCGAAATTCGGCAGAAATTCGACCAATATATAGAGATGCATCCAGAACTCGAACTTGCATATGTTGGTACGGAAGCAGGATTGATGATTCAATCGCCTGATCTAGAACTCACAGCGGATTATGATCCGCGGGAACGACCTTGGTATCAGCAGGCTAAAGAACAACCAGGAAAAGTTGTTATAACGGCACCTTATATCTCTGCTTCTACTAACAGCCTCGTTGTAACAATCGCCCGAACTACTGCAGATAACAGTGGTGTTATTGGGATGGATATTACAATTAGTAATTTAGAAGAGACATCGAAGAATATCCAGATTGGTAAAGAAGGATATACATCTATTCTTGATCAAGCAAAGCATGTTGTTGTGCATCCAACAGAAGAGAAAGGGTCGGAGGCTTCCGCGGGTTATCTTACGAGGCAGTATGAACAGGAAAACGGTCAATACCAGTTCAAACAAGCTGACCAAACGAAGGAACTTATCTATACAACAAATGAATTAACAGGTTGGAAAGTTGCAGGTGTGATGTCTGAAACCGAGATAGACGAAGCGGCAGCACCGATTTTATATACAACTCTAATTGTACTTGCTGTGGCACTTCTTGCAGGAGGATTCCTTATCTTTAGTGTAGTACGTTCAATCAGTAAGCCGCTGGACAAGCTGAAACAAACAGCAGTACAAGTAAGCGGTGGTGATCTGCGGGAGCGTATTGAAATCAATTCGAAAGATGAATTAGCAGAAGTAGGAGAAGCGTTCAATATAATGACGGATAATTTAAGCCAATTAATCCGGCAAATTGGTACAGACTCTGGTCAGCTGGCTGCATCATCTGAAGAGCTGCTGGCAAGTGCCGAACAAACAACTTCCGCAACGGAGCATGTCACTGCAACATTGCAAGAAGTTGCGGAAGGCGCCGAATCACAACGAGCTTATGTGGAACAAAACGCCAACGCAGTGGGTGAGATTTCAATCGGTATGGACCGTGTAGCGAGTAGCTTGACTACTGTTTCAGATGCAACGAAACAAGCGGCTGATTTAGCTGAAGACGGGGAGTATTCGGTCAATCGAACAGTCGAACAAATGAAGCAAATATACGCTTCGGTGGAAGAATCAAACGTCAAAATGCAGAAACTAGAGACAAGCTCCAAAGAAATTGGCAGTATTACAGGTGTCATTGCTAGTATCGCCGATCAGACGAATCTGCTGGCATTAAATGCGGCTATTGAAGCAGCGCGAGCCGGTGAACAAGGTAAAGGATTTGCAGTAGTGGCAGATGAAGTCCGTAAGCTTGCAGAGGGGTCCCAGCAATCCGCTATGCAAATTACAGGTCTTATCCAGCAGATGCAATTGGACACATCGCAATCTGTTGATGTGATGGCAAATACAGCTGAATTTGTGCAAGAAGGGCTGCAAGCATCTGAAGAAACAACAACTAAGTTTAGCCAGATTAAGGATAGTATCGTCACCATATCACCGCAAATGGAGGATATCTCCTCCATTACCGAGCAAATAGCAGCAAGTGTTCAGCACATGTCTGCTAGTGCGGAAGAGCTGGCCGCAATTGCAAAGGAAAACGCCTCGGCATCCGAGACGATGGCAAGTACAACAGAAGAACAGCTTGCCTCCATGGAAGAAATCACAGCTTCTGCTCATGCTTTGTCTAACTTGGCGGAGGAACTGCAAGGTGTATTGACGAAGTTCAAATTATAAATCGAAAAGCGACCCGAGAAAGGGTCGCTTTTTTTGTAGAAGTTGAATCTCACGTAGGAGCGATTTCTATTTTTTTCAAGAAACATTAACTATATATGGTAACTTATAGATATCTATATTTATATAGTCTTGATAATAAAGTGATTAGGTAATTTGAACTAACATGTATAAAACCCAATTAAACTAAGCGGCTAATAGAATATTAGTGAAATTGTGTGACTCCAAAACATTGCATAATACCTATTACAATAGTATTCTTCACGATTCGACAAGCTTTTCCTTACCAACAACCTCTTTCTACTAATTAACGATAGCTTTATGATTTCTTAACACCCTATTAATATTTCGCCTTTACAATTACCCTCGTACACGACCTAATTCTACTAACTTTCTAGTTGTAGTAATCTTTCTTTTTCATAAATAATCGGGTGGAGGTAAGAGAATGAAACTGAGCAAAAAATTACTTGGTGTCACACTAGCGGGAACGTTGGCAGTAGGATCTTTCGGTTTGGCTAATCTGGATCGGGAAGAAGCAGAGGCGAAGAAAGGTGCTAAGGTAAAAAATGTTATCGTCCTTGTGAAGGACGGCGTCAGCTCTTCCACGACAACTTTATCAAGATGGTATAAAGGAAGCGACTTGGCAATGGATGAAATGGCTGCGGGAGGCGTGCGTACATATTCAGCTGATTCGGCAATAACGGATTCAGCACCAGCAGGAACAGCAATGGCCACCGGTAACAAATCAAATGATAAGTTTGTCGGTGTCTTGCCAGAAAAGATAACGTCACCTGGAGTAGATGAGGATCTTGCCGATGATCCCTATCGTCCAGTAACCAATGTACTGGAAGGTGCAAAGACGAAAGGAAAAGCAACAGGTCTTATTTCTACATCAGAAATCCAGCATGCAACTCCTGCAGCATTTTCTTCTCATGCGGAGCATCGCCAGCAATACGACAATATTGCGGAACAGCAAGTGTATCAGAATATTGATGTTGTCCTTGGCGGCGGGAAAGAAACACTCGAGAGCGGCAATCGTGAGGATGGCGAGAATTTATTAGAAGTGATTGATAACAAAGGGTATGACTTTGTGGAAACACGGGATGACTTACTCAATTCCGGATCAAAGAAGATTTGGGGCTCTTTCGCACCAGCTGCTCTAGCTTATGAAATGGACAGGGAAGCAACACAGCCGGATGAACCTACACTGGCTGAGATGACGAAAAAAGGTATCCAGACATTGTCTAAAGATAAGGATGGATTCTTCCTCTTTGTAGAAGGCAGCAAGCCGGACTGGGCAGCACATGCGAATGACCCTGTTGGTATGGTTAGTGACACGCTGGCTTTCGATGATGCAGTAAAAGAGGCGCTTGATTTTGCTAAGAAAGATAAACATACCATGGTTATAGCTGTTTCTGATCATGGCAATAGCGGAATTTCTATCGGAAATAAAAATACAGATGGCACCTATTCCTCTACGCCAGTATCTGCTTATGTGGATCCGCTGAAAGAAGCGAAGATGACATTAGAAGGAGCTTTATCCCAGCTGAATGAGGATGGCTCAAATAAATTAGAAGTAGCGGCGCTTTACGGGATTACCAACCCAACGAAAAAAGAAAAGAGAGCCATCAACAAGGCGGAAGATCTTGGCGGCACATTAGTAGAGCTGCTTGCGCAGCGGGCGAACCTTGGCTTTACAACTGGCGGACATACGGGTGAAGATGTATTCCTTTATTCCTATGGACCTGGAAAGCCATCTGGTATGATTCAGAACACAGATATCGCGCATAGTGCAGCGGACGCAATGGGCTTTAAGCTTGGTAAGCTGAGCCGTAATATGTTCATGGAAGCAGAAGATGCATTTGGCAAGTGGGGAGAAGTAAGCATTGATACTTCTAATGAAGCCAATCCAGTGCTTGTTGTAGATAGAGGGCGCAAGAAAGCTTTATTCCCGGTAAATAAAAATATCGCTATTGTGAATGACCGTGAATACGAACTCGATAGTGTAACAGTTCAAAGCGGCGGCAAGTTTTATGTATCGAAGGAAGCTGTGAAGATAGTCAAGAAAGCAAAATAAACAGACAAACACCCTGGCACAGACGTCAGGGTGTTTTATTGTATAATAATGGTGATTTGAATTCGGAGGTGTGGGAAATGTGGAAGCTGCTGCAATGCCAAGCTATTTACACAGAAAATATCGACCAATCAATTGCTTTCTATGAATCGATGGGATTGTCCAAAGCGTGGGATACGTTTCAAGATGAAGAACACCGCTGGCGGCTGGCAGGAATGAAGTTTCCGAACGGAGAAACCGAATTGGTCTTAAAGGATAATCCAAATCTAGCTTTTGCTGAAACAGAAATTGTCGTAGATGATGTACATGCAGTTTTTACTCATTTAGCACAGAACACCGATATAAAGTGGATTAGAAAGCCGTTCCCGAATGCGCTTGGCGGTCATGTTGCTGTTATGCAGGCACCAGATAACAATGTTTTTGTGTTGGTTGGGAACTAACAATATTAGAGTTTAAAGTCCTATCCTAATGGTAATGTGTTACAATACACTAGGTTTATTTACATAGGAATAGAGGTTGGATGAATGAAAAAGTTTCTTTTACCGATTATATTATTGGCTGTTCTAGTAATTGTAGGCTGCAGCAGTCAATCTAGCAATACGAAGACAGAGATAGAAAGCTCTGTACAAAAGGAAGAAGAAAAAGTCACGCCAATTACATATAAGCTGTTTTTTCCAAGTGAACAGCATTATCAAGATTTTAAGCGGGCTGTAAAAGATGAGGATTTGGAGTTTGCTTTTCTTCAGGCAGAACCTCAGCTTGATTATGCGTATTTCGGGAAGAAAACAATCTATCCAGAAGAGAAATTTGAAGTGAAGAGTCTTACAAAGTATAAGTCTGATGTGTACGATACAGATTATCCAATTGCAGTGGACGGTCATCATGATTTTTATTTTGATGGAAAGAGCACGGGCGAACAATTCTATGAGGTTACGAAGGAAGAATTGGAGTTTGCGGAGAAACTCGTCAAAATTCAGTCTCATGAACCTGTAGGTGCGCGTAATCCGGATGTTATTGATGCTGATTTTGCATCAACAGAAGAGAACTTTGAAGGCTATGAAGGAGTATATGATATATACGGTAGTGTACTTTCAATGTATCATGGCGTATATGAAGGTTATTCAGGGGCGTACATGGATTTAGAAAATCGTATTGTACCAAGTGCTGGGATCCACGACACGTTGAATATTGAACTTGCAGATAGTATTTATGATAAGCGTGAAAATATTGAAGGATTAGTCGTTATTAATAATACTGATGAGGAAGCGTTCGATAAGCTAGAGGTCATGGAAGCTATTGTAGGTCTCCAGGATCGGAAACAAGCATTAGAAGATGCAAGGAATAATGCTATTTATGAGCGAGATTCTTTTGAAAAGATTTATGATTTTTATAAAGCTCTTGCTGAGTACAAGGGAGAATCTAATGAATTTCAATATGAGAAACCTTTGGATACAGCTTACTTGAAAGAATATAAAGATGGTTACAATACTTACTTGGAGAAAGTAGAAAAAGAACAGAAGCGCCTAGAATCCCTTATAGATGAAGTGAAAAAGAGTAAATTCAGCTTTTTGTTAGAACAATAAAAGATAAAGATATGTCTTGAAATGCACCTCGAATTGCGAGGTGCATTTCGTTTAGGATTAAATCAATTGCTTGCGGAAGCGCTGACATAAGATACCGACGAGAAGTAGGCAAACGACGAACCCTGTTATGCTGGAAAGCCAGTAAACGGTATCAAAATCACTTGCCCTCATATAAGCTTTGGTGACCCAAAAAGCGGGGAGAAAACTGCTGATATACTGCAGCTGAGAAGGGACAAAATAAGCAATAACAGGTGCGATAACGGTAATGGTTGCCATTTTAGATAAAGCTAGGCCTTCTACTTTGTTCGCCGCAAATACACCTAATTGTAAATGTACTTTTAACAAACGGGTTAGACAAAAACAGCAGGCAAAGTTAGCGCTTTGCCTGCTGTTTTACTTAGTCCGGCTACAATTGCTTTCCAATAGGAGTCTGATTCATGTCCTAAAGCATACACAGATAAGTCAGCAATATTGTATTGATTGGTTAAGTCGCTTTTTCGTTTTAAGGACGCTTTATTTTCAAACCAAATGACGTGTTCTTGCTTTTTGTCATTCTGTATAGGTGACATGTGCGGAGGCTGATTCTCTAACGAATACAGATCAGCTTTTTCAGCTTCCATGATAGAATGGATAGCATCCCATTCGATTAATTTATTTTGTTCTGGATTGGTAAGATTCTAGTCATAACCGTATGCTGGTATTCCCATAATCACTTTATCGGGTGCCATTTCTGCGGTTGAAAAAGTTAGTGTATCTTTCACCCAGTTCTCACTTGCCGAAGAGCCGGGCTCACTCCAAGTTCCATGCTCATCATATGTCATGACTTGTACATAGTCTGCATATTTACCAATCTTTTTGTAGTCGTACGGCCATGTCCAATCATTGGCTGCATCATCGACAGTTTTAGCTGGAACAGATACCATTGTTTTTCTATTACCTTTGTGAAGTGTTTGTGCAGTTTCTTTTATCAGGATGGTGTAAAGGTCTCGATCTTCTGGATAAATGGATTCAAAATCAATGTTGATACCAGTCAGATTATGTTCTTCAGCCAAGGATGCTAGTTGCGCAATGAAATGTTCCTTTGCATGTTTATCAGACATGACGGCACGAGCTAAGTCTGGGTCAAAGTCTGTTTTGCCGAAATTGGAGATGACAGCATACGTATCTATATCATGCTTTTTCGCATAGTCCACCTGTTCCTGTGGTGTTTCTCCAGTCAGTTTTCCCTGCATGTTAAATGCATATGTATCCAGAGCTATTGCGTTGAGGTAGTTGTGATAGTTCCTGATAGACTGAAAGGATGTACTATCGGGCGTGGTGTAACCAAGAATGACTTTTTCCTCGGCCTGTACTTTGTATTTTCCTTGTGAGAAAACAATGCTGCCTGCTGCTATTAATATAATGATTGCGATGACTGCTATCTTTTTCATCTTTTTCCTCCTGCGTTTGTAGGAGGTAATTTTACCACGCTTTCAGCTAAAAAAGCCTATTGATGCAACTATTCAATAAAGGAGAACGATATGTCTACAAAGAACTTATACAAATTGCTGCTCTTATTTATTGGCAGTTATATTCTCTATACGTTCGCAGATAATTACATTTTGGATCATCGCGCTGCCTTTTTCCTTGAACAGAAACTAGATTTACGCGATTCTTTCCATCTGCCTCTTTGGCTCGATATGATGTATATCCATGTGTTTGTCGCCTGTCTGGCAACAGTGAGCGGAGCAGTCAACTTCTCCAGAGGATTGGCGTGGCATCAGCGAAAGTTTCACCGTATCAACGGTTATGTGTACGCTATTTCTGTCATGCTTGTATCGTTAACGTCAGGTTACTTGGCTCCTTATGCTACGGGCGGCAAGCTGGTTAGCATTCCCTTCAATATGGTGAATCTCTTTTGGCCGCTTATGATTATTGCTGCAATTGTCCATGCCAGGAAAGGCAGGCTGGAGAAACATCAAAGCTGGATGATCCGGAGTTATTTGTTTTGTTTTACGAATCTCTTTATTCATTTGATTTCTGACGTGCTGTATAAATCAGGAATGGATTATACACTAAGTTATACAATCGGGGTTTACGGCTCTATTGTACTGAATCTAACGATAGCAGAGGGCATTATCTATTTACGGACGAGGAAGAAAGAAGCTTAATGTGTTTAGAATAATAGTTTGATATAAATAAAGATGGAGAAAAGAAAAGGAAGGGGGATGCATATGTTAACTAGACTGGCTCCGTTACTTGTTTTGCTTGCTGCGATGTTGTGGGGAACTACCGGAACGGCTCAGACTTTTGCGCCAGCTGCTGCCCACCCAATTGCAGTTGGTGCCTCGAGACTGGCGATAGGTGGTATTTGTCTGCTGGTGGTTTTGCTGCTATTCGGACAATTTAATCGTAAAGGTTGGCCAGTCAAGCTGACGCTGCTGGCTGCTTTTTGCATGGCATGTTATCAGCCGCTGTTCTTTTCGGCGGTGCAGCAGACAGGTGTGGCGGTTGGTACGGTGATTGGTATTGGCAGCGCGCCAATTTTGTCAGGACTCTTAGAAGCAATATTCTTAAAGAAGCGGCCTGCGACAGTATGGTGGGCGGCTACATTATTATCCATCTTTGGTTGTTTGCTGCTGTTTTTGACCGGTGATTCTGTAACTATACAGCCAGTTGGTATCATGCTGGCGCTGGGAGCGGGATTAGCATTTGCTGGCTATACACTGCTGAGCAGCAAGATTGTTCAAAACAGAAGCTCGCTTGAAGCAACCGCTGTTATCTTTATCCTTGGAGGAGTTTTTCTCGTTCCGTTTCTATTCCTCTTTGATATGAATTGGATCCTGCAACCTAGTGGAATAGCGGTGAGTTTGCATTTAGGACTCATTACGACTGCGATTGCTTATTTTTTGTTTTCGAGCGGACTCAAGAAGGTGCCTGCATCTTCTGCTGTTACCCTTTCGTTAGCAGAACCGCTTACCGCTGCTGTGTTAGGCGTGGTGCTAGTTGGCGAGGAATTAACTATTCTTTCTTGGGTAGGAATCGCACTTCTCTTAGCTGGGATTATCTTAATCGCCTTTTCATCCCGAAAAAGCGAGGTTTAAAACAATAAAGTAGAGTTTTTCTCGGTTTACGTCACAACGACGGACTTCAATTACATAGAAACAGATTTTGAGAGTGATGAAGATTATTAGCGTTTTGTGGAAGAGATAAAAGAGAAATCCAGTATACCGACGGATGTGCAAGTAGCGAAAGAAGATAACATTATTACATTATCTACATGTAATGAGTTGCTTGACGTGGAAGATGGCAGATTCGTGGTGCGTGGGAAGCTGACGAAGGTTGAATAAGCGCATAATGTCGTTAGCTGCAAATCCTTACTTTTGCAGCATGTTCTTTCGATAGTCACTCGGTGCCATGCCGTACGCCTGTTTAAAGCAGGTAGAGAAATATCCTTGTCTCGAGAATTCAACTTCCTCAGCAATCTTCTGTAGCGGCCAATCAGTTTTCAGCAATAACAAGCGTGCTTGATGCAACCGGTAAGCTGCTAAGTAGGTGAGCGGGGTGCAATGATATGCTTGCTTCATGCATCTTGCTAAATAGTTTTCGTGGACATGGAAGTGTGAAGCAAGCGTCGTATTGGTGATGTGCTCCATGTAGTGTTGTTTTATATACATTTCTACCCGTTCCGCCAGCTGCAGGGAAGCGTGCTGTGGTGTTGGCGAGTAAGATAGGTGCTGTAACACTTGCAGAAATAGCTGCTGTGTTTCCCAAAAGGCAAAGGAACGTGCTTGAATTGTTGATTGTAACAAGTGCTGGATGGTCTGATACAGTTCTTCTGGATGTGAAATACGCTGGTGTTTTGGTAAATGAACGGTCGTGTTGCTCGTGTGGTAATGAAGGAATGAGATGTTCTGGTCTGTTTGGATTGGTTCGCAAGCTTCCTGTTCCCTCCATATTGCGGGAGTTTGCATGTGCAGCCAATAAAATGCGGTATCTTCTTCACAGGCGGCAGTGGGGTAATGGAACTTGGCTGGCTCCAAAATGAGTGCTTCTCCGGCACCTACCTGCCAGCGCTCTGTCTCTTCTCCAATAAATAGTCTGCCTTCTTTAACGACTAGCACATCAAAGAAACCGAGCTGTTTCCGGGCAGGATGCCGCTGTCCTTTGCGGAAGGTAGTTAGGTTTCCTTCTAAGAAATAAGGAAGGGGAGGCGTAAGCATGGATAAGAAGGAAGAATTCAACATAATAGCGCCACCTTTTGGTTGAAATAATGAAAATAAAAGTTCAAATCTGTAGTATATAGCTTTTATTTTAGATGATAAGCTAACTTTTGAAAACGCTTAAACGATAACAGTGAGTGATTTTTTGAAAGGGGATGCCAATCTTGAATGAACCTATACATGCAGGTGTTGAGAAGTCGAACAACGTAACGGTGACGGATGCTTTTTGGCGAAACTATAAGCGAATCGTGGCCGAGCAGGTTATCCCGTATCAATGGAAAGCATTGAATGATGAATTGCCGGATACTGTTCCGAGTCATGCAATCGAGAATTTCCGGATTGCTGCCGGAGAAGCAGAGGGAGAATTTTTTGGAACGGTATTTCAGGACAGTGATGTGGCGAAATGGCTGGAGACAGTTGCGTACAGCTTGCGAAGTTTTCCGGATGCAGAGTTGGAGAAGACAGCTGACGATGTAATTGCTTTACTGGGAAGAGCGCAGGCAGAAGATGGCTATTTGAATACGTATTATATGCTTGTCGAACCAGATTACCGGTGGTCTAACTTGCGTGATAACCACGAGTTGTATTGTGCGGGTCATTTGATTGAGGCAGCAGTTGCTTATTACCAAACAACTGGCAAGCGTGCCTTTTTAGATGTGATGGAAAAATATGTACAGCTCATTCAGCAAGTATTCGGAAATGAAGACGGCAAGCTGCAAGGCTATCCAGGGCATCCGGAAATTGAGCTGGCGCTGCTGCGTCTCTATGATGTTACGGGTAAGCAAGAGCATCTTGATTTAGCTGTTTACTTTATTGAGCAGAGAGGGCAGCAGCCGCACTATTTTGATATCGAAAAGGAACAGCGCCAGGCGATGGATCGGCCGAAAACATGGAACGATGAACATACGAATTTTGGACTTGGATATGCCTATATGCAGGCGCATAAGCCAGTCCGAGAACAGGAAAAAGCAGTCGGTCATGTTGTGCGGGCAATGTATTTATATACAGCGATGGCTGATTTGGCCCATCGGAAAGATGATAAACAGTTGCGGGAAATTTGTGACAAGCTGTGGGAGGATGTTACAAAGCGGAAGTTGTACATTACAGCTGGACTTGGATCGACTGTGAACGGAGAAGCGTTTACAGATGCATACGATCTGCCAAATGACAGTATGTACTGTGAAACGTGTGCATCAATTGGTCTTGTTTTCTGGGCAAAGAAAATGCTGGAGCTTTCGCCAGACCGCAAGTATGCAGATGTAATGGAGCGAGCGATCTATAATGGAACAATCAGCGGTATGGACTTGGACGGGAAGCGCTTTTTCTATGTGAATCCTTTAGAAATAAATGCGTACCAGACAGGGCGTAAAGATCAGGAACATGTAAAGCAAGAGCGGCAGAAATGGTATGCATGTGCCTGCTGCCCGCCGAATTTAGCACGAATGATTGCATCAATTGAAGATTATGCTTATACAACGACTAGGGACACCCTTTATACCCATCTGTATATGGCGGGAAATGTGGAAGCAATCATTGGGAAGGCGTCGGTAAAGCTGACGCAGACGCATCAGTATCCCTGGGATGGGAAGATAACCATTACGGTAGAAACAGAAGGAGACTTTAAGCTAGCGTTTCGTATTCCTGGCTGGAGCAGTGGCGTATCTGCTTCTGTGAATCGTGAAGCAATTTCTGTCGATGACTTGCAAGATGGATACCTGGTGCTAGATCGAACATGGAAAATAGGGGACCAGATTGAATTGCTGCTTCCGATGCCTGTAGAGCGAGTCTATAGCAATCCGAAAGCTGGGATGAATCAAGGCCAGGTAGCACTGCAGCGCGGTCCGATTGTGTATTGTTTAGAGGAGACAGACAATGGTGCAAATCTGGCAGGGCTTCGCCTCCCGCGCCAAGTTGCTTTCAAGACAACACACGAGGCAAACTTCCTTAGCGGCGTTGTTACACTAGGAGCAGAGGCGCTTCATATTGTGGAAACGGAGAATCTTTATCAGATGGATGTTCCTAAAACAACGCGAAGATCTATCCAAGCTATTCCGTACTTTGCATGGGGAAACCGAGGACTTGGCGAGATGCGTATATGGGTGCATGAGGGTGTAGAATAATGAAAAATGCTGTCCTTGATGGACAGCATTTTGTTATTTCTGGGGAAATTTAAGATCTAGTTCATCGATGTTTTCCAACACACGCTGAAAAGAGAATGCACTGGGCTGCTTCGGCAGTTCACTATATGCGTATGGTTCTCCAAGGAGACGGAAGAACTGCTCAAACAGACCAGACGCAAGAAACCCAATGAACTTTGTGTAAGGACTGTCCAGCTTGAAAGAATGCTCTGTGTTAGCTGGGACGTGAAGGAAGTCGCCCTTTTCCAATTGAAATTTTTCTTCGCCTGCCCACATTGTCATTCGCCCTTCGAGACAGAGAAAGCATTCGGTGTGCTTTTCGTGGTAATGCGGAGGAATGGCTTCGCCGGCGTAACCTTCTGTTGTCAGAGCAAGAAATTGTTTGTCAGTAGTTGCTTGTGTTGCAAGAAATGTGAACAGCTGGTCGGCGGCTAGCATGCCTTCCCCAGCGCCGGCTTCTATGACATATGGAGTACTGGTATCTGGCAATTCGCCACCCTCTTGCAGCACGATAGCTTGCGGTCCTTGCAGCGCTTCGTTGACAATGCGGATATCAAAATCATCTAGCCTGTCCAATTCCTTCGTTGTAATAGAAGAGGTAGCAGTTCCAACTAGAGGTTCCATATAAGTATGTGTTTCTCCAAGTTCTCGATATAGGTCCGCATGTAGACCTCCAGTGGTGAAGGAGTAGAACTTTGTTCGATTTCGTAATAGAACATACTGGTGCACTGTGCCGGCAGGGAGGTGGGCGTAATCACCTGAAGCAAGCATGTGCTTTTTATTATTAATTGTTAATTGAAGTAATCCATCGGTGACATAGATTGCTTCATGCTGTGTGTTATGCAGGTGAAGAGGTGATTCTTCGCCTTTACTGCCAGTAATCTGCACAAGCCCAAAAAGATTTCCGGTGCTCTTTGCGTCAGCGAGTATTTTAATGACTTGCTTGTTTATTAAGTGACGTTCACCATTGCTATCGCGTAGTAAATAGGCTTGTTTCTGATTTGGAACAGCTTGTTCTTGTATTGTAATCATTATATTTCCTCCAGTCGCTAGCAATTTCAACTTAGGGGATTAGTATAAGAAACACCCTTTTTTCTAACAAGAGGATAAAGTTGTGCTTCAATACGGTCACATTCCCTTCAAGAAAGGATGTAAGATGAAAAAAGACCTGGTAAGAACGTGAGCAATTATGTTTGTGTAGTTTTGGCTCTGTGCTAAAATCATTTTATTGTGAAAAAGGGGTGTCCTAATGAAAATAGAAGTATGGTCAGATTATGTCTGTCCTTTTTGTTATATAGGGAAACAAAAGCTGGAGCTTGCGCTAGAGCAGTTCGAGCATAGAGGTCAAGTGGAAGTAGTATTCAAAGCATTTGAGCTGGACCCGAATGCGGGTGTCTACAATGGAAAGAGCATTCACGAGGCGCTTGCAGAGAAATACGGCATGACAATTGAACAGGCCAAAATGAATAATGAACAAATTGGGCAGCATGCTGCCGAAGTTGGTCTTACATTTAATTTTGAGGAAATGAAGCCGACAAATACACTTCAAGCCCACCGCTTGGCAAAGTTTGCCGAAACACAAGGGAAAGAAAAAGAGCTTACGGATAACTTGCTTTATGCGTATTTTACGGAATCGAAGAATCTTAGTGAGAAAGAAACACTTCTTGCTATCGCCGAAGCTTCTGGATTAGACCGAGATGCTGCTGCAAAGGTGCTTGACAATGAGTCGCTTCACTTAGACGAAGTACGAGCTGATGAAAGACTTGCGCAGCAATATGGGATATCTGGTGTACCTTTCTTCATCTTTAATGACAAATACACCATCTCTGGTGCACAGCCGATGGAAACATTTATCGGTGCGATTAATCAAGTATGGAAAGAAGAGAATGAACAGCCGAAATTCCAAAACTTTGGATCCGCAGATACTGGTGTATGCAAAGATGATAACTGTTCTATATAAGTAAAGGCCCTGCAGCAACTGCTGCAGGGCCTTTTTCAATCCTAAAAAAGGTGAATATGCCTCTTATAAGGATGATACGGCAATATAACGGCGGATATCTAAGAATGGCATGGATTACATAACAACCTGGTGGAATTAGGCAACTCAATCCTGTTTATAGCAGTATTATGGCATTTTCCGATAAAAGGAAAGTCCTGTAACATAATAAGAGTAAGTTTGAGAAATGACTGAGCGGGAATAAGAATAAAGTTGTGTTTAGAAAATAAGCTCGTTCAGTCAAATAAAAACAATTTCAAGGGAGTGGTTTGTTGGAAACCGATATTAGAAAACCGTCGTTTCTGTACGCAATGATGATGATTTTATCTGTTGTGGCAGTAGTATCCGTAGGAATTTTGGCTTTTGATGCACCGATTCAAATACTGATGTTCATCAGCATGCTGGTCATCATCCCATATATGCTAAAACTTGGATTTACGTATAAGCAAATTGAAAAATCCATGGCAAAGGCAATGGGAAGAGCATTGATGCCCGGTGTTATTCTTTTGACCGTCGGCATTTTAATCGGTGCATGGATCGCCTCCGGAACTGTGCCAACATTAATCTATTATGGTGTGCAGGCAATAACACCGCAGTTCTTCTTAGTAACAACACTATTGTTCTGTTCGCTTGTCTCTGTCTCAACAGGTACTAGCTGGGGAACAGTAGGTACAGCGGGTGTTGCGATGATGGGTGTCGGTACGGCGCTTGGTATTCCGGTAGGATTGACAGGCGGAGCAATTGTCAGCGGAGCTTTCTTCGGTGATAAAATGTCTCCATTATCAGATACAACAAACTTAGCACCTGCTGTGACAGGCGGGGATTTATTTAAGCATATTAAGCATTTGCTATGGACGACTGTACCATCTTATCTCATTACAGCTGGTATCTTCTTGTTTATCGGCTTGCGTTATAACGGAGCAGGAGCGGACTCAGCGAGTGTTAACCAGCTGACAGCTTATTTAGCTGATAACTTCCACTTAGGTATCGTGCCATTGCTTCCAATTGTCGTGCTGATTACCTTGCTTGTTATGAAAAAGCCAGCTATTCCATCTATCTTTGCTGGTGCAGCAGTTGGCGGTTTGATCGCAATCTTCTATCAAGGGTTTGGTTTTGCAGAGACACTTACAACGTTTTATAGCGGATATGCAGTAGAATCAGGCATTTCAGTTGTTGATACGCTTCTGATGCGCGGCGGATTGACTAGTATGCTGGAATTGATTGCACTCTTCCTATTCGCGCTTGGATTAGGTGGTCTATTAGCAGATGCTGGTGTACTGGAAGCACTTATTGCATCATTTGCTTCTAAAATTAAACATACTGGCGTGCTGACAGTTGTGACGCTAGCAGTAAGTTATTTGACGCTCGTTTTGGGTGGTACCGTGTACTTCTCCACTGTGATGGGCGGAACGCTAATGCGACCAATATTCGAACGACTGAATTTGGAACCAGAGAACTTGTCTCGAATTCTGGAAGATACCGGAACACTTAGTTCACCATTAGTACCTTGGACCGGTGGAGGAATTTACGCTGCGGGTGCACTTGGTATTGCAACTGTCACTTACCTGCCATTCTGTTTCCTCGCCTTCATAACGCCAATGTTCACCCTGCTGTATGGTATAACAGGCTGGACAATGAAAGAGAAGAAAGCTGCAGTAAAACAGAAGAAACCGAAAGTGAAAATTGCAGAAGCGTAATAACGATGGGAGAGCACTGCCTTCATAGGGGAGTGCTCTTTTTTAAAAAAGTTATAATCAATATAGGCTGAGACAAATAAAAAACACCTTCAAGGTTGAAAACGGACGATTGTTATCCTAAATAATCCTTGGAGGTGTTTTTTCTATGGGAACTAGAGTCAGTTATCCAGTGGAGATAAAAATGAAGGCAGTTGAAATGAAATTGGCAGGCGTACCTGTAAAAGAAATTGCATGATACATATAATCTATTGTTGTTGTTGGATAAAAAGTATACTGACTTCGAGAAAGAAGATTTTGTCGATGCTTGCAATAAAGTACAGGGTTTATTGTCAGCAATCAAGAATATCAATGTAAAAAAGCCATTGGATATGTATATTAATACTTTAACTTTCATTAGAAAGAAGTATAATGTTCCATACAGAAGAACGGATATTTTTAATAGTTTTAAGACTGATTATGGAAAAGTGGAAGGTGACGAGATACATCACACTTATGAGCCTAATGCATGACTATAAAATAGTTGCTTAATTATAGAAAATCTCTGCTAGAAGAGACTGGGACAAACGAGATTAAATCAGTATAAAAGCGAACGTTTAATACATCATACTTTTACTTAATTTCTCTGACGGCTGCTGCCTCTCCAACTCTTGCTGTTACCGTTGGACAAGAATAGCTTTTAAAGTAAGACACCGACAAGAAAATTGCTTCTTATTTTCGAGGAGTCTTCCTATTCCGCCTACACTTAGGGAATACACAAATCAGCGTAGGAAATACACGGAGACTCCCGCGGGAGGAAGGCTAGGGGAGACCCCGCAGTGCGTTTTTTTGCACGAGGAGGCTCACCAGCCGCCCGCAGGAAAGCGGAGTGTATTTCCGAAGCGGTGCTCTCATCTTAGTTTCTAATCAAAAAAATCCAAACAATTCTGCTGTTAATTGCAGTATTGTTTGGATTTTTATATAGCTTAAACTGTTATGTCCCAGTCTCTTACTTTTTCATGCCACCAAAATAGACACTTATAGTTGCTAAAGCTGTTCCTCTTATACCTGTTAATCTAATTAGTCTGTAAAAGGAGAAGGAAATCACTTATCTTGTGTGTAATTAATGCTTTAATGGCGGAGATTGTTTGTTTGTCTCTTTCAGACTAACATGGACTTTTAAGTCAGAAGAGATGGAAGCATAAAAGACTTGATTCAACCCGATGATTCCTCTGTCTGCCAGCTGTGCACGAAGCCATGTCTCATCCAATTGAAGATAAGCAAGAACTTCTTGTTCAATCTTACCCTCTACAATGGCGGAATACGTCATGGTGGGGTTACGCTGCTTCTCATTGGAGACTTTTAGGACACTGATTGTACCATTTGGCTCGACAATGGCGAGCTGCACTTCGCTGATATCAAAAACATCTTTTTGACGGAGCATGAATAAAACGTTATCGATAGAGTATTGGATTTTCTCCATATTTTCATATATGAAAACTCCATCTTCCATTACAACCGTAGGGTTGAAGGTGAGAAGTCGTCCGACTGTACGATTGGAGATTTTCCATTTGCCGATAGCTTTTTGAAATAAGCCAATGGCCACAATAGCTACTGCTGTAGGCAGATGATGTATCGCAGGAT
The DNA here is from genome assembly GCF_900162685.1 of Terribacillus halophilus. GTDB lineage: Bacteria > Bacillota > Bacilli > Bacillales > Amphibacillaceae > Terribacillus > Terribacillus halophilus_A. Next base: position 352,942 of record NZ_LT727828.1, read on the forward strand.
CCGCAATATCTGCACCGACAACGGCACCTAATATGACAACAATCAAAAAGTCAAATACAGGCATTTCTCCAATTGCGCGTTTTCCCATATACAAGGTTACGAAAAGCATGAGCGGGATAATGGTGACTATCCGGGCGAGGACAATGATATTATCGTGTATAAAATTTGGCATTGTGCAGCTCCTTTCAACTTACAGCATCTCCAGTCAGAGCGGCTTCCAAAACTAGTGCTATGAAATAGATAGAACAAAGTAAGGAACTGAAAAGAGAGAAGGAGAGATGATCAGCATGCACAAGCAAGAAATTTTATTCGACATGAATAAGCTCCAGAAACAAGCAGCATACCTGACGTTTGGATTGATGTTAGCAGCTAGTTTTGTTTATTTTATGATTCATGGAATGGAGATTTACATAACCTTAACGGGATGTGCAGTATTCTTTTTGCTAACTGGCCTGGGAATTGTCCTGCATGAGTTTTTGCATGGCATCGGATTTATCTGTTTTGGTAAAGTCCGGCTGAAAGAGGTGAAATACGGCATTCTTTGGAAGCAGGGGGTTGCTTATGCACACTGCCAAGTTCCAATTAAATTGCGCGCCTATCGCATTGCACTGCTGCTGCCTGTAATTCTGACAGGACTAATTCCGCTCCTGATAGCCTATATAATTGGAAATGGCATGCTGCTCACTGTTTCGGTCATTTTAACAGCTGGCGGTATTGGAGATTGGCTCGTATTCCGCAGCTTAATGAAATATGACGCTAGTCAGCGGGTACTGGATCATCCGACCAAGGTAGGGTACTTTATTTATACAAATACATCGGAAGATAAAGAGAAAACAACATAAACTTTCTCCTGAACAAATGGTAAAAATTGAAACTCCTATTAGGCATAAATTCTTTTGATTTGGGGAATGGAATAGTAACAAAGAAAGCTGCTAGGAGGTTATAAGTTATGACGATACAACCAATTGATACTACTAATCTGGCAAAAGGCATCGGACCGAATGTCTCTCCAGAGGCATTCACAAATGATAAACGCAAGATATTCTTGTTCGGTTCACCAAGCTATACAAATATAGGTGACCAAGCAATTGCATACAGCATTGAACAGTTTATCACGAGCCGTTTCCCTTATTATGAATACATTGAAATTATGGACTATGCGACAGATGAGGGAATTGAATTTGTTAAGAAGATTATTCATGAAGATGATATTGTGATGTTCACTGGCGGCGGAAATCTTGGAAGTCTGTACTTAGATATAGAAGAAGATCGCCGCAAAGTCTTCACTGCTTTCAAGGATTACAAATCTATTTCCATGCCGCAGTCTGTATTCTTTGAGGATAACGAGCGTGGGGAGCAGGAGAAGAAGAAAACACAAGATGCTTATCATCAGAATAAAAATCTGACAATCGCTGCCAGAGAGAATCAAACGCTCGATATTGTTAGACAGACATTTGATTCCGAAGTGATCTATACACCGGATATGGTCATGTCACTCGATTATGTGCCTCGCCAGAAAGAACGTGAAGGTGTTATGTTCTTCCTTCGCGCGGATAAAGAAAAGGTGATGGAGGAAGACTTTGTTGCCGAATTAATGGAGTGGACGAAAAAATATGGCTCTGTGGATCGTGCAGATACCGTTCTAGATGAGAATATCGTGCCAACGATTGATTACGCAGACCGTGAGAAGCATTTCCTTGAGATGCTGGATCTTATTAGTTCTAAGAAGTTAATTGTTACAGATCGCCTGCATGCCATGATCTTCTCTATTCTCACAAAGACCCCTTGCTTGGTCTTCGGTAACAGCTACGGAAAAGCGAAGCACTCTTATCAAGACTGGCTCGATCCTATTCGATTTGTTGAATATACAGATTCCAAAGATGTAGAGTTGTTAGAACAATTAGCAGAGAAATTAATGCAGGAAGAACAAAATGAAGTAGATCTGCGTAAAGACTATCAGCCTTTAATTGATTTCTTCCGCAGTTGAACGGAAAGCTAGAATCTTAAGATTCTAGCTTTTTTTGTATGTGTTCGCATAATTAATCCAAAAATATTATGAATATACGGTTGTATTATTATGATTATAGTTGTATATTTATTACACAATATACAATCACGATTCGTTCTAACAAGGGAGTACAACTAGATGAACAGTTCACAAGAATTGCAGCAGCAGTCTGCGCATAAAAAGAAACCAAAACACTTTAATGTTTACGTGATGATCTTTGCATTCATTCTTATAGCTGCATTATTAACTTATATTGTTCCAGGCGGAGCATACGACCGTGTGGAACAGGATGGCCGCAGTGTTATCTTGCCTGAAACATTCCATTATATTGATGGAGAGCATATTGGCTTGCTTGGTATATTCAGTAGTATTCATACCGGTATGGTAAACGGAGCTAATATCATTTTCTTCGTCTTGATTGTGGGTGGAGCATTCGGTATCTTTACAGCAACAGGAGCATTGGATGCTTTCATTCACATGCTTTCCCGAAAGATGGCGAATAAAGAGAAGTTATTGATTCCCGTGCTCATGCTATTCTTCGCAGCAGCTGGAGCCTTAATGGGAATGTCAGATGAGACGATTGTGTACGTAGCAATAGTGGCACCGATGGCGATTGCGCTTGGGTTTGATGCGCTTACAGGATTTGCAATTGTTGTTCTTGGAGCTGGTGTCGGATTTACGGCAGCAGTAATGAATCCATTTACAGTTGGGATTGCCCAAGGAATTTCGGAGCTGCCGACATTCTCAGGTATGGGATTCCGTATTGTTGTCTTCATTGTTTTATACTTGGCTGCCGTCTTTTATGTAATGCGGTATGCGAGTAAAGTGAAGAAAAACCCAGAACTCGGAGAATATGGGGGATTTAGCCGAAAGGTAGATACTACTGCTTGGAAACAGACTGAAAAAATGACGACACGTCACAAACTAGTTTTAACTGCTTTCTTGGTTAATTATGTTGTATTGATTATCGGCGTATTAAAATACGGCTGGTATATCACAGAAATCGCAGGACTGTTTCTGTTGTTTGGCTTATTAATGGGTATTTTGGGAGGTATCTCCTTCTCAGGTATTGCCGATAACTTTATCCTTGGAGCGAAGCACTTGCTTGGCGGTGCATTAATTATTGGATTTGCACAAGCAATTCTCGTTATTTTTAATACATCGGGTATGATGGACACGCTTCTTTATCATGCAGCAGGTGCACTTGGAGATATTCCGGCTTCTTTATCGGCTGTCGGCATGCTGTTCTTGCAAACAGCGATTAATTTCTTCGTACCATCTGGAAGCGGACAAGCAGCACTGACAATGCCGCTAATGGCGCCTCTAGCCGATATGATAGGGGTAACAAGACAGACGGCGGTGCTGGCTTATCAATTTGGCGACGGACTTTCCAATACCATCTTGCCAACAGGCAATATCATTGCACAGCTGGCGATTGCTGGCATCGGCTATGGGAAATGGGTAAAGTGGTTTCTGCCGTTCTTTTTAATTGAAATTGGCATTGCCATTATCGCTCTCATTGTAGCCCAAGTAATCCAATATGGACCGTTTTAATAAAAGGAGTAATCAATATGATAGTAGATAAATTAGTTGACCAGGCGATTCAAGATCGCCGTCATTTTCACCAATATCCAGAGCTTTCTGGAAAAGAATACGAGACAGGAAAGTATGTCCAATCTAGACTTGAAAAGCTTGGCATTGAAATTCTAGATTTTCAGCCGCCAAGTGTGGTTGGTTATGTGAAAGGCACAAAGGGAGATAAAACAATTGCGCTTCGTGCGGATATGGATGCCCTCCCGATAGTAGAAGAAGGCGACAAACCTTATATTTCTAAACATCATGGTGTTTCTCATATGTGCGGTCATGATGGACATACAGCTATTCTGCTGGCGGTAGCAGAGTGGACTTCGCTGCATCGTGAGAAAATAGAACCGAATATCGTATTTCTGTTCCAATCATCGGAAGAGGCTTCGCCAAGCGGTGCCGATAAACTGATTAAAGAAGGTGTGCTGGAAGGTGTCGACAGCATCTATGGGATCCATGTTGATGCAGATCTGGAGAAAGGGCAATTTGGGACACGTCCTGGTGCGATGATGGCATCTGTTGACGACTTTGAGATTAAAATTCAAGGTTCCGGCGGCCATGCGTCAACACCGCATTTGACAGTAGACCCGATTTATATCGCAACACACGTTATCCAATCCTTGCAAAGCATTATCAGCCGTAAGCTCAATCCAATGGACGCTAGCGTCATCTCCGTCGGAAAGATAGAAGCAGGAAACACGTACAATGTGATTCCAGATTCAGCTAAGATTATCGGGACAATGCGCTCCTTTTCTACAGAAGCGGTGCAAACAATCCAAGAACAGATTACCAAGCTGACGACAGGCATTTGTGAATCATTCGGCGCAACAGCAGAAGTCGAGTTTATTGTCGGCACACCACCGCTCGTCAACGATGAACAAGAAGCAGCATTTGCAGAAAAAGTATTGCAAGATACATTTGGTGCAGAACGATACGAAGAGCTTGAACCAGTAATGGGCTCGGAAGATTTTTCTTACTACTTACAGAAAATCCCGGGGGTATTCATTAAGGTCGGTATGCAAGGAGAGAAAAGTCAGTATCCGCACCACCATCCGAAGTTTGATATTGATGAAGATGTGTTCGGGGATGCGATTGAAGTGTTCTTGAAACTGATACAACATAGCTAACAAGGTAAGCTAGAGAGGGAGTTTTCCTTTTCTAGTTTTTTGTTATTTGCTAGCTTAAATGTATCGTTATAATAGGAGGAAAGAACTCGTAGAAAGCGACAAGCTGGATAAACAACTTTCATTAGGAGGAGTCAGCGCATGCTTATATATAATAAATTAGTACGTGATTATATTCCTTAGATCATTGAACAGGCCGGCAGGGTTCCCGAAGTGAAACTACTTGATCAGGCAAGTTACACAGAGGCACTGAAATTAAAACTTCTGGAGGAAGCAAATGAACTCCGATCTGCCGAAGAAAAAACTGAAATAGTAGAAGAAGCGGAAACGAGGCGGGTTTAAGGAAAGGCTGTTTTTATTGGAGGTACATGATTGAGTCTTAAGTTAAGAGTCGGAGAACTTCGGACAGTTTATATAACCGATGTGGATATCTGGCGCATCTTCAAACGTAACAGAAACCTCCATGTTATTAGGATCTATAAATAGCGATTTTGGCTATATATACCAATGGATATTCAAGGTTAATTTTACAATGTATGGGTATAAAAACTGTAACGGGAAAGGATTTAGTCAAAATTACCCTATTAAGACCCGTATTTATAAGAAAAAAGTCTTGCGATGATTTCTCGAAATCCTTAACATAGTAAAAGTGTGAAATTATTACATAACTATGTATTGGAGAGATCGCAATGAAAAAAGTACTTATTGGCATGCTTCTTTTAATGGTCATCGTTTTAGCAGCATGTGGAAAACCGAATATTGAAGGGACATGGAAAGGTGAAGATTCATATGGTGATTCTCTCATTTTTATGTTCTTTGATGATGGAACAGCAACTGTGGCAGATGACATGGAAGGCGAAATGGATATGGAATACAGCATCAATGATGAAGGTGATGAACTTACACTAACATTTGAAGGGGAAGGCGCAACTCTTGGATTTGAGCAGAAAAGCAAGGATGTAATTAGATTAACAAATCCTGAGGATGCTGATGATGATCCAATTACACTAACGAAACAATAAGAAAAAGCTGACCAGATCGGTCAGCTTTTCTTATGCGTTTAAGCACTTCTAAAGCTTCACTTGGGGGGCTAGAAGAAAGCTAGTTTTATATAAACTGAAGCTCGTTGTCACAGTAGCTTTAACTGACGTAATCTATAAAGGTAAGCCTTAGCTATCTTCCACGAGCTGAGGCCTTCCTTTTATACGTATTGGTTCATCCATGAAGTGACCTGTTCAAGCAGATCAACTCGATAAGATGGTTTGCCGCTCTTCAGCAAGGTATGATTGGATGCTGGGTATCGGATCAATTTTGTTGTTTTGTCCCAGCGCTTCAATGCGGTATAGAGCTCATCTGCTTGGCTGACTGGGCAGCGTAAATCTGCTTCTCCGTGAATGAGGAGCAGCGGTGTTTCGATATCTTGTACGTGTGCGATAGGAGAGCGTTCCCATAGTCTATCGGAATTCTCCCAGATGTTTCCGCCAACAATTCCTTCTGTGTATGCAATGCCAATATCACTTGTGTTGTAAAAGGATACCCAGTTAGAGATACAACGCTGAGAGACAGCTGCTTTGAATTTGTTTGTTTGGCCGATGATCCAATTGGTCATTAATCCGCCGTAACTTCCGCCTGCAACGCCGATACGAGATTGATCCACAAATGGGTAGGTATTCTGTGCATATGTAAGTCCGCTCATAATATCGCGGTAATCTCCATTGCCAAAGTCACCGCGGCAAGCTTGGGTCAGCGCTTGATTATAGCCGACACTGCCTCTCGGATTAAGGAAAAGTACCGCGTATCCTTGTGCGGTCAGAGCCTGGAACTCATAACTGTACATATTGGTATAAGCAGAATGTGGCCCGCCATGGATTTGCAGGATAAGCGGTACTTTTCCAAGTGTGATCTCCGCAGGCGGCATCATCCATCCTTGCAGCTTAGTGCCGTCAAAGGAGGTGAACCAAAATTCTTCTGGTATGCTTTGCCATGTAGCTTCATGAAATGCGGTATGGCAATTTGTAAGCTGTTCTTCTGTCATCGTTTCCAAGTCCAGCTGATAAATCTCACTAAGACTGGTCGGTGTGAGTGCTGCATAAATAAGATAGCGTCCATCTGCACTGATCGTCGCATCATAGATGTCTTTTTCTCCTGGTGTTACCTGGATGGGGGCATCCCCAGCAAAACGGTGAATATGTACTTGTCCATGCTTGGTAACAAGCGCATAAATTGCTTTGCTGACAGGATGAACAATTGGTGCTGTGTAAGCATCCGAAAACTTCGCATCATTTAGAGAAGCGCTCCCGATATGCATATCCTCGGTATGAAACAGTTCTGGAGTGCCGCTTGTTCCAAGTCGGTAAAGCCGCTCAGAAGTACCGCTGCCGAATGCTTGGTTATTTGCAATCAGCATAAAGGTCTGCTCGTCTGCATTGTAGGTGAACTTTTGAATCGACAAGCTGGAATCTGACTTTTTTGTAATAGCGCAATCCTGAATTGCAATTGTGTAAAGATCTTGTATCTGTTTATCTCGTCGATTATAGGCATCTTTGCCTGACAGAGATCCCGCTGTGAAGGCGATCTGTTTGCCGTCTGGAAGCCATTGTGCATTTTTAACGTGGAACGCGCCATCTGTTAGCTGGGCAATGCTGTTATCTGCCACACGGAACAAAAATAGATGGGTGTAAGTACCGGAGTAAAAACCTGTGCCTTCTTGTTTGAAATAGACTTGTTCATACACATGTCCAAAATTGTTGGGGTTCACCTGCTTAGCCGGATCTGCATGAATAGCTGCAGTGAATAACAGATGTGAACCATCGGGTGACCATTGATAGGAAAGAATGGATGCGGGGTAATCAAGTAACTGTGCCATGTTTCCTTGCGCATCCTGCATCCAGATTGCTTTTTTCTCTTTTCCGCGAAGGAAAGTGAGTGTGCCGTCAGGTGACCAAGATGGAAATGAATCAAAGCCATCACCAGGTATGGTTTCGATGATTGAATTGCTGATTGTTTTGATAGTTGTGTAATAGCTGTTTGTTTCTTTATTGATACTGCGATCCACATAGGCGATCGTGCTGTCAGAATGAACAGTTAAACCGGATAGCCAATGGTGATCCAGCAGATCTTCCGGGGTGAAATAACGCTTTGCCATAGTTGAAATGCCTCCCTGTCTATTTGCCATTTATTGTATCGAAATATAGAGGAATGGGACAACATAAACTACTATGGCAAAGTGCAGAACAGGCTCGTGTATTAGCTGAATGCTTCCATCGTTAAATCACTGTTTACTCCTATAGCGGCGAGGGATCCGTTTGCCGCAGCGAGGATGAGCTGGGAAGGGCCGGCAATAGTAGAGTCGCCTGCAGCATAAACACCAGAAATAGAAGTTCTGCCTAAATTATCGACTTTAATTCCGCCATTAGCGTCCGTATCATAACCAAGCGAAGAGGCGAAATTATGCGGCTGTGAGAGTTCTGTTATTACAAATCCTCCAGTGCGTTCCAATTCTTTTCCACTTTCCAAGACCACCTTTTTTAATATCCCAGCAGATCCCTCCAGCTTAGGTATCTTTTCTTCTACGACACGAATGTCATGTTTTTGAAGCATTGCTTTATCTTCATCGGGGATAATGGACAGCCCATTTGTGCAAACAATTAAATCCTTACTCCATTGCGAAATTACCTTTGCCATATGTGCGCCATGTTTGTGTTCTGCAATTAACACTAATGGCTGATCACGTAACTCCCACCCATCGCAATAAGGACAGCTGAACAGACTCTTTCCATACATATCATATATGCCTGGTATATTCGGTAAACTCTCACTTAGTCCGGTTGCGAGGATGACTTTTTTGGCGGAAAATGTTTCGCCACTCTGTGTTTGGAGTTGAAATGCAGATTCACCAGTTTTTTCAATCGTCACAACCTCCATATTATGAATAGTAATAGAAGGATATTTACGCAAGTCATTGTGTGCGAAGCTGCGAAACTCGCTTGGAGAAACCCCATCTCTTGTAATAAAACCGTGGGACTCGTGCGTCACAGCATTTCTCGGCTTGGCATGATCAAATAACACAATATTTCTTCTGGCTCTTCCTAATACAAGTGCAGCATTTAATCCAGCTGGACCGCCGCCTATAATGGCACAATCTAACATGTTCATTCCTCCTGTGGATATTATGGATTGTTGTTATCTTTAAATAGAGTGAAGAAAAAATCAACCCGCTTCGGATTGAAGGTATTCGGAAGCTCGACGGTCGATTTTTTCTAGCACTTGTTCAATCGTTTGCGATTGCAAGTGTTCTTCCATTTTTCTTTCCGCATCGTTCATCACGCGCTGGATAAAACAATTATCGTTTTCGTGTGCGTGTGATTCCAAGCCGCATTGGAATAAAGGATTCTGGCCTTCCACAGCTTGGATAACATCCCAGAAAGAAATGTCTCGGACATGCTTCATCAATTTATAACCGCCTTTTACGCCAGTTGCAGATGAGATTAATCCGGCTTTTACAAGCGTTGTCAGTACCTTTGATAGATAAGTGGGCGAGACTTTCTGCAATTCAGCTAAAGGCTTTACACCGACAGACTTTCCGGGCGGAAGCAAACCGAGAAAAGCAATGGAGTGGAGGGCATAGTTGGTAGCTTTGGAATATTTCATGACGTCAACCTCTTTATTGTAGATTCCATATGTCTATAATATCTTCTGTATTTAACAAAGTCAATGTGAACACCTTGTATTTACTTGGGACTATCCTCGATGCGCCATGCTGTAATATCATGCAGCTTTCCTTCTAATTCATGAAAATAACTCGTCAGGTAATGCTGGAACTGTTTTGCAATCGGGCTGAGAAATCTTCTGGAAGACCACGCTACGCCAATCGTTCGTTCGCAAACAGGTTCTTTTATCCGAATGACAGGTAGCTGTTCTGCTTTGCTGCCGGTCAGGGAGACAGCGGGGATAAAAGCGATACCCAAGCCATTGCGAACAAGATCACCAATGACGCCTGGTTCATCGCCTTCAAAAGCAATGTGCGGGTGGAAACCTGCTAGCTGACAATACTTATCCGTTAGACTGCGGATGCCATGGCCTTCATTCATGCTGACAAAGGCTTCCTCTCGAAGTTCTGCTAAAGTGACAGAGCGCTTTGTTTCAAGCCAGTGTCCAAGCGGGGCGATAAGCAGAATTTCTTCTGTAATCAGTGGCTTCCATTCTATATCATCTGCCTCAAGGGGAACTGAAGATATACAGAAATCAAGCTCGCCACTGCGCAGTTTATCCGTCATTGTTGGGACAGAGTGAACGTATTGCTTGAAGTGAACAGCAGGCTGTTTCTGTAGAAAACCGCTAATTAAATCAGGCAGTACTCTTGGAATAGTCACAGAAAGTTTTATGCTTTTATCTGCCTCTTGATTCGAGGCGTTCAGTTCTCTTCTAGCTTCCTGCAGCTCATGCAGGACGGCATCCACTCGTTTGAGAAACATCTTTCCATTATCATTTAACTTGATTTGGCGATTAAAACGCTCAAAGAGCTTCACACCTACATCCTCTTCCAGTCTGCTGATTGCTTTACTGAGAGAAGGCTGGGCGATATTGAGTGCTTCGGCAGCATGTGTCATATGTTCTAACTCAGCAACCTTTTTAAAATATTGCAGTTGTAGCAGTTCCATATTCGGCCTTCTTTCGGATAGCTTAAGAGCTATTATTTATAACAATATATATATTATACATCATATAAAAAAGCCGTTATGCTATTTAGATGTTCGATATAGATGTTCAATATTTCACAAAGGTAAAGGTGAGGAGACTATGAAAGGATTAAAACTAGGCTTTTTTGATATAAAGCGGATGTGGCAGCACAAGCATGGACGAATTGCACTTCTATTTCTACTGATTATTCCAGTTATCTATGCTTCGCTGTTTCTAGGTGGTTACTGGGATCCGTACGGCCATATAGAAGATCTGCCTGTGGCTGTTGTTAACCAAGATGAAGGTGCCAGCATGGATGGAGAAGAAATGCATGCTGGGGACGATTTTATAAAAGAATTGAAGAAGAGCAAGTCACTTGACTTTGATTTTGTCTCCAATGAGAAGGCAGAAGAAGGATTGGATGACGGAAAATATTATATGAAAGTGACAATCCCGAAAGACTTCTCTGAAAGTGTTACAACCTTAATGGACGATAAACCGCAGCAAGCGGAGCTGACGTACGAAGTTAATCCAGGGAAGAACTTTGTGGCATCACAAATTAGTTCCTCTGCGATGGAAAAAATGAAAACAAAGCTGGCGAGCAGTATCACAAAATCATATGCTGACAGTGTGTTTACAAGTTTCCATGAAGTTGCATCCGGTTTGCAAGATGCAGGCGACGGCGCGGGAGATTTGCATAAAGGAATGACGGATGAGCAGAGCGGTCTGAAGGATTTGCAAACTGGTATTGGCGACGTGCATAGCGGCGCAGCTGATCTAGCGAACGGCACAGATAAGCTGGCTGGTGCCCAAGGTGAATTGTCTGATGGTATTGGCACCTTAAACACGGGTGCAAGTGATTTGGCAGACGGATTGGGACAGCTGGATGAAGGTGCCGACTCGCTAGCAACAAATAGCAACAAAATAGCGGATGGCTTGACTGATTGGAAGAAACAAAGCGAGAAGCTATCGGAGAATCAACAAGCATTCACATCTGGTTCAGAAGACTTGAATAAGCTGATTGCATCTTATATGAAAGAGCATCCAGAGCTTCAGGATGATAAAGCATTCCAGCAAATAGCTGCAGTATCCGGTAAGCTGGCAGATTCCTCTGCGAAATTAGCTGATGGCCAGCAGAAGCTTGGCGAAGGCGCCGATAAACTCGCAAACAGTGAACAAAAACTTGCGGATGGAGTGGATACATTCAGTGAGAAACTTGGCTCGGCTGTTAGCGGTGCGGATAAATTAGCTAGCGGTGCAGCAGATTTGAATAGTGGATTTACTGACTACACGAAAGGTTTCGATTCCTTGCAAAGCGGTGCAGCGCAGCTTGCGTCCGGTACAGGTGACCTTTCGGATGGTGCTGCTGAGCTTAACGATGGTATCAATAAGCTTTCTGATGGGTCAGATGAGCTTGCGACTAGCTTGCAGGATGCTGCGGCTAAAACAAGTGATATTCAGTCAAGTGATGCATTGACAACAATGTTCGCAGACCCAGTTAAACTGACAGAGAAACAACTGTCAGATGTACCGAATTATGGTGTGGGTATTGCGCCGTACTTCTTGTCATTGGCATTGTTTGTGGGCGGTTTGATGGCAGCCAATATCCTGCCGCTTGGCAGAAGACAGGACATGCAAGTGTCAGGCACCGTGCAATTCTTCAGTAAGCTGACACTCATTTATGTCGTGGCAATTGTACAGGCAGTTATCCTTGATCTGATTTTCCTATTCGGATTCCAAGTGGATGTACAGAGTGTTCCACTGTTGTTCTTGTCCAGCATCATTGTATCCATGACAGTTATGACAATAATTCTCGCACTGGTGACGATATTCGGTAACTTAGGGAAATTGCTTGCCATTGTATTGCTGGTTATTCAGCTGGCATCCTGCGGCGGCACCTTCCCTAGCGAACTAACAGTATCTGGATTGGCCGCTGTAGGCAGGTACTTGCCAATGGCGCATTCCTTGCATAGTTTGCAAGAAGCAATTACGCTTGGTAACTGGTCCGTACTAAGTCATCAGCTAATTGATTTGGTTATTTATCTAGTAGTAATCGGTGTTATCGGCTGGGTGGTTTCCCATCTGCAGCACCGTCCTAAACAAGATACAGAGCAAGAAGCAGCATGAAGAAAAGCTCGCCATTAGGCGGGCTTTTTCTATTGACATAATATGATAGACTTTAAGCATCACCTATATAAAGGATACGTGTTATGCAAATCGATAAACCGAAACTACCAAATAACTTACCTGAAAAAAGAATGCATGATATTTTCTTTGAAGAAGAACCTGAATTAGAGAATTGTCAGGTACTGCAAGCTGATTTTGAGAATGAATTGGTTGACCGGCTGCGTCTGTCAAAAGTGGTCATCCGCAATAGCCGCTTCAATCATACTGATTTTACAGGAATGGATTTACTTGATGTGCGCTTTGAGAATTGTGATTTTTCGAATGTGAAAATGAGCAAATCATCCATCCATCGCGTGGAGTTCCACGGCTGTAAGCTCTTGGGTGCAGATTTGACGGAATCTAGCTTAGGGAATGTCTCCTTTACAGATTCGCTTGTAAACCTTGTTTCATTCGGCCAATCTAAATTGGAAAAAGTTATATTTTCCTCCTGCGGTTTGCAAGGAGCTGATTTCTACGCTTGCCGAATGAAGAAACTAGAATTTGCTGCTTGTGATTTAAATGAAGCAAACTTTGAGCAAACATCGTTAAAAGGTATAGACCTCAGCACAAGCAGTTTTCAGCAGCTTACCTTTTCTATCGAAAACTTGAAAGGCTGTATCGTATCACCGAACCAAGCAATACAATTTGCATCTTTAATAGGACTTGTTATTAAGTGAAAAAGCTTCCCGTGTTGGGAAGCTTTTTTTAAGCGGCTGTTTTTAAGGCACTCTTCGCAGTGACGAGGCGCAGAATATACAGCATGACAATCAATGCATATAGAAGCAGCCATATATTTAAGATGCCGTGGATAAGGGCCATACCGAGGAATCCGGCGGCAAGCACATAATAGGACATGGGAAGAATGGCTTTCCGGATGAGTGCGCCTTCCTTGCCGACTAATCCAACCGTAGCGGAAGCGGCAACGATGTTATGGACACAAATCATATTTCCGGCAGCGCCACCTACAGCTTGCAATGCGACAACCGTTCCAGACTGATGTACATCTAAGCCGATGTTGCCGGCAGCGCCAAATTGGAACAAGGAAAACATCATATTGCTGAAAGTGTTGCTTCCTGCGATAAAGGCACCCAGTGCACCGACTGTCGGTGCGACAATCGGCCAGAAACTGCCGGTTAAGATGGCAACCGACTCAGCAAGAATTAGCGGCATATTTTGCCCGGCGAGTGCTTCTGTTGCGGCATTGACTTTGTCGGCTGCCAAGGAAGTATTAAGGAAAATCTTAATCATAGGCACCGCGAACAACAATGCTATACCAGCGCTGACAGCTGTTTTAAAGGAATGCTTCCAAGCATTTTTGTATGCTTGCAGCTTCATCCTGTGCAGGAAGAAAGTTAGGACAGAAACAATTACAAATAGAAAACCAGGCAGATAAAGTGGTGTGGAAGTAGTAGTTATCCCGGACCCGAATGTATCTGAGAATACAAGCTTCCAGGATTCAAGAAATTGTTTGAATGGATCAAAGGAACGGGACAGAACAAGTATCCCTGCAACCAATACATAAGGCAGCCAAGCCATCCAGGTAGAGATAGAGCGAGCAGCTTTTTCTTGTGCAGGAGCTTGATTAAGTTTACCAATCCAGTCAGCTTCCCATTGGCTTTTGTCTGGGAAATCAAATGTTTTATCTTTGGGCATAAACCAGCCTTGTCGTGCAGCAGGTACTACAATCAGAAGAGCAATGAGTGCACCTAACAAGGAAGGGAATTCAGGTCCAAGTAAAATGCCGATTAAGCAGTAGGGAATAGTAAAGGCAATCCCGGCAAATAAAGCAAACTTCCAAGCTCGAAGACCTTCCAAGTAAGATTTATTCGGTCCAAAGAAGCGGGTAAGCATAGCCGATACAAACAGCGGAATGATAGATCCTACGATCCCATGAACAAGGACCACATCAGAAGTGATACGAAGCAAATACTCAAAATAGCCCATGTCCGTTTGCTGCAGACCGGTCATCACAGCTTGCTGATCAGTCAGCCCTGTATTGACACCAATTAAAATAGGTGTTCCAACGGCACCGAATGAAACCGGTGTACTTTGGATGATCAAGGAGACGAGTACGGCAGCCATGGCTGGGAACCCAACAGCAACAAGCAGCGGTGCAGCAATCGCAGCAGCTGTACCATAGCCTGCTGCACCTTCAATGAAGGAGCCGAAAAGCCAAGCAATTAGGATAGCTTGAATACGACGGTCTGGTGAGATAGTCATAAAGCCGCGGCGAATTGTGTGGATGGCACCAGATTCTTTTACTGTGTTCAGCAGCAGGACAGCGCCGAATACAATAAAGATAACTTCCAGCGCAGTTACAAGACCATTAAAGGCAGCGGCAGCTACAACATTTGTTTTCGTTCCCCAAACGAAAACGGCAATTAGTGCAGTAACAACAAGCGCAACAGGCATTGCTTTGCTGGCTGGCCAGTTTAAAATGACTAAGAATAACAATATCGTTACGATTGGTACAATAGCGATTAAAGATAATGCAAGTAAACTCATCGTCCTCTCCACCCCTCTAGTAAGCGTTTACATTTAAACGTTAATAATAAGGTCATCTGATGACCCGCTTACATTATAGAATGGTCTTTTTTGAAAAAGCAATGAAATTTTGGAAAATTTCCGTTTATAATGAGAGAGAGGTGAGAACCCAATGAAATACAAACAAATCAAACCAAAAAAGATATATGAACAAGTAGCAGATGAGCTGCTTGCGTTGATAAAAGACGGTAATCTGCAGCCAGGAGAAAAGCTGGATAGTGTGACGCAGCTAGCCGAGAATTTCCAGGTTGGGCGTTCAGCTATTCGTGAAGCACTGGCTACACTTCGGGCGAAGGGCTTGGTGGAAATGAAGCAAGGGGAAGGAACATATGTGAAGGCGTTTGAGCCGGAAGAAATTGTTTACCCACTGCAGCATGCCTTGCTCATGAGTATGGAAGATCGAGCAGAGCTTATGGAGGTTCGTAACATACTGGAGACGGGAATTGCAGCATCAGCAGCCCGAAATAGATCAGATGAGGATTTAGCACAGATGGAACAAGCTCTCATAGAGATGAAGCAATATGAAGGAGATCCGGAGAATGGCGAGAAAGCTGACCTTGCCTTTCACATGACGATTGCGCACGCAGCCAAAAACAAATTGCTGCTTCGCTTGATGCATCATGTGTCTGATCTGACAGCAGAATCGATGAAAGAAACGAGACAGATTTGTTTATTTGGGACAAAAACTGCTCCAGAGGAATTAAGCAAACAGCACGAAGCAATCCTCCAGGCTATCCGCTCCCAGCAGCCAGAACAGGCGCGAATGGCAATGGTTGCACACCTGGAATACGTAGAAGATGTGTTACGAAGCTATATGGAATAGAAAGAAGCTGCCCGATTAGGGTTAGCTTTTTTCGTATCGGCAGGACTTGGAAAATGTAAGCGTTTGTAGTATGCTGAAAGCAGAAAATAGAACAGGTCATCTGATGACCTCATCTGTGGGGTGGGAGTATGAAGGTTACTTTATTTGCGACTTGTATTGTTGATATGTTTCAATCCGATGTTGGAATAGCGACAGTTGAGGTACTGGAGAGGCTAGGCTGCGAGATTGTGTTTCCGACAGGTCAGGTTTGCTGCGGGCAGCCAGCCTACAATTCTGGTTATGTAGAAGATGCGAAAAAGGCAATGAAGAAAATGATTGCCACGTTTGAGGATGCGGAAGTCATAGTGACACCGTCCGGGTCTTGTGCCACGATGTTCAAAGAATACCAGCATGTATTCAAAGATGATCCGGTTTGGCGTCCGCGGGCAGAACGCTTGGCAGAGAAGACATATGAGCTGACGGAGTTTATTGTAGATGTGTTAAAAGTGGAGGATGTTGGTGCGAAGTTAGATGGCATTGCAACGTATCATCCTTCTTGCCATATGACAAGGCTGCTTGGTGTGAAAGATGCGCCGATGAAGCTGTTGTCTCATGTAGAGGGCTTAGAAATGCAACCGCTTCCGAATGCACAGAACTGCTGTGGTTTCGGCGGGACATTTGCTGTGAAGATGGGGAATATCTCTGAACAAATGGTTGATGAGAAAGTGGATTCGGTATCCGAAACAAAAGCGAGCTATTTGATTGGGGCAGATGGCGGCTGTTTGATGAATATCGGGGGAAGAATGCAGCGGCGTGATAAACCAGTCAAAGTGATGCACATCGCAGAAGTATTGAACAGCAGATAAAGGGGGCGAAACAGACATGGCGATGAAAATAGGGAATGAGAAGTTCAAAGATAATGTTAATAAACAGATGGAAGACACGTTTATGCGTGGAGCAGTTGCCGGAGCGCAAGAGCGGCTTCGCACGAGAAGGTTGGATGCAGCCGAGGAGCTCGGCAACTGGGAAGAATGGCGGTCACATGGCGAAGAGATACGTCAGCATACGTTAGACAATCTCGATTATTACTTACAAGAACTTTCGGAGAATCTGCAAAAGCGCGGGGGACATGTATTCTTTGCAGCTACAGCTGAAGAAGCCAATGATTATGTTAAGGGCATCGTAAAAGAAAAGCGTGCTAAAAAAATCTTGAAGGCAAAGTCGATGGTTACCGAAGAAATCGGTTTAAATGATGTGCTGCAGCAGGAAGGCTGTGATGTCATTGAAACAGACCTTGGCGAATACATTCTGCAGCTGGATGAGCACGATCCGCCATCCCATATTGTTACACCTGCACTTCATAAAAATAAAGAGCAAATTAAGGATGTATTTACCGAGAAGCTGGAATACAAATTAACTTCCAAACCAGAAGAGCTTGCGCTGCATGCAAGAGAAAAACTTCGTGAAGAATTTTTGCAAGCGGATATTGGCATCACAGGCTGCAACTTTGCAATTGCTGAGTCCGGCTCTGTTGGCTTAGTGACGAATGAAGGAAATGCCGGTATGGTGTCTGATTTACCAGATACGCAAATTTGTGTAATGGGGATGGAACGGATTGTTCCGACATTTGAGGAATTTGAGGTGCTTGTTGGACTGTTAACACGGAGTGCTGTCGGTCAAAAACTAACGAGCTACATTACTGCTTTAACAGGTCCGCGGACAGCGGAAGAAGTAGATGGTCCATCTGAATTTCACCTTGTTATCGTGGACAATGGCCGCTCCGGTATTTTGGGCACCGAGTTTCAATCGGTATTGCAATGTATCCGGTGTGCAGCGTGTATTAATGTTTGTCCGGTTTACCGACATATTGGCGGGCATTCTTATAACTCTATTTATCCAGGTCCCATTGGGGCAGTGCTTACACCGCTGTTAGGCGGTTATGATGATTTCAAAGAGTTGCCGTACGCGTCAACGCTTTGCGGTGCTTGTACCGATGCTTGCCCGGTTAAAATCCCGCTGCATACGCTGCTGCACCAACATCGCCAAGTAATTGTCGAGCGGGAAGGACGTGCGCCTATATCAGAAAAGCTGGCGATGAAAGCATTCGGACTTGGTGCTTCTTCCAATCAGCTTTACGCAGCAGGATCTAAAATGGCCAATTCTGTTATGAAGCCTTTTACAAAGGATGAAACAATTTCAAAAGGACCTGGTCCGCTGAAAGCATGGACAGAGATTCGTGACTTCCCTGCACCAAACAAAGAACGTTTCCGCGATTGGTTCAAGCAGCATGACAAGGAGCGTGATGATGCATGATACAAAATCGTGAGAAGTTTCTAACGAACGTCGCCAGCCGTCTTAGCCGGACAACGGTACAAACAGAAAAACCAGTTCGAAATTGGAAGTTCCGGCCGCAAGATAAGACGCTGATAAATAAGACGCCGGATGAACTAGTCAGTATTCTCCGAGATCAATGCCGGCTCATCCATACTGATCTGATAGAAACCACAGCACAAGACTTGCAAAATGTGCTGGAGGAGACAGTCGCTTCTTATGGCGACGGTCCGCTGGCAATTTGGAAGGATCCGCGCTACGGAGAATTTGGTTTACAAGAACAAATTGAGAAGTGGCCGACGCAAGGAATTGCTGTGCACGAATGGGATCCTAGTCTTGGTTATGATAACGTTGCAATTACCGAGAAAGCCAATATCGGCATTACCTTCAGTGATATCACACTCGCTGAATCAGGTACTGTTGTCCTCTTTTCTGGTGAAGGAAAGGGTCGGTCGGTCAGCCTGCTTCCGCATAAATATATTGCACTCATACCAAAAAGCACCATCGTTCCGCGCATGACCCAGGCGGCACAGCAAATCTCAAAACAAGTGCAAGAAGGAAAAGCAATTGCCTCTTGTATTAATTTCATTACGGGACCAAGCAACTCTGCCGATATTGAGATGAACCTTGTTGTAGGCGTTCATGGGCCAGTGAAGGCGGCTTATATTGTTATTGAAGATAGATAAGACGAAGTACTCTGCAGAAGGCAATTCATAGAATAGCCTTCTTATTTTTTTCTTGAATGATAGCGCTTTCTTTGCTAGGCTTAGCTTGTTAGAACAAGATGCTTGTATAACGAATAAGAACAGTTATAAATGCCAGACTCATTTATAGTATAAAGCCTGAGGGGGTATTGGTTGATGGGAATTCAATTCGATGAGAAACAGCGTATTTTTCACCTGCAAGGAAAGGCGACTAGTTATGTCATACAGCTGGAGCGGGATGGCTATGTAACGCACCAGTATTGGGGGAGAAAAATCCGGAAGTTTCGAAATAGCAATCGACAGCAATACATAGATCGTTCCTTTTCACCAAATCCTTATTATCGTGATCGAACGTTTTCTTTAGATAACTTGCCTCAGGAGTATCCGCAGTATGGTAACTCGGATTTTCGGAAGCCGGCTTATCATATTCAACTGGAAAATGGATCAACTGTAACTGATTTACGGTACAAGTCACATCGTATTTATAGCGGAAAACCAAAGCTAACAGCACTGCCAGCGACCTATGCGGGTCAAGCAGATGCAGAAACGCTGGAACTTGTGATGCAGGATGAATACTTAGGCTTGGAAGTGCAGTTATTATATACCGTCTTCAGCAACTATGATGTGGTAACAAGGTCAGTACAGTTCCACAACAAAGGCAAACAAAAGCTAAAGCTGTTGCAGGCCTCCAGTGTTAGTGTTGATTTTCGCCGGTCTGATTTTGATATGCTAACGTTTCCTGGTGCATGGGGGAAAGAGCGGCATATGGAAAAGCGCTCCTTGCAAGCGGGTATACAATCTGCCGAAAGTACGCGTGGAGCGAGCAGCCACCAGCAGCATCCATTTATCGGTTTAATGGAAAAGCACACAACAGAGGATTACGGGGAAGTGTTCGGCTTTCACTTGGTTTACAGTGGAAACTTTCTTGCGCAGGCGGAAGTTGATCAATTTGCAACAACGCGTGTGACACTCGGGATTAATCCATTCGATTTCTCATGGCTGTTAGAACCTGGAGCAACATTCCAGACACCTGAAGCTGTCCTCGTGTATTCCTCGAAGGGTCTTGGCGCTATGTCTGATACGCTGCATCGTTTTTACCAGCAGCATCTTGTAAGAGGGGAACACAAAGATAAGGAACGGCCTATTCTTATCAATAACTGGGAAGCAACGTACTTTGATTTTGATGCCGATAAAATTGAGCAAATCGCGAAAGCGGGCAGTGAGTTAGGAATTGAATTGTTCGTTCTGGATGACGGCTGGTTCCGGAACCGAAACTCTGATTCTACTTCTCTGGGAGACTGGTTTGTTGATAAAAAGAAGCTGCCGAATGGGCTGGAAGACGTGGCGAAGCGGGTGAACGATTTCGGAATGCAGTTTGGTCTTTGGCTTGAACCAGAGATGGTATCAGTAGATAGTGAGCTGTACCGAGAGCATCCGGATTGGTGTTTGCATGTTCCGGATCGCTACCGAACAGAAAGTCGTGATCAGCTTGTCCTTGATTTTTCCCGGGCGGATGTTCGAAAGGAAATTATCAAGCGCGTATCTGATATCCTTAGCAGCGCACCAATTGGTTATGTAAAGTGGGATATGAATCGTCATCTATCAGAAGTAGGATCAGCATCTCTTCCTGCAGAAAGGCAGCGAGAGACAGCACATCGACACATGCTTGGTGTTTATGAAGTGATGGAGATGCTCACCTCTCGCTTTCCACATATCTTGTTTGAAAGCTGTTCCGGGGGTGGCGGACGTTATGATCCGGGCATTTTGTATTACATGCCGCAAACGTGGACGAGTGATAATACAGATGCGGTGTCCCGGCTTAAAATTCAATATGCTACCAGTCTGCTTTATCCAGTTGCATCGATGGGATCACACGTATCTGATGTTCCAAATCACCAGGTACACCGCTCTACTTCTTTGACGATGCGCGGGGATGTAGCAATGGCTGGTAATCTTGGCTACGAACTGGATCTCACAAGACTCAGTAAAGAGGAGAAACAAGTTGTCAGCCAGCAAATAGAGTTTTATAAGGAAATTCGGAGTCTCGTTCAATTTGGACAATTCTATCGCTTGAAAAGTCCTTTTGAGGGAAATGAGACAGCTTGGATGTTTGTCAATGAAGATAAATCGGAGGCCTATGTCTGTTATTACCGTGTACTTGCAGAGCCAGCCGCTCCGCTTGCTGTGCTGCGGGTGAAAGGGCTGGATCTATCAAAGGATTATTCTGTATGGGGAACAGACGAAGTGTATAGTGGTGAAGAGCTGGAATATAGCGGAATCAGAATACCAACAGCCCTTAAAGGAGACTTTGTAAGTCATACATGGTATTTAAGAACGGAATAAGATGAAAAGTCGCCTTATAAAGGCGGCTTTTTTGATGAAGTATATAAAATCTGCAGAGGTTATCGTATACTTTAACTATTCTTTTTATCAAGGAGAGAAGTTATATTTGGCAAGAAATAGAGATGGAAACTACTTTGTGCATACAACTTTAATTGCTGCATTTTTGGTCGCTTATGCTATCTTTCTGCTTTTATTTGCGTCATCAAGTGTTCTTGCAGCCGGATCAGCTGTCTTCCAAGTAATTGGAACTGCTTTTCCTGCTTATTGGACTTTTCAGGCATATAAATCTTCTAACACGGCATTAAGGCTATTTTGGCTTCACTTGTCTATTGCAATAATAGGCTACTTAATTGCAACCATTCTTTGGAATATCCAATATTTTTACGTAGAAGTGAGTTCGTCTCTCACATTGGCAGCAGATGTAGTTTGGAATCTCATGACGATTTTTTATTTACTAGCCTTCTTACAATTAATTCGGAAGCGGCCAATAGAAGTTACCTTTTATCAAATGGTATATGACGCGGTTATTATCATTGTTGCTGCAGCCAGTCTAAGCTGGGAGTTCTTGCTGCATCCATTATGGGACGAAACAAATGAATTAGGGTTGTTTTCGCAGATAATTGGATTGAGTTACCCAGTTGGAGATCTTATCATTTTGTTTTTTGTGGTAAGCGTGTTTAATGCACTGAGCTTTCAATATTTGTCGAAAGTATTGTATGTGCCGGTTTTATTGTTTTTCTAATCGCTGACACAAGTTACTTGTACCTCCTATCCGAGCAATCGTATTTTGACGGACATTTAATCGATTTATTATGGATTGTCGGTTTGGTACTGGTTGGCAGTGCAGCAATGTATACAAAAGAATTAGACGCGGTCGTTTTTCATAAAGAGCCGGCAGCTGATGTTAGTAAATCATTATTTTCCTTTCGTTTATGGTTTTCTACCATTAGTGTACTTTTATTGCTTGCAGTTATTGTAGTGAGAAAAGATGGCTTTGATTTAATTGCACTCGGATGTATCGTTTCTACCTTGCTGATCATGTCTCGCCAGATGTATACGATGTTTGAAAATCGAAGGCTAGTGCTGGAGCTAGAAGAGAAGGTGTTGCAGCGGACAGAGGAATTACTGCAAAAGAACAAAGAACTCGAAAACTCTACTGAACAAGCAAAGTTTTTGGCAGGACATGATCCTTTAACGGGACTGCCAAATCGTCGTGAGTTTGATAGAGTGGCGGCCGAATGGGCTGCAAACAGCAAGAATTTTGCTTTGCTGTTTATAGATATGGATCGATTCAAGTGGGTAAATGACACAATGAATCATGGCGTTGGCGATTTGCTGCTAAGGCAGGTGGCAGAACGTTTACAAGCGAATATCAAGTTAGAAGGAAGAGTTTTTCGCCAGGGTGGAGATGAGTTCTTAATCTTACTGCCGTCTACGGATGTACGTAAGGTTGAAGCGGCAGTAGATGAGCTAGTACAAGCGCTTGAACAAGTATTTCATTTGCATGGGAAAGAAGTGTTTGTATCAGCAAGTGTCGGAATCAGCTCTTACCCAAAGGATGCCAAAGATGTAGAGCTGCTCACAATAAAAGCAGACATCGCAATGTACGCAGCAAAAAAGAGTCCTGGGAAGCGCTGGCTATTTTACGATGAATCGCTCCATCCTGTGGAACAATCGAAACTCGAAATGGAAAAAGAAATGCGTTACGGGCTTGAAAGAGGGGAGTTCCTTCTTCACTTTCAGCCGCTGTATCGTCTGGACATAGATACAGTAGCAGGAGCAGAGGTGCTGATGCGCTGGAATCATCCGAAGCAAGGTCTGCTGCCGCCGAACCAATTTATCCCGTTAGCTGAGGAGTCCCGTTTCATTGTACGCCTCGGTAATTGGCTGATTCGGGAAGTGTGCAGACAGTGGCATGATTGGAGAGACCAAGGGTACGAACCTATCAGTCTGGCTGTAAATATTTCTGTTAATCAATTTCTCCATCCTGAATTTGTAGCAGAGCTTGAGGCGGCGCTGCGTGAATTTGATATGGATCCGGCTTATTTAGAGCTTGAGATTACAGAAAATATTCCGTTTTGTGACGCTCATGCTATTGCTGTTCTCGCACATATTAGTCAGCTTGGTGTACGAATGAGCATTGATGATTTTGGGACAGGCTACAGCTCCCTTCAATATATTCAGCGTCTTCCTGTGCATACGCTGAAAATTGATCGAGCATTTGTTTACGATATGATGCAGAATCGAAATAACAGAGTACTCGTAGAGACTATTTTGGTTATGGCCAATCAACTAGAGTTGGATGTGATTGCCGAAGGTGTAGAAGAACAGGAACAACTCCATTTCCTGAAAGAGAAGGGCTGTACGTTTGTGCAGGGGTATCTTATTGGAAAGCCGGTTGCCGCGGAGGAATTTCGGTTGAGATGGCTTGGATAAATTGTAATAGCAATTAGATATGTATTGAAACATGTGTTATTTATGGAAACTAACTGGGCTCGTATGAATAAACCAAGTTTTACTTATATGGAAACGAAGAGGAGATGTCACATTGTTACCTGAAGGGAAAAGGTTTGATGTTGTGTCTGAATCAGAGAGATTGATAGTGAGACCGCTACAACAAAATGATTATAAGAATTGGCTTCATGAATTCAATAGCAGATTTCCATCTAGACATAGACACGATCCTGGAAGAATTGATATGAGTGAATGTACAGAAGAATGGTTCCTTGACCTAGTGGATCAACATCAAAAGAAGGCAGTGAGCGATATCGCTCATGTGTTCGGTGTTTTTCACAAATCAGATGGCACACACTTAGGAATGGTGGATTTCTCTACTTTAGCAAGGATGCATTTTCAATGGGCTAGAATTGGTTACACCATACATAATCAGCATTGGGGAAACGGCTATGGCAAGGAAGCGGTGCAAGAAGCGCTTAAAATTGCCTATGACGATTTAGATTTCCACCGTATTGAAGCCCACATAGCTGTTGATAACGACGTCTCATTCCATTTGGCAGAGAGTGTAGGAATGAAGTATGAGTGTACAAGAAAAGGATTTATTCTAGAAGATGATGGGTGGACTGACCACCTTGTATATTATATGAATTCGCATTCTCGTCCAACTATTTGAATAGATAATGTAAAGCCTGTATCGATGATTTCTTGCTAATCTAAGATACAGGCTTTTTCTATTACGGAACGAATCACTTTTACATTGATTTAGAGGATCTTCTGCAAATCCCTAATAAATTCAGCCAGCTTCTTCAATCCATACTGCATTTGGTCCATCGAAGCGTAAGCATAGGAAATACGGAGATGCTGCGTATTGTTTCTTTCGTATATCTGGCCAGGGTTGAGCAGGATCCCTTGCTGAAATGCCTTTTCAAACAGTGTATTAATGGGAATGGATTGGTGCATTTTTAACCAGATATAAAAGCCTCCCGCTGGTCGCTCCCAAGTGGCGATAGGCGTGAAGTAAGCATCCAAGTAACGCAATACTTTATCTCGCCGTTCTTTTAAAGCTGACCGGATTCTTTCGGTCACTTGTACATTGATTCCTGTAGACAGCCATTGTTCTGCCACGTACTGGGAGATGCTGCTCGCGCCATAATCGGTTTGCATTTTACTGTCAGCTAATCTATTAATAACGGGTTCAGGTCCTGCTACCCAGCCAATGCGCAGACCTGGACTCATTGATTTGGAGAAGGTGCCCATGTACAGGACAGTTCCTTGAGAATCCAATGCTTTAAGAGGCGGTGGAGGTGGTGTATCTAGCCATAAATCATAATAAGCATCATCTTCAATAATCGGAAGAGAAAGCTGCTGACATGTTGCTAATAATTGCTGTCGTTCTGCCAAATCCCATATTCGTCCTGTTGGATTGTGAAATGTTGGGTTGGCATAAAATAAGGCAGCATCACTTGTCCGCAAATGTTTGTGTATTTGCTGTGTGATGGCGTCTTTCCCAGTTAACCCGACAGTCACTGTTCCTGCTGATTCAAAGACAGGAACCGATTGAATATACGAAGGGGATTCATAGAGAATAGTTGATCCTTTTGCTAGTAACCCTCCCGCTATTAATTGAAGTGCCTGGAGGCTTCCTGACGTAATAAGAATAGCTGAGGGAGAAACATGGATATCTCGATTTTTCAGAAAATGACTCAGCTGCTGCCGCAAAGCGTAGCTGCCCTTCTGTTCGGAATAACCTAGAGACAGGCTGTGTGCGTTCTGCAGAAGCTTAGTGATTTCTTGATTCGGCACAAGTCTGGCGATAGCTCTCCAGTGCCTAAACGAATAAAGGATGGGTCAGCTTCCGCATGATTGATCGCTTATATGAGTTTCACATTCGGCTCGTGCATGCCAGTGCGGACATAACCTTGCCAGTCAAGAGAAGCTGCTCCAAGCAAATTCCATGTTGTATTTCTAACTGTCGTTCCGCTACCTTTTTTTGATTCCAGTAAGCCTTCTGCAGCCAATTCCTCGAAAGCACTGACAATGGTGCTGCGGTTCACGTTGAATAGAGCTGCCAATTTTCGCTGCGAAGGCAGTACAGTACCAAGAGGCCATTCGCCATTTTTAATTTTCTCTTTTATATAATGAATAATTTGTACGTGCAAAGGTATATGTAAGTCTCGATTTGGTGCCCAATCTATCTGCAGCATATTATCCCTCCCTTTTTAATATAGCGAATTGGTTGGTTTAAAACCAACCAATTGGATGGCGACAATGTAATTGTACTCTTGTATTATCAGCTAAGAAAGGAAAGGAGATAAAATGGAACCAATTTTGCACGGCATCCTTCTGGCATTCGGACTCATTTTGCCTTTAGGAGCTCAAAATGTATTTTTATTCAATCAAGGGATTATTCAAAAGCGATGGATGTATACCTTACCTGCTGTAATTACTGCAGGAATGGCAGATACAATTATGATTTCCATAGCAGTTAGTGGAATTTCTGTACTCGTATGGAGTGTTCCATGGATTCAAGTTGTATTATACGGAGTAGGAGCTTGTTTTCTTTTTTATATAGGATATAGCTTATGGAAGTCAGCTCCGAACAATACCCACGCAGGAGAAGAACGTTTTCCGCTTCGTAAGCAGATCGCTTTTGCCATATCTGTCTCCTTATTAAATCCGCATGCTATTTTAGATATTGTTGGTGTTATTGGGACAAGTTCATTGGCATATACCGGAACGGAAAAATGGGCATTCACCATTGCCTGCATCCTTGTTTCGTGGATCTGGTTCATTGGATTAGCAGCTGCAGGGAGGCTGGTAGGAAGTTTAGATAAACAAGGCAAGATAATAGTGGTACTCAATCGTGTATCAGCAGGACTGATATGGATAATGGCTATCCTGATGCTCGTGAGGTTTATAAATGCGTTATAAAAACAATATAAAATGATGATGATTTGCCTATGTGAAAAGCCGAGTAATTCTGAGGAAAAACCCAGAATTGTTCGGCTTTTTTAATTTGATAATTAGCTATTGATTTCATTGATTTGTGTAAAAAAATCATTCTGTGTTTTCAGTTGATGGGAGAAGCCACAGGGTACTATAGGTTAGAATAACGGGAATTTGACCATACTGTTTTCATAAAAAAAGTAGTCAGATTAACAAAAGATATGATAATCAGCCAGTTCAACAACGGTATGCATAAATATAATATCAAGGATACTTGCAGAAAATTCCTTAAAAAAACTCCTTGAATGTTACCCTGTTCAGTATTATACTAGCTTCTATTGTGTCAGAAATTCTGACAAAAGTCAGACTTTTATTGTGTTATTTATCAGACTTTTCGAATAGTTAGTTGGAGGTTTTTTGCGTGTCACAGAAAGTACCAGGTAAATTTACGGTCATGCTTGGCTTGATGCTTTTTGCTTTATTCTTTGGAGCAGGAAATTTAATTTTTCCGCCGATGCTAGGGCAGCAAGCTGGTGAAAATATATGGGTAGCAAATGCAGGGTTTCTTGTAACAGGTGTTGGACTGCCTTTAATTGGTATAATTGCTTTCGTTTTCTCGGGTGAGAAAGATCTTATGTCATTATCCAGCAGAGTCCACCCTGTTTTCGGAATTGTTTACACGGTTATTTTATATCTTGCTATCGGGCCGTTCTTTGCAATTCCGCGTGCGGGGAACGTATCTTATGAGATTGGCTTGAAGCAGCCGTTTTTGTCTGCAGATCCTGGGCCGTTTCCATTAATTGTTTTCTCTATTATTTTCTTTTTGATCACGTGTTTATTGTCTTTAAACCCGACGAAGATTATTGATATAATCGGGAAATTCTTAACGCCAATCAAGTTAACGTTTATTGGCTTGCTTGTGCTAGTTGCAATCATATACCCAATCGGGAAATTTAAGGCACCGACAAGTGCGTATACGAGCAATGCTTTCTTTAATGGATTCCAAGAAGGTTATTTAACACTTGATGCGCTTGTAGCATGTGTTTTTGGGATTATCATTGTTAATGCAATCAGAGGTAAAGAAATAACGAAAAAAGCAACAGTTATGAAGGTTTGCTTACTAGCAACTGGCCTGGCAGCTGTTGTCTTAGGTGTAATTTATACAGCACTTGCTTTTATGGGAGCTTCCAGTGTCAGTGAACTTGGTTATTTGAATAATGGGGCCGAAATTTTGGCTGATGTTTCTAACCATTACTTCGGTTCTTGGGGGCAAATTTTCCTCGGTCTAATGATTACAGTTGCCTGCCTGACAACGAGTGTTGGTTTAATTACATCCTGTTCAACTTTCTTCCATGAGCTAATGCCGCGTATCTCTTATAGGACTTTCGCAGTCATCTTGTCTATCTTTAGTGCGATTGTTTCAACTGTTGGGCTTACAGAATTGATATCTATCTCTGTTCCGATATTGATGGCGATCTACCCGATTACGATTAGTCTAGTGTTCCTAACATTTCTTCATTCACTATTTAAAGGGAGAAGAGGAGTATACATCGGCAGTCTTGTACTGACATTCTGTGTGAGTATTTTTGATGGTTTAAATGAGGCTGGCCTGCAAGTGGCAGCAGTAAATGATCTTTTCACGAAGATCTTGCCTTTTTATGATGTAGGTCTTGGATGGCTAGTGCCTTCCATCTTAGGAGGCTTGCTTGGACTGCTTGTGTCTCAGCTTAGAAAATAAGAAGAAGAGAACGAGGCTGGGACATAACTGTTTTAGCTATATAAAAATCCAAACAATACTGCATTGTTTGGATTTTTTGCATTGGAAACGGAGATGAGAGCATCGCTTCGGAAATACACTCCGCTTTCCTGCGGGCGGCTGGTGAGTCTCCTCGTGCTAAAGCACCGCGGGGTTTCACCGAGGCCTTTTTCCCGCGGGAGTCTCCGTGTATTTCCTACGCTGATTTGTGTGATGGGAAACCTTCATTCGTGTAGGTAGAATAAGTAGACTCCTCGAAAATAGATAGCGATTTTCTTGTCGGTGTCTACTTCAAAAGCCATTCTTGTCCGACGATAACAGCTAATGTTGGAGAGGCAGCAGCCGTCAGAGAGCTGCATTAAAAAGTATGGATCTAGTTATCGTTCGCTTTTAGGATGAATTAATCTTGTTTTGTCCCGCTCTCTTTTCTTATGCTGGTTGGTTTCTGAGCTTCCCGCCGGCGATAAACAATAAGATAGGGACAATAATTGTTAGTAAAGATAGGATTGCTGCGCTATATAAGGTAAAGCGAGCAGCATCCGGTTTATTGGCAATTAATAGGAAACCAACCAATATAATTAAACAGATAATTGCGATATAAACGGTAGGGATTACGAAGAAAATTTGCAGTATCGACATAGTTTCAGCTGCCATTTTGGTGAGGGAAATAGAAGGAGCTTCTCCTGCCTCCAACTGTCGCTGATATTTCGGGTCATCTTCCAAAAACGTCGTCACGGCTTGTTCCATAGACTTGTTCTGTGGCAGTGTGATTGTGAATATGAGACTTCCGATAAAAACAAGAAGCAATAATGTGAGTGCAATAATTGTTAAGGTTTTAGAAGTTTTCAAGATTGTTCACCTCCTTTTTCCAGTATAAACGCAGCTAGCGACTGATGAAATAGAACCAAAGACGTATCTGTCAATTACTTGTCAAAATTGGATAAGTGGACGTGGCAGGAAATGTGGTATCATTAGCAGGATTAAATTGAATTGAGGCGATCATATGTCGTGGTTTTTTATTGTTGTACTGATTGTTGCTAGTCTGATTAAGATCTTGGCTGCTTCTGCCCCGAGTGCTGTCGTTGAAAGAATAGGCAAACGATTTCAGCTTCACCCATCGTTATCATATGATGTTTCCGTTAAAAAAGATGGAGAGGTCTTATTGGATGAGGAGAAACAGCGTCTATTGGATGCTTTTAACGAGTCTAACTTTCTCGAAAAGTATTACTATCCGCCAGCTCCTGAAGGAATCCCATATGAGATTGAAGCGATTAATGAGCGTTATTATCTTTACCCTTATGCAGACAGGGTAGATGTTTTTAAATATAGAAAGAAAAAAGTTTATGCGTATAGTTTACGTTCTGAGTTCATGCAAAGACAGGTGCACACCGATTAGAGTTTCCTTTATAATGGATAGAAACAGGAAACGGATGTGAGCCTGATGACACTAAAAAACTTAATCATAGATTCTCCGCTAATTGTTTCGGCGGCAGCTTTTTACCAAGAAGCATGGCAAGTGGAGGATACGACGATTGCCCCTCGCTTTGTACGCCACAGTACGTATCCTGGATATCGTGGACTTGTACAGCTAGACGAAAAAGGTAATATAGTAGGGTTGGTATATGGATATACCTCGAAACCGGGACAATATTATCATGATTTATTGCATCCGGCGCTGCAGGAGAATGGCAGATCCTCTTGGCTCGAAGATTGCTTTGAATTAGTAGAGTTAATAGTGTCACCAACATTGCGCGGACAAGGAATTGGAACATCGCTGCTAATGCAGCTACTTGCCGGTGTTTCTAATGCAACTGCTGTATTGACAACTAGAGAGAAAAATACCGGAGCAATTCGTCTATACGAACGGAATGGCTGGGGATTGCTGAAAGACTCCTTTTATCCGAGTGATAAAGCATTTCGAATATACGGGAAAAAGCTGCTATAATCCGATTCACCACTTGGTGGGTCTTTTTTCATTCTAACTCCTAAACATTACCGTTAACCAACCGATGATTCCTATGAATAGAAGGAGGGTGAGCCAATGCACCAGACAGATTTGAAACAAACAGAAACGTTTACCGTGCTGCTTGATGATTTGTATGAAAATATCAAGTCAGAACAGATAAAAGCTGCTGAGCATGTCCGATTTAAGATAGCTGAAAAGGAAATGGTTATTCGTGACGAGAAACTGCTTGCAAGGAGTATGCTGTACGATGCCCGCTTGGAAACGCTAAAAGGTAATTTAGAAAAAGGCGAGCAACTTTTGGAAGGTGTTGCTGATGCATTTGCGCTCACCAGCGAAAATCTTTATTATTATCATTTCTTTAAAGGGCTATTACTTTACCGACAAACCAATCTTCAAGAGGCAATTATCGAATATGAACGTGCAGAGTCATTTTTATCAGGGCAAATTGATCATCGAGAAGTGTCTGATTTCTATTATAAATTGGCGAATACGTACTACCACATGAATATGACTGCCTTCTCGGTTTTAAATGCGGATAAAGCAATTGAAGCGGCTTTGCGCTACAAACAAGATTTACAGGTTGCTAAGTGCCGCTTGCTCCAGGGTTTGAATTACATGGAATCAGCCAACTTCCGCAAAGCAGAAGAACTGTTTCAAGCATCATTAGAGCACGATGCGTCGCAGTCTGAATTAAAGCTGCCGTTATATGTGCACCATAATCTTGGTGTGCTTTATTTCAAGCAGAATCAGTTGGAGAAGGCGATTTTTCATATGGAGCAATCGATGGACTACAAGCATCCAAACTATTATATAAAGAGTCTTTATTACGTAACCGAATGCAGTTTTCGCCTGGGTCTGAAAGAACGTGCTATCCAGTACTTTGCAGAAGGCTTTACGCTAAGCAAAGAACGTGACGATGATGCGTATAAATGGATGTTTGCCATGCTTCATAAGCAATATGTGGACCAAGATAGCCTTGAAGGCGTTTGGCGGGAAGGGATTGAGTATTTTCAGTCCATTCAAGACAACCATAAAGTACGTCATTTTGCAGAGCAGTTTGCAAAGTATTATACAGACCATCGGGATTTCGAAAAAGCATCACGATACTACTTGTTGGCTTTAAAATAAATAAATGTGCGTGTGTGAAAAGACGTGTTGGAAAAAGGAGATGCCCGAGGGGCAATCTCCTTTTTCCGTATTAAGATAGTTTCCAAGCTGGAATTAAGCTGTGAAAATGGAAGAAATAGCTCATTGGAATGTGTATCACGGTGTATAAAGCAAGTGTCGTCGCATAGGTGAGGAACCAATTTGGGATTGGGACTTGCAGGAATACGTACAATAGCAGCATTCCAACCGGAAAAGGAACTAATACAATGAGCCAGATAGGTGCCCCGAGAGCCTCCGTTAAAGCGCCCAGGCTGACGACAGAAAAGCCGATGATGAGTGTCTGCCAGATTGGCAATCCATGCCGAAAAAGTAAGCTGCCTATATAATAAGACAGTCCGGTAAGCATTATGGCTAGAATGAAATCAAATAGATACTTCAATTTATTCCCTCCTCCCTCCTTTTTACTGATTATACATTTATACAGAACGAGAAGTGTGAATATTATGTAAAAAAGACTGCTCCATGAGCAGTCTTTTTTAACTTGCATAATTTTTAATACCGTCAGCGATAGAATTTGCAACTCTGTCTTGATAGCCTGTGTCTTTGAGGAGAATGGCATCAGCTGAATTTGAGATGAATCCAGTTTCTACAAGAACTGCTGGCATGGATGTGTGCCGTAATACGTAAAAGTCAGCACTGCGTGTGCCGCGGTCACCATTGTCTGTATTGGCTGCAAGAGCTGTTTGAATATTGGAAGCTAGCTGCTTCCCGCTGCTGCTGGCCCCGTAATAATATGATTCTAAACCATGTGCTGCAGAAGTGGTTGCGCTATTGGCATG
Source organism: Terribacillus halophilus (assembly GCF_900162685.1). GTDB lineage: Bacteria > Bacillota > Bacilli > Bacillales > Amphibacillaceae > Terribacillus > Terribacillus halophilus_A. Next base: position 385,298 of record NZ_LT727828.1, read on the forward strand.
CACACTGACAAAAAGATCTGCTCCCCAGTTATTTGATATATTGGCGCGGTCTGCTAATGGAATAAAGATATCATCACTGCGTGTCATTTTTACATCAAAACCGTTATGAAGCAATTGATGCTGCAGTTTCTGGGAAATAGATAATGCAATCGATTTCTCTACTGTATCGTTTCCAGTGGCTCCGGGATCTTTGCCGCCGTGTCCTGGATCAATGACAATCTTCCGGATAGGGTGGTGAGTTGGTTCAGTCGATTCAGTCGATTCTTCAGGAGCAGGTGCTGCCTGCTTTTCTACAGATGTTACATAATCCAAGCTGACAAATCCCGTTTGACTATTAACTGTAATCTGCCCCCAGCCATCACCTCTATCAATATATTGAAACTGTGTACCTGCCGGGAATTTTCCGAGAATAGCAGCGTCTGTAGTTGGAGCTGCTCTAATGTTTAAGTTTGCTGTTGTCTGTCCCGTTTGGGAGGTACTGGCGTCTGCCTGTGTTGGCAAGATGAAGAGAATAGCAACGAGTATAAAAAGAATAGGTAGAGCAACTTTAATGGCGGTATGCATCGTAATTCTCCTTTGCGATATAATAGAAACAGTATGGACATCGTTTAAGAGTTTTATAACATCAGATATCTAATCTGTAAGAATAATAGAGAGGAGAGAGGGAATGAAGACAGAACGAGAAAAGATGGTTGCTGGTGAGCTTTACCGGCCATCTGATCAGGAATTAACTGATAGGCGTATGGAAATTCGGGAGCTGGTTAGGCGTTACAATAATTCGGCGAGCTATGAGCAAGCGGAACGAGCAGATCTGCTCGGACAAATTTTTGGATCTTCGGTAGGCAGCAGTGCTTATATTGAACCTACTTTTCGCTGTGATTATGGATACAACATTCATCTCGGAGCGAACTTTTATGCGAACTTTGACTGTGTGATGTTGGATACTTGTGAGATTAAAATCGGGGATAATTGTATGCTTGCTCCAGGTGTGCACATTTACACAGCAACTCATCCGCTTCATCCTGTGGAGCGTAACTCCGGATACGAGCTGGGCAAGCCGGTAACCATTGGTGATAATGTCTGGATTGGCGGACGTGCCATCATCAATCCTGGCGTAACCATTGGACATAACGCTGTCATTGCATCAGGAGCAGTTGTGACGAAGGATGTACCTGCCAATACAGTAGTTGGAGGGAATCCGGCGAAAACGATAAAAGTAATTGAGGTCTGAGATTTTTGTGAGAAGCTGGCGTCAGTGTAAACATGCTATACTCGGAGTATCAAAAAAGTGGAGCGGTTCATATGCAGCGTGGTACGTTTCAATTAATGAAAACAGTAAATAAATCATTAATATTGAATAAGATTCGTTTAGCAGCCCCGATATCAAGGGCTGAGATTGCCAAGGAGACAGGCCTGACGCCGCCAACTGTAAGTACAATCGTCAAGGAATTGATGGAACAAGGATTAGTGGTGGAAAGTACGCTTGGTTCTTCCAGTGGCGGAAGGAAACCGAAGATGCTCCGTATCCGAACGGAAGGATTATTTGTGATCGGAGTGGATGCCGGACCGGAAACAGTCGATTGTATACTGACAACCCTTACTGGTGAGGTGATTGGAACTGTTTCCCGTGTTCTTCAAGTACATACTAATCATGAATTTCTTGTGCAGCTGTCACAAGCTGTTGATTATTTACTTGAAAGTTATTCAGTGAAAAGAGAGCATATCTTGGGAATTGGCATAGCCATGCACGGAGTAGTCGACGCGGAGGCTGGTATAGGACAGGTGGCTCCGATTTTAAAGCTGCATAATATACCGATTAAGCAAGAAGTGGAAAGTGTATTTGGTGTACCTGTTAAGGTGGAAAATGATGCGCGCGCCATGGCACTTGGTGAATCATGGTTTGGCAAGTATGATGCACGTGAAACAATCGTTGCAGTCAATATAGGAAGCGGTATTGGCGCTGGTATCATCATTCAAGGCAGGCTGCTTCACGGAGCAGCAGGACTTGCTGGCGAATTCGGTCATATGTCGATAGATCTTAATGGCGAAATATGTGCATGTGGAAATCGCGGCTGTTTACAGACATTTGCCAGCGGTCCGGCTATTGCCAAGCGAGCTGGAATGATAAGCGGAAAAGCTGTCTACCAGGCAGCTGTTAGCGGCGGTCCGGCAGCAAGAAACATTTTGCAAGAAACCGGCAGAATACTAGGCATAGGACTGATTAATTTGATTCACCTTTTAAATCCGGACCGTATTATACTTGGCGGCGGTGTCATGCAAAGTGCGAGATATCTCCTTCCGACGCTAGAAGAAGAGATAAAAGCGAGAGCGCTTACGGGTGCAGCAGCGAACACAGAGATTCTTATTAGTGAACTGGGAGAGCGGGCGACAGCACTTGGTGCAGTGGCCTTAGTACTGGAAGAACTATTCGCTCCAGTATAAAGAGCACAGCAGCGAGCTGTGCTCTTATTTGGGTTTTGCGTAGATAAGATTGTTCTGCCGGGAATTCAATCCCGGTAAATGGATTTGGGGCACTATTTAATAGAAAAAGAGAAGACAGTTTCTTTTCGATAGGTTTCCTCTGGCTGTAAAATAATGTCTGGAAAACCGCTGTGATGCAAACTGGCAGGAAATGCTTGCGTTTCAAAGCAAATCCCTAAATATTTCGCTGACTGACGTTCTTTTAACTCTAAGGTCTTATCAAGACCATTGCTAGTGTATAAAACGAGACCTGGTTGATTGGAATCAATCGTCATTAACCGGCCGCTTTCGGGATCATATAAGCCAGCTTTCGGCTTCTCGTTAGCAGAGAAAAGAAAATAATGATCAATTCCCCCTCCTGCAAGCTGGAGTTGTTCGTGGGGTGTGCTGAAAATATCGCCTAGTGTCCTGAACGATTGCAAATCGAAGGGAGAACCTTCCGTATCCAGCAGCTTTCCTGTAGAGATGAGCTCTTCATCTAGCTCTGTGAATTGTTTGCTTGCAACCATTGCTTGCTGCTCTGCAATTGTTCTTTTTAAGCCGCCGCTCAAGTTGAAATAGGTATGGTTGGTTAGGGTGACAGGTGTAGCTTGATCTGTCGTCGCTTCATAAAGAATGGCGAACTTATTATCCTCGGTTAACGTGTATGTGACGACCACTTTTAATTTGCCGGGGTAACCTCCTTCACCTTCCGCACTTGTATAGGAAAGTCGAAGGCCAGCTGTCTGGTCCTGCTCGAATGTCTCTACTTCCCAAAGAACTTGATGAAACCCTTGCGGACCTCCATGTAAATGATGACTGCCTTCGTTTGCCTGCAATTGATAGACTTTTCCATCTAACTCAAATTGGGCATCTTCTATACGCCCAGCTACTCGCCCGATAAGCGCACCGAAGTAGTTCGGATTTTCTTTGTAATCCTCTAGATTGCGATAACTCAGCACGATATTCTCCAGGTTGCCGTCCTTATCTGGAACCTCTAATGAAGTAATAATACCTCCAAAGTTTAGTACTTCAAGTTTCATACCGTTTGTATTGATAACCTTGTATAATACCCAATTATCTTGGAGCGGAGTTTTTTCGATCAATTCGACACCACTTTCTGATTTAATTTGGTGATAAAACGCTGAAAAGTTTCATCGTTCTTGAAAACACCTGCATCCTCAAGTACGCGGACGAACTTTTCTCCTAACTCTTTGCGCACCACTTCTTCAGCGTATTGCTGGTTGTGCAGAAAGCCATGCTTATGGCGTAGTTCCTGCGCCCATTCCTGGTGGGCGGGGTCTACTTCATTCACTTCGCCGGATAAGAATTTATAGATTGTTTCTATTTCTTCTTTAAGTCGGGGAGGAAGTACCGCTAGTCCCATCACTTCAATCAGACCAATATTTTCTTTTTTAATATGATGAACATCTGCATGAGGATGGAAAATGCCGAGCGGATGCGTAGCTGATGTTCGATTGTTGCGTAATACTAGATCTAGTTCATACAAATCATTACGCTTCCTTGCAATTGGTGTAATCGTGTTATGACGTGTTTTATCTGTGTAAGCCAGAATTTCTGCATCGGAATCATCATAGTTATACCAAAACGAGTAAATGTTATCAGCAACTTCTGTTAGTTTGTCTTTGTCACTCGCTTGCAGGCGGATGACAGACAGAGGCCAATTGAGCACGGCAGCTTTAACATCAGGATGGGCATGAATATGAAACGTATACTTTTCTTCGGCATTCGTCATAGCAAATGTGTATCTTCCAGCTTGGTAGTGATCATGCGATAAAATTGAGCCGCCTACAATGGGTAAATCGGCGTTGGAGCCAATAAAGTAGTGGGGGAACTGCTCTACAAATTCGAGCAACCGGGCAAATGCATCTGCATTTATTTTCATATCGCGATGTTCCTCTGACAGTACAATACTGTGTTCCTCATAGTACACATATGGAGAGTACTGGAGATACCATGTTTCATCTTTCAAGGAGAGCTCAATGAGCCTGTGGTTAGAGCGCGCAGGATAACCAATCCTTCCGGCGTACCCCTCATTTTCCTTGCAAAGTACACAAGCAGGATAAGAAACATCTTGCTTTATCATCCGTTCACGTTTGATTTGTTCCGGGTCTTTTTCAGGTTTTGACAAATTGATGGTAATATCCATCTCTCCGTATTTTGTTTGGGTTTTATAAGAAATATTCTTCTTTATCCGGTTCATTTGAATATAATTGCTATCTTTACTTAGATTGTAGAAATAGTCGGTTGCTTTTTCAGGTGATTCGTCATAATAGTAATCAAATAGTGTCTGAACAGTGGAAGGGCGAGGCATGAAGCAATCCATTAAGGATGCAGCAAGCATCTCCTTTTCATCCAACACATTATCAATGATTTCATTATTAACGGCGTATTCAATAATACGGTCTACTAGATCTGGTATGGAGCCTTCACTTGTCAGGATCTTATGCATCGGATAATTGTCCATTCCAAGCAAGTGGATCACCTGGTTACGTACATACGTTTTATCTCGTTCCTTGATTAAACCTTCCTGACATGTTTGTTCCAATAAAGCTTCAATATCTGAATAAATCATCTATCTCACACCCTTTATGCTAATTCTTTAGCGCCGTCACCGATTGTCGCTGTATAGAAAGTTGCTTTATATCCGATTTCTTCTTCATAGCGCTGCTGAATCCCTGCCTGAATAGCTTCTGCTTTGTCTTTCTCAACAAGCGCAATGGCACAGCCGCCAAATCCGGCTCCTGTCATGCGGGCTCCAAGAACACCTTGTTGTGACCAGGCAGCCTCCACAAGTGCATCTAGTTCCTTACCAGTCACTTCATAATCATCCCGCAATGAACGATGCGACTCATTCATCAATTCCCCGAAAGCAGTTAAATCATGCTTCTGCAGCTGCTTCAAAGCCTCGAGTGTTCGATTATTTTCATATACAGCATGGCGCGCACGTTTTATGTGGATTGGATCGCTAATGAGGGAACGATGCTGTTCGAATGCTTCCGGTGTGAGTTCTCCGAGACTTTGAATAGACAATTCCTGCTGCAAGTTTTGCAGAGCAGCTTCGCATTGGGATCGGCGTTCATTATATTTCGAACTTGATAGCGTACGCTGTTTATTCGTGTTTGCAATCAAGATGATGTGTTCGGTTAAATCTACTGGGGCGTGCTTGTAATCTAACGATTGACAGTCAAGCAAGATAGCATGCCCTTGTTTCCCCATACCCACTGCGAATTGATCCATTATCCCACTATTAACACCGATGTATTCGTTCTCTACACGCTGTCCAATCTGAACTAGGGGAATTCGATCCATCCCAATTTCATACATCTGATCAGCCAGGACACCGGTCACAAGCTCAATAGAAGCAGAAGACGAGAGACCCGCACCATTTGGAATATCTCCATAAAAGAGAATATCCAGGCCAGCGTCCATTTTGTTAGCGTATTGCTGTAAGTAGAGCAGCATACCTTTTGGATAATTCGCCCAGCCATCTTCCTCCCGATAGTTCAGGTCTTCCAAGGAAGAGGTTATGATACCGCTTTCATTGAGGTTGATACTATAGAACCGCAGTAAGTTATCCTGGCGTTTGGCTGCTAAAGCATAAGTACCATAAGAGATAGCTGCAGGGAAGACATTGCCGCCATTGTAATCTGTATGCTCTCCAATTAGATTAATCCTGCCCGGTGCAAAGAAGCGGCGAGGTGTTTCTGCCGTTTGGAAGATTTTCTGGAACTCAGTTGTCAAATTAGGAAAATGATTCATGGTTATAAAACCTCCTTGATAAACTTTGTTAATTTAATTAATTAAGTTGATGTTAGTGTACTATATGCGTAAGAGGGGAGCAAGGATTACTTCTTTTAAGAAGGAGAATACAGATGATTGGCGTATCATATATTGTAAACGCTTACTAAGTCGGGAGGAAACTGATGTGACAAATAAGAATAGTAAAATAAATGCCCCATTTCTGCTTCATGGCGGAGACTATAATCCAGATCAATGGCTGAAATACTCTGATGTTCTTAAAGAAGATATTCAACTGATGCAAGCAGCAAACACGAATACATTTTCTGTTGGTATATTTGCGTGGAGTGCTTTAGAACCGGAGGAAGGTATATACAAATTCGAATGGCTGGATAAGATTTTTGATGATATTCATGCTTTTGGGGGAAAGGTGATTCTGGCTACCCCAAGCGGGGCTCGCCCGGCTTGGATGTCACAAAAGTATCCAGATGTTCTTCGGGTTAATGCAGCTCGAGTCAAACAATTGCATGGAGGCAGGCATAATCATTGCTTCACATCTCCTACCTATTTAGAGAAGTCACAAAACATAAATCGAAAGTTAGCAGAAAGATACGGGGGGCACCCAGCGCTGCTGTTATGGCATATTTCCAATGAATACAGCGGTGATTGTCATTGTGATCGCTGTCAGACAGCTTTTCGAGACTGGTTGAAAGATCGCTACGATGGTAGTTTGGATGCTTTAAATGATGCATGGTGGGGACCGTTTTGGAGCCACACATTCACAGACTGGGAACAGGTAGAATCTCCTTCGCCAAATGGTGAGGATGGCGTTCATGGTCTGCGCTTGGATTGGCGGCGGTTCGTGACTGATCAGACTGTCCGATTTATGGAAAATGAAATGGCTCCGATTCGTGAACTGACACCGGAAATTCCGGTAACGACGAATTTTATGGCAGACACACCCGACTTAATACCGTTCCGAGGTCTGGATTATAACCGATTTGCCGATAAGATAGATGTGATCAGCTGGGATGCTTATCCAACTTGGCATAATGATTGGGAAACAACAGCTGAACTAGCGATGAAGGTAGGGTTTATCGATGACTTGTACCGTACAATGAAAGATCAGCCGTTTCTTTTGATGGAGAACACACCGAGTATGGTTAACTGGCATCCGGTGAACAAAGCAAAGCGGCCTGGTATGCATATACTTTCCTCGATGCAGATGATTGCGCATGGATCGGATAGCATCTTATACTTCCAGTGGCGTAAATCACGTGGGTCAACAGAAAAGTTCCATGGAGCCGTGGTCGATCATGATCGCTCGCCTGATAGCCGCGTTTTCCGCGAAGTGGCAGAACTTGGTGCAAACATGGAAAAGCTGGCAGGATTATCAGGCGCGCATCGTACGGCAGAAGTGGCTTTGCTTTATGATTGGGAGAATGATTGGGCACTGGAGGATGCGCAAGGTTATGGGTTGGATTCCAAACAGTATATCAATACGATGCATGCGCATTACCGGCCTTTTTGGAAACGTGATATTCCGGTAGATGTTATTGGGAAATCGCATGATTTTCAAAAGTATAAGCTCTTGGTTGTGCCTATGCTCTACATGATGGAAAACAAAATCGCTGAAAAGCTAGAGAAGTTTGTGCAAGCAGGTGGTCGACTCGTGATGACCTATATCAGCGGTGTAGCAGATGAGCATGATTTAGTGCATCACGGTGCTTGGCAGGAGAAACTTGCAGATATCTTTGGGTTGCGTCCTATTGAAACAGACACACTATACCCGAAGGATCGCAACAGTGTGCGGTACAAAGGAAAACAGTATGAATTAAAAGACTATGCAACTGTATTGAAACTTCATGGAGCCAAGGCAATTGGCAGCTATGAAAAAGACTTTTATGCAGGAACACCTGCCATTACCGAACACGCTTATGGAGAGGGTAGTGCTTACTTCATTGGCGCTAGGCTTGAAGATGCCTTTCAAGAGGATTTTTACGAGGATTTGCTGATAAAAGAGAAGATTGTCGCGCCTGTCCGCATTAGGAAAGAGGAAGGTGTATCCATTCAAGTCCGTTTCCATCCAAACACCACTTTTGTGTTCATCATGAACTTTAGTGAAAGTGAAAAAGCAATTGAATTAGAACAGCCTTACCAGGATGTACTCCAAGGAGGCTCTTTGGAAGGGCGATCCTTGTTAAAACCATATGAAGTAAAAGTGTTACAGTTCTAAAGATTTTATTGACATTTTTGACAGCTGCTGATATTGTAAATGCAATTCCATAATCTTATCCAGAGAAGCAGAGGGACTGGCCCTATGAAGCTTCAGCAACAGGTCGCAATGATACTGTGCTAATTCCAGCGGGTGGATGCCACCTGATAGATGAGACGTTCGCAGATTATTTGTCAGTTCAGCACATCCTCGTGGGTGTGCTTTTTTTGTTGGCAAAATACTTAGACTGATAGAAATGAGGCTGTAACATGACATCGAAACCAAATTTTAAACGACACATGCAGGCGCGTCATCTTATTATGCTTTCACTTGGCGGTGTAATTGGGACAGGGTTGTTTCTAAGCTCTGGTTACACAATCCAGCAAGCTGGTCCGTTTGGAACGGTGCTTGCCTATTTAATTGGAGCGTTAGTTGTTTACCACGTCATGCTTTGTTTAGGCGAACTTGCTGTGCATATGCCAGAAACAGGAGCATTCCATAGCTACTCACATAAGTACATAGGACCAGCAACAGGATATGTTGTTGCATGGCTGTACTGGCTGACATGGACGGTAGCGTTAGGGTCAGAATTTACAGCTGCTGGATTGCTTATGCAGCGCTGGTTTCCGGAAATCAATGTATGGATCTGGAGTGCGCTGTTTGCGGGTTTAGTATTCTTTTTAAATAGTGTAGCCGTCCGCTTTTTTGCTGAATCTGAGTTTTGGTTCTCATTCGTGAAAGTAGCTGCTATTATTCTTTTTATATTAATTGGAACAGCCGCCATATTCGGAATTATTCCGATGCAAGATACTGATACGGCCCCATTGTTTACGAACTTCACTGATGCTGGACTGCTGCCTAATGGTGCTTTGGCTATTCTTTTAACGATGCTTGCAGTTAATTTTGCTTTTTCCGGTACCGAGTTAATTGGTATAGCGTCAGGAGAGACAGAAGATCCGCAGAAAACCGTACCAAAAGCAATTCGTACCACAGTCATCAGGCTGGTTATCTTCTTTGTCGGGACCGTTATGGTGCTATCCGCCTTGCTTCCTTTTCAAGAAGCTGGGGTACTGGAAAGTCCCTTTGTAACGGTAATGTCACGGATTGGAATACCATATGCTGCGGATGTGATGAACTTTGTCATTTTGACAGCAATTCTTTCGGCTGCGAATTCAGGGTTGTATGCTTCGAGCAGAATGTTATGGTCACTCGGAGATAAACAGCTCATTCCGCAATATTTCGCCAAGCTTTCTAAACAAGGGATCCCACTGCGGGCGACTATCTGGAGCATGGGAGGAGGAGCACTCGCTTTGTTGTCGAGCATTATTGCGCCGGAAACAATCTATCTCGTTTTAGTATCTGTTTCTGGCCTTGCGGTTGTAGCAGTATGGATGAGCATTGCTTTATCCCAATTCCTCTTCCGGCGTCGTTTTCGTGAAGCGGGGCACGCGGACAACGAACTTGGCTACCGAACGCCATGGTATCCAGTTGTGCCGATTACAGCTTTCTTGTTATGTCTGGCGTCTGTGGTTGGGATCGCATTTGATCCTACCCAGGTAATTGCCTTGTATTGTACAATCCCATTCGTCCTGTTTTGTTATGCTGCATATTATATTACCGAATATACAAAAAAGAGGAGACAACGTCATGCCAAGCAATCCGATTCAACATCTGCTAAGCAAGCATAAAATAATGATACTAGATGGTGCATTAGGAACAGAACTGGAAAGGCAGGGCTGCAGCCTGGATGACCCATTATGGTCAGCACGCATTCTTCTGGAGCAGCCAGAATTAATTCGCCAAACACACCTGAATTATTTCCGAGCTGGTGCCGATTGTGCTATAACCTCAAGCTATCAAGCTTCTGTTGAGGGGTTCCAATCTCATGGTTTGGAGGAAAAAGAAGCGCAGGACTTGATTGGAAAAACAGTTAAGTTAGCAGCAGAAGCAAGAGAGATTTATAGGCAAGAAGCAAACGATTCTAATCAAGTGTCACCGCTCGTTGCAGGATCGGTGGGGCCATATGGTGCCTTTTTGGCCGATGGCTCAGAATACCGAGGGGACTATCAAGTGTCTGACGAGGTATTGAAACAATTTCACAAACCTCGTATTCAAGCTTTGCTGGAAGCTGGTGCGGATCTGCTTGCTTTTGAAACGATTCCCTCCGTACGTGAAGCCGAAATCTTAATCAAACTTTTAAAAGAATTTCCCGATGCTTCAGCATGGCTTACTTTTACTCTGCGTGATTCGAAAACTATTAGTGATGGGACACTACTTGCTCGCTGTGCAGAACTGGCAGCTAGTAGTAATCAGATTGCGGCAATTGGCTTAAACTGTGCGCCTATCTCTGTGGTGACAGACGCTGTGAAGGAACTTAAGAAACATACATCGCAACCAATTATTGTTTATCCAAATTCTGGTGAAAAATATGATGCGGTGTCGAAAACATGGTCAGGTGCACAGGGAGATGAATCGCTTGCTGGCTGCTCTCCGACATGGTATAAAGCTGGTGCCCAAATTATTGGCGGGTGCTGCCGAACGACGCCGCAGCAGATTCAGCACTTGGCCAAGCGATGGCGCTAGGATTGCAATTGATGTTTGGCAATGGGGAAACAGAGGAAGAGTAATGTATCATTTATACAGACAAAGGAGAGTTTCCCCATGGAACCAAAAGATATGATGAATGGCCAGACAAGTACCCACCAGCAGGATCGTCAACCTGGTATTGAAGCGAAGATGGATCCATTGCCGCATCAACCGCTCGACTATAAAGGTGCTGGCAGATTGGAAGGAAAAGCAGCCCTTATTACTGGAGGCGATTCTGGCATTGGCCGTGCAGTAGCTGTATTATATGCCAAGGAAGGTGCAGACGTGGCAATCTCCTATCTCGATGAAGCAGAAGATGCAGAGGAAACGAAGCGTCTTGTGGAAGCAGAAGGAAAACGCTGCTTGCTGCTGCCGGGAGATATTAAAGATGAAGAGCATTGTATCAACTTAGTCGAGAAGACAGTTGAGGAATATGGTAAGATCAATATTCTCGTCAACAATGCAGCGATTCAATATGTGAGAGAAGATGTTTTGGAGATTTCTTCAGAGCAATTTGAAGAAGTGTTCCAAGTCAATTTCTTCTCCCAATTTTATTTAACGAAAGCAGCAGTGCGCCATATGGAAGCAGGCGACTCGATTATAAGTACATCTTCTATCAATGCTTATCGCGGGAATCCAATGTTCATGGACTACTCTGCGACCAAAGGGGCGATTACAGCTTGGACACGCAGTATCGCGCAAAGTCTTATTAAGAAAGGGATTCGTGCCAATTCGGTTGCGCCTGGACCAGTCTGGACACCGCTCATTCCAGCTACAATTGGCGAAGATAAAATTGAACAGTTTGGCCAAGACAGCTTAATGGGCCGTCCAGGTCAGCCATCTGAACATGCGTGGCCTTATGTCATGCTTGCTTCAGATGAAGCTTCTTATATGACAGGGCAAGCCATCCATATTAACGGCGGTTCTTACACATCATCTTGATTCATTAGACCCTGTCGGTTTTCGACAGGGTCTTCTTTGTTTAACGTGGAGAGGATAGGGAACAACAATCTTATCAGGTGATAAGCAGAACTGACGGGAGGAGGGGGAAACTTGTATATAAAATTCCATGATGAAAATCATGAAATCAAATACCAAAACTTGCGAGCAGGTATTGGGAAGTCGGAGTTTTTAAATAATAAAGGCTGCCTCGCTGTTTTATACATGATGGCTGGGGATAGCAGGCTGGAGAAACTGTTTAAGCCATACTTCCAGATTGAAAATTGCCATTTTGCGTATGAGCAAATGTTTAAAGATTATGAACTGGACAGCGATTTGCTGCAACTAGCTAAGCTTGGAGCCCATCTATTTGACGGTCATATCGAAATGACACCGATGCTGCTTGATGAGATACACGAAGACCGAGATTGGTTCCTAGCATGGAATGCAGTAATGATGAGGCGCTTTGGTACCGTAACTGGCTACGAAGTACCTTCGAATAAGTTTTTCCAAGGCTATATTTCGCAAGATTTTAGTGTGTAAAAATATTAGTTGACTTGAAACCGAACTATGATGACATTCAGTAGAGTGCACATAAGTTTGGTTTTTTTTAAGCATTCAATCAAATAAATGAGAGCCTTGAATAAATGCATAAAAAAATATCCAACGAAAGCCGTTGGATAGAAAATTGAGTAACAAAATAAAATAAGGGGGTTCATTACTTATACCTTCTAGTAAAAAAATTAAACCTGACAGATGGTTGGTTATCTAGGAAATATAACCTCTTTTTTTTGTTGGAATTCATTGGCATATATATGTGATGCTCAAATTCTAATTTAATACACGATAATAGTATTTTTATCTTATAGAGTTCCTGCTTAAAAAGCTATTTTCATTATTGTTTATTTGTATTACAATTAAACAAATTAATTGATAGCGCTTACTTAAGGAGGTACACAATGGGGCAATCAACAGGAATTGCAAAAGGAATCCTTGGGTTTCCGGTAGCACCGTTTACTGCAGAAGGAAAGTTAGATGAAAAGGCATTATATGAAAATGTTAACTTTCTAGTAGAAGAAGGGCTTGATGCCATCTATATCGCGTGCGGTGCAGGTGAATTTCAATCCTTGGATAAGTCCGAATTTGAGACGATGCTTGATGTAGCAAATGAAGCTGTTGGTGGCAAAGTACCAATCTACACAGGTGTTGGCGGTAATTTGAAGTCTGCAATGGCACTTGCGGCACTGTCAGAAGAAAAAGGAGCAGACGGTTATTTGCTGCTTCCACCTTACTTAATTCATGGGGAACAGGAAGGGCTTTACCAGTATGCTAAAGAAATATTCGAGAGTGCGCCGTCATTAGATGGCATTCTCTATCAAAGAGACAACGCAGTCTATTCCGTTGAAACGGTAAGGCGGCTCACAGCATTTCCACAGCTAAAAGGACTGAAGGATGGAATAGGAAACATGGACATGAATATCTGTCTGACCCACGAATTTAAAGACAGATTGGAATTCTTGAATGGGATGCCAATGGCAGAGGTGACAATGCCTGCATATATTCCGCTCGGTATTACATCATACTCTTCGGCTATTTCCAATTACATTCCGCATATTTCCCGTCAGTATTATGAAGCACTATTGGCTGGAGATCAGGAAACATTAAATGAATTATATACAGATGTTATCCTGCCAATAAATCATATTCGCAAACAGCGAAAAGGCTATGCGGTTTCGTTGATTAAAGCGGGAATGGAAATTGTTGGTCTGCAAACAAAAGGATATGTTCGTCCGCCGGTTACACCTGTAACAAATGAGCATTATCAGGAAATGGAAAAGATCTTAGCGAAAGCATTGGAAAAGTATCCGAAAAAAGTAAAAACACAGAGATAAAGGAGAGCTAATACATGCCTATAAATGTGACAACGAATGTATACCGTAACTTTATCAACGGTGAATGGCAAGATTCTGAATCTGGTGAACAGATTACTGTGAAAAATCCTGCTGACACTGAAACACCAGTTGGTCAGATCCAAAGCTCAAGTGCTGCAGATTTAGAGGCTGCAATTGAGGCGGCTGACACAGCGCGTAAAGAATGGCGGAACCTGACTGGAGCTGCACGCGGAGAATTTCTTTATCGAGTAGCAGCTAAGCTTGAAGAGAAGGCAGAAGAGATTGCTGAAACAGCCACAAAAGAAATGGGCAAGACATTACCGGAAGCACGCGGAGAAACCCAGCGAGGTATCGCTATTTTAAAATATTATGCTGGTGAAGGGATGCGCCAGATTGGGGATGTTATTCCGTCAACTGATCCGGGTGCTTTTATGTACACGACACGTGTTCCGCTCGGAGTTGTGGGTGTGATTGCTCCTTGGAACTTCCCGGTTGCAATTCCTATATGGAAAATGGCACCTGCGCTTATTTATGGTAACACGATTGTTTTCAAACCAGCATCCGAAACAGCGATAACAGCTATTAAGATCATGGAATGCTTTGAAGCTGCTGGACTGCCTAAAGGGGTCGTCAATTTGGTTACAGGAGCGGGATCTGTTATCGGCAAAGGTCTAGCAGAACATCCAAAAGTAAATGGCATCACATTTACAGGCTCCAACAATGTCGGAAAGGGTATCGGACTTTCTGCTTTAGAGCGAGGTGCTAAATATCAGCTTGAGATGGGTGGTAAGAATCCGGTTATTGTGGCAGCAGATGCTGATATTGAGCAGGCAGTAGAAGCGACAATTAGCGGTGCTTTCCGTTCCACAGGACAGAAATGTACGGCGACAAGCAGAGTCATTGTAGAAGCGCCAATTTACGATGTTTTTCGGGATCGCTTAATTGAAAAAACAAAGGAAATTACAATAGGAAACAGTCTGCAAGATGATGTATGGCTCGGACCGATTGCAAGTGAGGCGCAGCTCCATAACTGCTTGTATTACATCCAAAAAGGGATAGAGGAAGGCGCGAAGTTAGTGCTAGGTGGCGAACAGCTGACAGATGGCGACTATAGTAAAGGCTTTTACGTGCAGCCGACAATCTTTGAAGGTGTATCAAATGATATGATTATAGCTCAAGAGGAAATTTTCGGTCCAGTTATTGCTTTAATTAAGGTAGAATCAGAAGAACAAGCAATTGATGTAGCGAACGATGTGAAATTTGGATTGAGTGCATCTATTTTCACGAAGAATATTGGTCGCTTCATGAAATTTGTTGAAGATATGGAAGCAGGCCTTGTCCGAGTAAATGCAGAAAGTGCTGGAGTGGAACTGCAGGCGCCATTCGGCGGTATGAAACAATCCAGTTCTCATTCAAGAGAACAAGGTGAAGCAGCGAAGGAATTCTTCACAAGTATCAAAACAGTATTCGTGAAAGGTTAAAAAGGGCGAAAAGCCCTTTTTCCTTCCTTAATAATGATAACGCTTACAGTGATGCGGGAGGGATACACACATGGATAGAATCAAAGAGAGTCTGCGAGACCCGCAGGCTAAGAAAACAAGAGTCCGTTGGTTTATCGTATTTATGCTGTTTCTCGTCACATCTGTAAACTATGCTGACCGTGCAACTATCAGTATTGCAGGAGATGCAATTCAGCAGGATCTAGGATTAAGTGCTGTCGATATGGGATATGTCTTTTCTGCCTTTGGTTGGGCTTACGTAATAGGACAGCTGCCAGGCGGTATGCTGCTCGATAAGTTTGGCTCCAAGCTAGTCATTGGTATGAGCATTATGATCTGGTCAATTTTCACTTTGCTGCAAGGAATGGTCGGATTCTTTGCTGGTGGAACAGCGATTATCATCTTGTTTGCGCTTCGTTTCTTGGTCGGCTTCTCAGAAGCGCCATCATTTCCAGGAAACAGCCGGGTCGTAGCAGCATGGTTCCCGAATAAGGAACGGGGCACAGCCTCCGCTATTTTTAACTCGGCTCAATATTTTGCTCTTGTCATCTTTTCACCATTGATGGGTTGGCTAACGTACAGCTTTGGCTGGGAATTTGTCTTTTACGTAATGGGTGCAATTGGTATTGCACTGGCACTAGTCTGGCTAAAAGTTATCCGTAATCCACGCGAACATCCACGGACAAATCAGGCAGAGATTGATTACATCAAAGCCGGCGGCGGAATGGTTGATATGGACCAAGAGAAGGAAAACGTGGAGAAAAAAGAAAAACAATCGCAATGGCCATTTATTAAACAGTTATTGAAAAAACGGATGCTGATCGGTATTTATATCGCGCAGTACTGTATTACAACACTGACGTATTTCTTCTTAACTTGGTTCCCTGTCTACTTAGTGCAAGGGCGTGGCATGACAATTTTGGAAGCTGGATTCATTGCTTCTCTCCCTGCGATTTGCGGTTTTCTCGGAGGAATCCTCGGCGGGATGTTCTCGGACTTCTTACTAAGAAAAAATATTTCTCTAACTGCAGCGCGTAAAACACCAATCATTATCGGAATGCTGCTATCGTGCAGTATGATTATTTGTAACTATGTCGATGCTGAGTGGCTAGTCGTTGCGATTATGTCACTTGCATTCTTCGGTAAAGGCTTCGGTGCTCTTGGCTGGGCAGTTGTTTCTGATACATCACCAAAGGAGACTGCTGGTGTAAGCGGCGGTTTGTTTAATACATTCGGGAACATAGCCTCTATTACGACACCTATCATTATTGGCTATATTGTTAATGCAACTGGCTCCTTCAATGGTGCACTCATTTTTGTTGGTGCTAATGCGTTAGTGGCAATTTTGAGTTATTTATTTATTGTAGGCAAAATCGAACGAGTTCAGTTGGAAGTGCCTAAATAAAATAAGGGGGATTTAAGTTATGAACCAGATGACAGAAAACGTGAGAGCGGAAAAATCGAATCAAGTACCTGCAGTTACGGAAATGCGCGTTATACCAGTAGCTGGTCGTGACAGCATGCTGCTGAATTTAAGTGGGGCACATGGTCCTTACTTTACTCGTAATATTTTGATCTTAAAAGATACTACCGGTGCTGTTGGTGTTGGTGAAGTGCCGGGTGGAGAGAAAATCCGCCAAACGCTTGAGCAAGCGAAATCACTTGTAATTGGAGAATCCATTGCCTCCTATCAAGCAATTCTTAATCAAGTAAGAAAGCAATTTGCCCACCAGGATGCTGGTGGCCGTGGAAACCAGACATTCGACTTGCGAACTACTATTCATGCTGTTACAGCACTTGAATCTGCTCTGCTTGATCTGCTCGGTAAGTTCTTGCAAGTGCCAGTTGCAGCTCTCCTGGGAGAAGGACAGCAGCGAAGCGAAGTAGATGTGCTAGGTTATCTGTTTTATATTGGTGACCGAAGACAAACCGATCTTGCATACAAAGAAGAACCAAATGCAACATCAGACTGGTTCCATCTGCGTAATGAAGAGGCTTTAACTCCTGAAGCAATCGTTCGTTTGGCTGAGGCTACGTATGAGAAGTACGGATTCCGAGATTTCAAGCTGAAAGGAGGAGTCTTGGCTGGAGAAAAGGAAATGCAGGCCATTGAAGCATTGGCAAAACGATTCCCTGATGCAAGAATTACCCTTGATCCGAATGGTGCTTGGTCACTAGAGGAAGCAATCAATCTTTGCAGAGGCAAGCATGATATTCTTGCTTATGCAGAAGATCCTTGCGGTGCGGAGGACGGCTATTCTTCTCGTGAAGTCATGGCAGAATTCCGCAGAGCTACTGGGCTGCCTACAGCGACGAATATGATTGCAACTGACTGGCGCCAGATGGGGCATGCCATCCAATTACAATCCGTTAGTATTCCGCTTGCTGATCCACATTTCTGGACGATGCAAGGTTCTGTCCGTGTAGCACAAATGTGTCATGAATGGGGGCTGACGTGGGGGTCGCACTCAAACAACCATTTTGATATTTCCTTGGCTATGTTTACCCATGTCGCAGCTGCAGCGCCGGGTAATATAACGGCTATTGATACCCATTGGATTTGGCAGGATGGACAGCGTTTGACAAAAGAACCTTATGAGATTAATGAAGGCAAACTGACTGTGCCGGATAAGCCAGGTTTAGGTGTGGAGATTGATATGGAAGAAATAGAAAAAGCACATCAGCTGTATCAATCTATGGGACTTGGAGCCCGTGATGATGCCGTAGCAATGCAGTACTTGATTCAAAATTGGAAGTTTGACAATAAGAAGCCTTGTCTTGTTCGATGACAGCTTTAGAGCCGTTCCATTTAGGGCCGGCTCTTTTGTATGCGTTTGTAATTTAGTGCCATTATCAGTATCATAAGCTTATCACATATTAAAGGTGTTGGACGTAATGGAGAAAGACCCATTGGAAATGAATGTGGAACATGTCAATCGAAAAACATTATCCAAACAAGTAGTGGAACGTATATTGCATCTCTTATCAAGTGGGCAGTTGAAGCCAGGTGATAAACTACCAACCGAAGCGGAATTCATCACGATTCTCGGAGTGAGCAGAACAGTGCTGCGCGAGGCATTAAGTGCATTGGAAACGCTTGGTATCATTACAAGGAAGACACGAGAAGGTACATACTTTAATTTGAAGATCGGTTATGCACCTTTCTCCGATATGCTGAATCTAGCAAGTGATAATATCCAGGCTATCATTGAAGCGAGAATTGTTCTTGAACTTGGGTTGGTTACAATTGCGACCGAAAAAATTACAGATCAGCAGCTTGAGGAATTATACGAAACAATCGTAGAAATCGAAGAATCAGAGGACAATAACTATGGAGCAGCAGATAAACAATTTCATCGGATCATCGCACTTAGTGCGAATAACTTGATCCTTGATGGGATGATTCATTCGCTGTTACTATATCATGCGAAAATCAACAATCATATCTTTGTACGGGAAAAAGAGAAGACCGTAGCCTATCATAAAAGAATCTATGAAGCTTTAAAGCAAAGAGATGCTTATAAAGCTCATACTGCTATGTATGATCATCTGCGTTTCGTACAGAAAAAAATCTTAGAGGGGCAGCAAGAGCAGCAGGGAGAATAGAAAGTGACCGGAACAGTTTGAGTAATTGTAAGGAACTCTCTAATTAAATACGTATTTATGTATTTTCTGGGCATGAGACCGAAAAGCTATCGGGCTCATGCCTAATTTTGTATTGTCTTTAACCTCGTATTATTATAGTAATGGATTAGGTCTTTTGCAGTTTATTAAGAAGTATTCAAGGTATCTGAATTCTGAATTCTGACACATATAGAAATACAGATCTCATAATTACAACTTCATAAAAAAAGACCCCGCGGTTGTTTGTGTTCAACAACAGGGGGCAGCTCAGTTTTCTAGCAAGGGGAGGTTCAGCATCCGCGTGTTGAAAGCGGCGTGTATTTTTGTAGCTAAATACTTACTTTTATAGCGGCTCTCTTAATTTATTCGTTATCGGATTCTTCTTCATTCATTTCAAACAGATGATCTAAGTAAGGTTCTAGCTCGAATGAATCGTCCTCGGCATAGGTAGTGAAAACGTCTCTGGTTAATGAACTCATGATTTGAATCCTCCTTGTGATTGGGTTTGTAATAATAAGATACCCAATCTAGCAAACTAGTAATCATCCAATTACTGGTTAAGAGGATTTTTTTAATCCACGGAAGTTCCGTTTAACTGAGAGAACCTGCATCACAATCATTAGCAGATTGACTGCAATTAGGACAAAGATAGAGTACGAGAAGCTTCCTGTCATGTCATTTACGGCACCTAAAATTATTGGACCGAACGAACCGATAATATAACCTATTGCCTGCACCATCGCCGACCAAGAAGCGGCTGCTTGATGTGTGGTGGTGACATCGATGGGAAGTAGCATGTTCATCGCGAATAGTCCCCCTGCACCGAGTCCGATAAAGCATGCTGCCAGCCAAGGAAGGAAGGATAACAGAAGCATGCCAAAACCAATCATCTCAAAAATAGCAGCCAGTACGAGCCAAAACAAGCGGCTCGGAACTCTTTTTAGCAAATAAGGTACTGCTAGATTAGCAGGAACCTGCAGAATCATGAAAATTACAAGCAGGTTAGCTGCATAGGTCTTGCTATAGCCCATATTTTCAACAATAGGGGGCAGCCAGGCGGTTAAAGAATAAAAGATAAAAGCCATACCGCCGAAAGAAAAGGTGAGCAGCCATGCATTCCACTGATTCCACGGCAACCTCTCAGCTCCGCCGAAAGTCTGGGCGGCACGATCTCTCTTCTTTTGAGGCAGTACAACAAGAACCCAAATTACAATAGCAAGCAGTGCCAGCAACGACCAAGATGCTAACGCAATTTGCCATGAGTTAAATAGATGCTGAATGGGTGCTACTCCGCCGGATGCGACACCTGCGCCAACTGCCAAGGCTGCCGTATAAATGCTGATCATAAATGCGCTGTTGTGAGGGAAGTATTTCTTTATATAACCGGAAAGAAGCGGGCCAGCCGCAGCTATACCTATTCCTGCCAAAAAAGCTGTGATGAGCAGAAATGAGGAAGTATGAGAGAATAAGCGGATAACCGTGCCAATACCGATAACACCTAAAGACCAGGCAATAACATATTCAAGAGAGAATCGATTCGCTAGCTTTGCTGCTACAGGTGAGAAGACACCCATACATAAAACAGGTATTGAGGTGAGCAGGCTTGCGCTGGATGCATTCATATGTAACTCTGACTGAATGGTTTCGATGAGCGGAGAAATAGAGTTAATGGCAGGCCGTAGATTTAAAGCCGCCGCAAACAATGCAATACCTAACCAAATGTATGTTGACTTTTTCACGTGCTGTACCCCCATCCTTATCAATTCATTCATTGTAAACCTTCTGGAAGACTGCCGCAATGCAGCTGTGTTTAAATTATAGGGGAATAGTGGAAAATATTTTAGTAAGAAGGAAAGGGAAGGAGTTCGAACAATGGGATTAAATCCAAAGATTAAAGCATTCTTGGAAGAGGTAAATGCGCAGCCAATATCGCTGGAAAACGTGTCGCCTGAACAGTTTCGGAGTCAGGCAAGAATGCAAAGCGATGGACCAAAACAAGAAGTTGCTAAGGTAGAAGATCAAACAATTGATTTAAAAGACAGATCAGTGCCAATCCGAATTTATCGGTCAGAGGATAAGACACAGCCTGCTCTTGTTTTTTATCATGGTGGCGGATGGGTCGTTGGCAGTATTGAATCACATGATGCAACGTGTCGTGAGCTTGCAAACTTGGCAGCGTGCACCGTTATCTCCGTTGACTACCGACTGGCGCCAGAACATCGATTCCCAGCAGCTGTAGAAGATGCGTATGATGCGTTTCAATGGATAGCAGACCATGCAGAGGCACTGGGGATTGCGGGCAGCAAGCTTGCCGTAGGCGGTGACAGTGCAGGCGGGAATTTAGCAACTGTCGTTTGTCTGCTGGCAGAGGAAAGAGGAGGACAGAAGCCAGTTTTCCAACTGCTGTTATATCCTTCTACTGGGTACGTTGGTAAAGAACCAGCATCGCTAAATGAAAATGCAGAAGGATATTTATTATCGAAGAACATGATGACTTGGTTCCGATCGCATTATTACCGGACGGAAGCAGATCGTCTTCATCCGCATGCAGCTCCGATTCATTCTGAATTGCTGCATACATTGCCGCCAGCAGCAATATTGACTGCCCAGTTTGATCCGCTTCGAGATGAAGCACAAGCTTTTGCAGCCAAGCTCCAGCAGGAGGGTATTGATGTATTTGTTAGGAATTATGAAGGTTTAATCCACGGTTTTGCCGGATTCTCAGCGCATGTAGAAGAGGCGCGTGAAGCGATGGAAGAAGGAGCTGCTAAGCTAAAACAAGCATTGCATGTTTAATGCATAGGCACATCTATCCTTGCTAGACATATGTTGTAAAGCATAAAGGGGGGATAGGTGTGCATTATCAAACAAATCAGGTGGCAGCAGAGCCTTATGTATTCCAATTACTTCAAGGTTTAATTGGAGGAAGAGTTGTTGTGGAATCGCTTGGTGACAGCTACCGTGGTATTCTTATCGATGCGAAGCCGGATCATATCGCAGTTTAAAGATGGAGATTCTGTTTTTTATATTAGAACAATGCAAACTATCTCTGTAATGCCGGATTAAAAATAATTTATGAAAGCGTTGACAAGTATCCGCTTACATGATAAATTATGAGTGTAATACAAAAACAGCATACAACTATCCTTTAGGATTGTTACTGATAAGCAGGCAAAACCTAAATTATATTCCTTAAGCAAAGGCGACTTTGTGCACGGGGTGTAGTTTGGGTTTTTTTGTGTACCAAATACGGCTTATCTACGAAAAAAGGATAAAGGCGGCATCCTTTATCCTCATTACACTATCCCCGAATGGAGGGTCTAACATGAACCATCGTAAAACAGCTGAAGAGATTTTGCAATTAGTAGGCGGCGAGTCAAACGTTCAAAGTGTTATTCATTGTATGACACGTCTTCGTTTTAATCTTTATGACAACAGCAAAGCAGATCGGCAGGCTTTGGAACAAGTGGATGGCGTACTCGGCACTAATATTAGCGGCAGTCAATTCCAGTTGATTATCGGGAATGAAGTACCAAAAGTATACAAAGAAATCACTGCGAACAGCGGGCTTAGTGAATCAAGTAATACAGAAGGGGAATCGAAAGAAAAGAAAAACGTGATTAGCTCTATCTTTGATGTTATCTCTGGTGTATTTACACCGATACTTCCAGCGATTGCTGGAGCGGGGATGATCAAAGGGGTTGCTGCATTGCTGCTTACATTTGGCTGGCTGCAAGAAACTTCCCAGACTTATCAGATTCTAACTGTTATAGGAGACGGTGCTTTCTATTTCCTGCCAATCCTGCTTGCGGTCAGTGCAGCGCGGAAATTCGGCTCTAATCCTTATGTTGCAGCTGCGATAGGGGCATCTATTCTTCATCCAACCCTGACTGCTATGTTTAGTGAAGGAGGAGACATTTCCTTTGCTGGGCTGCCTGTGACAATAGCTACTTATTCATCTACTGTAATACCAATCTTGTTGGCTATCTGGATTGCATCATACGTTGAAAAATGGGTTGATCGTATAACGCACGCTTCTCTAAAGCTAATATTGGTTCCTACGCTAACGTTGCTTGTAGTCGTACCAGTAACATTGATTGCAGTAGGTCCTTTAGGTGCAATTGGCGGAAATTATTTATCCACTGGAACGGACTTCTTGTTCCAGAATGCTGGAATTATTGCCATGATTCTTTTAGCAGGTACATTCTCACTTATTATTATCACGGGCATGCACTATGCATTAGTTCCGATTATGCTAAACAATATTGCGGTAAATGGATATGATTACATGATTCCAGCCATGTTCCTTGCCAATTTTGGTCAAGCTGGTGCAGCATTTGCAGTTGCTATGCGCTCGAAGAATAAGAAATTCAAATCTCTATCTTTTACAACTTCCTTGACAGCGATAATGGGTGTTACAGAGCCAGCGATGTATGGTGTGAATATGCGTTTGAAAAAGCCATTTATTGCAGCCTTAATCGGTGCTGCTGCTGGTGGTGTGTTATACGCCTTAACAGACGTTAAAGCGTATATCGTTTCCGGTATGGCGGGATTGCCGGGTATACCGACATTTTTCGGACCAGAATTTATCTTTGCAATGCTAGGTCTTGTGTTAGCTTTCGTTGCTGGAGCGATGATGACTTGGGTTCTTGGCTTCGAGGATGTTGTTGCACCTGGTGAAGAAACAACAACTGCAGAACAAAATACAATTGAAAATGAAGAAGCAACCGTAACAGACAAAACATCGGAAGTTCTTGCAAGCCCACTTACAGGAGAAGTTCGACCGCTTGCGGAAGTGAGTGATCCGACATTCGCTCAGGAGATTATGGGCAAAGGTACAGCTATTTTCCCAACAGCAGGCGAAGTTGTTTCACCAATAGATGGAGAAGTGGTTACAGTGTTTGCAACGAAGCATGCGATTGGTTTAAAAAGTTCAAATGGCGCGGAAGTACTAATTCATGTAGGTATTGATACCGTCAAATTGAATGGGGAACATTTCACAGCGCATATTGAATCAGGAGCCAAAGTGCAAAAAGGGCAGAAGCTGCTGTCCTTTGAAAAAGAAGCAATTCAGGCTGCTGGATATGACTTAATTACACCAGTCATTGTCACTAATACTGCAGAGTATGAAGATGTTACTGCGCTTGCTGAAGGGACCGTGCATACTGGAGAGGCATTAATAGATTTAGCAGTACCACATGCAACGTCAAAAGAAGCATCTTAACTTGCGAAGGAGAGAAAAACGATGACAAACACAACAGTATTTCCAAAAGACTTCCTTTGGGGCGGCGCTACTGCCGCTAACCAAATGGAGGGTGGCTTCCATGAAGGAAATAAGGGCTTAAATATTGCAGATGTCCTGCCAGGTGGTAAGCAGCGTCTGCGCATATTGGCTGAACCGGGCTTTAATTTTGAAATAGATACAGATAAGTATACGTATCCAAACCATGAAGCAATTGATTTCTATCACCGCTACAAAGAAGATATTGCTCTGTTTGCCGAAATGGGATTCAAGGTATTCAGGATGTCGATTGCTTGGACGCGCATTTTCCCGAAAGGTGACGAGCTGGAGCCGAATGAAGAAGGACTAGCGTTTTATGATCGTGTATTCGATGAACTGCATAAGCATGGTATCGAGCCAGTTGTTACGATTTCTCACTATGAGATGCCGGTTAACTTAGTAAAGGAATATGGCGGCTGGAAGAGCCGGGAAGTTATCACATTCTTTGAACGCTACGCAAAAGCTGTGTTGGACCGTTATAAAGATAAGGTGAAATATTGGATGACATTCAACGAAATTAACAGCGGACTTATCATGCCAATTATGAGCCTTGGATTCTCCATCCAGCCTGGTGAGCATAAGTATCAGTCTGTTGCACAAGGACTTCATCATCAGTTTGTAGCTAGTGCAAAAGCAGTACAATATTGCCATGAAGTGAACCCTGAAGCACAGATTGGCTGCATGATTATTTATGCACCTGTTTATGCCTTTGACAGCAATCCGGAAAATGTATTTTATGCAAATCAAGAAGCACGCCTGTTCAATAACTATTGCGGCGATGTGATGGTACGCGGTGCTTACCCAGCCTTTGCAAAGCGTTTCCTTAAGGAGCAAGGGGTAGAGCTTGAGATCGAAGAAGGCGACTTGAAAGCAATTCAAACAGGAACAGTAGATTACATCGGCTTTAGCTACTACATGTCCCGCACCGAAAAAGCGGAAAAATCCGAGGAAGATAAGGCGCAGGGTAATATTATGTCCGGCGTGAAGAATCCATTCCTTCAAGCAAGTGACTGGGGCTGGGAGATTGATCCATTAGGTCTGCGTATTGCACTGAATGATATGTATGATCGCTATCAAGTACCATTGTTCATTGTTGAGAATGGTCTTGGTGCGTATGACAAAGTGGAAGAAGACGGCAGTGTTAATGATGATTATCGTATAGAATACCTGCGTGATCACATCCAAGCAATGGGAGAAGCGATAGAAGACGGTGTTGATTTAATGGGTTATACAAGCTGGGGATGTATTGATTTGGTGAGCGCATCTACTGGGGAGTATTCGAAGCGATACGGTTTCATTTATGTGGATAAGCACGATGATGGGAGCGGTACACTAGAGCGAAGCAGGAAGAAATCTTTCCATTGGTATAAAAAAGTAATTGCATCAGATGGAGCGGATTTGTCCTAATACAAAGCGAAAAGGCATGTGTCACTAGGACACATGCCTTTTGCTTATTCCATTTTAAACTTGAGGAATAACTCATTCATACGGCCCAATTTTTCCGGTCCAAGGTTTTCATAAACCTCGAGCCTTTCCGTTTGTTCGGGTGATGGGTAGAATCGTTTGTCATTCACCATTTCTGCGGGCATATATTGTAATGCTTCCTTATTTGGTGTGGAATAGCTTACATACTCGGTGTTCTTTGCTGCAACTTTCGGATCGAGCATATAATTAATGAACTCATGTGCAGCATCGACATTCTTGGCCGTTTTCGGAATGACCATATTATCGAACCAAAGATTGGATCCTTCTTTTGGAAGCACATAATCTAAATTTGCATTTTCCCCCATGATTTCGGATGCATCGCCTGACCAAACAACGCCGATAGACGCTTCACCGGATGCAAGCAGCATCTTGTTCTCATCGCCAAGCAGTGCTTTAACATTCGGTTTCAGAGAGACTAGCTTATCATAAGCCTCTTGCAAATGATCCGGATCTGTATCATTCAGCGAATAGTTAAGGCTGTTAAGACCCATACCTATTATTTCGCGAGGACTGTCTGTGAAGATAATTTCATTCTTTAGAGCTGGATTCCAGAGATCGTTCCAGCTGTCTATCTTCATTCCATCAAGTTTTTTACTGTTATACACGATTCCAACTGTTCCCCAGAAGTATGGGATTGAATATTTGTTGTTCGGATCAAATGATAAGTCTAAAAATCGGTCATCAATATTTTTTAGGTTGGGAATCTTGCTATGGTCAATCGGCAGCAGCAGATCTTCTTCTTTCAGCTTTTCAATCATATACTCAGAAGGAACGGCAATATCATAGCTTGTACCGCCTTGCTGAATTTTTGTCATCATCGCTTCATTGGTATCAAATGTTTCATAAATCACCGTGATACCAGTTTCCTCTTCAAAGCTGTCTAACACTTCAGGGTCGATATAATCTCCCCAGTTATAAACAGTAAGTGTGTTACCGCCCGAGTAACCTTGCGAGGCATTCAAGCGAGAGATTGTGAAAAGCAGGATACCGCATACTGCCAGAATTACGACAGCCAAACGAACAAGTTGTTTCATTTGAACACCTCCATATCAGGTGCTTTCTTGGTGCGGTTTGTAATTAGATAATAAATGACCACAATAACCATTGTTATAAGAAAGATAATGGTGGAGAGCGCATTTATATCTAAGGAAATGCCACGTCTTGCTAACGAATAAATCTCTACTGACAATGTTGTAAAGCCATTCCCGGTAACAAAGAACGTAACGGCAAAGTCATCCAGCGAATAAGTTAAAGCCATAAAGAAGCCGGCGAATATTCCAGGAGTAATATATGGTATGACTACCTTGGTCATGACTTCCCAGCGAGAAGCACCCAAGTCTCTTGCTGCATCCAGTAAAGATGGGCTCATTTCAGAAATCTTCGGCAGCACCATCAGCACGACAATTGGGATGCTAAAAGCGATATGCGAAAGCAATACCGAATAAAAGCCAAGTTTTAAGCCTGCTATTGTGAACAAAATTAGAAAAGAGGCACCGATAATAACATCCGGACTAACGATAAGTATATTGTTCAAAGACAACAGACTGTCTTTCGCCCGGCGAGAACGCACCTTGTTAATCATCATAGCACCCAGCACACCTATAATCGTTGAAATCAAAGCAGACAGCAGCGCAATAACAACTGTATTCAACACAATAATAAGCAGTCTGGTGTTCTGAAACAGCTCGCGATACCAATCAAGCGTAAAGTTTTCAAATCCATACATTGTTCCGCCGCTGTTAAAGGAATAAAAGATTAAATAAAAGATTGGTAAGTAAAGCAGTGCAAACATAACAATTAAAAATATCCGTGACAGGGGAGAAATTCTCTTATCCACGTGCTCTCCTCCTTTTTGTTCCAGTTGCAAACATAACAATGAACATAAAGATGATCAGGAAGACGGCAATTGTTGATCCCATGCCCCAATCCTGCGTGACAAGGAATTGCTGTTCGATTGCGGTACCGAGTGTAATAACTTGGCTGCCTGCAATAAGACGAGTCAGCATAAACAAAGACAATGCCGGAATGAATGTAATCTGACATCCAGCTTTCACACCATCAATTGTTAGCGGGAAGACAATTCTTCGGAATGTCGTCCAGCGGGAAGCGCCTAAATCGTTTGCCGCATCCAAGTAGGTTGGATTCAGCTTGTCCAACGAGTTAAAGATAGGCAGAATCATAAACGGAATGAAAATATATACGGCTACGAACACAAAGCTGAAATCCGTGAATAACAGCTGTCTGGATCCGATACCTACTGCTTCAAGCAATTTATTTGCCATCCCGTAGGTGCCGAAAATGCCAAGGAAAGCATAAGCTTTCAACAACAAATTAATCCAGCTTGGTACAATTATTAATAGCAGCCAAAGCTGCTTGTGTTTTAGCTTTGTCAGCAAGTAAGCTGTTGGATAAGCAAAGAGCAGCGTAACAAGTGTGATTAGAAACGCATACCAGAAAGAACTTAAAGTCATCTCCAAATAGATTGGAGTAAAGAAATTCTGATAATTTGTTAGCGAGAAATCACCATTCAGGTCTTGGAAAGAATAATACAACACGAGCAGAATTGGTGCGATAACAAAGAAAGCGATCCAGATAACATAAGGGATCATATACAGACTGCGAGTTGTCTTATTCTCCATCGCTGTATGCCTCTAATCGTTTATCGAATTCTTCTTCTGTTTCATTCAAACGCATAACATGAATGGCCTCCGGCTCGAAGGCAAGGCCGATTTCTTCGCCGACAACAGCTTTTCTCGTAGAATGGACAAGCCATTCATTTCCGGCTTCATCGTAACTGGAGATTTCATAGTGAACGCCGCGGAACAGCTGGGAATCCACTTTGACACGCAAATTACCGGAATCTGCGCTTGTTATATGCAAATCCTCGGGTCTGATGACAATTTCAATAGGTTCATTCGGCTGCAGACCTTGGTCTACACAAGCAAATCGCTTGCCGGTGAATTCTACTTCATAGTCCCGGATCATCCGTCCATCAACAATGTTGGATTCTCCGATAAAGTCTGCCACAAAGCGGTTGATTGGCTCATCGTATATATCTGTAGGCGTGCCGCTTTGCTCAATTTTTCCGTTATTCAGGACAAAAATCTCATCTGAAAGTGCCAGTGCTTCTTCTTGGTCATGTGTAACGAAGATAAATGTAATGCCGAGGCGCTGCTGCATCTCACGTAACTCGTACTGCATCTCTGTACGCAATTTCAGATCGAGTGCTGATAATGGCTCATCCAGAAGAATTACTTCCGGCTCATTGACGACTGCGCGAGCAATGGCCACACGCTGGCGCTGACCGCCGGACATTTCGCTGATTTCCCGTTTTTCATACCCGGCAAGGTTAACGAAGCGTAAAGCTTCTGTTACCTTCTCGTCAATCTGCTTTTGCGGCATTTTCTTAATGCGCAAACCGAAAGCAACGTTCTCAAACACGTTTAAGTGCGGGAATAGAGCATAATCCTGAAATACCGTATTCACAGATCGCTTATTGGCAGGTATTTTGTTTAGCGGTTTCCCGTCAAATAGCATGTCGCCAGAAGTCGGTTCTGTGAAGCCGGCAATCAAACGGAGTATCGTGGTTTTACCGCAGCCCGACGGACCTAGAAGGGTATAAAATTTACCCCGTTCAATCTCGAAGCTGACGCTGTCTAAGATGGTGGCTTCTTTATCGTATTGCTTTATGACATTGTTGAATTGAATGATCGGTTTCTTTGTCATTGTCATCTCCCTTGTTTCTAATACGTATTTTAAAAAACTAGACGTACCATTATACGACAGAATCTGCTAGTTGAATAGAACTTTTTCCGTATGAAACATTTTCCTGTATGATACGTATATGTAAGTAATGGAATAGGTGTATAGAGAGGCGGAATAGAATGTCTGCAACGAAAACGATGAAGCTGATAACTGGTATTATGGAAGCGATCTTGGCAATTCCTGTTTTAGGTGCAATTATTATTGTATCGAATGGCTGGATGCCATTGATTATCATGCTTGTTTTGCATATTATTACACTCCTGCTGGCTGTCCGAGTTCAAGGACCGCTCACCGGCAGTATTGTAGGGATTGTTGCAGCTTGTCTTGGCTGGATTCCTTTTGTCGGCTGGATCCTGCATGCGGCAGCAGCGATTGTATTGCTGGTCGAATCCTTTTCAAGACGGCTTCAGCAATAAACTTAGCATACCCAGAATAATGAAAAAGACTGCCATTTCTAGTTGGCAGTCTTTTTTTGTATTATGCTGCCATGGAACGGCAAGCATCTGCACAAGCAAAGCAGGCATCCGCGCACGCTTGGCAGTGTTTTGCTTCATGCTGGCGGCAGATTTCGCCACAAGCTTGGCATACTTCTGCGCAAAGGGTGCACACTTGCTCGGCAAACGGACTGTTCCGCTGCATCGATTGAACAGCGAACGCACACATATCGGCACACTCTCGGTCCATCCGAATGCAATCTGTCATCATTTTGACGTTATCTTCTAGTAAGCACGCATCATAGCAGCTGTTGCAGGCTTCCATGCATTCTATACAGGCTTGGATACACTTCTCATAATTAGGGTTCATTATGGTACCTCCTCTGTTATTACGGTATCTGTTTACCCTGCCTGAATAGCATTCTAACATGATAATGTATGTAGAAAACGGCACCTTATACAGATGCCGTTACCTATTTATTAATAAGGGAATGGCGGGGAAGGAGGTGTCAGGAATGAGGCACCCCATCTTGTGCCACCTTCACATTTGTGATCGCATTTGTCGCAATCACACGCATGTTTATCCTCTTCTTTTTCACAGCAGTCTTCTTGCTTGCATATATACTTGCGTCTAGGTTTTATCTTACAATCTGGCCAGTAATAACCCATGTAGTTCACCACCTCTCTACATTACAATATGAGAGTAGCGGCAGAACAGGCAGGGCTATTAGGAAAAGAGGGCAAGCAAAATTTGCTCATCCTCTTGAAGCATTACCCGGAAAACGAAATTCCGTTAAAGCTCTCTGGACCTACTCGAATTGCTCCAACTATGTTCGTTGAGACGAACGCAGTATACGTGAGTTGCCCGCTTGCTGGTGGTGGAACGTTAATGTCTGACCCGTTAAAGGTAAACGACTGCGGTCCCAGTATTTGCAGGTCTAGGTTGTAAACAGCTGAGAATACTAATGGATCTGTTGGTGCTGTACCTCGTACGATTCTAACTTGCACGCTAGTCAGTAAAGGAAGCAGGGGAAGCTGTATAGAGATAATACCGCTTAGCTGTGTTCGAATCGGGGATGTTGCTTCTGTTACGACTAGACCAATTTGACCAAACAAAACTGGCGTGCCGGCTGCGATTGGTGAGGAAATAGAACCTGACGTACTGGCGTTCTGGGATGTTCTTGCATCAAGAAGTATGGTCAAGGTGATGCCCTCCTCTCATAATGAAGATATTTTATTGTATGATTCGTACTTCATTGCGAAAGGGACAGCCAACCAAAGGCAGTTGAATTGATTTTCATGCTCACTCGGGAAGCCCGAGTGCTTTTTTATATAAATTGACAGTATTGTATCCCATGTTTATCAAGGACCATTGCTGCTCTGCCCACAGCCTAGCTTGGTGGCCCAGCTGCTGGCGAAGCGCGGTATCTTGCAGAAGCCGAGCCAGCTGATGCGCCAAACTTTCAGGATTAGCAGTTTCTGAGAGTAATCCTGTTACGCCTTCTTGCACCATTTCAGGTAAGCCGCCAGCATCGCTTACTACAACAGGTAGACTACTGAGTTGTGCTTCTATAACGGAGTACGGCTGTGTATCCTGCAGACTTGGTGAAACAAAGATATCAGCGGTATCCAGAAAGCCCTTTACGTTTGGTACGGAGCCAAAAAGTTTAATGTCTGCTGTCAGGTCTGCATCCTTTATTTGATTCTTAATCGATTTAACAGCATCGCCGCTGCCAAGTAGCCAGCATTCCCAATTTGACGTGATTGTTTTTAGCTGTTTCAATGCTTCCACAAGAATGTGTACGCCTTTTACTTGCACGATTCTGCCTGCAAACAAAATAACCGGCTTCTTTTTAGCTGGTATTAGTTCCAACTGCTGCGGACTCTGCCGGAAAGTTTCTATATCTATTCCATAAGGAAATTGAACAAATCGTGATTCTGATATATGGTGCTGCTGCATAATATCTACCTTCGTAATATTGGCTGGTGTATGGATCAACTCACTACCATGACAGCCGATGTGCTCCAAGTGTACGTTATATTGGTATTCAAAGCTTTCATACAGTTCTGCAGGTTCTATCTTCGGATGGCGTCCCTTAATAGATAGTGCTATTTCCTTTGATAGATAGCCATGTATACTGGTGACGATAGGAATATGCGCGGGTTTTATTCGAGCAATTGCCGCAGCCGCAATGATATCCTGGGCATGGATAATATCGTACTTGGATAAGTCCAGTGCTAATGCGGTTAATTCCAGACTGTATTTCAAGACTTCCGTTAAATAAATGGAGGTATAGGATTCCAGCTTTGAAAAGGTTGCTAACATTTCTTCTTCAATAAGAGGTTGGATGTCGGACACTTCAAAAGGAGCCTTCTGTCCAATTATCCGGTATTCGGTCATCGCTTCATTCTGAGCTAAGATATCAACTTCATGTCCTGTTCTTGTCAATTCGTTGCGGAGGTTACGTACTACTGTCCACAATCCTCCGACATAAGGAAGCGGATAATAGGAAACGATTAAGATTTTCATATATATTAGCTCCCTAGTTTGTTTTTCCGTACCGTTCCATAAGCGGAAGGAGTCGGATATCTGGTATACGGTATCCAGGAGGGGCAAGTTTAATTAATGAAGCTAACTGCTTCTTATTCATAAGACAAACTCCTTCATTTTAAAATATAGGGTGTTTTTGCAAGTATTCTTCTAGAATCGGGCGATAGTGTGTTTCGATTGTGTTCATTTCGTGTAAGATTTGCGGCTGGAATCTGGAAGTGCCGGATTCCTCATGGGAACGAAAGTGGATAAGTGGCTGGTCAATATAATGCATTCGAAAACCGCTCAGCAGGATTCTGAACCACAAATCATAATCATGTGTATATAAGAATCCAGGGTTAAAGGCCCCGGTAGTATCAAAGACGTCTTTTCGGATTACAATGGTGCATCCGTTGACGGGATTTACTGACAGGAAAGTTTCATAAACCTCTCTTAAATTATTCGTAGGAGAGAAACGTTTGCCACACCAAGGAATGAAAACTTGATTATCTTTATCCATTAGGTGATAGTTGGAAAAGCAGACTGGTGCATTATTGGCTAGCATATAGTCCAGTTGAACCTGGATTTTATGCGGCAAAAACATATCATCAGAGCTTAGCCACGCTATATATTCTCCGGTGGCATGCTGGATACCATAGTTAAGTGCAGTGGCCGTTCCGCCATTTTCCTTCTTTATATAAGTGATTTGGTCTAAATAAGGCTGAATCTTATCAATCTCTTCTGTAGATCCATCATCTACCACGATTACTTCGATATTCGGGTACGTTTGCTCTAAGGCACTTTGAATGGCAACAGGAACATATTTATCATTGAAAAAAGGGATGATGATCGTTACTTTCGGCAGCATTGCTGCGTCCTCCTAAATATCATATTTTTTCTGCCTCCAGCATAAGCATGAAATGGATATTGTACGCCTAGTAAAGGAGGCAGAACATGAAGGTGTTATTTGTTTTTTACGTTCCGAGCGGTGGCGTGGAAACGCTTAATCGACAGAGAAGAGCTGCGTTGGAGTTGGAAGGCATCTCTGCTCACTTTTTGTATTATGAAAAACGCCGCGAACTCGTAAATGACCATGGAGCGCCGGTGTATATAACAAACGAAGATGCAGACATCAAGCAGATATTCGAAGCCAATAATTTTGATGCGGCTATCGTCACATCTGATTTCTTGAGTTTTGCCCGTTTTCGAAGACTAGGATTTACAGGCAAGCTTATATTGGAATCACAAGGATTCGGACCAAAAGAAGTTGCTTACTCGCAACTGGAGCTTGCAGTGCCATTGGTTAACAGTTATGCAAACGGCTTGCTGCACCCCATGACAGAACATATTGCAGATATATACCAGCATTTTTATCCAACAACACCTACATTTGGGTTTGATATATGCTTCGATACGGACAGCTTTGCGTACATGGCTGGAACAGCAGCTGAAAAACCAATCATCGCTTGGGTGGGCAGATTAGAAGACAATAAAAACTGGCGGGAGTTTCTCCTGATAGCTCATAAACTGCTGACAGAATATCGCCAAGATTTGCAGTTTTATATGTTCCATGATCCGTCGCTGGCGACACAAAGTGAGAATGACGCGTTTGAACAGATGCTGGACAGCTTGCAGCTGCGTGCGCATGTGTCTATTTTTCCGGATGTACCGCATACCGATATGCCGTATTACTTCTCTTTGATCGGTGATTCAGGCGGTTTTTTATTATCAACATCCAAGGTGGAAAGTGCAGGCTATGCAGTAATAGAAGCCATTAGCTGCAGCTGCCCCGTATTAACCACAGATTCTGATGGCGTACGCCGAGCGGTAATTCATAATCAAACAGGGAAATATTACGATATAGGCAATCCAGATTCAGCGCTTCGAGAAGCGAAAGAGTTAATAGTCAATACAGACCAACGCACTTATATTCGAGAGAATGGACTCCGGCATGTGAAGGAAAGGTTCAGTCACAGTTCCTACGCAAGCTCGTTTAAGCAAATGCTGCTGGACTTAGGCATTCAAGATACGAGTAACGGATAAATTTGCTTTTGCTCCTCCAGCATCTCACGAAAGCTTGGTACAGCATATGCAGGTGATTTTCTGGTGTTTACAATGGTTCGATCCAGCACATGAGCGGCATCCGGGGTAATGTGGATGTCGTTTTTTTGATAGACCTCTTTGAAAAGCATTAAGAGGTCGTGTTTGCTTATTGTATTTTCAGGGCAAAGGTGGAATAATCCGCTTGTTTGCTGTTGAATGAAGAAGTCTGTTGCTTTGGCCAACTCAAGTGTTGTTACACCATTCCAGTAAACGTTCTCAAATCCTTTAATCTTTCCGTTCTGATTCATAAACCAATGAAACAGCCCAATGCCATCTTTCTTAAGCTCAGGTCCGATAATCGAAGTTCGTATAGTTAGATGCGGTTCTGCTGTGATTTCACCTAGCTGTTTAGATTGTGCATAAACGGAGTCTCCATCGCGGAAGTCCGTTTCTTTGTATTGCCCAGTTTTACCGGAGAAGACACAGTCAGTGCTGATCTGAATCAAGCGACCTTGTTTTCTACTCATGAAAGCAGCAAGCTGATGAGGCAGCAGGCTGTTCACTCGGAAAGCTAAAAGCGGGTTTTGCTCTGCAGCCTCATTCAGGATTCCGGTACAGTTGATGACAATCTCTGGTTCCAGTGAATTGATCAGCTGTTCCAATGCAGAAGTGTCAACTGCATCGAGATAGATACTATTCTTATCCGTTCGATCGCGGGAAGTATAATACACATCGTAATCCGGCTTTTTGCGCAGGTAACTGTACATTACATGCCCCGCCATTCCCTTTCCGCCGAGGATAAGTATCTTCATTAAATAAAACCACCTTTTGCGAGCATGCTTTGGATTTCCTTAAGTGAAAGCAGGTTCTGGCTGGAATTGTAATCGGTAATCTCCACTTTTTTATAGCCTTTATATTGGTCTTTAATTGCATCCGTTTTGATATCGGGCAGAATAACGAAGTAGCGATCGTCATACACAATTGCCGAGTTGCTTTCATTAATCGTTAATAACAGCTCATGAATTTTCTCGCCAGGACGAATACCTAATGTTTCAAATTCAATATCCTTCGTGCCAGAGGCTTCCATTAATACTTTTGCAAGATCCGTAATTTTAATAGCCGGCATCTTCATGATGAAAATTTCCCCGCCGACTGCTTCAAAGGTTGCTTTAAATACAAGTTTAATCGCGTCCTCTACAGTTAAGAAGAAACGTGTCATTTCGGGATCTGTGATGCCGATTTTTCCTTTTTGGTGAATTGCTTTCTTGAAAACATGAATGACGCTTCCATTTGTTCCAAGTACATTACCACCACGGATACATACGAATGTTGTGTTAGCATGAAGGGTATTCGCGTGTGTAATTAGCCTTTCTCCCATTGCTTTGGAAAGGCCATAGAAGTTTGCAGGATCTGATGCTTTGTCGGTTGAGATGTAAATGACTTTATCGATCTTATGGTGGATGGCTGCATCAATGACATGCTGTGTTCCTAATACATTGGTTTTAAGCGCTTCTAGCGGCTGATCTTCACAAACTGGTACGTGTTTGAGTGCTGCAAGATGGAATAAATAATCCACGCCTTCTGTTGCTTCGATTAATGCTTCACGGTCGCGGATATCACCGATTTTAAATTGCAGTTTCGGGTTGTTGTCAAACTCATGCTTCATCGTAAACTGGTGGGATTCATTACGAGAGAAAATGCGTATCTCTTTTGGGCGGTGAAGCAGCAGCTGTTTGACAAGCTCATAGCCCCACGAGCCAGTTCCTCCAGTAATAAAAATTGTTTTATCTTTAAACAATCTCCAAACCTCCTAAAATAATTTTGATAACCTTATCCGATACATTCGGGTCAGCATATCCTTTGGGAAACTCCCAATCTTTCGCAGCAGCGGCCATAATGATGGCGGACCGTTCAATCGCAGCGGCGTCAATGCCAGAGACGATATTGCTGCCGCAAGCGACAGTTTCAGGGCGTTCCGTCGTTTTGCGTACTGTCACTGTTGGTACGTGGAACAGACAACATTCTTCTTGTACCGTTCCGCTGTCGGTCAGTGCCAACAGTGCATGTTTCTCGAGTGTGACAAAATCAAAGAAACCAAACGGCTGGTGAAACTCAACGAGCGGACTCACTGTTACATCGTTTAGCTGACTGATCTTTGATTGGGTCCGTGGATGGATGCTGCAAATCATGCGCTTGTTTAGTTTCTCAGCAGCAGCGCTTAACCCATTGATAATCGTCCGCAGTTTATCTGGATGATCAACGTTTTCTGCACGGTGTATGGTTGTTAGCAAGTAGGAATGTTTCTTCAGCTTGAGTTCTTCTAAGATGCGACTTTGTTGAATACTGGCTGCATACTGCTTCAGCACTTCAAAGATTGGATTTCCTGATACGACGATGCGATTCGCCGGAAGACCTTCGCGTAGTAGATTTTCTCTGCTGCCAGGTGTATAAGGCAGGTTGAGACTCGAGATTGCATCAATGACGCGTCTGTTCTTCTCTTCTGGTACTTCCAAATCAAAACAACGGTTGCCTGCTTCCATATGAACAACAGGTATGTGCATCCGTTCCGCGAGTAAAGCGCTAAGAGCGCTGTTGGTGTCTCCTAGCACAAGTACTTTATCCGGTACCTCCTTTTTCAGAATGACTTCCAGCTCTTTATACATCGTTGCCAGCTGTTCGCCTAATGTCTGTTGACTCTGTGACAAGATGTAATCAGGCTTTCGGATGTGCATTTCATCAAAAAATACATCACTTAAATTGGAGGTGTAGTTTTGACCGGTGTGAACAAGTACGTGCGGTTCTGCCAGCAAATCTAGTTTTTTGATTATGATAGATAGCCGGATGATTTCAGGGCGTGTTCCTAAGACAGTTAAAACCTTCACAAGTAACCTCCTTTAAAACCGCTATCCACAAGCGTATTTTCGTTGATTAGTATATGGATAGATTTAGAAAGGGATTGGATAGATACACAGTAATGACGTTTTTTCTTGTCAGGAATAACAACGGCGAGGGATATTCATATACTAGCTGTGGAAAGGATGATGAAAGTGCCGAATAAAATAACTACGCGACTATATGGCAGAAGAGCAATGGGCCCTTCCGCAGGAGGAACTATCTGGGGAGGCGCGTTTTCACCTACAAGAGGCTTTCCGGCGACGTTTCCTGCAGCAGTTCCGCAAACAGAACAGGCAGAAGAAGTCCCGTCACCTGTAAATGCACCTCCAGTTGATGCAACCTCATCTATCGCAGGCAGTGCAATTGTTCCAGGTATAATTACGCCACCGGCAATCGAGGCAGTTAATCCAAGTTTGGAAAGTACAACGCCTTGGGAGGCGCCTGTAACAGAAGCGCAGCCAGCCGTGCCTTTATCCGAACCACAGGGAGCAGCTGTACCAAATTTTGTGCCAGCAACTCCTGTTCCATACCAGCCAGAACATATAAACGGATTTAAAACGGAGTTGAATGCGGACGGAACCAGATCGATTTCTATTAATAACAGCCGGATTACCATACCCGATCTCGATATCTTAGCTTCCATTCCTGACTGATTGAGCTTCCTGCTGAGGCAGGAAGCCTTTTTTGTGCCAGGCACATGCTTTCATTTGCACCATATACTGTTAAAGGCTTATCAATGGGCGTTTTATTTGTATGGGAGGAAATATAATGAAAATCTTGTTAGCAACATATTGGTCCATTCCGCATTTGGGCGGGGTATGGAATTATCTTTCCCAGTTGAAAAGCAGTCTGGTGGATCTGGGCCATACTGTAGATATTATGGGTTATGGCGGGGAGAACACGTATATTCAAGTCTCTGGGCGCGAGAAGACCATTCCAAAGGAACGTTGGTCTGCTTATGTGTATAGCATCCTTCAGAAAAACAATTTCCCAAAAGTTTATTTGAATCATCTAGTCGAATACACAGAAGTGCAGCGGTACACGTATGAACTAGCAGCTGCAGAATTTGGGCTTGATGATTATGACATCATTCACACGCACGACGTCATTTCCACGGTGGCACTAGATCGAGCACGACCTGAAGGCGTTCCGCTTATCGCCACTTTGCACGGATTAGTGTCCCATGAAATACGTCATCAGCTTACAACCATCCACAAATCTCCGACATCCAATCTTGCCCGTGCCTATTTTGATGAGATTGAAAGATTAGGAGCTTCTAGTGCAGAGGTGACGATTACAGCTAATGAATGGCTGCAGAAAATATTAGTGGAAGAATTCGGAGTGCCTGAAGATAAATTCGAAAAACTGCATTATGGGTTCTCGGTAGAACGTTTTCAAGAAGAGCAATCTAAACCGACAACAATGCAGACACCGCCAGAGAAAAAAGTGATTATCTATGCGGGAAGACTTATTGAACTCAAAGGTGTTCATCACCTCATTGACGCGTTAGCATCCTTAAAAGATCGTGATGATTGGGTTTGCTGGATTGTCGGAGACGGCAATCGAAAGCAGCATTTGCAAGCCCAAGTGACAAGTTTGGGGTTGGGGGATAAGGTGCTTTTCCTTGGCAAGCGAGAGGACGTTCCGGTTCTGTTGAAACTAGCGGATATTAGTGTGCTTCCAAGTTTGATGGATAACCAGCCTCTAAGTGTTATCGAATCGCAGGTTAGCAGTAAACCTGTAATCGTGACGGATGCGGGCGGGCTGCCGGAAATGGTCGAAGATGGAGTAACAGGTTTAATCGTGCCAAAGGGGGATGCATCGGCTTTACAGGGGGCAATTGAAACATTGCTGGAAGATGATGACTACCGAAGGAAGCTTGGGGAGCAAGCACGAGAATGGGGCCTGCAGCATTGGTCAATGGACGTAGGCGTGGAACGACTCTTGGAAATTTATAAACGCTTTGCACCAGACAGCTGATTAGGAGGTCCATTATGAAGATAATTGTGACTGGCGGAGCAGGATTTATAGGTTCTCACCTTGTGAAGACTTTACAAAGTGAGGGGCATGAGGTTGTCATCTTGGATGACCTCTCAGCTGGAAATACTGATATTCCGCAGGATGTACGGCTGTATCAATTTGATGTTAAAAGTGCAGACGCGTATCGTGCCGTCATTGAAGAGCAGCCTGATATACTGTTCCACTTAGCAGCGCAGGCAGATGTAACAAAAAGCATATTAAACCCAGTGCAAGATGCAGATGTAAATATTGGCGGCACAATCAATATGCTGGAAGCGAGCCGTACTGCAGGAGTAAAGAAATTTATTTTTGCGTCCACCTCTGCTGTCTATGGTGACATCCAAAAGGTTTTGATTCAAGAAGAAGATATAGCGAACCCAATCTCTTATTATGGCTTATCCAAACTGTCTGCTGAGAAATACATCCAGCTATTCCACCAGTTTTATCAACTTCCTTACACAATCCTCCGTTACGGAAATGTATACGGACCGGGGCAGAA
This sequence comes from Terribacillus halophilus, assembly GCF_900162685.1. Classification (GTDB taxonomy): domain Bacteria; phylum Bacillota; class Bacilli; order Bacillales; family Amphibacillaceae; genus Terribacillus; species Terribacillus halophilus_A. Next base: position 425,226 of record NZ_LT727828.1, read on the forward strand.
ACCGAAGGGCGAAGGCGGTGTTGTGGCAGTATTCTTAGAAAAGCTGAAGCGAAAAGAACCGATTATGATCCACGGAGATGGCACCCAATCAAGGGACTTTATCTTTGTGAACGATATCGTAACGGCTAATATTGCCGCAATGCAGAAGGAAGAAAGCGGTACTTATCATGCTAGTACTGGTACCAGCACGTCGATTCTTGATCTAGTCGCATGTTTTAAGCAGTTACATCCTTCCTTAGATATGCAATTCACCTCTAGCCGATCTGGAGACATTTCTCACAGCTGTCTTTGTAATGATAAAGCCGTTGCGCAACTAAAATGGCTTCCATCTACATCTCTTACAGATGGTATACAAAAGGCATGGAGCCAGATGTAATTTCTTTTAAACTGGACGGTTTGCTCTTCCGTAAAAACAGAGGAGTGAATCTAATAGATAGGGGAGATTGCAAAAGGAGGAATATGTGTGGGAAACGATTTGATAAAAGGCGGTTATGATGCTGTTTATAGTCTTGGAGATCTCTGTCTTGGAGCCATTCAAATGAAGAAGAATAATCTTCGGCCATTTTCGGGGCCGCTTGATTGGATGGGATCGCCGCTTCTGCCTAATGTGATACAGCTGTTCGAGAAGCGTTTTGCGGATTTTATGCTTCATGAAAATCTGCGTATTGCCGGCTACGCAACAGCAGATATGTTGCTTGTCTCGGACGAAAGAAATTTAATTATGTCCAATCATGACTTTCATGCAGCGCAGAACAGCCTGACACAGCTGCCGATGTATCCGCAGGTGAAGGAGAAACTGGATCGCCGTGTAAACCGGCTTTTGGAAAAACTGATTACAGCAAAGCGTATATTATTTATTCGGACGAATGCCACACTCGAGGATACGGCAGAGCTTCAGCGAGTTCTCCGTTCAATTATTGAACATGATTTTCGGATCCTCATAGTGAACCATGGCCCAGTTTCTGGGATTGTTGAAAAACATTGGCCAATAGATAACGTCTATAGCGTAGAGCTGCCAGACAATGAGATTTGGGAAGGGAATAATGCACTGTGGAAGCAGTTGTTTCAAGATGTGCATTTGATGTAACAGGAGGTATGTATGGAAAAGCGGATTCTAATTACAGGGGCAAGCGGTTTTACCGGTCGTCATACAGTAAGGCATTTTCTGAAAAAAGGGTATGCTGTAGATGCGGTGACAAGGCAAACGAAGCTTGATGACATTGGAGAGAAGCTAACAATTCATACACTTGATTTGACGGAGAAGACGGCCGTACATGCACTGTTGGAAAATATAAGGCCAGATTATATTCTTCATCTTGCAGGAGAGAACAGTGTATCTGCATCTTGGGAAACACCATTAAAAAGCTGGCAGGCAAATGTGGAATCTACACTTCATATAGTGGAATCAATTCGAACAATTGAACTCCCGGCTCGTTTGGTGGTTGCTGGAAGTGTGCTGCAAGATGAAATAGCTAGCCTGGCAACGCCAACGCACCCATATAGTCTAACAAAGACATTGCAGACAACAGTAGGCCTCGCCTGGCATAACCTATTCGGTACAGATGTTATGATTGCCAAACCTTCTAATCTAATAGGTCCGGGAAAATCAAACGGTGTATGCACAGTATTTGCAGAACAAGTTCGTCAGCTAAAGGAAACAGGAAAAACGGAATTCTACGTTGGTGATGTCACCGTAACAAGAGATTTTATTGATGTGAGAGACTTGGTGGAAGCTTACGAAGTGTTGCTTTTGCATGGTCAGGCTGGAGAAACGTACGAAATCACTTCAGGACGATGGGTTTCTTTGGGAGAAATTTTGTCGGTACTCCGGCAAGTGAGTAACTATAAGTTCTCAATACATGCGAAAACAGAGGCAGCAATCGAAGCGAAACTGTCAATGACAGCCGAAAAAATTCGTGCACTTGGCTGGGAGCCGACGCGTACGCTTTCTGCTTCTTTAAAAGATGTATGGGAATATGCAGCCAACAGATAGTTTGTTCACACTTTCTTTACGTGCTATACAAGGTGTAAGCGTTGTATTTCGTACAGCTATGTCATATAGTGAACCCATAGGAGGTGTTTATATGGGGATTTTTGATTCCTTTAAGGAACTTATCGGTAACAAGATAAGTGATATTGCACCAGAAGAGCTTGTTAATAAAGCAGGTGAACTGCTGAACGGTGAGCAAGTATCCGAACAAGCGCAGCAAGCTGTTGATTCTGTAACAGAAGCATCAGGTGTTGATAATCTAACTGATCAGGCGAGCGATTTGGCACAGCAGGGCACAGAGCTGGGGCAAGAGGCTATGGACCAAGGAACAGAAGCGTTACAAGGTGCTGCGGACCAAGGAACAGAAGCAGTACAACAGGTAACCGAACAAGCCAATGAAGCGACAGGAAGCTTAACTGAGAAAGCACAAGGTTTGCTTTCAAACTTCACAGATAAATGGAAATAAGAAGCTGAAACATAACTGTTTAAGCTATGCTATTTAAAAATCCAAACCATACTGCAATTAACAGCAGCGTTGTTTGGATTTTTTCATGGGGAAACTAAGATGAGCGCAACGCTTCGGAAATACACTCCGCTGTTTTGAATTATGGGAAACCTTCACTAGTATAGGTGGAATATGGAGACTCCTCGAAAATAAGAAGCGATTTTCTTGTCGGTGTCTTATTTCAAAAGCTATTAGTGTCCAACAGTAACAGCAAGAGTTGAAGAGGCAGCCGCCGCCGGAGGACTATATTAAGAATGGATGTATTAATTGTTCGCTATTATACTAAATTAATCGTGTCCCAGTCTCTTCTAGTTATTCTCTTTCGTTAGAACATCAGCTAATGAAACATTACCGCCGAATAAGTCGAGTGCACTTCCGATTGTATAACACATGTTATGATTCGTTAATTTTCGGAAGAGGTCGATATCTTCCAAGGAGCGTATTCCCCCAGCGTATGTTGCTATTACTGGCATGTGAGCGGCCAAATGACGGACAAGCTCTTCTTGGATGCCATTTTGTTTTCCTTCTACGTCCACGGCATGAATGAGGAATTCATCGCAATAAGCAGCGAGCGCTGTTAAATTCGCAGCGTTAACTTCAAAATCGCTCCGTTTCGTCCACCGATCTGTGGCAACGAACCATTTTCCGTCATGGTACGTACAGCTCAAATCAATAACAAGTCGATCTTTGCCGACTGTTTCTGTTATTTTTCGCAGTCTGTCTTCATCTAATATACCGTCATGAAAAATATAAGAGGTGACAATAACGTGACTTGCACCAGCCTCCAGGTAAGCTGCCGCATTCTCAGGATTGATACCGCCTCCGATTTGTAACCCACCGGGATAAGCTTGAAGTGCTTCTTTTGCTGCTTGCTCATTACCAGGTCCGAGCATGATAACATGTCCTCCTGAAACTTGTTTTTCCTGAAATAACGCAGCATAGTGTGCAGCGCTGTGGGAAGAGACAAAGTTCTCCACCACTTTGTCATTTTCTGACGTAATGGAAGAGCCGACAATTTGCTTTACTTGTCCATTATGTAGATCAATACAAGGTCGAAATAACAAGGCGATCCCCTTCTTTCTGTCTATTGCTCCAAGTATAAAGCAAAAATGCCGCCCTAGGAAAGGGCGGGTTATTACAGTTATGCTTGATGTCTGCCTCGCAGTGTCCAAATCTGATAGACCATAATAAGAGACATCAAGATGGTCAAGCCGGTTAAACCAATCCATCCAGCCATTAAGTAAGGACTTGTCGCTTCTTGGACTGCCTCACTCGTCAGGTAATCGCGGAAATAGTAACAAGCGAAAATGACAAGACTAATGACTAACAGTAAAGCAAGTACACCTTGAACGAGCTTGCTTTTCGTTTTGCCTGCTTCTGCTTGATATTGGTTTGCCCAGCCATCTTTTTTATCATTGGATAGTTTTTCGCCCCAAACTTGAGCAAAAGTCATCAAATTTACCCATAAATAAATTTCCGGACTTATGAGCAAAAACGCGAGTATGACATCAATGGGTCGATGCATCGGAGTCTTGAGTGCCAGAATAGCATTCAGTAACGAGGCGAGTCCAATTGGGATTACCCAAATCCAGGACCACTGAAATTGGTCGGTTGCAATTGCTGAACCAAGCATTAGTACAAAGATGACGCGGATGAGCAAATCCATTAATGATTTCATTTGAGAACGCCACAAATGACCGGTATGTCTTGTTTTCAACATTAGATCGCGATCGGTAAGCAGGCTGACTGTACCAGAACTCCATTTTACACGCTGATTACGGAATGTATGATAAGAGCGCATTGCATCGACAAAACAGCGTGCACGCGGACTGACTAGCGTTTTCCAGCCATTTTTCTGGAGTTGCCAAGTTAGCAGCATATCTTCTACATCGGAGTCATTTTGCCAAGGACCGTCCAGTTTATTGCTTTGCATGACTTCATATAATGCTTCAGGTCTGAATAACGTCGCCTGGCCGCCAAGCACATATGTGCTGCCGCCTCGGTACTGCAAGTTGAGGAGCCAGCTGGCCATGTCTTGCTTCTGCTGATGTGTCCACCACCTAGCCATTGGACCGCCATACTCTCCGCTGTAAAGCTTCTCTTCATAATAAGGATCATCTTTGGAGAGGAGACTTTTTTTCTTTGGCATACGCATTGTATATTTAGCCATTACGCCGCCAATATTTCGTGCACTCATTAATCCGTCCCATAAGTATTGAAGTGCTCGCGGAGCTAAACGACTATCGGCATCCATTCCGAGTATACCTTTAACAGAACGCTGGTAAGCTATCTCGTAATCTGTTCGTTCCATTTCGAAGATATCCATATTATCGCCATAAATGTTTTTCCAGACGGCATTCAGCGCTCCAACTTTTCGCTGTTTGTTATTTTCTGTTACGATAATATTAATAGACAATCCAAGTTCAACGCCCGCTTCCTGAGCAATTTCTTCGGTGCGATCCGTGCAATTATCTGCTACAACGAAGACGTCAAGTTCCACACCGCTAGGCAGTACCTGCTCTTTCAATCCCATCAAGCAGTCGTGGATGGCCTTTTCTTCATTGTGAGCGGGGATAAAGGCGACAATCCGCGGACGCATATATGTGCGCTTGATTTTAGATAAAGTACGTGTTTCCGTGCTGCCTGGAACAGTGATCATGTTTACTTGCTTCCTCCTTTTGAAATTAAGCGAGCAGGCTTATCGGAAGTTAACACATGCTGTCATAAGATACACGAGATGAATCTGCTCAAGCTTACTTACTGGTTCTTAAGTCACATAATAGCACAGAAGAATGCTGTTGGAAGGCAGAATCGTTAGTCAAATAAAGGGGTTATTCGCTAACCATTGGTCAACTCTTGTTGAATGATGTGGGATTTATTTACAGTTCTTTTGTTCTAGATAGAAAGGGTGTATAGGTAAATGGATACGAACATACAAGAAATAGAACAGCATATGCTGGAAAACAAACGAACAGATACCCTTGTCTTCGGGATGGGATGCTTCTGGAGTCCGGAAGCGAATTTCGGACAGCTGCCAGGAGTTCTTCATACACGGGTTGGTTTCGCGGGAGGAACAAAAACAAATCCGACATACCGCCAAATGGGAGACCATACAGAGACGGTGGAAGTAACTTTTGATTTGGATGTGATATCGCTTGAGCAGCTGCTGCGTAAGTTCTGGCAAGATCACAATCCAAATCGAGCTGTGTATAAGGAAAGACAGTACATTAGTCTTTTGCTTTATCGCAATGCCGATCAGAAGCGCGTGATGGAAATGGTTAAACGGCATTTGGAAACCGAACAAGATGATACGTTTTATACAGAAATAGCGCCGTTACACCAATTCGCTGAAGCGGAGCCGCATCACCAAAAATACTATTTAAAACGGTTTAAACGAGCGACGGAACAGCTGATGACTTGTTTTCCTAATGAAGCTGGCTTTCATCATTCAACAATCGTGGCACGGCTGAATGGATTTGTCAGAGAGTACGGAACCTTAGCAGCTATTAAACAGGAAGTTACACAATGGAGCATTTCAGAAGAAGAGATTTTGCACCTTCAGCAGCTGCTTGATCGATTGAAATGGTAGGTGACCGTGATGTCATTTCAGTACAACCTATTCCCTAATCAAATCGACATTGAACAAGTTGATAAGAACGTGAGTGTTCAGGAACTTCGCAGTTTGGTTGAGAAAGCAAATACAGAAATAGATCAAAATCCTTCTATTCATGTTCGAGTCATTATATATACAGAGGATGAAAGTTATGACACACTTCATAGCGAACTGCTCGATTATGGGTATAATCTGTTCGCTAAAAAGTATGTCTATCAGAAACAGCTGGCAAATGAACAAATGCTCCCAACTTATTATCGATGGGAAGCTGTGGGAATGGGCGAAACTACTGAAAATAAGTTTTTGAAAGTATGGGAGGCTTGTATGGTGGACTCGGCTAACAAAGCTTCCACGCGCCCTGCAGAATTTCAGCTGCAGGATGTGAAAGACCTGTTGGGAGATAATTGGCAGATGAGCTGCCGTATCATCTATCAGGGTGACGTACCAATTGCTATGACAATTCCGCATTTGGAACCAGGAAAAGATGGGGAGGGGCGCATCTATTATATCGGTTCTTTGCCAACTGTGCGTGGACAAGGTTTAGGGCAGCTCGTTCATGCGGCCAGCTTATTTATGCTTCAAGAAATGGGAGCTGTTGTATACGAAGGCAGCACGCATGCTGCCAATTTACCAATGCAGCGTGTTTTCAAAAAGAATGGCTGTATAAAAGAAAAGCGAATTGCAACGTATTACAAAGGAATGTGACAACTATTTATGTCATATTTCGCTATACTAGAAAAGAAAGTACATAGGACACTATCTGAGGGGGAAAAGGTATATGTATAAACTTGTTGCAATTGATATGGATGGCACATTGTTGAATGATCAGCATGAAGTAACAATGGAGGTGCATGAAGCGCTTCAGGAAGCCAAAAAACGTGGTGTGAAGATTGTGCTTTGCACAGGCAGACCGATAAATGGCGTGTATCGTTATCTGGAAGAATTGGTTTTAAATGAAGACGGAGACTTTGTTATCGCTTTTAATGGGGCGCTTGTTCAAAACGCGCATACGAATGAAGTAGTCTCGCAGTTATCTTTAACGCATGATGACTTTATTGATTTACATCAGCTTAGTTTGACACTTGAAACACCAATGCATTATTTCGATGCAGAAAACTTATATACTTCCAATCGGGATATTAGTAACTATACAGTTCTGGAATCTTATATGACGAAAATGCCGCTTCATTACCGTACAGTAGATGAAATTCCGCAGGAGGTGCTTATTCCGAAAATCATGTATATTGATGAACCAGCACGCCTGAGTGAGACAATTGACAATGTACCGGAAGAATGGAAAAAACGATACACGATGGTGCAGAGTGCACCATATTTCTATGAAATTCTGCATCCAGAAGCAAGCAAGGGGAATGCCGTGAAGCAGCTTGCGGAACAGCTCGGAATTAAACAAGAGGAAGTAATGGCGATTGGCGACAATGGCAATGACTTATCTATGATTCAGTATGCGGGCTGTGGCGTTGCGATGGAAAATGCAATTCCAGCAATCAAGGAAGCGGCTGATTATATCACTACCTCTAATAATGCGCATGGAGTGGCAGAAGCAATTCGTGAAAAGATATTGAAGGTGAACGAAGCATGATTTGTATTGAGAATGATCTATTGAAGGTGGAAGTAGCTGAATTAGGTGCCGAAGTGCGCAGTGTCTTCCATAAGGATACAGAGATTTCTTATATGTGGAGCGGAGATGCTGCCTATTGGGGTCGTGTGTCGCCCGTCTTATTCCCGATTGTCGGACGATTGAAGGATAATCAGTATAAAGCGGAAGGGAACACGTACGAACTTTCACAGCACGGTTTTCTGCGCGATGCAAAGTTTCAAGTGTTCCGCGCTAACAAATCTGCTGTTACATTCATTTTGGAATCTAATGGGGGTTACAAGGAAGTCTATCCTTATGAATTCCGTGTAGAGATTTCTTATCACTTGGATCAAGATAAGTTGTCCGTTGATTGGAAAGTGACTAATCTAGAGCAAGTGAAGACGATGTATTTCTCCATTGGAGCTCATCCGGCTTTTCGAATCCCGCTTGTACCGGGAGAAGAAACAGCAGATTATAAGCTTCAATTGAAACCCGTGCAAGGCAAGCAAGTAACCGCTTATGAACTAGTTGATGGCTTGATTCAGAAGAATGGTCAGCCAACAGTACTGCCGGCGACACCAGTTAAAGCAGATCTTTTTGCAAACGATGCGCTCGTATACGACCACATTGAAGAAGTGCATCTTCAATCAGAAAAAGGGAATGGCGTCGCTGTTGCAATGTCTGGTTTCCCATTTGTTGGTATATGGTCAAAATATGACCAAGCAACAGAAACGATGGCACCTTTTATCTGTATCGAGCCATGGTTCGGGATTGCTGATACAGTAGATTCAATGGGAGAGTTTTCGCAGAAGACAGGTATCCAGCAGCTTCTTCCGCAAAATGATTTCCGTTCTACTTATACGATGACGTTCCATTAAATAAGACGCCGCTGTTTCCGAACAGCGGTCTTTCTATGCGGGACGCATTCTGTAAAAGAGATCGAGAAATCGTGTATACATACAGCTTGTAAAGCGAAACTAAAAGGAGAGTAAATACCCTGTGTAAAAGCGCTTAATTTTGCGTTATACTAATTCAATTAGACAGGCTTGTCTTCTTCCCATTATCCTTGTACAATGCGAGACATAAGTTAGAATATTTCCAATACATTTATTTTTCACATGATGCTACGTAATGACGAATTAATATGGCATAATAGGACTCGTTGTGAAAAAAATGTTTTACTTTGATGAGTAATGTCGTCTAAAGCTTATGGCAAAAGGCGCGAAAGGGGAGCATCATGAGTTACATTATTGGTATCATTGGTTTATTCGTATTTATGGGGTTAGCATGGATAGCTAGTTCAAATAAAAAAATGGTGAAGATTCGCCCGATTATTATCATGATTGTGCTGCAGCTTGTATTCGGTTACATCCTCTTGAATACAGGAGCAGGAAACGTGTTGGTAGGAAGTATATCAACAGGATTTAATCAACTGCTCATTTATGCAGCAGAAGGAATCACCTTTGTTTTTGGCGGACTTGTGAACCCTGAAGAATCTACTTTCTTCATGAATGTTCTGCTTCCAATTGTTTTCATTTCAGCATTAATTGGAATTCTGCAATACTGGCGCATTTTGCCGTTCCTTATTAAATATATCGGAATTGCACTTAGCAAGGTGAATGGACTTGGGAAGCTGGAGTCCTACAACGCAGTTGCCTCAGCTGTACTAGGACAATCAGAAGTATTTATCTCTCTGAAAAAACAGCTTGGCTTGTTGCCGCGTCATCGTTTATATACACTTTGTGCATCTGCAATGTCTACTGTGTCGATGTCGATTGTCGGCTCTTATATGACAATGCTTGAGCCGCGTTATGTTGTAACAGCGCTTGTTTTGAACTTGTTTGGCGGATTTATCATTGCTTTGATTATTAATCCGTATGATGTAGACCCAGAAGAAGATATGATTGAGGAAGAAAAAGGCGAAAAACAAACCTTCTTTGAAATGCTTGGAGAATACATAATGGATGGTTTCAAAGTGGCTGTAGTCGTAGCAGCAATGCTAATCGGCTTTGTTGCCTTAATTGCCATGATTAATGGTATCTTTGATGCTATATTCGGTATTAACTTCCAAGAACTGCTTGGATACGTGTTTGCGCCATTTGCATTCTTAATGGGTATTCCTTGGTCACAAGCGATTGATGCAGGGAGCATTATGGCTACAAAAATGGTATCGAATGAATTTGTTGCGATGCAGACGCTAGACAGCGGGATTTACGTGTTAAGCGATCGTGTTACTGCAATTGTTTCCGTATTCCTCGTTTCTTTTGCGAACTTCTCTTCCATCGGTATTATTGCTGGTGCCGTGAAAGGTCTCAACGAGAAACAAGGGAATACGGTAGCGAAGTTTGGTCTGAAACTTCTATACGGTGCAACATTAGTCAGCTTCTTATCTGCAACAATCGTCGGATTGTTATATTGGTAATTAGAAGAACATCACGGAAACGTGGTGTTCTTTTTTGTTACTTGACGTTAATGGCTTTCTAAAATATACTTACTTACATTAAGTAAGTGATTGAGGGGGAGCTTTTATCTTTTATCAACAACCGCCGCAAACCTATGTTGGCCAAGTGAAATTACGAGTAGCAAATCTCCATCGATCCGTAGACTATTATACAAATGTAATCGGTTTGCAAGTAATCGAAGAGGAAACAGGCAGAGCCGCGCTTGGTTCAGACACTGATATTTTGCTGTATCTTGAGGAAGGCAAAGAGCTTAAGCAGAAGCCAGATCGGCATGCCGGTCTCTATCACTTCGCATTGCTGCTACCCTCAAGAAAAGATTTGGCAGATGTAGTTAAATTCTATGTGCTGCATCGGGTAGCATTCGGAGCATCAGATCATGGTGTTAGTGAAGCGATATATCTGAATGACCCTGATGGAAATGGCATTGAGATATACGCAGATAAGCAAGACACAAGTTGGAAATGGGAAAACGGAGAAGTTCAAATGACAACCGATCCGCTTGATGGACAGGACCTGCTAAAAGAAACTACCGAGGGGGAATGGACGGGTCTTCCGGCAGGTACTGTCATCGGCCATATACACTTGTATATGCGGCATATCGGTGAAGCAGCAGCATTTTATAACAATGTATTAGGATTCGAGACGGTTGTTTCAGGATATCCTGGCGCTTTATTTGTCTCCACAGGCCATTATCATCATCATATCGGACTCAATACGTGGCATGGAGCAAATGCACCTTCTATTAGTATAGATGAAGCTGGCATGGATTGGTTTACGATTGTCTATCCAGATGAAGATGTCCGTCGGCAAGCAATCGAAAGGGCAGAAGCAGCAGGTTTGGAAGTGAAACAGGAAAAATACACGTACTCACTCCAAGACCCGGTTGGTTCGACGGTAAAACTTACAGTATACAATAAATGAATAGACGCACGACGGCAGCTGCTGTGGTGCGCCTTTTTGTATTTGTGCCATAATGATAGCAATTATGCAGAAGAAAAGGAGTTAACCATGAAAGAACTATTAGAAAAATTAAAGCAATTTCTTCCGCCATTCGTACAGGTTGAGGAAGCGGGAAACATGCTGCTTCTTTTAACAGAGGACAAAGAACAGTGCGGTATCATTGACCTAGATACTGAAGGTAAGCTGATTGGATTTGACTTGACAGTTGAGCTGCCCGATAAGGCAGGAACTGAACCTGTATTGGCAGCAAACCAGTTTGCATCAGCTTTTTATCCGGAAGCGAACCAAACGGTCCAGATAGAGGAATATGAGGATCACGCAGTTATTCGTTTGGCAGAATCTGATCCCAAATACCATTTGCCGATTCCAAGTACAGGGCTGACTGCAGAAGTGCATCGTTCTGGCTATATAACAGCAGCACAATTATACAAACATACATATACACTGCTTGATAGAAAAGAGCCGGTGACAGTCGCAACTGCCAAAGAGAATCTGCTGAAAGAATCACCGATCATTCTAACAGTGGCAGATGGGGCTGCTGTTTATCAGCTTTTCGATCAAGCAATCGGCGTTCGCGCCGATGGAACGGCCCTTTACAGTGAATTGCCACCCGTGTTAACTGATATAAAAGAAACAGAAGGGAAGGAAGATTGGACGGCTTTAATGGGACTTACGGAAACATTTGTTAACTATTATCAGGAAGAGGAAGAAGGATTGCAGCTTTGGGCAGAAAAAGAGCTGGTTGAAGCACATAGCATAGAAGATATACCAGATCAGGTTGCTGTTCGTAAAAATGAGGAAGTGATTTTCTATTCAGGTGCGACCCCGTGGCAGAAAGATGAATTGTTAACGGAAGAGGAGCTACAGCTGCAGGCGGTTCGATTCCTATCTTTGGCTGCTGAGGAAGAGGAACCATGGAAGCGTTGGAAGCTAGCTGATGCAGAGCCGGCTGCCGACGCCGCTATTGAGGATGAACTAGAGCCAGCATATATTTTTCAATTTCAATATGTATGGGACGATTATATCGTTGATGCTGTGACGGCTAGCGTTCATGTAGGTATGTATACAGGTCTTATTAGAGAGTGCATTATCGATAGATTGCCGCGTGCTATAAAATCTGTGGAGAAACTGCTTCCGATTCAGCGTGCAAAAGAACAGCTTCGGGATGCATTGCAGCTGCAGTTAGCTTGGATTGCGTTACAAGATGAGAATCTTTATGAGCTGGCATATGTACGAACAGCACCAGATTCGGTGAACGTGCATACAAATTTGTAAAAACAGGTTTTCCAATGCAAGAAATCGGTTACTTAATAGATGCCTAGGTAGTTTTCAGGCCTATCTTCTACATAAAGGGTGATTGCATGTTCAGTATTGGTGAAATTATCTTTATCCTGGCAACTTGTGCTATCTTCATGGCATTAGTGGCAGCAGTATCATATTACATGACAAAGGGAAATGTTGGTTCAGCTGATGAATATTTCCTGGCTGGACGTGGTTTAACAGGAGTGTTTATTGCTGGATCGCTTGTACTAACTAACCTATCAGCCGAGCAGTTGATCGGTTTGAATGGTCAAAGCTTTGCAAACAACATGTCAGGGATGGCGTGGGAAGTAACAGCTGGACTGGCTGCCATCATTATGGCTATTTTCCTGCTCCCGAAGTTTTTGGGAATTGGTATTTCCACAGTTCCAGAGTTTCTGAGCAAACGCTATGATGAAACAGTCCGTCGTATGACAGTAATTCTTTTCCTTCTCGGCTATATGTGTGTAACAATACCTTCCATGCTTTATTCGGGTGGTGTAGCCGTCCTTCAATTATTTGATCTTCCTGAACTTCTTAACATTACATATACACAGGCATTGTGGCTGACAATCTGGTTCGTTGGAATAATTGGAGCAATTTATGCTATTTTCGGTGGATTACGTGCTGTAGCAGTATCCGACACATTGAATGGTATCGGACTTATTATCATCGGTTTTCTTGTTCCGATACTTGGTTTTATCATGCTTGGTGATGGGAGCATGGTCCAAGGGATGAAGCATATTGTCCAAAATAGCCCGGAGAAACTAAATGCCATTGGCAGCAGTGATGATAATGTTCCTTTCTTCTCCATTTTTACAGGTATCCTATTTGCTAACCTGTTCTACTGGGCGCTGAATCAATACGTTATTCAGCGTGCATTAGGTGCAAAAAATTTAGCAGAAGGACAGAAGGGCGTGCTGTTCACTGGTTATCTGAAACTGCTAGTGCCAATTTTTATGTTGCTTCCCGGTCTGATTGCATTCCATATGTACGGTGATTCTATCAGAGATAGTGATTTGAGTTATCCGACATTAGTTAGTGACGTGCTGCCAATTTGGATGCTTGGATTCTTCCTTGCTGTACTGTTTGGAGCAGTTTTAAGCAGCTTTAACTCAATACTAAACAGTGTGGCAACGCTGCTTGTCCTGGATATATACAAACCTGTATTTAATCCGGAAGCCTCTGACGATAAACTCATCAAGGTCAGCAAGATACTCGGCATTTTCATTGCGCTCGTATCCTTCTTTGTTGCACCATTCTTGATGTACGCACCCAATGGATTATGGAATTTAATCCGCCAATTTACAGGGTTCTTTAATATTCCAATCCTTGTCATTGTCTTAATGGGGATGCTTTTCAAGCGAATTCCTTCCATGGCAGCAAAAGTGGTCATTGGATTCCACGTTCTTGCGTATTACATGATGGTCTGGGGTTTCCGACAGATTTTCGATTGGGATCCAGGAATCAATTATATCCATGTATATGGCATCTTGCTGGCAATTGAAGTGGTCTTTATGCTAATTATGGCAAAAGCGAAACCGCTTCAAACAATCAAGCCGGTCTTCTACGCTGAAAATGGGGAAGATCATCTGGTTCCTTGGAAGCATGCTATTCCTGCTTCTATCACACTGATTATGGCTATCTTACTTGTTTACGTTGTCTTCTCTCCAATTGGATTGGCTTATGAGAATGCTGCAGTGTCGAACTGGTTTTGGCCGTCAATTGCCGTCCTTGTTGTTGCCAATATTATTCTATATATTGTTTCCCTTAAATTTTGGCATAAAAAGTACAGCAGTTATGTAGAAAAGCAGACAGAAGCTGCTAGGGAATCACGGATTAGCGGAGATTAACAAGAATAGAAAGCAAAAAAGCCACTCAAAGGAGTGGCTTTTTTCATGCTGCTGAGCACACAGCAGCAAACAAACAGAAATATTTTGGGGGTATCCTGTTTGTAAGATATTCTAACAGAAAAGCGGACCTAATGCAAAATAATTGTTAAGTCTTTGTAAATTTCGTTGTGCCTATTGGATGTATTTGCTCCAGTGTAGAATCGATTGAATACAGTGGTCGTTTTTTAACTTCTGCAAAAATAGTACCAATATATTCACCAATAATTCCGATAGCCATCAGCTGAAGGCCGCCAAGAAGCCAGATAGAGATAATTAGCGAGGTCCAGCCTGCATCGGGATTGCCGAATAACTTCTGGAAGGCAGCATAACAAGCGGCAAGCATGCTAATTAAAAACAGGGTAAAACCGATTGCAGCAATCAAGCGTATTGGCGCGACACTAAAAGATGTAATACCCTCAAATGCAAAGCTAAGCATCTTCTTGAGCGGGTATTTTGTTTCGCCAGCAAGACGACGTTTTCTTTCATAAGGAACGATATCAGACTTAAATCCGATTTGTGGTATGATGCCGCGCAGAAATAATTTTGATTCTCCATAACGGCTTAGCTCATTTAGCGCCCGCTTGTTTAGCAGCCGGTAGTCAGCATGATTTGAGATTAACCGAATGCCAAGCGTATTCATAAACCGGTAGAAGAGGGCAGCGGTATTGCGTTTAAAACTAGTATCCGAGGTTCGATCATTCCGGACGCCGTATACTATTTCAAATCCTTCAAGATAACGCAGCACAAATGTCCGGATAACCGAGATGTCATCTTGCAGGTCAGCATCCAGTGTGATGACACAATCTGAATAATGTTTGGCATGCATCATCCCGGCAAGAAGTGCCCGCTGATGACCAGCGTTAGCCGCAAGCTTGATACCGGTAACAAGCCGGTTGGCTAGGTGTTCGATTTTAATCAGCTGCCAAGTATGATCCTTGCTGCCGTCATCAACGAAGAGGATTGTGCTCGCTGGAGAGATGAGCTGTTCTACCATTAGGGAAGCCAAAGTTGAACTAAGCTTAGCGCAAGTATTGGTCAAAATTGCCTCTTCGTTATAGCAAGGAATTACTAAGGTCAGTACAGGTAATGTAGAAGTCAATGTATTCCCTCCTTTGATTGCACACGATACAGATGGATGCGCCATGCTGAATCGGGGTGATCGAAACTCCGCTCGAATTGCAGGTTGTTGGCTGCAGCATTCTCAATTGGAACGGAGGAAACGATAAAGGCACCACCTAAATCATGTAATGCTTGCGTGTTTAACTCAAGATTTTTGATAGTCTTGCTAGTATGCTTACGGAAGTCATAATGTTTGCCTAACTCCGCAGAGTAAACGTATAAGCGGCTGCCCCATTCATCAAAATACCGTTTTAGCTGTTTATCTTTTGCAAGTTCACCAGCAATTACTTCGCGGAATTGGTGCTTGTATGCGAGTGGTATGATGTTATTGTATGTATCCACTGTATAAAACCCGTTATACTGCGCAATGGCAGGATGCAGACCAATACTTGCTACCTTATAGGAGCTTTGGGGCAGATCTATATAATCGCGAATCTCCTGAAACTGTTCGACGGCATAAAATGCTCCCACGGAAGGTGCTTGCTTATAGCGGTAAACAATCTCTTCATTTGATAAAGCCAAAACGACTAGCTGCAGGCAGAGAATTAGATAAACCAATCCGCGTATGCTACGCCTGCCAAGCTGCCATAACAAATAACAAGCCAAGCCGAAACTAACGTAGATAACGAGTGGACGCAGAAAATGGAAGCGAGCGAAATTGAATGCAGATAACAAATCGAGATGTTCTTTTGGTAACTTCCATATTTTATTAAACCAAAGGGCATACCAAAAGGAGAGAAGCAGGTTTAACCCCGTCAGACCAAGATAAATATGCATGGGTCTCGTGCGTCTTTTTGTGAAAAGAACGAGCAGCAGTGCAATAATGAGCACGGGAAGTATGATAAATGTATGAAGCGTCATCACATGATTGTGTCCTAGCAAAAAGTTTTTCTGAAATAAACGAAGTGTTTGGGAAAAGTCTTGTCTGGAAGAGACAAACTCTACCCGATGCATTGTCTCAGAGCCGGCTATCATCGTGTAGACGAGTCGATAATCCGTTGCGAGAAAAACGGTAGTCATCCAGATTATGCTGAACAAAAAGACAAGATTGAGACGACGATATCGAATGAGATCGATTAGCCAAATGATTCCCATTAAAGCGAGGAAAAAGAAAAAGCCAAGGACGAAACTCGCATAGAAGGGAAGCAATGTAATGGCAATCCAATGTCTCCAGGTTGCTTTCTGAGCCCGTATGGATAGGAAGGCCCACAGTGCTAATGGATGTCCCATTGTACTAAGCATTCCTGACGGCCAGAAAGGTGTAAGTGCAAAGGCAAGTGATACGAGAGCAACAATCCAATGCGCTTTTTCATTCCGGATTATGTGCGTACGAAGCAGCAAATACATGCCCAGAAACGCAATCAGTCTCGTGAACAGCTGGCTGATTCCATAAGCTGTCATTGTCGGAAACCAGGTATGTAACCAAACGATGAGTGTCCATTCTGTACCAAGAGCGTCTCTTGGCAAACCGCCAATTATCTGTGGAATAACAGCATGAATTCCGCCAAATAACTGTCCGCTTTCGGCAAGTACTTTATACCAGGCCAGGTTGGAGTCGAGATTATCGTGGACGCGGATATGAGCTTGATCTCCAAGTAAAAACAGAGGGGAGACAAAGATAAGTATCGCTGCCACACTAAGCAGGATCGCTTTTCTGTTTGCATACGTCCGCACAAGTTCCACTTCCTCTTCGGGTATTGGCTATTAGTATGCTGGAACAGGCTGAGGCTTATACAAAAATACCCGCTGGCTTAATGCCAAACGGGTATTTTTTCAATATAGAAAGCTTCAAAGTCAGCTTGCGGCAGTGGCTTGGAGAATAAATAGCCCTGCACCTCTGTACAGCCGAGTAAACGAAGCTTTTGAAGCTGTTCTTCAGTCTCGACGCCTTCGGCAATCGTGTGAAGCTGCAAGTTATCAGCCAGTGATTGGATGGCAGCAACAATCGTCTGGTTGTGCTGAATATGCTGGATAAACGTTTGATCAATCTTGAGAATATCAACCTTGAGCTTATCCAAATAGCTCAAGGAGCTGTAGCCAGTGCCAAAATCATCAATACTAATTCGGACACCTGTCTCCCGCAGTTTCTGCAAGATCGTATTAATTTTCGCTTCATTTTGCATGACAACACGTTCGGTGATTTCAAGCTCCAGTAAGTGGCCTGAAATATTATAATGATGCAGACAATCACAGAAAAAGGTGGAGAAATCATCCTGTAAGAAAGTACTGACTGATACGTTGATTGAGATGCATGGAATTGTGTTTTCTGCTGCAGGTCCCCAGTCTGCCAAACAAGCCATAACACGTTCAATGACACTTCGTTCTATTCCAACAATTAGGCCGCTTTCTTCCGCAATGGGAATAAAGACATTTGGGGGTATGAATCCGCGCTCTGGATGGTTCCAGCGAAGCAGCACTTCAGCCCCTGTTATTTCTCGTTTGAAACTATGGAACTTAGGTTGAAAATACAGGTCGAATGCTTGTGTCTCAATCGCTTTCTGTAATTCATGTTCTATCTCAAAGCGAAGTACTTGTTTCTCTGCCATTTCTTGATGAAACACTGTATAGCCATTTCCGCCATTTTCTTTCGTTTGGTACATCGCGATATCAGCATACTTATATAGATTATCCATATCCTCTGCGTCTGTCGGATAGGAAGCAATCCCAATACTAGCTTGTAAGACGAGTTCGTATTCTTGGATACGCATTGACTGCTGAAATTTCTTAACAATTGTTTCCGCGATTTGAGTAGTCTGGTCACCCGGAACAATCAGCAGGAATTCATCTCCGCCGACCCGGTGGACTGTGCCGCTGCCATCGAGTATTTCTGTAAGTCTATCAGCCGTTTCTATTAGCACTTCGTCACCAAAAGAATGGCCAAAAATATCATTAATGCGCTTGAAAAGGTCGTAATCAATGAGCATGATACTGAACGGTATTTGTTTTTTGGAATATTGCTGCATTGTCTGCTGCATTAATCGGCGATTCGGCAGCCTAGTTAAATCATCATGATAAGCAAGAAATTGAATTTGTTTTGCGGTTTCTTTTGTTTGAGACGTGTCTTTCATCACGAGAAAGTAACCAACAACCTGCTGCCTAATAATAGTTGGTATAGCTGTGACATGCACATCAATTTGTTCACCGGAACGCTGGACGAGCAAGGTATCCCATTGTTGAGGGCTGCCGTTTTTAAGAATTGCGAGTTTTTCTTGAAAGTCTTCCTTATCAGGAAACAAAGATGCTGCATCCAAGCAATGAATAGAATCATTGTCAAAGCCTGATAAATGTGTGCTTTTCTTATTTGCATGCTTAATCTTATTGTTCGTTTCGACAGCAAAGACTGCATATGGGTTATCATCAAACAACGATTGATAGAGCTGATGCAACGTCAGCAACGTCCGGTTCCTGTAAAGCAGTGGTATAACGGTTAGGAATATATTTATAAACAAGACGATACCTATGGGCAGCAGGAATAGTAGTCCTCCATCTTCAGTAGAAGGAGAAGAAATAAAGGCAGCGAAAATACTGTAACCTAACCCTGTAATGGCAATACCAGTCATGAAGCTTCCTGCTAACAGAGTGAATTTACTCCATTTTATTTGTCTTCTATTTGTATACATGTTCAAAAACCGGAACAAAGAGAAGACGGTGGATTGGGTCAGCGCTATCGTAACAATTACTTCGGCTGGATTGGCCTGAATCTGGTCTGCGTACAAAGTTAACGGTGTGAACACATAGAGCGAATAGATAATAAAGGCCAATAAGATGCTGAGCAGCAAGTTATATTTTGTGTTTTCAATAGGAATGCGAATCATGCGTAATGTGATGGCGCCGCCCATTGTGCTTACGAGGAAACTGATGAGAAAAAACAGTCCTGAGGCATGCTGCAATTGATCGGCATCTATCGATAAAATAAATAAGAAGGTTGCCAATGCACCGCTCACACCTGTCAAGGCAGACACCATGACTACCTTCCAGGCGGTTACTCCTGTCCGCATCATATGCTGACTCACATATAATACAACCAAAGTAAGAACACTCAGCAGCATAACGCTGATAATAGTATAGATAAGGTGGATACCAGGAATGTCGATGAACGAGAACACTTTTTTCCTCCTAGAAATACAGTTGCGGATTACCTGTTTTGTACAGGCATGGTAACATAAGCATATCAGATAAAGCCGAATTATGGCTGTATAATTTTTAGGAGGCGATTGAATGTTTCAAACGAAAAAAATGCTCTTACTTGGATCTGGAGAATTAGGAAAAGAAGTTGTACTGGAAGCGCAGCGGCTCGGACTTGAAACAATAGCAGTTGACCGATACGATGGAGCGCCAGCAATGGCTGTTGCTGATCGAAGCTATGTGATTGATATGCTGGATGCTAGTAAGCTAAGACAAATCCTCGAATGGGAAAAAGCAGACTTTATCGTTCCAGAGATTGAAGCAATCGCTACAGATGAATTAATTGAGTTAGAGAAAGAAGGATACCATGTCGTGCCGACGGCCAAAGCGGCACAATTGACGATGGATCGGGAAGGTATTCGCCGATTTGCCGCGGAAACATTAGATGTGCCAACGGCTGCCTACCAATTTGCTGATACATATGAAGAATTCCAAGCAGCAGTAGAAGAAATCGGGTTTCCATGTGTAATTAAACCGTTGATGAGTTCATCAGGTAAAGGGCAGAGCGTTTGCCGCAGTAAAGAAGATATCGAGTCTAGCTGGCAAATGGCAATGGAAGGAGGAAGAGTGCAGAAACCGCGTGTTATTGTTGAAGAATTCATTCGATTTGATGCAGAAATTACACTGTTAACGGTTAGAGCAGTAAATGGAACGTACTTTTGTGCACCGATTGGGCATGAGCAGGAGAATGGCGACTATGTGGCTTCCTGGCAGCCGCATCCCTTGTCAGATGCGCAGCTGGAGGAGGCGCAGGAAATAGCTGAACGGGTAACAGCAGGACTAGGCGGATATGGATTGTTTGGCGTAGAGCTCTTTCTTGCTGATGACCAAGTATACTTTAGTGAAGTTTCGCCGCGACCGCATGATACAGGTATGGTGACGATGGCAACACAGCAGCTGTCTCAATTTGCTCTGCATATACGTGCAATTATGGGATTGCCAATCACAGAGATAAAATTGATGAAGCCTGGTGCCACAAGCCCATTGAAGGCGGATGCCACATTTGACTCTTACCATATATCCGGAATGCGAGAAGCGCTGCAAGAGCCGGAAACCCAAATTTGGGTATTTCGCAAACCGAACACAACTGTCGGTCGTCGTGTTGCAGTTGTATTATCAGCTGCAGACACAGTTGAGGAAGCGAAAGAACGCGCGGAGCGGGCTCGGAAGCAGCTAAGAGTGGATAGTGAAAAATGAATTATCATAATCTGACATTCCGAGCTGTTGCTAATTCGGACAACGGAGAAGTATCCAGTCAAACGACTTTTCATTACCGACAGGAAGGTCAAATCCTCACAGCTGCTTATCGTGGCGGTTCAATTCTAGAAGGCAGGCTAATTGGTCTGGCAGAGCCAGATGGCAAGCTGCGATTTCGTTATCATCATATTAATAAACAGGGTGAACTGCGCAGCGGGCAATGTTTGTCGACACCAGAAATCTTGCCAGATGGCCGAATTCGGTTGCATGAGCAGTGGGAATGGATGTATGATGACGAATCCCGCGGACACTCGATTGTGGAACAAGTGGTCGAGTAAATGAGGTGAGATGCTCTCTGTTTATAAAGTGTATATAAGCGATGACAGAGAGAGGAGTCGTGTATGTAATTTTAGGTATCATTTGTCTCTTAGCTAGATGCAATTCAAATAGCGCGTCGGATGAACAATCAAGACACGGAAACAATACTAACATTGTTTCCGTGTCTTTTTACATGCTGTGCTTTATACCTTTTCGCACCATAATCCAATTGACTGGATAACTTGTTGCAAAGCCGATAATCATTGCAATTTGCATCATAAACCAGAAAAGGAAGCTATTTGGGTGCAAACCATTAAACAATACAGCGTGTGCTATATACATAAAACCAAACATACCTATTTCAAATGCAATCAAAGAAAGCGCATCTGTCTTGACTGCATCCCTGATATGGCTGTCTTTTTTCTTGTTCATTCCCAAGCCGAAGTATTGAAAAAGAATACCGAACAGAAAGGCGAGAATAAATTCTACTGCATAATCTGCATACAGCGTACTTCCTGCAATTGTAAAGCCTGTCCAAAATACAATTGGAGCGCCAATTATGTCACCTAATGCGCAACCGCCGCTGCAGTGTGTGGTGGAAACAAATACCTGCTGCCAAAATGGTTTGTCAGTATGGTGCATGTCACCATCCATATCCTGTCCTTTTGCCATACTATCCTTTCGGCCAATTTTGTAGTAAGCCCAAATACCGATAAAGGGAAAATAAACACCAATCATGGGCCAAACGATATACATGATTTTCATCATCTGGCGATGGATGCGGAAATCAAGCAGTATGAGCATTGCTTGGAGTACACCTATTAAGATAGCAATTAACGCGATAGACTGTAAGTTCAAATTATATCATCCTTTAAAAAAATTAATCTCTTAATAATCTACCCATCTTGCTGCCTTTAAAAACGGAAGCAGTAAATAGTGCAGACTAGCAGTTATCGTGGCACAGCAGGTTACGCATGTGAGGGGGCTGTTAATTTTTTGTAAAATGACACCTGGATGTTCGAGCTTACGGTATAGTGGAAGAAAAAGGAGGCTTCTCATGGAAAGTAAACGTGACGTGCAGTCAACAAAGCGAGGCAGCGGACTCGGTTTTCTGCTCTCGCTGCCAATCTTATCTTGGGCGTTATATGATTTTGCCAACACAATCTTTTCATCTAATATTACAACAGTCTTTTTTCCCTTTTATGTGACGGACACAATCGGAAATACGGAGGAGATGCAGCAGCTCGGTAATACACTGATTGCCTATGCGAATGCATTAGCCAGTTTCTTTCTTGTTATCTTCTCTCCTTTATTTGGCGTTTGGATTGATCAAACAGGACGCAAACAGCGTTATATTGTGCGGTTTGCGGTAATCTCTATTATCTCTACAATCTTGATGGGCGTGTTTGCGGGATGGGGTTTAGATAGATTGCTATTTGGATTACCAATTCCGTTTATTGCCACTGTACTAGTGTTTGTGCTGGCTAAGTTTTTCTATAACAGCAGTCTTGTATTTTATGATGCGAAGATAAGTGATTTGGTACCAAGGGAACGATTATCGACTTTATCTGGATTTGGAGTGGCGGTAGGATATATCGGTACACTTGTTGGGCTGCTCGTTTATTTTCTGATGGATTTTGGTTACGAATATGTATTCCTGGCCACAGCTGGACTATATCTAATCTTCACCTTACCTTTAGTATTTTTCCTTAAGGACAAGCAGCCAAAACAGAAAAATGTGCGAGTCAGCATATGGAAGGGGTATAAAGAGATTATTACCACATTCAAAGAAGTAAGCAAGCATCGCACGATATTTCGATTCATGATGGCTTATTTCTTTGTCAATGACGCAATTGCTACGACAATAGCTGTTATGAGCGTTTATGCGGTTTCAGTGGTTGGTTTCAGTTCTGGTCAATTTATCTTGTTATATCTTGTTTCAACTGTGACTGCAATTATTGGCTCCTTCTGCTTTGGACAAATTGCAAATAAGATTGGTGCACATCGGTCGTTTTCATTCGTTGCCTTGGTGATGATCGTTGCTTTAACAATTGGTGCATTGGCAACCGCACAATGGATGTTTTGGGTTGCTGGGGGGCTTTTTGGAATTGCTCTGGGATCTGTTTGGGTAACATCAAGAACACTTATTGTGGATCTGTCCCCAGCAGAGAAGCAAGGGCAGTTTTTTGGGTTGTTTGCATTTTCTGGAAAGGTGTCTTCTATTATTGGACCTGTAATTTATGGGAGTATTACACTGGTGCTGAAGGATTTGGGGGACTTGGCAAGCAGACTGGCTCTTACCTCACTCATTTTACTTACTATCATAGGCCTAGTCGTACACGTAACGACCAACCGGCGTGCAGATTGGATAAAGGCGCGTTAACGCGCCTCCCATTCATCTAGAGAATCTACAAAAGCGCCGGAAAAATGGACACTTCTTGCAATATTAAAAAGTTGAACTTTTGCTAAGATGGAAATTGGATTGATGATGACAATGTTCTTAAATCCGAGCTCATCATATAATTCGAAAGCATCCGCAATCTTATAAACCAAATCCTGTTTTACCACATCTAAATTGCTAACATCGACGATTAGGTCATAGTCGGTAGCTTGGATTAATCCGAATGCTTCATATAGCTTTTCCATGAATGCCACGGATTCATCATTCTTAAAGAAACCTTCTGCTGTGATAAGAAGGACTTTCTTTTTGTCATCAATCTCAAATTTATACATACTTTATTACTCCCCAAACGTCATTCCTTAACGGGACTTAGCGTACTAGCTTTGTTGATTTATGTCAATTAACCAAGCATCCGCTATTATGCCTTGATTATATAGCATACAGAGATAAAGGTGTAGGTATATTGTACTAGTCTGTTTTTATTCAAAAGGAAAAAGTGCCTAGCGACGCCATTCTCTAGATCAGCAAGGCGAGTTCATTTGCTTGTTTATCCAGATTTTGAGCGGCTTGCTTCAGGATATAAAGTTCTTCTATAACCTCCTGTACGCGTTTTTTTCCTTCCTTGCTTTGATACTGTGCCTGATGCGTGCCTGTTTCCATTTGCTGAATATGCTGCGTCATCCCACTAATATTGGCTTGCGCTTGTTTTGTTGCCTCCGATGCGTGTGAAGCCAGTTTCCGTACTTCTTCTGCTACGACGTTGAAAGCTCTGCCATGTTCCCCGGCATGAGCAGCTTGGATAGCTGCATTTAGAGCAAGCAGATTTGTTTGGCTTGCAATATCTTTTATAGTCTGGACAATCTTTTGAACAGAGTCAGCATGCTTGGTCAGAGCTTCGATTGCTTCCTTATTAACTGACGTTATAGAAACCATGTCATCGATAGAATCTGCTGCGCGGTTATTTTTTTCAATCCCGGAATCAGTTCGAACGCGAAGATTATTTGCCATCTCCTGCAAATCGGAGGTGATTGTTTTTGTGCCGGTTTCTCTAACTGTAATATCCGTTGCAATTTTTAAAACAGCTGATACCCTGCCTGTTGTGTCTCGGACGGGCATGTAAGTAGCTTCCAGCCAGATTACGTCCCCATTTTTAGCAATCCGCATGATCTTATCCTGAAATGTTTGGCCGCTGCGCAGTTTGTTCCAGAAGCGTTCATAATCAGTGCTTTGGTTGAAATCAGGTGCGCAAAATTGCCGGTGATGCATTCCTGTAAGTTCTTTCCGTTGATAGCCAATTGTCTCAGCGAAATGTCTGTTTGCCCACAGTACCTCACCATATGGAGTAAATTCAATCATCGCTAAGGATTCCTCTACTGCTGCTAAAACTGCCTTATTATCTAGGACTTGAGTTGATTCTCTTATAATGTTTTCCATTTATTATCTCCTGTTATATAAAAATATATGTACGCTTCTAAAACACTTAGTAATAATTTTCAAGTTAGCTAAGAAATATTACCCAAAATATAACGAAAAAAACATCTGACGGCAAAATAGTAATAAAGCGTGCTCTATTTCAAGAAAGGTTAATGGGGAAAAGTAATCAGGTTCTATATTTATTCTAATCTTACAAAGGGTAAGTGAGTTATTTTGAGTAAGTGTACTATTATCATATAGGATAAAGATGAAATGAGGTAGAAGAATGACTCTATAGTCGTCACGAAAGCGTATTTCAACAACTTCTGCTCTTTGATATACTATCCTTCATAGAGAAAAGGAACGGATAAGACAGAGAGGGGTGGCAGGAGTGGAAGTTATAGGGAAGGCAGGGGAGAAAGTCCGATTGGATTTTAAGCAAGGGGTCAAGGATTGTATCCCGACTTTGCTAGGCTATATCAGTATTGGGATTGCTGCAGGTGTAGTCGGTGTTGCAGCTGGTATGAGTGCATTGGAAGTGGCACTGCTGTCTATTCTCGTATACGCCGGTTCTGCTCAATTCATCTTTGCAGCATTATTGCTGGATGGGAGTCCGGCAGCAGCTATTATTCTAACAACATTTATTGTAAATCTGCGTCATTTCCTGATGAGTGCAACATTGGCGCCTCATTTTACACGTTATTCTGTTGGACGCAATATAGGAATTGGTATTCTGCTGACTGATGAGACATTCGGTGTGGCAGCTGGTAAAGTGCAGCAAAAGCAGCGTATGTCAGTGAGCTGGATGAATGGATTAAATATAACAGCGTATCTATGCTGGATTATTGCATGTATAGCAGGTGCATTATTCGGCAACTGGATTGCAGAGCCGGAAATGTTTGGCCTTGATTTTGCACTAACAGCGATGTTCCTTGCTTTGCTCGTTTTGCAGCTGGATGCTATTGACCCTGTAAATATAAAGCACTATTTAAAGCTTGTCCTCTATATTGCTGTTCTAATGTTGATTTTGTCTTGTTTCATGAGTTCTCATATGGCGGTGCTGCTGGCAACGATAATCGGCGCAACGATTGGAGTGATAACAGAAAAATGAGTATTTCCATTTCCATGCTGTTACTCATCGCTGCTTGTGCAGCTGTAACTGCATTGCCGCGCATCTTGCCGTTCCTTATTATTCGGAACCTCAAATTGCCTAATCAAGTTATGAAGTGGTTAGGATATATCCCCGTCTGCATACTAACTGCGCTAGTTGTATCCAATTTTATTGAAGAAGGAGAGCCAGTTTCCTTTGATTGGCAAACAATCACCATAATGGTTCCAACCATATTGTTTGCCATATGGACAAAAAGCTTGTTGCTAACTGTGTTATTCGGCATGTTGCTAATGGCAGCTTTGCGTTTCTTTATGGGATGAAAAAGATCCCGCGGCCGTCGCCCCGGGACCTTTCAGTGTTTAAGTAACTGGAGCTGGATTAAACAGAGCGAGGTCATTGTGAACGCCCCAATGATCAGCCCACGTTTGTTTTTTACCACTAGCTACATCAAGGATATAATGGAAAATCTCCCAACCTACGTCTTCCAAAGTTGCCTCGCCAGTAGCGATGGTGCCAGCGTTTATGTCAATCAGATCACTCCACTGCTTTTTTAAGGCAGTGCGGGTTGATATTTTTACAACTGGAGCCATGGAGAGGCTATAGGGTGTTCCTCGCCCAGTTGTAAACAGCTGTAGGTGGATGCCGGAAGCCAGCTGCAATGTTCCGCAAATAAAGTCGCTCGCAGGAGTAGCGGCGAAGAGTAAGCCTTTTGTATTTGCTCGCTCTCCAGGCGCAAGTACATTGGTGATTGTACTTTGACCAGACTTAGCAACTGAGCCAAGCGCTTTCTCTACTACATTGGATAACCCGCCTTTTTTATTACCTGGAGAAGGATTAGCACTTCGGTCGGCTTGACCAGCAGTTAGATAACGATCGTACCAATCCATTTCATGTACTAGCTTTTCAGCTACTTCTTTATTGGCGGCACGTGGGGTAAGCAAATGAATGGCATCTCGCACTTCTGTTACTTCGGAGAATAGCACAGTAGCACCAGCGCGTACCAGTAAGTCAGATGCATAGCCTACGGCAGGATTTGCCGTAACGCCAGAGAAAGCGTCGCTTCCACCGCATTGTGTACCAATGACAAGCTCAGAAGCAGGACAGGTTTCGCGTTTCCGAGTATTCAGTTTAGCCAGTTTCGCTTCTGCTTTCTCCACGATTTTTTCTACCATAGCATGAAATCCCTGCTGATCCTGCAGCATGATGATGTCTTCATTCTTTCCGCTTGGATTGACACGTGATGGAACGAGTTTTTCGCATCCTAATCCGACAACAAGTACTTCTCCTCCGAAGTTCGGATGCTGTGCTAAGTTCTGTACCGTTCGTATTGGGATAATTGCTTCCGGTGCCTGGATGGCCACACCGCAACCGTACGTATGATGCAATCCTACAATGTCATCAACAGATGGATACTTAGGTAAGATCTCTTGTTTTAAGTGTTTAACGGCGTGATCTAACACACCAACAACACACTGTACGCTCGTCATGATACCAAGTATATTCTTGGTACCTACTGAACCATCTGGGTTTCTGTAGCCTTCAAATGTATACCCTTCTAAAGTTGGTTGAGGACTGGCAGATTCGGGCGATAAGGAGAGCTGGTCAAGCGGAGGAGGGGTAGGTGTGAGTACATGCCCTTCCTGTACCCAGCTTCCGGTTGGTATATCACTAATAGCATGTCCAATCACTTCTCCGTAACGGATAATGGCATCACCCATCTTAATAGGAAGAAGAGACAGCTTATGCCCTTGGGGAATGTGTTCTTGGATGACGATGCCAGATGGAAGAGCTGTACCTGCTTTAAGTCCGCCATCCGAGACAGCAATAGCTACATTGTCTTGCTCATGAACTTTAACAAAGTGAGGGGTGGTTACAGATTTCACATGTATTCCTCCTTATTTGTAAGCGATTTCAATTGTAGGCAATAAAAAAGAATCATCTATTGTTGTTTTGTTTAATTGTATGACAAATGAACTTTTCTGTCAAGATAAAATAAAGATGCAGCCGAAACTTATCCAGCTGCATGCTCTAATCGTTTTGCATAGACCGCGGACAAACTAAAAGTGATGCCAGTAACAGTCAGGATAATCATTAATGTATGAAAACCAGCCAGTGAGAGATCCGCGCCAAAAACAATAGCTAATACTACAGAAGATAGAATCGACCCAATATACCGGCAAGTTTGGAAGAGTCCTGAACTTGTTCCTGTAAGATGGTCAGGCGAGGCATCCAGCATGGCGGCTTGTAAGGTAACATTTCCAATTCCATAGCTGATACCGAGGAATATGAGTGTAACAGACAGGTTTACGAGTGTAAGATGCTGTGAAATTAGAACAAGAACAGCAGGTCCCCCGAACATAAGCACACCCCCAACAATCGTGGGCATGCTTGTGCCAGAACGGTCGATCCAGCGCCCCATTAGGAAGGCGACAAGTGTGCTGGCCCCTGAAAGAAAAATCATCATTAATCCGCTTGTTTTGAGACTAAAGCGCATCACATCTTGAAAGAAACTTGGCAAGCCAAAAAAGAGGCTGTAGTTAAATATATTCAATAAGATAAATTGGATGTAGACAAGTGTAAGGCGTTGGTTAGTCCGCAGCAATCTTACGTCGATAAATGGATGTGCTGCTTTTAATTCCCTCAGAAAAAACGCTGCAAGAGATACAACTCCTACACCAAGCGGTACCCAATGCAAACCATGCTCGAAGGAAAGCAGAAAATAAAGTAAAAAACTCATCCCAATAGCAAAGAATGCGATGCCAATACTGTCAAGCTGCTTCCAAAAAGCGCGAAGAGTGTAATGTGTTGTTTCTGGATCCTTCGGAACGGCAAACCAAGTTAATAGGAAGCTAAGCAAAATAAATGGAGCATTCACAGTGAAAATTGCCGGCCAACCGCCAAAGTCAATCAGAAAACCGCCTGCAGTTGGCCCGAATGCCAGCATGGAAGAAGTAAAAATCGACAAGATGGCTAAAGCAGATGCTTGCTTTTCGTGAATATGCTTTCGAACTAGTGCCATACCGGCCGGGTAGATGGCGCTGCTGCCAACAGCTTGGAACAAGCGCATTCCCAGGAGAACCATGAATGTTCCTGCGAAAGGGGCACCGACTGTGGAGACAGCAACAAGCAAGAGACCAATCAGCAGCATCTTACGCCGCCCGATTAAATCGCCGACTTTGCCGGCAATGGGAACAACGATGGCGCTGGCAAGATAATAAGTAGAAATAAGCCAGGAAACAGTCGCAAAGCTTAGTGAGAAATCATGCTGAATGCTGTGCAAAGCTAAGGAAATCATAGAAGAATTCAGTGGATTTAGCATCGTGCCGGTTGCAATAGCTGTTAGGAAGAGGCCGCGCTGCTTTTTATTCATTTGATTATCTCAAAGCATGCTTTTGATAATGGTTTACTAATAAAGGCAAGGTGATGTGCTGCTTGATGAGTTTTTTTGGTAACACTAGTTGTAACTTCTGTGTTTTTAGCTGTGAATGATGATTGATTAATCCTGGTTGGATTGCGCATGTATAATACCTCCAAATTCTCTCTGCTGTTTAATGTGACCAGTTGATGGGGGAAATACACATGCTTCTTGTTCATATGTGTAGCATTTCTTAATCGGTAAATACTTTTATATATCTACAGCCAAAAAATCACGTTTAAAAGACATGTTCAAACAGCTGATTGGGTACAAGGTAAAAGAATAAAAAACAGGCTGCTGTTAATTATCCTGCTACCTGGAAAGTTGTTAAATAAGTCTGCATGACGGCTCATTGATGCGTTTATACTAATTAAAAGAGTGCACGTACAATCCTGATTAAAATACTCAGACTTATTTCTTTACTTTTCCTGATGTTGGCCTTACACTGTTGAAAGTTAAAAATTATAGAAAAGGGCGTTTTGCACATGAAAAAAGCACTATTAGGTTTGTTGTTTATGTCGATATTCGCAATTCTTGCTGCTTGCGGAAACGGGGATGATTCTGCTTCGGATTCCAATGACAACGGCAATCTCTGGCAAGAAGTGAAAGATGAAGGAGTAATTACAGTTGGAACGGAAGGCACATACGCACCGTTCACTTTCCATAATGATAACGGTGAATTGACTGGCTATGATGTAGATGTCATGAATGCAGTCGGCGAGCATCTTGGCGTGGATGTGAAGTTTGAGGAAACACAGTGGGATTCCATGTTCTCTGGTTTGAACAGCGAACGATTTGATGTTATTGCGAACCAAGTAGGTAAAGGAGAAAACAATGAACGTGTGGATCAATATGATTTCTCTGATCCTTACACGAAGTCACAATCTGTCGTTGTAACGGCAGCAGATAATACTGACATTACTTCTATTGAAGATGTAGAAGGTAAAACTTCTGCGCAATCACTGACGAGCAACTATAATGCCCGTGCAGAAGAGGCAGGAGCGAACATTGAAGGTGTAGAAGGTTTAGCGCAATCTATTCAGCTAATTGAGCAAGGGCGAGTTGATCTGACATTTAACGATAAATTGGCAGTGCTTGATTATCTGAACAATACAGAAAAAAATGCGCCTGTAAAGATTGCTTTTGAAGCTGGAGAACCAACAGAAACGTATTTCACTTTCCGTAAAGGCAGCGGTGAAATTGTTGAGCAGTTCAATAAGGCACTTGATGAAATGCGCGAAGATGGTACGTTAGCAGAAATTTCGACGAAATGGTTTGGCGAAGATGTTAACAAGTAATATGGTACTCGGCGGGATTGTCATCCCTTGGGAGCTCATGCAGCAGTCATTCTGGCCGATACTGATTGAGGGGATCAAGGTAACGATCCCCTTGACCCTTATTTCATTCTTTATTGGTATTATTATTGCACTTATTACAGCATTAGTAAGAATCTCGAACATTAAGCCATTAAGGTGGATTTTTAATATCTATGTGTCAGCTATTCGAGGTACTCCGCTGCTCGTGCAGTTATTCATTATCTTTTATTTGCTGCCAGAATTAAATGTAACACTTGATCCGTATCCGACAGCAATTATTGCTTTTTCTCTAAACGTCGGCGCATATGCATCAGAAATTATCCGAGCATCCATCCTTTCCGTACCAAAAGGACAGTGGGAAGCAGGCTATACAATCGGGATGTCTTACCGGAAAACGTTATTCCGTGTCATATTGCCGCAGGCGTTACGTGTCTCGGTCCCGCCATTGTCCAATAGCTTTATCGGCCTAGTGAAGGAAACATCGTTAGCATCACAAATTCTCGTAACCGAGCTGTTTCGTAAATCACAACAGATTGGTGCGACAAACTTAGATCAGATTGTTTATATTTATATTTTGGCTGCCTTCATTTATTGGATTATCTGCTTCATTCTATCACTGGCACAGCATCAGCTTGAACGCAGATTAAACCGCTACACAGTAAGGTGAGGAGGGTTAGCTATGTTTGCGGTAAAAGGTCTAAAGAAAACATTCGGAAATAATACCGTACTAAAATCCATTGATATGCAAGTGGATAAAGGGAAAGTCATCGCCATACTTGGGCCATCTGGATCGGGAAAAACAACATTGTTACGCTGCCTAAATGCGCTGGAGATTCCAGATGAAGGCATCGTCGGTTTTGATGATCATAAAGTAGATTTCAGTCAAAAGGTGAAACAGCAAGAGCTGATTCAGCTTCGCCGTAAATCTGGAATGGTTTTTCAATCGTACAATCTGTTTCCGCATCGTACAGTACTGGAGAACATTATGGAAGGACCGGTACAAGTACAAAAACGAGACAAAAAGATAGTCAGAGAAGAAGCGATCGAACTGCTTGATAAAGTAGGGCTGAAGGATAAAAAAGATTTGTATCCGTACCAGCTTTCAGGAGGACAGCAGCAGCGTGTCGGTATTGCCCGAGCGCTCGCTATTAAGCCTGAACTCATGCTTTTTGATGAACCAACATCTGCACTTGATCCCGAATTAATCGGAGAAGTACTGCGTGTTATGCGAGATCTGGCTGATGAAGGCTGGACGATGGTTGTTGTTACCCATGAGATTAAATTCGCACAGGAAATTGCCGATGAGGTTATCTTTATCGACGGTGGTGTCATTGTGGAGCAAGGAGTACCAACTGAAGTGCTCTCCAATCCGAAAGAAGAACGCACCCAGCGCTTCCTGCACCGTATATTGAATCCGACAGACTAAATAAAAACCGAACTTATGTAGATTCTTAATGAGGGTTTACATAAGTTCGGTTTTTTTGTGAATCTTATTACGAATACTTTACTGCATTAACAGTCGAAAATTCTTTCGTGCGTTAGGAATCAATTAACTAAGAAAACGCATATTAAAGCAAATTGATTGAAAAAGGTAACTTAGTTACCGATAATAAGTATGAAGGTACATATTCTGAAAGGGGATCTGAACATGGAATTCAACAACAAAGTCGTACTTATAACTGGGGCAGCTGGTGGTATTGGCATCGCAGCTGCTAAAAAATTTGCAGCAGAAGGAGCTAAATTGGCACTTGTAGATCTCTCTCAAGAAGCATTGGAAAAAGCAGCAGCAACCATTGATGGAGAAAAAATATTGTTAACTGCTAACGTTGCAAAAGAAGAAGACGTAGAAAATTACGTTCAAAAAACAAAAGAACATTTTGGCCGTATTGATGTCTTCGTTAATAACGCAGGAATCAACGGCGATTTTGGAAATATTGTAGATTCTTCAGTAGAGAATCTTGAAAAGGTATTAAGTGTAAATGTAGTAGGTGCTTACCTAGGAATGAAGCATGTTCTGAAGGTCATGACAGAGCAGAAAAGCGGCGCTGTTGTAAACACAGCTTCTAATGGCGGATTGCTTGGCGCACCTGGTATGAGTGCCTACATCGCATCGAAACATGCGTTAATCGGTATCAATAAAACAGCAGCATTGGAAGTGGCTGACTATGGCGTACGCGTAAATGCTGTTGCGCCGTCTGGTGTAGACACAGCAATGATGCGTTCTATCGAAACGAATGCAGCCAAAGGAAATGAAGAAGAAGCAAGAAAAGGCTTTGAAGCTAGCGTACCAATGAACCGCTATGCAACAGCTGAAGAGATCGCTGATTTGATGCTTTTCCTAGCATCAGATAAAGCGGCATTCATTACTGGTTCTTATTATCGAATTGACGGCGGACAAGGAACTACATCTGCATAACAAGAAGAGGCTAGGATAATAGTGTTTTAGCTGTGTGAAAATCCAAACAACGCTGCTATTCATCGCAGTATTGTTTGGATTTTTTCTTACATAAGAGGAGTGTAGGACACAGCTTCGGAAATACAGATCGTTCTGTCTCTTGAATTTAAACAAACGTTTATTCAAAAAAGAAAAAGAGAGCGGGACAAAACAGGATTAATTCATCCTAAAAGCGAACGATAACTAGATTCGTACTTTTTAATACAGCTCTCTGACGACTGCTACTTTCCAACTTTAGCTGTTATCGTCAGACAAGAATGGCTTTTGAAGTAGACACCGACAAGAAAATCGCTATCTTTTTCGAGGAGTCTACGTACTCTGCCTACACGAGTGAAGATTTTCTATAACAAAAATCAGCGTAGGAAATACACGGAGACTCCCGCGGGAAAGTGGAGTGTATTTCCGAAGTGGTGCTCTCATCTTCGTTTCCAATGCAAAAAATCCAAACAATTCTGCAGTTAATTGCAGTATTGTTTGGATTTTTATATAGCTTAAACAGGTATGTCCCAGCCTCTTTATTTCTTAACGAAAGATATTACTGATTGCTTCTACATCTTGATCAGTTAATTTCACGTCTAATGTTTTTAAGTTGTTTATTACTTGGTCCGGGCGTTTTGCTCCAGGAATGATGGAATCAATGCTGTCTCGTGTCAGGTACCAAGCTAGAACAACGTGTGCTACTTCTGCATCTTTTTTAGCTGCGATGTCGCGAAGCTGATCAACCTTTTTTAGGTTTTGCTTAAATGCATCTCCTTGGAAAAGAGGATCTTTTGAACGCAAGTCATCGAATGTTGTATTTTCATCGTACTTACCGCCTAGCAAGCCGGAAGCGAGCGGGAAATAAGGAACGAATGAGATATTGTTCTCTGCTGTATACGGAAGCAGATCCTGCTCTGCGCCTCGCTTGAATAGATTGTATTCAGCTTGCAGTACATCGACGTAGCCATCAATATTTGCTTCTTTTAGCTGTTCGATAGAGAAGTTAGACACACCGATAGCGCGTATTTTTCCTTGATCTTTTAGTTCTTTCAACGCTCCGACTGCTTCTGCTTTAGGCGTTTCTTCGTCAGGGAAATGGATGTAGAACAAGTCGATGTAATCAGTTTGCAGACGCTTTAAAGCGCTGTCTACAGAGTCTTTCAAGAACTTCGGTGAATTGTCCATTATGGTTTCATCACCGATAATCTTATGTGCTGCTTTTGTTGCTAGAACGAGATCTTCGCGTTTCCCGCTTTCCTTCACGACTTGGCCAACAAGCTCTTCTGAACGTTCTGGTCCATAAATATAAGCTGTATCAAAGAAATTCATTCCGTTTTCAATTGCTTGGCGAACCACATCTTTTCCGCGTCCCTCATCAAGATTTGGGTAAAGATTGTGGCCTCCAACTGCATTTGTACCAAGACCAATTGGATTTACATACAAACCGGATTTACCTAATTGCACACGTTCTGTCATTTCTCACTCAGCTCCTTTTATAAGTCTATCTCCACTGTAGCAAATGAGGACGAGCTAATGGAAAAGATTTGCTTGCAGAATTAACGAGCCATTGCTTAGCCATGTGCTTTTTGTTTATTTTCCTCTGTTTGCTCCATCCGTTTCTTCCATGGCCAAAATGCCCATTTGCCAAGAATTGCTGTGATTGCAGGTACTAGGAATGGACGGACTAGGAAGGTGTCGAGCAGAACACCGATTGCTGTAATTGTTCCAAAATGTACTAGAATCTGAATCGGCAAGGTCGTCAATACAGCAAAAGTTGCTGCTAGAATCAGACCAGCAGATGTAATCACGCCGCCAGTATGGGCAACGCCATCGGCTATCGCTTGTTTAATCGGCATGGTTTTGCTGCGCTTCCAAATACTTGAGATCATGAAGATATTATAATCCTCTCCAAGCGCTACAATGAACACGAAAGCATAAAGTGGGATAAAGCCTTGGATTGCATCGACTCCGAATCCGTAATGCAAGATAAGCCAGCCCAGACCTAAAGCACTGAAAAAGGACAACAGAACTGTTGCAACAAGATAAATGGTAGCTGTAACGGAACGCAAGTAGGTTAGCAGCAACAAAGTAATAAAGCCGACGACAATCGGGATAATCCATTTTTCATCATGCTTGGTAACTTGCTGCGTGTCGTATTGTTCGGCGGTCTGACCGCCAATCCAGACAGTGTCCAAGCTACCAGTTACATCCGCAACGGCTTGGCGAATGTCTGGTATGTGAGCCATTGCGTCATTCGAATAAGGATTTTCCTCTAGTTCCAGCTGGATGCGAACCAATTCATTGTCTGTTTCTGATTGTTCCGGCTCCATCACAGCAGCTGCGTAGGGCAAGTCGGTTAAAATGGTACGCACAGCCTCCGGGTCATCTGTTCTTGTGATAACCGATACGGGGGCCAACTCACCAGCATTCATATGTTCAGTTAAGATGTCGAAGCCTTCTTTTGACGGCATATCATCTGGGAAGGAAGATAGTGTATCGTACGTGTACGTAATACGAGAAGCAACGCCGGCCAGAATGCCAAGTACGATGATTGTCCCAATAGCAATTTTCCATGGATGACGGATCACCATATTCCCGATACTTTTGCCAAATTTATTATGTGGCTTCTTCGTACGAACGGGCTTTCCTTTTTTATGTGCGCGTTTTTCCTGCATTTCTTCTGTTCTCGGAATGAATGGGAAGAAGGAGGCGCGGCCAATAATCGTCAATAATGCGGGTACTAGCGTAAGACTTGCCAGCAGCATGATAAAGATGGCAATTCCAAACGGGATAGCGAACCGATTGATCGATCCATAATCAGCAACTAGCAATACGAGCATTGCCACGATTACAGTAAGCCCGCTCATTGCAATAGCGCCACCTGCAGAGGTAAGGGAACGAATAATTGCGGTCTTCCTGCTTTTTATTTCCCATAGATTTTCTCGGAAGCGATTGATTAAAAATAAGCAGTAGTCAGTACCTGCACCAAATAACAGTACCGTCATAATGGCAAGACCTTGTGAATCAAATGATATCAATTCTGATTTTCCTAATGCTCCAAGGATAGGGCTGATAACTAGATATGCGAATCCTACTCCAACTAAAGGTATTAACGCAAGAATAGGAGAACGATAGATTACAAGCAAGAAGATTAAAACAATGAACACAGTACCGAATAAAAGTGTTGTATCTCCTTGTGAAAAGAGACTAACTGCATCCACTGCTATGCCAGCAGGGCCAGTAGCACGGACGAGCAAATCGCCGCTGTTCAACTTCTGGTTGAATGGGTTTTGCTCGAATACCTCATTTGCTGTCTCTTCGACTTTTGTTAGTCCTGCTTCTACAGTTTCCGTTGCTGTGCCGCTTTCAAAGATAATCGGCATAACAAGTGTTGTCCCATCATCGGAAAGCTGCTCTTTCAAAGCGGGAATCGGTATATCTTGAAATGGCGTTACAGTAGCAGCCTCGATATCCCTATTTTGTAGGTTTTCGCTGAATTGCTGAATTGTCTTCAAATCTTGATCTGATAAGCCATTTTTTTGATACCACGTTAACAAAGCGGGCAGTCCGCTGTTATTCGAGAACTCCTCCTCAATAATACGAGCTGCTTCTTCGCTGTTCGTATCGTTTAAGAAAGTTTCTGCTTGTGCATCTTCTTGGGAATTAGCTTGCGGTAAAGTAAGATTTAATACAAGTGCAAATACAATCCAGACCGCAACAATGACCCAACGGCCATATTTTCCACTAATAAAACTGCCAATCTTTTTCACACGTCATTCCTCCTAATTAATTTATCGATTGATAAGTTATACCCGAAAAATAAAAGATTATGCGCATAATCTTTTATTTTTTCCGAATCCCATCAAACAGGATATCGACAAGCATATTTGATTTCTTTTCTGCAAATTCGCGACGTGCTTCATAATCCTGCTTCGATGGAGGCAGGAAGGACTTCATCATTTCCAGTACAAAAAAGGATAACTCCATCGGGGGGGCAGAAGGAAGCGACATGACATCACCTTTGGCAATTCCTTCTGTCAGTGTCTGCATGACAGGATTAAAATAGCTGCGCATCCACCAGTCCTGAATCGTCTGGCGATGCTCCTCATCAATTTCATATTGCAAATCGTGAAACATCTGTGTCATATCGCCTTGATGGTTCATGATCATAAAGTACGCAATACGCTGAATACGCTCTTTGCTGTTAGCATAATCTTGGAGAACATCCGTCATCGCTTGCTCCGTTTGCACCATAATCGTGCGAACGACCTCTAAGTAGATGGCTTGCTTGTTTGGGAAGTGATGGTATAAAGCTGGCTGGGTAATGCCGCATTCTTCTGCAATGCGCCGAGTCGAGATTGCTCGGTACCCGTGCGACATAAAGAGTCGTTCAGCTGTCGCAATAATAGTGCGCTGTGTTTGTTCAGCGGATACTTCTTTTTTTCTAGCCATAATAACTGCCCTCTTTAATAACTTATCACTTGATAAGTTAACTCATTTTGTTTTAAAAAGCAACGATTAGTTATACTTATTGTAAAATAGAATACAAAAAGGGGGTAGTAAAATGAGAAGAAAAGGATTACTTCTTTCTGCTGCGGGTTTGGTGACAGGCTATGCAGCAGTTGTTACCGCGCTTGTGAACAGGGAGATGCGCCGGATGAAACCTTTCACAGAGGAAGAAACAATAAAGCGAGAGGAGGAAGCAGGGCGTTTTAATCGAGCTGCTTATGATACATTGCAAAAAGAGGAATTCCATGTCGAATCTGATAGTGGAAATATACACGGCACCCATTACATAGCTGACCCCGATTCTCGCTATGTGATGGTTATTTCACACGGAGTAGCAGTGAATAAATATAATTCTGTTAAGTACATGGATATCTTTTTGGATATGGGTTATAACGTCGTTCTCTATGATCAGCGTATGCATGGACAATCCGATGGGAGCAGCATCACTTACGGGTATCAAGAAAGGCATGATCTTGCACAAGTGATCAAATGGACAAAGGAACGGTACGATTATAATTTGAAGCTTGGTGTACATGGTGAGTCAATGGGAGCGGCTACAACGCTTTTATATGCCGGAACCGTTGAGGACGGTGCTGATTTTTATATTGCCGACTGCCCGTATAGTGATTTTGCGGAGCAGGTCGCCTACCGGCTGAAGGTCCAATTTCACCTGCCGCGTCTATTGTTTCTCCCGGCTGCTGAATTTATTGTACAATGTTCGGATGGCTATCGCTTTCGGGATGTTTCGCCGATTCATTCTGTAGCCAATATTGAAAAGCCTGTTTTGTTCCTAAGCAGTCTGCCGGACGCTTATATACCAGTTCAGATGACAAAAGATCTGTATGCAAGAAAAGAGAATGGCTATAGACAGCTTCATCTATTCCAACAGGGTGATCATGCCATGTCCTTAGCTGAAAACAAACAGGAATATGTACAAGTTGTACAGGAGTTTTTAGATAGAATCGGAATGGAAGCTCAGCCAGTCGGCTGAGCTTTTCTATGTCGAATTTTAGCGGACAATTCTTCTAGGATCTTCGTTGCTATCTAGAGCAAAAGGGTGCTACTATAGCACATGTAAGCGGTATCCATAAGACTTATCTCGCATCACGACGCTTAGACAAAATTAGAAGCTATTCTGAGGAGGAATTCTATGAGTCAATTAGCAGCAAGTATGCACGAGAAAGTGGAGCGTTTTCTAGCTGGGTCGAAAAAGCTGTATATCAATGGGGAGTTTGTCGCAAGTGCTACGGAAAAAACGTTTGAATCGTTTAACCCGGCAACAGGCGAAGTGCTAGCAACTGTTTATGAGGCAGGAGCAGAGGATATTGATCGTGCCGTAAAAGCAGCACGTGAGGCTTTTGATGAGGGGCCTTGGACGACAATGACAGCTGCGGAGCGCAGCCGAATTATGTACAAGCTGGCAGACTTAATGGAGGAGCATGCAGATGCACTTGCCCAGCTGGAAACGCTAGACAATGGAAAGCCGATTAGAGAAACGACAAATGCGGACATTCCGCTGGCAATTGAACATATGCGCTATTACGCAGGCTGGACGACAAAAATTGTTGGACAGACAATCCCAGTAAATGGTCCCTATTTCAACTATACAAGGCATGAAGCTCTTGGTGTGGTAGGGCAAATTATTCCATGGAACTTCCCGCTGTTAATGGCGATGTGGAAACTTGGTGCAGCTTTAGCAGCCGGTTGTACGGTTGTATTGAAGCCTGCTGAGCAAACACCGTTATCGGCTTTATACTTAGCAGAATTAGCAGAAGAAGCAGGGTTCCCGGCAGGAGTACTCAATATTGTGCCTGGATTCGGAGAAACAGCAGGGCAGCCGCTAGTTGATCATCCACTGGTAGATAAGATTGCGTTTACCGGCTCTACAAGTGTAGGCAAACAAATCATGGCAAATGCTTCAAAGACACTTAAACGAGTGACATTGGAGCTTGGAGGCAAGTCGCCGAATATTGTCCTGCCAGATGCTGATCTGACAAAAGCAATCCCTGGTACACTGAATGGAGTTATGTTCAACCAAGGACAAGTGTGTTGTGCAGGATCTCGTGTCTTTATTCAAAAGAAACAATTTGACAATGTCATCTCCGATATGGCAGCACACGCAGAGAAAATCAAACAAGGGGCAGGTATTCACGCCGATACAGAAATCGGACCACTTGTTTCGTTGGAGCAGCAGGAGCGCGTACTAGGCTATATTGAGAAAGGCAGAAATGAAGGAGCAGAACTCGTTACTGGAGGCGCAAAGCCGCAGGAGCAAGGATATTTCGTTTCGCCAACAATTTTTGCGGACGTACGTGATGATATGACGATTGCTAAGGAAGAGATTTTCGGACCGGTTATCTCGGCAATGCCATATGATGACCTGGATGATCTAATACGACGTGCCAATGACAGCGAATACGGATTAGCTGCTGGTGTTTGGACTCAAGATGTAACGAAAGCGCATTACATTGCAAACAAACTTCGTGCCGGAACAGTTTGGGTGAACTGCTACAACGCTTTTGATGCAGCATCTCCATTTGGCGGCTACAAGCAATCCGGTATCGGCAGGGAAATGGGCTCGTATGCATTGGACAATTATACAGAAGTGAAGAGTGTTTGGATTGGGATGGAATAAAGAAGAAGAGCCTGCGCGAAATAGCGCAGGCTTTGTTAATTGGGAGCAATATTCCGAGCAAGATTGTGCAATTCTCAACTCGATGTATCAACACGTTGCTTGGCTGCTTTTACTATCGAAGCTAATCCACTAGCAAAGATACCGATACCTAGTAAAAGGTAAAGCAGTGATCGGTCCATTTCATTCCATCCTGCAATGGAAGAACAGATGATTGCTAAAGCAAATAAAACGATAATAGAGTTAAATATTATTGAGAATCTCTTATATGATTTGTTCATATTTATTCTCCTTCCTAGATGAGGTGTATGCTCTGAAAATGTTCGGATGAATAAACCCGATTTCTGTCACACCCTCAATATACCACATATTGGATATATACCCACTAATGGCATAAGTGGAAAAAGGCTGGTTAATGAATGGTGTTTTAGATATATATCTAAACAAGCAATACTGCGAGATTATCAGGAGCAGCATTGCTTGTTTTTTTCATGTATTAAAACTGAGATGACGAGCACTGCACATTCTACTATTGATCGTTCATTTAGAATAATGACTGCTGCTTTGTTAAAAGTGTTTACGATACCAAGCAGCTGCTGCTTGAACTTCTGTTTGTGTTAGGCTATGACCGTTATTTTCCCAGTGGATAGAGGTGTTTGCGCCGGCTTCTTTGAGCATTTGTTCTAGGTCAGTTGCTTCTGATTTGGGACAAATGGGATCATTTGTACCTGCTGTAATAAGTACAGGAGTTCCTTGCTGCTGGGCTAATATTATATTCCGTCTTGGCACCATTGGATGATGCAGGATAGCTCCTTTTAGCGGGTTGGAATAGTGATATAAAAGGCTGGCAGCGATGTTAGCACCATTTGAATACCCTGCGGCTATAATATTATTTCGATCAAAATCATATTTCTCTGCTGCTTCATCGAGAAAACTGCGCAGTTCTTCGGTACGAGCAATCAAATCTTCTTCATCGAATACGCCTTCAGCTAAGCGTTTGAAAAAGCGCGGCATGCCATTTTCCGAGACATTTCCACGTACACTTAATACACCAGCCTCAGGATCAATCATATCAGCGAGCGGCAGCAAATCCTGCTCAGTACCGCCTGTGCCATGTAGCAGTAGGAATACCGGTTTGTCTGCTTGATTGGATGGTTTGAAAATATGCTTCATTTTTAACTCCTCCTTTACTAGTCTGCTGAGGTTCCCTCAGCATGAAAACCTAGTGTTTTAATTTGGTCAATAACTTGTGCTTTCTCATTATCATCCAGGCCGGACAGAATACTATGAATCGCTTGTTCATGCTTAGGAAAGTAATCTTCCATGAAAGCATGTCCTTTTTCGGTCAGTGTGGCGAAGGTGATGCGTCTATCATCTGGGCATGGACGTCTTCTGATCATTTCCTTCTGAACAAGGCGATCTACCACATAGGAGATACTGCTGCTGGATAAGAGTACTTTACTGCCAATTTTCTGTATTGGCTGATCGCCTTTGTGGAAAAGCAATTCTAAAACAGCAAATTCTGTTAAATTAATACCTTGTTTCTTGATATCTTCTTCAATGCGTTTCTTAATGGACTGAAGAGCCCTAGTCAAAACTACAAATAGCTTCAAAGATAAGCCTACGTTGTCAGTAGCCATAGTCGTCTCGCTTCCTTTATCTCGAATTCGAGATAATTATATAAAAGAATGTGCTTATTGTCAATAATGGGAAAGAGGGCTGGGACAAAACAAGAAAAAATTATAATCATTCTAAAGCGAACGGTTCATACATGCCTACTTTTTTAATGCAGTCCTCTGATGGCTGCTGCCTCTTCAACTCTTGCTGTTACCGTTGGCCAAGAATAGTTCTTGAAGTAAGACACCGACAAGAAAATTGCTTCTTATTTCCGGTGCGGTGCTCTCATCCCCAATATAAAAAGTTTTGTCCCAACCTTAATGTTAGTTTGCTTGTTCTTCAAATAGCTTTGCTATCTCAATGATAACAGTGGTTGCTTTTTCCATATTATCAACAGAGATATATTCAAACTTTCCGTGGTAGTTCTCGCCGCCAGTGAAAACGTTTGGAGTCGGCAGTCCTTTATAAGAGATTTGGGATCCGTCGGTTGCTCCGCGAATTGGTTTGATTACTGGCGTAATGTCTAATCGTTTCATCGCATCTGATGCAATATCGACAATCTCCATTACAGGTTCAATTTTTTCTCGCATGTTATAGTATTGATCGTGCATATCAAGCACAATACTTTTTTCACCGTACTCTGATTGAATTTCTTTTGTGATTTCTTCGAATAAAGCTTTCTTTGCTTCAAACTTATCACGATCATGATCTCGCAAAATATACTGCAACTTTGTTTGTTCTACATCTCCTTGGATGGAGAGTAAGTGGAAGAAGCCTTCGCGTCCTTCGGTGAATTCTGGTGCCTCATCTTCTGGGATTTTTTCGTTGAATTCCATGGCGATCTTCATGCTGTTCACCATTTTATTTTTAGCTGTGCCTGGATGCACATTGTTTCCATTAAAGATAACCTTTGCAGCCGCGCCATTGAAGTTCTCATATTCTAATTCACCTAACGGACCGCCATCCATTGTATAGGCATAAGTTGCGCCAAATGCGTTCACATCGAATTTATGCGGGCCGCGGCCAATCTCCTCATCAGGCGTGAAAGCTACACGAATTTTTCCGTGCTTGATTTCTGGGTGTTGGATCAAGTATTCCATTGCTGTCATAATTTCTGCAATTCCCGCCTTGTTATCAGCACCAAGAAGCGTAGTGCCATCTGTTGTCATAAGCGTGTGCCCTTTATAGCTTGGCAGCTCAGGGAAATCTGCAGCAGATAGAACAACATCCAGCTCTTTATTGAGCGTAATGTCGTTTCCATCGAAATTTTCAATAACTTGCGGATTTACATTTTTACCTGTAAAGTCCGTTGCAGTATCCACATGAGCCATGAAGCCGATTACTGGTACGTCTTTTTCCGTTGTAGCGGGAAGTGTTGCCATGACGTACCCGTTTTCGTCAATTGTGACTTCCTCCATTCCAATCTGCTTTAGTTCTTCCACTAGCATATTCGCCAGTTCAAGCTGGCCAGGTGTTGAGGGTGTTGTTTCCATATCTTCATTAGATTGTGTATCCACTTTTGCGTATGTAGTAAGACGGTCGATCAATGTCTGCTTCATCATCTTCATCTCCTTTGGTTTATATTGCTAGTGTAGCACGAAAGGCATTCTCTGAAACAGCTTGCAGAACCGTGTATAATAGGTGGAAAAGATAAAATGGGGGAAACGTCATGCGTATTGTAGTTGTTGGCGGCGGCATTGCCGGTGCGAGTACCGCCTACCATCTCGCACGAGCAGGAGCAGAAGTCGTCCTAGTCGATTCCAAAGCGAAAGGGCAGGCAACAGCTGCAGGGGCAGGTATAATCTCCCCGTGGCTGTCAAAAAGAGTACGGATCAAGCCGTATTACATACTGGCAAAAGCGGGAGCTATCTATTATCCGAAATTGCTGGAGATGCTGAAAGAAGACGGGCAAGCGGATGTCAGCTACAAGCAAGTCGGAGCATTATATGTGAGTGCAAGTAAAAAGCGGTTGGATGAACTAGAGAAACTTGCGTATAAACAACGATTGGAAACACCCGAAATCGGGGAAATAATACGCTTAGACCCAGAGGGAGCAAGAGAGAAATTCCCACCGCTCCGGGAAGATATGACAGCTCTATATCTAGAGGGGGCAGCAAGAGTTGATGGACGGCAGCTGCTCCAGGCTTTGCTTGCGGCTGGAGAGCGTCATGGCGTTCGCTACGTGCAAGGGCATGCATGCTTGCTGCATGAAGGAACAGATAAAGTAACTGGTGTGCGTATCAATGAGGAAATAATTAAAGCTGATCGTGTTGTTGCAGCTGCCGGGGCATGGATTAATCAATTCTTGGAGCCTGTTGGTGTGAAGCTGCCGGTTGAACCGCAAAAAGGTCAGATTATGCATATGCATGTTGACGCTGATACAAGTGAATGGCCTGTTATCATGCCGA
Organism: Terribacillus halophilus; assembly: GCF_900162685.1. GTDB lineage: Bacteria > Bacillota > Bacilli > Bacillales > Amphibacillaceae > Terribacillus > Terribacillus halophilus_A. Next base: position 469,619 of record NZ_LT727828.1, read on the forward strand.
AGAGCAGCCATTATATGCTCGGCTTTGATGGCGGAAAAGTAGTGGCTGGCGCCACGAGGGAAGTGCATTCAGGCTATGATACGAAACAAACAGCTGCCGGCATGCAAGAAGTACTCCGGGAAGCATTAAAAGTTGCTCCTGGTCTTGCGCAGGCAGAAGTAACAGAGTTTCGTGTCGGTCTTCGCCCAGCCGGTCCTAACCCATATCCAATCTTAGGATCAGTGAAAGAGGTGGCTGGACTGCATTTAGCGGCTGGATTTGGGCCAGCAGGACTTAATCTAGCGCCTTACGCAGGAAAGATGGTGGCAGCAGAAATACTAGGGAAGCCAGATGAAGTAGCGATAACGCCTTATTTAGTATAAACGAAGTGTGGAAATAGGATAAAAACGAAGGGAGGGAAGAGATTGTATGCTGCGAAGAAAAAAGATATGGATTACCGGAACCGTTATAGCGGCAGTCGGTTTCTTAATTCTTATTGGCAGTCTCTTTTCCCCGGAGATAAGAGCTTTTATGAATGCGGATCAAAGTCATAAGCAACCGGAAATACCTTATCCGGATAATGTAGCTGCGGTGAAAGATGTTATTTATCCGACGGAGAACTACGATGGCCGATTGGATTTTTATTATCCGAGAGATGCGGAAGGAACGCTGCCAATTGTTATTTATATTCATGGTGGCGGCTGGGTCGGCGGGGACAAAGCCTCACAAAATCCTTTCACAATGTGGATTGCCTCCAAAGGCTATCTTGTTGTGAATGTAAACTATGGATTGGCACCTGAATATAACTTTCCGACGCAGTTATATCAGTTAAATGATGCGATAAGTTTTGCGCTAAGGGAAGCACCAAATTATCATGGTGATATAAATCAAATTTTCGTCGGCGGTGGTTCGGCGGGAGCGAACTTGGCTGGTATGGTGGCAGCAATGGCTACCAACCCAACGACGGAATCAGTTATTGAGGAGAATTCCGCCCTTCAGCCGGATCAGCTGCAAGGAGTTCTGCTTTATAATGGGGTTCTTAATTTGGAAGAGGCACAGCAGACGGGCTTCCGTAATATGACTACGTTCCTCTGGTCCTATACGGGTAATAAAGATTACATCCATGACCCAAGATTACGTGATATGTCACCGGTATTCCAGATCACATCGGATTATCCGCCAACTTTCATCTCATCCGGTGAGGTCGACAAACTGCACCCGCAAAGTGTAGAAATGGCGGATGAATTAGAAAAGGCAGGAGTGGAAGTAAACAGGATGTTCTTCGATGATTCCCACCCTGCTGCAGGTCACGAATACCAGCGAAAATTATACTTGGAAGAAGCGCAATATAGTTTCGAGAAGATGATCGACTTTCTTGAAGCGCATTCGGAATAACCTCAGTTCTCGTGCTGAGGTTATTTTTTTATCTTACTATCTTGTGGAATTATATGTAAGTTATCTATATAATTAGAAAATATAGAAAAGGAGGAATACAATGCGTTTTAGGGATTTCCATCCGAATATAAAGATACGACTCATAGAATCATTCGTTTCCAGCTTAATCGGCAGTATGGTGATGCCGTTTATGACCATTTATTTAGCGATACATTTCGGAGCAAAAGTGGCGGGGATTTTTTTGGTT
>NZ_LT727828.1:471355-1397699 GCF_900162685.1 Terribacillus halophilus
TGGCGGGTATTCTGATGCTTGTTAATGTGTTTCTAGGCATTGGGATGTCTTTGCTAGGCGGGTACTTCAGTGACGTATTTGGACGGCGCAAAATCATGCTGCTGGCAGAGTCACTTCGACTGGTGGCCTTTTTTATGATGATGCTAAGCAATTCGCCGTGGTTTGAATCACCAGCTATTACATATAGCATGGTGATGCTGAACAGTCTTTGCTGGGGATTAGCCGGACCAGCTAACGATGCCATGCTGATTGACGTCAGTGCACCTGATCAGCGTCGCTTAATTTATTCAATCGGATACTGGGCTAGCAACTTATCGGTTGCTTTAGGCGGTATTGCCGGTGCCTTTATGTTTGAGAACTATTTATTTGAATTATTCATGGCACTGACAATCGCTGCTGGTGCGACGTTATTCATTGTTTACTTTTTCATTTCAGAAACGCATTTCCCGGGGAAAACCGAGGTTAGACCACTGCAGCATATCACGCAAATCTTTGGTACTTACCGAAATGTTATGCAGGATCGGCTGTTCGTTTGGTTCATAGCAGGAGGCATACTTGTTTTAAGTATGGAGTTTCAGCTGACAAGCTATATCGGCATTCGCCTGTCTGAAGAGATGCCGACGCAGCAGTTCCTGTTCTGGGAAGTAGACGGCGTAAAGATGATGGGCTTCTTACGAAGTGAAAATACCATTCTTGTCGTCCTGCTTGCGCTGTTTACTGCCAAATTGATCACAGGGATGAAGGATCGGTTCGTACTCGTTACTAGCTGCCTTGTGTTTACAATGGGTTATGCAGCGCTTACGTTCTCGACAAATATTTGGGTGTTATTCATTATGATGGCCGTGCTAACGATTGGCGAGGTATTTCGGGTACCTGTTGAGCAGTCTTATATGGCTGCCATTCCGCCGGATGATAAGCGCAGTGCCTATATGGCTTTTGGAGGCTTGCAGTATAACCTATCTATGCTGATTGTTTCCTTAACCGTAACACTTAGCGGCTATCTGTCTTCCGTTATCATGGGTATATTACTCACTTTGATTGGTTTGGCTGGAACCTTTATCTTATTCAGAATTACACCTAACCTAGATATAAGAAAACTGGAAGCCGAACAAAAAGCGGGTTAATTTCGGCAGGTACGTACACAATCGGACAAAAAGGTACACGCATAAAATAAAGCAGAAAGGAGCAGAACGTAAAGAGAGGGGTAGGCACATTGATACCCGGAGGAAAAAACAATGATCAAATTTCACGTGTCGAGCTCTTGGAAATGCAATTGAAGGTTCGGGAAGATTTCCAAGGGGAAATTGATAGCATCAAAGAGGACTTGGTTAGTATCAATGAACGATTGCTGCCGCTGGGGAAATGGCTGGAAAACATCGAAAATCATACAGCAAAGATGGCAGAGACGCTGGAAAAGCAAAATGACACCCAGGATCAAATTATGGGGAAGCTATATGAACAAGAGATGAAAATACAGGAAATTCAATCGAATAATAGCTTTAAAAAAGAAAAGCTGCGCGTCAAAGGTGCTGTGTTGATAAGTATCATTTCTTTATTTGGTGCAGGTTCCGGCATTGGCATGATAGTTGGCAAACGCCTGACAGAACTTTTATTTGGCAATTAGATAGACGTTTTGCTCCTTTCTGCAAGAAAAAAGACGAGGAGAAATCCTCGTCTTTTCTAATGGGCATGTGTATGAGGATGAGATTCAGCATCATGCAGACACATGAGGGATTCCTCGTGCGTATGGGTTGCTGTTTCCATTTGAATTGTTACGTGTCCAATACCTAGATGCTCCAAATCGTGCTCAATGTTTCGGAGCATATGCTGGCTTTCTTCGACTAGTAAATTTCCTTGAACGACGGCATGGCAGGAAAGAGCATTCTGTCCGCTAGTTATGCTCCATACATGCAAGTCATGAATGGAAATAATACCAGGCGTCTTTTCCATACAATCAATGATTTTAGACATTTCCACATTACGTGGCGTGCCTTCCATTAACACGTGAATGCTATCCTTCGTTACGCGCCACCCGCTTGTGATGACGAGAGCAGCAACAATGACACTAGCGACTGGATCAGCCCAGCTCCAGCCGAAAAAGAGTACAAGCAAAGCTGCAACGATTGCGCCGACTGAACCGAGCAAATCGCCTAGTACATGAAGGAAAGCTGCTCGGATATTCAAGTTTTCGCTTGTATCGCCGCGCATGAGAATCCAAGCAACGACTATGTTTACAAAAAAACCAATAGTGGCAATCGTCAGCATACCGCTTGAAGCAATATCAGCAGGCTCTTGGAACCGTTGAATCGCTTCATAAAATATATATAGTGAAACAAGAATCAAAGTAACACCATTGAATAGTGCTGCTAAAATCTCAAATCGCTTATACCCGTATGTTTTGCTGTAATTCGCAACTCGCTCTCCGACTACGAATGCAAATAAACCAACGCCTAGTGATACAGCATCACTCAGCATATGGCCGGCATCTGATAGTAATGCAAGGCTGTTCGTTAGAAAACCTCCAACTGCTTCTAGGAGCATGAATCCAGCTGTCAGGATAAAACTAATCAATAAAGCTTTTTTATTGGCATTATGTCCGTGATGGTGATGACCGTGCGCGTGATCGTGTCCGTGTCCCATACATATTCCTCCAATAGATTAATTATGGCAGGCGTGATTAATAGCTTCCGTTAGTAAATCGATGACGTGCTTGTCATCATGTGAATAATAAATCGTTGTACCTTCCCGTCTGGACTTTACAAGGCGGATTTTTTTCATGGTGCTCAGCTGATGCGAAACAGTAGATTGATGAAGTTCCAGTTTCTCTGCGATTTCATTGACGCTGTATTCTTGATCAAGAAGAAAGTGTAAAATTCGAATTCTAGTTGGATCGCCTAGTGCTTTAAATATTTGTGAAACATGCGTTAATTGCTCTTCTGTCAATTCCGGCTCCGTATCGTACTTCATGGACAGTCGCTCCTCTTATTTGTTTATATGCATATATTAGCATATATAAATATTCTAAGCAAATTCTAATCTTATTCTTACCTATAAAATTATTACTAAATCAACGAGGTAATTAGTCGGATTGCGACAGGAATAGTAAACGTAAACGCACAGGCGGAAAGAGGTGGGAAGAAAGAACCGGAAATAAAAGAAATTACATTTTTTTTACGAGAAGTATGTAAATGCTTATGTTTTAGAAGGATTCTTAAAGCGCAGCTTCTATAGAGGCAGGAGAATAGTTTGTTTTAAAAAACTAAAGTAAATGGTGTTTGTTTATGAGAATAATAGAATCTATAGACAATGGTATGATATACATTTTTTTAATTTTCACGAATACTTAGGTTTACCAGATAAGTGAGAGGAGGCTGCAGTCAGCTGTTCTGCAATTTATGCCAACGAAAAGACAAGGTGACAAAAAAGAAAGGTAGTGATGAAATGAAAAGACTTGGAAGATACAGCGGTTATAATTTGCAAGCGCTTCGTCGGGATGTTATCGCCGGAGTCGTTGTCGGTATCGTTGCTATTCCACTTGGCATGTCCTTCGCCATTGCATCGGGAGTCAATCCAGAATATGGTCTGTATACTGTCATTATTGGTGGTCTGCTTATTTCATTACTAGGTGGATCAAGATTCCAGATTGGAGGGCCGACAGGAGCTTTTGTTCCGATTCTTCTGGGGGTTGTTATCCAATTTGGTTATCAAGATCTTTTACTGGCAGGTATGCTGGCAGGAATATTGCTGGTTATATTCGGTTTGCTGAAGCTCGGAAGTTTAATTAAGTTCATTCCGCGCCCCGTTGTTATAGGATTTACTGCGGGAATTGCTGTCATTATTTTCACAGGACAGATTGGGAATTTCACAGGCATCCAAGCAGAACAGGAAGAGGGCTTTTTATTAAAGATGCAGGCTCTTGCAGCAGCTGCAGACACAATTAATATATATAGTTTAATTGTTGCAAGTGTATCATTAGCAGCAATATTACTTACTCCGAGAATTCTCCCTAAAGTTCCGGGAGCACTAGTGGGGCTAATTCTTTCAACGCTCGCAGCAGTCTTATTTTTCCCTGGAAATGTTGCAACAATCGGCAGTGTATACGGAGATATACCAAGTCAGCTGCCACAGCTGCAATTCCCAGCTGTTACACTGGACAAGATTATTTACTTGCTGCCATCGGCCATTGCGATTGCTTTATTAGGCGGAGTGGAATCACTTTTGTCGGCCACAGTGGCGGATAATATGGCTAAAACGAAGCATCACAGCAACCGAGAGCTCGTCGGTCAAGGTATAGCAAATATTGCTGTCCCGCTTTTTGGCGGTATTCCAGCAACAGGTGCAATTGCACGGACGGCAACAAATATACGAAATAAAGCCTTCTCACCTGTGTCTGGTGTCGTGCATTGTATTTTTGTATTGCTCATATTGCTTCTGCTAGCACCTTATGCTTCCGCCATTCCGTTGGCCAGTATGGCACCGATTCTTATGGTTGTTGCATGGAATATGAGCGAACGGAAAGAGGTAGTTCATATCATACGCATGCGAACGTTTGATTCGTTTATTCTTGCAGTTACCTTTGTGCTGACTGTTCTGGCTGATTTGACAGTTGGAGTGGGTTGCGGTCTGCTGCTAGCCTTCGTTGTTTTTGTTAAACGAATGAGTGCAGTCCTCTTTGTAAAAGACGAACAAATCCTCGTGAAAGAAACAGATGGTTTACGGATATGCCAGTTTGAAGGGCCGTTGTTCTTCGGGTCTACCGATATTCTAGAAAAAGTGGTGGAAAAGGCGATGCGCGAAGAACCGGACTCGCTCGTTCTTGATTTGCAGAAAGTTTCCTACATGGACACATCCGCCGAAGCTGCACTGCACAAACTTGTAGAACACTATAAAAAAGCCAGCAAACAGCTGCTTCTCCTTGGTGTCCATGGACAGCCAGAACGGCTGCTGAAGAAGACTGGATTGCTCGCTAAGATTGGAAAAGAGCACACAGTAAATAAACGAGAGGAAGCTGTCCGCATATGCACTTCCTAAACAAAAAACGAGCAACTCTTGGGGGGAGAGTTGCTCGTTTTTTGGTAGAAGAATGCTTCTCCAAGTAATATTCAGCGAAATTGTATCAAGTAAAAATGATAGATACATTTGCAGAATTTCTGGTTCAACCTTTGTCAATATATGCCGATATAAAAAGCATGACTTTATTGGGGAAAGGGATTTTTACAAATGAGAAAGCAATTAGCGAAGCAATTGGTGTTCGCTTCTTTAGTAATGGGTTCGATATTTCTGCTGCCGGTGGACAAGGCAGATGCTCAAGGAGAAGATCAAGTAATTGTCGTCTATGAAAATAAGCAAGGAGAACAGGATGTAAAAGATAGCGGTGCCGTTATAAAAGAGCAATATGATCAGCTTTCTGCAGCAACGGTATCAGCTGATACAGACTCCATTGATAAATTAAAGCGTGATCCAGATATTAAATATGTAGAGAATGACGTTACATTCCGAATCGCAGACAATGGTGAGACAACATCCCAAATCGTAGAACAATGGAATCTTGCTCCTATCCAGGCTGCTTCGGCCTGGGAAGCAGGTTTAACAGGAGATGGTGTAAAAATAGCAGTTATGGATAGCGGAATCTCTCCACATCCCGAACTTACGATTGCTGGGGGATATGCAGCTGTTGATTATACAACTTCTTATGCAGATGATAAAGGACATGGTACGCATGTAGCCGGTATTATTGGTGCAAAACGTGACCAGCAGGGGATTGATGGAATTGCCCCAGGTGCGGAATTATTTGCGGTCAAAGTTCTTAATGAAAAAGGGGAAGGGACACTCTCTGATTTGTTGGAGGGTATCGATTGGGCGATCACCAATCAAATGGACATTATTAATTTAAGCATGGGCTCTGCTGATTCCAGCCAAGCCATGCAAGACGCAATGGAGAAAGCTTATCACGCTGGTGTTTTGCTAGTAGGCGCGAGTGGAAATGAAGGTGCTGGGCATCCGGTCGATTATCCAGCAGCTTATGATTCTGTAATTGCAGTATCCGCAACCGATGCGAGTAACAACCTTGCAGCTTTTTCCTCCGTTGGCAGTGAGGTGGAGTTTGCAGCTCCGGGGAAAGATATTGCCAGTACCTATCCTGGTGCTGATTATCGGCTGATGAGTGGCACATCTCAGGCTACATCCCATGTAACTGCTATGCTTGCTCTTTTGAAACAGCAGTATCCTAGTGATACAAATGTGCAGCTGCGGCAACGTTTGCAGCAGTATACCAGGGATTTGGGACAAGCAGGACGAGACGCGCTTTATGGGTACGGATTAATTCAATATCCGGAACCTGAACCGCAAGAAGTAATTAAGCAAGATGAAGCAGAAACAGAAGTAACGAAGCAAGATGAAGCAGAAACAGAACCAGAACCAGATTCCGTTAAACAAGAAGTACAAGGTGATGCAATAGAGGATACCAATAAAGAAGAAATGCAAAAAGAGGATCAGAAAGAAGAGAAAAAAGAAGAGAAAAATGAAAAGGCAAAAGAAGCAGCGTTACAGCAACTTGTGAATGATCTCAACATGACAGAGAAACAATTAGCGGAACTATTCGCAACTAATGGTTTTGACTTGTACAGTTATCCGAATCTGGAAGCTATAAAAGACAAGATCTATCAACATGTAAATGGTGTATCTGTTCATTTCTTTTTGAAAGAAACAGGCTTGCGTCGTGAGGAGTTTAATGAGTTGCTGGCAGCCAATGATCAGACACTTGCTGACTTTACAAGTTTGCAAGAACTAAGGGATTATATTTCTGCAGAAACAGAAAAGCGCGAAGAAGAAGCCGTGGCACCTTTGCCAGCAGTAAAACAGGAAGAAAAAGAATTGCTTACTATGCCAGTACCTGGCGAGCCCAAGCTGAAGGCAGAGCCCGTTATAACGAAAGTAACACCTGAAAAAGAGGACGAAGAGATTGTACTTTCCTCTAATGCAGCTGAGAATGACAAGATAGAGGATAGATCAAAAGGTCAGCAATTGCCTGACACTGCTTCCTCGTTCGGTAATGTCATAGCTGCAGGGATTACTGTAGCTTTCGTCGGGGCGTTTCTTTATGTAATCGGGCGAAGAAAGAGATATTAAAAGATAAACAGATAATCGTCGTGTATGGAAACAAAGAGGGAGAAGAGGCCGTTTGTGAAAGTAATGCGGCAATTGACGAATACACGGAGACTCCCGCGGGAAAAAGGGCTCGGTTAGGCCCCGCAGTGCTTTAGCACGAGGAGGCTGACCCGCCCGCAGGAAAGCGGAGTGTATTTCCGAAGCGGTGCACTCATCTTCGTTTCCAATGCAAAACCAAACAATACTGCTGTTAATTGCAGTACTGTTTGGATTTTTATATAGCTTAAACAGTTTTGTCCCAGCTTCACTTGCTTTATAATTCCACCGTTGCTTCGCCGATTCGTTTTACCCCTCGTATACGGGACACATCTTCAGCTAGCTGTAAGGCTGCTTTATCTTTTTGCTTCGCCTCGATCATAAAATCTACATCTTGTCCAATCGTTTTTAATTGCTTAATCAATGGCATTAGAAATTCCACATCTACATAGTCGGCATGACTTCGGTACGCTTTCTCTGATTTAGGGGAGGAGGTATGAATCTTCGGTACATGCTTTCGACCTTTCCATGTATCCATGAAGCGTGGGAGAATCTCTTCTAACGGTTCCTCGTCTGTATGGTTAGCCATATAGTGATGGATATCAAACATCATTGGAATCTGATGTCTTTCGCATACTTCCAATGTTTCAGTGGTCGTATAGGTTTTATCATCATTCTCTAATGTCATTTGGGCTTTTATTGGCTCGGGAAGCTGCTTAATGTTCTCGTGAAACCGTTCTAATGCAAGCTCCTTATTGCCATACGCACCGCCGACATGAATATTAATATATGCTTCATCTTCTAATCCCATCGCTGTCAGCATATTGTAATGGTACTGCATATCTTTGACTGCATTTCGGGTGATGTGGGGTTTATCACTGGTAAACAGGGTAAACTGATTCGGATGAAAGCTTGAGCGTATGCCGTATTCCCGAACGAGCCGGCCGATTTCTTCATATAAATCCGTGAACGGTGAAATATAGTCCCACTCTACTTCCTCATGCGTTGCCAATGGTACCAGTGAGGAAGAAAAGCGGTAAAGCTTAATTTGATGGGCGATATTATAGTGAAGTATGCGGATGGTTCTTGCTAGGTTCTCTCTCGTAATAGCATGCAGCTGAGCCGACCTTTCTTCTTCTTCCAGTTTGGACCAACGAGCATAGGTCATGGTTTTTGCTGGTGATGCTTCATATAAATTCAAGGCTGTTGATACGTAGCCAAAACGGATGTTCATACATCTTCTCCTTTGTGACAATCTGATGTTATTTTCCCCTTCTTTCGGTCTTGGTAATCCTGTTTTACGATAGCTAGTCCATGCAACTGTTCTTGCAGACCTGTATAATTAGAGAAGAACAAGAAAAAAGTTTGAAACTTTTTGTATCCTGATGCGTATAGAAGGTACAAGATATAAGGATGGTGAAAGGTTTTGGGTATTCTTTCCCGCTTATTTAAGAAAAAAGCTCCAGATCGCCCTGCTGTGAGAGAACGTAATGCACTCTCCATTCAAGTGGGTGACGTTGTCGAATATGATTTGGTCACTTACGAAGTAGTCGGTAAGATCACTTCCAGACAAGGGAATTATGAGTGGTTCGACTACCAGCTGGTGGAAGGAGACACGATATTATGGCTCTCGGCGGAAATGGATGATGAATTGGAGCTGGGTATATACAAAAAAATTCCGCTTTCTGTTTCAAAACCATATCCAAAGGAGCTAACGTACGAAGGCAGAAAATACTTCCTTGATGAACAAGGAGAAGCCAGAGTTGTTGGCGAAGGAAGAAGCCGGAATGTAAATGGCTCAACCGTCCATTTTGCAGATTATTACGATGAAGAGGAAGAGCATTTCCTTGGGCTTGAAGGCTGGGGAAGTGAGATTGAAGTTAGTTATGGTTACGAAATTAATACGCGTGAAATCAAAATCATTGCGGGTTCCAATTAAAACTACTAAAGGAGAGATTTTGTATGTTTAAATTTTTTAACAGAATGAAGACAGTTGTGAGTTCAGAATTGAATGCGATGTTAGATAAAGCGGAAGATCCGGTGAAAATGCTAGATCAATTCATGCGTGACATGGAAGCGGATATCCGAGAGGCAGAAACAGCAGTAGCGAAACAGATTGCTAACGAAAAAATGCTAAAACGAAAATATGATGATGCCAAAGCGATGGCTGATAAACGCCAGCAGCAAGCAGAGACAGCAATTGAAGCTGGTAATGATGATCTTGCACGTCGTGCTCTAGAGGATAAAAAGACACATCAAGAAACAGCTGATACACTTCATGCTTCTTGGGAACGTGCAGCAAGTGATGTAGCATCCATCCGCCAGAAACTGGATGAGATGAAGAAAGAATATGCTGAAATGAAACTGAAAAAAGATTCCTTGAAAGCTCGAGCAGAATCTGCGAAAACACGTACGAAGATGAATCGTACGATGTCTGGTATTGGCAGTGATGAATCACGCGGCGGCTTTGAGCGCATGGAAGAAAAAGTGCTGCAGTATGAAGCAGAAGCAGAAACAAGTGAGGATATGTCCAAATCCAATCGTTCACTTGATGATGAATTCGCTGCGTTGGATAAAGACGGAGTGGACGATGAGCTTGCTGCGTTGAAAAAGAAAATGGGCAAAGAATAAGCAGCCAGCACGTTCGGCAGGCTGACCCTTGCATGATGCAAGGGTTTTCGTCTGTCCGCTTTTCATACGGACTATAAAGAAGGGAGGAGCCTTCATGAAATATTGGCTGGCGGGTATTTGCTTGGTTTTTGTCCTTGTTTTGGCTGGATGTGGTGATTCGAATAATAACGACACTGCTTCACTTAGTGACATTCCAGACGAGCCGGAAAAAGAGACAGTGACTTCAAAATTTGAAAACAGTGCAGGAGAATCAATTGAAACATTAATTGATAACAACTTCTACTTACTGGATGTTGTCTCTGGAGAAAGAAGCGGAAACGCAAATGTTTACGCGACACGTTTGTATACAGTTGAAGAATTAATCGAGTTATTCAAGCAGACAGAAGGGCCGGATGAAATAAGCGAAAAAAAGAATGGACAGCAAATTATCATTTATGATGATGTATTCATAACAGTGAAGCCGAGTGAAGAAGATAGCGATGTTACCTTAATTGAAGTGGCAGACAGGACATTTGTCCGTGAAAACTACTCACCGAACTACTTGAATACTTTCTTTACATTTGCTTTGTTAAATTCTCTTTTCGGTAATAACTGGAGCCAAAGCAGAATGAATACATGTCAGAATGGCGGCTGTTATGGCGGTTACACATCTACATATCGCGATAACAATGGCGGCTCAGGCGGCATTAGCCGCGGAAATTCAAGCTATCGCGGCGGCGGTCCGAGTGCGGGTAAATAAAATAAAAACTAAGGAGGCAATGTCTTATGAACCCATTTTTATCGACTTTTCTGTACTTTATTATCGCAGTTGTGATCGTTATTATTGGTCTTATTATTTTTGAAATGATCACACACAAATACAGGGATTGGGAAGAGATTGAAAAAGGCAATACAGCAGTAGCACTATCAATTGGCGGTAAGGTGATTGGTATTTGCTTGGTGCTGTCATTTTCTATTTATCACAGCAGTGAACTTTGGGAAACACTCATTTGGGGGGCTTATGGTGTCGTCTTGCAAATGATTGCTTACTTTGTATTTGAAGGCGTAACACGACGATTTTCCGTTCAAGCCAAACTAAAAGAAAATAACATCGCTGTCGGGATTGTCTCGCTGGCTGTTTCGGTAGGACTTGGATTTGTCATCGGTGCGTCTATTACGTAAGCTTAAAGCGGTTCGGAGATGAAAAAAGATGCGGCAGAAAGTAATGAATAAAACCTCGCTCATTTACTGGGCTTCCGGTATTGTATCGATTTGTGGTATCGTGTTCGAAGTTTTGTTTGGGGCATTGGGGTCTTATATTCTCGGAGATGGTGTGAAGCAATATACGCTCACCATCTCTTTGTTTTTGACTGGTATGGGAATTGGTGCGAGTGTCAGTGAACGAGTAACGAAGAATTTAATATTGGCATTTATCTACATAGAATTTCTTGTGGCTTTGATCGGCGGTTTCTCAAGCTTCACGATGTTTGGGATAACGGCTTACACGCCAGAAGGAACAGACGCCTTTTATTTATATTTCGTTACGTTAATTGTCGGCACGCTGACAGGTGTGGAACTGCCGATTCTAATTCGCAAGGCGAACGAAATTGGAGAGACGCTCAATCGCAGTACGGCACGTGTGCTGTTCAGTGACTATGCAGGAGGACTAATTGGAGGATTACTGTTTGCTTTCCTGCTTCGCCCGCAATTCGGTATCGTTAAGTCTGCCTTTTTAGTAGGGCTGATTAACTTAGCAGTAGCATTGGTTGTCCTCTGGCTGTTCCGGTCAGAAATAAAACGCGTAGCGATGCATGGCCTAGTTGGCTCTGTTATCGGTATATTGCTTCTATTAGGTGTCTTTTTCGGGGAAGAAACTGCTTTTTCATTTGAGCAGAAACTGTACCAAGATCCAATTATCCATATGGAACAAAGTCAGTACCAAAAAGTTATCCTCACACGAGATGATGATGATGTGCGTCTCTACTTGAATGGAGGTCTGCAGTTCAGTTCCATTGATCAGCATCGCTATCATGATGCGCTCATCCATCCTGTCATGTCCCAAGCGAAGCAGCATGATCATGTGCTGATTTTAGGCGGAGGAGATGGTCTGGCTGCGAATGAGATTTTAAAATATGAAGATGTGCGAGACATCACCTTGGTTGATCTTGATCCTGCTGTAACGGATTTGGCTAAGACAGAGCCAAAGCTGCTTGATTTGAATAATCGGTCTTTGCACAATGATAAAGTGACAATCAAGAACGAAGATGCTTTTAATTATCTGAAAGGATCAGATCAGATATATGATGTTATCATTGTTGATCTGCCCGATCCGAATGATGAGAGTTTAAACAAGTTATATACGGAAGAGTTTTACTCTTTAGTCCGTAATCATATGCACCCGGAAGGAGCGATGATTGTCCAAGCTACCAGTCCGGTTTTCGCTACACAATCGTATTGGACAATCGATGAAACAATCCGTGCAACCGGCTTAGAAACAGAGAACTTCCACTTAGATGTTCCAAGCTTTGGCAACTGGGGTTTTGTCATGGCTAGCAGAAATCCGATTGACGCCAATGAGTTGGAGGTGACAGTGCCGACACAGTATTTGAAATCATCTATGATTCCGGGAATGACGGAATTTGGCAAAGATGAAGATGAAGACATCACCAATGCCGACGGAGATAAGATTGAACTTCGGCCGAATACGCTCGTCGATCCGCATTTAATTGAGATTTATCAGTCTGAATGGAAGCATTATTAATCTTCTCTAGGAAGCAAGGCCCGATAAGCAACCGGGGAAGTGAGTACAGTAGAGGTATTGAATGTCCCGTAAGGTATGAGCCGATCAATCAGTTCCCGCATTCCGTTCATGTCAGGCACAGCTGCTTTCAGCAGGTAATTGATTGGCCCCGTCACACGGTGGCATTCCAATACCCCTTCTTCTTTTGCAATCAGATTCTCAAATTCCAAATGAGGAATCTTCAATTCACTCACCTGAATAAACAACATAATATCCAGTCCTACTTTTGCATGTGCCACACGAGCAGTATAATGCTCAATTACACCTCGCTCTTCTAATCTTGCCATACGTTCAGATACACTCGGTCTGCTTAAGGCAAGTTGCTTCGACAATTCACTAATGGTAATGCGTCCATTGTGCTGCAATAATTCCAGCATTGTTCGGTCAATATGATCCATCTTATACGCTCCCTTTCACATTGCAGGTGATTCCTGCATATTATTTTCAATATGAACCTCAATTCAAGGTATTGCCTGCAAATATCTATTCATTTCTGATGTTATTTATTCTAACATAGAAAGTGAGTAAAAAGGATGTCGGCCATACTTACTGCACCAAAGTTAATTCAACGTGGATTTATAATTAGAGAGGAGCATGTCGTTTTGCTGCAAAAATATCTCAAAATTGTACTTGGCTGTTTCCTGGCCAGCATTGGTCTGTATATGCTGAAGAGCACAGAGCTGGTGACAGGCGGAACAGCAGGACTTTCATTAGGATTTTCTTATTTGCTTTCCCTCCCATTCGGAGTTGTATTCTTCCTTGTTAATATTCCATTTTATATCTTCTCTTTCGTCAGAATGGGATGGCGTTTTACCGTCACTACGATTGCTGCTGTATCCATCCTGAGCCTTTTTACATTTCTCCACCCGCTATATCCAGCCATTGCACTTCCAGGCATCGTTGCCAGCGTTGCTGGAGGATTAATCATTGGTTTCGGTTTGATTCTTTTGTTCGCGAACCAAGCCTCTTTAGGAGGAGCAAACATTCTTGCGTTGTTTTTGCAGAAGCGCTTCAATACGAACCCTGGAACGGTCAACTTTATCTTTGACTTCTGTGTCGTTATGCTAAGTCTTTATTCGGTAGGTCTTGTGAAAGGTATTTATTCGATTGTATCTATAGCAGTGACTTCTTTTGTTATTAGTTATTTCAAAGAGAAGTTCGCCAAACCAACGCCAAAGCCACAACCGAATCCAGCACCAGCAGCCCAAGCGGCCAAGTAGACGAAGGAGAAATCCTTCGTTTTTTGATGGTATAATTTGGCTGGAGAGGAGGCGGAGAATGGAGAGAGATGTTTTGAAACGGTCAATGCCTGGAATCATTTTTGAAACACCCATCTTATTTAGTAAAAAGAGAAATGTACTAAATTTCTTTACAAGATATTACTACTGTAGTAAGAGTATCAAAGGATGGAGAAACAATTAGAAAAATCGAACTTAGAGTTGGTGATTATTACAAATGAACTATAGGAATTGAAAAGGTGTACGTAAACATTTACGTACACCTTTTCATAGTATTTGTATTGTAGCTGCATTGAATCTAGTTCCTGACTAACTCTTTTATGATAAATAAAGGTATTTTGACGGACACACTGGTGTTAAAAATCGTGGATTAAACTGCATCTTGTGAATGTAAAGGAACAGCTTCTTCTTTTCCTGTATTTAAGAATATCTCTTCTAGTGATGGTTCATATACTTGAATTCGATATACATCTATATCCAAGCCAGTGAATAGACGATTCATAGAGGGAATCTTCTTCTCTTCAGATACAACTAAACGTACATTTTCTTCTCCCCATTCTACGTTTGATGCTATGGAGTCGAGTTTATGCTTTAATTGCTCCTTGTGTTGGGAAGGTATGGGACCATGTTTAACAGTAACAATAAGGTTTTTTTGGAACTCTTTCTTTAATGACTCAATACTTCCTTGGAGCTTTATGATACCTTTATCCATTATAGATATCTCATCACATAATTTCTCTACCTCGTCTAAATTATGTGATGTTAAGAATACCGTAGTACCATCACCTGAAATATCTTTAATAAGGGAATGTATAGTTAGAACAGAATTAGCATCAACACCGGATGTTGGTTCATCTAAGAAGATAATATCGGGATTATTCAATAAAGTCTGTGCAATCCCCAGCTTTTTCTTCATACCAAAAGAGAACTTTTTAACCTTTAGGTTAGTGTCGTTTTCTAAACCAACCTTTTGAAGCAGCTTTATAAATTCTTCCTTCTTCATTTTCAACCCCAGAATCTTACTGAAATATTTTAGATGTTCTAATGCAGATAAATCATCATAAAAAGATGAATAATCGGGCATTACTCCAACCTTAGTTTGTACTTTCCTTTTCGACTCTGTGTCTTTTAAGTTCAATTTGAAGGATCCTGAACTAGGAATTGCTAAACCCGTTAACATATTAATCAGTGTTGATTTACCAGCACCATTCTTTCCTAGAAAACCAAATATCGAGCCCTTTTTGACTTTCAGATTAACTTTGTTCACCACTGTTTTTTCACCATACTTTTTTGTAAGGCTATTAGTTTCTATAGCGTACATTATAAATCCCTCTTTCTAATTGTAATTAGGCTTATAGCTAAGAAGATAATAGGGTAAATCAAGACTATGTAGATGTAAAAATCATTGTCGTGACTAAAGAAATAGTATGGAGTAATGTAGCTATATATCTTAAGGAATATATTTTCAGATGCTATACTCCAAAGGCCTACAATAGGTACGATTACCGCAATAGCCATTCCTAGAAAACCAGTTACTCCGGGTTTAGGGATAAGGGTAGATAACAATAGGGACAATCCTACAAAGTAAGATACAAAAACTATTCCTTCCATTAATTCTGATACGTGAAAGGCTTTAGAGAAGGGGGTAATCAATAATAAGGCGATGAATAAGCAAACAATCCAGAAAAACAAATTCCCTAGAAACTTTCCAAATACAATGTTTTCTCTAGAGGTTTTGGTCGCTATAAATCTAATGGTTCTGGATTTAACTTCTTCATTTATCGTACTATGCGTTAGAGTGGATACAAATAAGGGGCTAGCAATGAGAATTAAGATTAATAAGCCTGTTGCATATGCGCTGTCACCCAAGCCAAATTCTTGAAGTTGACTTTGGAATGAACTGACAAGTTTCGCTGCTCCAAGGGTTACACCCAAGATGACACCTATAATAATCAATGAACGGATACTTTTGAACAAGCTTTTAAACTCTCTAAAACAAATAGCGAACATAGTTAGTTTCCTCCTTCAATCACTTTTTTATTTGAACACCAAGTCGATCCTCACAAGGACATGGTACCAAATTATTCAAGTTACTTCCACCATTATTTTAATAAAATTAAACACTCTTTTATTAATATTTAAAAAGTTATTCAAAAAGGGTTTAATTTTATTTAATTAGTGTTATTCTTATGGCTAAGGGGGGAAAGAGATGAACAAGAAGGATATTCCTTCATGGATCTTATCGTTGGATTCCGAAGACCTTGAGTTTATACGTAAGTTCATCCTTAATTCTGGTTCATTAAAGGATATAGCTAAAGCGTATGAAGTATCTTATCCAACTGTGCGTTTAAGGTTGAATCGACTTATACAAAAGATAGAATTAGTGGAAGACAGTGAATCTGAACAGTTAGTTGGTTTTATAAAGAAATTAGCAATAGAAGAGCGTATAACACTTGAAGATGCTCGACAAATTATCGAAAAATACAATAACGAAAAGGAAGGGATATAAATGCCTGAGTTATCCGTATTCTTAATAATCTTTGTTATGTCAGCGATTCAATATTTTATGGCAACTAGAAGCAGCTTTATCTTTGGTTTTATCATACCTATAGTATTTATTGCTGTGATGTCTTGGATGTTTACCTCAAACAGAATTGAAAGTGTCGCTATGTTCGTTGTACTTCTCATCATTGGATTAATCCTATTGATAGAAGAGTGGGTAAGAGGTAGAAAATCTCTTCAAAAACGACGTAAAAAGGAAATGGATATCATGAAAACAAAAGACCTTTAAAGTCATATTAGATGTTTTGAAGAATATACATGGTGGTACAGTTATAGTATAATGTATGCACCCATGCTACAATTTTCATTCTTCTATACAATATATTCTCTAAAGCGAAAGCTATTGAAACAAACCCTATTCTGGTCGTGGGGACCTTAATAAGCTATGTATGGAAGGTAATAAACAGCGCCCACTGTTTATTACAAAAAAAGACAGGGATAGAGGTTACGACTCTATCCCTGTTTTTTTATAAGTATTAGTTAATGATAGAGTCAATTTTATCGCTAATCCACTCGAAAGTTGCACCATTTTTAATCCAGTTCCAAACTGTACCGATGTTTCTAGCTGCCCAGCTATATGCTGCCCCTGATAGTCTTGCGATTAGCGCCCATGCTGCTGCCATAATTTTCATTCTCCTTTTATTTAAGTATTTTGCAAGCTTGCACAATCAATATAAAACAGCAAAATACATTATACAACCACTTTTTCCAGAAAAATCTAAATTCGTACTTTCATAATGGTGCTAAATTCCTCTTTTTGGAAGTTTATTGACTAAATGTAAAAAACGGGTTGTATATCTTCATATTTTCTCTATCATTATTAGGAGAAATATGGTGATATAATTGCAGTATATTCAAATAATCATGACTTATTAAGGGAGATTTCTAATGCATATAACTCTTAAAGAACCTTCCAAGAAAATATCTCCGCTTGCAATTAAGTATTGGAGATTAGTCGACGTTATAGTTTATTCGGTCCTGTTTGGCGCACTGGGAATAATTTACTTTCTAAGCTCTAGATATAACTGGTCAGATTGGTGGGATACTGTCTTTATTTTAGGAGCTGTCTTTTTAGTACTTTCCTTCATAATTGAGTTCTTCTATGTACCAAAATACAAGCAAAAAACATGGAGATATGAAATAACAGAAAATAGCATCCAACTCAAATATGGACGTCTCCTTAAGAAGTCTTATAAAATTATCCCTATGAATAAGGTCTACTATGTAAATACATATCAGCACCCTCTGCTAAAACGATATAATTTATCCACTCTAAAGATTGGTACTATAGCTTACGTACATGAAATTCCAGCGCTACCTGAACAAGAAGCCCAACACATTCGTCAATTGATATCTGACTTATCCGGAATTAGCTTATCCAATTCCACTGGAGAAGAGAGGAATATCGATGGATAGTCTAAAAAATCCAGAAACAGTCTATAAAAGACTCCCTCCGTTATGGATAGGTTTAAAAGCCCTCCGGTCACTCAAAGAAATAATCTTCTTCACAATCTTTTTATCAGTTGTGACAACCACTAGATTTTCACCTTTTTCTTTTGGTTATGTCAAATGGATAATCGCAACCTATGGCATCTATAAAGTTATTTCAATAGTTTTAGAGTGGAAGAATTTTGGCTACTTATTTGATAATGAAGGGCTACATATTAAGAGTGGTCGATTTATCAAGATGAATCGACATATTCCATACCAGCGAATACAAGGAATAAATGAATATACTCCCTTCTTTCATCGCTTGCTAGGACTGACAATTCTTTTATTAGATTTAGGAGCAAATGATAAAAAAAGCTCAGTAAAATTAGACATGTTAACTAAGAATAGTTCTAAAGAGATTAAGCATAGTCTAATAAAGTACGGTTCTATACCAAAGGACAATGTAAATATAGAAGAGAATGAACAAGAAGTAATTCTAAAAGAGCATCCATTAAGGAAAACCATCTATCATATCTCTAATAAAGAGATTGTTATTGGATCAGTTACATCCTTAAAGCTTATTTTGTTCTTCACGTTACTTTATTCAGTTTATGAAAATATAGAGAGGTTTTTTTCCGTCGAACTAGATGTGGAACGAGTAGTAAACTACTTTACAAGTAGTTGGTGGCTTATGTCTTTAGGAGTAGTAACGTTGATTATCCTATCGACAGCGTACGGTGTCCTTAAGACTTACCTTAGATATGGAGGCTTTTCCGTAGCTCTTGATCAACATAGAATTTACATTAGCAAGGGGAGAGTAAATAAGACAGACTTTTCCATTCCAAAAAACAATATACAAGCTGTTAGTATCAAGTATTCTCTATTATATAGACTTACTGGTCTAGTTAAGGTGCGAATTATCAGTACTAATGATAGTGATAATCAAGAAGTCCAGACCTCCAACGTTTTGTTTCCTTTTATTAACGAAAAGAAGGCAAGGTCTCTTATTGGAGGAATGTTGCCTGAATTTCGAGTGCATGACTCTATAACTACAGTTCCCAAAAAGTCGACAATTCCAAAGCTTATGCGAACTTGTTACTTATGGTTAGCTGCAATAGTAGCAATATATCTCTACCTGCCTTCCTTTTGGTACATAGCCTTTGTATTAGTATCCTATACCTTGATTAGTCAAATACGAAGTGGATTATTCAGTGGATACTCTTTTGAGGGAGATAGTATTCAGTTAAAGAAGTGTAGAATATCAAGCAGTGTTATTATCACCTCTAGGTCTAGATTGGAGGAATTAAGATTTTCACAGACATTAATTCAAAGGATATTGGGTTTATCTTCTTTTGCTATGGTATTGCGCTCCAATCCTGCAAAAACCACAAGAATGTTGGACGTTCCTTTTAAAGTATCCATGGAGTTATACACTATGTTTGAAAAGGATGCTGTTAGAAAAGGGGAACTGTCTGCATGAGATGAGATAATCAAAGCAAGTTTCTAAGGTATCAGGGAGTGATCAAGATATCTGTATATAAAGAAGTAGCAGAAGATATTAAGAGGAAGATCATCAGTTGAAAGTATGACCCAGGTCAACAACTACAAAGTATCTTATCTCTAGCAGAACTATACAATGTAAATAAGAACATTGTCCAAAGGCTATTGCTAATCTTAGAGAAGAGGAACTAGTAATCACAGTCCGAGAAAAAGGAAACTTTATAACTGGTAGTATAGAGAAAACAGCATTAGTTATAGAGTGTGAAAAAAGAGGAAGATATGAAGAGTTCATTAGGGCAATGAGAGAACTAGCTTACAATGATAAATCTATACAAGCTGAAATTGAGGTACATCTAAAAAGACTTGGTTAAGTTCATTTTAATTAAGGGTAAATATAAACAGAAGCGTTACTTGTACCCTTTTAAGTATCCTCAAATGCTTCATAAAGTTTTACTATTGATACTATTACATTTGGCAATAATCTAAAGAGGACCAGTATTCAAAAATAAGAAAAAGAGGTATAGTTTGATGTTATGGTTAATCACACAAGGTAAACAGAGCTTAGTAAATGTAAGAGAGGTCACTGTAAAGGGAAAAACAATAGAAGGTATTGTTGACAGTTCGTCTCTTGATCAGTGGAGTAAAACTTTAGGAAAGTATGAATCAAAAGAAAGGGCCATGGAAATCATTATAGATTTGAGTGGAAAACTCGAAGAAGAAAGCAATGGGATTTCTACGCTTTTTCATATGCCAGATAAATAATGTCTTGAAGAAAGAGCATCCAATGGGATGCTCTTTTAAATTGTCACAAATCAAAAATATATTACACCCGTAAAAGTACACTTTTACGGACGAGCTATATCAATTGATTAAGAACTAAGAGAACATTCAAAAACTAGCGAAAATAGTCTAAACGTATACGAACACTTAAGTTATCTTTCATTGTAGGTAAATGTTTACGTAAACGGATTCCTAAAATAGTTTAGAGAGCCTGTTATATTAGTATCTCACCAACTTCACTCCATTTTGTAATTGGACTAAATTGTCTATAGCAACTATGTTGTCCTTTGAATTTACTTAAGGCAAGGACGCATCAAATGTTGGATTTTAGATAGATGTAAGAGAAGACAGGATAAATGTTAATGCAAATAAAAACCATGTTGTTACAGAAATAACAATACGTGTATACAATAAGATAAGGTAACTAATCCCGCTAATAAATCAACTATAATTAATATTACTTCTATTAAATCTATCTGCTAATACTCCCCCATAAAGCCAAATATTAATCCAGGGATTAAATGCAATGAGAAATTAATAGCCATTAGTGCTCTCCATAGTAGGAGATAATATGAAGGAAATGTGCCGCACTATTGCGTTATATCCAGCAAGAGTCCAATGGAGAAGGCTATGATGAGGCGCATGGATGGATCCATACATTAGCTCATGCAGCCGACGCTTTGGATGAACTGATTGTTCTGCCAGAAGTAACAGCGAATCAACGCTTGCAGCTTGTAAAGGAAATCGTTAATAAAATGGCATTTCCCTTTCGTTCTTTAGCTTATGAAGAGGACGAAAGGATGGCTGTAGCTGTTCATTCTTCTCTGCAAGCTGGAGTTGATCCAAAGGAACTTGCTGATATTGTAGAGGAGAAAGCGGAACAAGTGCTTGCGCTATGGCCGGAAAGTACAACAGCTAATCTGCTAACGAGATCAAATTTTAAACAATTTATTAGAAGTCTCTATTTCTGCTTAACAGCTTATCCTTCTTTACAAGCAAGGCTGTATGAATACGAACAGTTATTTTCTGGAATCTATCATAAAAACCAGCCTTCCTGATTGTTGTAGTGGTGCATTTTGTTATATGATATTCCAGAAAGTCCGTTTTAAATCTAATATAAAAGAGTGATGCTAAATGGAACAACAATTCACATATACAATGCCTCCCGAGTGGGAGGAGCATGAGCGCACGCTGATTAGCTGGCCTGTAAAGGAATCTCTCATATATCCAGAGGATTGGGAATCTGTATGTGCCGGGTATGCCGAACTGATTCTAGCGATTGCAGAGTTCGAACCAATCACTGTCTTGGTGAATGGGAAAGATCAAGGTACAGCTGCTTCCTTTGTAGGAAAAAATGATAATGTCAGTTTACTTGAGATTTCTCATAATGATGCGTGGCTGCGCGACAATGGTCCAACGTTTGTCCGTGACGACGCAGGTAACTTAGCAGGTGTAAACTGGCGGTTTAATGCATGGGGAGAGAAATATTTCCCTTGGGACTTAGATAATGCAGTAGCTGCAGCTGTCCTAGAACATTTAGATGTAAAGAGATTGGATGTACCAATTGTGATGGAGGGCGGCTCTATACATGTGGACGGTGAAGGAACACTGATTACGACAGAAGAGTGTCTTCTGAATTCGAACCGTAATCCAGATCTTGCTAAAGAGGAGATTGAGGTGTACTTGCGTCAATACCTTGGTATTGAGAAAGTGATCTGGCTGAAGCGCGGAGTGGCTGGTGATGAAACAGATGGGCATGTTGATAATATTGCCAGCTTCTTGGCACCGGGCAAATTACTACTGCAGGTGACAAATGATCCCGACGATGAAAACTATGAAATTACACAAGAGAATCTGCGAATTCTTGATGAAACAAAGGATGCGAAAGGCCGCCAAATCGAAGTTGTCGCTGTCCAGCAGCCTCCAAAGATTAGCTGGAATGATACACGTTTAACACTTAGTTATATCAACTTTTACTTTGTGAACGGTGGCATCATACTGCCGGTATTCGGTAATACTGCTGCAGGCACAGATGAGCGGGCAATAAGGCTTCTGCAAGCACAGTTCCCGGAACGTCGTATTCGGACAATCGATGGGTTGGCGATCATTAAAGAGGGCGGCAATGTACATTGTACAACCCAGCAGATGCCAGCGGTAAAAGGAGGAAGACAGTGAGAAAAGTAACCGTAGCAGCTACGCAAATGGCTTGCACTGGTGATGTGGAAGAAAACATCGCCAACGCAGAGAAGCTCGTTCGAAGGGCAGCAAACCAAGGTGCACAGGTCATTCTGTTGCAGGAGTTATTTGAAACACCTTATTTCTGTCAAAAAGAAAAGCCTGCATATTACACGTACGCAACTGAGCTGGATCGGAACAAAGCTGTGCAGCATTTCAGGGGAGTTGCCAAAGAGCTTGGCGTTGTTCTGCCGATAAGTTTCTATGAAAAGAAGAATAATGCGAATTATAATACGGTAGCCATGATTGATGCAGATGGCACCGTACTCGGCATATACCGTAAATCGCATATTCCAGATGGACCAGGTTATGAAGAGAAATACTACTTCTCACCTGGTGATACAGGATTTAAAGTGTGGGAAACAGCATATGGGAAGATAGGCGTAGGAATATGCTGGGATCAATGGTTCCCTGAAGCAGCCCGCAGTATGGCACTTCAAGGTGCTGAGATATTGCTGTATCCGACTGCAATTGGATCGGAACCAGAGGACCCTAGCATCGATTCCAAAGATCATTGGCAAATGTGTATGCGAGGACATGCGGCTGCTAATCTGATGCCTGTGTTAGCATCCAATCGAATTGGTGTGGAAGTGGATGACGAATCGTCTATTACCTTTTATGGTTCTTCTTTCATTGCAGGTCCGCAGGGGAACTTGCTGACAGAAGCAGGCCGTATGGATGAAGAAATTTTGACAGCTACATTTGATTTGGACGAGCTGGCGATGCAGCGTACCGAATGGGGATTATTCCGCGATCGTCGTCCATCCATGTACCGTAATATATTAAGCTCTGACGGTTCAACAATTGTATAAAATGACAAATAGCTGCCCAGCTTTGCTTGGCAGCTATTTTAATGTCTTGGTGCTAAAAAGCATAATGGCAACTTCAGCTATGCATAAAGAGGCTCCGATCGACTCGTGTAATTCAGGCATCTTTATCTTTCTATGAAGCATACGGTTTCTTCTTCGTATGAAATACAAACTTATGATCTCGTTCGTAAGCTAAACGAAAAAACGACCCTAAGAAGGGTCGTTTTAATCAGTCTTTGAGCAGGTTATTCTCCTCAAGAAAATCTTTTGCTACGCGTTCTACACTTTTTTGTTCGATATCTACCTGATAATTGAGTTCCTGCAGCGTGTCTTTCGTTAGTGCCTTCTGCAGTGGTGCCAGTAATTCCGGTAACTCAGGATATTTATCTAATGTTTCTTGGTTGATAGAGGCAGCTAAGTTATAAGACGGGAAGAAATTCCGATCATCTTCGAGAATTCGCAAGTCGAGTTCTTTAATCTGAGGATCAAAAGCAAACCCTTGCGTCACTTCAATTTCTCCATTATCTATAGCAGTATAGAAGAGTCCGAATTCCATTTCGCTAATATTAGAGTCAGGTACGTTAAAATCATAGTATTCTTCTAAACCAGGCATTCCATCATCGCGGTTTGCAAATTCTGTTTCCATACCGAAACGAAGCTCATTTGGGTTCTCGTTTTCATATGCTGCTAAATCACTTAACGTTTCAATGCCAAGTTCAGCAGCCTGTTCTTCTTTCATCGCAAGGACATACGTATTATTGGCTTCCAATAGGTTTGTCCATGCTACACCATTCTTTTTATCTTCTCTTTGAAGTGTCTCCATTGCTTTATCTTTATCAACAATAGGTTCTTCTCCTAGATAAGTCACCAAAGCAGTTCCAACGTATTCCCACGTCATATCTACTTGCTGTGTTTCGATTGCTTGGCGAATTGCTGATGAACCTAAGTTCTGAATCTCTTCTACATTGTACCCATTATCTTCTAAGATAAAGGTTGTCATCTTGGCAAAAACCAGCTGTTCAGTAAAGGTTTTGGCTCCAACAGTTATATTCTTTCCGCCAGGGCCGCACGAACTAAGAACAAGCAGCATTGCTGTTAGTAATGCAAATAGGGATAATCGTCTTTTCATGTTATTGGTATCCTTTCATTACGAGTTTTGTGCTTTTCTGGCTAATCGGAGTCCTTTAGGTACCAAGGCAAACTGCAGCCATTTGAACAAGTAGTCGATTAGGATGGCTAACAGAGTAACAGGGACAGCTCCGGACATCAGGAAGGCATTATCAAATAGACGGATACCAGTGAAAATCCATACTCCTAAACCGCCTGCACCAACAAGGTAAGCAAGTGCAGCAGTACCAATATTGATAACTAGTGCTGTTCTTACTCCTGCTATAATCGAAGTGAGTGCATTCGGTAATTCTATTTTCCAAAGGATTTGAGAATTCGTCAGTCCCATTCCTTTGGCAGCATCAATCATGTCATCGTCAACAGAATCGATACCGGCAATCGTATTTTGGATGATCGGCAGCAAAGAGTAGACGAAAAGAGCAACAATTGCCGCGCTGATTCCAATCCCCAGAAATCCCATAGCAAGTGCAAGTACAGCTAAACTTGGGACAGTTTGACCAAGGTTTGCTATACCGATAATCAGCCATTCTGACTTACGGAACTTGGGGCGTGTAACGAAAATACCAAGTGGTACAGCGAGCAAGACAGCGGCTGCACCGGAAAGTAAGACAATCGTGACATGTTCACCTAGCAATCGAAAGAACGTGTCCGGCTGTTCAACGATGGTACTGAACATATCGTTTGTAAAGGCCCATACAAAGAAGGCAACGAGAAGTCCCCAAAAGACGAGCTTAATGATTAGGGCGATGATTTTATTTGTCCGTTCCATATCTCCAGCCCCCCTCAAACGCTCTCCTTGATCTCACGATGAAGGAACTGCTCGATCAAGTCTAAAGTGATGCTGCCTTTATTCGTACCGTTGTTATTTTCTACGATTAACTGATCCGCTTCTTGGTTTAACAGCTTAGAGATAGCTACGCGCAAGGAAAGGTTCTCGTTAATGTTTTGAGCTTCGAGAGATTCAGAGACAGGCTTTAATGTGAGCGCAGTTGCTAAATCTTTCACAGTGTAGAGACTCATACTTTTCAGGACGCGATCTTGCCCAACAAATTCAGCTACAAAGCTGTTTGCGGGCTTGTTTAACATCTTAGCTGGCTCAGCGAATTGCATCATTTGTCCGCCTTTAAGAAGAGCGATTTTATCTGCCATTTTTACTGCTTCATCTATATCGTGGCTGACGAAAAGGATCGTCTTCTTAAGTTCTTTCTGAATTTGCAGGAATTCCTCTTGAAGATGTGTACGGATAATTGGATCCAACGCACCAAACGGCTCATCCATTAGCATTACAGGCGGATCAGCAGCCAAAGCACGGGCAACACCGACACGCTGCTGCTGACCTCCGGAAAGCTCATGCGGGAATCGTTTACGGTATTGATCAGGATTTAAGCCGACTAATTCCATCAGTGTGTTAAAGCGATCGCGCATTTTCTTTCGGTCCCAGCCAAGCAAGTTCGGGACAATCATTGCATTATCCTCAATATTCATATTTGGGAAGAGACCATTTGATTGAATAACATAGCCGATATTTCGGCGCATTTCAATTTTATTAGATTGTTTAACACTTTTCCCATTTAGCATAATATCGCCATCTGTAATACTTTCCAGTTGGTTTACCATGCGCAGCAAGGTTGTTTTTCCGCAGCCGGATGGACCGAGCATAATTACTAATTCGCCATCCTCAACATTAAAGTTCATATTTTCAATGGCTTTTACATTGCCATTATATACTTTGGTTACATCATTAAAATGAATCATATTGTCACCCTTGTCATTTTTTTACACCTTTTGGTGTGAATAGATTTTCGATTAGGCGTAAGAACAAATCGGCAATTAATGCTAAAACAGCCACAGAAAGAGCACCTGCGAGTATCATCGTCGTATTGTTGCGAAGAATACCTTGATAGATAATCCCGCCCAGTCCGCCTGCTCCAATTAAGGTAGCAATGGCGCCTACACCGATATTAAGTACAGTCGCTGTGCGTACACCGGCCATAATTAATGGTATTGCATTTGGAAGTTCTACTTTATATAGTCGTTGGAATGTAGTCAGACCAATTCCATTTGCAGCATCCCGTATGTCAGGATCGACGTTACTGATAGCTGTGTACGTATTCCGAATAATCGGCAGCTGTGAATAGAGTACAAGTGCGATTATTGCAGGTAACGTACCAATTCCTTCATTTATAAGAGAAAGAATAGGAATCATGATTCCAAATAGAGCAAGACTTGGGATAGTCATCATGATCGAAGCAATTTGGAGAATAGTTGAGGCAGCGTATTTATTAACGGAGCAATAAATACCTAATGGGACACCAATTACGATAGCGATAATAATAGCTGAACCGACAAGCTTGATGTGATCCCAGGTATATCCGAGTACAAACGTAAAATTACTGGTGAAATAGTCAATTAAATCCGAAATGGGTGGGCACCTCCTGAATTTTTCCTGCAAAGGTCCTAGATAGACTTCTACTTTTTTTGTTATACCCAAATAAGGCAATATTTTAACATGAAATAATAACCATATCAAATGTCAGGATGATTTACTATGCTGAGTATGTTGGAGTATATAGAAGCATTGGTATCCTTAGACAGAGCTCAATACCTGATATAGAGGGATATCCGACTCGACAAGCTAGTGCAGATAAGCTTCTGAAAGAGAAAGTAAACTGAAAAATTCACATAATTGCAAAAAAATATTTACTTTAATCTAAAAATGATGGTAGTATATCTAAATACTATTATGCACTTATTAAATATTTACTATCCGATATGGAGTCACGCCCATTACAGGAAGAAGAGAGATAGAGAAAGCTTAATAGTCAGAATTAAATAACTATTGAAGTGGAGAGGGAGCGAGAATAATGAAGGAATACGTAATCGAGCGAATGTACAAAGCATCACAAGGAATGGCTAATGCAGTCCTCGTGACCCTCGGTATTGGTTTGTTAATGGAAACCTTTGGTGAATTTTTAAATTGGCCTACGTTAGTTGCGGTTGGTACTGTGGCAAAGGCATTATTAGCCCCGGCTTTAGGGGCAGGAATTGCTGTCCAGCTAGGCGGGAATACGTTAGTTATTTTTAGTGCCATGATTAGTGCGACAGTCGGCGGAGCAGCCATGACAGTGGGAGACGATGGATTGTTAACCTCTATGGTATCAGGTCAGCCGATTAGTGCAGTATTGGCGGCCTTGGTTGCAACGTTTGTAGGGAAACGAGTGGCAGGAAAGACGCCGCTCGATATGATGGCAATACCATTTGCCGCTGTATTTGTAGGCGGAATAGCCGGAGCAGGTCTTGCTGCAGTTACGACACCATTACTAACTTGGATCAGCGCGCAGATTGCTAATTCCGTTACAGGTTCGCCGCTGCTTGCATCGATTGTAATTTCATTAGTATTTAGTGTTTTATTGATGACACCAGCATCTTCGGCGGCACTGGCGATTGCTTTACAGCTGGATCCAGTATCCAGCGCAGCAGCTTTAATTGGCTGCACAGCTCAGTTTGTTGGCTTCACATTTATGAGTATTCGTCAAAATGATATGGGTGGTTTTCTGGCACAGTTTGTTGTGACGCCAAAAGTCCAATTCCCTAACTTAATCAAGAATCCGGCACTTGTGATTCCGCCATTTGTAGCAGCAGTTGTGTGTGCGCCGATTGCAACAGTGCTGTTTAACTTTACTACAAGCTACGAGCTTGCAGGCTTAGGGTTAAATTCATTCATTGCACCACTTAACATTCTTGCAAGCCAAGGAGTGAATGCATTCATCATTTATGTGGCAATCGGTGTAGTGCTTCCTTTAATCATTTCACTAGGCCTTTATCATGTCATTAAATCAATCGGCTGGGCAAAAGTCGGCGATTTGCGAATGGAAATTCAGTAAACGAGAGACGCTGCGATATGTGCAGCGTTTTTTTATTCATATCTATATAAAATTTATTGATATACTGAAAGGAGAAACAAAAAAGAAAGGGACGGATACCTTTCATGAAACAGCTTAATCAGGTACTTACGAAATACATGCCATTTTTGACTCCGACTAGTGTGCTGTTAGGCTTTTTGCTAGCAGACATCCTGCACCATGGGGAAGCGCTAGTACCTTGGATTTTTGCTTGTATGACATTTGCAGGAAGTTTGTCAGCAAGTTTTAAGAGCTTGCTGCACGCTGTTAGAAATCCGGGTCCTATGCTGCTTTCATTAGCCATTCTGCACGTGGTGATGCCTTTAATCGCACTAGGCTTAGGTCATTTGTTCTTTCCGGGAGATCTTTTCACGATAACGGGACTTGTTCTGCTGACTGCTATACCAACTGGTATTACTGCCTTTGTTTGGGTTGCCATGCAGGAGGGAGATATCGGGCTTACTTTATCGACCATTCTGGTAGGTACGCTGCTGTCACCCATTTTAGTTCCCTTCATTCTGCATCTGCTAGTAGGCGGAGAAGTTCAGATGGAAGTACTTCCGATGATGGAAGGGTTGTTATGGATGATTGTCGTTCCATCACTGGCTGGGATGTTTGTTCACCAACTCTGCAGTAAGGATTTTACCGGTAAACTAAGCGCCAATTTGGCTCCATTTTCTAAACTAGGTCTAATCTGTGTTGTTTCCATTAATAGCTCTTTAGTAGCTCCGCATTTGAAGGACTTTGACGTATCTATTCTTGTTAAAGTCGTCCTTGTATTTTGCTTATCTTTTTCCGGTTATCTCCTAAGCTGGCTGCTTGGAAAACTATTCCGCTACGAAAGAAAAGAAATCGTCAGCATAACTTTCATCGGAGGGATGCGGAACATCAGTGCTGGAGTCGTGCTTGCAGTCAGTTTCTTTCCTGCTCCCGTCGCTATACCTGTTGTCATCGGGATGCTCTTTCAGCAAGTTCTTGCTGCTGTGTTCTCCAATCTGCTAAAGAGAATAGAAGTGAGGAAAGCTGCTGCATGAAAAGGACAGGAGACCGTCATTGGACGGTCTTTTTTTATGTGAAAGCTTCACCTAGGTTTAATTTCTATTTATTATGGCAATGGCTCTACATGATAGAGAAAGGAAGATGTATATGTGGGAAGCGATATTGTGGGGGGCAGTGGCTGGTTCGGCTAGTTTGATTGGCGCTGCATTACTTATGCTAGTACCGGTCAAGAAACGGATTATTGGTCTCATTATGGCATTAGGGACAGGTGCCTTAATCGGCTCAACATCTTTTGAATTATTAGAAGAAGCATATGAGATTAGCGGTGGTATACAAGAAGTGGCAATGGGATTCCTTGGAGGAGCAATAGTCTTTACTGTTTTGAATGCTGTTATTTCTCGTAATGGCGGTAAACATCGTAAAAGAACCGACCTCCATGAGATACATAAAAATCAGAAGGAAGGTTCAAGTTCAGGATTGGCTATCTTTGCCGGAACAGTCATGGATGCTATACCAGAATCTGCAATGATTGGCTTAAGCCTAGCAACCGGGGGAGGTGCCAGTACAGCTTTAATTGTTTCTATATTTATTAGTAACTTCCCAGAAGGGCTGTCTAGTACAGCTGGCCTTCAAAGCAGTGGCTATTCCCGGAAAAAAATCCTCTTCATGTGGGTTGCAGTTTTGCTTATCTCCGCTCTAAGCGCTTTGGCAGGAGCAGTACTATTGCAGGATACGAGTGCTAGTACGAAGGCTATTCTAAATTCGTTTGCCGGAGGAGCGATAATTGCGATGGTCGCCTCCACAATGGCCCCAGAAGCATATGAAGAGGGCGGGCCTATTGTAGGCATCGTGACAGCACTTGGCATGTTCATCGCTTTCACTTTAGCGCATGTTTGAATCGAGGAAGAGCAGGGGATATACAACTAAAAGAGTGGAGGCGATTCAATATGAAAAACCTTATTCGAAAAGCGATTAAATACGGTCCTGTAGTCTATCCTATTGTAAAAAAATTTATGAATAAACGAAAACAGAAACAATCCGGCAAGGCGAGCTATTAAAAAACGTGAGAGCGATTGCTCTCACGTTTTTCGTTATCTGCTACGGCTGCCTTTTTCAAGTACAGTGTCGACTTCTGCAGCTGCTTTATCCAACGCTTCTTTTGGATCGGCACCTTGGTAAAGGCTTTCCATACCAGTTACGATTTGCTGTCGTGCTTCTGGGAAGATGGAGATGAGCGCACCTTGCGTAGCTGGGCTGGATACTGTGTCATGAAGCTGGTCAACAGTTACTTTCAATTGCGGGTATTTCTCCCATTCTTGCTTTACAATATCTTCTTCATAAGCAGCAGGGTTGATAGCGAAGTATCCAGACTCAACATGCCATTTTGCTTGTACTTCAGGTGTAGAAAGATACTTCATGAAATCCCAAGAAGCCTGCTCTTGCTTTTCGTTGATATCTTTCGCCATCCAAAGCGATGCTCCTCCGATGACAACACCTTGCGGGTCCACACCATCTGGATGCGGCAGATAAGCAACGCCAACTTCAAAATCAGCGTTATCCACAAGTCCTTTTACACCCGCAGATGAATCGAGCATCATTGTAATCGTTTTGGACTGGAAGGCCGCTCGCATATCATCCCAAGTCTGACCAACGTTGTAGAAAGTGCCGGCTTCATGCATGTCACTGATCAACTCAAACACTCTTTGACCTTTTTCATCGTTGAACGCAGCTTTGGTTGCTTCCCCGTCACGTCCATTTTCATTATCTACGTACATGCCGCCTTGTGTAGCAAGCAATTCTTCGAAGAACCAGCCATAGTTCAGAATAGACAAACCATATTGTGAGGTTTGATCGCCTTCTTTAATCGTCAGCTTCTCTGCCGCATCTTTCAGCTCACTGTAAGTACGAGGCGCATTCTCTGGATCCAATCCTGCTTTTTCAAATGCATCTTTATTATAAACAAGCACCGGAGTAGAGGAGTTGAACGGCATGGAGTACTGCTCGCTGTCTACTTGATAATAGGAAGAAATATTCTCTTCCCATTGAGACGTATCGTAATTTTCTTCATCAATAAACTTCTGTACAGGCTGTACATTTCCGCTGTCAATCATCTGCTTTGTACCAGCTTCAAAAATCTGCGTTACTGCCGGCGCATCTTCTGTACCAGCGACAGTTTTTAATTTTGTCAGTGATTCTTCATACGAACCTTGGTAAACCGGTTTAACTGTATATTTATCCTGTGAGTTATTGTAATTATCCACAATATCGTTGACACTTGCTTCTAGTTCTCCACCCATGGCATGCCAGAAGATGATTTCCGTTTTGCCATCCTCTGTTGTCCCGCTTGCAGATTCTGTGCCCGAACAAGCTGTTAGAAAAAGTACAAATAAAACAGATAGACCAACTAGTAGTTTTTTCATGATCCAACCTCTTTCGTTTTTTATTTGAGTGCACCTTGCGTAAGTCCTTTTTGCAATTTTTTCTGCCCGGCGAATAATAGTATCAAAGTAGGCAGTATGACAATAACAACACCAGCCATTACGACGCCCCAATCAGATGCAATCTCCTGTGTTTGCAGTTGTTTAAGCCCAATTTGGACTGTTCGCGCTGATTCTGTGTTGGTGACGAGGAGCGGCCACAAATACATGTTCCAGTTTGTCAAAAAACTATAAATACCCAAAGTGACTAAGCTTGACCTGCTTATTGGCAGGATAACGGTCCAAAAGAAACGGAACCTGGAAATACCAGCGACTTGAGAAGCTTCATAAAGCTCCTTAGGTATTGTTTTAAAGTGCTGGCGCAGCAGGAATGTACCAAATGCCAGTGCAAAGAATGGAATGGTTAAGCCGACATAGTTATTTGTCCATCCGAGACTTTGGATTGTCATGAAGTTCGGAACCATTGTTGCTTCCCAAGGGATCATCATCGTCGAGATGAACAGGAAAAATACAAAATCCCTGCCCTTGAATTTCATAAAAACGAAAGCAAACGCTGCTAAACTGCTGACGAGCAGCTGGCCGATCATAACGATTGCTGAAGTAGCAAAACTGTTAATCAAATAAGTGAGCAGCGGAACCTTCTCAAATACCTCCACATAGTTCGTTAATGAAAAGCCGCTAGGCAGCAGCTGCCCATCCAATACTTCCTTGCCATCCATGAAAGAGATACTGACAGCATAGAAAATTGGAAACATCATAATAGCAGTGCAAATAATCAGTACAGCATACAGGCTGATGCGTTTTGTGCTGGTCATCGATAGTGCACCTTCTTTTCGCCTAACTTGAACTGAAGCACTGTTAGCACTAGAACACAGAAGAACAGGATAACAGCCTGTGCGCTCGCAGATCCGACATCATTATTGATGAAGGCATCCTTATAGATGGAATAGACAATCACGTTCGTTGATTCCACAGGTCCGCCTTTCGTTAGGATGTCAATTTGACCGAACGTCTGAAAAGCATTAATGAATGAAACGGTTATAATAAAGAATAGAGTTGGTGACAACATGGGCAGCGTTATGCGGCGCAGCTGATAAAAATAACTAACTCCTGCGACTCTTGCATTCTCATAAAGATGAGGATCAATATTTTGCAGACCGCCCAATAGGATTAGATAGGCGAAGCCAGTGCTCATCCAAATGGTGGAAAGAGAGACTGCCAGTAAAGCGTAATCTGGGTTTTGCAGCCATTGGATAACTGGTAAGCCAAGCCACTCAGCAATCTTACTGAACACCCCGATAGAAGGATTGTACATGAACATCCAAATAACACTGGATGCTGCAACACTCATTCCCATTGTCGAAGAAAAGAAAGTCCGGAAAATTCCGATTCCCATAATCTTCTCGCTGGTCAGCAACGCTAAGAAAAGGGCCAATATGATGGTTGCTGGAACTGTGAATAATACAAACAGTACGGTAGCTTTGATGCTGCTTTGAAAACTATCAGAACGAAGAATATAGTGATAATTTTCGAGACCGGCAAATTCAAATGGACCAATCTGATCTGCTAGAAAAAAGCTTAAATATATGGTACGAAACATCGGATAAAAAACGAAAACGCTGAACA
Organism: Terribacillus halophilus; assembly: GCF_900162685.1. Lineage (GTDB taxonomy): Bacteria > Bacillota > Bacilli > Bacillales > Amphibacillaceae > Terribacillus > Terribacillus halophilus_A. The sequence continues at coordinate 504,557 of NZ_LT727828.1, forward strand.
ATATGATGGAAGGCAGCAAATAGAGCCAGCCTTCAAGAAATGCAAATCGACTCTTACGTGGCTGCTGTTCCTCTGTTTGAACAGGCTGCAGTTCACGAGCGGCATTCATCTGAGCACCTCTCTGGCTGTCTGATTCGACTGATCTTCATTAGATGTCCAAAGCAATCGTCCATTGTCTTTGGAAAAGAGATGGATTGAGTCCATATCAAAACGAATCGGAATCTGATCTCCAACTGAAAATTGCCATTGCCCGTTCCATCTGGCAATCCATTGTTTCTTCGGGTCGTTCATTATAAATGTGATCAGCGTCTCTGTACCGAGAATCTCCGTATTGACAACTTCTACAACTGCATTCGCTTGCTCTGGTGCAGAGAAAAGAATATGCTCAGGCCGAATGCCGAACAATACTTGCTTGCTGGCTTCTTTAACACTGCTTTTCATTGGATTAGGCAGTGCGCACTGCTGTGATAGATGGATGCTGGCTGGATTTATACCCGCATCCATTACATTCATGGCAGGAGATCCAATAAAGGTTGCTGTAAAAGCATTGGCAGGGTGATTATAAATATCAAGCGGTTTGCCGATTTGCATGGCCTGCCCCTCATGGAGAATCATCATGCGATCTGCCATCGTCATTGCTTCTGTTTGATCGTGTGTAACGTAAATCATTGTGATTCCTAACTTACGCTGGATTTGTCTTATTTCCGAACGCATTCGAGCGCGAAGCTTGGCATCCAGATTAGACAGCGGTTCGTCCATCAGGCAAAGAGGAGATTGCGTCACAATCGCTCTTGCCAAGGCGACACGCTGTCTCTGACCGCCTGACAGCTCGCGGGGCTTTCGTTCTAAATAGTCAGCCAATCCGAGCATTTCGGCTGCATCTGCGCATCGACGTTGTTGTTCTTCCCGCGATATTTTCTTTGTATGTAAGCCGAACATAATGTTCTGTTCTACATTCAGATGTGGGTAAAGTGCATAATTTTGAAAGACCATGGAAAGATTTCGTTTATTTGGAGGCGTATGATTCATTCGTATTCCATTGACGAATAAGCTGCCATCTGTGATTGGTTCCAGTCCAGCTATCATACGGAGAATGGTGCTCTTTCCGCAGCCAGAAGGTCCAACCAATACGAAAAATTCACCTTGCTCCAGTTTTAGATCGACTTGCTCAATGACGTTTTTCTTCCCATCATAGGATTTCTTTAATCCAGCCAGCTCTACATGTACCATAATCTGCTCCTTCCTGAAGTCATTATTTAGAACAATTACACTATAACTGGTGAAAGTTGAGCACTCGTGAAGGATTCGTGAAAAATGGTTTACACATGGGAGGAGAAGGTGGATTAATTTTACATATCTTGAACAATTCCGACACAAAAAAGTCTTGCAGGCACTAGTGCCTGCAAGACTTTTTTACTTTTTTTACTTTTTACGTATCGCTCTTAAGATTAAACTTAGAACAAAGACGAAGATTATAGCTCCGATTAATGCTGGGATAATGGCAATGCCAGCTAAGTCTGGGCCGAAATCTCCGAAAATCAAACCGCCGAGCCAAGCACCAATGATACCAGCGATAATATTACCAATAATTCCGCCTGGTACGTCGCGGCCAAGAATTAACCCGGCGAGCCAGCCAATGATACCTCCAACGATAAGGTATAAGATAAAACTCATTATAACTACCTCCAGTTCAAGTAACTAATTTTCTTCTGTAACTAGTAATAGCTTTCCCGACGAAAAAGATTCGCAAACCTATTATGTTTCTGTTACCAAGGGAAATACCTTGATGATTTACAAGTTTTTAAAAATAGCTCCATCATTCTACACAGCAACTCAACATCGCCTTAATAATAAGCCGCTATAGTAAAGGTACAAGAAATAATTCTATTCGAAGGCAATGATTACAATCCAGATACCTACAGGGAGATGATCTGAATGACGAATCAGTTTAATCCGCCGTATGAGTCAGTAGCTACAAGGTCGTTTGCTAATCAGTCGTTACAAAAGGGTATCCTGCCAGTCATCGCACATCGGGGAGCTTCCGGATTTTCACCAGAGAATACGATTGCTGCCTTTGACTTGGCTGTCGAGATGCATGCTGATTATATTGAGTTGGATGTGCAGATGACAAAAGATGGTCAACTCGTTGTCATTCACGATACTTCTATTAATCGTACTAGCGCAAATGCGCCGGATGAGACTATATATGTGAAAGATTTGACGCTTGCTTCGCTGCAGCGTTACGATGTCGGTGCTGCTTATGATTCCGTGTATGAAGGAGAGCGTGTCCCACTGCTGGAGGATGTAATTAAAAGATATAAAGGGAAAACAAAGTTTCTGATTGAGCTAAAGTCTCCGGAACTGTACGATGGAGTTGAAGAAGCAATAGCGGAGATGCTGGAAAAGAATGAACTAGCTAATATTCTGCATGCAGAAGTAATCTTGCAATCTTTTAATTTCGGGTCAGTCGCTTACTTGTCACAGCTCCTGCCGCATGTCCCGCTAGGTGTGCTGACTTCACGAAGTGCGGATCTAACAAATCGAAAACTAGATAAGATATGTACGTACGCTGATTATGTAAATACACATTTTACTAACGTGACACAGGACGATACACTGGTTGGCAGAATTCATGCGCGTGGCATGCGTATCATGCCGTGGACTGTCAGAGCACCTGGTGAAGTGCAGCCGCTCATACGGGCTGGTGTAGATGGCATTATTACAGATTATCCCAACTATGTAAAATAAATGAAGGAGACCTAAGAAGGTCTCCTTTTTCTTTATTATCTATTTTGAACGAGTCGAAGCAAATCAAATGCTCTGTCTCCAGCCAATGCTGCAAGATCTTCCCAGTACTCGTCGCGTTTCAAGTCGAGTTCGACAATCTGTTTGGCTAAATCAAGGGCTTCCTGATCATTTGCCACCTGTAATATGCTCCCTTCTGTGAGTTCCTTTTTCTTCATAAATTCAGTATATAAATAACCGGACCCTGCTGCATTAAACATGTCAGTGATATTGACGAAGTATTTTGTTGTTTGTTAGGTTTCCTTACACAACACTAGGAGTATTTACAAATTACGGTATAATGAGCTGTAACAGCACATGATGATGAGGTGAACAGATGAGTAACGAGCCTTCTTATAAGAACAGGAAAGTAATCACAATAGGTATTGTGAGCGAGCTGACTGGTCTTACAGAGCGTAAGATTCGTTATTATGAAGAACGCAAGCTCATTTTTCCAGAACGTTCAGCGAAGGGAAACCGCAAGTACTCTTTTTCAGATGTAGAGCAGCTGATTGATATCGCCAACAAAAGAGAAGAGGGTGTGCAAACTTTCGAAATTCGTCAGCAGATGCTAAGAGATAAGAGGAAAGAAGCGGAAAGAGAAAGCCGCCAGCAAATGCTGCGCGGACAAATCAATGCCCGCTTTGGTATACAAAGAGAATAGACGTGTACGTATGTGTTGGGAGGCCTTGTACACAGAAAAGCCGGATGATGTTCATCCGGCTTTTATTGCTGTTTAAACAGAGTCAGAGCCCGTTCTCTTTGTGGTTTATGGTCCACAATTGTCGCTGCTATCAAAGCGTTCCAATTGTCCCTCTGAATTAAAAATCCGAAAATATGGTACAGCATCTGTACCGGTAGAAGATACCCACTGACAGCCGCCGATATTAGATGCTTCATCGTAATCAATCAGCATCTCCTCAAAGTATCTTTCACCTTCTCGCCAGTCAATTAACAAATCTGTATGTATTTATCAACGTTTCCCAAGTCCGTTTTGATTAGATTGGTGATGGAATGTACAGGATGTCTTATATTCTCACAGCTGACGACAAATTCCTTTAAGGTCTGATAATAATAGTCGTACCGATGCGAAAAATCTGTATTTAAGTGGGGGTTTACATGGAATAGTAATAGAATTCTGTCGCCTTCTGCAGCTTGATCAATCGCTTGTTTTAAAGCGGTGTTATCATGTGAAACCGTAAATCTTTACGGAACCATAGAGCCAGTGTTGTCAAAAGTCTCCCTGCTTTCCTATTTTTCTAGCAATCATCCATTCTGAAATTTTATCAAACGTGTGCGATTTTTCGCTAAATTGTAAATTCTTATTGACAATCTATTGTTTGGAAGGTAAAGTAACAAACAGATCAACACAAAAGTATAATGAAATTCTTATCAAGAGTGGCGGAGGAACAGGTCCTATGAAGCCCAGCAACCAGGTCAGATGATCTAGGTGCTAATTCCTGCAGCCGGTAGGCAATACCGGACTGAGAGATAAGAGAATCGCTGCATACATATACGGAGCGCCTCTCTTATTCTAGAGAGGCGCTTTTCGATGTAGTTGATAACAGCTAAGAAAAGGGGAGAAAAACATGAAAAAAATCTTAAGCTTCGGACTTATTGGACTATTAGCATTATTTTTAGCGGCTTGCGGCAATGACACTTCTGGTGCTTTAGCAGAAGATAAAATACTAGTTGGTGCTACTGGCGGACCGCATGAGCAAGTGATGGAAAAGGTGAAAGAACTTGCTGCCGATGAAGGAATTGAAGTAGAAATCAAAACGTTTAACGATTACAATACACCAAACAGTGCTTTGGATGAAGGAAGCCTGGATGCCAGCAGTTACCAAACATTGTCCTTCCTAGAAGATCAGAAAGAAAATAAAGGTTATGAACTAACAGAAGTATTCAAAACATTAACGTTTCCAATGGGTATCTACTCTGAAAAGATTGCAGATATTTCAGAACTAAAAGAAGGTGACAAGATCGCTGTACCAAATGATCCAGCGAACGAATACCGCGCGTTGAAGTTGTTTGAACAAGCTGGTGTGTTAAAAGTTGATCCAGAGGCAAATAATACGGCAACTGCAAAAGATGTAGTTGAGAATCCGCTTAATCTTGAAATCGTTGAATTGGATGCTGCGCAATTGCCAGCACAACTGGAAGAAGTTCAAGCAGCAACGATCAATACAAACTTTGCGATGGGTGCAGGATTGACAATTAAAGATGATGCGATCTTTGCTGAAGATACAGAAAATAATCCATGGTCTAACTACTTTGTCGTTCGAACAGCTAATAAGGATGATGCGATTGTAGGCAAGCTGAAAGATATCTATCAATCTGATGAAATGAAACAATTTGTAGAAGACGAATTCAACGGATCTGTTGTTCCAAGCTGGTAAGGGGGAAGTAAATTGATTGAACTGAAAAATGTGACCAAAACCTTTACCACTGGCAAGAAAACGGTGGAGGCGTTGAAAGATGTCTCTTTGAAGATTAAAAAAGGTGAAATCTATGGCGTGATCGGATTCAGCGGAGCAGGGAAAAGTACCCTGATCCGCTGTACTAACTTATTGGAGCGTCCGACTGAAGGAGAAGTACTGATTAATGGAGTGGATCTTACGAAGCTGAAAAAAGGGCAGCTGCGTAAGGAGAGAAACAAAATTGGTATGATTTTTCAACATTTTAATTTGCTTACGACTGCTACTGTATACGAAAACGTAGCTCGGCCGCTGAAGCTTAGTAACGTGCCGAAACACGAAATCAACGAGCGTGTGAAAAAATATTTGAAAATCGTAGGACTGGAAGAAAAACAAAACGTTTATCCGGCTCAATTATCGGGTGGACAGAAGCAGCGAGTAGCAATTGCTAGAGCTCTTGCTCAGGAACCAGAGGTCTTGTTAAGTGACGAAGCAACTAGTGCGCTGGATCCGAATACGACTTCCTCGATTTTGGAACTGCTGCTGCGTGTGAATAAAGAATTGGGAATCACGATTTTCTTGATTACACATGAATTGGATGTTATACAGCGCATATGTGATCGTGTTGGTGTAATGCATCAAGGAGAGTTAGTGGAAGAAGGCTCTGTGATTGATGTCTTTACGAAGCCGCAGCACCCGCAGACAAGAGATTTTGTCTTTGACGATGCTAACTTCAAGGTTCCAGACAGCGTCAAGAAAGGTCTTAGCGCAACAGGACGGATTATCTCGCTTACCTTCATTGGAAGTTCTTCCAGTGAGCCTTTCCTTGCAGCGATCACGAAAAAATATGAAGTCGTTCCAAGTATATTAGCAGGCGGGATTGATCAGCTGAAAACAAACTCTGTTGGGAAACTGCTCATTCATCTGCAAGGGGAAACTGCTGAAGTTGAGAAGGCTATCTCTTATTTAGAAGAACGTCAGATAACGGTTGAGGAGGTGGCGTCATGATGGCGGAATTTTGGACAGAATGGGGTGCTGATATTACGCAAGCACTTTGGGAAACCATTTTGATGACAGCCATCCCTTTGGCGATATCAATCGTTATTGGACTTCCATTAGGTATTTTGCTAGTAATGACACGTAAGGGCGGCCAGGCAGAGAATCGGGTATTTTATTCGATAGCGAATGCAATTATAAATGTTATTCGTTCCATTCCATTCATTATTCTTCTGTTCTTATTGATTCCGGTAACTCGAATTGTAGCTGGAACAACAATTGGAGTCGAGGGAGTTATTCTGCCTCTTGTAGTTTACACAGCACCTTATATTGCACGTTTAATGGAATCCGCACTGCTGGAAGTGAACAAAGGCGTCATAGAAGCTTATGAATCGATGGGAATCCCTACGATGAAAATAATCTGGAGTGTTATTGTCAGAGAAGCGCGCTCTACCATTATCCTTGGTCTGACAATTGCTACGATTGGTTTGATTGGAGCTACAGCAATGGCAGGGCTAGTCGGTGCAGGAGGACTAGGTGACTTGGCTTATCAATATGGGCATCTGCGATTTGAGCCTGTCGTGATGTATGTAGTTATTATTGTCCTGATTGTACTCGTACAAGTGATGCAAACACTCGGTAACATTTGGGCAAGAAACTTGCGGAAAGATTGATAAAGAAAAATAAGAGCACACTTGGCTAGTCCAAGCGTGCTCTTCGTTTTTTAGAAGAAAATATTCAATATGGCATACATTAACGCACCTAAGCAAGCTGTAATTGGTAACGTGATAACCCACGTGATTACCATGCGCTTGGCAGTTCCCCAGTTAACTCCCTTACGACGGTGTGCAGATCCTACTCCCATGATTGAAGAGGAAATAACATGCGTCGTACTTACTGGCAAGTGGATGAAGGTTGCGCCAAAGATAATAAATGCTCCGGTTAAATCGGCAGCGACACCGTTTACGGGACGAATCTTCATGATTTTGCCGCCGACTGTTTTAATAATCTTCCAGCCGCCGATAGAAGTACCAAGCCCCATTGCAGTCGCACAGGATGCTTGTACCCAAAGCGGAATATCGCTGGACGTATGAAGTCCGGCAGTAATTAAGGCCATCGTGATAATTCCCATTGCTTTCTGCGCGTCATTGGTTCCGTGGGTAAAAGACTGTATCGCAGCTGTTAAAATCTGTACCCGGCGGAAGTTCTTATTCGTCTTCGGCAGGTTTTTCTCTCGGAAGATGAGTTTGATAATGCTATATAAAATAAAACCTACAACAAAAGCAAGGATCGGTGAAAGAATCAATGCTTCCAAAATCTTAATAAACCCGCTTCCATTTAAAGTGGCAAATCCGCTGGAAGCAATGACTGCCCCAGCCAAAGCGCCAATGATAGCATGAGAGGAACTGCTCGGTATGCCGTAATACCAAGTAATTAAGTTCCAAGCAATCCCGGCAATTAGAGCTGCTAAGATCACCACAGACCCATTTACAATATTATCAGGGTTGGCGATATCACTCGTAATTGTTTTTGCAACGCCAGTAAAAGTCATTGCACCAACGAAGTTCATGATAGCTGCCATGATAATCGCGTGTTTTGGCTTTAAGGCCTTGGTAGAAACAGATGTTGCGATTGCATTGGCTGTATCATGAAATCCGTTGATAAAGTCGAAAGCAAGAGCAAATATGACGGTTAGAATGGTGATTAATAATAAAACATCCATTAGTTACTCCTCACGCATTCTTCATAATTATTGTTTCAAGATTGTTTGCGACAGATTGGCAGCTATCCGCGATTTCTTCCAGGATATAATAAAGCTCTTTGTATTGAATAACCTTAATAGGGTCCTTTTCATTTTGGAAGAGCTGCTTTAAAGACTTACGGAAAATTGTATCGCAATTTTGCTCATGCTCTTTAATCTTAATGGCATGGGCTTGAATGTCTTTCAGTTTATTTTGTGAAAGCAATTCAATTGTCGTCATAATTTCTTTAGAACAAGAACGAATTTCACTAGAGAATTGATCAATATAGCTGTCAGAAGTATAAATACTATATGTATCCATCATCCCAGAGAATTCTTCCATCCCATCAAGGACATCATCTAAGCTGTTTGTCAGCTGCAGGATATCTTCTCTCTCTATAGGTGTAATGAAAGCATGGTTCAGTTCTTTAATGATTGTATGTACAAGCTGATCACCTTTTGTTTCAAATTCCTTCAGCTTATTCGAGAACTCAGTTAACGTAGCTTCGTCTTTTACTTTATACGTAACAAAGTAATCTGCAGTATTATCAATATTCTTTGCAATGTCGGTAAGCAGCAAAGAAAATTTGTCTTGTTTCTTCTTGAACATTACTTAACCTCCGAATGGTGTTTGAATGAGTTTTCTTTAGGGAATAGAGAATATTATTTTTTTGTAAACTATCCCTAAAGAATTGTAAACTTTTTATTAATAATTATCAACGACTTCGTGTGATTTTTGTCGAATGAGGTACATACTGCCACTATTTGTTATAGTTGTATAGAAGGGGTGAAATTATGCAAATATCTATTACTAAACCAGCTTCAAACTGGTTTATTCAGGAAATGGACCTTGAACCCGGCAGTGCGGTACGTTTTTATGTGCGTTATGGCGGATTTGGGGGCATTAAAGAAGGTTTTTCACTTGGCATATCTGCTGAGCAGCCGAATGATCCGATTTCAAGTGTGGAAGTACAAGGTATTACATACTTTGTTGAACGGTCGGATGCATGGTATTTTGAAGGTGTAGACTTGAGTGTTAAATATTCACGTAAGTGGGACGATATCCAGTACGATTATCCTGCGCATAACTAAAAGTTAAGCAAAAGCCAGCGCTGGCTTTTGCTTATTTTTTTTCGCGCATTGGAAGTAAAGGATGCACGTTATCTTTTATACCGGTCATACCTAGCAAAGCTAACAGGATTCGCTGCGGACCATAAAAAGCGTCTGTCGGATCAAAAAACTCGTCTAACGTATGATGTCCGCCGCTATCTCCGCCACCGCCGAGTGTGAGAGCAGGGATTCCTAGGCTGATTGGCACGTTCGCATCTGTACTGAGCGGTTCCTCCATTGTAACTTCTATTCCAAGAACGTCGGCTGCGCGCAGTGCAATTTGACGGATGGGAGCATCAGTTGACTGACTGCCAGCTGGTCTGTCCCCGACAAGTTCTGCTGAAACAGTGATGCTGCCTGGCTGCCCGCATGCTTCACTTTCTTTTTGGGCTGCTTCGTGAATAAGTGCTAATGCATTTTCCTCCAATTCAGTAAGTGCTTGACTGGAGACAGAACGTAAATCAAGCTGGAAGCCTGCATCCAGGGCAATTGTATTGATAGATGTGCCGCCATAGATTGTTCCGACATTATAAGTTGTCTTCGGGTTTTGAGGTACAGTCATGTCTGCCAATGCGGCAATTGCGCGTCCTGCCGCATGGATGGCACTTGAGGTACCATAATCACCAAAACTATGCCCGCCTTTTCCTTTGAACGTAACGTTATAACGTTTGCTGCCGACTCCGCAATAAATCAAGTCACCAGGAGCTCCAGGCTCTACAGAGATAAACCCATCTATATTTGTATTTTCGCTGAAGAATGCCTTCATTCCGCGTAAATTGCCTAAACCTTCTTCTCCAACATCTGCAAGAAAGATAATATCTCCTTCCGTCTCAATCTTATTTTCGTCCAGTGATCGCAGTAAGGTAAGAAGTACAGCCAAGCCGCGGCCGTCATCTCCAATTCCTGGTGCATAGACGATACTATTTTCTATGCGAGCCGATACATTTGTTCCGGCAGGGAAGACAGTATCCAGGTGAGCAGCAATAACAACAGACGGACCATTTCCTTTGCCTTTACGAATACCGTATACATTTCCTTCACTATCTATTTTCAAGTCTTCCAAGCTGAATACCTCTAGTTTGTCTTTGAAAAAAGCAGCTCGATTCGTTTCATGAAAAGGAGGAGCTTCCACTTCAGTTATCTCAATCTGATCTTTCGTTGTCTGCTCATTATCCTCTTTAAGGTAGAAAAGTGCGTCTCGAACTTGCTGTAAATCTAAGAGCTGTTCAAATTCTTTAGCGAATATCGTACGAGTAGGGTGCATAGGTGTACCTCGCTTTCCTTTATATACATGCACTGTAACACAAAAACTTAATTTACTGACAATTGGAGTTGTATAAAATAGTCGAAAATAAGCGATTAGTTCTAATTTTATATTTACAAGGCATAAGATGTTATGTAAAATAAATGCACGGAAATGAATAATTATAGATTTTAATGCAAGTTTACTAAATAGATAGAAAAGGGAGATAGACAATGAAAACAGTTAAAAAGCTTATCGCAGTCACTGGACTTTTTAGTGTTTTATTTTTAAGTGCATGTGTATCCAATAATGAATCGAGCGGTTCAGGAGAGGAGACACTTACTTTCGGTACCGAAGCAACGTTTGCTCCTTTTGAGTCAATGAAAGGTGACGAGGTTGTCGGATTTGATGCAGATTTACTTGATGCTATCATGAAAGAAGCAGGACTGAATTATGAATTCGATAATACAGGCTGGGATCCAATGCTTGTTGGTGTAAAAGATGAATCACTCGCTGGAGGCGCAGCTGGTATCACAATTACGGATGAGCGCAAAGAAACCTATGATTTCTCTGCCCCTTATTTTGAAGCAATGCAAACTATTGCAACGACAGAAGGCACAGATATTCAATCAGCTGAAGATATTAAAGGCATGAAAATCGGCGTACAGAATGGTACAACAGGTGACATAGCCGCACAGCAGATCGTCGGCGATAACAGCACAGACATTTCTAAATATGAGTCTTCGGCAGCTACAATGATGGCATTGCAAAATGGCGACGTGGAAGTGGTTATAACGGATAACGGTGTTGCACAGCATTATGTGAAAAATAACCCAGATGCCAATATTACGTTAATAGATGATAAAGATAGCTTTGAGCAGGAATATTACGGCATCTTGCTTCCAAAGGGCAGTGAACATAAAGAGGCAATAGATGAAGCAATTCAAACGATTATGGAAAACGGGACGTACGAAGAAATATATCAAGAATGGTTTGAAGGTACACCTGATATCGAGGCGTTAGAAAGTGCACAGCCATAACTCGATTCCTATAGCGTAACGATGATATCCGTTACGCTATATTTACGTTTTGTTTTATAAGCTATACTGAGGTGAGAGAAATGGATTTTAGATGGGAAATTGTTATTGAATATTTACCTTTCTTTATGAGAGGACTCGGATATACAATCCTTGCATCGTTGATAGGATTCGTCGTTGGAGCTATCATCGGTTTAGTCATTGGAATGGGGAAAAGTTTATCCAATCCGATACTTAAATTGCCGTTTATTTGGTATGTAAATATTTTCAGAGGTACACCGCTGCTCGTACAAATCTTTTTAATTCATTTTGCAGTGATGCCGATTTTCATTAAGCCGCCAGAGCCGTTGATATCACTTATTGTTGCATTGGCGCTTAATTCGGCTGCATATATTGCAGAAATTTTCCGTGCCGGTATCAATTCCATTGATAAAGGACAGCGTGAGGCTGCCTACAGTTTAGGTATGAGTCATGCACAAGTACTGCGTCATGTGGTACTGCCGCAGGCGTTTAAACGAATGATTCCGCCGCTTGGGAACGAATTTATTGTACTTGTGAAAGATTCTTCACTAGGAGCCGTTATTGCAGCTCCTGAATTGTTCTATTGGGGGAAAGTAGCAGTCGGATCCTATTCCAGAGTCTGGGAGCCATACTTGTCAGTTGCTGTTTTATATTTCGTTGTTTGTTTAGTATTATCATATGTACAGAGCTTTTTAGAAAGGAAGTATGCAACAGATGATCAGCGTAAAAAATTTAAAAAAGTCGTTCGGCGAGCTCGAGGTGCTGAAGGACATTAACGTCGAAATACAAGAAAAAGAAGTTGTCGTCGTAATTGGGCCATCCGGTTCCGGCAAATCTACTTTCATTCGCTGTCTCAATCGCATCGAAGATATAACGGATGGTCATGTTTATATAGAAGGAACAGATATATCAAACAAAAAAGTGAACATCAACAAAGTGCGGACAGATGTCGGCATGGTATTCCAACAGTTTAATTTGTTCCCGCATAAAACGGTATTGCAGAATATTATGCTGTCACCAATGGTTGTTCGTAAATGGAAGAAGAAAGATGCAGAGAACAAAGCGCTGGCACTGTTGCGTAAGGTTGGATTGGAAGACAAAGCAGATGTATATCCGGACTCTCTTTCCGGCGGACAGAAGCAGCGTGTCGCAATTGCCCGTGCATTGTGCATGGAACCAAAAGTCATGTTGTTTGATGAACCTACCTCTGCACTCGATCCGGAGATGGTCGGGGAAGTCTTGGAAGTGATGAAGCAGCTAGCACAAGAGGGAATGACGATGATTGTCGTCACACATGAAATGGGCTTCGCGCGTGAAGTGGGAGACCGCGTCCTGTTCATGGACGGCGGCTATATTGTAGAAGAAGCCAAACCGGAAGAAATTTTTAGCAATCCTAAAGAAGAACGGACACAGGCATTCTTAAGTAAAGTGTTGTGATTGTAGAATCAACTGTGAAAGAACAAGAGTTATCCGGACTTACACATTAACGAAGAGTAATGTGTAAGTCCGGATTTTTCTATGGCAAAGGAAACTGCCGGGACAGTCATTCTAGTTGAATTTTCTCTTTTATAAAAAAGGTCGTCACATAATCTTACAAGTTTGCTGTTATGCAAAGTTCTCTATGCTAAAGTTACATTAAGATTTTCGGGTAACAACGATTGTAACCAATAGGCAGCATTCGTCATGTTCTCGGTTAATCCCTCTCATTTGCAAGCAGGATGCATTGTTCGGCTTGTTCTATAGCTTGTACAGGTGATATGTTGCGTGGCATATCGGACTGTGCAGGCTTTTTTTTATGCATTTTGCAGAAAATAAGAAATTTGTGCTGGACATGCTGTGAATTTGTCATCATTTATCGGGCTTCTGCGTATGATGGGTTTATAGAAATGACAGGAGTGGCGCTATGTATAAATTAAAAGTCGTAGAAGCTAGCAAGATATTCAGACGTGACGGCCAGGAAGTAGTGGCTTTGCAGGAGACAACAATGCAAATCCCAGCGGGGCGTTTTGTCAGTATTATTGGCCCGAGTGGCTGCGGCAAATCGACACTCTTCAATATGATTGCTGGGCTTATCAAACCAACTACTGGTGAGATTCTCTTAGATGAAAAAAATATTGTCGGTAAGAGCGGGTATGTCGGTTATATGCTGCAAAAAGACTTGTTGCTGCCGTGGCGGACAATATTGGATAATATCATCCTTGGTCTTGAAATTAAAGGAGTAGCAAAGCGAGAGGCGAGGCAAAGAGCGTTGCCGCTTCTAAAAAGATATGGTTTGCAAGGGTTTGAGGATAATTATCCCCCGGAGTTGTCCGGAGGAATGCGTCAGCGGGCGGCTTTGCTTAGGACGCTGTTGTACGACCAAGATATTATTCTGCTGGATGAACCATTCGGAGCACTCGATGCGCAGACAAGGCTGCAGATGCAAAGCTGGCTGCTGAAGATTTGGGAAGATTTTCAGAAAACGATCTTGTTTGTGACACATGACATCGATGAAGCGATCTTTTTATCAGATGATATTTATGTGCTTTCCCAGCGCCCTGGTAAGCTGAAGGCAAAGGTTCACGTGGAGCTAGAGAGGCCGCGAGGAGAGGGAACACTGCTGTCGAATGAATTTATAACACTAAAGCAAACATTGCTGGATTTGCTTAGAGAGGAACCAGATGAGAATGACACAGCCTGAGAAGAATCGGTATATCGAGGATGAGAAAAAACGCCGGCAGCGGATGAAACGCATTGTAATAGCGGGGCAGCTCGGTCTGGGTATTCTAGTGATTGTTTTATGGGAAGTTCTTACTCGTTTAGGAGTCATGGATTCCTATTATTGGAGCAGTCCGAGCACAATCTATGAAACTGCTAAAGTTGCTCTCCTGGAAGGAACCCTTTGGAGTGATTTAGTTTATACATCACTTGCAACACTGGCGGGCTTTGCTTCGGGTACTTTTTTCGGTTCGCTGATTGGATTGTCCTTTTGGTGGTCTGCCTACTATTCTAGAATCTCAGAACCTTACTTAATTGCGTTCAATGCCATACCCAAAATAGCACTTGGACCTGTTATCGTCATTTTATTCGGCATCGGCTTCTTTTCAAAAGTGATGCTAGCCTTTCTGATGACAGTAATCGTTACCGCACTTGCAGCACACAGTGGTATTAAAGCGGTAGATGAGGATTTGGAGAAGCTGCTTTATTCCTTGGGAGCAAAGCGCAGACATGTATTTACCAAAGTAGTTGTGCCGACTGCGATGCCGTGGATTGTAAGCAGTCTGCGAATCAATATCGCATTGGCACTTGCTGGTACGATTGTCGGAGAGTTTATTAGTTCCCGCCAAGGAATTGGAAGAATGATTTTGTATGCTGGACAGATATTGGATATTGACCTTGTTTGGGTCGGTGTTTGTGTTTTATCTATTTTGTCGCTGCTTATGTACGCCGGGACAGTTAGTCTTGAGAAGCTGCTGCTTCGCGGTCAGGAACCAAAACAATAGGGGGTGTTTGCATGAAAAAGATCCGGTTATTAGGTATTTTGTGTTTGGCTGTTTTGCTAGGTATCCTTGCTGGGTGTACGGGGGGAGAGAAAGAAGAGAAGCTGAAAAAGCTGACGATTGCAGAACCGGTGCATTTGACTGGTTACCTGCCTCTGTACGCGGCAATACATGAAGGATATTTTGAGGAAGAAGGACTGGATGTGGAAGTTGTTACGGCAACTGGGGGAGCACATGTAACAACTGTTGTGAGCGGGGATGCCTGGGGCAATATAGCTGGTCCGGATTCGAATGCTTTAGCGAATATAGATAGCAAGGATCCAATCGTTTCTGTTGTCAATGTTGTCAATCGGGCAAATGTCTATTTGATGGCTGGCGGTGAAGCACCTCCTGCAGGCGCATCGGATGGGGAGCTGGCTGCTTTTCTGGAAGGAAAAACGATTGCTGCAGGCCGCTTTGGAGGCAGCCCGAACCTGCTAACACGTTATTTGATTATGGAACTTGGCTTGGAGCCTGGGAAGGATGTTCTGCTTGAGGAACCAGCGGATGCAAGTGCTGTTGTTTCCTTAGTGGAAAACGGGCAAGCAGATATTGCAAATGGTGCTGAGCCGCAAATCTATGATGGTATTGAAAAAGGTGTTTGGGGGGAACCTTTCTATGGATTCCCTAGTTTGGGTGATTACCCTTATTCGGTTATTAGTGTGAAGCAGTCTACTATTGATGAAGATCCAGAAACAGTACAGAAATTTGTTAAAGCGATAACGAAAGCTTTAAAAGCTGTTAACGAGGATGAAGAAATCGGAATGCGGGTATTAAAGAAAGAATTTCCCACAACAGATGAAGCAAGTCTTCAAGCATCCTTGGATCGGGCATACGCGGATAAGCTTTGGAGTGAGGACGGTTATATTACCGAAGAAGCTACCGATAAAACGATGGATGTTGTAACAAAGACAGGGGTTTATAAGGGAGACTATAAGTACGATGAGCTAGTCAATATGGAGTTTGTCGAAGCACTGGAATGACAAAGGCTGGCAACGAGATTGCCAGCTATTTTTTTGGCAACTTCCCAAATGCTTCACCATATAGTAGGAAGGGAAGAAGGTTTGTAATGCTGCTCAAAAGTTTCTACTGTGAAACTTTATTGATATAGTGCATAATAAAAGAAACAGAGATGGACAGCAGAATGAGGAGGGCAATGATGGACGGAAATGTTTTACTGGCTCTAGGTTTAACACTTATGGCTGGCCTCGCCACTGGCATAGGCAGCTTGATGGTATTTTTTACTTCTACTACAAATACGAAATTCCTATCACTCAGTCTTGGTTTTTCGGCTGGCGTGATGATTTATGTCTCGATGGTTGAAATATTCGTCAAAGCAAAAGATTCCCTAACAGGTGCAATTGGCGCACAAGCGGGCAACTGGGCTACAGTTGGTGGATTTTTCGGCGGAATGCTCCTTATTGCTCTAATTGATAAATTAATTCCCAATCAATCCAATCCGCATGAAGGCAAAAAAGTGGAAGATATGGATGATCAAACGCACAATCAGGCCTTGCTCAAAATGGGAACTTTTACGGCACTCGCAATTGCTATTCATAACTTCCCGGAAGGTATCGCTACGTTTACGTCTGCCTTACAAGACCCTTCATTGGGAGTAGCTATTGCTATAGCGATTGCTATCCATAACATACCAGAGGGGATTGCTGTTGCAGTTCCGGTATACTTCGCCACCAACAACAAAAAGAAAGCATTTGGTCTTTCTTTTTTGTCCGGCCTTTCAGAGCCTTTAGGTGCCGTTCTTGCTTTCCTTATTCTAATGCCATTCTTAAATGACGTCATGTTCGGTGTGATCTTCGCAGCGGTAGCAGGTATTATGGTCTTTATTTCACTAGATGGCTTGCTGCCAGCGGCCAAAAAATACGATGAAGGACACACATCTATTTACGGATTAATCAGCGGTATGATGGTAATGGCTGTGAGTTTACTTTTATTTATCTGATTTTGGGAATCGTCTGCTTAAGCAGGCGGTTTTCTTTGTGTATAATAGGAAGAAACAAGAGGAGGTGCCTTCATGGGGAGTAAGCTAGTGGAAAATAGCAAGAATGTCCTGCGCAGCAGTTTGGCACTGAAAAAAGAGGAAACATTGCTTATCGTAACGGATGACAGCAAAAAAGAACTGGCAGAAGCATTGTACGCAGCTGGCAGACTGATTGGAGCAGAAACGCTCATGCTTGTGATGCAGGACAGAGAGAAGTCAGGGGAAGAGCCTCCAAGCGGCGTGGCAGAAGCAATGAAACATTGCGATGTAGCTGTCTGTATTACGGAGCATTCTTTAACACATACGATGGCCAAGAAAGATGCAGCAGCGGCAGGCGTTCGCGTCGCAACGATGCCTGGCATTACATATGATATGTTTCTGGAAGGAGCTATCAGCGCTGATTACGATACTGTAGAAAAATTGACATATAATGTCTCAGAAAAACTGGATCAAGCCCAAAAGGTTACTATATCAAAAGATGGTGAAACGTTAACCTTTTCTATTCAAGGGCGAAATGGTGTAGCTAGTACAGGCGTCTACCGTGAAAATGGCCAATCGGGTAATCTGCCTTCTGGAGAAGCTTATATTGCGCCGTTTGAGGGTACAGCTTCTGGACGTATTTGGATTGACGGCTCCATTTCTGGGCTAGGAAAAGCAGAAGAGCCAGTACTTCTTACAATCGAGGAAGGACGTTTGACAGAAGCCAGCGGACGGCAAGGAGAAAGGCTGCTTCACATGCTCGGAGAGGGCGAAGGACGCAATGTTGCCGAGTTTGGCGTTGGCACCAATGATAAAGCACGTATCACCGGCAACGTCCTGGAAGACGAAAAAGTATATGGAACAATTCATATCGCATTTGGCAGCAACAACACATTTGGCGGAACAATCGCAGCAGGTGTCCACATTGACTGTGTCGTGAAAGCTCCAACTGTCCATCTGGATGAGGCGATACTGCTTGAAGAAGGCAATATGGTAAAGCTGGGACATAATTAGGACGTTTAAACTTCAAGACGAATACCGAAAAATTATTAAAAAGAGTGTAGTGTTCGACTGCCGCCCGCGGGAAAGCGAATTGTATTTCCGAAGCGGCAGCCTGCCTTTTGGTAACTAAGCTTCTTTCTATTTACATACCGCACAATAAAAGCGCTTACATTTTGTGCAACTGCCAAATAGCAATTACGGGAGAAACAAGGTAAAGTAAGAGTATACAATAAAGGAGGCGCTTACATTGGCAAAGCTACAGTTGAACGGTATCCAAAAGGTCTACGACAAGAACGTTACGGCGGTTTAAGAATTTTATTTTTAGATAAATGACAAAAAAATTATTTTGTTTGTTGGTCCCCCCCGGTGCGGGAAAAAAAACACAATACGTATTATTGCCCGTCTGGGGGGAAACTCTTNAATTCATTGTGTTCGTCGGTCCCTCCGGTTGCGGAAAATCAACCACATTACGTATGATTGCCGGTCTGGAGGAAATCTCTGGCGGTGACTTCTATATAGATGGGGAACGAATGAATGATGTGCCGCCAAAAGACCGCGATATTGCGATGGTATTCCAGAACTATGCGTTGTACCCGCATATGAACGTATACAATAACATGGCATTCGGCTTGAAATTGCGTAAATACAAAAAAGATGAGATTGACAGACGTGTACAGGATGCAAGCCGTATTCTAGGACTGACAGATTACTTAAACCGAAAACCAAAAGCTCTATCCGGCGGTCAGCGCCAGCGTGTTGCACTTGGTCGTGCGATTGTTCGAGATGCAAAAGTTTTCCTTATGGATGAGCCGCTTTCCAACTTAGATGCCAAGCTCCGTGTACAGATGCGAGCAGAAATCCAAAAGCTGCATCAGCGCCTTCAGACGACAACAATCTATGTTACACATGACCAAACAGAAGCGATGACGATGGCAAGCAGACTGGTTGTTATGAAAGATGGTATCATCCAGCAAGTAGGTGCTCCAAAGGATGTTTACGACAACCCTAATAACATGTTCGTCGGCGGCTTTATTGGTTCTCCATCCATGAACTTCCTCAACGTTACCATCCAGGACGGCAAGGCAAAGCTTGGTAACGTAACGTTCCAGCTTCCGCCAGCAAAACGGAAAATGCTGCAGGATGCAGGCTACGGTAACGGAGAGGTTGTCATGGGAATCAGACCAGAGCATATTCATGATGCTGACTACGAGGAAAGTCTTTCATATGCACATGAAGTAGAAGCGACGATTGACGTTGTCGAATTAATGGGCGCAGAAAGCTTCCTGTATGCAAATGTAGGAGGAGAAGAATTTGTTGCTCGTGTCGATGCCCGCTCAGATATTAAAGGCAAAGATAAACGCACATTACTATTTGATATGGAACAAGTGCATTTCTTCGATAAAGAAACAGAAGGCCGGATTACAGCATCTAATGCTGCTTCTCAAGTATCTTAACTTTAAAGACTGTACCTACTAGGTACGGTCTTTTTTGTTAAAATTAGTTGAATGAGTGAGGAGGAGAACAGGTGGACAGAAGGTATCCGATTGGAAAGTTTCGGGTAGAAGGTGCTATTTCAGCATTGCAGACGGAACAGTGGATAAACGAAATAAATCAGCTTCCAGAACAGGTGACCGAACTAGTAAACAAGCTTTCCGAATTAGAACTTCAACGTACATACCGAGAAGGAGGATGGAACGTTAGGCAGCTTGTGCATCATTTGGCTGATAGTCATCTAAATTCCTTTGTGTGTTTTAAGTTGGCGTTAACAGAAGAGAACCCTGTTATAAAACCATATGATGAGGCGAGATGGGCACAGCTGGCCGATTATGAAATGCCTGTGCAGTCTGCTTTAGACTTGCTAGCTTCCATTCATAACAAATGGGTTGTTCTGCTTCACGCACTCACCCCGGCACAGCTTCAACTAACATTTATCCATCCGGAGACTAGAGAAGAAGTCAGCCTTAAAGAAAACATAGGTATCTATGCGTGGCATGGCAAACATCATTTGGCGCATATTTATTTAGCCTTAGAAGATTAACCGATAAAGAGGCTGGGACATAACTTGTTTAAGCTATATAAAATCCAAACAATACTGCAATTAACTGCAGAATTGTTTGGATTTTTTGCATGGGAAACGGAGATGAGAGCATCGCTTCGGAAATACACTCCGCTTTCCTGCGGGCGGCTGGTCCTTTTTCCCGCGGGAATCGCCGTGTATTTCCTACGCTGATTTGTGTGATGGGAAATCTTCACTCGTGTAGGCAGAGTAAGTAGACTCCTCGAAAAAGATAGCGATTTTCTTGACGGTGTCTACTTAAAAGCCATTCTTGTCCGACGATAACAGCTAATGTTGGAGAGGTAGCAGCCGTCAGAGAGCTGCATTAAAAAGTATGGATCTAGTTATCGTTCGCTTTTAGGATGAATTAATCTTGTTCTGTCCAGGTTTCTTTTTTTATACAGAAAGGGTTTTACTTCATAGAGAGTAAGGAAATAACTAGTAGATACATAAAGGAGTGAGTGACGGGATGGAAGCATCACTGGATGGAAAAGTGGCAATTGTGACCGGAGCAGGCTCTGGTATTGGAAGAGCTGCGGCAACCATGCTAGCTGCAAAGGGTGTTCGTGTGAGTCTTTTTGATAGTAACGCAGCCACAGTCAAGGAAGTGGCTGCTGGAATCGAGGCTGCAGGAGGGGAAGCAATTGCAGCGACAGTCGATGTTACAGACAGCGCACAGCTGAAACAGGCACTTAAACAAACGATTGATCAATTTGGACAGCTGGATATTGTGTTTGCTAATGCAGGCATTAATGGGACGCTTTCTCCGATTGAGCATTTGCCAGAAGAAGATTGGGATCAGACGCTTGGCACAAACGCGAAGGGTACTTTTCTGACACTTCAGAATGCCATTCCTTACATGAAAGAAAAAGGTGGAAGTGTCATCATTACCAGTTCGATAAATGGTAATCGTACGTTTTCTGGCTTTGGGATGAGTGCTTATAGTGCCTCCAAAGCGGCACAGACAGCTTTCGGAAAGATGGCTGCTCTGGAGCTGTCGGCATATGGTATTCGGGTGAATGTCGTATGTCCGGGAGGCATTGAGACGAACATCGAAGAGAGAACAGAAAAGGATACAGCGCATTTGGCGGAGATAGAAATTCCGAAAGTCTTCCCTAAGGGGCAGCATCCGCTGAAAGGAAAACCTGGGAAGCCGGAAGATGTAGCTTCCATTGTTTGTTTTCTAGCATCTGACGCATCTGGGCATATGTCAGGAAGTGTGCTATATGCTGATGGAGCAGAAACACTGCTGTAGAGCGTGCAATTATAATGATTAATAGGAGAGGTGCAAGTATATGCATGATGTAATTATAATAGGCGGCGGAATCGCAGGAGTCCAAGCTGCCATACAATTTGGCCGATATAAGCGGGATGTCCTGCTGCTGGATAAACGGAATGATGGCAGATCGCATTGGTGTCAAAGCTACCATAACTTACTTGGCTGGCCAGATGGTGTATCAGGAAATCATCTGCTGGAACTCGGGCGAAAACAAATAGATGCTTATGGAGGTATACGCGTCGAGCACCAGGAGGCAGTGGAAGTAGAAAAGTGGAAACATGGATTCACAGTCAAAACTGCTGATGGAAAGTCTCATGATGCAGCATTGCTTTTAATTGCTACCGGGATAACAGATCGGATTCCAGTTAAAGATCTGTACCCACTTCTTGGAACAGATGTATATGTTTGTCCTGATTGTGATGGGTATGAGATAAGTGGCAAGCGAACAGTAGTCGCAGGTACTGGTGAAGCGGGAGCAGGTTTAGCAGTGATGCTGACATATTGGTCAGATGATGTTATCTTCATCAATCACGAAAAAGAACCAGTGAGTGAGGAAACATTTGAAAAGCTGAAGCTGCACTCAATTGAATATTATGAACAGCCTATTGAAGAGGTAGTGCTCGATGAAAGTGGCGGCTTAGAAGGATTTCGCCTGACAGATGGAGAGAAGCTATGGGCGGAGAAAGCCTTTGTCGCATTCGGGAAGAACCGGGTAAACAGTAACCTGGCAGCATCCTTAGGTGTGGAGCTTCATAAAAACAATCATATCGAAAACAATCCTCGCACGAAAGAAACGAGCGTGGAAGGTGTGTGGGCGGCCGGAGATGTGACCGTGCACTCTGAGCAAGTCAGCATTGCGATGGGAGATGGAATGCAGGCAGCAATTTGGATGCAAAAACGGCTGCTGAAAATGAAGTGAAAAAGACAGAGCGGTTAGGCTCTGTCTTTTTGTTGTTCATATTGTTTTATTGCTTGCTGTACAAGTGCGCTTTCTTGAGGCTGCCCACTAATGTTGGCTAGCGTAGATGCAGCGCCTTCTGACTTGATGCGCTCCTGTAATTCACTTGCTTCGTCATCACCAGTTGGATTGAAATGTAAGGCGTAAGCAATCGTTGTCAGCAATGCATCAGCTGATTTCCCTTGCTCTAGTAAAGCTTGAGCTGGATACACGAGTCTGTCTTTCGGACCAAGCTTACGGATTGGTCCGCGTCCTACGCGAGTGACGAGATCCGAAATGTATGGGTTTTGATAACGCTGCAGGATTTTTGTAATATAGTGGTTCAATTCATCTTCCTGGAAGCCCCATTTATCCTTCAATAGTGCACTCGTTTCTTCTAAAGCATGCTTGGCTAAAGTTAGGATTTCTTCATCTTGGATAGCCTCGATAATCGTGCTGTAGCCTTTAGCATACCCTGCGTAGGCAATAGCGGCGTGTCCCGTATTAACGGTAAGCAGCTTTCTTTCAATATAAGGATCTAAATTATCGACAAAAGTAATGGCTTTAATAGCAGGAAGCTCACCTTGCCAGTTTTTCTTTTCCACTACCCATTCAAAGTAAGGCTCTACTTGCACTGTCAGCAAATCCTGATGTTCTTGAATCGGAACAATCCGGTCTACTGCTGCGTCACAAAAGGCTGTATAGCCTTCAACTTGTTCCTTGTCCTGTTCATCAATATGCGACATAACGAGTTCGCGTAATTGGCTAGAGCCGCGAATCATATTTTCGCATGCAATCACATGAACTGGCTTTGGCTGTTTCGCGCGTTGAACAAGTCCTTTTGCTATAACTGGTGCCACGTGGGGTAAGATGGATGGACCAACAGCAGTCGTAATAAGATCAGCATCGGCAATGGCTTTGGCCACAGCTTCTTCTTCGGTAGCACTGTTCAATGCTGTAACCCCGGTAATTGTCTCGGAATGCGCTTCTTCCTGAGCATAAACAACCTCATACTGCTGGTTCTCTTGCAAGGCAGAGATGATGTCCGCATTGACATCAGCAAAAGTTACATGGATATCTGCATGGGAGAGAAGGGCACCAATAAAGCCGCGCCCGATATTGCCTGCTCCAATGTGTACACTTTTCATTATGCATCCACCTCAGAGAACATATCTATGATCTCTTGTTTGCTTGTCGCGCTAACAAGCTTATCGATGTTTTCCTCCTCTGAGCAAACAATGGCAATCTGCGAAAGAATATCTAAATGTTCATTGTTTTTTCCGGCAATGCCGAAGACAAGTTTTACTTCATTTCCTTCAAATGTCACACCCTCTGGTGCTTGAATGACAGAGATTCCGGAAGCGATAACTTCATCTTTAGCATCTTCTGTTCCATGCGGAATTGCAACAAAGTTACCCATATATGTGGAAGTCAATGCTTCACGTTCGATCATCTTATCCACATAATTTTCGTTAACATAACCATTATCCACAAGAATTTGGCCGGCTTTGCGAATGGCATCTTCCTGATTTGTTAATTTTGTGTCCATTAGAATATTTGCTTCTTGTAATACTTGCATGATTACCCTCCTAAGTGATCTGTGAATTGCTGGATGTGGGCAGTGAGCAGCTGCGCCAATTCCTTGCTGAGTGCTCCTTGATCCGCTGAACGAATCAGAGGCTGGATATGCTCTTCTAAAATAAGGCTTGAGATTTTACTGAACAGCTCATAACAGCTCAAAGGCAAATTGTCCGGTGCAGCAAGGACGAACAGGCGGTCTGCCTTCATCACTCGATTATCCATCCCTTTAATTGGAATAGGGGAGGATAGCGCCATCATCCAAAATGCAGGCTGCGCTATATCGTTGCTTCGGCTGTGATACAGTGCCATCCTGGTGTCAGGAATACCCATACCGCCAAGCTCCTCACGACGATGCAGAAGCTCAGCGAGTGTTCCTTCTTTTTTGATAATTGACTGTTCAGCAGCCTGCTGGTCTATATATGCAAATAAATCATTTTGACTTTGATAGGCGTTATCTACGATGAAATGCTTCCAAAGTATGCGAATCACTGCTGTCAGCGTTTGAAGTTCTGCCAGTTTTGGTTCGAAAGCAGTTATTTCGGTTTTCTTAGGTGGTACTGTTTTAGCGGGTGCTATCTGCTTTCGTTTCGTATAAATGGTAGGAAGCTCCTGCTGAATGAATGCATCCATCCGTTTAACATCAGGTGCAGGCAGCAGCGGATTGACAAGCAAGTATGGTCTGTTGAATTGGTCAAGGCTAATCGTTGAAACGAGCAAGTCAAATTTGTCTGGCTCTATGTCTTTTAATTCTAAATAAGACGATAATGTAACCTGAGTGATCTCGGGAAATTCATTTTGCAGTCTGCTAGCGAGCATCTTCGAGGTGCCAATGCCGCTTGCGCAAACGACTAAAGCGTGAAGTCGTTGTCTGCTGCGCTGTCGCTCTTTTGCAGAAGCAAAATGCAGCGCCAGGAAAGCAACTTCTCCTTGTCCAAAACGAAATGCAG
Source organism: Terribacillus halophilus (assembly GCF_900162685.1). Taxonomy (GTDB): domain Bacteria; phylum Bacillota; class Bacilli; order Bacillales; family Amphibacillaceae; genus Terribacillus; species Terribacillus halophilus_A. The sequence goes on from NZ_LT727828.1 coordinate 529,204, forward strand.
GAAAGACAGTTTCCAAAGCCTCACGAACTGCTGCAACAACTTCCTTGTAATCTTGTTCAATTTTATCCGTAAGCGGATTGTAAGTCTGAATACCTTCTCGAGCTCGGCTTATGGCTGGTTCGATATGCGTGAGCAGACTATCGGTAAATGCTTCATCCTTTTCCAGCTGCGGCAGTTTTATGGCAGCGGCAACGAGCTGAATGAATGCTTGTACTTGCAGTTCGAATAACGGATCTGAACGATGCATGGTCTCATTCCGTTTTGCACCTTGAATCTGAATAGCAATGTAACCGATTTCCGATGTGGAAAAAGTAAGGGACAAGGTAGTTTCCAATTCCCTGCTAAGTGCAGCGGCAATCATATATTCTTCCGTTTTTTGTAAAGATTTCATCAGCGGAGGGGAGAGGCTGACGAACCTTCCCTGTTTGATTCGCTGAATGCTAATACTGATATACGTAATTAGAGCGACATAGGCGTTATCAGCAATCGAATAAGACAGTTTTGCCAAATGATCCATGACATATTTCTCGACTAATGTCATCTGCTGTTTTTTGATAAACTGCTGCAGGAATTGATGTAAATTTTCCTCGTAATCATTTGTAAATGTATAGATGGATGCCTGATCGAGCTGTTCCATCGTGAGCTGCACAAGTGCTTTTCGTTTTTCATTTTCTTCGCCTTCCAATTCTACGCCGACACCGCGGCGCCTGGAGATGGTCAGCAAGTACTCCGCCAGCTTTGTCTCCAAAGCATCCAAATAAACGGAAACGGCCGTTTTTGACAGCTGTACCTCGTTTGCCAGGTAAGCGACTTTGACAGGCTCAGAAGCTCCTACTAGGAGAAAGAGTAGATGGAGCAGCCGTTCCTCCTGGGTTGTGTCTACTTCAACCGCATCATGTAACTGCTCCTGTAATGCTTCCATCTGAGCAGGGTCTCCTTCAACACGAATACCAGAACCAGTGACACGGAGTAAGGAAAGTTCATACTCGCCAAGTGTCCGTTCCACCTGTTTCAATTCACGGTGAATAGTTCGAGAGCTGACATGTAATAACTCTGCCAGCTCTCGAATGGAGATGAATTGGTGTCTGGAACGCAGCAATTGCAGGATGATTCTTCTCTCTCTGCTGCTAACCAATTCCAAATCAAATCACTCCCTGCTTATTGGTGTTTCTTTAAATTCTCGATCAGTTCACCGTACTTCGGACTGTTCAAGAAGTTTTCTACGGAAATGTGCTCCGCATCTGGTCGTTTATTACGAGCACGGTCTGTTAAATTCTTTTGTGTAATAACAATGTCTGCATCGTCTTGGATGTTGGAGATAGCAGCATTGTCTACATTAATATCCAAACCAGCATCTTTCATTTTCTTACGCAGAAGGGAAGCACCCATTGCACTAGAGCCCATTCCAGCGTCACAAGCAAATGTAATCTTGTTTACATTGCTGTAATCGAAAGCCTCACTGCTAGTGTCTGCATGTTCTGGTGCTGTATCCAAATTCTCAGCAGCTTCATCTGTTGCACCGCCGGATTGGTTAATACCAGCTGCTGCAGCAGGTTTCGTGCCTTTCATTTCTTTTGATTTCGCAGTTGCTTCTTCGATATCCGTTTCTGCGTTTTTACTGCTTTTTAGGATAATAGAAGAAATTGCGAAAGAAACTGCTGTTGCAACAAGAATACCTAATGCCAATCCGAGATAATCACCTGGCTTACCAATTAGGAAGATAGCAATGACACTTCCTGGAGAAGCCGGTGAACCTAGACCAGCATTCATTAAGCTGAAAGTAAGTGTACCCGATACACCTCCGCCAATTGCTGCCACAATTAAAGCCGGCTTCATTAAAATATACGGGAAGTAAATTTCGTGAATACCCCCGAAGAAATGAATAATTGCTGCGCCTGGTGCAGAAGCTCTGGCGCTTCCTCTGCCGAATAGCATATATGCGAGCAATATTCCAAGACCTGGTCCAGGGTTTGTTTCCAATAGGAACAGGATTGATTTACCTGTCTCAATTGCTTGTTCTGATCCTATAGGTGTAAAAATACTATGGTTGATTGCATTGTTTAGGAACAATACCTTTGCTGGTTCAATCAAGATGTTAACAAGCGGCAGAAGGCCAAGTCCAACAAGCCAGTCTACCCCAGAAGCTAAAGCATCTGTTAAGCCCTCAATAAGCGGACCAACAAAGTAGATAGCACCAATTGCTAAAGCACCACCGATAATACCGGCAGAGAAGTTGTTAACGAGCATTTCAAATCCAGAACGTACTTTAGAACCAATATATTGGTCAAATAACTTGATGGCATACCCGCCAAGCGGACCCATTGCCATTGCTCCTAAGAACATCGGTGTATCTGGAGAACCGACGATGGCTCCCATGGTGACAATTGCCCCGACGACCCCGCCTCGAATATCATGTACAAGACGTCCGCCAGTGAAACCGATTAACAATGGTAAAAGATAAGTAATAGAGGGACTTACGATAGCTGCAATTGTTTCATTAGGAAAATATCCATCAGGAATAAATAAAGCTGTAATAAGACCCCAAGCAATAAATGCGCCGATGTTCGGCATAACCATGCTGCTCAGATAGGAACCGAACTTTTGAACGCGAGCGCGGACACTGGTTTTTTCCTGTGCCATGCTGTTTCCTCCTTTTATAAAAACAAAGTAATTTGTAAGTGCTTACTTCCATCTTACGTCCTGTGTATGCGATTTCACAACAGAAACAAACACCACCTTTGTCACGCGTATTCCTGCCAATGGTGTCTAATGCTATGTATTAGCTTAGGTAGAAGGACGCATCTTATACTGTCGAATAGAAATATGACACTTTTGTTACTAATAGCCTTCTCTATTGGAAAAGAAACGTAAAGTTTACTAAAAAAGATACAGATTTCTGAGATGTATCCGATATAAGGAGTAATCAAAACTAATCTAGGAGAATGGAAATATGGATAAATCTTCACTAATTGGTGTCATATTAGGCCTGGTTGCGGTTGGTGTCGGAATGGTATTAAAGGGTGTCAGTCCTGCTGCGCTTATTAATCCTGCTGCCATACTGATCATTCTAGTCGGTACGGCTGCTTCCGTAACACTAGCCTTCCCAGGAAACGAATTAAAACGATTTCCGAAGCTGCTCGGTGTTGTATTTAAAAGTAAGCAACAATTTGATACGAAACAACTTGTCACTATGTTCTCTGAATGGTCCCAAATAAGCCGAAAAGAAGGATTGCTGGCATTGGAAAACAGTACGCGTGATGTAGAGGATGACTTCCTTCGTAACGGCTTAAGCATGGCAGTCGATGGAGAATCACCAGAATATATCCGTAATGTGCTGAATGAAGAAGTAGATGCCTTGGAAGACCGTCATGCAATTGGAGCTGCTATCTTCACGCAGGCAGGTACTTATGCACCTTCGCTAGGTGTACTAGGCGCTGTTATTGGACTAATAGCAGCACTTGGTGATATATCAGATATTGATAAGTTAAGCCACGCTATTGCAGCAGCCTTCGTTGCTACTTTAATGGGGATTTTCATGGGGTATGTTATTTGTCACCCGATTGCCAACAAGCTGAAACGAAAAACACAGCAAGAAGTACAGCACAAGCTATTGATGGTAGAAGGTATTCTTTCCATTTTGGAAGGTGAAACGCCGCGAATGCTTGAGCAGAAGCTGCTCGCTTATCTGCCGAGCAAAGAAAAAGCTGAATTTAGCGATGCAGAAGAGGAAGTAGCGGTATGAGCAGGAAGCGCAAGCACAAAAAACACGAAGAACATGTCGACGAATCCTGGCTTCTCCCTTATGCAGATCTTCTGACCCTGCTGCTGGCGCTTTTTATCGTTTTGTTTGCAACCAGTTCCATCGATGCGCAGAAATTCAATAAGATATCTGATAGCTTCAGCAGTGTGTTGCATGGCGGAGAGGGTTTGTTGGAATCAAATACGAGCATGACGCCTGGAAATGAGACAAGTTCTACTGTTATTGACCAGAATAACGAAGAAGAAAAGAAAGAAGAAGAAACACAAGAGGCTGCCGTAACACAAGAAGCCGACGATAAAGAAGTGAATGAAGCTGATCTCGAAGCGGCAGAGCGGGAAGAATTGCAGCAGATTCAAGAAAAGATTGAAACATATATAAATGATAAGGATTTGAGTAATAAGTTTTCCACAGATCTTACGGATGAGGGATTGCTGTTAACGATTAACGATAACGTGTTATTCAATTCCGGCAGCAGTGAAGTCAGTGTAAAAGATGAAGAAATTGCCAGAGAGATTTCCGAGCTGCTCGTGATGGACCCGCCTCGAGAAGTGATCATTAGCGGACACACAGATAATGTGCCTATCAGTACATCCTCTTATCACTCTAACTGGGAGCTTAGTGTGATGCGTTCTGTTAATTTCATGAAGCTTGTATTAGAAAATGACAAGCTTGATCCACGTTGGTTTAGTGCCAAGGGGTATGGCGAGTTCAAGCCAATTGCTTCAAATGATACAGCTGAGGGCAAAGAGAAAAACCGCAGAGTAGAAGTATTAATCCTTCCGCGAACAGCAAAGACAGAATAACAGTCCTAACGGGCTGTTATTTTTTTATTTATACACATGAAAATGCTTACACTAGAATAGTGGAATAAGGTAGGATTGAGTTAGGGTAATTTGTGAAATAATAGGTAATGAGCAGGAAAGAACGGAGGAAATCAGATGGTTACGAAAGAATCTTTACCACAGCCGGTGACAGAGGCGTCTAAACGTAATCGGCAGCAGCAGGATGAACGTGTAGACTTATGTCCCGCAATTTGTAAGGATAACAAGATACCGGTGCATTATTATTTTGTGTATATGCCCAGCAATGAACGATTGCTTGTCGCAGAGGACGGCAGAGTCCCAGCAGAGCATGAAGTGGAGGAATTGGCAGGTAGGTACTATCGTTATATGACGAGCGTACAGACGATTCAGCGTTTGACTTCTGATAATGGAGTCAAGCTGACGGATAAACGTTACCATACATTTCGTGAACTATTGGAGAATGTCGAAAAGAATGTTATGCATCTAGCGACAGATATGATCCAACAGTCTTTTTCCCAGTTCTCTGATCTATTGGATACGATTCGTGAACAGCAACTAATCATATTGAAGCATACAGACGAAGCAGAGAAGCTAATGAACGATACCATTGAAAAAGGTACATTTACAATAGCAGAGCAAGAATTGATGGAGAGACATGTGAATCAAGTCATTCAAGCACAGTATACAATCGCGCAGAAAAAACAGGAGACGATGGACAGTCAAGCCGAAGTATTTGAGTTCTTTAAAGAAGAAATGTGGCTTGATTTGAAGCTGATGACGTATTATGTTCGACTTCGCTACTTAAGAAAAGAACTTTGGAGTGAAGACGAGGCATTTATGAAAAATCCTGACAGTCCAGCATTGCTGCCGGAAAGTCAGGATGATCAGTTTGATGCTTTTATTAAACATAAACTGCGAAATGAAAGAAAATCTTAGCTTAAAGGTACAGCTTTCGGCTCGCGGTTTTCAAATTGGTGAATATGAGTAAAACCACATTGCCGCGCAATTTGCGCGGCTTCTTTAATTCCAGCACCGACTGTTTCTGCTTTATGGGAATCCGATCCAAGTGTCAAAATTCTGCCGCCTAAGTCATGATAAAGCGATACGATTTGCGGAGTCGGCATCGCTTCACCGAGTGAGCTGCGCATACCGGATGTATTAATTTCTATTCCAATTCCGCGCTGTATCGCTTTTTCCAGAACGGCTGCGATTTGATCTTTGTGCTGCTCAAAAGAATAGATTCCATGACCTTCTTGGACAGCATACCGCTTCATCAGATCTATATGTGCCAAAACATCGATATCTGCATCAGATACAAGCTTGTACATCTCTGCAAAATAGTCATGATAAAATGTCTCTGGATTAGCGCGCAAATGCAGGCGCAGCTTTTGGTTGCCTATATTATGCACAGAACCCATGATGAAATCAAAAGGAATGTGCTGAAGCGCTTTTGTATAAACATCCATCATCAAATGCGGCTCGCATAGCTCGATCCCCATTTTTATAGTTAGCTGATCGCCAAATTGTTCCCGTGATGCGGCAATGTCCGCTTGGTATTTAGTAAAATCCATATGACCATAGGTGGGCGCCAATGGATTAACAGAATAATGTTCAGTGAAACAAATCTCTTTGATACCTTTGCCGATTGCTTCCTGACAGACATCTTGCATGACTGCTTTAGAATCAATCGAATTGTTCGTGTGATGATGGTAATCCATATACATGTCGCTAATCTGCCTTCTTTCCGTTTTGTTCGAATTAAGTTATCCACTTGTGGATAACAGCCACGGAATAGTATAACAAATTTATTGTATATGTGCGATACCAATTAAGAGTTTAAGCCTTCATTAATTCTAGAATGTAAGAGAAGAATGCATCGTGATCCACATCATAAACCAATTGAATTCTTTTTCCGTTTTGATTCTCATATGTACGACCTTGTGATGGTCCGTCTGCTTCCACACTGACAGAAACAGATTTCTTCTTGACTAATGCTTCTTTTCCAACGGAAGCAGTTGTCAGCACATCCCACAAATAGTAAGTAGAATTTGTCTCAAAGTGAACGAGCGGAGGCACGGCAGCATAGCTTTGTCCGACAAAGTCTACACCTTCATACTTGCGGTTTTTCGCCCAATTGTTGCGGATATCCACAGTTAAAGGTACTTGATTGGTACTTTCCAAAGCGACCATATCAATTAGTATGTCACTTTTCCAAACAACGTCCATGGCTTCCGGATCCCAGAAAGCATTCCATTCTGCAGTTCCATCATGCTCGGGTTCTTCGACGTTGCCATTGGACAGCAAGGTGCCGCCCATCCAAACAAGCTTCTCAATATGCTGTTGGATAGAAGCATCTACTTCTAATGCACGAGCCAAATCTGTTAGTGGTCCAATGAAGATGAGTGTCGTTTTCTCCTCTTGTGCTTTCAGCTTATCAATTAAATCTAAGTGTGCTGGTTTTTCAGCAACCTTTGTTTGCACAGGAAGCTGTTCATTTAGAATCGGCAGCGCATCAACGAAGAAAGCGTGCATTCTCCAATCTTTCGGAAAAGGATTTTTGCCTCGTGAAGTCGATGCAGCTATTTCTAGTGTTTCCGTATTACCGAATATATCGTTAATTTTACGACTGGCTGATAATGCTGGCTCCAAATAGCAATCAGCTGGAATAACGGAACAGCCAATTAGGTTTACGTTCTCCATTTTTAGTAGCAAATACAGCGAGATTAAATCATCCACACCGCCATCGTGATTCAAGTAAACATTTTTCATTCTAAGACTCCCTTTCTTCTATGCTGTCTGACTTTCTTACTATATCATAGAAGAGAGAGTTAATTTTGAGTATTCGAATAATGGAAGGGGAACAGCATAATGAAGCTAGTAACCTATAAAGCTGGAAAAGAGCTGCATCCATATCGGATTGGAAGCAGTGTCGAGGGGCGTATCATTGATCTGCAGGAAGCGTATCGGCATTTTCTTCTGTCAGAGGGAGAAGAGGATTTGGCCATGTCGGTAGCGAGTCTGCTGCCCGCTAATCCGCATGAGTTTTACCAAATGGGTCCCCAAGCGCTGAAACGGGCCTACCGAGCGGAGGCATTTGCGCTCACAGAGGGTCTTGAGACTGTACAATACAGATCAGAAGAAGTGAAATTAGGACCGCCAGTACCAAAACCAGGGAAGATTATTTGTGTAGGATTGAATTATAAAGATCATATAGAAGAGATGGGCAGAGAACTGCCGGAGTATCCAGTGTTGTTCGGTAAATTCGCCAATGCTGTTTGTGCCCATGACCAAGGTGTATACCACTCGAAGCAGACCGAAAAGCTGGACTATGAAGGGGAGCTTGCGGTTATCATTGGAAGAAGAGCACAAGAAGTTTCGGAGAGGGAGGCAATGGAATACATAGCTGGCTACACAATTGCTAATGACGTGACAGCACGTGACCTGCAGCGACGTACACCGCAATTCCTGCAAGGGAAAACGCTGGACCGAAGCGCGCCAATGGGCCCGTATCTTGTTACTAGTGACGAGATTGAAGATGTTTCCAATCTTTCTATCCGAACATTTGTAAACGGGGAGAAGCGCCAGGACTCTAATACAGGACAGCTTATTTTCTCTGTTCCGCATCTTGTTTCATTTATCTCGGGGATTATGACGTTAGAGCCGGGGGATATAATTATGACCGGAACTCCAAATGGTGTAGGTTTTGCGATGGATCCGCCGCAGTTTTTGAAAGAAGGGGACGTAGTCGAGATTGAAATAGAGGGTCTCGGTCAGCTTCGGAATCCTATCATTCCGAAACCATCACGATTCTAATAAAAAAGACAGCTCACCGCTTCGGCTGAGCTGTCTTTTCTCATGTTTATTTGTCACTGATTTCTACAGGCAGTCCATTACTTAAGAACACATCCCGCATCGCTTTTTTAGCTTCTTCCGCATCCTCGCCGTATATTTCCAAGCGGAAAAAGTGGGAAGTAAGCACCGAATTAGACAGGCCGAGCATGCTTTTCGCATCTACCACTTTATTATCCATTACTAGTACAATGCTTGATTTAAATTGATTCGCAGTCTGATTGATATCTACAGCAACATGAATAAGCGTCTTCTTTGATCGCATCATCATTCTCCTCCTACTAGCATTTTGCCACATCAAATTTTACAGCAGCAGCGGAAAAGTGCAAGTATACATTTTGTTAGCGCTTACACTCTGTTTGATTGCAGTATAACATATTTCTTTGTTCGTGCAACGATTTTAATAAAGCAATACAAGAGCTAGGGACAAAACAAGATTAATTTATCCTAAAAGCGAACGATGACTAGATTCATACTTTTTAATGCAGGCCTCTGACCTGCTGCTTTCTAACTTTAGCTGTTATCGTTGGACCAAGAGTGGCTTTTGAAGTTGACACCGACAAGAAAATCGCATCTTTTTCGAGGAGTCTACGTATTCTATCTACACTAGTGAAGCTCTCCCATAAAAAATCAGCGTAGGAAATACACGGAGACTCCCGCGGGAGGAAGGCTAGGTTAGACCCCGCAGTGCGCTTTTTGCACGAGGAGGCTCACCAGCCGCCCGCAGGAAAGCGGAGTGTATTTCCGAAGCAATGCTCTTATCTTCGTTCTCAATGCAAAAGATCCAAACTATGCTGCTGTTAAGTGCAGTATTGTTTGGATCTTTATATAGCTTAAACTGTTATGTCCCAGCCTCTGTATTCAGAAAAACTCGAAATTTTTCTCACTCTGACGAAAGCTTACTTCGAATTTCCATTTCTTTGAATTAACGTAGTAAACATTTACATCCACGGGTTCATCTGCTGCCGTATAAGATGTTCTGGTTACCTTAATTAATGGCGTATGTGCATCATCCAGCTGAAGGACATCTTTTAAATAATCATCAGCCATAATAGCCTCGATTTCTTCATCCGCTCGCGCTACCTTCACCTGGAATTCTTCATTTAATATCTCTGCAATAGAGAAAAAATTTTCGTTTGATTGCAGCGATTCCACGGGAAAACGCGGATGCAGATAATGCTGCAAATAGATGATAGGATCGCCTTCATAAAAACGGATGCGCGTCATTTTGGTCAGCTGTGCACTGTCACTATCCGTTAACTTCAGCAGCGGCGAAATCGCGGCCGGTGCTGGTACTTTCTCGACATCAATTGTGCGTGAAGTAATCTTTTCCCACTCACTTAAGTAGTAATTGGTGAACCCAGTCATTCTTGTCCAAAGCTGTTTGGGGCGATTGTCAGATACAAAGGATCCGCGCCCTTGAAGCCTGTAGATAAAACCGTCACTTTCCAGTTTGGATAAGGCCTGTCTCACAGGTGTTCTGCTTGCATGATAAAGCTGATCCAGTTCTTTTTCAGATGGAAGCTTTTGGCCTTCTTTATAGTATCCGCTCATGATCTTACTGACAAGATCATCATAGATGGTCTTATACAAAGACTTAATTTTCACATCGTCTCATCCTTTTAAATAGAATAGCTGAACCTAATGATAGGAAGGTTCACTAGGAAAGTCAACGTTATCATGGTAAAAAACAGGTTTGCCGCTATAATCCTGGCAAACCTGTCTTCCGTTTTACAGATTCATGCTTTCTTCTTTCAATGGAGCATTGCCACGCCCTTTTGTAAGCTTGCTGACAATAAGGAGGACAAGTATGGAAATGGCTAAGCCTGGGATAATCTCGTATAAATACGTATCCAAGCCTAAACCTTTCCAGATAACTGTAACCAGAGAACCAGTAATCATACTGGAGAAGGCGCCCCATTTTGTAACGATATTCGAGTAAAGACTGAATAGAAGAACCGGAGCAAAGCTTGCTGCTAATCCAGCCCATGCATATTGAACAAGTGCAAAGACTGATTGTAAATTGAGTAGCGCTATACCAATAGCAAGCAGCGTCAGAACTACCATAGCCGTCCGGCTGATAATAAGAGACTGTTTGCTTGAGTATTCTTTCTTCGAAACGGATTTCCAAATATCACTTGCAATTGCTTGCGTTGTCACCATCAGCTGCGAAGAAAATGTCGATTGAATGGCGGCAAAGATAGCACCAACGATAACACCGGCAATAATCGGGTGCGATACTTCCATCGCAACAGTAGGGAATACATATTCCGGATCTTCTAAGTTAGGAAGCAAGACACGGCCGATTAATCCAAGCAGGTTAGCTCCTGTCATAGAGATAATAATCCATGCCATCGCAATAATCGATCCTTGCTTAATAGTGCTATTGTCTTTAGCAGACAAAAAGCGCTGTGATATATGCGGCTGACCTGGTACACCAAAACCAAATGCGATGTGCCCGATAATTACACCGACTGCGAGTGAACCAATATTTCCTGCTGCTGGAGAAGCAAGCAATGGGTCAATACTTCTCACCGTGTCAAAGAAAGTACCGAAACCGCCAAGCTGGAACAAAATCATATAGAGCGGAAAACCAGCTAGTACAAGTAACATCATAACCCCTTGGGTAACGTCGGTTACCATAACCGAACGATATCCGCCCAGAATGGAATAGCCTAATACGAAGATACCACTAAGTACAAGGCCTGTATTGAAATCGAAATCAATGACAGCATCTAACGTTTTACCTGCAGCAGATAGCTGAGACCCCATATAGGCAACAAAGAAAATGATGATGATGACGCTAGAGGTGATTTTTAATAAGTGCGATTTATCATTGAAGCGTTTTTCGAAGAAGTCAGACATACTCAATGCCTCCGATTTCTCGGAAAACTTACGTAATCTAGGAGCAACGACAAACCAGTTCACAAAATAACCAATCAGGAATCCGGGCAGCATCCACATGGTCGAGATACCTGCAAGATATGCTTGACCGGCAGCTCCAATGAAGATCCACCCGCTGGAGTCTGTTGCTCCTGCACTAATGGCGGTAGAAAAGGCTCCGAAATTCCTGTCTCCGAGATAAAATCCTTCCTCGCCTTTTGATATAAATTTTTCCGCGGTGTATCCAATAATGAATACCGCAGCCAAGTAAATGATAAACGTGGCAATCATTCGTTACCTTCCCCTTCCTCTTTCATGCGGCTAGCTTGAATGAATGCGGCTAGCATTCCTAGTACTGGGACGATGACATATAAGAACCAAATAAGCGGTGTCATGCAAGATCCTCCTCCATAGTTTTTTAGACAATAGGGACACTTCTCTTAACTTCAACCGTTGTTACATCATTTAATTGTGTTAGTCCGTGATGAAAACAATACACTAATTGTACATAGTATTATAAGTAGAGTCAAGAAGTGCGAAATCATGCAGAACTGCAATTTCTTTATCCAGAACTATTGAATAAAAATACATACTAAAGTATAATTACTAATCAATTCGAACTTGTTTAGAGGGGGGTGCAGTCTTGAAAGTAGCAATAATTGGCGGTACAGGTTATGGAGCGGTAGAGTTGCTGCGTTTTTTGCATATACATCCATATGCAGAAGTAAAAACAATTATCTCCCATTCCAGTGCGGGGAAATCATTGACGGACTTTTATCCGCATACAGATGGGTTTATAACCGGAAGTTTAGAGACTTTTGATGTGAAAGCGTTAAGTCAGCAGGTGGATTTTGCATTTTTTGCGGCTCCGCCGGGTGTGAGCAGAGATTTGCTCCCGAGACTTGCAGAAGCAGGAATTCGCTGTGTCGATCTGGCAGGTGATTTTCGATTAAGGGATGCCGCTGTTTATAAAGAATGGTATCAGCAGGATGCAGCTCCAGAAGAACTATTAGAGAAAGCCGTATATGGACTTCCAGAGCTGAACGCGAAGCAGATAAGCGAGGCCGATGTCGTTGCAAACCCCGGCTGTTATCCGACGGCGACGCTTCTTGGGCTGCTGCCAGCAGTACATAATGGGCTCATCAACCCAGCCTCCATTATTATTGATGCCAAATCAGGACTATCCGGAGCTGGCAAGACACCAACAGCTATTTCACATTACAGCGAGATAAATGAAAATATAAAAGCTTATAAGCTAGGCTCCCATAAGCATATTCCTGAGATTGAACAAGCGTTAGCAGGCGTATCGGGTTCTCAGCATCTGGTGAGCTTTACCACACAGCTAGTTCCTATGACGCGCGGTATTATGGCAACGATGTATGCGGACCTTACAACAGATAAAACAGCATCTGAATTATTGGAATCATATGAAAATTATTATGCAAGTCATCCATTTGTGCGCCTTAGGTCTTTGGGTGAGTGGCCGGCAACGAAGGAAGTAGCGGCTAGTAATTTCTGTGATATTGGGCTTCATTTGGACGAACGAACGAATAGACTGACAATCGTTTCTGTCATCGATAATTTGGTTAAGGGAGCAGCAGGGCAAGCCATTCAAAATATGAATATTATGCAGGGCTGGGAGCAGACAGCAGGGTTATGGACGCTGCCGGTTTATCCATAAAGGAGAGAAATGAAATGATAAAGACAAAACAGGCGGCATATACAATCATAGAAGATGGAAATGTCAGCAGTCCCGGCGGCTTCCAGGCTGGCGGAGCTGCTATCGGGTTGCGAAAAGGAAATAAGCTGGATCTTGGCTGGATTTACTCAGATATTCCGGCATCTGCTGCTGGCGTTTATACCTTAAATAGCTTTCGTGCTGCACCGCTTGTTGTAACGGAAGAAAGCATTCGGAAAGAAGGAAAACTGCAAGGGATTATCGTCAACAGTGCGAACGCGAATGCCTGTACAGGAGAAGAAGGACTGATAAACGCTTATACAATGCGGCAGACATTTGCTGACCAGCTTGGGATTCCGGCAACGTATGCAGCGGTAGCATCAACTGGTTTAATTGGTGTCCAGCTGCCGATGGATAAAGTGATTGATGGCATTCACTCGATAGAGACACAAGGTCAGGCGGATGATTTTGCTCACGCCATTTTGACAACAGATACATGCACAAAGCAGGTTGCTGTCACCGTCTCCATTGATGGTGTTCCAGTTACGATAGGCGGTGCTGCGAAAGGTTCTGGTATGATTCATCCAAACATGGCAACAATGCTTGCCTTTGTTACGACAGATGCTGTCATCCCCGCTGATGTACTGGAGCAGCTGCTCAAGCAAACGACGGATCAGTCTTACAATATGATCACGGTTGATGGAGATACGAGCACCAATGATATGGTACTTGTGCTTGCAAACGGAAAAGCTGGTAATAAGGAGCTGCATGCAGGCCATCCAGATTGGGAGAAGTTCTATGCAGCTTTCCACTATGTGTCACAGGAGTTAGCGAAAAAGATTGCCCGTGATGGAGAAGGTGCAACAAAGCTTGTGGAAGTTCGAGTACAGCATGCAGCATCGGCAGAGGAAGCTGGTGCAATCGGGAAGACAGTTGTTGCTTCTAGTCTTGTTAAAACAGCCATCTATGGAGCGGATCCAAACTGGGGCAGAATCATCATGGCTGCAGGAAACAGCGGCGCGACCTTTAATCCGAGTAATATTTCCGTATGGCTAGGTGATGTGCAGGTTGTCCAAGCAGGAAAGCCAGCTGTATTTGATGAGCAAACGGCTAGTGAACAATTGAAACAGCAAACGGTAGTAATCACGATTGATCTGCAGGAAGGATCTGGAGAAGCAACTGCTTGGGGCTGTGATTTATCTTATGATTACGTCAAAATCAATGCGTCTTACCGTACGTGAGGAGGCTGTCCGATGAATTTCTTAATTATCAAATGCGGCGGCAGCATCATTGATAAACTGCCGGCCAATTTTTATGACAATATCGCTGCGATTCAAAAACAAGGCGACTGGAAACCGATCATTGTGCATGGAGGCGGGAAGCTGATTAATGAACTGCTGCAGCAAACGGGAGTAAAAGCAGAATTCGTTGATGGACTCCGTGTGACAACAGAAGAAGTGCTGGATGTTGTGGAGATGGCATTAAGCGGAGCGATGAATAAATTTCTAGTCCGGAAGCTGATGTCCAGAACAGGTGCGTACGGAATCAGCGGATTGGACGGGAAGCTGCTTTATGCAGAGCCAGTAGCCAATGCAGCGAAGCTTGGACTTGTCGGAACGGTAACAAAAGTGAACACCGCGCTCATCGAGCAGATTGTCGAACAAGATAATATACCCGTCATCTCCCCGCTTGCTGGCGGAAAAGGCGACGCGCGGTTCAATATTAACGCCGACCTGGCTGCATCGGCTATTGCGCAAGCACTTCAAGCGGAATTATGCTTTATCAGTGATATACCAGGTATTTACCGTCACGTTGATGGTCAAAAACAAATGCTGACAAATGTCACCGATGATGAATTAAAGTACATGATACAGCAAGGTTTGATTAAGGACGGCATGATTCCGAAAGTTCAAGCCGCTTTAGAAGCACTTGAACAAGGTGCGGAAAAAGTTACGATTGTCAATGGACTAGCTGAAAATAGCTTGCTTCAGCTCGTGAATGGAAATGTCGCAGGAACGACTATTACTTTATCCGAGGAGGCTTACCATGTCTGAAACGAATGCAGCATTGTCATCGGTCATACCAACATATAGCCGATTTCCTATTTCCATTACAAAAGGGGAAGGCAGTTATGTTTGGGACGAGAACGGAAAGCAATATTTGGACTACACAGCTGGGATTGCTACATGTAATCTAGGTCATGCTCCTGCTTCTGTTAAAGAAGCTGTAAAGGAACAGCTCGATACGTTATGGCATTGTTCTAATTTATATCATATTCCAATTCAAGAACAGCTGGCAGATCTGCTCACCGCGAACACGTTCGCTGATCAAGTATTTTTCGCGAATAGCGGAGCAGAAGCAAACGAAGCGGCAATTAAATTAGCACGAAGCTATGCGCAAAAAGTGAAAGGAACAGCAGCTTATGAAGTCGTCACTTTCAGCCAATCTTTCCACGGCCGCACATTAGCGACACTCGCTGCAACTGGACAGGAAAAAATTCAAAAGCATTTCGCGCCCCTTGCAAAAGGATTTCGCTATCTTCCGTATAATGATAACCAAGCACTGGAAGATCTGATTGGCCCCGATACATGTGGCGTGCTGCTGGAGATTGTGCAAGGAGAAGGCGGTGTGATTCCAGCGGATCCTGCCTGGGTCAAAGAAGTAGCGCGTCTTTGTAAGGAACATGATGTCTTGTTTATGCTGGATGAAGTGCAAACAGGTGTTGGCCGTACAGGCACACTTTACGCATACGAGCAGTATGAGGTGCAGCCTGATGTGCTGACAACAGCAAAGGGGCTTGGTTCTGGTATTCCAATTGGCGCTATGCTGGCAACAGAAAAGGCAGCGGCAGCTTTTGAGGCAGGCAGTCACGGCAGTACCTTCGGCGGCAATCCAGTAGCAGCCGCCGCCGGAAAAGCAACGCTTGAAGTAATTGCGAATACGGAATTTCTGGCAGAAGTGCAGGAGATGGCTGACTATTTCCGAGAAGAGCTGCAAGCAATTGTTACACAGTCTTCTACTTTTACGGATGTGCGCGGAAAAGGTGCGCTGCTCGGTCTTGGAACAAGTGGAAAGGCAATTGAACTTGTTCATCAAGCTCGAGAACTCGGTTTACTCGTACTTGTAGCTGGCGAGCATGTGTTGCGCATTCTCCCTCCGCTTAATACAAGCAAAGCAGAAGTTGATTTCTGTTTGGAGACACTCAAGCAAATTACTCGTGTATAAAAGAGCTAGCCGCTCACACAATACATACGATTCCGGTCAGCTGGAATCGTATTTTTTTGTTTCCCTTCCTTGTTGTGGAAATAGGGTACAATCGTTAAGATAAAAGAATTAAGGTATAGGAAAGTATATTAGGAGGTTAATCATGGCCGTACATTTTCTTGATAAAATCAAAGCATTCCAGCAGCAAAATGAAAATAGATATCGAATTGTAATTTCTTGTCCCGATCAGCCGGGTATCGTGGCTGCAGTATCGGAATTTCTTTATAAACAAAAAGCAAATATTATGGAGTCCAACCAATATACAACTGATCCAGATGGCGGAAGCTTTTTCTTACGCATCGAATTTGAGTGTCAGCGAGAAAGTGATATCCAACAGCTGGAGGAAGACTTTCAATCTATTGCCGCACATTTCCGAATGGATTGGCAGCTTGTACGTGTTCGCGATTTAAAGAAACTGGCAATTTTCGTTTCGAAAGAACTGCATTGCTTGCAGGAGATTCTTTGGGAATACCAAAGCGGCAATCTGATGGCTGATCTTGCTGTAATTGTCAGCAATCATGAAGATGCCCGTGAATTAGCGGAAGCATACGGTATACCGTTTCACCATATTCCGGCTAATAAAGACATTCGCCAAGAAGCAGAGCGCCAGCAGCTTTCTGTGTTGAAACAATATCAAATTGATACAGTAATCTTAGCTAGATATATGCAAATATTAACGCCAGCTTTTCTGGAAAACTACAAAAATAAAATTATTAACATTCACCATAGCTTCCTGCCTGCCTTTATCGGTGCCAAACCATATGAACGCGCATTTGAGCGAGGTGTTAAGCTGATTGGAGCGACAAGTCATTATGTTACGTCTGACTTGGACGAAGGGCCGATTATTGAACAAGATATTCACCGGGTCAATCATAAAGATAAAGCAGCAGACTTAAAACGCGTAGGCCGTCTAGTGGAGCGCAGTGTGCTGATGCGAGCATTGAAATGGCATGTAGATGACCGTGTGATTGTATTCGGCAATAAAACGATCATCTTCTAAAGGAGGACTAGCTATGCTGAATAAGCCCAAACTTACAGTAATCGGCAGTTTGAATATGGATTTGACGGCAACCTCCGCGAAGCGGCCGGCAGCTGGTGAAACGATCCTCGGCGAGCGTTTTGATACCTTTCCAGGAGGCAAGGGAGCCAATCAAGCTGTTGCAGCCGCACGGCTTGGTGCAGATGTCAGCCTGATTGGCATGGTCGGAAAAGATGCTTTCGGCGATGAATTGGTACAGGTTTTAAAACAAGAAGGCGTGCGTACAGACCACATCGGAAGAGCAGATACATCTTCTGGCGTTGCAGTTATTCAAGTAGTGGACGGAGACAACAGCATTACTGTGATTCCAGGAGCAAACTTTCAGCTAACGCCAGCTTTTATTAAGAAAAAAAAGGATGTTATCGAAGCGAGTGAGATGGTCCTTATCCAGCTAGAGATTCCAATAGAGACAGTTGCCGCCGTCTCTGCATATTGTCAAGAAGCCAATGTCCCTTACATACTGAACCCAGCACCAGCTCAAGCGCTGCCCGCTGCAATTATTCAGCAAGCAAGCTACATCACACCAAATGAATCAGAAGCTTCCATTTTGTTTGAAGATACAAACAAGGCGCTGCAGGAATTTGCCGACAAGCTTGTGATTACCAAGGGAGAAAAAGGCGTCGTCTATAACGGAGGTACCATAGCTGCATATCCTGCCGAAGCAGTTGATACAACAGGAGCTGGCGATACATTTAATGCGGCGCTTGCTGTGAGACTGGCGTCTGGCGGTAAGCTTGCCGAAGCTTGCTGCTATGCAAATGCCGCAGCTGCCTTGCAAATCGGATCATCCGGTGCGCAGGCTGGCATGCCGACACATCAAGACGTGACGACCTTCATGAGACAAAATGGAGAAAATCCTTTATAATAAAAAACGCTTGTGCAAAATAGCAACAGCAAGGAGGAATTACAAATGGCAGGAAGAAATCCAGAAGAAATGGAAGACGTAACATTGCTAGGCAACCAAAACAATGTCTACGATTTCGATTATAAACCTGAGGTTCTTGAAACCTTTGATAATAAACATGTATACCGCGACTATTTCGTGAAATTTAATTGTCCGGAATTCACAACATTATGCCCAATCACGAACCAGCCCGATTTTGGTACCGTGTATATTAGCTACATTCCAGATGAAAAGATGGTCGAAAGTAAATCACTTAAGCTGTATCTATTCAGCTTCCGCAACCACGGTGATTTCCACGAAGACTGCATCAACATCATTCTAAATGACCTGAAAGAACTGATGAACCCGCGTTACATCGAAGTATGGGGCAAGTTCACACCACGCGGTGGAATCTCTATCGATCCATACGTCAACTACGGCCGTCCAGGCACGAAGTATGAGCAAATGGCTGATCACCGCATGATGAACCATGATATGTATCCGGAGAAAGTGGATAATAGATAATTAGTTTTAAAAAAAGCTAGTGAGCCAACCGGCATCACTAGCTTTTTTGTTTTTATTCCGTTTCCGCTACTTTCACCAATTGCTTCCCTAAATTCTCACCTTTGAACAATCCAAGAAATGCATCTGGTACGTTCTCAAAACCATCCACAACGTTTTCTTCGAAGGTTAGCTTGTCTTGTTTGAACCATTCAGACAGCTGTTTTTTACCTTCAGCGAAGTGTTCACCGTAGTCTGCAACGATAAAGCCTTGAATTTTGGCTTTAGCTTTGACAAGGTACCCTTGAATACGAGGTCCTTGGTCTTCTTTTTTATTGTAAGAAGAGATGCTGCCGCAGAGCGGGATGCGGGCATGTGCATTCAATAATGGATAAACTGCGTCAGATACAGGGCCACCGACGTTATCGAAGTAGACGTCTATGCCATCTGGGCAGGCTTTCTCTAATGCTTTTGCTACATCTTCTTCTTTGTAGTTGATTACTTCATCAGCACCTAATGTGTTTTTTACGTAATCAAGTTTCTTCGGTGACCCGGCAATGCCGACAACGCGTGCGCCGAGAATTTTAGCGATTTGTACAACAGTGGATCCGACTGCGCCGGCAGCGCCGGAAACAACAACCGTCTCACCAGACTTCGGTTCACCGATATCTGTTAAGCCGAAATAAGCGGTAAGGCCAGGCATACCGAGCACGCCTAATGCTGTAGAAACTGGTCCGAGCTCAGGATCGACCTTTTGCAGGTTGTCTGGATTTGCTGCATTGTAACGCGCCCAAGGCAGATTGCCTAGCACATAGTCGCCTTTTTGGAATTTATCAGATTGTGATTCTGTCACTTGTCCGACAACGCCTCCGGAAATCGGGGCATCTACTTCATAAGGAGCAACATAAGATTTTGCATCACTCATTCTGCCGCGCATATAAGGATCTACACTAATATAGATACTCTTAACCAGCACCTGTCCTTCTTCAAGTTCCGGTACTTCTGTGTCGACAAAGCGGAAATTCTCCTCTGTTGGCATGCCTTCCGGTCGTTTGGCTAATTGTATTTCTTCGTTTTTTGCCATGGGGCATCATCTCCTTTTTGGTAATAGAGCAATTGTAAAGCGGGATATTCCTATATACAACTCTTTTGCTTCCTGCGTTTCACCAGAGGGTGAAAGGGAATACTACATGTACGAAAACAAACAAAGGAGTTTTTAGCATGCCTTGGACAATGGACGACTATCCTGCTTCACTGAAAAACTTGGACAAGCCAGTTAAAAAGAAAGCAATTGAAATTGCGAATGCGATGCTGGACGAAGGCTATGAGGAAGGCAGAGCAATTCCTATTGCTACTAGTCAGGCGAAAGAGTGGCATGATAATGCTTCGGAAAAAGAAGTGAAAGACTTTATGAAAAATGATGATCCAACGGAACGAGATGCCGATGCTTCTCACAGTAACCCCGATTTAATGGACGAGGCGGAAGAAGTCGTACCGCATGATGATGGCTGGGCAGTGCAGGCGAAAGATGCGAAACGACCTTCCCAGGTATTTGATAACAAACAGGATGCAATCAACCGAGCGAAAGAGATTGCTGCTAATAAAGAAACAGAGACAATTATTCATAAAAAAGACGGATCTGTTCAGAAACATTCTTAATGAAAAGCTGCATCAAGATGGTGCAGCTTTTTTATATTGGCAGTTTGGCTAACTAAGATATAGCTTTATTTATTTTTTGAAAAGTTTATAATGAGAAAGCAAGACCATTTTGAAGAAAAGGTGGAACATTTTCCATGAGTTGGTTAACGAAATGCATGTCGGCTTGTGTTGCATTTGCCCTAGTGCTTAGCTTTGCCTTTTCCGATGTTGTATCCGCAAATACTGGAAAGAACACGGATAGTATTAATGAAAAATTCGGCTTACCGATTGTCGTTGTTGGAGATTCGCTGTCAGATGCACAAAAACAGCAAGTTAGAGAAGATCTTGGCGTAACAAATACAAATAATGTAGAGGAAATCCCAGTTACAGCAGATGATATCGTGAAGTACATAAATGGAGATGCCAATTCCAGAATGTATTCTTCCGCGATGATTACGAGAGAAGAAGAAGGACATGGTCTGGAGATTCAGATTGTGACACCTGAAAATATCACGCAAGTAACTGTCGATATGTACAAAAATGCTCTGCTTACTGCAGGGATTGAGAATGCAGCGGTAGAAGTTGCATCCCCAGTGAAAGTGAGCGGCCATTCGGCGCTGACAGGTATATACAAAGCGTATGATACAGCAGATGGCAACTTGGATCCGGAGCGGACAGAGGTTGCCAATGATGAATTGGATCTCACGACAGATCTTGCACAGCAAGAAGGGCTGGATAATGAAAAAGTAACCCAGCTCATGACAGATATTAAACAGGAAATTGCCGAACAAAACCCCGCTACACGGGAAGAAGTGGAGCAAATCGTATCTGACCAGCTGAGTAAGCTGGAGGTTAGTTTAAGTGAAGAAGACAGACAGCTGTTGATCGATTTGTTTGATAAGATGCGTCAGCTGGATATTAACTTTGATGGCGTTAAAAACCAATTAGAAGATATCGCCAGCACGATTCAAGATAAGATTGACGAAGTTGCCAACAATGATGGTTTCTGGCAGGGCGTGAAGGATTTCTTCAAGTCTATTGGTGATTTCTTTAAAAATCTATTTTAATTAGGAGAGAGACATATGCGTAATATCATTCAAACAGATAAAGCACCACAAGCAATCGGACCATATTCACAGGCAATTGAAACTGCTGGTACGGTTTATATTTCCGGACAAATTCCTCTGAACCCGGAAACAGGAGAGATGGCGGAATCAATTACGGAGCAGACAGAGCAGGTAATGAAGAACTTGACTGCCATTTTGGATGAAGCTGGTTTATCATTTGACCAAGTTGTCAAAACGACAATCTTCCTGACGTCACTGGATGACTTTGCTGCTGTAAATGAAGTATACGGACGTCATTTATCCGAGCCTTATCCAGCACGTGCAACGGTAGAAATCTCTAAGTTGCCGAAAGGTGCCAACGTAGAGATTGAAGCAGTAGCTGTTCGCAGCTTTAATATGTTATAAAAAAGGATTGCCGAAATAAATCGGCAATCCTTTTTAAATCGAGTGAGCCCGTGTATTGCTGCGGCTGTTCTTGATATGAGCCGTGAGCAATGTGACGCCACATATAATAAGCAAGGCACTTGTCATATAGAAGACAGCAGAGAAGCCGAAATAACCAGCCATTATCCCGCCCATGATGGGACCGATGAAATTCCCAAGGAAGCGTAAGCTATTATTATATCCGAGCACTTCCCCTTGCATGCTGATTGGCGCCGCTTGGCGGATGTAAGCCACTCGCAGCGGTATAATCCCGCCAATCGCCATGCCTAGGAATAGCCGTATAACAGCGAGCTCCCATACAGAATCCACCATGGCGCCTGGAATATAGACAATTCCGGCAGCGAAGATGAGACCAATCAGTATTTTAACATAACCAATTCGGTCGCCCAGCTTGCCCCATGTTCTCGTCATCAGCAAGTTGCCAAGCCCGGCAGCAGAAAATGCAATTCCAGAATAAAAGGCGATGTTTGCCGGTCCGTGCAGTTCTTGTACATAAAGAGACAAGATTGGCTGCACACTGAAATTAGCAATCTGAATTAAGGAACTTAAAATCAGAACGACTAACAAAATTGGATCACGTAAAATATGCGCCAGCACTTCTTTGGAAGTATAGTGTGACTTTTCGCCTTTTTGAATCTTAACCGGATATTCTTTTGTCCCGAATGTTACTAAAAGTGCAGAAGTGAAAACACTTAAAGAAACAAGGAAGAATGTACCGTGGAACCCAATGCTGTCTGCAAGAATACCGCCAATCAAGGGTCCGAATAGCATACCAGTAATGCTTCCTGTCTGTAAGGTGCCGAGCACACGTCCGGCGATATGGCTTGGTGTCTGTGTCGAGATAAAGGCTTGGGAAATTCCGATAAAACCAGTGAAAATCCCCATAAACAAACGAAGCATAAACAACTGCCATACATTTTCGGTAAAACCAAGCAGGAGAATAGAGATCCCCATGCCGAAGGAAGTTATAATTAAGATCAATTTCCGGCCGTAACGGTCACCTAGCTTTCCCCAAAAAGGAGAGCAGATAAAGGCTGTAACAAAAGTTACTCCAAAAATGATACCAGACCAGCTTTGCACTTCACGTTCTGATAAAGTGCCGAAAGATGAAATATATAAAGATAAGAATGGCATGATCATACTTAGGCTCGCTGAAATAAAAAAGTTAGCGAACCACATGATAAACAGGTTGCGTTTTGCGAGCTGTTCGTCAGTCATTAGATGGATAACACTTCTTTCGCGTTAATATTTCGATACCCTAACTAATTATATACAAGAATAGAAGGGATATGCAATGCGATAGCTTGGAAACAGGCAGGATAGGGAAGAATTGCAGGGGAACAATGAACATGGTAAAATAAAGGATGTTCTGCTATATAACATAATTTAGCAAACCATATAAAATTATACATTAATTATATATAAATGTCAATTGTTTTGGAGGGACGTTGGTATGTCAGAAGAGGAAAAAGATTTGCAGGGTGAACAAGCCCGTGTTGCCCGTGTCCAAAAGACAATAGAAGCAAAAAGAGAAAAAACGGCAGGACTTATTCAAGGATTGCGGGAAAAGGTAATTGATCTTCGGAAGAATTTCTGGGAAGACGTAACGGTCAACCTAGATGAGCCGGATGATGTGAATGAGACGCAGGCCAGCTTAAAGCAGCAAGCGGAGCTATTAGGAGAACGAGAACGAACGCATCAGCAAATTCATAATGAAGTAAAGACACTTGACCGACTGCAGCGTAACCCTTATTTTGGTCGAATTGACTTCCGGGAGAACGGTGCAGATCATGATGAGGAAATCTACGTAGGGTTGGCTAGTTTAATGGATGAGAAAGAAGAAGATTTTCTCATTTATGATTGGCGTGCACCGATTTCCAGTATGTATTATGATTTTTCACCAGGAGATGCTTCCTATGAAACAATTGAAGGCGCGATTGAAGGAGAAGTAACGCTAAAGCGTCAATTCATTATCCGGAATGGCAAGCTTGTGGCGCTGTTTGATACGGGCGTAACAATTGGTGACAGCCTGTTACAGTACGTACTAGGCGGCAATGCCAGCACGGAAATGAAAAGCATCGTTGCGACTATCCAGAAAGAGCAAAATCAAATTATCCGGAACGAATCAGCAGCTAATTTGATTGTGCAAGGAGCAGCTGGAAGCGGAAAGACCTCCGCTGCGCTTCAGCGGGTTGCTTATTTGCTGTATCATTATCGTGATCGTATTACGGCAGAGAATATTGTTTTACTTTCCCCTAACCCGCTATTCAATAGTTATGTGTCCAATGTCCTGCCAGAGCTTGGCGAGGAAAATATGAAGCAAGCGACTTTCTATGCGCATATGCATGGACAGCTACAAGGAAAAGAAACGATTGAGACACCATTTGAACAGATGGAATACATGCTGCTTGCTTCTGGTGAAGAAAAAGAGAAGCGGCTGGCAGGAATTCAATATAAGGCGAGTCTTGATTTTAAGAACTATATTGACGAGAAGCTGGAAGAGTTCAAGCGTGCAGGCCTTATTTTCAAGGATGTCAGCTTCCGAAAACAGCGCATTGTGAGCAAGCAAGAAATTCAGTCGCATTTTTACGGGCTTTCCAATACACTGCCGCTGGCTAATCGAGCGGAACTGACAGCAGCATGGATTGTTGAAAAGCTTCGAGCATGGGGCGATTGGGAAACACGGAAAGAATGGGTTCGAGAAGAAGTCGAGCTGATGGAGAAAGAAGACTATGTGGAGGCTTTCTCAGAATTGCAGAAGAAAGACCGTTCAGAAACAAGTGACTTTGAAGAGAACAAGCAAGAAGAAGAGATTCTCAGAAAGTGGGTTGTCGAACGGAAGCTTCGTCCGCTGATTGAAAAAGTTCTGAAGCATGCCTTTATTAATGTGAAAAAATCATACTTGCGAATGCTTACTGCAGAAAGACGTCCGGAAATGCCGGCTTCATGGCCTGCATTAACCGAAGCGACCAAACAGAATTTGATGCAGAAGTACATGAGCTGGGAGGATGTAACACCTTTTGTTTACTTCCGTGACAAGGTGCTGGGCGATCGTTCTGATAAAACCATTCGTTATGTATTGATCGATGAGGCGCAGGATTATTCTGCTTTTCAGTTTGCTTACTTGCAGCAGGCATTTCCTAATGCACGGATGACGTTGCTCGGAGATATCAACCAAGCAATTCAAGCGCATTCGCTTACGGGCGAAAATGTGCTGTCTGGTAATACTGCTGACAGTCATCGGATTGAGCTATGGAGAAGCTACCGGTCCACAAGACAGATTGTCGACTTTACGAAAGAGCTCTTGGAACATGCAAAGCATATCCAGCCGTTCAACCGTGATGGCGACTTGCCGACAGTAGCGAAAGTGAAAGATGAATCCGAACGACGCAGCATGATTTCAGAGAGAATCCGAGCTTTACAAACAGCTGGTTACGAAACGATTGCAGTAATCGCTAAGACGAGCAAAGAAAGCAGAGCAGCGTATGATTGGATTAAAGAAGAAATGGAAGCAGATCTAATAACAGAAACGACGTCGCAATACAAAAAAGGCCTCTCTGTCATTCCTGCTTATTTAGCTAAAGGAATTGAGTTTGACGCCGTTATTTTATATGATGTATCAGATATGGCGTACGGTCATGAATCAGAGCGCACACTGCTGTATACAGCATGCACACGTGCGATGCACGAATTGCATATGTACAGCAGTGGCAACCTAAGTCCATTCATTGAGACAGCAGCAGAAACAACGTATAAAAGCCTATAAAAAAACAGGAATCCGCGCAGGATTCCTGTTTTCTTTTTTACCATAAGCCGATGATCTTCCACCAAATGCCGCCAATACCGATCCAGACAATCAGATGGATAATGGAGATGATGAAACCGAGTCCCCACCATTTTTGCTGGGAGACAAAGCCTGCACCGAAGAATACTGGAGCAGGACCGCTGCCGTAATGCGTCAAACATCCGAACAAGTTACTGAAGAATGCTAACAAGAGAGCTGACATTAACGGAGGGGCACCAGCTGCTACAACAACGGACAGGAAGGCAGCGTACATCGCGCTCACATGCGCTGTGTTACTAGCAAAGAAGTAGTGCGAATAGAAATACACAATTGCAAGCAATAGCAATGCTACCGGCCAGGACAGCGTACTTACGACATCACTCATAATATCACTGAACCATGGTACAAGACCGAGTTCATTTAAGTAATTTGCCATCATAACGAGGACAGCGAACCAGACAAGTGTGTCCCAAGCGCCTTGTTCCTGCTTGATGTCAGACCAAGTCAGCACTTCTGTCAGCAAGAGTACTACCAGACCGATAAATGCTGCAGTCGTTGAGCCGATGCCAAAGCTTCCGCCGAAAATCCATAGGACAAGCAGTAAAAAGAATACGGCAATCATAAACCATTCCGAACGTTTCAATTTTCCCATGCTTTGCAGTTTCTCTGTAGCCATTTCAGTTGCCTTTGGTGTTTCTTTGATTTCAGGCGGATAAAGCTTGAAAACAACAAATGGGATAACAATTAAACTGATGATACCAGGAACAATGGAAGCAAGAATCCAGCTGCCCCACGAGATAGATTGTCCAGTAACACTCTCTGCAGCACTCGCTGCCAGTGGGTTGGCTGCCATTGCTGTTAGGAACATTGCGGAAGTAATTCCATTACCCTGATAAGATGCTGTAGTCAGGAAAGCGCCGATTTTGCGTTCCGTACCGTCTCCGCTTCTGGAGCCGTAAGAATTCGACAGAGATTGAATGATCGGAAAAATAATCCCGCCGGCACGTGCTGTGTTCGATGGCATCGCTGGCGAAAGAATTAAATCACTACCGATTAAGGAATAAGACAATCCTAATGTCTTTTTACCGAATAAGCGGACAAATAGGTAGGCAATCCTAGAACCAAGACCAGTCTTGATAAAACCTCTCGAGATGAAAAATGCGATAACAATCAGCCAAATTGTGCTGTTTTGAAATCCGCTAAGTGCTTCCTCTAATCCTAGTGTGCGTGTTAATACGATAGCTGTTAAAGATAAGATGGCGACACTTCCCATTGGCATGGGCTTGATAATCAATCCAATGATGGTTGCTACAAAAATGGCAAATAAATGCCAAGCTTCTTCTTTTACACCATCAGGTGAGGGAATGAACCAAAGAATTACTCCTATTAAAACCGTAATAAGGAGCGGAATCCATTTGACTTCCCGTTTCGGTTTATTAGATGAATCAGCCATAACGAAAACCCCTTTAGTAAAGTAAATAAATTATTGAATACAACATTATATTAGCATAAAAATATTGATATGAAAGGATTGCTCTATTTTGAGTGATATATTTAATTGATTTAAAAAATTTATTAAATCAAAAGATTTATAACGATTCTAATGTAGTGAAAATATGCAAAAAAATACTTCACATGAAATAAGTATCTCTGCTTTTCATACCCACATATTTCCGTTAGTATGCCAATGTTAATTACAAAAAATAATTGAGAATAAAAAAAGAATCCGAAAAAATCGGATCCTTTAACTTTTTTATGCAAAATTTTATGTTAGTCACGTGCCAACAACGCGTAAACAGCCGCAACATCTTTTTTGCCGTAGCCATTCTTTTTCGCTAGTGCATAAAGCTCTTTGACGGTATTTGTCATCGGCAGAGGAGCTCCTGCTTCATAAGCTGTTTCAGAGATTTGCTGCAAATCCTTGTAAGCATGCTCTAACGGAAATTGCGGGTCAAAGTTCTGCTGCAGAATGGTATCTCGCTTTCCAGCTTGAATATCACTTGTTACAGGAAGAGCCAGCAGTACGTCCATCAAGTGTTCGGCATCGAGACCGACTGCTTCACCAAAACTTATGGCTTCAGATAAACCAGTAAGAGACTGTACAAGCAGCATATTCACTGCTAGTTTTGTCGCGGAACCGTTCCCATTTTCCCCCATGTACTGAATGCTTTGTCCCATTTTCTCAAGCAAAGGCGTAATCTTATTTACATCTTGTGCATCTCCTCCAACAAGAAAGTGCAGTTTTCCTTGCTGTGCAGGTGCTTTTGAACCGGAAACAGGTGCATCAACGAAACGGATTTGATGTTTCTTAGCTGCTGCAGCCATTTCCTTCGTGAATGCTGGTTTTACCGTACTAATATCAACCCATAAACTATCTCTCTTCATTCCGCTGAACAGTCCCTTTTCTCCGAGGACAACGGCTTTCACAGCCTTTGGATCAGTGAGCATTGTGAATACGATATCTGCCTGTTCGCCAACTTTTTGAGGTGATTCGGCCCAGATAGCTCCATTATCTAGCAAATGTTGTGCTTTTGCTTTCGTTCGGTTATAAACAACCAATTGCTCTCCTTTTTTGAGCAGATTCGCTGCCATGTTTTCTCCCATAATTCCTAATCCAATAAACCCAATCACGTAACCAGCCTCCTTTTGTTCTGACAGTACTAGCATACAGAAAAACGGAATGTTTTTAAAAGTCTTTCGCACCGGCTATGATAGAGACAAGGAGTGAAAGATATGAAGCTTAGTATATTGGATCAATCTCGTCTTAAAGAAGATGGCAATGCGGCTGAAGCACTTCAGGAGACAGTTCGTTTAGCAGAGCTAGCCGATCAGCTTGGATACGAGCGCTTCTGGGTATCAGAACATCATGGCGCAAGCTTGGGACATAGCAGTCCTGAATTAATGATGGCTCATCTGGCAAGCAGAACATCACGAATAAGAATCGGATCCGGCGGTGTCATGCTGTCTCACTATAGCGCTTATAAAGTGGCAGAAAACGCGAGACTGCTTGAAGCACTTCATCCAGGAAGAATTGACATCGGAATTGGGCGTGCTCCAGGTGGCATGCCAGCAGCTAAACGGGCACTGCAGGAGCATAAAATCGTGCCGGAGGATTGGTATGATCGTCAGATACGTGACTTGCTTCATTACTTGGATATAAAGAAAGAGGAGAAGCATCGCTTTGGAGAAATAAAAGCAATGCCAGACGTTAAGACGGTACCTGCTGTTTGGCTGTTGGGCGGCAGTGCTGGCAGTGCTGGTCTTGCTGCTTATTATGGTATGGGGTTTGCTTACGCACAGTTTATCCGCGGTGAAAAAGATGCAGCTGTGCTGGATATATACCGACAAGCTTTCCAGCATGAGGCGGGAAAGCCGCAAGCGTTAATCAGCTTGTTTTTGTTCTGTGCTGCGACGCATGCTCAAGCAGAAGCATTAGCGAAAAGCCATGAAGTGGCATCGCTGCTGCAAGAACAGGGAAGACCTGTAAACGGAATGCTGCGTCCAGACACAGCTGCAGCGTACAAATTATCTCCATATGAAAAGGAACGTCTGCAAGACAACAGAGCGACCATGGTGATAGGCACACCAGCTGAGGTGCTCCAACAACTGGAGGAGCTGCAGAATTATTATGGCGCCGATGTGGAATTTATGCTGACGAGTCCTGTTTATGAGGAGCAAGCCCGGCAGGAAGGATTCAAACTTTTAATGGAGGCTTACCAGCAGCGGGGCTATTCTGTTTGAATCCGTCGCTGTAATTCTGGTATAGTAGTAGAGACAATTCATAAGAAATCTTATAACGAGAGGCGGAGGGAAAGGCCCGATGAAGCCCGGCAACCCACTGTAGGAGGGCAGTCCTGCAGGAAGGTGCTACGACCTGCAGCTTTATTTAAGCTGCGTGATAAGATAACGACGGCTGCAAGTAACGAGCTTCTTCTTATCGAAGAAGCTTTTTTAGTAGAATCGATGTGTCGTTCGGTAGGATTTCCTATGTGCAAAAGGAGTAATAGATATGAAATATGCGTATTGGCAGCCAGTAACAAACAGCTGGCTGCGGCATGTAGAAGATGAGGCATCTCTTAGCTTATTATGTGTAAAGGAAACAGCACACATGGCAGAGCGCAACGGATTCGATGCTGTATTTCTTCCTGACACCTACCTATACCAAGGGAAGAATGCAGATCAGAAGCTGGATTTTTGGGAAACAGCTAGTGCTGTAGCAGAGGCAACAAATAAACTGCATATTATGGCAGCAGTCCGTCCGAGTATTGATCAGCCAGTGGAAGCTGCCAAGCAGGCGATGACCATTGATCAGATTAGCAACAGCCGCTTTTCACTCGCAGTTGTTTCTTTCCTTCGCGAAGAAGAACAAAAGCGGGAAGCTGGCGATATAGCCGGAACAGAGGAATTCTATCTGCAGACAGAGGAATTCTTTGAAGTGTTGCGCGGTGTTTGGGCAGCGGGCAGTTACACATATGATGGATTATATTATCAAGTACAGCATATCGATTATCTTCCAGCTGCGAATAAAAAAGAGATATCACCTTTGTACGCTGGCGGAGAGAGCGACTATTTGCGGCAGACAATTGCGGAAACATGTGATGCTTACGTAATGAAAGGCGGCACAGTACAAGAAACAGCCAGTATGGTCGCTGACATGCAAATTCGGCGCGAAGCTGCTGGCAAGCAGCCTTTTACCGAGTTTGGTATGACTGCATATGTCATTTGCCGCGAGACAGAGGAAGAGGCATATCAAGAATGGGAACGCATTACCGGAGTCGACTACGAAGCATATGTAACAGAGGAAGAATTAGCGCAAAAAAGCATCATTAGTGATGACGCTGTTGCTGCAAGGGGATTGCGTCCGAATCTAGTTGGAACCCCAATGCAGATTGCGCAGCGGATTCTTGCTTATGAGCATGCAGGTGTTAGTTTGCTTTTGCTTCAATTTTCACCTCAGCTTCGGGAAATGGAACGCTTTGCAAACGACGTGATACCGCTGGTCGAGGAAATGCGCGAAAACTCCATTTAATTGGGAATGTGTGTAGACATTGAGTAGGCAATCGCTTACATTAAAGGGTGAAGTGTAAAGATATAGTATGGGGGCCTAACATGGAGCTATTGACGATTTTTGATGACCAGCACCGAGAGATAGGCGTGAAGGAAAGACAAGAAGTACATCGGGACGGGGACTGGCATGAAACGTTTCATTGCTGGTTCGTCGAGCACGATGGGACAGATCTATACATTTATCTACAGCAGCGCGCCTTCAATAAAAGGGAATTTCCCGGGAAATACGACATTACCGCAGCGGGTCATTTGGAAAGTGGCGAAACGCCTGTAATCGGCGGCCTGCGCGAAGTACAAGAAGAATTAGGAGTCACACTTCAAGAAAGTGATCTGTTTTATAAGGGTGTTATCCAAGAAGAATTATTCGCTGCAAGCTTGATTGATAGGGAATTTTGTCACCAATTCTTCTACTATCTGGAGGAACTGCCGAATATTCTGCTTAATGATGAAGTTGTCCAAATTATTCGGATGCGAGTGGATGATCTGGAAAGCCTGATTGAGGGTGAAAATACAACCAAGGAAGCGGAAATCGTAGCTGGAGCACCACGACAGCGGATTGATATATCGCGCGATGCGTTATGTCCGCACCAGCTCGCTTACTATCAAGAAGTAATTGCGATATGCCGTACATAAAGAAAAGGAGCAGCGATTTTGCTGCTCCTTTTCTTTATGTTAGAAAGCCCAGTTTCCGTTATCAAAGATTGGTTCCACTTTACCGTCTGGTGTTTCGCCTGTAATCGAGAGTTCGCCAGAGCCAACCATGAAATCGACATGCGTTAAGCTGTAGTTAAAGCCCATTGCCGTCAGTTCTTCTTTTGACTTGTTCTGTGCATCTTTCACACAAAATCCGATAGCCTGTCCAAGCGCTAAGTGACAGGAAGCATTTTCATCAAATAAAGTGTTGTTAAAGACAATGCCAGACTGGGAAATAGGGGATTCATGCGGCACGAGTGCTACCTCACCCAGGAATCTTGCCCCGTCATCTGTGTCCAGTAAGTTCTTTAATGTTTCATAGCCTTTCTCGGCAGTGAAATCTACTACTTTCCCTTTTTCGAAGGTAAGAGAGAAGTTTTCCAACAACGTACCTCCATAATTCAAAGGCTTTGTACTGCTGACAGT
Organism: Terribacillus halophilus; assembly: GCF_900162685.1. GTDB lineage: Bacteria > Bacillota > Bacilli > Bacillales > Amphibacillaceae > Terribacillus > Terribacillus halophilus_A. The sequence continues at coordinate 560,983 of NZ_LT727828.1, forward strand.
CCCGTTTACGCCGTTCTTTACAGGAATAGTAAATACTTCTTCAGTAGGAAGATTCGGGATGTACGTACTACCATCTTCCTTCTTGAATTCTGCACATGTCCACATCGCTTCCGGGTGCAGCTCGATTGTTAAGTCCGTTCCTGGTCCTGTATAGTGCAGCTTTCGATAATCGCGTGCATTAAGGTGATCAGCATTCTTTTTCATTGCTGCTACATGCTGTTCCCAAAGCTCTACTGTATTCTCCTGATCAGAGCGAGTAGTGAAGAAAATGCTGTCCCATAGCTTATCAACAGCTGCTTGTCCAGTTAAGTCAGGAAAAACAGATTCCGCCCATTCAATTGTCGGAACAGAAGCAATCAGCCAGTTAATACGTCCATTTGTTTTGTAAGCTTGGTACCCTTGTCTGGCAGCACCTACAGCTTTTGTATAACGAGCAACTCTAGCAGGGTCAATACCATCAAATAGAGAAGGGTTCGGTGTTTTGATTTCCAAAAAAGCTGTATCAGCTGCTGCAAGTTCTTCATAAACTCGGCCGCGGAAAGGGGTGTAGAAATCAAGATCTTCCTCTTTCGCATAGCTGATTTTTGCTTTCGTAATAAAGTCATCCTGATAATCGACAACAACATCTCGCATACCAGCTTCATATGCTTTCTGTGCTACAACTTTCGTAAACGGTGCAGCGGACAAGTCTGCTGAAATCATTAGGTCTTGTCCTGTCTTCACACGTAAGCCAATATGCAGAAGTAATTCGGCGTATTTTTCTAATTTCTGTTCAAAATGCATATTCATTCCCCCTTATATACAATCCTTCTCATTTTACCAGAAAATTGCGACTAGAGTCGGTACTCGAGAGAGAATTTAGCGATGGGGTCAAAGTGAGCAGACCGCTTAATATGGCGAGGAAATATCCAGCGTTTAGATTGTCTTCCTGTGGCAGGGATCAAATCAATACCGCAGCCGGAAGAGAAAGCCTGCCAAACGAACTTTGTGCAATAGTTCCAATTTGTATCCGCTAATGTCCGGTTAAATCGATAACCTTTCATGGAACCGATATGTTGAACTGCCCATGCAGCTGCTTCTGCTGGGCCAGCTTTTGGCCGGAGAAGTGTAATGGACCCGCCGTAACGGTGCCGCGACAAATAAGCAGGCAAAGATTCTGTAATACCACCTAATGGATGCGCGTGGTAAATTTTTCCATCCTCTCCGACTATACCAGCGTGGCTGAAAAAGAAGGTAGAAGGACCAATGGAGCTATACAACACATCCCCGGTGCGCAGCCGTGCATGCATGACGGCTGCAGTTTGGTATAGTTTCTCAAATTCTGCTTTGGATTTCTTTTGCATGGAACACCACTCCTGACGTAAATGTCATAAAATCGCAAACGAAAACATGTTTCTTTCCCTTTGCATGTATTATGATAGAGAAAGATTCTAGATTTGTGGAGGTTTATGCATGCACGCGTTAAAAGAACAAGGCTACAGCCGATATGATTTACAGAAAGAGCTTGCTTATGACGGATTGGAGAAAGACTTAGCTGAGCTGCAGGCTGTCTTTGACACATTGCCGACAGATAGCTATGCTCCCGAATTGAACCGGTACCGCCGCTATTCACGAGCAATCATCTTTGATAAGGATGAGCGTATGGAATGGCTGCCAGGTATTGAGCGGGAGAATGGCAGTATGGCGCAGTATTTCCAAGGCCGATTCAATCCTGAATATGTGGATTCTTACAGAGAATTTCCATCACTTCCGGATCATATTCTGGAAAACAAATTATTGCAGAAAATCATCATGCATGATTACAAAGAAACATTTTGGCGTCAGGAAGACTTAATATTGCCAGTTCATGCAGGGATTCATTTTGTGAAGCTGGAAGTGACAGAAGACGGGCAGGAAGGTGTATCATCACCTAACCTTATTCACCAGGATGGTGAGCCGTTTACATTTGCACATCTGATGAAGCGGGATAATGTTGTTGGCGGTCTGAACATCATCGCAACACCTGCTTGTGCAGGCAAACTGCCGAAGGATGCGGATGAAAATCAGTTCCATGAAAGCTTCGAGATTCACCAGCCATTAGAATCGTATGGTGTCAATGATGAAGCGGTAAGCCATTACGTCAGTCCCATCAAAAAAGGCGAGGCAGACCGACCGGGCGTACGTTCTATTCTTTTGATTGATTTCCAGCCAACTGTACTAGCATAAAAAGGAGCTAAAATGATGACAGTATCTATTCGAGAAGCATGTCTAGCTGATTGCCGCCGCATTGGTGAAATCAGCGCATGGAGCTGGCAGTATGCATATAAAGATATTTTGCCGGCTGCTTACTTGGCAGCTATTCGACCTGAAGACAGGGCAGAACGGTTTGAAAAAGTACTATCATCAGGATCGCTCCTGCTGGTGGCCGAGTCAGAAGGAACCATTGTCGGATTTATCAGCGGCGGCAAATGCCGTGATAAGCTGCATCCGGATTACGATGGAGAAGTATATGCCATTTACGTTGATCCAGCGACTGTCAAACAAGGTGTTGGTACAAAACTAATGCGCTCATTAGAAGAACATCTCGCGGCTGAAGGGATGACAGGAATTGTCGCCTGGATGCTTAAAGGTAATGAGGCGAAGTACTTTTATGAAGGACTTGGCGGCCAGAAGATCGGTGAGGATCAATTCAACATTGAAGGGATTGCTTATCCCGAAATAGCATATGGATGGAAAATAGCGGACAGATGATGTCCGCTATTTTTGGATACGAAGCTGCTCTGCTCCTATGTATTGCAGCCTGTCGAACGTTAGCTTCCAGATAGCAGGCATAGCCAGCTGCTTCCAAAAAGCATAATGGAATTGGGTATCATAATGCCCCATTGTCAGCGTCATCAAATTGCCGTGTGTTCCAATAGCGACACGCTTACCGGAATAGGAAGTAAGTATGTCTTGAAAAGCTGATACGCCCCTAGCTCTCGCGGTCTCGTTTGATTCACCGCCTGGAAATTGAAATTCTTCCTGCATCCATAATTGATGAATACTATCTTCAAAGTTATCCGCTGGGCTGTCGGCAATTTGTCGTTCGCGCAGCCGTTCATCCAGTATCACTAGGTTAGTATCCGCTGCGATAGTCTCCCATGCTCGTCGATAAGGACTTGAGATCCTAACTTCAACTTGTTCAGCAGCTAATAACTGTTGGACAAGCTTTGCATCCTGATAGCCTTTTTCAGATAAAGACCTGTTCCGTTCATCGGGCGTATAAAGACTATGTGCGTGACGCACAACATAAAGTGTTGTCAGCAATATTATTTTCCCTCCTTTCCTCTATTCTACCAATTGTAGGTGAAGTATTTGCAATTTAGGAAATTATAGATTACATTTTGTAAGTAACTAATAAAAAGTACGTTAAGGAGGCGAAGCAGATGATGGAGCTTCACGGTATTCACCACGTTTCCGCCATTACAGCCAATGCAGCGAATAACTATGAATTTTACACAAATGTATTAGGGATGCGTCTTGTTAAAAAGACAGTCAATCAAGATGACACATCTATGTATCACTTGTTTTATGCAGACAAGCACGGCAGCCCGGGAACAGATTTAACGTTCTTTGAAATTCATCGGGCAGGTCGAACGTATACAGGAAACAACAGCATTTCGCTGACTTCTTTGCGTGTTGCCTCTGATAAAGCAATTGTATATTGGAAAGAACGTTTAGAATCGTTCGACATAATATCACAGCAAGTTGAATTGCAAGGCCGGCAGGTGCTTTTCTTTGAGGACCCAGAAAAGCAGCGGCTTATGCTCGTGTCTGATGAACAGAACAAAGGTGTGCGTGCAGGTAGTCCGTGGGAAGAAACCGATGTACCAGCTGCGTTTGCCATTATTGGTTTAGGACCAGTAAAACTGACGGTTCCAGAGCTGGCACCGACAGAGCGTGTACTGCTGGACTTGATGGGATTTCGGCAAAAAGCGAATGCCCAGCTAGCTGATGGAACTGATTTACACATTTACGAAGTAGGGGAAGGCGGAACAGGAGCCGAAGTCATGCTGGAAGTGATGCCAGAATTGCAGAAAGAGCGTCCGGGACGCGGAAGTGTGCACCATGTTGCTTTTCGTGTGAAAGACAAAGAAGCGCTGGAACGCGCGAAAAAGATTCTTTATGCAGCCCATCTGCCAAATTCCGGGTTGGTCGATCGCTATTACTTCCAATCGCTCTATTTCAGAGAGCCAAATGGTATTCTTTTCGAACTTGCAACAGACGGACCTGGTTTTGCTACGGACGAAGAGCCGGACAGCTTAGGAGAAAGATTGGCATTACCGCCGTTTCTTGAAGACGAACGAGAAGCAATAGAAGCAAAACTAACACCGCTTGATACAAAAAGAAAGTAACAACGACGAGGCTGGAGCATAACTGTTTAAGCTATATAAAATCCAAAGAATACTGCAATTAACAGCAGCATTGTTTGGATTTTTTGCATAGGAAACTAAGATGAGAGCACCGCTCCGGAAATACACTCCGCTTTCCTGCGGGCGGCTGGTGAGTCTCCGTGTATTTCCTACGCTGATTTGTGTTATGGGAAACCTTCACTTGTGTAGGAAGAATACGTAGACTCCTCGAAAAAGATAGCGATTTTCTTGTCGGTGTCTTACTTTTATTCTTGTCCAACGGTAACGGCAAGTGTTGGAGAGTCAGCAGACGTCGGAGGACTGTATTAAAAAGTAGGGATGTATGAATCGTTCGCTTTAGGATGAATTAAATCTTGTTTTGTCCCAAGCTCTTTACGGTTTGCAGGGTTGACGCAAACCGTAATACTATGATTTTATAGATAGAAATATATGCGTAAAAGAGGCATACTCGGGCAGTGTTTCCATGCACAGGATTTTTTTGCAGTGTTATGGGAATAACGTATAAGGATAATAGGGAGCTGAGGCACAGTGGGAAAAAGAACGAAACAATACGAAGCAGCAAAACAGTTAGGTGAGGTTGCATTAGGAAAGCGTCCCGCTGATTTGATTATCCGAGATGGCATTCTAGTTAATGTATTTACAGGAGAACTGCTGGAGCATACAGACGTGGTCATTTCAGACGACCGCATTGCACTAGTCGGAAAAGCAATTGCGGAGCATGAAGGATCGGATACGAAGATTGTCGAAGCAAACGGACGTTATCTTGTGCCCGGTCTGATTGATGGTCACATGCATGTGGAGAGCACGATGCTATCAGTTACGGAATTTTCCAAAGCTGCACTTGCGAAGGGTACGACAACTGTATTCATGGATCCGCATGAAATTGCGAATGTATTTGGTGTGGAAGGTGTTCGTTATATGCATGAAGAAGGGCAGCAGCTGCCGTTGAAAGTATATACGACGTTCCCATCCTGTGTGCCAGCAACGGATGACTTAGAAGATGCAGGCGCTAGCTTGACTGTTGCCGATATACAAGAAGGGCTCAGCTGGGAAAATGTGCAAGGGCTCGGTGAAGTAATGAACTTCCCAGGTGTTGTGCATGGCGATGCGAAGATGCTTGGTGAAATTGCTGAAACAATGAAAGCAAACAAAACAGTTACCGGTCATTTTCCTTCAGAAGATCCGTATGCATTGGAAGCCTACATTGCAGCGGGCGTTACCTCAGATCACGAAACGATCGCGAAGGAAGATGCATTACATAAGCTTCGAGCAGGTTTGCATGTGCAAATTCGAGAAGGGTCCGCATGGCGCGATGTGAAGGAAGTAATCAAAGTAATTACGGAATATAATGTGGATACACGCAATGTTTCGTTAGTGACAGATGACGTTTATCCTGAGACACTGATTACAAAAGGACATATGAATCACGTTGTCCGCCGTGCGATTGAAGAAGGTCTCAACCCAGTAACTGCAATTCAATTAGCAACAATTAATTCGGCTCGTTATTTCCATATGGAAAACGATATTGGAAGTATCAGTGCCGGAAAATTTGCGGATTTGCTCGTTGTGGAAGATTTGAACAGCATGGAAGCATCTGTTGTCATAGCGGATGGCCGTATGCAGTTTGAAAATGGAGAACTGCAGCAAAACTTCCCAACTTATACGTATCCAGAAACAGTAAGAAGCTCTGTGCACCTAGCTCGTGAAATGAAAGCAGATGATTTTCTTCATGTGACAGAGCGCCCAGACGGTGACGTGCATGTGCATGTTGTCAAAGCAATTGAAGGAAGTGCGCGTACGGAGAAAATGACAGCGACACTGCAAGTGGAAGATGGTGCAGTACAGATTGATAAAAAACAAGACATTATTCATTTGTCTTGTATTGAACGGCATAAAGGCACCGGTCAAATCTCGAATGTGTTCGTACATGGCTTCCAGTTCCAGCAAGGTGCAGTAGCATCCACGGTTGCGCACGACAGCCATAACCTGCTTGTAATGGGGGTTGATCGAGATGATATGGCCATTGCTGCCAACAGACTCGCTGAAATTGGCGGCGGTTTAGTTGCTGTGCTGAACGGAGAGATTCTAGCTGAACTCCCAATGCCGATTGCAGGCTTAATGTCAGATCAGCCGTTAGAAACAGTCGTCAGCCAAGTAAGTGACCTAGTCAAGGCGTGGGACAAACTCGGCTGCAGCATGACAGACCCAATCATGACATTCTCCCTAATTGCTCTGCCGGTAATCCCAGAAATCCGAATCACAAACCGTGGCCTAGCCGACGTTACAACATTCCAGCTGATTGATGTGATTATTTCCGAATAGCAGAAGGTAGTTAGAGAAAACAGTTGCTAGCCGCAGAATAATCCGGACTGATGTAGGTTCTTTTTTAAGAACTTATATCAGTTCGGATTTTTTTTTGAAAAGCCGCGCTTCTGCTTTACATAATTACAATGTATTGAGGTTTTAAGAGTCTTAATGTGTTCCAAAAGCTAGATGGTTTAGCACTTAACATCATGTAAAAGATATAACAAGCGTAGGCAGAATGCGAAGACTCCAGCGGGAACAGCACGAGTCCGAAGACACCGGAGCGGTACTGTTCCGCGAGGAGGCTGAGGCCGTGCCCGCGGAAAGTGAAGAATTCTGCCGGAGCGATAATATGCGCAGTGCAATGATTCGATATGTCTTCGCTAACTACAAGAGATCTTATTGACAAAAAGCTGGATTATCTGTTATTGTACTTTAATACTTTACCATAATAAAGCGATGGAGGAATTTGAAGTGAACGCAGTAGTGGTTGGCGTTATTTTAGTACTTATTCTAAGTTTATTACGAGTTAATGTAGTTTTTTCTCTCATATGCGGTGCGCTTGCTGGCGGTTTGGTTGGCGGTCTTGGCACAGATGGCACATTAACTGCCTTTACTAACGGAGTTGGCGGGGGGGCTGAAGTAGCTCTCAGCTATGCGATGCTGGGCGGGTTTGCTGTTGCAATCGCCAGTACTGGTTTACCAGAAGCAATGGTCCGCGGCATCATTTCTATTAGCGGAAAAAAAGAGACAGCATATTCCAAGAAGCGCTCCCGGGCACTCGTGCTAATTTTAATCTTAATCATGGCATGTTTATCCCAAAATGCGATTCCCGTGCATATTGCATTTATTCCATTGCTCATTCCGCCATTGTTATCTATCTTGAATGAGCTGCAGATAGACCGACGATTAACAGCAACAATTCTCACATTCGGTCTTGTGACTCCTTACATGTCCCTGCCAGTCGGTTACGGCGAAATATTCCAAGGTCTTGTGGCAAACAACATCACGTCAAATGGTTTGGATGTGACGTCTAATCAAGTTACCAAAGCAATGATCTTTCCAGCATGCGGTATGATAATTGGATTGTTAATTGCACTCTTTACTTATCGGAAACCCCGTGTTTACGAAGACAGAGAGTTGCCTGTTCCGGAAGAAGTGAAGAAGGAAAATAGTCAATTTAAAACGCGTACGTTGATCTTTTCCATACTTGCTATCATTGCGGCATTGTCTGTTCAAATTTGGACGGATTCGATGATTTTCGGTGCACTTGCAGGTATTGTTGTCTTGTATGCAACAGGTACAGTGAAGTGGAAAGAAGCGGATAGCATCCTGACGAATGGGATGCGGCTTATGGCATTTATCGGTTTCGTCATGATTGCTGCTTCAGGGTTTGCAAATGTTATTGGAGAAACGGGCGATGTTGAGGGCTTAGTAGAGAGCGCAGCAAAAGCCATTAACGGCAGCCAGGCACTAGGAGCATTATTAATGTTGATAGTTGGGCTCCTTGTAACAATGGGTATCGGATCCTCATTCTCGACGATTCCGGTTATCGCAACTATTTTCGTTCCATTAGCAACCGAATTGGGCTTTAGTCCTCTCGCGGTGATTGCTTTAGTTGGAACAGCTGGAGCACTTGGAGATGCAGGATCTCCAGCATCAGATTCCACACTTGGACCAACTGCAGGCTTAAACGCAGACGGTCAGCACAATCATATTTGGGACAGTGTTGTTCCAACCTTCTTGCATTATAACTTGCCAGTCATCGCCCTTGGCTGGATTGCTGCAATGGTTCTTTGAGGTTGAACGAGAGACAAGCTAGCGTTATGATACATGTAGATGCAGAGATAATGAAGGGGCGATAGAAGTGGAAGGCAAATCAGTACGAGAACTAGTGACAGAAATCAAAAATAAAGAGATTTCTCCTGTTGAGGTTGCTTCTTATTACATGGAGCAGACGGAAAAATTGAACGGAGACATCAATGCTTTCGTTACAATGAACGAAAATTTGCTTGCTGATGCAAAAGAAGCGGAAGCAGCTGTGATGCGTGGTGATCGTACGGGTTTGCTGCACGGCATACCAGTCGGCATTAAAGATTTGACACCTGTAAAAGGGATGCGAACTACTTTTGGGTCACCAGCTGCCAAAGACTTTATCGCTGACCGAGACGCAACAATCGTGAAGCGACTTCGCCGGGCAGGTGCACTCATCATGGGCAAAACGAATACACCTGAATTCGGTCATAAAGGCACGACAGATAACCTAGTGTTTGGTGCTACGGTAAATCCTTGGGATCACACAAAAACAGCCGGAGGTTCCAGCGGCGGATCTGCTGCTGCTGTAGCTGCAGGCATGGTACCGCTGGCAGAAGGGAGCGATGGCGGGGGCTCCATTCGCATACCTGCTAGTCTTTGCGGTATTTTCGGCTTTAAGCCAACATACGGCCGTATCCCAATGGATAATAATCTGAACAACGTTTTCGGATCCAGTGCTCCTTTCGTCAATCATGGACCGCTCTCCAAAAAACCAGATGACAGTGCTATGTTCTTAGAAGCGGTACAAGGACCTTCTGCAACAGATCCGTTCAGCCTGCCATTATTGGACAAGCATATTGGTTCTTCTTATTTGGAGGAACAAGCACAAGGTCTTCGAATTGCGTACACACCGGATTTCGGCATGTATGCAGTTGACCCGGAAGTACGAAAGGTAGTCGAGGCAACCCTTGATCACTGGCGGGCACTTGGAATGTCAGTTGAGGTTGTTGACCTTAACTTCGATATGGATCGCCATCAGTTTAACGGATTCTTTACAAGCATGTGGTATGCAGCCTCAGCAGCAGGCAGTGCGAAGCTGCTTGAAGAACATCCCGAATGGGTGTCCGATTCCTATCGAGATATGATCGAGAAAGGGAAACCGTTAATGGCTTCTGAATACCGCGCTTATGAACGCAATCGGACTACCGTCTGGAATCGAATCCAAACTGTGCTTCAAGACTATGACTTGGTGCTTTCGCCAACCCTAGCAGTACCGGCTTTTGATTATCACTTACTCGGACCATCTGTAATTGACGGTCAAGTTGTGAAGGAAGATGCAGATTGGATGATGACCCATGCGTATAATGTAACAGGCCTTCCATCCGCTTCGCTTCCAGCTGGCTTGTCCCAGAATGGTTTGCCTATCGGCATGCAGATTGCCGCAAACAGATTTCAGGATGCTCGTGTCCTGCGCGCAGCACAAGCCTATATGGATGCCTATCCACTAATTTAAAAAGCAGCTTCGGCTGCTTTTTCTTTTTGTCTATAATGAGGAACTCTATTTACAGAATCTTTACTAGAATCAAAACTTTCCTCCTATATCAGACAGCCCGATTTCCCGCTAATATGGTAATTGACGGAGTTTGGGAGCTTTTGCTGAACTTACTACTATTTTGGGGGAATCATGTAGATGGGCAAAAAGGCAGTATCCATTTTTGCAGTAGCTGCACTAATTTTTTTCGGAGTTTTACCAAGTTTTGCTACTGGTGTGCAGGCGGCGGAGCTTCAGAAGTCGCCGGTTTTATCGGAGTATGTCGAAGGAAGCTCGTATAACAAGGCAATAGAGCTTTATAACCCGACGAATGAAGCGATTGATTTGAGCGTATTCAAACTCGCTGGTTATTTTAATGGGAATACAGAGGCGTCAGCTGAGATGGCGCTATCGGGTACATTAGCACCGGGAGATACATATGTAATTGCTAATCCGCGTGCGAGTGAGGCATTGCTTGCAAAAGCAGACACGACCAATGGCAGTGTTATTAACTTCAATGGTAATGATGCTGTTGCACTGCAGCAGAATGATGCGGTAATAGATGTGGTCGGCGAAATTGGCAATGACCAAGATATAGCTAAAGATACAGGGCTTATTCGTTCCGCTGATGTGACGGAAGGCAGCACAGTCTTTGTGTCAGAACAGTGGGAGATAACTGCTAAAGACGCATTTGAAAAAATCGGTTCGCACGGGCAAGAGCAGCCAGGAGAAGAGCCGGAAGAAGAACCAGCGGCGGGCACTGTTCAGCCAATTGCCGATGTGAAAAATAAAACAGGTGAAACAGTAACGGTGGAAGGAATCGCAACAGCTGATAATGCTAGTATCGGCGGCGGTAAATTATCTGCTTTTGTGCAGGATAAATCAGCTGGTATTAATGTTTATCATAGCGATGCCGCGGCTTTCCCTGATATAAAAGAAGGTGACCGCATCCAAGTTACTGGAGAAATTACTAGCTATAAAGGGCTGACAGAGATAAGCCCGGCAGCAGATGGTGTAACAGTCGTTTCTGCTCATAATGAAATACCAGCAGCTGAAGAAATGACAATCAGTCAGCTCCAAGCTGAAGAGACGGCTGAACCAGCTGAGGGCAAGCTTGTCCATGTAACAGGATATATCAAAGATATTCCTGAAAGTCCAGCTGACGGCGGATACAATATCCAGTTCCTGAATGAAAACTATGAATCTATTACAGTTCGCGTAATGGAATCTGCGTTAGATACTAGTGCAGTGGAAGAAGGAAAGTGGTATACCGTTACTGGTATCCTAAGCCAATATGACAGCTATCAACTATTGCCGCGCAAGGCTGAAGATATGCAGGCTGCTGCCGAACAGCCAGAAGCACCCGAAACAGCTGGTACTTACCAAGCTGTAGTAGAATCAGTAACAGATGGGGATACGATTCGTTTGCAGGAGCCTGTGTTGGGATCTGACCGTGTCCGTTTCGTAAATGCGGATACACCAGAAACATTCCATTCAGTCAAAAATGAATTGGATCAGAATCAGCTGGATCATGGAAAAGAAGCTTCTAATTTCCTGAAATCGAAGCTTTCAGCAGGGGAAGAAATCACACTTAAAGTAGGTAAAGAGCCAACTGATAACTATGGGCGCCTGCTAGCACAAGTTATTACCGCTAATGACGAAAATATGAATCTGGAATTGGTGAAAGAAGGCTTTGCAGTTACGTACTTCATCTCACCAATCGGCAGTCCGGATGAATATGCCAGCTTCCAGCAAGCTGTCGCACAAGCAAAAGCACAAGAAAAAGGCATTTGGAATCCAGAATCGCCGCTAGAAGAGCTGCCGTTTGAGTTCCGCGCACGATATGATGGCGGCGGACTTGATAAATACGTTGGTAATTCTGATACGAATGAATATGTAACCCCAGAACAATGGGAATCGATTCCGGTAGAAAAACGCATATTTTTCTGGACAGAGCAAGATGCCATAGAGGCAGGGTTCACAGCAGCGGATGGAACAGAACCGCCAGCTGAAAGTGACAATCTAGCTGTTCAGCTGCTTGGCATGAATGACTTGCACGGTAAAATTGATCAGCAATATGAATTGGATATAAATGAAGATGAAGTGACAGACGGAACATTTGGACGAATGGATTATACAGCTTCCGCTATAAAAGCACGAGAAGCAGAAAGTCCAAATAGTTTGCTCGTTCATGCAGGCGATATGATCGGCGGCAGCTCACCTGTATCAGCATTGTTACAAGATGAACCAACAATTGAGATCATGGAAGCGGTGGGCTTTGATGTTGGAACGATTGGCAATCATGAGCTGGATGAAGGAACAGATGAATTGTTTCGAATCATTGAAGGCGGGGAGCACCCAAATGGGACACCGAGCTATGATGGAACGAATTTTGCAACACTATGCGCAAACTGTGTGGATAAAGACAGTGGAGAAACGATTCTGCCTCCTTACAGCATCCAAGAAGTAGATGGGGAGAAGATAGGCTTTATCGGTGTTAACACGACAGCTTCACTCGGTATGGTAATGCCAGAAGGAATTCAGGATATTACGATAACGGATGAAACAGAAGCAGTGAACAAAGCGGCTGCTGAGCTTAAATCACAAGGCGTGAAAGCGATTGTTGTACTGGCGCATATGCCGGCAACACAAAGCGGAGACAGTGCAACAGGTGATGCTGCTGACATGGCAAATGCAGTGGATGATGAAGTGGATGTTATCTTTGCTGCCCATAACCATGCAATCGTTAATGCAACAGTTGATAATAAACTGATTGTCCAAGCTTCCGAATACGGAAAAGCATTCTCTGATGTTGATTTGGAAATCGACCGTGCAACAGGAGATATTGTTTCGAAGAGAGCAGAGATCGTTTGGGTAAACCAAGCTGAACTTACACCTGATCCGACCGTAGGATCTATCTTGGCTAAATATGCCGAAGAAGTAGCACCAATCATGAATGAAGTTGTAGGTGTTGCTGACCACACCATGACTGGCGGTTATGCAGTCAAAGGTGAAGTAGGCGATAATGCACTTGGGAACTTGATTGCTGACGGCATGAACAAAGCAATGAACAGTGATTTTGCTATGATGAATGGCGGCGGAATAAGAGATAATTTGCTCGAAGGGGAAGTTACTTGGGGCGAACTGTTTAATATCCAACCTTTCAATAATACGCTTATGACATTTGAGATTGATGGAGCAGATCTAGAAACGATTCTAAATGCACAAATTACGTCGTATGGTCCAGATTACAGTATCAGTGGCTTCACTTATACATGGGATGGAGAAACAAATCAGGTTGTGGATATTAAGCTGCCTGATGGTTCGCCTATCAATGAGGAAGAAGTGTATACACTAACAGTCAACAACTTCATGGGCACGTCACTAGGTGATAAATACCGCCCAATCAGCGAGCTTGGCCGTAATCCGATAATGGGACCAGAGGATCTGGAAGCGACTGTGTCATTTGTAAGGAGCTTTAATATGGAGCCGATTGCTTATGAAGCAGAAGGACGCATTTCGGAAGTGAGCGGTGATACACCAACTGATCCACCGACAGAACCTGAAAATCCGCCGGTAGATCCGGAAGACCCGCCAACAAATCCAGAAGACCCTCCAACGGAGCCGGATGAGCAGTCAAATCATCCAATTGTGGATCTTGTCAAAGGGATTGTTGATACAGTATGGAATTGGGTAAAGAAACTATTTTGGCGCTGGTAATGAAAAACACCTTCAAGCAATCATTGCTTGAAGGTGTTTTTTTAGCTTTTCTGTGCACTATCTCCGTTTGTATACCAAATGAACTTACCTGTATAGCCGTAGATAATGGCTAACGCGATTGCGACAAAGCTTAACCACATGAAAGGCAAATAAGAGAACGTGGAAACGCCCAGGATGCCGGCCATATAAATACCGTTATCCGTCCACGGCACCATACCAGAAGTAAGCGTACCGCCAACTTCCGTATTACGAGATAAGACACGGCGATCAAGGTGCTGCCGGTCATATGTTTTTTCCATCATTTTCGGTGTCAGAATCAAGGCAACATACATGGCACAGCCAAGGACGTTCCCAAGGAAAGCAACAATCAAGGTTGCTACAGTCGTGTTACCCGCAGATACAAGCTTGTTTTCAAATGTAGAAACAATCACTTGCAGAACGCCAAGCTTTTCAAGTAAACCGCCAAAACCAAGACCAAAAACAATGACCATTAATGTATCGAGCATACCCATTACGCCGCCACGATTCAGAATGCCATCAATGAAGTTGACACCTGTTTCGATAGAGAAGCCACTGTAGGCTGTCTGAAGGGCTGCAGGAAAGTCCATACCTTGGAATACAGAAGCCCAAATAGCACCAAGAAGTGCGCCTGCTACGATAACAGGCATGGACGGTTTCTTTAGCGCAAGCAGTACGAGGACAAACAGTGCGGGAATCAGCATGATGATCCCGATATCAAAGTTGTCTTGTAATGCTCCTTTTAAAGACTCAACGCGCGCTTGGTCAATATCGTCGCCTCCATATAAGAACCCGGCAACAGTAAATAAGATGGCCGAAATGACGAAAGCTGGTACAGAAAGGAACAGCATCGCTCGAACGTGCTCGAGTACGTCAACTTTAGAAAGCGAGGAAGACAGCACCGTACTATCAGATAATGGAGACAGTTTATCCCCAAAGTACGCTCCGGAAAGAACAGCACCTGCAACAAGCGGCAGAGGCATGCCTAATCCTTCTCCGATTGCCATCATGGCGATACCTGCTGTACCAGCTGTACCCCATGAAGTTCCGGTAGCAATGGACATAACAGAACAGATAATCAACGTGGCAAGCAAGAAGATGCTCGGATGAATAAACTCCAGTCCGTAATAGATGATAGTAGGAACTACACCGCCTGCAATCCAGGTACCAATCAGTGTTCCAACTGATACGAGAATCAGCACAGCCTCCAGACCATTCGATATACCACTAATAATGGACTTCTGCAAATCTTGGAATGCGTGTCCAAGCCGTAAGCCAAGTATAATGACGACAAACCAGGATATGAAAAGTGCTA
Source organism: Terribacillus halophilus (assembly GCF_900162685.1). Taxonomy (GTDB): domain Bacteria; phylum Bacillota; class Bacilli; order Bacillales; family Amphibacillaceae; genus Terribacillus; species Terribacillus halophilus_A. The sequence continues at coordinate 576,017 of NZ_LT727828.1, forward strand.
GTTGAATCGGCAAGTCAAGATAGACTGTAAATGACAATACGAGCGCTAGAAAGATTCCTAGTATGATGATAATCTCTGTTATTGTTGGTAACCTTGCTTCTTTCACTTCCAGTCCTCCTCTAAGATATGTTAACCGCTTACAATCAGAAGCGGAAAAGAAATGCGCGAGTGCTCCCGATTTTAAAAACAGGAATACACGCGCATTTGTCTATTATCTATCAAAAAGTTCCTCGCCCGCAATACCTGGTTTGGTCATTTCGTACGGATTTAGAATAACATCAAGCTCTTCTTCGGTTAACACGTCGTATTGCAAGCAAAGTTCACGGATTGATTTTCCAGTAAGAATTGCCTCGCGAGCGATGCGTGCTGCAACTTCATAACCTAAATGCGGGTTCACTGCAGTTAGCAAGCCAACACTTTTATCCACATATTCTTTCATCAAATCCTCATTTGCTTCGATTCCAATTAAACAGTTATCTGTGAACGAACGGAAGCCGTTATTCATGATGCTGATTGACTGCAACAAGTTGAAGACAAGAACTGGCTCCATAACATTCAATTCCAGCTGTCCTGCTTCAGAAGCTAAGCAGATCGTATTGTCATTCCCGATGACTTGGAAGGCGATCTGATTAATCATCTCTGCCATAACTGGATTTACTTTACCTGGCATAATGGAGGAGCCAGGCTGTCTTGCTGGCAAGTTAATTTCATTCAAACCTGCTCTTGGACCGGAAGCCATTAAACGCAGGTCATTGGCAATCTTGGACATATTCATCATACAAACTTTCAGCGTGGCGGAAACTTCCGTATAAGCGTCTGTGTTTTGCGTAGCATCAACAAGATGAACGGCCGATACGAGTGGAAGTCCGCTAATTTCAGCTAAGTGCGCTGTAACATACTCAATGTATTTCGGATTTGCATTCAAACCCGTTCCCACTGCAGTTGCGCCCATATTTACTTCATATAAGTGCTGGCGGGATTGTTTGATACGCTTTATATCTCTTTCCAGTACACGGCTGTACGCTTCGAATTCTTGTCCCAATCGAATTGGTACAGCATCTTGTAAATGTGTACGTCCCATTTTGATGACAGAATCAAACGCTATAGCTTTTTTCTTGAACTCACCGTGCATGTACTCCATTGTGTCCAGCAATTTCTCCAGCATGTTCAATGTAGAGATATGAATTGCTGTTGGAAATACATCATTTGTCGATTGCGACATATTCACATGTGTATTCGGGCTTAACTGCTGGTAATTGCCTTTCTCATGTCCGAGAATTTCGAGTGCGCGGTTTGTAATTACTTCATTCGCATTCATATTAATTGAAGTCCCAGCGCCGCCTTGGATTGGATCGACGATAAATTGGTCATGCCACTGCCCATCGATTAATTCATCTGCTGCTTGCACAATGGCGTTTCCTAATCCTTCATACAATCGTTTTACATCCATATTAGCAAGTGCAGCTGATTTTTTTACAATACCAAGTGCCTTGATCATTTCTTCATGGATACGATACCCCGTAATCGGGAAGTTTTCTGACGCACGCAGCGTCTGGATGCCGTAGTAAGCATCTTTTTGAATTTGTTTCTCTCCTAGAAAGTCTTTCTCTGTCCGGTAATTTGCTTGTAAGTCTGCCATGACCTGAACCTTCCTTTTCACTTATTTAAGAGGGCCATATGGTGATATCATCAGCTATTGGTGTTTCCATCATACGTTTGACTTCCTTTGGCTCAGCGGATCTGCCTAGCGCCCACATGAGCTTGGGAACGATTGCTTCTGTGTTCATATTGCTTGAACGGGTAATCAGTTCTTGATTAATGCGGCGACCGACCTCGTAAATCGTCATGTCTTCGCCTTCTTCTAAGCACTGTGTCGTGATAACGACGACAACACCTTTTTCCACCAGTTCATTGATTTTCTGCAGAAGGTCCCGTCTTTCAAATGGAATACCGCCGCTGCCATAGCTCTCGATTAAGACACCTTTGTACATGCTTGCTAACACATCAAATACTTCGGGCTTGAGCCCCGGATACAACCTTAATAAGAGTACATCAGTACATAGGGAAGTATCAACGATAAACGGTGCATTTTGTGATTGAATTTTTTTGTTATATTCAATCTGGTCTTCATGAATGAAAGCAATGTATGGATAATTGATACTTTCAAATGCATCATAGCTCTTTGTACGCAGTTTAATCGCTCTTGTACCTTGCATGACACGACCATCAAATACAACATAAACGCCGCCAATCTCCTCACAAGCAAAACGAATAGCATCGGTAATATTTCGTTTGGCATCTGTTTTCTGAAAGGTGATTGGAATTTGCGAGCCGGTAATAACAATTGGCTTACTGGCATTCTGCAGCATATAAGACAGTGCTGCAGCTGTATAAGCCATAGTGTCGGTTCCGTGGGTGATGACAAATCCATCGTACGCTTCATAATGATGCTTAATTGCTTCCGCCATCGTAATCCAATCTTCAGGCTGCATATTGGTACTGTCCAGATTCATGAGTGAGAGTGTTTCCATTGTATAGTCATTGTTCATATCAGAAACATAATCTAACAGTTCATTTGCATCAACAGCTGGTGCCAAACCGTTTTCGCCCTCAACTGATGCAATGGTGCCCCCGGTAGTTATCATTAATAGCTTTTTCATTCCCTGCACCTCTTCTATCGATCTATTGTTAAGTTATTATTCGCATATTGCGTACCATCATTCTTATTATAGAGAAAATGTAAGCGATAATCAATGTAGTATTATTCACTTCGCGTACACCTCATTTTATTTATGCTATAATGATAGTCAGTACAAAGAGCGGAGGACGTGTAAGATGAATCTTGATAGGCTATCAGAATTGAGGAAGAAGAAAAATTGGTCACTGCAGGATACCGCTGATCGTCTTGGTATTGCTAAAAGCACGTATGCAGGCTACGAATCTGGATATCGGCGTCCATCCTTCGAAGCATTGCTTATGCTGGCAGATTTGTTTGAAACGACATGCGATGACTTGCTTGGCCGTTCTTTCAACACGACCATAGAACTGACAAAAGCAGGGGATGCGCAGCTATCTATTGATCAAAGGGAATTGACAGACCAGGAGAGGATAGGGGCAATCGCCTTTATTCGAACAACTAGAGAATTGCAATAAAAAAACGCTTTGCAGACAGTCTGCAAAGCGTTTTCTTATGCGAGTGTTTTCTCCATTATATGTTCTTCTGGTAGAGAAGCACTTCCAAGAATATTATATGGCAAGCAAAGCGGGACACCTGTGCGAGGGTCAAGAATAACATCTGCTTCGATATTAAACACTTCACGTAAGTTGTCCGCAGTAACGGTATCAGCTGGGGAGCCCTCACAAACGACACGGCCATTTTTAATAGCAATCATATGGTCTGCATAACGAGTAGCATGATTCAGATCGTGCACGACCATTACAATGGTGCGATTTTCTTCACGATTCAGTTTATGAAGCAGCATAAGTACTTCCAGTTGATGTGCCATATCTAGGAAAGTTGTCGGCTCATCAAGGAAGAGTGTCTCTGTTTCCTGAGCCAATGCCATAGCAATCCAAGCACGCTGACGCTGTCCGCCAGAAAGCTGATCTACCGCACGCTGTTCAAAATCGGCCATACCAGTTACTTCAATTGACCATGCAATTACTTCCTTATCATAAGGAGTAAGTGTGCCGAAGCCCTTTTGGTGCGGATAGCGGCCATAAGCGACCAGCTCAGAGACTGTCAATCCTTCCGGTGCTACAGGATTTTGCGGCAGAATCGCAAGCTGTTTCGCGACAGCCTTCGTTGACTGCTTATGAATGCTTTTTCCGTCTAATAACACCATGCCATTTTTCGGCTTCATAACACGTGCCATTGTTTTAAGTATAGTAGACTTGCCAGAACCGTTCGCTCCGACTAAAGCTGTGATTTTTCCTTTTGGTATTTCTATTGTCAAATCTTTTACGATTGATTTATCTCCATAGGCTACTTCGAGTAATTCCGTTTGCAAACGTCCCATTACTAGTGTACCCCTTTCATCTTCTCTTTTATGTGAGAATGAGAATCGTTATTAACTATATTGTCACAAAACAGAAAGCTATTCAAGCGTTATTAAGGAAATTTCATAAAAAAGTAAGATTATTTCCAAGTTGTCCCTGCGTTGACATAGTGCTGAATAGTCAGCTATGATAATGATAATGATTTTCAATTAAAATGGTCGGTATGAAAAAGGGGAGGACATCGAATGCAATTAGAGCAGTTAATCAAAAACAGAAGGTCGATTACAAATTATGAGACTAGTAAAGAGATTTCATATGAAGAAATACAAGCATTACTAGATATTGCGGTATGGGTTCCGAATCATAAGATGACGCAGCCGTGGCGCTTTATCCTGATCGATGGAGAAACGAAACAGCAGCTTGGAGAGCTTCATGGAAAAACAGGGGCAAAGGCTGCTGCCACGCCGGAAGAGAAGGAGAAGAAAGCGGAAGCGCTGAAGAACAAGATTACAGAGGTCCCGCTTTGGATTGCAGTGGTGGTAGAAGAGCATCCGCAAATGAAATTCCGGGAAGAAGATTATGCTTCTGCCAGCATGCTAATACAAAACTTCAGTTTGCTTGCTTGGGAAAAAGGGATCGGAACAATTTGGAAGACAAATGCTTTGCTTGAAAATCCGGAAGCGAGAGAGCTATTGCAAATTCAGCCAGGGGAACGCAATATTGCGCTTCTGCAAGTTGGGTATATTGGGAAAGAGCCGAAAGCGAAGCGGAGAATTGCCGCTAGTGAACGGACTACTATCTTAAAATGAAAAACAGCGATTCTGCGAGAGAGCAGGATCGCTGTTTTCATTTTAGACGATTTTCTTCCGGAAGTAACCGGAGATGAGGTCAATTAAGGATACGAGTACAATGATACCGAGTAAGATAACACCGACTCGCGGCCAGTTTCGAGATTGTAGCGCAAAGATAAGCGGTGCACCGATACCACCGGCACCAATGATACCTAAAATGGATGCTCCCCTGACGTTCAATTCAAATCGGTAAAGCGTATAAGAAATGAACCCAGGTAGTACTTGCGGCAAAACAGAGTAGACAAGCACTTGAAGACGGTTAGCCCCGGTAGCAATCAATGCCTCTTTTGGTCCATGGTCGATTGCTTCTACTTCTTCAGCAAATAACTTACCAAGCATTCCAATAGAATGAAGTCCTAAAGCTAGCACTCCAGCAAAAGAACCTGGTCCGACAGCTTTAATGAAGATGATTGCCAGGACAACTTCTGGGAAGACACGAATGAAACTAAGAACAAACCGACCAATACCGGTAACAAAGAATCCTGATTTATCGCGGCGAGTTGCAGCCCAGAAGCCAAATGGGATGGTAAGAATTGCTGAAATAAACGTTCCAAGAATAGAGATGGCCAGTGTATCTATTAAGCCGTAAATCAGTCCCTCAGCTCCAGGAACGAAATCCCAATCAGGCTGGATAATTCCGTTTAAAATTGCTTTTGATATCTGGCCGGCAGTTTCCTTGATTTCGAATGTTTCTACACCAGCAAAAGCCCAAACATAGATTGCAGCTAGAATGACTAAAATTAACACACGGTTGAACAGGCGTTTACCGCGACCTGTTGGTTTAGCGACAAATTGTGTGGAAAGTTGGCTCATAGTAATTTCTCCCGAAGTTTATTACTCACAAAGTCAATGATTAACACAACGACAAGTGTAGCGATAATTAATGTATTAACTCGTGGATAATTAAAGAAGCCAAGGTTGCTGTCGTAGTACAGCCCAATACCGCCGGCTCCTACAAGTCCTAGTATAGCAGCAGCTCGAATATTTACCTCAAATGTATAAAGCACATAGGAGACAAAATAAGCCGCAGCCTGTGGAATGATAGAAAAGGCAATCCATTGAAACTTGTTAGCACCAACTGCAGTCATAGCTTCTAATGGACCTTTATCAATACCTTCTACTGATTCGTAAGTTAGTTTGGCAATAATTCCGACAGAGAAAATGGTTAAAGCAAAAATACCTGGAATCATACCTAAACCGAAAATTGCTACAAAGATTGCCGCTAGAAGCAATTCGGGAATCGTACGAATTAAGTTCAGCACAAAACGAGCTGGATACGAAATCCACGGGACACGGTTGACATTATTCGCACATAGCAGAATAACAGGAATGGATATAATCGCACCGAACGTCGTGCCGATGACTGCCATACGAATTGTTTCCAGCATTGGCTCTATAATTTCTTTGAAATAAGCCCAATCCGGTGGGAACATGTCAACAACGAGGCTCGCCATTTGATCGCGGTTGTTGAATAAATCCATGATACTTGAGCCTGTTCGCCAATAACTGAGTCCCAGCAGAATGAGAATAATTGCTGCCGTTAGGTAATGCTTCAGCTTAGAGGGTGGTCTCGGAACCGTTTTTTTCGGAGTCTGGCTCTGGCTCATTCCGCTCCAGCTCCAATCCCGCGCTGCTGTTCTTCTTCCAGCTGCTGTCCGTAGATCTCTCTGAACTTCTCATCAGTAGCTTCTTCTACAGGGCCATCAAACACGACTTCTCCGGCATTCAATCCAATAATGCGTGTTGCATACTGACGTGCAATATCAATGAAGTGGAGGTTAACTACCGTTGTGATGCCAAGCTCCTGATTAATTTTTTGCAAGTCATCCATTACTTGTTTGGTAGTCAATGGATCAAGAGAGGCTACAGGCTCATCGGCAAGAATGATTTTTGCTTCTTGCGCTAACGCACGGGCAATGGAAACACGCTGCTGCTGCCCACCTGAAAGCTGGTCAGAACGTGTATAAGCCTTGTCTACTATATTAACTCGATCTAACGCATTAAGAGCTAGATTTACATCTTGTTTCGGGAATAATCCGAAAATAGTTCGCAGGGTGGAATGGTAGGCAACACGTCCTGAAAGTACATTCCGCAGTACAGAGGACCGCTTAACAAGGTTGAAGCTTTGGAAAATCATGCCGATATCTCGCCGGATCATGCGCAGTTTTTTTCCTTTCGCTGCGGTGATAGAGGCATTATCAATCATAATTTCCCCTTCAGAGATTTCGTGCAATCTATTAATCGAGCGCAGCAAAGTGGACTTACCAGCACCGGAAAGACCAACAATGACAATAAACTCGCCTTTTTCGATAGTTAAGTTGATGTTCTTTAAACCTTTGACGCCATTAGGATATGTTTTCGAAACATTGCGAAATTCTATCACTCTCTATACCAACCTTTTTATGTAGTTTAATAGTTAAAGATAATAAAGAATACTGTTCGGAAAAATATACATACAGACAAAAGCCCAGCCAGTCTAAGGAAATCTCAGGCTGGCTGGATTGATAGGTAAACTATGAAAAAAACTTAATTATTGTTCTGCAAATTTTTGATATTCACGTACGATATCAAAGTTGCTGTCTTCAGACTCTACATAGCCTTCGTGAGAGTAAACTTCGCGGATGATTTCCAAACCTTCCGGATCTTTACCGATGTTGATGAAAGCATCTGTGATTTTTTCTTTCCACTCGTCACTCATATCAGGAGTAACAGCGATTGTATCATTTGGAATCTTTTCTGTAGTTGCAATTACTTTTGTATCTTCGAATACGCTCGGGTAGTCACCTTTAACAACGTTACGTGCATCCTGGAAAGTAACAGCTGCATCTGTGTCGCCATTCAATACGCTGACGATACCAGCATCGTGGCCTTTAACGATAGTAGGAGTTAAGTCAGACTGGATGTCCAAACCAGCACCATCAAGTGCTCCAGCTGGCCATACATAACCTGCAGATGAAGTTACATCCTGTACAGCAATGCTCTTACCTTCAAGGTCCTCAAGAGATTCAATATCGGAATCCTTCTTCACGACAAACTGTGCTAGATAATAGTCTACTAGCTCATCAGTTGGAGAACCGTCTTCCGGATTAACGCCATAACGCTGAGATTGCAAGATTACATCAGCTGCGCCTTTTTCATGTGCCAATGCGTATGCTGTAGGCGGAAGGAAACCAACGTCTACTTGATCAGAAGCCATTGCTTCAACAATTGTGTTGTAGTTAGTAGAAACACTTACATCAACTGGAATGCCCAGCTCTTCCTTAAGAAGTCCTTCAAGCGGCTCTGCTTTTGCTTCTAGTGTCTCTGCGTTCTGAGAAGGAACAAATTGTACGCGAAGCTCCTCTAGTTCGTTCTTGCTGTCGCTTCCGCTGCCTTCTGCGCTAGAATCATCCGATCCACATGCACTAAGCAAGCCTGCTGCTAGAAATAAAGTTGCGCCGACACCTGCAATTTTCTTAAACATGATATACCCCCAAAGTTTTGTTTAATTTGCACTGCATGAACAACTATATCACGTCTTGTTCCAGTTTATGTTAACTTACTGTAATAAGAATGTAAAGATAGTTTTAGCGTGTTATGATAGATAATAGCAAATACTGTTTTAATTCAGAAAACAATGCAGGAGGAATGGCCTGAATGAGCGAAAAAACGACAAATATCACCTTGCTTGTAACGAGTGATGTGCATGGTAATATCTTTCCGACTACCTACCGTGATAGAGAACCGGCACCGCTTGGACTTGCACGTGTGGCAACTTTAATCAAACAGATAAGGCAGAATAAAGAACACGTTCTGCTTCTCGATAATGGCGATATGATTCAAGGAACACCGCTGACATATCATCATGCAAAATACGGTGCAGCCAAAGATAATCCGATGATTCGCTGCATGAATGAACTGCAATATGATGCTGCTGTAATCGGAAATCATGAGTTCAATTACGGTATGCCTTACTTGCAGGCTGCTGTCCAATCAGCTGATTTTCCATATCTTTGCGGTAACATATTGGATGAGACGAAGAAGGAGCCTGTCTTTGGAACGCCATACAAAATCAAAATGATAGATGGAGTTAAACTGGCGATCATCGGTGTTACCACCCATTTCATTCCAAACTGGGAAGACCCCAATCATATTGAAGGTTTAGCATTTGAGCATGTGTTGGAATCAACAAGAAGATGGGTAAAGAAAGTGCGAGAAGAAGAACAGCCGGATGTTCTGGTCGTTGCTTATCACGGCGGTTTCGAACGTGATTTGGAGACAGGTGATCCAACTGAATCACTTACTGGGGAAAATGTGGGCTATGAGATGTGCCATTCTATAGAAGGAATTGATGTTTTGGTAACAGGGCATCAGCATCGGACACTAGCGGAGAAGGTAAATGGAGTAACAGTTATCCAGCCTGGTTCCACGGGTGCTTTTCTTGGTGAAGTTACCATTGATGTTGAGCAGTTAAATAATAGTAAGAAATGCATGAAGACGGAATCAAAACTACATCCTATTACAAACGAAATTGACCCGAATGAACAGATTTTGAACCTAGTTTCTTCCTATGAAAAGGAAACACAGGAATGGCTTGATCAGCCAATCGGAAAAATTGACGGCGATATGATCATTCATAACGCTTTTGAAACGAGAATCGAAGAGACGCCCTTCATTGAATTTATTAATAAAGTACAAATGGATGCAGCTGCTGTAGATATATCCAGTACTGCTTTGTTCCATAATGCATCTCCAGGATTCCCGGAAAACATTACGATGCGGGATATTGTTTCTAACTATATTTATCCTAATACATTAAAGGTTATAGAGATTACGGGTACTGATATGAAGCAGGCACTCGAACTATCGGCGACTTATTTTTCTATAAATGAGGATTTAGAGCTCGAGGTTAGCCAGTCCTTCCTGGAACCAAAACCGCAGCATTATAACTACGATATGTGGGAAGGTATTAATTACACATTAGATATCAGCCGTGAGGTCGGAGACAGAGTTCAAGCATTATCGATTAAAGGCAATCCCGTTTTGGCGGATGAGACATATCAAGTAGTGATGAATAATTACCGGGCAGCTGGCGGGGGAGATTATGTCATGTTTAAAGGGAAGCCTGTGGTCCGTGAGATTACAACGGACATGACGGAATTGATTGCGGATTACATTAACCATCGCGAAGTAATTGAAGCAACTTGCAACCATAATTGGCAAGTTCGGAAGTGAGAAACAAGGGCAATAGCTTCTGTTTTTTCTTTCATAATGGTAAATAAAGGTATTTATAAGTTGTCTTCTGTAACATTTGTCCTAAAATCACTGGAAAAACGACAGAAAATGAAGCGAAATATACAAAATTAAACGAAGTCAATAAAAAAATGAATTTTTACATATTCCAGTTTTTAGGCTAAAAACGAGGGTTTTTATTACAAAAATGCTCGATAAAGCTTAGTTATGAACATGTTTATTACGAGAACATTACAATGTAACAAAAATATTGCTGTGGAGAAATGCTGTAATATAACCTTAAACTTCTTGTAACCCACTGGGTTAAGCCCATGTGATAGCATAAGTCTTGTTAGAAATTTAAGGAGGTAGACGACGTATGAAAAAAACAGTCGTATCTTTAGCTACAGGACTAGTGGTCGCGGGGGCATTCAGTACAACAGCATCAGCTGCTGAATATAACGTTCAAACAGGGGATACCCTTTGGGATATCGCACACAAATACGAAGTAAGTGTTAATCAGCTTAAAGAGTTTAACCAACTTGATTCTGACCTAATCTTTCCTAATCAAAAGTTAACTATAGATAAAGAAACAACAAATACATCAGATTCATATACAGTAGTAAAAGGCGATAGTCTTTCTAAAATCGCAGGGAAGTTCAATATTTCGGTAAGCGAGTTAAAAGCATGGAACAGCTTAAATTCCGATTTGATTGTAATAGGTCAGCAACTTGCAGTGACTGGCAGCGAAGCAGCAGCAGTACCAGTGAAACAAGAAGCGGCTAAAGCGGAAGCTTCGAAACAGGAAGCTCCAAAACAAGAAGCACCAAAACAAGAAACAGCGCCTAAGCAAGAAGCTCCAGCACAACAGGAGTCTAAACAAGAAGCAGAACCTGCTAAACAAGAAGCAGCAGCTCCTGCTAAAGAAGAAAAGGCAGCTACAAGCACAAACCAGGAAGCTACAAAAGAATTGACAGTATCAGCAACAGCTTATACTGGACAATGTAATGGTTGTTCTGGTGTAACAGCTACAGGTATCGATTTGAATGCAAATCCGAATGCTAAAGTCATTGCTGTAGATCCAAATGTTATTCCTCTAGGATCTCGCGTATGGGTTGAGGGCTATGGAGAAGCAGTCGCTGGCGATACTGGCGGTGCAATTAAAGGCAACAAGATTGATGTACACGTACCTGACAAAGGCTCAGCGCTTAACTGGGGACGTAAATCTGTAACTGTAAAAGTTCTAGACTAATACGAATAGATGCAGCAGGTAGAGCAAATGGCGGTTTGCTCTGCCTGTTTTTTATTTATATATTATATTTTACCCGTATGTGTGCAGGATAAACGATTATTATTTTAAATTTACTGACGATTTGCCCATCTAGCTTATTTGCTTCATTTGTCCTTCACCTTGAAGCAAACCGATGATGCTGAAACGAATGATCAGCAGAACGAAAATGCCGATCAGCACTTTATGCATATAATTTCCCCCTTTTTATGTGTATACTGATATCTTACAAACTTTTTACGGGTACATCTAGAATAACTTCACATAATAATACTGGAAAATGTATGAAAGAAGGAATAAAATGAAGCACTTTAGCGATTTAAATTTACAAAATAGCAGATTAGAACTATTACATAAATTAGGGTTATCAGAACCTACTCCTGTCCAGCAGCAAGCTATTCCGGAGATTATGGCGGGAAAAGATGTGATTGCGAAAGCACAAACAGGTACAGGCAAGACGCTTGCTTTCTTGCTGCCAATACTTGAAATGCTCAATGCGGAAAGTGAAGGGATTCAAGCGCTTATTCTTAGTCCGACTAGGGAATTGGCGATTCAGATTTACGATGAGCTTGCCAAGTTGGTTCATCCAGAAGAAGAAGTAGGCATCCTCGCTGTTTACGGGGGACAAGATATTGTGAAGCAGCTGAAGCGTTTGGAAGGAAGAATAGATATCGTCGTTGCGACTCCAGGACGACTTCTTGATCACATGCGACGCGGCACGGTTGATTTGGCGCACGTTCGTACTTTCGTGTTGGATGAAGCAGATCAGATGCTTCACATGGGATTTTGGCATGATGTGAAAGATGTCGCGAATACTTTGCCTAATACAAAGCAGACGTTATTGTTCTCCGCTACAATGCCGAAAGAAATCCGTCAGCTGGCAGGTACGCAAATGCAGCGTCCGAAAGAAATCACCATCGAGACAAACAATGTAACGCTGCAGGAAATCAAACAGATTGTATTGGAAATGTCCGATAGAGAAAAGCGCAATACACTTAAGACTCTCCTGCAAATGTATCGCCCGTTCGCAGCGATTATTTTCTGTCGTACAAGAAGACGCGCTTCTGAGCTGCATGGCTATTTACGTGGATTAGGTCTCGAATCGGACGAGTTGCATGGCGATCTTTCACAAGCAAAACGGGAACGAGCGATGAAAAATTTCCGTGAATACAAAACCCAGTTCCTTGTCGCGACAGACGTAGCAGCTCGCGGATTAGATGTAGAAGGTGTCACACATGTATTTAACTATGACTTGCCAGAGGATACAGAAAGTTATATCCATCGCATCGGACGTACCGGCAGAGCGGGTAGTACAGGCTTAACTGTTGCGTTTGTAACACCGCGTGACCGTCACCAAATTAAGCAAATTGAAAAAGAAACAAAACAGCGCTTGCCGCGCAAACAGCTGGTCTTTGGAGACAATGGTAAACCAGATTTACAGGATGCTGGAAAAGAAACCTCTTGACATGTGTTTACAAGGGGGCTACAATGAATCCAAGCAAAACAGATACGGTAGCGATGACGAAGAGTAGTAGCTAATGTGATCACTTTTAGAGAGCCGGTGGTTGGTGGAAACCGGTGTGATGCATTAGTGAATGGACTTCTGAGCACTATGGCTGAAATGGATAGTAGGCTGTGGCGGCATCTCCCCCGATAAAAGGAGTAAAGTGAGCTAGTTCGCTAGCTAACAAAGGTGGTACCACGGGTAATCTCGTCCTTTATTGGAGAGATTGCCTTTTTTTTATACACGAAAATCGTTGATGAAGAGGAGTACATGCTGCAGGATTTGTACAGAGAGCCGGTGATGGTGGGATTCCGGTCAAATCAGCAGCATGGAATGGGCTTCAGAGAGATTCCTTGAATGCAAGTAGGGGAATCCGGTTTCCCCCGTTACCGGGATAGGATATTAAGCAAGCGCTGCGTATCCGAATGAGCGGAAAGTGAAAGCTTTCAATAGAGGTGGCACCGCGGTGAAGAACCGTCCCCTATGCACATGACCAAACCATGTGCATAGGGGACGGTTTTTTTATTACCAAAAGAAGAGGAGCGAGAAAATGAACGTTACGCAGACGATGAATTATGAAAAGAAGCAGCTGAACGGAGATACACTGACACCAATCATCATATATAAACGATTACGTGGGCAAAAAAAGTTCTTGCTGGAAAGTTCGGTACATCATACAGGAAAAGGGCGCTATTCCATCATTGGTGCGAATCCGTACAAGGAGCTGACAGGAACAGGGCAGCAGACAGTAGTTGCCGAAAAGGGCAAAGAAGAAAAGCTAGAGGTGAAGCCGCTTGAGATGTTAAAACAGCATATAAGCGGCGTGCAGCTGCCGTTTGATTTTCCTTTCTATGGCGGGGCAGTCGGCTACATGGCTTATGATACCATTCGGCAGTATGAAGTAATTGGCGAGGTACCAGCAGACCCAATCGGCATGCCGGAAGTTCATTTCATGTTCTATCAAGACATTATCGTTTACGACCATAAGCACGAGCAAGTTACATTGCTGGCGGTTGATGGGTCTGGTAATCGGTCAGCAGAAGCACTGCGAGAGCGCCTGGCAGAGATGGAGGAAGAGCTTACCACACATCAAGAAATACCGGATGCAAGCTTAGCTGCTGTCCATTTTCATCCAGAGATTGATCAAGAATCCTTTATGAATATGGTAGAAGAGGCCAAAGCGTATATCAAAGCAGGGGATGTTTTTCAAATTGTGCTTTCGCAGCGGCTGACAGCAGATTTTAATGGAGATGCATTTAGTTTTTATCGAAAGTTACGAGCGAGCAACCCTTCTCCATATATGTTTTACCTTGATTTTGAAGACTATACCGTACTGGGAGCTTCACCGGAGAGCTTAATCAAAGCAAGCGATGGCAAAATAACAGCAAATCCTATTGCTGGATCGCGACCACGGGGCAAAACAACGGAACAAGATGAGCAATTGACAACAGAGCTGTTGGCAGACGAAAAAGAGTTGGCGGAGCATCGAATGCTCGTTGACTTGAGTCGGAATGACCTGGGGCGTGTATGTAAGGTTGGCACAGTTGAACTTACAAAGTATATGACGGTGGAAAAATACCAGCACGTGATGCACATCGTATCTGAGGTGCAAGGAGACTTGGCAGAAGGAATGACCGGATTGGATGCACTCATAGCAGCACTTCCGGCAGGGACCGTATCTGGGGCGCCGAAAATACGGGCAATGCAATTAATCAATCAATTTGAGAAGAAAAAACGAGGCCTCTACGCGGGAGCGATAGGCTACATTAACATGAATGGCGATCTTGATTTAGCGTTGGCAATCCGGACAATGGTTGTCAAAGACAAAAAAGCTTATGTCCAGGCAGGCGCCGGACTTGTTTATGATTCGGATCCTGAGACAGAGTACCACGAGACGCTTCATAAAGCGAAATCACTAACGGAGGTAGGTTTGCATGATTCTGCTAATCGATAATTACGATTCTTTTACGTATAACTTATTTCAATACACAGCTGAGCTTGGAGAAGAAGTAACAGTTGCCCGCAATGATGAATTAACAATTCAAGACATTGAAAGAATGCAGCCAGCGGCGATTATCGTATCACCGGGACCAGGAAGACCGGAGGACGCAGGCATTTGCGTGGAGGCTATTCAGCACTTTGCTGGTAAGACGCCTATACTTGGCATTTGTCTCGGTCATCAGGCAATCGGTACAGCATTCGGAGCAAAAGTCAGTCGAGCAGGTCAGATTAAGCATGGTAAGACATCCACGCTGTGCTATGAAGGCGAACCGGATATAGCTTTAATTATCAAGGACTTGCCAATCATGCGTTATCATTCACTCGTCATCAATAAGCAGACTGTTCCGGCAGAATTAGAAGTGACGGCGTATGCAGAAGATGATGAGGAAATCATGGCTGTCCAGCATCGCCAATACCCAGTCTATGGCCTGCAGTTCCATCCGGAATCGATTGGAACTGAAGCTGGTAAGGAGATTGTGAAATATTACATTGAACTTATGAAAGAAGGGAAAAGTTATGGAACCATTATTGGCTAAGCTTACAAATACAGCATCCTTGAATTATGCAGAAGCATTGCAGGCATCAAGAGACTTGTTGGACGGCAGTATGCCAGATGCCGTAGCAGGAGCATTCCTATCTATGCTGCAAACCCGCGGAGAAACAGCTGATGAAGTAGCAGGAATGGTAGCGGCCATTCGGGAGAAAGCCCAGATTATTCCGTTTCAAGCAGCCGACGTAATGGATAACTGCGGCACCGGCGGCGACGGATCACAAAGTTTTAATATCAGCACCACAGCAGCATTTGTCATCGCAGGAGCCGGCATAACGGTCGCTAAGCATGGCAACCGCAGCGTCTCCAGCAGAACCGGCAGTGCCGATGTTCTTGAAAAGCTCGGTGTGCCATTGTCCTTGCCAGCAGCAGAGACAACACACTTGCTAAAGGAGAATAATATTGCATTTCTGTTCGCACCGCATGTTCATCCTGGATTAAAACAGGTAATGCAGCTTCGGAAAGTACTGAGGATTCCAACTATTTTCAATCTAATCGGTCCATTAACAAATCCAGTGCCGCTTGATTCACAGCTGCTTGGAATTTACCGTCGTGATATGCTTGGTATGATGGCCGAAGCCTTGCAAAAGCTGGGGCGCAAACGAGCAATCGTTGTAAATGGGGCAGGGCACATGGATGAAGCTTCCTTAGCAGGCGACAATCATCTGGTGTTGTTAGAAGAAGGCAAGCAAACAGCTTTCACACTTCATCCAGAAGAAGTTGGACTGTCAGTTTATCCACTGGAGGCAATTAAGGGCGGCGATGCAGCAGATAATGCGCAGATATTGCTGCGTGTATTGAACGGAGAAACGGGTGTCTATCGAGATACTGTCGTATTGAACGCCGGTCTTGGTATCTTTGCAAATGGAAAGACAAATTCCATTCAGGAAGGCATTAAAATGGCACAGGAAAGCATTGATAGCGGAGCAGCCAAAGCGAAGCTGCAATATTTGATTGATTACAAGCAAAAGGAAGTGACCTCATGACATTTTTGGAAAGAATACTAGATGAAAAACGAACAGAAATTGCAACACTAAAGCAAACGTACCAACCAACAGCTGCACAGCGTAAACCGATTTCTTTATACGAGCGTTTCCAGCAGAAAGAACAGCTGCAGATTATAGCGGAGATCAAGCGTGCTTCTCCATCAAAAGGGATTATTAACCCAGATGTTGTGCCAGCAGAGCAAGCCAGAATTTATGAAACTGCAGGTGCAGGAGCTGTATCTGTATTGACGGATACACCGTTCTTTAAAGGTACAATGGATGACTTGGCTGCTGTGAGGGAAGCGGTAGATCTGCCTGTATTAAATAAAGACTTTATCTTAGACGAAATTCAGATTGATAGGGCGGCTGATTACGGTGCTGATGTGATTCTGCTAATTGTCGCAGCACTTGAGCAGGAACGACTGCATGCTCTCTATCAACATGCAATAGCAAAAGAATTGGATGTACTTGTAGAAGTGCATAACGAAGAAGAACTGGAGCAAGCACAAGCGCTTGGTGCGAACATTATCGGCATCAATAATCGGAATCTTAAGACTTTTGAGGTAGATCTTGGTGTAACGGAACGATTAATCAAGAAAATAAATATAACAGACACATTGGTGATTAGTGAAAGCGGCATGGCTGTACCAGCTAATGCAGAGCGTGTAGCGAAAGTGGGAGCAAGAGGGATTTTAGTCGGCGAGACACTCATGCGCGCTTCTGATATTGCATCCGCATTGCAGTCGCTTCAAGTGCCTGTAGGAGCAGAGCAGTCATGATTGTTAAGATATGCGGTATCCAGTCCGTTGAGGCTGGCCTGGCAGCTGCAGAAGCAGGCGCTGACATGATTGGGTTTGTTTTCGCCGACAGCAGCAGACAAGTAACGGCGGAGCAGGCAGCACAGATTGGTAAGAAGCTGCCGTCACATGTCAAAAAAGTTGGAGTATTCGTG
This sequence comes from Terribacillus halophilus, assembly GCF_900162685.1. Lineage (GTDB taxonomy): Bacteria > Bacillota > Bacilli > Bacillales > Amphibacillaceae > Terribacillus > Terribacillus halophilus_A. The sequence goes on from NZ_LT727828.1 coordinate 593,359, forward strand.
AACGAGCCGATTGATAGTCTCATAAACATTGTGGAAACAGCTGCGTTGGACTACATCCAGCTGCATGGCGATGAAACACCAGTTTATTTAAGTAGCTTGAATAAGCCAGTTATGAAAGCTTTCTCTGTTTCGTCAGAGGCTGACTTAAAGCTGCTCACCAATTATGCTTGCGATTACTATTTGCTCGATAGTCCGGCTGAAGCCTATCGCGGTGGCAATGGCAGACCATTTGACTGGTCACTAGCAAGCTCGGAATCCCTGCCAAGGGAGAAATTGTTCCTGGCTGGCGGGCTGCATGCGGATAATGTGCAGCAAGCTATCCGCGAAGTAAGCCCTGCAGGTGTTGATGTAAGCAGCGGTGTGGAGACAGACAAACAAAAAGATCCTCTTAAAATACAGCAATTTATTGCAGCGGCAAAGAAAGGATGAAAACATGGCAACATATCCGACAGAAACGGGGCACTATGGAGACTTTGGCGGCCGATTTGTACCTGAAACATTAATGCCAGCCATTCTGGAACTAGAAAAAGCGTTTAAAGAAGCGAAAGAGGACGAAGGTTTTCAGGAAGAAATGCGCTATTATTTAAAGCAATATGTCGGGCGGGAGACACCACTTTATTATGCAGAACGTCTCTCCAAGCATCTTGACGGTCCGAGAATTTATCTAAAACGAGAAGATTTAAACCATACTGGTGCTCATAAAATTAACAATACAATTGGGCAAGCATTACTGACACAGCGAATGGGAAAGAAAAAGGTCGTAGCGGAAACAGGAGCTGGCCAGCATGGGGTAGCTACAGCAACAGTTAGTGCTTTGCTTGGATTAGAGTGCATTATTTTTATGGGAAAAGAAGACGTCAGACGCCAAGCGTTAAATGTTTACCGGATGGAGCTGCTTGGCGCGCAAGTTGTATCCGTCGACCAAGGTAACGGGACACTGAAAGATGCAGTAAATGAAGCGATGCGCTACTGGACTGCGAACGTTGAAGATACCCATTATATCTTTGGTACTGCGGCTGGTCCACATCCATTCCCTCAAATTGTGCGAGACTTCCAGCGTATTATTGGAGACGAAACACGCAAACAAGTTATTGAAGCAGAAGGCAAGCTGCCAGAAGCAGTCGTTGCCTGTGTTGGCGGCGGAAGTAATGCCATCGGTATGTTTTATCCGTTTGTAGACGACCTGGATGTGAAAATGTACGGTGTGGAAGCTGGCGGTAAAGGATTATTATCCGGGATGCACGCAGCATCGCTTACAGAAGGTAAAGCTGGTATTTTGCACGGATCATTATCTTATTTGCTGCAAAATGAAGATGGTCAAGTGCAGGAGCCACATTCCATTTCTGCTGGTTTGGACTATCCAGGTGTCGGCCCAGAACATAGTTATTTGAAAGATGCTGGACGTGTTACCTATGATGCTATCACAGATGAAGAAGCACTAGAGGCAGTGCGTATGCTTTCCAGAACAGAAGGGATTATCCCAGCTTTGGAAAGTGCACATGCCGTTGCTTACTGTAAGAAACTAGCCCCGGTGATGAACAAAGAGGATGTCTTGGTTGTATGCCTGTCCGGGCGTGGAGATAAAGATGTGAACACAATTAGAGAAGCGCATGAAACAGGAGGTGACCTGCATGACTAAAGCGAAGCTGGATACTGCATTTCAAACGGTGGAAAAGGTCGGAGAGAAAGCTTTTGTACCGTACATCATGGCTGGTGACGGCGGCTTGGAAAACCTAAACGAAAGTATTCGTTTTCTTGCGGAAAGCGGAGCAACAGCGATTGAACTCGGTTTGCCATTTTCAGATCCTGTCGCAGACGGTCCGACCATTCAAGCTGCAGGAATCCGTGCCTTGGAAGCTGGAACAACGGTACAAGCTGTTTTGGATGAAGTGGCAAAAGAGAAAGATAACCGCATGATACCACTTGTGATTATGACATATTTGAATCCGATTTTTGCTTATGGTGTAGAAGCTTTTGCGCAATCCTGCGAAGCAGCAGGAATTTCCGGCCTCATCTTGCCGGATTTGCCGCTTGAAGAAGAAGGGCTCGTTGTGAAGGCACTGAAGAAGCATAATATCGCGCTCATTCGTTTGGTCGCTTTGACGAGTACACAAGAAAGAATCCAGGCGCTTGCCGAACGTTCAGAAGGTTTCCTTTATGCTGTAACAGTTGCAGGTACGACAGGAGAGCGGGCTAGCTTCGTTAATCAAATTGGTGCACACCTGCAAGCATTGAAAGAAATTAGCAAAGCACCGGTACTTGCCGGATTTGGAGTCTCTACACCCGAACATGTGAAAGAACTTAGCCAGTATTGTGATGGTGTAGTGGTGGGAAGTAAGATTGTTGATGCGCTCAATCGAGGGGACAAACAGCAAGTAGCTGATTTAATTGCCTCGAGGAAGGAAGCGTAAACACTAACTAAATAGAGAGTGCAGAAGAATTATAGAATCCTCTGCACTCTTTTTTGTTTACTTGCTTATGTTTTTAATAAATAAATGTCTACTTTTGAAAACGACAATACTAACTGCAGCTAGCAGTATCCCAGAAATCATGAAGACAACCCGAATCCCAAGTAAATCTGCTAATAACCCCATAACGAGGGAACCAATCCCAAAAATTCCTGTTCCAATAGCGCCTAACGACGTATAGACAGTGGACAGCTGCTCTTTTGAAACGCTAGTTTGTATAATGGATTGCTGCGGGATGTTTTTTATTTGCCCAAACAGTCCAACACAAAGTGATAAAAGCAAGGATATGACTGGGGAACTATTTAGGCTAAACAGTAAGGTAACGAAGGCACTTAATAATGCACCTATAAAAATAAAGGTTCCTAATCTTTTTTCCACCACAGCAGCATATTTAATACAATACACACTTCCTGCAATTAACCCTAAAAAGAATGCTCCATTGATAAAACCCCACCACTTTTCATCAACATGCAGCGCCTCGCTAACAAATGCATATAAAATGGCGGCTATCCAAACTGTTCCTGCAATCGTTTCGAAAATATCAATCCAAGCAATTCTTCTTAGCACTGGAGTAGCAGATAAGGTTACCCAGCCTGCTTTTATTTGTTCTAATTTCCCTTTAGACTCTGTTGATATATGTTTGACACTTTCTAACTGACAAAGCAAGAAACTAGCAATGATGAACAAAGCCCCAACGAACCAAATCAGCTGTTGAGCGCTCATAACGAGCAGAAACACACTTCCTGCAAACCACATCGCTGCCTGTATGACCTGCGTAACAGTTTCAGCAACTCCATTTGCTTGAATTAACTGATCTGCTTTCACATAATCTGGAATCAACGTCTGTCTTATTGGATTTGCACAACCGTCAAGAAACGCAATCAACCCTATTAGTATAAAGATGACATAATAATTAGATACGGTAACCACCATTAACAGAAACCCTAGTATTAAAAGCAAAATAGTTTTTCCGATCTGTGATCCTGTCAGCAGCCACTTCAGATTCACTCTTCCAATCAAAAGAGGTGTTAACAGACTGGCTGCAAACATAGAAGTAGTAATGGTAAATGGAACAAATGCTGATGCAGCTGCAGAACCAGTTAAACTATAGATCAAACTTATTACGCTAACCATATATAATACATCACCAATATTGGCAATGGATTGGCCCCATAGTAATAAAGTGAAATTCTTATTCAATTTCATTTTTTATCCCCCAATTGTTGAATTGAATGTGGTTGTGTTGATTAGGGGAATTTTTAAATCGGACTGTTCACTATTCATTGGCTCCTTTCGTTTGGAGGATAAATCTGGGGGATTAGATTTATCCTGGTTTATGGCACGTTTTACCAATTATATGAATTTTAGCACAATGAGATAACTTTATGCCAAGATACTTATGAAATACTTTAAATACGAATGCCCAGCTGTTTACTTTGGAAAAAATATAGGTCATTTTTAGTGTGAAAGTGAAACATTTCCAGTGCCTATCCGTATATCTAATGAGAGAAGCAGGAAAGGGTGAAGTTAGTGCTTCAACTAAAAAAAGTAACAAAAAGATTTGGAAGTTTTACTGCTGTTGATCAGCTGACGCTGTCGATACCAGAAGGAGAAATGTTTGGTTTCCTAGGGGCTAACGGTGCTGGTAAAACGACTACCTTCCGAATGATTCTGAACTTAATGGAAAATACAGAAGGGGAAATAACTTGGCAAGGCAAGAAGATTACATATGGAGACAGTGATGAGATCGGCTATCTTCCCGAGGAGCGCGGATTGTATCCGAAGCTAAGTGTGAAAGAGCAGCTCGTTTACTTAGCTAAGCTGAGAGGCATGGCGAAAGCAGACAGTGTCAAAGCGCTAAAAACATGGCTGGAGCGATTTAACATAACCGAATACGAAAACAAAAAGGTAGAAGAGCTGTCCAAAGGAAATCAGCAGAAAATCCAATTTATATCCGCTGTATTACATAACCCGCGGCTGCTTATATTGGATGAGCCATTCTCCGGCTTGGACCCAGTGAATGTGGAAATGCTTAAACAAGCGGTTATTGACTTAAAGAATGCAGGAACTTCGATTATATTCTCTTCACACCGAATGGAGCATGTCGAGGAATTATGCCGTTTTCTCTGTATCATGAAACAAGGAAAGCCGGTTGTAGAAGGTGATTTGGTAGAGATAAAGCGTTCTTTCCGTAAAAAGAATATTACCATTGCGGCAGATTATGATGTAAGTTTCTTAAAAGATACTGCTGGCGTTATCAAATACCAGGAAACACAGCAAGGATGCCGCCTTCAAATTGCGTCAGCAGAAGATGCGCCGACTGTGTGGAAACAGCTTGCTGAAAAGGGGTTTGTCAGCAAGTTTGAAGTAGAAGAACCTACATTGAATGATATCTTTATTGAAAAGGCAGGGGAGTCCTATGCGTAAGTTTTGGATTGTATTTTCCCACACCTATCTATCTAGGGTTAAAGCAAAAGGCTTTATTATTTCGAGTGCAATTTTTCTATTATTAATCTGCGGACTCTTTTATTTGCCAGATATTATTGAACGTTTTTCCGGTAACAGTGAAGATCCTGTCGTTGCTGTTATAGATGATACGGAGAATCAACAGGTTTACGAAGCTCTGAGTGCTTCTGCCGATGGCTATAAGCCGGAATTGTTCGAAGGAACAGAAGAAGCAGCACGGCAGGCAGTTGAGGAGGAAGAATATGAAGGCTTGCTAGTGTTGCGTCAGTCAGAGCAAAATCTGCCAGAAGCTACCTTTTATAGCATGCAGCTGACCAACAATGTGAGTGATGATATCGAGTCCCAGCTGCAGCAAGTTAAAGTCGCACAGGCGGCTTCACAGGCTGGTATCGATGAAGCGACAATCCAAGAAATTTATACACCCGTTTCTTTCGAACGCGAAGCACTGGATAAAGAGGCCAAAACGGAAGAAGAGCTGGCAGGCTCACAAGGTCTTGTATACATTCTTGTATTTGGGCTTTATATGAGTGTTATCATCTATGGCATGATGATTGCTACGGATATTAGTAATGAGAAAACATCCAGAGTGATGGAAATATTAATCTCCAGCTCCTCTCCAGTTAGTCAGATGTTCGCCAAGATTTTAGCGATTGGATTGGTTGGCCTTACACAAGTAGCATTAATAGTTGCTGTTATTTATACGATGATTCAAGTGCGGGGAAGTGAGCTTGACGGCGGTGTATTGGAATTCACAGGTCTTGCGGATGCATCACCGGTTACACTGTGGTTTGCATTAATCTTCTTTATACTTGGGTACTTCTTGTATGCAACAATTTGTGCAGGTCTTGGGTCGGTTGTAAGCAGAATGGAAGATGTACAGCAGCTTGTAAGTCCAGTTATCTTTTTAGTGGTCGCTGCTTTCCTTCTTTCCATGTACGGACTAGGTTCCCCTGATTCACCGGTAATTGTTGTAACTTCTTATATTCCATTCTTCACACCGATGATTATGTTCTTACGGATTGGTGTGCTAGGTGTGCCAGCGTGGGAGGCAGCTCTTGGCATTGCAATTCTAATAGCTACAATCTTAGTTATCGCTTGGATATCCGCTAAAGTGTATCGCGGCGGTGTGCTGATGTACGGAAAAGGCGGTGCATTTAAGCAGCTAAAGCAAGCGCTGAAGCTCTCTGGTAATATTAAAAATAAGAAATAATAAACGAGATAAGAAGTGCGCAGGAAACGGAATGTTTTCTGTGCGCTTTTTTTTATTTGAAAGAAAGAGGAGCTTTCGTGGTGGCGAAAGCTCCATTATATGATGCGTATACTTACGGTGCTTCACTTATTGTAGAAACTTGCCAAGTGACACCAAACTTATCTTTCACCTGGCCATAAAGCGGACTCCAAAAGGTTTGCTGCAGTTCCATTGTTATATGGCCATCTGCTGATAGACTGTCAAATACTGTTTTTGCTTTTTCAGGTGTGCTGATTGTGACGGCAATTCCTACTTGATCGCCAAGCGTATAGGGAGTTCCTGGAAAGTTATCCGATAACATAAGCTCGTTCGCTCCGATTTTCATATGCGCATGCAAAACATAATCTTTTGCTTCGGCAGGGATAGGATAATCCGGATTTTCTGGCAAGTCACCGAATGTTTGCAGACTTATAACCTGTGCATCCAGCGCTTCCTCGTAGAATTTTACTGCTTCTTGTCCATTACCATTCGTTACGATATAAGCATTAATACCTTGCACCATGGAGCCTCATCCTTCTCTATCGTTAATTTGTTTTATATACTTTTTCGCTGTCTGCTGCAAAATCCCTTTCACAAATAAAATAGAGTTATTCTGGCAGTTTCGACTGCCAGGATAACTCTATTATCTTCCGAAGTTTGTAAATACACCGCCGATATAATCTGTCACATTTTCGAGTTTTACATTTTCTATTTCGTCACGAAAGTCCTCAGGGTTGTCTTGTGGACCATACCCGATTAGTGCTGCATCACGATTGTCAAAGTAATCATTGTACAACGAAGACACACCATAATAAACATTCGTACTGATTTGATCTGCTTCGAGGCAGCAGACAATTAGTTGGTTCATGTCACGGACACTAATCCACGTATTCAGGTTGCGGTGCTCGGCTGGTTTTTCCAGATAACTGCCGATGCGCAGACTAGCTGTTTCAATGCCGTGTTTCTGATAATACATGTTCGCTAGGTTCTCCCCGAAAGCTTTGCTCGCACCATAAAAGGTATCTGGCATATGCAGCGCATCGGCTCCGATCGATTGATTGATAGGTTGGAAGCCGACAGCATGGTTGCTGCTAGCGAAAACAATTCGCTTGATGCCGTGTTTACGTGCTGCTTCGTATATATGATAAGTGCTGTTGAAATTATTTCTATTAATCAACTCATACGTACTTTCTGTTGCAATACCGCCTAAATGTACGATGGCATCCACGTTCTTTACCAGCTCATCTACTTGTTCGGGTACAGCCAAGTCTGCTTGCAGGAAGTGACCAAATTGCTTAAGTTCTTCATCCTGCTTGATATCTGTCAAAACGAGCTTGTATTTCTGGTGGGTAGCTTTCACAAAGTTTTTGCCGATATGTCCGGCAGCTCCTGTTACGAGTACTTTCATCACGTTATCTGCTCCCTTGCTGTTCAAATTTCAATAGCCATTCTTTCCGCCACGGTTCCCAGCGGTAACCTGTGAGACTGCCGTTCCTGCCGATAACACGATGACAGGGGACAACAATGGCGAAGGTGTTCCGTCCAATTGCATTCGCTGCAGCTCGAACAGCCCGTTTATTTCCAACACTTTCAGCAACAGCACTATAATTGCTGGCACTGCCGTATGGAATTTGATTCACCTGGTCCCAAATGCGCTGCTGAAATAAGGTGCCGCTTACAGCTAGCGGAAGGCGAAAAGAGGTGCTGTTACCGGAAAAATAAGCATATAGCTGCTCGTGAGCTAACTGTGTCAGTTCGTTTTTATAGACAGGCAGTTTCTCTCCGAAAGCAATACTCGTAATAGCTTGATCGGTGGCAGTGATTTGTACATTGCCGATAGGGGTAAGGATATTATCGGTATAAGACATCATCATTTCCTCCTATAAAACAAGCTCCAAAGCGGAAAGCCTTGGAGCTCTTAGGTACATTAGCTGTACATTGCTGCGATTTCTTTTTGCAATTTCTTGTCAGAAACATATTCATCATATGTCATTTCTTTATCAATAATACCAGTCGGTGTAATCTCAATCAGACGGTTTGCGATACTGTTAACGAACTGTTGGTCATGAGATGTGAACAGCAGTGCGCCTTTGAATTTAATCAAGCCTTCGTTCAAAGATTGAATGGACTCAAGATCCAAGTGGTTTGTTGGTTCATCCATAACCAAGACATTGGACTTGCTTAGCATCATCTTCGAAAGCATACAACGAACTTTTTCACCACCGGAAAGTACATCTGCTTCTTTCAAAGCATCTTCTCCGCTGAATAGCATACGGCCAAGGAAGCCGCGCAAGAACGTTTCTGTCTGATCTTCCGGAGAATACTGGCGAAGCCATTCTACCAATGTCAGTTTCACACCGTCGAAGTACTTGGAGTTATCTTTCGGGAAGTAAGACTGAGAAGTCGTGACGCCCCATTTGTATTCACCAGAATCTGGCTCCATTTCACCCATGATGATTTTAAGCAATGTTGTTTTGGCAATTTCATCACGGCCGACTAGCGCAAGTTTATCTTCGCGGTTCATTGTGAAGCTGACGTTATCAAGAACTTTTACGCCATCAATTGTTTTGGAAATATCTTTAACCGTAAGCACGTCGTTACCAATTTCACGCTCCATTTGGAAGCCAACATAAGGGTAGCGGCGGGAAGAAGGTTTGATATCTTCCAATGTGATATTGTCGAGCATTTTCTTACGGGATGTTGCTTGTTTCGATTTAGAAGCATTGGCACTGAATCGTGCAACAAAGGCTTGAAGCTCTTTAATTTTCTCTTCTTTTTTCTTGTTTTCATCCTGTGCCATTTGTGTTGCCAACTGGCTGGACTCATACCAGAAATCATAGTTACCAATGTATAGCTGGATTTTTCCAAAATCAACATCCGCAATATGAGTACAAATTTTGTTTAAGAAGTGACGGTCATGCGATACAACAATGACCGTGTTCTCGAAGTTAATCAAGAATTCTTCTAGCCATTGAATAGCCTGCAAGTCTAGTCCGTTGGTAGGCTCATCCAGCAAAAGAATATCCGGGTTGCCGAATAATGCTTGTGCTAAAAGAACTTTCACTTTTTCAGAACCTGTCAGCTCCGCCATTTTTTTATCGTGTAAGTTCTCAGAGATTCCGATACCTTTCAATAATACAGCAGCATCAGATTCTGCTTCCCAACCGTTCAATTCAGCAAATTCGCCTTCAAGCTCAGCTGCACGCATACCGTCTGCTTCTGAAAAATCGGCTTTTGCGTAAAGTGCGTCTTTTTCTTCGATAATCTTGAAAAGACGTTCGTGTCCCATCATGACAGTTTGCAATACTTCGTGCTCTTCATAGCCGAAGTGGTTCTGCTTCAAGATAGCGAGGCGTTCGCCATCAGAGATAGACACGTTTCCTGTTTGCGGCTCAACTTCACCAGAAAGAACCTTTAAGAAAGTTGATTTCCCGGCTCCGTTTGCACCAATTACTCCATAGCAGTTTCCAGGAGTAAACTTTATATTAACTTCTTCGAATAGCTTTTTATCGCCATATTGTAGTCCTACATTATTTACCGTTATCATGTATACCTTTTCCTCCATGATCAAAAATGTCACGCATGCCTTAAGCTTAAGGGATTTGGGTGTGTAAGTCAATGTTCTTACTAGTAGAAGAATGGAAACAGCACAAAAAGGATTTGTTATACTTTGGGAAGTAAAATAGTTTTAGGTTCAAAGTGAATGAGGCGGTATGTCTCTGTAACAAACGGCAGCTGTTCATGTAACATCAATTCAAATGTAAGGGGGGATAGAGTGAGAAAAGCATCGATAGCGCTCGCTTTTGCAGTTGTCATGTTGCTTGTCTATCTTATCATGGATAACATCCATTCTAAGCAAGAACTTGAAGCGGTGGAATTTCAACTGGAAAATCTGATTCGTTTTACACAAGAGCCGGTGGAGGTCCATGAGCCTGCTTTTGATACAGCTGTCCAATTTATTTGGAGTTACTTAGATTATGAAGGAATTCAAGAAAAAAACAGGATAGTCGAACGTGTTACAAAGAATGTGGCAGATCAGCTGGCTTTGTCTGATAATCCAAACAAAAAGCTACCTGTGGAGGGACACGATGGAGTGAATAAGTCAGACGTCAAAGATTTAGAAATCTATTACGGTTCATCAAGCAAGGACAAACAGCAGTTGTTTGCAGCTTTTCGGAATGTCATTGATACGGGAGACGAAATCAGTGAATCGATGCGGTTTCTAAAACTTAGCATGGTTTTGGAAGAAGGCAAGTGGAAAGTAGATCATATGGAATGGGAAAAGGAGCAGGTTTCCAATAGTTCAACTTAGCGCCTTTACTTCCTATTCCATACCGTTATAAATCACCATTGTTTACGTGAAGATACTAGTGATTAAAACATAGAACCGACTTCTACCTTGAAGTCGTTAACTCCCGCTTCAAGCTGCCATGTGCTAAAATATAGGGAGTGTGATTCGAGAAAGGATGTTTTCATGGGTAAAACGGTTGTACTGGCAGAGAAACCTTCTGTCGGCCGCGATATAGCGCGTGTTCTTGGATGTACGAAGAAGACGAACAGCTATATGGAAGGAAAAGATTATATTGTGACGTGGGCGCTTGGTCATTTGGTGACACTAGCGGATCCAGAGACATATGACGATAAATATAAAACGTGGAAAATAGAAGATCTGCCAATGCTGCCTGAGAAGCTGAAGCTTGTCGTAATCAAGCAGACTGGCAGACAATTCAGCACGGTGAAAACGCAGCTGAACCGAAGTGATGTGAGCGATATTGTTATCGCAACAGATGCTGGTCGTGAAGGGGAGCTTGTTGCACGTTGGATTTTAGAAAAAGCTCGTGTAAACAAGCCGGTAAAACGTTTGTGGATTTCCTCGGTAACAGATAAGGCCATTAAAGATGGCTTTAAGAACCTGAGAAGCGGCAAAGAGTTTGAGAATCTATATAAATCTGCTGTAGCTAGGTCGGAAGCAGACTGGTATGTCGGGCTGAATGCAACACGCGCGTTAACAACGAAATTTAATGCGCAGCTGTCCAGCGGACGCGTGCAGACGCCAACACTGGCGATGGTTCATCATCGCGAAGAAGAAATCAAAAACTTTAAACCAGAAGCCTTCTACGGTATCGAAGCAAAGACACAAAAAGGCTTGCGCCTCGTGTGGAAGGATCAAAAACATAACAGCACACGTACTTTCGCTAAAGACAAAGCGGAACAAGTGCTGCAAAAACTGAAGCAGGCAAAAGGGAAAGTCACCAATGTGGAGAAAAAGCTTAAGAAAAGCTATGCACCGCAGTTGTATGACTTAACGGAACTGCAGCGTGATGCCAACCGATTGTTTGGTTTCGGTGGTAAAGAAACGCTGAACATCATGCAGCATTTATACGAACGGCATAAGCTATTAACATATCCGCGGACAGATTCTCGTTATTTGTCATCTGATATTGTGCCAACGTTGAAGGATCGTGTGAAAGCAGCAGGTGTAGGCAGCTATGGACGTATTGCTACGAAAATTGCGAACGCGCCTATCAAAGCAACAAAAGCATTTGTGGATGACAACAAGGTGTCCGATCACCATGCCATCATTCCAACAGATCAAAACGCATATGGCGCGGACCTTTCTGATAAAGAACGTAAAATTTATGACTTGGTTATCAAGCGCTTCTTTGCGGTGCTATTCCCAGCATTTGAGTATGAACAGACAACGTTAACAGTAGAAGCTGCTGGCGAAAATTTCACTGCTAAAGGAAAAATCGTGAAGAAACAGGGTTGGAAAGAAGTGTATGCCAACCGATACGATGACGAAGAATCAGACGATGACCAAACCTTGCCTAATGTGGAAAAAGGCGAGGAATGGACGCTTTCGTATCGAATGACAACAGGCGAAACGAAACCGCCGGAGCGATTTACAGAAGGTACATTGCTGCATGCAATGGAGAACCCAGTCCGTTTTATGGCTGGCGAGAATAAGGACCTTATTAAAACAATCGGACAGACAGGCGGTCTTGGTACCGTAGCAACACGTGCTGATATTATTGATAAGTTGTTCAACACCTTCTATATCGAGAAGCAAGGCAAGTATTTGAAGATGACTTCTAAAGGAAGACAGCTGCTGGAGCTTGTTCCGGAAGAATTGAAGTCTCCTGCACTGACAGCGGAGTGGGAAATGAAGCTAAGTGCAATTGCAGAAGGAAAGCTGAAGCAGCAGCAGTACATTTCTGAAATGAAGCAATATGCTAAAAAAGTTGTGAACGAAATCAAGAACAGTGAGCACAAATATAAACACGATAATATAACGGGCACAAACTGTCCGGATTGCGGCAAACTGATGCTTGAAGTGAATGGTAAACGCGGTCGTATGCTCGTCTGCCAGGACCGGGAATGCGGACATAAGAAGAATATTGCTAAAACAACCAATGCCCGCTGTCCAAACTGTCATAAGCGTTTGGAATTGCGCGGTGAGGGAGAAGGCCAGATGTTCTTCTGTAAGTGCGGACATCGTGAAAAGCTAAGTACATTTAACGAGCGCCGCAAGAAAGAGAAGAACAATAAAGTAAGCAAGCGTGATGTACAAAAGTATCTGAAGAAAAATAATGAAGATGATGGCTTTGCTAATACTGCTTTAGCAGATGCGCTAGCGAAACTGAAGAAAAAGTAAACGAGAAAGAGGCTGGGACATAACTGTTTAAGCTATATAAAAATCCAAACAATACTGCAATTAAAAGCAGTATTGTTTGGATTTTTTGCATTGGAAACGAAGATGAGAGCATCGCTTCGGAAATACACTCCGCTTTCCTGCGGGCGGCTGGTGAGTCTCCTCGTGCTAACGCACTGCGGGGCCTCACCTAGGCCTTTTTCCCGCGGGAGTCTCCGTGTATTTCCTACGCTGATTTGTGTGATGGGAAACCTTCACTCGTGTAGGGTAGAATACGTAGACTCCTCGAAAAAGATAGCGATTTTCTTGTCGGTGTCTACTTCAAAAGCCATTCTTGTCCGACGATAACAGCTAAAGTTGGAAAGTAGCAGCCGTCAGAGAGCTGCATTAAAAAGTACGGATCTAGTTATCGTTCGCTTTTAGGATGAATTAATCTTGTTTTGTCCCGCTCCCTTTTTAGTGTAAACACACTGTTTCTAATTGGAAAGAAAGCTTCTGTATCGCGTCCTCCCAAATGATTTTACCGCCGTAGCAAAGAAAGACAAATCCAAACACAACATCCAAGTAAGCTTGAAATCGAACAACGAATCTACGTATACGTTTCATACCGACTAGCAGTAATGTACCTATATACCAACTGCTGTTTCCCAGCAGGAAACAGATAATGAAGACTAGCGGATGATGCAGCTGTTCGGGAAGTAAAAGAAGAAAGCGGCATCGAAATTAAAGTGACCAAGTTCTGTGGGATCTACCAAAATACAGAGATGAGTATCTGTAATACGCTTTTCCTCGGTAAACCAATTGCGGGTGTTTGTACACCTTCAGAAGAAAGTTTGGAAGTTGGGTATTTTCCTATTGAGCAGGTCCGAGAGATGGTCACATGGGGAAATTATTTGAAACGAATTGAGCATTGCTTAAATGAAGCATCACATCCATTCTATGTTGCCTTCTAATACATAGGAAGCACCTTGTTTAGCAAAATAAGCAAGGTACGTTTGTTTTCATTCTTCTTCGTAAGGGAAGAGATTAGTAAAAAAAGGAAGGAAGAGGTCATATGAGTGAAACTTCCATGCCGAAGGAAGAAGGGCTGGATCACAGTCTGGCATTTCTCCGGGAAGGCTATGAATTTATTTTGCATCGCAGAAAAAGCTTTCAATCTAATATATTTGAAACAACACTGCTTGGTAAAAAGGCAATTTGCTTAGGTGGAGAAAAAGGGGCAGAGCTGTTTTATGATCCCGATAAATTCATTCGCGCTGGCGCTGCGCCAAACCGTCTTGTCAAAACACTCTTTGGCGAAGGCGGTGTCCAGACCGTGGATGGTGAACAGCACCGAAACCGTAAAGCTATGTTCATGTCGATTATGACAAAAACGCAGCTGCAAAGACTGGACATGCTGATTGAAAGAGAATGGGAGAAGGCAAGTGAACAATGGGAACAAGCAGATCAGATAAAGCTCTACGAAGCATCGCAGAGGATTCTAATGAAAGCAGCTTGTGCATGGGCAGGTGTGCCGCTGGATGATGAAGAGAAACGTACGGAGCAAATGCGTCATCTGTTTGAATCGCCAGCTGCACTCGGTCCAGACTACTGGCAAGGCCGAACTTCCCGCTCTGGAGCAGATCAATGGGTTACAGAACTCGTTCAGAAAGTCAGAAATGGTGAGTTGCATCCAATCCGTGAAGGTGCATTGTACGTCTTCTCTTGGCATCGCGACATAGATGGAGAACTTCTTCCCGAAAAAGTGGCCGCTGTAGAAGTGCTGAATATTATCCGTCCAATCGTTGCCATTAGTATCTTTATTGTTTTCTCAGCCCTGGCTTTGCATCAATTTCCAGAAGAAAAAAGCAAACTGAAAACAGGAGATGGCAGTATCCAGCGCTTCGTTCAGGAAGTCCGCCGCTTTTATCCATTTTTCCCAGCTACGATGGCAAAAGTGAAGCAGGACTTTGAGTGGGAGGGCTATCATTTTGAAAAAGGCACCTTGACACTGCTAGACCTGTATGGCAATAACCATGACCCACATCTTTGGGAGCAGCCAGACCTGTTCCGCCCAGACCGATTTCTGAACTGGGATGCGAGTCCATTTGACTTTATCCCCCAAGGGGGCGGTGATTTTCATATGGGACACAGATGTGCAGGAGAATGGGTGACAGTTCAAGTAATGGAAGTGAGCGTTAACTTTCTCGTGAATCGTTTGCAGTATACAGTCCCAAATCAAGATTTAAGCTACAGCCATACCTCTATGCCGACCATGCCGAAAAGCCAAATGATACTGACAGATATACAGAAAGTAACTAGCTGACGCTAACAGAATATGCTTTATAAGAGAGAGCAGGAGATCATGGGAATCCTGCTCTTTTTGCATTCATAAAGATACTGACATTACATGCAAGTTGATTTAAAGGACTATGGGAAATTTATGTCTAGCAACTGCTGAATTTCACTTAAAATGCATTTCCTAACAGATATACAGGAAATGTAAGTTAAGATGTATTATATTATTGAGGTAGAGGAGGTTGGTTATAATGGAAATCGGGTTCTTTCTTATCGCTTTTACCTTACATAATGTAGAAGAAGCTTTGTATTTGCCTGCTTGGTCTAAGGAAAGCAAGTTTCAGAAGACAGTGGAGACTAATGTGTTTCTTTTCGCTGTAACAATCGTAACGCTAACAGCCTATATGACTGGAATACTGTACCTCCTTTGGCCGGCGAGTTTGTGGATGCAATATCTTCAGACTGGTTTGATAGGTGCGGTACTAGTAAATGTGATTATGCCTCATGCTGTTGCGACCGCTGTCGAAAGAAGATATTCACCAGGTCTTGTTACCGGAGTTCTTCTGCTTATCCCGTCCGGAAGCTCGGCCATTGTGCATATCTTCCAATCTGCAGAATTGCGTATTTTGGAAATAGTGATAGCAACAGTTGGGGCAGGCATCTTGCTTATCTCGCTTATTCTGTTGTTATTTGCTTTGGGTGAACGTATCTTTAGAAAAAATCAACGCAGCTAAAAAAAGTGAATCTGTTAATTATCCGTAAAGAATACATAGACAACTTAGACCGCTTAAATTTTAGATAGAACAGCATTAGCACCAGAACACAAGGTGCTAATTTTTTTGTTTTGTTCTTCTCTTGGGAGAGACGAAGAAATTCTTTGGTTAAACTGTACATATGTTACCGTAAATAGGATGCATTGTAGTACAATTTAACAACAATGATATAGAAGCGTGTTTATCAGCCCTTACAACGGTTATAAATCGTATAGGGTATAGGATACATAAAGCTGCTCTGTAAGTAGAAACCGGCAAACATAAGCTTAGCAGATATAAAAATAGCAAGTATCAAAGGATGATTCGTGTATGAAAACAGATTGGTACAAACTAGATAGTGCTGGGAAACTGTATGCATCAACTGTTACATCCAGAGTATCTACCGTTTTTCGTCTTTCAGTCAATCTGTATATAAGTATTAATGGAGAATTGCTTCAAGAAGCATTGGAAGAAACGTTAGATGAAGTTGCTTCATTCAAAGTCGTTGTAAAAAGAGGTGTGTTTTGGTACTACTTTGAAAAGACAAAATCTATTCCTGTTGTGACAAAAGAATATTATTACCCTTGTTCGAATCTATTTTTTAGAGGTCGAAATACATTTCCGTACAGGGTGCTCTATTACAATAAAAAGATTTCGTTGGAACTATCTCATATGCTGACAGACGGCACTGGCGGAATTGAATTTTTAAAGCTTCTTGTCAAAAATTATCTGAGAAAAGAAGGGCTGGTAGCTGCGTCTGTAAAAAAAGACAAGAAAGACTACAATTTTGATAATGCTTTTTTCCAGCATTACGAGAAAGTTGTACCAAGTTATCAGGAAACGTTAGACAAAGCGTATAAGATACCTATCCGCCTGGACAAACGAGGCGTGTATCATGTAACAACCGGAAATGTAAAAACACAAGCAATTAAGGACCTTGCGAAACAGCATCAGACATCTATTACAACTTACTTGCTCGCTTTATATGCGGAAACTTTAATCGAAATTCAACGGATGAATTCTGAAAAGAAGAGACCGATCTCAATCAATGTTCCTGTTAATTTGCGCAGTTTCTTTAACAGTGCCACGCTGCAAAATTTCTTTGTTAGTGTGCCAATCACGATTGATCCTCGATTAGGTACGTACAGCTTTCAAGATATAATAGGAGCAATTAGTATCGATCTAAAAAGATATGTAAATGAAAAACAATTAAAAACGTTAATTGCTCGCAGTGTAAGAGGAGAACGTAATCTGCTGCTTCGTTCCCTGCCTTTATTTGTGAAAGACTGGATTTCACCAATGGTGCATGCCAGATTTGGAGAAAATTATTATACAAGTTCTATTTCCAATTTAGGTCTCATAGCGCTTGAGCAAAAAATAGAGGAGCACATTGAGCGATTTGAATTCTACCCGCCACCTAGTATCGGAAATAAGGTTAAAGTAGGATTAATCAGTCACAAAGCGAACATGTATATTACATTTGGCAGTCTATCAAATGACAGCCTTGTAGAAAGAATGTTCTTCCGAAAATTAGTAAAAGAAGGCATTCATGTGAAAATAGAGACGAACAGGAGTGCATATTAATGGCCTACTGTCCAAAATGCGGCGTAAGTGTTGAAAAGGATCAGATACCTTGTCCGCTATGTTATACATATATACCAAAAGTGCTCAGTGATGAAGAACTGTCAGATGCAAATGGTTTTCCTACTTATTACAGTTTGTATGAGAATTTGCTGCATTTCTTTATACGCAGTGTATATCGTGTGCTCTGTATACTAATGATCCTCGGATTTCTAGTCCCAACAATTGTTGACCTTTCTTTGAACGGCGAGTTAACGTGGTCTTTATACAGCAGTTTATCTGTATTGATGAGTTGGTGTTATCTCCATGTATTCTTCGGCTATGTAAAGCGAATGCGGAACAAACTTACAGTCTTGATTGCTGCAGCTAGCATAGGGCTTATCGGATTCGATGGTATCTATGGATATGCGGGCTGGTCCGTCGAAATAGCCATCCCCATAGTGGTGCTGACTGTACTCTTGTTTTTAGCAAATATAGCTATTTACAGAGTAAATGTAAGCTGGCTGCGCCAAAGTGGTTATATTATTTTTTCCTTGCTCATTCTTTGTATAGGAATAGAGTTTATATTACGGATATATTTGAATGCAGAAGCTGTATTTATTCAATCTGCCGGAGATGTAATCCTAGCCATTATTGCAGGAGCAGTCTTGCTGATTGCATCTTATACAGTTCCAGATAAATGGAAAGAAAAGATGAAGCGTAAATTTCATATTTAGTGTCGTTTTTCGTGCGAAACATTCATTCGTTTATTTTTAAGCAATGGATGTTTTTTTGTGCAAAAAACTGGGCTTTCTCGCTTACCGCTTCGTTCCTGAACGGTTTCTTCCGCTTTTCGGTGATGTCTAGCTCCAAAAGCCAGGAACTGCGCCGGAAGTGATAAATCCCTGCGGAAGGGAAGGGCGCCTTCCTCCGGGCTTTCTCGCTTCCTTCTCCGTTCCTGAACGGCTTTTTCCGCTTTTCGGTGGTGTCTAGCTCCAAAAGCCAGGAACTGCGCCGGAAGTGATAAATCCCTGCGGAAGGAAAGGAACCTTCCTCCGGGCTTTCTCGCTTCCTTCTCCGTTCCTGACCGGTTTCTTCCGCTTTTCGTGATGTCTAGCTTCAAAAGCCAGAAACTGCGCCGGAAGTGATAAATCCCTGCGGAAGGGAAGGGCGCCTTCCTCCGGGCTTTCTCGCTTCCTTCTCCGTTCCTGAACGGCTTTTTCCGCTTTTCGGTGGTGTCTAGCTCCAAAAGCCAGGAACTGCGCCGGAAGTGATAAATCCCTGCGGAAGGGAAGGGCGCCTTCCTCCGGGCTTTCTCGCTTCCTTCTCCGTTCCTGAACGGCTTTTTCCGCTTTTCGGTGGTGTCTAGCTCCAAAGACCAGAAACTGCGCTGTAAGCAATGAATCCCTGCGTAAGGAAAGGGCGCCTTACTCCGTGCTTCCTTACTTACCGTTTCGTTTCTAACCGGTCTTTTACGCTTTTCGTAAGACCAAAGTCTTATCTAACTTACCTCTCCAGGTCGTTATGGGGTGTTGAGGATAAAGGTAGACTAAGGGTATGAAAGGAGTTGTTGGTTGATGAAGAAGGTGTTGTTGATTATTGGTGCGGTTGTTGCGGTGGCTGTGCTGTTGGCGAATCTTGGGTCGCTGCTTGTTTTAGCGATTAGTGTGGCTGTTGGTTATTACGGATTGAGAAAGTTCGTTATGACTGATTCTGTTGGTGCCAAGATTGGCTGGGGTGTCGTGATTGGGATTGGGGTTTGTATCTCGCTTTCCAATCTGCCAGCGCTGATTGGTTT
This sequence comes from Terribacillus halophilus, assembly GCF_900162685.1. Taxonomy (GTDB): domain Bacteria; phylum Bacillota; class Bacilli; order Bacillales; family Amphibacillaceae; genus Terribacillus; species Terribacillus halophilus_A. The sequence goes on from NZ_LT727828.1 coordinate 612,560, forward strand.
GGCTGCGCTTGCTGCCCTTTATTACATGTACAAAGCATGGAAAAAAGATAAGGAAGCAGAGAAGTTTGACTTCACTCTCTAATCACAAGGAGGAGTATAGTGGACGATTACTTGGAACAACGGGTACGGGTGTTGGAATTAGAAGTTGAAGAATTAAAAAAACAGCAGAACCAAGGCTGGAAGGATAACGCATGGATTTGGGCAGTCATTCCGATAATGGCTTTGCTTATCCCAGTGATGGCCCTTATCCGAGACATATTTTAACCCAAAAAGGAGAGGTACACATGGAAAATATCTTTACACGAATCAAACAGGCGGTTGCAGCAGATTTTCATGAAATTTTGGATAAGAAGGAAGAAAAGAATCCGACGGTGCAGCTGAGTCAGTATATCCGCCAATGTGAGCAGCAGGCAAAGAAAATCCGTGAATTGATTGAGAAGCAGTACCAGCTAAAACATGATTTCACAAAGGAGTATCATGCTGCACAGGCAATGGCAGATAAAAGAGAACGTCAGGCAAAGTTAGCTGCAGAACAAGAAGAAGCAGAACTTGCAGAGCAAGCACAAGACGAACGTATGCAATATCAAGAGCGAGCAGATAAAATCAAAGCGATGATGGAAAAAGCGAACGCGGACTTGCAAGAGCTAGAGAAAAAATATGTTCAGATGAAGCATAAGCTGAAAGACCTTTATGTAAAGAAAATGGAGTTTTCAGAGCGGGAAAATGTTGCGAAAGCACATCGCGGTATGAATGAAGTATTGAAGAACAAGCCGGAATTCGAATTTGTCTCCAGCAAGTTCAATGATTTAGAAGGATATATCGACCGTCTCGAACGAAAGGTCAATGATGACTATCGCAAACAGACGCTTGATGCAAAGCTTGCGGATCTGGAAAGGAAATCTAGTTAAAATAGGGGAGACATGGTAATCTAGGAAGGACACAGGTGGCTGTGTGCCTTCCTTGTTTACACTTGCTGCATGAAAGGGGTGCCTGAAGGTGAAACCAAGTGATATGGTTCGCTGGCTGTTAATTACTGCTGCAGTCGTTTTCCTGGCTGAAATTTTAATTTCCGGCACAGGTGTACTGATTGGCATTGGAATTGGCATCTTTATTATTTATCTAGGAAAACGGAGGCTCTCCGCCGGTAAGAGGCCGATACTGCTTTGGATAGGGATAGCTGTTGTGGCTTTAAGTTTATTGCAATCATTCGCTTTTTATCTTGTTTTGACTGCTGGTATTATCTATTACTTTTCTAGAATTCATGATAGTACAGCAGGTGAGCCGCAAGTTTATCACCCATCCTTTGATCAGACAGAATCGGCAGAGGAGCAAGTATTCGAACAAAAATCACTGTTTCAAAATAGTTTGTTTGGAGCACAGTCTGCTGGAAGCAATGTGTACGAATGGAAGGATACGAACATTCAATCTTTCCTCGGTGATACGAACATTGATTTAAATTATACAGTGCTGCCAAAGGAAGAAGCGGTGCTGATGGTACGAAAAGTGCTGGGAAATGTCCGAATTGTTGTTCCGTATGATATTGAGGTGGATGTGCATCATTCGGTGGTATATGGCTCCGTCGCCATCTTTGATCATAGAGAGAAGAACAGCTGGAATAAAGTGATCCATCTGCGCACAAAAGGTTATCAGCAATCCAGCCAGCGAATCAAGATTGTAACGAGTGTAGTTGCAGGCAAGCTGGAGGTGGTGCGCGTATGAGTAATATCGTCAAACGGCACGTCGCCTTTGGAATGCTGTATAGTGTCTTGATGCTAGCGGGTTTAGTCGTACTGTATATATTTAATTATCCCATTGATAACTGGCGGGTAGTTTTAACCTTACATGACAGTACGGTACCTTTTATAATTGCAGCGCCGATATTTGTGTTGTTTTCTGGTGCGTTGCTTGGTCTGCTTTCGGGTCTGTATTGGCGCAAGCGCTGGCATCAAGCCGCGCAAGAATTAGAAGGTATCCGTGAAGGACAGCAGCCAATGAAGAAACGCAGCTTTAGCATATCCGAACTGCAGCACACGTGGACTGCGCTAGAGCGGTTGCAGCTGTATATGAATGAACAAGCGAAGATAGCACAAAAGCTGACTAATGAACGGGTAATTGATCGTGAGGAAGAGGTGCAGCGAATCGTTTCCGAAGAAAGAAATCGTTTGGCGCGGGAACTGCATGACTCGGTCAGCCAGGAGTTATTTGCGGCGTCCATGCTGATTTCTGCTCTCACAGAATCAGAAGAAGAAAATGCACCTATGCTTATTGCGCTAAAACAGCTGGAGTCAATGGTGCAGCAATCACAGCTTGAGATGCGGGCACTGCTGCTCCATCTCAGACCAGCGGCATTAAAAGGAAAAACACTGCAAGAAGGAATGGATCTGCTTCTTGTTGATCTTCAGGCAAAAGTACCACTCTCCATTACCTGGGAGCTAGATGAATTTCCAGTAGAAAAGGGCATTGAGGATCAACTGTTTCGTATTGTACAAGAATCCGTGTCCAACACCCTTCGTCATGCAAAAGCAGAAAGCTTGGCAATCAAGCTGCTTCAGCGCGATGGCTTCATCATTCTGCTCGTCACAGACGATGGAATTGGATTTGAGATGGACACCGAACAACTAGGAGCATACGGTTTGCAAAATATGAAGGAGAGGGCCGCGGAAATCGGCGCCCATTTGCGGGTGGTCAGTGTACCGAAACAAGGTACACGGTTAGAGGTACGCGTTCCAATGCTTGACAGAGAGGAAGAAGAAGCATGATCAGAGTACTTTTTGTAGACGATCATGAAATGGTCCGAATTGGTGTGTCTGCATATCTGGCCACCCAAGCAGATATTGAAGTAATAGGAGAAGCTGATAACGGGGAAGACGCAGTGAAACTTGCGCTCGATTTGCGGCCGGATATTATTCTGATGGATTTAGTTATGGATAAAATGGATGGTATTGAGGCGACTAGGCTAATTGTCAGTGCTTGGCCTGAGGCGAAAGTGATCGTTGTGACTAGTTTCTTGGATGATGATAAAGTATATCCAGCCTTGGAAGCAGGAGCAGCCAGCTACCTGCTGAAAACATCTAAAGCATCTGAGATTGCAAAAGCCATCAGAGCTACATATAACGGTTCTGCTGTCTTTGAACCAGAAGTGACGAATAAAGTTATGAAGCGAATGCGAAAGAATCAGGCACCAGCACTGCATGAGACATTGACAGTCCGTGAGCAGGAAGTGCTTCATTTAATCGCAAAAGGAAAATCAAATCAAGAGATCGCCTCCGAACTGTTCATCGCTTTAAAAACAGTAAAAGTGCACGTAAGTAATATCCTAAGCAAACTCGAAGTACAAGATCGCACGCAAGCAGCCATTTACGTCCATGAAAATGGAATGCTTAAGTGAGATTAACAGGCGGGTACAAAAAAATAGCCTTTAAAAAACCGAGCAATTCTGTCTGGCATTAGACAGAATTGCTCGGTTTCTTTTCTGATTATATGTGAATTAGACTGCCGCATCGAACTGCGATAGTTGCGTTAACAATACATCAAATTAAGAAAAATCCAGCAAGCGAAGTATTCTGCCGGAGCGGCAGTCAGAGCGCACATTTCATCCATAGACTACTCAAGTTAGTCCCAGCATCTTGCTTATAAACCAATCGTGTCATTCGGCACATACAGCTTAAAGCTGAGATTGTCGTTCGGTAAGTCAAATTGCTCTACTTCCACATGGAGATCGTTTTGTAATTCCATTTGCGTGACAGCTACATAGATGGATTCTTCATCCGGATTGATCGAAACCCATTCTGGCATATTGTAGTATTTGTCAATGTACTTGAGAACCTTGTCATTAGGTAAGGAAAGACTGCCGAGTGAAATTTCCTTGTTCTCAAGTAATAAGTCCCCATTCTCCTGGACATGAGGCTCTAGCGTCATTTTTAGTGGAATTCGGATACCAAATGCTGTAATGCCGCCGCTTAGTTCTACGGCATCATCTCCAAGTACAACAGCATAGTTATCGGAGTTATCGTTCAGTTCTTTATCAATATAAGCATTGATCAATTCGTTTACATTTGCTTTTGTGGAGCTGATTGTAAACTCTGAGGAATCAGAGCTGTCGAATTGCGCTTCTTTTGGCGGCTCTGGCGCCGGACTGAAAGCCGGCAGAAAAATGAGCAGCAAGAGCAGCAGCAAAATAATACCATTAGCAATAGCTAATACTTTGAAATATTTCTTCCAATTACGCGTCTTCTGTTCGGGCGGTTGGTTATTTCTGTTCTCCATTTCTGTCACCTGCCTATTCTACGTCTTCCTCTTCTTCCTGTATCACGGGTTTCATACTTTCCAATACCCGTTCAGCTACTTTTCCATACCCAATTTCGTTCGGATGGAAGTAGTCATCAGACAACAAGGTTGCTGTTTCATTTTGGAATAAGTCGGCTGTTTCGATATAGTGCTGGTCTTCATCCAGTGCAATCTGCTCTCCAATGCTGTTATACTCCTTGATAATTGTACCAAGCTGATCTTTGAGTTCTGGGAAGTTTTCTTCAAATGGATTATAAAATCCAATCAGATATATTTCAGCATCTGGATTTAGCGTGTCAATTTTTTGGAAGATTTCCTTCATCCGCTCTTCATAGGCTGGCATGGCCTCACTATAATCCTCGTAGTCCAAGTTAGTGAAGTGATCTTTCGTTACTTTCATAATATCATTAGCACCGATTGTAATTAGAACGACATCGGCATTTTCAATGGAAGCAGAGATGACGGGATCCTCCATTCGCTTCAGCATCTGATCGGTTCGATTGCCTCGTTTACCGAAGTTGTCGATTTTCACGCGGTCTTCTGTCTGTTCAAAAGTCTGCTGAAGAATACCGACATAGCCGCCCTTATCAGTCCTATCACCCACACCCTGTGTCAAAGAATCACCAATCGCTGTGATATGAAGATCTTCCTTAATAAAGAGTCCAATCGTGTCTTTAAACAAACGCTGAAAGGCATCTTTAATTTCAGAAGAAGTATCGGTATCCTCTGATTCAGCTAAAATATCTTCCGTATCTTCAGGGGATGGATATTCAATTGGAACAACTTCTAATGGGGCGTTAGTGACGGTCGCTTTCTGATCGGAGACAGCAAATAGAATCACAGCTCCGATGACGATGGCGAGCAGAAACGATGCAATAATCAAATAAACTTTTCTTTTTTGCAAGCATCATCAACCTCGTTCTAAAAAATATAGTTTCGTATCCGGCTTGTTATACGTTGAAACTTGAAACTAGCGGATACGGAAAAGATACATTATAAATTTGATGTAAAATTATATTTTACTAGATTTCGAGAAGGTTGGATAGTGGGAAGAGATGGTTCTGTATGTTTTAAGATAGATACAGTTGGGAAAAAAACGAGTAAGACAAAAGGATGAGGAGGATGCAAGATGAAAGAATACAGTGTAGTTCCAAATAAAGATGTCACTGGCTGGTATGTGAAAATTGAAGACGTAGCACCGACAGAATATCACAGCACAAGAGATGACGCAGTTTTGGAAGCAGAAAGTATGGCCAAGGACAATGCGCCTAGTAAAGTAATTATCTATGACGCGCATCAAGAGGTAGAAGAACAGCGGCAGTTTTAAAATTACCGGCAATTTATGCCGGTAATTTTTAACCTTTTGGGCAGTTCCTGAATAAGCTGAACAGAGGAGGTGCAGGCATGGATTTTTCCTTACTGCTGTTAGCTTTTTCAGGAATCGCATTGATTAGCATTGGTGTGCTCCGTCATTTCACGAAGGATCCATTCGTTTTATTCATCCCAGCTGCTGTAACGGCATTGCTTTTGCTTGTCACCAGTTTCTTTTCCTTCCTGTTTCAGGAAGAGCTGATTAAAGGGACGTTATATATCTTTGCTACTATCTTATGTGGATTATTTGTATTATTGCTTTTTTTGCCACCTTTTCGTAAGTAAAGGTGGCTTATTTTGCCGATTCAGCTGCGTTTAGCTGCCGGGCTGTTAGGCGTTTCAACCGAATTCCGGAAATGGTGTAAAGTACCAAAGCTCCCCAAATACACGAAAAGGCAATCAGGTGCGCATGTGTGAATGCTTCTCCGAATAAAGTGACACCTAAGAGCAGCATTAGTGTTGGAGCTATATATTGGAGCAGGCCGATCTGCGTTAACGTAAGCCGGCGTGCGCCATGTGCAAAGAGCAAAAGCGGTGTAGCGGTGGCAGCACCAGACAAGAATAAAATAACAGCTGTACCAGTCGACATGGTGGTGCCTTCTGCAACTGGCGCGAATAGGAGATAAAGAACGGCAAGCGGTGTAACAAACATGGTTTCAATTGTAAGCCCGAACATCGGTGGGATTGTAACTACTTTCTTCAGCAGCCCATAAACAGCAAAGCTGATTGCTAGCAGTAACGATACCCAAGGGAATACCCCGTAGCTTACGGTTAGATAAATGACTCCAAACGCGGCCAGAATAAAACTTGCAATCTGTAGACGTGTGCTTTTTTCTTTCAGAAAAATCATAGCCAGCAGTATGCTGATCAGCGGGTTAATATAATAACCTAAGCTGGATTGCAAGACATGTCCTGCGTTCACGGCCCAGATGAAAACGAGCCAATTGACACTCACTGTCAGAGAAGCTGCGAATAATCCCCAAAACGCGCGCTTATTCAAGAAAAGGTCCTTTACTTGCTGGATGAAAGGACGAATTTTTCCTAAAACAAGAACAATAAGAATCATTGTAACAAAGGACCATACGATACGATGTGCCAATAAATGGCCGGCATCGACTTCCTCTAATAAATTCCAGAACAAAGGCAGTACACCCCACATCACATATGCAAGTGCTGCATAAATGACACCGGACTTAGATGATTGCGATTGCATGTTGGCATGCCCCTCTCTTTCTATCTCTGTATGAGTTAAGTGTACGGCTGGCTTTGACGCTTTTCAATACTTTTGCATCTTTTTAAGATTCTGACAAGTTGCCAATGACAATTATGATACTATATATTAGTATGGGCAATTGGAAATATGCTACAGATGAAGGGAGTAGCACATGTGCATATATTTGCGTATTTATTAGGATTATTAACTATTATAAATATCCTCCTCGCATTGGCAATCGTTTTCTTGGAAAGGCGGGATGCTAGTGTTACATGGGCTTGGCTGCTTGTGCTCGTTTTTATACCAGTAGCGGGATTTATCGTTTATCTACTATTCGGCCGCAAACTCTCAGGAAAAATATTCACCTGGGATACAAAATCGAGGCTTGGTGTTAAGAAGCAAGTGCAAGCCCAATTGCGGGCTATTGAGGAAAATACATTTTCTTATAGGCAACCTGCTGTTGAGGAGTACAAAGGCCTTGCCTACATGCATCTGCGTAATGATGATGCAATATTGACCCAAGGCAATGAAGTAGAAGTCTTCACGGATGGGAACAAGAAATTCGATGCACTTCTACAAGATTTAGAACAAGCGAAGAATCATATTCATCTCTTGTATTACATTGTGCGTAGTGACAAACTAGGGGAACGGCTGGCAGATGTACTTATAAGGAAAGCGCATGAAGGCGTTAAAGTACGGTTCCTGTACGATGATATGGGTTCAAGAAGTATTAAGAAGAGCTATGTACGCAAGCTGATAGAAGCTGGCGTTGAAATTGAAGCCTTCTTTCCATCCTTCATTCCTAAAATTAACTTGAAGCTCAATCATCGAAATCACCGGAAGCTGGCGATTATTGATGGCCAGGTAGGGTACATTGGCGGGTTTAATATCGGCGATGAGTACTTAGGTGAAGATCAGAAATTCGGTTACTGGCGTGATACACATCTGCGGATCACTGGTGAAGCAGTGCGAGCCATGCAGACACGCTTCATTTTGGATTGGAACCAAGCTTCCCGGCATGATATTGAATACGAAGATCGCTATTATCTGTCAGAGCCAGTTGGCAATGTCGGGATGCAAATTGTCTCCAGCGGACCTGATTCGGAATGGGAACAGATAAAACATGGCTATATCAAGATGATTCTTTCAGCCAAAAAATACGTGTATATCCAAACGCCGTATTTCATTCCGGATGAAAGTTTGGCAGACGCCCTGAAGGTTGCGGTACTGTCGGGTGTCGATGTGCGGATAATGATTCCGAATAAGCCCGATCATCCATTCGTTTATTGGGCAACATATTCGAATGTTGGTGAGCTGATTAAAGCGGGTGCGCAAGTTTATATTTACCAAAATGGCTTCCTGCATGCCAAGACGATTGTTGTCGATGACAAGATTGCTTCTGTCGGTACAGCCAATATTGATGTCCGCAGCTTCCGGCTGAATTTTGAAGTAAATGCATTTTTATATGATCAAAATACAGCAGGGGTATTGAAAGAAAAATTTGAAGAGGATATCCTATTATCAACACAGCTTTCACATAATCTATATCTGCAGAGATCAAATTGGATTCGATTTAAAGAATCTATCTCGCGTTTGATCTCCCCGATCTTGTAGCCGAAGTCTGGCAGAAAGAAGGAAAATCAAGTGAAATCAAAACCATGTATCGCGTCTTTAACAGTGAAAACATCCCATGTACTTCCTCCTGATACAAATACACACGGTACCTTGTTCGGAGGAACGCTGATGGCTCATATTGATGATGTTGCTGCAATTGCTGCCTACCGTCATGCCAGACAGCTTGTTGTAACAGCTTCTACCGATAGCGTCGATTTTCTTGCTCCTGTAAAAGTAGGAGATACCATTTGCGTGGAGGCATTTGTAACCTGGACGAGCAACACTTCCATGGAAGTGTTCGTCAAAGCAGTAACAGAAGATTTGCGCACAGGAGACAGAAAAGTATCAGCAACAGCATTCGTTACCATGGTTGCACTCGATGATAACAAACAGCCAATTGAGGTGCCGGAAGTATTTCCAGAAAGCCCAGAAGAGAAGTGGCTATATGATGGTGCTCCGCAGCGTGCTGCGTATCGGAAAGAACGCTTGAAAAGATCCAAAGAGATGGCAGTAGCATTCGGAACAGATTATCCTTGGTTCCGCAATGATGGCCGTAACTTTGACGAATAAGAAGAAAGACGAGCTTGCTGTCATGCAAGGCTCGTCTTTCTTTATGTTAAGCTATTTGTCTCCAGGACATTGTATATTTTTTAAATAATGACAATTCAATTCGTACTAATTATCATATGTTTTATTTGGAGAAGGAATTTTGCCTATAAATGTCGAAAAGAGGTAGAAAATTGTTCGATGGGGACTGGTTTAATGAATAAAAAAGTGAAGATTTTGGTCAGTTGGATTATTGGTTTTTCCTTAACGACCCTAATATTTATAGGTGTCGGAGAGGCTTTGGTGAAAATTTTCAGTCACTGGAACGACGAAAAATATACTACATTCTCTATGGTAAGGTGGTTGAGCTTTGTAATAGCTCTTATTGTAATATCTGCTGGAATAGCAAAATATCTTAGAACGAATGACAACGCCGTTTCAATTGGGTTTACCAACATTCCTAATATTGTTTACGATGAACAATTTGAAAAAGCTAAGGATTATAAAGACAAGAGGTTGATTAAAAAAAATACGGAATTACACGAGAAAATTAATGCGTTGGAGGATTACAACATAGATCTGATTGCAGAGCTTGAAACAAAGGGCCTAGAGATGGATGAGATTACGTATATCAGTGATATTTTTATCAGACATCATAAAAATACAAGTAGGCTGGTTAGGTCGCTAACGCAACTCATGGAAGAAGGGAAACAAAATTGGAAGTATGAGTTTTGTAATAATGTATTAGATGAATGTGTCACTATTCTTCTTGAAGATCGAGCTGATAAATCTTCAACTATTTACTTTATAAACGATGAAAGTAAACTTGAAATGTTCGCATATAATAGAATAGAATTTAGTTCATCGAGGGAAAGAGTATTTAAAAAAGGAGATGGTTTTGCAGGACATATTTGGGAAACTGGCGAAACATTATTAATAAATGACGTATCATTGGACAATGAACACTTTCAAGGAGAATTTGCACCTGTACATGAGTACGGATCTATACTCGGTGTCCCAATAAAGATAGGGAAAGAGGTAGTAGGAGTTCTTTGTATTCAAAGTGAGAAAGCAGAGGACTTTGCTGAAGATGATGAAAGAACGGTGGTCTTCTATGCAGAAATGTGTGGGTTGGCTCACTTTTATGATAGAATGAATTAGTATAAGGAGTGCTTTTATGACAACTCTAAAAAATAAAAATACTGGTTTGAGAATTGTCCAGAATAGGGACAAGAGATTAGCATCGTCTAGGACTAGAACCAATCAATTACTTGAGAGAGCGGCGGGTTTAGGGTTAGTTGATACCTATGTTGATAGAAAAGGAAGAGTGCGTACAAAAAAAGAACAATAGTTGGACAAGCATATATGGCTTTTTGTTAATTTTAAAAAGCGAATTTAGAAAATTACTTCAGCTCAATTTTCTAAATTCGCTTTTTTATATAGATTTATGAATTCTTTAAAAATGGTTTATAAAAAATACGACAATCTAGCTAGAAATAAACGTTGACTCCTGAGGGAGGAAGGTCTATTTAGACCGTGCAATGCGTTAGCACGAGAAGGGTCACCAGCCGCTCTCGGAAAGTAGAGTGTATTTTCGAAGCGACGATTTAGGTGTCCCCAAAGTTCTTCGTATTCTAACCCTTCTGCGTTTGTCCCAATTCCTCTTCATCCTCACAAGGTCGAATCAACGCATTGAATACATCATTCAGCATTTGAAAATGATAGGTCTTCTCGCGCTCATCTCCATCATGTATCATCAGGTATTCAAGTCGTGTGTAGATGTCCAGAATTTCATGCTTTTGTTCGTCAGTTAGTGCCTGGACATCCAGTACAAGCGATGTATTCACATCTTTTGCTTCTAATTTCTTCAGATCTTTCCCGTATTCTTTATGTGGATTGGCCATCAACTCTTGTGCTATGTCACTGAGGAAGTAAGCCATAAAAAGATCGACATCTTGCTCGTACTCTTCATAAAGGTAAATACCGATTAACTGGTCAAGGTGACGTACATTTGTTTTATTACGGACAATCTGTATGCTCTTTCGGTTAAAAACACTTACTAAAATTGGTGCAGGATCTAAAACTGAGAATCGATACCAAGGTGTTCTGGAACGGATTGTATGGCGCTGGTCGACCCGATGCGCCTTCCCGTCCGCTAAATACTGCATCACAGCATGTTCCAGCTCCTGTTTATCATCAACGCAAAGCAAAAGCATTTGCTCATCCTGCTGCACGAGTCGCTTGTAGTCAATGTAAGTGAAGAATGGATCCTTCAGCTGACTTGACTTCGAAAGACAAGGCAGAAAGTGCTGCGACCCAATTTGCCACTGCTTCATTTTACTGTTATTAAAGCAGAAGTACTGATTCGAACCGGTCTTCATGCCATGCTTTGCAGCAGCGAAATGATTTAGTGGCTGTACATTTGTATAACGTTTCTGATTTTCTTGATAAAAATGCAGACGCCACTTACTAGCAGGATTAAGATCCTGAAGCCGTCGTACAATCCCAATTGGTTTTTCCCGGCTGGATGTTATATACGCTGCAGCCTGCTCTAGCTCTATATCGGACTGTGTCCGGATGAATTCAATCGTATCTGTCTTTTTCGACTTGTCGAATAAAAGCAGGGAACTTGTTGTTGCTGCTCCTTTAAACCATCCCATTTGGATATCAGTATTGATAATCATCGACAAGCTGCAGTCCAGCAGAAGGTATTCTTTTATCTTTGTACCATATCGGGCATTTAAGAAGTCTGAAGGAACGATAAAGGCAGCTCGTCCATTTTCGTTTAACTGGTGCAATGCCTTCAGCAGGAATAAACCGTAAAAATTCGTGTATGTAGAAAGCGTAATGTCCATTCTCTGCCGGAATAGATTTAAGTAGATTTCTCTCTCATCTTCATTACGAAATGGGATATACGGAGGGTTGCAAAGGATAGCATCATACTTTGTATCCCATCCTTCTGAAAGAAAATCCCGTTCATGCAGCTGGACGGCTGATTGTGAATTGAAGAAATTACGATTTGCGTCCAGGATCTCTGAATCCTCTTCATATGCATCAATTTTATAAGTGCTTGGTATATTTTTTATTAATTTTCCAAGGCCGACAGCTGGATCGAGCAGACGCTCGCCCTCCAGGTTGTGAAGCACCCATTGTTTCATCATGTCTGCTATTGCATCTGGGGTGAAATATTGGCCATAGTGCCGACGATGGAGTGCGGAACTTGTATTTAAATACGATTCTTCTAATCTATGTTCTTCCACAGGCACACCTCCATTAAGAAAAATAGGAAAAAACAACTAGATTTATTGTATTACAAAATCAACATAGTTTTCCAGTAAAAGGAGGTGTATTTCGCGAAAAATCAACAATAAAGCCGAAAGTTTAGAAAATTAACTCTTTCTGCTGGCATGCATCCGCGTTGGTTGATAGACAGGAAGGAATAGGAGTATAATACAATTAGCTATTAAAAATGACAGCAGATGCAAAGGGGTTGCAACACATGAAAAAAGCATTAACAATCGCAGGTTCAGATTCCTCTGGCGGAGCGGGTATTCAAGCAGACCTAAAAACAATGCAGGAGTTCGGCGTATACGGTATGTCAGCTGTAACGACAATCGTTGCGATGGACCCTTATAATAATTGGCACCATAATGTATTTCCGGTTGATGTAAATACAGTGAAAGAACAGTTGAACACAATTGTGGTAGGTGCAGGTGTTGATGCAGTGAAGACTGGAATGCTCGGTTCTCCTGAAATCATTGAATTGGCCGCAAACATGATCAGTGAAAACAATATTCCAAATGTCGTTATTGATCCAGTTATGGTATGTAAAGGTGCAGACGAAGAACTGCAGCCAGAGAATACTGTGAGTTTGCGTGAAAAGCTTGTTCCGCTGGCAACAGTGATTACGCCTAATTTATTTGAAGCAGCCAAGCTTGCGCAGATGCCGTTGATTCACTCGGTGGAAGAAATGAAAGAAGCAGCAAAGAAAATTCATGAACTTGGTGCGAAGTATGTACTTGTTAAAGGCGGCAGCAAGCTGGAAACAGATAAAGCAATTGACGTGCTTTATGACGGAGAAACATTCGAAATCCTCGAAAATGAAAACGTGGATACAACGTATACGCACGGTGCAGGCTGTACGAGCTCTGCAGCAATCTGTGCATTGCTCGCCAATGGCAGCAGTGTGAAGGAAGCTATCTATGAATCGAAGACGTTCATCACAGAAGCGATTCGCGGAGGCTTCAAACTGAATGAATATGTTGGCCCTGTCAATCACGGTGCCAGAAAGTCCATGCCACAGCAATAAGCAGGTCTGGATAAGGAAAAGCCGCCTGGAACGGGCGGTTTTTCTTTGTTCGGGAAGGAGATAGATTGTATGCGAATTTTTAGTGTGGAGAACCTGACGAAGACGTATGGAGACAAACAGTTATTCGAACGCATTGCTTTTCATATAGAAAGCCGGGAGCGAATCGGACTTGTCGGTGTAAATGGAACCGGAAAGTCGACGCTGTTAAAAGTATTAGCTGGTATAGAGGGTGCAGATAGCGGGGATATTGACCATAGCAAAACGTTCCAGCTTGCTTATTTAGCGCAGGAACCTGAGCTTACAGCAGGAAAGACAGTACTGGAAGAGGTATTCAGTGGAACAAGCCCTCTTCTGCAGACGATTCGCACTTATGAAGAAGCCATTGCTGCATTGGAGCAAAACCCAGAAGACACCAAGACGCAGAACCGTTTATTCCAACTGCAAGCAAAGATGGACGCAGAAGATGCGTGGGATGCGAGCACGCAGGCGAAGACGATCTTGACTAAACTGGGTGTCGATTATTATAGTGCCTCTGTCGATACATTGTCTGGCGGACAGCGAAAACGGGTAGCTTTAGCGAAAGCACTCATACAGCCAGCTGATTTATTGCTTCTGGATGAGCCAACCAACCATCTGGATAATGAAACGATTGAATGGCTGGAAAGTTATTTGCCAAACTATCCTGGAGCGCTTCTGTTAGTGACGCACGATCGGTATTTCTTAAATCGGATTACCAGTCATATATTCGAGTTGGAGCTGGGCAGCCTTTATCGATATGAAGGAAACTATGAAACATACTTGACGAAGAAAGCGGAGCGGAAAGCACAAACCTTACTGGATCAGGAGAAACATCAAAACACGATGCGCCGGGAGCTTGCCTGGCTCCGCCGTGGTGCTAAAGCACGGACGACGAAACAAAAAGCAAGAATTCAGCGTGTGGAAGAGATGAAGGAAACCAAGTTCCAGACCCAAGACAATGAATTAAATCTTCAAGTGGGGGCAGCGCGGTTAGGTAAGAAAGTATTAGAAGCAAAAGATCTGACGGTTCAATTTGGTGAAAAACCTTTGTTCAGCCATTTTGATTTTCTGTTCAAACCAGGTGATCGAATTGGCATTATCGGACCGAATGGGAGCGGAAAGACATCGCTTTTGAATACACTTGCCCGCAAAATCCAGCCAACTGCAGGAGAAGTTGAGACGGGAGAAACGGTTAAGCTCGGATATTATACACAGCTGCAGCAGGATATGGACCAGCAGCTCCGTATTATTGACTATATTAAGGAAGTTGCAGAGGTAATAACAACTGCAGATGGAGATGTAATAACGGCAGAGCAGATGCTCGAGCAATTCCTCTTCCCGCGAAGTCATCAATATACGTATATTCACCGGCTTTCTGGCGGAGAGCGGAAACGATTGTACTTGCTGCGTGTCTTGATGGAAGAGCCAAATGTTCTCTTTCTTGATGAACCGACGAATGACTTAGACACAGAGACACTAGGCATTCTGGAGGATTACCTGGATGGCTATCCAGGCGTTGTCATAACTGTTTCCCACGACCGATACTTTTTAGATCGTGTCGTAGACCAGCTTATTGTTTTTGAAGGTGCAGGATCTGTTTCCACATTTTATGGCAATTATAGTGAGCATAGAGAAAAGATATTGGAGCAGCCCAAAGTGCAGCAGCAAAAAGCAGCAGCTGTACCGGATCGTAAAGAAAAGAAAAAGCAAAAACTGTCGTACAAGGAACAGCAAGAGTGGAATTCGATTGAAGATGAAATCGCCGAGCTGGAAGAACGGATAGAAGCTTGCGCGACAGGGATAACAGATGCGGGCAGCGACAGCGAGCGCGTCCAGCAGCTCTTTACAGAACAGCAGGAGCTAGAACAGCAGTTAGAGAAGAAAATGGAACGATGGGAAGCATTATCTCTCGTTGTGGAAGAAATTGAAAATCAGAAGAGCTAAGGCATATTTCGTGCCATAATGCTCATACTTTACTAGAATGGAAGAATAGTCTGAATTCAGTAACGGGAAGGATTGATTCCAATGCCAGAGAAAGAAATGTTAGAAAAATATGCAGATGTTGCCTTGCGTACAGGTGTTAATATTCAAAAAGACCAGCCGCTGTTCATCATGGCGCCAATCAGCGGAGCGGATTTTGTCCGTTTGATCGCCAAACGCGCTTATGAACTCGGTGCCAGTGATGTACATATCAACTGGACAGATGATACACTCACGCTTTTAAAATATACGCATCAATCAGAGGAAGAACTGACAGATATTCCAGATTGGGTGATTGAGCAGCGCGCTTATTACATGAAAAAAGGAGCTGCCTTGCTGCAAATTCGTTCCACTGATCCGGATCTTTTAAAAAATGTGGATGGGAATAAGGTTGCACAGGCAACGAGAGCAACAGCGCAAGCGTTGCAGCACCTGCGCAAATACACAATGAATGACATTATTCCTTGGACAATTATTACAATTCCAACTGATGCCTGGGCACAGAAAATCTTCCCAGGGAAATCTGCAGAAGATGCAACGCAGCTCCTGTGGGATTCTATCTTTAAAATTGTCCGTGTCGATCAAGAGGATCCTGTTCAAGCATGGAAGGAACATAATGCAACGCTGCATCATGCCCGTGATGTGCTAAACAAAAAGCGCTATAAAAAACTTCATTTCCAATCAGAAGGAACAGATTTAACAATCGGCTTGCCGGAAGGACATATTTGGAAAGGTGGCTCTTCGACTACAGAAGGCGGTACAGAATTTAATCCGAACATGCCGACAGAAGAAGTGTTCACACTGCCGCACAAATATGAGGTGGAAGGAACCGTTACGAGCAAGAAGCCGCTGATTTATGATGGCAATACGATTGATAACTTCACGCTTACTTTTAAAGGTGGCAAGGTTGTCGATTATAAAGCAGAAACAGGCCAAGAAACACTGAAGCACTTGCTGGAAACAGATGAGGGTGCATTGCATCTTGGTGAAGTGGCGTTGGTGCCGCATGAATCACCAATTTCCCAATCTGGTCTGATTTTCTATAACACATTATATGATGAGAATGCATCCTGTCATGTTGCTTTAGGAAAAGCCTATCCAACAACATTGGAAGGCGGCTCATCTATGAATGAAGAAGAATTGGATAAGCATGGTGTCAACGACAGCTTAACGCATACGGACTTTATGATCGGATCAGCAGATCTCGCAATCGATGGTGTTTTCGCAGATGGATCATCTGAACCTGTCTTCCGTAATGGAAGCTGGGCAATCAAATTTGATTAACTAAAAAAAGGGATTACGGCTTTGCAGCCAGTAATCCCTTTTTTTATTCTAATATGCTGTTATGCACTAGTACAGCACGGATAGCATGGTAGTCACAAGGCACGTCCATTTGCTCCTTGATTTCCCGCAGCCTTGGAAGTTCTTCATGCAGCTTCAGTACATCCAACACCGCTGTCTCTTGTTCTTCTGAGAAGAACTGCTCCAAATCAAGTGCTTTTCCGTCAGCATATGCTTTAAACAAATGATTGCTGACTGTCAGTGGAGTTAGATCTCTGTCTTTTGCAATGTCATTCAAAGAGCTTCCTTGTTCAAATGCCTCATAGCTTATCAGATGACTAGGTGTATCTTGCTTTTCTTGCAGCAATGGCTTTTTCGTTTGAACCGGAATAGCTTGTGATTGTTCATATTGTGCCAATATCTTGAGGAATTGCTCACCGTACTGTTCCATCCGTCTTTCTCCAATTCCCTTCACCTTCAGCATTTCCTGCTCGCTATGCGGTACAAACCGGCATAGCTCCTTTAACGTGGCATCCGAGAAAATGACGTATGGCGGCAGGCCTTCTGCTAGGGCCAGTTCCTTTCGTAATTGACGTAGCTCCTGGAACAATGTTTCATCGTAATCTGCTTCTGCTGTATCCGTGGCTTTGACGATTTGCATCATCACTTTCTTTTCACCTTTCAGAATGCGTACCGCCTCATCTGTTAGAGTCAGCACCGGATATTTATCATCTGTAGGAGCAAGAATCATTTCAGCCGAAAGATAATGAATGAATTGCGTAATATCCTTTTCGGTACGATTTTTCATAATCCCGTACGTAGAAAGGGTTTCGAGACCAAATTGCTTGATGCGTTTGTCTTTCGATCCTTTCAGCACCTTAGCTACGAGTACGGCACCAAAGCGCTCGTTCATTCGTTTCACGCATGATAGGACCATTTGTGCTTCCTTCGTCATATCTGTTTTCTCGAATTCATTAAGGCAGTTGCTGCAACGGCCGCAATCCTCTGGAATGTGGGGATCTTGAAAGTAATTCAGCATATACGTTTGCAGACAGGACTGTGTATGACAGTAATTCATCATTTGCTGGAGTTTTTGGTATTCGGCTTGCGTATCGGATGCTGAATTCTCTATTAAAAATTTCAGTAAATGAACATCTTGGCCGGAGAAGAGAAGCACACAATCACTTGGCTCACCATCACGGCCAGCACGTCCGGCTTCTTGATAATAAGCTTCCATGTTCATCGGCAGCGCATAGTGCAGCACATAGCGCACATTACTTTTGTCAATTCCCATACCAAAAGCATTTGTAGCGACCATCACGCTTACCTCATCCCGAATGAAGGAGGATTGTGCTGCCTGACGATCTGCTTCGCTCATGCCAGCATGGTATTTAGCTGTTTTTACTCCTTGACGGTTGAGGAATTGGAAAAGCTGATCGACCAGCTTTCTAGTCGGTGCATAAATAATTCCCGTTTCGTGCTTTCGTTTTTGAATGAAGTCAAAGATATACCGTTCTTTATCTGCTCCTTTTACTACTTGAAACCGCAAATTCTCCCGCGCGAATCCGGTACGCACAGTATGATTTTCGTCTATTTGCAGCAGTCTTTGGATATCATCTGCAACTTGGGGTGTTGCTGTTGCAGTGAGTGCCATGACCGGTGGCCTTTCTGGCAGTTTATCCAGAATGGCAACAGCAGACCGATAGCTTGGGCGAAAATCATGTCCCCACTGAGAAATACAGTGGGCTTCATCGAATGCAACTAAGCTAATCGAGAGGTGGCGTATCGTTTGCAGAAAGCGCGGATTTTCTAAACGCTCCGGCGCTACGTATAGAAATGTGAATGCACCGTGCTCCGCTTGCTGCATCGTCCATTCCATTTCAGCAGCTTCTAATGTGCTGTTAACATAAGCAGCGGGTATATTCATTGCTGTTAGTGCATCAACTTGATCCTTCATCAAGGAAATAAGGGGGGAGATGATTAAGGCGGTCCCTTGATTCAATAAAGCCGGCACTTGATAGCAGATTGATTTACCGCCGCCTGTTGGCATAATTGCTAACGTATTATGATGCTTCATAACATGTCCAATCACATCAGCTTGTCCGGTCCGAAAGGTGTCATAGCCATAATAATCTTTCAGTATTTGCTGGGCTGTAGCTTCCACGTTCAAAATCCTTTCTTCGATCCTCATTATGTATAGCATAACATGATTACAGGCAAGTTCGCTTCTTAGTCGAAAAATCAAAAAACTGCCCGAATGGAACAGGCAGTTTCTTGTTTTATACTGTCGCCTCTGTTGTTGGGCGCTTTAATTCTATTTTAATTTTCTCCAAGCGATTATCACGCACTGATTCTACGGTGAAAAGCATATTTTCATATTCTACTACTGTATCCGCATCTTCATCTGGTATAGATCCTACACGATCGAGAATGAAACCTGCAATCGTATCAAAGTTTGGTACGTCGATGTCTGTATCGAAGAAATCGTTAAATTCATCAATCTGGAGAGAGCCATTCGCTAAATACGTATTATCATCAATACGTGTTAACTCTCCTTCAATCTCATCATATTCATCGTCGATATCTCCGACAATCTCTTCAATCATATCTTCCATTGTTACAATTCCGGAGAAGCCGCCGTACTCATCGATTAAAATTGCTAGGTGATTATGTGTTTGCTGCAATTCCTTCAGCAGATCATCAATGTACTTCGTCTCAGGAACAAAATGTGCTTCGCGTAATATCGATTCAAGCCGGACGCCGTCAAACCCGTGCTCCCTGACTGCTTTGAAATAATCCTTAATATTCAATATACCAACGATCGTATCGCTGTCTGTCTGATAAACAGGTATCCTGGAGTATTTTTGTTCAAGCAGGATATCCGCCAATTCGTCTGGCGGGGTATCAATGCTGAGTGTAAACGTATCTGTACGCGGAGTCATAATTTCACGGGCAATCTTGTCATCAAGGTCAAATACACCTTTAATCATCCCAAACTCATCCGCATTCAGAATTCCTTCCTCCTGACCCGTCTGCGCTAGAAGCTTAATCTCTTCACGGGAGACTTTCTCAGCTTCCGCATTGTTTCCTACTCGTGTAATTTTAACGAGCATATTCGTGGAGAAGGATAGGAATTTTACAAACGGCATTGCGACCTTGCTAATAAATAGTATCGGTGTAACAGAGAATCTAGCTATCTTCTCCGCGTTTTGAAGGGCAACCCTTTTAGGGAATAACTCACCAAACACAAGTGTCACATAAGACAGCAATATTGTAATGACTACAACACTAATTTGCTGCGCATAAGGGATATCTCCCAGCACGCCAGCAAACCGGTCGGCAAGACCAGTAGCGGCAGAGGCACTGGAGAAGAATCCTGCCAGTGTAATACCAACCTGAATCGTCGCAATGAACTTACTTGGATCCGCGATTAGCTTCTCTAGCATTGCTGCTTTGTTGTCGCCATCATCTGCTTGCTGTGAGATGCGGTTTTTATTTAGTGATACCAATGCAATTTCTGCTGCAGCAAAAAAAGCATTCAGTGCAGTTAAGATACCAATCAATACGAGCTGGAGTATAACTGGACTCCCAGGATCATCCGGACTATTCATGTATAAAATCTCTCCCTTTAATAAACGCAAAAAATGCGTATCTATAATATAGATTATACGCTTTTTCTTCTAACAATCCAAAGCCTTTGCATGTATTGTAGTATATCCTTCAAATTGGGAATTATTCCAAGCTTCGCAGCTGCTGCCGAAGCGTTTTTATTTCCATTTCAATTAGCTCTAACTGCTTTTCCATGTGTGATGCACCGGCTCCGCTTGCTGCCAGCTTATCAGCATCAGCTGAAACGCTGCTATATGTCATTTTTAATTCGGCTAATCTTGCTTCCAAATCTTGTTTGTTCATGTCATCACCTCTACACTAAGAATAGGAATAATAATCCAATGCGTCAAGCGGGAGGGAAGGCAATGCGTTTTATTCAAGAACACGATGCAAGCAGACTATTAGCGGCAGTTGAACCGCTGTTAGTACAGCATGAGGCAGAGAATAATTTACTCCTCGGTCTTTTAAGCAGAATAGCAGATGGAGAGGATATGGAAGCTTCCTTTGGATACGGCGAAAAAGACGGAGAAATACGAACAGTTTTTCTGCATACAAAGGGTGAGCGTCTTATTTTATCTCACGGATTATTGTGGCAAGAGGCAGATGCAGTGCGACTGGTGGAATTTGTTCAGACATTAACGCCAGATCTTCCAGGTGTGATTGGTCCAATAGTGCAAGCAAAGCAATTTGCACATGCTTGGCAGCAGCTGAGCGGTAAACAGTCAGAACTGCATATGAACCAGTTTATTTATCAGCTTAATTACGTAGAGAATACAGGAAAAGCAAAAGGAGAAATACAAGTGGCGCGTTCTGCTGACTTCATCCTGTTGCGAGATTGGCTTATACGATTTGGGAAAGAGTTGGGAGAAAAGAGAACAGAAGAGCAAGCAGATGCAACGATTGGCAGACTGATTTCACAGCAGAGAATGTACATTTGGAAGGTAGATGGCCAAACTGTCAGTATGGCGGGATGTTCGAGAGAAAGCAGGAACGGTATTGTAATCAATGCTGTTTTTACGCCGCAAGAACATCGGCAGCAAGGGTACGCACAAGCGCTAGTTGGACAATTATCAGCTAAATTGCTCCAAGATGGGAAGCATTTCTGCTGTTTGTTTACGGATGCCAATAATGATGGTCCAAACAAGCTCTACCAAAGAATCGGATATAAGCGGGTGGCAGAAAGCTGTGCGATTAATTTCACATAAACAAGGACCGTCATGCATTTATGACGGTCCTTGTAGTATTAGATCTTGCCTTGGAAGCTGGCAAGCTCATTATAGAATGTATCGAATGTTGGAAGATCCATTTGCTGACCTGCATCAGATAGGGCAGCAGCTGGGTTCGGATGTACCTCTGCCATGACACCATCTGCTCCAACAGCTAAAGCTGCTTTCGCACAAGGAAGCATGATGTCTTTTCTGCCAGTAGAGTGCGTTACATCGACCATGACAGGAAGATGTGTCTCTTGCTTCAGAATCGGTACAGCAGAGATATCAAGCGTATTGCGTGTTGCTGTCTCATATGTGCGGATACCGCGTTCGCAGAGGATGATTTGTCCGTTTCCTTCTGAATGTACATATTCAGCAGCAGCGATAAATTCTGCGACTGTTCCAGATAAAGCACGTTTGAGCAGAACTGGTTTGTTGGTACGCCCCGCTTCTTTGAGCAATTCAAAGTTTTGGGCGTTGCGTGCGCCAATTTGAATGACATCGACATAATCAAGTGCTTTTTCGATATCATGCGGTGTCACAATCTCACTAATAACAGCCAGGTCGTATTCATTTGCTGCACGCTTCAGAATCTCCAATCCTTCCACGCCCAGTCCTTGGAAGTCGTATGGAGATGTGCGCGGCTTGAATGCCCCGCCGCGAAGCAATTTCAGTCCTTTGTTTTTCAAGGATTCTGCTACAGTGGCTACCTGGTCGTAGCTTTCGACAGAACAAGGGCCGAAAACAAAACTGGCTTTACCAGTACCAATTTTTTCGCCTTTCAAATCGATAACGGTATCTTCATTCTTATAAGCGCGAGAAACGAGCATTGGTCGCTTGCTTTCCGCTTCTTCTTCTTTTGTTTTGGCCTGCATAACTGCTTTAAAAATGGCGTCCATCGCGGCATCTCCAAGCACGCCAGATTCATTCTGTGCTTTTAGTTCTGCAAGCAGCAGTTTTTCTGTTTCGCTGCGCTCACTCTCGGGAAGATCCTTCAGCTGCTGCCTCAAGCTTGCTTGGTCGTTCAACAATTTCAACAGCTCAAAATGTGTTTGTTCATACTGCTTTTTCAGCTCCAAAACATTTGTTGTCTGCATAAATAGATCCTCCTTATAAGTATAAAATAGCTTTAACTTGCCTTCATTAGCCCATCCAGACGGAACCAGTTATCATACCTGCATGTATTCCAAGTTCCCGAAGAAATTGTTGCAAACTGCTTTCGTACTGATACAGGTTAATGAAAAACTTCAGCATCAACATTGTTAGCTGGAATTAAAGCAATGTTGAAAATATTATCCCTATACTACATGCTTTTATAAATAAATACAAATGAAAGCCCAAAAGTATGCAGAAAAAAGGACGATAATACCAGATTCCCTTTTATCAATACTTATAGAAGGTTACAGCATAATATTTATATTTTTTTTACATGAAGTTTCTGTTTATCCTTACGCTGTTTGGCGAGATAATCCAACAGCGTAAACAGGAATACCAATAAAAACAGGAAACTCGACAGTTGGAACAAAATAGCTGTCGAAACGTACTGATGGAAGATACCGAGAATAACAGCACTTAGACCGATACCAAAATCAATAGACGAATAGTACATGCCATTTGCAATACCGCTTCTTTCCACATCCGTCTTGGAAATCGTCCAAGCCTGCAGAGCGGGGATCATCGACCCGTAGCCAATTCCGAATAAAGCCCCAGATATAATGAAGTACCAATTGGCTGTTGCCATACTAAGAATCCACATCGCGATAAAGGCAACGATGGCGCATCCCATGATTAACAGCCAAGGTCCTTTTGCATCGAATAAACGTCCTGTAAACGGTCTGCTGATTGTCGCACACAATGCATTGGTCAAATAAAAGAGAAATGTTCCGGTAAGCTGCTGTTCTTCTCCGAATAAGACAAGATAAGTAACGATAGATCCGTATCCGAAAGATGTGAAGAAAGTGATGAGTACAGGATAAGCGCTTTTTTTCTCGATGAGAGAATGAAAAAAAGAAAATGTTGGTGGCTGGGCTTGGTTGCGAGCTAGAGATTCAGGTTCTGCGTAACGGGTAAGCGCCAGAAACAAAAAAGCAACAATGCCAAGCAAGATGGATACAGTGATAAGTGTACGAAAGCTGTAATTTTGGTAAAGGTAAATGCCGATACTTGGCGCCATAATCATTCCAATCGTGATGCTGAGACCAAAGTATCCCATTCCTTCACCGACTCGCTTTCTTGGGATTAAGTCGACAGCAGCTGTTCCGTTTGTCGTTGTGCTCCATCCCCAAGCTGCGCCGTGCAGAAAACGAAAAATTAATAGTAGTGTGACAATTTGAGTGAAAGGATAAAGAATCGTACAAACGAGGAGCAGGAAGGAGCCGAATAGGATCAGCATCTTCCTTTTCTTCGTTAGTAAGACATGCCCGATAAAAGGACGAATCAGTATGGCGGCAATAGAAAATGTCGTTGTTACCAGCCCGACCTGCAAGCTGCTGCCGCCAATCGAAGCAATATAAGGCGGCAAATTAGGCAGCAGCATTTGAAAACTCATAAAAGTGAACAGGTTGCCAAGTAAGAGGAAAATGAAAGCCTTCGTCCATAAAGGAGGCTGCGTTGGCATGTGGTGTCCTCCTATTCTGCTTGAGCAGATTTTTTGTTCAATCTAGAATTGACCCATTCATTATAAAAGTGGGTGATAATCGTCTTGCAAACTGCGTAAAACGGAATAACAAACAATAGCCCAAGGAAACCGGCCACATTTCCTGCAGCCAATATTAGCGTGATGACTGTCAATGGGTGAATGCTGAGCGCCTTACCCATGACATTTGGAGAAATCAAGTTTGATTCAATTTGCTGCGCAATCAGCATAACAACAGCTGCTAGTATCGCCAGTTTTGGTTCCTGGAAGAAACCGATAAGAATTGCTGGTACAGCTGCTAAATAAGGTCCGAGAAACGGAATGACATTGAATACGAGACCGATAACGGCTAGTGTTAACGCATAGTCTAAACCGATAATCCAATAGCCAATGAAGAGCATGGTTCCCACACAAAAACTTACAAATAGTTGTCCTTGGATGAATGATGCCAGTGTGTGATTGACATCTTCTAACAGCTGTTTTACACTAGTTCCTTTTTTCTTATCAAAGAATTTTGTTATAAATGGAATCAATTTATCTCCGTCTTTAAGCATAAAGAATAAGAAAAAGGGTACTAGAACTAGGGTGAACAAGAAGCTGACCAAGCTAGAAATAAAGCCAATCAGATAACCAGGAATATCCTGTAATTTTGATTGTAAATCACTGGCATAGTTCTCAATAGAATTTTCCACTTGATCTGGCAAAGAGGAGTGATTGTTCTGCCAAAAATCAACAAGACCTGTAAGCTGGTTTGTTATCGCAGGGATGTTGCTTACAAGTGACTGGTATTGATTCTGAACGATTGGGGCCGCAAATTTGTAGACAAGATAACCCAAGCCGATGAGCAGCAGGAATATTGTCAGGATGGCCACCCACTTAGGAAAGCGGATTTTCTCTAGCAGCAGCACAAGCGGCTTTGTAATGTAAAAGAGCAGGCCGGCTGCAATCATAGGAAATGCTATTGCACTTATGTAAGTAAATAGCGGCTGGAAAATAAAATCGACTTTCGCGATTAAGAGAATCAGTGTGAAAGTCAGTACAGCGGCGACTAAGCCTTGAAACCATTTTTTCTGTGTCAATGTAAATCAGTACCTTTCCGCGTTTAATGATATAGCCTAGCATAGCATAGCGGGACGATGTCGTAACCTTTTATAAAAAGGATTTATTAAATTTCCAGTAAGGTGGAATTGTGCGCCATTTTCGGGCTGAATGTGGTAGGATATGACTATACTTATTTTCAGGAGGAAGCATATATGGTATGGCAAGATACATATAAGAAGTGGAGTACCTTTGAATCACTTGATCCAAAATATAAAGAGGAGTTAGCAAACCTCGCAAACGATGAAACAGCTTTAGAAGATGCTTTTTATAAAGAGCTTACATTTGGTACCGGCGGTATGCGCGGTGTGCTTGGAGCAGGTACAAATCGCATGAACATCTATACTGTTCGGAAAGCTGTGGAAGGTTTAGCTATGTATTTGGAGACCAATGCCGCAGATTATAAAGAGCGAGGCGTAGCAGTTGCCTATGATTCTCGTTATATGTCACCAGAATTTGCAGACGAAACTGCTCGTGTGCTCGGTGCGCACGGAATTCGTGCTCATGTGTTCGAATCTTTGCGTCCGACACCGCTATTATCTTTCGCTGTCCGCCATCTGAAGGCAGCTGCAGGTATTATGATTACAGCAAGTCATAATCCGCCGGAATATAACGGATTTAAAGTATATAACGAAGATGGAGGTCAAATTCCTCCTGAACAAGCCGAAGCAATCATTGGTGAAATAGCGAAAGTGGAAGATGAACTAGCAGTGGAAGCGGCTGATTTAGAGACAATCCGCAATAATGGGCTGCTTCATGTAATTGGAGAAGATGTGGACAGTGCTTATCTAAAAGAATTAAAAACAATCTCCAACATGTCTGATTCTGCGAAAGAGCAGCTGGACAAGCTGCAAATTGTTTTCACGCCATTACATGGTACAGCACATGATTCTGTCCTTCGCGGCTTAGATCAGCTAGGGTTCCAGCATGTTCACGTGGTCAAAGAGCAAGCACAGCCGGATCCTGAGTTCTCAACTGTTGAATCGCCAAATCCGGAGGAACACCAAGCATTTGCTCTTGCGATGGAACAAGGTAAAGAAATCGGTGCCGATGTGCTCATCGGAACAGATCCTGATGCGGATCGTCTAGGTGTGGCAGTTCAAGATGGAAAAGGTGCCTATCAGGTGCTGACAGGTAATCAGCTCGGTACGCTAATGCTTGATTACGTGCTTACAAATGCGCCAGAAGAGGACTTGCGTAATGGGAAGCTAGTAAAGACAATTGTAACAACTGAAATGGGCCGCGCTGTAGCTGCATCTTACGGTGTTGATACAATAGACACGCTTACTGGTTTCAAATACATCGGAGAAAAGATCAAGCAGTTTGAATCGACATCCGAAAAATTCCTATTCGGTTATGAAGAAAGCTACGGCTATTTAATTGGTGACTTTGTACGTGACAAAGATGCCGTACAAGCAGCAATGATCGCTTGTGAAATGGCTGCTCATTGGCGCGCCCAAGGCAAGACGCTTCTAGAAGCACTGCATGTATTGTATGAGAAGCACGGTTTCTTCTTAGAAGATCTGCATTCGATTACATTAAAAGGAAAAGACGGAGCGGCTAAGATTGCCAGCATGATGGATGCTGTCCGTGCTGATACACCAAAAGAGCTAGGCGGCTTGAAAGTGCTTGCTGTAGAAGACTATGCAACACAAACAAGACATAATTTTGACTCCGGCAGCGACGAGAAGCTGACACTGCCAAAAGAAAATGTTATCAAGCTGTTCCTCGAAAAAGACAGCTGGGTATGTCTGCGTCCATCAGGAACGGAACCGAAAATTAAGAGCTATTATGGCGTCAGCAGCGCAAGCTATGATAGCAGCTTAGAACTATTGAAACAGCTCAAAGCGGACCTTTCGAAGTACTTGCAGTAATAGTTGACTTTAATGGGAATTTCGACTACACTAAATTTGTGATAAGTGCAATTTGCTTTTAAAGGGGAGTAGCTACACAATAAAGTCGTCATTCCGAGAGAAATCTCCGGCTTTATTGGCAACTCAGACGTTGTTAGCGAGACCTTTACCTTCTTGGTAAAGGTCTCGCTTTTTTTATGAAAAAAGTGTTACGCCTTAGCCGAGAAGGGGTACGATTGCAAAAAGAATCGCATACTAAACTTAAAAGGAGCGTAACCACATGGATGCACAATTACTATTTGAGTACGGATGGGTGCTGATTGTCCTTGTCGGGCTTGAAGGAATTCTAGCCGCAGATAACGCATTAGTACTTGCAATCATGGTAAGACATTTGCCTGAAGAACAACGAAAGAAGGCACTATTTTACGGACTAGTAGGAGCATTTGTACTTCGCTTTGCCTCTCTATTCGTCATTTCCTTCCTTGTTGATGTATGGCAGGTACAGGCGATTGGTGCAGCGTATCTGTTATTTATTTCTATCAAGAACTTGTATGATAAATTCAGCGCGAAGAACGATGATGTCGCTAATAAGAAGCCAAAAAAGGAAAGTGGCTTCTGGATGACTGTTCTCAAAGTAGAGCTTGCTGATTTAGCGTTCGCGGTCGATTCCATTCTTGCCGCTGTAGCACTTGCAGTAGCTCTTCCTCCAACAGGATGGGGGAACGTTGGCAGCTTGGATACTGGGCAGTTCGCAGTTGTTTTAGCTGGCGGTATGATTGGTATCATTATCATGCGTTTTGCAGCAAATGTATTTGTGGACCTGCTTCATACGCGACCAGCTTTGGAAGTTGCCGCATTTATCATCGTCGGCTGGGTAGGTGTGAAGTTAGTTGTTAGTACGCTTTCCCACGATTCCCTAGGGGTCTTGCCGCATGACTTCGCACACTCGACTATATGGAAGCTCATCTTCTATGGTGTGCTTGTTGCGATTGCAGTTATCGGCTGGATTGTCTCCGGTAAAAACAAAGTGGAGCGCAAGCACGAGGATTCAACTGAGGGAACAGAATAATGAAACAGCAAACCCTTCTGCTAATTTTTGCAGAAGGGTTTTTTAATCAGACATTTTGTTTTTCTACCATAGAAGCGTTAAAATAAAAGAAAGAGAAGATAAAGAAAGGGATGCAGACCATGTCAGAACATCATTTTCACTTAGCAGCAGCTTGGCCAGGAGGAAGAAACAGCTCTGGTACAATAGAAGCAGGAAATCTAAAGACGGAAATTAGTATTCCGCCTGAAATGGGTGGACCTGGCATTGGTACAAACCCGGACGAAATGCTGCTTGGTGCAGCAGCCACTTGCTATGTCATTACCTTGGCGGCGATGATAGAACGAGCTGACTTGCCGCTTTCTTCAATGAAATTGGAGTCAGAGGGCATTGTTGACGAAACGAATGGAGTTATAACCTATAAACGGATCATTCACCGGCCGACTGTCTATTTAAAAGCAGAAGCTACAGATAAGCAATTTCAGATGCTGGAAAGACTGGCCGTGAAAGCAGAAGAAAGTTGTATGATTACAAGAGCAATAAAAGGAAATGTGGAAGTGAGTCTGGAAGCTGATTTAAACATCGAATAAACTTCCTGACAAAGCTTTACTTTATAATAAAGGACGGAAAGCGTATGAATAGTGAACGTGCGATGCATATTCTGAAAGAGAATGGCTTTAAACAGACAAAGCAGCGCGAAAAACTGTTGGATATTTTTCAGAAACGGTCCCAGTATTCCGCGGTAAATGATCTTTGGAAGGACTTTCGAGAAGATTTTCCAAGTGCCAGTTACGATACTGTATACCGCAATTTATATACAATGGCTGAGCTCGGTATTCTAGAGATGACAACAATTGACGGAGATAAGCATTTCCGTTACCACTGCAATGTGGAGGGGCACCATCACCACTTTATCTGTAAGCAGTGCGGCATAACAAAAGCAATTGATGTCTGTCCGATAGCTGATGTGCAGACCGTGCTGCCGGGTGGTTATACGATAGAAAATCATAATTTTGAAGTGTATGGCGTTTGTCCTGCCTGTCAATAATCTATTGATGGGCAGTTTTTTTATGAAGAAACGTAACCATTACTGTTTACAAATAGTAATGGTTACGATATAATCCCAATAGAGTTTATCATCCAACGGGAGGATTATTATGTTAAAGAAATCATTATTTGCTATTAGTACCACTCTCCTGCTTGTTTTACTTGCAGCTTGCTCGAACGGCGGCAGTCAAGACAGCACGGAAGATGGTAAGATGAAAATTTACACAACTATTTATCCAATTCAATATTTCACGGAGCAAATCGGCGGCGACCAAGTAGAAGTTGAGTCTGTGCTTCCACCGGGAAGTGATGCACACAGCTTTGAACCAACATCCAATCAGATTGTTGACATCGCGAAAGCTAATGCATTTCTTTATTCCAGTGACGAGCTGGAAACGTATGCTGGAACAATAGCTGATGCAATTGGCGATGAAGATGTAACAATTAAGCAGTTGGCGGGAGATATTAACTTATTGCCATTTGGTGAAGAACACGATCATAGCCATGAGGATGAAGCAGCAGAAGAAGAACACGATCATAGCCATGAAGATGAAGCAGCGGAAGAAGAGCATGACCACAGCCATGAGGATGAAGCAACAGAAGAAGAACACGATCATGATCATGGCAGCATCGACCCGCATTACTGGCTTGATCCAGAGCGCACAAAACAAATGGCCGAAAATATAAAAAATACACTTGTCGAGCTGGATTCAGACAACAAAGCGGCTTACGAAGAAAACTATACAGAAGTAGCACAAAAACTGGACGAACTTGATCAGAAGTTCCAGCAAGCTGTCGAAGGCAAGAAAAATAAGAAAATCATTGTTTCTCATGCTGCTTACGGGTATTGGGAAGACAGTTATGGTATTGAACAGATCGCCATTACTGGATTGTCTCCTACCAATGAACCTTCTCAGCAAAAACTAGAGAATATCATTCATACAGCAGAAGATAACAAGCTAAATTATGTTTTATTTGAGCAAAATGTATCCCCGAAAGTAGCATCGATTGTACAAGATGAAATTGATGCAGATGTGTTGCGTATTCATAATCTGGAGACAATTACTGAAGAAGAAGCTAATGAAGGGGAAGATTATTTTAGTCTTATGAATAACAATATCGAAACGCTGGAGCAAGCACTGACAAATAAATAAACTGGGATGCTAGTCCTCAGCTAACAAAAA
This sequence comes from Terribacillus halophilus, assembly GCF_900162685.1. GTDB lineage: Bacteria > Bacillota > Bacilli > Bacillales > Amphibacillaceae > Terribacillus > Terribacillus halophilus_A. The sequence goes on from NZ_LT727828.1 coordinate 642,858, forward strand.
TCTGAACGGTGATGAGAATCAGGAATTCTCTCAAGTTCAGATTTTTTTATTTGAGTTGCTATCATCGAAAAGAACCTCATATCCTTGCAGAAGTATATTTCTCCAATGTTATGTTTCGTGAATATTCTAATTTAAAGGTATAATGAACTGATATAAATGTTATTGGAGGGATAAACATGAAGAAATTCGAAGAACAATTGCAGCAATTTGCTGAACTGGCTATCCAGACAGGAGTCAATCTGCAAGAAGGACAAGGTTTGCTGCTTGTTGCACCGATAGAAGCTGTTCGATTTGTCCGGATGGTATCCGAAGAAGCATACAAAGCAGGAGCTAAAGATGTACATACAGAGTGGATTGATGAAGAGCTAGTCGTGCAGCGCTATACGCATGCCCCACTAGAAGCGCTAGAGAATGTGCCAGCTTGGAAATTCCACGGACGAAATGAAATGGTAAAAGATAATTACGCTGTTTTGAACATCATAGGAGAGAATCCAGATCTTTTGGAAAAAGTGGATGGTGAAAAGGTTTCTGCCTACATGAAATCAGCTGGTAAAGGCCTGACGCCATATCGTGAATTTATGATGAAAGATAAAATGCAATGGTCCATTGTTGCGTACCCAACTGTAGCTTGGTCCAAAAAAGTATTTCCGGATAAACCTGTTGAAGAAGCACAGGAAGCCATGATGGAAGAAATCTTGCGCATCAGCCGTGTGACTGGAAATGAAGATCCCAATGCTGCTTGGAAGGCACACAACGCACAGCTTCATATAGCAGCGAATTATTTAAATAAACAGCAGTTTTCAAAACTAATTTATAAAGCAAAAGGAACGGATCTGTCAATTGAGCTTCCGAAAGGCCATATTTGGAGCGGTGGTTCGGGTCCAACAGAAGCAGGTGTTGATTTTAATGCCAACATCCCTACAGAGGAAGTCTTTACGATGCCGCATAAAAATGGTGTTAATGGTACCGTATCCAGTACACTTCCATACAACTTTAATGGCCAGCTGATTGAAGACTTCGAACTGACTTTTAAAGATGGTGAAGTTGTGGATTACAAAGCGAAAAAAGGCCAAGTTGCACTGAAAAACCTTCTCGAAGCGGACGCTGGTGCGAAACGTCTTGGTGAAGTAGCATTAGTACCGCATAAATCACCAGTTTCACAATCTGGCTTAATCTTCTACAATACACTGTTTGATGAGAATGCGTCCTGCCACCTTGCTTTAGGAAAAGCTTATCCAACTTGTATCGAAGGTGGCAATGACATGACAGCAGCTGAGCTGGACGCTGCGGGAGTGAATGACAGCATCATGCATGAAGACTTTATGATTGGGTCTGCCGATTTGGACATTGACGGCGTGAAAGAAGACGGCACAGTTGTAGCAGTATTCCGCAAAGGTGCCTGGGCATTCGAATTTAAATAATCATACCAACTGCAAGATAGAATCAAGCTTTTGGCTGTTCCGCACTTCTTCATAGGAGGTGAAGGGACAGCCTTTTTGCCGTATCCGCTCCGGAACAGTATATATAGTAAAGTCTTTCAGTGTTAAACCTTCTTTCACTTCTTCCCAAAATAAAGGGGCGCTAACGGTTCCGCCGCTGCGTTTTCTAGCAGTGTATGGGACAGGAAGTGTTTTACCTTTTCCGAATTGAACATAGTCAATATACAATCGCTCATGGCGGTTCTTTTTCATTCTTTCGATGGTGAAAAGATCTGGATGCTGCTGTACGAGCAATCTGGCCAGTGCTTCTGTAAAAGTGCCAGCCTCTTCATAGGAGAGCTGTTTTTCAGGCAGCGGGATAAACAGCTGCAGGCCGCTGCTTCCTGACGTTTTAATAAACGTATACAGTTCCATTTGATCGAGCCACTCTTTCAGCAAATTAGCAGCTTTAATAGCCAAAGGAAGTGCATCATCCGTAGGTGGATCTAAGTCAATCGCAATCTCGCACGGATAGTCCGCCTCGATATAATGAAAAGGTGCATGAAACTCAATACTGCCGTGGTTGGCGAACCAAATTAAGCTCTGCAAATCAGGACACTGCAGTGTTTTTGAATTAGGAATGAAGTCTGGAGCGTACTCCGGCCTGTGCTTTTGATAAAAAAAATCTGCTTCTACGCCATCTGGGCAGCGGATAACGGTCAGCTCTCGATTCACCATATGGGGAAGCATAAAAGGAGCAACCGTCCGGATATACAAAAGGTAACGCAGCTTCTCTATGCTAGCTTGCTCCCAATATAGCTTATCCAGTTTGCTCAATTCCACCGATTCCGGGAACTGCGCCAAGTCTAGAAAGGCTTGCTGAACAGTACAGTCAGAAGCAGTAGTTTGCGGGGACAAGCCTTGAAAACGAGGCTCACGTAATTCTTCATCTGACTGTCCTAAACAATGAATTTTTGCACAAATCGCTGGCGGGAGGGTGAGGAGATTGTTCACTGCTTTTCCGTTTTCTTTAAAAAATGCGGTCAGTGTGTTCCGCTCTTTATCTTCAAGCCCATGTTTACATTTTCCGACTGGTACAAACCTGCCTTCATCATCAGCCAGCTGTGCATGGAAATAGTCATTTACTGTATCGTAGGCTGTCAGTACCGCTGAAATGGTCCGCCAATTCTTGATTTTGTACCAGTCATGATGTTGTTTTCCTGTTTTGTACGTACTGGCAGATCGCTTTGCTATAATTCCTTCTCCTTGATGCAGCACAACATCATGTAATAACGTTTCTGGATTTTGTGAATAGTCAACATAGCGGATAGCCGCTGGGTACGCATTAAAAAGCTCGATTAGTTCCTGAAGTGCTTGTTTCCGCGATGATAGTCGGCGCTTCTCCTGTCTCTTTCCGCTGTCGGTAAGTAAATCAAATGCCATGTAAACGGCAGGGCGTTTGGATGCGGTTTGCTGAATACGATCCGCCGCTTTCATTCTTCCGCGTGTCTGCAGTAAGCCGAAATCACCACTAAGTTTGTTTTTCGGTATAATAAGTTCCCCATCAATGGAGAAGGGAATATGTTTCTGAACTAGCTGTTTTTGCTGCTTACAGTACGAAATCACCTCTGGGAACTGGGCAGTTAAGTCAACACCATTTTTACTTGTCAGACAGATGTGATCATCTGTGACTGTTAACACAGCTCGAAACCCATCATATTTCACTTCATAAATCCATTCCTCGCCAACAGGATAGGTGTCCCGGTAAATCGGCTTCATAACCTGCATAGTATCGCGCTCCTTTTCTTGTTCTAGTTTGAGAACATTGTCACAGAATTAAACATGCTGCAATCGCACAAACTAGCCAAAAAAGGAGGAAACAGAACATGCACACGATGTGGAAAGGAACCATCAGCTTTGGGCTTGTGAATATTCCCGTCAAAATGCATGCTGCTACGGAGAATAAAGATGTGAAATTGCGGCAGCTGCATAAAGCGTGTAAGACGCCGGTCAAATATGAAAAAGTCTGTCCGCATTGCGAGAAAGAACTGGGAACAGACGATATTGTGAAAGCCTACGAATACACGAAAAATAAATTTGTTGTGCTGGATGAAGAGGAACTCCAGGCTTTGCAGAAAGAGCAGGAAGATAAGGCAGTGGAAATAGTTGATTTTGTCAGTCTGGAGGAAATCGACCCAATTTATTTTGAGCGCTGCTATTATTTATCTCCAAATGAAGGTGGCACGAAAGCGTACAGCTTACTCCGTAAAGCGCTGGAGGAGACGGGGAGAATTGGTGTTGCCTCTATGGTTATACGTTCCAAACAACAGCTGGCTGTTATTCGCGTATACAAAAATGTACTAGTTGTAGAAACAATTCACTATCCGGATGAGGTGCGAGATGTAGCAGATGTACCGAACATTCCGGCCGAAGATTCCGTTGCCGACAAAGAGCTAAAAACGGCCAAGCTGCTTATTGAACAACTGACAGCAACCTTTGATCCTGAAAAATACAACGATGATTATCGCGAAGCTTTACTCGATTTGATCCAATCTAAGCGAGATCATGAAGAAGTCCATATTCCGACAGCGAAAAAGCAGCCAAGCAATGTAACGAATTTGATGGATGCTTTACAAGCTTCATTGGATAAGGCGAAAAAAGATAAACCGGCGACAACGAAAAAGCCGACCAAGAGAAAAACGACAACGAGAGCAAAAAAGAAGCCGGAAGCTGGATAATTCTGCACCTTTCATTACACACAGATTGCAGGTATAACAGCGGTTTAACAGCATACTTACAAGTGGATGAAGAATCAGCGCAAGTGCTAGCATTCCTGCCTTTTGCTCCGTATGATGAGATCATACAAGCAGGAAAAAGGAAGCGATAAGTATGGAACGTGATGTATATTTTGATAATGCAAGATGGCTTATGATTGCCTTCGTCGTATTTGGACATTTGATTCAGCCATATCAGGACATGTTAATCCTGCAAACAAGCTATACATGGATTTACACCTTTCATATGCCTGTTTTCATTTTTCTGGCTGGGTTCTTTGCCAGAGGAATGGGGCACAAAGCAGGGATTGAGAAGCTTGTGAAAAAGCTGCTGCTTCCGTATCTATTTTTCCAGGTTATTTACACAATCTTCTATTATGCAATTGGTAAAGAAGACTGGCTGCAGTCCGTATTGATACCGCAATGGGCACTATGGTTCCTGCTCAGCTTATTTTGCTGGCACATGCTGTTAATTCCCTTCAAGTATGTAAGACCGCTCCTTGGCATCCCGCTTGCCGTTTTAATCGGTGTGCTGGCAGGTTATCTTGATACAATCGGGTCAGAATTAAGTCTTTCCCGCACTTTCGTTTTCTTTCCGTTTTTCTTAATTGGCTATTGGGCAACAAAAGAGCAGCTCGCCGTCCTCAGGCGCATGCCGATTCGGATAGGAGCTGGTGTGGTACTTATTTCTGCAGGTGTCGTATTGTATCACTTTCCTGATCTATCGACTGGCTGGCTGTTAGGCTCAAAATCCTTTACAGAAATAGGTGCTGGCGAATCTGGAGGATTGATTCGAATGCTTGTCTATGTACTATCGGCAGCGATGATGGCAAGTGTGCTGTCCCTTATACCAGCAAAGAAAACAGTATTTACAAAATACGGGCAGCGTACCTTATATGTCTATCTATTGCATGGCTTCGCTATTCAATATATCCGTGTGGAAGACTTGTTCGAAGTCAGCAATACACTCGATGTCCTAGGACTTCTATTTGTCACCTTTAGCATCGTGTGGATCCTATCGCAGCGCTGGATGCTCCGTATTTGGAAGCCGTTAATAGAACTGAAAAGTCCATAAGAGCTGAGAAAAATATAGAAATCAAAAAAAGCCCGAACTATGTTCAAACTCTAAAGCAGAATTTGACTTAGTTCGGACTTTTTTATTCAGCTTGGGCGTGCATCCCTGAATTGTTTTGGCGTCATTGATGTGTAAAACTTAAATTGTGCAGTGAAATAGCTTTGATTGCAAAAGTTGAATTTTTTCGCCAAGTCCGCAATGGACTGACTTGTATGGAGAAGGAAGTATTTTGCTTCCTCAATCTTTTTCTGATTAATAAACTGGACAGTGGATACACCAACTTCTTTCTTAAACAGATGAGAAAGATAACTTGGATTCACATTGCAATGAGAGCTGATTGCCTGCAAACTAAGGTCCTCGAGAATATGAGACTGGATATATGCAATCGCTTCATTGATGATATTCGAATACTGCGTGGCTCTGCTTCTGTTCAGCCCTTCAATAAAACGGACGAGCATATCATACTCTAGCTCTGTGAGTTCCTCTTCGGTCTGACAGTTTTCGATTTCCAGCATGTACGTCATGTTTAAATTAGAGGCAACTTCTTGGGACGCGCCACCTCTAAGGATAGCTCGTGTGTACAACGTGCAAATGCTGATTAATTGATTTTTAGCGGAACGTAACGGCTGAAAGGCATACTTCGGGCGTTCTGAAGTGGATAGGCTCTCAATTATGGACAATGCCTCCGAAAGATTACCGTTGGAGACCGCCTCCATCAGTTGATTTTCAAGCAGGTAAGAAGGGTACAGATATTGCTTTGTTGACTTTACTTCTTCCGCGGGACGTCTTTCGGGCAGAACAGCATTTTTAGATATGCTAGACATACTATACCTCCGTTAAGGTTTATTGGATTTATCATCAGTCGTATATATCAACATTGTAAGCGTTTTCCGCGGAAAAATAAACTGTTTTATTAAAAAATATTTATAAATCTTTAATTATTAGGTTTTATGACACCTTGACAGAATAATAGACAACGAAGGAAAAGACTCGCTATAATAGTAAGAAAGAAGGCAATTGTCAGAAAAAGAGGTGTACCATGCGTGTCAGATCCACCCGCCGTATTTTGACTATCGTATGGATGGTCATCCGTTTTATGTTTCAGATTTATAAATTTTACCTGCTGCACAGCCGGGTGTGGGATGAACAAGATAAACAGGAATGGGAAGCATTGCTCACCAAACAGGCAAAAGAATATCGAAAGAACGCAGAAAGAATGGGCGGATTACTGATTAAGCTAGGTCAGTTCCTCAGCTCGCGTGCCGACTTGCTGCCCAAGGTTTTTATTCGGGAGATGGAAGGACTTGTCGACCGAGTGAAAGCAACACCATTTACATACTCGGAAGCTATATTGCGAAAGGAACTGGGCAGCCGTTATGAATTAGAAATCCAGCATCTTAATCCGCATGCTGTAGCATCTGCTTCTATCGGGGAAGTATACGAAGCTTATTTAAAGAATGGCAAAAAAATAGCTGTTAAAGTACAACGTCACAATGTTAGAGAGATCTTTCACCAAGACTTTAAGGCACTGCGAATTGTTTTCTTTCTGCTTCGGAAGTTAACAAGTATCGGGAAGAAGTCAGATATGAAGGCGCTCTACGCGGAAGTGGTTACAATTATCAGCCGAGAACTGGATTTTCGGAAAGAATTAGAGCATGCCAATTATTTTAAGAAAAGACTGCAAGATAATCCGGATATCAAAGTGCCTACGTACTATCCAGAGTTTTGTACAGGAAGAGTACTGGTGATGGATTGGGTGGAAGGACGGAAAGTGACGGATACGGATTATCTGGATGCACAAAAAATTTCACGTGAGCAAGTTGCACAAAAGCTATTCCATTTCTTTTCAGATCAATTCTTGAACAGTGGCACGTTTCATGCTGACCCGCATGCCGGTAACATTATGATACAGCCTGACGGTATGATTGTGCTGCTTGATTTTGGTATGGTAGGAGAAATCAAGTCCTCCGATACAGACTATTTACGAGAAGCAATTCAGGGAGTTGTTCTCGATGACTATGATGCAGTCATTCAAGCACTTTACAAGATGGAGTTTTTGCTTCCATCCGCTGATACAGACAAAGTAAAGCGAATCATTCGGAAGACAGTGGATTTGTACAAAGGCGGACAGCTTGATGTTGGAGACACAGATTCTTTTCTGCAGCTGATGGAAGAACTGCAAGCGATTGTGAAAGAACAGCCAATTCAATTGCCAGCAGACTTTGCGTTCTTAGGCAGAGCGGTCTCCTTAGCAATTGGTCTTGTCGCCGCTGTATACCCTCAAGCAGACCTTGTTGAATGGGGAAAGCCCGTTATTCTGCGCTGGATGCGGGGATCAAAGCGGCATCGTTCAATTTATACTGGTATTCTCACCAATTCTCTTCGTCCATTTTTATCGCTGCCAAGAGCAGTTGTCGACTGGCTGACGGACGGAGAAAAGCAGCGTGGGTGGGAGCGGGATAAACAGAAGAATCAATTACTGCATCAATTCTATTTCTTCTATACGATACTGCTTCTAATTTTGACTGCTGGATCTGTATACACAGGCATTCAAGGTATTATCCATCATATGCTATGGCTGATACTCGTTGGATTTATCCTTACATTCGTTTTCTTTGGATTGTGGTTGATTTTATTTATCAAGCATGTTCTGATGCTTCGTTCCATAAATAAGACTAGGAGGTTATAAATATGGCAGATTTATTACGCAAAGGGTTTCTTTTAGGTGTTGGTGCGGCTTTAACTGGGAAAGAAGTTCTGGATTCTAAATTGAAGGAGCTTGTGTCAAAAGGAGAGATATCACCTCAGCAGGCGAAGGATCTGATCCAGCGTTTTGTCGAAAAAGGAGAAGCGAAATCTAGTGAGTGGAACGAAAAGAATCAGGAGAATATGCAAAAGAAAGTGAATGAACTAGGTTTGGCGACAAAAGCGGATGTTGATGAATTAAAGCAGCGAATCAGCCATTTGGAGCTTCGTTTGCAAAATACAGAAGAATAACAAGATATTTGGCGAATGTTAATTTGTAGTGAATATTTCGAAAACTTATTGTCAAGCACAGCTTTGTCCATTAAAATGGAATACAGAGGCTATAACCAGAGGAGGTAATTAGCAATGATTAGCTTTTTATCCTTTGTCGACCAAGTGGAAGAGGAACTTAAGCGCCCCTCCACAGCCACAGAATACGACTTTCTCAAATGGATGCATGAACAATACGTTGCCGAACGGTCAGATATACTGAAACAAGCGCTTTAATGACAAGAAATCTCGCCACTATGGCGGGCTTTTTTTGTTACAAGTTAGTTGGGTGAAAAACGCTGGTTAATTGTGCGGATTTCGTCATTTAATTTTTCACGAGCGAATCTGTTATAATGCATAATGAAGTACATGATGGAGGTGTTCGGTTTGTTAAGTGAAAAGGCAGTGCTGCGGCAGATGAAAGAGGAGCTGGAGCGGGCGCTGCATATGGATGATGTTCAGAAGCAGCGAGAGCATGTACGTGCTGTCCGTTCTATGTGTGATCTATTTATGCAAGGTGATTCGCCGGCTAAAGTACAGACGCCTGAACCTAAACGGTCGGAACCATCTGCAGAGCCCTCAGCAGCAGAGTGGGCAGCGATGACAGGTGAATGGCCGGTTCAGCAGCCGAAAAAGACATTCGAAGACGATGATGAGGAATCAAACGGCAAGTCATTGTTTGATTTTTAATAAAGGAGCAGGATGATGAAGGCTTTATTGCTAATAGGAGCTATCAGTGGATTTATTACTGTTGCATTGGGCGCATTTGGTGCGCATGGTTTGGAGGGCAGATTGTCTGAGAAAGCCATTGCTACGTGGGAAAAAGCAGTCCAATATCAAATGTTTCACACGATAGCGATAATTGGTGTTGCATTATTGCTGCAAAAAATCCAAGCAGGCACACTGACAACTGCGGGCGGTTTCTTCATAGCGGGTATTCTGCTGTTTTCAGGAACACTGTACATATACGCTGTCAGCGGGATTACGTTGTTCGCTTTAATTACACCAGTTGGCGGTGTCGCGTTCTTAATCGGCTGGATTCTGCTCGGTTATACCGCAATGAAACACTTATAAAGAAAACCCTCTGCCGCTGGCAGAGGGTTTTTCTCATCTTGGAGGATATGTCGCGATATTGCCTTGATTGGCGTATGGATACTCGTAATTTAGCGGCTCGTCGAAAGTTACATAATCAAGATAAATCATTAATAGTAAGTAGCGGCGGTTATTTTCTGGGTCACGCAGAATAAGGTGATCACGTCCAGCAGCTTCAATAACGCCTTTAAAAATTTTCGCATTCCAGCGGTCATTATTTTCAAAAGTCATATAAACAGTAGCTAGTTTGTTACGGTTAAGACGTAAAATGTTTTCGATGTAAGACTGTTCTACTGGAAGTCCGGTTCCTCCAACGCCTTGCGGGAATCCCATATTGCCGCCTGCTGTTGTAGGCGGTATTGGCTGTTGCTGCTGCTGTGGATAATACGGCTGGTTCTGCTGTCGATACGGATAGCTGAAGTTAGGAACTTGCGGGTACGAATAAGCCTGGTTTTGTTCCTGGAATTGCGGAGTGCTCGGAGTTTGGTTCTCTTGGTTTTGGTTCTTACTCATTTTTTAAATCCCCTTTCCATATCCTCTTCATTCAAAGGCGCTCAGACGACTGATGCGGCAGGTCAGCCGTTTGCCTCTTTTGTCAGATAAACTCATGCCTGTTCTCTTACAAGGTATGTAGGCAAAGCGGGGAGTAGAACATGTGCAAATAAAAAAGCCAGACCTATTGGTCCAGCTTGTCATTAAATATGAAAGTAAGTTGCAGCGGCATCTTTTTCCATGATATTACCGAAATAGAAATCACCGAACTCGCCGTAACGCGCACTCACTTCATCAAAACGCATTTCATATACAAGTTTTTTTATTGGCAGCGGATCGTGTGCGAACAGCGTAACGCCCCATTCCCAATCATCGAATCCGAATGAGCCAGTTATAATTTGCTTAATTTGACCAGCATATTTGCGTCCAGTTTTACTATGTTCGTACATGAGTTTTGAACGCGCATCTTTTTCTAGAGAATACCAGTTATCATCGTTCATCCGACGTTTATCCATCGGGTAGAAGCACATGTAATCCCAGCGAGGCAAGATTGGTTTCAATCGTGCTTGTACTTCTGGTTTGTGTTCAATATCAACGCCTGGTTTGCTCATATATTTAGAAAGTTCCACAACAGATAAGTAAGAGAAGCTCTTTGTCATGAAAGAGGCGATCTTCGTCTTATCGAAAGCTGTTTCAATCTCTTGCAGCTCATCCATTGTCGGACGCAAAATCATAAACATGATATCAGCTTTGTGACCGATAATCTTGTAGACTAATTGGCTGCCGTTATTTGCTTCCTCTACTTGTTCCATATCAGACATCCAATTCTGAAATTCCTCGATTGCCGCTTGGCGATCTTCATTAGATGCTAGTTTCCAGCTTGTCCAATCCATTACACGGAAATCATGCAGGCAATACCAGCCGTCCATGGTTTCTACTGCTTCTGCCATGCCTAAACACTCCTTTTTTCGTACACATTTTCAATATAGTGTAACACAAACAGCCTTGCTGCATCCCTGTCTGTGCTCACTTGTTCTATCTCTATTATACCAAGAGTGAACACAGTAAAACGCGTATACTTTGACAAAAAAGGGAACATCTATAGAGGTGGTTATTTTAATTAAAAAAATCAACGGCGGTCTATATGACTTTAAAAGTAAAACAAAAAGATTTACTATAGAAAAGCAGACATATTCTAGGAGGGTTTTTAGATGAGTGATTTATTTCAAACATTGCGGGAAAAAGTGACAGGCCAAAATAAAAAGATCGTCTTGCCAGAGGGCTTGGACGAACGTATTTTGGAAGCAGCTGCAAAGCTTGCAGAAGAGGGCATTATTGCACCGATTCTTATTGGTAATAAAGAACAAGTGGAGAGCAAGGCAAAAGAATTGTCTATCAACCTGCATGATGCAACAATCATCGACCCAGATACTTACGAGAAATTCGATGAACTAGTCGCAGCGTTTGTAGAACGCCGCAAAGGCAAAGCAACGGAAGAAGATGCAAAGAAAATGCTAAAAGATGAAAACTACTTCGGTACAATGCTTGTTTACACTGGCGAAGCAGATGGTCTTGTTAGCGGAGCGGCTCATTCTACAGCTGATACAGTTCGCCCAGCGCTTCAAATTATTAAAACGAAGCCAGGTTACAAAAAAACATCTGGTGCATTCGTCATGGTAAGAGACGATGAGCGCTATGTATTTGGAGATTGTGCAATCAACATTGCGCCAGACAGCCAAGATCTTGCAGAAATCGCTGTAGCTAGCGCTGAAACAGCAGCTATGTTTGACATCGATCCTAAAGTTGCGCTTCTAAGTTTCTCTACAAAAGGTTCCGCGAAATCTCCGGAAACAGAGAAAGTATCCGATGCACTAGCAATCGCTAAGGAGAAAAATCCTGATCTTGTTGTAGATGGAGAATTCCAATTCGATGCTGCCTTCGTCCCATCTGTAGCAGCGAAAAAAGCTCCAGATGCTGTACTTAAAGGTGATGCGAATGTATTCGTATTCCCTAGCCTGGAAGCAGGAAACATAGGTTACAAAATCGCACAGCGCCTTGGTAACTTTGACGCAGTAGGTCCGATTCTGCAAGGCCTTAACGCCCCGGTAAACGACCTATCTCGCGGATGTAACGCAGAAGACGTGTACAAGCTTACACTAATCACTGCTGCACAATCTGTACAATAAGCACTGCTTGCTAGGAAGTGCTCAAAAAATCCAAACGATGGTGAATCTCAACAAGAGTTCACATAAGTTTGGATTTTTTTAATGTGTTTATCTATCAATCGACACAAAATGCTATCTTTTGTATTTTCTACCTAGCTATAGTAAAATGGCTTTGTTTACATGGTTAAAGGAGTGAGTGTTTTTGGTTAAAGATTTCCGCTATTCATCCGAAGTAACTGATCAATTTGTAAAACATGCTATCGATTACGTAGGTGCAGGAGTGGTAATCACGGACCCTTCACTACCTGATAATCCGATTATTTATACGAATAGAGGCTTTGAAGAGCTGACTGGTTATACATCCGAGGAGATTATTGGCCATAACTGCCGTTTTCTGCAAGGTGAAGATACAAGTAAGAATGATGTCACAATCATTCGCAATGCTATAGAGCAAGAAGATCCCGTTGTTGTCGAATTAAAAAATTACCGCAAAGATGGCGAGATGTTTTGGAATGAGCTGGAGATTTATCCAATTTATCTAGATGATAAGAAAAAGACATTTTTCGTCGGGGTGCAAAAGGATGTAACTGAACGAAAGCTCAATGAAGAGCTTGTTGCGCATTATTTAGAGGAAGTATCAAGGCTGTCAACGCCCATCGTACCAATTACGGATACAACATCGATTTTGCCATTGATTGGTGATGTTGATGACCGCAGACTCAATCAGATACTGGAGAGAGTCGGGGAGCATGTGCAGCAGACCGGAGAGCAAAACTTCATTATTGACCTGCAAGGGATCATCCGATTTCACAGCGGTGTACATGATGGTGTGCTTCGCCTGCATCAGCTACTTGAGTTAATGGGGACTCGCTTGATTGTGACAGGTTTTCATCCGAAGATGGCGATGGAAAGTGTGCAACGAGTAGATTTCCATGAACAGGACATCCCGTTCTATTCAACAGTAAAGCATGCATTAAGCTTCCTTGAAAAAGAGAAAAACCGCTGACCGGGGAACGGTTTAGCGGTTTTTTTGCTGGAAATTTTCATTTCGTTTTAGCATGAGCTTCATTCGTTCTTGCTGCCACTGGATTTCTTGCTCGGTCATCTTGCCGGAAGGTTCAATGCGTGTGATCGAGGCAAGCCCCTCAACGATTCGTTTACATACTTGCTCGCTTGTTATCGGGACATGCAGCAGTTCTTCTAAAGATGCCATCGTTTCAGGCACTACTTCTGGGAACGTGAAGCGGGTTTCAGCAGTTTGTTTTGCTCGCTCGTAAAATGCTCGAACTATTTCGGCACGCGCAGCACCGCTGCCGTTTACACATAGGTAGATTTGTACGGCTGAACCATCCTTGACACGGCGCTGTGAGATACCGGCAAACTTGCGGCCATCTATACTTAAATCATAGGTGCCCGGACAGTAGGAACCTTCTACTTCAAAGGCTTCGATTTTCTTTGTTAAATCCAGGAAAATGTATTGAATGAAGGATACCATTGCCTGATAGCCATCATGTATACCGATATGCTTTGCATCTGGGAAGATGAAAGATAAATTGACGACGCCTTTATCTAAAAGAACAGCTAGTCCTCCTGAATTTCGAACGACTGCTTTATAACCTTGTTCCTCTAAATAAGCTACGCCTTCTTCTATATGTGGCAGCTGGGAATCGGGAATACCGAGCATAATAGTCCGGTCATGGATCCATAATCTTGCTGTTGGTACAGCTAATTCTTCCCCAACAGATATTGCGAGTGCATCATCAATGGCAAAAGAAGCCATTGCCTGATCGGGACCGTCTTCCTTGGAATGGTCAATGATGCGGAATTCAGGTGATTCAAATAATGTATGCAACACGTCATACGCGCTCCTTTTCAACAATATGGCATGAAAACGCCAATACATAGTATAGCAAAAAACTGGGTAGACAAGAAACGAGTAAAAATTACTTTAAGTTATTTACGTAACAAGCGATATTCTATAAACTAAGTCTATTGGACAAAAATAATCGAGATTCAATGACATAAAGTGAGGCAGAGGAAATGGCGTATCGAGATGAAAAGCTAGAGGAAGAGAAAGTTTTCAAAGATCCTGTGCATCGTTATGTGCATGTCCGCGACCGGGTGGTATGGGATTTAATCGCAACACCTGAGTTCCAGCGCCTGCGCCGGATTAAGCAGCTTGGCACCTCTTATATGACGTTTCATGGTGCTGAACACAGCCGTTTTAACCACTCTCTGGGCGTTTATGAGATTGTCAGACGGATTGTCGGCAATTTCGAGAACCGCCTGAATTGGAAAAAGGAACAGCGCCTGCTGGTGCTTTGTGCTGCTTTGCTTCACGATTTAGGGCACGGACCTTACTCTCATTCTTTTGAGAAGGTATTCGGCTTGGATCATGAGGAATTCACCCGTAAGATTATTCTTGGTAATACGGGTGTGAATCATGTACTGCGAAAAGTGAGCGCCAGCTTCCCGAAAAAGGTAGCCGAAGTTATCAATAAAACGTATGACGACAAATTGATTGTCAGCATTATTTCAAGCCAAATTGATGCAGACAGAATGGATTATTTGCAGCGTGATGCCTATTTCACTGGCGTAAGCTACGGTCATTTTGATATGGAGCGTATTCTCCGGGTCATGCGGCCGCGTGAAGATCAAGTTGTTATTAAAGAGTCCGGGATGCACGCAGTCGAAGATTATATAATGAGCCGGTATCAAATGTATTGGCAAGTTTATTTCCATCCTGTTACGCGCAGCGCGGAGGTTATTCTGACGAAAATCTTGCACCGTGCCAAAGCGCTCTATTTAAGTGATTATACGTTTAAATTGCGTCCAGAGCATTTTATTTCTTTATTCGACGGAGATATAACGCTGGAAGATTATATTCGTCTTGATGAGAACGTCACAGGATTTTATTTCCAAGCTTGGCTGGAGGAAGATGATGATATACTAAGGGACTTATGTGAAAGATTCCTTAACCGCAGGCTTTTCAAGTATGTGGAGTTCAACCCGCTCTTGCATATGAAAGAAATGGTAGAGTTGTCTAAGCTTTTCTATGAAGTCGGCATTGATCCTGAATATTACTTGATTGATGATTCATCTTCGGACTTGCCGTATGACTTCTACAGACCAGGAGAAGAAGAGGAACGGCTTCCAATTCACTTGCAGCTTCCAAATGGGAAATTGAAGGAATTATCTCGTCAATCGGATATAGTAGAAGCGATTTCGGGTAAGAAACGAACAGACCATAAATTATATTTTCCACAAGATATATTAGAAGCCTTGCCAGATGACAGCAGACAAAAGCAGCGGATTTTTGAGATTTTATTTCAATAAGGAGGAGCAGCTATGCTAGCCAATCATGCGAATCTCCTGCAGTTCTTTTCTTCCGCGGAAGAAGTAGTAGGCAGGAAGAAATTGCAAAAGATGATCTACATACTGAAGAAGAATGGAGTTCCGTTCGGTGAGAAATATGAATTCCATTTATTCGGACCGTATTCAGAAGAATTATCTTTGCGTGTAGATGAATTGAGCAATCTTGGATTACTCCAGGAGACAAAAGAAGATAAAAGCAGTTATATTCAATACCGTTATACGATGACAGAAGAGGGGCAGCAGTTCCTCACCCACTATGATAACCACTTTCCTGATTACCAAGAGGCAGTTCACCTTTTAAAAGAAAAAAGCTCCCGCTTCTTGGAACTTGTTTCGACGATGTTATATTTCGAAGAGCTTCAGCAAGAGGAAGTAGAAGAGAAGGTACGGACAGTTAAGAAGAAACAAAACTATACAGACGAAGAGATGACCCAAGCATGGGAATTCATCGCTTCGATGAAAAAGCTAGGACAATAATGTTTAGCTATAAAATAATCCAAATGATGCTCCGTTAAGAAGAGGTCGTTTGGATTTTTTCTTGGATAGAGAGCACTGCTTCGGGCTTTCACTTCCATGATAAAACAATTGAATTGAAGTAATAATCTGTCGCATGCTACTATAGAAGCAAAAGTCGAGGGAGCGGTAGATGTGGAAAAGAAGAAAAATAATGCTTTCACGATCATGAAAGATGACTCAACAGATGGGCATGGCGGTTACGGCGTCGGTGCGATTAGTCTGGAGAACATGAGCCCAGTTATTGTGGACCCGCACGAGAAGACGGCTTACGTAGATATGGCAGCCATGCATGCGCGCAGCCAGGTGGAAAGACGCGTGCGCTTCCAGAACGACAAAGAAAAAGTGCATGACGGCAAACGGTATTGGATTGTTTGGGTAACGGTACAAAATAGTAAAGAAGGCCCTTACTATCTTGGTGCAGCTGCCAGTGAAATTATCGTTGACCGTCCAAATCGAATTGCGTATAAGTCTATGCCAGAACATGTTAAACATATGGAGCAATCGATGAAAGGAATGTACGTACTGGAACATATGGATGATTTGTCGAAAGAATTGCTGCTTGAATTCTTCAAGACATACAAACCGGAATTCTGGGAAAGAACATCGAAAGACCTGGAAAACCAACTTCAATAATCTAAAAAGCCGCTGTCTGCTATGGACAGCGGCTTTTTTCTTAGAACAACCAGTCAAACCAGCGCTTCCGTCTGGCAGGAGCATCCTCATCCGGATGCAGCGGGTCCCTGTCTATATCAGCGTGACAATGCTGCTTCGGTTCTGTTCCTTTCACAAAATAGGTGAAACGTCGCTTCTCGCAAGAAGGTGTGGACAAGAGACCTGAATCGGGATCGATAAAGACACCGCGTACGCCGGCTGGCGGCTGAAATGCTTCAACCGGCTGTCCTTTATGTGCATCCTCCATAAAACCAGCCCAAATTTGTTTGCTATAGGTAAGCTCTTTCACTTTATCCATAGAGCGGTTATCATCATAGCCAGTCCAGACAGCTGTCACTAAGTTAGGACTAAACCCAACCATCCAGCTATCAGAGCTTGTTGTGCCGGATTTCCCTGCATAAGGACGGCTCAGCTGGTCTTTAATGGTAGCTCCTGTTACACGCATATAACTGCTCAGCGTGTCGTCAAATATGCCAGTCATTAAGTTGGTGAGAACAAACAGTCTCTTCGTATCAAGACGGTTTTTCTGCTTGGGCTGTTTATGCGTATAAACCGTTTTTCCTTGCTGGTCAACGACTTTTTCAATTGTATAGCTTTCTACTGGTTTACCACCATTGGCAATCCGACTGTAGGCGACGCTCATTTCCTCGACAGTCACCGGCGAGGTCCCGAGCGCGAGTGAAGGAACAGCTTGCAAGTCACTCATTATCCCAAGCTTTTTCGCATCAGCTGCCACATTCGCTGCGCCAACCATCATATTGGTTTTCACAGCATAGATATTATCCGACATCGCAATTGCTTCTTCCATTGTGATTTCTTCGTTGGCATAGTAGCCATGATAATTGCCAGGAGCGTACACTTCGCCATTTGGCAGATCGAAAGTTGTTTCCTCGCTTTGCAGTTTTGTTGTAGGTGTAAATCCGTGTTTTAACGCTGTGTAATAGACGAAAGGCTTAAAGGCGGAACCAGGCATACGCTTGGAAGAAATGGCCCGGTTATATGTACTTGCCTTATAATCCGTTCCTCCAACCATAGCAGCGATGGCGCCGGTCTTTGGATTCATGGCTACAGCCCCCGTTTGAAGATCCGTGGTAGATGGTATTGTATTTGCCACTTGATGTTCAAGCTGCTGCTGAAGCAATGGATCCATCGTTGTATAGACGCGGTAACCAGCATCGGAAATCTCGTCTTCGTTCATCTTTAAAACGTCAGCAAGTTCATCTGTTATATGATCTTGAAAGTAACCTGCGCGTTTAATAGTTTCGCGATCTTGTTCAGTCGATAAAGATACAGCAGGCAGTGTTTCAGGTTCAGTAATATAACCTTCCTTTTGCAGCAGACCATAAATATAAGCTTGGCGTTCGTTAGCAAGCTCTTTGTTCTGAAACGGAGAGTAATAGGAAGGTCCTTTCGGTATGCCGGCAAGCAGCGCAGCTTCTGCAGCTGTCAGAGAAGCTGGATCTTTGTCTACATAATAGTCACTGGCAGCTTTGATGCCATACATGCCATGCCCATAATAGATGCTGTTTAAATAACCTTCCAAAATCTCATCCTTGGAATAAAACATTTCCAAGCGTATTGTGTAAATCGCTTCTTTAAGTTTTCGAGTCCACGTTTTATCATTGGTAAGATACAAGTTCTTCGCGTATTGCTGCGTAATGGTACTGGCACCTTCTACTTTGGCACCGGCCTGGAGATCCTTTAAGGCGGCAGCAAAGATACGTTTCCAAGCAAAACCGTGATGGTTGTAGAAATCCTTGTCTTCTGCCAAAATGGTAGCATGAATTAAATGAGGAGATACTTCCTCCAACGACTTCCAGCGTTTTGGTGTATTGCCATAGTGCTCTCCAAGGATGGTGTCGTCATTTGCATAAAATGTCGTACTCCACTTGCTTGTCATTGGCGGCGGTCCCATCAAATAGCAGATGAGAAGCAGTCCGGTGATTGCCGCAGCGATACTTCCGAAGCCGATTAAGAGCAGTCGTTTCGGCCGGAGCCATTTATGCCAACGTCGTATGGGAATCCGAATCATGTCTATCGCCTGCTTCCTTCATGGTGTCTAGAACAGTATCGGCATCATGCGGGATAATAAACCTTCCAAAGGGTTGCTTTTTTTCGGATTTTCACTATAATTTGATTGTTTAAAGCTATAAAAATGACCAACACTAGTTGCGAGATGATATAGGATTATATACACAGAGGGGTTTTGAGTAGCTAATGGAACTTTGGTATACAGAAAAACAGACAGACAGCTTTGGTATTACAGCTAAAGTGAAGCGCTCTTTGCATAGCGAACAGACTGAATTTCAAAAGCTGGACATGCTGGAAACAGAAGAATGGGGCAATATGCTGACATTGGACGGCATGGTTATGACGACAGAGCGTGATGAGTTTGTTTACCACGAGATGCTGGCCCATGTACCTTTGTTCACACATCCGAACCCGGAAAACGTACTTATCGTGGGTGGTGGAGATGGCGGTGTTATTCGGGAAGTGCTAAAGCATGACAAAGTAAAAAAAGTAATACTTGTAGATATCGACGGCAAGGTAATCGAATACTCCAAGAAATTCTTACCTACTATCGCTGGCATGATGGATGACCCGCGAGCGGATGTGCGTGTAGGAGACGGTTTCATGCACATTGCGGAGAGTGAGAATGTGTATGATGTAATTATGGTCGACTCAACCGAACCGGTAGGACCTGCAGTGAATCTTTTCAGCAAAGGATTCTATGCTGGTATTGCGAAAGCGCTCAAGGAAGACGGCTTGTTTGTAGCGCAGACAGATAATCCGTGGTTCAAGGCGGATTTGATTGCACAAGTAAACAAAGATGTAAAAGAAATTTTCCCTGTTACAGAGCTTTATACGGCGAATATTCCAACTTATCCAAGCGGTTTGTGGACATTTACAATGGGAAGTAAGGTACACCATCCAAAAGAAGTGGATGCATCACGTCTTCAGCACGTAGAGACGAAATACTACACGCCAGAGCTGCACCACGCTGCTTTCGTACTGCCGAAATTTGTACAAGATCTATTAAAATAAAAAAGAGAGGCGCTTCCTAAGGGAGCGTTTTTCTTGCTGCAAGGGGGAAGCTGCATGAGTCAGACGAAGATTCCAGTATGGATCGAGATGGATACGGCAATAACAGATGAAGAAGATACTGAGAACACAACTTTGCAAACAGCCGGTACGTATTCCGCAAATGGCGGACTGACAGTTGTGCGTTTTACAGAGAAATCGGAAGAAGTCGAAGATACAAACACGATGATAACTATCACTGCAGATAAGGTGAGTATCAAACGTACTGGCGGCTTTGAAATGAAACAAGTTTTTGTAAGAAATCAGCCGACAGAGAACGTGTACCGGCATCCTTATGGTACAATGCATATGGAAACAAGCACACACGCGATGCAGTTCTCGCCGTTGGCTGCTGACAGCCCGGCAGAGCTTACAATAAGCTATACGGTAACACTCAATCAAGTGCAGACACGGAAGCATGCATTGACGTTGCGTGTGCAGGAGGAGAGTAACGGATGAACATCGTACAACAAACGGAACAAAAATTAAAAGCGGCAATTCAAGACGCCGTTTATACAGCAGGTCTGGCTGATGAACAGTCCATTCCAGCAATCATTTTGGAGCAGCCTAAGGATAAAGCGCATGGCGATTATGCGACAAATATTGCGATGCAGCTTGCACGTGTAGCAAAAAAAGCACCACGCGCCATTGCAGAAGACCTGCAAAAGCACTTCAATTATGAAAATGCACCAGTTGAGAAAATTGAAATTGCTGGTCCAGGATTTATCAACTTCTTTATGAGAAATGATTATCTTGGGGAGCTTGTATCAACAATCTTAGATGCAGGCGACGATTTTGGCCGCACGAATACAGGACAAGGCGAAAAAGTACAAGTTGAGTTTGTTTCTGCAAACCCGACAGGTGACCTACACCTTGGACATGCCCGCGGCGCAGCTGTAGGAGATGCGCTTAGTAATATTCTTGATGCAGCCGGGTATGAGGTTGGCCGCGAATATTATATTAACGATGCAGGGAATCAGATCGATAATCTTGCACGCAGTGTACAAGCACGTTACTTGCAAGCATTAGGACAAGATGCTGAAATGCCGGACGATGGCTACCACGGTAAAGACATAATTGGCATTGGACAAGAGCTTGCTAACGAACACGGAGATAGCTTGACTGAAAAACCGGAAGAAGAGCGTCTTGCGTTCTTCCGTGAATACGGCCTGACATATGAATTGAAAAAGCTTGAAAAAGATCTTGCCGATTTCCGCGTGCCATTTGATGTATGGTATTCAGAGACTTCTTTATATCAAGATGGAAAAATTGATACAGCGTTAGCGACGCTTCGCGAAAATGGTTATGTCTTTGAAAAAGACGGAGCTGTTTGGTTCCGCTCGACCGATTTTGGTGATGATAAAGATCGTGTACTAATCAAACAAGATGGCAGCTACACATACTTAACGCCAGATATTGCGTACCATAAATCAAAACTTGATCGCGGATTCTCCAAACTAATTAACGTTTGGGGTGCTGATCACCACGGCTATATCCCGCGTATGCGTGCAGCAATTCAAGCACTAGGTAACAATGCGGATACGCTGGAAGTAACGATTATTCAGATGGTAAACTTATTCGAGAACGGCGAAAAAGTGAAGATGAGTAAGCGTACTGGTAAAGCCGTAACGCTGCGTGAATTGATGGACGAAGTAGGCATTGACGCAATGCGTTATTTCTTCGTTATGCGTTCTAGTGATACGCACTTGGACTTCGACATGGATTTGGCTAAATCGCAATCAAATGAAAACCCGGTATATTATGTACAATATGCTTACGCGCGAATTAGCACGATGCTTGCGCAAGCTGCGGAGAAAGGCTTCCAAACAGATGGTTCTTTTGATGCTAGTCTTCTGACTGCAGAAAAAGAACTAGATCTCTTGAAACGCCTTGGTGAATTCCCGCAAGTTGTCGCAGATGCAGCGGAAAAACGGATGCCGCACCGAATGACACAATATGCGTTTGACCTTGCCGGCGCACTTCATAGCTTCTACAACGCCGAGAAAGTATTGAACCCGGAAAATGAAGCTTTAACAAAAGCGCGTATCGCGTTAATGAAAGCAGTTCGAATTACTATTAAAAATACATTGAAACTGATCAGTGTAGAAGCACCGGAGAAAATGTAAGACGAAAAACGAGGCTTGGACATTAGTGCCTGAGCTAAATTAAAAATCCAAACGAGGCTGCTAGGGACTGACCCCCGTTTCTGAGACAGGGATCAAAAAACCTTCAAACAGCCGATTGCCGATATTGTATCGGTGATTGGTTGTTTAGTTTCGTTTGGATACGAATATTGTTATAATAATAAATATATTCTTCAACAGTACGTTCTACGATGGCAGTCGAAGTTCGATTTATGCTGTTAAGATAGAATGTTTCAGACTTTAGTATGGAATGAAACGATTCGATAGAGGCATTATCAGCGGGCGTTCCTTTTCGGGACATACTCATGGTAATGCCTTTTGCTTTTACAGCTTCTTGGTACTTATAAGATGTGTACACCGACCCCTGATCACTGTGTAATATGCAGTTCTCAGGCAATGGTGGCAGCTGATCGAGTGTCTCCAACACGAAAGCTGTATCTTGTTTATCTCCAATAGAGGACGCCACTACTTCGCCATTGCACAAATCTATTATACTGGAAAGATACATTAGTTTCTGACCATAAGGCAGGTATGTAATGTCGGTTACGAGCTTCTCAAGAGGACGATCAGACTGAAAGTTCCGATCCAATAAATTTTCTGCGACGGCATATGGCTGTCCAGTTTTCTTACGTTTCTTCACTTTAACCCGGCACTGCCATTGATTCTCCTGCATTACTCGCTGCACGACTTTGTGGTTAATGCATTGCTCCTGTCTCAGTAAGGCAGTAATCTTTCTGTAACCGTACCGATACTTGTGTTCTCGGCACAATATGCCAATTTGCTTTTTAAGTAGTTCTTTCGAATCGTCTTTCTCTTTGTTCTTCCAGCGATAATAAGATGCTCTCGAGATACCTAAATGTACACAAATATCCTGTATTGTCATTGTGTTATGCAGTGATTCTACAAGTTCGACTGCCGTTTCTCTATCAACTTCCTTTCCAATTCCTTGTACTTTTTTAAAACTTCATTTTGTTGCCTTAAAAATCGGTTCTCAGCTTGTAATTCCTCTACTTCTGAAGAATAGGCTGGCCCTTTCCCGTAGGTGTACTGCTTGCCAACTGGCTGTTCAAAACGATGCGTCTCTTCAGATTTATACCATCTGACCCATGTCTTCACTTGCGATCTACTCTTAATATTTAGTTCGTTCAAAATCTCTTTTACAGGTACGCCTGCCAAGCGCATTTCAACTGCCTTCATTTTTATCTCCACTGGATAACTGACTCTAGTTCCCATAGAAAAAACACCTCCAAGTATTATTTCGGATAACAATCGTCCGTTTTCAACCTTGAAGGTGTTTTTTATTTGTCTCAGCGTATGGGGTCAGTCCCCTATTAACAGCAGCTTCGTTTGGATTTTTTGCATTGGAGATGAGAGCACCGCTTCGGAAATACACTCCGCTTTCCCACGCTGATTTGTGTATGGGAAACCTTCACTAGTGTAGGGAGAATACGAAGACTCCTCGAAAATAAGAAGCGATTTTCTTGTCGGTATCTTACTTCAAGAGCTTTCTTGTCCAACAGGAACAGCAAGAGTTAGAGAGGCTGCTGCCGTCGGAGGACTGCATTAAAAAAGTTAATCGTTTGCTTTTAGGGTGAATTAATCTAGTTTTGTCCAGGGTCGTTTTTTTACAGATAATGACGCAGTGGCCGGAAAAGGATGCCAGTCAGCTTGGCGAGTAATCGGCGTTTTTGAAAGACAGCGATTGATGCCGAAATACTGGCCTGCTCATCTTTCTTCCAAAGTGCCAGCATCTGGGCATAAAAGAGGTCATTTTGGCGGATTGTGAGCGTGAGTTCCTTATTAATTAACAGACTCCGACCATCTAGATTAGCAGAACCAACCGCACATCTTTCCCCGTCACTAAGCAAGATTTTAGCGTGATAAAAACCGTTTTGATACAAATTGACACGTATTCCATAACGGAGGAGCCGCCGTGCGAAGTGAAAGGATACTTGGTTAACGATGTAGTGGTCAACTTTGTAAGGTAAAAGCAGCCGAACATCCACACCACGGTCGGAAGCCCGCTTGAGGGCTGCTTCTACACGCTTCGTAGGAACGCAGTAAGGTGTCCCGATATAAAGATACCTTTTCGCTTGATGAATTTGATGCAGCAGCCAATCTTCATAACCATCTGCTTCGGTTATGACAATTTCCACTTGAGCCCCGTCAAGTGCAGGAGCTTCTTTTGGAAACGTAGGAAAGCGCTGGCCCCAGTCGGAGGCGAATACTTGGACGAAGGTGTAAACAGCTTCTCCTTCCAGTTTGATGACGGCA
The DNA here is from genome assembly GCF_900162685.1 of Terribacillus halophilus. Lineage (GTDB taxonomy): Bacteria > Bacillota > Bacilli > Bacillales > Amphibacillaceae > Terribacillus > Terribacillus halophilus_A. The sequence goes on from NZ_LT727828.1 coordinate 666,951, forward strand.
TCTCGCCAAAAACCAAAGCGCGGCTCCTTGCTCAAATACTCTTTCCCGATATTGAATCCCCCGACATAAACGGTCTGTTGGTCGATAATTGTCACTTTTCGGTGATTGCGGAAGTTAAGGTTATACAGCAGATAAGGAAAACGCGGTATATTGGCGAACCGCAGCATAACACCGGCCTGACGCAGAAGTCTGCGCTCTTTGCGCGGCAGCCGATAACCGCCTATTCTGTCCAGTAAGAAACGGATTTCAATCCCTTCCTGTGCTCGCTGTTTTAATAGTTCCGTCAGCTGCTGTGTTGGTTCATCCCATTTTACAAGAAAGAATTGAATGTCTACAGAATGCTTGGCAGCTTTTATATCACGTAGTAGTGCATTATAAAAGCTGATACCGTCACCAAATAGGGAAATGAATGCTTGCTTATGGCCAATCAGCCGATTGACAGCCATTCTTTTGCTCTGCTTTTTGCCAAGTAATAAATCCACCCATACTAGCACGGCTAAAAGGAACAAAAGCGCCAGCACAAGGAAGAAAATCGACATATACCGTACTCCTTTCTTTAGGTGATAATAGGCTTTACAAATATAGCCAATCTCATGTATGATAAGAACAAATCAACGCAATTCGGCAATGCCGGATGCAGAAAGGGATGATGTTTATGTTGACACGTACGATTGAATTAAAGTTGTCCGTCGCAATGCACATCCCTTCTGTCTGGCTGAATTAACAGGGTATTCCTGTACTTTTCTAGCTTCTAGTGGAAGGGCTGTGCAAACAGTCCTTTTTATTATGGCCAAAAAAGCTATCACTAGGAGGAAAACATGAACAAAGTATGGAATCTATTAGGATGGAATGATCAATTAGAAGCAGCAAGGCAGGAGTATGCGAACGACTGGACCCCTGCGCGTATTGTATTAGAGCATAAGCACATGTACAGAGTAGTAGATCATCACGGCGAACTGCTGGCAACACCGTCAGGAAAGTTCCGGCAGAACGGAGAATATCCAGCGGTCGGTGATTGGGTATTAGTCGACGCTCGGCATGATGAAGGGAAGGCGACGATTCATCGTTTACTGCCGCGGAAGAGCAAGTTCTCCAGAAAGGAAGCAGGCAATGTGACGAGGGAGCAGATTGTGGCCGCAAATGTGGATTATGTGTTTCTCGTCATGGCGCTGAATCAGGATTACAATGTTCGCCGGCTTGAGCGCTATTTACTCGCTGCTTATGATAGCGGCGCATTGCCTGCTATTATATTAAGCAAGGGAGACTTATGCGAAGACATCTCAGAGAAAGTGCTGGAAGTAGAAGCGATTGCTCCAGGTGTGGCAATTCATATTACAAGCGCTGTTGATAGGCAAGGTATCGATACTATCCTGGAACAGCTTCAACCGGGTGTGACGGCAGCTTTTCTCGGTTCCTCAGGAGCGGGTAAATCGACACTCGTCAATATGCTGTACGGAAAAGAAGTGCAGCTTGCCGGCGATATTCGGGAAGATGACGGCAAAGGTAAGCATACAACAACGCACCGGGAGCTTGTACAGCTTCCGAGCGGCGGAATGATTATTGACACCCCTGGCATGCGCGAACTGCAGTTATGGGACCAGCAGCAGGATGGCGTGTCAGCTGCATTTGCGGATATTGAACAGCTCGGAGAACGTTGTCGCTTTCGGGACTGTACCCACAAGAATGAGCCAGGCTGCCAAGTACAACATGCAATACAAGCCGGAGAGCTAGATGCAGCGCGTCTGCAAAGCTATTTTAAACTGCAGCGCGAACTGAAGTATCTTGATGGGAAGTCGTCTGTAAAAGCACAGCTGGAGCAGCGCAAGCAATTTAAGCAGCTGTCTAAACATGTCAAACAGAGCAGAAAAAGCCGCTGATTTTAAGAAATATTGCATTTTGATAGGCCTGGCAATATAATGTAAGGTATGGTTCAAAAACGGAAGACGTGAACATAACCAACTTATTGACAAAGGGAGTGCTGTGACAGTGGGTTTGAAAGAATACAGCCAAGAAGAGCTTGCTGACTTTTCCCTCGTGGAATTGACGAACTTAATTCTTGAGGACGAAAACAAAGCAACCGATTATAGAGATATATTCAACAAGATTGCAGAGATTAAGCAATTCAGTGCAGATCAACGTGATGACGAATTGCTGCGGTTTTATACAGATCTAAACGTAGATGGACGCTTCATGACTGGAGGATCCAATCTTTGGGGACTGAAAAGCTGGTATTCAGTAGATCAGTTTGACGAAGACGTTACAGTCGAACCAACGAAGAAAAGAAAGAAACGTGCAGCAGACGAAGAAGAAGATCTTGATGATTTGGAAGAAGACTTCACATTGGATGAAGAAGGCTTCGATGAAGATTTTGGTGACGAAGAAGATGATGTTGACGGTGATGAAGTCGCAGAGGATGATTACGAAGGTGATTATCAAAGTGACGATACCGACGAAGGAACTCGCGAAGTTGTCGACGAAGATATGCAGCTGACTGGTGACGAAGACGAAGACAATGACGAGGAAAACCGCTAAGCTAATAATCGCTGATTGTTATTGACTTTGACGCAAAGAATCAGTAATATTTTATTTGGGCTCTTTAATTGTCCAAAGACGCGTTCCCTTACAAAAGGGAGCGCTTTTTATTTTTTATATAACTTTTTTGACGGACATGGGTATTCTATAAATAAATGCTAGAAATGAGGGATTACGATGACAAAGTACATCTTTGTTACAGGAGGAGTTGTATCTTCTCTAGGGAAAGGAATCACAGCGGCTTCTCTGGGCCGTTTACTTAAAAATAGAGGTTTTCAAGTGACAATCCAGAAATTTGATCCATACATTAATGTTGATCCAGGGACAATGAGTCCTTATCAGCATGGTGAAGTTTTCGTTACAGAAGATGGCGCTGAGACTGACTTAGACCTTGGTCATTATGAACGTTTCATCGATATCGATTTGAATAAATACAGCAACGTAACAACAGGGAAGATTTATTCTACTGTATTGAAAAAGGAACGTCGCGGTGATTATTTGGGTGGAACAGTGCAGGTTATTCCGCATATTACGAATGAAATTAAAGATAAAGTATTCCGTGCCGGCAAACAGACAAATGCAGATATCGTTATTACAGAAATCGGCGGAACTGTTGGAGACATTGAATCTCTGCCATTCTTAGAGGCGATTCGTCAAATTAAATCCGATATCGGTCGTGAAAACGTGATGTATTTACATTGTACACTCGTTCCATTCATCAAAGCGGCAGGCGAACTTAAAACGAAACCAACACAGCATAGCGTAAAAGAGCTGCGCTCGCTTGGTATTCAGCCAGATGTCATCGTTCTGCGTGCTGAAATGCCAATCAGCCAGGACATGAAAGAAAAAATTGCAGCATCTTGTGATTTGAACATAAATGCAGTTGTGGAAGCGAAAGACGAAGAAACTCTTTATGACGTACCGCTTGCATTACAGCGTCAAAATCTCGATCAGTACGTATGTGATCATTTCCAATTGGAAAGTTCTGCTGCTGATATGACAGAATGGTCTGCTATGGCTGCGAAAGTAACTAATTTGCAGAAGACAGTTCGTATTGCCCTAGTTGGGAAGTATGTGGAGCTCCAGGATGCTTATATTTCTGTAGTGGAATCGCTCAAGCATGCAGGTTATCCATATGATACGGATATTGAAGTGAAGTGGATTAATTCAGAAGAAGTTACAGCTGATAATGTAGAAGAACTACTTGGTAATGCAGATGGTATTCTAGTACCAGGAGGCTTTGGTGACCGCGGTATCCACGGAAAACTGGAAGCTATTCATTATGCGCGAACTAGAAAGATTCCATTCCTTGGTATTTGCCTTGGTATGCAGCTGGCTACGATCGAATTTGCTCGGAATGTTTTGCAGCTTGAAGGAGCTCATTCCAGCGAGATTGACCCGCTAACGCCGCATCCAGTTATCGATTTGCTGCCAGAACAAAAGGATATATCTGACCTTGGAGGCACGTTGCGTCTAGGCGTTTATCCTTGCCGTCTGCAAGATGGAACGAAGACGAAAGAAGCTTATGGAAATGAAGACGTGATTTACGAGCGTCATCGCCATCGTTTCGAATTTAATAATCAGTATCGTGCGCAAATGGAGGAAAAAGGATTTGTGTTCTCTGGTACAAGCCCAGATGGACGTTTAATCGAAACGATTGAATTAGAGGATCATCCTTGGTTCATCGCTTCTCAGTACCACCCAGAGTTCAAGAGCCGTCCAAATCGTCCGCATGCTCTATTCCATGGCTTTGTTGGTGCTTCTTTACAGAACAAAGAAGGCAAATGATAGAAGCGGATACAATATTTCGCGGCAAAAGCAGGAATTTAAAGCTTTTTACTAGAAAAAAGTGTCATTGCGTCAAAGCAGTGAACATTATGTCGAAGCAAGCAAATGCTTGCTTCGTTTTCTAGGGGGATTACTGATGGATAAACGCGTTCTGATAGTGGATGACCAGCCAGGCATACGAATTTTACTGGAGGAAGTCATTCGGGATGAAGGATACGAGGCCGTTTCTGTCTGTACAGGAGCAAAAGCGCTTGATCAGATTAAAAAACAGGTTCCAGATCTTTTGCTTATTGACTATAAGCTTCCCGTATTAGATGGACCAGCAGTATTGGATAGATTGCAGGAACAAGGTCTGGTAATTCCGACAATCATGATGAGCGGATTGGCAGAGGAGATAGAAACATTTCGCCAAAGGTATGACTTCTTAATCGATGTGCTTCCCAAGCCTTTCGATATTCTAAAAGTGCGGAATATGGTTAATCAAGCAGTAAATCAAGGTACAAATCAAGTATAAACGTCGAGAAATGTTGCACCATGACCGGTGACTTGGTATTCTAGTATGGAAGCGATTTAACACGACTAGATATACATAGTAGCTGACCGTCGTGCAAACTTTGAAGGAGGAACTTTGTTATGCCTTTAGTCTCAATGAAAGAAATGCTAGAAGTAGCGAAAAAAGATAACTACGCGGTAGGACAATTTAACATCAACAACCTTGAGTTCACACAAGCAATTCTGCAAGCAGCGCAGGAAGAAAACTCTCCTGTCATCCTTGGTGTATCCGAGGGTGCAGCTAAATATATTGGCGGCTTCAAAACAGTTGTCTTGATGGTAGAAGGTTTGTTAGAGGACTACAGCATTACTGTACCTGTTGCGATTCACCTTGATCACGGTTCAAGCTTTGATACATGTGCGAAAGCAATTCATGCTGGTTTCACATCTGTTATGATCGATGGTTCCCATCATCCATTGGAAGAAAACATCGCACTTACGAAGAAAGTTGTTGAGCTAGCTCACTTGCATGGTGTATCCGTTGAAGCTGAGCTTGGCCGTATCGGCGGACAGGAAGACGATCTTGTAGTAAGTGATGCAGAAGCTGCATATGCAATTCCTTCCGAATGTAAACAGCTTGTTGAAGAAACTGGCGTTGATTGCTTTGCACCAGCACTAGGTTCTGTTCACGGCCCTTACAAAGGTGAACCAAACCTTGGTTTCGACCGTATGGAAGAAATCTTCAACACAACAGATCTTCCATTAGTATTGCATGGCGGTACTGGAATCCCAACAAAAGATATCCAAAAAGCTATTACCCTTGGTACTTCTAAAATAAACGTAAACACAGAGAATCAAATTGCCTCTGCTGCACGCGTTCGCGAAGTACTAGCAGAAAAACCTAACGAATATGATCCACGTAAATACCTAGGACCAGCTCGTGAAGCGATTAAAGAAACAGTAATCGGCAAAATGCGTGAATTTGGTTCTTCAGGTAAAGCGTAAGCTCATTTAACTAGAACATACATGTTTTAGTCCAAAGAAAATCCGAACTATGATGAAAATTCTTCTTGCAGAATAACATCAGTTCGGATTTTTCTTTTTCATTTCAAAAGTAACTGTAAGATTGTTGAGTTCAATGCCTCCTTGTTGGATTTAGCACTTTGGAGTCTCGATATTCCTCTTACGTTAGTGTATGTTTCTCCTAACGCGATTCAGCGAAGGAAATACACGGAGACTCCCGCGGGATAAAGGCCTCGGTTAGACCCCGCAGTGCTTTAGCACGAGGAGGCTAACCAGCCGCCCGCAGGAAAGCGGAGTGTATTTCCGAAGTGGAGCTCTGCATCCGATCTTAGGCTTCAGCTTTCTCTGTCTAAGCCCGAATTAATTGATATTCCGGGAAAGTTGTGCAATCCTATGCCATATAAGGAAAAGTTGCATAAACTATATCGGAGCGCTTAAGGAGAGGGAAAATGAAATTCTTTGTGGATACTGCGAACTTGGAGGAAATTAAGCTTGCTAACGCACTTGGCGTATTGGAAGGGGTAACAACCAACCCCACGCTGGTGGCAAAAGAAGGCGCATCATTTCATGATAGGCTCCGTGAAATAACAGAAATAGTTCCTGGATCTGTCAGTGCAGAAGTCATTTCAGAGCAAGCCAATGATATGGTAGAAGAAGGAAAAGAGCTCGCTAGAATAGCGTCGAATATAACGGTGAAAATTCCGATGACACTCGAAGGTCTTAAGGCAGTCAAGTCTCTTTCCGAGTTGAACATTAAAACAAATGTGACCTTGATTTTTAATGCCAATCAAGCATTACTTGCGGCGCGTGCAGGAGCTACATATGTCTCGCCATTTATTGGGCGGCTTGAAGACATCGGCCATAGCGGGATGGATCGGATTGGTACGATTGCAGCGATTTTTGATCAGCATGCAATTGAGACAGAGATCATTGCTGCTTCCATCCGCCATCCGATGCATATCACCGAAGCTGCACAGCAAGGAGCGCATATTGCCACAGTTCCTTTCGATATTCTGAGAAAATTGACAGAGCATCCTCTGACTGATGCTGGAATCAAACGATTTCTTGCAGACTGGAACAGTCGTATATAGTATAATAATGGTAAAATAGCGAAAACTAACGTTGCTGTTATCCTAAATGTGAGGAGTTCCTTATGCAGAAAATATTAGTAGAGGGCGGAAACCTTTTAAAAGGACGAGTGAAAATCAGCGGAGCGAAGAACAGTGCAGTAGCACTGTTGCCAGCTGCAATTCTAGCTGAATCTCCTGTAACGATAGAAGGGCTGCCCGATATATCAGACGTTGAGACATTGAGTCATTTGCTTGAAGAGATTGGCGGTGTAGTAACGAAGGAAGAAGATCAAGGTCTAACAATCGATCCTGCCAATATGACATCCATGCCTCTGCCGAACGGAAAAGTGAAGAAACTCCGGGCATCTTATTATTTTATGGGTGCAATGCTCGGACGATTCAAACAGGCAGTTATCGGTTTGCCAGGCGGCTGTTATCTAGGCCCTCGACCTATTGATCAGCATATTAAGGGCTTTGAAGCGTTAGGAGCACAAGTGACGAATGAGCAAGGTGCGATTTACTTGCGAGCTGATGAGCTCCGCGGTGCCCGAATTTATCTGGATGTTGTGAGTGTTGGTGCTACGATCAATATCATGCTTGCGGCAGTACGTGCCAAAGGCAAGACGGTCATCGAAAACGCAGCTAAAGAACCAGAAATAATTGATGTGGCCACACTGCTGACGAGCATGGGTGCGAAAATTAAGGGAGCAGGTACGGATGTCATTCGTATCGAAGGTGTTGATCAGCTGCACGGCTGTCAGCATACGATCATACCGGATCGGATTGAAGCTGGTACGTACACGATTTTAGCAGCTTCCCAAGGAGAAGAAGTAGTTATTGATAACGTCATTCCGCAGCATTTGGAATCGTTATTAGCTAAACTGCGTGAAATGGGAGTAGAAATCATTGAGGGGGAAGAGCAGCTCACGGTAAGGACGCGGGAGAAACTGAAAAGTGTGGATGTCAAAACACTTGTCTATCCTGGATTTCCGACCGATCTGCAGCAGCCTTTCACAGCACTTTTGACAAAAGCACAAGGTACTGGCGTTGTGACGGACACAATTTATCAGGCTCGCTTCAAGCATATTGACGAGCTTCGCCGTATGAATGCACAGGTCAAGGTGGAAGGCGGTGCTTCCATTGTCACTGGAGCTGTCCAGCTGGAGGGAGCAAAAGTAAAAGCAAGCGATCTCCGAGCAGGTGCAGCATTGATTATCGCAGCATTGATGGCTGACGGTATTACAGAGATAACTGGAGTAGAACATATCGACAGAGGATACGAACGCATCACAGAAAAACTGCTTGCACTCGGAGCCAACATCTGGCGAGAAGAAATGAGCGAACAAGAAGTCGAGCAATTCCAGAATTCTTGATACTAAATAAGTGTTTTGAGAGAGAACTCCGAACTGCGGTGGAATTCTAAAGACTGAATTGCCGTAAGTTCGGAGTTTCTCGTCATCTGTTGTATGCTAGCAGCGTGTTCTTATGGGATAACCGTTTCATCTCAAGCAGAGTTAAAACTTCATTTGAGTCTTATAGACAAAGCACGTCTTTGGTGCATAATATACGGAGACTCTTCAATGAAAGCAGCGTATATTAAACCCATAGCAATAACGTAAAATCACTCTCCGTTACTTACTATCAGCCTCTAACAGCTTAAAAAAAACCGATTTTCCGCCAAAAATACAGTTGAATATTACAGACTGAAAATGTATGATTAGTTATGCTAAAAATACGCAGCAATGATAAAGTGGTTTAAAAAAGCTGTATTGTGGTAAAAAATGATAGTTATAATCTTCTATTCTAGTTATACACTACCATCCTTCCTTTTCTTCTAGAGACATGCATAGATGCCAATAGCTTCTCTTGCACCTCTTCGGCCAAGACTGATGGCCAGCAGCTTAATTAGATTCCAACAGTTTAGAGTAAGAATGTTAGGATATTACATCCAACAGCCAAACAGATAAGGACAAGTCCTTAAATACAATAGGTGTGGTGATTTTGTGGCTGAACTATCGATTTCTCATCTAGAAACATTAACATTAAAAGATTTATACGCGATGGCTCGCGAATACCGCGTTTCCTATTATGCAAAATTAACGAAACGTGAACTGATTTTTGCAATTTTGAAAGCGCAGGCAGAAAAGGACGGATTCCTTTTCATGGACGGTATTTTAGAAATCATCCCTTCCGAGGGCTTCGGATTCCTAAGACCGATTAATTATGCGCCAAGCGCAGAAGATATTTATATTAGTGCATCGCAAATCCGACGTTTCGATTTACGTAACGGAGATAAGGTTTCCGGTAAGGTTCGTCCGCCGAAGGAAAATGAACGTTACTATGGCCTTCTCCATGTAGATGCAGTAAACAATGAAGACCCGGAAGTAGCGAAGGAACGTGTGCATTTTCCAGCACTGACGGCACTATATCCGGATAAGCATATGAACCTGGAAACGGAAACACGCAAAGTTTCCACACGGATTATTGATTTGATGACACCAGTAGGTTTTGGACAGCGTGGTTTGATTGTTGCGCCGCCAAAAGCAGGTAAAACGATGCTTTTGAAACAGATTGCCAACAGTATCACAACAAATCACCCAGATGCTAAATTAATCATCCTGCTCGTAGATGAGCGCCCGGAGGAAGTAACAGATATCGAACGTTCCGTACATCCGGATGTTGATGTAGTTAGTTCTACTTTCGACGAAGTACCGGAAAATCATATCAAAGTATCAGAGCTTGTACTTGAACGAGCGATGCGTCTTGTAGAGCATAAAAAAGATGTCATCGTACTTATGGACAGTATTACACGATTAGCACGTGCTTATAACCTAGTTATTCCGCCAAGCGGACGTACGCTGTCCGGTGGTATCGATCCTGCTGCATTCCACCGTCCGAAACGATTCTTCGGAGCGGCTCGTAACATTGAAGAAGGCGGAAGCTTTACCATCTTGGCGACAGCACTTGTTGATACAGGCTCACGTATGGATGATGTTATTTATGAGGAGTTTAAAGGCACAGGGAATATGGAGCTGCATCTGGACCGTTCTTTGGCAGAGCGACGTATCTTCCCGGCAATCGACATGGTACGCTCTGGTACGAGAAAAGAGGAGCTGCTCGTGTCAAAAGGACAGCTGGATAAGATGTGGGCAATTCGCAAAACAATGCAGGATTCCCATGACTTTGCCGACCGCTTCCTGCGCCGTCTGAAGCAATCGAAAAATAACGAGGAATTTCTCGCCAATATGGAAGAAGAGATGAAGCGTAAAGGCACGAACAAGCGCTCCTGATTACAGTGATTTCCTCTTGCAATGGGATTATCGGACTGTTATAATCACGTTATGTGAGCTTTCACGACAGTTATCGGTCTCTCACAATAAACTCTGTTTCCAAAGGATTCAGGGCAAAAAGGAGTGCTTAACGTATGAAAGAACAAATCCATCCGAAATATAACAAAGTTGTATTTCTAGATACTAGTTCTGACTACAAATTCTTGACAGGTTCTACTCAGTCTTCCGACGAAACAATTGAATGGGAAGATGGCAACACTTACCCATTGATTCGTGTGGAAATCAGCTCAGCTTCTCACCCGTTCTATACTGGTAAACAAAAAGCTGACAAAGCTGGCGGCCGCGTAGATCGCTTCAAGAAGAAATACAACTTGGGCTAATAGCTTAAGATATGACGAAAACAGGCAAACACCCTTTGCCTGTTTTTTCTGCTTTATAACCAGTTTAAATAGCCTTATATGTACACTGACCATCCAGATTTACATAAATGGTTTTGATATAGTATAGATCAAGATAGTGTACAGCTGCACTATCTTTTTTATTTGACAAGGAGAAATGACATGGCACAACTATTTTTCAAATATGGCGCGATGAACAGCGGAAAATCGATTGAAATATTAAAAGTAGCCAACAATTACGAAGAGCAGAATAAGTCTGTGCTTATCTTCACTTCGGGTATCGATACAAGAGATGAAGTCGGCTATGTTTCCAGCCGCATCGGATTGCGCCGCAAAGCAATTCCGATTTTTGAAGAGACAGATATCCTGCAATACGTCAAAGAACAGGAGCCGACGCCGCATTGTGTATTGATCGATGAGGTACAATTTCTGAGTAAAGAGCATGTGCTTCAGCTCGCAGAAATTGTAGATACATTCGGAATTCCTGTCATGGGCTTTGGATTGAAAAATGATTTTCAGAATGAATTGTTCGAAGGCAGCCGCTATATGCTGATTTATGCGGATAAGATTGAAGAAATGAAGACGATCTGCTGGTTCTGTGCTCGTAAAGCAACAATGAATTTGCGGGTGGATGATAATGGCAAACCCGTTTATACAGGTGATCAAATCCAAATTGGCGGCAACGATTCGTATTATCCTGTCTGCCGCAAATGCCACAGCAATCCGCCGCTATGACAATGCGATTCTCTCGGCGATTGCTAGGCTCCGGGAGAGAAGCTATAATAAAGCAAAGAAAGAGGTGTCGATATGCTAGACCGTTTACAGGCATTAGTAGACCGTTACGATAAACTGAACGAATTGTTAAGCGATCCAGATGTGATCAGTGATACAAATAAATTACGTGAGTTTTCCAAAGAGCAAGCAAGCTTGACGGATGTTGTGCAAGCTTATCGCGAGTACAAAGATATTAGTGAACAAGTTGAGGACGCGAAAACAATGCTTGCCGAAGAGAAAGATCCAGACATCTTGGAAATGGCCAAAGCTGAAATTTCCGAGTTATCTCCTCGTCTTCCGGAATTAGAAGAGCAAATGCGCATTCTAATGCTGCCGAAGGATCCGAATGATGATAAAAACGTTATCATGGAAATTCGCGGAGCAGCAGGCGGAGATGAAGCAGCGCTGTTCGCCGGCGATTTATATCGTATGTACAGCCGATATGCAGAAGCACAAGGCTGGAAGACAGAAATGATGGAAGCAACATCTACTGGGGTAGGCGGTTATAAAGAGATCATTTTCATGATCAACGGTGCAAATGCTTATTCCAACTTAAAATATGAAAACGGTGCCCATCGCGTGCAGCGTGTACCAGAAACAGAGTCTGGCGGCCGAATTCATACATCGACAGCAACGGTGGTTGTTATGCCAGAAGCAGAAGAAGTGGAAGTAGATATCCAGGAAAAAGATATCCGCGTTGATACATTCACTTCCAGCGGACCTGGAGGACAGAGCGTTAACACGACGATGTCTGCTGTTCGATTAACACATATGCCGACTGGTATCGTTGTGTCTATGCAGGATGAAAAATCCCAAATCAAGAACAAAGAGAAAGCGATGAAAATTCTGCGTGCTCGAATTTATGATAAGTTCCAGCAGGAAGCACAAGCTGAATACGATGATGCACGAAAGTCTGCCGTCGGTTCAGGGGACCGTTCTGAACGTATCCGAACGTACAACTTCCCGCAAAACCGTGTTACTGATCACCGTATCGGTCTTACAATCCAAAAGCTGGATCAGATTCTAGAAGGAAAGCTCCATGAAGTCATCGATGCTTTAATTATGGAAGAGCAGGCGAAGAAGCTTGAGCAAATTGGAGAATAACAACCAAACACCTACTATCATGGAGACGTTGAAGGAAGCGGCAGCCTTCTTGCAATCACATCAGCGTGAAGAGCGAGTAGCAGAGCTTTTACTTCTGTATCACTTAGGTCTTAAAAAGACGGAGCTTTTGATGAAACTGCGAGAATCAGTGGATCCTATTCTTTATGCTGCTTTTCGAAAGGACTTGGAAGAGCACGCGAAAACGGGAATTCCGCTGCAGCATCTTACTGGAGAAGAAGAATTTCTCGGACGGCGTTATTATGTGAATCATGATGTGCTGATTCCAAGACCCGAAACAGAGGAACTCGTTTTAGGAATGGAAAAAATGATACAAGAGCGACTTCCCGGAAAGCAGCTGACAATTGCAGATATCGGCACGGGCAGCGGTATTATAGCAACTTCGTTAAAGTTAGCGTTTCCTGCAGCTAACGTTATCGCAACCGATATATCCGAGCGCGCTTTACTTGTCGCAAAGAGCAATAGCAAGACACTCGGTGCCTCCATCACTGTGAAGCAGGGAAGTTATTTGGAACCAATTCACCAATTGGAGCAAAAGGTGAATGTGCTCGTTTCCAACCCTCCTTATATTGATGAAGCGGATAAAGAACAGATGGCAGATACAGTGAAGGATTTTGACCCTACAATCGCTTTATTTGCTGAAGATAATGGACTGGCTGCCTATAAAGAGATTATTCAGGCTTTGCCAGATGTGCTTGCCTTACCAGCTGTTGTCGGCTTTGAAATAGGCTGGCAGCAAGGAGAAGCAGTCCGAATGCTATTGCAGAAGAGGTTCCACGCTGCAGAAGTGGAAGTGCGGAAAGATATGAATGGCAAAGACCGGATGGTGTTTGCTTGGATAGAGCAATAAAGAAGGAATTGTGCAAAGGCGCAGTTCCTTTTTTGCCGTAAAACTAGATTCATAGGTTTAAATCCATTCAGCTTGTTCATACTGTTACCAACAACCAAAAGAAAAGAGGTTACCGTATGAAGAAGCTTTTATTATTCCTATTCGCAATCGGTCTTTTATTTGTATATATCTTTTATCCAGGAACTAATACAGAAGCGCAAGTGAGCAATAATTCGCAGGCAGTAAAGCAAATTCCTGATGAAGCAATTCGGCTTCGTATCTTGGCGAATAGTGATTCAGAAGCGGATCAGCAGCTGAAGCGTTTGATCCGGGATGAAGTGAATAAACAAATTAACGAGTGGGTACAGGATATTTCGGATATTGAAGAAGCAAGGAAGATCATTGAAGAACAACTGCCGGAGATTAAGAAAACCGTAGCACGCGTGTTGAATGAGGAAGGAAAGAGCCAGAAGTTTAACGTGAAGTACAGTGAAAACATTTCATTTCCGGCGAAGCTTTATGGAACTTACTTGTACCCGGCAGGGCAGTATGAAGCAGTCTTGATCACACTTGGAGAAGGTGAAGGCGAGAACTGGTGGTGTGTACTGTTTCCGCCGTTGTGTTTCTTGGATTTTTCTAGCGGAACGAGTGTAGCAGAAGCGGAGACAAATGCAGATGCAGAACCAATGGATATCGCAGCAGAAGAACCGCCAAAAGAGGAAAAACCAAAAGTGAAGTTCTTTCTATTAGAATGGTTCAGCTAGCATCATATCTTGTTCCTCCTGTTCATATAATCTATTAACTAGAATTAGACAGGAGGAATTATCATGCAGTTGATACCAGCTCAAGCATTCGAGCTGACGCAATTGAAAGCTTTTTTGGGGGACAGTTTGCCCCGCTGGGAACAAGAGCAGCAGAAATTATATGAAGAAGGCTATGTGTTGGAAACAAATGACGGGTGGCGTGCGTTTTTCTGTCTGGAACAAGACGAACTGGCATTGCGTGTCCATTCCATGTATGTGAAGCCGCCGGCAAACGGCACCATCATATTAACGTGTATGGAACTTGCCAGCATGGAAGCGAGACGCCGAGAAGCAAGCCATCTGCGGCTGATCAGCCATCATGAGGCGTTGGATCAGCTCATCTCGCTGTATGGTTTTGAAGCGAAGCAAGGCTGGTGGGAGAAGGCGCTCTGACATTGGGGAATCGCTTTCTCTGTGGTATCATAGCTCATAGTGATATACATGAGAAGGAGTATCTGATCCATGATGGAAACAAAGCATTGGACTGTGTCAGAGCAGTCTTTCGATAAACAAGCAATGAAGGAAGCCGCAGCTCTCCTTAAGCAAGGGGAAGCTGTCGCTTTTCCAACGGAGACTGTGTATGGTCTTGGCGCAGACGCAACAAACGTACAAGCTGTCCGGAAGATATTCGAAGCCAAAGGACGGCCTTCCGATAATCCGCTTATCGTTCATGTGGCGAATACAAATCAGCTGGAAGATCTTGTTGAAGAGGTTCCAGATGTTGCACAGAAACTTTTGGAGGCATTCAGTCCTGGTCCGCTTACGCTAATTTTGAAAAGCAAGGGTGCTGTGGCACCAAATGTCAGTGCCGGTCTTGATTCAATTGGTATTCGCATACCGAGCCATCCAGTAGGATTGCGACTGTTGGAGGAAGCAGCTATTCCGATTGCGGCACCAAGTGCGAACATATCCGGGCGGCCGAGTCCAACCAAAGCAGAGCATGTTGTGCATGACTTGGATGGGCGGATTGCCGGCATTATGGATGGCGGGCCAACAGGCATTGGCTTGGAGTCCACCGTTTTGGATTGTACGGAAGCTGTACCAGTCATCTTGCGGCCAGGCGGAGTGACGGCAGAAGCGATTCAAAAAGTGATTGGGACAGTAATGATTGATCCAGGCCTAGCTGTGGAGCAGAAAGAAAAACCAAAAGCGCCAGGTATGAAATATACGCATTATGCACCGGAAGCTCCACTGTATTTAGTGGAAGATAATATGCAGCAGCAAGCGGACAAACTTACGAAAGCCGGGGAAAATGTCGGCATCATTGCGACAGAAGAACTGGCAGAGACCCTGGACGGTGAGCGGATTCAGATTTGTGGAACAAGAAAGGATCTAGCTACCGTAGCAGAGCATTTGTATGATGCATTGCGTCATTTCAAGAAATCAGATGTATCCGTCATTTTATGTGAAAGTTTTCCAAAACAAGATGTTGGAGCTGCTATCATGAACCGTCTTGAGAAGGCAGCGACAGGCAGTATGTAAGCAGGGAGACGTATCAATTTGGTGCGTCTTTTTTTTATTTCACCATGTATAGCTTCAGGCAGCTTTCCTTGTTAGACAAGTTGCATAAATCGAAGCATGTAAGATTGTCTGTCCTGTTGTATACTAATGCTAGCACTATTTTAAAAGCAAGGAGAATTCTCGATGAAATTATTATTCGTTTGTACCGGCAACACGTGCAGAAGTCCAATGGCAGAAGCACTTGTGCGGAAGCGGCTTCCGCAGGTGAAAGTACAGTCTGCTGGTATTTTTGCCAGCGACGGTTCACCTGCTTCTCACCAGGCGGTAACTGTTATGGAAGAAACCGGCGTGCTGTTCGGTCACCAATCCAAGCCTGTAACAAGAGAGCGAGTGGAGTGGGCTGATTTGATTCTGACAATGACAGAACAACATAAACAGCTGCTGCTGGAACAATATCCACACGCTGCCGGCAAGCTTTATACTTTTCCTGAATTCGCTTCAGAGGATGCAGGTGCATCCTGGAAGCTGTTGCAAGAAGCGTATGCAGACTTGGAAACAAAACGTGTCCATTTTGCAAGCGGCTATCAAGGTGACCCGAACCGATTCCAAAGCGAATTTATGCAAGCACATGAGCGAGAAGTGACACATATCCAGGAGCTAGAGGCTGCAATGCCAGCTGCAGATATCATGGATCCGTTTGGCCGCTCAGTTGACGTGTATCGAGAAACCTTGAAGGAATTGGAATTCTATGTTGATAAATTGGCAGAAAAGATTCACAATGAGAAGTAGGTAAAAAGACTCTCGTACCAAAATATCAGCATGGAGGCTGGATTATGTCATGAAAAGCTTTAGCTTGCGTTTTAAACTGGCGATTTTCGCCACAGTTCTCGCATTGGTCACGTATAGCGTGAGTGCTGTATTCATTTATATTGTACATCCCTTTGTGCAGCGGTATTGGAATATTGATGCAGCCGTACTTGTGCTTCTTACGCTATTTTTAGGTGTATTATGGACAGGGATTTTAGCGTTTTCTGCAGCCCGTTTCATTACGAAACCGTTAAAGGATTTAGAAGCAGTGGCGACGAAAGCAGCTGACGGCAGCTTGGAAGGCGAATGGGAAGCCGTTCCTTCCAATGATGAGATTGGAGCACTTTCACGCGCTTTTCAAAAAATGATGCACAACCTCAAATCAATGATCAGTGATATCGATGCAAATGCAAAAGCAAATGACCAGTATGCCAAACAAATCCAGGCCGAGACAATGACGGCATCGGAAAAAGTGATTGAGATTGACGGGATTATGCAGACAATGGCTGAAGGAGCTCAATCAACCTCAGGCGCTGTTGGCAAAATCGTCAGGTCGCTCGATAACGCGACAGCTATGTCAGAGGAAGTTCGCAGGAAGACAGATCAATCCCAGGATCTTTCCAATGGCATGGTTGGCAAATTGCACAGTTCCCAATCTGTGGTGATGGAACTGGTAGAAGGTATTCAGCGTATTTCAGAGAAACAGGAGCATTCAATCGGGAATGTAAAGCAGCTCGAAAAGAATGCTTCAGAAATTGAACAAATCATCCGTCTCGTTAGCGACATAGCGGAACAAACGAATCTGTTAGCGCTTAATGCTTCCATTGAAGCAGCACGAGCTGGAGAACAGGGAAAAGGTTTCGCAGTAGTAGCCGACGAAGTACGGAAGCTTGCTGATGAAAGCAGACAAGCTGCCCAAGACATTACAGTGAACATCAAGGAAATTCAGTCAAACATTGGACAAGTTGTAACGGAAATTGACGAACAGTTGGCACTGGCGCGGAACGAAGCAGAAAAGGGTTCTGAGAGCAGTGTTGTCATGGAAGAGATGACGGCTGCTATTGGACAAGTCGTTTCTTCAATAGAGGAGATTGGCAAGCTCACACAGCAGCAGAAAGAAGAAATCGCTTCGGTAACAGGTCAGTCTAAAGATGTAGCAGAGCTGGCAGAACAGGCGTCAGCCGGAGCACAAGAAGTAAGTGCCTCTGTGCAGGATCAAGCGTCTGTCATGCATAACCTCGAGAACTTGGCCGCATCACTCGAAAAACAAGCGGGCACGCTGAGGGAACAATTAAAGCAATTCCAATTTACACAACAAACATCCGTGCATCATGCGGAATTCGGAAGGAAGGATGAAGAAAATGAAAGTAATTCTAACATCGGACCATGGTGGAGTAAATCTTCGTAAAGAAATAGCAGATCTTTTGACGGAATTAGGTGTTGCGTTTGTAGATACAGGATGTGATTGTGAAGGTTCCGTTGATTATCCGGATTATGGCATTCCCGCAGCAGAGAGAGTAGCAAATGGAGAATTCGATCGCGGTATTCTTATTTGCGGTACAGGTATCGGTATGAGTATTTCGGCAAATAAAGTACCTGGTGTTCGTGCAGCGCTTGTACATGACGTATTCAGTGCAAAAGCAACGCGGGAGCACAATGACTCCAATATCCTGGCAATGGGAGAGCGTGTTATTGGAGCTGGTTTGGCTCGTGAAATTGTTCAAACGTGGATTGGAACAGAATTTACAGCTGGGCGTCATCAAAATCGTGTAAACAAAATTACAGATTACGAAAACAAGTAAGAAAAGAAGGGTGTACATGAAAGCAATCGCAGATCATATGAAATCCGTTGTTCAAGAGCTTGTCTCTTGTGGACACTTGCACGCAGGGGATTTGTTTCTGATTGGCTGTTCAACAAGTGAAGTAGCTGGAGAAAGAATCGGCACCTCCGGAAATATGGAAATTGCCAATCTGCTTTTCCAACAGCTGGAATGGCTTCGAAAAGAAACGAATATAAATCTCGTATTTCAGTGCTGTGAACACTTAAATCGTGCTATTGTAGTAGAGAAGCAAATCAGTCGGCAATACGGTTTGACCGAAGTTTCCGCGATACCTGTTGCAAAAGCCGGAGGTTCTATGGCTGCGTACGCCTATAAGCAGTTTCAGGATCCGGTGTTGGTTGAAGACATCCAGGCGCATGCCGGAATTGATATCGGAGAGACGATGATTGGAATGCATTTGAAGTCAGTTGCAGTGCCTTTTCGATTACAGCAGCGATTCATTGGCGGTGCCCGGGTCAATACAGCTTATACAAGACCTAAACTGATTGGCGGCGTAAGAGCTGTGTACCCTGACTAACACCGGCTACGACATACATCAACCATACTCGAGGAGGCATGTTTCGATGAAACATATTCAAGCGAATGATCCAGAACTATTCAAAGCTATGGAAGACGAAAGAGGGCGCCAGCACGATAAAATCGAGCTGATTGCATCTGAGAACTTCGTATCACAGGCTGTGATGGAAGCGCAAGGCTCCGTACTAACAAACAAATACGCGGAAGGCTATCCGGGCCGCCGATACTATGGCGGTTGTGAATATGTTGATGTAGCAGAGAATCTAGCAATCAACCGAGCAAAGGAAATTTTCGGAGCGGAGCATGTTAACGTACAGCCGCACTCTGGTGCACAAGCAAACATGGCTGTTTATTTCGCCTTTTTGGAACCAGGCGATACAGTACTTGGCATGAACCTCAGTCACGGCGGTCATCTGACACACGGCAGCCCGGTGAACTTCAGCGGTAAGCTGTATAACTTCACCGAGTACGGTGTGGATCAGGAAACAGAGCAGCTGGACTATGAAGCAGTTCGCGCTAAAGCGCTTGAAGTAAAGCCAAAAATGATTGTAGCTGGCGCAAGTGCTTACCCGCGTGCAATTGATTTCGCGAAATTCCGTGAGATTGCAGATGAAGTTGGTGCCTACCTTATGGTTGATATGGCGCATATCGCAGGTCTAATTGCTGCCGGTGTGCACGCAACGCCAGTTCCTTATGCAGATGTTGTAACAACAACAACACATAAAACATTGCGCGGACCTCGCGGTGGTATGATTCTTACAAAAGAGAAATACGCGAAACAAATCGACAAAGCTGTCTTCCCAGCTATGCAGGGCGGTCCATTGATGCACGTTATTGCAGCAAAAGCGATGAGCTTTAAAGAAATCCTCGACAATGATTTCGAAGCATATGCACAGCAAATCGTTGCAAATGCGCAGCGTCTTGCGGAAGGCTTAACAAAAGAAGGCGTACGTCTTGTTTCTGGCGGGACAGACAATCACTTGCTTCTTTTGGATGTTAGCAAACTTGGTCTTACTGGCAAAGATGCAGAGCATGCCTTGGATGAAGTTGGCGTCACAACCAACAAAAACACAATTCCATTTGATCAAGAAGGTCCATTCATCACAAGTGGTGTCCGTATCGGAACAGCAGCCGTTACAACGCGCGGTTTCAAGCTTGAAGAAATGGATGAGCTCGCGAGCATTATCGCAGATACATTAAAGCATCATGAAGATGCAGCGAAACTAGAAGAAGTAAAAGTCCGTGTCAAAACATTGGCCGATCGTTTCCCACTTTATAAGTAAGGGAAGAATAGGCTGAAGCAGCAGTCTTTCAGCCATTTCACAGCTGCACTAATTAATAAGTTTTTAAGAACACCCAAAAAGTTAGCTTAACAACTAACTTTTTGGGTGTTTTGTTTGTAAACTTCTTGGAGTTTGAAAATATCTTAATTCGTATAAAACGGAGAGCGGAAAAGACCGTTCAGAAACGAAGGAATAAGCAAGAAGAGGCTGAGAGGGTGCTTGTTACCCTGCAGGGCTATTGCTTATACCACAGTTTCTGTGCTTTGGAGCTAGCCAATCGCGAGGAGACTGAGGCCGTGCCCGCGGAAAGCGGAGTATTCTGCCGAAGCGGTAATTTCTGCTCTCCTTTTTCCTTTCCCTTGTCCCTCTTTTCTTTTGCTTTTATCTTCTGTATACTAGTAAAGATTTGAATATTTTTAGAGGGAGTGTTCGGAAATGAGTAATGTTTTTGTTTTAGATCATCCATTAATTCAGCATAAGCTTACGTACATACGTGATAAGAATACAGGTACGAAGGAATTCCGTGAATTGGTTGATGAGGTCGCGGCGCTAATGGCGTTTGAGATTACGAGGGATCTGCCGATGGAAGAGACGACAATCCAGACACCTGTCGTAGAAACGAAAACGAAAGTACTTGCAGGTAAAAAGATTGGACTTGTGCCGATCTTGCGTGCTGGTCTTGGTATGACAGAAGGTATCCTGCGTCTGATTCCTGCTGCACGTGTTGGACATGTCGGCATGTACCGTGATCCAGAGACGATGCAGCCGGTGGAGTACTATATCAAGCTCCCTTCTGATATTGAAGAACGTGAATTGATTGTCATTGATCCAATGCTTGCGACAGGCGGATCTGCGAATGATGCAATTCATTCTTTGAAAAAGCGCGGTGCGAAACAAATTCGCCTGATGTGCCTGATTGCTGCACCTGAGGGTGTAGAAGTAATTCAGAAAGAACATCCAGATGTCGATATTTATTTGGCAGCTATGGATGAGAAGCTTGATGATCATGGCTATATCGTTCCAGGTCTAGGAGATGCTGGGGACCGTTTGTATGGTACGAAATAAAAAGAAAGTGATGCTTGTCTTTGGGACACGTCCTGAAGCGGTCAAGATGGCGCCACTTGTACTTGAGCTGCAAAAACGGACGGAGCAATTCGAAACAATTGTCACGGTGACGGCGCAGCAGCGAGAGATGCTTGACCAAGTACTCACTATATTCGGCATCACCCCTGATTATGATTTAAATATCATGAAAGCACGTCAGAGCCTGACGCATATCACGACAAAGGTGATGGCAGGCTTGGATGAGCTGTATCAGGAGGTTAAGCCGGATATCGTGCTAGTCCATGGTGATACCACGACAAGTTTTGCAGCCTCGCTTGCCGCATACTATAACCAGATTCCGGTTGGACATGTGGAAGCAGGGTTGCGTACTTGGAATAAGTATTCTCCTTTCCCTGAAGAGCTCAATCGGCAGCTCACAGGTGTCATTGCGGATTTACATTTTTCACCGACTGACCAGGCGCGTCAGAATCTGCTTGATGAAAATAAGAACACGGAAGCAATAATTGTGACAGGAAATACAGCGATTGACGCTATGTCGACAACTGTAGATGCTCATTACGAGCATCCGATATTAGAACAAGCTGCCGGAAAGCGTTTAGTGCTTGTAACGGCACACCGGCGGGAAAATCTTGGCGATAACATGGAGCATATGTTTGCTGCCATCAGACGAATTGCAGATGCATATCCTGATACAATAATTGTTTATCCTATGCACTTAAATCCGGCGGTTCGTGATATAGCGAATCGGATCTTAGGTAATCATGAACGAATCCAGCTGATTGAGCCGCTTGGATTAATTGATTTTCATAACTTTGCTTCGCGTTCTTACTTGATTTTAACGGACTCTGGTGGCGTCCAAGAAGAAGCTCCTTCTTTAGGAGTACCTGTTTTGGTGCTCCGTGATACAACGGAGCGACCGGAAGGTATCCAGGCAGGGACATTAAAACTTGCCGGAACCGATGAAGATAACATCTTTAAAATGGCAGATCACCTGCTTCGCGATGGTGAAGCACACGAAGCGATGGCAAAAGCATCAAATCCATACGGAGATGGACATGCTTCCGTTCGTATTGCTGCGTATCTTCAATATTATTTCGGTTTCCAGACGGAACCACCTGCTTTTTTTAAACCAGCTGATTAATGTCAGCTGGTTTTTTGTATAGGGGATTCTTTCTCGTGCATGCTAATGGCACGGAGGGGGAGAGTCTGTGAAACGTTTGTTCATTTTATTTTTGTCATCATTTTTTATAATCAGTTTTCAAATGCCGGCACAGGCAGCAGATCAGCAGACAGTCATTGTAGAATTGGATGGCAATGCTGCCGATTACCGTCAATATGTAGAAATGCACTACCCCTTTATTGAAGTTGTCGATGAATTTGATACGCTGTTTCATGGGCTGGCGCTTCGTGCAACCGAAGACCAATTACATGCATTGTCCGAGCATAGCCATTTGCTGAACATACATCAGGTACATACGTACAAAGCGACAGCTAAGAAAGTCGATATACCTTTTGTGACAAAAGATTTTCTTGGCACAAAAACTGCAGGTGTGACTGGTAAGGGAGTTAAAGTTGGCATTATTGACACTGGAATCGATTACAATCATCCAGATTTGAAACCCAACTTTAAAGGCGGTTTTGATGTGGTGGACTGGGATGAGGATCCGATGGAAACACCGTCAGAAGAAGAAGGAGCTACCATTCACGGTACGCATGTAGCTGGTATTATTGGAGCAAACGGGAAGATGAAGGGAATTGCACCTGATGCTGACATATATAGTTACCGAGCTCTAGGGCCAGGAGGGACAGGTACATCTGTCCAAGTCATCGCGGCAATTGAAAAAGCAGTTGAAGATAAGATGGATATCATTAACCTTTCGCTGGGGAGTTCCGTAAATGGTCCTGATTGGCCAACAAGTTTAGCCGTAAATAAAGCAGTGGAGCTAGGCGTCAGTGTTGTAACCGCTAATGGCAATGAAGGACCAGCAAATTGGACAGTTGGGTCCCCCGCTACCGCTACAAAGGCTTTATCGGTAGGGGCAGTCACCACACCACAAACGACAGCTGTATTATATGAGCGCTTTTACAAAAAAATGATTCCGATTCAGCCTCTTCAAGGAACTGTCCCTTGGAAACAGCGTCCCACATTGCCCGTAATAGATGCCGGAACGGGAGAAAAAACGCTGAAGGATGCTTCTGGGAGCATTGTGTTATTCAGACGCGGAAAGATACCTTTCGCCCAAAAAGCCCGGATGGCTGAGCGTGCGAATGCGGCAGCTGTTCTAATCTACAACGACCAGCCAGGAGCATTAAATGCCTCACTTGAGGATGGGGGAGAGCCGATTACTATTCCTGTAGCTGCAGTTACCAAACAGGATGGACAGTGGCTTTTGGAAAAACAAAAAACAGTGCAGTTAGCCGCAAAGCAAATACAGCTGCAAAATCAAATGGCTGCATTCAGCTCCAGAGGTCCTGTTACACGCAACTGGGCAATCAAGCCAGAGATTTCTGCTCCTGGTGCGCCGGTTTGGAGCACGGTGCCCGATTCCAGTTACCAGGCACTGCAAGGAACTAGTATGGCAGCGCCATATGTGGCGGGAGCCCTTGCGCTTGTAAAAGAAGCCCATCCAGAATGGACGAACGAGCAGCAAATAGGCGCATTGCTTACAACAGCACAGCCTTTGCTGCAACCAGATGGCAGCACTTATGCACCGGTAGAACAAGGAATGGGAAAAATGCAGCCAGCGAAAGCCATCGCAGCTCCTGTAATCATCGAGAATCCACTGCTTCGCTTTGGGAAGATTGATACAAAGCAAAAGTCTGAATATGAGCTGACAGTTTATAACACAAGCAGCAAAAGACAGCTCATTCGTTTTGATCAGCCGAAAGCGTCTGCCGGGGTTCGCTGGGAGCTGCCTATGACAATCGAATTAGCTCCGCGTGAGACAAAACGAATAAAAGTAGGCATTTCTGTCAATCCTGATATTCAGACATCAGGTGTTCACCAAGGATATGTATCCGCTCGGATTGGAGAGCAAGATATAAAACTTCCATATTTGTTTGTTGTCAAGCAAGCGGATAATCCAAAGGCAATGGGCTTAGAGATGGAATGGAAGCCATTGTCAAGACGGGGAGAATACCGTTATCAGATTTATCTTCCAGAAGGGGCAGCTTTTCTGCAAATCGACTTGTATGATCCGAATACGTTAATCTACCAGAGACGGCTGTTAGCAGCAAAACAAGTAGAGCCTGGACTGCTGAAGGGAACGATGACGAGACAGAAAGCAGGCAGTGAAGGTGAGTACCTGGCATTAATCCAGCTTCGTACATTAGATGGCGAATTGGTAAGTGCTGAACTGCCGTTTTATTTGTCAGAGCAGATGCGGGTGAAATAGTACAGCCAAGTGAAACATGTGTCACAAAATTGTCATATATAAAATGTGCAATATCAGATATAATGATATGGAAAGGCCTATACGTTTAATACGAGTAGACCTTTCCTTAACCACTTCTGTGGAAGCGCATCCAACGTTGTCGTGTAGGTTTTTGTTAACTTTGTAAGTTATTTCACAATCTTGTATTGACACTGCGATTAACCCTATTGTATTCTATAACTTGCACATGGTGGGTAATCTGCTTCAAGTGTGTGGCGTGGTTTGCGCGCAGCGCCCAGACAGAGCAATCTATGTACCAGTGCAGAAGACTATAATGGTGGACAAGCAATTATATGTACTTTGTGGTTTGCAGGTCGATCCAAGAGCTTCACGAATTTACCGCTTTCCATACATAAGTATAAGCAGTAAATGTACGTCTTACACGCATGGGAGTAATGAAAATGCAGCAGGTCAATAAGATGATACATGCACGACAAAGCAAATGGATGCTATATTTACTGGCACTTTTGATGCTTGGAGCGGGTTTTACCCCGTACCAGCGCATTTTCCTCGGCTTGTTTCTTGGAGCTTCAGTCAGTTTTTTCTCCATGTGGCTTCTCCAACGGAAAGTCAGACAGTTCACTGAAGCTGTTGCAACACATGGCAGAATGCCTGCCTTAGGCACCTTTTCCCGCATGGCAGCGTCTGTGCTTGCAGTAATGCTCGCACTGCGTTTTGACGCTTATTTCCATCTTATCGCAGTAGTTATTGGATTGGCTGCTGGCTACATCATTATCTTTATAGATAGTTTCTTCACGAGTTTAAAAGACTAGTAATGAAAGAGGTGAAATTAATTGAATCACGGATCACCAATGTGGAATAATGCATTCGGTATCGAATGGCTCGACTTTAACTTGTCGACATCTTTGATGACCATCATCTCCTCTATTATCGTCTTTATCATTTGTGTATTGGGCAGCAGGAATCTGCAGCGCAGACCTCGTGCTTTCCAGAACGTGATGGAGATGCTAGTTGACTTCGTAAAGAAAGTAATAGGCGACGCAATGGACTGGAAGACAGGAAAGCAATTCCTGCCATTGGGTTTGACGCTCTTTATGTACATCTTTATCAGTAACATGCTTGGTGTCATGATCATGGTTGTTGTAGGTCACGATCTTTGGTGGAAATCACCGACATCCGATGCAGCATCCACACTCACATTATCAGTGATGGTCATCTTGCTCACCAACTTCTATGGTGTCAAGATACTTGGCGGAAAAGAATATCTGAAGGGCTATATCCGGCCGGTGCCGTTCCTGCTTCCTTTGAATTTAATTGAAGAAGCTGCGAATACACTTACACTCGGACTTCGTCTTTTCGGTAACATTTTCGCAGGAGAAGTATTGTTATCTCTGATTGGGGAGTCTCTAGCTGGCGTCAATCCGCCATTCACAACGATTGCGGCATTCGTGCCAATGATCGCATGGCAGGGCTTCAGTTTATTCATCGGGACAATTCAGTCTTATATATTCCTAGTGCTGACAATGGTTTACATGTCACACAAAGTTTCAAAAGCACATTAATCAGTTTTTAAATACAAGGAGGAAATTTAACATGAGTTCATTAGCAGCTGCAATTGCAATTGGTTTAGCCGCACTAGGCGCAGGTATTGGTAACGGTCTAATCGTTAGCCGCACAGTAGAAGGGATCGCTAGACAGCCAGAACTTGCTGGAAGACTTCAAACGACAATGTACATCGGGGTTGCACTAGTAGAGGTTATCCCTATCTTCGCCCTAGTTATCGCGTTCATGGTAATGTAATTCACCTATCGCAAGTACTCTATAATTTGAATGAATGGCGAAATTCTATATCTTGAATCTTCGCCATTCTTTTTGTAAAGCCCGAATGATTGGGAAAATGACAGTTCAGCTCGAAAGGAGTGGCACAGTTGCAAACACTTACGATTGGTGCTGCAGTAGGTGGATTACCTATCGGTAGCATGTTAGTCCAACTAATCAGCTTTATCATCCTGCTCTTGCTTTTGAAAAAGTTCGCATGGAAACCATTATTGAAAGTCATGCAGGACCGTCAGGAATATATATCGAATGAAATCGATATGGCAGAAGCAAGCCGCAAGGAAGCTGAAACAGCAGCAAAGACAGCTGCAGAAGAATTGAAACAAACACGTGCAGAAGCACAAGCTATTATAGAAGAAGCAAGAAAAGCCGGGCAGCAGCAGGAAGAAAATATTATTGCTGCAGCACGCCGTGAATCAGAGCGCCTGAAAGAGGCCGCTGTGGAAGATATCGCACACGAGAAGGAAAAAGCAATGCAAGCGTTGCAAGCACAAGTGGCAAGCCTTTCCGTTCAGATTGCAAGCAAGATCATCGAGAAGGAGATCTCTTCCGAAGATCAAGACAAGCTTATCAGTGAATATGTGAAAGAATTGGGGCGATAAGCCATGCGTGATGTGACAATTGTAAAACGATATGCAGAAGCACTGTTCGAAGTGGCAGTAAATCGTGATATCGTCGAGAGCGTGCGATCCGAATTGCACACAGCGAAGCAAGTGGCACAGAACGATGCTGCTTTTGTCCGTTTCCTTTCAGAGCCGAAGATTGGCTTGGATAAGAAGAAGGAATTGATAGAAACAAGCTTCGCTGCTGGAAGCATCGAAGTTCGTAATACATTAAAGCTGTTATTGGATGCTGGACGAATCGACAGTATTCCCCAAGTAGCAGACAGCTTTCAAGCTTTGTATGACGAAAGCCAAGGCACTGCCCAGGCAACAGTTTATTCTGTACGTGAACTATCTGAGATGGAGAAACAGACAGTAGCTGAGACATTCGCCCAAAAACTCGGCAAAAAAGCTGTTTCTATAGATAACAAAGTTGATCCGACACTGCTTGGCGGTTTAAAAGTACGGATTGGCAATACAATCTACGACAGCACGATTAAAAACAAGCTGACACGTATCGAACGTAATTTAGTAAATGTGAGCAAATAAGGATAGAGGTGAGACCGCATGAGCATGAAAGCTGAAGAAATCAGTGCATTGATTAAACAGCAAATCGAGAATTATGACACTGAAATAGAAGTAAGTGATGTAGGTACTGTTATTCAAGTTGGTGACGGTATCGCACGTGTCCATGGCCTGGATAATGTTATGTCCGGAGAACTTATCGAGTTCTCAAATGGTGTCATGGGACTTGCACAAAACTTGGAAGAATCAAACGTCGGTGTTGTTATTCTAGGTGAATACAGAGGCATCCGTGAAGGTGACGAAGTACGTCGTACAGGTCGCATCATGCAGGTTCCTGTAGGTGACGAACTAATCGGCCGTGTTGTTAACCCGCTAGGACAGCCAATCGATGGCAAAGGTCCAATCGAATCAAGCAAAACTCGTCCAATTGAAGCACCAGCTCCTGGTGTAATGGACCGTAAATCAGTAGATGAACCGCTTCAGACTGGTATTAAAGCAATCGATGCACTTGTACCAATCGGCCGCGGACAGCGTGAGTTAATCATCGGTGACCGTCAGACTGGTAAAACATCTGTTGCAATCGATGCAATCTTAAACCAGCACGATCAAGATATGATTTGTATCTACGTTGCCATTGGTCAGAAAGAATCAACAATCCGCGGTACAGTAGAAACACTTCGTAAGCATGGCGCCCTTGATTATACAATCGTCGTGGCTGCGGGTGCATCTGATCCAGCTCCATTGCTTTACTTGTCACCATATTCTGGTGTTGCAATGGGTGAGGAATTCATGTACAACGGCAAGCACGTCCTAATCGTGTACGATGATCTTTCTAAACAGGCAGCAGCATACCGTGAGCTTTCCTTGCTTCTTCGTCGTCCTCCAGGTCGTGAAGCATTCCCAGGGGATGTCTTCTACTTGCACTCCCGTCTATTGGAGCGTGCAGCGAAGCTAAGTGATGCAAAAGGCGGCGGTTCTATTACTGCATTGCCATTCGTTGAAACACAAGCAGGCGATATTTCTGCTTATATCCCAACAAACGTTATCTCAATTACAGACGGACAGATCTTCTTGCAGTCCGACCTGTTCTTCTCCGGAGTACGTCCTGCGATTAACCCGGGTCTATCGGTATCCCGTGTAGGTGGTTCTGCACAAATTAAAGCAATGAAGAAGGTTGCCGGAACATTGCGTCTTGATTTGGCTGCATTCCGTGAGCTGGAATCCTTTGCACAATTCGGATCTGACTTGGATGCTTCTACACAAGCTCGCTTAAACCGCGGTGCTCGTACAGTAGAAGTTCTGAAGCAAGGTTTGCACCAGCCGCTTTCAGTAGAGAAGCAGGTTACAATCATTTATGCATTGGTTAATGGATTCTTAGATGACATTCCTGTAGAACAAGTCGTGAGCTTCGAAAATGAATTCCATACATGGTTCGCTGCAAATCAAGCTGAATTGCTAAAAGGCATCCGTGAAACTGGTAAGCCAGCTGATTCTGACAAGCTTAACAGTGCAATCGAGGAATTCAAGAAAACTTTCGTCGTAAAATAATGCTTTATAAATAACGGAATGCTGCACGTATTCCTTAGCGAAGGGAGGCTGCATGCGCCTTGGCATCCTTAAGAGATATTCAGAGTAAAATTAACTCTACCAAAAAGACTAAACAGATTACGAAAGCAATGCAGATGGTATCCGCTTCTAAGTTGACACGAGCGGAGCAGAATGCGAAAGCTTTCGTTCCATATAGTGAAAAGATGCAGGAGGTTGTGTCACAAATCGCCGCTTCAGGTGATGCGACACATCCCATGCTGCAAACGCGGGCTGTCAAGAAGACGGGTTACCTTGTGATCACTGCCGATCGCGGATTGGCTGGCGGATACAATAACAACGTCATTCGAGAAGTTTACCGCACAATTCAGCACCAGCACGCTTCAACGGATGAATATACGGTGATTGCTGCAGGTCGTTTCGGTCGGGACTTCTTCAAAAAGAACAACCTGCCGATTGCTAAAGAAATCATCGGACTGCCTGATCAGCCAGATTTTGCTGATATCAAGCAGATTGCATCCGAAGCTGTAGAAATGTTCTTAGAAGAAGAGATCGATGAATTGGTTCTGTTTTACAACCATTTCAACAGCGCTATTTCTCAGGAAGTTACTTCTCAGAAGCTGCTTCCATTAACAGATATTACGCCGGAAAGCGGACGTTCTGTACAAAGCATGTACGAGTTCGAACCGGATGCAGAAGGTATTCTAAAAGTATTGCTGCCTCAGTACGCGGAGAGCTTGATCTACGGCGCCCTGCTTGATGCGAAAGCAAGTGAGCACGCAGCACGTATGACAGCAATGAGAGCAGCGACAGATAATGCAAACGAACGAATTGATGGTCTGACGCTAACCTTTAACCGTGCACGACAAGCAGCTATTACACAAGAGATTAGTGAGATTGTCGGCGGAGCGGCAGCGCTGCAATCATAAGGATTAAGATAGGAGGGTTCCAGATGAGCAATGGTATCATTACACAGGTTACGGGACCGGTTGTGGACGTACGTTTCCCAAGCGGCCACCTGCCTGCCATCTATAATGCACTTGTTGTCCAAATAAATGAAACGACTACCCTCACATTGGAGGTAGCACTTCATCTTGGTGATGACAGTGTTCGTACAATCGCGATGTCTTCAACAGAAGGCTTACAGCGTGGAAAAGAAGTAGTTGATACAGGAGCAGCAATTAGTGTACCTGTAGGCGAAGCTACACTAGGACGTATTTTCAACGTATTAGGTGAAACAATCGATTTGGATGAGCCTATGCAAGGCGAAATCAAAAAAGATCCAATTCACCGTGAAGCACCAGAATTTGAGAACCTTGCAACAGAAACGCAAATTCTTGAAACAGGTATTAAAGTTGTCGACTTGCTTGCTCCTTACATTAAGGGTGGTAAGATTGGACTCTTTGGTGGTGCCGGAGTAGGTAAAACGGTACTAATTCAGGAATTGATCAACAACATCGCACAAGAGCACGGCGGTATTTCCGTATTTGCTGGTGTTGGAGAGCGTACACGTGAAGGTAACGACTTGTACTTCGAGATGAAGGACTCTGGCGTTATCACAAAAACAGCAATGGTATTCGGTCAGATGAACGAGCCGCCAGGAGCGCGTATGCGTGTTGCTTTGACTGGTTTGACAATGGCAGAGCACTTCCGTGACCAAGAAGGTCAGGATGTACTTCTGTTCATCGATAACATCTTCCGTTTCACGCAAGCAGGTTCTGAGGTTTCTGCATTGCTTGGTCGTATGCCGTCTGCAGTAGGTTACCAGCCGACACTTGCAACAGAGATGGGTATGCTGCAAGAGCGTATTACATCAACAAACGTAGGTTCTGTAACATCTATCCAAGCGGTATATGTACCAGCGGATGACTATACAGACCCGGCTCCGGCAACAACATTCGCACACCTTGATGCGACGACAAACTTGGATCGTAAGCTTTCCGAGCAAGGTATTTACCCTGCGGTGGATCCACTTGCTTCCACTTCTCGTGCATTAGATCCGGCGATTGTTGGAGAAGAGCACTATCAAATAGCACGTCAAGTGCAGCAGACTTTGCAGCGCTATCGTGAACTGCAAGATATCATTGCCATCCTCGGTATGGATGAGCTAAGTGAAGAAGATAAACTTGTCGTTTCTCGTGCACGTCGTGTGCAGTTCTTCCTTTCTCAGAACTTCCACGTTGCCGAGCAGTTCACTGGCCAAAAAGGTTCTTATGTACCTGTTAAAGAAACAGTTGCAGGCTTCAAAGGAATTCTTGAAGGCAAATACGACAATGTGCCGGAAGATGCTTTCCGTCTTGTTGGCCGTATTGAAGAAGTGCTTGAAAAAGCTGGCGTTAACAAATAAGCAGCAATCATGTAATAGTAGGATAGGAGGGGCTCCGGATGAGTACCGTAACAACCAGTATTGTTACTCCTGATGGCCCTGTTCTGGAAGCAGACTATGAAATGGTTAGCTGTACAGCGGAGAATGGGGAACTTGGTATTTTGCCAGGACACATTCCGCTTGTAGCGCCATTGAAGGTTAGTTCGGTTCGTCTACAGATCCAAGGCCGCACGGATTATGTTGCTGTCAGCGGCGGATTCCTTGAAGTCCGTCCAGACAGGATCACAATTCTTGCTCAGACTGCCGAAAGCGCAGCTGATATTGATGTGGACCGTGCAGAACAGGCGAAGAATCGCGCTGAGAAACGTCTGCAGGACAAGCAGGCTAACTTAGATCAAATCCGCGCTGAACAGGCGCTTAATCGGGCAATCAACCGACTTGATGTCGCATCACATTCCCGATAATGAAAACAGCATTCCGACAAGGAATGCTGTTTTTTTTATAAGAAGGTCTATTTCCTGGGCAATAAACATAGCGAAGCAGGAAGATTACCAGTATAATTTGATGAAACGTGTTTAATAGAACGGAAATAAGGATAACTAGGTATTATGTGATAAGAAAGTCAGCATATATCTGCTTATCCGCTAAGGAGTGTAGCATATGTTTGCTGTATTAGGCCAAGATGCGATGCTAGGGATTGCTTCCCACATTGCTTTTATGGCACTTACGTGGCGTATTTTGATGGGGGTCAATGTAGACGCATTAATAAAAAAAGGAAAAGTATTTGAAGCGAGAATGCTAATCATCTTCTTGACTATTGTTATTGGGACAACAGTCAGCAATGTATTTCTTCAGCTAGTAAGTTGGACGAAGCAACTTCAGTACTTGTTCTAGGAGGATGGATCAAGCAACTCCAGTACTGATACTAGTAAGTTGGGTCAAGAAGGTATTCATTCTAGTAATCTAGCAGGCTCTGTATATATGATTGGTTTTGTGTTCATACTGTTCCTAACAATACAGGGACAGGGGAGAAACAAAAATGAAACATTATCTCGCATTAATCGTAATTATATGTATGCTTATCGGTTATGGTATAGAGTCATATGCAGCAGAAGCAGTTCAAGTAACAGAAGATGTGGATCGGATGCACACTATTTTGAAAAGCGAAGGGGCAGACCTGCTTAATTTTGAGGTTACGCTGCGAGAAGCAGTTTCGCAGGCAGAAACACAAGAAGTTTTGACATTAATGGAGAAGCATGGACATATTTCCAAGGAAATTTCGGAAAATGCCGCAAAATTTGTGGTACATACCCCCCATAAACCATTTGCTGCTGTCGAACGTATATTGCTAGTAGTACCGACTGATAAGGCGTATCAAGCGGAAATCGTTTATAGTGTTTCCGGTTCAGAATGGACGGACAAGACGCAAGCATTTGTCCAAGACTTGACAGATGAGGCAGAATCTCGATATTTCACGACTAGTGCAAAAAAATTCGCTTGTCTGAAAGCGGGTTTCGGTGATAAAATAAGCGAGGATATTTTGTTTCAGAATGTCATGGAAAAATTAGATGTTCAACAACTCACGAATACGGAAGATAACGTTTACACGACTACAACAGGGTATACAACACAATTGAAAGCCAGCCATTCCTTAGCTGACAACATGAATGTTCAGCTTGCATTACATGAAGGGAATGGGCAATCAACAATAACTGTAGGAACGCCTATCATAACGACTGAATATTAATATAGTGAAATTGGACGCGGAGGAGAATGAAACTTGGAAAAAATCATCGTCCGTGGTGGAAGGCAGCTGAAGGGATCTGTCAAGGTCGAAGGTGCGAAAAATGCCGTACTGCCTGTCATCGCAGCAAGTATAGTTGCAAGTAGAGGGAAAAGTGTTATTCACAATGTTCCGGCTTTAGCCGATGTTTATACGATTAATGAAGTACTGCGCAGCATGAATGCAGAGGTTAATTTCAGCGATGGAACAATCACTGTTGATGCAGCCAAGCCAATGACGACAGAAGCGCCTTTCGAATATGTTCGGAAGATGCGTGCATCTGTTTTGGTACTTGGACCATTGCTAGCTCGTTTCGGTCATGCGAAAGTGGCATTGCCAGGCGGATGTGCAATTGGATCCAGACCTATCGATCAGCACCTGAAAGGGTTCGAAGCGATGGGAGCAAAAGTGCAAGTAGGGAATGGTTATGTAGAATTACGTACAGAAGGCCGCCTGCAGGGTGCTAAAGTCTATTTGGATGTACCAAGTGTTGGTGCGACAGAGAACATCATTACGGCTGCCGCATTGGCTGAAGGAACGACGATTCTGGAGAACTGCGCGAAAGAACCGGAGATTGTCGATTTGGCTAACTACTTGAATAAGATGGGTGCCAAAATCGTCGGTGCCGGTACGGAAACAATCCGCATCGAGGGTGTCGAAGAATTAGTTGGTGCTGAGCATACAATGATTGGCGACCGCATTGAAGCGGGAACATTCATGGTTGCAGCAGCTATTACCAAAGGTGATGTCCTAATCGAAGGCGTGGAGATGGAGCATGTAAGTGCGCTTGCTGCCAAAATGGAAGAGATGGGTGTTTCCATTAAAGAGAAAGCGAATGGTATACATGTCATCGGTCCTGAAAAGTTAACAGCAACAGATGTTAAAACATTACCACACCCAGGATTCCCAACCGATATGCAATCGCAGATGATGGCATTGATGCTATGTGCAGAAGGCACTAGCATAATTACAGAAACTGTTTTTGAGAATCGTTTCATGCACGTGGAAGAATTCCGCCGTATGAATGCAAATATTAAGATTGAAGGCCGCAGCGTCATCATGGAAGGCCCAACAGATTTGCAAGGTGCTGAAGTTGCCGCAACGGATCTTCGCGCTGGAGCAGCTCTAATTTTAGCAGGATTGATTTCCGATGGTTATACACGTGTAACCGAACTGAAGCATTTGGATCGCGGATACGTCGATTTCCACGGTAAACTTGCTAAGCTGGGTGCGGAAATTGAACGCGTTAACGACGAAGTTTTTGAAGAAGCGGCAGCAGCTGTAGAAGAAACAACATATTAAAGTGAAATAGGAATAAGCCTCTTGAAAAAGAGGCTTATTTTTTTGGGCTTTGTAAGATAACCTTCCGCACAATATAGGAATCTTCCTTCCGAACGTAGATAGGCTGTGCTATAATAATTAGAAAATTCACCAAATGCTGAAAATTGGAAGAGAGGACAAAATATTCGGCAAAACATGCCAAGCATCCCAGCATTATTAGACGATACATATGACTGCAGCTTCAAGCATACAGACCGAGAGATTCACGGTGGCTGCGTGATTAACAGCCGAAAACCAGATACACAGTCTTAAAATCGAATTATCTGTTGATGGAAAAGTTACATGAAGAGGCTTATTTAATAGTAAAGATAAGTGAAAACGCTTCCAATCAGAGCTGAAAGACACAAGTCTTTCATGCTTCAAACACCGAAACCAATTCAAGACATGGAAGCGACCGCCACTTATCTATGAATTATCGTTACTTCTGCATGTAACTTACAGATTTAAATTGAGAAAGAAATCAACGAAGCGGCATGTATGCTTTTACCATATTGTCGCTCGCTGCAAAAGATCTTCCGTTAGGAGTGAGGACTCATGGCGATTTATCTGATTCGCCGATTTCTGATTATGATTGCAACTATTTTCGTAATTGCGACCTTAACCTTCATCTTGATGCACAGTATACCTGGTAATCCATTCACGACCCAGGATCGAAGTACAAGCGAAGCTGTCCAGGAAAACTTGAATGCACATTACCATCTGGATGAACCGATGCTCATTCAATATGGTATTTGGCTCAAATCCCTGATGACGTTTGATTTTGGACCGTCAATTAAACAGCCGACCGAAACGGTAAATGATCTGCTTAGCAGAGGTTTTCCAATTTCAGCTGAGCTTGGTATGTGGACAATTACGATTGCCCTTTTATCTGGCATCACGTTAGGTGTGCTGGCAGCACTAAAGCATAATGGCATTATTGATTATATAGCTATGACACTAGCAGTGCTTGGTATCTCGGTACCGAACTTTATTCTGGCTACCTTATTAATTCAGCAGCTTGCTGTTAACTTGCAGCTTTTGCCTGCTGCCACCTGGTCTTCGCCGATGCATATGATTATGCCCATCATTGCGCTGGCTACTGGTCCTACAGCCATCATTGCCAGACTGACAAGGTCCAGTATGCTGGAGGTTTTGACACAAGACTATATCAAGACGGCACGTGCTAAAGGACTGTCACCAGCAAAGATTGTTATTAAGCATGCACTGCGCAACGCACTAATGCCTGTTGTGACGATATTGGGAACACTTGTAGCGGCTATTTTAACAGGTACATTTGTGATTGAGCGCATCTTTGCGATACCGGGGATGGGCAAGTATTTCGTTGAAAGTATTAATAATCGCGATTACCCGGTGATTATGGGTACGACCGTATTTTACAGTGCCTTTCTTATCTTTATGCTGTTTTTGGTTGATGTCGTTTACAGTATCCTTGATCCGCGGATTAAGCTGCACAAGAAAGGGGGCAGCTAACGATGGAATATCCGAATCGGCCAACGGAGACAGCAGTACAGCAAATACCAGATGACTGGTTTCAGCCAATCGAGAAGGATTTAAACAAAGCGGAAGAAGTTGCACGTCCCAGCCTGTCTTTTTATAAAGATGCGTGGATTCGTCTGAAGAAAAATCGGCTGGCTGTAACAGGTTTATTCTTCTTAATCGTACTAATCCTTGCCGCAATATTGGCGCCGATCCTTTCGCCATATTCCATTTCAGAAGGAGCTTTGCGAAATCAAAACCTGGCACCAACTGCATCACATTGGTTCGGTACAGACAGTTTAGGGCGTGATGTGTTTACCCGCTTATGGTATGGAGCCCGTGTGTCGTTGTTTGTGGGTATAGCGGCCGCATTAATCGATTTCTTTATTGGTATTATCTATGGCGGCATTGCAGGCTACAAAGGCGGTCGTACCGACAGTGCGATGATGCGCATTATTGAGGTGCTTTACGGACTTCCGCATTTGCTCGTTGTCATTTTATTACTTGTCGTGATGGGACCGAGTTTGTTTACAATTATTATTGCACTAACAATTACCGGCTGGATCGGAATGGCCAGAATCGTGCGCGGACAAGTAATGCAGCTGCGAAACTATGAATACGTCCTTGCTTCCAAGACACTCGGAGCGAGTACGGCTCGAATCATCCGAAGAAATCTTTTACCGAATACGATGGGGCCAATTATCGTACAAATTACATTGACTGTTCCGTCCGCCATTTTTGCGGAAGCCTTCCTCAGCTTCTTAGGCCTTGGAATCCAAGCGCCGAATGCCAGTTGGGGGTCAATGGCCAATGATGGATTGTCCGCTATTCTTTCTGGAGATTGGTGGCTGTTGTTTTTCCCGGCGCTATTCATCAGTTTGACGATGTTCGCCTTCAACGTGCTTGGCGATGGCTTACGGGATGCATTCGATCCAAAGCTGAGGAGGTGACAAAATGGAAAAGATACTTGAAATTGATGATCTGCATGTACATTTCACGACATATGGCGGAACCGTGCAGGCTGTCCGAGGTGTAAGTCTGTATTTAAACAAAGGAGAGACACTTGCTATCGTCGGAGAATCTGGCAGCGGTAAAAGCGTGACGAGCAATAGCATCATGCAGCTGATACCGTCGCCGCCTGGGAAAATTGTGAAAGGCTCAATCCGATTTAAAGGCAGAGACTTAGTTCGAACGTCAAAGAAGGAGATGCGTGCGATTCGCGGTGTAGATATTTCGATGATTTTCCAAGACCCGATGACAGCACTTAACCCGACATTAACTGTTGGTGATCAGCTGACAGAAGGGCTAAAACAGCATACATCGATTAGCACCGATAGCGCAAAGCAAAAAGCGATAGATATGCTCAGGCTTGTAGGGATAACTGACCCGGAAAGCAGATTCAAGCAGTATCCGCATCAATTCAGTGGTGGGATGCGGCAGCGTATTGTTATCGCGATGGCACTTATATGTGAACCAGATCTTCTAATTGCAGATGAACCAACGACGGCACTTGATGTTACTATCCAAGCACAAATCATGGAGCTGTTCAGTGAGATTCAGGAGAAAACAGGTGTATCAATTATTCTGGTCACACATGATTTAGGGGTTGTGGCCCGAGTAGCGGACCGGGTTGCTGTGATGTATGGCGGCAAGATTGTAGAAACCGGCGACAAAGATGCTATCTTTTATAATCCGCAGCACCCATACACAGTTGGCTTACTGCATTCTGTTCCGCGTCTTGATATGCAAGAAGCGGTGCTGCAGCCGATTGATGGAACACCGCCAGATTTGTTTGCACCGCCACAA
Source organism: Terribacillus halophilus (assembly GCF_900162685.1). Classification (GTDB taxonomy): domain Bacteria; phylum Bacillota; class Bacilli; order Bacillales; family Amphibacillaceae; genus Terribacillus; species Terribacillus halophilus_A. The sequence goes on from NZ_LT727828.1 coordinate 704,680, forward strand.
GGCTGTCCATTTACCGCACGATGCGCGCATGCGATGCAAGTATGTGCGAACGTGTATCCACCTGCGACCAATTTGTCTGCGTCACACCAAGTGGAATGCTGGCTGCAGGATGCACGCGCCAATAGGGCAGCCAGTCTGATGAAACGCTAAAGGGGGAAAAGAGATGAAAAGAAACTGGAAAGTATCTATGTTTGCTTGTTTGGCTGCATGTGTTCTTTTGCTAGCTGCTTGTACCGCAAATAACAGTGCTGGCGGAAGCGGAAACGGCGGAGAAGGAGATGGAGAAGATAAGAAGGTATTACGTCTCAACAACGGGCAGGAACCTACCTCCCTTGATCCTCCAGAAGGTTTCGATAGTGCTTCTTGGGTAATGGTGAACAACTTAATGGAAGGACTAACACGTCTGGATGAAAACCATCAGCCGCAGGCGGCAATGGCGGAAAATTGGGATGTTAGTGAAGATGGCAAAGTATATACTTTTCATTTGCGTGACGATGCAAAATGGTCCAATGGCGACAATGTAACAGCAAATGACTTCGTTTATGCATGGAAGCATATGCTCGATCCAGAGCAGGCTTATCAGCCCGCATTTTTGGCATATGTCATTGAAGGAGCAGAAGCATATAACAGCGGGGAAGCTAGTGCTGATGACGTCGCAATCAAGGCGGTGGATGACAAGACGTTTGAAGTAACACTGACAGCACCGACTGGCTATTTCCTGAACTTGCTCACCAATCCGGCGTTCTTCCCGGTGAATGAAAAGGTGGCACAGGAAAATCCAGAATGGTTTGCTGAAGCGGACAGCTATGTGAGCAATGGACCTTTTAAAATTGATAGCTGGTCGCATGACAAAGAGCTTATCATGGCTAAAAATCCAGAATATTGGGATGCTGACACGGTAAAACTCGATCAAGTGAATTGGGCAATGGTAGCAGATATGAATACCGAATATCAAATGTATCAAAGCGGGGACTTGGATCGTTCGTCTATTCCAGCTGACAATGCCAAGGATTTGATGAATAGTGAGGAGTTGGTGACCGAGGTACAGGCGGGCGATCAATTCCTTCGTTTCAACGTTCAAAAGGAACCATTCACCAATGAAAAGATCCGCAAAGCTTTTGCGATGGCAATGAACCGTGATGATATTGCGGAGTATATTCGCGGTATTGGGGAACAGCCGGCTCGCGGGTTCGTACCGTATGGCTTCGAGACACCAAGCGGCGGTGATTTCCGTGAAGAAAATGGAGACTTAGTTCAAGATGATCCGGAAGAAGCGAAAAAGCTGCTTGCAGAAGGAATGGAAGAAGAAGGCTGGGATGAGCTGCCGGACGTAACATTGACGTACGGAACAAATACAGCCAACGAACGCTTGGCAGAAGGAATTCAGAGTATGCTTTCAGAAAACTTGGGTGTCGACGTGGAGCTGCAAACTGTTGAATCGAGCGTGTTCAGCGAAGAGCAGACCAAGCTCGTGTATCAGCTCTTCCGCGGTTCTTTCTTGGCGGATTACGGAGACCCTGTCAATTTCCTGGAAAGCTTCACAACCGAATCTTCTTCGAACCGCACAGGCTGGTCCAATGAACAGTATGATAAGCTAATTGCAGATTCCAAGTCAGAGAGTGATGAAGCGAAGCGCTATGAGATGATGATGGAAGCCGAAAAGATTTTGCTGGTAGAAATGCCGATTATGCCATTGCATTTCTACCAGCATGTGTACCTGCAAAAACCAAATGTCAAAAATGTCGTGATGCACCCGGTCGGTTATTTAGAGTTGAAGTGGGCTGATATCGAATAGGGCAGACTCGGAAGAAGTGGTGAAAACCACTTCTTTTCCGTCTTTACCCCCATACATATAAGTGAAGGAGGAGATGTGCGTATGAAGCCGTCAGCATGGAAAAAAGGAGATACAATCGGGATTGTTGCCCCAGCAGGTCCTATTAAACAAGAGGAACTGCAGCGAGGAATAGAGATAATTCAATCACTTGGTCTTTCCGTTAAGCTCGGAAAGCATGTGTATGACAAATATGGTTATCTGGCCGGCAGCGATGCTGATCGTGCAGCTGACCTGAATCAGATGTTCCAAGATGATGAGGTAAAAGGTATCATCTGCGCTCGCGGTGGATACGGGAGCGGAAGAATAGTGGAATTGCTAGACTATCAACTAATTAAACAAAAGCCGAAAGTGCTGCTCGGATACAGCGATATCACTTATCTACATACGAGCATACGGCAGCGGACAGGGTTGGTTACTTTCCATGGTCCAATGGTTGCTTCCGACATGGGCGAATCTGATTTCGCTAAATTGAGTTATGATCTGCTGCAGCAGTTTTTCACCCCAACAGATGTGGTGTATACGTCAGCTATCTCTCCGCTAGAAGCGATTGTACATGGCAAAGCTTGTGGGCCGCTAGTAGGCGGCAATTTGTCTTTGCTGGTGAGTACACTTGGTACGCCCGATGAAATTGATACAGCAGGCAAGCTGCTTCTGTTAGAAGATATCGAGGAGCCGCCTTACCGGGTTGACAGCATGCTGAATCAATTGAAGCAGGCAGGCAAGCTGGAGAAGGCGAACGGTATTATCATTGGTGATTTTAGAACTAGCATCCCGGAAGATCCGGAGAATTTACTATCTTATGATCAAGTTTTTGTTGATTATCTGACCGAATTGCAAAAGCCGGTTATGAAAGGGTTTCGAATCGGCCATTGCAACCCGAATATTACGGTTCCGCTTGGGACAGAAGCAACAATGGATACCGAAGCAAAGGTATTGCGTGTAAAGGCAGGAGTATCTGCGTGAAAGTCGAACGAATTGATTTATTTCAGACGCGCGTTCCTCTAAAGAAACCTTTTAAGACAGCACTCCGCACTGTGACGGAAGCGGAAGCAATTGTGGTAAAAGTCACAACAGATGATGGAATTGTCGGTTGGGGAGAGGCTCCGCCGACACATGTTATTACCGGTGACAGCTTGGCGAGTATCCGTTATAGCATCGAAGCGGTTATTAAGCCTATCTTAATTGGGATGCCGCTGTTGGAGCGCGATGCACTGTTTGGAAAACTGCAGTCTTGCATCGTCGGCAATACAAGTGCAAAAGCAGCAGTCGATATTGCCTTGCATGATTGCATTGCCCAATACAGCGGTCTGCCGCTTTTTCAGCTGCTTGGCGGGGCACATCAGACACTGGAGACAGATTATACAGTGAGTGTAAACGACCCGGCAGAAATGGCGAGAGATGCAGCGTCTTATGTGAAAGAGGGATTCCAGACATTAAAGGTCAAGGTTGGCAAAGACGATATAGATACGGATATCGAGCGGCTCCAGGCAATACGGCAAGCGGTAGGAAAAAGTGTCGTACTGCGGCTCGATGCCAATCAAGGCTGGGACAGCAAAACTGCTGTCCGCGCCATCAGCCGGATGGAAGATATCGGATTGGATATCGAATTAGTAGAACAACCTGTCCAAGCGACTGACCTGCGAGGGTTACAATATGTCACCCAGCATGTGCAAACGCCAATTATGGCAGATGAAAGTCTGTTTTCACCCCAAGATGCATGCACATTGTTGGAAATGCGTGCAGTTGATTTGCTTAATATCAAGTTGATGAAAGCAGGTGGCCTGCAGCCGAGCTTAGACATCGCTCGAATCGCGCGAACATACGGAGTGGAATGTATGGTTGGCTGTATGATTGAATCTCGCATCGGTATTAGCGCGGCAGCACATCTGGCTGCCAGTCAGGTGCAGGTAACGCGAGTGGACTTTGATGCGCCGCTCATGCTGCAAAACGATATCGTAACAGGTGGTGTGCGATATGAAGGAAGCAAGCTGATACTCAATGATACGCCAGGACTTGGTATTGTAACGGTAGATGGGCAAGCGGAGAATGTAACATGAAAGAATATACTGTTGCAGTAGCTGTCGCGAATCTGTGGACAAATCCGGCCGCTCCCCGACAAGTAGATGCCTGCATTATTTCTAATCCTGCTGATCCATCCGCCTGGGTGCATCAGCTCTCGCATACAGACCGTTTAGAACTCCATGAGAACAATCTGGTTCAATCGCAGCTTCTTTTCGGTACGTCGGTATGGCAAGTGGATCGAAGAGAAGACTGGGTAAAAGTGGTTGCTCCGACTCAATCAACACCAAAAGATGCAAGCGGCTATCCTGGCTGGATACCAGCACATCAGCTCGCTTCACCGCTTCCGAAAACGGAACGGCTGATTGAGGTGCGGGCGAAGCAGACTGATTTAATCCTGGAAAAGAAGCGTGAAATCGTACCGGTTAGCTTTTTGACCAAATTGCCTTATATAGAAGATACACCATTTGCATATAAAGTTTTGACACCATACGGCACCGGGATAATCTCGAAATCAGCGAGCAGCCTTTGGACAACGCGAGCAGCCAGTGGAAAGGAATTGCTCAAATACGGAGAGCAATTTCTAGGTTTGGATTACTTATGGGGCGGTATGAGCAGCTGGGGTTACGATTGCTCAGGGTTCAGCTATAACATGCATCTTGCTGGCGGCTATACCATTCCGCGTGATGCAAGTGCGCAATGTTTACAAGGCAGCTCCATTCAGCTGAATCAAGCAGAGCCTGGCGACTTATTATTTTTTGCTTATGACAAGGGGAAAGGTCGCGTGCACCATGTTGGCTTTTATTATGGTAATGGACAGATGCTGCATGCACCGAAGACAGGCAGGCGAATTGAAGTTCTGAACATGGCAGGTACGGTGTATGAAACCGAGCTTTGTGCGGTTAGAAGATATTGGAGCTGATAGAGTGCATCGTGCGCTCTATTTTTTTAGGCGCAAATGTTCTAGCAATCCCTGTCAGTTACATAGAGTAAAGAGTAGACCAGTCAGATAAGGAGGTCCTCTATGTCCAAAAAAAGCAGATCAAAACGCCGCCTGAAGTCACACATTCTCATCAGCATGCTCATAGCCTGTTTGTTTGCTGTCATTGTGGCACTCCCTACGTTAATTGTAGTACCATTTATAGACCCTGGCGGCAGTGAGAGGACGGCGACAGCAATGGAACAAGAAAAGCAAGTGAAAGAAACAGCCAATGTGGCAGTTGAGGTGAGCCGGACAGCGAGCAATACCGTTGAAACCGTACCTTTGGAGACATATGTGACGCGCGTTGTGGCATCTGAAATGCCGGCTGATTTCGAACTAGAAGCACTTAAAGCACAAGCAGTTGCAGCACGAACCTATGTGGTACGCTATATGGAAGATCATCAGGCAGAAAAACCGGAAGCAATTGAAGTATCTGACACAGTCAGTCATCAAGTATATAAGAATGAAGAAGAGCTCAGGCAGACTTGGGGCAAGGAATACGATAAGAAAATGGAAAAGCTGTCCAAAGCAGTGGAAGCAACAAGCGGAGAGATACTTACCTATCAAGGAGAACCAATCACCCCGTCTTTTTTCTCGACGAGTAATGGCTACACCGAAAATGCAGAAGACTATTGGGAAAATGCCCTGCCTTATTTAAAATCAGTCGAAAGCCCATGGGATAAGCAATCTCCTAAATTTGCTGATCAAAAGATTTTTGAGATAGCAGAAGCAGAAAAACTGCTAGGCGTTAAAATCAATCCAAATGAGCCGCCAGGTAACGTGAAGCTTACAGACAGCCAGCGCGTTGCGGAAGTGGAAATCGGTGGCAAACAGTTCACTGGCCGAGACATACGGCAAAAGTTAGGACTCAAATCGACAGATTTCACTATATCAATGAAAGATGGTCATCTTATTTTTAAGACAAAAGGATACGGCCATGGAGTTGGGATGAGTCAATATGGGGCGAACGGCATGGCGGGCGAGGGTAAGTCTTATCAAGATATTCTGACACACTACTATACGGATACGGAGATTAGTAAACTGCCGGCAAATGGTGCGAAATTAGTATCTAAATAAGTATTGGAATTTTTTTCTGTATACAAGGTATAGGAATCTAGCTTTGTGACCACAATGGTTGCAGAGGTGATGATCTATGAAGGAAAAAAATAACGTTTCAAAATCCAAATGGAAACGTCTTTTCCGTAAAAAATGGTTTTTCCCAGCATTGTATCTTGGTATTTCCGCTTTGCTTCTAACCGCGGTATTGTGGTATCAAAGCGGCACGAATGACGCCGATCAAGCAGAAGAAGACAAAGGTATCTTCGACTCTCTATCTTTTGATGGTGATGAGGAAGCAACTCCTGTAGCAGAACAGGATGAAGTTGTGAAGTCGCCTGTAGCAGAAGATGCAGAAGCAACAGTCGTAACGAAGTTCTATGACAACAAAGCAGACAGCGAATCCCAAGAGAATGCACTCGTACTCTACGACAACAAATACTATCAAAGCACCGGAGTGGATTACGCTGCAGCAGATGGCGGTTCTTTTGAAGTCCTCGCAGCATTAAGCGGGACTGTCACAGAAGTGAAAGAAGACGCTCTGCACGGTAATGTTGTTCAGCTAGAGCATAAGAATGGTGTTACAACGTATTATGCTAGCTTGGAAGATGTAAAAGTTGAAGTAGGCCAAGAAGTGAAGCAAGGCGATGTATTGGCAGCAGCTGGACAAAGCTTGTTTGCTAAAGATAAAGCAACGCACGTACACTTTGAAGTTCGTAACGGTGATACAGCCGTGAACCCAGAAACATTCCTAAATCAGCCTGTAAGCAAGCTTCAAGAAGCAAAAGCTGAATCAGAAGCAGTACAAGAAGATGCAGCGGATACAGCTGGTCAGACGGAACAACAGCAAGCAGATGCAGAAGCTCCGGCAGATGAAAACACAGATGCAGAGGCAACACCTTCTGAAGAAGAAGAAGAGCCAAAGCCTGATGCTGGTGAAGAAGAAGCTCCTAAACAAGATGACGAGAAACAGCCAGAAGAAGATGCAACTTCTTCTCGCTCTTCCGCTCAGACTTGATTTGAAGCAAGCATAGACTGTATAGAAAATGCCGAACTACTAGCTGAATCCTCAAAAGGATTTACAGTAGTTCGGTTTTTTGTTGTTTAGAAAGTGAAGATGTTTCTCTTAGTAAACGATAGATTGTTTTGTTACTGTCTAAGAGTCTCCGTGTATTTGCGATTCTATTTAAATTTTACAGTTCTCTAACAGCAAGTTACAACACTAGCGAAGTATTTTTTGTAGTGGTTACGAGGAAGTGAAACATTTATTCTGTACGGCATTTTTAGGCAAAAAGCCGCCCTACAAAATGAATAGGAAAAGCAGTAATTTGTCGAACGAATCAAACTTGAAAGAGGTTGTAATTATCTGAAAAGATGGAATAATGTAAAGGTGCCATGCATAAATAGAAAGTCGAAGTCAAGTGACTTTATGGGGGTAATATTGGGAATGTGAGAGGAGAAAAGTAAGTTGAATCAATCTAGTGTACGTAAAGAAGCGATTGACTTGGGCAAGTTATCTGCGGCATCTGGCCGGATGACAGACCTGTGGTCGTTTATCCAGCTAGTAGAACCGAGCCATGAGGTGAAGCAGACTGCTGACTTAGCCGCCAGATTTTGTTTACAATCCGCTTCCGCTGACGTTCAGCTGGCGGGAATAGACTTCCTAGGGATGAATTTCTATGAGAAAGAACTGCAGCTGCTGATTGACAAAAATAAGCATTCCTTACATGCGCGTAATAAATCGTATGCGCAATTATACGAATTGATTATTCAGTACCAAATATACAAACTGCCAGGGGATGAGTATGAAAGACAAACGAGCCGAGTTAATGCTGACTTTCCAGAAGCGAAGGCACTTATTCTAATAGGCAAGATTTATCAGCACTTCTATTACTCTGACTACCATATTTTCGGTTATTATCTCGATGATCTTCAGGAGACCATCCTGCATATTAAAGATTACATGCTGCAGCAAATGATGAAGGTTCGGCTGGAAAAGCTGCTATTTCAATATCATTGGAAGCGAAACGAACTGATTATTGCTCGAAAGCACAGCAACAATATTCTGGAACATACATATTTGCCAGGCCAGCGAGCGATGCAGCATTATAAGATGGGACTCACCTTCCTCTTTGATGATAAGATTGCGAGCTTTTCACATCTGTCTGAAGGAAGTAAGCTAGCCAAACAGTACCAGATCACTTTTCTAGCCCCGCTGCTTGAGAGACAAGTGCTGCCGATTGTAGCTGCTCACTTTGATTTGCCGCATAGGTTCGTGACAGACGACCCGTATGCACTCGCTTATATCGAGTTCCAGCTCGGGCAGACCGACAGCGCAAGAAAGCGCTATCCTGTCTGGAAGCCTGAAAAGCAGACTGCGTTTTATAAATACTTCTATGGCCTCATTTATCAAAAGAAAGATTTTCTTGTTGACTCCTATCATCAATTCATCCGACGACATAAAGACTTCTATTTTTCTCGCTTGCCGATGTATGCCATTCAAGATATGGATAACCGCAGACCTTCTCCACGCTGAGAAGGTCTTTTTTGTGGCATAAAAGAAAGAAGCAGCTAATAAGATGTTACAAACCAATGCAAATGATTGAAGGGAACGAGTGTGAAGCGCTCAACGCCGCGGACACGCCATCATCTTAGACTCCTCATAAAATTGTACATATATGATTCACGTCTGCTTCTCATCTTGTCTCACGAACATCAAGAACCGTCAACTTAAGGAGGCATGAGCTGTGCATGATTATATTAAAGAGCGCACGGTGCGCATAGGCAAGCACATTGTGGAGACGAAGAAAACGGTACGTGTAATTGCAAAAGAATTTGGTGTATCTAAGAGTACGGTGCACAAGGATTTGACAGAAAGGCTGCCTGAAATCAATCCGGATCTTGCAAACGAAGTAAAGGAAATCCTAGATTATCATAAAGCGATTCGCCATTTACGCGGCGGAGAAGCTACCAAGTTGAAATATAGTGTCGAAACGAATACCGAATCTCCTGCTTGAAACACAACTTTTATCCTGTAAACGAACAACGATTCTCTTCCTGGCATTGCTACTTTTATCCTTATTTTCTTTCATAATTTGCTACTATTCTCCATGTTTTATGCTAGAATATATACTAAGTAGCATTATGTTCTCGAACGGATGCGACAAAATTTCTATCTTACAGGGAGGATCTGAGGATATTGGCAAGAGATATAGGAATTGACCTCGGTACGGCAAACGTACTCATACATGTAAAAGGAAAAGGAATCGTTCTCAATGAACCATCCGTTGTCGCGATGGACAGGAATACAGGGAATGTATTAGAAGTTGGGGAAGAAGCACGACGCATGGTAGGCAGAACACCTGGCAATATTGAGGCGATTCGTCCGTTGAAAGACGGCGTAATCGCTGATTTTGATGTAACAGAAGCAATGCTTCGCTATTTCATCAACAAGATCAATGTAAAAGGTTTTCTTTCCAAACCGCGCATGCTGATCTGCTGCCCGACAAACATCACGAAAGTCGAGCAAAAAGCAATCAAGGAAGCAGCGGAGAAATCAGGCGGTAAGAAAGTTTACTTGGAAGAAGAGCCGAAAATAGCTGCAATCGGCGCTGGAATGGATATCTTTCAGCCGAGCGGTAATATGGTCGTTGACATTGGCGGCGGTACAACAGACGTAGCTGTCCTATCAATGGGCGATATTGTCACAGCGCAATCAATCCGAATGGCCGGAGATAAGTTTGATGCAGAAATCCTGCAGTATATCAAACGTAAATACAAACTGCTGATTGGGGAACGTACAGCAGAAAATATTAAGATTGAGATTGCAACTGTATTCCAAGGCTCACGCCAAGAATCAATTGAGATTAGAGGACGTGACATGGTAAGCGGTCTTCCGCGTACTATTACAGTATATTCAGAAGAGATCGAAGAAGCACTTCGTGAATCAGTAGCATTGATTGTACAAGCGGCACGAATAGTGTTGGAACAGACGCCTCCTGAGCTGTCGGCTGATATTATTGACCGCGGTATTATCTTGACTGGCGGCGGAGCTATGCTGCACGGTATTGATCAGCTGCTTGCGGAGCAGTTGAAGGTTCCTGTCTTCATTGCTGAAGAACCGATGGACTGCGTAGCAAAAGGCACTGGTATCATGCTGGAGAATATTGATAAGTTGGAAAAACGCAAAGTAGTTTAAAAAATGACCTCTTCTGTTTGCAGAAGGGGTTTCATTTTTTTAGCATTCTGCCGATATATAGGGGAGAGAAACAGATAACATTGTAATTGATAAACCTAGGAGGATTTACACTTTGCTAAAAGGATTATATACAGCAGCATCCGGTATGCTTGCCCAGCAGCGCCGACAAGAAGTTCTGTCCAACAACTTAGCCAATGTGAATACGAATGGATACAAAGCAGACCAAGGACAGCTGCGTGCTTTTCCTGAGATGCTTTTGAAATCCATGGAAAGTAAGCCGACCGCTATGGACGGATCACGTTATACAACCACGTCTAAAGAAATTGGCAGCATCAATTCAGGTGTATACGTACAAGAAACTATTCCGAATTTCATTCAGGGAGATTTGCGAGAGACTGGTATTAGTACAGATGCCGCGCTTGTAGACGGTAATGTCCCAGATGAAAATGGCTCTCTCTTCTTCGCAGTACAAACAGCTGAAGGACAAGCTTATACACGAAATGGTAATTTCACGATTGATGCAGAAGGTTTTCTGACGAATGACCAAGGCAGCTATATTCTGGATACAGAAGGTAATGCAATCCAGACAAACAATCAAACGTATACGCTGACAGCAGATGGTACAATGCAGTTTGTTGACGGCCGTAACATACAGCTTGGTATATCGTACGTGCAAGATGCGAATCTGCTGGATAAGCAAGGAGAAAATGTATATAGTGCGAGCGAGGAAGCGCAAGTGGCAGATGCTCGAGCGACGGACGGGGTTACTTACAATATTGTCCAAGGTGCAGTAGAAGGATCGAACGTAAACTTGCAGCAGACGATGGCCGACATGATGCAGGCTTACCGGACATTTGAAATGAACCAAAAAGTAATGACAGCATACGATGAGAGTTTAGGAAAAGCAGTAAATGAAGTTGGGAAGCTGTAAAGGAGGGAGAGTAACATGAGCAGAATGATGACACAAGCAGCGGTCACGATGGGGCAGCTGCAGAATCGATTGGACCTTATTTCCAATAATATGGCGAATACGAATACAACTGGCTACAAGACACAAAACGCGAATTTCTCTTCCTTGCTTTTTCAGCAGATGAACAATCCGCCCGCTGATGAAGCGAATGAGCAAAATCGGGCCACAAGTGACGGAATTCATATAGGAACTGGATCTTATCTAAGCAGTACCAACCCACTCATGACAATGGGTACAATCAAGACAACAGACCGTAACTTGGATGCGGCACTTGTGAATGACAACCAATTTTTCACGATTACAGCAGAAGATGGGAAGGAACAATATACACGAGCTGGAAATTTCTATCTGCAGCCGCAAAATGATGGAACAGTTGCCTTAACGACTGCTGATGGAGATTTTGTGAACAGTGCCGAAGGTCCTATTGCATTGCAAGCTGATTTTGATAGTATTACAATCAATGACCGCGGAGAGATTGTGGTAGGTCGTAATGGGGTAAATGCTGTTGAAGCAAATTTAGCAATAACAGCCATTGATAATCCCCGCGTTTTGACACGCACAGGAGACAATAACTTTACATTGGCTGATCCAGCACTTGCCCAAGCAATAGCACAAGATGAAGTGGAATTGCAGGCAGGAAGCTTGGAAGGATCAAACGTTGATCTCAGTCAACAGATGACAGCGATGATAAATACGCAGCGAGCTTATCAGTTTAACGCTCGTTCCATCTCCATGAGTGATCAGATGAGCGGCCTTATCAACCAGATTAGATAATAGTAAGGAGCCAGTACGTTATGCCGGATAATGCATCCAAACTTCAAACAAAAGAAGAGTACGACAAAAAGAAGCAGGCTGAAGGGGAGAAAGCACCAAAAAAACGGCGCAGAAGAGTCTTTCCAATTTGGCTTCGGTTACTTGTCGTGCCGGTCGTTCTGGTCATTTTCCTTCTGCTTGGTATGCTCTTCGGATATGGCGTACTAGGCGACGGCAATGCCTTTGATGTTCTGAAAAGAGATACATGGACACATATTTATAACTTAGTTAATGAGAAATCATAAATCAATAAATTGAATGATTCGTTTGTCCTCAAAAAAATCCGAACTCTACTGTAAATTCTTAATTAAGAAGAATTTAGTTGAGTTCGGATTTTTTAGTTAGACGAAGTTAAGCTATTTTCTTTAAGTTCTTAATGAATTAGTCTTCTCAGGCTTGTGCAATATCTCGCATCCTAGAGATGTCTATTTCTATCGCTTACCCCTGCTCTTCTTAATCGCATAAATAACAAACATAATAACCGCAATGACAAGAAGAATATGAATTATTCCTCCAAGAATATTAAAAATGACACCAAGAAGCCAGAAAGCAACGACGATGATGCCAATCCATAATAATAAATTAAGCATTTGGCTACCTCCTTACAACTGTTTTACAAAAACATACCCTGCAAGAGAGACAAGCTAAACATACAGGCTTTGTTTTTGTTATAATACCTTAGGAAAGACAACCATTCAGGAGGCTCACCATATTATGTATGATGTACAACAAATCAAAGAAATAATCCCGCATCGCTATCCATTTTTACTCGTGGATCAAATAACGGAGATTGAAGAAGGCAAACGCGCTGTTGCGAAGAAGAACGTGACCATCAATGAACCATTCTTCCAAGGCCATTTCCCAGATTATCCTGTAATGCCAGGCGTACTGATTATTGAAGCGCTAGCGCAGACTGGTGCGTTTGCGATGCTGATGAAAGAAGAAAACAAAGGAAAGATTGGTTTCCTTGCAGGTGTCGATAAATGCCGCTTTAAACGCCAAGTAGTGCCTGGCGATACATTGAAGCTCGAGGTGGAGATCATCCGTCTGAAAGGGCCTATCGGCAAAGGAAAAGCAACTGCTACAGTGGACGGCGAGCTAGCTTGTGAAGCAGAAATTACATTTGCCATTAAATAAAAGGACGAAGCGACATGCTTCGTCCTTTTTTACTATTTTTTACATTCAATTTACGTTTTAAAAACCTCCTTTATAGTAATATAGTCTTGTACAAGCGATTATTGAAGGAGGAAACCATGCACACAGAAAAAAGGGACCAGTATACAATCACACGAAATACCGTAGCAATTCTTCGTCTGTATGATCCAATTTATCAATCCCGCGTCTTGGAAGCAGACAGGGAAATTCTAGTCGAACAATCACCTCTCTCCATTATCGACCATAGCTGCATGCAGTATGGTTCCTCCTATGAAGGCAGGGTACATGCGATTGGCAGACTGCTGCGGACAGATAAGAAGGTGCCGATTCCAGTACATCCAGCACATGGCGTTTTTATGCTCCCAACTTCCTCACCTACGAATTCACACTGCGTCTGGCTATCCTTCTATCACATTCAATCTTATAAAGAAACAAAAAGCCGCACCCAAGTAGGGTTTTATAATGGCACGGCTTTGTTTGTCGAAACGTCTGAGCGTTCTTTTGATCAGCAGTACAAACGGACTGGCACTGTTATTGCTTTACTGAATAACGAACATTTTTTTGCTGGACAAAGCTTGTCTTAATGCTATCGCATTGTTTCTTCTTCCTAAGCTGGATATGTTATCATGTAAACTATCAATAGTAGCTTAGAAGTGGAGGAGGACAACTGTCTTATGCGCGACACATACACGGAAGTGGGCCTTTTAGAGCAGCTGCTGCTGCATAAAGGACAGCTTCTGACATTTATCAGCCAAGACGACATCGCGCTTGATGCGTATTTACGCCGGGAAGCTGGAAAAAGCGAACACCACTCGGTATTCCGGTACGTATTAAAGCATTACATAGGTTTAGTAAATCCGAATTTGACCGAGGAATTCGAACAGACCTTTTACCAGTTGTTTCAAGAGGCTGCCAGGAACCCGGACAAGCGGCGTATTATCGATTTAACAGGAGCGCTGTATGAAGTGAAAAACCGCCGTGGCAATCCTTCTATGCAGTTTCCGCAAGTAACACATCTTTTGCATTTGCTGAATGTACATTACCCAATATTCGATCCGGCGCGAGCTACGTTTTTCGGTATGCCATCAGCAAACCATTTGGCCGGATTTGAGAAGAAGATGAAGCGGTATATTGAACAATACAGCCAGCTATTCGAGTGGAACCAAGCTATTTTACAGGACAGCCGCTTCGATGAACTGTCTGATTTATTTGATGAACATGTCACGCAGTCAGGCTGTGAAACACCGAGCCGTGCTAAGAAATTGGATCTGTATTTGAAGGCATTAGTGACTGCCAATTAAGTGCTTACGAGAGTAAGTGCTTTTTTTGTGGAAAAAATAAGGTCCAGTGGATAGAGTTTGTAATCATATTGCATCTAGATTGTATTGTCATTACAGTTCTGTTAAAAGCCTTGTGGGCAGGGGAGCAGGGGGTATATAAAGGAGGAAGGACGGATAGTATTTTGTAGAACAAAGAAAGCAGGTAGATGCACATGACGAGAAATTACTCCATCGACTTCTTTAAATGCCTAGCCATTTTCGGCGTGGTTTGTATCCATACACACACGTTTCGTGATACGGCTGTTCCATTTGGAAACGGGGAAACTTGGGCATTCATCATAGACACACTCGCACGCTTCTCTGTACCATTTTTCTTTGCTGCATCCGGCTATTTATTTGCTATGAAACTGGAACGCACGGAAGATACATTTGCTTATTTCAAGCGCTATACCGGCAAGCTAATTGGACTTTTGGCAGCATGGTTCGCTTTTTATTGGATATATGACTTTATTAAGATTATCACCACTTCAACTGGAACGATGAGTGAACAAAAAGCAGCACTCACAGCTTATTTCCAAGATACGTTCCAATGGCGTACATTATTGGACGGCATTTCTTATACGCAATACCAGCTGTGGTTTATGTTCGCTTTAATCTTTTCCATAATCATCATTTACGCAGCGTACCGTCTGCACCTGCTTAAACTGACATTATTGGCTGGTCTTTTACTCAATCTAATTGGATTGATGGGGCAATCATATGGCCCGCTTTTCCATGTTACGATGGAGGAGACAACGCGGAATGGGATTTACTTCGGATTGTTTTATACGGCGCTTGGAGCTTGTTTCGGCTTATATGAAAAGCAGCTTGTGCAAGCAATGCGCAACGTGCAGGCAAGAACGGTTGGGATGCTTGCAGTATCTGGCTTTGCACTGCATCTAATTGAGCGGTTCATTCTTCATTACAAAATGGATTTACCGCAAGGAGAGTACCTCATTAGTACGATACCGTTAACTGTGTTCCTGCTGTTGTTCACCTTGAAAACACGGAATATCGGAAAGCATCGTTATGTAGGTATTGTCGCCAAAAATGTAGTAGGAATCTATTTGATCCACACATTATGGCGCAGCATCTTTGATCAAGCATTGGATCAGTCACCATTTATTCATACATTTGCTTGGGGGCTCCTATATGCACCAATCTTATACGGACTATCGCTTGTTACGTATATATTGCTGCAGTATGTAAAAGCAAAACTACGCAGTCCGGTTGTACCCCGTCAGGCAAAAACAAACAGAGCACTCAGACCGAGCAACACATTCGCCAAATAGGCTGGTATTTCGCCAGTCTATTTTTTTATTGTAAAATAATGTGCAAATTTTAAGAAATTAAGTTAATCTTTTACTATATACATAGAAAAAGGATGACCGAACATGACATATCATACAAATCCTTTCCGCCTCCTGACTAGTCCGAAAGAGACATTATTCAAGCTGCGGGAAGCGGAAACTCTGCGGGGACATTGGCTATGGACGACTTTGCTCCTGATTGCTTTTTGCATCGTCTATGCGGCACTTGGATGGATCGGAGCGGGGACAGAAACATTAAATCAATTAAGAGGTGACTATGCTGGAGCTGACTATGAATACGCCAAACTTTGGTTTGTAATTGGACGGCTAGTGTTTGGTTTGGCAGCAGGTCTCCTAGTCTTTTTCGTCGTATCACTTGTATTCTATTTATTTTATGAAATTCCGTATCAAAAGCTTGTGGTGGTGCAGCTAAGTGTCGGTATCGTCTTCTTATTTGAAGCATTAACCTGGCTGCTTTTATTACCAGCTGCCGGATTGGAATGGAATCGGTCGCCATTTTCGCTCGGTGTGCTTGCAGACCTGTTTACAGATAAACAATGGCTGATTAGTTTATTTGGTGCTGTGTCTATATTCCAGTTGTTCGTTTTATATTTTCAGACTCGATGCCTGCTTGTCTTGTTTCCAGCAAAACGGTGGCATGTATGGATTGTCGTAAGCATGATGTATCTTTGTTATGTGTTGTTACTTACCTTGCTTGGCGGTATTGGAAATAAACTTGTCGCATTCATCTTTGCATAGGAGGGCTAAAAGGATGATCAAGAAAATTTTTCTGCCAGCAGCAGTCGTCCTTGTATTACTTAACATCGGTCTTCTGTTCTGGGATGATGAAGGCCGTATTGGACGAACGAATTTTATTCAGGACTGGGAGCAGGTGATGGCCCAGGATGTGGAACAAACGTTATCCGCTCCTGCTGTGCTTGCTTCCGCAGATAAAATTCCAGTATACCTCCAAGCAGGTTCGGGTTCGTTATCGGAAATGCTTGTGGATAAAGGGGATGCAGTCGAAGAGGGAGATGAACTCTTTACATATCAGGTTAATAATTATCCAAAAACACATCAAGAACTCTCCACATCCATTACAACGCTAGAAGAGCAGGCTGCAGCAGTGGAACAGGCAATGAACCAGATAGATGAGACAGATGCAGCTGTAGGAGCGTTACCAGAAGATATAACTATTCCGGAATCCTTTGAGAATGTAGATGTGGAAAATGAAGAGAATGCTGGTGCCGAAGCAATAAGTGAAGCATTACAGCAGGCCACAGAAGAACAGACAGCTCAAATACAGGAACATTATCGCATCAGTCTGGAAAAAGAGCTTGCTGAGAAACAGGCGACACTTTCAGCAACGGAAGACCAGCTGGCAGAGTTAGAAGCTACAGGAGAATATGTTACGGTCACAAGTCCGGCTTCTGGCACAATCAACGACATTGCCGAGCCTGGAGAAGCGAAGGTCATGACGATTGATAGCAGTGACTTGATTATCTCTGGTGAGCTGGAAGAAACAGAACGGAAATTGGTGCAAAGCGGTATGACAGTAAAAGCAGCAGTAGCAGATGATGGTCCTGTTTTAGAAGGCGAAATTACCGAGTTGGCGGATCAGCCTAAATCCATCAAGGATAAGACAAGCTTATATACCTTCGAGGCATCGTATCAATCGGATGAAGAACAAGCTGATAAGTTAGTGGCGGGTTATCATCTCAAGACGGATATTTTGCTTGCTTATGCAAGTCAAGCTCCTGCAGTAAAACCTGATCAAATAAAAAATGGAAAGGTCTGGACAATGGCTAACGGACAGGCCTTCACGACTCAAGTCAAAGTCGGAGCTAAGAATGACAAGCAAGCAGCTATAACTTCAGGAATTGAACCGGGTACAATGATACCGGCTCAGCCAGATGATTATTATGAAAACGAGCCGTTTGTGACACCGTGGAAACCGCAGCAGATCAATTGGTCAGACTTCCGGGAGTCGTTTACAAGTTATGAATTTCTGCTAGGGTTGTTGGATTATTGATTGTTGGATTAGATGGTTAGATTAGATTATTGGATCATTGATTGTAAATTGTTTTTAAAGTTATCTCCAATCATACTGCAACAATTGGTGAATAAGCGTACAATTTGTTTACAATCACGTACGTAAGGGGCTCATTCATGAAAGTTCATTTAATCGCTAATATGTATCCAAGCAAAGAACATCCCAACTATGGTGTGTTTGTCGAAAATACAGAAAAGATACTTGCCCAAGCAGGTGTGACATTTGACCGTACTGTCGTCACGAAACAATCTAGCTCCATGGGAAAGCTGCTGGCATACGGAAGTCACTTTTTCCGCATAATCGGCAAAACTATCTTTCGGAAATATGACGTCACCTATGTGCACTATGCCACGCATAACTCTATTCCTGTGTTAATAGCGAAAAAGCTCAATAAAAATATGGTTATTTATACAAATGTGCATGGCAGTGATGTAGTACCGGAATTCAAAAAACGAGAGAAATATCAGCCCTATGTAAAGCGGCTATTAGAGGTATCCGACACTGTTATTACGCCAAGCGGGTATTACAAGCAGCTTGTGCTGCAAAAATACGGGTTGACCAATCGAATTGAGATCTTTCCTTCAGGCGGTATTAATAAGGAAACGTTCTATGAAAAGAATCCGCTGCATGCTTACCAAGAATTAGAGTTGGATACTTCCTGCAAATATATCGGATTTGTTGGCCGCATCGATCGAGGAAAAGGCTGGGACGTGTATTTGAAAGCCGCAAAAATTTTGAAGAAGCAAGGCAGATTGGACAACTACAAACTATTGTTCATCGGAGATGGTTTAGAAAAGGAAGCATTTGAGAAGATGGTAGACAGCTACGGTCTTCGGGAAGTGCTCGTTCATTTCCCACTGCTGTCCCAGCAAAAGCTGAACAGTGTCTACAATAGTATGGAGATCTTCTGTTTTCCCACCATGCGCGAAGGGGAAAGCCTTGGTCTCGTTGGGTTGGAAGCGATGGCCTGCGGCACACCTGTAATTGGCAGCCGCATGGCTGGATTGCTTGATTACATGGAAAATGGCAGAAATGGCTTTTTCTTTGAACCTGGTTCGGCGGAAGAACTGGCTGCCAGTATCATTACCTATATGGATCTTCCGGAAGAAGCCAAACAGGTGATAAAAGCGGGTGCCCAAAAAACTGCAGCCGCTTATGAGGTGGATGCAATCAAGCCCCGTCTAACAAAGATATTTTCCGTTTAATAACAAAAAAGTCCAACAATCAGTTGGGCTTTATTTTGTTAACTAAATGTAAAAACGTATGATAGAATGTTAAGATTTGTCTTTGTGCCTAGTAAAATCCACCTGCTCTTTCTATAGTGAAAAAGAAGCAGTTACATAATTCGACAGAAACCATTGAACTGCGAATCTAGGAACAGAAAGAGGGTAACAGGTGGAAAAGAACAGATCGACGTTGGCGAGTGTCCTTTTTGCAGGTCTATTTCTTGCTTGCTTAGCAGTGCTTCGGCCGTTAGATGTACAAGCCGAGGAAAGCTTCTATGCTTTTGCAGCGGGTACAGACACCGTGCAATTGTCGGATGGAAAAGTAGCTAAGGTGATAAACGCAGAGAATAGCTCGCTGCAAATTACTGGAGATGCAGAGGAACTTTATACATCAACTATCCCGGATACAGATGTAGCTTCCATTAAAGAAACGACCATTAAGAATGACTCTTATTTGATTGTGGAGTATCGAAAGCACGGTACGGCACAAGCGCTGCAGTTCGACATTTTACATGTCACAGCAGAAAACCTGGAACGCATTTATCAATCTGAATTATTTGAAGGAGCTCGACTGACAGTAGATGAAGCAAAAGCAACAGTTGAAGTCAGCTATCCAAAGATAGAGCAGAATGTACCGTTGGCAGCCCCAACGGAAGTGTATATCGAAGCATTTACAGTTACACCGCAGCAAGTACAGCAAGAAGGAAAGCGTACCGAAGCGGCAGATAAAGGTGTAAAAAGGAGTATGTTCCGTGCAAGTTCTGCGGATCATGCGAATCCAAGCTACGCTGAAATTAGCAAAAAGCTGACGGATGCCGCCAATGCGTACAATGTGCCGCCGGAGATTGTGAAGTCGATCGCCTTTCGCGAAAGCGGCTGGAAGCAGTACTGGACTGGCAGCACGCCTTCCTATCAGCAGTCATGCTCGATCGCAGATGGTTCGAATGTCGTGATAGGCTATGATTGTATCGGAATCGGTATTATGCAGGTCTCCGATTATAATCGCGATGATAAGGCCGAGATAGAACGTCTGATGTATGACATTGATTACAACATTGAGCGTGGAATGAAGATTCTGAAGGATAAGTGGAACGAAGCCAATGCAAAAGCTGAATCCAGCTTACCTTATCATTTAATTCCGATAGTAAACGATGGAAACCCTGATAAACTGGAAAACTGGTATTTTGCTATTCTAGCTTATAACGGCAGATTAGAGCGCAATGATCCGATTGCTAACCCGCAGACAGCGTATCAGGAGCTTGTTTATAAGGAGATGGAGAATCAGTCGTTGATTTCTACGACACCATTCCCGACGCACTTACTCACTCCTGGAAGAATCACAGGGAAGCTTGGATCGTACTTCTCGTTCCAAACAGATCACATAACTACTCCAGGCCCCTTGCACGAAAGCACGCAGAACTTCCAGAAAGGCAGTACAGCTTATGTTACGGCTAATAGTCTGACATTTCGCAGCAGCCCCAACGGCTCTAAAATCGGATCACTGCCTAGAGGAGAGAAACTAACAATAACAGGAAACTACCAAACAAATGATTCTAATGTGAATCACTACGTTTGGTACCCTGTTCGAACAAGCAGCGGGAAAAACGGTTATGTTGCCAGCGGCTACTTAACCAAAGCGCCTGTTGTCGTGCACAACTTAGAAGGTGCCCGACGTAATGCGACAAGTGCCAGTATCTCCAATTACGGCTGGCACTTAGAGTCTCCGAAAGCAGTAGTGCTGGGGCGCAGTGATTTGCCGATTGATGCATTTACCGGAAGCGTCTTGGCAGCACAGCTAGATTCACCACTTTTACTGACGGATCAAGATGAACTAGAACAAGTGACAATTACGGAAATTGATAGACTAAATCCATCCATAATTTATATTATCGGCGCGGAACCGGCTATTTCGAGTAACGTGGAGAGCGAGCTGCGTAAACATTTCCCGGAGAGCAGCATAAAACGTATTGCTGGCTCGCACCGGTATGCAACAGCTGTTGAGGTAGCGAAAGAAGTGACGGAGGTGGCTAGTAAGCCTTCAGAGATTTTCTTGGCTGTCGGAGATGAAAAATCACCAGATGCGCTGACAATTGGACCGCATGCTGGTAAAGAAGGTATCCCAATCTTGCTGACAAGAACGGGCACACTGCATGAGGAAGTGAAGAAGTATATAACAAACAATGGCATTAGAAAAGTAACAATCATCGGTAGTGAAACAGTCGTCTCAAAACGTGTAGTAAACCAGATTCAGCTACTTGGTGCTTCTGTCGAACGTGTTTATGGGCCTGACCGCTATGCAACCAATGCGGCTGTTATTAAGAAGTACTACGAATCTAATCCGGATAAAGTCTTCTTTGCTAATGGTCAGACGACAGTAGATAGCCTGTCCGGTGCGCCACTGGGAGCAAAGTACGATGCTCCTATCGTTTTAACAAGGCCAAATGCAGTAACGAAACCAACAAGAGAACTCCTAAGCAAGATTGGCAAGCAGCCAGAGATATTTTATCTCGGATCAGAAGCAGCAATAGCTGAACGTACACGCAGTGAGCTTCAACATATTCTGCAGTAATTAGGAAGGAGCACGAACATAGCGATGTTTGTGCTCCTTCCTCAACCATAAGATTTTCAATAATTAGAAAAATATAGTATAGTAAATCTATCACAGTAAAGGAGGCGTTTTCATGAAAAGCACTGGAATAACGAGACGTGTTGACCATCTTGGCCGTGTTGTTGTGCCGAAAGAAATTAGAAGAGAGTTCGGCATTGAGGAGAAAGATCCAGTGGAAATTTTCGTTGAAGGTGATAAGATCATCTTCCGAAAATATCAGCCTGGTTTTACTTGTGCGATAACCGGAGAGATTACATCAGAGAATAAGCAGTATGCAGATAATTTATACCTTAGTCCGGAAGGTGCGCGTATTCTTTACGATAAATTAAAAGATGAATTGGAGACCAAATAAAAAAGACGAGACTGACAATCTATGTCGCTCGTCTTTCTTTTTTTATACGGAAGTTGTTCCTTGACCGCCGTCAATGCGGAAATAAGAACCGGTAATAAAGCTCGCCTTATTAGAAGCGAGAAAGAGCATGACGTCGGTTATCTCTTTCACTTTTCCATAACGATTCATAGGTACACTTGCTTCAAAACCGCGGCGAGCGGCTTCCTCGTGCCCGCTGGCGGCTTTTGTTTCAATCGCATCCATCCACTCTGTATCAGCCGCCGAAGGACATACCGCGTTTATGCGTATTCCATACTCCGCTACCTCTAAAGCGGCAGTTTTGTTCAAGCCGAGCAAAGCATGCTTGGAAGCTACATACGTACTCATACCAGGACCGCCTAGCAAGCTCCCAGCGCAAGCAGTATTGACGACGGCACCGCCTTTTTGTTGAATCATCGCGCGCAGCACATGCTTTAATCCAAGAAAAGCACCAACAACATTTACTTGGAGCACTTCTTGAAGACTTTCAGCTGTTTGTTCCGTTATTGGAAGAAAATCACCACTTACTCCAGCGTGATTAATAAACACATCAATACGTCCAAAATGATCAATTGTTTCTTGGACGTAACGTTCTGTATCTTGTTCACTCGTCACATCAGCCGGCAGCAGAAGCTTTTCAGTGTCAATAGAAGCAGCAGCTTCTTCTAAAGCTGTTTGTGATAGATCAACTAAAGCAAGCTTTGCACCTGCATCAGCAAAAGCTAGGGCTGCAGCTGACCCGATACTACCGGCAGCACCAGTGATCAATACGACCTTATTATGAAATTCCTTCACTGTGCTTAGCCTCCTAAATTTCGAACAGAAAAATCAATGTATACCTTGTTACAGTAATCTTAGCGCATTGACAGGGAAGTAACAATACGCAATAATCTGGGTAATGTAACCTAATCAACACTTGTATAAAAATAATACAGCAGAATGATAATAAACAAACAAAAAGGACTGTTTTGTTGATGAATGGGAAGACAGATCGTCGTAGCAAGAGGAGCATAAACGCGCTTAAGCGAGCATATGTTGACTTGGTTTTAGCTGAAGAAGAGAAACGAATCAGTATTCAGCAAATTGCTGATAAAGCAGATTATAATCGCGGTACTTTTTACAAGCACTTTGCCGATAAGGAGAGCTTGAAAGAAAGAATTTTGCAGGATTTTTTGGATGGCATTGCAATAGCATTGCTAGAGCCTTATAAAAATAGTGCTTATGTTAATTTACAAGAGCAGGCTCCGTCAACGATGCGGATTTTCACACATATCTATGAGGAGAGACGCGTTTTACAGGCACTGCGAATCTTGTATTCAGATATACATGACAAGATGCTGAACGTTTTTGTTGCATGCTTATCTGGAGATTTCTATATGAAAACGGAGGAACCGAGTATCCCAGTGGATTATGATTTGATGATTCATTTTCAAATGGCAGCTACTGTTGGTTTCATCATGAGGTGGGCAGATACAGACTTTAAGTTTTCCACCTTACATGTATCACAGCAATTCACCGAGCTGGTGAGAGTTCGTCCTTACAGGTTAATTAATACGAATATAGCAGAAGAAAAAGACTCCCATTTATGATGTATGAAATGGGAGTCTTTTTTTAAAGGACAAGACATGCGGCGCCAGCAACAAGCAGTCCGACACCGACAGTTTGCCGCAATTTAATATGTTCTTTGAGAAAATAATACGAAAGTAAGAGCGTCCACACATACGTAATCGCCGTCAGCGGGAAGACGACCGAGTAGGGAAGCAGCGTCAGCACATAGATATTGATTATAGCTGCTGAACCATAGCAGGCAAGCCCGATGAACAAAGCACGGTAAGTGTTTACCAGCGGGTCGCTGGCTCGTTTGAAGAAGAATCCGCCAAATGCTCCGAGCAGTGTGCAAGAGATTAATAATATCCAGCTAATTGTCTCCGCCTCCAATCAAAATGGCACCGACAATAATTAATGCAGTGCCAAAGACGTGCATTGGTGAAATATGTTCTTCTAAGAAAAACGCCCCCATGAATAATGCAAACACATAACCAAGGCTTAGCATCGGGTGCAGCACGCTTAGCTTACCAAATCGAAACGCCGTTATCATTGTTACCGCTCCTGCACCGTAACAAATGCAGCCAATCAGGAGAGGAAGATTAATCTCTCCATCCGCAATCTTCCATAGTAACTGCCCAACACTTGTGAAAGCTGCAGACAGCAGAATCAACGCAAGGCCAAGCTTGGGCTTATGCTGCGGATTAATTTCGGGCTGCGTGTACGCCATAAGCTGGCTCCTTTCCTTTCTTATACAGACAAGCAAAGAGCAGGAAGAAGATACTTACCATTGCATTGCTTACAAGGTAACGGTAATCCTGTGCTGGCAAGCCGACAAAGATTGTCGCTGTATTAAAAAGAACTGGTAAGATCGGCAGCCAAGCTACTGCTCCTAACTTACGAGAAGCAATCAAGCTGAAAAAGATAATGAGAATACTGAATACAGCAGGGCGCCAGAAAAGTTCTTCTGTATGATAGCGAGATGTCTCTAGTAAATAGTCTGCAGAATCGTACAATGCTTGGCTGACCGGCTTTGTTTCAAGTCCCATGTCATTAGGGTCCACATCAATTGTGTAAGGATTCGTATATCCATCAACTGGTTTATTGATTTGCCATACTAATGAGGTTTGTTTTAAATAAGCCTCTATCACCAAGGCGGGATTTTGCTTCACAATATCGAACCACACGGATAGATATTTACCCATATCTTCTACGATAACTTCATCATCAAAATTGTCGTGGAATTTGATTCGATCTGTTAAATACGGATTATAAGCATCCCAGTCAGTTATCGGCAGAATAGTATCCAAGTAAGTAAGCTGTTTCTCTGACAGATTTCCGTCCTGAGAGACAACAGCAGCTATTTGTTGTGTTGGGATACTCAAGGATTCATTCGGATTGGCTGATTGAATGTTATATGCTGTAAACACTGGTCCAGTAACAATCACATAAAGAGCAGAGACGAGCACAAGCGGTGTCAGCAGCTGCTTCCAAATGCGGCGGTAGGCGATAAGCATGCCAATTGCAGTCAGAATGGCAATCGGCAATCCGTTATTTCGGAAAAATGCAATTCCTAATAACACGACTGTAAAGGTAGCAATTCCGCTCCATGTGCGCAGATTTTTCCCTTCTTGTAATACAGTCTTCATAACAAAGATTGTCAGGAAAACGATAAAAGTACTATAAACAACATCCTTCCAGAGAATGGTGGAGAAGATACCGTTGATTGGCAGTACCGCCCAAAGTATAGCCGCTACCCACGCAATTTTCTTTCCAAGGCCATATTGGCGGAAGGAATAAAGTCCATATGCATAAACAAAAGACAGAAGCAGCATTTGGAAAACAACAATGACAGCTGGTGAATCCCAAATTTGCGTTAATGCTAGAATGACCATTGTATAAGCAAATGGATGCCAGTTGTTAAATTCCATGTTCTCCACTTGCCGCCAATGGTTCAAAGAATCCGGACTCATATTCCCTGGGAAGAAGGCCAGCAAATAAAACATCCAGACAAAGAGCATCGGCAGCATATACCATACGATCGTCCACTTGCTTACTTCAGAACGCTGCCAAACATATCCCCCTCTCAATAGGAGAAAGGCAATAAAGGAAAAGAAACAGAAAATAGTTGCCAGTGAAAGGAAATCAATAATAACCGTCTCATACCAAGGACGATTAAGAAACAGCGGCCAGTCAATTAAGCTGATTAATGTGAATACAGACAGCAGCGTAATACCAGCTAATATGTAACGACGTTCCAGAATCGCATGGGTTATCCCCCTGCGAAACGTCAAGAAAGCAAAAAAGAAACAGATGCTAATCCCAGTAAGAACAGCATACTTCAAAAGTGATGTATCCTGTCTTTCCTGCATAACAGCTAATACAGAAATAGTGGCTGCAAAACCTGCAGCCACACTTATCAAAAGGTTTCGGAATTGCAGCATTACATAGAGCCTCCAGTTCTAGTCATACCTTGGACAGGTATTGGTTTCG
The DNA here is from genome assembly GCF_900162685.1 of Terribacillus halophilus. GTDB lineage: Bacteria > Bacillota > Bacilli > Bacillales > Amphibacillaceae > Terribacillus > Terribacillus halophilus_A. The sequence goes on from NZ_LT727828.1 coordinate 730,631, forward strand.
TTTCAGCTTGGATTCGATTCAATTCCAATTCGTACTGCTTTCGCTGATTGGAAGCCACAGTATCCAGTATGGCACCGCAGCCGAAGCTCAGCACCGATAGTACAACCAACCCGACAGCCAGAATAGCAGAAGGTACACGAGTGATGAATTGCGTATTAAAGTATTCAACGATAACTGGTATTCCAACAACTAAACCGAGCACAAGAAACAGCATGGACCATGCTGTGAAGAATAGCATCGGTTTATACTCCTTGAATAGCGTGAAAATCTTATACAAAACTTTGCGCCCATCTGCTAATGTATTCAGTTTTGAATAACTTCCTTCTGGACGGTCCCGATACAAAATCGGCACTTCGACAATCGAAAGCCGCTTGTCTAACGCATGGATTGTCATTTCTGTTTCTATCTCGAAACCAGGACTCATAATCGGCATTGTTTTAACAAACAAGCGGTCAAAAGCGCGGTATCCGGTCATAATGTCGTTAAGTTTCTTTTTATAAAGAAAGTTGATACAGTTCTTTACCATCGTATTGCCAAGGTTATGGAACTTACGTTTATTTTCTTTCACATACGTACCATTTGACAGTCGGTCACCAATGACCATATTTGCTCGTCCTTCTTGAATTGGCGCAATTAGATCATGTACAAATTCAGCGGGATACGTGTTGTCTCCATCCACCATTACATAGCAGTCAGCATCAATATTGCGGAACATAGTACGAACAACGTGTCCTTTTCCTTGCTGGAATTCTTGGCGGACAATCGCACCATGCTTTCGTGCCACTTCACTTGTTTTGTCCTTTGAATTATTGTCGAACACGTATATATCTGCATTCGGCAGCTGTTTCCTGAAAGCTTCAATAACGTCACCGATAGTCTGTTCCTCGTTGTAGCATGGAATCAATACAGCTATTTTCAATACGTACACTCCATTCCTTTTCTAGGATATGTCGAACCAAGTCTAGCAAAGGATTATTATGCAACTGTTAATAAATGGTGAAGTAATTGTAAATAGTTTATTTTTGCGAATGTATTGTAAAGAAATCCCCGAGATCAATAGAGTGAAGGGTTCGGGCATTTTGAGCACAACAGCAAACGTTAAGTTACTGTAAATTGCCTTGAAACAGCTTTCGATTCAGTCTTATAATTTAGCAAGCAATACGCATCTCATCAGCTGCACGCTGTATGGGCATATAGAGAGAGGTCCTATCATGAAGTCGAAACTTCGCATCGCCAGTTTGCTGCTGTTATTGGTGACGCTCTTACTGAAGGTATCCGGTTTGATTCGTGATCAGCTGATTACCTTTTACTTCGGAGCATCCAGTGAAGCAGATGCTTACTATGCGGCATTTGCATTACCAAATATGTTCATTCTGTTCCTGACAACAGGAATGAAGAGCGCATTTGTACCTAGTTTCATTAAATATGAAGAGAAGAATAAAGGGTTGTCTCATCTTCAAAATGTATGGAAAGGCACGCTGCTGTTCAGTTTGCTCCTATCCATTCTGTTCATTGTCATTGCACCTGTTTATATCCAGCTTCTGTTTCCCAACTTGACAGGTGATACAGCACAGATGGCAACAATCATGACAATTATATTTCTTTCTTCGTTTTTATTTGTCGGAGTCAATGCTGTGCTTGAGGCGTATTTTGATGCAGAGAACAAATATTACTTATCCGTTCTAGCCCAAGCGATTGTCTTGTTAGGAACAATCGGGAGTGCTTTACTCTTTGCTGATAAAATCGGAGCTTATGCTTTTGCTTTCGGTAATTTAGCAGGTGTTATTTTGAGCTTGCTCTTTAAATTACTACTGCTGCTGCCCAAACGCACCCTTCGATTGGAAGGCAAGATTAATTGGGCAGAGAACAAGCGGTTTTTCCGCATTTTCATACCTGTAGCACTCACTGCCATGATTGGACAGATTACATTAACCATTGATACATCGTTTGCTAATAGGCTTGGAGACAGCTTTGTTACATATCTGAATATCGCCAAGAATTTAACGCAATTTCCGCAGAATATTGTGGGGGTTACGATAGGGACGATTGTATTTCCGCTTCTGGCAGCTGCATACACAAAAGGAGATATGCCGGGGTTCAAGGCGAATATTACACGAGGCTTGCAAATTATGTACTTCACACTGCTGCCAGTACTGACAGGAATGATGCTGCTGATGCCCGAGATTGTTTCTATATTATTTGAAAATGGTAAATTCACGGCACTGCATACAGAAGAGACGAGCATTGCAGCTTATTATTATTTCGGAACGATACTTTTCTACAGCTTGGTTATCATCGTTAACAATGGCTTTTATACAATGGAAAAAGGGCATTACATGATGCGCCTCGGATTTCTGTCCATCGCTTTGAAGCTCGTCCTTAACTACATATTCACAGAAAGTTTCGGTTTTATCGGCATTCCGTTGTCGTCATCGGTAACAGGCTTTATCTATGCGCTGACTTGTTTCCTTTTGTTCCGCAAACTTATGGGGGGCATTCCACTTAGGGAGATGCTTCTAGATGTTGCGAAAACGACAATCAGTGTACTTATCATGGGGATTGCTGTTTATCTGCTAAAAGACGCAGTTGATCAGCTGCAGCCGATTTTCACGATCCTGCTTTGTTCAGTTAGTGGAGTCATCGTATTTCTGCTCTGCGTATTCCTGATGAAAATACAATCATTTTACATCCTATTGGGAAGAGGCGGCTCCGCTGCTAAGTAAATTGGCAAGAGTGGCACGAAGGAGGACATTCAGTTGCAAGCGTTGATGCAAAGACTTAAAGCTAATCATCATATATTAGAAAAATTATTCATTTTCTTTATACTAGCCCAGCCTTTTCTTGATTTGCTGGCGTATTTCTCCATACCGGTTTCGAATCCGATACGACTTCTCGTTATTCCAATAGGCATGCTGTACATGCTTAGTTACCCGGATAAACGGTGGAGCAGAAATACATGCATTTACATGGCTGTTCTTGCCGTTTATTTTGCAGCCAATTTTGCTATCAATATGATATGGAAAGATCCTGTATCGGCTGTGGAAGAGCTGACGTTCATTCTTAAGACTTTCTTCTTCATCACAGCTCTGCTCGTTTATGTCATGATATTCCGTCATCTTGGTGAGAATCGTGATTGGAAGGTCACGATACCAAAGTATCTGTTCATCAATACAAGCGTTGTCAGCGTCGTTATGCTGATTGCCGAGTTAACGGGAACAGGCAAGCGCAGCTACGACTACTTGGCCAAGCAAGGTCATTCTGGCTGGTTCTTTTCAGGGAATGAAATCAGTGCCATTTTAGGAATGGGTTTCTGCGGAGCAATCATCTACTACCTGTTCGTTAAAAAAGGGATGCTCGCACAAGTTATCTGCACAGCACTTGTAGCTGTCATGATATGGGCAATGCTGACAATCGGTACAAAGGTTGCATTTGGAGCTGCTTTCGTTGTTTTAGGGTTTGCGTTCGTTCTGCTGCTCATACAAGCCATTGTAAAGCGAAATAACTTCATTCAGGCAGGTGTTGTACTCGTATTATTGGCTATCACCGTATTTGTCACACCAGAAATGCCGATCGGCAATAACCTTGGTTTATCCGTTGAAATGGCCAATGAAAAAGCACAGAAGCAGGAAGAAGCACTAGCAACAACACCGCTTCCAGAAGAAGTGGAAGAAGGTGAGGTCCCGCCTCCGGGCAGTGTCAGACAGTGGAGTTCCTGGCAGCTCATGGCCTTAAACGGCCGGGAGGAGTATTTCGGTACAGTTCTATACTACTTTGAGCATGCACCAGTCATCCAAAAAGTCTTTGGAATGGGTATTGGCGGGAACTACACAGGAGAGAAACCGCGTATTATCGAGATGGATATTCTTGATTGGTTCTTTGGCTTCGGTTATCTAGGCACAATCATTCTCATACTTCCTTTACTGTTTGTTATCGGCAGTATTCTTGTATTTATTTTCAAGCAGCGTTTCCGGACTTTAAATGCCACGGCATTATTTACAGGTGCCGGTGCTTGTATAGGGCTCGGAGCAGCGTTTATAGCTGGTCATATTCTGTCATCTCCGGCATCCGGATTTTATTTGGCACTGCTCCTCGGGTTCCTATATGGATTACTCAGACAGAAACCGGAGAAGTTCTTTCAATAGCATCTAACCATAATGGAATGGAGCGAATTGTTGATGAAAAAGAAAAAACTGCTTCTGATCTCATCCATCGGCGGACATTTAACGCAGCTTTTGCAGCTGGAGCCATTGTTTAAGGAATATGACTATCATATCGTGACGGAGAAATCCGAAATTACGGAACAGATGAAAGGGAAGCACCCGATGAGCTTTCTTGTCTACGGGGCACGTAATTATCCTTTTCGCTATATTTTCAAGTTCAGTTATAACATCATCAAGTCAATCTTTCTATTCTTGAAACATCGTCCGGATGTCGTTATCTCCACAGGTGCGCATACATCCGTTCCGATGTGCTATATCGCTAAACTTTTTGGGAAAAGAGTTATCTTTATTGAAAGCTTTGCAAAGTCTACGTCACCCACTATTTCAGGGAAGATGATTTATCCAATTGCTGACTTATTTATCGTGCAATGGGAAACGATGAAGCAGATTTATCCGAAAGCCGTCTATGGGGGGTCCATCTATTGATACTCGTTGTCTTAGGAACCCATGAACTTCCCTTCACACGTCTCCTGGAAGAAGTAGAGCGGCTGAAGAAGGAAGGCTTTATAACGGAAGAAGTCATCGTCCAAGCCGGCCATACGAAGTACGAAAGTGATGTGCTGAACATCAAGCCATTCGTTAACTACGAAGTAATGGATCAGCTAATGGAAGATGCTAGCGTTATAATTACACATGCAGGCACAGGATCTGTTATTTCTGCTTTAAAAAAGGGGAAGAAGGTAATTGCAGCAGCACGGCTGAAAAAGTATGGCGAACATAATGATGATCACCAGCTTCAGCTTTTATCTATTTTTCTGGAGCAAAAGCATATTCTGAGCTGGGGAGAAGGCGAAGATCTTAGTAAGGTAATGAAACAGACAGTAAGCTTTGAGCCAGTCCCGTTCAAATCTGGTAAAGAGAAAATGTTCTCCATTCTAACCAATTTTATTAAAGAAGCATAATGAATGTTAAGAAAATGTAAATAGCCGTCACACCGCCGTCATACAAACTTTACATTGGATGTAATTGAGTTTTGCTAGCAGAAACATTATAATAGTACAGAGCATGAATAGAATACTGTCGAAATCTAGTAGCTTATAATACTCGAAAAATAAAAGAATACTCAAATACGTTTGCAAGCAAGCTATTTAGGAGGATACGAATGGTACACATAACGCCTTTAATCATAGCGTTGGCAGCATGCTTCGTTTTATCGCTAGTGCTGACACCTATGGTGAAAAAGCTGGCATTGGCAATCGGAGCAACAGATAAACCAAACGCTAGAAAAGTACACCAGAAAATTATGCCGCGGCTTGGCGGACTGGCCATTTACATCAGTTTCATCCTTGGTTATCTGATTTTCATGCCAAATGATTCGAATACTGCACCTATCTTGATTGGTGCAACAATGATTACACTAATTGGAATGTTGGATGATAAATTCATCTTATCAGCAAAAGTAAAGCTTATCGGTCAGATTGCAGCAGCGACGATAACAGTCCTTGGCGGCATTCGGATTGATTTTGTAACACTGCCATTTGTTGACCGAATTGAATTTGGAGCGTGGGCAATCCCTATTACGATCCTTTGGATTGTCGGTATTACAAACGCAATCAACTTAATCGATGGATTGGATGGATTGGCAGCAGGCGTTTCCGCCATCGCTTTGTTCACGATTTCTATGATCGCAATCAGCATGGGGAACCCGCTTTCTGCAATGATGGGTGTGCTCCTATTGGGAAGCACGCTTGGTTTCCTAGTCTTTAACTTCCACCCAGCGAAGATATTCATGGGAGATACAGGAGCATTGTTTCTTGGCTACATGATAGCCGTACTATCTGTCAGCGGGCTGTTCAAGAACGTCGCATTGTTCTCTTTGATTGTACCGATTATCATTCTGGGAGTTCCCATCTTGGATACGACTTTCGCAATCATTCGACGGATCGTGCAAAGGAAACCATTATCAGCGCCGGATAAGTTTCACCTGCATCACTGTCTGTTGAATCTAGGATTCTCTCATCGTCAAACCGTTATCGTCATTTATGCAATTAGCGGTATCTTCAGTATTACAGGTGTGCTGTATACAGAAGCAACGATGTGGGGATCGGCTATCCTAATTATTTCTCTGGCAATACTCATTGAACTAATCGTTGAAATTACAGGACTCATCAGCGAACGCTATCGTCCGTTACTCAACATGGTTGGTTTTCATAAACAAACAGAAGAAGAAAAACGTAAACGACAGCATCAATAATAGGAAGACCCCTTCTCCAATCGGAGAAGGGGTCTTTTTATGCAAAAAAACACGCTGATATAAAATCAGCGTGTTAGCGTGTTGTCTGTGCAGACGGCTTTACTGTTGCAGCAACAGCCGTATGGGACGAATACATAGCTTGGACGAGCTGGTCGCTCGCATGGCCATTGGAATACTGGTTCCATTGTTTAGCGAAAGCTTGCACTTTTTCTAATTGGAAATCATTCTTTTTAATCGCCTTAATTATTGCTTTTGTATCTCTTACCATTGGACCAGGTAAAGATTCGAGATATTCATCCGGTACTCCACGTTTCCTCTGGTAATCTTCCAAGTCATAGGTAAAGAAGATGATCGGCCGATTTAGCAGAGAATATTCAAATGGAATAGAGGAATAATCGGTAATTAAAATGTCGGTCACTAATAAAAGCGGATTGATATTTTTATGGTGTGTTACATCAATAACAAAGTTTGGGTAAACATTAGCCAAATCCCAAGATACTGCAGGATGAAGACGCAGGAATAAGACATACTCTTGACCTAGTTCCCGGTATAGGCGTTCAATATCCAGTGCTATCTTCGGTTTGTCCAATTCGTCATCACGGTAAGTTGGCGCGTACATAATGACCTTGCGCTTCTTTAGCACAGGATACTGTTCTAATAAGCTCGCTTCACAAGCTGCTATATTGTCCTGATTGAAAAAGAAGTCCGTTCTAGGCATACCAGTACGCAATATGTTCGTATTAGATAGCCCAAAACTTTCTTTAAAAATAGCGGCCATCTTTTCAGAGCCTACTGTGACATAAGAGAACTTGCTATACACTTTTTTGAATCTTTCCTGCGCTCTGATAGTTCTCATTTCGACAGAAGGATCCATTAATCCAAATTTTTTAAGTGCACCAGCTGCGTGCCATAATTGTATGCACTCCACATTCTCTTTAAAATCGGTTACGGCTAAAAATCCAAAATAGTTATCTACCATTACAATACGAGAAGTTGCTAGATGATAGATGCCTTTTACATATGCTGAGAAATTTACTAAGGAAAAAGGAATAATTTTTGATTGAATACTACTAAAATCTTCACGACAAGAAGGGGTTTTTAATATAACTACTTCTCCTGCATTCCACTTCTCCAACGATTTTGCCGTATATAAGATATTATCCCCAAAAGAAGAAACCAGAGTGGTTTTGTTCTTTTGAGGAAATAACTTACATACTATGAAAATTATTTTGAAGAAAAGTAGATAAAGAGAAATGGCAAGCTCTCTAACCATTATCCACGTCCAACAAATCACCCTTTATTTTAGTAGTAGATATTCCAATCGTTCTAGGAAGATAAATGACATTACAGTAATCCTTTAGATAATCAAATTTTCCTTCCCAGTCATCTCCCATGACAAAAGTGTCAATTTCATACTTCTTAATATCCTCAATTTTTTGTTCCCAGCTATCTTCAGCAATCACTTTATCAACGTAGCGAATAGACTCTAAGATCATTTTTCTATTATCAAAACTATGATAAGATTTCTTGTTTTTTTCTTTATTAAAAGCGTCAGAAGAAATACCGACAATCAAATAGTCGCCCATTTCTTTCGCGCGATGAAGTAAATTCACGTGGCCCCAATGCAACAAGTCAAACGTTCCATACGTTAACACCTTTTTCATTGAGAAGCTCCTTCCAGATTTATAGAAATATATATGGAATATTATTAAGTTAAATAAAAAGGCGTAAATCATATATGAGCGATTTACACCTCCTTAACATTATATTAACGTTTGGCTTAAATATCAAGTAAACTCTTTACTTTACATTAATTTCATGTGAAGATACAACCCTTACAATGGTAAAATTAAAACTTGTTGGATTTTTTTATAGAATACGCTTAATTTGTCAGTACAACTTTTTTTTGCTTTTTAATCCAACTTGATAAGAATCTTCAAGTTATGCAGATTAAAAGGTCTTCTTTTCTTACCGTGCTTCGTTGAGAAGCCTCAAAATACTAATCAGATAAGCAAATTGCAGATTTCTTTTTTCTATAGTAATTAGACAACCTCATCTCACCATCTTAATAAAGTTCTTTAAGAGGGGGCTGATACTGGAAGAAAAGCTGTTTATATATATGAGAATAAGTGTCTGTTTGTCGACAAATACTACATCTATGTTACAGGTAATGCTAGAATGTTACAGTGTTGTCGTTGCCAAACGTTTTGAAATCATATATCATTTATCTGGATATTTTATTTTACAAAAAATGAACAAAATCCATTTTAATTGTGAAGCAAACGTAAATGATTAGCTTAGTGGTTGAATCATTATTTAAGTTAAAGTCTTGAGAAAATTTACCGAAGAGGTGACTATATGATTTACGCTGGAATATTGGCAGGTGGAAAAGGTACAAGAATGGGAAATGTACCAATGCCCAAGCAGTTTTTGTTATTAAACGAGAAACCGATTATAGTGCATACAGTAGAAAAGTTTATTTTAAATAGTCAGTTTGACAAAATTATCATCGCAACGCCCAAAGAGTGGGTTAATCATACGTTAGATATTTTAAAGAAGTACAAACTTAACCTTCCTGTGGTAGAAGTAATTACCGGCGGCAGTGATCGAAACGAAACGATTATGAGTATTGTGAATTATATTGAAAAAGAGAATGAACTTACGGATGATGATATCCTAGTAACACATGATGCTGTTCGTCCATTTTTGACACATCGTATCATTCAAGAGAACATCGAAAATGGTCTTGAGAATAGTGCCGTTGATACAGTGATTCCTGCAATAGATACGATTGTAGAGTCGGAGGATAAGGATTATATTACTTCAATCCCTAGAAGAGATCACATGTATCAGGGACAGACTCCTCAAACATTTAAAATAGGTGTATTTAAAGATCTATACAGCAAGTTATCACAAGAAGAGAAAACAATTCTTACCGATGCTTGTAAGATTTTCTCTTTAAAAGGCGAACAAGTAAAACTTGTACAAGGTGAGATCTTTAACATAAAAGTAACAACACCTTATGATTTGAATGTTTCGAATGCTATTATTAAAGGGAGCTTGAACCAATGATTAATCAAGTATACCGTCTTGTCTCTCCAAGACAATTTGAAGTAACCTACCGAGATAAAACCGTAATGGGTAATCAAGTTGTGGTTCGACCTACGCATCTCTCTATCTGTGCTGCTGATCAAAGATACTATACAGGCACCAGAGGAAAAGAAGCGATGAAAAAGAAACTGCCAATGGCTTTAATTCATGAAGGCGTTGGAGAAGTTGTTTATGATCCTACCGGAAAACGCAAAGTAGGAACGAAAGTCGTATTGGTACCAAACACTCCGACAGAAAAAAATGAAGTAATTGCAGAAAATTATTTACGATCAAGTAAATTTCGCTCCAGTGGATATGATGGATTCATGCAAGACTACGTGTTTCTTGATGATGATCGTATCGTAGAACTTCCTGAAGATATTAATATGAACGTTGCTGCCTTTACCGAATTGGTTACAATTGCAGTACATGCAATTAGCAGGTTTGAGAAGAAATCACACATACAGAAGGATTCGTTTGGTGTATGGGGTGATGGAAATCTAGGATTCATTACATGCCTTCTTCTAAAAAAATTGTACCCTGAAAGCACGGTTTCTATTTTTGGCAAGACGGACTACAAGCTGGCAAGGTTCTCCTTCGTAGATAATGCGTACAAGATTGACGAGATTCCGGATGAAGTTTCCATTGACCATGCAATTGAATGTGCAGGCGGGAAAGGCAGTCAGTATGCGCTAGATCAGATTATCGATCATATCAAGCCTGAAGGTACTGTTTGCTTACTGGGAGTTAGTGAATATCCTATTGAAGTGAACACAAGAATGGTACTGGAAAAAGGATTGACTTTGCTTGGAAGCAGCCGCAGCGGAGCAGCTGATTTCCAAAGAACGGTCGATATATACAGAGATTATCCAGAAATTGTGGAATACCTTAGTACAATCATAGGGGATGTTCACGAAGTTAAAAAAATTGAAGATGCGACAGATGCTTTTGAGAGCGATTTGTCCAATTCATGGGGTAAGACTGTTATGAGGTGGCTTATTTAAATGGATTCTCTGTCACCATGGAAGAGAATTTTTATCTGGCTGTATAGAAGTTTATTCCGTTTTGCTTATAAACTTTATAGTTTTAAGAACAAAGGGAAGAGAGAGTACTATTTATTTGCTCTATATAGAACCGATAAACCAGAAGGCAATCTGGGTTATGTATATGATGAACTATTGCGCCAGGTGCCGAATGCAAAGGTTCGCTTTATAAGAGGGGCAAATAAATGGAATCTCTCCATGCTGAAAGAGATTCCCTATCTTGCTGAAGCTAAATGTGTGATCTTAGATGATTACTACTTGCCAGTGTACTTGATTAAGGAAGACCAAAACCTTAAGATAGTCCAATTATGGCATGCTGCAGGAGCATTTAAAAAGTTTGGATACAGCACAATAGGAACCAATTTCGGCCCTAATCCAGCTTATTTAAAGCTTGTACCGATTCATGCCACGTATACACATGTGTATGTTTCTTCTACAAGCGTTGTACCTTTTTATGCAGAAGCTTTTAATCTGCCGCAAGAACGTGTTATTCCTATTGGAGTTCCGCGAACAGATCTATTTACTTCCGTTGAGGACGTTGAAGCTGTTGAAAAGAAACTTTTCAGCAGCTTTCCAATTTGGGACAATGCCGATACGGTTCGTGTGTTAATTGCTCCTACTTACCGAGCAGGAGGAGCGCAGCGAGAATCAAATTTGAACATGGAGAAGGTAATCAAAGATATTGCTAAAGTAATTAACCCCAACGTTCAAATTATTTACAAAGCACATCCGTATACACCTGTTGAAGAACTGGATAAGCTTGCAGAATTCAGTAATGTACTAGTCGCTTCGTCTGGTTCCATTAATGAATGGATGCTGATAGCTGATGCATTTATGACAGATTATTCTTCTTCCGTTTTCGAATTTGCCTTGTTAAAGAAACCATTCGCTCATTTTATTCCAGATTTGCATGAATACGAAACAAATCGGGGATTATATCAGCAATTAGAAGTCATCTCGGATGGTGCTATGTTGGAAACAAGTGAGCAGCTGGTCGAATGGATTAACGCAAGAAGTAAAAATGAGTACTTTGATTCTTCACGGATGGTATCACTGAATTTCGATAACACAAGTCGAGTTTCAGAATTAATAGTCCGTGACTTTAAGTAAAAGAGAGAGGCGTTACCTTTGTTTATTTCCTCTATTGATAATAAAAATATACCGGTTGATAGGAATGCTATCGTCGAGAGTGATATTACAGATCTAAGTATAAATGGACCTTATCTAGAGATAGAAGGGTATGCATCTGTAAAAGATATTAAAACGTATGCAGAAGACCGTACACGAAAATCTTTATTACTTGTTCCGAATCTTGATATTGAGAAGCTCCAAAAAGATAACGAAAATCTACAAGACACAGATCCAATGGAAATACTTGAAATGCATACAATCACTATCGCATTAGATAACTGTAAGTATGGGGAGCTTAAGAACGTTGATCCTTTTATTACAGAGGATATGGACTTATTGGATGGTTTTAAGGGCGTTATTAACCTATCGGCAATGCATAACGGAAAACCACTTCAGGCAGGGGAGTACGATTGCTTTATTAAATTGGAGCAGATGGCAGCTGAAGAGGATACAACAAAGTACGAAAAAATTATTCCTTTGTCAAATGTGAAGACATTCTTTAAAAGTGACCTCCTGACAACAAAATTGGAGTACTTTTCAGCAAAAAAGGTCCAGAAGTATAACCTACTTATTTCTTTTAACACATATACGAAGACATTAAATCTAAAGAATTCCCTCTTACAATCGTATGACCCAAGAAACATGCCGGATAACGAAGAAACAAAAGAGCATAGACTTGTCAAAGCATTTAAGAGACGATTTTTCAGACTATTTTATATGCTGTTTTGCCTGTTTCCAATTAAATCAAAGAAAGTTGTATTTGCTTCTGACAGTAGATCGGAATTAGATGGTAATTTTTATTTTGTTTATGAAGAACTACATCGAAGAAATATGGATTTGGATATCTTGTTTTTATTCAATGAACGAATAAATAACAAAAAAACGATTACGGATTTGTTGAAGATGGCTTATCATTTCGCTACTTCGAAGATTATTTTACTAGATGATTTTTATCCGTTAATATATCCATTGAAGATTAGACCGAATGCAGAATTAATTCAAATATGGCATGCGGCAGGGGCGTTCAAAACGTTTGGTTATAGCAGAATAGGACGTCCAGGCGGACCATCTCCGCACTCAAAGAATCATCGCAACTATACAAAGGCTGTAGTCAGCAGTGAAGGTGTACGAAAGAACTATTCAGAAGGATTTGGCATTTCTTTAGATAAAGTAGTTCCAACAGGTGTTCCGCGTGCAGACATCTTTAGTGATGAGGAATATAAAGCCTATGTGAGAAATCGACTTTTTGATAAGTATCCTCATTTAAAAGAGAAGAAAGTGATATTGTTTGCCCCTACCTTTAGAGGAAACGGACAGGCATCTGCTCACTATCCTTTTGAAACGTTGAATTTAAAGCAGCTTTATGAGCAGCTGCATGAAGAGTATGTATTTTTATTCAAGATTCATCCATTCGTAAAGAATAACCTCACAATACCATATGAGTACGCTGATTTCTTTTATGACTTTAGTGAGTATCGGGAAATTAACGACTTGTTACTTGTAACGGATATTTTGATTACTGATTATTCTTCCGTTTGCTTTGAATTTGCCTTGCTAAATCGTCCTATGTTATTCTTTGGTTTCGACGTAGAGAAATATATACAGGACAGAGATTTTTATTATAACTTCTTTGAGTTTATCCCTGGGCCTCTCTTAAAAACAACAGATGAGATGATCTATGCAATTAAGAATGAGGAATTCGAAATGCATAAAATTAAACCTTTCGTCGATTACTTCTTCGATGATACACTCGGTAAAGCTTCACGAAATGTTGTCGATCAGCTAATACTGCCGGGCCTTGAGAATAAACCCGAAGTAATTGATAAAGAGAAGGTAATTTTACCTCCTCCAGTTTCACGCATAGAGTTATTTGAGCGATCAATGCAGAAGAATGAAGAAGAAGAAGAGTGATACTAGAAAAGCCGATCATCGAATATATTCGTTGGTCGGTTTCTTTGTAATATAATACATAGAAAAAATTTAGAAAATGCGGACGTACCTAAAGCAGAGGCGGTAATGCAAACACTTAACAAAATGAAACTACTTTTAAGTTTACGCTTTTGTGTGTAAGCTTTATAGTATAAGTTCTTCCCTTATTAGTTAGAGGAAATAGTATAATTAATAATTGCGTTCGTTCATTTTACACATAACATGGAGGTCTTAGTATGAATGTAGTATACATTACGAGCAGGTTGGACAAGGATCATGGTGGGCTAACGGCTTCATTACTTAATAAAGCCAGGATATTGGATGAATTGAAGAACTTAGGATCAACTATACTTACTTTTCATTTGGATCAAAAATTCACAGAAGTTAAAAAAGAAATTGCAGCACGTTATCATCTATCAAATAATATTCGTATAGAGAATATAAATGATTTTTACAGAAACAGGAACCAACTCCATGACAATACTAAATTCAGTATTCTGGAAGATGACTTTTTAGAAGTTAACATTTCAAATACCAAATGTGAGCTCTACAAAGATGGTATTAAAGTAATGGAAAAAGTATATAAAAATGGAAACATAACAGAGTTATTATATTTCAATCCCAATAACGAAATGTATAAAAAAGAAACTCTGGATCCAGATAGTTACCTATATTCCAGAAGCTTTTATTTGAATGGTTACATATCAAGAGAGGTTTTATATAGGAAAGATCAGTCTGTTTACTTGACCAGAGAGTTCGATGCAGCAAACGGTAAAGATACAATCAAGAGTATTATATTATTCTTTTCGAATGGAAGTTATCAAAGGTTTACTGATTTTGATGCTTTTAAAAAATATTTTGTTATGGAATTTGTAGAAACTCCGTTAACCTATTTAGTAGGAGAAGCCAGAGGTTTGGATTCGGTTATACTTAGTATAGACAATGAAAGTGTAAGAAAAGTATTTATGACCCACAGTATACATATTCGCCCGGGCACAGATATTATCCGAGCGGGTAATAGACCCGTACTAAATAACTTAAATGATATTGATTCCCTTGTACTGCTCACGGAAAAACAAAAAAAAGATGTAATTAATAGATTTGGAAATCGAAGCAATTATTATGTTATACCGCATTCTATTGAAGAGAAAGAAATAAAGCAAAAGAAAAGTAATAACGAAGTTGTACTTATTTCAAGATTACATGAAGAAAAAAATATAGAAGATGCAATCAAAGCTTTCAGCATAGTTAGTAAGAAGGTGCATGATGCGAAACTTCTTATCTACGGTGATGGCCCGCATCGAACTATTTTAGACAAGTTAATTACAGACTTAAAAGTGAAAGATAATGTAATTTTAAAAGGATATTCCAGTAACGTTGATGAGGTACTGCAAAAAGCAGATTGTTCAATACTTACATCTAACTATGAGGGATTTGGGCTCGTGGTACAGGAAAGTCTTGCAAATGGGACGCCCGTTATAGCTTATGATATAAAATATGGTCCATCTGATATGATTCATAATGGAGAGAATGGTTTTCTGGTGGAAGATAAGAATGTGGAAAGATTAGCAGAGAAGATTACACATTATTTAAATTTGAGCCACGATGAAAAAGCAATGTTCCAAGAAAAAGCACTGCAATATATTAAGGATTTCACCCATGAAAAGTTTGCTGAGAAGTGGCTGCAGTTATTCAGAGATAATGAAAAGAAGGTTAGCCCATATGATGTAAGCATTAAATTATTAGATATTAAAGAAAGTAATAAGTATGTATACAAGGTTCTAGTAGAAATAGCGTGTAAGACGGAACGCGATGTGCATCCGACAATTAAAGGTCTGTTTTATTTACGATCAACTTTGGAAAATAAAGAAAAACGAGAGTACGTTGCTTTAAATGCAGAACTTACAGACAGCAGAGAAGGAAAGAAGATATATTCTGTGACTTTTGATGCAAAATCTATGCAAAAAAATGAAACATACGATTTTAGTATTGAAGTTCAAGATGGAACTACTTATCATAATATAAGAGTAGGAAATAAAAGAGATGTAAAAGGGGACTTAAGTAAGATATCAAACCGTAAAGTCAAACCTTATTTCACTGAGAAACATGGTAATTTAAGCTTTAAGATAAATTAATGATATAAAAAGACGCTGGTACATTAGTACTTCAGCTACACTGAAAATCCAAACAATACTGCCTTTAATTGCAGCTTGTTTGGATTTTTTATATTTGATCTAGGTGTAAGATGCTGCTTTGCTTTCGTACGGTTAGCGGAGCCTGGAAAGCGGAATCTTACCGAGATAACGCAAAAGAATTATTTTGTTAACACGTTCTACAGTGTTCTATGTAAAATAACTATCCTTGTTTTTTAAGCTGTACCATATATTTTTTTAGGAAAGAACGCTTAATAGCATACATAAACAACCTTTTTTATGTCTTTGTATATATATTTTCGTCAATAAGTTGGTCGAACAAGTAAATATTTGATGATTATTGTTAAAATTTGTTTAAGTTTGTAATATAATTAACATTGGTAAGTTTATATGCGTATAGACTTTATACCTATGAATTTTCCGAAGGTGGTGCTCTTATAGTCTCAGTTTTATAGATAGACATACATACTAGTCTCTATTCTTTGCACATTGAAAATCAAATAAGCCGTTGGGGGAGAATTATGAGAAAAGTCGCAAGTCTTATTGTACTGCTGCTATTATTAAACTTAGCTGCACCTGTTTATAGTTCAGCTGCAGAAAACACTGAAAAAACATCATCCCAAACATCAGAAGTCATTGATCAGGATAAGGCTGTCCCTGTAACTAGTCAAGATGATGTAAATTTAGAAGCCGAAGTGGAAACGCAAGATACAAAAGCTGTTGAGGCGGAGAAAACAGAAGCTGAAAAACCAGTTGAAACAGAGATGGAAAAATCAACTGAAGAGGCATCCACTAAACAAGTTACGCCCGAATCATTATCAGAAGAGAACAATAGTGCGACTGAAAATGATGAAGAAGTAAATTCTGCTCCTGAAGAGAAGAAGTCCGAAGATGAAAAAAATGCACAAGAAGCATCAACATCAGAAGACAAAGACACACAGGCAACTGAGGAAGTTCCGGAGAAGAAATCGGTTTCTTCATCCAGCATATCAGAAGCTGAGAACGTACTAGAGTGGGGTTCTACAAGCAAGCTAGGACACCTTGGAAACAACTCGCGTATATACGCAGACTTAGCTAGTCTATCTTCATACAAAGTTGCCAAAGAAGCTGGACTTACAAATGCGGTATATTATGCAAAACAACAAGCAAAAAGAAACGGTGAGTTATTTTATCGAATTAGTACGCAGCCGCATAGTGGTGTAGTAGGCTGGGTGAAAGCATCTGAGTTTAATGAACGCACTCACAAATCTATCAGCAATGATAGAAAGACTTTGTATGTAAAAGGAACTGGTGAAGCTTATACAAAAGCATGGGGCGGTTCTAAAGACAAAGTTTATACGTTGTCTTCATTAAAAGGAGAAAAGTTTGAGGTTAATTTGACTGAAACTGTTGGTACCAATACATGGTATCGCGGAATGCTCAATGGCAAGAATGTATTTATCCATTCTGCTTACCTTACAACTAGTCCCAAGGGTGCTACAGTGAGTGCAACAAGTAAGTTGGGGCATCTTGGTAACAGTTCCCGTATATACACGGATTTATCTAATCTGTCTTCATACAAAGTTGCCAAAGATACTGGACTTACAAATGCAGTATATTATGCAAAGCAGCAAGCAGATTTAAATGGTGAGTTATTTTACAAAATTAGTACACAGCCAAGCAGTACACATGGTGTAGTGGGCTGGGTAAAAGCGTCTCAGTTTAATGAACGCACTCATAAATCTATCAGTAATGATAAAAAGACTTTGTATGTAAAAGGCACTGGCGAAGCTTTTACAAAAGCATGGGGCGGTTCTAAAGACAAAGTTTATACGCTTTCTTCACTAAAAGGAGAAAAGTTTGAGGTTAATTTGACTGAAACTGTAGGCACCAATACATGGTACCGTGGAATGCTAAACGGTAAGAATGTATTTATCCATTCTTCTTATGTTAAAGAAATTGTGGCAAAAGAAAGTTCTACGAGTAAGTTAGGACATCTTGGCAACGATTCACGTATATATGCGGATCTATCTAATCTGTCTTCATACAAAGTTGCTAAAGAAGCTGGACTTACAAATGCAGTGTATTATGCAAAGCTGAAAGCAGATCTAAATGGAGAATTATATTACAAGATTAGCACGCAGCCAAGCAGCACACATGGTGTAGTAGGTTGGGTGAAGGCATCAGAATTTAATGAGCGCACGCATAAATCTATCAGCAATGATAGAAAGACTTTATATGTAAAAGGAAGTGGCGAAGCTTTTACAAAAGCATGGGGCGGTTCTAAAAACAAAGTTTATACGCTGTCTTCATTAAAAGGAGAAAAGTTCGAAGTTAATCTGACTGAAACTGTTGGTACGAACACATGGTACCGCGGAATGCTTAATGGCAAGAATGTATTTATCCATTCTTCCTATGTAGAATCATATAAAGACATTGGTGTTGAAAGTTCTACAAGCCGATTAGGACATTTGAAAAAAGATGCAGTTGTTTATAAGCATTGGTATGATCAGTCAGAAGGAAGAGTTGCCTCTGAGGCAAACCTTACGGATACTGTCTACTACGTTAAACGTCAAGTGCAGGCAGCTGACGAAGTGTTTTATTTGATCAGTTTAGAACCGAGTGCGAAAAACGGAGTTGTAGGCTGGGTGCGAAGCGGTGATTTAAACAGCCGTTCTCATAAAGGAATTGATAAAGAACATAAAACTTTTTATGTAAATGGGAAAGGCACATCCTATACCAAGGCTTGGGGCGGATCAAAAGATATTGTTAAAACTGATTTATCCGATTATGCGGGCGAAACATTCTCTGTGACACTCACGGAGAGAGTAGGAAGTAATGTTTGGTACCGAGGTGTGATGAATAACAAAACAATGTGGCTTCACGAGTCTTTTGTTACCGAAAGTTACCAAAGAAGCACGCAATATGATTTGACTCTCCAAGAAGCGATCGATATTCAGAAAGAAGCAGGCGCTCAAACAGATAATGAGTATAGTGCTTATGTATCAATGGAATATATCGATAATAGTAAAGTGACCGCTGACTTACTTAATGTAAGAGGAGGTCCAAGTAAAGACTATTGGATTCTAGGGACTCTAAGCAAAGATTCCAAAGTAAATATTATTGGTAAATCAGGCAGCTGGTATAAGATCGAATTTACCGGCGATCGTCAATGGGTGAATGCCAGCCCTAGCGATATTGCTTACTACTTAAATCCAAATAATTTTCTGGATAATGAGAAACAAAAGTTTCAATTTCTGGACTTAACACGCTCAAGTGGGATTGATAAAGAAACACTAAATGCTTACATTGAGAAAAAAGCCCCGAAAGACAGTACGTTGCGTGGACAAGCAGAAGCTTTCATTGAGGCTAGCAAGCTGTATGGAATTAATGATATTTACCTAGTTTCTCATGCTTTATTAGAAACAGGAAATGGAACATCGTCATTGGCTAAAGGGAATACCTACAAAGGTAAGACGGTATACAATATGTATGGTATCGGTGCTTTTGATGAGTGTCCTCTTGAATGTGGTGTGAAGCGAGCATATGAGGAAGGTTGGTTTACACCTTATGATGCAATAGTAGGGGGAGCACAATACATTGGAAATGACTATATAAAAAATGGTCAAAATACATTGTACAAGATGCGCTGGAATCCTAATGCAATGGCTAATTTAGGCAAAGCTAGTCACCAATATGCAACAGATATTGGATGGGCATCCAAACAAGTTTCAACTATGTTTAACCTTTACCAAGAAATTGGTGTTTACACACTTTACTTAGACATACCACACTATAATTAATAAAAAGTACATTGTCCTAAACAGGGCAATGTATTTTTTTTGCATTTATAACTTTAAATTGAAAGCGAAATACCGATAAATAGGTATGGAGGGGTGAGGAAATGAGCGATATGCCCTCTGTAGGCCTAAAGAAGGAAATAGTTTTATAACTATCTTAGACTTAATCTAACATAAGGGGTTTGTTTATGAGAAAAGTATTAAGTATCATCTTGGTTGCCATATTAGTAGTTAGTTCTATTCCAATAGATGTAAAAGGGCAGTCCATACCAAAAGACACAGAAAAACCTGCAGATATATTAGAGGGTTCACAAGAAACCAACAATCAAAATGTAGGAGAAGAAGAGGGTAACATAGTAGAGGCAGAGGTACCTGCCGAAAAGAATACAACAGAAAACAATGACACAAATGATGAAAGTGCTGAAGAGCTAATTTCAGACAATGTCACAAAGCAATCAGAGGACACAGAAAGTCTAAATCAAGAAAAAACAAATAATGTTGAAGCTGAAAATGAAAATAAGACAGAAGATACAGCAAGTGAAACAGAAGCTGTAAAAAAGAGTAAAGAGAGTACAGAGAAGGAAGATACCGAGGTTGAAACAGAAGAACTGAGAGTCTCTGAACCTGAGAGCACAGATACAACAGATAGTGAAGCAAAGGTTAATGAATTTGGAATAAAAGAAGGAACAATGGTTTACGGAATGGATATTAGTAAATTAACAGAAGAAGAGCTTCAATACATACCAAAAGATTGGCGGGATGGTATAGAGGAAAAAGAAGCTGAATCTTCTGAGGAGCCAAAATTCTATTCGAAAAGTGCATATCCAGATGTGAATGACTGGATCTTAAAGAATACGCCGTCAACTGCAAATGTAAAGTATGAGTATAAAAATTTCTTTGCACAATTC
This sequence comes from Terribacillus halophilus, assembly GCF_900162685.1. GTDB lineage: Bacteria > Bacillota > Bacilli > Bacillales > Amphibacillaceae > Terribacillus > Terribacillus halophilus_A. The sequence continues at coordinate 751,078 of NZ_LT727828.1, forward strand.
AACTATAGATATGGTTATGGCAAGGTAGAAGGTGTTGTAGCACATGAAACAGCAAATCCACACTCTACTATCCGTTCGGAAATAGACTTTATGTCAAGAAATCATAACAATGCTTTTGTACATGCCTTTGTTGATCACGGTAACATTATTGAGATTCATCCGACAAATCGTGCAGCATGGGGAGCAGGATTCTTTGCTAATCAACGCTTTGTGCATGTGGAACTAGTAGAAGAAGATAGATTTGTAGACTTTGCTAAGTCTATTAATAACTACTCTGATTATCTAGCATCGGTCTTATATAAATATAATCTTGGTGTAACAGATGCAGAAAGAAATGGCACTGGTACACTCTGGTCTCATAATGCAGTTTCTAAGTTCTTAGGAGGAACAAATCACACGGATCCAATTAGCTACTTCGGAAGATGGGGTTATAGTTGGGATGAGTTTGTGGAATTAGTAAAACTAAAATATGCGGCTAAATCGATAAAAGAATCATCTACTAGCAAGCTAGGTCACATCCGATCCAGTCAATCCAAAATATATACCGATCTTGCAACGCTGCAACCTAGTAAGAAAGCGGGCAGCACATACACAAATCAAGTATATTATATTAAGAAAGAAGCAAAGCGTAATGGACAGCTTTACTATCTTCTTAGTACGAAGCCAAGCAGTACTTCGGGTACAATCGGATGGATTCGCGCTAGTGACATAGTGGTTTACAACCACAAATCCATCGATAAATCAAAGAAAGACTATATAATTAATGGAAATGGAAAAGCTTATACAAAAGCTTGGGGCGGTTCTAAGAACTTTGTATATAATCTTTCTTCTTACAAGGGAAGCACACTTCACGTGAATTTATCAGAAGCAGTAGGCAGTAATTTATGGCTTCGAGGAACATTGAATGGCAAGCAGGTATGGGTACACTCTAGCTATGTATCAGCAAAGGGGAAAACATCTTATACAAGTAAGCTAGGGCACTTGAAGAGCAATGCTAAGATATACAAAGACCCTTTAAAGCCTAGTACTGTACGAATTGCCGGAAATAAGGATCTTAATCAAGTTTACTATATCAAAAAGCAAATAGACTCGAACGGTGAAAAGTACTATTTAATCAGCTATTCACCGAGCAGCACTAAAGGTACATTAGGCTGGGTAAAATCAACAGATATGTCGGTACACGAGCATAAGGGAGTATCCAAAGCACCTAAAACACTCTACGTCAAAGGAACAGGTACCGCTTATAGTAAAGCTTGGGGCGGATCAAAAAACAAAATCTACACGCTCTCTTCTCTGAAAGGAGAGAAGTTTGAAGTAAACCTTACAGAAAAAGTCGGCAGCAATACATGGTACCGAGGAAAGCTGAATGGTAAGAATGTATTTATACACTCCGCATTCGTTACTACAAGTATGGAAGTTAAGACGAGCCAGTTAGGACATCTGGGGAATAATGCACGTATTTATACAAACCTGTCTAATCCCTCTTCCTACAAAGTTGCAGAGAAAGATGGCTTTACAAATGCCGTCTACTACGCAAAAAGACAAGCGAAGCTGAATGGTGAATTGTATTACAAAATAAGCACCAAGCCAAGCAGCACAGCAGGTGTTGTCGGCTGGGTAAAAGCTTCTGACTTTAACCACCGATCACATAAATCAATCAGTAACAACAGAAAAACGATGTATGTGAAAGGAACTGGCGAAGCTTTTACAAAAGCATGGGGTGGTTCAAAAAACAAAGTCTATAATCTTTCATCTCTAAAAGGAGAAAAGTTTGAAGTGAATCTGACAGAAAAAGTTGGAAACAATACATGGTATCGTGGGATGCTCAATGGTAAGAATGTATTTATACATTCTGCATTTGTCAGCGATACTATCGAGAGCACGACAAGCATGCTGGGTCATCTTGGGAACAATACACGTATTTATACAAATCTAAGCAATCTCTCTTCGTACAAAATTGCGAGGAGAGAGGGCTTTACAAATGCTGTTTACTACGCAAAAAGACAAGCGAAGCTAAATGGAGAAATGTATTATAAAATAAGCACAAAGCCAAGCAGTATCTCAGGGGTAGTCGGCTGGGTAAAAGCGTCTGAATTTAATCATCGAACACATAAGTCAATTAGTAAAAACAGAAAAACATTGTATGTAAAAGGAACTGGCGAAGCTTTTACAAAAGCATGGGGCGGTTCAAAAAACAAAGTTTATTCACTGTCTTCTTTAAAGGGAGAAAAGTTTGAAGTTAACCTGACAGAAAAAGTCGGAACCAATACATGGTACCGAGGAATACTGCATGGTAAGAATGTATTTATTCACTCATCTTATGTCAGATAATGATGGACATAGTACAGCTATTTTACTTTGTAAATAAGTTCTTATTTATATATGGATCACAAATCGTAAAGTAACCGAAATAAGCAGCTGGGATATCACGAAGTAAGAAGGTACTTACTAAAGTAAACACCAGCAAAAAAGAAGAACACATTCGAGCAGCTAATCGTGCTCGTTGTGTTCTTTTCATTTGGATCTTAAGGAATAGAAATGTAAAGTTATTGTGTATAATTGTAAAGTTTTTGTTTTCGTGGCATAATGGGAAAGTCTATTCTAGAGACTAAAAAAAGTCTGTTATAGTCTTGAAAGGTTGTTAGGACTTGGAGAATGAAAAAGTTGAAATAATGCAAATTCCTTTTGATAAACTAACCCAGAAGGAATTGTTACAGAAGCATTTGTATAAGCGTATAGAGAAGGAACAAAGGACATTTATTGTAACAGCAAATCCTGAAATTGTGATGCAGACACGCATTGATCATATATATAAAGAGAGCGTACAAAGCGCAGATTACATTATCCCTGACGGTGCTGGTATCGTAGTTGCATCGAAAATACTAGGGAATCCAATCGAAGAACGTGTGACAGGCTTTGACTTGATGTTCAGACTGCTTAGTTATGCAGACAAGCATAACTTGAGCTGTTACTTTTTAGGAGCTACTGAAGAGGTAAATGAGAGTGCTGTTAACCATGTGATTTCTCAATATCCAGGAATCGTTATTGCTGGAAGGCACAACGGCTACTTTACAAATGATGATGAAGTTGCCAAGCATGTAGCTGCAACTAAACCTGATTTCGTTTTTGCTGCACTCGGATTTCCGAAGCAGGAAAAGTGGATTGCTGCGCATCAGCATATATTTGAAAAAGGCGTTTTTATGGGAGTTGGCGGTGTTTTCGATATATTAGCTGGACAGGTTAGCCGTGCACCGCGTATTTGGATCAAGTTGAATTTGGAGTGGGCGTATCGCTTAATAAAACAGCCATTCCGCTGGAAAAGAATATTGAAAGCATTTGAATTTATGTTCCGGATTGTTCTCGGCCGAAACAAAAATAAGGCAGGAAGCTGAAGCTTCCTGCCTTATTTGCTTTCTAAGACGCTTTGTCGATATGCGTCTTTTTCTGCTTTTGTTTTCTTCTTGTAATCATTCAAGAAGGCTTCGTATTTAGGAATTACTTCCTCAATTGTACCGTATTCACGTACGCGTCCAAACTCGAGCCAAAGTATCTTATCGCAGAATTGTTTCATCTGGCCGATAGAGTGACTTACAAAAATCATTGTCTTACCTCTATCTTTGAATTCCTGCATCTTAGCCAAGCTCTTTTCAGCAAAAGCTTTATCTCCTACAGAGAGAGCTTCGTCAATAATTAGTATTTCCGGATCTATATTGACCGAAATTGAAAAACCGAGACGAGACTTCATCCCACTGGAGTAATTTTTAACAGGCTGGTCGATAAATTTCTCGAGCTCTGCAAATTCGATTATTTCCGGTTCTAATTTGCGTATTTCTTTTTGATTTAAACCGAGCATCAGGCATTTTAATTCAATGTTCTGCCTACCGGTCAAATCGCCCTTTAATCCAGCTGCTACAGCAATTAAAGCTGCTTCACCGTTCAGTGTAACAGTTCCAGTTGTTTCTGGAACAATGCCTGAAATGATATTGGATAAGGTAGACTTACCAGAACCATTTATTCCGATAAACCCTACTACATCTCCTTTTTCAGCTGTAAAGTTAACATTGCGCAGTGCATAGAAATCTTCACCATAACTTTTAGGCAAGATAATATCCTTAATGCGGTCTGAACTCTTGCTATATAATTTATACTTTTTGCTCACGTTCTCCACAATAATTGATTTTTCCATAATAAACCCTTTCGTTTAAAGAAAGTCTATAAAGTGTCTTCTGAATCTGACATGTAATATTGAACCTATTGTAAACAGGATGATCGTTACTACCCAGAAATAGATGGAGTATTGCCAGGAGTTGATCAAATACCAACCATGCTGTCCAAGCAAACCTGCTCGGTAGCCTTCCACTAAGTAATAAAGCGGATTTAGCTTCATTAATGTATCCAGAAAACCGGGAAGATTTTGGGATGTCCACAATATTGGTGTTAAATATAATACCATACGTAGTACTGCTTGTAACAATAACTGTATATCACGTATTAGTGTAGTCAAAGTCGTCATTAGTAAAGCAAATGCATACGTAAATGCAAATGCCGCGAATACAAAATAAGGTAACTGGAGGATATAGATGCTAAGTGTATAACCAGTTATTTGCGCGATAATCAGTGCTATCACGATTAAAATTATATGCGGATAGAACTTAGAAAAAATCGTGATATTAGGGATGACGCTCATTGGGAAGTTCATTTTAGACAACAAGCGCAGCCTTGTATAGATTGATTTGGCCCCCTGGGTAGCAGCAGGTTGGAAGAACATCCAAAGAATGAGCCCGGTGATTAACCACGGTAAGAATTGAATGGGTTCTCCGCCTGATGGGTTATCTATTACTTTCTTGTCGCCTCCGTTGATTAGGTAGCCGAACACGAGCCAGTAAATTGCAATCTGAATGAGAGGGCTCAAGATCTCCCAAGCCAAACCAAGATAGTTAGCACTATTGTTATTCCTTAATTCATAAAGTGAAATGCGTCGAATGAGATTAAAATGCTTGAATTGTTCTTTTAGAACAGTAAATGCTGATTTCATAAAAGCGTCCTTCCTGCTAGGATGTTCTTTTTGTTCAGACCTCTTAAATTATACTAGCAACAATGCTAGAAAACAATTTTATTTTACATTGCCTTTACATTTGAAAGCAATGGACAAAAGGAACTGCCACCCGAAATGAGGTGGCAGTTTTATTAGTTTATGGGGTTGTCGTGCTTCCTGACGTGCCATATGTTTGACTCGTGTCGTCATATGAACTGGAAGAGCCGCTAGTACCGGTATCGTAGCTGGATGTACCAGCAGAACCGTTGCTCCCAGTAGAGTCGGTAGTACCTGTACTGTCATAAGCTGAGTCAGTTTCAGTGCTGCTTTCCGTGTATCCTGCAGACCCAGTGTTTCCAGTAGAATCAGTAGTACCAGTGCTGCCTGTCTCACCAGTCGGCCCCGTACTGTCATAAACACCGCTACTGCCAGTTTCGACGCTATCAGTGTCTACTTCCAATGATAAACCAAGGTGCTCACGCAGCTCTTTCTGTGTATCAGCTAGGGATGCCGGATCGACTTGGTAATACCAAATACCATCGGACAGCTTGCCGCCGGTACCGTCAAGATTCAGCGTATTAATTGTCAATTTGTTGCTTGTACCATACGATACAAAGCTCTTAATTTGATCAAATGTCAGGCTCGTAGTTAGGTTGTCCCCAACGTCTTGAATTAAATCATCATATTTAAAGATAGAACTTGCAGAAGAGGCTTTGCTGATCATTGCTTTAATGATCTCCTGCTGACGTTTCCCGCGTTCGATATCATTATCGTAGTGGCGGGTGCGTGCAAGTGCCAGTGCTTCTTCTCCATTGAGTTCTTGTAAGCCTTCCTCTAAGTGGATGGCATCTTTCTGGTCTTTTGAGTTTTGTTCGTACAGTTCATAAGGTACTTCTACTTCAATTCCGCCAAGCGTATCAATGATGTCCATAAAGGCGTTGAAGTTGATTTCCGCGTAATAATCGACCGGAACATTAAGGAAGTTTTCAACTGTTTCAACGCTGGCTTGTGCGCCGCCGTAAGCATGTGCATGCGTGATTTTCGTCTTTCTGTCCACTTCTGGGACGTACACGTACGAGTCACGCGGAATGCTTAACAAGTCCACACTATGCTCATCTTTATTGAAAGTAGCCAGAATCATGGCGTCCGAACGGGAATTTGATTGATCTCTTGTATCGCTATCGTCTACTCCCATAAATAAAATCGAAACATTGTCTTCAACGGGGTCGACTGCTGCTTCGCGTAACTCGGATTTTTCCCGAGCATCTGCGACATGTGATTTTTCAATGGCGTTGGCAGCAGAAGTGTACAAGTGCGCCGCATAGGCTGCACCGCCAGCTCCCAGAATTAAAATCGGGAGGAGTATGAGCATTAGAATTCGCTTTTTTTTGAGTTTCTTCTTTACTTTTCGCCTAGGAGGCTGAGATTGATAGGGTGACCTTCTTGACATAATTAAGCTCCTTTATGTGAATGTATCTGTATATTTATTCGTTGTCTGTTATTAGAAAATGGTGCCTAAAGTCATATACGCTACCCCTTATTGTACTATGAAAGCCGATCGACGTAAAATTACTATTAGATTACAAGCAGAGCCTGCTCCTGTACGGGGTCTGCAGTGATTTCAGTCATTTTTCTAAACTTTTTCCACACTTTTTTATCGGGAGCACCGATTATAGGGGTGAAAGGAGGCGAGAGACATGGCAGTTACATCATCCCATATCAAAACGCGACTCAGCATCGTGCTAAACGATGGAGTAGATGCGGAAACAGGCAAAGACAAATACAAAACGAAATCATTTAACAACGTACGTCTGGATGCAACACCGGAAGAGCTGTACGCATTCACTAGTGCATTAGTGCCACTTCAACAGCGTGAATTGTATACAGTAGAGAAAAACGATCAATCCACTTTGCGTAACACATAATTCGACAAATGAAGGAGGCAGGAAAATATGAAGAAACTAGACTTGCAATTTTTGAATGAAACTGGCAAAACGGTAACGATTAGTTTAGAGCAGCCGGTAGAACCTGCTGATGAAGCACTTATTAATGAGGCAATGGATACCATTATAGCTCAAAATGTCATCGCCTCAAGCGGCGGGGAATTGGTCTCAAAAAAAAGCGCCCGCATCGTTGATCGCACTGTCCAGGAGATATTCTGATACCAAGGGGTGCAGCTTTCGAAGCTGCACCCCTTTTCCAATAAGGAGAGGAGGCGGTTCTGATGGAACCATGGCTTGCAATCATAAAAGAATTTGGGTTTCCGGCGGCAGTCACCTTTTACCTGATGCACCGGATCGAAAACAAATTAAACACACTGATTGCTTCCATTCACAGTTTGCCGGAGAAATTGAAATGAAGGTGCCTTTGGGCATCTTTTTTTCTTGTCTTGGTTTTTAAGGTTTACACTTTTAACTTTTATAGAAACACTTATTTTGAATAATATCAAAAACAATTCAAATAAATAATGCTTTTTTCCTAGTAATTTGGTATTATATCAGTTGGTTAGTTAGGGGATTTATTCCAAGTTAACTAATACATTCAAAAAAAGAAACGAGAGGAAGAATCATATCGTGATTGCTGTAGGAGCATTATTTATGATTGTCGGTTTTATTTCACTTTTATTGTTTATTGTTTTGGGAATCATTTCTATTTTTAAGAAGAATGGAAAAGGAAAATTACATCTTGGAATCACTGGCGGCGCATTTGCTCTACTAATAATAGGTATTATTATTGTTGGAGTTTCCTCTCCGTCGGTTGAAAATGCGAATGCTAGCACAGAAGAATCTTCTGATGATCAAGCAGAGAAAACTCCTGAAGAATCGAAAGCAGAAGAGGAGAAGGCAGCTAAGGAAGAAGCAGAAGCAAAAGCGCAAGCTGAAAAAGAAGCCAAAGAAGCTGAAGAAGCGAAAGCTAAAGCAGAACAAGAAGCTAAAGAAAAGAAAGAAAACGCGCAACCAATAGAATATGCACAACTGGAAAAGAATCCTGACAGATACACAGGAGAATATGTTAAGTACCAGGGGCAAGTTGTCCAAATTCAAGAAGGAGACAACATTACGAATATCCGTTTGGCAGTTACGCAAGATTCTTATGGATACAATTCAGATGATATCGTGTACGTAGAGTATGAAGGGTACACCGACTTTGTTGACGAGGATATCGTAACTGTTTATGGTGAAGTGTATGGTAGCTACAGCTATACGTCCCAAGCGGGCTGGGAAATTACATTGCCAGCTGTTATAGCGGATACGGTTGAATGATATTATGTAATCGATTAAGGCAGATGAAATCTACAAATTGTAGATTTCATCTGCCTTTTTAGTGGTTAGGTTATCTGGCAAAAGCACTAAGATTTATTGATTGTTGTCTTCTTCGTTTCTTTCAGTTAACGGAAGGCGAATTTGAATCGTGGTGCCTGCACCTTCCTCACTGCATACAAGTAATCCGGAACCATTAATTTTTTGCAGGCGTGTATGTGTATTAAGCAAGCCAATACTATCTTTCTGTTCACTGGATACAGATAAATTCTGCAGTTTAGCAACAGGTATGCCAATGCCGTCGTCTTTAATGAAAATAACTGCTGTTGACTCCTCTTTAAGAATCTCAATAAAAATGGTGCCGCCGTCCTCTTTTGATTGCAGTCCATGAAGTACGGCATTTTCCACTAATGGCTGAAGGGTGAGTGGAGGAATGCGGAATTGCACATGCCGATCGATATGCCACTTCACTTGAAGGCGTCTGCCAAACCGTTCTTGCTGGATGTACAGATAGGAGCGGACCAAATCCAGTTCTTCTTCAATCGGAATACAGCTGGATATATTCTTTCCATTAAAGCTGGACTGCAAATAATTGCCGAATTCCTGAAGCAACCGCATCATGCGATCTGTATCAATTGTGCTTAATGACGCGATTGTATTTAACGTATTAAATAGGAAGTGTGGATGAATCTGGGCTTGCAGCCACGCCGCTTCCATGCGCAAGCGTTCCTCTATCGATTCTTTGAGTTCTAGCATGGAGTTGACTCGAGTTTTCAGTTCTACAATGTCGATTGGTTTCATGACATATTCATTAGCGCCTGCCCGAAAACCTGCATACACATCCGTAACTTGAGAACGGGCTGTAAGTAGTAAAATAGGTAATTCGCTCAGGCTGTATGTTTGTCGGACTATTTCTGTTAATTGGAAACCAGATATTTTCGGCATCATCACATCAATGATGAGCAGGTCATACCTTTCTTTTGTTAAGCACTTTAGGAATGCAGTGGCTGTGGAAACCGTATGGATGTGGTATCCATTTGATTCAAATGTTTGTTTCAAAACCATCAAGTTAACCGCATCATCATCTATTGCTAAAATGCGACGGTCAGAAGTCGTTGCTAGATCTGGTTCTATTTTTTCTGCAACAGCAGAGGCAACTTCTGTATAGGTTGCTGTCTTGGGGGGAGAGCTGACTTGCTGATCAGCAGCTAATGGCAAGGATAATGTAAAGGCAGAACCTTTAGCTAACTCGGAATCGACAGTTAACGTTCCGCCATGCATTTCCGCCAGCTGTTTACTAATACCGAGACCAAGGCCGATGCCTTCACTCTCAGAAATTGTATTATCTCCCTTTTCATAAGGAAGAAAAATCCGTGCTTGCGTATGCTCATCTATCCCAATCCCCGTATCAATCACTTTTACATAAAGTTGTGTCTCATCCGCTGAGACAACCAAGTGAATGCTGCCTTCATGTGTGAATTTCAAGGCATTGTGGAGCATATTGGTCACAATTTGTGTAACGCGGTGTTCGTCAGCATACACACAAGGAAGTGAATCTGGCATGTCTACATGAATGTCCACGTGTTTTTCCTCAGCCATGAAACGAAGCATGTCTACAGTTCCAATAAGAAGAGGCTCGATTTGCATAGCTGCAGGCTCCAGTCGCAGTCGATTTTGCTTCATCTGGGTCACATCAATTAGATCATTCAGAAGATAAGACATCTTCCGGCTAATCGTTTGAATCAGCTGCAGCTTATATTTGCTTTGATTGTTCAGCTTACTTTCCTGTTCAATTACACTTTGAGCCATGTTCATCATCCCATGAAGTGGTGTATGCAACTCATGTGACGTGTTAGCCAGGAACTGGTCTTTCCGCTTTTGTTCCAATTCCAGTTGTTCAATATACCGTTCGTTTTCTGTTTCTGTCTGAAAAAAACGGATGAACCAAAAGCTGCAGAAACAAACGAAGGCGACGGTAATATCGAATGGATAAAAGCCGCTTTTAATTGCTGCTTGCAACGCTTTATCAATGAAGGGAAGATTTCCGATCAAAACAGTCCAAGCAACATGTGAGACAGCTGCCGCTCCGGCTAGAAACAGCGGCAGTGCTCTCTCCCCAGTAGTAATAACGGTCCGGAATAGGATCCAGCATACGATGGAGAAAGCAATCATTAAAGAAATGCCGATACCAAGCACGTAACGCACAAAATCAATTGGCGCTAAAAGGAGATAGATTAGGTAAGCGGCAAACAACAAAGAAAGAAAGCGAAATGGCCACTTGTTTGCCGCGTTCGTGAACGTGACTACGGCAAATAGCAAAAAGAAGAAGCTCAACCCAACATAACTAAAATAGACGATTCGCACGTGCCAGTCGTAAGACAGATTAATTACATACCCTAAGGCATTGTAATCCGAAGTAACAACAGCTATGCTGGTCAGCAGGACAGCGATAGAGAAATAGAACGTGCCTATTTTCTTTGGCCTCATCACATAAAGGACAAAGGCATAAACAGCATGGATAAACAGAATAGCTCCAACAAAAAATTGAACGCCTGCGGCTAAAAACGTTTCTTGTTGGATTTGCTTGCTGGAGCCAAATTTTGTCTCAATCATTGCTTTCGCATGGTCATTTCCATGAAATGCATGGAACCGCACATGCAGCCGTATATATCCGTCCTTATCTGTTTTTAAATTAGTTATAGCAATAGGTGTTCCTGGGCCTTGATGGAAATCGGGTGTTCGGTAGACGAGCTTGTCATTAGCAAACACGGTAACATCTGCATAGAGCGCACGCAAAGAGAGCGCGTATTGCGCTGTACTGTCTCCTGTATGTATGTCTAATTCATAAGCGCCGATTGCATCGGCTTCCATGTATGCTGGCAGCTGGGCAGATGTGCCGGAATCTGCAGCATCTGTCATCTTCCAATCGCCACTCAATTCAATCGAATGACTGCTGGAGAAATCAATTTCTTGTGCATCCAATTGTCCGTCGGCTGCCGTCGGCTGTATAGCCGGTGTCTGAAAGTGATACCAGACGAATCTGCCCAAAGTCAGCAGTATGGCAAATGCTAAAATAAGGAGCAGCTTTGTTCTACCTCTCATCATGTTCCTCCTGTACGCTTCTACATATGCTGCAATCTCCATGACTCATACCATTCTGTTACTTCTGAATCGGGATTGACGCCGTATTCTTCCGCCAGCATAATTTCTAAACGTTCATATTGATTCACTACTTCACCAGACTCCCCTAATGCATCACAAAGATGCAAAATACGGTGATAACTATGTGTAATATACGGGAATTTTGCTTGCATAGTGAAGTATAGAGAGAGCGCCTCTTCCATCATCTGCAGTTCTTCAAGACATTTTCCTACCTGAGCAGCGGTCTTATACCAAAGCTCCTGCACATATCTTTGTTTCGTCTCCGCCCATCCATAGCCTTCTGTAGCAAAATAATCTCCGTTGTATTGTCGCAGAAGTGCTTGATAGCTAGGCAATGTATCTTGCTGTAATGGCAGCAATTGATGTAATTGCTTCTGCCATTCTTCCACGTCAATCTTGGTATCTCCTACATGAAGTTGGTAGCACTGATCCTTACTGCTTAATGATATAGAAGGCAGTGAAGCGGCTAATGTTTTCCGGATAACATAGATGGTGGAATACAGCTGTGTAGTTGATTTGGCTAGTTCCGTCTCTCCCCAAAATTCTTCGATAAGAACATCCTTACGCACAGGCTTTCCTGCATGATGAAGCAAATAACAGAACACTTCTTTTGCCTTCGACGTCCGCCATTGGACAGGTATCGATACGTTATTCTGAATGAACTGTAAAGTAGGCATGCACATAATTTGAATAGGTGCCTTTGATGCACTTTCGGTAATTTCATCCTGTTGCAGACGTTGAATTGTCTTGATCAATCTATCTCTTTGTATCGGTTTCATAATATAATCCAGCGCATTTACCTCAAACGCTTGGACTGCGTATTCATGAAACCCCGTTACAAAGACAATCGGGAGATCCGGTTTCACTTCTTGTATCGTTGATGCCAGCTCAACACCATTGACCGCACCAATCTTTATATCTAAAAAAAGCAGCTCTGGCTGCTGTTCTATAATTTTTTCCGTTAGTCCCCGCGCAGAGTCATAAGCTCCCACGATTATAAAGTCCCCAATGCTATGTAACTGTGATTCTAAAAATTGCAGTGCCAGCGGCTCATCATCAACTAACATAACTTTCATAATCAAGCCTCCCGCATGTAGTTTTCCTATCTGTATTATAACAATTTTTACAATATGTACGTCCTAATTTTGGAAGATTTTTTGCCATTCGACAATCTTTGCAGGTCTATTTCCGTGCATTTCTGGATAAAATGTACAGTTTTTTGTTCAGAAAGCTTTGCTAATGTGAGGAAAGCTTTGGAGTTCAGTATTTCAAAGACTAGAAAAGCGCAAAGGAGAAAGATGCAGTGAAGAGAAAAATTCCTGTAATGATGCTGATTATGATTCTGCTTATGCAAACGGTGTTATCCGGTTCGCTCGGGACAGCACAGGTTTTTGCAGAAGGAACAGATGCAGAGCCATTTCAAGCAGAAATCGAGTTGACTGACCAAGAAGATAATCCAATCAGTCAAGAACACCGTGCAGAAAGAGACGCGAAACTGAAACTGAAAGTGAATTGGAACAAAACCCAGCACACATCAGATGAAGATACATACCAGATCATACTGCCAGAACAGTTGGATTTTGAGGCAGTAGAATCTGCCGTTCTAGTAAATGAAGAGAATAAAGAGGTAGGAAAGTATAGCCTAAAAGATGGCTTTTTATCTTTCCAATTTACGAACGAAGAGCAAGAACCTGCTAAAGGGACGATAGAAGTTCCATTTAGCAGCAATCAAGCGGTACAAGAAAGCAAAGAAGAACAAGTGGAACTAACTTTCGCTGTCGGAAGCAACGTGCAGCTTGTGCCGTTCTATTTAACGGTACCAGCTGAGACAGAGCAAACGCCAGCGGAACCAGCAGCAGACGAAGAACAAACAGAAGAAGCACCTGCAGACGATGCATCGGCAGAAAAGCCTGCTGAACAAGAGCAAGCAAGTGAAGAGAAAGCACCAGACGAACCGATAGATGGAGAGCTTGCAGCAGAGGATAAAGCAGCTGAAGAGCAGCCAGCTGACCAAGAACAGGAAGTAAAAGATCCTGCAAAAGACAAAGCAGGAGAAGAGAAAACTGACGAGATAACGGAAGCAGAAAAGGAAGATACAGAAGAAAAGAAAACAGAAGAGGAAGCAGCACCAGAAGTAGCAGAACGCCAAACTGGTGAAATCGAAGAAAACATCATCACAAGTATTGTTATGAAAGACGAAAAAGGGGATATCATTGATGCCGATGAAAACCCTGAGAACCAGCCAACATTAGGAGAAGCAGTCACGATTGATATGGAGTGGGCATTGCAAAATGGGCATCCGTATGGGGAAGGATCTACCTTTACCTTCAACCTGCCGGATTATTTCAAGCTTTACAATGATGTGAAAGGTGAGCTTGCATTTGGCAATGATAGTGTCGGATCTTACGTCATGAAAATGGATGGCACGGTCGTGATGACGTTCAATGACAACATCAGCAAGCTGTCCAACGTAAAAGGGACATTGCATTTGTGGACAGAATTCAAGGAAGAGATTGTGGGAAGTGTTGAGCAGGAAATTGTTTTCACCATTAAAGAAGAAGCGATAGACATTATTCCGATAAGATTCACACCAAAAACAGAAATTGCAATCGATAAAGCCGGCAAAACCGACCGTGGCTATAATGCTAAAGAAATTACATGGACGGTAGATTTCAACAAAAAGCTGGCGACGATTGAAGATGCTGTGCTGCATGATCCGCTTCAAGAAAACCTGCAGCTGCAGCCGGGTTCCATTAACGTATATAAACTCGATGTTCAGTTGGATGGAACGGTCAAGCAAGGAGAACTTGTGGATCCTTCTAATTACCAGGTGCAGGAAGAACCGTTTAGCATTAGTTTTGGCCAGCTGAAGGATGCGTATCGGGTTGAGTTTACAACAGATATTACTGACGCTGACGGCAGAAATTATTCAAACACTGCTACATTAACGGGTTCTAATCTTGAGAAGGACTTATCTGCTAAAGCCTCTGTTAATGTAAGGCGTGGAGAACCGTTGAAGAAGACCAACGCTCATTATGATGAGAAAAAGCAAATCATCACTTGGGAAATAGAATACAACTATAATGAAAAAGCAATTAAGCAGCAGGATGCAGTACTAACAGATTTGTTTGATGACAGTCATGTGCTGCTTGACAATATTATTGTGGAAAGAATTACGATTGGAGAGAACGGAGAAGAAGTATCAGCAGCAGAAGTTAAGAACTATCATATAGACGAATTGACAGCCAAAGATGGAAAACGCGGCTTCCAGTTGCAATTTGATGAGAACATTCAAAATGCCTATAAAATCACATATCAAACAAAAGCAGAAGGACGCGTATTAGAGGATGGCCGAATTAATAATACGGTGACAACTGGAGAGTATGAGAAGGGTGCTGGCGGAGATATCAAACAGCAAGTGCTTTCCAAGTTCAGTTCTAATGTCAATTACCAAAAGAAAACGAGCGATTGGACCATTGACTTCAATAAAGATTCCCATGAAATGAAGAATGTCGTTATTACGGATACGTACCCAAATAAGGGTCTTACGATGAAAGAGGATACATTCAAGATTATTAATATCGATGGCAATAAAGAGGTATCCAGAGACGAGTATGAACTAACCGTTACACCAGACGGATTTACAGTAGAATTCAAAAATCAAATCAACACACCGCATAAAATTACGTATTCTACTGATTTTAATTATGACAGCTTAACGGAACATAAAGTATTTAAAAACAATGTACAGCTGGACTGGACGGATGAATGGGAGAAAGAGCAAACCAAAGAAGCTTCAGCAGAGTTCTATCCAGATGAATATACAAAGAACAACGGTTTTAAGAATGGTTCCTATAATGCTGTAACGAAAGAAATTACTTGGAACGTCGGAGTTAACTATGATCTAAAAGATTTGAAGAATATCACGGTAACTGACTATATCCAAGGTCAGCAACAGTTAGTAGAAGATTCAATTAAGGTATATGACACACAGCTTATGGGTTGGTGGAATGGTGTAAATAAAGGTGAGCTTTTAGCAGAAGGAAAAGACTATACAGTTGAAAAGGTAACCAATGCTAAAGGTGAACCAGGCTTTAAAGTGAAAATATTGAAAGATAACAGCAAGCCTTACTGGATTGAATACAAAACCAGCCTTGCTGGAGAATTGATTGTCAATCGATACAATAATACCGCAACGCTGGATAGTGATGATCTGGAATCTATTAATCTAGATGCGCATGTATCTGTCAACAATGGAGGCAGCTATAACGTAAAGAATGGATCTCAAAATGGGAATGCAATTAATTGGAGAATCGATATTAATAAAGGGCAATCCCATGTTACGGAAGCTAAGGTGACGGATGAACTAAGAGCGGATCAAATCCTTTTAGAAGATAGCTTCAAGCTTTACGCAACAAATGTTGATGGAAGAGGCAATCTTTCAAAAGGGGAAGAAGTTCCAAAGGGTGACTACAAGCTAGATATCCAGACAGCTGATGATGGAAGCCAAACGTTCGTACTATCTTTCTTGGAAGATATCGATCGTGCTTACATCTTGGAGTATCAATCCTATATCAATGCAGCCAATGGGCAGGAGGTTAGCAATAAAGCAGTATTCTCAGGAAAGAATATTACGACAGAAACTGTAGAATCAAGTAAAACAATCATTGTTAAACGAAGCGGGGGCAGTGGTTCTGGATCCGGCGAATACGGCAGTTTGGAAGTTTCCAAAGTGGATGCAGCTACAGGTGATCCGCTAGCGGGTGCAACCTTCACGTTGTACGATAGCGCAGGTGAGATTGCTATCCGCAGTGTGACTACAGGCGAAGATGGGAAAGCCGTTTTCAAAAACCTTCTATACGATAACTATCTGTTAAAAGAAGTTAAAGCGCCAGAAGGTTATGTAGTAGGTATCCAGGATACGAAGAAAGTAACGGTAGAAGGCGAATCAAAAGTTACGATTGAAAATAAAGAAATTACGCGATATGCACAAATAACGAAAAAAGATGCAGAAACAGGCAAACCTATCGCAGGTGCTGTATTTGAACTTCAGCAGCAAATCGATGGAGAATGGAAACAAAGCCAAAAAGATCTAACAACAAATGAAGATGGGATTATTTCTGTCAAAGATTTGGATGCTGGTAACTACCGCTGGGTCGAAACAGAGGCACCAGAATTGTACGAATTGAATGCAGATCCTGTGTATTTCAATATCCAGGACAATCAAACGTGGGTGACTGAAGTTACCAAGGATAACGCAATTAAAAGAGGTAGTGTAAAACTGCAAAAGATGGACCAAGCGGGCGATCCGCTGCAAGGTGCTGTTTTCGCAGTAAAAGATGCTGATGGAAATCCAGTAAGAGAAGGCATCACAAGCGACGAGAATGGTTTGGTAGAAGTGAAAGACCTTCGTCCAGGCACCTATACAATCGTCGAAACAAAAGCACCAGAATTTTACCAGCTAGATCAAACAGAGCATAAGTTTACAATTGATCCAAATAAGGAAGCGCAAGTCGATTTAGGTACCATTGAAAATAAATTAATAACGGGCAGCATTAAACTAACCAAAGTGGATGCTGATCAGAAAGAGAGCCTACTGGAAGGCGCAGTCTTTGAACTGCGAACAGCAGACGGAGAGACACTACGAGAAGGCCTGACAACCAATGCTGCAGGTGTATTGCTAGTTGACCAGCTAGCACCGGGCAACTACCAACTCGTTGAAACAGCGGCACCAAACGGTTACCAAGTAGATGCTGCACCAATACAGTTTACGATTGAAAAAAGCAATGAAGAAAAAATTCAAGTAGAACGTGAAATCAGCAATAAGCTAACACCAGGAGAAGTAATCCTGACAAAAGTCGATGACAAGGACGGCACAGTCTTGGCTGAAGCAGAATTTGCGCTTTATCATGAGAATGGTGACCTAGTTAAAGAAGGTCTTAAAACAGATGCAGACGGCAAACTGACTGTTGCTGATTTGCATCCAGGTAAGTATTATTTCCAAGAAACAAAAGCACCAGCAAATTATGAGCTGAATGAAGAAAAACTTCCATTCACGATCGAACGCGGACAACTCGCTGCTGAAGAAGTAACAGCAACGAACACATTGACGCCAGGAGCAGTGTCGTTGGTTAAGACGGACGAAAATGATGACAGCGTGAAGCTGGCTGGAGCAGAGTTTAAGCTGCTGGATGCGAAAGGTGACGTAGTAAAAGAGAAACTGATTACAAATGAAGCAGGGCAAATTGTAGTGGAAGATTTGGCACCAGGAACGTATACCTTCGTAGAAACAAAAGCATCTGAACATTATCAGCTTGACGACACGCCAATAGAAGTAACAGTGGAAAAAGGACAGAAGGCAGCAGCTGTCGTGACAGCGACAAATGTGCTCATCCCAGGAAGTGTTGTTTTAGAGAAAGTGGACAGCGCTGATCACAACATCAAACTGGAAGGAGCAGTCTTCCAGCTTGTAAACAGCAAAGGCGATGTTATCGAGAAAGAATTGAAAACTGGCAATGACGGACGCATTGTAGTAGAAAATCTGAAGCCAGGCAACTATCAATTTATTGAAGTAACAGCTCCAAAAGATTACGAATTAGACAAAGAACCAATTAACTTTACGGTAGACAAGAGTCAGAAAGAAGCACTTGTCATCCAGCAGACAAACACGTTAACGCCAGGTTCAGCGGAACTGAAGAAAGTGAACAAACACAATTCAGAAGAAGCTTTAGCGGGTGCAGTGTACGTGCTGAAGGATGCAGCAGGCACTATCGTAAGAGACAATCTGATTACAGATGAAGATGGCAAAATAGCTGTAAAAGATTTGGCACCAGGTACGTATCAATTTGAAGAAGTAAAAGCGCCAAAACACTTTGTTTTGGATAGCACACCAATTACAGTCGAAGTGGCGCGCAGTCAAGAAAAGACAGTTGCTGTAACAGCGACGAATGAGTTAAAACGAGGCGCAGCAGAAATTAAGAAGGTTGGAGAAGATGATACAGCAAAAGGCTTGGAAGGAGCAGAATACGAGCTTCGTACAACTGACGGGGTAACCGTTGAGTCTGGCAAGACAGATGAAACAGGAACACTTCGTTTTAATAATCTGCTTCCAGGTGAGTATGTGATCGTGGAAACGAAAGCACCTTTTGGCTATGACGTGGATAGCACACCGATTCCAGTTACAGTAGAACGCAGCCAAAAAGAAACAGTAACAAAACAGCAAGTCGACAAACTCTCAACAGGATCTATTGTATTGAAGAAAGTCGACAGTGAAGAAAACACAATTGGCTTAACAGGAGCAGAATTTACGCTGCAAGATGACAACGAAAAAGTTCTTCAAACCGGTCTAACAACAAACGAAGCTGGTGAACTGGCGATCACACACTTGAAGCCGGGCGATTATCAGTTAGTGGAAACAAAAGCACCAGCAGATTATGTGCTGAATGACACACCAATCATCTTTACAATTGAGAAAGGACAGCAAGTGATTTCGACAGTGGAAGTGGAAAATACACTTACACCAGGTGCTGTATCCTTGATTAAAGTAGATAAAGACAATGAAGGTGTGCCGCTTCAAGGAGCGGAATACAAATTAGTCGATGCAGCAGGTACAACGATACAAGAAAAGCTGGTTACCGATTTGGATGGCCGCATTATCGTTTCGAACCTGGCACCAGGAAAGTATCAATTTATCGAAACAAAAGCACCAGAAAACTATGTGCTAGATGAAACACCAATTGACGTGGAAGTAACGCGCAGTCAAGAGGAAGCAGCTATTGTGCGTGCCGAGAATGAGCTGATTCCGGGAAGCGTCGCCTTAGAGAAGAAAGACAGTGTGGATGAATCCATCACACTAGCAGGCGCTGCATTCAAACTTGTAGACAGCAAAGGTAATACGATTGAAGAAAAACTATCAACAGACGAGAACGGCAGAATTGTTGTAGAAGATTTGAAACCAGGTGCTTATCAGTTTATTGAAACAAAAGCACCCGCGGATTATGCGCTCAACGAAAAGCCAATCGACTTTGAAATTAGCAAGAATCAGCAAGAGAAACTTGTTGTGTCTGCAGCAAACAAACTAATTCCAGGCAGTGTGGAATTAACGAAAATCAATACACACGATCGTGCAGAGAAACTGGCAGGAGCTGTTTTCGAACTGCAAGATCAAGATGGCAAGGTAATGCAAGCAGACTTGAAGACAGACGAATCAGGCAGCATGACCGTCGATAATTTGGCACCAGGAAACTACCAATTTGTTGAGACCGCAGCACCGACAGACTTTGTAACAGATCAAACACCAATCCGTTTTGTAATTGAAAGAAGTCAGCAGGAAAAAGTGACACTTACAGCGGAAAATGATCTGAAAAAAGGATCGTTGGAAATTGTGAAGCTCGACAGCGTCGATGAGAAGCTAGGTCTGGAAGGAGCTTCATTCGACCTACTGACAGCTGAAGGAGATAAGGTTGCGTCTGGTACAACAGATAAAGAAGGAAAGCTTGTTTTCAAAGATCTCGTTCCAGGCAGCTATTTCATTAAAGAAACGAAAGCTCCATTTGGATACGATCTAGATCCGGCAGCTAAACCGGTAACAATTGAGCGCAGCCAGCAAGAAACAGCAGTCGTCCAGCTTCAAAACGAACTCTCCACGGGAGCAGTTCAGCTGAAGAAAGTCGACAGCGCAGATAACAATATAATGCTTTCCAATGCAGTGTTCCGTTTACAGGACAGCAACGGTGACACATTGCAGGAAGGGTTAACAACGAACGGTGATGGTTTACTGACAATTACCGATTTGAAACCAGGTAACTACCAGTTGATTGAAACAAGCGCACCAGAGAATTATGTGCTGGATAACACACCAATTGCTATCACGATTGAAAAAGGACAGCAAACAGCCCTTCCTGTCACTGCAGAAAATACACTGCAGCCAGGTATCGTATCACTAATTAAGGTAGACAAAGACAATCCAGAAACTCATCTGGAGAACGCACAATTTAAATTGTTAGATGAAAAAGGAAACACAGTAAAAGAGCAGCTGCACACAGATGGAGAAGGGCGTATTATCGTGGAAGATTTAGCGCCAGGTTCCTACACATTTGTGGAAACAAAAGCACCAGCAGGGTATGAGTTGGATGACACAGCTATCAGCGTCACGGTAGAAAAAGGTCAAAAAGAAGCAGCAGTTGTGACGGCTGTCAATGAACTAACAACAGGAAGTGTCGCGCTTGAGAAAATCGATGCAGACAACAATGAAGTGAAGTTGGAAGGCGCGGTCTTCAAACTTGTGAACGCAGAAGGTGACGCAGTAAAAGAACAGCTCGTTACTGATGAGAACGGGCAAATCACAGTGGAAGATCTAAAGCCGGGTAACTATCAGTTTATCGAAACAAAAGCACCAGCAGGTTACGACTTGGATGCATCACCAATCAACGTAACAGTTGATAAAGGGCAGCAAGAAACAGCAGTTGTTACAGCAGAGAACCTACTAACACCAGGAAGCGTTAAGCTTGAAAAAGTCGATGCCGACAACAACACAGAGAAATTAGCTGGCGCAGTCTTCCAACTAGTGAACGATAAAGGTGACGCAGTAAAAGAACAGCTCGTCACTGATGAGAACGGTGAAATCACAGTTGAAGGTTTGAAGCCAGGAAACTACCAGTTTATCGAAACAAAAGCACCGGCAGGTTACGATTTAGATGAAACACCAATTAATGTAACAGTTGCGAAAGGCCAGCAAGAAACGGCAATTGTTACAGCAGAGAACCAACTAACACCAGGGAGCGTCGCACTTGAGAAAGTCGATGCAGATGACAACACAGTAAAATTAGCTGGCGCAGTCTTTAAACTTGTGAACGATAAAGGTGACGCAGTAAAAGAAAAGCTCGTTACTGATAAGAACGGACAGATCACAGTTGATGGATTGAAGCCAGGAAACTACCAATTTATCGAAACAAAAGCACCAGCAGGTTATGACTTAGATGAAACACCGATTAACGTAACCGTTGCGAAGGGTCAGCAGGAAACAGCGGTTGTGACAGCAAAGAACAAACTCACACCAGGAACAGCTGTGTTAGAGAAAGTCGATGCAGATGATGCTTCTATTCTTTTGGAAGGTGCAGTGTTCAAACTGGTCAATGAAAAAGGTGACATGGTTAGAGAAAACCTTACAACGGACGAAACAGGCCGCGTTACGGTTGATGACTTGAAGCCAGGAAACTATCAATTCATTGAAACAAAAGCACCAGCAGGCTATCAGCTTAATGAGGCACCAATTGATGTGACTGTGGAGAAAAACCAGCAAGAAGCCGCTGTAGTGACAGCTGTAAATGAACTAACACCAGGTGCGGTCATCCTTGAAAAAGTTGATGCAGCGAACAATAAGGTAACGCTGGAAGGCGCGGTATTTAAACTGGTAGATAGTAAAGGCAATACAATACACGAAAATCTTGTGACAGAAGCAAATGGTCGTATTATTGTCGAAGATCTGAAGCCTGGAAACTATCAGTTTATCGAAACAAAAGCACCAGCCGGTTATGATTTGAATGAAACGCCAATCGACGTAACCGTTGAAAAAGCCCAGAAGGAAGCAGCTGTTGTGACAGCAGGAAACGAATTAACTACTGGAACAGCAGTGCTGGAAAAAGTGGACGCAGACAATGACGCGATTAAATTGGCAGGCGCTGTGTTCAAACTAGTAAATGAGCAAGGCGATACAGTAAAAGAAAAAATCACTACAGAAGCGAATGGCCGCATTACAGTTGAGGGATTGAAACCAGGAAACTATCAGTTCGTCGAGACAAAAGCACCAACAGGTTACAACCTGAATGAAACACCAATCGACGTAACAATCGAAAAAGGCCAGCAAGCAGCAGCTGTCGTTACAGCTGTAAATGAGCTAACACCAGGCAGTATTGTATTGGAAAAAGTGGATACAGATGATGCTTCTATTGTCTTGGCAGGCGCAGCATTCAAGCTGGTAGACAGCAAAGGTAATGCAGTAAAAGAAGAGCTTGTGACCGATGCGAATGGTCGGATTACAGTCAAAGACTTGAAGCCAGGCAGTTATCAATTCATCGAAACGAAAGCACCGGCTGGCTACGAGTTGAATGACACGCCAATCGACGTAACGGTAGAAAAAGACCAGCAAGAAGCAGCAGTCGTAACTGCTGTAAATGAATTGACTCCAGGAAGTGTCGTACTTGAAAAAGTAGATGCAGAGGATCGTTCTATTCTTTTAGAAGGTGCAGCTTTCAAACTGGTTAATGCACAAGGTGACACAGTAAAAGAAGCACTCACGACCGATAGAAATGGACGTATAACTGTCGATGGATTGAAACCAGGAACGTACCAGTTTATCGAGACGAAAGCACCAGTGGGTTATGAGCTGAATGCGGCCCCAATCCAGGTAACGGTGGAAAAAGGCCAGCAAGAAACAGCTGTTGTTACAGCAGAAAATGAACTAACTCGTGGCAGCATTGTCTTGACTAAAGCAGATGCAGATAATAGCAGTCTTCTATTGGAAGGTGCGGTCTTCAAGCTAGTGAATGACCAAGGCGACACGGTAAAAGAAGAGCTTGTGACAAACGACGCTGGTCAGATTCTCATCGATGACCTGAAACCAGGAACGTACCAGCTTATCGAAACAAAAGCACCAGCAGGTTACAATTTGGATGCAACACCAATTAACGTAACCGTAGAGAAAGGTCAGCAGGATGCTGTTGCTGTAACAGCCGTAAACGAATTAACCCGAGGAAGTATCGTCTTGGAGAAAGCAGATGCAGCGGATAGCAGCAACTTGTTGGAAGGTGCGGAATTTAACTTGGTAGATACAGCTGGGAATATAGTGAAAGAAGAGCTTGTGACAGATGCAAACGGCCAGATAATAGTGGAAGATTTGAAACCAGGAACGTATCAGTTCATCGAAACAAAAGCACCAACAGGATATGAGTTGGATAGCACGCCAATTGACGTAACAGTGGAAAAAGGGCAAACAGAACCTGTTGTGGTAACAGCAGTGAATGAACAAACACCAGGAACCGTCATGTTGGAAAAAGTAGACGCAGAAGTTAACACCAAGCACTTAGAAGGTGCAGTGTTCAGCTTGTTTGATGAAAAAGGTAACGCTGTAAAAGAAGACCTTGTTACAGACAAAGAAGGTCGGATTACAGTGGAAGGATTGCAGCCAGGCGATTATCAGTTCGTTGAAACGAAAGCGCCAGCTGGCTATCAGCTGGATAACACGCCGATTGTGTTCACAATCGAAATAGCACAGCAAACGCCAGTTATCGTCACAGCAGTAAACACGATAGAGCCGACTCCAGAGAAACCGGAAGAACCAACAGAACAGCCAGAACAGCCAGAACAGCCAACAGATGGTGAAACACCGTCAGAACCAGAAAAACCAACAAATGGTGAAACACCAACAGAACCAGAAACACCTACTAATACTGGTACAGTAACAGAGAATCCAAAGTCAGGATCGTCTGTAACACCTGCTGCAGCTATAACACCGAGCAATGGAACAAATGCTCGACCGGCAGCGACTAACCAGCAAGGATTGCCTGCTAGCTTGCCGCAAACTGGAGAACAGCTGCTTTCCATGCTTTGGATGGCTGGTATCCTTTCTGTCGGCATAGGCGGAACATTCATTTGGAATGCTTTCCGTACGCAGACAGCCAGAAAGAGGAAGTAAGATGAAAAAAGGAAAACTGATCACAGGAATTGTCTTTCTGCTGATTGGAGTGGCACTCGTTGCCACTCCCCTCACTATGGAAAAGATGCATGCCAAAGAAGTGACGGAATTGGAGAAAGCTTTTGCAAGTATCGAGGCCGGTGATGCTCCGCAAGCAGAGGGAGAGTCTAGTAAGAAATGGTCACAAGAAGAACTAAAAGAAACAATGAAGCTAGAAATTCCTTCTATTGATTTGGAGCAATATGTGCTCAATGAAACAACAGAAGACAATTTAGCTGTCGCCTTAACACAAATCAAAACAGACCAAGACCCTGCAAAGGATAATTTCACCATCGCCGGTCATAGAGGATACCGCGACGGTCGATTTTTCCGGCAGCTTCCTGAAGTGAAGCCAGGAGCAGAAATTAAACTGCAGGATAAAGATGCAACTTATGTTTACGAGGTGGCCAGCGTAGAAATCGTCAACCCAGAAGCAGTCGACATTCTGAATAATAAAGATAAACCAGAGATTACGTTAGTTACTTGTACACTATCTGGCCAGCAGCGGGTAGCAGTAACAGGGAAACTAACCGAGGTTGTCCAAAACAGCTAAATCCGGAATGTTCTTATGCTGAATAAAATCCTAAACAATCGCGCTGATTCGAAGCTTCATATGGCGAAGAAAGGACGAACCAATGATTTACAAGGAAGGCGACTTTTTTGTTGGTTTATGGAATGCATTCTTCGTTAGCATTTTGGTATATGCAGGAGTACTGTTTATGTATTGGACAGTGTTTCTGCACTAAAAAAAGGTGCTGGCCTTATTTGCACCAACCAAAAGCAGTTCCTTCCGCTTTTCCTTCAGTGGGATGGGGAAATGAGCGGACAGAGTGCGAGATTAACAGAAATAGTGACAAGGGATGCCATTAACCGGCATCTCTTTTTGCTTTCTCTGCGACATTACAAGAAATTTAGACAAAGTTAACAGTAACTTCACGGCAGTCCGCTATGATGACTTCTATACATAGTTCATAAAGGTGGCGTTAATGAAAATGAACAAGTGGAAGAAAATCACAGCCATGTCGCTGGCGGCAGTGACTTTGGCTATACCGGCTGTTGGGCATGCAGCAGATGATTTGAAAGTTTACAGCCAAGATCCAGGACAAGCACTTCAAATCGAACAAATCGGACGTTATACGAGTGGTGCAGCAGTAGGTGAAGGTGGTACAGAGATTGTAGCGTATGATGCAAACACAAAACGTGCTTTTTCTGTTAATGGTGCTGCTGAATCATTGGACATTCTTGATTTGAATGGATTAAAGGATGGAAAGACAGAGATACCGCTACTAAAGCGTGTATCATTGGAATCCTTTAACGTCAGTGCCTCGGATGTCACGAGCGTAGCGATTCATCCTGATGGCAGCTACATCGCAGTCGCGGTGCCGAGTCAAGTGAAAACCGACCCGGGACATGTGGTGCTGCTTGATACAGACGGGAACACATTGGCAAGTGTAGAAGTAGGTGCTTTACCCGATATGGTAACCTTTACGCCGGATGGGTCTAAGCTACTCGTTGCCAATGAAGGAGAACCTTCCAGTGACTACACGGTAAATCCAGAAGGCTCTGTCAGTATTATCAATGTTGCAAGTGGCACGGATAATTTGTCAGCCGAAACAGCAGCATTTACCGATGAGATCGTGGATTCTACTGTACGAAAAGTAAATCCAGATCCGGAAAATTCCTCTTATGCAGAGAACTTGGAGCCAGAATACATTACGGTTGATAAAGACAATCGTTTTGCATATGTAGCGATTCAGGAAAGCAATGCGATTGCCAAGCTGGATCTGCAGACAAACAGTTTTACGACGGTAAAAAGCTTAGGGTATAAAGACTTCTCTCAAGAGGGGGTAGAACTTGATCCATCGAATAAAGATGATGGAATTGCAATTGGCAATTGGCCGGTACTGAGCATGTACATGCCGGATGGAATGACAAGCTTCGCTTCTGGTGGGAAGACTTACATTCTAACTGCGAACGAAGGAGACAGCCAGGATTGGGATGGCTTCTCAGAAGAAACGCGTGCAGCTGATTTGGCAGCAGAAGATGCTTATCGTTTGAATGCAGATCTTTATCAAGGATATACGCAAGAGCAGCTGGATGAGCTTGTCCAAAACGGCTTGTTCGAAGACGAGCAGTTAGGCCGTCTAAAGACAAGCATTGTGGCTCCGAAAAATGAGGAAGGCAAATACGAAGCAGTATACGCGTACGGCGGTCGCGGGTTCTCGGTCTGGGATGCGGATTCCTTAGAGCAGGTGTACGATAGCGGTTCAGACTTTGAGAAGATCACAGCAGGAGCAATCCCACACTACTTTAATACGACAAATGATGAAGATAAGCTGGATAACCGCAGTGACGATAAAGGACCAGAGCCGGAGACCGTGATTACCGGTGACGTAGACGGCAAAAAGTATGCATTTATCGGCTTAGAGCGTACAGGTGGTATTATGGCTTATGATGTGTCAAACCCGACTAGTCCAACATTTTCTACTTATTTCACGAGCCGGAATTACCAAGGAGATGAAGCGGCAGTCGATAGCGCAAGTGGTGATGTCGCACCAGAAGGGCTGACATATATCGCAGCTGATGAAAGCCCGACAGGTCAGCCAATCCTTCTAGCAGCACATGAGGTGTCTGGTACAATTGCTGCTTATGCACTTGGCGAAGAGTCCGAAGTACAGCCGGAACCAGAAGAAGAGACAGAGCAGCCAGTAACAGAGCCGAAGGACCCTGCACAACAAGAGCCTAAACCAGAAGACAAAAAAGAGGAAGAAACAGCACAAACACCTGCACAGGCAGAGGAAGAAGAGACAGCGAACGAAGAACAACTAGCTGGAGAGACGGAACCAAAGCCAGAACAAACAAAAGAAGTAAAAACAGAGACAAACACGGAAACAACAACTGACGAAACAGAAGCGACTGAGCAAGAGACTGTGCCAACTGCCCTGGCTGCCACCGACGCAGGTGAAAAACCGAAAGGACAGCACTTGCCGAATACTAGTACAAACGTGTTCAACTGGATGCTAGCGGGAGCTGGCGTAATTGCTGCAGGTGTTATATTCTTTGTAATCAACAAGCTTCGCAAACGTGCTTAATGTAAGCAGCCGCCAATTGGTGGCTGCTTTTTTTAATAATCTTATAGAGATTTAAAAAAGGTAGCAGTATAATACAGGTGTATCCGCTTTCAAATGAGGAGGGGACTTATGGCTGTATTATCGCTTATTTTCTTGGAAGTAATTGCGCCTTTATTGCTGCTGCTTGGCGTTGGTGTCATTTTGCAGCGAAAATTTTCATTACATCTTGGGACCTTGTCCAAGCTGCTGACATATTGCTTTCTGCCGGTAAACGGTTTTATCAATATGTATCAAAGCAGTATGCCGATAGCAGTGTTTGGACAAATCATTTTATTTCTACTTATCTTTACGATGTTTTCCATCAGCTTCACAGAGATTACGAGCAGGCTGCTGAAACTGGATCGCGGAATCGCTGCTACCTATAAAAATAGCGTAGTACTGATGAACTCTGGCAACTACGGTATCCCGGTTAGTCAGCTTGTATTCCAATCGAATCCGCTCGGCGTATCTATCCAGCTCATTGTTATGGTATTTCAGAATCTGCTCACTTTTACATACGGGCTTTACAATATGGTGAGCGTCAAAAGTCAGGGCAATGCCATTTTAAAGGAACTCATTCGCCTGCCGATGATCTATGCAATTATTTTGGGTGTACTTTGTGCGACATTACATGTTGAGATTCCAAATCTTATTTGGAATCCGATTCAATCAATCGCGGATGCTTTCCTGGCGGTTGCTTTGATTACGCTTGGTGCTCAAGTTGCGCAGATTAAGCTGGAAAGGCCGCATATGGTGCTTTATTTAAGTACAGCTTCCCGTCTTCTTATCGGGCCGTCTGCCGCATTGGGAATCATTTTTCTGCTTGGACTTGATGGGACAGTCGCGCAGTCACTGTTTATCGCCAGTTCATTCCCTACTTCCCGAAATAGTTCGATTTTTGCGCTGGAGTATAATAATAATCCTGACTTAGCAGCACAGACAGTTCTCGTTACAACGATCATAAGCAGTATCACGGTAACCTTCGTTGTATACCTGGCGGGGATTTTGTTTGGGTGACAAATATTTTATTATCGACATAAAATATTCGTAAGGTAATAACTAATAGGTTTTATTAAAACACGAAATGAACAAAGGTTAAATAGTATAACTTATTTATTGAAAATGAGTTATACTATACGAGCTTAACAAGAAACTAAAAACAGCTATACATAGGTTATTTCACCTATTTTCTTAAGAGAATTGTTGATATGAAGCCATTATGTCTTGTTGGTTCCTTTTCTTACTTAAAAAAGTAACAAAACTATTGAAAATATATTTGGAAGCGCATACAATAGATGTAACATATTATACAATGCTGCTTAGGATTTGGGGGAATTGTTACAGGAGACGATGAGGGGGATTTGAGCATGTTAGCAATAATGGGTTTCTTGATGATCTTTCTATTCATGTACTTAATTATGTCCAAAAAGCTTTCTGCGCTTATTGCGTTGATGATCATTCCGGCAATTTTTGCTGTTCTGACCGGGCATGCCAGTGACTTAGGGGAGATGTCACTGGAAGGAATCACAAGTTTGGCACCAACAGGTATTATGTTGTTATTTGCAATCCTTTATTTTGGAATTATGATTGACGCTGGTTTATTCGATCCAGTAGTTGGTCGTATTTTGAAAGCGGTTAAAGGAGACCCGACCAAGATTGTTATGGGTACGGCTGCATTGGCACTTGTTGTTTCACTCGATGGAGATGGAACAACAAGCTACATGATCACTGTGTCTGCTTTCTTTCCACTGTATCAGCGGTTAAAGATGAATCCGCTCATTTTACCGGCTATCGCCGTTATGTGTGTAAGTTTGACGAACATGGTGCCGTGGGGCGGGCCGACAGCACGAGCTGCAGCAGCACTTAATGTAGATGTTGGCGATGTATTTGTGCCGCTTATTCCAACGATGATTGGCGGAGCAATCTGGATTTTCTTCACGGCCTTCATTATGGGGCGCAGAGAAAAGAAACGTCTTGGTGTTGTAACATTTAATGATGCCGAGCAGCGCACGCTGCAGCAGCAAGCAGCAACAGTGGATGCGTCGTTAAAGCGCCCGAAACTATTATGGGTCAACTTTGCGCTCACAATTTTGCTAATGTTCGGATTAATTGAAGGAATTATGCCGCTTCCGGTATTGTTCATGCTCGCTTTCGCTGTTGCGATTACAATCAACTATCCGAATTTGAAGCAGCAAAAAGAACGGATTGCGGATCACGCAGGTAACGTACTTGCTGTTGTTTCCCTAGTATTCGCCGCAGGTATCTTCACAGGAATCTTGTCTGGTACAAAAATGGTCGATGCGATGGCATCTAGTCTCATCTCCATTATCCCGGATGCATGGGGTCCTGCTTTTAGTATCATTATAGCTGTTACAAGTATTCCTTTTACATTCTTCATGTCTAATGATGCCTATTACTTTGGTGTTCTGCCAATTCTAGCAGAAGCTGCTGCTAACTACGGTTTCTCAGCTGCAGAGATAGCACGTGCTTCCTTGCTTGGTCAGCCTGTCCACTTGCTGAGCCCGCTTGTTCCGGCTACATACTTGCTGGTCGGAATGTCGAAAGTCGACTTCGGAGAATTCCAGCGCTTCACCATTTTGTGGGCGACAGGAACCGCATTTGCCGTCATCGCAGTAGCGATTGTTACGGGTATCATATTCTAAGCAACAAAAAATACCGTCCGCATAAGGAGGCCACTGAAAAACTATTTCTTTCGTCTTTCAAACGTAAGAAATAATAAAGAAAAGGGGCTCTGTCCGTTCAGAATTGAACGGACAGAGCCCCTTTTCCCTTGGTTTTATTCTTTTTGTTCATTTATCAGCTTCATTATCCTTTTTATGTTTACTGTAAATATGACCATTGCTCCCTGCATTTTCCATAAAGGGGCTAATTGTTGTCTCCATTATACATGAAAATAAAAACGAGGGTTTTCTCGATTTCATCGAGAAAACCCTCGTTAATTAGAATTTGGACTTTTTCAGTGGCCTCCAATTAAGGAGAGGTAATTTTATACATTGTTAGTCAATTCTATTAAATGTATATTTCTGAAGGGAATTTTCACCTTGAAACTCTGCAATTTCATATATATCGATTGTATCTTTATTGACTATCATAGCTGCATCCTTAGGATATAAATCCCACGGTATTTCATAAGAGCTTGATTCAATTAATGTATCTTCTCCGAGTAGAGAGTAACTTAAAGTATAATCATAGCCACCCTCGTTTGTTCCAAACAAATATATACCATTTTCATTCGGCTTATAGACATTCTTAGTTAAAATTGAATCATATTCTTTTTCAGCACCCATATCATCCCATACCCAGTTATCTTCTTCAAGATCGTACATGCTATTATCCACATGTAAAATCTTACGATCTTCATCAAAAAGTAACGGAGGCTGTTCTCCCATAGTAAGAGTATGTGTAACGCCTACATTTGATAAACTATATAATCTCTCACCGTTATCATCATAAAGCTCGCTTGTAGTATCCGATAGTCCTTGAGATATAAATGCTTTTCCACTAGTTCCATGTAAAAGCGCTATATGGTGATCAGCATCAGTACCTTCTGTAAGCTTTGTGTCTTTTACTAGTTTAAAATCGGCACTTCCATCAGGTGAGAAGGTCACGTTATATACAGAATTGTAGTGAGTTAGACCTTCCGAGGTCTCCATTGACATTAAAAGAGAATCACTTGAACTCATAAATCTAGGAAAATAAGGAATTCCTCTTTGAGCCATAGTTTTATCTTTTTCAAAAATAGATGAAGTTACTTCAAAGGCTACCCATTCATTATCCTTTTCGACTGAGACTACTAATTCTCCACGCTGACCCTCTTGTATCAAATATGTATATTCATCTTTTTTCACTATATAAAATTCTTTGCCATCTGTTAATACCTTGTCGCCAACTCGGTCAATTTTTTCTTGTAATTCTAATACTTGAGGCGGAGCTTCTTCTACACCAGCTGCTTCATCAGATGTGAATTCAGCACTTGCTGCGTCAGTTGTATTGCTTTCTGTTGCACTTTCATCTTTACCGCATGCACTTAGAATAAGAATAAATGCTAAGAATAAAATAGAAAATAATTTCTTCATTTGATTCCAATCTCCTGTCTTGGATATTAATGGTTAATTGAACCTTTAGTATTATAGACTAAAAGGACTACATTGACTAGATTAAAATATTAAAAAACTCTTATATATGAAAAGCCCCTCCTAAATTGGAGGGGTATTATTATGCTGCTTTAAATATTTCTGTATATGTTGCTAGACCAGTAGTTCCATCAATTGTAATGTTTCTGGGTCTTTGGAATGCAAGCAGAGCTTTATCAGTATTCTTCGTATGGGGCGGTATTGTTTCAAAGGACTACAGCTAATAAGCAAAAGGGGTATATTCAGCTCAGATGGGTTGCACAGGACTTCGTCATATCCCTAAAAATTCATTTGGAAGAGAATGTAACAATAATATTTTAAATTTTCTGATTTGTGATACGGTTATAAAAAATACACTTTCACTGTAATTATAAGAAAAGGGTTTGATCAATGGACCAATTACATCTCAAAATTAAAGAACTTCGTATGAAGAATGGAATGACCTTAAAAGATTTGAGTGCAGTCACGGGGTTATCGGTGAGTTTTTTATCACAAATAGAGAGAGGAACTAGCTCTTTAGCGATCACATCATTAAAGAAAATCGCTGATGCCTTTCATGTTACTATGTCTTACTTCTTTTCAGATTTTGAAAACGGAGAGTATACAACTAGAAAAATTGAACGAAAAAGCTTTACTGTAAACGGATCTGATGTCAGCTATATAAGGATGGCTGGTAAATTTCCGCAAAGAGTTATTGAACCAATGCTAGTAAGCTTACCGCCAACAGAAGATTATCGTGAAAAAGTTCAGCACTACGGAGAAGAATTTTACTACCTTTTATCAGGAATTGTAGTTTTTAAGATAGAAGGAAATGAATATGAATTAAAAGAAGGAGATACTATTCATTTTCCGTCTAACCAGATTCACCAATGGAAAAATCCTACTCAAGACGAAGTAATCCTTATTAGTATAGTCACGCCTAAGATATTTTGAAAAAACATTATACCAATGGAAGGATGATTAGATGATGAAAGTAGCTACAGATATAGGCGGAACGTTTACAGATTTGGTATACATCGATGCTAACGGCGATGTTCAAGTTGCAAAGAGTCATACAACTCCCCCAAATTTTGAGCATGGGGTGATGGATGTTATTGAGAAAAGTAAGCTTGAAAAAGATGCTATTAATACCTTTATACATGGTACTACAGTCGTGATAAACACATTAACAGAACGAAAAGGAGTTAAAACTGGTCTTATTACTACCAAAGGTTTTAGAGATATTTTAGAGATTGCTAGGGGGAATCGGCCTGATTTATTTAATATACGATATAAGAAACCAAAACCTTTTATTGACCGATATTATCGTGTTGAGGTAGAAGAAAGGCTGAATTATAAAGGAGAAATACTGTCCCCATTAAGAATTGACCAAGTGAGAGAGGCAGTAGCATTTTTCAAAAAGGAAGGTATTGAAGCAATAGCTGTATCCTACTTACACAGCTATGCAAATCCAGTGAATGAAATAGAAACAGTTAAGTTAATTAAAGATTTATGGCCTGAAGTATATATTACTGCTTCACACGAGGTTACCAAAGAATGGAGGGAATATGAAAGAACGAACACAGCTGTTCTCAATGCTTACGTGCAGCCAATTGCTACCACATACGTGAATAATTTGAATGATGAGTTAGACAAGTTTGGTGGAGGATCAAGCCAGGATTTTATTATGCAGTCAAATGGCGGAACAACCACATTTGAAGAAGCCAAAAAGACACCGATAAGCATGGTGGAATCTGGCCCTGTTGCCGGTATATTTGGGGCAGCAGTAATTGGAGAGATGATAGGAGATAAAAACATTATCGCCTTTGATATAGGAGGAACCACCGCAAAATGTTCTCTTATCGAAAATGGGGAAGTAAAAGTATCGACTGATTATTATATCGAAAAAAATAATAGGAGTGCGGGATATCCAATTAAAACACCAGTTGTAGATATAGTTGAAATAGGTAATGGTGGTGGATCAATTGCTTGGATTGATGATGCAGGTTCTTTAAAAGTAGGTCCTGAATCGGCAGGCGCAATACCTGGTCCTGTTGCATATGGTCAAGGCGGTGTCAAACCTACAACAACGGATGCTAATTTATTGACTGGAAGGTTATCTGCAAACAATTTTGATTATGACGTTGATTTAGAAATGGTTCGAGATGTCATCAGAAAAGAAATTGGAGATAGATTTGGTATGAGTGCGGAAGAGGCAGCTCTTGGAATTATCAGAATAGCAAACTCTAATATGTTGAATGCTCTAAAATTGATTTCAATTAGGAAAGGACATAATCCTAAAGATTTTACGTTAGTAGCTTTTGGTGGCGGCGGATCCATGCATGCCCCTGCTCTTGCAAAGGAATTAGGCATAAACAAAATTATTATACCCATTGCTTCACCCGTATTTTCTGCTTGGGGAATGTTAATGAGTGATATCCGTCATGACTATATTAAAACGTATATAAAGCGGTTAGGACACTTGGATATAAATCTAATCAACCAAGAATGGAATACTATTGAAGAGGAAGCATGTCGACAATTTAGAGACGAGGGGATAGAGCGTGAAAACATAACTTTCCGACGTTTCGCAGATATACGTTATGTTGGTCAGGAGCACACCGTTAAAGTTCCTGTACCAAACGGTGACTGGAAATATACGACTACAAAACTAATTATGGATGAATTCCATGCATTACATGAGCAAAATTATACATTTAGTTTAGATGGTACGGAAGCAGAGATTGTAAGTCTGCATGTAACGGCCTTCGGTCTAGTTGAGAAGCCAAAGCTAAATAGAATTAAAAGAGACACTACTCTAAAACAAGCCAAAATAGAAACCAGAGAAGTTTATTATGAAGATCCTAGAGGCTGGCTTGCAACGAATGTTTATCAGAGAGAACTATTGCCCCTGGGAGAAGTAATTAGCGGACCAGCAATTATTGAAGAGAAAGCAGCTGCAACCGTCATATATCAAGGTCAGTCATTACAAGTAGACGATTTTGGCAACCTGATTATAGAATCGGAGGTTATGTAATGATAAGAGATACAAAACTTGATCCGTTTACATTGGAGATAGTGAAAGATTCTTTGTTGTCGATCGGAGACGAAATGTTTATAGCTTTAGCTAAAACGTCTATGAGTCCTATCATTTACGAAGTGCTAGATTACGCTAGCGGCTTAACTGATGCCAAGGGACAATTACTAACACAAGGGAATGGCGTAACAGGTTTTATTGGAATGCTGAGTTTTATGGTTAAAGAGACACTCAGTAAATATGGTGCAAATGGGAACCTCAAGCCGGGAGATGTACTTATTATTAATGACCCATATGGGGGCGGCGGTTCTCATTTATCTGATGTTGGATTGGTTATGCCTATCTTTCATGAAGGAGAACTAATAGCTTTTTCGGCAAACAAAGCGCACTGGACCGAGGTGGGAGGTAAAGATGCAGGCTCTTTTACCAATGATTCTACAGATATCTTTCAAGAGGGTTTACAGTTCCCATGCGTCAAATTGTATGACGGCGGAAAATTAAATGAAGGTATTGTGGATATGATTAAATATAATGTGAGATTCCCGGATCTTTCGCTAGGTGACATGTGGGCACAAGTTGCCGCACTGAAAACGGGTGAAAAAAGAGTGATGGAAATATGTGATAAATATGGGCAGAGTACCATTCTCTCTTCTATCACAAATTTATTAGATCATGGAGAATCGATTTCACGAAAAGAGCTCAACAAACTGCCAAAAGGAACATTTTATGCAGACAGTTTTGTAGATACAGACGGCTTAGGAAATGGGCCATTTCCTATTAAAGTAGCGGTAACCATTACCGATAGTGAATTTATTTGTGATTTCCGGGGGAGCAGCCCGCAGGTGCCAGGTCCTATGAACTGTTCGTATACAGGTCTCGTATCTGCAGTCAGAGCTATCTTTCTCGCTGTAACAAATCCGGAGCAGGATGTAAATGATGGTGTTTTTCGACCATTGAAGATAATTGTTGATGAAAAATCAATTATGTCTGCAGAACGGCCAGCACCAGTTTCTAATTATTTTGAGACACTTGTAGGCAGTCTTGATTTGGTATGGAAAGCGCTAGCTCCTCATTTACCAGATCGCCTGGCAGCCGGTCATCTTATGTCGATTTGTTCTGTAACGTTATCCGGACTTCATCACGATACAAACGAGCCGTTTCTAATTGTAGAACCCTCAGTTGGTGGCTGGGGTGGTGCTAGCGGACAGGATGGTGCTAGCGGACAATTTTGTATCTCAGACGGAGAAACCTATAATGTACCGGTCGAAGTTGCAGAGACGAAGTATGGAGTTCTTGTAGACGAATACAGTCTCCGAACAAACGATGGAGCTGGAGCGGGAGAATTTATTGGTGGAAGAGGTGTTATTAGGTCATACCGAGCGCTCACCGATAACCAGGCTGCTACAATAACCTTCGGACGTAATAAGTTTAATCCATGGGGTACGAATGGCGGACGAGAAGGATCACCGAATCAATTTTTTGTAGAAAAAGCTAATGGTGAAGTAGAAGGGCCATTTGGATTCTACGCCCGCTATCCACTGCAGAAGAATGATGTCTTAAAACTGGTAACAGGTACAGGTGGAGGTTATGGAAATCCTTTAAAGCGACCAGCTGATAAAGTAGCAAAAGATGTACGGAATGGGTATTATACCGTTGCTGAAGCAAGAGAATTGTTTGGGGTTGATATTGATTCTGCAACATTTAATTATATGGAACTAGACATACGACAGTAGAGAGAGAAGAGTGGTGTAATTTTATTTGGTGGTAGAGGACGAGAATACAATGTGACTCTAACAGATTGGTCCTTTTCAGGTAATTGAATAGTGGCGTTTCTACCATAAACTAGATAGGAGTGAGGAGTATGAGTGATATGACCCCAAATACCTCTGAAAAGGATCAAGCACTTCTTCAAATTCCGGAGGATAAACGGCAGCACTGGTTGACACCAGCAATGATTTTTGGCGGTTTGGAGTTTACCATACCAGTGTTAATGATTGGAGCGACACTAGCAGCTGCTTTTGGACTCACAGAAACGTTTATCATTTTAATTATCTCTCTATTCGGTATTCAATGGGCTGGAAATGCGCTGCAAGGCTATATAGGTGCAAAAACAGGTAGAACCAGTTCGGTTATTGCAAAGTCAAGCTTTGGTTCTCTACAAGCCAGATTTATCGTAGGATTAACAATCTTTATCGTTTCACTAGGATGGTGGGCAGTTCAAACCGCTGTTGCAGGTAATGCGATAGCGGCTATGTTTCAGGTTGACTACACAACAGACTGGGGAATATGGGCGATGATTACTGTAATAGCTGGTCTGCTATTTGCTATCCCTTCTATTATTGGATATAACTCCATGAAGTGGACAGATTATATAGCTGTGCCAGCAGGAATACTATTAGTAATCGGAGGCATCTACTATGCGCTCAGAAACACTGGCTGGGAAACAATTTCAACATGGAATCCAGAGCCATCCATGACATTTCTTACAGGAATAAGTATTGTAATTGGTGCGAATGTGTCACAGTGGGTAATCGCGTCTGATTATACGCGCTACGCAAAACCCAAAGTAAAAGATAACCTGCTTATCCCTAGTGGAATTATCCTGGTAGGGTTACCTTTGTTTATTGTTGGTTATGTAATGTCGGTAGGTGTAGGTGAGGCAGATATTGTTAATGTTATGATGAATCTTGGATTTCCTGTATGGGGATTTTTAATTCTCTGGATAGCAACCTGGACTAGTCAGCTTGTAAACAACTATAGCATGGGTCTAGCTTTGGCAAATATGTTAAATATTAATTCTAGTAAAGGAAGGGCGTGGCTAACCCTTGCTGGAACAATTATAGCGATAATCGTGGCGCTATCAGGCATCTTGGATTATTTCACTGATTTCTTAAATATGACAGCGATTGTTTATCCCGCTATAGCAGGAGTTATGATGGTAGACTTCTTTTTCATCCGTAAACAGACATGGCAAAATAATGAGGGATGGAATTGGATGGCGACACTGGCAATGGTTGTAGGTGCGGCAGTAGGTTATGTTACTCAATATCTGGCACCATTCGGTATACCAGCAGTTCAATCGTTAATCATGACGGGGATTGTTTATTATATAGCTATGAAGATAAAGGCGAAGTCAGCTCCTGATCAGTTTACAGCTATATTTAATGGCAAAGAAATGGGTATAGAAAAAGAAGCAAAGTGAATAATTCCTACAATAATAAAAAATAAGAAATACCGTCCGGCTGTAGCTGGGCGGTATTTCTTATTTCGTACGTTTAACTCAGGAATTGAAGAATCTCCTGGGAGAGTTCACTTCAGGAATAGATACGCCTAAATCATTTATTTTGCTTTAAAATGCGCAACAGCACTATAAAAACGGCGACCGTTTTCATCTACATGCATATTATGTGAGACATGATGCAGTTCCAGCAAAATCGCTTTGTTGTGCTGGATTTGTTCATTGATTTTTTTCTCCAGTGTGGACAAGTCGTTTGCTTCAAAGAATTCGACTTTGTCCTTTAGCATTTCTAAATCTAACATAAGCTTTCGTTCCTTTCTGTCACAGCTTCTTGTCTATTATATTACGCATGAGACAATTCTGGGAACTGAAAGTCAGCGGGCAGAAGCTCTGGTTTGTTCACAAACAGTGCATCACGCTCGGTGTGCTGATGAACGAATGGTTCGAGATCCGGAAAAGTCGGTGTAAAATGGAAAATGACTTCTGTGATGCCTGGCTGTGTGACATAGCTTTCAATTTGCTGCCAGGAAATCCGGCTCTGGCTGATTACCTCGTAGAGATGCATCGTTTGGCCGATCTTTTTATAAAGGAGCAATGCATCGGGCTCCAACAGCTCAATGATTTCCAGGTCTGGGTCATATAGCGTATGAAAGCCGAGTATATGCTGCCCGTCGGACACATCAAGCAAATGAGACTGCGGATAGCGTTTTCCGTACCGATCCAGCAATACGACCATGTCTTGTGGGTTGGCTGTTGGTGTTAGCTTGCGAAAGTCTGGAACAGGGCGCTGTCGTTGCGAAACTGGAGTAGAAAATAACTTTTCTTTTACTGCTGTCAGTCCGAGTTTATCGTAGAAACTTTCTGTTCCAGGGCGAGCGAATAAGTAAATCAGATCTGTTTCGGCTTCATATTGCTTGATCACACGCTGCAAGAGCTGTGTAGCTAATCCTCGATGCTGATAAGCGGGGTCCGTCATGACAGTACCGATTTGTATTGCCCGTCTTTTTACCTTTTGAATATGTACGGTGATGGCGCTTACAGAGACGTTTGCGACAATTTGTGTATCATCAGCAAAAGCGTGCGTGTGATAGCGCTCATTCCATAAGCCACTCTTATATAAGGCTTCAAAGTCAAAGCCGAACGTCTTTTTTGCTAATTTGTTAAAACTCTTACGTAAATCTTGTTTGTGTGCAAATGCAGTCACTGCCTGCAGAGCAGTCATCATGCATCCCCCTTTTCTGCTAAACGAATCGTGTTTACAAGATTATTATATTTCTATATTATAACAAAATTAGTGCTTGTATAGGGTGCGCTTTTTATTGACGAAGAAAAGGAAAACTTACATAGTAGAAATAAGAGAGACAAATGAGGTGAGAAACATGCAACTAGGAGCAATTGAAGCAGGCGGAACAAAATTTGTCTGTGCTGTTGGTAACGAGCATGGCCATGTAGAAGAAAGAGTTTCCTTCCCAACGACCAAACCGGAAGAAACAGTGCAGCTCGTGCTCAGCTTTTTCCAAGACAAAGGAATAGAAGCACTTGGTGTCGGTGCATTTGGACCAGTTGATGTAAAAGCGGACAGTCCGACTTACGGTACCATCGGCAACACACCGAAATTGCAGTGGAAGGACTATCCGCTGCTAGCTGTACTAAAAGAAAAGCTCGGTGTACCTGTCAAACTCGATACCGATGTGAATGCAGCTGCTTTAGGGGAGTATATGCACGGCGCTGCAAAAGATGCAGGAAGCTGCTTGTATATTACGGTCGGTACGGGTATCGGAGCTGGCGCCATTGTAAACGGAGAAACAGTGCAAGGCTTTTCCCATCCAGAAATGGGGCATTTACTCATCAGACGTCAGCCGCACGATGCCTATCCAGGGAAATGCCCGTATCACAGCGATTGTTTAGAAGGACTTGCTGCTGGTCCTGCCATTGAAGCGCGCTGGGGCGAGCAAGCACAAAAGCTGTATCATCAAGAAGAAGTGTGGCAATTAGAAGCGCAATATTTGGCGCAAGCAATCATGAGTTACACCTTGGTGCTAAGTCCCGAGAAAATCATCATGGGCGGAGGCGTCATGAAAAAAGAAGGCCTGCATAACATGGTGCAGCAAGAGTTGGAAAATCTTATGCAGCGATATGTCCCGCTGCCAGACAATTACTTAGCAGCACCAGGCTTAGCAGACAATGCAGGTATCGTTGGTGCGCTTATGCTTGCGAAAGATGCACGTTAAAAGAGGAGGAAAACCAAGATGAATTATTATGCGGCATTTATCAAAATGGAGAAGCCGGAGCTGAATCAGCTTTATCGCCAAGCGCATTTAGATTATTTAGCTGATTTAGAAGAAAAAGGATTTATCTTTGCCAGAGGTGCGTTAGCGAATGAAGTAGGTGGTCTGGTAATCTATCAGGCGGAAAATGAGACAGAAGCGAGAACGTTGGCGGAGCAGGATCCTTATGTCGTAAATGGTGTACGCAGCTTACACTTGCACGAATGGAATAAGGTATAAAATTACCATTTTTATAGAAGTAAGCATGATATAATAGGTGACAATAATATAAGAGAATCGAGGTACAATCGATGAAAGTACTAGTTACAGGCGGTGCCGGTTATATCGGCTCTCATGCAGTAGCCATGCTGCTGGAAAAAGGGCATCAAGCTGTTATTGTTGATAGTATACTAACCGGCCACTTAGATGCTGTTAATAAAAAAGCGGTATTTTATGAAGGGGATTTGCGAGATGCAGCTTTCTTGGATGACGTATTTGGGAAAGAGAAAGTAGATGCAGTTGTCCACTTTGCGGCAAGCTCCCTCGTTGGAGAATCTGTTGAGGATCCATTAAAGTACTTTGGCAATAATGTCTACGGCATGCAGGTGCTGCTTGAGACGATGCACAAGCACGAAGTGAAACGTATC
Organism: Terribacillus halophilus; assembly: GCF_900162685.1. Classification (GTDB taxonomy): domain Bacteria; phylum Bacillota; class Bacilli; order Bacillales; family Amphibacillaceae; genus Terribacillus; species Terribacillus halophilus_A. The sequence continues at coordinate 791,697 of NZ_LT727828.1, forward strand.
GTTTTCTCTTCTACTGCAGCTACATACGGCGATACAAATGTTGTGCCGCTAACAGAAGATCTGGATACAAACCCAGAAAGCCCGTATGGCGAATCCAAGTTGATGATGGAAAAAATGATGAAATGGTGTGACCAGGCATATGGCATTAAGTTCGTATCGCTTCGTTACTTCAATGTTGGCGGTGCGCATCCAGATGGTCAGATCGGTGAGGACCATCAGCCAGAAACACATTTAATACCAATCATTTTGCAAACAGCACTTGGTCAGCGTGATCACATCAGCATCTTTGGTGAGGATTATCCAACGGAAGATGGCACATGCATCCGCGACTATATTCACGTTATAGACTTAATTGATGCGCATGTATTGGCGCTCGAGTACTTGGAAAAAGGCGGTCAGAGTGATATCTTCAACCTCGGCTCCAGCCAAGGCTTCTCTGTAAAAGAGATGATTGACGTGGCGCGTGAAGTGACCGGTAAAGAGATTCCAGCACAAGTCGGCCCGCGTCGCGCAGGTGACCCAGCAGTGCTTATCGCAAGCTCCGCCAAAGCGAAGGACGTACTCGGCTGGAACCCGACTCGTACCGATATGAAAGACATCATCGGCGATGCTTGGAGATGGCATCAAAACCGTCCGAATGGGTATGATGCGTAAGTATTTCTAAATCTAATAGCAGTATAATAAAGGCTGCCACATGTTGGGCAGCCTTTATTTTGAGTGATTAAATATAAGTTAGTGTAGGTCCACATAAGTCAATCTGCTTTTTTATATGCTTTATATAAATATCCCAAAGTTTCAGCATCTAAATTTATATCATTCTCATAAGCATACTTTAAAGCGTAACCCAGTGTCAGAGTCATACCACCAGCTACGCCTGCCCCGGCTACAGATCCTGCTCCTGGAATTAATTTGACTACTTGACGAAATAGACTTTTCCCAACGTTTCCTGTCAATGAAGTGATCGTTAATTCCTTTGCTCGTTCTTTACTTATTGGTTTTTCATATAATGTAGCTAACTTTACCATTAAGCCAACTTGTATACCTGTAATGGGCACTATATCGGAGCCAGGGATAGGTGTAGCTCCTACTGCACCAGCAGAGGTCGCTGCGGCCACTATCCATTTATTGGCTATAGCGGACTTTTCTTTTATCTTTTTTGTGAAGAGAATATCTTTTTTTTTGCGTTTTAATATATCCAAGATTGCGCCTCTTAGCTCATCAATGTTTTCACCTGTTCTGGAGGATATAGGGACAATATCGAATTTGTTCTTAGAATGTTTCCTTATATAGCTGACAAGATCAGCTATGTCATCCGCAGCGTCAATCTTATTCAAGACAATTATTATGTTTTTGTTTACTTTTTTAATTTCATCGAATGACTTTTTCTCTCCAGCAGAGAAGACCGTACCTGCAGCATTCAAAAAGAATAGTATAATGTCAGCTTCTTTGTAAAATTTATACGTTTCCTCTGAATTTTTTTTATTTATGTCATCTAATCCAGGAGTGTCTGCAAAGATTATTCCTTTATATGAATAACGGTCAATCTCTACAGTTTCCCCAGGTTTGGCTCCTACTTTTGCAACCTCAGCGCCTACTAATTTATTTATTGTGGATGATTTCCCGGAATTAACATCTCCAATCATTGCAAAGACTATTTCTTTTCCTAACTGATCATTTACTAGTTTAATTTCGGTCTCATATGCATTATCAAATTCTTCTTCGTTAAATTGGATCAATTCAAACCTTCCTTCCTTACATCTATTTTCTAACAAATATTAGTAGATTGTAAGTCTATTATATAGTATCTTACTACTAGAAAGCGGCTTCTTACTATGAAATTGATAATAAACTGAGTTTCGGTAAGTAAGTGAGTAATGTCTATATCTCTTTTATTTGTTATAGATATAGAAAGGGACGTACTCGGCTGGAACCCGACACGCACGGATATGAAAGACATCATTGGCGATGCGTGGAGATGGCATCAGAACCGTCCGAATGGGTATGAGGCATAAGTTCTTACCCCCTTCCTAATTAGGAGGGGTTTTTTCTTTTGCATAAACAAGTACTTCCTTATCATAGCGTTCAATTCGCTTCCAAACACGCATCCCTAATTTATCTGCAACACGGCAAGAAGCGAGGTTATCAGGGTAAATCAAAGCGATGATACGAGCCATATTTAATTGATTAAAAGCAAAGTCATTGAAAGCTAATGCAGCCTCGGTTGCATAGCCTTGTCCCCAAAACGCTGGTGCGATCCAATAGCCGACTTCCATCTCTGTCGCAGCGTCTACTTCTTGCGGCACAAGACCTGCATGCCCGATTTTCTCTCCTGTTTCCTTTTCGATTAATACTTGCAGCCCGAGCTGCTCATTTTCTTTTCGGAGTGTTAAGTTCCAATTGAAAAATAATTGGGCGCCTTCTTTCGTTCGGGGTTGTCCGTTTCCAATATAACGGACAACGCGAGGGTCTGAGACTAAGCTTTCCAAGAACGGCAGGTCATCATTTGTGTAGGGCCTGATGAACAGACGGTCTGTTTCCATAATAGAAATTAATTCCTCCTTTTTAGTAATTGACGCTTTGTTCGTGGTAATTCAGGTAATAGTTAGTCATATAGTGTTATTATTACTATAACAGTTCATACATACACAGAGGAGTGGGGAAGATGGCAGAAGCGAAATTATTCCTAGATACAAAGCATAGTCTTGCTGAAGGTCCGTTTTGGCGGGAAGAGACGGAAGAGCTGTATTGGGTTGATATTAACGGGCAATCCATCCACATCTACAATACCAAAACAGAAGAGAAGCGAGAAATTCCAGTTGACCAAAAAATCGGTGCAGTTGTTTTAAAGAAAGACGGCGGATTGATTATGGCAATGGAAGAAGGCATTTACGAGACAGACAGTGATGTCAAAGCGAAAGTGCTTCTTCACAGTCCGGAGCAAGACAGGCCTTCCAACCGTTTTAATGATGGAAAGGCTGACCCTTACGGCAGATTATGGGCGGGAACAATGCCTAAAAAAGGCAGCGATTACAAAGGTGCATTCTATCGTATGGAAGTAGATCGTACATTAACACGGGTCATTGATGGTATTGGAAACTCAAATGGACTTGCTTGGAGTCCTGACCACAAGTATTTTTACTATATTGATACACCTACAGGGGAAGTACAACGATTTGATTATGATGGAGAGAAAGGCGAAATAACGAATCCGCAGAAAATTATTTCAATCAAGGACGGAAGACCGGATGGAATGACTATTGATGAAGAAGGCAAGTTATGGATCGCCCACTATGGCGGATCTAAAGTATCACGCTGGAATCCGGAAACAGGAGAGCGGCTGCAAGAAGTTCACTTGCCAGTCAGTTCCGTAACGAGCTGTACATTCGGCGGTCCGGAACGAAAGACACTATATATCACAACAGCGAGACAGAATCTGACAGAAGAAGAACTAAAGAAAGAACCGCTTTCTGGTGGCATTTTTGTATATGAAACAGATGTAGTAGGAGCGCCGAGCTATAAATTCGGGAAATAAGAAAAACCGGTGCAGTTCAACTGCGCCGGTTTTTTGCCGCTTAAGTATTAGAAATCTGTAAGTACAGGTGCGTTCGGCAGAGATCCTTTTACTGCTTGATCAGAGAATGAATAACCTGCTACAGAACTAACTATAGCTGCAAGTACTAGAAATGCTGCGATGCGTTTCTTTGTCATTATTATCACCTCCTTGAATGGAACATAACCACGTTATTCTGGTAACCCAAAGCCAATCTGTAATAATGATTTGCTCTTTCGAAGTTCTTTTCCTTATTGTAGAACGTTGCCATCTCATCCGCGTACTTTTGCAGCTCATAAATCCGGTTATGTTCTTTGAAATAATTGATGGCATTCTTAAGTGTGGCTGCATAAGTGCTAGGGTTTATATTAGCTGTATGAAGTATTTGGAAATGCCAGTAGTAGTCACAGTTTCTCTCCGTATTTGATTTTTCCAAGCCTAATTCGCATAGTTGTTGTCCTTCTTCTATACGCTGCTCTGCAAACGAGATTTTAGCTAAAAGGTAAAGAGAAGGTATATAGTCGTCAAATTCTTCATATGGCAATGTCTTTTCCAGATATCGCTTGGCCGCAGAATAAAGACCTTTGTTCTCATATAACAATCCAAGATTATGATAGATACTCATCTGTACCGCCACATTTTGTTTTGTATTAGTATCTTGTAAAGCGGAATGCAAATACTCTTCCGCCAAATCATACTCACCCATATCAATATAATTAAGTGCTATTAGATTCTTCATTCTCGTCAGTTTTTTCTCATATGTCGGATACAGCTGATAAATATAAATGGCTTTCTCCGCATAGATGGCTGATCGATTGGTGTAGTCCAAGTAGTAGAGAGCGGATGCAAACAGGTCGAAGAATTCCGCTTTTTCGATTTCATCTTGTATGTAAGTCAGGTAGGGCTCAACTTGGCCGTATTCCTCGATGGCGTTGTAATAGTCTTTTGTCGAATAAAGGTACATGCCTTTGAATAGGTGCAGGTAGTAGAGATGTTCTTCCTTGAGGTAAGGAGAGAAGCCTTCCACTTGGCGAATGAGCTTGTCCGCGTCTGGATAGTTTTTGCAGAGGATGTGGTGGCGGCTATGAATCAGAAGTGCAAGCTTGACGACGTCGTCAGTCGCTTCTCCTTTCGCGAGCTGTTCGGATACTTCCGACTTCAGCTTGTCCGCTGCTCGGACCTTTTTCAATTTGATGTTCATGTACCACAAATTGAGCAGTTCCTTTAGTTCTTCTGAGTTGAACGTGACGTCAGAACGCATCTGTTACACTCCTTAGTCTGTAAGTTTTTGCCTGTCTCTAGCATAGCATGACTCAAGTTTGTTTTTTATTGGGAAAGTAGCTCGAATTTTATGACTTTATTTACTGTTTTTCGCCATAAATCCACTCCATTAGGAAAGTTATTCAAGTTAATTAAAAAAAGCTCCCGTTAAAATAGCGGAAGCTGACATAATGCTCATGAGATATGTTGTTTATCTTTCTCGTTCTGATGGCGCACTGGACCGCTTCCTAAAAATAAGAAAGAAAGCAAAGAAGATAATTTGAATAGATATCCTAGCAGCAAAGGGATACTCATACCAATTATAGTGTAAAGCACGACTCCAGGTTGATAACCGATTAGCAAAGCAACGAGCGTATTAAGCGGTACATGCATATACATAATGGTTGCAGTGCTTTCTCCGAGTTTGGTTATCCAATCAAAGAACGCAATTTTTGCTAGATAATAGCAAAGAGAAAGAACGAGAAGAACAATAGAGATCGGAATAAGGATATCAAGCAGCATGTGCTCAAAGATTCTGTATTTCAAATCAAGTGTATAGCGAAGTGTGCCGCTAACATCTAACACGATAAAAGCAAAACAAATCAAGAGGCTGGTTACAATCAATCTTTTACTCGTAATCCATTGGGTAATAATGCCCTTCATGTAATAGCCAATTGCAAAATAGCCAACTGTAACAAGTGTCACATCTGCATTCAGAGGGAAAGATAGACTTGGGTAGTAACTAGCTAAAACATGAGAAAGTATATAGCCGCTGCCGATAAGGCTTAACTGGACAGATAATGCATAACGAAGCAGAAAGCCAAAAAGCAGCCTTGTTAATAAAAGACAAGTAATAAACCAGAATACAGTATGGGCACCTTCCAGAACCATTCCGCCATAAAGAAAATTGGAAGCCGTATTAATCAAATAGCCATTCGTCGGATCAAAAGCATAGAATAGGAGAATAAACAGGATACCGTAAGACATGTATGGAACCATCAGTTGTCTGATTTGCAGCTTGCTCCAACTCCAGTAATCCGCCTTTTTAATCCCTTTAAAAATAAGTCCGCTTACAAAAAAGAAAAAGGGCATGCGGAACCAAGCTAGAAAATGATTGATTTCCAAGTGGCCCGAATGCCCAATAACGACTAAGATAATGCTTAACCCTTTCGCTATATCTATCCATCGTTTGCGTGTCATAGTCATTTCTCCTAGTTAAAAGCTATAAGAGAAATATACAGTACAAAACGTTAAAAGATGTTCCATTACAGAAAAACGTTAAACAGCCGCTTGCTTTTCCTTCCGCTGAATAAACCGCAGCCGCAAAAAGAACCCAATTGCAGCACATGTGAGCCCTAATGTGATACCGACCCAGAAACCATATGGCTCAAGCGTCGTATAACGGGCCAGCATATAGCCGCTCGGCAAACCAACAATCCAATACGAGATAAATGCGATGATAAATGGAACTGTCACATCTTTGTAGCCACGCAAGACGCCTTGCAACGAAGCTTGGGCTGCGTCAGAGAATTGATACATAATCGCAAACAGCATGAATTGCATGGCGAGCAGCACAACAGCACGATCAGATGTATACAAGTAACTGATTTGCTCCCGGAAGAGGAATAGGAACAAGCTCAATATACCAATGATGACCAATGCAGAGCTAACACCAAGAATGGCATATTGCTTAGCGTGCTCCATACGGCGGGCGCCAACTTCATACGAGACCACAATGGTCATGCCAATTGAGATGCTGAGCGGCACCATGAACATAAGTGTTGTAAAGTTTAAGGCAGTTTGATGGGCGGCAATGATGTTCGTATCGAACAAAGAACCCATCAATAACGTGACAACACTAAATATACTTGCCTCGAAGAAGGTGCTGAGACCCATGGGTACACCAATTTTTAACTGCTCCTTCCAAGCTTGAAACGAGACTTTATACCAGCGCACAAATAAATAATGAGTGCGCATTTCCTTCACTTGGAATGTCAGAAACACACTGACACCAAAAATGAACCAATATGTAATTGCTGTTGCATAACCAGCACCAGCACCGCCAAGTTCTGGGAAGCCAAAATTCCCGAAGATGAGCAGATAGTTAAGCAATGCATTAACAGGCAATGCCAGAAGCAAGATGATCATCGTCACACGTGTGTAGCCTTGCGCATCAAAAAAGTTACGCAGCACGGCACTAGCGAATAACGGAATAATCCCGATGCTGAGTCCGTGTAAATAATCAGTAGCAACGGTATGTACGTCAGTGCTTAAATCCATAATGCCTAACACAGGCTGCAATGCAAAGAAACCAACAGCCAGCACAATAAGAGAAATTAAAATTGCTAGATAAAAGCCTTGCGTTACGGTGCGGCCGACGTCGCTGCGTTTGTTATTGCCAATCAGCTGTCCGACAATCGGTGTTATCGCAAGCATGATTCCAGTTAGCCCTGTATACACAGGCATCCAAAGACTGGAGCCAACGGCAACGCCGGCTAAATCATCCGTGCCAGCGCGGCCGGACATCATCGTATCGATAACGGTCATGAGATTGTAGCTGATCTGTGTAATTAGAATCGGCCATAATATATGAAAGAAAAGGCTAGCTTTTTCTCGTAGTGTGTTCGTCGGATACATGGTCTTCCTCCAATGTCGAAAAATGTGAAATCATAAACCTTAGTGTACCACAAACCCCTGATTTAAAGCACATTTGCCCCGGTACAAAAGCTTCATAAACCTGTGGATAAGTGGTTTATTTTTCCGTTTGCAGGGTAAATAGTAAGTAGCAAGCACAACTTAGAGGAGCACTGCATCTGCTCAAGCAGGGAAGGAGTGGTAAGAAATGGCTTGCCCTTCATTGACAATAAGTGTGCAGGATTTTGTCACAAAAACAAAGAGAGGTTCGTCCATCAACGATAATTACTTTTTCGTTTTTAATCACAAGCCAATTGTGGCAAAGATATATATAGGAAATCATCATATTGAAATACCTGATCTCCATGATGTTGTTTTGGAGAAAGGAAAGGATGGTAAAAACAGTCTGTTCTTTATGCCGCAATCATTCATTTACGAAAACCCAAAAGAGAAACGAACACTAGATGATATGTCGCGTATCATTCTTGAAGGAGAAGAGTTGTCGATGTCGATGGAACAAAATGACGAAGCCTACACCATGACGATTAAAATCCGTTAGTGTAGGCTTTTTTTTTATTCAAATCGCGACATTTATACAGTACAATATAAAAGAAAATAAAACGGAAAAAGGTACAGGAAAATGGAGATAAGAGATCAACAGAGAGTTTTATCAAGTTTCACAGCAAGATTATTACGTAAACATTTTGGCAAGGGGCCAGAAAGTGTCTTCGTTTCCGTAGGAGATGGCATCATCTGTATTTATTTACGAGATTTGCAGACTCCTGTTGAGAAGGTGCTGATCGAGAATGACCAGTACAGCTTGCTCTATGAAACACGAGACAGCTTGATGGCAAAATGCTTACCCGAATTAAAAGAGCAATTTCAAGAAGAAACGGGTCAGCATTTTCCCTATTTTTATTACGATTGGAATATGGAGACCAATGGTGGTGTCATCGTAGCTGCCACAGAAGAATTCGGCAGTCTGCCAAAAGATCCAGACTTGCTAGAAGTTGATGAAATCGTTGCAAATGTTACAAAGAAAACAGAGAGATTGCCGGACAAGGTGAAATCTGTTAGACTTAATAATAGAACCTTAGTCATCTATCGTCAGGGAATACTTGTCAACATCGAGAAGGAAATTATCCGCGTCGGAGAAACGAAGGTATTGCGTCGGGCAAAGAGAAGTTTAGAGAGGCGAGCATTGCGTGAGGCGTTTGATAAAGAAAGTCAATTGCTGCAAGGTGCTGCGCAAGAAGTTTTTGTAGATTGGGCATTCGAAGCGGATCGAAGTATGATCGTCGTTATTATCGATCCAAATAGAACAGAATAAAAATATCTTGGTCAACATTAGCTGGGCATAGAACTAGCGATAAGCCAAAGCAGGACAGCACTACCTGTCCTTGCTTTGGCTTTTTTTAATGGTTTAACCAAATAAAGGGGACCTGTATATTCATATTAGTAAGCTACAAGCAGCGTCAGCTCCTGGGAAGGTGTCTGAAATGCAGATAGGAAGCGAAAAGGATATTGTCACCAGCAGATCGCAAGGCAGGAAGCTAGCAGCAGAACTCGGATTCAGTGCCGTAGAACAGGCTCGTATCACAGCAGCTATCTCTGAGCTGGCCCGTAATATTTACAAATACGCCGGCAGTGGAACGATTTGCATAAACAGTGAACAAGATTTGAGAAGGATCGGCATTTTCATCACCGCAAAAGACAACGGTCCTGGCATCGAGAACCTACAGGACGCACTGCAAGATGGCTACACAACAGGCGGCGGATTAGGAAGAGGGCTACCAGGTGTCAAACGGCTCATGGACAACTTCGACATCACATCTTCTCCACAAGAAGGAACATGTGTACAAGTGGCAAAATACCGAATCGTAAAATCAACAAGCGTATTCCAAATATAGGGATACGTTCTTTTTGTATGGGGAGAAATAACTACTTATAAAAAATTAGGTGCATTCTTTTTTATAATGATATAGATTGGAAAAGTAAGGAAAATAAATAGAGTGGAGATGAAATGCATGCAAATGCAAATTGAAGTCTTGCCAAATTATCTAGTCGCTTACATACGCCGAATAGGTGCTTATGGAGCTGCTAATTACCAAACGATGGAACAATTGAAGCAATGGTCAGCAGAAAAGGATTTATTAACAGAGACATCTATTATACTCGGTATTTCACACGATGACCCAACATCGACTTTAGCAGAAAAATGCAGATACGATGCCGCTATTGTCATTGCCGATAATCTAGAAACGGACACTTCGGTTGCTATAGGAGAAACAGCAGGAGGGAAGTATGCTTGTGTTATAGTAGAGCATACAGTAGCTGCTATTGAAGAAGCATGGGCAACAGCTGCTGAGGAGTTGATAAGGCATGGGCTAGAAGCAGACAATCGCCCAATTGTCGAACGGTATAAGGAAGAATTGTTAAGCAGGCATTATTGTGAACTATGTATACCGATAAAATAGGCATAAGAATAAGATATGAAAATGAAACTAAACTGTCTGCTCATTCGTCTTACTACATAACAACACAAAAAAGAGGCGAAACAAATGTTTCAGATGGTTTTCTATATTCTAGGTGTTCTCGTCATGCTGTTTCTAGTCGTTGCCGCATCTCGCCAGCTTACCGATTTGCTTCAGCTTATCACTTCTCAAAGCAAACAAAAAAAGCCTGAGACAGAAAGATCTGTCCCAAGCTCTTGGAATCAATAGAAACGCTTGTAGCTATCGAAGTGTTTCGCATAATAAGAGTTGCTTGTACTTGTAATGCGTACGCCGTCGTTATCCGCGTGGATAAACTGACCGCCGCCAAGGTAGATACCCATATGAGAGATACCAGCTTTATAAGTTCCTTTAAAGAAGATTAAATCTCCTGGCTGCGGGGAACTTACATAATGAGAACGGTTGAAGTAACCTTCCGCAGATGTACGAGAAATATCATAGCCAGCGTTTTTGAATGCATAATAGATAAATCCGCTGCAATCAAATCCTCCTGGTGTAGAACCTCCCCAAGCGTATGGATCACCCAACTGGGATTTCGCAACGCTGATTAGCTTGCTCACACTCTTAGAAGACGATGACGTTTGCGCAGAGTCTACTTTTGTATTTGTTGCAGGCTTCGTAGAAGAAGAGGAACCGCTGCTTGCTTTGCCGTTAATCTTCAATGTTTGGCCAACATAGATAATATCAGATGATAGGTTGTTCCATGATTTCAGGTTTGAAACAGAAACACCGTTATTATTAGCAATCTTCCATAGAGAGTCACCAGACTTCACTTTGTAAGAAGAAGAGCTGGAACTAGTGCTGGTGTTGGACGAGCTGCTAGAATTAGAGGAAGAACTGTTCGACGATGAAGAAGAACCTCCTGCAGAAACTTTTAGCTTGTCACCAGGATAGATTAAATATCCGTTAATATTATTCCATTTCTTTAAGTTGTTTAAAGAAATATTATGTTTATGTGCAATACCACTTAACGTATCACCAGATTTAACAGTATAAGTAGATGCACTGCTAGAAGATGATGTAGAAGTCTTCGTAGTAGAGTTACTTGTTGATTTAGAAGAACCAGAAGTCTGTAGCACTTGGTTCGGGAATATTATATTACTTTTTAAGTTGTTAATCTTCTTCAATTCGGAAACGGACGTGTCGTATTTGCTAGCAATCTTCCAAAGCGAGTCACCACTCTGAACTTTATAGGATGCAGCGTCAACTGTTGTGGCATAAGAACTAGCGATAACCGCAGAGGCAGCAAGTGTAACAATCGTCTTTTTCATTCTAGTAATGTGCTCCTTTATTTTCATATTCCAAGAAATTAATCATACTATAGCATATTTTGTCACCTAATTTACCAGAATTTACGTCATTGTAATCTAACTGTAATATTAAACGCATATAATGGAGGGAAATGTAGAAAGGAAGTTATTGAGTGAACTAGTTTAGTATGTTACTATTTTTACAGTTTCAGTAAGTGGGTAAGGACTTTCGTACGAGACGTTCTTTATTTACGTTTTACTGTATTTATATCGGGAAATATCATAAGTACGAAACACTCTACACTCCAACTACATACACTACATAAAGAGGTGCAGAACGTATGAAAATCAAAAAGGCCATCATCCCCGCTGCAGGTCTAGGTACACGTTTCCTGCCAGCAACGAAAGCACAACCGAAAGAAATGCTTCCGATTGTGGACAAACCAACCATTCAGTACATTGTCGAAGAAGCAGTTAAATCTGGTATTGAGGACATTATTATTGTCAGCGGTCGCGGTAAACGTGCAATTGAGGATCATTTCGACAAGTCTTACGAACTAGAAGACCAGTTAATTAAAAAAGATAAAATGAAGATGCTTGAAGAAATTCAAGGCATTTCAAACCTTGCTGATATCCACTACATCCGCCAAAAAGAAGCAAAAGGGCTTGGCCATGCCATCTCTGTTGCGAAGAAATTTATCGGAGACGAGCCATTCGCAGTATTGCTTGGTGATGACATTGTGAAAACAGAAGGCACACCGGCACTAAAACAATTGACAGATGCTTTTGAAAAATACCGCGGTTCAATTGTAGGTGTACAACAAGTACCTGAATCTGAAGTATCAAAATACGGTGTGGTTGCTCCTCAGGGATCAACTAGTGAACCTAACCTATTACAGGTAAGTGACTTAGTAGAGAAGCCGAAGAGAGAAGAAGCACCTTCTAATTATGCAATCATGGGTCGTTATGTGTTAACTCCTGAAATCTTTGATATTCTAGAAACGCTCCCTGCTGGTGCTGGTGGAGAAATTCAATTGACAGATGCGATTAAGGAATTGAATAAGAAACAAGCTGTTTATGCATGTGAGTTCAGTGGAGATCGTTATGATGTTGGAGATAAATTCGGATTTATCAAGGCAACAATTGAATTTGCATTAGATCGCCCGGATTTGAAAGACCAACTGCAGAATTATCTAAATCAGTTTGTAGCAGCAGAGAGTAAATAATTTCACTTTAAAAACGAGTCTACTTTGTTAGACTCGTTTTTTATTATATTTTGGTAAATCTATGTTCTGTCTGGGAATTATGTGGTATACTCTACTTTGTTTTTAAGAGCTAACTAAGAAAATTGTACTATATATTATATCTTGTTTTAGTAGAATGTAAGCTCTGATTTTGTCTCTTAACTTTATTCGACAAAATCAGACATTGCATGACGTTTTAAACTAGATATAATAAATAGGTACTTATACTTCAAAAGTTAGTATAGTCCTTTGTCTTTGGACTTATAATTATTAAGCATACTCATCGGAGGGACATGAATGGAAGAGACAATCTCTATAAAGGAAATATTTGCAGTGTTAAGAAAACGATTTCTAATGATCTTATCACTGATTATAGCTTTTACAGCAATTGCACTGTTAGTTAGTTATTTTTTGATTACCCCGACCTATAAGGCAAGTGCCTCTGTAGTTGTCAATCAGGAAGAAAACGTGGATGTTTCCAGCTTAAATAATGCGATTCAATCCAATATTAGCTTGATAAATACATATAAAATTGTAATGACAAGTCCAGTAATACTAGATAAAGTAGCAAAAGAAATGAATCTTTCTCTCTCATCTAACGCAATAGCGGAGAAGCTAGAAGTTGCTTCTGAAGCAAATACCCAAATTATTACCGTTACAGCAACTGATACTAGTCAGGAAGCAGCAGCTAAACTTGCTAACACAACAGTAGATGTTTTTCAAAATCAAATTCCAGATTTGATGAATTTAGAGAATGTGAAGCCCTTGTCCTTAGCCGAGACTGTAAACGATCCATCCCCGGCAAGTCCGAATGTCATTCTAAATACAGTAATTGCACTTGTTTTAGGTGCTATGGTAGGTATTGGGCTAGCATTCCTTTTGGAATATCTGGATAATACCGTTAAAACTGAAGCGGATATTGAAAAGCGTATTGGTGTACCAGTCATTGGGATTATTAATCACATGACCGAAGAAGATATGCAAACAAACAAACGATCACCGAATAACGAACGCAGTCAAGTTAGGAGAGGTTATAATGGCCAAAAGAAAAAAACAGTTTAAAACAAATGTCCGGTCTCTCATTACAAAGTTCAATCCGAAGTCTCCAATTTCTGAGCAGTATCGTACCATTAGAACAAACATCGAATTTGCATCTGTCGATCAAGAATTGAGTATTTTACTTGTTACTTCTTCTGGTCCATCGGAAGGTAAGTCTTCTACTACTGCTAATTTAGGTGTTGTTTTTGCACAGCAAGGAAAAAGAGTACTTTTAGTTGATGCAGATCTGAGAAAGCCGACAGTGCACTATACATTCAAGCTTGATAATAGAATTGGTCTTAGTACTGTACTTGTAGGTGAGAAAACCTTAGAAGAAGCAGTAAAAGAAACAGATATTCCTAATTTAGACATTTTAACATGCGGTCCTATTCCGCCTAACCCATCTGAACTCTTAGGGTCTAAATCGATGAAGCAAATGCTGCATCTAGCACAAGAAACGTACGATGTAATAGTTTTTGATACACCGCCTGTATTAGCTGTTACTGATGCCCAAATTTTAGCAAATATATGCGATGGTTCTATAATAGTCGCAAGAAGTGAACAAACAGAGTATGAAGCTATCCAGAAGGCAAAGGAGCTTATGGAGCCAGCACATGCAAAGCTGCTCGGTATTGTGCTAAACGATGTTGCGCAGAAAAAATCAAACACATACTACTATTACGGAAGTTAACAATGTCTCTATTTATCCTCGAATATCGAGGATATATTTTCGGATTCTATCTAGGAAAAAGGTCATCGGTTATTTCTATATTAATGTCAGTAGAAAGGGGCGGATAATATGATTGATATTCACTGTCACATACTACCCGGAGTTGATGATGGGGCCCGTAATTTAGAAGATAGTATTGAAATGGCAAAAGCAGCTGTGGCACAAGGTATACATACAATTGTTGCAACCCCTCATCACAGAAACAATCAATTTGATAATTTGAGAGTTAATATTTTGGAGCATGTTGACAAGTTAAATGCAATTTTACAAGAAAAGAATATACCAGTTAATATTCTTCCAGGTCAAGAGACGAGAATCTATGGTGATTTATCTGGAGGTTTGGAAACTAGAGAGATTCTGGCTGTAAACTCAGATACTCCTTATATACTTGTTGAATTGCCAACTTCTTCTGTTCCTAAGTATACAAATAAACTGCTTTATGATTTACAGGTAGAAGGTTATACCCCAGTTATCGTACATCCAGAGAGAAACAGTGAATTATTATCTAAACCAGATAAGCTTTATGAATTAGTTAAAAGTGGTGTACTAACTCAAGTTACAGCTGCTAGTTTAGTGGGTAAGTTTGGAAAGAAAATCAGGAGTTTTAGCCATGATATACTACAGGCTAATTTAACCCATGTTATTGCCTCTGATGCTCACAATGTAAAGAGTCGAGGATTTATGATGCAAGATGCTTTTAAAGAGCTTGAGAACATCTATGGTTTCGAGTTGGTTTCTATTTTAAAGGAAAATGCAGAAAGAATTATTGCTGGAGATACAGTAGTTGGAGATGTTCCGTCAAAGATTCAAAAAAAGAAGTTTTTTGGATTATTTAACTAGTAAAAGGAGGTCAATGAATGGGAAAATTAAAAGAGAATGTACTCAATGTCTTAGAAGCTAATACTGAGTTAAAAAAAGGAAGTAGATTTTATACAATATTAAAGCGAATTACTGATATAACACTATCTTTTATCGGCATAATTATTCTATCACCTATATTTATATTAGTAGCTTTACTTATTAAGTTAGAAGATAAAGATGGGCCAATTCTATTTAAACAAGTGAGAGTTGGAAAAGAAGGCCAGACATTTCAAATCTTCAAATTCAGAACTATGGTATCTAATGCTGAAGACTTATTAACGGAGTTGTTAGACAAAAATGAAGCTACGGGTCCTTTATTTAAAATGAAAGATGATCCAAGAATAACTAAAGTAGGTAAGTTCTTGCGTAAAACAAGTTTAGATGAACTACCGCAATTATTAAACGTTATTAAAGGAGAAATGTCTCTTGTAGGTCCTCGTCCGGCTTTACCGAGAGAAGTGAATAAATATAATACATATCAGCGACAAAGATTAACAGTATTACCAGGTTTAACGTGTTATTGGCAGGTGCAAGGTCGGAGTAATATAGGATTTGAAGAACAAGTTGAATTAGACCTCAAATATATAAAGCAAAGGAGTTTTGTACTGGATATAAAATTAATTGTTTTAACATTTAAAGTACTCTTTGGATCAAAAGATGCTTTTTAAAAGGCATCATAGAGAAAGGGATTCGTATGAAAAAAATTTCAGTCTTAATACCAACATATAACCCTGGTTCAGAAATCAAAAAACTTTTAGACAGACTTCTAAGTCAAGTTTTAAAAGGTATTGAATTAGAAATAATAATTGTGGATTCTTCATCTACAGACAACACACCTAATCTTATAGCAGATAATTATCCAAGTGTCAATTTTATATCTATAAGAAATGATGACTTTGATCATGGAGGGACCCGTAACTTACTAGCAAGTGTAGCTCAAGGTGATTACTTGTTATTTATGACTCAAGACGCAATTCCAGTTGATGATTATTTATTAAAGAATCTTTCATTCCCCTTAAAGGATGAAATGTGTTTAATAAGTTTCGCTAGGCAAATCCCTAAAGAGGATGCCTCCCCTTTAGAACAATTTGCCAGGAGTTATAATTATCCTCCTCAGTCAATAGAGAAAAAGAAGGAACTCCTACCAAAACTAGGTATTAAGACTTTCTTCAATTCAAATGTTTGTAGTATGTATAAAAGAGAAGTTTTTGAAAAATTTGATGGGTTTCCAGAAAAAATTATTTTGAATGAAGATATGATATTATCTTCGAATGTTATTTTACAAGGCTATTCAGTTATGTACGCTTCAGATGCAAAGGTTTTTCACTCGCATAATTATAAATTAAAACAACAATTCAAACGGTATTTCGACATTGGTATGGCATTTCATGATACGGAATTCCTTCTGAAATATGCTTCGAATGAAAAAGAGGGATTCAAGATGATAAAAAGTCAATTTGGATCTTTATGGAAAGATAAAAAGATTGGGTATATTATAATAGCGGTATTCGAAAATTTAGCTAAATTCTCAGGATATTACATGGGAAAAAAACATTATCTATTCCCTCAAAAATTAAAGCGTGCGTTGTCAGCATATATGAAATGATTACTGATAAAAAGGGAAGAATACAATGAGCCATAATATTAGTTACATATTTGTAATCTATAATGATTATAAGTTGTTAGAGAAATCACTCCCCTCGGTATTAAAACAAGAAGATGTTGAAAGTGAAATAATAATAGTTGATAATGCGCCTTCTCTAGAATCACAAAAAATTATACACAGATTAATTAGAACATATACTGAGGGGACAATCCTTTATTTTCCTCAAGAACACAATCTAGGTTATAGCGGGGGAGCAAACTACGGAATCAATGCTGCTCAACATGAAAATGTGTGCATTTTGAATGCAGATATATATTTAACAAGTTCATATTCATACAGAATCTTGTCTGAGTTGAATAAGAGTGAAAATAGAGTTGGAGCAACAGGGAAAATATTGAAATACGATTTTGAGAATGATTGCCAAACGAGATTAATAGATACTACAGGTATTCACTTAGAGAAGAACTTTAAAGCGTTTGACAGAGGTCAAGGAGAGATTGATCAAGGTCAATATGATGAAGAAAAAGAGATATTTGGTATATGTGGGGCAATAGCAATTTATAAAAAAGAAATTCTCAAAATAGCAGCATATGAAAATGAGTATTTTGACGAAGATTTTCTTGCATATAAAGAAGACGTGGATCTTAGTTGGAGATTAACTAATCTAGACTATAGTTTCATTTATGTTCCAGAAGCAATTGGTTTTCACGGTAGGGGAATGGAAAAGATTAGTGGTCATGGTATTTATAACATGATCAAAAGAAGGAAGAGACAATCGGCTTTTTTGAGAGAACTTTCACTTTCTAATCAGAGGCTAATGATTATGAAGAACATTAAATCAAAGCACCTTTATGAAAATTGGTTTAGTATAGCTATAAGAATGGTGCTAGAAGCAGGGTTCTCAATACTTGTTGAACCGAAGGTTTATATAAAAAGCTGGATTAGAACAATAAAATTAAGAAAGGCAATATTACGGAAGAGAAAAGCATTATATTCAGGGATGATAACATGAAAGATATAGTATATATTCCATGGAGAGATATCCACCAGATTAGAAAAGAAGGATTTAGAGTTCGAGAAAGTAACATTCTTAAGGCCTTGTTAAAAAAGGATAACATTAGAAAGGTACTTCTCGTAAATAAAGCTCCTAATTTTAAGCAAAAACTTCTATCTAATAAATCTGGAATGGAGATAGAAGAAGAAATATGGGCAAATGGTGGATTATGTAATACATTCTTAGGGTCAAAGTTATATAAGATTACCGATAAGATGTTCTCGTTAGAGTTACCTGGCTTCCTTTATAATAAGGGTGATAACGAGCTAGAATCATTTAGACTTATACAGAAACTTGTGTTTAGAACTATACTAAAAGCTAGTGCATATTTAGAAATAGATTTAGATTCTACAAGTACATATCTCTGGTCGAGCGATGTCTCAAGAGCTTATATATTCGAAGAAATTAAGAAAAATAACTTTGATAGTCATATGATTTTTGATTCAATTGATAATTTATTGGAACATAGTGCTTATGTTAAAAAATATAACAAAATAAAAGATGACTATAAAGTAATAAATAACTATGCTGATACTGTTTTTTCGGTTTCTCGTGATAACTTAGAGAGCTTATTTGATAGGGTTCGAAACAAATACTATATATCTAATGGTGTAGATTTAACTCGATTTAACAACAAGCCAGGACATAATTTATTTGAAGAAGACACTATTGTTTGTGGCTACATAGGTGTTATTGAGGGTCGAATTGATTTTGATCTAATTAAAGAGTTAGCCAGAGTGAACAAAGACGTAAAATTTAAGTTTACAGGCATAGTTATAGAGTCATGCAAGGAAATAGTCGAGGATTTAAATATGCTAGATAACGTATCTTTTGATGGACCTGTAAGCTACAACTCCATCCCAAAGGTATTATCATCATATGATGTTTGTATTATCCCTCATAAAATAAATAAATTTACTCAGTCTATGAGTCCTTTAAAGTTTTACGAGTATCTGGCATCAAATAAGCCAATAATTTTAACACCTGTCCCCCCTGCGGATGAAGTAATAGATATACCAGGGGTATATATTGCGAATAACATCCAAAAGTGGAATGAGTCTATAAATATAATTAGAAGACTTAAACAAGTTAATTATAATAAAGAAAGAAGTAGAAATAAATTATTAATAAAGAATTCTTGGGAGCAAATATCTGATAGAATGATGAGTCTTATCAATGCTATTGATTAAACTAAAAACCTAGGAGGTTATAAAATGAAAGGAATTATATTAGCAGGTGGGAGTGGTACAAGACTCTATCCGCTTACGATGGTGACTAGCAAGCAACTCTTACCAATTTACGATAAACCCATGATTTATTACCCTCTATCTACATTAATGTTAGCGGGGATAAAAGACATATTAATTATATCTACACCTGAAGATACACCACGTTTTAGTGAATTGCTTGGCAATGGATCTCAATTTGGTTTGAACTTGCAGTATAAGATACAAGATAGTCCAGATGGTTTAGCTCAAGCTTTCATTATTGGCAAAGAATTTATAGGTGATGATTCGGTAGCTATGATACTTGGAGACAACATATATTATGGAAGTGGATTACGTAATAGCTTGCTAAGAGCAAGTCAAAAAGAAAATAGAGCAACTGTGTTTGGCTATCATGTTCCTGATCCTGAAAGGTTTGGTGTTGTAGAATTTTCTGAGAATGGAAAAGTATTAAGTGTAGAAGAGAAGCCTTCCGAACCAAAATCAAATTATGCTGTCACAGGTCTATACTTTTATGACAACAGAGTAGTAGATATTGCTAAGAACATCAAACCTTCAGAAAGAGGAGAGTTGGAAATCACATCCATTAATGAGGCCTACCTAAATATGGGTGATTTAGATGTGGAATTACTTGGTAGAGGTTATACATGGTTAGATACGGGTACTCATGATAGCCTTACTTCAGCAACTAACTTTGTACAAACTGTCGAAGAACACCAAGGAATAAAGATTTCTGCACCTGAAGAGATTGCTTACTTAAATGGTTGGATTTCAAAAGAGCAACTAATACAATCCGGAGAAAAGTTTGCTAAGACAGGATACGGGCAATACTTACTTAAAGTTGCCAACGGAGAAATTAGATATTAAAGGAGTGTTACAATGGAAATTAAAAAAACCAAACTATCAGGCGTAGTTGTTATCTCCCCAACTGTACATGGAGACAATCGTGGATGGTTTATGGAAACTCACAGTTCAAAGAAATTAAGTGAGAATAGCATAAAACTAAATTTTGTACAGGATAATCACTCATTCTCAAGTGAAAAAGGGACTCTAAGAGGCTTACATTATCAACTATCACCAAAGGCTCAAACTAAACTTGTAAGATGTACAAAAGGCAGTATTTATGATGTGGCTGTTGATCTTAGAGTTGATAGTCCGACATTTAAACAGTGGTATGGGATAGAACTAAATGCAGAAAATAAGAAGCAATTGTTGGTGCCTAGAGGGTTTGCTCATGGTTTTATAACACTTACGGATGACGTAGAAGTTCAGTATAAAGTAGATGAAGTATATTCACCTGAACATGACCGCAATATTTTGTGGAATGATCCTGAGATCGGAATTGAATGGCCGCTGCTTGATGTGATTTTATCAGAAAAAGATAAAAATGCCCCTCTCTTAAAAGACGTTGATAACAACTTTAAGGTGGAAATTTAATAATGAAAATTCTTGTGACTGGATTTACTGGTCAACTAGGTTACGATGTTGTTCGTGTGGGTAAGAGTCGCGGATATCAAATGCTCGGCTTAGGTTCAAGAGATCTAGATATTACTATTAAATCAGATGTTGAGCGTGTTTTATCTAATTATAAGCCTGACGCAATTATTCATTGTGCTGCTTATACGGCAGTTGATAAAGCCGAAGAGGACAAAGAGGCATGTTGGAACGTTAATGTTAATGGCACGCAGTATCTTGCAAATGTTGCAGAGAAATTAAGTGCAAAGTTTCTTTTAATAAGCACAGACTATGTATTTAATGGCAAAGGCCAAGAGCCATTTAGGGAGGAAGACTTGCCTTCTCCAGTTGGGTACTATGGCTATACAAAATTAGAAGCCGAAAAGATAATTCAAGAGAACTTGTCTAAGTGGTTTATTTGTAGAATATCTTGGGTTTTTGGAATCAATGGGAATAATTTTATTAAGTCAATGCTTAAACTAGCTGATAATAGAAGTGAGCTAAATATTGTTGATGATCAAATAGGATCACCAACTTATACATATGACCTCTCAAAATTAATATTAGATATGATAGAAACCGATAAATATGGTATATATCATGCATCTAATGAAGGCTATTGTAGCTGGGCTGATTTCGCTGAAGAGATATTTAAACTTGCTGATAAGAAAATGGAAATCAAGCGGATTAATTCTGAAGAGTATCCTACCGCAGCTGTTCGGCCAAAAAATTCCAGAATGTCTAAAGATAAACTAGTGCTTAATGGTTTTAACAGACTGCCAGATTGGAAGTCTGCATTGAATCACTATCTGGAGGCAATGAGAAAAGAGGAGACGAAGGTATGAAGAAAATACTAGTTACTGGTGGGGCAGGATTTATTGGTGGGAACTTTGTTAAATACATGGTGAATAAGTACCCGAAGTATCATGTATTTAATTTAGATACACTAACATATGCTGGTGATTTGACTAAGCACAGCGATATAGAGGAGAGAGAGAATTATTCTTTCATAAAAGCAGACATTGCAGATAGGGAAGTCATTAGTGAAATATTCAACAATGAGAAATTCGATTATGTAATCCATTTTGCAGCAGAAAGTCATGTGGATCGTTCAATAAAAGAACCAGAGATTTTTATAAAAACAAATGTTTTGGGAACACAGGTATTACTTGATGCAGCTAAATCTATAAACGTGAAGAAATTTGTGCATGTCTCAACTGATGAAGTATATGGAGAATTGGATT
Organism: Terribacillus halophilus; assembly: GCF_900162685.1. Classification (GTDB taxonomy): domain Bacteria; phylum Bacillota; class Bacilli; order Bacillales; family Amphibacillaceae; genus Terribacillus; species Terribacillus halophilus_A. The sequence continues at coordinate 813,362 of NZ_LT727828.1, forward strand.
TCGATCCGGATACTTTCTTTACTGAAAATACGCCACTTCAACCTAATAGTCCTTATAGCGCTAGTAAAGCATCTTCAGATATGATTGTACGTGCATATTATGAAACGTATAATATGCCCATAAATATTACTAGATGCTCTAATAATTATGGCCCGTATCATTTTCCAGAAAAACTTATTCCTTTAACTATTTCAAGAGTACTTAATGATGAAAAGGTACCTGTATATGGAGATGGGAAGAACATACGTGATTGGTTACATGTTGAGGATCATTGTTCTGCAATAGACCTAGTACTACATGAGGGAGAATTAGGTGAAGTTTATAATGTAGGCGGCCATAATGAAAGAACAAATCTAGAAGTTGTTAAAACGATTATAAACGCACTATCAAAATCTAATGATTTGATTGAATTCGTTGAGGATCGTTTAGGTCATGATAAACGCTACGCTATAGATCCAACAAAACTTGAAAAACTGGGTTGGCAACCAACATATAATTTTGAGACTGGAATTGAACAAACTGTTAATTGGTATCTCAATAATGAAAATTGGTGGAACAATATAATTCAAGGTAAATATAGAGAATATTTTGCTAAACAATATCAATTTTAAGTCAATTGTTATTAGCAGTAGATAGTGACTATCTACTGCTATGTTAACCTAACTTCTTACATAGTGAGTGATAACCATGAAAAGAAAAGTTAAAAATATCAACCCCTTTTTTATGTTGTTTTCTTTAACTCTTATAGTAATCGTATTCTACAACTTCAACCTTTCTAGATTTTATCCAGCGTTAAGTTTAAGTATGTTCATATTCTTAGGTGGCTTACTTATAACTTTATTAATATACAGTTTAGTTTACAGCATTATCTTTAAATCAAAAATGGAAATAGAACCAATTAGAATAAATAAAGGGAATCTTAAAAAAAGTATGATATTTCTGATTGTGGGATATATTATGGAGTTTATCTATTCAAGACAAATCCCACTATTGAATACATTCTTAGATCTCGGAACAAATTATAAAGAGTTTGGAATACCTACTTTTCATGTTTTCCTAGTTACATTTAATGTTTTCATTTCAAATTTTATAATTTTAACTGGTCAATTGACCCAATCAAAAAATAGAAAAAGATTATTTAATAAAAGCACCTTGTTATATATAATATCTTTGTTACCTTTTATACTTATTGTAAGTAGAGGATTATTAGTTATTACTATTACTATATCTTTCTTTATTTTATTATCATTCATAAAGATTGATTTCAAGAAGTGTTTGTGGGGAAGCATAACAATAATAATTGCAGGTTTTTTATTTGGTTTGATGGGTAATGCTAGACTTAACTCTGATTATAACTATGAAACTACTGTGATGGACAGTAAATTGATTTTAATGATTGGTGGAGCTAATGGGGAAATGTGGAACAATGATTTCACTAATCTTTACTTTTGGACATATCTGTACGCAACATCACCTATAGCGAATCTACAAAATGCTATTGATTTAGTGAAACCTGGAGATTCATTTGGAGACTTTTTTATTACGCAGTTAACACCAGATTTTGTGTCAGATAGACTTGTAAACTTGTATAATATTGATCCATCTTTAGCAAATTCTGCATTAATAACACCAGAGTTAACTGTGGGAACACAATATATAGGTAGTTATGTTTATTATGGCTGGGTAGGAGTTATAATAACTGCTGCAATATTAATTCTTTCCTTGTTAGCAGTACTCATACTTCTGAGACAAAGCAACCCTTTTATGTTCATAATTGGTAATGCGGTTATTTGTACAATATTAATATTAAGCTTATTCGAAAATATGTTCATGTTTGCGGGTTTGTTTTTGCCTCTTGTATACTGTCTTATGTTTACCTTTGTATTTAAAAAAATTCTACTTTTATGATTGTTAATAAAGGAAACAAGGGGATAACCATGAACTTTTTAAAGAATAAGCTTTTCAAAAATATCATGTCGTTAATTGTACTACAAGGCAGTAATTATATCTTTCCATTATTAACATTCCCATTCTTAGTACAAAATTTATCAGAAGGGGGATATGGTGTAATTGTATTTGCAATTGCATTAATGCAATTTTGTTGTGTATTTGTGGATTATGGTTATAATATCACTGCTACGAAGGATATATCTATTCATAAAAACAACTTTAGTAAGATAAATGAAATTTATAATAACGTGATGAGTACTAAAATTGCTCTTAGTTTGTTAGTAATATCTATATTGTTAGTTATATTTAATCTATTTTCTAATTTTAAAGATTATAAAGTAGTTTTTATCATAAGTCTCTTAATCTTAATAGGTAACCTTCTATTTCCTATTTGGCTATTCCAGGGGCTAGAAGAAATGAAGTATATAACTTATTTTAATATCCTAATTAAATTAGTGGTAACAGGGCTAATATTTATATTCATTAGAGAAGAAAATGATATTTATTTAGCAATCCTTTTCCAATCTTTTTCATACTTGTTACCGGGAGTAGTAGCATTATTTTTTGTCCATCTAAAGATGAAATTTAAACTAAAGATTAACTTTAGCTGGAGTTCTATTAGAAGAGAAATAAACAGAGGAAAACACATATTCTTAACTAATTTATGGATAAATTTCTATAGTCAAGGTCCTTTAATTATCTTAGGTTTTTTCGCTACGGCAACAGCTACAGGATACTTTGGAATAGGACAAAAATTGATGGGCGCATTTTATGGTCTTTCTTTACCGTTTAGTCAGGCCATATACCCTTATCTATGTAATTTGTTCGAAAATAATAAAGTTGCGTTTAGAAAAAAACTGAAAAGTATAGTATTTTTATTTTTAATCTTATCGTTATTATCAGCTGGACTACTTTTCTTTGGCGCTGATTTTATAACAAAATTTGTTACCGATGAAAGCAACCCCAAAATTATAATTCTAGTCAAAATCTTTTCAGTAATAGTCTTCTTGGCAATGATGAATACAATTTTTGCAAGAATTTCATATTCTATGAATATGAAATCAAGAGTTAATAGAGGATATTCTATAGCTGCTGTAACATTCTTAATTTCTACTATAATAATGACGAATTTTCTGGTAGAGGTGGGAATGGCTTTGTCACTATTAGTGGCTGAATTAACAGTACTATTTAATAATATATATAATATAAGGTCCTCTTTAAAATTCCAGGATTTAAAACAACAAAATGAAAGAACAAGGATCTCAATATAATTATCTAGCCTTGTAGGCATAAATTTAGCTCATTGAGATAAGTTTGTGAACAACGGTTTCAAAATCCCCAATAATAACAGATAATTATTTCTATACTAGATAAAGATATGGAGTGTAGAAATGATAATCAAGATTGGGGAGTTTTTAATGATTAGAGAACTATTTCAAAAGCGGGGATCAATCACAGCTATCTCAAAGAGACTGGATTTGACCCTTCTGGTAAACAAGCTCAAATCATTAGGGTCACATTGGCAAATTCAACCGTTGATGATGAAATAAAGTTATGCTTTGGTTATTTTATTAAGTTATTCGAGCCTTAAATATGTTGAGTTTACAGACAGTATGCATCTAGAAACGTTAATGAAGTGCCAAATGAACGCTTTTGCTTATTTCAATGGAGTAACTGATGATTATATATGTCAACATGAAATCTGATTTCCTCAGGCATAATCCAGTGGAAATTAGATTAAACCGGAAGTTCAAAGAGTTTTCAGCTTACTATGGAATTGTTCCAAAGGCATGTAAACCACACCGACTACAATCGAAGGGGAAGATAGAAAATGTGGTTGGAAATTTAAATAAGAACTTTTTGCAGCGCACATCAACCTACCTTGGCATTAAATGAAGATGTAAGAGTGTGGGTAGGTCAGATAGCGTCACCTAAGGTTCATCAGACAACGCTTGAATCACTTTATACTAGTTTCCAACATGAACAAAAGCATTTAATGAAATCAAATACGAAACCATTATTCCCTATCCACTAATGGAAATTAGGAAGGTGAGTAAGAATTGTTTTGGTCCTACCATGGCAAGAGGTATTCCGCACCTTTTCGGTACGTTGGACAAGAGTTAAAAATAAAAGAAAACGTTAGACTATTAAATTTATGATCGGCAAGGTACGAGATTATACAAAACTAGAACATTATAAAGGACTGCAAACGACTACTGATGGTTTGCCGATCCCAACTGTTTACAGTCCCTTGATATTGAAGTAGAACAATGTTCCCTTCAAATTTATGAACAACTAGCAGGAGGCTATCACTCATAACCACAAACCTTTAATTGAACTCTTAAAAGAAATCGGTTGGTATAACACCGCCGATCAAATAGATGGTCTGCTTGAAATCGCATCTAAAATAAACCATATTTGGACTTCTTAATCACTCTATTATTACAAGAAATCGAACAGAAGGAAAAGGCAGCGTTAGATAAATGTCTAAAGAAAGAGAAGCTTCCCTATGTTAAGAGCATTCATGACTTCGACTCTAGTTCTCAACTTAGTATAGATGAACGAAGAGTTAAAGAAGTGCTAACGGGTAGATACATCCATAATGGAGATAATATCCTACTCCTTGGTCCACCCGGGGTAGGAAAGACACATATAGCCATTTCCATGTCTTTTGAGGCTATCACAAATTTGACACCAAGTACTTTTTCTTACAGCCAATGATTTTATAACTGAATCCCAAAAGGCAGACAAACAGTGATAAATCCAACGGAATATAAAAACAATATAGCGTCCGGAATTATTAATTATTGATGAATTAGGTTACTTTACCTTTGATGAACTAAACGCAACACACTTTTCAAAATCATATCAAGAAGGTACGAACACGGCGCAACAATTATTCAAAGGGGAAAGACTTTAATGATGAAGTTTTAGCAACGGCTATTCTGGATCTTCTAATCCCTCATTCCACGACCTTTAATATTTAGAGGAGACTCTAATCGTCTGTGGGAAAAGAAAAAGGCTGGCATTCAGCCAGGCAAAATTCGTAGATAATTGGGAATTTGATTCGTTGAAATCAGGGAATTTTAAAACGTTGTTAACAAAACTATAAAAAGCTGAAATTTATTGGAATGGATACTATTTACATTATGAATAAAACTATATTCTGCCAACACATTTCATGCTATTATCTTTAATAGGTATTTCTAAGAAAGGCGGATCAACGTGACCTTACAACGTCAGACGCGCAAGAAGAAAAAAGTGCGCAAATTTAGAGTGTTTATGGTTGTATTTCTCGTCGCTTTTATAGCAATCGGAAGCTATGCGGCATTTCAATATTTTAATGCTGCAAATGCAGATAACAATTTAAGTGATGACGTGGAATTCAATGGTTCAGATGAAAACGTTGATAACGTCAATGTGCTTGTACTTGGAAGTGATTCTCGTGGAGAAGATAGCGCTCGTTCTGATACCATTATGATTGCTAATTATAGCTCTGATACAAAACAGCCGAAGCTCATCTCAATCATGCGAGACACCTATGTGAATATTCCTGGTTATGGATATAACAAGATCAATGCTGCTTATTCCCTAGGTGGACCAGAGCTGATGCGAAAAACAGTTACAGAAAACTTTGGTATAGATATTAGCTATTACGCTGAAATAGACTTTAAAGGCTTTGAGAAACTAGTCGATGCTGTAGCACCAGATGGGATTGAAGTGACGGTAACCCCTGAGATGACAACCGACCAGAAAGCTTTAGGTGTACAGTTAACAGAAGGTACGCAAAAGCTGCAAGGTAAGGAGATTTTAGCGTATAGTCGTTTTCGTCATGATGCAAATGGTGACTATGGACGAGTGCAGCGCCAGCAGGAAGTGTTAACGAAGCTAAAAGAGGAAGTAGCGAGTGTTACAACGCTTTCTAAGCTGCCGAAGCTGATTGGTATAGCAAATGGTTATGTGAGCACGAATGTAAGGAATGGCTTGCTGCTATCGATGGGGACAGACGTACTGCGCGGTAAAACAGAAGATATGCAAACGATGCGTATTCCAGTGGATGGCAGCTATCATGATGCCCGTTATGATGTCGGTGCTGTGCTGGAGTTTAATGTTGGCGGCTTGGAACAAAACGCCCAAGAAGCCCAGACTTTCCTGAATCAATAAGTGAGTAAAAAGTAATAGAAACCTCTTCTTTTTTGAAAGATTTAACAAAAAGAAGAGGTTTTTATGATATAATCAGATTTCCAGTGGTAACAGAATAAGGGGGATATGGTTTTGGGCAGGAAAGAGAAGCGTAAGAAGAAACGGACTTGGCTGAAAGTGCTATTAAGTATAGTTGCAATTTTAGTAATTGCCGTAGTAGCTACAGGTTTCTATGCTACCAATAAAGCAAAAACAACGGTTAATACAATGCAGAAAAATACAGATACGATTGATAAAAAACAATCAACAACGAAAGTAAAAGAAAAAGAGAAAATAAATATCTTGCTGCTTGGTGTCGATCAGCGTGATGGTGATGCAGGTCGTTCGGACGCCTTAATGGTCATGTCACTTGATCCGGCAAATGATGCGATGAAAATTATAAGTATCCCACGTGATACACGTACAGAAATTGTCGGCCACGGTACAACAGATAAAATCAACCATGCGTATGCATTCGGCGGTATTGATATGTCAGTTGCTACGGTAGAGAACTTCTTGGATATGGAAGTGGATTATTTCGCTGAAATGAACATGGAGGGCTTGTCTGATTTCGTTGATGCTGTTGGCGGCATTACAGTTAATAACCAGCTTGACTGGATTGATGAAGGTTATTACCAAAAAGGCTATCACTATGCGCAAGGTGAAATTCAGTTAGATGGACCAAAAGCAATGGGCTATGTTCGTATGCGCCACTTAGATCCAGATGGCGACTTCGGTCGTAATGCTCGTCAGCGTCAGGTTATTCAAGCTGTTATCGATAAAGGTGCAAGCATCAAATCAGTTAACAAAGTTGATAATATCTTGGGTGCGCTAGGTAATAACGTGAAAACAAACATGGATTTCTCAACCATGACAGATTTGTTTAAGAACTATCGTAATGTTCGTCAAAATGCGGAGAATTACCAGATGCAAGGTACTGGTACAAAAATTGATGGCGTTTATTATTATGAGATTCCGCAGAATGAACAAGATAAAGTGCATGATATGATTTCCTAATTACAAATAGAGCTCCTGGCAATTTGCCAGGAGCTCTATTTGTTTTAGTTATTCACTGTATGCATATGCTTCGATTCCCCAAGCACTGCCTCAGCAATATTCACAGCATGGTCTCCAATACGTTCTAGGTTACTGATCATATCGATAAAGATAATACCGGATTGGCCGCTGCAGGAGCCTTCTGTGAGGCGCTGGATGTGTTGCTTGCGGAGTTTGCGTTCCATTGCGTCAATTTTATGTTCTTGCTGGATAACGAGTTTTGCTTGCTCTTTATCACTGTTTTGCAGGGAGAGCATGGCATCTCTTACGGTGTCTGTTGTAAGCAGGAACATCTCCGTTAAATCTTCCATTGCAGAGCTAGAGATTTTCACTTTGTTTGACTGCTGGTACTCGACAAGTTCTATCATGTTTTCGAAGTGATCCCCGATACGTTCGATATCGCTCACAGCGTCAAGCAGGGCACCATGTTCCGCTGATTCCTGTACAGACAGCGACTCAGCGGAGATTTGTACGAGATAGTCTACAATCTTACGGTCAAAGTTGTTAATCGCTTGTTCGAGCTGATACGCGTTGTCAGCATGTTTGACTGACTTGGTTTGCAAGTATTGATTGGTTGCTTCCAAACCTTGGACAGCGACATCACCCATGCGGATGACTTCTTGTTTCGCATTTCCTAATGCTACGGATGGTGATTGCTGAATCATAACCGGATCTAATGTGTTGGCGTTTAATTCAGCTAGTTTGTCTTTTCCAGGGATTAGTTTGGTAACCACCCAAGCAAGTACTGCAACAAATGGCAGCTGAATGAGTGTGTTTGTAATATTAAACGTTCCGTGTGCAAATGCGATGGTCATGCTTTCATTTAAATCCCATGTTGATTGCATCCACTGAACGACAGCCGTATAGGGAAGAAGTAAAATCAAGAAAATTGCTGCCCCAATAACGTTGAACAACACATGTGTGAAAGCAGCTCTTCTCGCTGCAATGGATGCACCAATAGAGGCTAGAACAGCGGTAATCGTTGTTCCTAAGTTATCTCCAAAAAGAATCGGCAATGCTGCCTGCAAGTCAACAAGTCCTTCTGAGTAAAGTCCCTGCAGAATTCCGATCGTTGCACTAGAGCTTTGTACGACAAGAGTGAACAATGTACCTGCTAATGTTGCTAAGATTGGGTTATCGCTCATTTGTAAGGTGAAATCATGAAAAGCATCTAAGCTGCGGAGTGGTTTCATTGCTCCGCTCATTAGCTCTAGTCCGTAAAATAAAGCACCAAAGCCAAAGAAGATTTGTCCTAAGTTGTTGATTTTCTTATTTTTAAAGAAGAATAGCAAGAAGGCCCCAACTGCTAGGATTGGCAGTGCATAAGCGCCAACGTCAAGACCAATAATGAAGGCTGTAACGGTTGTACCAATATTGGCACCCATAATAACGCCAATTGCTTGGCGAAGTGTCATAAATCCGGCACTAACCAAACTAACAGTAATAACGGTAGTACCTGAGCTGCTTTGAATCAATACAGTAACAAGAATACCAGCAAGTACGCCCATAATTGGGTTAGTCGTTAATTTATCCAAAATGTCACGTAATTTGTCTCCTGCTGACCTTTGCAGTCCGTCTCCCATTGATTTTATCCCAAATAGGAATATACCCAATCCCCCGATAAACGAGAAGATCAGTTCTTGTACGTTAATTTCCACTATCGTCACCCCTAAGGTTTATAATCTGTCGCAAACACGCCTATTATGTCTAATTGTGAAAGTTATGTAAAGGTAATTTTGATAGTATTTACAAAAGCTTTACAAAAGTAGGGCTTTCTATAAGAAAGTGACCAATTAATAGGAAAAGATTGGAGAAATACAAGAAAAAAGAGCTGTCCTTTTGTGGCAGCTCTTTCCAATCAAAGCAGATTTTTGTATCCGTTAAATACGATATAAATCGTTCCAATCATCATTACAGCGAGTAAAAATAGCATAGTATAGAAAAAGGCTTTTTTTCCTTTAGACGGCATCCTGATGCTCCTTTTGCATAGATAGAATAATCTTATCTTACCACGCTTGTCTTACATAATTCCATCATTACTCCTCATACTAACGAAACGAGGAGGGAACGGTTTGAAAAAGCATCCAGGTAATAAAGGACAAGGTAAAACATCTAATTCAGGCAATATGAAATGGTGGCAGCTATCATTGATTGGGATTGGCTGTACCATCGGAACGGGATACTTTCTTGGTTCAGTAATTGGTATTCATTTGACGGGGTCATCGATTGTTATTTCGTTTGCATTGGCAGCTGCCGGTACGCTTATTGTCTTTCTATCCCTAGCAAAAATGACAGCTAGCGATCCGCAGGAAGGCTCCTTTTGTTATTACGCGGGCAAAGCCTTTGGCGGATGGGCAGCCTTAAGCTGCGGCTGGAGCTATTGGTGCTCCAATATCCTCATTATGGGCAGCCAGCTGACGGCGATTTCCCTTCTGAGTAAGTTCTGGTTTGAAAATGTCCCATTGTGGGTGTTTTCCGCTATTTACGCTGCGCTGGCTATCGTTGTTGTCCTTGCTGGTGCAAAAGGCTTTAATAAAATGGAGAATGTGTTTGCAGTCGTAAAGACAGCTGCAATCACGATGTTTATTATTTTGGCGCTGCTTGTCCTATTCGGCGGTATTTCAACAGAATCAACGTATAAACCGTTTCAGGAATCGTTTCTTCATGATGGATTCAAAGGCTTATGGGCTTCCTTAATCTACGCGTTTTATGCGTTTGGGGGGATCGAGGTTATCGGACTGATGGCGATGCAGCTGAAGAAAAAAGAAGAAGCAGCCAAGGCAGGAACTGTCATGCTGATAGGTCTTGCAATTGTATATATTATTTCCCTGCTCCTGGCGTGCAGTTTGGTAGGCACACATGGTTTTCATACGAATGAAAGTCCGTTTGTTACGGCACTGGAAAAAACGCCGCTCGAATTTTTCCCGCATGTGTTTAATGCTGCGGTTATTATTGCGGGATTCTCTACACTTTGTGCAGCTCTATTCGCTGTTACCAATTTATTAGTGACGTTAGCGAAAGACAAAGACGCACCACAACTCTTTGCAAAGAAATTGAAGTTTAAAGACTTGCCCCTGGCGAGTATGCTGCTCGCTGCTGTCGGGCTTCTTGCCAGTATTATTACCGCTTTACTATTGCCCGGGAAAATATATGAGTACATTACCACAGCAGCTGGTTTGCTGCTGCTGTATAACTGGCTGTTCATCCTAGCGTCTGCCTGGAAGAATGAAAAGTATAAAATAGGCAACAAAGTGTTGTCAGTTATCGGAGCTCTTTTGCTGCTTGCTGGTATTAGCGGAACGGCTGTTGAAGCAGAAGTGCGACCCGGCTTATATGCAAGCGGCGGAGCTATCGTTTTGATTTTAATTATTGGTATTTGGGTGAAACGCAAGAAATCACAAAACGCTAAGCACGCCTAAATAGCCAAAATAAGCTCCAAAGCCAAGTAATGACAAACCGGATACGAGCGTAATCCCTCGTAGCAGTTTATCACTTAGGAATCGGCGTAAACTGCTGGAAAGCAAAGCGATGATATTATCCCAAAGAAATACACCGACGAAGATGCTGATCGTATACAATAATAAATGGTTTCCTTCGCCTTGCTCGACGATCTTGGCCAATACAGAGCCGTATACCCCGACCCAGAACATAATGCTGATTGGATTGACGAGTGCAAGCAAGAATCCATAGCGAAGCCCTTGAAGCGGTGCGACAGTTGTCATGCTGGCACGTGTCAATGTTCGGGTCTTCAGCACACTTTCCACACCTAAATAAAGGAAGACAAAGCTTCCGAAGAAATAGAGGAAGGACTGCACAACGGGGATCATAATAACATGATAAAACCCCAGATACACAAGCAGCATATAAAGGATATCTGCCAGCATTGCCCCAACGCCGACAGACAGACTTTGGAGAAAACCACCTCGAATGCCTTTTTCCATTTGAGCGGCGTTAACTGGACCGACTGGTGCCGAAAGACTGATTCCTAACAAGATATAATTAAAGATACTTCCCATGCTTGGCCTCCTTTTGGCTGACTAATACAGCCTATTCAGCGACCAAGAAGGCTAGTCCAAATTTTTGTTTTACAAAATATTAATATGCCCTCTTAAACACGCCTTTCTTAATGGAAAACGCGTGTTTTCTTTTTGTTTCGCTTTCAGGCGACAAATATTGCAGTTAAGAAACTGTAAAAACACCCTGTTTTTGCTTCATGATGTCGAAACTGGTAAATCCGCCCTTTTATTGCAAAAAAATCGATTATAAGACAGAATAGCTGTGGATGAACAAAAAGTCCTAAATTAAGGAAAAGGAGGAGCGTCATTCATAAGCTGTTTTACCCAATGAAAATATAAGGAGTGGATGAAATAATGGATATTCGTAGTAAAGACTTTGATGTAATTCTGGAACAGTACAAAAACATGATTCACTACCACATCCACCGAATGCGAGTTCGTGATCCGCATGATGAGTTTCTGTCAGAAGGTATTATGGCTTTATTCCTCGCCTGTAAAGGATATGATGAGACGAAAGGCAGCTTTGATTCTTATGTAAGCAGAATGATCCGCTATCGATTGATCGACTACCTCAGAAAAATCATCCGCGAACAAGAAAAGACAGACCTCATTATCAATGAAGCCCACACACAAGCAGCTATTCAGCAAGAACTGGATTTTCTGGAGAAAGAGGAATTTTGGCAAAACGTTAAACGTACATTAACTGATAAGCAGTATAAATATGTGTACTGGCGCATCAAAAACAAGCTACCAATAAAAGAGATTGCTCGTATCGAGAATACGACAGTCGATGCAGTAAAGAATTGGGGACGTGAAGTGAATCGCAAACTCAAGGAGCAGCCGTTTATATTGGAATATAAGAATAATAAATAATAAGTAAAGGGTGCATCTGTTGCACCCTTTACTTAATGTTAAAATTGTAAATTTAATGAAAAAATCTCGTGAATTATGACCGCAAACTGGATAATTTATAGTAAACTATTAACATTATCATTTCGAATAATTAGCTGTAAAATATAGCTTAGTAGAAGTGTTTATTCACTTTGGAAATAAGAAAGGATCGTATAAATGAAGAAAATTGCAATTGTTGGAACAGGATATGTAGGTTTAGTTACAGGAGTGGCGCTATCAGATATCGGTCATGATGTGACATGTGTAGATATCGATGAGACGAAGGTAGCTAAAATGAACCAGGGTAAATCTCCTATTTATGAGCCTGGCCTATCGGAACTCATGACGAAAAATATCGAAAAAGGCAATCTTCATTTTACAACTGACCACAGCATCGCTTTCCAAAATGCAGCTGCGATTTATATTGCGGTAGGCACGCCAGAACGAGCAGACGGTTCTGCAAATCTTGACTTCGTACAGCAAGTAGCAAGAGATATTGCTGCCAATGTATCGAATCAAGGAGCAGTTGTTGTTACGAAGAGTACAGTGCCTGTTGGAACAAATAAACTTGTGAAACATTGGATTACCGAAGCACTTGACCGTGATATAACCATCGAAGTCGTTTCAAATCCAGAATTCCTTCGCGAAGGTTCTGCTGTCTATGATACATATAATGGAGACCGTATCGTAATTGGAGCGGAATCAGAAGAAGCAGCTGAATTGATTGAAGCAATTAATAAACCATTTGGTGTACCAGTTTTCCGTACTGATATCGAGAGTGCGGAGATGATCAAATATGCGTCCAATGCTTTCTTGGCAGCGAAGATCAGCTTTATTAATGAAATTGGTACCATTTGCGGCAAGCTCGGGGCGAATATTGAAGACGTTGCGGCAGGAATGGGCATGGACAAACGGATTGGCGATAAGTTCCTAAATGCCGGAATTGGTTACGGCGGTTCTTGTTTCCCGAAAGATACAAAAGCACTTATCCAGATTGCCGGCGGCGTGAATCACAAATTTGATTTACTTGAGTCTGTGATCAATGTAAACAACAAGCAGCAGCAGCTTCCGCTTGATATCGCACACATGGTCGTACGTGGCGGTTTGGAAGGCAAGAAAGTGGCGATGCTCGGTTTAGCATTTAAACCGAACACAGATGATATGCGCGAATCAGCGAGTATCGTTCTGGCACACAAATTGGCAGACCTTGGTGCAAACATTACGGCATTTGATCCGATCGCCATGGACAATGCAAAACGTCTGCTCCCAGAATCTGTTCATTATGTAGCATCAACAGAAGAAGCACTGCAAGATGCAGATGTAGCTTTCATCGTAACAGAGTGGGATGAATTTAAAGATCTTCCGCTAACAGTTTTCGAACAAAAAATGAAGCAGCCGATCGTCATTGACGGCCGTAACTGCTACCCGCTCAGCTATGTAGAAACAGCAAATATTGATTATTATTCCATTGGACGTCCGTCTGTCATTCGGGCAGGTAAATCCAATCAGCCAGCTAACTAATTTGTAGAGACTGGGGCATAACTGTTTAAGCTATATAAAATCCAAACAATACTGCAATTAACAGCAGCGTTGTTTGGATTTTTTGCATGGGAAACTTAGATGAGAGCATCGCTTCGGAAATACACTCCGCTTTCCTGCGGGCGGCTGGTGAGTCTCCTCGTGCTAACGCACTGCGGGGCCTCACCTAGGCCTTTTTCCCGCGGGAGTCTCCGTGTATTTCCTACGCTGATTTGTGTTATGGGAAACCTTCACTCATGTAGGGTAGAATACGTCGACTCCTCGAAAAAGATAGCGATTTTCTTGTCGGTGTCTTACTTCAAAATTTGGCCAACGGCAACAGCAAGAGTTGGAGAGACAGCAGCCGTCGGAGGACTGCATTAAAAAAGTAGGCATGTATGAATCGTTTGCTTTTAGGATGAATTAAATTTTGTTTTGTTCCAAACTCTGTTTTATGTTTGCTCTCTGTATTGACGCGGTGTAAGTCCGGTATGTTTTTTGAATATCTTAGTGAAGTAGCTTTGGTCATGAAAATGCAGCAGTGTTCCGATGTGGAGTAATGGTTGATCTGTTAATCGGACGAGCAGCTTGGCTTCTTCAATTCGCAGCTGCTGGATATAAGTACGAATTGGCATGCCAACTTCTCGTTTGAAGCAGGATGATAAGTACGCCGCATTCATCTGCAGCATATCCGCAAGCTGCTGCAGGTTAAGCGCTTCGTAAATATTTTGATAAATATAGTGGGTACAATGGGCAATTTTGCGGGAATAAGCGCCTGCTTTCCGTTCACTTACTCTTGCCGCAAACGCACACATCGCTTCTATTTCCAGATTTCTAATAGAGGCACTCACTTTTTGGTCCTCGATTTGCTGAATATACATATCACTCATTGTAAAAGCGAGTTCGGACGGCAGTCCAGAATCAATGGCAGCCCTTGTTGCTAACGTGATCGCAGTGATAGCTAAATTCTTTCGGCTGCGCAATTCATTTTGTCGCGCCAGCTTTCCCTCTAATCCATCTGGAAAGTTTTCAAGCTGCTCTCGCACTAAATCCAGCCGGCCCGCTCGAATGCAGTCGAAGACTTTTTCCTCCATATAAGGATAATGGTGATACATCACATTCTGTCGGTTTTCTGCTGCTTGGACAAATGGCTGCTGGTCCGGTTGCGCATGTAACTTGCTGCGATCCAGTTCCTGTTGATACAACATGTAATACGCCACAGAGCCGATAGCCATTAATGTGTCACTTGTAACATCCTGACCTTTGGCTGTTGTGAGCTGCAAAGTGCCTGTTACTTCCCCATCTTGCAGAAGTGGGAGCAATAAAGCATAACCAGACTTCTCCTTAATCAAGCATGGATCAGAGAATATTTGTGTTTGCTCATAAGCAATATGTATCGGGTACGTTTCTTGAAGCAGCCGCATCACGGCGGCATAATCGTTTACCATTGGAATAACCTCCATGATAGAAAATGAAAAGTAACTACCAAAAAACAAAAGAAAATACCAGAAATGTAATCGGTATCATTATACCATGAAGATGCACAGTTTTTAACAGAACAGAGCTGGGAGGTGAGCTAGATGTACTTAGTCGTAGATATAGGCGGTACGTTAGTGAAGACTGCTTTAATGGACAGAGGCGGGAAAATCATCAAAAAAGACACCCGTCCTGCTTCCAGGGAAAATATCGAGGCATTTGACACTATTTTATATGCAGCCATAGATAGCTTTTACAGCGATGACATTCGCGGCATTGCAGTAAGTACGCCAGGGGCGGTCGATGTGGAGACCGGCATCATTTATAACGGCGGCTCTTTCCCGTTTCAGCATCGCGTGAACTTGCAGAAAAAGCTTGCTGACAAATACGGCGTCACCGTGGCGGTGGAGAATGATGGTCGCTGTGCGGCACTGGCGGAGTTATGGCTTGGCAGCATAAAAGGGAAACAGGATGCTGTTGTTCTTGTCTTAGGAAGCGGAGTAGGCGGCGGTATCATTTTGGATGGCAAGTTGCGTCATGGCAAAAACCTGTTAGCGGGAGAAATGAGTTATGTCATGCAAGCAGTGGAGTCCGAATCGAACAAAGCCGACTTTTTTGGAGCAAGCGGTTCTGCTGTACAGATGATTCATGCAATCAATAAGCAAAAAGAATGGTCAGACATCTCGGATGGGAAAAAGGCATTTGCGTTTATTCTGGCAGGTGATGAAGATGCGAATACGGTATTTGATACGTTTTGTTTCCATATTGCTGCACAGATTATCAATTTGCAGTACATACTTGATCCAGAAGTCATTAGCATCGGCGGCGGTATTAGTGCGCAGCCCATTGTCACAGAACGTATCCAGCAGGCTGTAGAAGAGCTGAAGAAAGTTAATCCGATGCATGTAGCAAAACCCCATATTGTCTGTTGTCATTACCAAAGCGATGCCAATTTATATGGGGCACTTTACCACTACTTACTACAATACGAAAAAACGGGAGGAAACGAAACATGGCAGAAATGAAGAAAGTATTTCCTGAGAAATTCTTATGGGGCGGCGCCGTAGCGGCCAACCAGCTGGAAGGGGCTTATCAAGATTACGGCAAAGGTTTGTCTACTGCCGATGTTTCACCAAACGGTATCATGTACCCGCCATCTGAAGATCCTGGTGAACTGAATCTCTATCATAAAGGAATCGATTTTTATCATCGCTATAAAGAAGATTTGGCTTTATTCGCCGAACTCGGTTTCAAATGCTTTCGTACATCAATCGCATGGACACGTATCTTCCCGAATGGCGATGATGCGGAACCAAATGAAGCAGGCTTACAGTTTTATGATAATTTGTTTGATGAAATGCTCAAACATGGCATCGAGCCAGTAGTTACAATCTCGCACTATGAAATGCCGCTGCATCTCGTAAAGCAGTACGGTGGCTGGCGCGATCGGAAAGTTATTGGTTTTTATGAGAAGTTCGCGCGCACGGTGCTGGAACGTTACAAAGGCAAAGTAAAGTATTGGATGACATTTAATGAAATCAATGTCGTCTTGCACGCACCGTTTACTGGCGGCGGCTTACAGTTTGAAGAAGGCGAAAACAAGCTGAACGTCATGTACCAAGCCGCGCATCACCAATTTGTTGCTAGCGCACTAGCGGTAAAAGCATCTCATGAAATCAATCCAGAAGCACAAATTGGCTGTATGATTGCAACAATGACAACTTACCCGCTAACGCCAAATCCGGATGATGTGTTTGCAGCATTAGAGCAGGACCGCAAGACGTTGCAGTTTTCGGATGTGCAAGTGCGTGGCTTCTACCCAGGATATATGAAGCGCTACTTTAAAGAGCATGATATCAATTTCCACATTGCAAAAGGCGATGAGGAATTGATGAAGGAGCATACCGTTGATTATATTGGCTTTAGTTATTATATGACGTTTATTGCTACAACAGATGAAGCGAAGCTAAAAGAAGCAGCCGAAGGGAACTTGATGACTGGTATTAGAAATCCTTATTTGAAAGCTTCCGACTGGGGTTGGCAGATTGATCCAAAAGGGTTGCGCACGACGCTGAATGTGCTGTATGACCGTTATCAGAAGCCATTATTCATTGTCGAAAACGGCCTAGGTGCTTTTGATGAAGTAGAAGATGATGGCAGTATTCAGGATGATTATCGTATCGATTACTTGCGGGCACATATTGAACAAATGCGCGAAGCCGTGGCAGATGGTGTCGATTTAATTGGTTATACCACTTGGGGACCAATTGACCTAGTCAGTGCCTCTAAGGCAGAGCTCAGTAAGCGTTATGGTTTTATCTATGTGGATCGAGATAATGATGGAAGTGGCACGCTGGAAAGAAAGAAAAAGAAGAGTTTTGATTGGTATCAGCGTGTTATTAAGACGAATGGACAAGATTTATCATAAAAATTACACCTTGCTGCTTTAGCGGTAAGGTGTTTTTTGATTTTACTGGAAGTGTATCCAATATACTATTAATATTTGTCATTATAGATACAAAAGTGCTAGATTGTACCACAAAATTCTACAATTTTTGCTATACTTAAGGTAACTATGATGAAGAAGGTTGATGGCGATGAGGGAACGAAAACTTACTTTGAATCAATTGGCACATACAGGCACTATCGGACGGATGGAAATTGAGCGTATTAAGCCTGGCAGTGTATGGGCCAATCTCGAAACTTGTAAGCTGACAACAGTGACGGCTCCTTCCGGATATGGGAAGACCACAATCTTAAGAGAATGGGCGGGTAAAACCAGTCTGGAAGTCGGTTGGATCAGTTTAGGAGAAGAAGATATTCAGCGTGTCGCCTTTTGGAAGAAAGTAATTGTACATATGCCGGGTTTGCCGGAACAGGAACGGATTAATCTGCTGGATATTCTCCAGAGCACTTCTTTTTCGCCAACCCATTTTATTGCTACGCTTTGTGCATGTCTTCGAACATATCAATTGAGCGGTGCGTTAGTCATTGATGACTTTCATATGATGGCGGATTCGCCAGAGCTGGGTGAATTGATAACCTTTATTGAAGAGATGCCAGATACATACCATATCATTGTTTCGGGACAGTCTTTTGCAGGTGTATCACTCAAGCGACTGCTGCGTCATCAGCAAGTGCTGCAGATTACCAAGCAAGATCTTATTTTCTCAGCAGAAGAATTGCAGCAGTATATTGTAACGTATCTTCATCGAGAGCCATCTGAAGAGGCAATAGCGAACATCATGCAGCAGACAAAAGGCTGGCCTGCAGGGTTGCAGTTAGTTCACATGTATGAGCATCTTCGTGAAGACTACGCTGATTTACAATTTTCCAATGTGACGGTTGCACGTCAGCTTATTCAGGAAATCGTCTATAGTTTATCGGAAAATGAGCAGCGTTATTTGCTGTGTTCGGCCGTTCTGAACACGATGCATATTCGATTATGTGACCATCTTGCCGGGACACGGCGCGGGCGAGTCATCATTAGACGGTTGAAAACACAAGGTCTTCTCGTTGAGGAAGAAGGAGAATCGGGATGGTTTACCTTAAATAGACATCTTCGCAGCTATTTAAGAGAAATGCTTGATATGCAAGAGAAAATCGACGTCAAGGAACTGTATAAACGGGCAAGTGACTGGTATGAAACGCAGGAGACAGTCGTCATGGCTATTCATTATGCCGCAAAAGCTGGTGATCAGGAACGAATGAAACGGCTAATTATCAAAGCCGCGCCTGCTCTCCTGCAAGAAGGGCGTGTAGCACAGCTGCAAGAATGGCTGAGCATGCTGCCCCGCAAATATATATATCAGCCGGATCTTGGTACCATTTACGGATGGGTCGTCTGCTTCCGCTTTCAGCCGGAGCTTGCCGAGCGGCAAGCACATATGATGGAGGAGCAGCTGCTCCGTCGCGAACTGCAGCTGACCGAAGCGGAAGAAAAGCGATATTTTACCGATGTGTATACGCTGAAGACATTTATTTCGATATTACAGGATGATGTGAAAAGTACACTTAACAATGCCAATAAGGCACTTGTGTACAGCCCCATTACGAGCAGATATTTTTCTCATTCATTTGATTACAATCGTCACGACGCGACGATTTTACATTCCACAATTGGCGGTGGCGGTGATTTGCGTTCTGTTCATCGTTTATATGAATGCTTAGCGCCAAAGATAACCAAAGAATCTGTGTTCAGTGGTTACTATCACATCTGCTTAGCAGAGATTGCTTATGAATGGGGCATGTCTGGGAAAGCAAAACGCCACTTAGATGTAGCACTCATGATTGCAGATTTGTTCGGCCTTCCAGGTTTGCTCGTTCCTGTCTATCTACTAAAGGCTCGCCTGGAGGTTGAGCAACAAGGAAATGCACAAGCTGCGAAAGCAACGCTGCATGCATTGAAAGATATGCTAACAACAAGCAATGCGCCATCCGATTGGTTTAAAAAAGCAGAAGCCGCTCGCGTCCATATAGCTATCCAGCAAAACGATACAGATCGCATAAGGAATTGGCTCTCACTATTTGTACTTCAGGAACTGCCAATCCAGCAAAAGAGCTTATATGAATACATTACACTCGTTCATGCTTATGCAGCATTGGATGAAAGGCAAACTGCGCTCCGTTATATCAAGAAATTAATACCCTTCGTCAAATTCGGAGGGCGGATAAGTGCGGAGATTGACCTTCTTGTTACACAGGCCGTGTTGTTGTATACGGAAGATACAGAAGCAGCCTTTGCATCACTCAAACAAGCTTTACGACTTAGTGCAGATTCGAAATACCTGCGTACGTACTGGCTAGGCGGGGAAACAGCCCGAACCATGTTCGAAGAGCTGAGCCGAAGAGAAGAAGTGCCAAAAAAGCAAATAAAATATATCGAACAACTTCTTTCCTATTGGACGGAAGGCACGCAAGATGAACAATTGCAGAGCAAGCTGACAAAACGAGAATTGCAGCTTGTTTATCAGTTGCAGTTAGGCAAACGCAATAATGAGATAGCGCAAGAGTTGGCATTATCACTTGGTACAGTGAAAGTTTACTTCCATCGTATTTATGAGAAACTCGGCGTTAAAAATCGCAAACAAGCAAAGGAAATTGCAGCAGGCTTAGATTATTCCGAGATACTGTAAAGTTGCGCATATCTTTTGCAGAATATGCTGATTAGAGGAAGTTTTTGTAGTAGAATGGAAGAAATGGTAATGTCGGAAGGAGGCAGCGCTGTGCTGCAAGCTGTGCATCATATTGCAATTATTTGTTCGGATTATGCAGAATCCAAACGATTTTATACAGAGATATTAGGGTTAGAGAGTATAAGAGAAGTCTATCGAAAAGAAAGAGATTCTTATAAATTGGATTTAGCACTAGGAGATGCATATGTGATTGAGTTATTCTCCTTCCCGAATCCGCCTGTCCGTCCAAGCTATCCGGAAGCTGCCGGTCTTAGGCATCTAGCTTTTACCGTTCATGATGTCGAGCAAGAAGCGGCACGTTTAGAAGCAATGGGTGTAAAAACAGAGCCGGTACGCATTGATCCTTTCACGGAGAGAGCTTTTACTTTTTTCCAGGATCCAGATGGACTGCCGATAGAATTGTATGAAGAGGGAGGAGAAGCGAAGTGAAGAAAGAAACACTGTTAATCGGTACGTTTATTCTCTTTCTTGCTGTTGCTGTCTCCGCTTTCTTTTATATACAAAACAAATCTGTTACAAGCAGCTCCTTAAAAGCGAATGAACAGAAAGAGCAGACGCTTGCGGCGAAAGCGAAACTATCAGCAACACCAAAAGAAGTGAAGGTCGAACATATCGAAGGAGAATTTGCCCTTCAAAAAGAAATGATTGCAGTAGAAGAAGAACTTGAATCGCTTGAAGAAGAGGCTGACACCGAAGAAGTTTTGACAACGGAAGAGGTGGCCGAGACAGAAGAAGCAGCAGAAACAGAAGACGATACATACAGCTCTGATTCTGAATATGAAACGCCAGCATACTATTACACAGCTCCGGCGAGCAGTTCCTCTGGCAGCAGCTCCTCCAGCTATAACGGTGGCCGTTCATCGAATTATAGCGGAGGCAGCACGAGTGGCGGGTCTTCAAGCAGCGGATCTTCATCCAGCAGTAAGGATGAAGCGGATGAGTCCGAAGAGAAGCCAAAGCAAAAAAATCCTGAACGGGAAGAAAAACCAGTAAAGACACCTAAAGCCGATTCGAAGCCTGAAGAACCAGTGAAGGAAGAGAAACCGGTGAAGGAAGAGGAGCCCGAACCTGAGGTAGAACCAGAACCTGAGGAACCGGAATCTGAACCAAATCAAGATAAAGAGGAAGAAAAAGAGGAAATTAAGGCAGTAGGGTAATGCCCGCCAGTCGCACAAGTACAAATGTGCGGCTTTTCTTTTAGGCAAAATGTTACGTTGCACTTACTTTGGGTAATATGGAGACAAAGGCTGAAGATGTGAGGGGATGTAGAATGAAAACCAAGTATTATGCCATTATTGATATTGGTTCAAATACCATGCGACTTGTAGTGTATGTGCGAGATAAAAGCGGTCGTATTAAAGAAAGAGAAAATGTAAAGGTTGTCGCACGTCTGCGCAACTATCTTGGTACAGATGGTGTACTGGACGAGAACGGAATCAAGACGCTAATCAAAACACTGCAGAGTTTCCAAGAAGTGACGCGTTTTTATGAATTGGAGACGACAACATGTGTAGCGACAGCGACCGTGCGTCACGCGAAGAACCAGCAAGAAATCTTAGATTTGGTAGAGCAAAAGACGGATTTCCGTATCAAGGTGCTGTCTGATTATGAAGAAGCGTATCTTGGCTATTTGGCAGTAACGAACAGTACGCCATTTCGCGATGGAATCACAATTGACATCGGTGGCGGCAGTACGGAAGTAACGTATTTTGAAAGTAAAGAATTGCGCTTCTATTATAGTTTTCCATTCGGTGCTTTATCATTAAAACGGCAGTTTGTAGCTGGAGAAAAACCGACAGAAGAAGAACTGAAGCAAATTCATACCTATGTTTGTGAGCAGCTTCGAACTTTGGAATGGTTGGAAGACAAACAGCAGCCGATTATTGCTATCGGAGGCAGCGCGCGTAATGTCGTCCAAATACACCAAGAAGAAGTCGGCTATCCGTTAGCAGGCTTGCATCAATATAAGATGACGAAGCAGGATATCGAGAAAATAGAAGATGAGATTACGCCGCTCAGTTTTGCTGAGTTGCAGAAAGTCGACGGACTGTCCAAAGATCGGGCGGATATTATTTTGCCAGCGATGCAAGTATTCCGCTGCCTGCTTGATTACGTCGGCACAAGTGATTTTGTACTAAGCCGAAAAGGGCTTCGTGATGGACTGCTGTTTGAAGTACTGCATCGTCGAGAAGAGATGACGCTGTTTACCGACGTTCTCGATCGCAGTTTTGATGAGCTGGCGAAGGATTTTGAAATTGATGTCAACAAGGCAAAAAATCGGCAGGAAACAGCACTGCAGCTGGCGAAGCTTGTAGAGAAGCAAGGATTGGTAACTTTAACGGACCATGATATCTTTTTAGTGAGATATGCAGCGTATGTGTACAACATTGGCGCGTACATTGATACAGAATCGGGCAATCAGCATTCGTTTTATTTATTGGCCAATCGTACAATTGATGGCCTGCTGCATAAAGATCGAATTATTTTAGCACTGCTTGCATCCTTCAAAAATAAATCCTTCTACAACCGAAATGCAGAAGTGTTCCAAACTTGGTTCCAAGAGGAGGAGCTTGCGCATTACCGGTTGCTTGGAGCCGTAATTAAGTTAGCCAGCAGTCTGCATGCGACAAAGCGCAATATTATATCAGCTATTGATATGCAGCAAGAAGGCGAGGAGCTTGTTCTGACAGTTACATGTAAAGAAGATTGGCGTGCAGAAAGCTACCAGGTGGAAAAACAAAAGAAACACCTCGAAAAGCAGCTGCGCCGTAATATCCAGCTCGCATTTCAGGAGGACGCAACTTCCTATATAAGTTAATCTTTACACAAATTTTACATTTGTTTTGACTGCTGAAAGAGGCGCAGCTGTTATAATAAATGGGAAGAATATTGTCGAAAAGTGGTGCGTGGGATTGAGAACAGAGGAACAGCTGCGGGTAGAATTGAATAACCCGAATTATTATAATAACCGGGAATTGAGTTGGCTTGCTTTTAATGAACGAGTGCTGGAGGAAGCGCTTGATAAGCGCAACCCTTTGTTGGAGAGGCTAAAGTTTCTGTCAATTTTCAGTTCCAATTTGGACGAGTTCATTATGGTGCGAGTAGCTGGTCTGAAAGATCAAGTAAAAGCTGGTTTCAATCGGCCGGAGAATAAGGCTGGCATGACGCCGAAGCAGCAGCTTCAGAAAATAGGCGCCAAGGCGCACCGTCTTGTAGAAGTGCAAAATAGTGTTTTCCAAGAGAGTGTCATTCCAGAACTGCGAGAAGAAAATGTAGAACTGCTGAAAATGGAGCAGCTTTCCAGTGTGCAGTTGCAACGTATGGAAACATTTTTCGAAGAAGAGATTTTTCCTGTCCTCACACCGATGGCAGTTGATGCTTACCGGCCGTTTCCAATGCTGCTCAACAAAAGCTTAAACTTAGCGGTTTCCTTACTAGATGAAAGGGAGCTTGACGAGACGAACCAGCATAAGCGAGCGATTGTACAAGTACCTGCCGTGCTGGATCGGTTTATTCCACTAGCAGATACAGCTGAAGATGCGCTGCATTTCGTTCTGCTGGAAGATGTAATCAGCCATTATATCCACAAGCTCTTCCGTGGTTATCAGATTAAATCATCCACTGTATTCCGAATTACCAGGAATGCAGACCTGACAATCCATGAAGAAGGAGCTCGTGACCTATTAAAGGTCATCGAGAAAGAACTAAAGAAGCGTAAATGGGGCGCAGCCGTCCGGCTGGAAATCCCGAAGCAGGAATATGACCTTAGCATGGTTACCTTCTTAACAGAAACATTAGATATACACCGCAAAGATGTATATGAAATTGATGGACCAATTGACCTGACAAAAATGATGCAATTCTATAAATTAGTAGCACCAAAACGAGAACATCTCGTTTACGAAACCCTTATTCCGCAGCCGCCGGCAGAGATTGAGACGGATGAAAATTTATTTGATGCTATTAACGACCGGGATATTTTCCTGCACCATCCTTACGAGTCTTTTGAGCCCGTTGTCGAGTTAGTCTCAAAAGCAGCAGATGATCCTGACGTTCTGGCCATTAAGCAGACGCTTTACCGTGTAAGCGGCGATTCGCCAATAATTGATGCGTTAAAACGAGCAGCCGAGAAAGGCAAACAAGTGACTGTTTTGTTCGAATTGAAAGCGCGTTTTGATGAAGAGAATAATGTGCAATGGGCGAAGGAGCTGGAGAAATCCGGCTGTCATGTCATCTATGGGATGACACACTTGAAAACCCACAGTAAGATTACACTAGTCGTACGGAGAAAACATAACCGAATTGAGCGCTTTGTTCATCTTGGTACGGGCAACTACAATGATCAGACGGCCAAGCTATACACAGATATGGGGCTGTTCACTTCGAAACGGAAGATGGGTATTGATGCGACGAATTTCTTTAATTATTTGAGTGGATATACCGAGAAGCCAACCTTCCATCATTTGTCGGTAGCGCCATTTGATATCCGAGTCGATATTATTAAGATGATTGATGATGAAATCCAGATGCATAAGCGATATAACAATGGACGTATTATCATGAAAATGAATTCGCTTACGGATAAGCCGATCATTCAGAAGCTGTACGAAGCATCCATTGCTGGCATACAAATAGATTTGATCATCCGAGGAATCTGTTGTTTACGGCCGGGAATAAAAGGAATCAGTGAAAATATTCGGGTCAGAAGTATTGTCGGAAGATACTTAGAGCATACACGCATTTATTATTTCCATCATAGCGGCGAAGAGAAAATGCAGTTGTCTTCAGCGGATATGATGACACGAAATATGGAGAAGCGAGTGGAGATCTTATTCCCGATTTATGACGGACCGATCAAACGTCGTATTCGCAATATTCTTGATTTGATGCTTCAAGATAACAGCAAAGCGAGAGAGCAGGATGAATTCGGTGTCTATCATTATGTGATACGAGGAGACAACGAAGAGCTGATTGATAGCCAGATGACCTTGTTTGCTGAAGCATATCATCACGTGATGGAGGATGAAGAATAGGAAGGAACTGCAGCTGAGGCAAAAGTATTCAGATTATATAGAATCCAAACGATACTGCAAAATCGTTTGGATTCTTTTAATATATCAATGCGTTGCACGATCTTGCTTAGGAAAATTGCACAGCTAGTTTTTCAATCTCTTCTATGTTTCGACAGAATTTACTGGTAACTATTGTTATAATGGAATCTAGCAATTTTTTATTCTAATTTTATAGTTCCAACAAGGAGGCAGTACGTTGAAGGCATTTTTTATTACATTATTAAGTATTGTGTTAGTAGCCATCATAGGTACAGGAGCTTACTTTTACTTATCAGAAGATGGAGAAAGCAGTGCGGATTCAAAGCAGAAGGAACAGACAGCTGCTGAGCAAGCAGCAGCGGAAGAAGAACAAGAAGTAGTTGAGATCGAGCCTGTGGAAGAAAAAGAAGATGGCGCCTCACAGCTCACCGATCTCTCTGGTGATACGAAAGATTTTCTTTCCACACTAACATATAAACAATACGATACGTCAGTGGCATATAAGAATGAAGAGCTCGCCAAACAACTTATCAGCGAACAGCATGCCTATTTGAACGATCTTACCGGATGGGGCCATATTAAAACCGTAGACATTGATTATTTGGCTCAATCCGAAGAATGGAAACAGCTGAAGGAGGATGTAGAACGTCTGCGCACAGAAGGCTTTGCAGCTTCTGAAGCGGTAAACGATATGTGGAACGCAGAAGCATTTATGCGCATTGCAACCGACAGTGCAGATGTGAACAGCTTACGTTATGTGCACCGTATCTTCCATGACTTAGACGCAGAAATCAATGGGGCGAATGTGGACAAGATATGGGATGCAACACGGGCATTTGGTGCAGAGACCGAGACGCAAGAACTGTATGAATATATTAAGGGATAAAGCAAAAGCAGAAGGATAAGGTCCTTCTGCTTTTTTTATTTTGTTCAGATTCATCTGCTGTCTCATTATTTATATACATCTACCTTCACTATCACAAGTTGTGTTCATATTGAATATAAAGAAATTAATAAGCTCCTATTTAAATGTGAAGATTAAATATTCATGCTAATTTCACTTCTATATAACGGTCTAAAAACATACTATTATGTGCGAATGTTTGTTGTTGTTTGCAGGGCTAGATTATATGCTGGATTACTTACAACATACGTGAGCATAAACACCTATTACAAAGGTTTGATTTTTACGCTTGGAAATTGGGATGAATAGCTGATATTTTTACCGTATTTTAGAAAGTGGGTGTCATCATGAAGATTTTCTATAAGCTCGCCTGTAAAATGCGAGGACGGCATAAGATTGATACAATTACAGATTCGTGTAAATGTGGTTACGTAAGAAGTCACTTAAAAGAGAAACACCAGATTGAGGATTTTTACCTAAAAACACGCTAAATCATTTTTCTTCATCAAAACAACCCTTCCAATTAGGCAGGGTTGTTTTTCAGTTAAAAATATTAATAAAAAAGGTGCTCGGAAACACGCTATCCTAACCGTATACCAGATCTATATGTTTAAGCCGAATCTGAATCAGCAGTCTCGGTCAGGAATCGCAACCCAGCTAAATATTTACGTCCGCGTTTCTGAACCCATTGGACGCGAACGTCACTTTCATAGAAATTATTATGATTCGTGTACAAACGCAAAATCTGTCCTGGTTTTAATGATTTTCTCAGTTCTACTTGGCAGCCGCTTAAACTGTAATCCAGTAATGTCGTTTCCATTTTGTGATTTCTTTCTGTATGCAAGATGCCCGGGACAGCGATCGTTTCTCGAATGCTTTGCCGCTCTGCTTGTTTCGGTATTGCTTTTGTTTGGCGGAAGAAACGAGTTGCTGCACGCCAGAGTGTGGAATTCACATATTCCCGGTTAGAATAAATATCTGCTGCATCAACGAACAACATTTGGACGAGTGAGCGGTATTGCGCTTGAGTGACATCCTGAAACGAGACGCCGGCATAATAGCTTGTCCCTTGCTGGGAAACCCAATGTTTTCGCAGTTGTACGTCTTGAAGCGGCCCGGCACACAGTGTGAGAGCAGCACCAGCTGATAGCATGTGGGCAGACTTTACATCAAGCAATTCTAAACGAGCGCCATATTCGCTCAAGTCGATAATTCTTGCTGGATACGCAGCGCCGTCAAGTGAATTTTCCATCTGTGCTTCTATTGTGATATCGATACGCTCTGCCTCTCGGAAGCGCGGACGTTCCACTGCGATAATTAGCGCCATCACAAGTGCAACAGCATTATAGAGTACCCAGAAAATATTGATATATAGCATCTCGACATTATGGTACAGCTGAATTGGTGTACATAAATCAATCCCAATCATAATTAGGCTGGCAAGACTCATTGCGAGCAAAATGACATACGGCGTACTCGTTCGCCATAGAAAATGACGCCGGTTATTGAGGATTCCTTTTCGGGTGACATTAAATTTGATCGTTTTTCGTAAGAAGAGCTCTGTCAGAACCGATAAAGCCATGTAAGGAGCAAGTGCTACTTCATAAACATGGCTCCACAATGTTGTTCGTTTGTTGTCTGCCATCCGGCGGAATGCCAGCTGGGATGACAAAAATGCCGGCAGCCAGTATAGCACCAAGGTGGAGAAATCTGTTTGCAAACTATAAATACCGAACAGCAGGAATAACAGCGGAGCCAGCAAATAGACCATCTTATAAATGCCGAAAAGCCAATAATGAATGCCGTCCATATACAACAGACGCTGCATAAAGCTCAACCCCTTAATCGTAAGCGGGTTCCATTTTCGGATAACTTGGATATTTCCCCGGCACCAACGGTCACGCTGCTTCAGCAAGTCTGCATATGTTTCTGGTGATAGTCCGACAGCCAGCGTTTCATTGACGAAGACAGTCTTTTGGCCCTTTGTTTGGAGCAGCATGCCGGTTGCCATGTCTTCGGTAATGACACCTGTTGCGAAACCGCCAATAGCTTCTAAAGCAGAACGGCGGAATAGAGCGTTGCTGCCAACATACATCGTCGCATTAAATCGGTCTTTACCTTCTTCCAGCCGACGCATAAAGAAATCCTGTTCATTCGTGATGTTTTCCTCAAAGAATAGGTTGTACTGAAATGCGTCGGAATTATAAAACACTTGCGGTGCTTGCACAAAGGAGACTTTCTCATCTGTAAAATGACCGATTGTTCGCTCCAGAAAATTAGCACGCGGAACCATATCAGCATCCATTGTGACAATAATCTCACCATCCGTTTTTGTCATAGCAGCGTTCAAGTTGCCGGCTTTTTGATGCATGTTATCCGGGCGGTCCAAATAATAAGCACCCAGTGATTCCGTTAGCTCTCGAATAGCTGCTCGTCTGCCATCATCACACACGTAGACTTTCAGCTTTTCCTTCGGATAGTGCATCATCTGGCTCGCCACAATCGTTCGCTTTAAAAGATCGCCGGGCTCATTATAAGTAGCAATATACACATCCACTGTTGGCAGTTCTTCAAAGGCAGACAGCGGAATCGTTTTCCGCTGGAACGGCTTCCAAGACAGAACTGTAAAAACAATAGACTGGAGGTAGCCAGCCCATTCGGTAACTAACAGCAAAATGCCGACAATTAAGCTTATAATACCGACGGTCGGGAGCGTAAAGGCCGTCCGCCAGATAAGGTAAACAAGGTTCAAACCTAAGAAGGCTGCAAGCAATACATATTTGGCAGCTATGTGTTTCCGGGCAAACAGATATAATACAAGTAATACTGCTGTAGAAGCAGCCAGCCAAATGATTTCTGACGTTTGCAACATGCATCACTTCCTTTGCTTCTAGTATTTTTATCGAGCATCGCTTGGATTCAAGCTTGTTTTCTTCTTCCCTTCATTCTTTCTTCTTATGTCATAAGTTGTATAATTTTATTGGAAGAGGGAGAGGAAGAGGAAAATGAGAATAAAAAATAGACTATGCAGTTACCGCAATAGTCTATCTTAGAAGCTGATCAGAATAATAGCTTTCGTTTTATTGTATGATAAGCCTTTTTGGGCTGGCTATTCTCATTAAACAACAATGGCTTGCCAGCAGCGGATTCTTGTTCGGTAACCCAGCTATAGTTATCGGAAATACCCCAAACAGTAAATTCTTCGCAGGCTGCTGTATCCAGGCAGATTTCCATTACATCCCCGTACCGTTCTGCTTGTATATTTTTAGCGTCTCCATTATTCAAGTTCTGTAATTTCACATCCATCTCTGTGACAGCTATTTGGAATCCAGCATCCTCGATTCGCTTGAACCATTCTGCGATACGGTCTTTGGAGAAGCGAGGATCGGCAGCGTCTAGGTGCATCTGTGTGCCGATGCCATCAATCGGTACGCCTTCTTCTTTCCAAGCGCTTAGTGCTTCCAGCATCGCTTCTGATTTTTCGTTTGACATTTCCGTGCCAAAGTCATTGTAATAAAGTTTGGCATCGGGGTTGGCTTCGTGCGCCCATTGGAAAGCAAGCGGAATATAATCAGGACCAATTGTACGCAGCCAAATGGTATCCCGAAGCGTGCCATTATCATGCCAAGCTTCATTTACAACGTCAAATGTGTCAATTCTGCCTTTATACTGTTTTACGATATTTTGGACATGTGATTTTAGAATTCGTTCAGCTGATGCCCGGTCGACGGCTTGATCCTGCACCCAAGCTGGCAGTGCTTCTCCCCAAACGAGTACATGACCGCGGATTTCAATGTCATGCTCCTGGGCCATCTCAATCATTTTATCCACTTTGACATAATTGAAAGCACCTTCTTCAGGCTGCATGGCATCCATTTTCATTTCATTTTCAATCGTCCAGCTGGAAAACTCAGTCGTTGCAAGTTCTTGGTAGTTCGTATCTTCCATGAGTGCATCATACTGAATGGAAGAGCCAATGCGTAAATCTTCATCGTCTGCGAGCTTCCGCAAAGTTTGTCTTTCCATCATATACCCTCCTAGTGCAATCCCGATAAGAAGGATAACTCCTCCCATCCAGATCCATTTACGCTTTTTCATCGAAAAGCCCTCCACGTTTGTTCGAGATGAATCGAACGGTTAATAGGTACATGTAACCGTAAGAACAGACAAGTAAACCATTCAAACGGAGATAATTCTGCAACTGTCTAATTTTTGTGTGAAATACACAAAAACAGGTGAAATGTTTGTCTTTCCTGCATATTGTAAGCCTTTTCCTATCCGACTACAATGAACGTATAGCACATGTGCAAGTGAATTGGGAGGTGTTACAGTTGGAAGCTTTATCTCGCAATTTTTTCTTGTATCTATCAAAGAACCAGCAGTTGAACAAATTGGCTAGTCAATATGGCATTAAAATGGTGAGAGGGAAAATCGTAGGTGGTGTATCCTTCGATCAAGCCATTCCATTCATCCAGGAACAAAACAAAGCTGGCATGAGTGTAACAGTTGATCATCTAGGTGAATATGTGGATGATCCCCTAACGACTCTAGAGCGTACAAGCGGAATCGTCGCAGCGCTAGAGATGATTAAGAAAGAAAATCTGGATGCGCATGTTTCGTTGAAACTGACCGCGCTTGGGCTGGATATTAGTGAAGAGCTTGTCCGCCTGAACTTACGCCGGATTTTGACAGCTGCGGATCGTCTCGATGTCATGGTGACGATTGACATGGAAGATTCAACGCGATGTGCGCAAACATTGAATCTGTTTCAAGAGCTGAAGGCTGATTACCAAAATGTGAGCACTGTCATTCAAGCTTATCTTTACCGAAGTGGTGAAGACTTGGATAGGATGCAGCATTTGCAGCCATTCGTCCGCTTGGTGAAAGGTGCCTACAAAGAACGGCTTTCCGTTGCTTTCCAAGACAAGCGGGACGTTGATGCCAACTATCGTAAATTAATCGCCAAGCAGCTGGACAGCGGTAGCTATACAGCTATTGCTACGCATGATGAGCGCATGGTGTCCTTTGCTAAACATTATGCACTGGAAAAAGGAATAGGGAAAGAAAAATTTGAATTTCAGATGCTGTATGGTATGCGGCAGCAGCTGCAGGAAGAGCTCGTAAAGCAAGGCTATAAGGTACGAATTTACTTGCCTTATGGGGATGACTGGTACGGCTACTTCATGCGCAGGCTGGCAGAGCGACCAGCAAACATTGCATTTGCACTGAAAGGTATGACCAAAAAATAAACAAAGGAGCGATCTATCATGACAACACCTTATAAACACGAACCGTTCACTGATTTTACACAGGAACAAGAGCAGCAGGCTTTCCAAGTGGCGCTGAAACAGGTACAACATGTGATGGGAAACAAGTACCCCCTTGTCATCGACGGCGAAAAGGTAACGACTGATGAAAAAATCGTCTCCATTAATCCAGCAAATAAAGAAGAAGTAGTCGGAGAGGTTTCAAAGGCTTCTCAAGAACATGCAGAACGTGCCATTGAAGCAGCAGCGACAGCGTTTGAAACATGGCGCTACACAACGACAGAAGAGCGCGCGCACATTCTCATGCGAGCGGCAGCAATCGTTCGGCGTAAAAAACATTATTTCTCTGCTTTGCTTGTAAAGGAAGCCGGTAAGCCTTGGAAAGAAGCAGATGCCGACACAGCAGAAGCGATTGACTTTATGGAATATTACGCCCGTCAGATGATGGAGCTTGCACCAGGTAAAGAAATTTTATCTCGTGAAGGAGAATCGAACCGTTATGTTTATACGCCGACTGGTGTTACTGTCGTTATTTCACCGTGGAACTTCTTGTTTGCAATCATGGCAGGAACAACCGTCGCACCGCTCGTCACAGGTAATACCGTCGTTTTGAAGCCGGCAAGTGCAACACCAGTTATCGCAGCACAGTTTGTCGACGTGCTTGAGCAAGCGGGTGTGCCGAAGGGCGTAATCAATTTCGTGCCAGGAAGCGGCTCCGAAGTTGGCGATTATCTAGTAGAGCATCCAAAAACGAGTATCATTACTTTCACTGGATCGCGCGATGTTGGTACACGTATTATCGAAAAAGCAGCTAAAGTACAGCCTGGACAGCAGCATCTAAAACAAGTTATCGCAGAGATGGGCGGAAAAGATACGGTTGTTGTGGACGAAGATGGAGACATCGAACTTGCTGCAGATGCGATTGCTGTATCAGCATTCGGATTCGCCGGTCAAAAATGCTCGGCTGGCTCTCGAGCTGTTGTGCATGAAAAAGTGTATGACGCTGTACTGCAGCGTGTCATCGAAATCACGGAGTCTCGCATTACCGCAGCTCCGGAAAGTGCCGATGTGTACATGGGGCCAGTCATCGATCAAGCTTCATTTGATAAAATTACTGATTATATCGAAGTCGGCAAAGAAGAAGGAAAACTCGTTAGCGGCGGGTCCAGTGACGACAGTAAAGGCTTCTTTATCCAGCCGACCATCTTCGCTGACTTGTCACCAACATCCCGATTGATGCAAGAAGAGATCTTCGGACCAGTACTAGGGTTCTCGAAAGTATCCAGCTTTGAAGAAGCCATTGATGTAGCAAATAACACAGAGTACGGCTTGACTGGTGCGGTCATCACGAATAACCGCGACCACATCGAATACGCCAAACAGCGATTCCACGTCGGCAACCTATACTTCAACCGCAACTGCACCGGCGCCATCGTAGGCTACCACCCATTCGGCGGCTTCAAGATGTCCGGCACCGACTCCAAAGCCGGCGGCCCAGACTATCTGCAACTGCATATGCTAGCAAAGACAGTAAGTGAAATGTATTAAGAAAAGCGGAAAAGACCGCTTAGGAACGGAGCGGTAAGCAAGGGAGCCCGGAGTGGGTGATTTTCCCCACATAGGGATTCATCACTTATACCGCAGTTTCTGGTTTTCGGAGCTAGACATCAAAGAAAAGCGTAGAAAACCGATTAGAAACGGAGGAATAAGCAAGGGAGCCCGGAGTGGGCGAATTTCCCACATAGGGATTCATTGCTTACAGCGCAGTTTCTGGTCTTTGTAGCTAGACATCAAAGAAAAGCGGAAAAGACCGCTTACAGCGTAGTTCCTGGCTTTTGCAGCTAGACAGCACTCCATCGAAAAATAACCTGTCCAAAAATGAGGAAAGCGTGCCCAGTGGGCACGCTTTTTTTAGAAGATATAAAAAAAGAAGGAAGATAGAGGAGAAGGGGGTTAACCGTCTAACTCTTCTTCGTTCTCTGGATCGTCACTCAATCTTGTGAGCCAGTCTCTGAATTCTGCGTCATCCTTGCAGTGAATTACTTTCGGTGTTTCGTCTAATTTGCTTTTCATTTCTATTCTCTCCTTTTCGTAGTCACCCTTGATTATACCCGAGCTAGGATATATTAAAACCAATTTTACAGACTCTTCATTAATCTAACAAACACTTTGTAAACTTATCTTACGCATTATTTTTTTGACTTTGACTTTACAAACGGGGAATGCTTGTTGTACGATATAAATCGTAACCGTTACGAATTGAAAAGGTGAGGTGTAACATGGCGGACGAGCAAAAGAAAATTCCAGTAACCATAATTACTGGGTTTCTTGGTTCTGGAAAGACAACGTTATTAAATCGAATACTGCTCGATGTGCGCAGCAGCAATACAGCTGTCATTATCAATGAGTTCGGCAAAACCGGTATTGATGGTAAATTTGTAGAAGAAACAAAAGAAGAGATTATTGAAATCAACAATGGCTGTATTTGTTGTAATGTGCGTGGTGACTTAATCAGAATACTCAAAGATCTGCTTGTACGTGCGCATCAAGAAGGAACAAAGCTGCAAAGGGTAATTGTTGAAACAACAGGATTAGCCAATCCAGCTCCTGTGATTCAAACATTCTTAATGGATGATGTGATGCGCTATTGGTTCGAATTAGATTGCGTGAGTACAGTAGTGGATAGCTTGCACATAGAGAAGCAGCTTACAGAACATGAGATTGCGCGCGAGCAAATTGCGTTTGCCGATCGAATCATTATGAATAAGCAAGATCTGGTTTCACAAGACAAACGAGATGCATTAATCTTGCGAATGCAGCACATGAACCCAGAGGCAGAAATATATGACGTACAAAACAGTGATGTACCGCTAGATAAACTGTTGCATGTGTACAGTTTTTCGCTCGATCACACACTCCACATTCGTCCAAATTTCCTCAAGCAGCACCATCATCACCATCATGATGATATTCAGGCGATTGTGTTAAGAGACGACCGTCCAATTGATTCCAAGCGTCTGGATATATGGTTTTCGTATTTAGTCCAAGTGAAGGGTGAAAGTCTCTTCCGGTATAAAGGTATACTTCATGTGGCAGGGGAGAAGCGTCGTGTTCTGTTTCAAGGTGTACATATGCTTTTTGCCAGCAATATGGACCGAGAGTGGAAGCAGGGAGAAGCAAAACAAAGTGAGCTTGTTTTTATCGGCAAGGATTTGAATGAAGAAGAATTACAGATGGGATTTGCATTTTGTCTAGGTGATTTGGACGAGCTCCAATCTAAAGGTGCTTAAATGAGTAAAAAAAATTTAGTTGATTTTAAATCGTAATAATTACACATTGAGGTGAAGGTATGGAAAAGAAAATCCCCGTGACCGTGCTGAGCGGATATTTAGGTGCTGGCAAAACAACATTACTGAATCATGTTTTGCATAACCGAGATGGGTTGAAAGTAGCGGTTATCGTAAACGACATGAGCGAAATCAATATTGATGCTGGTCTAGTGGAGAATGAAGGCACGCTGTCACGTGTCGATGAACAGCTAGTTGAGATGTCCAATGGCTGCATTTGCTGCACGTTACGTGATGATTTACTCGTTGAGGTAGAAAAGCTGGCGAAAGAAGGCAAGTTCGACTATATCTTGATTGAATCTAGTGGGATAAGTGAGCCAGTGCCTGTTGCACAGACGTTTTCGTACATTGATGAACAGTCGAACATCAACCTTTCCGATTTTACAACACTGGATACGATGGTAACAGTAGTGGACGCAAATCGTTTTTGGCATGATTTTGGTTCTGGAGAGAGCCTGCTGGATCGGCAGCAGGAAGTTGCGGAAAACGATGAACGAGAAATTGCTGATTTGCTGCTCGATCAAATTGAATTTTGCAATGTATTAATTTTAAACAAATGCGACCTTGTAGAGGCAGAACAGCTCAAAGAATTGAAACACGTACTTCGTCTATTACAGCCAGAAGCAAAAATCATTGAAACAACACATGGGAAAATTGACCCCAAAGAGATTTTGTTCACAGCATCCTTTGATTTTGACAAAGTCAGTGCTTCCGCAGGCTGGCTGAAAGAATTAGAAAATGGACCAGAGCAGCACACACCAGAAACCGAAGAATATGGAATTGGATCATTTACTTACGTCCGCCAGCATCCGTTCCATTCTCAGCGTTTTATGCAGTTTGTCGAGACGATGCCGGAGAATATTGTCCGTTCTAAAGGTATTACTTGGTGTGCGACGCGTAATCAATTTGCTTTGCTGCTCTCTCAGGCAGGACCAGCAGCAAATATGGAGCCGGTTTCTTACTGGGTTGCCACGCTGGATGAAGATCGGCAAGCATTTTTACGCCGGGAGAATCCATCACTGGATAAAGTCTGGCATCCAACGTATGGCGACCGGATGACACAGCTTGTTTTCATAGGAACCGATTTGGATCAAAAAGAGATCACAGAAGAATTAGATCGCTGTTTATTGACCGAAACAGAACTTGCAGGTGATTGGTCACAACTGCCAGATCCATTTCAATGGAATATTCAAACTGCAAATTAAATTAGGAGGAATAGAAAATGGCTAAGAAATCAAAAGTAGCGAAAGAGAAGCAACGACAAGAAATGGTAGCAAAATATGCAGAGCTGCGCAGAGAGTTAAAAGAAAAGGGAGACTATGAAGCATTGCGAAAACTTCCGCGTGATTCATCTCCAACCAGATTAAAGAGCCGCTGTGAAATCTCCGGACGACCGCGCGGTTATATGCGTAAATTTGGCATGAGCCGTATTAAATTTCGTGAGTATGCACATAAAGGGCAAATTCCGGGAGTGAAGAAGGCGAGCTGGTAAAGCATGACACGACAAATACCTGTAACCGTGCTCAGTGGTTATTTAGGGGCAGGTAAGACAACACTGTTAAATCATCTGCTTTCCAACAAGCAGCATGTAAAAATAGGTGTGCTCGTGAATGATATGAGTGAAATTAATATCGATGCCCAGTTAGTAGAACAAGGCGGGCTGAAACGTACAGATGAAAAACTGATTCAGCTGGAGAATGGCTGCATCTGCTGTACGTTAAGAGAAGATTTAATTGTCGAGATTGATAAGCTCGCTGATTTGGATATAGATTATATTATTGTAGAATCCACGGGAATCTCTGAACCAATTCCTGTAGCGCAAAGCTTTACGCTGCAAGAGGATGTGCTGGGCATTGATTTGTCTGCCAAAACCCGTTTGGATACGATGGTGACGGTTGTGGACGGGGGCAGCTTCTGGCACGACTATCAATCAGGAGAAACACTGTTAGATCGACAGCAAGAAGCAGTCGAAGAAGACGAACGGGAAATTTCCGATTTGCTGCTTGATCAGATTGAATTTGCCGATGTAATTCTGCTCAATAAAATGGATCAGCTGGAACAGGAGGCAGTTAACCAGCTGTACAGCTTGCTGCAAACATTGAATCCAGACGCAGCAATACATCAGACAACTTATGGCGAAATCAATCCAGACCTGGTGCTTGGTACAAACATGTTCTCCTTTGAAAAAGCAAGTCAGTCTGCCGGCTGGATTAAAGAACTGAACAAAGAACATATCCCGGAGACAGAAGAGTATGGTATTGCATCTTTTGTTTATCGAAGCAGACGTCCGTTTCATCCCGTGCGTTGGAAGAATTGGCTGGAGCAGTGGCCAACGGAAGTGGTACGATCAAAAGGATTTTTCTGGCTGGCTTCACGTCCGGACACGAGTGGTTTACTATCACAAGCTGGGCAATCACTGACGCTGGAAGCTGCTGGTCCTTGGGTGGTGACGTACTCGGAAAAAGAACAAAAACAGCTGCGTGCAGAGGATCCCGATTTGAATAGCAGATGGCATCCTGTTTATGGCGACAAAATGACGGAGATCGTGTTTATCGGCATTAGGATGAATAAAGAGAAAATCACGCATGAGCTGGATCTGTGTTTGTTAACGGATAAGGAAATGGAGCAAGATTTCCCTGCATTCGAAGATCCGCTGCCTGCTTTTGTTTAGCAGCTACTGTTCTCTTAATAAGATAAAGGCATGAGAGAAACCTCCAAACAATAGGGTATTAGTAAGCCAGGGAAAATATTATCTTATATTGGAGGTTCCTAATTGGTCATAAAAGATAAAAACCTTGCTCAAATTAATGGTAAAACGACGTTAATAGGGTTGCTTGCGTCACCGATCGGTCATAGTATGACACCTGCTATGCATAATTTAGGCTACACAATCAGTGGTCTGAATTATGCTTATTTGGCTTTTGATGTTGGAAGGAAAGATTTGTGTGCGTCTGTGGAAGGAATGAAAGCATTAGGTGCAGCAGGGTTTAATGTATCCATGCCGAACAAAATAGCAATTCTGCAGTACTTGGACGAGCTGGATGATTCGGCTAGACTGGCTCGTGCAAGCAATACAGTTGTCCATCAAGATGGAAAACTAATCGGCTATAATACGGATGGTTTGGGATATGTGATGAATTTAAAAGAACAGGCCGTACCTCTGGAAGGAATCAAGGTAACACTTGTCGGATCGGGCGGGGTGGCCGCTCCAATCGCCATTCAGTTAGCACAATCAGGAATAAAAGAACTCAGTGTATTTGCCAGACAAGACAGTCTCTTTGCAAATGCCGAAGACAATGTATCGTTTATTAACAGGGAGATGAAAGCGTTCGGTGTAACGGCAACTGTTTTTCCATTCGAAGATAAAACTGCGCTTCGAAAAGAAATCTCCGAGAGTGCTATTCTAACAAATGCAACAAGTTTAGGAATGAAGCCACATGATGAATCTAGTATTTTGGATGGTATGCTAGATGTACTGCGGGCTGATTTGACTGTGAGTGATGTAGTCTACAACCCGATGAAAACCAAATTGCTCGCACAAGCAGAAGCCGCTGGGGCTACAGCAATAAATGGCTTAGGCATGGTTCTTTGGCAGGGAGCATTAGCATATAAGTTATTCACAGGAGAAGATATGCCGGTGGAACAGATTAGAGAGATAATGTTTGGGTGCAAATGATAGAAAAAGTCCTTGGAACAAAACAAGATTAATTCATCCTAAAAGCGAACGATGACTAGATTCATACTTTGCAGCCCTCTGACCTGCTGCTTTCTTACTATAGCTGTTATCGTCGGCCAAGAGTGGCTTTTGAATTTGACACCGAGAAGTAAATCGCTATACTTTTTCGAGGAGTCTACGTATTCTGTCTACACTAGTGAATGTTTCCCATGAAAAAATCAGCGTAGGAAATACACGGAGACTCCCGCGGGAGGAAGGCTAGGTTAGACCCCGCAGTGCGCTTTTTGCACGAGGAGGCTCACCAGCCGCCCGCAGGAAAGCGGAGTGTATTTCCGAAGCGATGCTCTCGTCCTCCTTTTCAATGCAAAAAATCCAAACAATGCTGCTGTTAAGTGCAGTATTGTTTGGATTTTTAAATAGCTTAAACAGTTATGTCCCAGCCTCCTTCTTTGTTTTAAATCATAATTTTGTTATGACAATTTAAATTGCTGCAGCTGTTCTTGAAGCGTATTGGAATCTGCTTCTAGTTTTTCAGCGAGTTCTTTCAATTGTTCCATTGATTGGCTTTGGTCCGCTACGGAAGCCGTGATCTCTTCTGTGCCGGCAGCCGTTTCCTGGCTGATTGCTGAAATTTCACCAGTATTTGTTGCGAGCGTTGCTTCCCGTTCCATCATGGACTTCATTTCTTCCTTCGTTTGTGCAGTCAGCTCCATATTGTGGGCGATTGCCTCTTGGATCTGAATGAAGATTTCTTTCGTACTATTTACAGCCGTTTCCTGGCCTCTTACTACGTCACCAGTTTTGGAAGCGAAAGCTGCTGTTTCAGCTGTTTCCGATTGAATCTCTTGTACGATAGATGCTATATCACGTAATGCTGTTTCCGTTTGTTCTGCTAGCTTGCGAACTTCATCTGCTACGACAGCGAAGCCTTTTCCGCTTTCACCAGCACGTGCTGCTTCAATTGCTGCATTAAGAGCGAGCAAGTTCGTTTGCCCAGCGATGTCGGTGATCGTATTCACAATACCGCCAATATTGCTGGATTTCTGCTGCAGACTTTTAACAGCTGCTTCGATCTTACCAGTAGCTTCAATAGCATCCTTCGATTGCACGATTAAGTCTTGCATTTGTGAGCCACCGACTTTAGCAGACTCGGTCATAACAAGCGCTTCTTCGTACACTTGCTGATTGTGTGCTTCTACTAATTTTATATTCTGAGAGAGAGCCTCTGTTGCAACGGCATTGCGTTCCATGATTTCTGCCAAGCTTTGCGTCCCAGCCGAAATCTCTTCCATTGTTGCTGCTACTTCACTAGACGTTGCAGCGTTTTCTTCCGCATTAGCAGACAAAGCTTGGGAT
This sequence comes from Terribacillus halophilus, assembly GCF_900162685.1. GTDB lineage: Bacteria > Bacillota > Bacilli > Bacillales > Amphibacillaceae > Terribacillus > Terribacillus halophilus_A. The sequence goes on from NZ_LT727828.1 coordinate 853,247, forward strand.
GCAGATTGCACATTAGCAGAAATCTCAGTATTGTGCTGCATCATGCCGTGTATGTTGCCAATCATTGTATTGAAGCTGTTTGATAGGTCGCCAATCTCGTCATTGGATTTTGTATCCATTCGAACAGTCAGGTCACCATCTTCTACATGCTTCATCTTATCGCGAAGTGCCCGAATAGGTCGTACGACAGAATTGACGACGAAGAATGTAACAAGAATTGCTATTGCAAGAACGACAAGTACGGTGATTACAAGGGGTAGGATGATCCCGCTTGCTAAGTCGCTGAATTCTTTTGTCGGTACAATTGCTGCAATTGTCCAGCCAGTGCGGTCATTTGTTGTAAAGGCTAGTGCGCGATTTTCGCCTTCGAATTCATAATGGACAATTCCAGAGCGACCTGAAGCCATCATTTTTTCCCAGAAGTCATTTTCCGTCGCATCTGTTCCTAGATACTCTTCATTCGGATGAGAAAGGAAATGACCTGAGGAATCAAAAGCAACAGCATAGCCTGTCTCTGCTACCTGCACTTGCTCGGTAAGCTTTCTCAATGAAGAAAGTTTAAATTCAACAATCAGCATTCCTTTTAACTGGTTGTTATTGTCAAAGATAGGCTGAACCGCATCGACGACTTGTTCGCCTGTGGTTTTTGATACATATGGGTCCGTGTAGCCGGGTTTTTCTTGTAGCTCTAAACCAAGTTTGTACCACGGTCGTGTTGTTGGGTCAAAGTCCTCCGGAAGAGCAGTTTCTGGATAAGATAGCATTTCTCCATCAATTGGCTGATAGAAAAGTGACTCGATATTGTCATTATCTTTTGCATAACTTTCTAATGTTGCAGCCAATCTGTCCATATTGTTATTTCGTAGTGATTGCATCTTACTAATGCTGTCCAGACTAGATTCAATATTCTCAAGGAATAAGTCGTAAATACTGTTTAACTGCACAACAGTTTGATCTTTCATTTGTTCTGTCTGAGATTCCAGCATCGTCGTGCGGCTGAATTGGTAACCGAAATAGGCAGTTGCGAGTCCTGATAAAATAAACATCGCAACAATCGGATAAATGATCTTGCGTAAAATTTTTCGGGTAAAGAAATTACCTCTCTTTTTTGTTTCTTCCATATATATCTTTTATTCCTCTCTGTGCTGTATTACTGGCTACACATTATTATCGGTAGGAAGAAAGGAATATGTAGTACATTTTAGCTATAAAATTCATTTAAAAAAGAAGATAACGCTTTCTAATGAGATTTATATTAAATTCTTTATTTCTTTTGGAAAAATTGGAAGAGACTAGGCAAAACGTATAGAGTCCGTTATGATAGAAGAAAATGCTTAGGGGACATGAGCTATGGAGTTATTCGATCGTGTTTTATCCATTAACGATTTGGATGCTGTCATCGATTTGCTAAGCTTTGAGCTGGAAAGACCGGTGATCGTTGAAAGTGCCGATTATACCTTGCTAGCGTACAATTCGCACTATATACACCATTTTGATGACGCGAACCAGCAGACAATATTCACAAAGAAATGGACGCTGCCAATTTACGAAAGATTTATTGAGGCAGGGATTGTGAATAAGCTGAAAACATACGAACGCCCATTCACCGTTTTGGCAATGCCGGAGATTGGGTTGAATACACGTATTGTTGTGAGTGCCAAGCATAAAGAACGTGTTATGGGTTATGTCTGGATACAGGAAATGGAGCAGCCGCTGTCAGCATCAGATGTTAATTTTCTTTATGAGATTTCTTTCCATATTGGTCGGCTGATTTATGATATCCAGAAGTCGAAGTTAAAACAGGAAGAAAAGGAAGATCGTTTTTATCAAAATATTTTCAATAATTTGTATAAACGCTCTTCTGATTTAGAGTGGGGGGCAAAGGAATTTGGTGTTGTACTGCCAAATTATTTTGCTGTTGCAGCTGTTGAACTGCCGCAGCAGGATGAGCAGCTGCTGTATGATTTGCAGCAAGTAGCTCAAACGACACTTCAGCTCGAGGATAAATTACACCACGTGCTCATCAAGGATGATACGTTATTAATCGTCCATGGCGGTAAGAAAGCTGATGCACCGATTGAAGCATTAGCTAGGGAAGTCATTCAAAGGATCCGCGATTATGCGAAGGATAAAGGAGCTTGTATCCTTAGCGGTGTTGGAAGTGTGTACAGCGACTCGATTGCGATGTTAACAAGCGCGGCGCAGGCAAGAGAAGTTATTCAAGCAATGAAATTAACCCATCGGCCAGTACCGTTGTATTATAAGGATCTGCATATTTACCGTTATCTGCAAGCAATATCCGATAAAAATAAGGAACTTGACTATGAAAGTGAAGATCTAAAAAAGATACAGAAGCTGGACCCAAATGATAAAAAAGAGTTACTAAAAACGCTGGAACTGTACTTGCTGCATAACTGTAAGATCAAGCCGACTGCCGCAGCTCTTTTTGTTCATCCGAATACAGTCAATTACCGAATTAATCAAATCAACGAAGCATTACAGCTGGATATGACAGACGTCATGCAAAAATTTCAACTGCTTCTGGATTTGATGACGAGAAGGAAGGATTGCTAATAACACACAATCGTTATTAGGTTTTTTTGTACGGTGCTCCGGCCCAGCTCCGGCAGAATACTTCGCTTTCCGCGGGCACGGCCTCAGCCTCCTCGCGGAAATTTCGCCGCTGCGGGGTCTTCGACCCGCGCTGTTCCCGCTGGAGTCTACGTATTCTGCCTACGCTATTTTCGTTTTCCTACATCAAAGCAATTAGCACAAATTAGCGGCGTGATATTTCCCGAAGCAGTTTCCTATACTCTATAATGGAATAAATCCAAACGATACTGTTATTAAAATACAGAGTCGTTTGGATTTTTTCTTGGCTCAATACCATCCTGCAAATCTATATCAGGTTCTATTACGTCCTTTTCACTGAAATTCGTTTGATAAGGATAATTTATGATAGTAAGGGAATGTGTCACTTTGCTGTGTATCCCAAAGATGTTGCGAATAATCACGTGCGTGTGTGCGCATTAGGTGAAATAAGCCGTGTTCTTTAAAGTAGGGGATGGCTGCACCATATACGTCATTCATGCTGTTATGATCGATATATTTCGACCATAATATGGCGAATTGCCAGTAATACTCCTGGTTGTTCCTCTCCTCACACACTTCTATCCCTGTTCGGTAATAACTCTCCGCTTCTTCTGTTCGTTCCAGAATATAAAGCGAACGTGTTAATGTGTACAGTGCCTGGATGTATAACGGATGGTCAGGGTATTCGATGGCCTGCTGCAAATAAGAGATACCTTTCGCATCTGCTTGCTGTTTATGATACATAAGTCCAAGATTGAATTGGCATACAACAGCCAAATCTTCTTGACCTTCGCTTGCAGCAATAGACAATGCTTCTACAAGATTGGTTTCTGCCTTTTCAAATTCCCGCAAGTCAATTTGATTTAAACCTTGCAGGGACTTGCAGTTCGCCACCTTCAGTTTATACGTTGGATTCTTCTCATATATAGCGATTGCTTTTTCCAAATGAAAACTGGATAACGCATTGATATCCAAGTAATAGAATTGCATCGCTTTATTATAATGCAGTCCGGCATGTTCGTCCTCGTCGTTAACTGCGTGCATATAACTTTCCGCTTTTTCAAAAAGGTCGACTGCAGCAAGGTATTCTTTTCTATGAAACTTTACAAGGGCCAGGAAACAATAATAGAAAAAGGCTTGAAGATCAAACAACTTATCAGGCTGAAGCTGCAAAAGTTTTTCTTCAGCAAGCACTACATGGCCCATCAATAAATCATACCTTGCATCCAGCAGCAAATAGCCGTTCCATGCGACATCTTTAAAATCACCAGCTTGTAAAGCAGCATACACTTCTTCACGAAGATTGGCTGATTTACTCCGATTACGTGATTTTATTGTCTTATGCCAATTCCGCATGAGGCTAATCAATTGTTCCGTACTTTCCATAACAGCCATATGTAGTTACTCCTAGTAGTTTAATATGCTGGACGGCTCATTTAGTGAGTCAAGGCAGAGAAGAACAAAGCTACTGTTGGAGTTAAACAGCTTTGTGACCGTCCCGATAGAATACAGTTAGTTTACCATATCATATTCTTTTACCGATTATTAAAGTGAATAGTTAGTGAAGGTGTTCGTAATAAAAGATTAGACATTTTTATTTAAATGTCTAGACATTTAAATTTTTAGAGGTATAATACATTTGAAAGCGCTTTAATAAAATTTAAGGAGTGTTATCTATTATGAATAGAATCTTATTAGCCTGCAGTTCCGGTATGTCCACAAGTCTTTTGGTTACAAAAATGCAAGCGTTTGCAAAGTCGATTGATGAGGACGCTGAAATTTGGGCAGTTGGACAGGAACAAGCGAAGAAAGAGATGGAAAATGCTGATGTTGTATTAATTGGCCCACAAATGAGTTTCTTAAAAGGAGAGCTTGCTGCAGAAGCCCAGCAATATGGCATCAAAGTCGAAGTAATCGATATGATGGCTTATGGAATGGCAGATGGGGAGAAAGCATACAAACAGGCAATCAGTCTGATAGGAGCAACATCATGAATGAGTTGAAGATAGAGGAACTGACTAACGAACAAATTTGCTTTCAGATGATTTTGCATAGCGGCAATGCTAGAAGCAAAATTTTGCAGGCTTTACGACTTTACCGAGAGGGCTCAATGGAGGAAGTTGATAAAATGCTTGTCGATGCGGAAGATGACTTGGCGCTTGTGCATAAAGTACATTTTCAAATGGTCCAACAAGAAGCTGCTGGAGAACAGCAGCAGTTGTCTCTTTTATTCCTGCATGCAGAAGATCATTTCATGTCGACATTAACCATGAAAGAAATGATTAAAGAGTTGATACCAATCTTTCAACAAATGAAGGGATAAGGGAGGAAACAGTCATGTTCGATAAATTGAGTAAATTCTTAATTCCTATTGCCGGTAAATTGAATAACAATCGTTATCTTGGAGTCCTGCGTGATGCTTTCATGCTGGCATTCCCGCTGACAATTTTCGGTTCTATTATGGTCGTGCTGGCTAATTTGCCCTTCTTGGATAATGTGCTAAGTGAAACAATGCTAGCCGGTGTTCAGGAGTCATTAGGATCTGCGCCAAATGCGACAATGAATATTGCATCTGTATTTGTTGTCTTTGGTATCGGATATTATTTAGCAAAAAGCTACCAGGTTGAAGCTGTTTTTGGAGGAGCAGTAGCTTTGACTGCATTTCTTTTACTGACCCCATTCTTTGTTTCAACAGAGAGCGGGGAAGTAGTCAGTAATGTGCTTGCTGTTGATCGGCTGGGAGCTAAAGGCATGTTCCTTGGTATGATCGTCGCGTTTCTTTCTGGAGAAATTTATCGTCTTATCACACAGAAGAAAATCGTAATTAATATGCCGGCCGGTGTACCGCCAGCTGTATCGCAATCATTTGCTGCTTTAATCCCAGCGGTTGTGACGTTATCAGTATTTTTAATACTCAATATTATTGTCACACAAGGTTTTCATACAAACTTGCATGATGTCATCTTTAAGACGGTGCAGGCACCGCTTGTGGGACTTGGCGGAGGGCTGCCAGCTACTTTGATTGCTGTCTTCTTTATTCAAATTCTCTGGTTCTTCGGGCTGCATGGACAGATTATTATCAATTCGGTGATGGACCCAATCTGGAATACATTGTCACTTGAAAACTTGCAAGCTTATACCAGCAATGGAGAACTACCGCATATTATTAATAAACAATTCATCGAAGTCTATCTCGTTGGAGCAGGAGGAACAGGGATGACGCTGGCCGTACTGGTCGCAATTCTCTTATTTATGAAAAGTAAGCAGATGAAGCAGGTCGGCAAGCTGGGAATCGGACCTGGGATTTTTAATGTGAACGAGCCGGTGATCTTCGGGCTGCCGATTGTAATGAATCCATTAATTCTTCTGCCATGGATTATCGCACCATTGATTGTGACGGTTGTAAGCTACACAGCAATGGCAATTGGCTTGGTTCCACCGCCAACTGGAGTTACGATTCCTTGGACAGTGCCTATTTTTATAAGTGGTTTCCTCGCAACGAATTCAATCGCAGGTTCCCTACTGCAACTCGTGAACGTTTTGATTGTATTCGCCATTTGGTTCCCATTCCTTAAGTTTATAGACCGCATGAATATGAAACAAGAACGGGAAGCAGAACAGAAGAATCGTGCAGCTGATATGCAAGCACCAAAGGAGAAGATTTGATATGGAAGTAACAGAACAGAAACAAAAACAAGTAGATTACGAATTTCCGAAGGATTTCTGGTGGGGATCTTCGTCCTCAGCTACACAAATGGAAGGTGCAGCCGCTATGGATGGGAAAGGCCAAAATATATGGGATTACTGGTATGAACAGGAGCCAAACCGTTTTCACAATGGGATTGGTCCTGCTGAGACTTCTGGGTTCTATTACCGTTATAAAGAGGATATTCGCCTCATGAAGCAAATCGGCCATAATTCTTTTCGTTTCTCAATCTCCTGGTCGAGACTAATCCCGAATGGCACTGGAGCGGTAAATAAAAAGGCGGTAGCTTTTTATCAGAATGTAATTGATGAACTGTTACATCATGATATCGAGCCGTTTGTTAACTTGTTCCACTTTGATATGCCGATGAGTTTGCAGGAGAAAGGCGGCTGGGAAAGCAGGGAGGTTGTTGATGCATATAGTGAGTACGCCTCTATCTGTTTTGAACTATTTGGAGATAAGGTAAAAAAATGGTTCACGCATAATGAACCAATTGTACCGGTGGAAGGTGGATATTTATATGATTTCCATTATCCAAATGTAATTGACTTTAGGCGCGCTGTACAAGTTGGCTATCATACGCAACTTTCTAGTGCCCTTGCAATTCAAAAATACCGAGAACAACAACAAAACGGTCAAATTGGTATTATCCTGAACTTGACACCGTCCTATCCCCGGAGCAACAATCCAGCAGATTTGGAAGCTTCACGGATTGCAGACGCGTTCTTTAATCGTTCATTCTTGGATCCTTCTGTGAAAGGGGAGTTTCCAAAAGATCTATTGGACATTCTTCGGGAAGAGGGGTATATGCCGTCCTATACAGAAACAGATGTAGCAATTATACGTACAAACACTGTTGATTTACTAGGGGTGAATTACTATCAGCCCCGGCGAGTTAAAGCAAAAGAGAATGCTGTTCATCCAGATGCACCATTTATGCCGGATAGATTCTTTGATTCCTATGAGATGCCTGGACGGAAAATGAATGTTCATCGTGGATGGGAAATATATGAAAAAGGAATCTATGATATCTTAATTAATTTGCGAGATAATTATGGAAACATTCCTTGTTTTATTTCTGAAAATGGCATGGGGGTCGAAGGAGAGGAAAAATTCCGTGACGATTCAGGAATTATCCAAGACGATTATCGAATTAAATTCATCCAAGATCATTTGCGCTGGACACATCAAGCTTTAGAGGAAGGAGTGAATGTACGAGGATATCATCTATGGACATTTATGGATAATTGGTCATGGATGAACGCCTATAAAAACCGTTATGGATTCGTATCTGTAAATCTTGAAAAAGGCGGAGAACGTACGGTTAAAAAGAGCGGAGAATGGATAAAAAAAGTGGTGCAGCAAAATGGTTTCTGATGATGGCGGCCGATATGGCCGCCATTTTATGCTTAATTGCTGTATTACCAGTATTTTGATAAGCTAACATAAATAGATCGGCACCAGCAGAGGAGGAATGCATATGAAATACCAGGCGATATCAGAAGAAATCAGACATCGTATTGAATCAGGGTTCTATCCTCTCGATCAGCCGTTACCAGATGAGCATAGCCTTGTCGAAGAGTTTTCTTGCAGCAGAATGACAGTGAAGCGCGCGCTTGACGTACTTGCAGCAGAAGGGATTGTCTACCGAAAACGAGGGCATGGGACTTTCATTGTACAGTCTTCTTTCCAGTCTGACTATATTCATGTTGGTACCAATGAAACGCTTGGTTTTACAAGCCTGATGCAGGAAAAAAAGGTCACATCAAAGCTGCTTTTGTTTGAAATAATAGCACCTACACCGGAAGTGGCTTCCTATTTAGCTATTTCAGAGGAAACTTCAGTCTATCACCATATACGGGTGCGCTGTGTGGACAATAATCCACATGTTATTGAAGAAACATATATGCCAATAACATTGGTGCCAGGTATTACACCTTCAGTATTGAATCAATCTGTATATGCTTATATGAAGGAGGAACTAGGATTGAAAGTAGCTGGTTCCCGCCGCCGTATCAGAGCAGAGCAGGCAACTGAACTTGATCAGAAAGAATTGGGGTTATCGAAAGAAGAGCCTGTCCTTGTCATCGAGCAGGTTGCTTATCTCAATACTGGCATTGCGTTCGAGTATTCTTTTGCAAGGCATCGATTCGATAAGTTCGAAATTACAACAGTGAATATTAATGGCAAGTGACCCGTCAGTTTTCTGACGGGTCACATTTTTGTTGCAGCAATTGCATTCCGAACTTTTTCCACGGATGCTTGCGCTTTGTCTTTTTGGCGCATAATAACAGTGACATACAATGCATCAATAATACTCAGCTGCGCAATTCGGGAAGCAAGTGCTTCCGATCGGTAAGCTGTTTCTTCGGAGCTTGTATGTAAGGCGACATCTACTTGCTGGCCAATAGGCGATTTTGGAAACCCAGTAATGGCGATTGTTTTGGCTCCGGACTTTTTGACCGTTTGAAGCAGCTGGTAAGCATCTTTGCTGGCACCTGAATGAGAAAAGATAAATGCGACATCTTTATTAGACAGCTGCGAAGCAGACATCAGCTGCAAATGAGCATCAGGAAAGGCGAAGGCAGGTACGCCTGAGCGGACAAATTTATGATACGCATCCATTGCGACCGCATTGGACCCGCCAAAACCATAAAATTCAACTCTATTGGCACGAAGAAGCAGGTCGGCTGCCTGTTCAAGCTCATTTTCACCGAGTACTTGCAAAGTGTTTTCCAACGTTCGTATATTTGATTGAAAAATTTTTTCGGCGACCATTTTTGCATCATCGCTGTCTGTGATGTCTTCGTGCAGCATTTCGTTCGGTGCAATAATCTCAGGAGCTAATGCAATTTTTAATGCTTGGTAGCCTTTATAACCAATTCGCTTACAAAAACGGGATACCGTAGCATCAGCCACATCTAAGTGGTCGGCTACTTGGCTAATTGTCTGGTGTACGATCGTTTCGGGCTGTTTCAATATGAAATCGGCTATCTTTTTTTCTTTATCACTTAATCTCGGATAGTGAGAGCGAATGCCCGCTAAACCTTGCTGTGCCAAGAAAATCAGCTCGCTTTCGTCCTAATTGTTAGCAGTAGTATAGCATAAATTTACTGTAATCGCTTGCAATATGAAAATTATTTTCTTATTATGGTATCATAAACTGAAAATTATTTTGAAGGAGAATATATATCATGCATATTGGATTAATCGGTCTTGGAAAAATGGGATTCAATCTTGGTTTGAACTTGTTGGACAATAATTTTGAGGTTGTTGCTTTTGATGTAAGTGAAGAAGCGCGCACGAAATTTGCTGAGACGAATGGTGAGGCTGCGTCTTCTTTGAAAGAATTAGCAGAAAAACTGCCAAGCCCTAAGATTATCTGGTCAATGGTTCCTGCTGGAGAAATCACGGAAAAAGTGCTGGATGAGCTGAAGAGCTATCTATCTGAAGGAGATATTCTGATGGACGGCGGAAACTCCAACTACAAGGAATCAGTGGAACGTGCAAAGGCTTTTGCTGAACATGGCATTCATTTCTTTGATGTAGGTACGAGCGGCGGAACGGATGGAGCGCGTCACGGCGTGTGCACAATGATTGGCGGAGACGCAGAAGTGTTCAAAACAATTGAACCAATCTTCCAAGCAATCAGTGTAGAAAATGGCTATCATTACGCGGGCAAAAGCGGAAGCGGTCACTTCTTGAAAATGGTCCATAACGGCGTGGAATATGGTATGATGCAGTCGATTGCAGAAGGCTTTGAAGTATTAGAGAAAAGTGATTTTGACTTTGATTATGAGCATGTTGCGAAAGTATGGAACAACGGTTCAGTTATCCGCTCTTGGCTGATGGAACTTGTTGAATCCGCATTTAGCAAAGATCCGCAACTGGATGCCATTCGCGGTGTGATGCATTCTTCTGGTGAAGGCAAATGGACAGTTGAAACAGCACTTGAGCTGCAAGCAGCAACACCTGTTATCGCGATGTCACTCATGATGCGCTATCGCTCATTAGATGAAGATACGTTCTCTGGAAAAGTAGTCGCAGCATTGCGAAATGAATTCGGCGGTCACGCAGTGGTGAAACGCTAACAAAAGGGAGGGGAAGAAGTTGCAAGCTTCCTATATGATCGGCGTAGATATGGGGACGACAAGTACGAAGGCCGTCCTGTTCACAACAACTGGCGAAGTAATTGCAAAGGAAGGTATTGAATATCCGTTGCATTCGCCAACAGCGGAAACAGCTGAGCAAGATCCGGAAGTGATATACCAAGCTGTAGTTTCAACCATTAAAGATACGATTCGCATTAGCGGTGTGGACCCAGCAGCGATACGCTGTATTTCCTTTAGTTCTGCCATGCATAGCGTTATTGCTGTCGATGCTGACAACAAACCGCTCACGGCATGCATCACTTGGGCTGATAACCGAGCAACAAAATGGACGGAGAAAATCAAAGAAGAAACAGACAGCCATGGCATTTATGAGCGTACTGGCACGCCGATTCATCCAATGGCGCCGTTGTCGAAGCTGCGCTGGCTGAAAGAAGAACATCCAGCTATTTTCCAGCAGACTGCTAAATTCATTTCCATAAAAGAATATGTTTTCTTTAAGCTATTCGGCAGCTATAAAGTTGATTATTCGATCGCTTCTGCAACAGGCATGTTCAACTTGGAGAAGCTCGATTGGGATGAGGAAGCGCTAGAGGTTGCTGGTGTTACTGCCAATCAGCTATCCGAACCGGTATCAACGACGTATCAATTTATCGGTCTGACAGAACAGATGGCAGAAGAACTAGGTGTGATGCGGCAAACACCGTTCATCGTCGGTGCAAGTGACGGGGTTCTGTCCAATCTTGGGGTAGGTGCAGTAGAAGAAGGCGTTGTAGCCGTCACTATCGGAACGAGCGGAGCAATTCGTGCTGTAACGGACAAGCCTACAACAGATCCAAAGGGGCGTATCTTCTGTTATGCGCTGACGGAAAATCATTGGGTCGTTGGCGGACCGGTGAATAATGGCGGGGTTGTACTTCGCTGGGTGCGTGATGAGCTAGGTGCAGCCGAAACGGAAACGGCAGCACGGCTCGGTATTGATCCGTATGAAGTGCTTACCAAGATTGCTTCACTCGTAAAACCAGGATCAGATGGTCTGTTATTCCACCCTTATTTAGCAGGAGAGCGCGCACCGCTTTGGGATGCCAATGCTCGCGGTTCCTTCTTCGGGCTTGGGCTGCATCATAAGAAAGAGCACATGATTCGTGCGGTTCTGGAAGGTGTCTTATTCAATCTTTACTCGGTACTGTTAGCGTTGACAGAATTGACAGGCAGCCCGAAAAAGATTCAAGCTACAGGCGGTTTCGCACGATCAAGCTTATGGAGACAAATGATGGCAGATATCTTTGATCAAGAAGTGCATATCCCGGAAAGCTACGAAAGTTCTTGTCTTGGAGCAGCTGTTCTCGGTTTGTATAGTCTCGGCGATATTGAGTCATTTGATGTTGTCAATGACATGATTGGACGTACGCACCACCATACACCAAATCCGGAGTGTGTGGATGTTTATCAAGAACTGATGAGCATTTATATTCAGTTGTCTCGGACTTTTGAAACAGAATATGCACGAATTGCTGATTTCCAGCGGAGAATGCTGCAATAATGCGGCTTTCTCTGCCTTAGTCTGTGAAAGCGCTTAAACAACAAAGAAGAGGGGAAATCGAGATGGAGATCTATCTTTTATCTATGACCTTATTAGCTATCGTTATTGTTATTATCGGTGTTACAGTTTTCAAATGGCATGCTTTTATCAGCTTAACTGTCGCAAGTCTTTTCCTGGCCATCACGGCAGGTCTTTCATTCGATGAAATTGTAAAAGCTTATGAAACAGGCGTCGGCGGCGTGCTTGGCCACCTTGTCGGTATTCTGGCATTAGGAACGATACTTGGTAAAATGATGGCTGATTCTGGTGCGGGTAATCAAGTGGCGAATTTCTTTGTAGACAAGTTCGGACCAAAAAGATTGCCATGGGCCATGTTCTTAGCCGGTTTTATTATTGGTATCCCGGTCTTTTTTGAAGTAGGTATATTAATCGTACTACCGCTTGTAATCAGTATTTATAAAACGACAAAGCAAAACATTTTGTTGATTGCTTTGCCAGTCATAGCTGGTCTTTCCATCGTGCACGGACTTGTTCCCCCGCATCCAGGAGCTCTTGCAGCTATTAGCATTTATGAAGCAGATCTTGGTATGGTATTACTGTACTCCCTCGTTATTGCGATACCAGCTGGAATTCTTGGCGGTCCGGTATTTGCGAAATGGGTGCATAAGCGGGTCATTCCGCAAGGCGAGCCGAATCTCATTAAAGTGACGCAGCCGGAAAGCACACCGGGAACAGGCATTAGTTTCTTTGTCATTTTGCTGCCGGTGTTGTTAATGATTTTGTCAGCAGTTGGACCTTACATGAAACTTCCTAATTTGGCAGAAGAACTGCTCGCTTTCATCGGAAGTCCATTAGTAGCATTATTGGTTGCGGTCTTTGTAGCTTATTACTTCCTTGGGTTCCGTCAGGGGATGGACCGTGATCGATTAAAGAAAATGACAGAAGAATGCATTTTGCCTGTCGGTTCTATCATCTTAATCATTGGTGCCGGCGGCGGATTCAAACAAGTGCTTATCGACAGCGGTGTTGGTGACACAATTGCACAAATGTCGACGAATTTATCTCTTTCTCCAATTGTGCTGGCATTTCTTGTTGCTGGTCTGATCCGGGTTGCGACTGGATCTGCGACTGTGGCGCTGACCACAGCGGCAGGTATTGTATCGCCAATCATTACCCACATGAGTGGTGTGAATTTGGAGTTGCTTGTCATCGCAACAGGAGCGGGTTCGCTTATGTTATCTCATGTCAATGACGCCGGTTTCTGGATGGTCAAAGAATATCTGGGCTTAACAGTGAAAGAGACATTCCGAACATGGACAGTGCTGGAGACCATTCTTGCATTTGTTGCTTTTGGCGGCGTATTGATTATGGATCTCTTTGTTTGATGCATATCTAGTAAACGATACGAGGCTGAGACATAACTGTTTAAGCTATATAATGATCCAAACAATACTGCAATTACCTGCAGCGTTGTTTGGATTATTTGCATTGGAAATTTAGATGAGCGCATCGCTTCGGAAATACACTCCGCTTTCCTGCGGGCGGCTGGGGAGCCTCCGTGTATTTCCTACGCTAATTTTTGTTATGAGAAACCTTCACTAGTGTAGGGAGAATGTGTAGACTCCTCGAAAAAGATAGCGACTTTCTTGTCGGTGTCTACTTCAAAAGCCATTCCTGTTCGACAATAACAGCTAAAGTTGGAGAGGCAGCAGCCGTCAGAGGGCTGCATTAAAAAGTATGGATCCAGTCATCGTTCGCATTTAGGATGAATTAATCTTGTTTTGTCCCAGGCTCGTTTCTTTATGTCATCATGAAGTAAGGTCTTTGCTAATTGTCGAAAGAAAGCATATGATAGCTTCATGAACTTTATAGGTTCTAATTATCTTGGAAGGTGATCACATCATGAAACGATTATATTTTCTGACGATCCTGCCTTTTGTCGGGATGTTAGGATTTCTTCCTCTCGTGAACAGAGTGGAGCCATTTGTGCTGTCCATGCCGTTTGTTATGTTTTGGATTGTTTTATGGACTGTACTTACTAGTATTATTCTGGCTGTTATCTACAAGCTGGACCCACGAAATAAAGAGGATGAAGAACAATGAATAGTGCACTTATTATCATATTAGGATTTCTGCTGTTAGCTGTTTTCTTAGGCATTCGGTCTACCAAAGGAAAACAAATGGACCTCGAGCAATGGACAGTCGGGGGGAGAGGTTTTAGTGCCATCTTCGTCTTCTTGCTCATGGCAGGGGAGATATATACAACGTTCTCTTTCCTTGGCGGCAGCGGCTGGGCGTACGGAAAAGGAGCACCAGCACTATATGTACTGATGTACATCTGTTTATCTTATGTTGTCTCGTACTGGCTGTTACCGGTCATTTGGCGATATGCAAAAGAACATAAGCTTGTGTCACAGTCTGACTTCTTTGTGAAAAAATACAACAGTCCGTATCTCGGCGTACTTGTTGCATTAGTCGGGGTTATCGGCATGATACCTGTTATCGTCGTACAGCTAAAGGGATTAGGAATTATCGTGTCCCAAGCTTCGTACGGCGCTATTTCCATGGAAACAGCTGTATGGATTGGCGCAATCAGTTTAACGATATACGTGATGCTCTCTGGCGTGCACGGATCAGCTTGGACTGCTTTAATTAAAGATATCGTAATGGTCGTTGTTATTTGTTTTCTAGGTATCTATTTGCCGTTACATTATTTTGGCGGTTTTCAGCCAATGTTCGAAGCTGTCCATACAGCTAATCCGGACTTCTTAAGGTTTCCGGACGATGGCAATAGCGTCACTTGGGTTATTTCGACCGTCTTGCTGCTTGTATTGGGATTCTACATGTGGCCGCAAGTCTTCAGCTCTACTTATACAGCGAAAAATGCACGCGTATTCCGAAAAAACGCGATCATCAGTCCGTTGTATACACTCATGCTTCTGTTTGTCTTTTTAGTAGGAACCGCCGCCATTTTGACGGTGCCTGGATTGGAAGGAGAAGACGTGGATCTGGCCTTAATTCGGATTTCAATGGAAACCTTTGATCCTTGGGTTATCGGCATTATAGGAGGAGCAGGCTTACTGACAGCACTAGTACCTGGTTCCTTGCTGATAATGAGCACAGCCACGTTATTAGCAAAGAACATCTATAACGTATTTGCTCCGAAATCATCACAACAAACAATCGGGAAACTAGCACGGCTGCTTGTTCCTGTTGTCAGCTTAGTCGCTGTTCTTTTCACACTGCATGGCGGAGCAACATTGTCTAATATCATTTTGATGGGCTACAGCTTAATGACCCAGTTGGCTCCATCGTTGTTCTTTAGTCTCTGGAAAGGGAATTTCGTTAACAAGTATGGTGCAGGTGCAGGGATTATTGCTGGATTAACTGTTGTCGCTTATATTACGACGACACACACTACCCTAGTGGATTTATTCCCGTTCTTACCATCGGCATGGAATGATGTGAATACGGGGATTATTGCATTGGTTGTGAATGTTGTAGTTATGATTGTTGTGAGTTTGGCGACGAAAAGAAAACAGGGTTAATTTGTACCCTAAATGATATAAGTTAAAATGCGTGTTGGCTGGCATGAAAACGGTACTGTACCGGACTCATGTCAGCCAGTTTTTTGTATACGGTAGTGTTATAGTGGATAATCAATAGAGTCTAAGGCAACTCGAAAGGAGGAACCTGGGTAGTCACTTTATCCATAGAACGACAAGGTGAACTACTATAATCACTGCTAAAACGCGTACTCTTTAAATAAGCTTCATTATGTAAGCGTAATCATTTTGAATTGTTGAGCTTTTGTAAGATTGCTAAAATACAAATGGAGGTCCTCGCTTCATCGAGATTCGAAAACACGCGATTCAAACCAAAGGAGGTAAGTATGAAGAAATTCTTTCGCGTATCGTTACAAATAAAAATTTTAGGCTTGGTCATTTTTCTCTTGCTTCTCGTTTTAAGCCTAGTCACTTGCATGGTTGTCTATATGGAATCAAATGAAGATGTAGAAAATGCTGAGTATTTAGCATTGCAGACGGCCAAAACGGTTTCTTACATGCCAATAGTCCAAGAAACAATTATCCAGAATCGACGTATGGAAAGCATTGATGCAATTTCGGAACAAATTCAAGAAGAAGTCGACGCTTCAGCTATTAGAGTAGTATCCCGGTCAGGAGAAACAGTAGGGGCAACCGAAACAGAATCGACTGTAGAAACAACAGGCAGGGATTATTATCGAGCTGTAGTGTATGGCAGTAATTACATTCTTTATACGGGGAAAGGTGATAAGGAGATTCTCAAAGGGATTGCACCGATCATTGTTGACTATGGTGACTACAAAAAAATGGAAGGTGCCGTTATAGCGGAATTCAAAATGCAAGACATACATAACGAAACGAAAACGGATATTAAGAGGATTATCACAGCATCTAGTGCTGTATTTATCTTGGGGATTGCAGGCAGCTTCCTGTTAGCTCGAAGCATTCGCAAGGATACATTTGGACTGGAACCATATGAAATTTCAACCCTATACCAAGAGAGAGAGGCTATTCTCCAATCTGTTAAAGAAGGTATTGTCGCTATTGATCAAAAAGGCATCATAACAATGGTCAATGTTTCAGCACAAGAGCTGCTGCACCTTCCTAATCATGCAGAAGGTCAGACTGTATATGACGTCATAACTTCTCCGCAATTCCTGGAAATGGTCGCTTCTATAGAAGGAATTACAAATAAAGAGCTCCACTATAAAGACAAAAATCTGATTGTTAATACGAGACCGATACGCAGGAGAAGTGACATAGTCGGGACAGTTATTAGTTTTAGAGATAAAACCGAGATAAAGAAAATGGTTGATGCGCTTTCAGAAGTCAAACAGTATACGGAAGATTTAAGAGCGCAGGCTCATGAATTTACAAGCAAATTATATGTTATTTTAGGACTAATTCAATTAGATAAACTTCAAGAAGCGATTGAGCTGATTCAGGAAGAAACGCAATCTCAAAAACAAGTAACAGAAATGTTTTTCAGAGATATTCGGGATGAGAAGATTCAGGCTATCATACTGGGTAAATTGGCTAAAGCCTCTGAGAAGAAAGTCAACTTTAAGATTGAAGAAGGCAGTTCTCTCGAGCCATTGCCTGACCATATCCCACTGTCAAAACTTATTATTATTTTAGGTAACGTCATAAATAATGCATTCGATGCAGTTATGGATAACGAAGAAAAGATTGTCTCCTTTTTCGTCACCGACTTAGGAAGGGATATTGTGTTCGAGATAGCTGATAATGGTAAGGGTCTTGAAAAAGGTACCGAGCAGAAAATCTTTCAAAAAGGCTTTTCTCTTAAAGGGGAAAATCGAGGATACGGCTTAGCCCATGTCAGAGAAGAAATAGAATTATTGCAAGGAACGATAGAGATTGGGAGCTATGAGCAAGAAGGTACAATTTTCACCATTATTCTGCCAAAGGAAATGGAATGAAATATTTGGGAGGTATCACTCATGTATAGGGTTATCATTGCCGAAGATGATTTTCGTGTAGCACAAATTCATGAAGAGTTCTTAGCTAAAATGCCGAATCTCAAATTAGTAGGAAAAGCAGGGAGTGCGAAAGAGACCTTTCAACTGCTTGAGAAACACACTGTCGATTTAGTGCTGCTTGATGTTTATATGCCTGACCAGCTTGGCACAGAATTATTGCCTAAAATCAGGGAGTTACACCCGCACGTAGATATCATCATGATTACAGCGGCCACCGATAAGATTTTCTTAAAAAAAGCAATGAGCTATGGTGTCCAAGATTATTTAATAAAGCCAGTTATGATTGACCAATTCAAAGACTCGATATCTCGATATCTTAAAAAAAGGCAGCTGTTACAATCTGCTTCTGAGGTTAACAAAGGAATTCTAGAGCAGGTATTTGGGTCACACCAGCCCGATCAATCCGAAGCCCCTCTTCCAACTGGAATCGACTTTAGGACACTGGAGAAAATTAAAAATATTTTAGAGAAGGAAAGTGATGGCATTACTTCTGAGAAAGCAGGAGAAAAAATAGGAGCGTCAAGAACAACAGCACGAAGATACCTTGAATATTTGGTCGGCATTGATGAAGTGAAAGTTGAACAAGTATACGGAATTGTTGGTCGTCCTGAACGGCGATATTATCTAGATAATCAGGTGAAAAATAAGTAGCGTACTTGAGATACATCTTGTGAACTTAATGAACAAAACGTTCTTTAAGTATATAAAGTGTTTAATTTTGAAAACGTTTACATTAATTATTTGAAAAGCTAAGATAAATGCACGAAGTCATTACATCTTGTGATAAAGATGAGATGACAACAATGAAAAGGAGTGTTTATATGAAAAAGTTCGGAATGATAGTTATGTTGTTTCTTCTTCTTTTTGTCACGGCCTGTTCAAGCAGCACTTCCTCAAGTGCTGAATATCCTTCTAAAAATCTAGAAATCATAGCGCCAGCTTCACCAGGTGGTGGTTGGGATTTGACAGCACGTTCAGTTGAAAATGTGTTATCAAGCCAAAATCTGGTCGAAGAGAATATGTCTGTCGTTAACAAGCCAGGCGGTGGCGGAGAAGTGGGTTGGAAACACCTAGAATCCCAAGATGCCCATTCTCTAGCAATCAATTCCAGTCTAGTACTGACGAATAATCTTCTCGGTCAAAGTGAACTGACTTATAAGGGTTTCACTCCTATCGCGACACTGGCAACGGAATGGCAATCCCTTGCTGTTCCTCCTGATTCTAAATTTGAATCTGCTAGCGAATTATTGGAAGCCATTAAAAAAGATCCAGACTCTATCAAAATTGGTGTTGGACCAGGATTAGGGAATGATGATCATTTATCTATTGTGCAAGCAGCTAGTGAATTTGGTATTGACCCTTCCCAGTTAAACTTCCTTGTATATGAAGGTGGCGGCGATGTTGTAACTGCTTTGCTTGGTGGTCATGTTGATGCAGTTACAACATCACTATCTGAAGTTAAAGATCAGTATCTAGCGGACAAACTCAATATTCTAGCGGTTTCATCTGATAAACCAGTGGAAGAAATTGAAGATGTGCCCACTTGGAAAGATCAGGGAATTGACTTGGTATTCCCTCACTGGAGAGGAATCATGGGTCCGCCAGATATGACAGAAGAAGAAATTGCTTATTGGGATGAAAAATTAGGCGAAATGGTCGAGACCGACGAGTGGAAAAAAGTGTTGGAAAACAATGACTGGGAAGGGTTCTATAAAAATAGTGGAGAGACCAAAGCGTTTATGGAAGAGCAGCACAAGTTGTATAAGGGTTTAATAGAAGACTCCGGATTAGTTAAATAGGAACAAAAGAGGTGAATGTAAGATGAAAGCAATTAAACTAAGCGTTCCTATATTTTTTATACTTTTTAGCACGGTTTTCTTAATTGCGTCCTTTAACTTGCCCAAGGCGAATTTAGGAAATCCAAATGCACCCATTTACTTTCCGGCTGGATTAAGCATAATCATGCTCCTTTTTAGTGTCATCTATCTGTTCCAAGAACTAAAAAAACTTCATAAAGAAAACAAATATATTAAGGAGATGCTTTCTGGAAGAACGCCGAAGCTGATAGGATTTACACTCTTGTTAGGGATAATTTACAGCTTTATATTCGAACGTATCGGATTTCTTTCCTCTACCATCATTTACTTGGGTGCCCTCCTATTTTATATCAACGGGGTGAAGAAATGGATGGTTAATATCATTGTAACAATTGTCTTTTCCTTTATATCGTGGTACGCATTTAGCGTGTTACTTGGAGTGAGTTTACCTTAGGAGGTGGTCAGATGGATGGAGGCAGTTTTGTAGATGGTCTTATGCTTTCCTTGCAGCCAATAAACATATTCTGGATTATCATAGGTGGATTTTTAGGAACAGTTGTAGGAATGCTTCCTGGTCTAGGTCCAGCGACTGCTGTTGCCGTTTTAATACCCGTTACATTCGGAATGGATCCTGTCAGTGCAATCATATTGATGGCTGCGATCTATTATGGGGCGATGTATGGCGGATCACGAAGCTCAATCCTTTTAAACACGCCAGGAGATGGTTCCGCTATTGCTGCGACTTTTGATGGCTATCCAATGGCGAAAAAAGGGCAGGCGGGTGAAGCGCTAGCCATATCAGCGGTCGCCTCTTTCATAGGTGGTTTGATAGCTGTTGTGGGATTTATATTTCTGGCAGAACCCTTAGCTACCTTTGCCTTAAAGTTTGGGCCAGCTGAATATTTCTTATTAATGCTGCTGACTCTTTCAGCTATTGTCGCTCTATCAATCGGTAAAATGGTCAAAGGTTTTCTCGCCATGATGATGGGGCTTACCTTAAGTACGGTGGGAATCGATACGCAAACAGGCGTTTACCGTTTTACCATGGATATCCCACATTTAAGTGAAGGTATTGATTTCCTAATTGTCATCATTGGTGTGTATGCAATTGGTGAGGTGCTTTATAACTTATTAACAATTGATCGAGAGAAAAAGGAAAAGAAGAAGGTTGGAAGGGTTTGGTTTACAAAGGAACAATGGAAAAGATCGAAATGGCCGATCTTACGGAGCGGGCCTATTGGTTTTCTTATTGGAGTACTACCAGGTGCCGGGGGATCGATTGCATCGATGATTGGTTATACGACAGAAAAACAGATTTCTAAGAAACCAGAAGAATTCGGGAAAGGTGCACCCGAAGGACTAGCTGCGCCAGAATCTGCTAACAACGCAGCGTCTGTTGGGGCTATGATTCCGCTCCTAACCATGGGTATCCCAGGGTCCGGGACAACCGCTGTTATGCTTGGAGCTCTTGTCATGCTTGGTCTTAGACCTGGTCCACTGTTATTTGAGCAACAACCCGAAACAGCTTGGGCTTTGATCAATAGTATGTTTATCGGGAATATTGTTCTAATCATTATTAACATTATGCTGGTTGGATTACTCGTGAAAATTCTTGATACCCCATCCAAAGTGCTGTATCCAATCATTGTAATTTTAGCTTTTATTGGGACGTATACGTTAAGCTACTCTACAATCGACTTTTTCTTATTACTCATTTTTGGATTCTTTGGTTTGCTCCTGAAAGTCATGGACTTCCCACTAGCTCCACTTGTTCTTGCTTTGATTGTGGGAGCGGAAATGGAGCAAAACTTCAGAAAAGCTTTATTATCATCAAATGGCAGTTTCGACATTTTCTTCTCATCTGGAGTTAGTATTGCTCTAGTCATACTAACTATAGTGTCTTTACTTTACCCGTTAATTTTCAAGTTCTTCAAAAAAAGAAGTCGAGTCAATAATCCAGATCAGGCTTCTAAATCATCTTAATACTAAGAAAATAGGGAGGCGATCGTTATCTCGAACCAATCAAGCTATGATCTAGTCGTTGTGGGTGCTGGTAATGCTGCTTTATGCGCGGCTATCTCAGCACGTGAAGCAGGAATAACTGTACTAGTTCTTGAAAGAGGGCCCGAACAGAAACGCGGTGGGAATTCGTACTTTACAGATGGTGCAATCCGTTTTGCGTACAACGATATCCGTGACATAAGAAAACTCATTCCTCTCTTATCAGATGAAGAAGCTGACAAGATTGTCATGCCAGAATATAGTACAAGAGATTATTATGAAGATATCATGCGCGTAACTGGTGGGAAAAGCACGCCAGCATTAGCGAACCATGTAGTCAGCGAATCCTATAATACGATTTCCTGGATGAAAGAGCACGGTGTGGAATTTGAATTGAACTATAATAACCAATCCTATGAAAAAGACGGGCAATTCCATTTCTGGGGCGGTCTCCCCGTAAAAACAAAAAACATTGGAATGGGGTTAATGACGACGCTGTTTTCCAGAGCAAAAGAGCTTGGAGTTGATATTTGGTACGAATCCCGCGCAATTGAATTAAAAACGGAGAACGGCAGGATTTCTTCTGTTTTAGTTGAGCAAAACGACCAAACGATTGAAGTCTCTGTCTCAAGTTGTGTCCTAGCATGCGGAAGCTTTGAAGGCAATAAACAAATGCGCGCTGAGGAGATTGGTGAAGAATGGGAAGCAGCAATTGTCCGCGGCACGGAATATAATACAGGTGATGGACTAACGATGGCATTAGCTCTCGGAGCCCAAAAAAATGGGGAATGGTCTGGCTGCCACTCAATCGGCACAGATTATAACGCTCCAAAAGTAGGAGACTTCACGAAACCTGGCGATATTTTCAAAAAACATTCCTACCCATTAAGTATCATGCTTAATAAAGAAGGAGAACGATTTGTCGATGAAGGTGCTGACTTCAGAAACTATACTTACGCTAAATATGGCCGAGAAATCCTAAAGCAGCCTGGTCATGTTGCTTATCAAATTTATGACCAGCAAGTCCGTCCCATGTTACGCAAAGAATATAACCTGAAAGAAGCTACTTATTATCAAGCTGATACGCTAGAAGAACTAGTTGAAAAACTGCCGGTGAACAAGAAGGCATTCTTAAACACTATCTCAGCATATAACGATGCACTGGAAGAAGGCTACTACAACCCAACTGTAAAAGATGGCAAATCTACAAAAGGCATTACGCCGCCGAAAACAAACTGGGCACTACCAATAGAAGAAGGACCTTTCTATGCCTTTCCTGTTACATGCGGGATTACCTTTTCGTTTGGAGGAGTGTCAGTAAACACAGATGGTGAAGTGTTAAATAAAAATAGAGAACCAATCGCAGGATTGTTCGCTGCTGGAGAAATGGTTGGCGGTATCTTTTACGAAAATTATCCTGGAGGCTCAGGCTTAATGTCTGGGGCGGTATTTGGCAAAACGGCAGGTATATCAGCAGCCCGTTACGTAGAATCTAAAAATACAAATATACCTTCTTAAATCATTGGAAAGCCACCAGCTTTATGGTGGTTTTTTTGCTTGGGTGAATGGTTGTGCGTTCACACTATTCCAACACTTGCAATAATGTACTATCTAGAAAAAGCTGCTTTCGTTTATATTCATGTAAGACTACTTGAAAGGAGAGTCAACATGAATATCACTTCTTTTCTCATTTACTGCTTTATTGTCACCTTTACGCCAGGGCCTACTAATATTGTTATTCTATCGATTGTTCATCGACTCGGGGCGAAAAGAGCTATGCAGTATACATACGGAGCCACTATTGCTTTTGGTTTGTTATTATGTATATCGGCTGTGTTGAATGCATTGCTTGTAACGGTCTTGCCGAGAGTATTATTATTCATGCAAGCAATCGGCAGCTTGTATATGATTTTTCTAGCCTATCAAATTTATAAATCAAATGCTTCTAAAACTTCTGAACATCAGAACAGCAGCTTTCTATCAGGCTTTCTTATGCAATTTCTGAATCCTAAAGTAATTCTTTTCACGATGACAGTAATTCCGTCCTTCGTTATGCAAGCATACAAGGAAAGCTCCGTCATACTGTTATATGTCGTGGTGATCACAACCATTGGATTCTGCGCATTTGCTGCTTGGGTACTTTTCGGAACGGTGTTTAAAAGATTCTTGCAAAAGCATACAAGAATAGTGAATATTGTATTAGCAGTATTTCTGCTATATGCGACTTGTATGATGTGGGTTTAGCCAAAATTCAGAGGTGAAGAAATGGAAAAGTTCATCTATAGAAAGTCAGCAGGTGTCACAGCTTTGTCAGTAAGTATGAAAGATTTCACATATAAGAAACATGCGCACAGAGAGTACGCATTAGGAGTTACGCTAAGAGGTATTCAACAATATAACTTGGACGGTCATAACCAATTATCCTACCCAAATGGTGTGATGCTTTTTAATCCGGAACAGCCACATGACGGAATGGCTTATGATGACGACGGTCTTGACTATGTCATGCTGTATATAGAGCCGGAGTTAATGTTAGAAATGACAGAGCAAAAAGAAGTTTTCTTATTTTCCAACCCGATTGTTTACAATGGAGAGCTGGAGCGAAAGATTGTTAATTTGTCGACCGCAGTGTTAAACCAAAGAGATGAAGCACTTTGCTACGAACTGCTTGTCTCTCTGATAGATAGTCTTACCTTAATCGAAATGAAAACAAGTTACCGAAAAGCCGATCCCTTCGTTTCAAAAGCTAAGGAGATGATGCACGCTAGCTTACATAGCGTTCTAAAGCTTGATGAGATATGTAAGGAACTTCAGCTTTCCAAATTCAAGTTTATTAGATTATTCAAACAACATACTGGTATTTCTCCTTATCAATACTTTTTAAATGGAAAGGTAGAGCTAGCTAAACACATTCTTGAGAAAAGTCGTGATGTCTATATGGCTGTGGCTGCATGCGGATTTGTTGATTTAGCTCATATGAATAGACATTTTAAGCACAGCTATGGAATAACTGCATACGAATATATGCAATTTTTTAAGTGGTGATGATTATTTTAGACGTGCGCGCACAGTCTGCAGCATCTCCTTTTGTATGAATGTTTCTCTTAAAGTCAGTACGATACGCCCTTCAACTGAGGGCTTGTCTAGAATTTCATTGTCATAAGTCAGATGTATCGTAAGTTCATCCTTATCTGTTAACAGGAAAAAGGTGTATAAAGAAGTTTGTTCTTGATCACCGATAAAACGTTCAACGGCCATTTGACCAGCCATGTTTCCCCACCATGATTGGAAAGTTTCTAAGCAGCTAGTAAAGCTTTCATCATCTTTAAAGAGTGCTTGAAAATCTTTTTTATGGTTCTTCATGTGAATAGAAGGATTAGGTGACAATAATGTTTCGTTCCATAGCTGTTTTAGCATGGGCTTCAGCAATTTTGGTTCTTGTACTTCCCATGGATTATTTGGGATGCTTGGAAATACGTGTGCATCCTGCTTGGCGTAATTATGAACAAATTGCAGGAAATTGAGGGTGTCAGGTGCATCTGTATATAAAATACGATCTTTCTTCCTTTTCATCATCTTACCTCCATATAAAGGAAAAGCCTGCAGTCAAGTGCTGCAGGCTTTTCTGTTTATTTATTATTTATCTCTTTTTGCTGCTTTTTTTGCCTGTTTTCTTTCCTTGCGGCGCTGTCTTTCTGCTTTATGATGCTCTTGCAGGCTGAAGCGTGTTGTCATTTCGTACACGATTGGCACGATAACAAGTGTTAGCAAGGTAGAACTGATGAGACCGCCGATAACGGTAATACCTAGTCCTTTGGAAATAAGTACCGATCCGCCGCCTTCAAATCCGAAGGCAAGTGGTGCAAGGGCACCGATAGTTGCGATGGCTGTCATCAGGATTGGGCGAAGACGTGTCACTCCGGCTTCGAGAATTGCTTCCCGAGTTGTGACGCCTTCTTTTTCCTTATGAATAATTCGGTCAACGAGCACGATAGCGTTTGTAACAACGATACCGATCAGCATCAGTACTCCGATTAGAGAAGATACGCTGATTGTTTCACCGCCGATAAGCAATCCTACTAATGCTCCAATAACCGTAAACGGCAGGGAGAATAGGATAGCAAATGGTGCAAGTGCTCCGCCGAAGGTCAGCACAAGGACAAAGTACACAATCGCAATGGCTGCTAGAATAGCAAGGCCAAGCTGTGTGAACGATTCAGTGATTTGTTCGGAAGTTCCGCCTTGATCAATGCTTACACCATCTGGCAGTTCCAGTTCATCAATGTCTGCTTGCAGCGCTGCAGTAGCGGATGCAACATCGCTGCTCTTAATATCGGCAGATACAGTACCATAAAGTTTTTCATCACGGCGCTGCAATGTATTTGGAGACTGGCCGTCTTCGATTTCTGCAATCTCGTTCAAAGCAACTTCAGTTCCTAGGGAAGTCTGGATGGTTGTATTCTCCAGGTCTTCTCTATTTTCAAACGATTCATTTGCTACTTGGACGTAAACATCCAATGATTCGCCATCTTCGTTTTGAATTGTTGCAAGTGATGGCTGACTGCCAATATTGGTAAGCTGGCCGGTAACTTGAGCTGCTGTCAGACCAAGTGCTGCCAGTTCTTCCTGATTGGCTACAATAGTATATTTATCATATTGTTCGGAAGCGTCCGAGTCGATATTCGTTAAGTCGTCATTGTTCTCCATGACGTCCATGATCTGCTGCGATGCAGTTTGGATATCTTCGACACTATCACCATACACGTAGTACTGCGCACTGCTGCCGCCAGTACCTGTCATGTCGATTGATCCCCACTCGCCCTGATCCGTCATTCCTTGCAGCTCTTCAACAACCGCCTCTGTCTCTGCTTGGATATCCTCGAAGTCATCTTCATAACCCAAGTAGAAGAGTGCGGAGTCACCAGCTGACAATGCCATTGGATTACCGCCGCTGCTGATTGTATACTGCAGTGTTTCTACTCCTTCGCGATCAAGCAGCATTTCTTCTGCATCTTCTGTAATTGCCTGAATGTCCTCACGAGTTTGACCAGGTTCTGGAGAATACGATGCGACAACCATCTTCTCACCTGAACTTGGAATAAAGCTGACACCAATGGCAGGGACTAAGAACAAGCTTCCGACTAGTAAAACAATCGCGATGGCGAAAGTAATAATTTTGTGTGTTAACGTCCAGTTGAGGACTCGCTTGTAGAAGTTCGCCAGTTTACTAGGTTTTTCTTCTTTATGTTTATACGTATTTGCTTCTTCAGCTGTAGTGCCGCGATCCAATCGCTTACGGAACAGCGTATGAGCGACCATTGGGACAACGGTTATAGCAACGAGTAAGGATGCCAATAGAGAAAATACAACTGCCAATGCAAACGGCAGGAACAATTCTCCGATTTGTCCTTCTACCAATCCAAGCGGCAGGAATACGGCTACTGTAACAACAGTAGAGGAAAGAATCGGGATGAACATCTCGCGTGTTGCATCAATAATTAATTCCTTTCCGCGCAGTTTTTCATCTGCTAAGGACATACGTCGGTAAATATTCTCCACTACAACAATGGAGTCATCAATTACCCGTCCAATCGCCACCGTAATGGCACCTAATGTCATGATATTCAAGCTGATGTCCATTGCATAGAGGAAGATTAATCCGATTAAAATCGATAAAGGAATCGAAATAACGGAAATAATCGTAGAACGGATATTTCGCAAGAACAAGAGAATGATAATGACGGCAAAGATAGCTCCAAAGAGGGCTTTGTTTACCATCGTATGGACGGAATCCTCAATCGGTTTTCCTTGGTCCATCGTTGATACGATGTTCATACCATCATGATCTTCTTCAAATTGCTTCATTTGATCTTTTACAGCATTTACAACTTCTACTGTATTTGCGTTAGGATCTTTTGTAATATCAATCCCGATGGAATCTTCTCCGTTAGTACGGGAAATGGATTCAACTTCGCCAACTACTTCCACTTCTGCAATGTCTTGCAGCTGAACAGTTGGAAGCTCAGTCGGTGCTTGTGCAGCTTGTGCCGCTGCTTGCCCGCCTTGTGCACCTGCTGCTTGCTGTGCGCTTGCCGCGCCAGTTAACGGGATTTCTAGATTACGCAAGTCATCAAGATTAATAATGTTTCCATCAACAGCGACGTTCTTTTCACTGTCTCCAAATTGGTAGAGTCCAAGCGGATAAGAGTCGCTGCTGTTTTGAATGATCTGACCGACTGTATCCTGTGTCAAACCGTTCTCAGCTAGTGCATCTTCATCGTACGTAATCTGTACTTCCTGAACCTGCTGTCCGGAAATACCTACAGAACCGACGCCTTCAATGCCTTCTAGTGCAGGCTGTAAGTCTCTTTCAACTGTTTGTGTCAATTCTTCAATGCTTTGATTGCTGTTTGAAGCACTTAACGTAATAATTGGGAAAGCGTCGAAGCTCATTTGTGATGCTGCTGGTTCTTCTGCATCATCTGGAAGCTGCACTTTTTCCAGTGCGTCCTTAAGTTCTGTTTCTGCTTCATCCAAGTCTTTCGAGTACGCGTACTCTAATTGAATAGTGGAAGCGTTTTGCATGGATGTGGAGCTTAAGTTCTCTACACCATCCAAGCTTTGTACCGCCTGTTCAAGCGGCTCTGTTACATTTTCCAATACTTCTTCTGGCGGTGCGCCAGGATATGTAGTGGTTACAGAAAGTACCGGAACACTGATATCAGGCAGTGTTTCCAATTTCATATTTGTGCCGGCATAGATTCCCGTCACGACAACCATAATGGTCAGCAACCATACGGCAACTTTGTTTTTTAACGAAAAGTTGATAAACTTTCTCACGGTCCAGCTCCTCTATTCCCTATTTGACCGACTGGTCATTCTTCCTCTATACTATAGTAGTATCACCCAGTTAATGCAACAATTATAACAGGGTTATTGGAAAGATTAATAGCTGATTTCATGTAATTATCATAGAATTAACGAAATGTTTATGAACTTTTAATACATTATGACCGACCGGTCAGTCGAAAGGGACGGCAATATGCAGGAGAAAAAATTAATCATCATCGAGCGTGCAACCGAGATTATTGCCAAGAAAGGGTATCATGCTGCCAGTATTCAAGAAATTGCAGAGGCAAGCAAACTTTCAAAAGGCGCTTTTTATTCTTACTTTAAATCAAAGGATGAATTGCTGGCAGAGATTGTACGGTATCATTTTCGTTTAATTTCCGAGGAAATTGAAAAAGTTGATGAGCAAGTCATGCACAATAGCCGTGATAAAGCAAAATTGAAGCTGGCGACAATTATGCGAGAAATGGTTAAACGGGGAAATTTTATTGTCATGCAGCGGCATGAAATTGATTCGGATATAGGAAAAGAAATGGAGCTGTTTTTCCTTGAAGTGAGGGAAACAGGCAGACGGAAGACAGAATTAGATTTATTGGATGTTTATGGAGATGCAAGTAAGCCGTATTTAAAGGATTTGCGCATTCTTTTGGAAGGCATGCTCTATCAGTTTATTGGCGATATGCTGCTTTACGGACTGCTGCTTGATTTGGATCGGACGGCAGCGTACATCCTGGAACGGATGGATGATATGGTGGCTGGTTTGCTGAAGCGGAAGACAGAACCGCTAGTGACGGAAGATACACCTGTTGCATCGTCTGTTTTTGAGAACGAGTTAAGAGATAAAGAAGTCATGCAAGTGCTGCACCGGATGCAAGCTGTCATCTTGAAGCTCGATTCGGCACACATTGAAATGGAAGAACTGCAAGGAGTAGTGGAGCTAATTCAAGAAGAGATGCGAGGAAAGGAACCCAAAAAGCTGCTTATCCAAGGGTTACTCGCCAATTTTAAAGGAATTAGTGAATTAGAAAGCTTGCGTACTGAATTAGCGCAATTACTGGAAATAAAAGTATTGTAGGAGAAAACCGGCTGCAGAATTGCATGCTGGTTTTTTAATTTAAATACGTTTCCGTTGCGAAACGGCAAAAGACTAGCAGGAAATGTAAACGCTTTCATCGTATAGTAAAAGCAAGAACAAAAAGGGGGATAACGAAATGAATATCTTACTTGTTTGCGCCGCTGGCATGTCTACTAGTCTGCTTGTCTCTAAAATGCAGAAAGCTGCAGAAGCTGAAGCAAAGGGTTATCAAATTCAAGCTGTATCCGCTGATCAGGCGAAAAAACATATTGAACAAGCAGATGTACTGCTGCTTGGACCGCAAATTCGCTATATGCTGCCACAAATGAAAAAGGTAGGCGCAGAGCGTGGGATTCCAGTGGAAGTAATCAACAGTGTGGATTATGGAACTGGTAATGGAAAAAATGTGCTGCATCATGCTGAATCGCTCGTTGCGAAGAAGGGGTGAAGAGCATGAGCAAATTCAATGACTTTCTTGAAATGAAAGTGATGCCGTTTGCTGGCCGACTGGCTGCACAGCGGCATCTCGTGGCACTGCGGGATGGTATTATCCTGACAATGCCATTGATTATCGTCGGCTCCTTATTCCTTATTCTCGGAAACCTGCCAATACCGGGGTATGCCGATTTTATGGCGAATATTTTCGGTGAGTCGTGGAACACGAAGCTGCAGTACCCGGTAAATGTCACGTTTGATGTGATGGCGATTTTTGCTTGTTTTGGTATCGCGTACAGATTGGCGCAAGCTTATGAATCAGATGGTGTAGATCCCTTATCTTCAGGTGCCATCGCTTTGGCGGCCTTCTTGCTGGCAACACCATTCAGCCCGTTTGAAGTAGAAGGTGCTGCAGCTAATTTCGTGCCAGTTTCCTTACTCGGAAGCGGCGGTTTGTTTGTCGGAATGCTTGTAGCTATGCTTGCTACAGAAGTATATCGTTTCATTGTGAAACGGAATATCGTTATCCGGATGCCAGACGGTGTGCCGCCAGCGGTATCTCGGTCATTCATAGCACTTATTCCTGGTTTTGCTGTTATCATCCTTGTTTGGCTTATTCGATTAGCTGTCGAAGCAACGCCATTTGGTGATATTCATAATTTGATTTCGACAGTTATAGGCTCGCCGCTAACGCTCGTTGGTACTTCTTTAATCGGCAGTATCATTGCAGAACTAATGGTCGTTTTACTATGGGTTTGCGGACTTCATGGTGCCAACATTGTTGGCGGAATCATGTCTCCAATTTGGCTGAAAGCAACTGCTGAAAACGCAACTGCTTTTGCAGCTGGCCAGGAGCTGCCGCATATTTTCACCGCGCAGTTCTTTGAAGTATTTATTAATGTTGGTGGTTCTGGTGCCACGTTAGGCTTGGTGCTGATGATGGTCTGGCGAGCGAAGCTGCAGCAAAATAAACAGCTTAGTAAGCTAGCAACTGGTCCAGCGTTATTTAATATCAACGAGCCGATTATCTTCGGTTTACCAATCGTATTGAATCCATTAATGATTATTCCATTTGTCACGATTCCGATTTTAATGGTTATTACAACCTATGTCGGGATGAGTTTAGGATTAGTGGCAAAACCTGCTGGTATCGTAGTTCCTTGGACAATGCCGCCGATCATCTCCGGTTACTTGGCAACCGGCGGGAAACTCTCTGGCGCTGTGATGCAGCTGATCAATTTAGCAATGGCAATGGCGATCTATTATCCTTTCTTCCGCATATTAGAGAAAAACCAGCAGAAAGAAGAGGAAGCGAGACAACGTGAACTGGCTGCAACGAAAACAGACGAATAAGAAATTCATTTAGCATCCAAAGGAGGCAGCGATGAATATAGAGGAGAAAGCATTTCAGTTAATACTGCATGGCGGCGATGGCCGCAGTTACGCAATGGAAGCTATGACACTTGCAAGGCAGCAGAAGTTTGAAGAAGCGAAGCAAAAAATCCAGTTAAGCAAAGAGGCTATTAATGAGGCACATCATATTCAAACAGAACTTATCACAGCAGAAGCAGGCGGACAGCAATCACAGTTAAGTCTTTTGATGGTGCATGCGCAGGATCATCTGATGAATGCCATGACGGTCAGAGAAATGGCAGAAGAAATCATTTATCTGCATGATGCATTAGCAAAACAAGCTGCAGCTCGCGATTCGGTCTGAGGAATTTTTAAGGGCGGTCAACAGATCGCCTTTTTTGCATAGCATAGGGATATGGAGGTGTGGCTTTATGCTGCAGCCAAGGCTTTTAGAAATATTAACTTTCTTAGCTTCTGAATCAAGTATAAAAACAGCGGAAGAACTGGCAAAAAAACTAGCGGTCTCGGAGCGGACAATTCGCTCCGATATGAAGGTGCTGCAGCAGGAGCTTGCCGAGGAACTTGCTGTCATCGCCTCGATTAGAGGACAAGGTTATCGATTGATTGTTGCGAATGAGAAGTTATTTCAGCAGTATTTACAGAAAGAAATTCAAGAAAGGCAAAATTGTCTGTATACAAGAGTGGAGACACCAGCTGAAAGAGTAAATCATCTGCTCCAACTTCTGCTTTTGTCTGACAGCTATCAGAAGATGGAGGACTTGGCGCAAGCAGTGTTTGTCAGTTTTCCAACGGTGCAAAATGATCTCAAACAAGTGAGAGAAATGCTGCAGAAGGCAGGGTTGGATTTAGAGAAAAGACCGAAATATGGTATTCGAATTAAAGGAACAGAGACGGAGAAGCGGTATTTCTTATCGGCATTCTTTTCAACTCAATCGGGTTGGCAGAAAGGATATAATTTACCCGATGCGATTATATCAGAAAGTGACATTCAAGCTGTCCATAACATCGTGCACCGTTTTGTGACGGATAAGCAATTCGCATTATCTGATGTAGCGGTGCAAAATTTGGTGACCCATATTGCGATTGCCTGCAGAAGAATCAGAGATAAACAATATGTAGAAATTGCTCCCGATGCTTTGCAGGATATGATCCAGCAGCCAGCGTTTCGGGAAGCGGCCCAACTCACTGCTGCACTGGAGGCAGAACTGCATCTGTTCTTTCCGCAAGTAGAAGTGGCGTATATGACGATTCATTTAATGGGTACAGAGTATGGCGCACAAGGGAATATGCAAACGTACATGGGGATGTCGGACTTAGCAGAAGCAATTGTAGTCAGGATACATGACAAAACGGGACTGGATCTTCGTCATGATTTGGACTTGCTTCATGGCATGGCGGTACATCTCAAGCCAGCTATTCATCGGCATTTGTACGACATGAATGTTCGGAACCCCTTATTGGAAGACATTAAGCAGCATTATCCCCTTGCATTTGAAGCAGCGGTAATCGGTGCATGTGCAGTAGAAGAGGAAATGGGAATTCAGCTGGCGGTGGAGGAGATCGGCTATCTGGCGCTGCACATTGGCGCTGCTTTGGAGAGGGTGCAGCAAAAAGAGCAGAAGACAAAATGTTTACTTGTTTGTGCATCGGGACATGGCAGTGCCCAGTTGCTGCGCTATAAATTGCAATCTCTTTTTCCGGATAAATTAGACATTGTTGATACGATTGAATACTACCGTTTGATCTCTACTAAAACGTGGGACGCGGATGTGGTAATCAGCACCGTGCCGATTGAGGCAGATGTATCACCATTGCCAGTCATCCAAGTGCCAGTTATCTTGGATACGCAAGCAATTGCTAAATTGAAAGCTTTTTTAAAATCCGGTCAGGAGATACGCTACATTCAGCCGGCTTATGTATATCTTCAGCAGGAATATACGTGCAAGGAAGATGTGCTCGCGCATATGGCGGAGATGTTGGGTAAGGATGGGAAGGTTGGAGAAGGTTTTCTTCATGCGGTGTATGAAAGAGAGAAGATGGCGCCGACCAGTTTTGGCAATTTAGTAGCTGTCCCGCATCCGATTGAAGCGCAAGTGGAGGAAACGCTGTGGGTTGTTTGCACCTTAAAAAAGCCAATCGACTGGTCCGGCAAGCCGGTGCGATTTGTCTGTTTGTTATGTATTCAGAAAGATAGCGAAGAAGATTTTACGAGTATGTATCAGCAGCTTGTCCGAATTATTGAACATCCTGATCATGTACAACGTTTGCTGGAGGCAAGTTCTTATGAAGCCTTTCATCACACACTTGTTTCCATCTAAAAAGACAGCTTCCAAATAGGACAGCTGTCTTAGTTAGGGGAAGGTTCTACTTGCCCTTTTTGGCGTGCGAGCTTCATATTCGCCCGTTTCGCCATCTTATAAGCGTCATAAATATTGTAAATCCAAAAAATGAAAAAGGTAAACAACCCGACGACAAACCACATTAAGAACAGATTCAGCAGATTGACTAAGACAAAGATTGTACCTTTCAGATGCTGCTGATTATAAAACTGGCCCAGACCAGTAAATAGAAAGCTCAACACAGCCGCTATGAGCGGCGTTCTTTTGAATTCCATTTGGTCACCTCATCTTTTTAATACTGTACCAGTTTTCGCAATTGTATACAAATGCGATTCCTGTGTCTTTTTTTAATTATTTTGAAACCCTTTTCATAGATTAGACGTAAGCGTATTATTGTAGGAAAGGAAGGGGGAGAAACATGGATGAACAGCTGCAAGTAAAAGAAACAATTCTTAAAATGGAAAGATTGCTGTTGGCAGATGAAACAAGATTATCTACTGACGCGTTTAGTAATCTATTAACAGATGATTTCCTCGAGCACGGCTCGTCAGGCCGCAGTGTCACAAAGAAAGACCTCGTAGCAGACGGTTTGGGTTCTGTTCAGCTCGATATAAAAGATTTTAATGTGCGCGTTTTGTCTGAGGATACCGTTCTAGCCACATTTCGGACGTACGACACAACTTCTGGTCATGAACACCTGCGCAGCTCCATTTGGCGTTATCAGCCAGGAGGCTGGCGGATGCTTTTCCACCAAGGAACACCAGCGGAAACATAAAAGGCGGCTGCGTTTTAGCAGACCGCCTTTTCTATAGTTTATTGCAATTTCCCTGCTCGAATGTCGTCTGTCATGCCGGGATAAGGTGCCTCAGCCACAATTTTCTCATTGTTCACACCAGCTTGGTGATGGTATGTGATATCCGCGAATTCCGGTACTACATGTTTCGGATACGTATCATATTTCTCACGGGATTCATGCATAAGGTCAATATGGTCATTTTGATAGCAGACTGTAATTTCTGGATGTTCATGCACCCATTTAGGAAAGAAGATGATACCATGCATTCTTTTCTCGTTTGGCATGAAATTTAATGATACATCAGTGCCAGTAGGTTCAGTCCAAGAAACTTTGTAGACACCTTGGGTTAGTTTAACCAGATCGACTTTCTGATCTTTCACCCAGCGTCCGCCAACCATACCGCTATGAATCCGATAATCGATTGTATCTTCATTTTTGATATACATTTCATATTCCCAGCCGTTTTCATACGTATAAATCATATGACTTCCAATAAATTCTTGCATGTTTTATTCCTCCTCAATTTACTTGATAAACTTCCACCAATACTTGATTTTCCAGTCGTGTTGCTGCCCCGATAAATATCTTGTCCATCAGCCAGTTGTACGTTTCGCTGCCGGTTTCAAAAACCGGGACTGTCCGAAAATACACATGCTCCGGCGGGATGATTTCTCCTTGGGCAGCGCGTTTGCGATAGGCAGTATCGACTTGGCGTATGCCGTTATTCTCTAAATAAATAATGTCCCCATCTTCTGTTTCAATCAGATAACGAGCAGACAAATCTGTACGTCCGTTCGGGCGAATGATTTGCGAGTCGGCACCGCCAGGCAAAATACGTCCTTCAATTTTGCCTGTAATGGTTCCGGATTCAATGGGAATCAACCGTCGTAAACCAAGTCCTGTTTGGCCAGCGCTGACTGGTTGTGCTACATCGATTGTGAGTGTAGCAATCTTCTCTAAATCAGGCTTCATCTTGTACATCCCTTTATAGATGTTATGCTACTGTCAAATCATCAAGAAGGAGACCGTGTATGCGTGTATTAAAATTTGCGATTCTAGGATTGCTGGAACAAGAGAAAATGACTGGCTACGATATTACAGCAGCTTTTAAAGGAGCACTCGGACAATTTTGGAGCGCCAAACACAGCCAGATTTATCCGGAACTCAAGAAACTAGTGCTGGAAGAATTAATTGAATTTGAAACAGTAATTCAAGGGGAAAAGCTGGAAAAGAAACTGTACAGTTTAACAGCCAAAGGAATAGCAGAGTTAACGGAATGGATCCAACAGGTAGAAGCAGTTAACGTTTCTCACAAAGATGAATTTATGTTAAAGACTTACTTCATCGCAGCAATGGACAAGCAAGAAGCACAGCAGTTATTTTCGAACCAATTAAATAGCCGGCAGCGTAAGCTAGAAGAACTGGAGCAAATCCTAACAGAACTAGAAGCAGAACAAAAAGCCCCCATGCATTTTTCTTCTCCCGAATTTGGCCATTATTTAGTACTTACCAGAGCCATTGAACGAGAGAAAGGTTATATACAATGGCTGGAGCGGAGTTTAGCGTTGATGGAATGATGAAAATAGTCAAGTTATGAAGAAAGAGGACGCCTTTCTTCGGCAGCTTCTTTCCACACAGTGGACAAGAATCGCTCCAATGGCATGTCAGCATACAATTATTTTCAAGGTGATCAGAGTCGTCTAGAAAACTACATTAGCGTAGGCAGAATACGTAGACTCCAACGGGAACAGCACGAGTCGAAGACCCCACAGCGGTGAAATTTCCGCGAGGAGGCTGAGGCCGTGCCCGCGGAAAGCGAAGTATTCTGCCGAAGCGGCCGCCTGAGCACCGCATACTAAAAGTAATCGTTCGTTTTTAAAATTGTTTACTATTATTTTGTCCCAGACGCTTCCCAAGTTAATGTAACTGCTGATTGAGGGGGCAGCGTGTATGTTAAATAATGCTCCCCTTCGGCTAGTTGGAATTTCTCCTTTTTGCTGCTGGTGTTCGCTGCTAGCAATATGATTTCTTCTGTTTCTTTATCATAAAAAGCAACTGTATTTATGTTTGGCAGCTGGGTGCTGCTAATGCGTATTGCGCCAGGTTGAACAAACTTACTGAGATGACCGAGTGCGTAATACTCCACATTTTTCTTTATAGCTCCCGTTTGACTGTTAACGGTAATAACACCGCGACAATTGGAACAGCCGCCGTTTGTAGGACCGTTTTTTTCATCTAACGCTAAATTCCACATTAGTACCGTTTTCGACCAATTCCTCGTTGCTCCAATTATGACCTTGTCCATAAGCCAGCTTAAGTTGTTGCCAAAATCCTTACTCCACGCACCGCCGCTGCATTCGGTAAAGTAAATCCCTTTTTTCGGATGAAGCTCATGCACGTCGCTGCCGGTTTCAGGATCTCCCGCATAGCAGTGAAAGGCAGTTCCTGCTGTGTATGCGGAAGCGCCGTCTAACACTGTCTCTGCATAGGGTTTACCTTTGTCCCAATTATGGTCATAAGCCAGGATCGATGGGTCTAAGTCAGCTTTCTGCAAGGCCGGTCCAAGATAGTTTTGGATAAAGTGCTGCTGCTCGGCTGCATTCATTGTCATACTTGGATAAGCATCTGTAGAAAATAAAGGCTCATTCTGGACAGATAAAAAGTTAATTGGCAGTCCTTTCTGCTGATAAGCTTTCAGATACTGAACGAAATAGTCCGCATAAATTTGATAGGTGTTTTGGTTCGTATAATCCAGATAGAAGCCATTCCATGTCTGCTCGCCGTATTTCAGCCATGGCGGGGCAGTCCACGGTGTGCCCATGATTTGCAGGCTGGGATTATGCTGTTTTGCTTTTTGCAGCATAGTTATAACAGTTTGATCACGCGCGATAGAGAAATAACGCAGCGGTTCTTCTGGCGGACCTTGCTGATCTGCGTATGTATAGGTTGCTGGATTTCCATTAGCATCGACACTGTAATCTGAGGAACCAATTGTATGACGAAGAAAAGATAAATGAATGCCTTTTTCTGAGAACAAATCAGCGAAAAGCGTGTCACGTGCTTGACTGGAAAGTTTGTTTGAAAGCAGGTAAGCGCTCGAGCCGGACATTGCGGCACCGAAGCCATCCATCTGCTGATAAGTTTTGTGCTTATCAATGGTTATTGTCTGTATGTGCTGCTTTTTGTCTTGTAAGAGCCTGTCCGACTGTTTTTCAAGAAGATGCCGTTCATCCCCAGTTGTCAGCCAGCTGTGCGCGACAGGAGGTGTATTTTCTAAACGGAGTAACAGCAGGAATAGACAGAGTGCAAGCAAGATAAAGAATAGAAGTTTATTCATCTGTATCTCCTTTACAAAAACATCCTGCAGGAAATCTGCAGGATGTTTTCAGTGTTTTGTTATGGCAGAGTGATTGTACCTTCGAGACGGGTGTCTTGGGACGAGCTGCCAACATAAATTGGCACCTCACCAGAAGGCATTACCCATTCATTCTTTTCCTCATCATAATAAGAGAAGGCTTTTGGATCAAGCTTGATTTTTACAGGCTGCTGTTTACCAGCTTTCAGTTCTACTTTTTCGAAACCAGCCAGTTGTTTTTCTGGCGTTTCGACAGCGTTTGTTGGTAATTGTCCAGCGTACACTTGGACAACTTCAGCGCCTTTTACATCTCCTGTGTTACGAAGATGAAGTTTTACTTCAATCGATGTGTCGCCTTTTTTCTGTTTTACTTTGCTATGAAGGTTTTTATAACTAAAGTCTGTATAAGACAGTCCGTATCCAAATGGATATGCGACTTTCAGATTTTGTTTATCATAACCGCGATAGCCGACGAATACACCCTCTGAATAGCTATTTACACCGTCTGTTCCAGGGAACTGGCTTGCAGCACTTGTAGGTGTTGTATCTTCATCTACTGGGAATGTCACTGGGAGTTTACCAGAAGGATTAACTTGTCCGAATAGTACATCCGCAATAGCATTCCCTTGTTCTTGACCAGGATACCATGCTTGGACAATTGCTTTTACATTTTTCTCCCAATCGCCCATTTCAATGGCAATGCCGCTTTCGTTTACAACGATTGTGTTTGGATTTACTTTTGCCACTTCTTTAATAAGCTGCTGCTGATTGTTTGCTAGTTCCATATCAGAACGGTCTGTATATCCTTCACTATCATACGTACGAGTTACGATGACAGCTTTATCGGCTTTTTTCGCCGCTTTTACTGCTTCTTGAATTTGGCTATCTACAGCGCCATTGGCAGGTTCCCAGCCAAATCGTATCTGACCGCCGTAATCGCGGCCGCCTTCTTTCGGATAATCTGTTTTGTACTCGATTTTTATGTCGTGTTGCTCACCTTTTTTCAACTCGACTTCAACAGATTTTGTACCAAGCGTTTCACCGGCATTTTGAACGAGCAGCTCGCCATCAAGGTAAAGCTCGCTTGTCCCAAAGCTTGTTGTGGACAGTTTATACGTGCCATCAGCTGGTGCCTCGATCACACCTGTCCAGCGGGCAGACATCATCCCGTTCAAGTCGGTCGGCAGTTTTTCCAGTTTCGTTGACTGTGCATTAAAGCCTTCGTAGTTATAGAAACCAAGATTCATATTCACTTGACGGTCGGTCCGTTCATGCGACGGGTTTCCGTCGAAGTTCGTATTTGTCCAATATTCCGCTTTTAGTCCATTTTGTTCCGTCTCTGAAGATGGATGAAGCAGGGAAGATGGAACAGCGTCTGGTCCTGGCATGACATCTCCAGCACTAATAGGATCGGTACCAGCTGTGTAGCTGATCTTTGTATCATCTCCTGCATGATTCTTAATCCCTTCAAGCGGGCTTACTGTATACGTTGGGTTAACAAGAGAGCTACCGCCGCCTGCAGCAGAGGCGTTATCTGCATCTGGACCGATAACAGCAATAGAATCAGTGTTTTTTTCAATAGGTAATGCATTCTTATCATTTTTCAGCAGGACCATACTGTCAGCTGCAATTTCACGGGCAATTTGGCCATGAGCTGCTGTGTCGATTTGCTTGTTCTTTGTTTGGTTATCAAACAGTCCTTTATCGAACATTTGATACAACAAACGGAAAGCACTTGTATTAATTGTATCTTCACTAACGCGGCCATCGTTTACAGCTTGAAGAAGCTGCTCTCCCCATTTGCCATATGGCTCTCCTGGTGTTTCAAGATCCAGTCCAGCTTGGATGGATTCTACAGTGCTCAAGTTGGCGCCGTAATCACTCATGACGAAGCCGTCGAAGTCAAGCTGGTCGCGAAGCAAGTCTGTCATTAGCTCTTTGCTGTCACAAGCTGTTACTGTATTTACTTTATTGAAAGCACACATCACACTGCTTAGCTCTCCATCCTCAATTGCAGCTCCGAACGGGCGAGCATAAATTTCGTTGATGGCTCTTTCGCTTGCTTGTGAGTCGTTGGTGAATCGAAGTGTTTCTTGGTTGTTCAGCAAATAATGTTTGGCTGTTGCCATGACATGATTATCTTGTATTCCATTTATGTAAGGAACGGCTATACGAGATTGCAGCAATGGATCTTCACCTAGTGATTCGAAGTTGCGGGAGCCAAATGCGTTACGCGCAATATCCAAGCCAGGTCCAAGCAAGACATTATGTGTTGTGTTGAAGGCTTCGCTGCCGAGCACATCTCCGTAAGCTTCTGCTGCCTCTGTATCCCATGATGCAGCCAGTGCGATTGGCGCTGGCATTGCAGTAGATTGTTTGTTGTGAATATCTGGATTGGCAATTCTGACACCGGCAGGACCGTCTGCCATTTTCAATGCAGGAATAGCGTATTTCTCCATAGCTTTGTTATAAAAGCCATAATAATTGTTTACGTTTCCTGTAATAAGATCTACCTTGTCCTTCAATGACATGGCATCTAATAACAGATTTGTTCGTTTTGTTGGGGATGCGTTCTCATCCATCCAAGGTTTAGCTGACGTGTCAGCTGCGAATGCTTGGAATGGAAGAACAAGCAGACCCGCTAGTAGTACAGCAATAAATCCGATAATAGGTAAGCGTCTAAGCTTATGCAAAATAATACCCACTCCTTAAAATATAATGGCTGACAGACGTGGCGGCGTCTGTTCCTTGTTTAATGCTACGGAATCGGGAATCATAAGGAAATAAGCGAAACTATTTGTTTCACTTTTAGTAATTTGAGCGACTTATACACTATCAAAAGGAGAATTCTTGTATAAATACAGTACGTGCTGCGGATGTTTGTAATCTCCCTGTAATGGCAATATATTCTTTCCGGCATAATAGCCTACCTTTTGGATAAAAGTGGACTGATTCTTGGTGCGTACGTTGTTTTACCTGCACCTTACGTCCTTAAAAATTGTTTATCATGATCTTCTAATTGATATCCCGGGAATTTGTAATTTTTTTTAGGTAAATAGGATTGACCGTAAGTAGTTTAGGGTATAAACTACATTGGTATAGGGGGTGAACGATTTTGAACAGATTAAAGGATGCAATTGATTTGTTCCATGAGGTATCCTTCATGGCCACAGAGGTTTTTCATAAACGCACCTCACATGATATCTTCCAGCATATTTCACCACAGCAGGTAGAGCTGCTAAAATTCCTAAGCCTATCCAGCCCTGCTTCTCCTGGTCATCTGGCAATTGTGCAGCAAGTACATAAAAGTGCAATTTCCAATCGTTTGAAAAAGCTGCATGAAAAGGGGTTTGTAAAATGGATTGATTCAGAGAGAGATAAACGAACAAAGCTTGTTGAAATTACTGCAGAAGGGGAGAGCATGCTGCAACAAGCAGAAGAAGCAATCTATGATGAATTTTGCACGCTCTTCCAGAATATTAGCAGCGAGGATGTCGAAGCATTTATTCGCATTTTCACCGATGTAAAAGAACAGCTTAAAAAAGGAGAGAAGGAAACTTGAGAACAATTATTCGTTTTAAGTGGCTCATTGCAGTTGTAGTCCTCTTGCTTGCGATAGGATTAACTATATTCTCGCCGAATTTGACGCAGCTTGCCTCTGAAAAAGGGCAAACGCAGCTGCCAGAGGATGCTGTTTCAATCCGGGCAAGCGAGATTCTCGAAAATGCCGGAGAGAACAGCAACTCGTTAAGTGCTGTGTTTGTGCTTGATGAAGCATTAAATGAAGACAGCGAGAAAATGATACAGGGAGTTATTGATAAGGTTGAAAAAATTGACGGTGTAAACGAGATTACAACACCGCTGACTGATAACCAAGACATTCAGGATCAAATGACATCTGAAGATAAAAAGACTGTCATGATGCCGATAACGGTAGAAGGTTCAGATGAAGAAATAGAAAAAATTGCAGATGAAATTTATGAAGCTGTTCCAGAAGACACAACTGCATATGTAACTGGCGCGTCGTTAATCAACCAAGACTTCGCTAATACATCTGAAGATGGCTTGAAGAAAACAGAGCTGATTACAGTCTTCATCATTGTAGGGCTTCTGTTAGTCGTATTCCGTTCCATTGTAACGCCGTTTGTACCATTAATTACGGTCGGAATAACGTATTTGATTAGTCAGGGCATTCTGGCAATCTTAGTGGATACACTGGACTTCCCGATTTCTACCTTTACACAGACCTTCCTAGTCGCGATATTGTTCGGTATTGGTACCGATTATTGTATCCTGCTGCTGAGCCGTTTCCGAGAAGAGCTGGCGAACGGGCATGGTAAGGTCGAGGCAACTGTTACAGCTTACCGGACTGCTGGACGTACACTGCTCATTAGTGCAATAGCAGTGTTTGTAGGATTTGCGTCCATCTTCTTTGCTAAATTTGCGATCTTCCAGTCTGCTGTAGGTGTGGCAGTCGGGGTCGCTGTTCTGCTGATCGTTCTTGTAACGGTGCTGCCGCTATTTATGGTAACGCTAGGAGAGAAGTTATTCTGGCCTTCGAAAAAAGCAGCTTCTCATGGAGACAATAAGCTTTGGCATTTCCTTGGTCGCCACTCAGTTGCCAGACCGGTGTTGTTCTTGGCCATAACAGCTGTGATTACGGTTCCGTTTGTATTGACTTATGACGAACAAGTTTCCTTTAACTCAACAGAGGAAATTAGCAGTGATTACAAGTCAATTAAAGGGCTAAATGCGATTGGTGATGCAATCGGTAAAGGCGAAGCAATGCCGATTCAAATCGTCATCAAAGATGATGAAAATCTCACTACAAGCAATACATTGCCTTATCTTGATCCGTTGAGTGATGCAATCAACAAAATTGATCATGTTGAAAAAGTGCGGACAGCAACACAGCCGACAGGTGATAAAATTGACGACTTGTATGTAGACGCTCAGAACGGCCAAATTGCTGACGGTATCAATGATGCTGTTACTGGAATTGGCGATGTACAAGATGGTTTGACACAGGTTCAAGATGGATTGAACCAAATAACTGGGCAAGCAGGTAATGCTGGCGGCTCTTCAGGCGGTGGGCTTTCTCAAGCAACAGAAGGTCTGGGGCAAGTCAATACAGCATTACAGCAAGTTTCAACGCAGCTGCAGCAAACAGGTAATGTGCAGCAGGCATCTGCTCAGCTGACAGGAATCAGTCAACAACTAGGAGAAATTCAAGCTGGTCTTGAACAGGCGAATACGCAACTGCAAGGACAGCAAGAACAAGTTGGCACACTAACAGATTCCTTGCAGCAGCTGGCTGATGGTGTTGGTTCTGCAAATGAAGGTTTGACGCAAGTTTCCGACGGACTAACAACAGCTGCGGATACACTGCAAGCGATTAGTGACAGTGAGTCTGTGCGTGATACAGGGATGTATATTCCGGAAGATGCGCTAGAAGGTGATTTCCAAGAAAGCATTGATACGTATGCGTTCAATGATGGGGAAGGTGTCACCATTGATGTCGTCTTGGATGCAGATCCGTACTCGGAGGAAGCAATCCGTACATTGGATACGATTAAAGAACGTGTAAGTGCAGAAGTGGAAGGTACACCGTATGAAAATGCAGAAATTGTTTATGTGGGCGTTACAAGTACGAACGCTGATCTAGAGGAGCTGTCCACTACGGACCTTTCTCGGACAATGGTGATTATGATGGTTGGCTTGTTCCTCATTTTAACCTTGCTATTCCGTTCTATGATTATTCCGGCGTACATGATTGGATCCTTGCTGCTTACTTACTACACTGCAATATCCATTACAGAATTAATCTTTGTGAACGGCTTGGATTACGCAGGTGTAAGCTGGGCGGTACCATTCTTTAGCTTTGTTATTCTTATTTCTCTCGGGGTGGATTATTCAATCTTCCTGCTCGATCGTTTCACGGAAGAAGCGCGTGACGACTTGAACGGAGGTATGATTCACTCGATGAAGAAGATGGGATCGGTTATCATTACCGCATCAATCATTTTGGCAGGTACATTCGCTGCTATGATGCCATCTGGTGTATTAACACTGCTAGAAGTTGCTACTGTTATTATTATCGGTCTGCTTCTGTACGGACTGGTTATTCTGCCATTGCTTATCCCAGCTATCGCTGTCACACTTGGTGAGCTGAATTGGTGGCCGTTTAAACGGAAGCGGGATGACGAATAAAAGAACTAAGAGGCTGAGAGCAGAATGTTTTTAGCTAGTTAAAGATCCAAATGATACTGCGGTTTATAGCAGTATGGTTTGGATCTTTTTGCATTAGAAAGAAACTAAGATGAGAGCACCGCTTCGGAAATACACTCCGCTTTCCTGCGGGCGGCTGGTGAGCCTCCTCATGCAAAAAACGCACTGCGGGGTCTCCCCTAGCCTTCCTCCCGCGGGAGTCTCCGTGTATTTCCTGCGCTAATTTACGTTACGTGAAACCTACCCGAGCGTAAGAAGAAACACAGCACCTTCTCCAATAAAAAAATAATCTTCTCTGTATACTGTTGTTACTTTTCCTATTCTATTTTATGGACAAGTTTCTGTGTCTGCTAGCATATAGTAGCAGGGAATGGAGGTATGCGGATGAAACGAAGCTTTGGATTGCGTCTTGTTCTAGCTGGGACGATGGTGATGGCTGGGCTGCTTTT
Organism: Terribacillus halophilus; assembly: GCF_900162685.1. Lineage (GTDB taxonomy): Bacteria > Bacillota > Bacilli > Bacillales > Amphibacillaceae > Terribacillus > Terribacillus halophilus_A. Next base: position 897,460 of record NZ_LT727828.1, read on the forward strand.
TTTCTTCACTGATCGCTCTACTCATCCTGTTCCGTATAATGAGGTGCATAAAGACATGATTCGTCATGCATTAAAAGAAGTGAATGATACAGCGGTTGAGGAACTTGCTGTTTATGATACGTATGAAGTATTAGGTGCTGGATTTGAGCCAGAGGGCATTATCAGCCTGCGTATCCAAATAGAAGTGGAAACAGTTGATCATACGATGCTGCCTGTTTGGGAAGAAGTAAAAGAAGAGGCAGTGGATGTACTGAAAGCGCATGATTTAGAAGATGATATCAATCGGGAGATTGAGCTGGAGATTGCATTCATGAATTCAGAAGGCGTGTTAATGCATACGCATTGAGCATGCGAAAAAGAGGCATGCTTTTTTCTTTTGCTTAAAAAAGGCGTCTAGCGGGTATATACCTACTAGACTGCAGGAAAGGGTGAGGCTATATGAAGCTGGCTGGCTACTTTGGATTCTTTATCCTGGCGCTTGGCTTTTTACTGCTCTTTGCCTTCACCGCCTATACAGTGTTTCTGATACTCACTGTACTATCCGGTGTTACAGGAGCATTCTTTTTATTCCGTGAGTTAAGAGCAAGAGAAAAGAAAGAACCAAGAGAACGAGATTATAATAGTGAGGAGAGCTAATCATGGGTCATCACATTAAAACAAGAACAGGACATACTATTTTCGCAGAAGACATCGGAACAGGCATACCAGTTGTATTTCTGCATGGTTGGCCGGTAAATCATAAGATGTTTGAATATCAAATGAATGAACTGCCAAAGCAAGGATATCGCTTTATCGGAATTGACTTGCTTGGTTTCGGACAATCAGATAAACCGTGGAATACGTACACATATGATGCACAAGCGGAGGCTGTTCATGAAGTAGTCGAGCACCTCGGGTTAGACCATTTCGTCTTAGTCGGTTTTTCTATGGGCGGACCGATTGCTATCCGTTATACAAATAAATACGGTGCTGCAAAAGTAGATAAACTTCTATTACTGTCCGCAGCAGCTCCTGTATTTACACAGCGTGATGCTTATCCGTTTGGCATGAAGAAAGAAGAAGCAGATGATATGATTGCCCAGCTGCAAACAGACCGACCTAAAACGCTGCATAATTTTGGAGAAATGTTCTTCGCCCAGGAACATTCCGAGTCATTTATGAAGTGGTTCTTCCATCTCGGTCTTGTGGCAAGCGGACACGGGACGATTCAAGCAATGGAAGCATTGCGCGATGAAGATCTACGCGACGAATTAGTGCATATTAGTGCACCGACTTATATCTTCCATGGACAGAAAGATGAAATTTGCCCATTTGATTTTGCCAATGAAATAACAGGCGGAATTGTGAACTCAACTGTTATTCCATTTGAGCATAGTGGTCATGGACTGTTGTTCGATGAAAAAGAAAAATTCAATTCAGAGTTATTACGAGTATTGCAAGATTAAAGGAAGATAATAGAGCTGACAGGTTACGTCAGCTCTATTTGTAGTAGGCAGGAGGAAAAAAGTTGAATAGTGTATTGACTATAATCGGGATTAGCGTTGCTGTCATACTGATTGGTGTCGCTATATTTTATAATACGGGGGCGCGAAAACGGCCGATGCAAAATGCCGATCGGCACCGGGAACAGCTGAAGCTGGAGTGGGATACATTGAAAGTAAGACCTACTGCTTTAGTGGACGAAGAACATGTTGGACATCTCAAAGATGCATTGGATCAATCATACTTGGAAAAGATCAATGACGCTTTTCGGCAGGAAAATTATGATTGGAGCCAATCTAAAATTAACACCCAATTCCGCGGCATGTTCCGCTTCTTTTTGCTGGCATCCATTTTTCGCAGCAAAGAACTGTTTGACAAGGACGTTCACCGTCTATGGGAAGTAATGCGTCGATTTGATGAAGAATACCAGGATTTTTGTTTTCGTTTCTTTGATGGTGAAATAACAGAGGATGCATCAGAACGCGGAGAGCGCCATGCCGAAGAAAGAGAGCGGTTTGAAGTTAAGTATTTGATGCTTTTCCAATTAGGTGAACGCACACCTCAGATATGGGGAGAATTCTTCCAGTATGGTGATGGAAAGGACTTTGTTGAGTTTATCAGCAAGCATGACCTTGATCATATAAAACAAGAATACATGGCTGAAAATATTGCCCCGGCAGCAGAAAGAACGTTCGAAAACTTGTATCACCATATTAAATGGGGCATGGAAGCAGATGCAGAAGAACTTCGTACGCATCAAAGCGAGACAGAGGGAGCTGGAGAAGATAAAGATGTAGACGTTAGCATACTTTACTTCCTATCTATCCGCGGAGAAGCAACCGAAGAGGAAGAAGAAGAGCTGGGGAGGTTTACCGGCAAAGGGAGTGGATATCACGCCACAAATGAATCCTTCGGAAAGCTGCAGAAAATATAAGGGTAAAAGGTTCAAAAAAAACGAACACATGCGAATTCAACTATAAGAATTTGCTTGTGTTCGTTTTTTTAAAAATTTCACTGATTACTAAACAGGATAGTCTGATTATCATCTATATGTAATGTAGCGTAGAAGGTAAGATAAAATGTAAGCGTTATCAAAAAAGAGAGGGAGAGATTGATGAGAAAATGTAAGGAAAAGAAATTATGGGCGCTCTTACTTAGCTTTCTAATTATTTTTACTTCGTTTTGTACCTTCCCTTTACAAACGGAGGCTGCAGTAGATTCACCTACCAAATTTGACTTTGGAACTGCTGCAAGTTCTGTGCAAGATGGGTATACGGCTGTCACTTCTGAAATGGCATACTCAAAGACAGCTGGCTATGGCTTTGAAGATGTATCGAAAGTGAGCGCAACAGACAGAAATACGTCAGATCCTTTAAAATCAGATTTTGTTTCCGCCACTGATACTTCTTTTAACGTAGATTTAGCGTATGGTGATTATTCTGTTACAATTCTCTCTGGTGACGAGGAAGAAGAAACAGACATCGGAATTCAAGTAGAGGGTATTCAAAAGGTGCAAAGTTTGCATCTGGCAAGTGGTGAATATGAGGAACATGAATTTGAAATTTCACTTATAGATGGACAGCTAAACTTTAAATTCACAGAAGCAAATTCCAAAATTAACGCGATAATTATTGAGAAGATTCCAGAAAGAACGGAAGGTGCTAATCCGACTGTCTATATGGCAGGAGACTCCACAGTGCAAACGTATGATGAGTACTGGAGACCAGAAGCTGGTTGGGGTCAGATGATTCCGCAATTTTTTACTTCCGATATCGAATTTGAAAACCACGCCATTGGCGGAAGAAGCTCTAAGACTTTTATCAAGGAAGGGCGCTTAGATAACATTTTAAGGTCGATAAAACCGAATGACTACTTTCTGATTCAATTTGGACATAATGATGCCACAATCAGTGTGCCCGAACGCTATGCTTCTGTACTGGATTATAAGAATTACTTAAAATCTTATGTGTTAGGAGCCCGTCAGAGGGGTGCTATTCCTATCTTAGTCACGCCAATGGGCAGGAGAGATTTTAACGAAGAGACGGGCGAGTTCCGTGTCAGCTTCTCAGAATATGTGCAGGGTATGAAAGAAGTGGCTGATGAATTAGATGTGAAAGTTGTTGACCTAAGTGCACGCAGTGTTGCCTATTACAACAGCATTGGTCCAGAAGGAACACTTTCTGTATTCTTGTATACAGATCCTGGTGTTTATCCTGCTTTTCCAAATGGGTCAAAAGATAACACACATTTTCAGGAATACGGTGCTATTCAGCTGGCGCGTTTGGTAGCAGATGAAATAAGCAACCTGGAAATTCCATTATCGGAGCATGTAAAACAGATAGAACCTCCTAAAAAGGTTCCCTCCAAACCTTCAAAATTAACGATAAGTAAAATTAGTAATGCAGGTGCTATGATTTCCTGGAAAACAGTAAAGAAGGCAGATATATATCGGATTTACAGCAAGCCTTCAACCAGCAATGCATATAAATTAGTCGGCACTTCAACAGTTCCTCAGCTTTTCTTGACAGGCTTGGATGAGGAAACGAGCTACGATGTTTATGTGACAGCAGTTAATGGGAAAGGAGAATCTGCAGTATCGAAGGTGAAACAATTTACGACAAGTAAAGCGATGAAAAAATTTGATTTTGGTTTAGCCGGGAGCCCGGTAAAAGAGGGGTTCGAGGAAGTTAATCTAAGCACGATATATACAGCTGAACGCGGATACGGAATTGTTGATGCTGAAAACATGATTGGACGCGATCGCAATGCAGGGGACGATATAGTTCGCGATTGGATAGGTTATTTTGCAAAAGGTTGGGAATTCAACGTCGATGTGCCCGATGGAATATACGCGGTAAAGGTATATGTTGGAGACATGTCCGGTTCAGCCAGAACCAATTTAGTTATTGAGGGGCAAGACTATGGTCAGATTTCAGCCTCCAAGAACAATTATACTACAAGAGTTGTACCAGAGGTTCTTGTTGAGGATGGTCAACTAAACTTTGCGTTTGGAGGTACGACAGGGATAGTAAATGGGGTTGAGATTACTGCTGTACGTAACTGAATTGTGCTGTATAACTGAAGTATGTTGTAAGTAAGTAAAATAACAAAGGAAAAGAGCGTGTATTTCCATAACAACACGCATCTCTGTAAGAGCTCAATTAAGTTATCGCCAATGTCATGAGCATTGGCGATTTTTTTTGTATAAAGTTGCGTTAGGAAAGATTGGAGATTAGTTTGGTCGCGGCAACCATTTGATTAATAGAGGGTGAGCTAAAGGAAAGCCGCGTGTATCGGTGATCTTAGGCTGGCACACGTAATAAATCGTTATTTTCATCTTCTTATCTTCTGCTGCCAGTATACCAAATTGCTGACATTCCTTTCTGAAAAGCGTATGATGGAGAAAAAGGAATGGAGCAACAGAATGAAAGCAATTCTTTTTGATTTGGATGGAACTATTCATGATCGGCAGTCGACATTACATCGATTTCTGGAAGATCAATACAACCGATTTCAAGCGGACTTGGCTGGAGTTGATCTGCCTGCATTCAAAGAGGCATTTCTTGAACTGGATCAGCATGGGTATGTTGAAAAGCCGATTGTTTATAAGGAGCTGCTAACGCAATTCTCTTTGGATGCGAATTTAGAGCCAGTACTTACAACGGATTATTTTGAGCGGTTGGCACAGTTTGCGGTCGCTTATCCAGATGCGTTGGAGACGCTGCAGGAACTAAGTATGTCGTATACATTGGGCATCGTTACGAATGGACCAACTTTGCTGCAGCAGCAGGTCATTGAGCAGCTTGGATTGTATTGGCATTGTCAAAGCCTCCTTATTTCAGAAGCTGTTGGATTACGAAAACCAGATCCGGCTGTTTTTGAAATGGCATTGCTGGAGGTAGAAGCTCGTGCATCGGAAACCTTTTTCGTCGGAGATCATATCGAAAATGATATCATCGGGAGCAGGAACGCTGGCCTGCAGCCGGTCTTGTTTGGCGGTAAACTAGAGGGTGTGCCAAGCTTCAGCAATTGGCGTGTATTACCGGCGCTTGCTGGAAACTGGCAACCATCTGAGAAACAAAGCGAAGACAGCAATACAATATTAGACAAGGACGAAGCAAATACATAAGGAGTGGATACGGTGTCGGAGAATCAGAACCAATATAAAATGATCGCACTTGATATGGACGGCACGATGCTTACCCCGCAGGATGAAATATCGGAAGCAAACAAACAAGCGATTCAGCGTGCGCAGGAAGAAGGTATACACGTTATTCTTAGCACAGGCCGCGGTATTCGGACTTGTAAGCCTTATGCAGATGAGCTTGGTTTACAGTCGTATCTTGTAACAGTTAACGGCAGTGAAATCTGGACAGCGGATGGAGAATTGCTGGAGCGCGTCTTAATTGAGGATGACTTGATCAAAAAGATGAAGCGGCTGTCAGACAAGTATGAGACACATTTTTGGGCAGTTAGCACAGAGCATGTATTCCGCGGGAATTTCCCAGCAAATATGGAGGAATATGATTGGCTCAAGTTTGGCTTTGACACACCAGATGATAGCAAGCGTGACGCTATCGTTAAGGCGCTTTCCGATAAAGATGAACTAGAACTTTCTAACTCTAGTCTGACAAATATTGAAGTCAATGCTGTCGGTATCAACAAAGCAGAAGCAGTACAAAAGTTATGCGACCGTATTGGCATCAACATGGAGCAAGTCATCGCTATGGGCGATAGCTTGAATGATATTAAAATGATTCAAGCAGTTGGCTGCGGTGTAGCAATGGGAAATGCGCAAGATGCAGTAAAAGAAGTGGCAAACTACCAGACAGATACAAATGAAGCAGATGGGGTAGCAAAAGCGATCCATCATTTGCTAGGATGGTCATAAGCCCGGTTTTCCGGGTTTCCTACATAAGGGGGAAACAGAATGAAGACAGATCATTTGTATTACCCGTATCATTCACAGCGCACCACAACTATAGCCCGGCAAGGCATGGTTGCCACCTCGCAGCCGCTTGCTGCACAGGCAGGATTGGATATGCTGAAAAAGGGCGGCAATGCAGTTGATGCAGCTATTGCAGCAGCCGCCATGCTTACGGTTGTAGAGCCAACTTCTAATGGAATTGGCGGTGATGCATTCGCGCTTGTATGGATAAAGGACAAGCTGTATGGATTAAATGCCAGCGGACCTGCACCAACATCTATTAGCATTGAAAAAGTAAAGCAGCTGGGACATAAAGAAATGCCGCTGCATGGTTTTATCCCGGTAACCGTTCCAGGTGCACCAGGAGGATGGGCTGCTCTCAGCAAGCGTTTCGGCAAGCTTTCCTTAGTGGACGTATTGCAGCCGGCTATCTACTATGCGGAAAATGGGTTTGCTGTAACACCAACAGTTGCCAAGCTATGGGAACGTGCATACAAGAAGTTCAGTACCACTTGTACGGATGGCATGTACAATGCTTGGTTTGACACGTTCGCCCCCAATGGTGATTATCCGAAAATCGGAGATGTATGGAAATCACCCGATCATGCAGAAACGCTGCGTCAAATTGCCCGCACAGATGCGAAGGACTTTTATACAGGTGAACTAGCAGCTAAATTGGCGGAATTTTCTGCGGATAATGACGGATTCCTAACGGCTGATGATTTGGCTGCTTATGAACCAGAATGGGTAGAACCGATTTCGGTGAACTATCGAGGGTATGATGTATGGGAAATTCCTCCGAACGGACAAGGCCTAGTGGCGCTGTCTGCGCTGAATATTCTGAAGGGCTTTACATTCCATGAAAAAGAATCAATTGATACATACCATAAGCAAATGGAAGCGATGAAGCTTGCGTTTGCTGATGGTCATGCTTATTTGACGGAAGAACAGCATATGACTGTGACCGTAGAGGAACTGCTGTCTGATACATATGCTGCGCAAAGACGGGCGCAAATCGAGGAGTTCGCAAAAGAGCCGGAAGCGGGAGAGCCAAAGCAAGGTGGAACGGTTTATCTGGCCGCTGCTGATAACGAAGGCAATATGGTTTCCTTCATCCAAAGTAATTACCATGGCTTTGGTTCTGGGCTTGTTGTACCGGGAACAGGTATTGCGCTGCAAAATCGCGGACACAACTTCAGTTTGAATCCAGCCCATCCGAACAGTCTGCAAGGCGGGAAAAAGACATTCCATACGATTATTCCAGGCTTTTTGACGAAGGATAAGCAAGCAATTGGTCCTTTCGGCGTAATGGGTGGCTTTATGCAGCCGCAAGGACATGCTCAAGTGGTGATGAATATGCTGGATTTTGGTCTTAATCCGCAAACTGCACTAGACGCACCGCGCTGGCAGTGGATTCAAGGCAAAACGTTTCATGTGGAAGCGGACTTTCCGAAACATATCGCCGAAGCGCTCATACGGAAAGGACATAATATCGAGGTCAAAGCAGATCGTTCCACATTCGGTCGCGGCCAAGTCATATGGCGCGATCCCGATACGGGTACATTATATGGAGGAACCGAAGCACGAGCAGACGGCAGTATTGCTTCGTATTAGAAAGGTTGAGCAACATGATTTACTGGAACTTATTTTTAGCATTTTTCCGTGTCGGCATTCTTGGGTACGGAGGAGGACCAGCGTCGATTCCTCTCGTGGAAAAAGAGGTCGTCAAACAGTATAAATGGATGGATGATGAAGAATTCGGCAATACGCTAGCACTCGGCAACAGCTTACCAGGACCGATTGCAACGAAGCTGGCCGGGTATATCGGCTACAAAGTCGGCGGCTGGATTGGCATGATTTGTGCGCTCGTGGCAACAGTTATTCCCACTGTTGTGCTCTTAATTATCTTATTTTCTTTTGTGGAGGCATTGAGCAATCAGCCGTGGATTAACGGGATGACGACTGCCGTTATTCCGGTTGTTGGGGTGATGCTGGCAGTTATGACTATTGATTTTTTAAAGAAATCACGTAATGGACTAAAAAGCTGGCAAATTGTCGCGTTATTGCTAGCGTCCGTTGTGTTAATTGAACTGCTGCATATTCATCCAGCCTTTCTTATTCTTGCACTTCTTCTGTTTGCGCTGCTCAAACCGGAGAAACAGAAGGAGGAAGGCGCATGATTTATTGGCAGGTATTTTTGGCTTTCTTTATTCCGGGGATTATCGGATATGGCGGCGGGCCTGCTACAATTCCGCTCATCGAGAATGAAGTGGTAGACAGATATGGCTGGATGTCTACAGCAGATTACAGCCAGACATTAGCACTGGCAAATGCGCTGCCAGGACCAATAGCCACCAAGCTCGCTGGTGTGATCGGCTACCAGCAGGCAGGCGTACTTGGGGCAGCAATTGGTTTGTTTGCCACTGTAGCGCCGTCGCTTATTTTAATGATCGGACTGCTTAGTCTGTTAGCAAAATTCAAAGACTCTCCTCGGGTAAAAAGAATGACAGCTTATATTCGCCCAACGATTGCCGTATTGCTGGCGGGTATGGCAATCAGTTTTTTCCACACGTCTTATGAAAGTGCGGGCTGGATTCATACTATTATCCTTGTGGCAGCAAGCTACTTACTTATGGAAAGATGGAAAGTGCATCCGGCTTTTGTTATTTTGGGAGCACTCGTATACGGTGCCGTTTTAATTGGTTAGATCCTGCTGAAATTTTAGCAGGATTTTTTTCTCTAGGCAGGAGTTAGCGGTAAAAGGGCTAATGTAATTAGTAAAATGAGATGCACTGCATAATCTAGTAAAGAACAGGGTAGCTAATTAGCATGGGGAAATAGGATAAAAAAAGGAAGAAGGAGCATCTTATGCGCGTTACCATATGGAACGAATGTCGTCATGAGAAGGAAAACGACACAGTGAGAAGCATCTATCCCCGAGGTATTCATGGAGCAATTGCCGAATTTTTGGATCAAGCAGGATATACTGTACAAACTCGCACACTTGACGATCCAGAGCAAGGATTGGATCAAGAAACATTGCAGCAAACAGATGTATTGATTTGGTGGGCGCACAAAGCCCATTCAGAAGTGAATGATCATGCGGTCGAGCGTGTGAAACAGCGTGTTTTGGCAGGCATGGGATTAATCGTATTGCATTCCGGTCACTTCAGTAAGATATTCCGGAACTTAATGGGAACAACTTGTGATTTGAAATGGCGACAGGATGGGGAGAAAGAACGGATTTGGGTTGTGCAGCCGAGTCATCCAATTACACGAGGGCTGGATGAGTATTTCGAGCTTCCGGAAGAGGAGATGTACGGCGAGCATTTTGATATACCTGAACCGGATCACACCTTATTTATCAGCTGGTTTGAAGGCGGTGAAGTATTCCGCAGCGGATGCACGTATAATCGAGGAAAAGGAAAGATATTTTATTTCCGGCCTGGTCATGAAACGTACCCGACTTACTACGATAAAAATGTGCAAACCGTTATCTGTAATGCAGTGGAATGGGCAGCGGCACCATCAGCTGTGGTCCCTAATTACGGAAAAACAGAAGCCCTGGAGCCAATCTTACGCTTAGCAAAGAAATGAGCGTACAAAGCCGTCTGTTGAGATGACGGCTTTTACATAAACAGAGAGAAAAAAAGGAGGAGATAAGTATGAAAGCTATTGGTATTTATAAGAACACATCTGTGGATGAGGCGAATTGTTTTAGCGAAGAACAGTTGGACAAGCCTGTTGCAAAAGGCGGAGACGTTTTGGTGCAAGTAAAAGCAGTGAGTGTGAACCCAGTTGATACGAAGCAGCGAAAAATGAAAGAAGATGATGGGAATTTCCGCATTCTTGGCTTCGATGCTGCTGGTATCGTTGAAGAAGTAGGCGAGGATGTACAAGGATTCAAGCCTGGCGATGAGGTCTTTTATGCTGGATCTGTTGCACGTCAAGGATCGAATAGCGAATACCAGCTCGTCGATCATCAAGTGATTGCGAAGAAACCATCCAACCTTAGCTTTTCAGATGCGGCTGCTCTTCCTTTAACGGCGCTCACTGCATGGGAAGCAATGTTTGAGAAAATGCATATCCCACTTGATATCGAAGCAAACAAAGGGAAAACGATTTTGTTGATTAATGCAGCTGGCGGTGTAGGCTCCATTGCATCACAGCTTGCAAAACTGCATGGATTGCATGTTGTCGGCACTGCTTCACGTGAAGAAACGGAAAAATGGGCCAATCAGCATGGAACAGAACAGACAATTAATCACCATAAACCGCTTCACCAGCAGCTAGAAGCATTAAGTATTGAAACTGTCGATTATGTATTTTGTATGCACCAGCTGGACAAGGCATGGGATGACATTATCGAGGTCATCAAACCAGAAGGCATTATCGCGGCGATTACAGGACCGGTGGAAGGAATCAAACTGACCGATTTGACTTCGAAAAGTTTGACACTTGTTTGGGAGTACATGTTTACTCGTACATTGCATCAGACCGACAGTAAATATAAGCAAGGCGAGATTTTGACTAAAGTAGCGCAGCTTCTCGAAGAAGGGCGTCTGCGTACAACAAAGGCGGAAGAATTGGAAGGTCTTACAGTAGAAAACCTTCAAGAAGCGCATAAGCGGCTGGAAGAAGGCAGTATGATCGGGAAGCTGGTTATTTCTGTATAAACAAAAGGCAGGCACATTGCCTGTCTTTTGTACTTCTTTTTACTTGTACTATTGTATAATAAGTATAAGACATATAGTGGAGAGGTGAAGAAAATGATACATAAGATAGCAGTCATTACTAGCGGAGGAGATTCACCAGGAATGAATGCGGCCATACGTGCTATTGTGAAAAGTGCAAACTACCACGATATTGAAGTTTACGGTGTAGAAGGCGGATACCAAGGGTTGATTGAAGATAAACTATCCATTTTGCGCACACCAGATGTCGAGACAATCGCCAACAAAGGCGGTACGATACTAAAGACATCACGTTCTCTGGCTTTCATGGATGAACCGGGAAGAAAACAGGCAGTAGACGTGCTGCGCAATTATGGTATCGCAGATGTTATTGTTATCGGCGGGGAAGGATCCCTTCAAGGTGCACAAAAGCTGCATGAATTAGGCGTTAGAGTTGTTGGAATTCCAGGAACAATTGATAACGATTTGGATTACACCGATTATTCCATCGGCTTTGATACAACACTTAATACTGTATTAAGTTCGATTGGCAGAATCAAAGATACGGGCTTATCGCATAACAAAACGACCATTGTCGAAGTAATGGGCAGACATTGCGGCGATTTGGCGCTGTTTACTGCAATAGCTGGTGAAGGTGATATCATTTCCACACCAGAATATAAGTTAAGCCTCGAACAAATTTGTGAGAAACTGCAGGATAGAATAGGTAAAGGCAGGAATGATAATGTCATTGTCGTGACAGAGCGGATGTACAATTTGGATGAACTGCAGCAGTATATCGAGGAGAATATGAATATAGAGGTACGAACAACTGTATTAGGATTTATCCAGCGCGGCGGCGAACCTTCCGCATTTGACCGGATCCTTGCGAACAAAATGGGTGTCAAAGCTGTGCAGATGTTAATGGAAGGTGAATCTGGCTATGCCATCGGGATTAAGTCTAATCAGCTCATTCAAAAAGATTTGAAAACGATGCTGGACGAAAAAACCGACAAGCAGCCAAGTTATGATTTACTGGAATTGCTGTTGCATACAACGTAATCGCTTACAAGATAGGCTGCCTAAAGGCAGTCTATTTTTTGTGGCCTTTTTCGTTTAATGAATTTGCTATTAAAATAGATGAAGACGGAGCATAACTAGTAAGGCTGATAACTGGGACGCTTTTAATTGACATTTATACCATAGGGGGGTATGGTATATGTATAAACGAAATGGAGGAATGACTGTGGATAAGTTTCTGCATGATCACCCTAGTACACCTAGAACAAAAGATGAAAAGCAAAACGTGATAAATCGTTTAAAACGAATAGAAGGACAAGTGCGCGGTATTCAGAAGATGGTGGAGGAAGACCGCTATTGTATGGATATTTTAGTGCAGCTTAGTGCAATTCAGTCTGCACTGAAGAATGTCGGGTTCTCGGTGACAGAGCGCCATATGAATCATTGTGTTAGTGATGCCATTTCAAAAGGTGAAGGAAAAGAAGCGATTGAAGAATTGATGAGCGTGATGAAGCAATTTTCTAAGTAGGGAGGGAGTAACGTGAGCGAAACGAATCATACAACGCTTGGTATTACAGGCATGACGTGTGCTGCATGTTCGAATCGAGTGGAAAAAGTGCTGAATAAAATGGATGGTGTTGATGCCCAAGTCAATTTAACAACAGAAAAAGCCACCGTTGATTATGATGCAGACAAAGCATCGATAGAGGACATAACCAAAAAAATCGAAGCGATTGGTTATGGCGTTATGACCGAAAAAGCCGAGTTCGATATCACTGGCATGACTTGTGCCGCCTGCTCCAGCCGAATTGAAAAAGTACTGAACAAGCAAGATGGCGTAAAGAATGCCTCCGTTAACTTAACGACAGAAAGTGCCGTTATCGAATACAATACAGGCTTAATCGAACAGCAAGCATTGATTGAGAAAATCCGCAATATTGGTTATGATGCCAAGCCAAAAGCAGAAGCGGAAGAAAGCCGGTCGCAGAAAGAAAAAGAATTAAAACGGAAGAAAACAAAATTAATCATTTCAGCTGTTCTATCTGCGCCGTTATTGCTTACAATGCTTATCCATTTGTTTGGCATCAGCTTGCCAAGTATATTGATGAATCCATGGTTTCAATTTGCGTTAGCGACGCCTGTTCAGTTTATTATCGGCTGGCAATTTTACGTGGGCGCTTATAAAAACCTGAAAAATGGCGGAGCTAACATGGATGTGCTTGTTGCACTCGGCACAAGTGCTGCTTATTTTTACAGTTTGTATGAAGCAGGGAAAACCATTGGAAACCCTGGCTATATGCCGCATTTGTATTTTGAAACAAGCGCTATTTTAATTACGTTAATTTTATTTGGAAAGTACTTAGAGGCTAGAGCAAAAAGCCAAACAACAAATGCTTTATCCAAATTGCTGCATCTGCAAGCAAAAGAAGCACGGGTTATAAGAGATGGCAAAGAGACGATGATTCCTGTAGAAGAAGTGGAAGCGGGAGATCATTTACTTGTAAAGCCGAGCGAAAAAATACCGGTAGACGGTATCGTTGTGAAAGGCAGAACGTCAGTAGATGAATCGATGCTCACAGGAGAATCAATCCCGATTGAAAAAGACACCGGAGCAGGACTCATTGGTTCCACCATTAATAAAAATGGGTCCATTGAAATGGAAGCAACAAAAGTCGGAAAAGATACGGCTCTTGCATCGATTATCAAAGTGGTTGAAGAAGCACAAGGCTCGAAAGCGCCAATTCAGCGGCTCGCTGATATTATCTCCGGTTATTTTGTGCCGATTGTGATTGGTATTGCGCTTGTGACGTTTGTGATTTGGATTGCCTTCGTCGAACGGGGTCAATTTGAACCTGCTTTAGTAGCGGCTATTGCTGTGCTTGTTATTGCTTGTCCATGTGCATTAGGCCTTGCAACGCCTACATCTATCATGGTCGGAACAGGCCTGGCGGCAGAAAGCGGCATTCTATTTAAAGGCGGAGAGCATTTAGAAAGAACGCATCAATTAGAAGCAATCGTGCTCGATAAAACAGGGACAATCACAAAAGGAAAACCAGAAGTAACAGATTTCACTGGTGATAAAGAAGCATTGCAGTTATTAGCCAGTGCGGAAAAAGGCTCTGAACATCCATTGGCAGAAGCAATTGTCGCACATGCGACAGAAAACGACCTCGCTTTCTTGGATGTAGATGACTTTTATGCGATACCCGGGCATGGTATTGAAGCAAAAATCGCCGGAAAACAAATATTTGTTGGAAACCGAAAATTGATGCATGACCGTCACATTGACATAGAAGGCGCTGAAGAAGCGTTAGCTGGGTACGAAACAAGCGGAAAAACAGCTATGTTACTTGCTATTGATGGGAATTATCGCGGTATCGTAGCGGTGGCAGACACGATCAAAGAATCGGCACCTGAAGCAATCAAACAATTACAAGAGCTCGGCATGGAAGTAATCATGCTGACAGGAGATAACGAAAGAACAGCGCAGGCGATTGCCAAGCAGGTTGGCATTACCCAAGTTATTGCTGGAGTGCTGCCAGAACAAAAAGCGGAAAAAGTAAAAGAAATTCAATTACAAGGCAAAAAGGTCGCCATGGTTGGAGACGGTGTCAACGACGCACCCGCACTCGTAACAGCTGACATTGGGATTGCCATCGGGACAGGAACAGAAGTAGCCATCGAAGCAGCTGACGTCACGATACTCGGCGGTGAACTGCTGCTTCTGCCAAAAGCGATAAAAATCAGTCATAGCACGATTCGCAATATCCGTCAAAACCTTTTTTGGGCTTTCGGCTACAATACAGCGGGAATTCCAGTCGCAGCAATTGGACTGCTTGCACCTTGGATTGCCGGAGCCGCAATGGCATTGAGTTCTGTAAGTGTTGTCGCTAATGCCCTGCGATTAAAACGAGCAAATCTATAAGCCGCAACTTTAAAGGAGGTGAAATAGCATGGAAAAGACACTAAACGTACAAGGCATGTCTTGTGGTCACTGCAAAGCATCCGTTGAAGGAGCATTGCAGAAACTTGATGGCGTATCAGCAGCAGATGTAAATCTAGAAGCTGGTACAGTCGTTGTATCTTATGACGAAGTAAACGTTACAATTGATACAATGGTAGAAGCTATTGAAGACCAGGGATATGATGTTACTGTTTAATCATAAGTAATAGAAATCAACAAAAACGAAGCGGATGAATCTGAACTAGGATTCTTCTCTTCGTTTTTTATAGGGAGGTAATACTGTAGTCGAATAGGCGGAGGCTAGGCTGATTTACATATTCCCTAGTAATTGGTTATGGTATGCTATATTTACCATAAAAGGGAAGGGTGACATTTCTTGAAAAGAAGAAATAAATTTTTCTTTGCTGTTTTGCTTTCATTAATTGTTAGTGTATTAGGAGCATGCTCCAATTCAAGCGAAGATAATTCATCTGCTGCAGACACAGAAAAGAAAGAGATGAGTGAGACCGTATCTTCAAGCAACCCTGATGCGGAAAAGCATAATCAAGTAGATAGCGACAAGGAGGAAAGGACTTCTGAAAACTTGGATACAAATAAAAATACAGAAAGTGATAAAAATAGCGCGGAAGACAAATCGGATGCAAGTCACGCAGCATCAGAGGAGGAGTCACCTACTGATGCCAGCGAATCAAGCGCTGGGAATGAAGATAAGCAGATTGTGACGGATTCTAATAGTGAAAATACCTTTGATATAAAGAACTATTTAGATGCTAACTATGCGATAGAAGGTGTTCATTATGTTACAGATACTTGGGAAAATAAAGAAACAGGTAAAGTGGAATGCATTGTTAACATCCTTCCTGATACGAAAGAATATAGTAATGAATTAAACGAAGTATTTCATAGTAATATAGGTCTTTACGAAGATGAGAGAACAGATAAGCTGGATAAAACAGCAAATGCTATCATAAGAGACTTACCTGAAATAAATAGCAATCTACATATTGAATCGGTTAATTGGGTCTCTTACGATGGGGAATTTCATGTCACGTTAATCCAAGATATAAAATAAGGTAAAGAAGTCAGCAGCCCTTGTTTGAAAAATGGTATGAAATAATTATGTAAATGATAGAAGACTTCTGAGCTAAACTATTTTTGCCTAAGTCTTCTTTTTGTGTTCCCGAAAATTCTTGAATTATAGTGAATCTCTCGCAAGGCTAATCCAACCAGCTAAGTGATGATGAATATTGATCATAACCTACAGTAATTCCGCATAAGAGCTCCTTTCCCCATCTTTTTATTTTAACTTATATAACTAAACAAGGAGGGGGATGAATAAGAATCCTTATAGCTCACTATTCAAGCGCTAGCTGCAACTAGCTCTACAAACGATTTTCTTAGGAGATGCGTTACTTTACCTATTTCAAATACACAGTTTGCTCACCCGTGCGGTAAGGGATAATTCTTTTTAAGCAGCATATGAATAGTGTTTATAAGTGGTTTTGCATTGTTAGTAATCCGGAATTAAAAGGACATACAAAATGATTGTGATTAAGTTTTCCAGGATTAGGGTACTGGAATAAAGACTTATGAAAGCGTTTACTAAATTGTGAGGAGGAGCTGTGATGAAGCGAAGCTTTCTGATGGTTGCCTTACTGGCCGGTCTAGGGTTGGCAGGCTGCTCGGCTGTGACGGGCGGAGATAGTACGAGTGATGACAAAGTACAGATTACATATGCGAGGGGGACAGATACGACTGGCGCCACAGACGTATTAGTGAAAGAGTTTGAAAAGGATCATCCAGATATTGACGTCGTTGTACGAGAAATGCCATCTGATTCGGGGCAATCACATAATCAGTATGTGACAATGTTCAGCGGCAGAAGCCCGGAAGTAGATGTATTTGATGCCGATATTGTCTGGTCGGCGGAATTCGGTCAGGCAAACTATGTGCTGCCGCTTGATCGTCTGATTGAAAGAGATCAAATCAATATGGACGCGTATTTCCCGGCTACAGTTGAAGCTGGCCGTTATAACGGCAGACAATACGCGATGCCTGGTTATGCAGATGCTGGACTTCTTTATTACCGAACAGACATAACTGATCAAGTACCCAAAACATGGGATGAACTCGAGAAGCTGGCTCAGGAAAATATGGGTAAAGAAGGAGCGAAATTTGGTTACTTAATGCAGGCTGCACAGTATGAAGGAATCGTGACAAATGCGATTGAGTATATTTATTCCTATGGCGGACAAGTGCTGGATGCGAATGGGAATGTGGTAATCAATAGTCCAGAAGCGATTGAAGGTCTGAATAAAATGATCGACATAGCAAATAGTGACTTTGTCCCGAACAACGTACTTAACTTTAAAGAGATTGACACAGAGTCTTCATTTAATGAAGGTAATGCCGTTTACGCGAGGAACTGGCCTTACATGAATGATACAGCAAATGACGAAAAAGTATCAAAAGTAGCCGGCAACGTTGGTATTGCCACAATCCCAGCCGGCAGCGACGGAAATGCTTCTGCTCTAGGTGGCTGGATGCGAATGATTAACCGCTATTCAGATGAAGTAGAAGCTTCTTGGACTTTTGTTAAATGGATGAGCGGAGAAAAAGGTCAAAAAATCAGCGCGCTTGAAGGCGGAAAGGCTCCGACAATTGAAGCTTTATACGAGGATAAAGAGATTACCGATGTGAGTGCAGTTCTTGCGAGCGATGACTTTTATAACTCTTTACAAAACGCCATACCCCGCCCAATCACACCTATTTACCCAGAAATATCTGACATTATGCAAATTGAAATTTCCCGTGCGCTAACTGGCGAGATTACGGCGGAGGAAGCGGTTGAACGTATGGAGACGAAAATGCAAGCTGCGTTGGAATCCGTAAACCAATAAAGGAGCTGAGCGTATGAAGCAACCGAAAAAGAGACGGTTCCAGCTGAATGAACGGCAGCTTGGTTATGCGATGGTCGCGCCGTCTATTATTCTTATTGCAGTTATCATCATTTGGCCTATCCTATTATCCGCCTGGAACAGCTTATTCGATTACCGACTCAATGACCCTTCCAAAGCGGAGAGAATTACCTCTTTGAGTATCAATCTCGAAACATATGCCGATAATCGCTATCTTGTTTATGACACGATGGAAGATGTCAGAGACACAATGCCACAAGCAGAAAGTACATTAGCTAACATTACCTCCGCATTAGATGAACAGCACGAAACTTTGTTAAAAACAGATGAAGGACTTGCCGATCGCTATGAAGAAGTCAACACTATGCTGGAAAATTATCAGCCTGTCAATGATGATGATCTCCGGCTGACAGAAATTCCGGAAGCATGGACAGATGGCTTCACTGCTACGCTGGATGAGCAAACCGCAGCAGTTCAAACGTTGCGGGAAGATGCGCCGGAGGGTGCCATTCAGCCGTTGACAGATTTAGAGTCCCAGCTGTCAAATACGAAAAATGCCGTCTTGGAACCAAACTTTGTCGGAGTCAACAACTATACCCAGTATCTTGCTAATGGCCGAACATGGACAGCAATGTTGAACACGCTGTTGTTCACCGTCGTAACAGTTGGTGTTGAGCTTGCCGTCGGTATGCTAGTCGCCTTGCTGATAAACCGCGTGTTTATCGGACGCGGACTTGTTCGGGCTGCTGTATTAGTGCCTTGGGCAATACCGACAGCAGTTGCGGCGATGATGTGGACGTTCCTCTTTGACGGACAATCCGGCATCATGGCCCACTATATGGCGCAGCTTGGTATCATTGATGATCCGGGCGTCTTGCTTTCTACGGGAGCGGGCGGTATGTTTTCGGTCATGTTTGCTGATATCTGGAAAACAACGCCGTATATGGCACTTTTGCTGCTGGCTGGCTTGCAGACAATCCCGCGTTCGATGTATGAAGCAGCGGCGGTTGATGGAGCTAATAAGTTCCAGCAATTTTTCTCGATTACATTGCCGATGATTCGCTCGGCAATTTTGGTGGCTGTCTTATTCCGCGCATTGGACGCATTCCGTGTGTTTGACTTGATCTACGTTCTTACAGGGGGCGGACCAGCAAACTCAACGGAATCCATTAGCGTCTACGCGTATAAGCTTTTGTTCGAACAGCAGAATTTCGGTGCCGGCTCCGCATTGAGTGTGATCGTATTCTTGAGTGTTGCTTTGCTCAGTACGATATTCATCAAGCTAATCGGTTCTGATTTGTTCAGCGGAAGGTTAAAACAATAAGACAGGGGAGGAAAATAAAATGGCAAAACGTGCCGGTATCGGTTTCTACATTTTCTTGATTATTTTCGTATTCTTAGTCATGTTTCCGTTCATATGGGTGTTTCTGACATCAATTAAACCACAAGGAGAAATCTTTTCTTCCTTCCAATGGTTTTCAAGTAACATGACATTCGAAAACTATGTATCTGCTTTGGAAACACGACCACTGCTGCTGTACATGCTGAATAGTTTTGTTGTAGCAACACTCACCACGATCATCTCTATTATTGTTGCATCTTTTACAGCTTACGCGGTTACCCGGCTGCCAATAAAGTTTAAAGGATTGATCCTCGGACTCGTCCTGGCAGCGTCCATGTTTCCGCAGATCGCCGTACTTTCACCAATCTTCAACTTTGTAACGGATGCTGGTTTGCGCAACAGCTATCTTGGCTTAGTCATTCCGTATATTACGATTAGTCTGCCGCTAGCTATTTGGATATTGTCGACATTCTTTATTAAAATTCCGCTTTCGCTGGAAGAATCGGCAAAGCTGGACGGAGCAACCCCATTCCAGACTTTCCGGAAAATCATCTTCCCGCTGGCTGCACCAGGCGTATTTACAACCGCTATTCTTGTATTTATCGCAGCGTGGAATGAATACCTATTTGCGCTGACAATTAATACCGAAGATAGCTGGCGTACGATTCCGGTCGGTATCTCTTTCTATCAAAGTCAATTTAGTGTTCCTTGGGGAGATATTACAGCCGCTACCGTTATTGTGACCATCCCGATCGTCGTTCTCGTCCTCTTGTTCCAGCGCCGAATTGTTGCTGGACTGACAAGCGGATCTGTTAAAGAATAATAGACTTGGAGGTACTGTTTAACTTATGAAAACATTACGCGTAGGAGTTGTCGGACTAGGAAGTATCGCACGCAATCGCCACTTGCCGGAATTGGAACAAAATCCGCATACTGAAATCACTGCCGTCTGTGACGTCGTGCCAAGTCGTTCAGAAGAAATTGCCAAAGAGTATCAAGCAACAGCTTATACGGAATACGAAGAATTAATTGAAGATCCCCGTCTCGATGCTGTCATCGTTTGTGCAGCAAACCATCTGCATGCCCCTATTAGCATCGCAGCTTTGCAGGCAGGAAAGCATGTACTTTGTGAGAAGCCAATGGCAACAACGCTTGCGGAAGCTGATGACATGATTGCTGCGCAAAAGGAAAGCGGGAAGCTGCTGTTGATTGGGCATAATCAAAGCTTTGTTCCTTCCCATAAAAAAGCACGTGAGCTGATTCGAGCTGGCGAACTTGGCAAGATTTACAGCTTCCGAACAACATTCGGTCATGGCGGTCCCGAACAATGGAGTATTGATGGAAAAAACAGCTGGTTCTTTGAAAAAGAGAAAGCATACATTGGAGCACTCGGGGATTTAGGCGTGCATAAATCCCACTTAATTGAATTCCTGCTGGATGAACCTATTCAAGAGGTGGCGGCGTTTGTCGACACGCTGGCAAAACCTTACGCCAACGTAGATGATAATGCGGTAGCTGTGCTGCGTACAAAATCGGGTATTATCGGCACACTCACTGCAAGCTGGTCGTATGTTGCAGAGGAAGATAACGCTACGATTATCTATGGCGAAAAAGGTGTAATCCGACTAGAGGACAGCCCGGATTATTCCATGGTAGTCGAGTATCAGAATGGCGATAGAAGCTACCATTCACTTGGTGCAATTCAGACAAATGACGCAGACGCACAGACAAATTCGGGCGTGGTAGACGCGTTTGCTAGCTGTGTACTTGAGAACAGTACGAATTGTCCAATTACCGCGGAAAAAGGACGCTCTGCACTAGCGGTCATCCTTGCAGCATTGGACTCTAATAGTACGAAAAAGATTATCTCTCTGACGGACGAAGCAGTAGAAAAGGGGGAACAAGCATGAAGCTAGGTGTCTTTACCGTTTTGTTTCAAGAATTGTCATTAGAAGATATGCTGACACGTGTAACACAAGCTGGATTAGATACCGTGGAAATCGGTACCGGCGGATATCCTGGCAATGCGCATTGTCCAATTGATGAGCTGCTGGAAAGTGAGGAAGCACTCCAGCAATACCAAAATACTTTTGAAAAGTACGGCGTAACAATTGGCGCGTTCAGCTGTCATGCTAATCCCATCTCTCCAGACAAAGCGTTTGCGGAGGAATCGGATTGGCTTTTGCGCAAAACGATTAAGCTTGCCGCAAAAATGGATGTTCCTGTTGTAAACTGTTTCTCAGGTGTAGCTGGTTCAGAGGAAAGTGCCACAAAGCCAAACTGGCCAGTAACAGCGTGGCCGACTGAATATGGCGATATCTTAAACTGGCAGTGGGAGCAAAAGCTTGTTCCTTATTGGAAGGAACTCGGTACCTTTGCCGAAGAACATCAAGTGAAGATTGCCTTAGAATTACATGGCGGATTCCTCGTGCACACACCATACACCATGCTCAAGCTGCGCGAACGCACAAGTGAAGCAATCGGAGCCAATTTTGATCCAAGTCATATGTGGTGGCAAGGCATTGACCCAACCGCTGCCATTAAAATTCTCGGCAAAGCCGGCGCCATTCATCACTTCCATGCCAAAGACACATTCATTGATCCCGATAATGTAAACATGTACGGTCTAACCGATATGCAGCCATACAGCAGCATCAAAACACGCGCATGGAACTTCCGCACCGTCGGACTCGGCCACAGCATAGAAGAGTGGAATAACATGATCAGCGCACTCCGCACCTACGACTACGATTATGTCGTAAGCATCGAGCATGAAGATTCCCTCATGTCTATTGAAGAAGGCTTCCAGCGAGCTGTAGATAATTTGAAGAATGTAGTGATTACAGAGCCTGCTACTACGATGTGGTGGTCGTGATAAAACAGCACTTGCCGTAATGGCAAGTGCTGTTTTTGTGATGACAAACTGATTTAAGTTAAGCAGACGGACTTCTTTGTGAAATATTACTAGTAATTATGGTAATATTTTCAATGGAGGGAGAAGTAAAATGAAAAATGAAAAAATGATTTTTGTATTGATGTCTGCTATAGCTATGCTTATATCGGCTGCTTGTGGTTCGACAGGTGAACAGACCACATCAGATAGTGGGGAAGCTGAAATAAACAATGTTTCTGTAAAAGATAAATCAAATGATTTAACAGATACAAGTTCAGCAAATGATGAAGCGGGTACAAACGAGACTGAAAAGAAAACTTCAACTTCAGCTGAAGACAACGTTCAAATCTCTAGCGGAGATGAAGCTGTAGCATTCTTGAAGGAAAAAATGGCAGAGGGAAAAGATGAAGATATATCTTTTGGTACAGATGGAAAGCTTTTGACCGATCAGAAAGGTTCGTATTATGTAATACAACTAGTTGATGTATCTATACGAGTTTCTGATAAAACTGGTAACCTAGGGTACTATAAAGTTTATCAAAACGGGACTTATGAAGATTGGCAGGCTTCCGCTGCTACAGAAAATAATGATGCTTCAGGGAAAGACGAATACATAGAAGAACTGAACGCAATGGAAGAAGCAGATAAGAATGCAGAGACTAAATCAACAACAAAAGATATGATTGATCAAGAAAATGAAAAATATAAAAGATGGGATAACAAACTGAATGAGATATACGGTGTACTTAATGAACAATTGTCCGCAACCGAAATGAGTGAGTTAAAAGAAAAACAACGAACTTGGATCAAAGAACGCGACAAAGAAGCAAAAGAGGCTTCTCTAAAATATGAAGGCGGTACGATGGAGGCACTAGAATTAGTGGCGACGAAAACAACTATAACCAAAGAGAGATGCTGTGAGCTAGTTGAAAGGTATATGAAATGACAGTTCATTGAATTTCTAATCATTTCTGAAAGGAATAGTTATAATGAAGAAAATTCCTCTTATATTAATTGCTTTAGCAATAACTTCTTTAAGTGCTTGTAATAATACTTGGGTGCTAGAGAAAGATAGATTAGGTGAAGCTCCAGATATAGAGCATTATATAGATAAGCTTCAAAGTGATTATCCAGATTTTAAAGGGTATAAGGTTTTCACAATATCAGAAGGATCCAAGATGGTAGTTGTTTCAACTGGTTCAAGTGAACAGGTTCTCAGTTTTTCGGAATCGGAGATATCTAATGATAAAACAACAATATCAGTAGAAGAGAAAACCGAAAAAGTGAAAGAAGAAAATGCTTATATAATGATTGGCATTGACGAAATTAAAGGAGAACTTTCTGTAGTTAACGAGAGCAAAGAAGAGTACAAAGAATTTATTGAAGAGAAAGGGTGTGTTTTAAGGATTGAGAAGTAATCTATATACGAAGATGCTTAGCAATAGAAAGGACAAACGCACCTATCTATGAGAGGAAATTATACCATATGCATACTCTTTGGTTTGGAGGAGATTTTTTGAAGTTAGTAGCCAAACATAGTTATAGACTTATATTGATTTTACTGGCTATATCAGCCGTTACAGGTTTTGCATCAGATAATACAGCTCTAAAAGACATAATATCTGTATCCGTTTTTGTGCTAGTAGCAATGATTGCTTTAGTCAGCAGGAAAATAGATAAAGAAGAAAGGTAAGGGTGGCAGTGCGACAGACTGCAACGGAACTTTAAACTGCTGCGCTTTTTCTGTACGTACCACTGTGCCACTTTGTTCAATCCTTTTAAGTTTAATCCACATCAAACTACTGCATCTCCACCATCAATGAAAAAACTCCGTAAACAATCTTCCCAAACCCCTTCATGAAATTTTGTTTTAGTAATATACTCTAACTATGAATCTAAATTTTAAAAAGAAAGCGGGTGATCTATATGAAGGGCGGTTTAACACTGCTTCGAGAAAATCTACAGCAAATTAAACCTTCTGAAAAGCATGCAGCCAATTACATACTTGCGCACCCTGCTGAAGTGGTCCAGCTTACAGTGAAAGAGCTGGCAGATAGGAGTGGGTCAAGTGAAGCGGCGGTTATCCGTCTGTGCAAATCGATTGGTGTGACAGGATACAGAAATCTGAAGCTGAAGATTGTTGGTGATTTGCAAAATGTAAGCGCTGACATAGGTGCATTTCATGAAATCAAGCCGAATGATACGGTTGCACATTTGATGGAGGCGATTGCAGAGAAGCATACACAGTCTATCAGAAAGACACTGCTGGTTAATGATGCAGCGGCAATGGAAACTGCAGTATCAGCAATCGCTCATGCTCGTAAAATTGATTTTTATGGTGTAGGCGCTTCTTATTTAGTGGCAGAAGATGGAGAACAGAAATTTGGCCGGATTGGCAAGTGGTGTACGGCATATAGTGACGCGCATCAGCAGCTGGCTTCTGCTGCAAATTTAACAGCAGATGATGTAGCCTTTGCGATTAGTTATTCCGGGGAAACGGAACAGCTGCTTCCTGTTCTGCAGCAGGCGAAGAAATCAGGTGCTACAACAATTGCAATGACGAAAGTAGGACAAAATCGGCTCCAGGAGCTAGCTAATATCAAGCTGTTTACTGTTGCAAGAGAAGCTCAAATACGCAGTGCAGCTACAAGCTCGCGAATTGTGCAAATGTACGTAATGGATATTATGTATACTGCTGTAGCTGGAAGAAATTACAATCATACTATCGAAGCGCTCGAAAGATCACGTCAGGCAATACAGCAAACATTCCAAACAGAGCAAAAGTGAGGGAAGAAAATGCTAGAAAAATTGATGACTGAAAAACGTAATCCAAGCACGATGCAGCTGGATCAGATTTCTGTAAAAGAAGTGCTGCAGCTTATGAACAAAGAAGATCAAACTGTCCCGCTAGCGGTAGAAGCAGCTTTGCCAGAAATCACAGCAGCAGTGGAACAAGTGATCGCCACCTTCCAAGCAGGCGGCAGACTGATTTACACAGGTGCGGGAACGAGCGGCCGACTTGGAATTTTGGATGCAGTTGAATGTCCGCCAACCTTCAGCACACCGGATCATATGGTGCAAGGTTTGCTGGCAGGCGGAATGTCGGCCTTTCGGAAAGCTAAAGAAGGAGCAGAGGATAATCCGAGTCTTGGAGCACGGGAGCTGGAGGAAATAGAATTATGTGCCAAAGATACGGTCATTGGCATTGCGGCAAGCGGCAGGACGCCTTATGTAATCGGCGCACTTGATTACGCAGCAGCTGTGGGTGCTGCTACAGTCAGCATAGCTTGTAACCGGAACGCGGCTGTATCAAAGCATGCTCGTATTGCAATTGAAGTAGAAACTGGTCCTGAGGTGCTGGCTGGATCGACACGATTAAAAGCTGGGACAGCACAAAAGCTGGTGCTGAATATGATTTCTACTGCCAGTATGGTTGGCATTGGGAAGGTATATGAAAATTTGATGGTGGATGTAAAACCAACCAACGATAAGCTGCAGGAGCGTTCCAAGCGTATTATTATGGAAGCGACAGGTGCTTCTTACAGTCTTGCAGAAGATGCGTTTAACAAAGCAGATGGTCATGTGAAGACAGCTATTGTCATGCTGCTGCTTGATCTGCAAAAGGAGGATGCCGCAGAGAAGCTGCAAGAAGCAGGAGGGTTTGTTCGATCAGCGATAAAAGCGTAAAGAGGAGGAATCAGGATGGC
Organism: Terribacillus halophilus; assembly: GCF_900162685.1. Classification (GTDB taxonomy): domain Bacteria; phylum Bacillota; class Bacilli; order Bacillales; family Amphibacillaceae; genus Terribacillus; species Terribacillus halophilus_A. Next base: position 923,387 of record NZ_LT727828.1, read on the forward strand.
GAAGATGAATCAATTGGCGGAGCAAATCCTTCGCGAGGTTGGCGGTTCGGAGAATGTCGTTTCTTTAACGCACTGTATGACGCGAGTTCGCATGCGAGTGAAAAATGATGCATCGGTTAACTTTGATGCATTAAAACAGATTGATGGCGTCATGGGTGTTGTCGTAGATGATACGCTTCAAATAGTTGTTGGTCCCGGAACAGTTAATAAAGTGACAGATGAGATTAGCCGTATGACCGGACTTGGTGTTGGAGAAGAAGCTGCTGAAATAGATAATCTGACATTTGAGGAAAAGGCGCAAATCAAACGGGAAAAGATGAAAGAAAAGAATAAAACACCGCTTAAATTCCTGCTGCGGCGTATCGGGAATATCTTTATTCCGCTTATTCCTGGGCTGATTGCTTCCGGTATCATAAATGGTGGGGTGAGCTTTGCGGTCAACGCTGGTGCTGATCCGACACTTGCTATTGTACAGATTCTTCAGCTGATTGGCGGCAGTTTATTCAGCTTTCTCGCAATCCTGGTCGGATGGAATACAGCGAAGGAGTTTGGCGGTTCGCCAGTGCTTGGTGCCATTGCCGGGATGATTCTCTTCAACCCTGCGCTCGCAAATATTACCCTTTTCGGAGAGGCACTTGTACCAGGTCGAGGCGGGCTATTTGGTGTCATATTCGCTGCTTGGCTGATGACTTTTATCGAAAAACGCGTGCGCAAGTTTATGCCAAATAGTATTGATATTATTTTTACACCTATTTTAACTGTACTGTTCGTCGGAGTAGCTTCTTTGATTGTGATTATGCCGGTTGCTGGTGTGCTGTCCGATGGTATCACTTCCGGAATTAATGCTGTCCTGGATGTAGGCGGCGTTGTCGCTGGTGCTTTGCTGGCTGGGTTCTTCCTGCCGCTCGTTATGGTCGGATTGCATCATGGTTTGACTCCGATTCATGTAGAGCTGATCCAGACATTTACGTTTACAGCATTACTTCCTATATTGGCGATGGCTGGCGGCGGCCAGGTCGGTGCATCGATTGCCATCTTCGTTAAAACGCGCAACAAACGTCTGCGAAACATTATCAAAGGAGCGCTGCCTGCTGGTTTTCTTGGGATTGGAGAACCGCTTCTTTACGGTGTCACCTTGCCACTTGGCCGTCCGTTCGTAACAGCTTGTTTAGGAGCTGCTGCTGGCGGTGCCGTACAAGCATTGTTTGCAACTGGTGCAAAAGCCATTGGCGTATCAGGACTCTCGTTAATCCCGCTTATTGCAGAAGAGAAATACTTGCAATATATTATCGGTATCGTTGTCGCGTATATTGCTGGATTTCTTTTCACTTATTTCTTCGGTTTCAAAGAAGAGATGGCGAAAGATATTTAAGAAGAAGGGCGTCAGCTGGCGCCCTTTCTACATAGGAGGAAGACCATGTTAGGGATAGCTGTCTACTTAAATGATTCAGTTGAGGAAGAAAACATTAAAAAGTACGATGCTGCAGGGTTCCGGAGCCTGTTCACTTCCTTGCACATTCCGGAAGAAGACGCATCTGTGTATCGAACGAAATTGCAGTTCATCGGATCAATCGCTTCGTCATTAGGTATGGAGTTTATTGCTGATATCTCCACTGCCAGCATGGAGAAGCTCGGTTTGGATTGGCAATCTGCTGAAACAGTCTTGGACTGGGGTTTGACGGGTTTGCGAATTGATTATGGGATCGAAGAAGAGGTGATTGTCCGGTTATCGCAGTGGATGACAATTGCACTGAACGCAAGTACGTTGACGGAAGCACAATTAGTTCGATTGATAGAGAAAGGTTTATCTACAGCACATACAGAGGTGTGGCATAACTTTTATCCTCGACCAGAAACGGGATTGGCTCTTGGTGACTTTTTAGATAAGAACCGTATGTTTCAGGCGCACGGACTAAAGGTGCAAGCTTTCATTCCAGGCGATCGTGACCGGCGCGGTCCGCTGTATCAAGGTCTGACGACACTAGAGCAGCACCGCACCTATGGTACGTTTGCTGCTTATACGGAATTGAAAGCATATGGAGTAGATAAAATTTTGATTGGTGATCCGAATGTCTCGGGGGAGGTGCTAGAGCAACTGGCTAATAGGACCCTCACACTTCGCGCCCAAGCTCTCGGCGCTAGAAGTGATGCGTATCAACTGCTCGCTGAAGGGACACACAATCGCCCTGATAATGCGCGTGATGTTATTCGTTCTGAAGAATCTCGTATGAGTGGGATGTTCAAGAATGTAAAGATAGAGCCATCCAATTGCATTGAGCGGAGTAAGGGTGCTGTTACAATCGACAATGATTTGTATTTGCGCTACAAAGGTGAGATCCAAATCGCCAGACGCACGTTGCCGCAGGATAATAAAGTCAATGTAATCGGTCAAGTAGTCGCTGAGGATTTACCGCTTTTGTACTATATAAAAGGCGGCACACATTTTCGGATTTTGTGGGTATGAAAAAAGCAAGCTGATTAGGCTCAGCTTGCTTTTTCTAGTGCTTTTTCATTTAATTTGAATTTGCCTTCCCATTTGGAGATAACAATAACAGCTAAAGAGTTACCGATAACGTTTACTGCAGTGCGTCCCATATCGAGAATACGGTCAATACCAGCAATAAAGGCAAGGCCCTCTGCCGGAAGTCCAACTGCGCTCAGTGTTGCAAGCAAAACAACGAAGCTTGCGCCGGGCACAGCGGCAATTCCTTTTGACGTAACAATTAGGACACCAAGCACAAGCAGCTGATCCCAAATTGACATATCAATTCCATACATTTGTGCAATAAAGAGTGTTGCTAAAGCCTGGTAAAGCGTGGAGCCGTCCAGGTTAAATGTATAGCCAGTCGGTACAACAAAGGATGTGATGGCTTTCGGAGCACCGAGGCGTTCCATTTTCTCCATAATCTTCGGAAGAACCGTTTCAGAGCTAGCCGTAGAATATGCTAATAATAATTCATCTTTCAGCATACGAAGTACTTTGAAAAGATTCACTCCACAAATTTTAGCGATGATGGAGAATACGACAATTACAAAGAAAATCATGCTGCCATACGTGACAATTGCCAACTTACCAAGCGGAATTAAAGATTCAACGCCAAACTTTGCAACAGTTACACCGATGAGGCCGAATACACCAATTGGCGCTAACTTCATTACAAGGTTTGTTACCCAGAACATTGCTTCACTAACGCCTTGGAAGAAGGAAAGTACAGGCTTTCCTCGCTCTCCAATCGCGGCTACCCCAACACCGAATAAAACAGAGAAGAATACGATTGCGAGCATATCACCTTCTCCAATAGACTGAAACACATTTGTCGGGATGATTTCTAAGAATGTATCTACAACAGAATGATCTTCCTGAGATTCTGCTGTTTCTTCATATTGTGAAATATTTGTCGTCTCTAAGGCAGAACGGTCAATGCCGGCACCTGGCTGAAAGACGTTACCGAAAGCTAGTCCAACAATTAAAGCGATCGTTGTAACGATTTCAAAATAAAGAATCGTTTTAAAACCTAGTTTACCAACTTGCTTGATGTCACCGACACCAGCAACTCCTACAATGATTGAAGAAATAACGATCGGTACAACGATCATCTTAATTGCTCGCAGGAATAAGTCTCCGAAAGGCTGTAATACATTAACGGCAGTGTCACTGCCATAGAATATTGCACCAACAATAATACCTAGCACTAGTCCGATTAAAATCTGGTATGCTAGTCCAATTTTAAAACGCTTCATGTTGTGTCCTCCGTGATGTAAGTATAAGAGTGCCAATAGTAATGATAATTACTATTTTGACTTTTTGTCAATTTTGAAAGCTGACAGAAAGGGAAGGCACACATTGTGCCTTCCCTCGACATATTAGAACATATTGATCAACTCGTTGATCATTAAACCGCAGAACAATGCGACGCTAATGCCTAATATGCCGTTTGTAACCCAACCGTTTCGATAATCTAGTTCCACCCGCTTCGAGTTAAGGAGCCACATAAGTGTGATGGCTAAGAATGGCATCAAGAATGCGCCAAGTGCCCCTTGAAGCAGTACGAGACCGACTGGTTTATCGAAGAATAGCAGCAGCATTGGCGGGAATGTAAGCCAGAAAAGATAGAAACGATAAGCGGGATCTTTTTCAGAGATTGGCTGATTCTCAGACTGTCCCTTTTTCCGGATTGTACGAATGAAATCTGCAAACAGATACGGTACGCCATTCCATACGCCAAGCAAAGAGGAGAAGGCGGCACACCAAGCACCGAGCATAAACATCCAGGATACCACTCCATTAAAAGATTCTCCGAGCATTCCTGACAGGATGATTAAGCCTTCTTCACCTTCGATTTTGATACTAGAGCTGTGCAGGAACTCTGCACCGATTACCATAAGCGACAGGGTGAAGATGGCGGTTACCATGTAAGCAACGCTATTATCAACGCGCATCATGGAAATCCAAGCTTTCCCTTTCCATTTCTTTTCTTGCAGCCAATAGCCATAAGAAGCCATCGTAATTGTACCGCCGACGCCTCCAATCAATCCCATAACAAGCAAGAGACTACCAGCATCCATTCTTGGAATTACAATTCCTTGGATGATGTTGCCGATATCGGGAAGCAGGATGACAGCTGTCCCGACTACTGTAATAAACATAATACCGATAAAAACGAGCATTAATCGTTCAAAGAGCAGGTATTTTCCAGTCCAGATTAATGCGAACGCAGCCAAAAGATGTACGATTGCCCACGCCCAAAGCGGCATAATCGGGAACATGGAGCGCATCATCAGCGCACTTGTGGAACCTGCTGCTGCTCCGTAAAGCACACCCCAGATGATGCTGTAGACGCCAAAATAACTTGTTGCCCATTTACCAAGTGAGTGCCAGCCCTGCAGCATGGTCTTGCCGGTAGCAAGATGCCATCTGCCAACACCCTCGGTGAGGAAAAATTTGAATATAGAACCTAATATAATTGCCCAGCCGAGCATCATGCCGAAGCCTGAACCAGCTACAAGCGCGGCGATAAGATCACCAGTTCCGACACCCGTGGCTGCCGTGACGAAGCCCGGCCCGACGTTGCGGAGTTTTTGTCCGAAGGTTTTCGGAGGAATAGGACCAGTTTGTGCTAACTGTTTCGATTCGCTTTCCATACGCGTACCCCCTCGCTATTGTGATTGTAAACGGTATAAATGATAGTTTGCAAGATAAATTTGTAAGGCAAAAAAATCTTGATGTATGAAAAAGGCATGATAAAATAGAAAATGAGTAGAAAAAATAGCGATATATCAACGGTTTAGTAATGAAAAGATATAGTAGATAGTAATTAATAAATCCCGCAAAAAATATTTGTCAGACAAAAAGGAGATAAAGAACGTAATTATGAAGAAGGAGAAAATGGCGCATCGAATTGCAGCCGAAATCTTGGAACAAATTGTAGAAGGGGAAATTGAACCCGGTCAAAAACTTCCAACTGAAAAGAAGCTATGTGAAAAATATGGTGTGAGTCGTGCTTCCATTCGAGAAGCGTTAAGCGAATTAAAAGCACAAGGGGCCGTCTCTTCGAAGCAAGGCGGCGGAACATATGTAGAGCAGGCATTTCACGGTGAATATTTTCATCAAGTGATGGTAGATGAATCGGATTTAGCTAGTTTTCGGTACTTATTCGAGATGCGTAAAATTCTCGAACCAGAAGCAGCTATGCTGGCAGCAGAACGACGTACAGAAAAGGAACTTGCTGAGATGCGTGCAGCGTTGGAGCTGATGCAGGATGCGGATAGTACAGAAATGCATAAAGGGCGGGATGCGGACTTTGCTTTTCATCTAGCTGTGATGAAGGCGACACACAATCCGGTCATGGTCCAAACTTTTGCTAATTTGGATACAGTCTATAAGCGAGCACTGGCTTTGTCATTTGAAGATAAAGAAGATCTACTGCGCAATAAACAGGTGATTTACATGGAGCACAAAGAGATCTATGAAGCAATTAATACTGGAGAAGCAGAGCTGGCACGTCTGCAATGTTTGATTCATTTGCGGAATGTAGAGAAGAAATTAAATCCTGGTAACTGAATCGCAAGGGAGCAAGAACTAAACGAAATGAAGAGGCTGGGACATAATTGTTTAAGTTATATAAAAATCCAAACAATATTGCATTGTTTGGATTTTTTCATTGGAAACGAAGATGAGAGCATCGCTTCGGAAAAACACTCCGCTTTCCTGCGGGCGGCTGGTGAGCCTCCTCATGCAAAAAACGCACGCGATGTCTCTCCTAGCCTTCCTCCCGCGGGAGGCTCCGTGTTTTTCCTACGCTGATTTTTGTATCGGAACCTTCACCCGTGCAGGCAGGATACGTAGACTCCTCGAAAAAGATAGCGATTTTCTTGTCGGTGTCTACTCAAAAGCCCTTCTTATCCGACGATAACAGCTAAAGTTGGAAAGCGGCAGCCGTTTGTGAGCTGCATTAAAAAGTATGAATCTGGTCATCGTTCGCTTTTAGGTTGAATTAATCTTGTTTTGTTCCAGTCTCTACTCTGTTTCTACAGGTACTGCGGTCCAGACAAATCGCTCTGGTGCATCACCTACGTATGAAAATGGATAGCAAGTTGTTACCGTCAACACTTCATCAGGAGCTGTTGGCACAATAACGGTCAAATCGTCTTTATCGACAATCTTTGTGTTTTCGACTTTATATGTAAAAGAACCATATGGCATTTCAACGACGAATGTATCGCCTACTTTCACTTCGCCCATATTGCGGAATACCGTGTCACGGTGACCGGATAAAACAATCTGATCATTTTGAAGCGGATAAGCAGTTCCTTTATAATGACCGACTCCCTTCGCCAGGTCGTTGGCATCTGTTCCTTCCACAATTGGTAATTCCGCATCAATCTTAGGGACATGCAGGACACCGGCAACATCGCCTTGGCCAGGTTCAAAACTGCGTGCTTCCTCTTTCTCTTCCTCGGGAGTGCGCTTTTCTGCCGCGTGTGCTTCATGAAGCATTGATTTAGCAGCTGACAAGGAATCTTTTTGTGCTTGGGAGGTCGAATACCATTCAAAGCCTCCATATCCGACTAATAGCAGTCCAGCAATGACTAGTATGACAGCGAATTGTTTCATAGGTTCTCCTTTAGTGTACAAGCATTATTGGCTAGCTTTTCTAGTTACATTATATATAAATAATTTCCAGCGGAAAAGCTGTTTCATGTAAATGTTTAGTAAACCAACGCATAGGATACACTGCCCTTATGCGATTCGTTATGCTATAATCAAATCTTATCCAGAAAAAGGGAGGGGAAAGAATGAGCATGAAAAAATGGGCTTATGGGTTGCTGCCGCTGGCATGCATCATCATTATATTCCTATTTTCCGCCACTCCCTATCAGGAGCAGGATATTAAACCGATGCTTGCTTCCCATATTGATCTGAGTCCGCTCGTGCCTTATTTGTCACCCATTCAGTTTACCTATCATGGTAACGAAGTTAGTGTGGAGGCAGTAGGCATTTATTCCTTTGTAGAGTTCTTCATCCGAAAAGGAGCTCACTTTACCGTTTATTTCTTTCTTGCCATTTTGGCATGTATGGCACTATATAAAGGGTTTGGCTTTAAGTACCGTGTATCGCTGCAGCTAGCGCTAGTGGTTTCCATTGTGTATGCGTGTTTTGATGAGTTTCACCAAAGCATAACACCTGGCCGGACACCTTATGTCGGTGATGTTGTGATTGATACAATCGGTGCGGGTGCAGGTCTTCTTGTCATCATTATCGGGAGGAACTTGTACCATCTCTACTGGAAGCGCTCCTGATTGCGTCAATGTGCTTATTTTTTACAAATTTGGACATGTTCTTGCATAAAATGTGGTATAGTCACTAGGTGTAACGCGATACAGTTTGCGTACATATCGTATAGTATCGATTTACCAAACGAGGTGACATAGTGAAAGAGCAGGAAATCTACAAGAACATCCTTGTAAAATTAATCTCTCAAACGGAGAATAAACAGATCAATGACACAAGTGACATGATGACAAAGCTAATCCAAGAATTACAATCATATCGAACAGCAAGCCATAATTAAAAGAGCAGCGAACCGACAATCGGCGCTGCTCTTTTTTGTTTATCCCTCAAAGTTTACGAATGCGTTTTCAAACTTATTTCTTTCTCCTTCGCAATATGCTAGGCTGTAGGTGATAATAAGGAAAGAAGGGAAACAGGAATGGGTGACATATTGCTTCGGAATATCCGTATTTGCACGCCTGATAGCATGATTGACGGTTATATTGGTATGGCAAATGGGGTAATAGTAGAGATGGGTGAAAATAATCCTACTATAGAATATGCGCAAGAAGTGGATGGAGGGCACCGCTTGGCATTACCAGGCTTTATTGATGGACATATTCATGGAGCGGCAGGTGCCGATACAATGGATGCCACGCAGGAAAGCTTGCACAAAATAGCAGCATGGCTGCCGAATGAAGGTACAACGACTTTCTTAGCTACGACAATAACCCAAAGTCAGTCAGCTATCGAATCCGCGCTGGAACAGGTGCGCTTGTTTGAGAACAAGCAAGGTGAGGCTGAATTGATTGGTGTGCACTTAGAAGGTCCATTTGTGAACGAAAAAAAAGCGGGAGCACAGCCGCTAAAGCATATTCAGAAACCTGACAGGGCGCTGTTTTCTAAATGGCAGGAAACAGCTGGAGGTAAGGTCAAGGTTGTTACATTAGCGCCGGAATGTGACGACAACTATCAGCTGACAGAAATGCTGGCTTCAGAAAATGTCATTGCCACGGCAGGACACACAGATAGTACTTTTGAAGAAATAAAAGAAGCTTCTGCCCATGGAGTTAGCCAGCTGACGCATTTGTGTAATCAAATGAATGGTATTCATCATCGTGATATTGGAGCGGTAGGAGCAGGGTTTCTGCTTTCTTCGCTAACTTGTGAGCTAATCGCTGACGGCATTCACGTTGCACCAGAGATGCTTCGTTTGATTTTCCAAAATGTCGGTGCAGAGAGATTACTGCTTATTACGGATTCCCTACGCGGAAAAGGCTTGGAAGACGGCATGTATGATCTAGGCGGACAAGCTGTAACCGTTACAGAGGGCAAAGCACTCTTGCCAGATGGGACGCTGGCTGGCAGTATGCTGCAGATGAAAGACGCCATTCGCAATATGGCTGACTTTGCAGGAGCGTCGGTTGCGGATATTGTAAAAATGACAGCTGAAAATCCGGCAAAGCAATTTGGCATTTATGATCGAAAAGGTTCTCTTGAGATAGGGAAAGATGCAGATATTGTCCTGCTGGATGACGAGCTGACATTACAGACAACCTATTGCAGAGGAAAATTGGCTTATCAGAAGGAGAAATGACAATGCTTACAATGGAGAAAGCACAAGATTATAAAGATTTAAGCCAAATGGCTGCTGAGAAGATTATTACGAAACTTTCCCATAAGCCCGAAGCGGTTCTGGGGCTTGCCACTGGTTCAACCCCGGTCGGCTTGTACGAAGCTTTGGTTGCGGCCTACAAAGAAAAACGGTTTTCTTTGGCAAAAGCAACGACGTTTAATTTGGATGAGTACGTTGGGATTCATCCGAGTGATGAGAATAGTTATGCCTGCTATATGGGCAAGCATTTGTTTAGTCATGTTGATTTACCAGAGGCTGCAGCGCACCTACCAAATGGCGAAACAGCGGATTTAGATGCAGCTTGCGCCCAATATGAGAAGCAGATCGCTTCTGCTGGCGGAATAGATTTGCAGGTGATTGGCATTGGACTGAACGGGCATATCGGTTTTAACGAACCATATACACCGTTCGATCAGCGGACTCATGTCGTCGAATTAGACAAAACCACAAGGGAAGCAAATGCCCGGTTCTTTCCCAACTTGGATGCTGTGCCGACACATGCCATTACGATGGGAATTCAAAACATTATGGAAAGCAAAGAATTGCTGCTGCTTGTATCTGGTGAACAAAAAGCTGCGGTGTTGGAACGACTTGTGTATGGGGATGTAACGGAAGCATTCCCGGCCTCGATTATTAAGGAGCACCCGAATGTGACGATAATAGCGGATCAAGGAGCTTTGAGCGGGCTTAAAGCTGCTGACTATCAAGCTGGGAACTAATTAATTTCCCGGGGAATAAATTTTGTCGAAAAAAGATGTGCAGACGTCCGATGACGTTTACACATCTTTTTCTACATATTCTTGTCCGCCGAATTTGATTTCAGCTTGAGCATTGGTCAAATCAGTTATATATGCTTCAAATTCCTGCTCTTGTCCTGATTCCATCGCAGCATGCAGGATAACGCGGTCAGCATAATCAATGTTTTGCAATGTGTAAGCAGACTGCCGCAAATCATTCTCAACTTTCCCAAGTAATGTGTAATCGATATGAATTTCGGCTAGCTGCATAAGCTGTCTTTCTACTACACCGATTGTATCAATTGATTGAGATGCAGAACCCGAATAAGCACGGATAAGGCCGCCAGCTCCAAGTTTGATGCCGCCGAAATATCTTGTTACCACAACTGCAGTATCCTTCAGCCCTTTTTTCTTCAGCACTTCCAAAATCGGTACGCCAGCTGTACCGCTCGGTTCACCGTCGTCACTCGCCTTTTGAATCAAATCATGCTCGCCAATCATGTAAGCAGAGCAATTGTGGGTAGCATCTTTATGTTCCTTTTTTATCTTTTGTACAAAAGCGATAGCTTCTTCTTCCGTCTCGACACGCTTTACATGACCAATAAAACGGGATTTTTGGATGACAATTTCGTGTGCGCCTTCCGTTTTTACGGTAAAATAAGTAGTAAGCATCTTGCGTTTTACCTCCTTGAGCACTCATTATATAAAGATAGCAGAAAATGTGTCGAATTACACAGAAAAGTATGCCGTACACCCCCAAAAGCAGTTAGGTAATTCGAATGATATAGCATAATAGATTGGTGGAGAAAATGAAAATGGCAAAAAAAATCGAAGACAAAGCGCTCGATTCCATCATCAATGAAATGGTGGAAGCTGTCGAGAATAGCAAGGATGAGATTTTTTACATAGGAGAAGAATCGCGCATGGAATATGAACAGCTTCTTGCTGATCTGCAGCTCACGAAGGAAAAAGTGGCTGACATGATTAAAGAAGGTGATCAGCTTGAACAGAAGGTCCGCTATTCCAAGATGCGTCTGTCTGATGTGAGCCGCGATTTCGACCGCTATTCAGAAGAAGAAATTCGAGAAGTGTACGAGCAGACGCATAAGCTGCAAAGTGAACTTCGTATGTCTCGTGAGAAGGAAAAAATTCTTCGTGAGCGGCGTGATGAAACGCAGCGGCGACTGCAAAGCCTGGAGCTGAAGATGAAGCGCGCAGAGGGACTTGTAGGCAAAATCAGCGTTGTTCTTAACTATTTGAACGATGATTTCAAACAAGTTTCCCAGCTGATTCATGATGCAAAGGAAAAACAGGAATTTGGATTGAAAATTATTGAAGCACAAGAGGAAGAACGGCGCCGCCTCTCCAGAGAAATGCATGATGGTCCTGCACAGATGCTAGCCAATATCTTGCTTCGATCGGAGCTTGTTGATCGGACATTCCGCGAAAGGAGCACGGAAGAGGCACTGCTGGAAATCCAGAATATGCGCAAAATGGTCCGCAGCTCTCTGTATGAGGTTCGCCGTATCATTTATGATCTTCGTCCGATGGCGCTTGATGATCTTGGACTTTTGCCTACCATCAAAAAATATTTGAACAATATTGAGGAATTTAATAATATTCACATTGAGTTTACCGCTCTGAAAGCAGAAAAGCGCTTGAATCCGAAGTACGAGGTAGCGCTGTTCCGTTTGACACAGGAAGCGGTCCAAAATGCTGTTAAGCATGCGGAACCAACAACAATCAAAGTTCGTTTAGAAGTAATGCAGGAACTCGTCGTCATCAGTATCATTGATGATGGGAGAGGCTTTGATATTACCCAGAAGAAAGAGAATTCATTCGGTATAATTGGAATGCGGGAGCGAGTCGAAATGCTCGATGGATCTATCAATTTTTATTCGGAAATCGGGAAAGGCACGCGCGTTTTAATCAAAGTCCCGCTCACAGACGGATAAAAAGTGGCAGGAGACAGGTAATTATGCTTATAATTAAAAGCATGCCACTAACGTCATCCGATATGTAAGACTGGTTAACGGACTTATTTAAAACGATTAATACTTTTAAACAATTTAACATGCAGTTAAAAAAGAAAAAAAGACATGAACTTGTAGGAGGAGCGAACCACATGAGTACTGGGATATTATTGATTGATGACCACAAGCTATTTCGAGAGGGAGTAAAGCGCATTCTCGAATTTGAACCAGCTTTCCAGGTTGTCGCAGAGGGGGATGACGGTTCAGAAGCACTTGAACTCGTCGAAAAATACAATCCGGATGTCGTCCTAATGGACATCAACATGCCTACTACGAACGGTGTACAAGCAACAGCTGATCTAATCAAGCACCGTCCGGATATTAATGTTATTATCCTTTCCATCCACGATGACGAAAACTATGTCACACATGCGTTGAAAACAGGAGCACAAGGTTACTTGCTGAAAGAAATGGATGCAGATTCTTTAATTGATGCGATTAAAGTCGTAAGTGAAGGTGGTTCCTACTTGCACCCGAAAGTGACACATAATCTTGTGAAGGAATACCGTCGCTTAGCAGAGGAAAACAACTCGTCCATCTCCAGTAGAATTGGCGAGCATCGCCGTCCGCTGCACTTACTGACACGCCGGGAATGTGAAGTGCTGCAGCTGCTTGCAGACGGCAAGAGCAACCGCGGCGTAGCGGAAGCTTTATACATTAGTGAGAAAACAGTCAAGAACCATGTGAGTAATATCCTGCAAAAGATGAACGTAAACGACCGCACGCAGGCAGTTGTAACGGCAATCCGCAACGGCTGGGTCGAAGTTTTGTAAAAAGTGAAGAGGCTTGGACATAACTGTTTAAGCTATTTGAAAATCCAAACAACTGCTGTTATTTGCAGTATTGTTTGGATTTTTTTGATTGGAGAGAGAGAGCATTGCTTCGGTAATACACTCCGCTTTCCTGCGGGCGGCTGGTGAGCCTCCTCATGCAAAAAAACGCACTGCGGGGTCTCGCCTAGCCTTCCTCCCGCGGGAGTCTCCGTGTATTTCCTACGCTGATTGTGTTATGAGGCACCTTCAATAGTAAAGGGAGAATACGTAGGCTCCTCGAAAAAGATAGCGATTTTCTTGTCGGTGTTTTACTTCAAAAGCTATTCTTTTCCAATGGTAACAGCAAGAGTTAGAGAGGCAGCATCCCTCGGAGGACTGCATTAAAATAGTAGGGATGTATGAATTGTTCGCGTAAAGGATGACTTAATCTAGTTGTGTCCTAGGCTTTTTTCTGTTTTCTACAACAGAAATAAATTTGAAACCACGTAATCCTGAAGAAAAACGCAAAAAATACACACCTTGCAGAGAATGAATTGTCCAGTAGAAGGATGCAAAAAGGACACGCATAGGGTAAGATAAACAGAAAGAGTGAAAAAATGTAAGGGAGACCGATAAGTATGAAAATTGCTGTAATGACAGATAGTACAGCATATCTTACGCCAGAACAGCGAGAAGCTTTTGATATACATATGATTCCATTGCAGGTCGTCTTTGACGATGCAACGTATGAGGAAGAAGTCGATATTAGCACTGCGGAATTTTATGAGAAAATCAAGCAGCAGAAAAGCTTGCCGAAAACGTCGCAGCCTGTTGTGGGGAAAGTGATTGAGAAGCTGGAAGAACTGAGCAAAACATACGATGCTGTAATTAGCATTCACCTTTCCAGCGGCATAAGCGGTACGTACCAATCGATGGTGGCGGCTGATGATATGGTCGAAGGAATTGATGTGTATGCTTATGATTCCGAATTGAGCTGTATGCCGCAAGCCTATTATGCAATGGAAGCGGCTCAAATGGTAAACACAGGCGCATCCGTCGAAGCAATCCTGGAACGGCTGGATGAAATGAAACAAACGATGATTGCTTACTTTATGGTAGATGATTTATCCAACTTACAGCGCGGAGGCCGTCTGAATGGTGCTCAAGCACTTATCGGCAGCTTGCTTCAAGTGAAGCCAGTGCTTCATTTTGAAGATAAAGTCATTGTCCCATTTGAGAAGATTCGGACCAAGAAAAAAGCACTTAGCCGAATCAAGTCTTTATTCGCTGAACAAGCAGCAGGTGGAGATAAAATGAGAGCTTGCTTTATTCATGCCAATCGCCCCGAAGAAGCGGAAGCACTTCGAGCGGAGATGCAAGCAGAATATCCAAATTCAGAAATTGATGTATCTTATTTTGGTCCAGTCATCGGTACCCATCTTGGAGAAGGTGCCATCGGACTGACGTGGTATAAAGTGTAAAAGGGGAGAGTTTATCTTCCCTTTTTTTAATAGGAAAGGAGCAGTTATATGGAAATTGATCCAAAACGCTATGGTGGCAAGCAGCTATTGCGTCGTGAAATCCCTCTCTCATCTTCCCTCTTTGAACAGGCGCTGCAGCAGCATTGCTTCAAGAAAATCCCCGGTATCCGCAAAGAAAAAGGACATGCATACTGCAATCGCTGTAATGCTAGTGACGCTCATCTGCAAAGTATTGCCTGTCAAAAATGTGACCAAACCCATCTTTATTGCCGAAACTGTATTCAAATGGGCAGAGTCAGTGCCTGTGAGCAGCTTTATGAATGGACGGGACCTGAACCGGCGTGGCCCGTTCATACTACTCCTTGTGCTTGGAACGGGGAACTTACTGTGCATCAGCAAGTTGCAGCCAATGCGATTGACCGGGCCATACAGCTGAATGATAGGTTATTAATCCATGCAGTTTGCGGTGCAGGGAAAACGGAGATGCTTTTTCAAGGTATTACAAGTGCCCTCCAGAAAGGCAAACGCGTCTGCCTGGCAACACCGCGAGCCGATGTTGTGCGGGAATTGCTCCCGCGTTTTCGTGAGGCTTTCCCCAGTGTCGCGATGCAGGCTTTATATGGCGGCAGCCCGGATAAGACAGGAGACGGTCAGCTTATTCTAGCTACGACCCACCAGCTGCTCCGTTTTTACCAAGCCTTTGATGTCCTTATCATTGATGAAATCGACGCTTTTCCTTACCATGCTGATTCCATGCTTCATTTTGCCTCTGATAAAGCAAAGAAAACAGCGTGTGCCTCTATTTTCCTCACTGCAACACCACGAAAAAAAGAAAAACAAGCCATCAAAGCCAACACGCTGCCTCATGTGTTTGTTCCGCTACGCTTCCACGGCCAGCCGCTACCTGTGCCATCTTCTAAAATTTGCTTTGGGTTAAACAAGAAACTGAAGAAGGGAAACTTGCCGAAAGGACTACTAACGTGGCTGCAAAAACGTACAAATCCCACACGCCAGGTGCTTCTGTTTTTGCCGACGGTTGCACTTGCTGATTCGCTGCAGAAAGATGCTATCTCAGCACTATACCCCTTTGCTAAAAAAATCCAGTCAAAAAATCCTGCAGAAACGCTTATCAGGACGGTACATGCTGCCGATAAAGAAAGGGAGGAGAAGGTTCAGGCCTTCCGGAATCGTGAAATTGCTATCATCTTAACGACTACTATCCTGGAGCGCGGCGTCACATTCCCGTCTGTTGATGTGGCCGTTTTAGATGCCGCACATGACGTGTTCGATGAAGCTGCACTTGTGCAAATTGCCGGTCGCGCTGGCCGCAGTCCTGCTGATCCGACGGGGGAAGTAGTCTTTTTTCATGAAGGAAGAAGCAGAGCGATGGATCAAGCAGTTAAGGCAATTCAGGACATGAACCATCGAGCGAGTAAATTATGAACAGTTGTATGTACTGCGGCGAACTGAAAAATGCTAAACCGATGTGGGCAACATTTTTTTGGCCGGAACGCATCACGTCTTTATGTGCAACCTGCGCAAGTTCTTTTCACCTATTAACGGAGCAAGGCTGCCCAACTTGTATGAAACAAGCTGAGTCAGATACATGCAGTGATTGTTTACAATGGGAAACTTCAGATTACCAAGCTGTATTGGACAGGAATGTATCGCTGTATGGCTATGATCATTTTATGCGTGACTATGTTGCGCAATGGAAATACCGCGGTGATTATGCACTTGGAAAAGTATTTGAACACACTTTCCAGCAGCTTTTTCAGCAGCATTTCAGCAATCAGCCGTATGTGGCTGTGCCGATTCCGTTGAGCGACGAGCGCATGCAAGAGAGGGGATTCAATCAGGCCGCCGAGCTGGCAGATTTTACGGGAGCCACTGCAATAGATGCATTGGCAAGAAAGCATGGGGAAAAACAATCTAAACGCAGGAAGTGGGACAGGATGAAGGCAAACAACCCATTTTATCTGTCAGGAGAAGTACCTCGATATGCGGTGCTAATCGACGATATTTATACGACAGGTACCACATTGAGGCATGCAGCGCAGGTTCTCAAGGAAAATGGAGCGCGAAAAATAGCTGCCTGTACCTTAATCAGGGGGTAACTTTCCCATATGCCAAATGTCGCGGAAACCGCGGCTTTAGTACCTTTACGTGCTATAATTATACGAAACAGGACACTTTCTGGTGTTCCTATTATACTAGGAGGAGGGCGTTAGCTTATGTTAGAACTAGCAAATTGTGTCCGCTGTGGAAGCGTTTTTGCAAGAGATTATCGGGATATTTGTCCGAACTGTCATCGAGAGGAAGAACGTTCCTTCCAGATGGTGCATCAATACTTGCGAAAACGAGAGAATCGCCAAGCGACGATTCAGCAAATTACGGAAGTAACGACAGTTCCAGAATCGTTGATTATTAAATTTGTTCGTGAAAAGAGACTGCAGCCGAGTCAATTCCCGATGCTGTCTTATTCTTGCCGCAACTGCAGCAACCAGATTACCGAAGGCGAAATGTGTGCAGATTGCAAAGACGACATGCGCAAAGAGCTGAATGTAGCGCTTGAATTAGACCAAAAACGGGAAACAGCCAAAGCGAATGAACAGCGCGTATATTATAATGGAAACCGATAAGTGAAATAAATCAGTTAAATTGCTTAACATTTCCTCGATATGAACCGATACTATCTGTAAGAGTGTTAAGAAGTTGGAAAGGGGTGCTGATCTTTGAAAATACAAGGTCCGAACCAATCCGGTTTCAATCCGTACACAAAACAGCTCAAACAGCAGGCCGATTTGCAAAAAGCAAGTCAGCGTCAGGATAAACTGGAGATTTCCTCGGAAGCAAAACGGCTTCAGGAAGGCGACAAAATTCAGGCAAGCCGCCAGAGCTATGTGGAACAGATAAAAGCCGCAGTACAAAACGGCGATTACAAAGTCGATGCAGAGAAGACCGCCAAGAAAATGATGGATTTTTGGTCATAAGACCAAGGAGGAGCAACCATGGCTTTACAAGTTTTACTAGAAACGATTAGCAAATTGCATACCTTGCACCGCAGTCTGCTGGAAATCAGCCGCTTGAAGACAAAGCATTTGAAAGCGAATGATATGGACAGCTTGCAAAAGCAGCTGCTGGCAGAAAAGAAGCATGTCCAGGCAACAGCGCAGATAGAACAGCTGCGCATCAAGCAAACTGAGATGTGGGCTGCTACTGCCGGTATTCCGGTGCCTGCTACGGTGACAGAATTATTGCAAACGATAACCGATGAATCAGCTGCAAAACAATTGGAAGCTGAACTAATCGGACTGACCGAAGCCGTAACAGAGCTCAAGACGCAGGAAGCGCTCAATCAGCAGCTGCTCGAGCAGTCGATGCAATTTGTGCAAATTTCTCTGGATATGCTTGCTCCCTCCATCTCATCATTGAATTACGGTACACCAAATCAACACGAGCAGCGACCGCAGAATCGCTCATTATTCGACTCCAAAGCATAACACAGATACGGAAAAGCTATCGGTAAAAGGGGAAAAATAGATGGGATCTACATTCCAAGGATTAGAAATTGCCCGTTCTGCGCTATTTGCGCAGCAAACGGCACTATATACGACAAGCAATAACATAGCCAATGCTAATACGGATGGTTACACAAGACAGCGTGTTAATTTTGAACAGATTTCACCTTACCCCGCTGCGGGACGTAATCGTCCGCAAGTCGTTGGCCAGCAAGGCACAGGTGTTGAAGCGAGTTCAATTGAAAGAATTAGAAATACATATTTGGATTCCCAGTACCGTTCCCAAACAGGTACAGCATCTTATTGGAGTACAAAGGCCGACGCACTAAGCCGCATGGAAGGTGTTATCAACGAACCTTCTGATACAGGACTTTCAGCTGTCATGGATGATTTCTGGAGTTCCCTTCAGGATCTTTCCGCTACGCCAGAAGAATCTGGAGCTCGCTCTGTCGCTTTGCAGAAGGGACAAGCTGTTGCAGAATCGTTCAATTATATCTCCAACAGTCTTAGTAACGTTCGAACTGATTTGAAGGATCAGATGGATAATGTGTCTGTAAAGAGTATCAATTCTTACATGAACCAGATTAATGAACTGAACAAGCAAATTGCCGATATGGAACCGCACGGCATGGTATCGAATGATTTATATGATAAACGCGATGTGTTGATTGATGAGCTGTCTTCCATGATCAACATTAAGGTGGATTATGAGAAATCAGGGGGCTTAGCACCTCAAGCGGCGCAGGGAATTGCTAGGATTACATTGGTTGATGAGCAAGGTGCCGCACAAGCAGTTTTGGTTGATCCAGAAACGAAAACTTTCCAGGAACTCTCCGTGCAATATGGGGAAGACGAAAACGGTATGCAAGCAGTAGAGAGCGTAACATTTGGCGATACAAAAATTGCTGTAGAAGACTTTACATCCAAGGGTGAGCTTAAAGGGCTGATCGATTCTTATGGCTACTTGGAAGATAGTTCTGTTAAAGGAACGTATCCAGAGATGATGCAAAATCTTGATAAAATGGCATTTAGTTTCGCTAGTGCGCTGAATGAAGTGCAGCAAGCAGGCTATACAAAAGCTGGCGAGCTATCTGGTATTGATTTCTTCGATGCTGGTAACGAGGTCTACGGAGCAGCAGCGAATATCAGTCTTTCTGATGCTATCGATGGCAACCCTGATCTTATCGCAGCGAGCGCGGACGGAACTTCTGGGAACGGTGAAAATGCGAAGAAACTCTCAGAAGCAATGCGCACGCCGATGGATGGGTTAGGTAATACTTCTGTCAGCAGTTTCTATGAAGGTATGATTGGAACACTAGGTGTTAAAGCACAGGAAGCAAACAGACAAGCAGCCAACTCTATTTCTTTAGTAGACCAAGCTGACATGCAGCGTCAATCTGTCTCCAGTGTGTCCTTGGATGAAGAAATGACAAACATGATCAAGTTCCAGCACGCATACAACGCTGCAGCCCGCAGCATGACTGCTGTCGACGAGATGCTTGATACCATCATCAACAACATGGGATTAGTAGGGAGGTAAGTAATACATGCGCATAACACAAAGTATGATGTCTAACAGAATGCTTAGTAATTTAAGCAACAGCTATAGTGACTTGAATAAGTACTCTGAACAGTTGTCTTCAGGTAAGAAGATTACAAAACCTTCCGACGATCCGGTTGTTGCCACAAAAGGTATGAGCTATCGTACCGAGGTTCGTGACGTGGAGCAGTATAAGCGAAATCTATCCGAAGCCCAGACTTGGATTGATAACTCGGATTCTGCCTTGGGAAATGCAACAAGTGCGCTTCAGCGTATTCGGGAATTAGCCGTTCAAGCAAGCAACGGTACGTATGAAGAAGGACAACGAGGAAATATTGCGCAAGAGGTTGATCAGCTGAAAGAACAGCTAGCTTCTATTGCGAATACGCAAGTAAATGAGAAATATATCTTTAATGGATCTGCTACGGATACAGCACCTGTGACTATTAATGATGATGGCAGTGCTGTAGTGGATTTTAATACCAATGCAATTAGCCTTACTTTATCCAAAGGCGTGGAAGTAAAAATGAACGCTGACGGAGAAGCGGCGTTTGGGGAGAAGCTGTTCAATGACTTGGAAAACTTCTCGGCTGCGCTACGATCGGACGGTTCGGATGAAGATTTAGATCAGTACATAGGTACTCTTGATGAGAATATCAATAACCTTGTGAATGAACGTGCTGATTTGGGGGCTCGTATGAATCGAATGGATTTAGTGGAATCACGCTTGGCTGATCAAGAGCTTTCTGCAACGAAATTAATGTCTGATAACGAAGATGTTGAGATGGAAGAAGTCATCATGAATCTTACATCTCAAGAAGCAGTACATCGAGCTGCCATGTCAGCAGGTGCACGTATCATTCAGCCAACTTTAATGGATTTCTTACGATAAATAGATAAAGCTCTGCCAGCTGGCGGAGCTTTTTGTATAGAGGGGAACGATATATATGCAAATACCACAGGTGCGGTTACAATCCCAGCAAGCTAAAATATGTCTTCGAACAAATAATGCAAAAGTGGAAATGCAGCAGCCAAAAGCAGAACAATCTATTCACCAGTCGCAAGCTAAGATCACAATGCATACGACACCATCAAAACTGACGATAGATCAGACGCAAGCATGGAAAGATATGGACTTAAAATCTGTTTTTAAGCGAACAGAGGATTTCGCTAATTTGGGTGGAAAATCACTTTTAGAGGGTATTGCTCGACGTGTCCAGGAAGGTAAAGAAATGATGGAGATAGAAAAAGGGGGAGACCCCATTGTATCGCAAGCGAAACGAATGGATGAACGAAAGATGAAAGAATTCGGGCTTGGATGGATACCATCCCACTTTTCAGTCAAGATTGATTATCAGCCATCTGAAGTGGATATTAATGTGGAAATTCATCGTCCTGAAATACAGAATAAACCGCATCAACCACAATACAACTATCAGAGCGGTCAAGTTGATACAGGTATCGCACAATATCAATCGCTCCAGGTGGATTTTGAAGACTTGGAATTCTTTGGAGTCAATGGATTCGAGATGAATATATAAGGAGTTTTATAATGAATATTGAAACAAAATATTTTGGCAATATGAAAGTAGACGAAGAGAAAATTATCCAATTTGAAAAAGGGTTACCGGGATTTCGGGAAGAGAAAGCATTTGTATTGATTGATTTTCCAGATAATCCAGTGTTTCAAATTCTCCAAAGTACGAATACATCACATGTAGCTTTTGTTGTGGCTAATCCCTATCATTTTTATCAAGACTTTGCTTTTGAGATAGACAACCAATCCAAGGATAACTTATCTATTACAAAGAAGGAACAAGTGATGGTGTTATCAATATTGACACTACGAGATCCGTTTGTGGGTAGCACGATAAATTTACAAGCGCCGCTTATTATCAATGTCGATTCACTAAGAGGCCAACAACTTATCTTGACTGAGGGAGACGCTTTCCGTGCGCCTTTGCAATCCGAGAAAGCGAGGGTGAAATAATGTTAGTTCTTACAAGAAAGGTTGGCGAGTCAGTTAAAATTGGTGATGAAATTGAATTAAAGATTCTTAGTATAGATGGTGAACAAATCAAATTGGGAATTGATGCTCCAAGGGAGATTGCCATCCATAGAAAAGAAATCTATCTAGCAATTGAGCAGGAAAACAGTGCCGCAGCTGAGACTTCTATTGACTTGCTAAATTTATTAAAAAATAAATGAGTAAAAAAGCTTAACATTTTATAAAACCCTCCGATATAAGTAATACAGCAAGGGAAGCACGGGCGGCCGACCGATGCAAACCATGAAACCACAAGGATGTGGGCTGTACTATACTCAAGGAGGAATTTTAAAATGAGAATTAACCATAACATTTCTGCACTTAACACGTACAACAAACTAAGCTCTAACAACTCTGCTACACAGGGCGCACTAGAAAAGCTTTCTTCTGGCCTTCGCATCAATCGCGCTGGTGACGATGCTGCAGGTTTGGCAATTTCTGAAAAAATGCGTGGTCAAATCCGTGGCCTAGACATGGCTGCGAAAAACGCACAAGATGGCGTTTCTTTAATCCAAACTGCTGAAGGTGCATTGAACGAAACTCACTCTATCCTACAGCGTATGCGTGAACTTGCTGTTCAGTCTTCTAACGACACAAACACAGCATCAGAAGACCGCGTTGCTCTACAAGATGAGTTCAACGAATTGTCAAAAGAAATCGATCGTATTTCTACAGATACAGAGTTCAACAACAAAAAACTTCTTAATGGTTCTACAACAGAAGTTACATTCCAAATTGGCGCTAACAGTGGTCAGCTTCTAACAGTTGCACTAGAATCAATGAATTCTGCAGCTCTTGGAGTAGAAAGCTTAGATATTAGCTCTGCTTCTGCATCTGAAATCTCTGATGTCATTTCTACAATTGATGATGCAATCAACGATGTTTCTAGCTTCCGTTCTAACCTTGGTGCAAACCAAAACCGTCTAGAGCATACAATTAACAACTTGAACACATCTTCTGAGAACTTGACTGCTGCAGAATCTCGTGTGAGAGACGTTGACATGGCGAAAGAAATGATGGAGTTCACTAAGAACAACATCCTTTCTCAAGCTGCTCAGTCTATGCTTGCACAAGCTAACCAACAGCCACAAGGCGTTCTTCAGTTGCTACAGTAATCTTACTATAAAGGAGCATTTTGCTCCTTTATAAAAATATCGTATCAATTTATTTGATACGATATTTTTATTTCATATAGGGGGATTAACATGAAGCCTTTCATTTCGCTTTGCATGATTACAAAGGATGAAGAAACAGTTTTAAATAGATGTCTAGACTCTGTTAAAGGGTTAGTAGATGAAATTATTATTGCAGATACAGGTTCTTCTGACCGTACAAAAGAAATTGCAGCAGCATATACGGAACATGTATACGACTTTGAATGGGTGAACGACTTTTCTGCTGCTCGTAACTTCGCACAATCCAAAGCTTCAGGAAAATGGATTATTTATCTGGATGCTGATGAATATGTAGATGAAGAGAATTTAAAGGATGTCCTAACGAAACTTAAAAATATAGATGATGATAAAGCAAATGCCTTCCTGGTAACGCAAGTGAACTTCTTAGGTGAATTTGGAGAAGGTGTTACAAACACTTCTACAATACGTATCTATAAAAATCTCCCTACTATTAGCTTCTACCGTAAAGTCCATGAACAGCTGAAAATGGAAAATGGTAAATTGAAAGTAAATTCGCTGAACCTATCTATTTACCACTCTGGTTATTTAGCTAGAACGATGAAAGAGAAAGATAAAAATTCACGTAATATGCCTTTGATTAATACAGAATTAAAAGGGCAAGCATCCGGATTCGATTATTTTAACTTAGGAAATGAAATGCTTTCACAGCAAAAAATAGCGAAAGCTGCTGAATTGTATAAAAAAGCATTCCAAACGAAAGACTCTATTCACTATCTATGGGTGCCACTTGCAGTAGAAAGGCTGATCCATTGTTTAGGATTTCTTAAAAGGTATAAAGAGGCTTTAAAGATTGTGGATGAAGCAATTCAGTTGTGGTCAGGTGCAATTGACTTTCGTGTACAGAAAGCTTTGATTTTTTATTCACAAGGCAGATACGAGGAAACAAAACAAGAATTGGCATACCTAGACTGGGGAAAACAGTGGAAGGTAGTTAACAACGTAAACTACCTAGAATACGTGCCTTATCACACCTTAGGAAAGATATATGAGGAAGAAAAAGACTTAGCTAATGCTGTACAAAACTACAGTAAAGCACTTAACTTCAATAAAAATGATGTTGATACAATAAAACGTCTATTTGGATTATTGGTAAACCATCACACAGAGGAAGAGGTCGCTGACTTTATTGAAAAAAATAATTTAATGATTAGCTCGACTTCACAAAGAGTTTATATTAAAGCGCTTTTGGATATGGGAGCTGCTTCACTGGTTGAATTGCTCATGCAACGAAAGAAAATAATGAAGACTAGTGGTTTAGAATTAAAGCTGCTGTTAAACAAAGGTGACTTTGAGTCAATTAAATCTCTCATAGAGGATTATTCCACTCTACATATATTTGGAGATAGTTATTTCGATTTGTACGACCTTGTCATTATTTCATTGGAATTGGACGACAAAACGTTTTTGGATAGAGTGAAAGCTTCCCTGGGTCGGAAGGATTATCGGATATTAGAAGCTCTTATGACATTATCCAAATTGGATGAATATGCCGCAGTTGTCGAACTTTTGCTGTCTAGGTTGATTAAATTACAATTATTTGATTCCTTCGAAAGGATCATTAGCGCCATTGAATCGTACAAGTGTAATCATATCATTGCACGTGTCTTGTATGAGCATGGGCATAAAGAGTTAAGTGCTGAATTTTATGCAAGTTCAGATGCAAGCAAATTTAATGAACAAGACTATGTCAATGTAATGGAGCTTGCTGTTGATAGTAACAATGTGGAGCAGGCCTTGATATTCGGATTCAAAGCGATTAAAAATGAGGTTGCTAATTTCAAAGTGTACCAAATGACTTTGGAATGTTTGCAGCTTAACGGAGATAAAAAAGATATCGCTTCTTTCCGTAAAATAATGAACAAACAATATCCGTAAAACTCTCTTATGCAAGGAGACAAACAAAAAGCAGAGGCGAAATAAATAATGGATTATAAAGTAACAGTAATTGTACCGATGTACAATGTGGAGACTTATATAAACGAAACAATCGATTCGGTAACCTCTCAAACAATATTTGATGAGATAGAATTATTGATTGTAGATGACTGCTCAACAGACATGTCTTTGCAGCTAGCTGAGCAACAGAGAAAAGTATATCCATCACATATTAAGCTGATTCGACAGCCAGTCAACAGTGGTGTTTCGGCTTGCAGGAATACTGGCTTGAGTAATGCAAATGGAGAATATATCTTCTTTCTTGATTCAGATGATGTGCTTCCGCATGATGCGCTGGAAAATCTGTATCAAGCTGCAGTAAGGGTGGGAGCTGATTTAGTCACCGCGCCCTTTAACAAACTGACAGAGGGAGAACTCGAAGAAGCTGGCCTAACAAGAGTTTTTCCTGAGCTAAGCATGGAAGGGCACATAGACATTCTCAAGGATCCTTCTATTCTGTACAGTATCTTTTGCTGGGGGAAGCTATATAAAAAGTCTATGGCAGAAAATATTTCTTTCCCGGAGGATATTAGCTTTGGTGAAGATCAAACTTTTACAATAACAGCTATGTTATGGGCGAAAAGGATATATAACATCTCAGAAATCACTTATCATTATAGGAATCGCAGAGATTCAATAACGAAAACAGCGTCCACTTCTAAAGCGCTGAAAAGCTCCATTCGTGTTTGGGGAATAGTGGAGGATCGTATTAATTCCTTTTCTTTGACACAAAAAGAGATGCTGAAGCTTTTCTACTTTGAATCTTGTTTGTTGCGTGATATTTGGGGTCCTTTCCGTCAAGCTCTGACACTAACTAATATACCGGAAAGACATCTGACTTTAAACTTGCTAAATGACTGGATTACAGAGCTACCGAATGAATATATTCGCAAAACGATAAACAGTTTCAACTCGCTTTTGGAGGAAGTTAAACAATTCTTTCCGAGTATGGATACAACATCTCAGCAGATGTTAATATTCATTTTTAAGACAGTGAAAAGTAAAACTAGTGAACAAGTAATAAACTAATTAAATTATACGCATATTCTTTTATTTTGGCTGTCGCTACGGGCGACAGCTTTTATTCTTCATAGGTACAAAATCATAAGCTTTCTTGTCGTTCTATCTAGATTGGAGCATGTTATCACAAAAAAAATTCTAGTTCTTAACGTAAGAATAACTCGACCATAAAACTCCTTTATCCGTCCCAAAAGATAGGTAGAGAACATAAGACTAATTGATAAGGTCTTTTAATAAAACAGATTCTTACTTTTAAGAGAAAATGGTTTTAAACATGATACTAATGGGTATAGACAGGAGTCAAATCTGCCTCGGGAGGAACAGGACTATGCATATGAACAAGGACTTGTATGTGTTTTTAGAGAAAAAGGCGAAGGAGCTTAATGAGAAATGGTATGAACAGCTGGATAAAACAAGCAGCTCTGGTGTATATGCTGCGACGGACCCAGAAACCGTAGATCACCTCAAACAACAAAACTACGAATTTCACCTTCATTTTTTCCGCATCTTTATTGAAGACAAGGAGACGTTTGAAAAGAGTTTCCAAGAGTGGATTTTGGATACTGCACGGGATGAGAACCATCTAAATACTCCTATTCATGAGATTATCCGAGAATTTATGATTACGCGTGGACAGCATTTGGATCTAATTCGAGAATTTTATAACTTACATAAAGATACAATTGAACATCATATATTTGAAATGTGGAATCGCATTATCATCAAAGCATTTGATGATGTTATTTTGAAATTTACGGAGGAAACGCACTATTATTCCAACCAAAAACTGCAAGCACAGCAGGAAATGATTAATGAGCTTAGCTCGCCAGTCATTTTATTAAATGATACAACCGCACTATTGCCGTTAGTTGGCGATATTGATACAAATCGTGCAAAGCTTATATTAGAAAATTCACTTCGTGAATGCACGGAAATGGATGTCGACTTGTTATTTATAGATCTGTCTGGTGTCATTATCATTGATACCATGGTAGCGCAACAGATTTTCTATTTAGTCGATGCGCTTAAATTGGTGGGAGTGGAAACCGTTATTTCGGGCATGCGTCCAGAGATAGCCCAGACAGCGGTTCAACTTGGCGTAAGTTTTAATGCCAAAACAACAGCAACGTTAACACAAGCAATCCGCACAAGCAACCAGATCTCTATTAATTGATTTGAAAATAATGCTATTTCTTGTTCCATCCTTTTCTCCTAGTGACTACTTGTAAAAGAACTGATGAAAGTAGAAAAAACAGCAGTAATTACTGGTTCAGCACAAGGTATTGGTAAAGCAATTGCAATGCATCTTGGCAAAGATAGTTTTAACATTGTCATCAGTGATTTTCTAGAAGACAAAGCATCTAAAACAGCGCAAGAATTGAAGGATAACGGTACCGAAACAACAAGTATCCCAGCAAACGTAATCAAGCGCGATTTTCTCCGCTTTCAGCAGTGAAGGAAGAGAGTTTGGATAAAATCTTCAGCATCAATATGAACGAACAGTCTTTAATATGCAAGCTGCTGCTGAGCAAATGAAATAAACATGGCGGCGGAAAAATCATTAATGTCAGCACTATCGGGCATAAAGGGGTTAGCTTGCTCGGGCTGTATTCGGCAACGAAATTTGCAGTACGCGGGTTAACTCAGGTTGCAGAACAATGGCACAGGATAAAATCACAGTTATCGCGTATTTCCCGGGTGTTGCGGCACGAGCATGTGGGAACGAATAGACGGAAAATATGGTCGTTTATATGGGGCGTGAACAAGAAGAAGCATTCGATAAATGCATTGGTAATATAGTGCTGGGCAGCAGTCAAGACCCAGAAGATGTAGCAAAATTTGTTTCTTATCTATCATCTGAAGACTCTAATTATATGACAGGATAAGAATGGCAGGATAGTCTATAGCTAATTATATATTGAGAGAGCGAGTACAGGTTACTGTGCTCGTTTTTTGTGTTTTTTTATTCCCCATGCCTACACATATTAGTGATATTGCCGATATAAAAAGAAACACATGTGCAAGGAGTTGGCATTTGATGATAGAAAAATTGTCTTCCAATTCACAACATGTCATACACCCGCCGGACGAAAAAAGTCCCGCAGCAGAAATCTTACTTCAACAAAATGCTGTTCCACAAAAAAGTAACCAGTATACCGATTTCAATAAATCGGAGATAGAAAAGAAAGTTGAAACGATGAATCAGGTTCTTGAATCTGCCCATACCAATCTGAAGTTTGAGCTTCACGAAGAATTGGAACGTTATTATGTGGCAGTGGTAGATTCTGAAACACAAGAAGTTATAAAAGAGATCCCACCAAAGAAGTTATTGGATGCTTATGCAAAAATGGCAGAATTCATGGGACTTCTCGTAGATGAGAGAATATAAGGAGCTGGTGATCAAATGGTAGATAGCGTATCTTCAAGTAGCAATTCCATGCGAGTAGGAGGGCTTGCATCCGGAATTGATACAGACTCCATTGTGGAGAAATTGATGAATGCCGAACGGCAGAAATTATACAAAATGCAACAAGACCAAACGAAATTAACTTGGAAACAGGATGCTTTACGCGAAGTGAATACATCGCTGAAAAGTTTCGACACTGCAGCATTTGAAATGAGAAAAACTACTGCTTACAATGTTAAATCTACTGCCTCAACAAGTTCTGCAGTTACTGCAACTGCATCTTCCACTGCATCTAATGGATCTTATTCCATTCAGGTGGAACATCTTGCAAAGGCAGCAATCAATATAAGTAGCGGAGCTGTAGCTGCTGAGAGGACCTTTGACCCAGATGCGCCTATTGGCGAACAAGACTTTGTTGTTGATGGTGGGACCGCGAGAGTGGTAGCAGATGATTTGAAATTTTCCTTCACAACATATGATGAGGACGGAACGGCTGTTCCTCATCAGTTTAACGACTTTAAGACTACTGACAGTTTGAACAGCATACTTCAAAAGATTACTGACTCTGATGCTGGAGTGCGAGCTTTTTATGATAAGCAGTCTGATCAGGTTGTGCTGGAAAAGAAAGATACCGGAAAATTTAACAAAGATGGTAAAGAAATTGAATTTAGTACCGATAACAACAAGTTTTTCACTGCATTCTTAAAGCTTGATCAAGTGAATGAAAAAGGAGCTCAAGATGCTACGTTCACTTACAATGGACAACTAACCCTTACTTCCCATAAGAATAGCTATGAGGTGAGCGGCGTAAGCTTCCAGTTCGCCCAAGAAACGACACAGGCTGTTCAAGTATCTGTCAATAATGATGTGGACGCTGCTTTTAATAAAATTAAAGACTTTATCGATTCTTACAATGAAATTGTAGAAAATGTTAACACAAAGCTTAGCGAAAAAGTGTATCGCGATTATACACCGTTAACGGATGAACAGAAAAAAGAAATGTCTGAAGATGAAATTAAGCTTTGGGAAGAAAAAGCTAAAAGTGGTTTACTAAAAGGAGAGACGGCACTTCAGTCAGGTATGTATTCCCTTCGCTCCGCTTGGTATAACAAAGTTGACAATGAAGGGAAATATTCGCATCTGGCGGAGCTTGGAATAACGACTTCCGATAACTATCTTGATGATGGGAAACTTGTTATTGACGAGGATAAGTTAAAGGCGGCATTGCGTGAAAGCCCCCGTGATGTATACAAGCTTTTTTCCAATAACGCAGAGGGAGAAGGGCGTGGAATTATCAACCGCATTGAAGATACATTGCAAGTGACGATGGATAACATAACCCATCGTGCAGGTAAGGCAGATCAAACAAACCAGCAGTTTACACTAGGAAGACGTCTGGTTGAAATTCAAACGCGTATTGATGACTTCCAAGATTACCTAACCCAAACTGAAGATCGTTATTGGCGCCAATTCTCGGCAATGGAACAAGCCATCAGCAAAATGAATTCACAATCCTCTTATATGATGTCCAACTTCGGAGGATAGAGCGAAAAAGGAGTAATATAAAAATGTCCGTACAAAATTATCAAGCGTACCAGCAGAATTCCGTTCAGACTGCCTCCCCGGGGGAGCTGACACTTATGCTCTATAACGGCTGCATTAAATTCATCAAGTTCGCGCAGCAGGCATTCGAGAAGCAGGATATTGCGGCTAAGAACAAGAATATCCAGAAAGCGCAGAATATCGTGCGTGAGCTGATGATTACGCTTGATCCAGAAGTGCCGATTACAGATGAAATCATGCCTTTGTATGATTTTATAAACCAGCAGCTGATCCAAGCAAACACAAAGAATGATCAAGAAGCACTAAACACAGCGATGGAACTCTTAATTGACTTCCGTGACACGTGGAAAGAAGTCGTAAAACAAACACGTCAGCAGCAATTTGGAAACGGAGCCAGTGTCTGATGAACCGTGTGCAAGCATTGTATGATACGACACTTGAACTCGATACGCTCGTTTCGCAGCAGGTAACAGCGGAAAATCGGGAAGATGTCGTGCAATCCTTAACAGAGTTGATGGAAACACGCTCCCAACAGATGGAGGAGCTGCAGCCGCCCTTCTCTCCAGAGGAGGAGAAACTAGGTAGAGCGTTGCTACCTCTGAATGAGCGAATCAGCTCCAATGTGCAGCAAATTTTCGACCAGCTGAAAGTGGACATGCGGATCATCAAGAAACAGAAACAATCAGGCAAGAAGTATATCAATCCGTACGCGAGCATGCAGACGCTTGACGGCAGATTTCTAGATAAACGCAAATAAAACGAGATTAATTCAGAATAAAAGCGAACGTATAATACATCATACTTTTACTTAATTTCTCTGACGGCTGCTGCCTCTCCAACTCTGCTGTTACTGTTGGCTAAGAATAGCTTTTAAAGTAAGACACGAACAAGAAAATTGCTTTTTATGTTCGAGGAGTCTTCCTATTGCGCATACACTTAGGGAACACACAAATCAGTGTAGGAAATACACTCCTGCAGGAAAGCGGAGTGTATTTCCGAAGCGGTGCTCTCATCTTAGTTTCCAATCCAAAAAATCCAAACAATTCCGTTGTTAATTGCAGTATTGTTTGGATTTTTATATAGCTTAAACTGTTATGCCCAGCCTCGTTTTCTTCATGTCAATTTTTCTTGTCCAACTTGTGACGTTTTTCGACTATATTTCTTATTTTTCTGATTACTTTCATGGTTTATGAAGGAATTGTAAAGGGAATGTAGAAAGTATCCTCATAAGGATGAAAGGAGGACACTTGTTATGAAGTACAATATTCGTGGCGAGAATGTCGAGGCAACACAGGCAATCAAAGACTACATCGAGAAAAAGGTTGGCAAACTGGAGAGATATTTTGATTCTCCGGTAAATTCTGAGGTTCACGTGAACTTGAGTGTGCACAACAATGAGTCGAAGATTGAAGTGACAATTCCGATGAAGAACTTGCTCTTACGGGCTGAGGATAATCATGTTGATCTGTATGCTGCGATTGATTTGGTTGTAACGAAGCTTGAGCGGCAAATCAGAAAGCATAAGACGAGAGTGAACCGCCGATCCCGTCAGAATGGTTCTGCACCAAAGCATGCATTCGCTGAGATGGAAAACGAAGGTGCTGCGACTGCAACAAATGCAGTGGTGACGACGGAGCCGGATGATGAAGCAGATTATAGCTCATTCGAAATTGTACGGAACAAGCGTTTTGACTTGAAACCAATGGATTCAGAAGAAGCAATCTTACAGATGGATATGCTTGGGCATAGCTTCTTCGTCTATACAAACTCGGCGACGAACGATACAAATGTCGTCTATAAACGAAAAGATGGCAGATATGGGCTGATTGAGCCTAATTAATGAAAACATATGAGACGGGCAGACGCATATGCGTCTGTCTTTTTTCATACGAGAACATAATTTAGCTCGTTTTACGAAAACAAAGAAAGAATATCTCAAAATTACTAGAAAAATGAGATGAAATCTGTCGGAAAGTGCCGAATTTGCTTGTTTTGTGAAGAAAGGCTCTCATCGTTTTCGTAAAACGGCTGTTTTTCGTTTGGAGACGCAGGTGATATAAATAAGTTAGCTACAACAAAGGAGGTACTGACCATCAGAAATTCAGATTATGCTGTCGACCGAGTCTCTCATCCACAACTCACACAGCATGAGCAGACGATCACACAGCTGCTTGAGATTATTGCAGCGACCAATCGAAGACTCGCGGAACTTCAATGGAAGCAGCAGCAGCTCGAGCGCTGGTGCATCGAACAAATGCAGCGTGATTTGTCCTCCAAATCACGTGTCTTCTGAGGGGCAGTCATCCTTTTCCCCGCAAGACTCCACCAGAATGCCGCAGCCTTTCCCTCTTGAGGCTGCGCATTCCAATACCGGTGGCGTTCAAGCGGAATGTAGCAATTGCAAGGATTACAAGTATTGCGAATATCCGTCATAACTCCTTAAATGAAGGCGACGCCCCCGGGACTGGGTGTCGCTGATTTTTTAATTTTACAGATGGGTCGATTTCCCTTTCTTGTAAACCGCGAAACCTAGTGTTATTATTATTTTTGGACTATACTTTTTTGATTTAAAGAGGAGCGTTATTATGCGTGGACTACTGAAACGGGTGTTTGGTGACGGCACGCAAAAACAAGTCAGCCGTGCCCAGAAAACAGCCGAACAAATTGAAAGTTTAGCGGATGAATATAGAGCATATACAGATGAACAATTAAAAGAAAAAACGACAGAATTCAAGAATCGCTACCAAAAAGGCGAAACGTTGGATGACTTGCTGCCAGAAGCATTTGCGACAGTAAGAGAAGCAGCCGAACGTGTGCTTGGCATGCGTCCGTTCCATGTGCAGCTGCTCGGTGGTATTGCCATACATAATGGAAATATCGCAGAGATGAAGACAGGGGAAGGTAAAACACTCGCCAGCTCCCTGCCAGCGTATTTGAATGCATTATCCAATGACGGCGTACACATCGTGACAGTCAATGACTATTTGGCTGGCCGTGATGCTGAGAATAACCGTCCTTTATTCGAATTCCTTGGATTGACTGTCGGACTGAATAGTGTCGGTATGACGCGGGAACAGAAACAAGAAGCGTATGCAGCTGATATCACGTACAGCACGAACAATGAGCTAGGATTCGACTATCTTCGTGATAATATGGTGCTGTATAAAAATCAAATGGTACAGCGACCGCTTAATTTCGCTATTGTCGATGAGGTCGACTCCATCTTAATTGACGAGGCGCGTACACCGCTGATAATTTCCGGTTCAGCAGCGAAGTCAGCTAGTTTGTACACACAGGCGAATTCTTTTGTACGTGTGCTAAAGAATGAAGAAGATTATACGAACGATATAAAAACGAAATCTGTTCTGCTGACAGAAGAAGGTATCAACAAAGCAGAGAAGTTCTTTGGTATTGAAAACTTATTCGACCTGAAAAATGTTGCCATTACGCACCATATTAATCAAGCGTTGAAAGCACATGTGACCATGCACCGGGATACGGATTATGTGGTAGAAGAAGGCGAAGTAGTGATCGTCGATAGCTTTACTGGACGTCTGATGAAAGGCCGCCGCTATAGTGATGGTCTGCACCAGTCCATCGAGGCGAAAGAAGGATTGCAAATCCAGAATGAAAGCATGACACTCGCATCGATTACGTTCCAAAACTACTTCCGTATGTACAAAAAGCTTGCAGGTATGACTGGTACGGCGAAGACAGAGGAAGAAGAATTCCGCAACATTTACAATATGGACGTACTTGTTATTCCAACCAATAAGGAAATTACACGTCAAGATAAATCGGACTACATTTTCAAATCGATGGAAGGCAAATTCCGTGCAGTAGTAGAAGAAATCAAGGCGCGTCATGAAACAGGACAGCCTGTGCTTGTCGGTACTGTAGCGGTAGAAACATCTGAGCTGATAAGCAAAATGCTGACTCGTGCCCGTGTTCCGCACAACGTCTTGAATGCGAAGAACCACCACCGGGAAGCGGAAATTATCGAAGACGCCGGTCAAAAAGGTGCGGTAACAATCGCAACGAACATGGCCGGACGTGGTACAGATATTAAGCTTGGTGATGGTGTGCTGGAACTTGGCGGTCTTGCTGTTATCGGGACAGAGCGTCACGAATCACGCCGAATCGATAACCAGCTGCGCGGACGTTCCGGACGTCAGGGTGATCCTGGTGTTACGCAGTTCTACTTATCGATGGAAGATGAGCTGATGCGCCGTTTTGGTTCAGATAATATGCGCAATATGATGGAGCGTCTTGGTATGGATGACGATACACCAATTGAGAGTAAGATGGTGTCTCGTGCGGTAGAATCCGCTCAGAAACGAGTAGAAGGAAATAACTTTGATTCTCGTAAAACGGTTCTATCTTATGATGATGTGCTTCGTGAACAACGTGAGATTATCTACAAACAGCGCTTTGAAGTAATCGATAACCAAGATCTGCATGAGATTATCGATGAAATGGTGAGAGATACAGTTCATATGGTTGTACGTGCGCATACAGCAGAAGAGTCTGAGGAAGCTTGGGCATTAGATGCTTTAGTAGAATATGCACATGCAAACTTACTGCCGCAGGACAAGCTAACTGTTGATGAACTGAAAAACAAAGATGAAGAAGAAATCGAAGAACTGCTCATGGAGAAAATTCATGCGCATCTGAAACAAAAAGAAGAAGAAATGACCCCAGATCAAATGCGTGAATTTGAGAAGGTTATTCTGCTCCGTACAGTTGATACGAAATGGATGGATCATATCGATCAGATGGATCAGCTGCGTCAAGGTATTCATTTACGCGCTTACGGTCAAAATGACCCGCTTCGTGAATATCAGATGGAAGGCTACAACATGTTCGAAGAAATGGTAACATCCATTAAAGAAGAAGTAACACGTTATGTGCTGAAAGCAGAAATACGCGATAACTTGCAGCGTGAGCAAGTTGCTAAAGGCGTTCAAGCTGTCAGCGGAGACGATACGCAAGCAGAGAAGAAAAAGAAAAAAACGCCAGCTGTGAAAGCTGATACGGTGGGGAGAAATGATCCGTGCCCATGCGGCAGCGGCAAGAAATACAAAAACTGCCACGGGCAGTGACGCCTACGAACCTGTGCAGGTTGTTGCACAGGTTCTGTCGCGGTCATAGCGTATAATAGGATTTGTCAGAGAAACTAATGAGGTGAAGAATATGGAATTAGCAGAAATTAGAAATGAAATTGACCGAATGGAAACACAACTAACAGACTTTAGGGGGTCTCTTTGACTTAGATCAGAAGAAAGCTCGTATTGCTGAGCTTGAAGATCTAATGTTGGATCCGACATTTTGGGATAATCAAGAGACAGCGCAAAAAGTAATCAATGAGTCGAACGGCTTGAAAGAGTCAGTCGACGGCTACGAAAAACTTGTTTCCCGTCATGAAGACTTGGAAGTTTCCCTCGAATTGGTGAAGGAAGAAGCAGATGAAGATCTTCGCGCGGAATTAGAGGAAGAAATCGTTGCAATGCGTACATCAGTTGATGAATTCGAGTTGCTTATGCTATTGAGTGAACCATATGACAGAAACAATGCTATTTTGGAACTGCATCCAGGTGCAGGCGGCACCGAATCCCAAGACTGGGCGAGCATGTTGCTTCGTATGTATACGCGCTGGGCAGAACAGCGTGATTTCAAAGTGGAAACACTGGATTATCTTCCAGGTGAAGAAGCTGGTGTTAAAAGTGTAACGCTATTGATTAAAGGACTTAATGCATACGGTTATCTGAAAGCGGAAAAAGGCGTACATCGTCTTGTCCGTATTTCACCGTTCGACAGCTCAGGCCGACGTCATACATCCTTCGTTTCTTGTGATGTTATGCCTGAATTTGATGACGATATTGATGTAGATATTCGTACAGAAGATCTGAAAATTGATACGTATCGTTCCAGCGGTGCCGGCGGACAGCACGTCAATACAACTGATTCGGCGGTTCGGATTACGCACCTTCCGACAAACACAGTTGTAACATGCCAATCTGAACGTTCTCAGATTAAAAACCGGGAACACGCAATGAAGATGCTGAAAGCGAAGCTGTATCAGCTTGAGATTGAGAAGCAGCAGCAAGAGCTGAACGAAATCCGGGGTGAACAGAAGGAAATCGGCTGGGGCAGTCAAATTCGTTCTTATGTGTTCCACCCATATTCGATGGTAAAAGACCACAGAACGAATGAAGAGTCCGGAAATACACAAGCTGTAATGGACGGGAATCTGGATCCATTTATTAATGCATACTTGCGTTCCACATTATAAGCGTTTCTGTAACGCTCTTGTAACATAACAAGCTGAACCGTTATTCCATCTTACAAAAAAAGGATGCGATTCTCTTGAAAAAACAGTTAATAGTCAGCGGCAGCCTCCTGTTTCTTCTTCTTTTAACCGCTTGCGGCGGCAACAATGAGGCAGAGACACCAGCAGGAGCCTATGAGAATAATTGCGCCATGTGCCACGGTCAGGACTTGAGCGGCGGAAACGGCGGCCCAGCGTTGGATAACCTGGGATCTGATTATACACAAGAAGAACTTGTCGATATTATGGAAAACGGCAAAGGCGGCATGCCTGCCGGGCAAGCTGAAGGGGAAGAGGCGGAGAAAATCGCCGACTGGCTGCTAAAACAGCAGTAAAAGCAATATAGCAAATACCCATACAGACGTCTGTATGGGTATTTTGTTGTGTATCCAGCTTTGGGAACAAGTGGAAACGACAGAAAACTGCATCAATTGTTTCAAAAAGCGAGCCTATTGTCATATATTGAAACACAAATGTAATATTAATATGTCTAAAAAAAGAGAAAGAAGATGTTATAATAGTTTTGGGTTTGAGAGCTGGTTCGATTGCTTTCAACAATGTTCGACATAAAACAACTGATACTTAACAGATTATGAAATAATAAAAAAGGTGAGTTAAACATGATAGATATGAAAGATGTGCATAAAGATTATGCCAATGGCGTATCTGCGCTGAATGGAGTCAACGTGCATATCGATAATGGGGAATTTGTGTACCTAGTTGGCCCAAGCGGTGCCGGTAAATCCACATTTGTCAAAATGATCTTCCGTGGAGAGAAGCCGAACACAGGAACTGTAAAAATAGATAATATTGATTTGAGCACATATAAAGAACGACAAATACCGCAAATCAGAAGAAAGATCGGCGTAGTCTACCAAGATTTTAAGTTACTGCCAAAACTAACAGTCTATGAGAATGTTGCTTTTGCATTAGAAGTAATAGAAGAGTCACCAAAACTGATTCGTGACCGTGTCATGGAAGTACTTGATCTTGTCGGAATAAAGCATAAAGCCAGATCAATCCCTGATGAATTATCAGGAGGAGAACAGCAGCGTGTGGCAATTGCCCGGGCAATTGCCAACAAACCTAAAGTTGTGATTGCTGATGAACCGACCGGAAACCTGGATCCCGATACATCTTGGGGGATTATGAAGATTCTGGAAGATATTAATCAAACTGGAACAACTATTATTATGGCAACACACAGCCAAGAGATTGTGAACACAATTAAGAAACGTGTCATCGCCCTGGAAAACGGTCGTATTGTCCGAGATGAAGCAGGAGGTGATTACGGATATGAAGCTTAACACCGCAAAACGCCATCTGCGTGAAGGATCGAAGAATATATTCCGTAACGGCTGGATGACCATTGCTTCTATTGGAGCAGTAACGGTTACGCTCATCTTAGTCGGCGTTTTCTTGGCTCTCGTATTTAACTTAAATAATTTCGCTTCCAACGTTGAATCGGATGTAGAAATGAGTGTCTACCTTGATCCGACACTTGAGAAAGATCAAGTGGAAGCAATTCAAGGAGAGCTAGAATCAATAGATAAAGTTGGTTCAGTGAAGTATTCCTCGAAAGAAGAACAGTTAAACCAGCTGATGAAAGATATGGGGCAAACAGAATGGGACTTGTTCGAACAAGACAACCCGTTAAGTGATACGTATGTTGTAAAAACATCGAAGCCGCAAGATATTTCCTCGGTAGCTGATGAAGTCGGCGAACTGGATGGTGTTGACAAAGTGGACTACGGCGAATCAACAGTAGATAGTCTCTTTACTGTTAGTAAGTACTCCCGAATCATCGGTGCTGTATTAATCATCGGTCTGGTATTTACAGCCATCTTCTTAATCTCAAACACTATTAAGATTACAATCATCGCCAGAAGCAGAGAAATCGGCATCATGAAATTGGTAGGAGCAACCAACTCCTTTATCCGCTGGCCGTTCTTTATTGAAGGGTTAATGCTAGGTGTGCTCGGTGCGATTATACCGATTGCGATTGTTCTCGGCGGTTATTATTACTTGTCAAACAATGTATCACAAAATATTGACATAGGATTTGTGCAAATTCTCCCTTACGCACCATTCGCTTTCCAGCTTTCAGGATTATTGCTGGCAATTGGCGCAGTAATTGGAGTCTGGGGCAGCGTCATGAGTGTCCGTAAATTTCTTAAAGTCTAAATCAACTAGTATACAAAGCTTATTTAGAAGGAAAGGGAATGAGAGAAGAATGAAGAAGACGATCAAACCTGTTCTTGTAGCTGTATTAGCTGCAGGAGCAATCCTACATACTCCGATTCAAACGTCCGCAAAATCCTCTTCTGAACTGCAGAGTGAGATTAATGAACTGCAAGAGAAACAGCAGGAGAATAACAGTAAGCAAAGTGAATTGGAAAGCCAAATTGATAATGCAGAATCCAAACAATCTGAGAATCAGGCTGAGCAAGACAGCTTACGAGCTAAATTGGACAGCTTGAATAACAAGATTGATAAAAATGAAAATGCATTAGAAGATAAAGAAACGCAAATTGACGAGACAAACCAAAAGATTGAAAAAATTTCTGGTGAAATCGTCGATACTGAAAAAGATATTGATAAGCGTGAGGATAAACTATCCGATCGCCTTGTCAGCTTGCAGCAGAACGGCGGCGACGTACAGTACTTGCAAGTATTAATGGGATCTAAGAACTTTGGCGACATGATCAACCGTCTGAATGCTGTTACAACAATCATGGATTCTGACAAAGAACTATTGAACGGTTACTTAGAAGCAAAGCAGAAACTTGAAGACCAGAAACAAGAGCGTGAAGATGAAAAGCAAAACTTGCAAGATCAAAAAGATAAACTTGTATCGATTAAAGAAGATTTAAAATCCCAAGCAGCAGAACAAGAAGACTTGAAACAGCAGCTTGAGGATGAATATGCAGAGCTTGAAGATCAAATCTTGTCTGCGGAAGAGCAAGAGGAGCTTGTAAGAAACCAAGCAGAAGCCCTTCGTGTAGCAAAAGAAGATGCACAATCTCAACAAGCTGATTTAGAAGCAGAGAAAAAAGCGGCAGCAGAAGCAAAAGCAGCAGCACAAAAAGCTGCCGAGAGCAAAGAAAGCTCTTCAAGCTCTAATGCATCTACCTCCAAATCAACAACAGAAAGCAGTTCTGCTAGTACTTCTACAGTGAAGTCTGCAGAAGCTGGTATCTTCTCTTGGCCAGCCTCTGGAACTAAATCATCTGGATTCGGAGCTCGCTGGGGAACGTTCCATTACGGTGTTGATATTGCTAATGCAATCGGAACACCTGTTCACGCAGCTGCAAGCGGCCGTGTTTCCTACAGCGGTACAATGAATGGCTACGGAAATGTTATCATCGTGGAACATTCTATCAATGGCCGCGCATATGGTACGCTTTACGGACATTTGAGCAAGCGTGAAGTATCTGTTGGTGAGAGTGTTTCACGCGGACAGGAAATTGCGAAAATGGGTAACTCGGGTGTATCTACAGGTTCTCACCTACATTTCGAAATTCATGTAGATGGTTCTTGGAACGGTGCGAAAAGTAACGCAGTAGACCCAATGAAATATTTCTAATACCAAAATCAAAAAAGGCATTCTCCAATATGGGGGTGCCTTTTTCACATCATCTTTCTCTTTTA
Source organism: Terribacillus halophilus (assembly GCF_900162685.1). GTDB lineage: Bacteria > Bacillota > Bacilli > Bacillales > Amphibacillaceae > Terribacillus > Terribacillus halophilus_A. The sequence goes on from NZ_LT727828.1 coordinate 963,005, forward strand.
GTGATAAGATAGAGGGAGAGTAGCATAGTAGTAAGAGTAACGGATGGGACAAGTGAGGAAAGGGTGAGAGGCGAAGGTGCAGATAAAAAAAGCAACATTTATCATTGCAATTATTGTGGCATTGGTTGTCGGGGCAGGAGGCAGCTATGCCTATACATCATATGCAGGTGACGAGGCGGGATTAGAGTCTGCCTCACGGGATTCAGAAAACCTTTCTGAGGTAGGGAATGCTTATGAGCTGATTAAGAATAATGCACTTGCTAAGCCAGACGCGCAGCAGCTGCAGAATGGAGCTATTCAAGGAATGCTCGAAACACTGAACGATCCGTATAGTTCTTTCCTAGATGAAGCATCTTCTACGCAGTTGAATCAGCAGCTGGAGTCATCGTTTGAAGGTATCGGTGCTGAGGTAAGCATGGTCGAGGACAATGTGACAATCGTAGCGCCAATTAAAGATTCACCGGCAGAAGATGCAGGCTTGCGGCCGAATGATCAAGTGCTCGAGGTAGACGGAGATTCTTTGCAAGGACTTGATTTACAGGAAGCTGTTGGCAAGATTCGCGGTGAAAAAGGGACAACTGTTACGCTATCTGTAAAACGCCCGGGAGTATCCGAAGAATTGAAGATTGATGTAACACGTGATGAAATACCAGTCGAGACGGTTTACACGGATACAAAGGAATTGAATGGTCAAACTGCTGGTATTATTGAGATTACCTCCTTCTCTGAGAACACAGCAGGTGAATTTGAAACAGCGTTGAAGAAGCTGGAGGCAGATGGAATTGATGGTTTGATTATTGATGTACGTGGAAACCCTGGTGGGATTCTGACAACTGTTGAAGAAATCTTGAAAAACTTTGTACCAAGTGAGAAGCCATATTTACAGATTGAAAATAAAGATGGTAAGAAGCAGAAGTTTTATACAGAGTTAGATAAGAAGAAGGACTACCCAATCAATGTGCTTATTGATGAAGGCAGTGCGTCGGCATCCGAGATTCTTGCTGGTGCGATGAATCAGGCTGGCGGCTACGAACTGATTGGGAAGACGTCATTCGGTAAAGGAACTGTACAGCAGACAGTGCCTTTGGAGAATGAATCAATGCTGAAGCTTACCTTGTATAAATGGCTGACACCAAATGGTGATTGGATTCACGAAAAAGGTATCAAGCCGACAGTGAAAGTGGAGCAGCCGGAATACTTTTATAGTACGCCAATTCAGTTGGATGAAAAGGAAACATTGAAATTCAATGACAATAATGACAAAATTAAAAACTTGCAAATTATGCTGGATGGCCTAGGCTACGATCCAAGCCGGAAAGATGGCTTCTTCAACGAAAAAACAGAAACAGCAGTCAAGCAGTTCCAGCAGGATCAAAACCTTCAAGCTACTGGAGAAGTAAATCAGGAAACAGCTGACTTGCTACAGACGAAGATCATCGAGCAAATACGCGATGGCAAGCATGATAACCAAATGGACAAAGCATTGCAGGAGCTGTTCGCTCAATAATAGGAAGCCTTCCAATATGGGAGGCTTTTTCTGTTGTACATAGGAAAACACCGCTTGGCATGTTAAAATAGACAGTATACATAAGAGATGGTTATAGGGAGAGACACATAATGGTGAATGATTGGTTGACCGAACTTCTATATGGGGTCGGGAACTTCTTTTTGAATCCGCTGCTCTATTGGACCCTGCTGCTTACGTTATTTGTGTCGAGTCGCAGAATCCGTAAAGAGCGTATTAACTTCGGGACGAAGGTGTTTGCATTCCGTAAAGAGTGGACAGGCACATGGCCTCTCTCCGTCATATTTGGAATCTTGCTCACAGCAGTGAGTATCGGAGCCGGGATTGTGATAGCGCCGCCTGTTGTATTGCTGCTGAGTCTTGTGACAATTGTGCTGACAGTACTGCTGCAGTTCACATGGCTGTCGGCAGCTTACATATTCGGATTCAGTTTCCTGCTTGCTGTAGGTGCTGCGCCATACGCTAGTGATTATTTGCAGGCTGGCTGGGCGGAGGATATTGCAGGATTAAATTGGATTAGTTTTGCACTCGTTATGAGCATTATCATGCTAGCGGAAGCAATCTTGCTTTTAAAGACCAAGCGGGAAGATACATTGCCAGAACTGGTTAAAGGTCCGCGCGGCCGCTGGATTGGACAGCATCGCTTCCGTAAGCTCTTGTTCATACCGTTCTTTCTGCTCGTACCTGCTGGTGCAATTGAACCGTTTGCGCCTTGGTGGCCATTCTTCCACCTAAACGGAACAAGTTACGGCTTGCTGCTTGTGCCATTGCTCACAGGCATCAATGGTATTGCCAAAGGTCGTCCAGCTTTTGTCGAAGCACGCCAGCAAGGAAAGGCGATTTTGGTATTAGCTCTGTTTACGCTCGCGTTAAGTGCAGCTAGTACTTATGCGTATTACCTATCTATTGCTGCATTTGTTGTGGCACTTATCGGCAGAGAAGCTATTACACTCTTCTTCCGGAACAAAGATCGGAAACGGGCCTTTTATTACACAGAAAGCAGCGAAGGAATGTTTGTGCTAGCTGTTGTACCAGATAGTCCGGCTGACAGACTCGGCCTGCTTCCTGGTGAGCGAATCGAAAAAGTCAATGGTATCCGTGTAGCGACAGAACGCACATTTTATGAAGCAATTCAATCAAACAGCCAATATTGCAAAATGGAAATCCGTGACGAGCAAGGCGAAATACGAATCAAACAACGCGCCATGTACGAAGGTGAACCACACGAACTGGGCATCATATTTGTACAAGAACAGCATAAGCAAGCTGCACCGATTAGCAGCTAAGTTGAACCACTTATTCTATCAAGGATAAGTGGTTTTCTTTATCTACAAGTATCTGAAACTAGTAACGTACAATATCTTATACAGATTGATAGATATAAGTAGCCATTGAAATGATAAAGAATATAGTAAATACAATGGGGGGATAAGTTCCTAAATGAACGTGTTACAGGTGTTTGGAATACTAGCATTTCTCTGCCTGATAGGGAATCCAATTGTATTTCGAATCAGCGGAGTGATGGCTGTCATAAGCTAGGCGGAAGCCCAATAATTGAGGAAAAAAGATATTTTTTTAAAAAATGATTGTAACGAAATAGGTGCTCAAGGTATTAATACTACGAACAACAAGAAAGTGAGGGCAGTTATGAATAAGCTCGAGGAAGAATATGAAAAGATTCATCCGAAAATCTATGCATTTTTTTATTCCAAAACAGGAAATCGGATGACTGCTCAGGATCTTTGCCACGATACCTTTTACGAGGCCTGTAAAAACATTGGATCTTTTAATGGACATTCCACCTTGTCGACATGGGTGTTCAAGATTGCGACAAATTTACTAAAAAAATATTACCGAAAAAACAAGTATCAGCAAAGCTTAATGCAAAAACTTGCAGAGATTCCACAGACTGAAATCCATTCATTGGAAGAGTTGGCGGAAATCAATGAAGATACAAAAATACTTTTACATCATATCTCGAAATTGGATGATGTCTCAAGGGAAATCATATTGCTGCGTATCTACGGAGAACTGAGTTTTTCAGAGATTGGAATCTTGATCGGGAAATCAGAGAACTATGCGCGTGTGACTTTTCACCGGTTGAAACTAAAGATCCAAAAATTAATGGAGGTGGATTTATGAGCAGAGAATGTACGATTGTACAAGACCTTTTGCCTTTATATGAAGAAGACTTGTTACAGTTGGAGACAAAGCAATTTATCGAGGAACACTTGAAAAGCTGCCATGAATGCGGCCATGTCACAGAGCAAGCACAAATTCCACTGCCTGCAGAAGTAAAACCCGGCGGTACTTCTAAAAAAATGATGCGTAAAATTACCGTGAAATTAACGACAATACAGATTTTCTTTGTAGCAATTGCTTTTATATTGGCGATGAGCACGACCATTATGAATGACAATAGTGGCTTTATCCTGACTTATGCCATTTTAGGTGCGGTCACATATCTGTTTTACCGGTCGGTCCTCGTTACTGTCCTGCTAGCGGGCGTACCGAACTTCATATGGAATTGCTTGCTATATATAACGGATTGGTTCGGCGAGTTATATGCTGAAAGTTTTTCGGAGGCTCTTCAAATAGCACTGACGACCTTAATTATCCACCTTTTCATTACCTTTATCGGAATCATTATCGGCTTCTGCATTGTTAAAATAAGAGAGGAAAATTGATTATGAAAAAGAAAATAATATACAGTGTGATTGCATTTTCATTAATTGCTGCCATAGTGTTCGCTTACATGCAAATGAGCGGAAATACAACTGACAAACACAAAGCAAAGGAGAGCCTGGAAGCATTTTTACAACAAACTTATCCCGACATGGATTATGAGATCAAGCGGTCAGTAGGGTATGGATGGACCGATGGCACTTATCAATTTAATGTAGTGAAAAAGGACCCTATTGGAGTTGAGACCACCTATCCGTTCTATGTCTCCGCTCTCGAACCGTATGAAGTTTATAGTGATACGATTCATGAATCCAACATAGACAAAGAGGCATCTGAAAAGCTAAATGCTGAGGCAGAGCGGTATATTCTAACGCTCCTCAAGGAAAAAGTGCCGCAAGTCGATTCAGTGGTAACGGATGTGGGAGTATACAACAAAGTTGCCGAGGAATGGACACCGCAGTTGAAAACACCAAAGCCGATCACCATTATACTGGAAATTGAAAAAGGAGATTTGACGAAAGAACAAATGCTGCAACAGAGCCAGGAAATACAGAAGCAATTGAATAGTAAATCTATCGATTATCATTTAGCTGAAGTAGGGTATAGCAGCGTCATCAATGGTGAAGAAACTTATGACTATTACGTTAGTTTTACACCAGAACAAGAATTAACTATAAAAGACGTAAATTAAACGAGAAGAAAATAACGAGGAAATGAGTGTTAATTGTTAATTCAGATAACCAGTTTAGTGTTTTTTTATGGCACTTACACCGATAATCGGCAGTAGCTCTTTGCGACATCCAATAATACGATTGATTTTATGCGAACCATAAAGAGAAGGAGCAAGCCGACGGGGCTTGCTCCTTTTTCTATATTTCTTGCATTGATAGCAGGCTGCGAATTTCTTCTTCTGTTAGAGTGTTGAGCATTGTTTCCCCTGGCTGAATAATCTGATCTACTAGTGCGCGTTTACGCTGCTGCAGTTCGAAAATTCGTTCCTCAATTGTCCCGCGGGTAAGCAGGCGGATAACTTGCACGACATTTTTCTGTCCAATTCGGTGAGCGCGGCCTGCTGCTTGTTCTTCAACTGCGGGGTTCCACCACAGGTCGAAGAGTATAACAGTATCTGCTCCAGTTAAATTCAGGCCGGTACCTCCCGCTTTCAAACTGATCAGGAAGCCATCGTTTTCTCCTTCATTGAAAGCTTCTGCCATTTGCATTCTTTCTTTAGAAGGTGTGCTGCCGTCCAGGTAAAAGACGTCCGTATCATCCAGTGCTTGCCGGATAATCTGCAGCATGCTGGCGAATTGCGAGAAGATAAGGAAACGTTTATTATTTTGCTTCAATTCACGAATCACTTCCAGCAGCTGTTCCAGTTTACCGGACTGCCCGGTATAGTTATCAATGAATAGTGACGGGTGACAGCAGATCTGCCGCAACCTGGTCAGTCCAGCGAGTATCTCCAATTTACCTCTGTCAAAGCCTTTTTCAGCAATTGTTTGGTCAATTTTACGACGAATCCGTTCGAGATAGCCAACGTAAATTTCTTTTTGTTCTTGTGTCAGATCAGAATACGTTGTTGTTTCAATCTTTTCTGGCAGTTCATGCAGCACATCAGTTTTCACCCGTCTCAAAATGAAGGGGCGAGTAATTTGTGCGATTTTTTCCGGTTCAAATTCTGTGAACGTCTTGCGGCTGCGGAACAATCCCGGCGATATGGTATGGAAAATGGACCACAGCTCATCCAATCTGTTTTCAATCGGCGTTCCGCTCAAAGCAAACCGATTTCCGGCCTGGATAAGCCCGACAGCTTTAGCTGTCTGTGTATTGTGGTTTTTGATTGCTTGCGCTTCATCTAACACTAAACTATCAAATAACTGCCCTGCATACACATGATGATCCACTCGCAATAATGGATAAGAAGTAATGACAATGTCATAATCCGCCAAGTATGCGAGCTGACTTTGCCGTTCTGTTACCGATCCGGAAATAACCAATGTCCGCATGTTAGGTGCGAATTTCTCGAATTCCTTCTGCCAATTATAAAGCAGGGAAGAAGGCACAATGATAAGCGAAGGGCGGGATGTTGGATTGGCTTCGCGCTCAGATGTGAGATAAGCAATCGTCTGCAATGTTTTCCCAAGCCCCATATCATCAGCAAGAATACCGCCAAGGCCATAATAGGCGAGTGTTTTCATCCACTTGAAGCCTGTTAGCTGATAGTCACGTAACTCGGCATTCAGTCCGGCTGGCAGGTCGAAATCGATTTGTTCCGGATGACGAAGCCGTTCAATAAGTGTTTGAAAAGCAGCTTCCATCGCTGCTCCTTGAAGTGCTTCCTCGACTTGCATGCTTTGTGCGACTGGAACAAAGATCTGTTGCTTATCCAGCTGACTTTTCCGAATTTGGAGCTGCTCCAGAAAGTCTTGGAAGTTATTCATCGAATCCTGCTCCAGATCGAGCAAGGCGCCGTCTGGAATGCGATAATACTTTTTCTTCTCAATCATTGCTTGCAAGACATTGCTGATATGAGCCTCGGATAGACCATTGATATCAAAGCTGATTTCCAGCATGCCTTTTTCCTGCTGTAAGCGAACCGAAGAAGACACTTCATGCTGATCGTCTGCCTTCATCGCCTGTACCCGGTCGGAAATATACACTTCTGCTAGATGCTGCAAAGCAGGCAGGTGTTCATGGAGGAATTGATAAATATACTCCATGTTTAGCAAATGAAAGCGTCCTTTAGAAAAGCGGAAGCCGGATGTGTGCAGTTGCTGCAAAACGGCATCTTCCTGAGCAGATTGACGTTTGATGACAGGAAGATTTGTCTGCTTTTGTCCCGGCTGAATCACATGATCACCATAATGGAAAGCGACGCTGGCATGCAGCACATCATCTGTTTCATCCAAGTATACTTTTGCCGTGAGAGGTGCCAGTTCTACTTTGCTGCGAACCGTTTCGGCTATATGCACATGACCAATTTGTTCGAGCTTCCCAACAACTTGGGATACAAATTGATTCACGTTCTTATCGGAAACTGTCTGTGGCGTATCATGCCGATAAGGCAGTATCGAGAACAGTTCTTTCACTAGTTCCCGCTGTTCAGGCGGAACCGGGTAGAGCACATCGTCCTTTACGAGATAATGATAGTTTTTAATGTATTCATAGGCGGCAATGTCCTGTACACCGAATTGCAGCATTTCTTGTTCATCTGTTGATAAGTAAAAATCCAAGCGTGCCGGCTGGCTGCTCACATGGAATGCATTCATCGCATCGGTATGAAGAAGATGAAGGGATGCACCAGCTTCAGCAAGCTCTGGCAGCAAGTCTTTCGCCAAAGAAGGCGTCAGTTTAACAGCGCGTTTTTCCGACTGAAGCGAAGACGCTGCGAAGTCATGGATAAAGCTATTTTCACAAGCCTCTAATAATCGTCCTAGTATGGCTCTGTCCTCTGGTGAGACAATATGTACATTCGGATCAAATGCAAAGCTTGGTGTCAGCTGGTAGCGCGTATGGTGCACCACACTCCGGAGAAAATCCTCTGCCAGACGGACAATATATGTACGGGAAGTACCAGCTTTGAGTTCGACCTCCAGCACTGTGTTGCCATTTGTCTGCAAAAAGCGCTGTTCTACTTTATACTCCAGTTTTAATGTTTCCGGCTGTTTTGATGGCAGGCGTTCATCCGAGGAAGCGAAGGTTTGTACGAGCCGATCGGTGAAATCCGTCTGCCGAGCTGTTGCGGGGGCAGATGTATCTTCAGTTATCGTATAGCCATTGCTGTCAAAGCGATTCTTACTAATTGCGATCAAGACAGCTGCGATATGCTTGCACGTATAGTGGGTATGATATGCCGGACAAGAACAAACACCATCTAGGTCATCATCCTCAAAGAAAAAGATCCGTACTGGATAGATTTCTGTGCCACGAACAACAGCCTTCCATTGATTGATGGAAGGTGTAAAGCTAAGCCCCTGTACACGGCCTTTGTTGGCATAGTCCAACCCTCTGCGGTAGAAACGATCACCTGTCACTTTGATGATATCTTGTTTATCGAGAAAATAAGATTGCATAAAAGCCCAGTCTCCAGTCTAAAAAATTCATTATCCTATCATTATAACAGATATGACAATAGCCTTCCCCAACCAGGCAGAATAAAAAACGGCAGTGTATAACTGCCGTCCTGAAATTACTTCTTTTTCACTTGAAAGATCTGCGTTTCACCTGCGACGGCTTGCTCGGGGAAGAGTGCTTCCAGTGTGAAATCACTTTCTTCAAAGTTTGTGACAATCACTGGTGTGATGCTGCTTTTTGCTTTCGCTTCGATTACTGGCTTTTCAAAGGCAACTAGTTTGTCTCCGGCAGAAACTTTATCTCCGACTTTAACGAAAGTTTCGAAGCCTTCTCCTTTTAAATTAACGGTATCAAGTCCGACATGCACGAGCAGCTCCAAGCCCATTTCGGTTTTCAGGCCAATGGCGTGCTTTGTTTCAAAGACTTGTACGACTTCTGCGTCAATCGGACTGACAATTGTTTGATCGGACGGTTCAATCGCTACACCGTCACCCATCATTTTTTCAGCAAATACAGGATCGGGAACTTCTTCCAACGGGACGACTTTTCCAGTGACAGGGCTTACAAAACTTTCTTCCGTAACATTTTTGCCGAATAGTTTTTTTAGCATGGTTGTCTCTCCTCAGAATAAACCGTATTTTGTTGAAAATCTTATTAGTATTATAGTAAAGCGCTTTCTCCGTGCAGGTCAATAAAAACCATCTGCGAGAAGATATTGCCTAAAGCAACTAACATTAGGTATAGTAGAGAAAGACTGATTTTTGAGCGGAAAGAAGGTTTAACGCAGTGTGATAAAAAACGCCCACGTTGATAGACACGCTCTACGAATGCTAACAGAACGGCAGGTAATGAACCGATGAAAATAAATGAAGAAGTACAAAAACGTAAGACTTTCGCAATTATATCCCACCCGGATGCCGGGAAAACGACACTGACAGAGAAGCTGCTCGTCTTTGGTAACCTTATTCGATCGGCGGGTACAGTTAAAGGGAAGAAATCTGGTAAGTTCGCAACATCCGACTGGATGGAAATTGAGAAACAGCGCGGAATTTCCGTTACATCATCTGTAATGAACTTCCCGTATAAAGATTATCAAGTGAATATCCTGGATACACCGGGACACGAAGATTTCAGTGAAGACACATATCGAACATTAACAGCAGTGGATAGTGTTGTCATGATTATTGATGCAACAAAAGGTATCGAAGCACAGACGCTGAAGCTATTTAAAGTTTGTCGTATGCGCGGTATCCCGATTTTCACTTTCATCAATAAACTTGACCGAGAGGGCCGAGAGCCATTGGAGCTTTTGGAAGAGATTGAACAAGTATTGGATATTGAGACATATCCAATGAACTGGCCAGCAGGCATGGGCAAACGTTTCCTAGGTATCTTCGACCGTCATAACGAGCAATTTGTCCGTTTTAACGGAAATGAAGAAGAAACGTATATTCCGTATGACGAGCTGGATGATCCGGCTTATGCTGATTTGACTGGTCAATCTGCCTTTGAAGACACAAAAGGAGAGCTGGAATTGCTAGAAGAAGCTGGCGACCAATTCTCACTCGATCGTGTACTTGCAGGTGAGCAGACGCCAGTGTTCTTTGGAAGCGCCCTAGCGCCATTTGGTGTGCAGACTTTCTTTGACACATTTGTCAGCATGGCACCTTCTCCAGGAGGCCGCCGGACAACGGAGGGCGTCGTATCACCTGAGAAAGAAGAATTCTCCGGTTTCATTTTCAAGATTCAAGCAAACATGAACCCGGCCCACCGTGACCGGATTGCTTTCTTACGCGTTTGCTCAGGGAAGTTCGAACGAGGGATGAGCGTGCAGCTTGCTCGTTCTGCAAAACCGATTAAACTTTCGCAGTCACAGCAGTTCGTTGCTTCTTCCCGTGATACAGTTGAAGAGGCTTTTGCTGGAGATATTATCGGTATATATGATCCAAATATTTACCGAATCGGGGATACACTGCTAGAAGGAAAAGCGAACTTCGAATTCGATGAGCTGCCGCAGTTCCCGCCGGAAGTATTTAAAAAGGTAACAGCGAAAAACGTGATGAAAGCAAAACAGTTTAGAAAAGGGATTGAGCAGCTTGTGCAAGAAGGAGCAATTCAGCTGTTCCGTGGTAAACGTGATGACAGCTTTATCCTTGGCGCAGTTGGAGAGCTGCAGTACGAAGTATTCGAATATCGAATGAAAAACGAGTATAATGTAGAAGTAGTATTGGAATCAATGGGAGAACGCATTCCGCGCTGGCTGAAAGCTGAGCAAGTGGATGAACGTCTGTTTGACGAGCGCAGTTTACTCGCACAGGATCGTGAAGGAGAATACTTGGCATTGTTCAAGAATGATTTTGCCCTTCGCTGGTTCACGGATAAAAACCCGAAAATCGATTTGATTGATCTGTTTGAGGTCAACCAATACGACCAAACTGCTAACTAATAGATGAAGCCGTCATTTTTTGACGGCTTTTTGCTATCTGCAGTGTTTATGTTTTTTATATTAGGTAAACATCTATATTAGCAGATATACAGAATCTTAAACGAATGTTTGTTCGTATTTTTATATATTTTATGCTATCATATGAGTAATCAAGAGAACGGAGGAAATTGGCGTTGAAGGAAAATGAAACGTTTGAGTTAGTATCCAAATATAGTCCGCAAGGTGATCAGCCGCGGGCAATTGATCACTTAGTCGATGGTATTCACCAGCAAAAGCGCCACCAAACATTGCTTGGAGCGACAGGTACTGGTAAAACATTCACCATTTCGAATATGGTGAAGGAAATAAACCGTCCGACGCTTGTAATAGCCCATAACAAGACGCTAGCAGGCCAGCTGTACAGTGAGTTTAAGGAATTCTTCCCGAACAATGCTGTAGAGTATTTTGTTAGTTATTATGATTATTACCAGCCTGAAGCTTATGTACCGCAGACGGATACATTCATCGAGAAAGATGCCAGCATCAATGATGAGATTGATAAACTGCGCCACTCTGCAACATCTTCGCTTTTCGAGCGGAATGATGTGCTGATTGTAGCAAGTGTATCCTGCATCTATGGTTTAGGTTCCCCGGAGGAATATAAGAGCCAAGTACTTTCCGTCCGTGTCGGGATGGAGAAAGACCGGGATGAACTGCTTCGCAACCTTGTTGATATCCAGTATGCAAGAAACGATATTGACTTTCAGCGTGGTACGTTCCGCGTACGCGGTGATTCTGTTGAAGTTATTCCCGCTTCAAAAGAAGAACATTGTATTCGCTTTGAGTTCTTTGGCGATGAAATCGATCGTATTCGCGAAGTAGATGCGTTAACAGGTGAGATAATCGGCGACCGCGAGCATGTTGCCATCTTCCCGGCTTCCCACTTCGTAACTCGTGAGGAGAACTTGAAGAAAGCGATTAGCAATATTGAGGAAGAACTTAAAGAACAGCTCGCTGTATTTAATGAGCAAGGCAAGTTGCTGGAAGCGCAGCGCTTGGAACAGCGTACAAACTATGATTTGGAAATGATGCGTGAGATGGGCTTTTGTTCTGGTATCGAGAACTATTCCCGCCATCTTACCTTCCGTGATGCGGGAGCAACGCCGTACACATTGCTGGACTTCTTCCCAGATGATTTTGTTGTAGTAGTTGATGAGTCCCATGTTACACTGCCGCAAATCAGGGGAATGTTCAATGGTGACCAAGCCCGAAAAAAAGTGCTTGTTGACCATGGCTTCCGTCTGCCGTCAGCAATGGACAACCGTCCGCTGACATTCACTGAATTTGAGAAGAAGACCGAACAGCTTGTGTACGTATCAGCAACACCGGGACCATATGAAATCGAGCATACACCTGAGATGGTCGAGCAAATTATCCGTCCGACAGGGCTGCTTGATCCAGAAATAGATATTCGGCCAATTGAAGGCCAGATTGACGATCTTATCAGTGAAATTTATAAACGTACCGAAAAGAATGAACGTGTCTTAATTACAACGCTCACGAAGAAAATGTCAGAGGACTTAACCGATTATCTAAAAGATATTGGAATTAAAGTTGCTTATCTTCATTCGGAAATTAAAACATTGGAACGTATCGAGGTTATTCGTGACTTACGAGTCGGCAAATATGACGTGCTTGTTGGGATCAACTTGCTTCGAGAAGGATTGGATATACCAGAAGTGTCCTTAGTATCTATCCTAGATGCGGATAAGGAAGGGTTCTTGCGTTCTGAACGCTCTCTCATTCAGATAATGGGACGTGCAGCACGTAACGAAAACGGTCATGTCATTATGTATGCGAATAGAATTACGGACAGCATGCAGAAAGCAATTGACGAGACAACCCGCCGTCGTGAAATACAAATAGCGTATAACAAAGAACATGGCATCACTCCGCAGACAATCCGAAAAGAAGTGCGGGATGTGATTAAAGCGACCATCACTTCTGAAGAGAGCGGCGCACCGAATAAGGATACGCCGGATTTGACGAAGCTGACGAAAAAAGAAAAAGAAAAAGTTATTGCTGATATGGAGCAAGAGATGAAACAGGCTGCGCGCGATCTCAACTTCGAACGTGCTGCCGAGCTTCGTGATCTTGTATTGGAACTTAAAGCGGAAGGGTGAAGCAAGTGGCGAAGAAACATATATCAGTCCGAGGCGCACGCGCTAACAACTTAAAAAATATTGATGTAGATATTCCGAAAGACAGTCTAGTCGTGTTGACAGGCTTGTCTGGCTCAGGTAAATCATCGCTCGCTTTTGACACAATTTACGCCGAAGGGCAGCGGCGCTATGTGGAATCTCTATCTGCATATGCCCGCCAGTTCCTTGGTCAAATGGACAAGCCGGATGTTGATTCCATTGAAGGACTGTCACCAGCAATTAGTATCGATCAGAAAACAACAAGCAAAAATCCGCGTTCCACTGTCGGAACAGTAACGGAGATTTATGATTATTTGCGTCTGTTGTTTGCAAGAGTCGGGCGTCCAACTTGCCCGCGGCACGGGATTGAGATCAGTTCCCAATCCGTTGAGCAGATGGCTGACCGAATTCTTGAATTTCCAGAACGATCTCGCCTGCAAGTATTGGCGCCTGTTGTGTCCGGTAAAAAAGGCGAGCATGTGAAAGTACTGGAAAAGCTGCGTGCTGAAGGGTATATCCGTCTTCGTGTAGATGGCGAAATGATGGAGATTTCAGATGACATCAAGCTGGAGAAAACGAAGAAGCACTCCATTGAAGTAGTTGTCGATCGGATTGTTATCAAAGAAGGCATCACTGGCCGTTTGACAGATAGTTTGGAAACAGCTCTTACACTAGGAGACGGCAGAGTCATTGTAGACGTAATGGACGTGGAAGAATTGCTATTTAGTGAGCATCATGCTTGTCCAATTTGCGGTTTTTCCATCGGCGAATTGGAACCGCGGATGTTTTCTTTCAATAGCCCATTCGGTGCCTGCACAACATGTGATGGTTTGGGCACGAAACTGGAAGTCGACCCTGATTTAGTTATTCCGAATAAAGAACTAACACTGCGCGAAGGAGCAATTGCAGCTTGGGAGCCGACTAGTTCACAATATTATCCGAAACTGCTGGAAGCAGCCAGCAGTCATTTTGGTATTGATATGGATGTGCCGGTAGGAAAGCTGCCGGAAGCACAGCTGGATATCTTGCTGAACGGAAAGAAAAAAGATAAAATCTATTTCCGTTATGAAAATGATTTTGGCAGAGTACGTGAAAGCAACATTGAGTTCGAAGGTGTACTGACAAATATCGCACGTCGTTATCGTGACACCACGTCTGATTTCATTCGTGAACAAATGGAAAAATACATGAACACACGCCCTTGTCCAAAATGTAAAGGACATCGTCTCCGGGAAGAGTCTTTAGCAGTCCTTATTAATGGTAATCATATTAGCAACGTTACCGAGCAGTCTGTATTAGAAGTAAAACAATTCATGGAAGAGCTTGAACTGAATGAAAAAGAACGTCAAATTGCTTTCATGATTACGAAGGAAATTGTAGACAGACTTACATTCCTAAACAATGTTGGCTTAGATTACCTGACATTATCTCGTGCAGCAGGAACTTTATCCGGCGGAGAAGCACAGCGTATTCGTCTTGCAACACAAATAGGTTCTGCGTTAACTGGCGTTCTATATGTACTGGATGAACCATCTATCGGATTGCATCAGCGCGATAATGACCGTTTGATTGAAACGATGAAACGGATGCGTGATTTAGGTAACACGCTCATTGTCGTTGAGCACGACGAAGATACAATGATGGAAGCTGATTGGCTGATTGATGTAGGACCGGGAGCCGGCGAGCATGGCGGACAGATCTCCAGTCAGGGCACACCTGCAAAAGTGATGAAAGATAAGCGCTCGCTTACAGGACAGTATTTGTCAGGTAAAAAGTTTGTGCCGCTTCCATTTGAACGCCGTAAACCAGATATGGATCGTGTTATCGAAGTTGTTGGTGCAGAAGAGAATAACTTGAAAAAAGCATCTGCTAAAATTCCGCTCGGTTTGTTCAATGCGGTGACGGGTGTATCTGGCTCGGGTAAAAGTACGTTCGTCAATGAAATTCTGCACAAAACACTGGCGCAAAAGCTCAACAGAAGCAAGCAGAAGCCAGGTAAGCATAAACAAGTCAAAGGGTTAGAGCATTTGGATAAAGTCATCGACATTGACCAGTCTCCGATTGGCCGGACACCACGGTCGAACCCGGCTACGTATACAGGTGCATTTGATGATATTCGGGATGTGTATGCCAGCACGAATGCAGCGAAAGTACGCGGTTATAAGAAAGGCCGCTTCAGTTTCAACGTCAAAGGCGGACGCTGTGAAGCATGTCGAGGCGACGGCATTATCAAGATTGAAATGCACTTTCTGCCTGATGTGTATGTACCATGTGAGGTATGTCACGGGAAGCGGTACAACCGTGAGACACTTGAAGTGAAGTATAAAGGCAAGAGCATTGCGGATGTATTGGATATGACAATCGAAGAAGCAGTAGATTTCTTTGAGAACATTCCCAAAATCAAGCGCAAACTGCAAACAATTGCAGATGTCGGACTTGGATATGTGAAACTCGGACAGCCTGCAACAACACTGTCCGGCGGGGAAGCACAGCGTGTGAAACTGGCTAGTGAACTGCATAAACGCAGCAACGGAAAAACATTCTATATTTTAGATGAACCGACAACTGGTTTGCATGTAGATGACATTGCCCGATTGCTAAAAGTACTTGAACGGATTGTGGAGAACGGCGATACAGTTCTTGTTATTGAACATAATCTAGATGTTATCAAAACAGCAGATTATCTCATTGACCTCGGTCCAGAAGGCGGCGACCGCGGCGGTGAAATCGTAGCCACCGGCACTCCAGAAGTAGTAGCCGAAGTGCCTGCTTCTTACACCGGCAAATACTTGAAGCCAATTCTTGAACGCGACAGAGAACGAACAACAAGCGAAATCGAATATGCCGCACAAGTAGCGGAAAAATAAAGTGATACAGCAAGAGCTTGGGACAAAACAAGATTAATTCATCCATACTCTTTTAATGCAGTCCACCGACGGCTGCTGCCTCTCCAACTCTAGCTGTTAACGTTGGACAAAAATAGCTTTTGAATTAAGACATCGATAAGAAAATCGCTTTTTATTTTCGAGGAGTCTTCGTATTCTACCCTACACGAGTGAAGGTTTCCCATAACACAAATCAACGGAGTGTATTTCCAATGCAAATAAATCCAAACAATGCTGCTGTTAATTGCAGTATTGTTTGGATTTTTATATAGCTTAAACAGTTATATCCTAGCTTCTTAATTTATAACGGAACTGCAATGTACAGGGAGGGGACTTGATGTTTCAATCAATAAAAGTGATAGATGAATTACTAGCTAATTTTGGAGAAGATAAGTTACATAACATACATTATGAAACACAGAACACGGAATATGAAGGTGCAACTTTCCAAATCAGACACTTGGGATATCGGAGTCGGCTGGCTAAGTTAACACCAAATAAGAAAGGATACTTTGTAGTTTTTTGGGAGAAAAACGCCAATAACCAGAATCAACCGTTTACTTACGAGGAAAGTCCAGAAAAGGTCATCATCACGATTATGGATCATCATCTTAAAGGTCAATTTATCTTTCCCAAATCTATCTTATACAAAAAGGGAGTTTTAAGAGATGAATACAATAAGGGGAAGATGGCGATAAGAGTGTATCCCGATTGGGAAGCAGATTTAAATAAGAACGCATATAAAACACAGCAATGGCAAGCGGCTTATTTTGTGGATTTAACAAAGGATATAAACAAGAATAAGATTGAGAAGTTATACTTTAGATAATTTGTGCAGCCAGAGAGGGAAGAAGTGCGGACAACAACAAGAACATATGAGTTCGCAATACGACAATGCAGCTCAGTGAGAAGCTCTCTTGGGTATAATTTGTACCTATAATCAACAATAGGAGCATTCCATTTGAATTTGTAGTAAAATATTTGTTTAGATATGCTTGGAAGGAGCGACTTAAGTTGAAGCCAATTGATATGAATGAAGTGCAACAACATATAGATGAATTTGCTGGTAAAAAAGTGTTTATACATCTTGAAACGACAAATGGTGCATATGCTAATCATGTAAATGAAAAAGCGTACAATGTAGGTGCATTTATCCGCAATGCACAGGTGACGTATGAGCATGGCAAGATTAAAGGTGCAGGCACTGCATACCGTGTTGGTTTGAAGACAGAGAATGGCTGGGTGTATGCAGAAGGACTCAATGCCTGGGAAATGGACGATGAAAATCGTCTGTTGATGGCTGGTCACGATCGAGAAGGCCGTTTGATGGTTGCATTGGAAATAAGCGAGACAGCGTTCTAAGGAGGAGCAATAATTATGGAAAAACACGTAGTAGTCATCTTTCCGCATCCGGACGACGAAGCTTTCGGAGCAGCTGGTACGATTGCCAAGTTCAGAGAAGCAGGTGTGCCGGTTACATACTTGTGCGGTACACTAGGTGAAATGGGCCGTAATATGGGAAACCCGACATTTGCAACACGTGAGTCACTGCCGGAAATTCGCAAAAAGGAATTGCAGGATGCCTGCAAAGTAATGGATGTTGAATTGAAAATGCTCGGTTACCGCGATAAAGTACTAGAATTCGAGGATCTTTCAAAAGTTAGTGATCATTTGAAAGGATTCCTGGATGAAATCCAACCGTCATTAGTAATTACGCATTATCCAGAATATGCTGTACACCCAGATCATAATGCACTTGGCGCAGCGGCGATTGATGCAGTTTCTAAGATGGAGGAAAGCATTCGTCCAACTGTTTGGGCGCAGGCATTCATGCGCGGCTACCAAGAAATTCTTGGGAAGCCTGACGTCGTGCAAGACATTCGCCCGTTCGTTAAAACAAAAGTGAAGACGATTCTATGCCATGCATCTCAAGCACAAGGGGTGCTCGGAAACGTTACTGGTGAACAGCTAACGGAAGAGAACATGGAAGCAATCGCGATGGAGCATTTTAAAGAGGAGACTTTCTATACTTGGAACTTCAAAAGCATATAATTCGTATATGTGAAAAGGAGGCTGTGTATGAGAACAGAGAGAAAGCGTATCCTAAAGCAGCTGGAAGAAGGAAATCTGACTGCAGAAGAAGCAGAATTGCAGCTTGCCGCACTGGATGAACGTGCCTTTGGTGCTGCTGTTCAGGAAGAAAAGAAAGAGCAAGACCAGGAGCCGGTCGTGCAGGAGCTGATTTCAGCGGGGAAAGAATCTGAATCGCAGCGCACAGGCAAGACTGCTAAGAAAAAGCCAGTCGGACCCAAGGTGCTGCAATATATGCAGCAAGCATTCACTAAAATTAAGAATGCTGATTTGGATTTGAACTTTGGCAATCATTATACAGTGGATCATATTTTTCAGACAGATGAGCCATTCAGAAAAGTGGAGCTGAAAATTTATAACGGTTCTTTGACGATTAAAAGTTGGAATGAACCCTTGGCTAGGCTGGAAACAAATGCAAAGGTCTATTCAGAGGAAGATGAACAGGCTGCTCGGAAGCGGTTCATCGACAAGGCTTATTTTGCTGTATCAGATGGCAAGCTGCAGTTTTCCCTTCAAGATAAACGAATTAAGCCGGACATCACGTTATACGTGCCAGAAGCAGTGTATGATGAATGTATGATAAAAACATTCAATGGCACGATTCGCTCGGAGTCTGTCAACAGCGTGACGATGTATTGCAAGACGACGAATGGAAATATTGATCTGCAAGGTGGCGGCGGCTCCATCGTGAGTGCCGAGACATCCAACGGCAGTATTAAGCTGAAGCAAGTGTCAGCAAGGGATTTGCTTTGTGAGTCTGTCAATGGCTCGCTTCGTTTAGAAGGCAGCTTTCGCAAGCTGGATGCGCAGACTTTCAATGGCAGTATACATTGCGACTGGCATAACGAAGATCCGGACAGTGCGTTCTTTAAGGCGACGAATGGCAGTATTCGCTTAAAATCATTGGCGGCTATCCCGCTGAATGGGCGAATTACAACGAATATTGGTTCGCTGCATTGTGATTTGGATGAATATATTGTGATTGAGGAAGCAAAGGAAGTCGTCAAGAAGGCACTTAAATTCGAGACGCATCCTGCTGCACATGAAAAATTGCATTTGGAAGCGAACACGAAAACGGGATCTGTCTGGGTGCTGCCATAGGATGGAGGAGTTTTATGCTTAGGTGGATTTTGACGCTTCTGTTGAATGGCGTATCGCTTATTATTGTAGCCCATTTGTTTGATGCATTTTATTTGGATGGCTACTGGACTGCTATTCTGGCAAGTTTTATTTTATCGATATTAAATCTCATTGTGCGTCCTGTTCTTGTTGTCCTGACGTTGCCGCTGACAGCTGTCACTTTCGGTCTGTTTCTGTTTGTTATTAATGCCATTACATTAATGATTACACAGGGGTTGATTGGGGAAGCTTTTGTCATTGATGGCTTTGGGACGGCAATTATTGCAGCCATTATTCTTGCGCTGCTGAATCTTATACTCAACTGGCTCATTCGGGACCGTATCACAGATTGAGCGGCCTTGCAGCATGAAGCTGCAAGGCTTTTTTTATGCCTTGGTATCTATCGTTTGAGGAATTATGCTAGAATAAACAAGAATTGTTAGGATGGAGGGTTCGTATGACAAAAGTAGTCATTCAGGATTTATTAGATCGTTTCAATCTGGAATTATTGACAGGAGAAGCAGGTGTTCAGCGAGAAATCTTCATGAGTGATATTTCCCGTCCTGGTATAGAATTGACAGGCTATTTCAAATATTATCCAAAAGATCGACTGCAGCTTTTCGGTAAAACAGAGCTCTCTTTTCTGGAGGAACTGACAACAGAACAAAAGAAAGACCGTTTTTTTAAACTGTGTGCAGAGGAAACACCAGCTCTTATCATTACGAGAGGACAAGAAGTGCCAACAGAAATGATGCAAGCAGCACAAGCTGCAGGTGTTCCAATTTTGCGCTCTCCGCATAAGACGACGCGAGTGATCAGCCGAATTACCAACTTCCTTGAAGCGAAGTTTGCACCCTTCACAGCTGTGCATGGGGTATTGGTTGATATCTATGGAATTGGTATTCTCATAACGGGACAAAGCGGCGTCGGAAAGAGTGAAACAGCATTGGAGCTCGTGAAGCGTGGGCACCGTCTTGTAGCTGATGATAGCGTGGAGATTCGTCAGGAAGATTATGATACGCTCATTGGTAATTCACCTTCTTTGATTGAGCATTTGCTGGAGATTCGCGGGTTAGGCATTATTAACGTGATGACATTGTTTGGTGCTGGAGCTGTTCGCAGTCATAAGAAGATTTCTATTGTCATGAACTTAGAGACGTGGGATCAATCAAAACAATATGATCGAGTTGGTCTCGATGAAGAAACGATGAAAATCATGGATGTGGATGTGCCGAAGATGACAGTTCCTGTTCGTCCTGGACGTAACTTGGCCGTTATCATTGAAGTTGCTGCCATGAACTACCGGCTGAAACGGATGGGGGTAAACGCAGCAGAGGAATTTTCACAGCGGCTTACGAAAATGATTGAGAACGGACAAGACGATGGAGGCGACCTTACAAATGGAAATGTGTGAAGGACAAGCATTGGACCGAGTGTTTCTGCAACTCGGTTCCATTACAATCTATTGGTACGGCGTCATTATCGCAGTAGGAGCTGCCCTAGGATTGTGGTTGGCAATTCGCGAATCCAAAAGATTAGGATTACATAAAGATACATTTGTTGATTTTCTGGTTTTTGCTATTCCGGCTGCCATTATTTGTGCGCGAATCTACTATGTAGCATTCGAGTGGGAAAACTATGCAAATGGTCCGTTTTGGAAAGTTTTTGCGATATGGGAAGGCGGTATCGCCATCCACGGCGCTTTAATTGGTTCTGTTATTACGGCCCTTATTTTCTGCCGTGTGAAGAAGATTTCATTTTGGAAGCTTGCAGATATTGCGGCGCCAAGTCTGATTCTTGCACAAGGGATTGGGCGCTGGGGGAACTTCATGAACCAAGAAGCCCATGGCGGACCTGTTTCACAAGAAGCTTACCAAAACTTCATTCAGTATCTTCCTGACTTTATTAATAATCAAATGTGTATTGATGGGGTCTTGTATCACCCTACGTTCCTTTATGAATCATTATGGAATATTCTTGGATTTGTCATCTTGCTGCTCTTACGGAGAGTAAATCTGAAGCGCGGGGAAATGTTCTTGTTCTATCTTGCTTGGTACAGCTTCGGACGCTTTTTCATAGAAGGAATGCGTACAGATAGTTTGGTAGCAGAAGGTTTACGTGCGGCACAGGTTGTTTCGATTATCGGTATTGTGCTAGCCGTGATTATTTGTGTTATCCGACGTCGCCCGGGGGCGAATACACCTCGTTACAAAGACAAAAAGTAGAAAGGCGGTCTCATGATGCCCATTACGACATTGCTATTTGATTTGGATGGAACGTTAATTGAGTCCAATACACTTATTCTAGCCTCTTATACAGCAACCTTGGAGCATTTTACAGGGCGGAAATATGAGCAAGAGGAATTGCTTCCGTTTATCGGACCGCCGCTTAAGGATGTCTTTATGAATATTGATCCGGCACGAGCAGATGACATGATTGCAGCTTACCGGAAACACAACTTGGAACATCATGATGAGTATGTAGAAGCTTACCCGTATGTAGTGGAAACGTTACAACAGTTAAAACAGGCAGGATTTAAGCTGGGGATTGTCACCACGAAAATTCGTGAGACAGCGGAGCGCGGTATCACGGTATGCGGACTGGATGGACTATTTGATGTGGTTATCGGGTATGATGATATCAATCAGCCTAAACCGCATCCTGAACCAGTTTTAAAGGCGCTGGAGGCACTTGGCAGCACGCCGGAGGAAGCAATTATGGTTGGTGACAATTACCATGACATTGAATCTGGTCAAAATGCCGGTGCGAAGGCAGCGGGAGTGGCTTGGTCGATTAAAGGCAAACAAACCCTAGAGGCATACAGACCAGAGTATATGCTGGAGGATATGCGTGATTTACTGGAGATTGTAAAGGAAGAAGCAGATGCGGAAAACGGAAAGTTATCCCGTTAAAGGGCCAAATTCACTGTGGCAGCTATACAAGACAATTTCTTTTTGGAAAGTAGTAAGAAATTTTGTCGTTATACAGATTGGCCGTTACACACCCTTTCTCGGTGTGAAAAATTGGCTGTACCGGACAACGCTCAAAATGAAGATTGGGAATGAATCAGCTATGGCTGTCATGGTCGTTCCAGATTTTCTTTATCCGGAGCGCATAACAATCGGCAGAAATACCATTATCGGTTACAATACAACGATTCTTGCGCATGAGTACTTGACGACAGAATACCGGATCGGAGATGTCGTTATTGGAGATAATGCCATGATTGGTGCGAATACGACAATCCTGCCGGGGGTTACAATTGGTGATGGAGCAGTCGTATCGGCTGCGACACTTGTAAACCGGGATGTCCCGCCTGGTGCGCTGGTCGGCGGCAATCCGATGCAATTGATTTATACAGCAGAACAACGCAAGAACAAGCAGACAACTTAGTGTGTCTGCTTGTTTTATAAGGAGGAATAACATGGATTTAGGACAGCGGATTTTGCCTGCTGCACGGAATGAACGAGATTTTGATGAATTGCTGCAGCGAGACGATATGAAAATGATGGTCCTGCTCGAAACAAGAATTGCGCAGCTTCCTTCCCAGATTAAATATGCGAAGAAAGCTGGAAAGAAAGTATTTTTACATGTGGACTTAATTCAAGGCTTAAAAACAGATGATGCAGGAATGGATTTCGTCTGTCAGCGTTTAAAACCTGATGGCGTAATCTCCACGCGTACGAATGTCATCAACGCAGCTAAAAAATATAAGATAACTGCAGTTCAGCGTTTATTTTTAATTGACGGGCATGCACTTAATCATAATCTTTCACTCATTAAGAAGACACAGCCTGATTATATCGAAGTGCTACCGGGGTTAATTCCTCATATGATAAAAGAAGTAGCCGAAAATACACGTATTCCGGTTATTGCTGGAGGCCTAATTCGCAGCTCGGAACACATTGAAGCCGCATTGAAAGCGGGTGCAACAGCAGTCTCCACTTCGAAAAAAAGTTTATGGTAAGTTGTTGACAACGCTTTCAATTAGGTGTAAAGTCTACTTATAAGTTAATATCAATGATCGGAGATGCGGAGAATCCATTACCTTTTTATTAGAAAGCCACTGGCTGTCTATGTTATATTGGTAATGGATTTTTCATATCCAAAAAGACAGCGCTTCCTAACAATATATTTAGATGAAAGCAGCTATTTTCTAGAATACACAGGAGTGCAGTTAATTTGGGAGCTTTATGAAAGCGCTCTCCAAAAAATATCAACAAAGGGGACAATCACAATGAGTATCTTCGCAGCCGAAACAATCGGTACAATGGTACTAATACTCTTCGGTGGAGGGGTAGTAGCGGTAAGTAATTTGAGCAAGTCTAAAGGGGAAGGCACAGGCTGGATTACCATCACAATTGCATGGGGTCTTGCCGTAGCAATGGGAGCATATGCAGTTGGCGGTTTTTCCGGAGCCCATTTAAATCCGGCTGTGACACTCGGATTGGCAATCAATGGAGATATTACATGGGGGCAAGTTCCGACTTACCTTACTGCTGAGATGCTTGGAGCGTTCCTAGGAGCAATACTTGTATTCTTAGTTTACTTGCCGCATTGGGCGAAAACGTCTGATCCGATGGCAAAGCTTTCCGTCTTTTCTACAGATCCGGCAATCGACAGTCCAATTTCAAACATGCTGACAGAAATCATTGGCACTTTCGCCCTAATGCTTGGTATTCTATTTATTGGAGGCAACTCTTTAGCAGAAGGATTCAATCCAATGTTGGTTGGTTTACTCGTTGTTGTTATCGGGATGGCGCTTGGCGGTCCGACTGGATATGCCATCAACCCAGCTCGTGACTTAGGCCCGCGTATTGCACACGCTTTGCTGCCGATTCCAGGTAAAGGCTCATCCAATTGGAAGTATGCATGGATTCCAGTTGTAGGTCCATTGCTAGGCGGCGCATACGGTGCATTCTTCTATCTCGCATTTTTCAAGAACGATATGCAAATAGGTTTCTGGATTATGTCTGCTGTCATGCTAGTTATCATTATTGTTGCTGTCCGAGGGGAACTTGCAAAAGCAAATGCGGAAGCAGTGAATAATAGTGGAGCAAAAACAAGGGGGATTAAATAATGGAAAAATTTATTATGGCACTTGACCAAGGTACAACGAGCTCACGTGCAATTCTATTCAATCACAATGGTGACATTGTCGAAACAGCACAGAAAGAATTCGAACAGTTCTTCCCGCATTCTGGCTGGGTAGAGCACGATGCAAATGAAATCTGGACTTCTGTTTCAGCTTGTATGGCAGAAGTACTTCGCAAAGCAGATGTTGACGCTAAACAAGTGTCTGCTATTGGTATTACAAACCAGCGCGAAACAACAGTTGTTTGGGATAAACATACAGGACGTCCGATTTATAAAGCGATTGTATGGCAGTCCCGTCAGACAGCTGACATCGTCAATGAATTGAGAGAGCAGGGTCACAACGACTTGTTCCGTGAGAAAACAGGTCTTCTGCTGGACGCTTACTTCTCTGGTACAAAAGTAAAATGGATTTTAGATAATGTCGAAGGTGCTCGTGAAAAAGCGGAAAATGGCGACCTGTTATTCGGTACAATCGATACATGGCTTGTGCATAAGCTTTCCGGCGGTAAAACAAATGTTACGGACTATTCCAATGCAGCACGTACATTAATGTAAAACATCCATGAATTGNAAGTAAAATGGATTTTAGATAATGTCGAAGGTGCTCGTGAAAAAGCGGAAAATGGCGACCTGTTATTCGGTACAATCGATACATGGCTTGTGCATAAGCTTTCCGGCGGTAAAACACATGTTACGGACTATTCCAATGCAGCACGTACATTAATGTACAACATCCATGAATTGAAATGGGACGATGAGCTTCTTGATATTCTTGGTGTTCCGAAATCCATGCTTCCAGAAGTAAAACCTTCTTCTGAAGTATACGCAAACACAATTGATTATCATTTCTTCGGTGAAGAAGTGCCAATCGCGGGTATTGCTGGTGACCAGCATGCAGCGCTGTTTGGTCAAGCTTGCTATGAGCCCGGTATGGTGAAAAATACGTACGGCACAGGCTGTTTCGTTCTTATGCATACAGGTGAGGAAGCTGTTAAATCTGATCATGGTCTGTTAACAACAATTGCTTGGGGACTTGATGGAAAAGTGGAATACGCACTCGAAGGAAGTATCTTCGTAGCAGGATCTGCTATTCAATGGCTTCGTGATGGCCTGAAGATTATTGAATCTTCTCCTGAAAGTGAGCGCCTTGCTACTAGTGTTACCGATAATGGCGGTGTTTATGTGGTGCCGGCATTCGTAGGACTTGGTACACCATATTGGGATAGTGATGCACGTGGTGCGATGTTTGGTATCACGCGTGGTACAACAGATGCACATATCACTCGTGCAACACTCGAATCCTTGGCATTCCAATCGAAAGATGTTGTGGATGCTATGATTGAGGATTCCGGTATTGACGTGAAGCAGCTTCGCGTTGATGGCGGCGTCGTGAAAAACGATTTCCTCATGCAATTCCAAAGTGATATGCTTGATGTAGACGTAGAGCGTCCAGTCATCCAGGAAACAACAGCATTAGGTGCTGCCTACTTGGCTGGTTTAGCTGTCGGCTACTGGGAGAGCCGTGAAGATATCGCCAACAAATGGCAGATTGATCGCACGTTCAAACCAAACCGCTCCAAAGAAGAAAAAGATCAGCTCTACGCAGGCTGGAAAAAAGCTGTGGAAGCGACACGTAGTTTCAAGTAATATACCTTTTCAATTTCGGCCGAACGTGTTATACTGAATTCACAAGTTAATGATTCGGCCCGAGATATTGGAGAGACCGTAAATATCTATACGTTGTATGGATTATTTGCGGTCTCTTTCTGTTTTCTATACATGACTTCTACAATATTGGGGTATAGAAATATAAGGGAGCGCCGAATCTAAAAAGGAGTGTTCATGCATGACTGTTTTCTCTAGTAAAAAACGTAATGAAATTTATGCAAACTTAACGGATAAACCTTTGGACGTACTTGTTATTGGTGGCGGGATCACTGGTTCTGGTATTTCCTTAGATGCAAAAATGCGCGGAATGAATGTCGGTCTTGTAGAGATGCAAGATTTTGCGGCAGGTACATCTTCCCGCTCTACAAAATTAGTACACGGCGGATTGCGTTACTTGAAGCAGTTCGAAGTGAAAATGGTAGCAGAAGTTGGGAAAGAGCGTGAAATCGTATATGAAAACGGTCCTCACGTAACAACACCAGAATGGATGCTGCTTCCATTCCATAAAGGCGGTAATTTCGGCCCATTCACAACAAACATTGGCTTGCGCGTATATGACTATCTTGCAGGTGTTAAAAAAGCAGAGCGTCGTACGATGCTGTCTCGTGATGAAGTAACTTCCAGAGAACCTTTAGTTAAATCTGAAGACCTTCTTGGCGGCGGCCGTTATGTAGAATACAAAACGGATGATGCTCGTCTGACATTGGAAGTATTGAAAAAAGCGGTTGAAAAAGGCGTTAACGCGATTAACTATACAAAAGTGACGGAGTTCATTTATGATGCTGGTGGTAAAGTGACTGGCGTTGTAGCAGAAGACTTAATTACAGGCGCTAAGCACCGTATCTTTGCGAAAAAAGTAATCAATGCGGGCGGCCCTTGGGTAGATACAATTCGTGAAAAAGATGGCTCTAAAAAAGGTAAAACATTACATCTGACAAAAGGTGTGCACTTGGTATTTGATAATAAGCGCTTCCCATTGCGTCAGGCTATTTACTTCGATACACCAGATGGCCGTATGGTGTTCGCAATTCCGCGTGAAGGTAAAACGTATGTTGGTACGACAGATACAACGTACAAAGGCGACATCAAGCATCCAGTAATGACAGTGGAAGATCGTGATTATATCATCGATTCCATTAACTACATGTTCCCAACTGTAGAAATTACAAAAGACGATGTAGAATCCAGCTGGGCAGGTCTTCGTCCGCTTGTACAAGAAGAAGGCAAAAAGCCAGGTGAGATTTCTCGTAAAGACGAAATTTTCGTTTCTGACAGCGGTTTGATCTCCATGGCAGGCGGTAAACTGACCGGTTACCGTAAAATGGCTATCGAAGCAGTAAACCTTGTAGCGGACCAGTTCAAGAAAGAAGAAGGTATTCTGTATTCAAAAGCAGACACGAAAAACCTTCCGATTTCTGGCGGTGAAGTTGGCGGTTCCAAAGGATTCGAACGTTTCAGAGAGCGCAAAGTAGATGAAGGTAAAGCAATCGGTCTTTCTGCTGAAGATGCACTTAAAGTAGTGAGCCGTTATGGTGCGAATGTTGATAAAGTCTTCGAACGCTTCGAAACATTGAAGGATGAAGCAAAAGCAGCTAATATTGATCCGCTTGTATTTGCGCAATTGCGTTACGCAATCGAAGAAGAGCTCACATTCAAACCTGTTGACTTCTTCATCCGCCGTACTGGCGCGCTATACTTCGATATCAACTTTGTTCGTACACACAAAGATGCTGTGATCGATTACTTGGCTAACACATTGGGCTACTCTGCTGAACAAAAAGAAGAATACACTCGTGAATTGGATGTATTAATCAAAGAAGCAGTAGTACCAGTTAAAGAAGACGACTTGCAAACCGTGTAAGGCACATCAGCACGAAGACTGCTTTCCCATAAGGGGAGGCAGTCTTTTTTATCTTCAAGTGTAGGACCAAGTACGGAAATATGGTATACTTCTTGGGATATCTAACGCAGTAGGAGGAAACACATGCAAACGCTGGAACCAGCAGAGCAGCAGGCACGATCGACAAATATTATCCCTTTCATTCCTGAAGGAGATTTCTATTATACAAAAGGCATCGAAGCCTATCAGAACGGTAAGCTGGAAAAAGCTATGAAATGGCTTAATAAAGCGATTGAAATGGAGCCGACGGAAGTGATCTATCACTTGCAGAAGTCGGTTATTTTTACGGAACTCGGTTCTTTCCATAAAGCAATTTACATTTTAGATGACATTATTAAAGAACATGACGATAACTACCCGGAATGTTTTTATATGCTGGCATACAATTATTCAAAGCTTGGTTACATGCATGATGCCGAAAAGTTCGCCAATCTTTATTTAAAGATGGAACCTAAAGGGGACTTTTATGAGCAAGCGCAAGAGCTGCTTTCCTACGTGGAAGAAGAAGAGGAAGATGACGAGCTGTGGACGACAGAGGAAGAAGATGAACTCATCATGTTCCAAGAGTCCGCGTTTTATCATTTAGAGCGGGAAGAGTGGCAGCTCGCCTTACCAATCTTGGAAGAAATGATGAGCTTGTTCCCAGAACATATGCTGGCAAAACACGAATATGCTAAGGCACTTTTCTTTTCTGGTGACCAAAAGCAAGCTGTGCGAATGGAAGAAGAACTTCTGCTGACGGAGCATGTTTCGGTATACACGCATGTAAATCTGGCTGTTTTCTATCATGAAGTAGGTAATTTGGACCAACGGGATGAACATCTTCGTTTGCTTCGAAATATTTTTCCGATTCATGAAGAACAGCACTTGCGCATTGCGTGTGCGTTTTCGATGACTGGATCTTATGAAGAAGCAGTTGATCGCTTTCTCCATTTGGATAAAAGACGCGTGAAAGGACATGCTTCCTACTATAAGTGGTTCAGTTTGGCTGCCCAAAAAGCAGGGAACGGATCTTATGCGGAAAAGCTGTGGAAAGAAGGAAGCCGCCGGTTCAATCACCTGTCCAAAGATGATTTTTATTGGCTTTCCTGAGTTATAAGCAGATAGATGGACGCAGCGTATAGAATCTTATATGCTTATGCGTAGATACTACGATTGAGTACGACGAAAGGGGTTCATTTTCATGACTGAAGAAAGAATTTATGACGTAATCATTGCAGGAGCAGGTCCAGCTGGTATGACAGCAGCTGTTTACGCATCTCGTGCGAATCTTGATACGTTGATGATAGAAAGAGGAATTCCAGGGGGCCAGATGGCGAATACAGAAGATGTTGAGAACTATCCTGGTTATGACTCTATTCTTGGTCCTGATCTTTCCAATAAAATGTTCGAGCATGCGAAGAAATTCGGTGCGGAATATGCTTATGGCGACATCAAGGAAGTGAAAGACGGCAAGGAATATAAAACAATTACTGCCGGAAACAAAGAGTACAAAACACGGGCATTGATCATCACTACAGGGGCGAAGTGGAAGAAGCTTGGCGTACCTGGCGAAGATGAATTGAGCGGACGCGGCGTCTCTTATTGCGCTGTCTGTGATGGTGCTTTCTTTAAAAACCGTGAACTGATTGTTGTCGGAGGCGGTGATTCCGCTGTTGAAGAAGGGGTATACTTGACACGCTTTGCTGATAAAGTGACAATCGTACACCGCCGTGATAAATTGCGTGCACAGCCTATTTTGCAGCAGCGCGCAATCGCGAACGAAAAAGTTGACTTTATTTGGGATACAACCGTTGAGGAAATCAATGGTGAGAATAACAAAGTAGGCAGTGTGACATTGTTGAACCACGTAACAGGAGAAAAATATGAAAAATCAGCTGATGGTGTGTTCATTTATATCGGTATGGTACCATTGAGCGAGCCATTCGCATCTCTTGGTATTACGAATGACCTTGGTTATATTCACACAAATGACCGTATGGAAACAAATGTACCGGGTATTTTCGCTGCTGGCGATATCCGAGACAAAGAACTTCGACAAATCGTGACAGCAACAGGAGATGGCAGTATTGCTGCTCAAGCTGCACAAGCATATGTGGAAAGTCTGAAAGAAGAATTGAACGCTATCGGTTAAAAGGCAGGCCAGGCTATGTTGTAAATGATTCTTAATGCTGCTGTAACACGGGCGACATATTCATTTGCTATAATGGCTTTAACTAATTGACCCCCTTTTAATAGATAAATTAGTTATTGGCATAGGTGCCTTAGCACCTATGCATTTTTTTTTTGCTTATTGGAGATAATCGGCTAATTTTGGCAGAGCTTGAGGAAACATTATACTGTTTGAAGCGAAACAGAAATAGTATACTATATAGTGATGTGTAAATTGAATCGACATCTCCACTTACACAGAGAAAGAGGTGGAAGCATGCAACGTGTTGCAAACTGTATTTTAGCAGTCGATGACAAGGTTCTCTTATTGAAAAAGCCAAGTAAGGGCTGGTACTCAGCTCCAGGCGGAAAGATGGAATTAGGAGAATCTGTTAAGGAAACCGCTGTTCGTGAGTTCCGCGAAGAAACAGGACTTACTGTACATGAACCGGAACTTCGAGGTACATTTACTTTTCTAATAAAAGATGGCGAGAAAGTTGTCCATGAGTGGATGATGTTCACTTTCTTTGCTGATCGTTATACTGGTGAACTGCTTGAAGAAAGCCAGGAAGGCAAGCTGGAATGGATTGATCTAGACAAGATAAAAGACCTGCCAATGGCCGAGGGTGATCGGAACATCTTTGCCCATGTGTTTAAAACAGATGAACCCTTATATGGTACATTTGT
Source organism: Terribacillus halophilus (assembly GCF_900162685.1). Taxonomy (GTDB): domain Bacteria; phylum Bacillota; class Bacilli; order Bacillales; family Amphibacillaceae; genus Terribacillus; species Terribacillus halophilus_A. The sequence continues at coordinate 993,513 of NZ_LT727828.1, forward strand.
CTACACGGAGGATCGTGAGCTGCTGCAAGCAAAGCTGGATCCGAAGACTGCAGAATAAGTAGGGGGGATACGTATGGAGATACAACTGAACGAAACAAAGCTCGTCATCATCACCGGTATGTCCGGAGCAGGAAAGACAGTTGCTGTTCAAAGCTTCGAGGATTTGGGCTATTATTGTGTTGATAATCTCCCGCCGGCACTGCTGCCGACATTTCTTGATCTGATGCGAGATGCTTCGAATGATATTAAAAAAGTGGCGCTCGTGATGGATTTGCGGGGCAGAGAATTTTTTGATTCTTTGTTTGAAGCACTGGACAAGCTGTCGCAAGAGCATTGGCTGGAACCGCAAGTGTTGTTCCTTGATGCAAAAGATGAAGTACTCGTGACTAGATATAAAGAAACACGCAGAACCCATCCGCTTGCACCAGAAGGGCTTCCGCTCGAAGGCATTCAGCAGGAACGTGCACTGCTTGATCAAATGCGGGGCAGAGCGCAGTACATTGTAGATACATCTGAATTGAAACCGAAAAAGCTTCGGGAAAAAATCATGAAGCGTTTCAAAGATGCTGATTATGAAGATTTCACTGTTCAAATGCTAAGCTTTGGTTTCAAATACGGCATACCAATTGATGCAGATCTTGTGTTCGATGTTCGTTTTCTCCCAAACCCTTTCTATGTCGAGAATCTGAGACCACAGACAGGCTTGGATGAGCCGGTATCCTCTTACGTATTCAAATGGTCAGATACCCATACATTCCTGCAAAAGCTGGAGGATATGCTCACCTTCATGCTGCCGCAATACCGCAAGGAAGGGAAAAGCCAGCTTATCATTGCGATTGGATGTACGGGCGGTCAGCATCGCTCCGTCGCGATTGCGGAATATCTGGCAAAACGATACAGCAATTCGTATGCGACACATGTGACGCATCGCGATGTAGAAAGGAAGAGCCACTGATGGTGAAAAAAATGGTCGCAATCGGCGGCGGGACAGGTATGCCTGTTTTGCTGCGAGGGTTAAAAGAGCTGCCAGTGGATCTTTCAGCGATTGTAACAGTAGCAGACGATGGTGGCAGTTCCGGAAAACTCCGAAATGAGCTTGCCATGCCGGCACCAGGTGATATCCGAAATGTTATTGCAGCATTGGCGGAAGCAGAGCCAATGCTGATTGATTTATTTCAGCATCGCTTTACCGGTCAAAACGGCTTATCCGGGCATTCAATGGGAAATTTGCTGCTTGCCGCGATGACATCTATTTCTGGTGATTTTTATAATGGCATTAAAGAGATTTCGCGTGTGCTGAAAGTGAAAGGAAATATTTATCCGATCGCCAATCAGAATGTTGTGCTCCATGCGGAAATGGAGGATGGAGAGATTGTGACAGGTGAGTCGAATATTCCGCTTGCTAATAAACGTATTAAACGTGTATTTGTCAGTCCGCTGCCCGTTACACCTTTGCCAGATGCAATTCAGGCAATTAAGCAGGCTGATTTAATCGTCATTAGTCCAGGAAGTCTTTATACGAGTGTGATGCCCAATTTGATTGTGCCGGAGATTGAGCATGCCCTACGAGAAGCGCGTGGTAAAGTTGTCTATGTGTGTAATGTGATGACACAATTCGGCGAGACGACGAACTATACAGCCGGCGATCATATTGAAGCAATTCATAATCATATCGGTGCGGATATTGTTTCGGCAATTATCGTGAATAATAGCCAAATTGAGCAAGACATCCGAAAGAATTACGCAGAGGAGCACGCTGCTCCAGTAGTCTATGATATGGAGCGGTTGAAGGTTTTGGGTGTTGAAGTGATTGAGGCCGACATCATCGATCACAACCAACGAAAACTGCGGCATGATACACATAAAATAGCAAAATTGCTTTACGATATACTGTAATAGCGAACAGGCGCTGAGAAGGGGGGAACATCATGAGCTTTGCATCAGAAATAAAAAAAGAATTGACGAACATACCGATTGAGACGACGGATGTGCGAAGTGAGCTTGCTGCTCTGATTCGGATGAATGGATCTGTATCCTTCTCGAGACAAGTTTATACACTGGATATTCAGACCGAGAATGCTGCAATTGCCAGACGTATTTATACGCTGCTAAAAGCAATTTATCAGCATCCGATCGAGCTGCTCGTGCGGAAGAAAATGAAACTGAAGAAAAACAATGTGTATATAGTTAGATTGACAAAAGAAGTTGAGGGTTTGCTGCGCAGTTTAGAGATTCTGGAAAACCACTTTACCTTTATTCGCACAATTAGTTCGACGTTTACCGAAACTGCGGAGAAGCGCAGAGCCTATTTACGCGGTGCCTTCCTAGCTGGTGGTTCGGTTAATAATCCGGAAACATCTTCGTATCATTTAGAAATCTTCCATACACATAGTGACCATAGTGATGCACTCTGTGAGCTGATGAACAGTTTCGACCTGCATGCGCGCTGTACCGAGCGGCGTAAAGGTTATATTACGTACTTAAAGGAAGCAGAGAAAATTACGGAATTCCTCAATATTGTCGGTGCCCATAGTGCATTGTTTAAATTTGAGGATGTGCGAATTGTCCGGGATATGCGCAACTCTGTTAATCGGCTTGTAAACTGTGAAACAGCCAACCTGAATAAGACGATTGGCGCTGCTTTCCGTCAGGTGGAGAATATCAACTTAATCAAAAATACGGTTGGGATTGAAGCGCTGCCTGATAAACTGCAGGAAATAGCAGAACTTCGGGTGCAGCATCAGGATGTATCTTTAAAAGAGCTTGGAGAACTTGTTTCGACCGGAAAGATTAGTAAATCAGGAATCAACCATCGCTTGCGTAAAATTGATGAGTTCGCTGACAGACTGCGAAATGGGACATCTATAAAAAAAGCATAAGCAGGTATGAAGCATATATGCCTTGTGGTATACTTAGAAGACACTCAAATGAGTGTTTTCTTTTTCGATGTATTTGGTAGCGCTTACTTGAAGGATGGGAGGATCCACATGTGATTCAAAAAACGTTACGTGTCACCTTGGATACTGGCTTGCAGGCCAGACCTGCAGCAAGCTTTGTACAGCAAGCCAATCGTTTTCACGCCACAGTTTATTTGGAAAAAGAGAACAAATCGGTTAATGCGAAGAGCATCATGGGGTTAATGAGCCTAGCAATTGCCCAGGATGAATTGATTACCTTGAAAATCGACGGAGCAGATGAAGCACAAGCCATGAAAGAACTTACCGCTTTCATCACAGCACCTTCAGCAGCCAGCTGATTTTGGCAGAAAAAGTCCTGAATATTTCAGGGCTTTTTTTGCTAATTTGTGGTAAGAGATGCTATCCTAGTGTAGGCTTGTAGTGTAACATTTTTAACAGGATAGAAGGGAGATTATAATTTGAACACAAAACGTTGGGTGGCAATCGGAATTGCGGTGTTCTTGGTTATTTTTTCTGTAGGATTACAACTTTTGTTCTCCGTAATCAATAGTGATTTTACAGAAGCATTCGACTCTGCAACCGGAACCTCCTATATGAGTGAAGAAATAATGGAAGACGGAGATCCGATGAACCGGATTGCGGTACTGCATGTTGAAGGTACCATCCAAGATACAGGAGAAGAATCTTCTCTATTAGGCAGTGCTACATACAATCACAATAAGTTTCTAGAAAGATTAGAGGCAGCGGGACAGGATGACACAGTTGGCGGTGTGATAATTGAAGTGAACAGCCCAGGAGGCGGCGTCGTCGAGAGTGCTGAGATTCATGACAAAGTCGTCGAGATTCAAGAAGAATATGGAAAGCCAGTGTATATCAGTATGGGCAACACAGCGGCATCTGGTGGCTATTATTTAGCGGCAAGCGCTAATAAGATTGTAGCGCACCCAGCAACACTTACTGGCTCCATTGGGGTTATCATGTCGACGGTAAATTATGCAGAGCTTGCTGACAAGATTGGTATTAAACAAGAAGTAATCAAAAGTGCAGAACACAAAGATATTATGTCCTCTACAAGAGAAATGACGGATGAAGAAAGAGGAATTCTCCAGTCTATCATCGATGATATGTACGCTGATTTCGTACAGGTTATTGTCGATGGACGCGGTATGCCGGAATCCAAAGTACGTGAACTAGGCGACGGGCGAGTATATTCCGGTAAGCAGGCGTTGGATAACGGCTTAGTAGATGATTTGGGAGATTTAGAAGATACAATTGCGATGATGAAAGAAGAGCAAGGACTTAAAGATGCAGAAGTATTCGAATATACAGGAGATGGCTTTGGTATGGGCTCCTTCTGGGCTACAGCTGCAGAAGGTCTGTTTGTATCTGATTCAGATCTGCTCGGCATCAAGGAATTAATGGGCAAATCGAATTCACCTGAAGCTATGTATCTTTACGCAGAATAGGAGGCGTTATGTATATGGATAAAGATAAAAACGTGCATCCAGATGAACAAACGCCTCTTGATTCAACTGTCAGCCAAACAGAGGAACAGGAATGGACATACGAGGACAGAGAAGAAGAGGAGCATGGCGTTCACGGAGCGACAGTGCAAGCTGCATCAGCAGACAACAGACGCTATGCAGGCTTCTGGATGCGTTTCTGGGCATACCTGGTAGATCTTCTCGTCGTATTCGGCCTGACAGGCTTTCTTGTTAAGCCTTTCACGATGATTGACTCCTTCCAGGAAGCAACGCTTTGGTTTTGGAGTTTGAGCGCATTTCTTAGCGGGCTTGTATTTTTCGCCTATTTCATATTTATGACTAAATGGCGAGGACAGACATTAGGCAAGATGATCTTTGGTCTGCGTGTCATTCGAAAAGACGGTAAACAGCTGTCTTGGCTGGATACATTTATCCGAGAAGGTGTCGGCCGCTTCATTCACCGTTTCATTTTCTGGATGTTTCTCATTTATATCGTAGTCGCTTTTACACCAAAGAAACAAGGCGTACACGATTTGTTCGCCGATACACTCGTTATTCATGAGAGATAAAAAAAATAGCCCTCCAGCTTAAACAGCTGGAGGGCTATTTTATGTTTTTATGAAGGTTTCTTTTCCATTACTTTATCAATCAAGCCGTAATTGACAGCTTGTTCAGCTGTAAGGAAGTTATCGCGATCTGTATCACGCTCAACTACCTCAAGTGGCTGGCCGCTGCGTTCTGCCATAATTTCGTTCAATTTCTTTCTCATCTCGATGATACGGCGAGCGTGGATTTCAATATCACTAGCTTGACCTTGTGTACCACCTAGCGGCTGGTGAATCATCACTTCACTGTTTGGAAGTGCATAACGCATGCCTTTTTCACCGGCAGTTAGCAGGAAAGCACCCATAGATGCAGCCATACCGATGCAGATAGTTGATACTTTTGGCTGGATGAACTGCATTGTATCATAGATAGCCATACCTGCAGTGATGGATCCGCCTGGTGAGTTGATGTATAGGGAAATGTCTTTTTCTGGATCTTCCGCTGCCAAGAATAACAGCTGAGAAACGATGCTGTTGGCAACATTATCGTCGATCGCGCTGCCTAGCATGATGATCCGGTCTTTCAGTAAACGAGAGTAGATATCGTAAGCACGCTCGCCTCGGTTTGTTTGTTCAATAACTGTAGGGATTAGATTCATGGTAGATCCTCCTTTGGATATGAGCTCATTATTCTAAGTAATGACTAACCTTATCTTACCTAAAAGGTCAATAAAGGTCAAACAAAATACTAACTTTCTTTCGCCTATTCCATGCTTCCCTTGATTTGGGGCTTGTAAACGCTTGTTTTACCGTCTTTTGTAAGTTTGACTTTTCATCGGCATTCTCCTGCCAAATGCATTATATTTCATAATTAACAATCGATGAAAATTTTGGTTTAGTTTAGTTTGATGCGTGGAAAGCAGTTAGCATACTAGCAATCACATTAGGAGGTCTCAAACATGTTTAGTCATCAAAAAGTACTGCAATATCCAGCAAAGCCAGACAAACCAGATGCCCTATTCGCCAAGAAAATGCAGGAAATCCTAGGAGGGCAATACGGAGAGATAAGCGTTGCAATGCAATATCTCTTCCAAGGATGGAGCGCCCGGGGGGAAGAAAAGTATAAAGATCTAATTATGGATACAGCTGCTGAGGAAATTGGTCATGTTGAAATGATTGCCACAATGATTGCGCGTCTGTTGGAAGGAGCGCCAGTCAATGAACAGGAAGAAGCTGCACAGAACCCAATCATTGCCTCCATATTAGGCGGCATGAACCCACAACACGCAATTGTTGCTGGTCTGGGACCTCGTCCAACAGATAGTAACGGTGTACCTTGGAATGCCGGCTACATTATCGCAAGCGGCAACATGCTTGCTGACATGCGTGCCAATATTAACGCCGAGTCTCAAGGACGTTTGCAAGTGGCACGTTTATATGAAATGACGGAAGATAAAGGTGTACGCGATATGCTATCCTTCCTATTAGCACGTGATTCCATGCACCAAAATCAATGGATTGCTGCAGCACGTGAACTGGAAGAGAAAAACGGCATCGTTGTTCCAGGCTCCTTCCCGAAAGAGTTGGAAGCAGATGGCTTCTCCCATAGCTTAATCAACTTCTCAGAAGGCGAAGAATCCAAAGAAGGAAGCTGGGCATCAGGACAAGCTCCTGATGGCGGTGAATTCAAATACGAATCTAAACCAAAAGCACATGGCGGCCCACAAGAACTGGAGCCAGCGCCAGCGTATATGTATCCGAAGTAATAAATCAGGACCCGCCTTGGCGGGTCTTTTTCGATTAAAAGACTTGCGTAAAAAGGCGATTAACGATATAATAATCGTTGTCACATTAAATACATATGCGCTCGTAGCTCAGTCGGATAGAGCGGTGGTTTCCGGTACCACGTCTGCCGGGGGTTCGAATCCCTCCGAGCGCGCTAATAAATACAGAGATAGCAAGGATGGCAGTTTGCCGCCCTTGCTATTTTTTTGTTCAAAAGCAGTTTGCAAACCTTCGTGTTCCGAAATGAATTTAATCCCTTCTTTTATTGAAAAGCTGACCCAACATATCAGCAGCTGCTAATTGCATACCTGGAATTAAATGAGAGTAGGTATCTAAGGTTATTTGTATGCTGGCATGCCCCTAATCGCTTGCACAGCCTTAGGATGAACACCCATCTTCAATAAAAGAGTTGCATGAGTGTGCCGCGACGAGTGAATTGATATTCGTTTTACACCTGAATTCTCTATAGTGCGCCAAAACACCTTATTTAAATTTGGCGGAGTAATATAGTTTCCAGTATCGGTTGCATTAACTAGATTATAATCAGCATATTAATGACAGGTATGCGCCAAGGAGAAGTGTTGGGTTTACGATGGGATTCAATTGATTTGGATCGGCGTATCCTTTCGGTCCAGCAACAACTGAAGATAAAAGAGGAACTAGACGGTAAGGGACGGTACGAACTGACAAACGTCCTTAAAACTCCTACCAGTTATCGGACTATCTCGTTAGATGAGGAAACGATAATACTTCTTAAGAGACATAAAGCGAACCAAGAAAAAAGGCACGATAGAACCCAGCAATGTGATAATCCTTGACCTTGTTAGTTTGCCATTTCCCTAAAGATGGAATTATATGATTTCTTGAATATGCTTCGTAGTGACGATAGGTACCATATGTAACGTTTTTCTTTTTCCTTTCCAGCCACTTTTCCATATAATCCGAAAAGGTTATATTTTCACTATCTACATTTCTCCTAATTCTAGCTGTTGAATTAGCTTGGGCAGTTCCTTCTCTGCCTCTTTCTTTCTATCAAAACCAGAAAACCACTTTTGTTTACGTTTTCCCAAATGATCGCGACCAATGTCTATTACAATGCTATGTTTATTTCCGCGTTTCCTGATATGTCCTCTCATATTTGTACCCTCTCTTTTATGTGCCTATTAGCCATCATTTCTTTTTTCATAAGAAAGGATCGGTACCTTTCTTATGAAAAAAGAGAGGAGGATGACAAGTGAACGCAAAGAGCTGACGCTCCTTCCGGAGATAAATGAAAAAGAAGTACAGCAATTTGTTATAAAGGAGCTAAAGCAGTATCGGGCCTTGAAGATTCAAATAGAGAATAGAAAGGAACCAGGATGCTGGTGTAGTAGGTTTATTCCTAAGACAGACAGAGCAGCTGAATGAAATTAAAGTGCGGCAGATGGAGCGGGCTTTGGATGGATCCCTCGACTTTATTGAAAGAAAAATTATTAATCAGAAATACTTAAACTCGAAGGAAATCAATGATCTCAATATATACATGGATTTAGGAATTAAAAAAGGGAAATATTATAAAAAGAAGAAATTATCATTGTTTAGGTTAGCAACAGCCTTAGGAATAGTTTGAGAAGTAAATAAGAAAACGGACCATAAAGTCTGCTTTCTTAGTTTTCCTCAAGCTTTTTGCGATCATCACTGAATACAATACTTATTAGTTCAAGGATTGCAAAGATAATGAGCATGCCTATAGCAGATATGTGTATTCTGTTAAACAAAGTAGGGACGACTCCTAGAGCTATAATTGTTGCAAGAATTGTCTGAGCGAAAAATGACATAATTAACAATTTTAGAGTGAATGGAATAGATAAAACTTTGGTAGCTAGTATAAATAGTAAGTCTACAAGAACACCAATTGTATACAGACAAATAACAACAGCGCCAAAATATAAGAAGTTTTTAAATGCTCCATCAAGCAAATCTATTCTTACAATGCCAGTTCTATCAAGAAAAGTGAACAGACCGTAAAAACCGAGTGTTGGTACAGATAAGACAATGATTGTAGCAATAACAACTAATCCAGCAACTAGTATAATTCCAATTAGGTTTCCCGAAGAAATATTTCTAAACATATTTGGTAGTTTCATTGACAGAATCTCCCTCTTGTAATATGTTTATATTGTATCATATGTAAATATATTACATAAGGGGTAGATAATGGTGTTAAAAAAGAGCTTACTAATTAAGACAGCTGTCAGTGCCACTGCGCTAACTTTAGCTTTTGGTACAATTTCTCCAGGTTTTGTAGCAAAAGCGGAAGAAAAAAAGGTGACTACTGAGCAACAACAGGTAGTAGTTCCAGTTAAAGTTGAAGATTCTTTTTATGTTGATGACTTTATTCCCTCTCAAGATGTGTTTCCTGATGCACAAGGTATGTATGATGAAGAAGCATTTCATGAGTTTTACAATGAAAATATGATGTCCAATCCTAATTTTAACGCTGAATTACTCGAATTGAGATCCCAATTTAATCAACAAATGAATGGTAGAAACAATTCGGTGGAGGGACAATTTACAACTCAGGGAGTATTCGGTCATGGGCTAAAAGGGCTTAAAGCTATCGGTACTATGGTGAAGCATGGAGGACGTGCATTATCATGGGCTCTAAAACCTTTTAGTGCGAAAACAGCTAAAGCTGTTAAGAAAAATTCAAAAAAAATCGGTAAAGCTCTCGGTAAGCCAGAAAAAGCAAGCAAAAAGTATGTGAGAGACCAATTAATTAAAGCTGGAGTCTCTAAGAAAGATGCCGATACTATTGTGTACTGGATATTCATGATTCTATAAGATTACATAAATATGAAGAGAAATAATTGAGCTGTAGTGGATTAAAACTCCATTGCAGCTTTTTTTACTTTGTTCAACGAGTAATAATTGGACAAAAAAAGTACCAAATTGGGTACCTTTTTTTATTTGCAAAAACCCTACAATTTTCTCAGAGGCAAAAAAACCTCTGGGAGAAGCGCTTTTCCTTTATCAAGACGTACTAGCCTGATTTTGCACGACTGTGAAGGATGCCTGGTTAACGAGGGGAGCACCTGGAGTTGGGAACGCTTAGATTTAACTATTTTTGTAAATTTAACTCTTTCTCTTTGCAACGCCCATAATTGTAACTATAACGATTGCAGCAATTGCGCTTACTAACACCTCTTTACCATCTAGTTGATTGAAATTTAATATAATGTTTATGCCCTTAAATATGACTAAACCAACAATAAAGATAACTACCAAATATAATGAGAACTTTCTAACTTCTCTTGGTATTGATAACCATAATCTAAGTCGACCAGTAAATCACTAATCTTCCATAAAGTAGCCTGCTGATACGACAACATTTATACCAATCTCCCCGAACACTGTCGTACAGGACATGAACCATGGTAAGGTTGGGGTCAAAGGGATACACTGATTAAGAATTTGAAAGTTGGTTTGCAAACCTGATTGCAAACCAAAAGGCTAACATACTGAGCCAACATAAGGCGTAAGCAATGTAAACTAATAATATATGCATGCGCTAAATCAAGGATTAGCATAGTGATGAAACCTTATGTTATCTTCTCATAATTAAAAATTGGTTTCCGGTACCACGTCTGCCGGGGGTTCGAATCCCTCCGAGCGCGCTAATAAATACAGAGATAGCAAGGATGGCAGTTTGCCGCCTTGCTATTTTTTTGTTCAAAAGCAGTTTGCAAACCTTAGGGTGACACTATAGTGCTCTTTTAAAGATCAAATCTTTCTGTTCTTCGTCACCCATATGAAAAGAATGAACTCCAGTTTGAACGAACCCATTTTTCTTATAGAATTCTATTGCTTTCAGATTTTTTTCCCAAACACCTAGCCAGATTATTTTTTTATTTCGTAATGATGCAATCTTTATGGCTTCATTCATAAGATGTTTTCCTAATCCTTCTTTTTGGAAATCCTTTCGTATATAAATCCTTTCTACCTCTAGGGACTCGTCGGTCATTTTTTCAGATTGAGCTTCATTTATATTTATCTTAAGATATCCGGCAAGTTTATCATCTGAATAAATGAAATAAAACGCTGAGGAGTCATTGGATAGCTCACCTTGCAATTGCTTCGTATTAAAAGCTTTATCTAAGTAAGCTTTCATATTTTCAGGAGAATTTTGTTCTTTAAAAGTGTCATTGAATGTTTCAATACTGATTACCTGTAGTAAATTTAAATCCTCATGGTTGCATCTTATAATATTTATAGACATTGTCTACATCTCCTTTTGTATTAATAAATTCTTTTATTACCTTTCTTTACATACTCCCAGTCTTTCTCGGTATTTTTTCGAACCCTTTGTAGAAGTTTAAAAAGAATATTTATCTCTGATTCATTAAGTCCACTTAATGCAACTTTATTTGAAAAGTCATTTTCTCTTCTGATAAATTGATAAGCATTGTAACCTTTATCTGTCGGGAAGAGTTTTTTGATTTTTTTATTGTTTTCATCGTCTCTCTTTTCAATAAAGTCATTCATTGCAAGCTTCTTTATCGCACGAGCTGTAGTAGTTCTATCTACTTTTATCATTTCTGCTAACTTCTCTTGGATGATTCCGGGTGTTTCACAAATCCGGACAAGGTAGAGGTATTGCCCTTTTGAAAGGGCATATTGTTTAAATTCTATATTACTAATAGAATCTAATGCCCTGGCAACCATACCAATCTCTCTAAGAACCTCTTTCATATATAATCTCCCTTTACAAAAGTAATTGCTAAGTAAAATAGTAATTAAATTATGTTGTATTTGCAACAAAAATCTTAATAAAAGAGGACCTAAATGAATGAGACTAACTTCGTCTAGGAGTGAATTGTATGTTGAATGAAATATTTGAAGTAGCGCAACTTTTATTGTGATGAGAATGTAAATATTATTGAAGGACAATAAATCATATAAATCCACCATTTGACAAAACAGTAAATACAATAAATGAGTTTTACAGATAGGCTGCCGTACTTAAAACTTAGGCTTGCCATTCAGGAATATCTCGTAGGCAGCTGCATACAGTGGATGTATAGGAGCAATCACTCCAAATAATGTTCTAACTTGTATACTAGTATTATTTTGTCCAGAAAATTAGGCAGATAAAGAGTTGATAAAAATGAATAAGTTTTCTGTTCAGCGGAAGACGTTGGCAAATGATGTGTATAAGCATCTTTATACGATGATTATTACGTTAAAACACAAGCCGGGTGATATGATCTTTGAGACAGCAATAGCGGATGAGCTCGGTTTAAGCAGAACGCCTGTCAGAGAAGCGATTCATTTATTAGCTGCCGAGGGATTTGTGCAAGTTATTCCGCAGAAAGGTATTCGTGTTAGTTATATTTCGAAAAGAAAAGTGCAAGAAGCGTTTCAGGTTCGGGAGAGTTTGGAGGGCATTGCTTTTCGGGAAGCTGCTCGCTGGTGGGACGCGTCTCTTTTACAGACAAAACGGCTTAAGGCAGATGTGGCATATATCATAGACGAACAAAAAGCTGCGTCGGAAAAACAGGATGTAGATAGTTTTTATCAACATGATGAAATGTTCCACGATAAAATTTTAGAGATGTGCGGTAATCAGACGTTAAGTGCTATTGTGCGGCAGGTGAGAGGGCATGTAAATCGAATTCGGTACTTGGAATTCTTTGAAAGTCGAGACATGGAGCGGATCATACACGATCATGAAGAATTATTTGCCTTGATTGAGCAAAATGATACAAACGGAGTCGTTGAGCGACTGAAGCAGCATCTTGGGAAAGCTTTTCATCACTATGATGAGATTATGGAAAAGTATGCGGATTACTTTGTAGCACAGGCTGAGTAAATGAACGATCATGAGATAAGACTTGTATACTAGTATGCGAAAAGGAGACTAGTACGATGCAGATTGCAGTTCTGGGATTGAATCATGGCTACACGTTTGCGAAGCAAATAAAGGAAATGAAGGGATTAACATTAGCTGCTGTAGCTGGGAATAACGCTGCTGCTATGGAACGGGCAAATGAACTGGAGGTCCCGTTGTATCAAGATTACAAAAAGCTGATTGATCAGTGTCAATTGGATGGTGTCATCATTACACTGCCGAATCATTTGCACAAAGAAGCTGTTAAATACTGTGCCGATCAGGGGTTGCACTGTTTAGTAGAAAAACCGATTGCTGATACAACAGATGCTGCGCGTGAGATGATTGATTATTGCGAGCAAAAGCAGGTAATGCTTATGGTTGGCCATCATCGCCGGTTCTCTGAGAAAATCAATCACTTAAAGCAATTGTTAGCTAGTGACATAATTGGTGAGTTAGTTGGGGTTAATATGGTGTGGGCGCTTGCTAAGGATCGAAACTACTATAAAGAAGCTTGGCGTATCAAAGCGAGTGGGGGGCCATTATTAATCAATGGCATTCATGATTTAGATAATTTGCTTTATGTAACAAACCTCAAAATTGAAAGCGCTTACGCTATTGCGTGTAATAAGATACGTGGGTTTGAAGTAGAAGATGCTGTAACAGCGATTTTAGAAGCGTCAGATGGAACGGTTATTCACTACTTCCTTACGGATGGCGTGCCTTCCCCATGGTCTTATGAATTCAATGTGATGGAAAACCCAATTTATCACTTTTATGAAGAAGATTGCTATCACTTTTTCGGTACAAAAGGAAGTCTGGCTTTTCCTAGCTTTCGCTGCTTCCGTTACAGTGAAGATCAATATGGATGGAAGCATGCGTTAAAAGAGGAGCGTTTTACACTGGAAGCGCCTGGTGATCCGATTACTGCAGAATTGGAGCATTTTGAAGCAGTACTAAAAGGTGATATTTCGCCGCGTGTAACAGGTGAGGAAGGTCTGAAAACGTTAGAAATACTTGAGGCAATCAACCTCTCTGTGCAAGAGAAGCGAAAGGTTAGCCTTCGGAGTGAATAAACGTTTCTATTTTATATAGAAGAAAGTGGGGGTTGTATGAAACGATTGATGTTGTGTATGTCATTGCTAAGTATTTTATTTTTTGTAAGCGCTTGCAATAGTGGTCCTGCAGCGGAGAAGGAAGTCAAGGTGATGCGTCTTGCAAACGCAACGCCGGATGACCGCTCGCTCAGTAAGGCAATGTATTTATTTGAAGAAAGGCTGGAAGAGGAGACAAATGGATCGATTGAAGTGGAAGTGTTCACAAATAGTGTAATTGGCGGAGACAGAGAGATATTTGAGGGGTTGCAGTTGAATACCGTTCAGGGTGCTTCCATGTCTACAGGGCCGATTGCCCAGTTTGCAGATGAATTCAATGTGATGGATCTTCCTTTCTTGTTCGCCAATGAAGAAGAGGCCTACCATGTGTTAGACGGAGAGGTCGGAGAACGTCTTTTGAATGAGTTAGAAGAACAAAATGTGATTGGTCTGAATTATTGGGAAAATGGCTTTCGGCTGCTTAGCAATAATGTACGAGAAATCCAAACGGTAGAAGATGTAGAAGGAATCGATATCCGAACATTGGAAAATGAATGGCATATGAACCTTTGGAGTGCGCTTGGTGCAAATCCAACGCCAATGAACTACGGCGAATTGTATATAGGATTGGAACAAGGCACGGTAGATGCCCAAGAAAACCCTGCAGGAAATGTAGTGAACAGTCATTTTTATGAAGTGCAGGATTACCTGACGGTGACGAATCATATTTACAATGCAAGTCCTTTTATGGTGAGTAAGCCGTTCTGGGAGTCGCTTACCGAAAAGGAGAAAAGTGCTGTGAAGAAAATAGCGGATGAAGTGCAGCAGGAGCAGCGCCAAATGAATCTGCAAGAGCAAGAGGAGAGCTTCGCGTTTTTGAAAGACAAAGGGATGAAGATAACCGAGTTAAGTGAGGAAGAAATGGATCGCTTCAAAGAAAAAACAGAGCAAGTCCGCGAAAGTTACAAGGCAGAGTATGGAGATGAATGGCTGAAGCAAATAGAAGCACAAACCAATAAATAACCTAAAGGAGGAACCTATGAAGCTTATACGGTGGGTGAACCGATATGCAGAAGAAAGCATGATGGTGTTTTTGCTGAGTGTCATGGTAGTTATTATTACAGCACAAGTTGGGATGCGGTTTATTCTTGGTTCGTCTATTGGCTGGTCAGAAGAATTGGCAAGGTATTGTTTTATCTGGCTTGTCTTTATCGGGATTAGCTATGGTGTGAAAAAACAGCGGCATATAAAGATAGATGCGTTCTTACGATTATTACATGCAAAACAGCAAATTAAGCTTGAGATTATAGTGAATATTTTATTTCTTCTATTCGCCATCTTTTTGCTTATTTATGGCGGTAAGATCAGTACCCAAATTTTCATGTGGGGTCAGCGTTCTCCAGCTTTGCAGGTGAATATGGGGCTGGTTTACATGGCAGCACCTGTTGCTATGCTGCTTACTTCCTTGCGTTTAACACAGCAGCTGTTTCTCCAATTCAAATCACATCGTGCAGCAAATGAACAAGAAACAAGTGTGAACTAGTGTTGAAAACAAGCTGACAAGGAGAGTGAAAAATGACGGCAATCGTGATGTTCGTAAGTTTCGGTCTCTTATTGCTATTAAGCGTCCCTATTGGTATAGCATTGGTCTTGGCTTGTATTGCTACGATCATAGCTGCTCAAGATATATCCTTCGCATTTCTTGCACAAAGTCTCATCACATCGGTAGATTCCTTCCCCATTATGGCGGTGCCATTCTTTATCTTAGCCGGTGAAATAATGGGCAAGGGAGGCCTTTCAAAGCGACTGATCAACGTCGCGAAGTCCATCGTTGGCAATGTAACCGGTGGCGTGGCAATGACGACAATCATCACCTGCCTTTTCTTTGCAGCCATTTCCGGTTCTGGACCGGCGACAGTTGCGGCAGTCGGTGGGATTATGATTCCGATGATGGCAGAGATGGGGTACAGCAGACGCTTTGCTGCTGGCATAGTGGCTGCTGCGGGTACTTTGGGTGTTATTCTGCCTCCAAGTATTCCCATGATTGTGTATGGTGTAACGAGCGGCACATCTGTTGGTGATTTGTTTATCTCCGGCATCCTTCCCAGTATTTTGATTGCTATCTTGTTAATGATTTATGTTTACTTCTATTCAAAGAAAAAAGGCTACAGCGGAACAGGAGAACCTTTCCAAATCAAGCGTGTGCTGCGTGCAGTTTGGGATGCGAAATGGGCGCTGTTAGTACCAATAATTATTTTAGGCGGTATTTATGGCGGGTACTTTACGCCAACAGAAGCTGCTGTTGTGGCGGTTGCGTACGGTTTAATTGCCGGAGTATTGCTATATAGAGAGCTGAAGTTGAAAGATCTATATGATGTGTTTCGAAATGCTGCTTTGACGACTGCAACGATTATGCTGATTATTGGTGCTGCAACTGCATTCGGGAAAGTGATGATTTTGGAGCAAATGCCAGCTCACATTGCAAATGCTATGCTGTCTGTTTCGGATAATCCAGTCATACTCATTTCCCTCGTTGTTATCATGCTGCTTCTAATTGGAATGGTAATGGACACAACAGCAGCAATTATCATCTTCACACCTCTATTAATTCCAGTGGGAATGGAGCTAGGATTTGATCCTGTCCAGTTTGGAATGATGATTATTTTATCGCTGGTAATAGGCTTTATTACACCTCCAATAGGCGTTAATTTATTTGTCGCTAGTGAAATCTCTGGTTTATCTATTATGAAAATCTCAAAAGCCATCGTTCCTTATATTGTTGTCATGCTCGTAGCGCTGATTCTAGTTATCTTGATTCCAGATCTCACATTGCTCTTTTTAGGCGGCAAGTAAGCAGCACGTATGACCGCAAATATAGAAAGGTTGGTTTTAGTGAGAAATCAATTTTCTTTAGCGCATCTGACGGCTTTGGCTTGTCCCCCTCCTAGGTTAACTTATATTGCTGCGCGGGCAGGCTATGATTTTGTGAGTATCAGACCTATTACGATGAATTTAAACAATGAACCAGATTACAATCTGGCAAAAAATAAATCGATGTTGCGTGATACGAAGACAGCACTCCGACAAACTGGATTGCAAGTCTTAGACATCGAATTGGTCAAGATAGAAGAAGGAATGATTCCGTTGCAGTATGAACCTGCTTTTGAGGTAGGAGCAGAGCTTGGCGCGCGGCATGTGCTATGCAGTGTATGGACGGATGATGATGTTT
Organism: Terribacillus halophilus; assembly: GCF_900162685.1. Taxonomy (GTDB): domain Bacteria; phylum Bacillota; class Bacilli; order Bacillales; family Amphibacillaceae; genus Terribacillus; species Terribacillus halophilus_A. The sequence continues at coordinate 1,010,437 of NZ_LT727828.1, forward strand.
TTGCGAATGAGCGTTTTATTGAGCTATGCGAACTGGCCAAACACTACCACCTGACGATTGAATTGGAATTTGTTCCAGTGGCTTCCGTGGCGACGCTAAAACAAGCAGTTCACATGCTGCGGGCAGCTGCGCAAGATAATGCAGGTCTGATGATTGATGCCCATCATTTTCATCGGTCAAAAGAAACTGTAAGCGATATCAAATATATACCTGCGCAATGGTTTCATATGTTTCACTTATGCGACGCAGTGAAAGAGATTCCATCTGCGAAAGAGCAGATGATAAAGATTATGAGAGAAGAGCGTCTTTACATTGGCGAAGGCGGTATTCCTATAAAGGAGATTTTGCAGCATATACCACAGGTTCCGTATTCGCTTGAAATACCGCATCTGCAGCGCGCGAAAGAATTAGGGTTTGAGGAGTATGCCAGAAGATGTTTAGTATCAGCTAAGAAATATATCAGTCTGTTTATGGGCGATGCAAACATATCCTAGTATACAAGTATCTTAGAGTGGAGGAGTGAAAAGATGAGTGGACGAAGTGCGTTAGAGCATTACAAAAATGGAGGCGCTTGGTGGGAAACAGAGATTAGCGATATTAAGAAAAATGAGATTGTACTCCGCGGAAAGCGAGTGGAAGATCTGATTGGGAATGTGTCGTACAGCCAAATGCTGTATTTCCTGTTAGTAGGCAAAGACTTGACCGAAGCGCAAGCTGCCTTGTTTGAAAGTGTGCTTGTAGCTGGAGCCGATCATGGCCCGCGTGCTCCTTCGATAGCAGCAGCAAGAATGGCGGCGACATGCGGTGTGTCTTTTAATTCAGCTATTGCCACAGGCATAAATATGCTCGGTGACATTCATGGCGGTGCTGTAGAAGGGGCGATGGAATTATTGTATAAGACCAAGGCAGAGCTCGCGATCAATCCGAATGCAGTGGCGGATAACTTGCAGCTGTTTCTTTCTGCAGGTGAGAAGCTGCCCGGATTCGGTCACCAGCTGCATGATCACGATCCGAGAGTGAACCGTTTGTACGAATTGTCGCAGCAAGTAATAAACAATGGAGAAATTAGCGGCAGTTACCTTACTATTTTAGAGAGTTATCGAGAGGCTATTTCTGAACAAAAGAAACGCACATTTACAATTAATGTGGATGGTATTTCAGCAGCTATTCAATGCGAGCTTGGCATTCCGGCAGAAGCGGCAAAGGGCGTTTTTGCTCTTTCACGGGGGATGGGTATTGTAGCGCATGCTTATGAAGAATTGAAGCAAGGGACTTTGATTAAAGGTCCGTGTCCGAATGAAGCGCATCTTGTACGTTACACAGGGGAAGTTCCGGAAAACAAGTCAAAGGAGTGATAGGGATGCGAAAGGGAAGACCTTATGTGAATGGTCAATGGATTGATGATAATCGGGAAGCCACACCTGTATTTGGTCCTTATCAGAATGCATGCATCGGGGTCCAATTGGCGGCAAACAAAGCAGAAGTTCATGAAGCATTGCAAGCAGCGCACGCGAATAAAAAGCAAATTGCTGCCTTCTCACCGGCATTCCGCGCAAAGGTGTTGTACCGGGCTGCCGAACTGCTGGAAGCGCGTAAAGAAGTATTTGCGAATTTAATTGCAAGAGAAGTTGGAAAGGCACTGAAAAATACGCGAGATGAAGTGGCAAGGTCGATTGAAACATTGCAGCTATCTGCAGAAGAAGCAAAACGACTGTTTGGAGAAACGTTGCCTGGAGGTGCTTCCGAGCGTGGACTTTCATCCATGGCGTTAACATTTCGTATACCAGTTGGGGTCGTAGCAGCGATTACGCCGTTCAATGCGCCACTTAACTTAATTTGCCACAAAATCGGACCGAGTTTTGCTGCTGGCAATGTCACCATTGTCAAGCCGGCTCCGCAAGCTCCTTTGATTGCGAGCGCATTCGTAGAATTACTGCTGGATGCCGGCATGCCAGCACAAGCGATTCATATGGTATTAGGCGGAAGCGAGATTGGGGAGCAGCTCGTACAAGATGATCGTGTCAATCTAGTTTCTTTTACCGGAGGTGTACCTGGCGGTAAGAAGATCAGCAAAACTGCAGGTATGAAAAAGGTGTTATTGGAACTTGGCGGGAATGCCGGAACAATTGTGCATGAAGATGCCAATATCGAGCGGGCAGCCGCTATTTGTGCGAAAACCGGATTCAGCAATTCTGGGCAAAGCTGTATATCTGTCCAGCGAGTTTATGTGCATGAGAAGATACTGGATGAATTTACAGCATCGCTGAAACAGCATACTGCAGCACTTATTGTGGGCAATCCAGAAGACGAACAGACAGATGTGGGATGTGTAGTGAACAGACAGACAGCAGAACGGGTGCATGAATGGATGGAAGAAGCGGTAGCTGAAGGAGCAGAACTCATTCATGGAGGTAAAGTGAACGGTGCGTCGGTCCAGCCTGCCATTTTGTTAAAACCGAAAAAACAAAGCAAGGTTGTTTGTCAGGAAGTATTCGGACCGGTTGTCAGTGTGCTGTCTTATCGTGATATAGATGAAGCGATACAAGAAGTGAATGATTCAGAATTTGGCTTGCAAGCCGGTATCTTTTCAAACTCACTTGAGGTAATCAGGAAGGCAGCAATCGAACTGGAGGTCGGCGGTGTTGTCGTGAATGGATCCTCAAATTTTCGATTAGACCACTGGCCTTATGGCGGTATTAAGAATAGCGGGATTGGCAGAGAAGGTCCAAGATTTGCTGCTGAAGAGATGACAGAAATGAAGATGGTTGTACTGCAGGATTTGCTGTAAGCGAAACACGGAGAACGAGAGGAGATACGTATAATGAAAAAACTAATCTCAGAACAGTTAGTCACTTACTTGGAATCACGCGGTGTGAAACATATTTTTGGATTGTGCGGACATACGAATATCGCGGTGTTGGCGGAACTCGAGAAAAGCAAGATCAAGTTTATTAATGTGCGCCATGAGCAAATTGCCTCGCATGCAGCTGATGGATATGCCAGAGTGACGAAAAAAGCAGCTGTTGTACTGAGTCATTTAGGACCTGGTCTAACGAACGCGGCGACTGGGGTTGCCAATGCTGCCTTGGACTCGACACCAATGGTAGTCATCGCTGGGGATGTGCCGAGCTATTATTACGGGAAACACCCGCACCAAGAAGTGAACTTGCACGCCGACGGTGCACAATATGAAATTTATCGTCCATTTGTAAAGCGTGCGTGGCGAGTAGATCAAGCAGAACTGTTCCCGGAAATCTTGCAAAAGGCTTTTCAGCTGGCAGAAAGCGGCCGCCCAGGTCCGGTATTGGTATCTGTACCGATGGATATTTTTTCGACAAAGATAGAAGAAGACAGTTTCCGAATGTTGCAGCACCATACGCAAGTCGTAGAAAAACCAGCATTAGATGAAGCAACAGCTGCACGTATTGTGGAAAAATTAGCAAAAGCCCAACGCCCTGTGCTTTATGCCGGAGGAGGCATCGTACTCGCTGATGCTGCTGAGGAGTTACGTCTGTTTGTTGAACATATGAATATTCCAGTTGCACATAGCTTAATGGGGAAAGGCGTACTTCCGGATGATCATGAACTAACATTAGGGATGACGGGTTTCTGGGGAACGAGCTTCATTAATGAGCAAACAAAACATGCTGATTATCTATTTGGCGCAGGAACACGCTTTTCGGAAGCAGATTCCAGCTCTTGGTACAACGATGTTACCTTCAACTTTCCGAAAACCAAATTGATTCATCTTGATATAGATCCAAGTGAAATTGGCCGCAACTATCCGGTTGAAATCGGAGCGGTTGCTGATTTAAAAAAAGCCTTTACTATCTTAAACCGAGTAGCCAAACGTATATATCCAAACGGAATTCAGCGTAATGAGCAATTGAAAAAGGAGATTATTCACCATCGCCAAACATTGCACGAACGTATTTCAGAAAATGTTAACAGCACAGCTTTTCCAATGAAGCCAGAACGTATTTTGGCAGACGTAAGGAAAGTGCTGCCGCGTGATGCCTACATTACTACTGACGTTGGCTGGAATAAAAATGGTGTCGGCCAGCAATTTCCTATCTATACACCAGGTTCTATATTAACACCAGGCGGATTTGCGACAATGGGCTTCGGCAGTTCCGCCGCACTTGGAGCAAAGGTAGCCGATCCGGAGAAGGTCGTCGTATCCCTAATAGGTGATGGAGGATTCGGCCAAAATCCATCGGTGCTCGCAACAGCAAAAGAAGAAAATATTCCAGTCGTTTGGGTCGTGATGAATAATCGTGCTTTCGGAACAATTGCGGGCTTGGAAATGGCGCATTACGATACAACATTTGGCACTAGATTCCAAAGTGATGGCAAAAGTTATTCGCCTGACTTCGCAGCAATTGCCCAAGGATATGGCATAAAAGGAATCAAAATTGACAGTGCCGAGCAATTCCAAGCTGCGTTAAAAGAAGCAATCGCCGCGAATGAACCAATTGTTATTGATGTAGCTATGAAAAATGAACCTGTTCCGACTGATGGTAAGTGGAATATCAATGACATTTATTCTCCCGATGATGATAAGTCTCATGTAAGCATTCCATAAGAAAGGAGGCTGAAATATGCCCACACCTTTAGAAGGTGTCAAAGTGCTGGATGTCTCCACCATGATAGCTGCACCATTCGGAACAGCATTATTAGGTGATTTTGGTGCTGAAGTTACAAAGGTTGAAATTCCAGGCAGAGGAGATACGTCCAGAAGTGTCGGTCCTTTTAAAGAGGAAGAGCCTTTGCGCTGGCCGGGTTTGTCTCGTAATAAAAAGTCTCTAACACTTGATCTGCATAAAGAAGCTGGTGTTGAAATCATGAAAAAGCTGGCAGCAACCCATGATATTTTGGTAGAAAATTTTCGTCCTGGAACGTTGGAAAAGTGGGGCGTAGGCTATGATGTCTTAAAAGAAATTAATCCAGACTTAATTATGATTCGTGTGTCAGGTTATGGTCAGACCGGACCTTACCGGGAAAAAGCCGGCTTCGGGACGCCGGCTACAGCGTTCAGCGGTTATACGTATTTGCAAGGTTTTACTGATCGTCATCCGGTAAGCCCGCCGTTTTCACTGACAGATTATATTTGCGGCATTTATGTCGCTTTTGCTGCCGTTACCGCGTTATACCACCGGGATACGGCAGAAACGGGAACAGGCCAGATGATTGATGTCGCACTTTATGAATCTGTCTTTCGCATGATGGAATTTCTCGTGGCAGAATATGATCAGCTCGGTAAAATACGTGAACGCTCCCCTGGTTTAGCAGGACATTCCTCCCCATCCGGGACATTTATAACGAAAGATGATCACTGGGTTGTTCTTGTGACGAGCACTGATACCACTTTTAATCGACTGGCAGCAGCCATGAATCGAAATGATTTGCTGACGGATCCACGTTATCATACGAATGCAAGTCGCTTGGAAAACAATGAAGCAATGAATCAGATTGTTGCGGATTGGATTAGCGAGCATGAACGAGAGGCTCTATTGGAAATGCTGGATACAGCAGGTGTACCGATCAGTCCGGTTCTGAGCATTGCCGATATTTTTCAAAACGAGCAGTACCAAGCGCGTGAGAATATAATAGAAGTAAAGCATCCAAGACTAGGCAACATCAAAGTGCCGGGGATTGTTCCTAAGTTCGAAAAGACACCGGGTAGCATTCGTTCCGTTGCGCCGGATTTAGGCGAGAATAATGAAGCTATTTTACAAAGTTTAGGTTATTCTTCTGATCAAATTGAAGCATTCAAGCAAAACGGGGTTATATAAGCTAACTGAGCAGGATGCTGGATTCTTTTGTACTTTCTATCGGAGTAAGGGCATTAGGAGCAATTTATATATGTATTCTTTTAAAGACAGCTGTTAGGGGCAGCTAAGGAGTTCACTTATTAAAGAAACTGCTTGTTCTACTGCTTTCGTATTGCATATTCACTTATTTGGGCGCATAAAATTCTGCGTTGGGAAAAAAACGAAAGAGGTGGGCAAAGCATGTTTTATCACATCAAAGAGCTGCAATATCAAGCTAAGCCATCCAAGCCGGATCCGGTTTTCGCAAGACAGCTGCAGGAAGTGTTGGGCGGACAGTACGGTGAAATCTCTGTTATGATGCAGTATTTGATGCAAGGGATGAACACGCGTTGTGAGGATAAATACAAAGACTTGCTTTTTGATACAGGAACGGAAGAAATTGCGCACGTTGAAATGCTAGCAACAATGATTGCACGCCTGCTTGATGATGCGCCATTTGAGGATCAGAAGAACGCCTATGAAACAGACCCGGCACTAAATGCTATCCTAGGTGGAACGAATCCACAGCATGGTATTGTTGCTGGTCTTGGTGCGATGGCTGCGGATGCAGCTGGTTACCCTTGGAATGCGAAGTATATTATCTCGAGCGGAAACCTTCTCGCTGACTTCCGCGCCAACTTGAATGCGGAATCGCAAGGTCGTTTGCAAGTTACACGTCTTTATGGCATGACGGATGACCCTGGCGTGCGTGATATGCTGTCTTTCCTGATTGCTCGCGATACAATGCACCAAAACCAGTGGGTTGCCGCCATTAAAGAACTAGAAGAGCGAGAAGGAGATATTGTTGTTCCGACTACTTTCCCGAGAAGCTTGGAGAAAAATGAAGTGGCGTATACATTGTTTAACTTCTCTCGTGGTGATGCTAGCTCGAAAGGCCGCTGGGCGCATGGGCCGAGTATGGATGGCAGAGGGCAGTTCAATTATGTAGCAGAGCCAGAGCCGTTTGGTCCAGCGCCAAAACTGAAGCCAGCTCCTTTCCTCTATCATGATACAATGCCGCCAAAATCGATGATGTAATATGAAAGATGCACAGGCGCCGGGCTTGTGCGTCTTTTTTATTTGGGTTACCCCAACAGCACGTTTCTTCTTGTCCACGCAATATGCTGTACAAGAAGGAGGTGTGCATATGGATCCAATTCAAAATGAGACGATGTATCAAGTACTCGTTTTTTCCACGATTCTAGCTCCCATTGTGACCGCCGTAGTGGAACTGATAAAGAGAAGCTTGCCTCGCTTGGAACCTTATCTTGCGTTACTTAGTGTTGTCGTTGGAGCGCTGCTTGGCGCTGCAGCATATCCGTTTACGGACTTCGAGCTAACGGCAAGACTTTGGGCAGGAGGTATTGCTGGACTTGCAAGCACCGGAATATATAATTCGCTCCTCACAAGAAAGCCTCCACCAGCAGACAAGTAGTTTAAACAGGAAGAAAAAAGGCTAAGGAATAGTAAAACGCTGTTGATGGAGGATTTTATGATGAAAAAACTATTGCTTGCACTTCCCGTATTTTTACTGCTTTTAGCTGCTTGCGGTTCAACGTATGATACTGAAATTGAAGATGTCATAGCGTTAGAAAACGAACATCTCTCGGGTGAAGGGCAAGATATGGATCTGGCACGAGAAGAGTCGGATATTCATGTGTATGCAGATGGCGGCTATGTAGAGCTGCTTTATAATGGTGCAAATGGAGAAGAGCAGCAGATTGTTTATGAAGAAATGGATGGTGGCGATTATACTCGGCACGAAGAAATGCCAGAGGAAGTGGCTAACCTAACAAGTGAATATGAAGAGCAAAACAGATAAACAGGAAGACGGGTTTCAGCAGAAGCCCGTCTTATATGTCTTATGCAGAAAAACGAAAAGCCTGGTTTCTCGAAGAATTCACGATTAAAACAAAAAAAGCCTTTGCGTTTCATAGTGGGAATATCCCTAACTATAAACCGCAAAGGCTTTACGATTTAATTCGTTAAATCAGCAGATCTCTTGCTGGAGTTGCTGAATGATAACACTAATCTTTGCACTTGCAACTTTATATAAAGGTTATTCCTTTACTTTCATCCCGCCACTTTAGGAAACTGTCGGAATGCAAATCAACCCGATGATTTTTTTGTCCTTATCTCGGACAAAACAAATGGTAGAATTAACCTCCTCACCCTTCGTCACAGCATACTTGTCCAAAAGATGTTGATAATCAATCCATCAATCTAGAGTTTTTCCTTGAAAGTAACCCTTCCTGCAGCAGATTCTCTGCCGTGTAATCAATTTCCATGTATGCCCTCGGTCACTTACACCATACACGCTCTAAAGTAGCTGCATACCTTATAACTGTAAGATGAAAACAAAAAAACAAGGAGGAATGCAAGATGAGTAAAGACTGGGAAAAGAAAGACCAATATGAAGGAGGAAACCAAACGATGAGTTATAACCGTCAGGATCAAGATGTTCGCGTGGATTCAGAGAACGATTCAGAAAGCAGATCTAGAAACTTCAATTATGCACGAGTAGAAGACAGCGGCAATTCTTATGTTGATGTACGAGTAAGAGCACGCGCTGACGTTGAAGAAGAATTTGAATTTGATAGCCAAGAGGAAAACGGCGGTAACGAAAACGGCCATGAAAAGAAGAAAGATAAGTGCAAAAAGCATGATAAGTGTAAAGGTGGCCACGGCCACGGTCACAAATAAATGGAAAAAGGAGAAGAAAAATGAGCAATTTAAGAAAATACGAAAATCCGTTCACAGCAGGAAGAAACGATAACAAATCTAATGTTGCGCATAGCGGTAACTCTGATGTAGATGTAATCGTAGAAGTAAATACAATGCCAATTGCATACGCCATGTTATGCTCTCTGCTTGCGACGAATCAGTTATCCAAAGACGAATTTGATAAAGCAGTAAAGAAGCTTAAAAGTCTAGTAGATGAAGACCGCCACTATGATCGCAATGATCCAAAAACAGCAAAGATTTATCATCTAGAACAGTAATGTAATGCAGAACTTTCCCGCTAGGCGTAGCCGGCCGAAAGCGGGAATGCTTCTACAATCTTTCTGCTGCATTTTATGCGAACAATAGCCCTAATGTTACTAGCTTGCTCATAATTTTCTCCTTAGCCAGTCCTGAAGAGGGCTGGCTTTTTTACGTAGAAAAACGCCCCCGAAGGAGCGTTTTTCCTATAAAGCGTCTGGACCTTGCTTACCTGTATTGATATCAATGGTTTGCTGAATAGGGTAGACAAATATCTTCCCGTCACCAGCTTTACCAGTATGCAGCGTGCTTACAGCAGCTTTGATGATATCGTCTACTGGAACAGAGCTGACGACAATTTCTATTTTGAGACGATCAAATACGTTTTGTACTTTCTTTACGCCCCGATACAATTCTGTGTAACCCTCTTCAATTCCGCAGCCTTGTACGTGAGAAAAAGTCATACCGGATACGCCAATTTCCGCCATTTTCATCTTGAATGCCTCAAGGTCCGTCGAATTTCTTGTAATAATCTCCACCTTAAACATATCACTCATATACAGTTCCTCCTATTAAGTTAATCCTGATAAGCGCGTTCGCCATGCATGGTCAGATCCAAGCCTTTTGCTTCTTCTTCCTCTGTAGCGCGTGCCTTGAAGATCAGGTTAACGATTGAGATTAAGATGAATGTTACCACACCAACAAAGATGTAAGTTGCAATGATAGCAACTACCTGTCTCCATAATAGATCAATACCACCACCGTAGAAAAGACCGTTATTTGTGACAATTGCGTTGATGGAGTCACTAGCAAACAAACCAGTTGCAATACCGCCCCATGTACCGCCGACTGCATGCAATCCGAAGGCATCCAAAGCGTCGTCATAGCCTAATTTCTTTTTCAGCCAGCCAACTCCCCAGAAGCAGACGATGCCGCCAATAAAGCCGATCGGAATACTGGCAATAGGGGATACAAATCCGGCAGCTGGCGTAATGGCGACAAGACCGGCAATTGCTCCAGACACAGCTCCTAATAGTGTGGGCTTTTTGTTAACCGCCCATTCAATGATCATCCAGCCGAGTACACCAGCTGCAGCAGCAGTATTCGTATTTATAAAGGCATACATTGCTACATCATCAAAAGCTAGTTCACTGCCGACGTTGAAGCCAAACCAGCCAAACCAAAGCAATGCACCGCCAATTAATGTGAAGATAAGGTTATGCGGTGCAGTAGCACCTGCATTTTTTCGTTTGCCGATAACGAGTGCAACAACCAAGCCGGCAAGACCAGACGAAATGTGAACAACGTTACCGCCTGCAAAATCAAGTGCGCCCATTTCCGCAATCCAGCCGCCGCCCCAAACCCAGTGTGCGAGCGGTGAATAAACGATGAGTACCCAAAGTACTGTGAATAGTATGAATGCTGGAAAACGAATACGTTCTGCATAAGCGCCAGACACAATCGCTGTTGTCAGGATAGCGAATGTCATCTGGAACATCATAAATAAGTTAAAGGGAATAGTGTGACCTTCCGCAGGGTCAAACCCAACATTATTCAATCCGAAATATTCTAATCCGCCAATAATTCCATTACCTGATGAGAATGCTAAGGAAAAGCCAACAACAATCCAAATGATGGAGACAATTGCCAGTGTGGTGAAACTGTGCATCGCTGTGCTCAGTACGTTTTTGCTTCTTACTAAACCGCCATAAAAGAGTGCAAGTGCTGGTGTCATCAACCATACGAGTACAGTTGCGACAAACATGAATACCGTATTTGCCATATCCATTTTCTCTACCCCCTGTGTTTTCTTTAATTGTTTGAAAATTTAAATCTTTTCTCATTATAAGTGACAGGTGAAAAAATGTAACAAACTTGTAAGGTTATCTTACGTGAATATTTCTAACCAAGTTATGTAAGTGTTTTCAACATTTATGTCATATAAAGTTACGAAAAGGGTCTAAATCTAAAAAACTCGAAATAAAAGTGGTTTGGAGTCGGAGGAAAAGGGAATAGCATAGTAGCTGCGGAGAGATGCTGCATGATAGGCTTTACATTTATTGTAAAGCATGATAGAATAGTTTACGTCTTCGTTTTTAAGTAACTTACGCGAAGATCTCTGGCGTTCTGCTATAGTTTAATTAGAAGTACTTATTCAGACTGGAGCGGCCTTGGAGCCGTGAGGATGCAATAGAGGTAGGGATTGTATCGTATAAGTAAAACTACCATGTAGAAAAAAGTACCGCGGCAGGAGTTTGCAGAAGTAAGCATTCTCCACTAACAATAGAAAAGTTACATTTTAGCCCCGCATTGGCAGCTGCCGATGCGGGGCGTCCAAATTCTTGAAGATTTTTTCTTGATGAAAAATTCTGAATACATAGTTGACGATAGAAAAAACTCATGCTACAATCCTGTTAACAAATAAATAGAACTCTTATCAAGAGAGGCGGAGGGACTGGCCCGACGATGCCCGGCAACCTATAAGCAGCAATGCTTTTAAGGTGCTAATTCCTGAAAGTGTGTACACACTTTAGAGATGAGAGAGACATGACGGTACATATTGCCACCCTGTCCTCTCAGGGTGGCTTTTTTATTTGAGGGGAGGCAAATGTACTGAAATGAAGACTGCACAGTCATATTATGCAGGCAAAATCAACATTGGAGATGTGAAGCTTGAATCAGGTGAATGCCTCTCGGATGTAGAAGTAGCCTATGAAAGAAGCGGTCCGTCAGGCGCAGAGACAGTGTTAATCTGTCATGCACTCACAGGAGATCAGTTTGCCAAAGGCACAGCATCTCAGCCTGGATGGTGGAATGGCTTGCTTCAGTCCGGCGGATATGTTGATACAAATAAATATCAAGTGATTGCATGCAATGTATTAGGCGGATGTACTGGTACGACAAGTCCTTTATCAAGAAACGCTGCAACAGATCGAGTGTATGCGGCAGACTTTCCGCAGATCACCATTCGAGATATGGTGAAAGTACAGCACCTCGCTTTAAATAAACTAGAAATCACCCACTTACGAGCAGTAATTGGCGGATCACTAGGCGGCATGCAAGTAATGGAGTGGGGCATTATGTACCCTGGTTTCATGGATGTGCTCATACCGCTAGCAGCTACACCTTATGTGAGTGACTATGCGATGGCTTATAATCATATTGCTAAGTCCGCTATTATCTCTGATCCTGATTGGAATAATGGCAAATATACGGCAGACAGGAAGCCGGCAGCCGGTCTGGCAATTGCGCGAATGGTTGGCATGATCACATATCGTTCCAATCATCAATACAATGAACGCTTCCGCCGTGCCGCATCCTCTAAATCTGATACTGAATTCGAAGTCGAATCGTATCTCAATCATCAAGGAGAAAAGCTTGTCAGCCGATTTGACGCTAACTGTTATCTGACATTATTGCAAGCAATGAACACGCATGATATTGGCAGAGGAAGAGGCGGATGGCAGACTGCGGCCAGTAAAGTGAAGGCAGCTGTATTGACCGTTGGTTTTTCAAGAGACCTTTTATTTCCGTCAGAAGACATTTCAGCATTTACAGCAGAAGTTCCGGAAGGACGACATGTATACGTTGATACAATTTACGGACATGACGGTTTTCTGCTCGAGTTTGAGAAATGGGGCCATCATATTCGGGAAGTGCTTCAGCAGCCGATGAAAATTTCATAATAGCTTATCAAGAGAGGCGGAGGGACTGGCCCGATGAAGCCCGGCAACCTGCAAGCAATAATGCTTAGAAGGTGCTACATCCAGCAAGCGAAAGTTTGAGAGATAAGAAGTTCTATGCTTAAAGAGCAGCTTCTTATCCGAAGCTGCTCTTTTCATTAAAAGAAAAATTGGAGGAATGAAAAATGACAAATTCAGTATACAAAGCAGAGACATTAGCATTGCATGGCGGGCAAGCACCTGATCCGACAACTGGTTCCAGAGCGGTACCGCTTTATCAAACGACTTCTTACTTGTTCCATGATACAGACCACGCAGAGCGCCTATTTGCATTGGATGAGCCCGGCAATATTTATTCTCGTATCGGAAATCCGACAGTAGATGTACTGGAAAAACGAATTGCTTTATTAGAAGACGGTGTCGCGGCTGTTGGAGTTGCTTCCGGAATGGCAGCAATCAGCTATAGCATACTGAATTTGGCTAGTGCCGGAGATGAAATTGTAGCTGCAGCAAATTTATATGGCGGAACATATAACTTGTTCCAAACAACACTTCCCCGCTATGGGATAAATGTAAAATTTGTTGATCCAACCGATCCAGAGGCATTCCGCGCAGCAATTACTGCTAACACAAAAGCTGTTTTCGCAGAGATTATCGGTAATCCGAGTTTGCATGTACTGGATGTAGAAGCAGTTGCAGAGGTAGCGCACGCTGCGGGTATTCCGCTTATTGTGGATAGCACCTTTGCTACACCAATCCTTAGCAAACCGATTACACTTGGTGCAGATATTGTTGTCCATAGTGCAACAAAGTGGATTGGCGGCCATGGTACTTCAATTGGCGGGTTGATAGTAGATGGGGGAAGGTTTGACTGGAATTCACCGAAATTTCCGACATTCACAGAGCCGGACCCAAGCTATAATGGCATCCGCTACGCATTTGATTTCGGCACACTTGCTTTCAGCACGAAGTTACGCGTGCAATTGCTGCGTGATCTAGGGGCTGCGCTCAGTCCGTTTAATGCATGGCAGCTCATTCAAGGGTTGGAGACATTACATTTGCGTGTGGAGCGCCATGTACAAAACGCAGAAAAGCTGGCGAATTATTTGGAACAGCATCCGGCGGTTGATTGGGTTGCTTATCCAGGACTAAGCAGCCACCCTGCATACGAAATAGCGAAAAGAGTGCTTCCGACAGGTGCTGGATCCATCGTCAACTTTGGTATAAAAGGCGGAAAAGAAGCGGGTGCTGCGCTAATTAATAATGTTGCACTTTGGTCGCACGTAGCCAATGTAGGGGACGCAAAATCTTTGATTATCCATCCAGCCTCTACTACGCACCAGCAGCTGGATGCTGAAGGGTTGGCAGCAACAGGGGTAAAAGAAGAATTAGTTCGATTGTCTGTTGGTATTGAATCAGTGGATGATCTTCTCCATGACTTGGACCGTGCCTTGGAGAAGGCGACAGGTATCCGCTCTGAATCACGTGAGATAGTTATCAATGACGAAGCTGTTATCCGAGATGCACTCGGCAGTGATAAAGATACTGATGGCCGTCAAAAAACGATTGCTGTGGTTGGTCTGAGCAGTAAGGAGCAGCGGCCGAGTCATCGCCTGGCAAGAAAGATGCAGCGACTAGGCTATAAAATTATTCCAGTTAATCCAGCAGAAACAACGGTGTTAGGTGAAACGGCTTATCCGGATCTTACAAGCGTACCGGAGAAAATAGATATAGCGCAGATTTTCCGCAGCCCCGAGGCAGCAGTAGAGCTGGCTAAAGAAGCGGCAGAAGTTCGACCAGCTATTTTTTGGTTGCAGGAAGGCGTCGTTTCACATGAAGCAGCAGCAATTGCACGGGAAGCTGGACTGGAAGTAGTTCACAATCGCTGCACCTATAAAGAAGCACAACGTCTTCGCGGAACAATTAGTACGTATACAGGTGAAACGAATAAAGATGGGGTTCGTGTTGATGAGTAAAATCCCAGTTATTGATAAAAGAAGTCTGTTAGCGTTAATCAGTCTGTTTGTAATCATTATCCTGGCAGCATGCGGCAGTGCCAGCAGTGCTTCGGGAGACCTGAAGCAGATACGTTTGGATTATGCCTATTATTCGCCAGCAAGTCTCGTCATTAAAAACAAAGGCTGGGCGGAGGATGTGTTCAAGGATCAGGACATTGAAGTAACATGGACGCTCAGTCAAGGCAGCAATAAGGCGCTGGAATTCCTCAATAGCAACAGTGTAGACTTTGGATCTACTGCGGGCAGTGCAGCTTTATTAGCTAAGGCAAATGGCAATCCGATTCAAGGTATCTACCTAGCATCTAAACCAGAATGGACAGCGCTCGTGACGACAAAGGGAAGTGAAATTGCTGATCCAGCTGACCTAAAAGGAAAGAAAGTTGCCGCTACAGTAGGAACAGATCCATATATATTCCTTCAGCGAACATTGCAGGAAGCCGGTCTGGATGAACAGGATGTCGAAATTGTTAATCTGCAGCATGCAGATGGAGCGAGTGCTTTGCTTTCTGGCGATGTAGATGCTTGGGCGGGACTTGATCCGCATATGGCAAAACTAGAGTTAGAAAACGAAGCACAGCTATTTTATCGTAATGCAGATTATAATACGTATAATTTCTTGAATGTTCGAGAAGAATTTGCTGAGAATCATCCCGAAGAAGTAAAAGAAGTATTGAAGCTTTATGACAAGGCGAGAGCATGGATTGACGAAAATCCGAAAGAGTCAGCAGAGATACTTGCCAAAGAAGCTGGGATTAGCCAAGAAGTTGCCGTCAAACAGCTGGAACGGAATGATTTCTCCGAATCAGTTCCAGGACAGGTACAACAGGAAATACTGAATCAGTCAGGTGCTGTTCTGGAAAAGGCAAATCTATGGAAGGGCAACAAAGAGATAGCGGAAACAGTCGATGCCTATTTGGAACCGACATTCGCAAAAGAACTAGAGGAGGAATGATTCTTTATGTGGAAGAAACTGCGAACACATCCTGTACTGCTCGGTTCCCTGCTGCCGATTCTATTAGTAGCAGTCTGGGAGATAATGAGCCGGGCAGGAATCATTCCTGCCTATCAGCTGCCAGCTCCTAGTGCTATTCTTTCTACCATTTTGGCTTACGTGCAAGATGGCTCCCTGCAAGATCATATTTTACTTACCGTTTACCGGCTGTTTGTCGGATTCGTGATTGGTACTATCGCAGCGATTCTGCTTGGAACGCTTGTCGGTTATTCTGAACTCGCGGAAAGGATATTCGACCCGTTGATGCAAGCATTTCGTTCTATCCCATCTCTTGCTTGGGTACCGCTTTTTATTCTGTGGATGGGAATTGGCGAGTCTTCAAAAGTGACGTTAATTGCAGTCGGCGTATTTTTCCCAGTTTACTTGAACATTGTGGATGGCATCCGCGGAGTTGATCGAAAACTAATTGAGGTTGGAAGAATGTATGGTTTGGACGGAGTGGCACTCGTTAGAAGAATCATTTTGCCGGCATCTCTGCCTTCCTTCCTTACTGGGCTGCGCAGTGGTCTTGGTCTGGGCTGGATGTTTGTCGTCGCAGCAGAAATCATGGGAGCAAGCCAAGGCCTTGGGTATTTGCTCATTCTTGGTCAAAATACATATGCTCCTGATGTCATTATCGCTAGTATTTTCTTATTTGCGCTGCTAGGTAAACTAACCGATTGGGTGCTGAAACTTATTCAGAAACGATCGCTTCATTGGCAGGATACAGCTTTAGCAAAATGATAGGGGGGAGCAGGATGACGGTGCGTGTACAATCGCTTGGAAGGTGCTTCGGAGAAAAACAAGTATTACAAGGAGTTGATTTTTCTGTCGGACAGGGAGAAATCGTAAGTCTGCTCGGTACAAGCGGATGCGGCAAGAGTACTGTTCTGCGGGCACTAGCTGGACTGGATAAGGAATATGAAGGAAGTATTACAATTGAATTAGGTCAGCGTATCGGTTTCATATTTCAAGAACCCAGACTGCTGCCTTGGAAGACCGTGTTAGCGAATACTACTTTCGGACTGAAAGGTGACAAACGATTAAATGAGGAAAAAGCCCGTCGGTATTTAGAGCTTGTCGGGTTAAAAGAAGCAGAAAAGCTTTATCCTCGTGAACTCTCTGGCGGTATGGCACAGCGGGTAGCTATTGCTCGCGCGCTTGTCACCGAACCGGATATTCTTTTGCTGGATGAGCCATTTAGTGCACTGGACGCTTTTACTAAGATGCAGCTGCAAGAACTGCTGCTGAAAATATGGGGAGAAATCCGCACTACGATTGTTCTCGTGACGCATGATATTGATGAAGCATTGTACTTAAGCGATCGTGTGCTGCTGCTGCAAGGAAAGCCATCGACATTAGCCAAAGATTTGAAAATAGCATTATCAAGGCCTCGTTCCCGAGGAAGTGCTAGCTTAGGAAAATGGAAAGAAGATTTACTAAATCTATTAGAAGGGAAGGATACGGCATATGATTACAGCCTTGTCACCGAAGTTGGACAGAAAGCATAATCTAGCAAGTTATCAAGAAGCATTAAATACGCATGATTGGAATTCGCTGGAGGAGAAGCTGTTAAACAGAAAAAACGGGAAGTGCAATGCAGCTTATGAAGCTGTTGACCGTCATGTGGAAGAAGGATATGGCAACAAAACAGCGCTGCATTATGTGAAAGACGGTGTATTACTGGATAGTCTAACGTTCGAACAGCTGCAGCAAAAGATCGAGCATTATGCAAAGGTTCTTCGTGCGCAGGGTGTGAAAAAAGGTGATCGTGTCTTTATCTTTCTTCCGAAAAATCCGGAATGTTATGTTGCCATCTTGGCAGCGATACGGGTAGGAGCAATCGCAGGACCATTATTTGAAGCATTTATGGAAGATGCCGTTCGCGATCGAATCAATGATTGCAAAGGAACGCTGCTAATTACAGATCGAGATTTGATTAATCGTGTGCCAGCTGACGATATTCCTTCTTTGCAGGAAATTCTTTTAATAGAAGACATTAATGCCGCTAATCCGGCTGCTGCTTATTCAGGAGAAGTAGAATGGGTGGATAAAGAAGATGGACTGCTGATTCATTATACGAGCGGCTCAACGGGCAAACCAAAAGGTGTGCTGCATGCCCATCGTTCCCTTGTTCACCATGCTGTGTCTGGTAAATGGGTATTGGATATCAATGATGAGGATGTCTACTGGTGCACCTCCCATCCTGGTTGGGTGACAGGGAGTGTTTATGGCCTGTTTGCTCCATGGCTCAACCGCGCAACAATCGTCATTCAGGGGGGGCGTTTTCAAGCAGAATCGTGGTATAAGATTATCGAAGAACTAAAAGTGACAACCTTGTATAGTGCGCCAACTGCTTTCCGTCTGCTGAAGGCAAAAGGGGAACTATATAAAGATTATGATCTATCTAGCTTGCGGCATATCTTAAGTGTAGGAGAACCGCTTAACCCAGAAGTAATTACATGGGCTTGGGAAAACTTACAGCTGCGAATCCATGATACATGGTGGATGACGGAGACAGGCGGTCATATTATTGTGAACCTGCCTGCTGAGCCGATTAAGCCTGGTTCGATGGGCCGGGCATTTCCGGGAATCCAGGTTGGTATCCTGGATGAAGAGGGAA
This sequence comes from Terribacillus halophilus, assembly GCF_900162685.1. Lineage (GTDB taxonomy): Bacteria > Bacillota > Bacilli > Bacillales > Amphibacillaceae > Terribacillus > Terribacillus halophilus_A. The sequence continues at coordinate 1,028,547 of NZ_LT727828.1, forward strand.
ATGAATTACCCGCCAATACAATTGGTCAGCTGGCTGTTAAAACACCATGGCCAGGATTAATGCAGGATATTTGGGGAGACAAAGGCAAATACGCTAGTTATTTTGTCTATTCTGGCTGGTATATATCCGGTGACCTTGCACTAAAAGACGAGGATGGTTATATTTTCTTCCAAGGACGTAATGATGACATGATTAATTCCTCTGGCGAGCGGATCGGTCCTTTTGAAGTAGAAAGCAAGCTGATTGAGCATCCAGCTGTTGCCGAAGCAGGAGTTATCGGTAAACCAGATCCTGTTCGCGGCGAAATAGTTAAAGCGTTTATCACATTACGGGATGGCTTTGAGGAAACGCAGGAGCTGCTTGACTCGCTTCGTTTATTTGTTCGTAAAAATCTAGCCGCACATGCTGCGCCAAGGGAAATTGAGGTGCTGGCAGAACTGCCGAAAACACAGATTAGCGGCAAGATCTTACGACGGGAGTTGAAGCAGCGGGAATTAGATAAACAACTAGCATTAAAGACGTCTTCCAAGTAATTGGAGGCGTTTTTTTTATGAAATAATACACGAAATAAGTGTAATTTTTTTCCTGGAGGTAACTAATAAGGTGGAAGGAGGAGATAAGAATGGATATAACAGAAAGTACCATACAAGCAGGAGGTCATAAAATACATTACCGCACTGCAGGAACTGGCTCCAAGGTCATTGTGCTTATGCATGGTATTCCGACGAACTCATTTTTATGGGTGCATGTCATTCCGAAGTTGGCTGAAAACTACAAGGTGATTGCAACAGATATGGTTGGGTTCGGAAAATCAAGCCGTGCTTCTAGAGAAGAGTTAACACTTCCGAAACAAGCAGAGCATTTGATAGCGCTGCTGGATGCATTAGGAGTAAAGAAGGCTACTGTAATCGGCCATGATTTGGGCGGCGGTGTGGCACAAATTATGGCAGTTCACCATAAAGAAAGAGTAGAAAGCTTTATGGTTGTGGACGGCGTCGCATTCAGCAATTGGCCGTTACCGAATGTCATTGCATTACGCTATCCAACCGCTCCAGAATTCCAGCCATCCTTATTTTTTATTGAGAAAATGATGAGGGAAGGAACATTTCACCAACAATCTCTAACCACTCAACTGCTTGCCGCTATGCTGGAACCGTTTAATAACGTAGGCGGACCGGCTGCATTACAAGAGGCGGCAATGGCGCTTAACCACCATCAAACAGAAGATCTTGTGCCGGCACTTGCGGAAATACGATTGCCTGCCACCTTCTTATACGGGCAATACGATCGGCTGCTGCCTGCTTATTGGGGAGAGAAGCTCCACCAGACAGTACCTGATTCTACCTTCAAAGTACTCCCAGAATGCGGGCATTTCTGCATGATTGATAACCCGTCCTTAGTTTCAGAAGAAATAATGGAGCATATGGAGAAGATTGGGTAATAAAAGAGTCGGCTGTGCGCCGGCTTTTTTGATGCAGAATAGTTAAGTGGCAAACGGACAACCTAAAGGAAACGTATTTAGGGGGTCAATTTCATGTTTTATCACGTCAAACAATTACAATATAACGCGAAACCTACTCGTCCAGATCCAGTTTATGCGAAAAAGTTACAAGAAGTCTTAGGCGGACAGTTCGGTGAAATCTCTGTCATGATGCAGTATATGTTCCAAGGCTGGAATTGTCGTGCAGAAGGAAAATACAAAGATATGCTTTTAGATATTGCGACGGAAGAAATCGCACATGTGGAAATGCTTGCAACGATGATTGCACAGCTGCTTGATGGTGCGCCAGCGCACGCCCAGGATGAGGCAGCAAAAGACCCTGTAGTAGAAGCAGTTCTAGGCGGTATGAATCCGCAGCATGCGATTGTTGGCGGTCTGGGAGCGAAACCGGATGATAGCACCGGTTATCCTTGGAATGCGCGCTATATCATTTCCAGCGGCAACCTGCTAGCAGACTTCCGGGCCAACTTGAATGCTGAATCACAAGGGCGTCTGCAAGTATGCCGACTTTATGAAATGACGACGGATCCTGGTGTCCGGGATATGCTTTCTTTCTTGATTGCCAGAGATACGATGCACCAAAACCAATGGATGGCTGCCATTGAAGAGTTGGAAGCTACACAGGGAGCAATTGTTCCAAGTACTTTCAACCAAGAGGTGGAAAAGCAAGAAGTATCTTATTCGTTCATGAACTTCTCAGAGGGAGAAGAAAGCAAGAGCGGACGCTGGGCAAATGGACCAACCCTAGATGGACAAGCTACTTTTGAATATGACGCAGCGCCAAAGCCAATGGGACAGATACCTATTTTGCAGCCGGGACCTGCTTATATCCATGGTACCCCGCCGGAAGAGCTGCGTATCCAGCGCGGCACAGGCAAGATGGAACCACCAGGGCAAGGGTAAGAAACAATGGGGATTGCAGAAGTTACACTGCGCAGTCTAATCGGGTTTGCGGTCTTGTTTATCGTTGCGAGGGTCTTAGGAAAAAAGCTGATTGCACAAATGACATTCTTTGATTTTGTTACCGGCATTACAATTGGCTCCGTTACCGCTAACCTTATTTTAAACAAGCAAATTCGGTTGACAACGGGTGTGTATGCGTTATTAATCTTTGGTTTGCTGACATTAGCTTTAGGGTTGTTAACCATCAAAGTTTTTTCGGCGCGAAAAGTATTGAGTGGCGAGCCGCTTTTAATTATCAAAGACGGCAAAATATACGAGCAAGGCATGATGCATGCCAGACTTTCTGTTGATAGTCTGCTGCACCAGTTAAGGAAAAAAAACATCTTTTATTTGGATGATGTAGATTTTGCTTTTTTCGAAACAGATGGGACGATTTCCCCTAATCCAAAAAAGCCGCAAAGTGAGCAGAGCAGCGGAAGAGGGCTGCCGCAAACCTTCATCATTGACGGGCGAGTATTGGAGGATTCTTTACAGACATTGAATAAGGATAAAAAGTGGCTGGATAATCTATTAGCTTCTCACCAGACGAAGCTGAAAGATGTTTTCGTCGCCCAACTGGACCAAAACGACAACTTATATATCGATTACAGACAAGACAGACAGCCTCAATAAGGGCTGTCTTTATTTGCACGCATATTAACATGGAACTTATTATAAACGGCCTGTTGAGAAGTCATGTCAGCCAGCGGGATAAGTTCTCCTTCGGTTTGCTGCAGCAGTCTCGTGTATGCATCTTGCAGCATGCTGTTTTGATAAGCCATTTGTAAATGCACATGTCTGACATTGCTGTCCTTCATCATTTGTGCTGATTGGAAGTTGACGTTTCCCATCATTTTGGCGGTACTGCGCAGCTCTAGTAACAGCTCTTGCTCCTGGGGTGTAAGACTTCCGTAAGTCACCTGTTCGTTTAAGGAAAGGACAGGAAGCGCTACGTGAGAATATCTTGACGGATTGATTAGCTCCAGCATGACAGCTGTGTGTGTCTGCAGCATTTGCAGGTGGGATTGTAAGATTGCTTGTAAGGCAGGATTGGCAATCAGCTCTCTATAACGTGTCAGTTTATTGATCTCGCCTTTGTGTGATTGGAGATGCTCGGTCATTAAGCCTAAATCGGCAGCAGGGATTCGCATTTGTATCCATCCTATCTTGTTAATTTCTCAATAAATTATGTTTATTCGAATGAAAACGCTACCGTGACAAGCGTTGCTATAAACGGAGAAAATTGTTTCAATTAATTAGCGCAAAGCCCTTTACATTCCAGAAAAAAGGATTAATATAGAGTGAGTTTGATTTTAATGAAAAGGAGAATGTCTGTTGGGTCATCCAACTTCTACTGCTTCTGAGCAAACATTGTTTCGTATCTCCTGGCCGCTGTTTATTGAATTAGCACTTCATATGGGAATGGGTATCGTTGCTACACTGATGCTGAGTCATTACTCAGATTTAGCTGCTGCCGGAGTCGGCGTAGCCAATCAGCTGATTAGCATTTTTATTTTGGTTTTTAACGTCACGTCAATTGCTTCTATGATTATTATCGGCCAGAAGCTCGGTGCAGAAGATTTGGCAAAAGCTCGGCAGACTGCCCGGACAGCTTTCGGCATGAACTTCTGGTTCGGTTTGATTGTTTCTGCTGTCGTCGTCCTTTTTGGTTCGGCATTTTTAAGTTTCTTTGATTTGAAAGGTGATACGCTTGCTTATGCGACCACCTTTGTGAAAATATGCGGTGCTTCACTGTTCTTGGAATCTCTGTCCTTGACACTTAGTGCGATTCTTCGTGCGAATGGCCGGACAAAAGTATCAATGGTTGTCGCTGTCTTAATGAATGTATTGAGTGTGCTTGGTTATTTGGTTGCGATATTTGGTTTATTCGGCATGCCAATTACAGGAGTTGTCGGTGTATCCTGGACAATCGTGATTGCGCGTATATTTGCCGTTGTTGTACTGTTTTATTTTGTATATCGCTACTTGGCAATTCGTTTTACTGGTACACATTTGATCAAGCTGCACGTGCCAGACATTAAAGACATCCTTGTTATCGGTGTTCCGTCAGCAGCGGAGAACTTGTCTTATCAATATTCGCAAATTGTCATTACTGCAATTGTTGCGAACTTTGGTGATGCGTCGCTGGCAGCACGTGTCTATATTAATAATATTTCTATGCTTTGCTACTTGTTTACGTTAGCTATCGCAGAAGGAACTCAGCTGCTTGTATCTCGTTATATTGGAGGGAAACAATATGACAAGGCGCTGAAACGCGGACTGCGAACATTAAAAATCGCCATGGTTGCTTCTTTCATCGTATCAATGGGCTTTGCGCTGACTGGTGCGCCTATTTTACAAATGTTTACGGATGACCCAGCTATCTTGGCTGTAGGTATTCCTATTCTTTGGGCGGTTGCGTTCACAGAACCTGGTCGTGCGATGAATATTGTGTTAATGAGTTCATTAAAGTCAACAGGTGATGCGAAATTCCCGGCTATTATCGGTGTGATTAGCATGTGGGGGATTGCGGTTCTTCTGAGTTATGGATTAGGCGTATCCTTTGGTCTCGGATTATTAGGTGTCTGGATTGCAATGGGTCTCGACGAATGGTTCCGCGGAATCTTTGCATATCGCAGATGGCGCTCTCGTCCATGGGAGAAAAAAGAAAAAGCAGCTGTTCCGGAAACGGCAATCTCATAATGATAACAAAAAGGCATCGGCTGCAGGTCGATGCCTTTTTGTTATTAAATTGTTAAGTTAAAAAAATATATGAATTAATTATTTTTTTAGGAGTTTTAAGTTGATTGTATGAGGCCTTACTGTTATGATGAATTTGCAAGAGGAATTTTTTTTATAGCAAGTGGGACAATATATGGCATACCGGGACGTTTTTGACCCATTTAGCTTGGTGAAAAGGGGTATGTTATGCGATCGATAATTGATCTACAAAAGAAGCTTTTCCCAGATGTACTGACAATTATGCAGCGAAGATACGGCATCCTGCAGTTTGTCAAAACGATGGGACCGCTGGGACGTCGCACACTTGCTGAAAACATGAATCTTGCAGAACGGGTAGTAAGAGGTGAAATAGAGTTCTTACAAAGCCAAGGTTTGATTTTCACTACAACAAAAGGAGTGCAGATCACCAAGGAAGGACTTGATGTTCACGAGCAGCTGAAAGCTTTTATGCTCGAAGCCTCTGAAATAAGTGTTTTGGAACAGCGTGTACGGGAAACACTAGGAATAGATAATTGTATAGTAGTCCCCGGTGATAGTGATACCCAGGATTGGGTAAAACAAGAGATGGGAAAACGCTGTGCGCACCTTCTGGAGAAGATGCTGCATCCGAATTATACGGTTGCGGTAACAGGAGGCACAACGATGGCAGCATTGGCCGCGGCTATGCCGCCGATCCATACAGCTGAGAATGTTATGTTCGTACCTGCACGCGGTGGTATTGGCGAGCAGGTGGAAAACGAAGCGAACACCATTTGTGCTGCGATGGCAAAGCGAGCCAGAAGCCAGTACCGGCTGTTGTATGTTCCTGATCCAATCGGGGAAGAATCTTATCAGACAATTATCGAGGAGCCTTCCGTAAAGGAAGTCCTGTCCATCATCAACCGTTCAGACATAGTCATTCACGGTATCGGTGACGCTATGACGATGGCGAAACGAAGACGGACGCCTGAACCGCTTGTTGAGCAAATCAAGAGCGGTGTCGCGGTAAGTGAGGCATTTGGTTATTACTTCGATGCTGAGGGGAATGTGGTTCATCGTGTACGCACGGTCGGATTGCAGCTGGAGGATTTAGATAAAGCAGAAAATGTAATAGCTATTGCAGGCGGTGCCTCAAAAGCTCGAGCAATCGCCTCCTATTTCAAACTGGGAAGAAACAATATCCTAGTGACGGATGAGGCGGCAGCGAACCAGTTAATAAAGGGGTAACAACTCTTTACACATTTAGATATAACAAGGAGGAATTTTTTATGACAGTAAAAATTGGTATTAACGGTTTTGGACGTATTGGACGTAACGTATTCCGTCAAGCACTAACTAACGGCGAAGCAGAGGTAGTTGCAATCAACGACCTTACTGATGCGAATATGCTTGCCCATTTGTTAAAGTATGATTCTGTACACGGTACCCTTGATGCAGAAGTTTCTGTTAACGGCTCTAACATAGTTGTTAACGGCAAAGAGATCAAAGTTCTTTCTGAACGCGATCCTGCTAACCTTGGCTGGGGAGATCTTGGTGTAGAAGTAGTAGTTGAATCTACTGGTATTTTCACAAATGGTGAAGATGCGAAGAAACACGTTGATGCGGGAGCGAAAAAAGTTATCATCTCTGCACCAGCTAAAGGCGAAGACCTTACTGTCGTAATGGGTGTTAATGAAAACAGCTACGATCCAGCTGAACACACAATTATTTCTAACGCTTCTTGTACAACTAACTGCTTGGCGCCAGTTGCAAAAGTACTTCACGATGCATTCGGTCTTAAACGCGGTCTAGTCAATACAGTGCACGCGTATACTGGAGATCAGCAAATCCATGATATGCCGCATAAAGACTATCGTCGCGCACGTGCTGCAAGTGAAAACATTATTCCAACAACTACAGGTGCAGCTAAAGCAGTTTCTCTAGTATTGCCAGAACTCAAAGGCAAATTGAATGGTGCGGCTATGCGTGTACCAGTTAAAGATGCTTCTCTTATCGATTTGGTTGCTGAATTCGATACAAACGTTACAGCTGAACAAGTAAATGCTGCTCTTAAAGAAGCTGCAGAAGGCGAACTTAGCCACGTACTAGGCTACTCTGAAGAGCCACTTGTATCTTCCGACTACATCGGAAACAGAAACTCTTCTACAGTAGACGCTCTTTCTACAATGGTATTGGAAGATAACATGGTGAAAGTTGTATCTTGGTACGATAACGAAATGGGCTACTCCTCTCGTTGTGTAGACTTGGCTGTATTCTTGAAAAGCAAAGGCATCTAATTAAACAACGGTAGAAAGGGAGGGAGGCGCACCTCCCTCCCTTTTGACCTATGCCTGTTCTTTTATGTTTTCGACAAGAAGGAACAGAACCTGACAATGGCGAATACATACAAAGAACAGATACATAGGTACTAGTTATTCGAGGAGGCGTAGTATGAACAAGAAATCTATCCGCGATATCGACGTAGCCGGCAAAAGCGTTTTCTGCCGTGTGGATTTCAACGTACCAATGGAAAATGGCGCAGTAACTGATGATACACGGATCAAGGCTGCCCTTCCGACAATCAAGCATCTTGTCGAAAAAGGAGCTAAAGTGATTCTTGCCAGCCATCTTGGTCGTCCGAAAGGCGAAGTAAAGGACGAATTGCGTTTGGATCCAGTGGCACAGCGTCTTAGTGACCTTTTAGACAAAGAAGTTAGCAAAACAGACCAAGTACACGGCAAAGAAGTAAATGAAGCGATTGATAATCTAACTGATGGTGACGTTCTGCTGATTGAAAACGTTCGTTTTGAGCCTGGTGAAGAAAAAAATGACCCAGAACTTGCCAAAGCATTTGCATCCATGGCGGATGTGTATGTGAATGATGCGTTCGGTGCTGCACACCGTGCACATGCATCTACCGAAGGCGTAGCAAAGCATTTGCCAGCTGTAGCAGGTCTATTGCTGGAGCGTGAGCTAGAGGTTCTTGGTAAGTCATTATCTGATCCGGAACGTCCGTTCACAGCTATTATTGGCGGAGCGAAAGTAAAAGATAAGATCGGTGTTATCGACAACTTGCTTGATAAAGTCGATAATCTAATTATCGGCGGCGGTCTTGCTTATACATTCGTGAAAGCCCAAGGGTATGAAATTGGTAAATCTTTGCTAGAAGAAGATAAAATCGATTTGGCGAAGGAATTCATGCAAAAAGCGAAAGACAAAGGTGTCAATATGGTGATGCCAGTAGATGTCATCGTTGCAGATGATTTTTCCGAAGATGCCAATAAAAAAGAAGTAGCGATTGATGCGATTCCAGCCGACTGGGAAGCACTTGATATCGGACCGAAAACACGCGAAAAATACCAGCAAATCGTGAAAGAATCTAAATTGATTATCTGGAACGGACCTATGGGTGTGTTTGAATTAAACGCATTTGCTGGCGGCACGAAAGCAGTCGGTGAAGCATTAGCCGAAGGGGAAGGCTTCTCCATCATCGGCGGCGGTGACTCCGCGGCAGCGGTAGAGAAGTTCGGTCTAGCTGACAAAATGGATCATATCTCGACTGGCGGCGGTGCCAGCCTAGAGTTCATGGAAGGTAAAGAACTCCCAGGCGTAGCTGCACTAAACGACAAATAAAAAAGATGAAGGGATGGGAAACAAATGCGTAAAAACGTAATCGCAGGAAACTGGAAAATGAATAAATCACTTTCTGAAGCAGAGGAATTCATCGAAGCAACAAAAACGAAAATTCCATCCAGCGACAAAGCGGAAGCAATTGTTTGTGCACCAGCTTTGTACTTGACTGAGCTTGTGAAACGTACGGAAGGTACAGATTTAAAAATCGCAGCTCAAACAATGCATTATGAAGACAACGGTGCTTTTACTGGTGAAATCAGTCCAGCAGCACTAAAAAGCATTGGTGTTGAGTATGCCGTAATTGGTCACTCTGAGCGTCGTGAATATTACAATGAGACTGACGACTCTGTTAACAAAAAAACACACGCAGCTTTCAATCATGGTATTACACCAATCGTCTGCATCGGTGAAACGTTAGAAGAGCGTGAAGCTGATAAAACAAATGAAATTGTTGGCGGCCAAGTAGAGAAAGCCTTGGAAGGTCTTTCTGCTGATCAAGTAAGCAAGCTTATTCTTGCTTATGAACCAGTATGGGCAATTGGTACAGGCAAAACAGCAACAGCGCAGCAAGCAAATGAAGTTTGTGCGTTTATCCGCAATGTTGTAAAAGAGAAAGTATCTGCAGAAGCAGCTGAAGCTGTACGCATCCAATACGGGGGAAGCGTGAAGCCAGCTAATGTGGATGAATTACTTTCTGAATCTGATATCGACGGCGCTCTAGTCGGCGGTGCAAGCCTGGAAGCAGATTCCTTCCTAGCGCTTGTGGAGGCTGGTACAAAATGAGTCAGGATAAACTAGCAGCCCTAATTATCCTTGATGGATTCGGTATCCGTGATGAGGAAAAGGGAAATGCAGTGAAGCATGCCAAGAAGCCAAACTTTGACCGTTACTGGAACAAGTATCCGCATAACCAATTGGAAGCTTGCGGAGAGGCTGTCGGTTTGCCTGAAGGACAAATGGGTAACTCCGAGGTAGGACATTTGAACATCGGTGCTGGCCGCATCGTGTATCAAAGTTTGACTCGTGTGAACAAGTCCATTAAGGAAGGCGACTTCTATGATAACGATGTACTTGTGAATGCTGTCCAGCATGCGAAAAAGAACGACAAGAGTCTGCACCTCTTCGGTCTTTTATCCAACGGCGGCGTACACAGTCATATCGAGCATTTGTTTGCACTATTAGAGCTTGCGAAAAAGCATGACTTGGAGAAAGTTTATATTCATGGCTTCCTTGATGGCCGTGATGTTGGTCAGCGCAGTGCAAAAGAATTTATTGATCAAACAGAAGATAAGATGAAAGAGCTTGGCGTTGGTAAGATTGCGACGCTTACAGGCCGCTATTATTCTATGGACCGTGACAAGCGCTGGGATCGTGTGAAAAAAGCATACGATGCCATGGTTTATGGAGAAGGACCTGCTTACAGCAATCCTTCTGATGTTATTGAAGATTCTTATAAAAATGAAATCTACGATGAATTCGTGTTGCCGTCTGTTATTACAGAGGAGAACGGTGAGCCGGTAGCGAAAATAGAAGATGATGACGCGATCATCTTTTACAATTTCCGTCCGGATCGCGCTATCCAGATTTCACGGACATTTGCTAACAAAGATTTCCGTGACTTTGACCGCGGTGAACATCCGCCGACAATCAATCACTTCGTCTGCATGACGAACTTCAGTGAAACAGTGGACGGCGATGTAGCTTACAAACCGGTCAACTTGGACAACACGGTTGGGGAAGTACTTTCTCAAAATAACATCAAACAGCTGCGAATTGCCGAAACAGAAAAGTATCCGCATGTCACGTTCTTTATGAGCGGCGGCCGCGAAGAAGAGTTCCCTGGTGAGGATCGCATCTTGATTGACAGCCCGAAAGTGGCGACATACGATTTGCAGCCTGAAATGAGTGCCTATGAAGTGACGGACGCGTTACTTGATGACTTGGATCAGGACAAACACCAGGCAATTATTTTGAATTTCGCTAATCCGGATATGGTTGGTCATTCCGGTATGCTGGAGCCAACTGTGAAAGCAATTGAAGCAGTAGACGAATGCCTCGGCAAAATCGTTGACAAAATTATTGAAAAAGGCGGTCATGCCATCATCACTGCAGATCACGGTAACTCAGATGAAGTAGTGACGATGGATGATAAAGCAATGACGGCCCACACGACGAACCCTGTACCAGTTATTGTGACAAAAGAAGGCGCAGAACTCCGCAGCGGCGGTATTCTAGCTGATTTGTCACCAACATTACTTGATCTTCTAGATGTGAAGAAGCCAGAAGAAATGACTGGAAGCAGCTTAATTAAAGAATAAGAGGAGAGAATAAACAATGCCATACATTACTGACGTATATGCGCGCGAAGTCCTAGACTCCCGCGGTAACCCTACAGTTGAAGTAGAAGTTTTAACAGAATCCGGAGCATTCGGTTCTGCAATCGTACCAAGTGGTGCATCTACTGGTGAATACGAAGCAGTTGAGCTTCGTGATGGTGACAAAGATCGTTACCTAGGCAAAGGTGTTCAAACAGCTGTTGCCAATGTAAACGAAAAAATCGCACCAGAATTGATCGGTATTGATGTAACACGCCAAGTGATCATCGACCAGCTGTTGATCGATCTTGATGGTACAGATAACAAAGGTAAATTCGGTGCTAACGCTATTCTTGGTGTATCCATGGCAGTAGCGCATGCTGCAGCAGATCACCTTGGTGTACCGCTTTACACATACCTAGGCGGATTCAATGCAAAAACACTTCCAACGCCAATGATGAACATTTTAAACGGCGGAGAGCATGCGGATAACAACGTAGATATCCAAGAATTCATGATTATGCCTGTAGGCGCTCCTACTTTCAAAGAAGCGCTTCGCATGGGAGCTGAAATCTTCCACAGCCTGAAGAAAGTATTAAGCGGCAAAGGCTTGAATACTGGTGTAGGTGATGAGGGTGGTTTCGCACCAAACCTTTCTTCTAACGAAGAAGCACTAGAAACAATTGTAGAAGCAATTAAAGCAGCTGGCTACAAACCAGGCGAGGAAGTAAAACTAGCAATGGACGTTGCTTCTTCTGAATTCTACGAAGATGGCAAATACAACCTAAAAGGTGAAGGCGTTGTCCGCACATCTGAAGAAATGGTTAACTGGTATGAAGAAATGACAAACAAATACCCAATCATCTCTATCGAAGATGGCTTGGATGAAAACGACTGGGAAGGTCACAAGCTATTGACTGACCGTCTTGGCGACAAGGTACAACTTGTTGGTGACGACTTGTTCGTTACAAACACAGTACGCTTGAAACAAGGTATCGAGCAAGGTGTTGGCAACTCTATCCTTGTAAAAGTGAACCAAATCGGTACACTAACAGAAACATTCGACGCTATCGAAATGGCAAAACGCGCTGGCTACACTGCTGTTATCTCTCACCGTTCTGGTGAATCTGAAGATGCAACAATCGCTGACATCGCTGTAGCGACAAACGCTGGCCAAATTAAAACTGGTGCACCATCCCGTACAGACCGTGTTGCGAAATACAACCAGCTTCTTCGTATTGAAGACGAGTTGAAAGCATCCGGCATCTACGGCGGACTAGCATCTTTCTATAACCTAAATAAATAAGTATAAGAAAAGGATGAGCAAGGAAAACTGCTCATCCTTTTTCTTACTAAAAAAAACTAGTGATACTCGTATATTCGGTGATACTAATACTGCTAGTGAGCAAATAGCTTGTTGATTTAGGAAGACCTTGATACGATAAATCAGGTTTGATAAGGGAGGAATACATATAATGGCACAATCATTACAAGGTAAGAAAGTAATCATAACAGGTGGAGGACGTGGTATTGGCCGCGCGCTTGCAAATGCGTTAGCTGCTGAAGGTGTGCACGTAGGCTTGATTGGACGTACAGAAGAAAACGTGAAAACAGTAGCAGATTCTCTTAATGAGGTGAAGACTGCGTACGCTGCGGCGGATGTTTCCAGTCTGGAAGATGTTACAGCAGCAATCACGAAGGTTAAAGAAGAACTCGGGGGCGTTGATATCTTAATCAACAATGCGGGTATTGCAAAGTTCGGCGGCTTTATGGATTTAGATCCAGCTGAGTGGAAACAAATAATTGATGTTAACTTGATGGGAGTTTATAACACTACACGTGCTGTGCTTCCAGACTTGATTGAGCAACAATCAGGCGACATCATTAACATCTCATCTACAGCAGGACAAAAAGGGGCACCTGCTACAAGCGCCTATAGTGCATCAAAATTCGGTGTACTTGGATTGACAGAATCATTGGCAATGGAAGTTCGGAAGCATAACATCCGTGTTACTGCGCTGACTCCAAGCACTGTAGCTACCGATATGGCAGTCGAAAACAAACTGACAGACGGTAATCCGGAAAAAGTCATGCAGCCAGAAGATATCGCAGAATTTATCGTAGCACAGCTGAAATTAAACAGCCGTACATTCATTAAATCTGCAGGTCTTTGGTCTACGAATCCGTAAGCAAAATCGTATAATTAAAATGAAAAGGGTAATTCTCCGAAACGAATATGTGGAGAATTACCCTTTCTTTACATCATCATTTACTTCGTATGTAGCCGATAACCCCTAATACAATCAAAGAGATTGCAGAAGCAATAAAGACGGAAATACTTACAATACTTAAGCTCATACCTGTCCATCGACCGATGATAAAGCTCACTATCAGAATAACAATGCCTATCAATAAAAAGATACATGGAACTAAAAACATGATTGCAACCTTGTTTTTAAATAATAATGAAACGCCAATAATAATCAGTGTAAGAATAAAGGCCATAAGCCAGAATTGTACCATTTTCTTCTCCTTTCGTTAGACCTGTCCTTAATCAAATAGGAAGCATGATACGGCTTAAAACATAATACAATGTCATTGCTAAGAGAGCTGATGATAGGGCCGCTATACTGCTTCGGGCAAGATACAGCTTGAAAGGTTGAGACTAGCGAACTTCAGATTTTTCGGAATCGTTGTGCAGGCTGCTACCGAACCGAAAACGATTATAATTGCGGATATGGTGCTCACCCCGCGACCTTTACTATATTAACTTAGATAAATAACTCTGCGGCAAAGTTTTTGTTTGCAACAGATTAGCCGAAAGAAGAAGCAACTTTTAAAGTTATGATTTCCAGCAATGGTTTTAGTTTGCCATACTTTGGCGGATTGGTAAATGATGTATGAAAAATGCTTCGACATGTAACATTACACGAAGAATAAGTAGTGATTTTTCGAGAGGTTTCCGTTTGCTTGTTGCTCTAGTGTAGCTTTCCTATAACACAAATTTGCCAGTGCATTAGAAATAAGTTTCGCTGTAAAGAATCCAAACGATACTGCTATTATATGCAGTACTGTTTGGATTTTTAAAGTATAGCTCAACAGAAATATTCGGGCGTCTCAAGAATTAGACTCGAAGAACAAAACGAATTATTTATTCATTCTCAGAAAGCAGCGTGATAACTTCTTCAGTTGCTTTGGAAATCAAACTATCATCGTATTCTTCTCCTGCTTTATCACGACTGGACATAATAGACAATACAATTGGTTCTTTGTCAGGTGGCCATAGAATGGCAATATCGTTTCGAATACCATTGGATCCAGCACCGGATTTGTCACCGACTTCCCAATCTGCAGGTACACCAGCTCGAATCAGGGTGTCACCAGTTGTATTGCCTTTTAACCACTTGATTAGTAGTTGTCGTTTTTCAGACGATAGGTGATCTTCTAACGTAAAAGCTCGCAAGCTTTCTGTCATAGCTTTTGGTGTGCTAGTATCTTGAATTTGATTAGGCTTTACATGATTTAATTCTGGCTCGATTCTTGAAGAGTCTGTTACCTGGTCGCCGACAGCTCGTAATCCTTGTTCAAATCCTTTAGGCCCACCTATTTCAGCAAAGATTAAATTTGCAGCTGCATTATCGCTATAACTAATAGAAGCTTCACTTAACTCTTTTAGCGTCATTTGCGTATTCACGTTTTTTTCAGTAATCGGATTGTAGTTGACAAGGTCATCGCTTGTAATTGAGATTTTTTTATTAAGATTCTCAACAGAATTTTGTAGCAATAAAACACCTACTGATAAAGCTTTATGAGTGGAAGCAAAACCAAATCGTTCATCTTCTCGGTAAGCTATTGTTTCCCCGGATCCCGTATCAATTGCAAAAATGCCAAGGCGTGCATCATAGGTTTCTTCCAATTGGCTAAATGCGTCTGTATTTACTGCTGGAGCTTGAGTAGCTGTCATTGATACATCTTCAAATCTGGAGCTGCTGGAACAACCAGCCAGAATACAAAAGATGAAAAATGCACTCGCTATGTAGCTTAAAGTTTTCACAAGTAAACCCCTTCCTATATAAGATTACAAGTGTAATCAATATTACACTTGTAATCTAAAGCTGTCAATTGTAAAATGCAATAGAATAGATTGGTAGGGGGAAGAGAGAGTGACTTTTGCTGAACTGCTGCTAGTGATGATTTTATCTTCTGCAACCATAGGTATTATTCTATTAATCAGACGTTTTCTGGCTGGACAATTAGCACCGGCTTGGCGATATTATTTATGGTTTTTTCTGCTAGGAACTCTGATGCTGCCTTTCTTTCCATTTAAGCAAATTAGAATGAAGTACCCTTTATCAATTCATCATGGTCACAAGATGAATATTGTAAGTAATTCAGTTTCAACTGATACTCATCAGACTGGGTGGATGAATAACTTTAGCACTTCGGTTGCACGTATAAATATCCCTCTATTAGATGAGCTGACGAATGCTGTCTGGATAACTGGGGTTGTTATCGGTATAATTGTGGTTTTAATAACACAGTTAAGACTAATGCTCTTAATAAATCGAGCAAATCCCGTTCATGATAAAGAAATAAATGAGATTTTTCTAACATGCAAAACGCAGCTCTCCATCCGGAAAAAAATTAAGCTAAAGCAGTCTGCTGCAGTTACTTCACCATTTATTTGTGGTTTTTTTAATACATATCTGATTCTTCCGGCAGCAACTGAAAAAGGAAGTTCATTAACAAATATCAGAAATGTTACGCTTCATGAATTACATCATTATAAAAGCCGACATGTGCACTGGAATTATTTCTTTTTATTTGCAACTGTATTACATTGGTTCAATCCGTTTGTATGGTATGCGCTGAAGGAAATGCGATTAGACCGTGAGATTGCTTGTGATGCGGCTGTTATGCGTTCCTTGGGAAATAGGGAAGAGAAGAATTTAGATTATGGCAGGACTATATTGCACTATGCAGAAAGATTAAAGCAGCCACAGCCCGACCAAATAATTAATTCAATTAGAAGTTCAAAACGCCACTTGAAGAAACGAATATTACATATAACCTGTGGAATTCAATATGCAAAAAATCTCATTTGGAAGAGTGTAGTCATATTTATAGTCTTAGGCATTGTTATAGCTTCACAAATTCCTGTATTTAGGGCAGCATCTTCTACAGATGAGCAGTATAATATTGATGGGAAAAACGTAGCAGAAGAAGATTTGAACAGATTTTTTAACAGCGAGCGCAGTACCTTTGTTTTGTATAGTATGAAGGCTGATAAATATTATATACACAATAAGAAACAGAGCATGCAAAGAGTTTCTCCTAATTCAACGTATAAGATATTTAGTGCTTTAATAGCTCTGGAAGCAGGTGTTATCCAGCCAACTGCTACGGACGTAGAATGGAACGGAAGCAATTATGCGTATAAGACATGGAATCAAAATCAAAATTTGCAATCTGCAATGAAGAATTCAGTAACGTGGTACTTTCATTATCTGGATCAACAGGTTGGGAAAAAGACTATACAAGATATGCTAGAGAAATACCATTATGGAAACATAGATACATCTGCGAAAAACTTCTGGCTAGAATCATCATTAAAGATATCTCCATTTGAACAAGTAGAATTATTGCGTGACTTTAACCAGAATAGATTAGGCGTGAAGCCTGCTTACAGGAAAGCAGTCAAAGCTTCTATGATGTTAGAGAAAAAGGGTGATGCTGTTCTTTATGGGAAAACGGGAACGGGTATTGTTAATGGGAAGGCATTGAATGGATGGTTTATTGGTTTTGTAGAAACAAAATCAGACACTTATTATTTTGCAATGAACCTGAGAAATGGAAATGCAACTGGTAGTAACGCCGCTAAAATTACATTGAAAATACTGGAAGAGAAACAGATTTATAAATAAGAGAGAGTGTTGATGATGGCAAAAGAAGTACCTAATATAGCCGAATCAGAGTGGGAAATAATGAAAATTCTTTGGGAGAATTCTCCGAGGACCGCGAATGAGGTTGTATCTGCTCTTCAGGGCAAAGCAGATTGGAAGCCGAAGACAATTCGTACACTGCTGGATCGACTTATGAAAAAAAAGGTTGTTGGTGTAAATAAAGAACAGCGAGTATACACCTTCTATCCACTATATGCGGAGGACGAATGTCAGCGTGCTGAAGCCAAGTCTTTTCTTAAACGAATCTATGGTGGAACAATGAAATCCATGTTAGTTCAGTTTATTGAAGATGATGCTTTATCAGAAAAAGATATGAACGAAATTCGTCAGATGCTGGATAAGAAAAGTAAATAAGGAAAAAACAGCTCTCCCATACTGGAGAGCTGTTTTTTTACTGTCCTGTTCTTTGACGGACTAGCTGTTCTACATCATCAGCTGTGCTTAGCGTCAATGCTTCTTGGCTTAGCTGCTGCATGTCTGCTTTAGATAGCTTTGTGATTTGTGTTCTTGCTGGAAGGATGCTCGTTGCGCTCATGCTGAATTCATCAAGGCCTAGGCCGAGAAGAAGTGGGATCGCAATTTCATCGCCAGCCATTTCGCCGCACATGCCTGCCCATTTGCCTTCTGCGTGCGCTGCTTCAATAACGTTATGCACCAGGTTAAGGATTGCTGGGTGGTACGGCTGGTAAAGATAGCTTACGCGTTCGTTCATGCGGTCTGCTGCCATTGTGTATTGAATCAAATCATTTGTACCAACACTGAAGAAATCAACTTCTTTTGCGAATTGTTTTGCAGCAACTGCAGTAGAAGGGATTTCCACCATGATACCGATTTCAATTGCATCAGAAACAGATACGCCGTCAGCTGTAAGCTTGTCTTTTTCTTCAAGAAGAATTGCTTTTGCTTGGCGGAATTCCTCCAATGTAGCAATCATCGGGAACATAATTTTCAGATTACCGTATACGCTTGCACGCAAGAGAGCACGAAGCTGTACGCGGAAGATATCATCGCGCTCCAGGCATAGGCGGATTGCGCGGAAGCCTAGGAACGGGTTCAGTTCTTTCGGAAGCTGCAAGTAGCTGAGCTCTTTATCGCCGCCGATATCCAATGTACGAACGACAACAGGTTTGTCGCCCATTTGTTCAAGAACTGCTTTATAAGACTCGAACTGTTCGTCTTCGCTAGGAAGCTCGCTCTTGCCCATATAAAGAAATTCGGTACGGTAAAGGCCAACACCTTCGCCGCCATTGTTCAGGACGCCGGTAACATCTTCTGGTGTACCGATATTTGCTACAAGCTCTACATGCACGTTGTCCGTTGTGACAGTAGGTTCATCTTTCAGCTTCGCCCATTCTTGCTTTTGCTGTTCGAAAGCTTCTTGTTTTGCTCTGTATGCAGATAGCTCGTCTTCTGTAGGATCGATGATAACAGTACCTTCTATACCGTCGACGATAATCATGCTATCTTGAGCAGCAGAGCTAGTGATTGATTTTGTACCGACTACAGCTGGAATCTCAAGAGATCGAGCCATAATAGCGGAGTGAGAAGTACGGCCGCCGATATCGGTTGTAAACCCTTTCACAAATTGCTTGTTTAATTGCGCTGTATCAGAAGGTGTAAGATCCTCTGCAATAATGATAACTTCTTCATCTATAAGTGCTGGGTCAGGGAATGACGCCTGAAGTAAATGTGCCAACACACGCTTGGTAACATCTTGGATGTCAGCTGCGCGTTCTTTCATATATTCATTATCCATGCTGCGGAACATGTCGATGAACATTGTCGCTGTCTCGTCAAGAGCAGCTTCTGCATTGAGATTATTGTTGCGGATGTTATCTTTGATCGGATTAACCAGTTCTGGATCTGCCAGGACAAGCAAATGAGCCGAGAAAATCTCGGCATGCTCGTCGCCAAGTGACACACGAGCATTCTCACGGATTTTCTCCAGCTCTTGCTTGCTGATATCTAGGGCAGCATCCAAACGGCTGATCTCTTCTTCTGCATTCGCAACTGTCGTCTTTTCGAAAGAGAGGTCTGGTACAGCCAAATGGTATGCTTTTGCAATTGCAATACCATTTGAAGCTGCGATTCCGTTTATCATGCTCATTGGAGTTATTCTCCTAAGCCTTCGCTTTTAATTGTTTCCGCAATTGTGTTTACTGCTTCATCAGCATCGTCACCTTCAGCAGTGATTGTGATTTCAGCACCTTGTGGAATTCCAAGGCTCATAACACCCATAATAGATTTAAGGTTAACGCTTTTACCGTTATATGCAAGCTGGATATCAGATTTGAAGCCACCTGCTTTATTTACCAAGATTGTTGCTGGACGAGCGTGTACGCCAGTCTCATCTGTAATAGTCATTGTTTTTTCTGCCATGTTAATTACCTCCAAAGTAGTGTGTTATGTGAATGCTTTCATTCTAATTTTTGTGAATGCTTTCATTCTATCTTATTTTATACTTTTCTTAGGTCTTTTTTCAACAGTCCTACAATAATAGCTGTGACAAAAGCACCGATTATGATGGAAAGGAAGTAAAGCAATGGATTTCCATCAACCAAACTTGCAGAAATAATACCGCCATGCGGTGCGTTCAATCCGATTTCAAAGAATGCAGACAGTCCGCCGGCTACGGCAGCACCGATAGCAGTTGCAGGAATAACACGTAAAGGATCTGCTGCAGCGAATGGGATAACGCCTTCAGAGATGAAGAAAGCCCCAAGAACATAAGCTGTCTTACCAGTTTCGCGTTCTTGTTTTGTAAATTTGTTACGGAAAATACTTGTTGCAATAGCCAAACCGATTGGCGGAACCATACCGCCGGCCATTACCGCTGCCATGAATTCCAAGTTGCCGGCATCCAGCATTGCGATACCGAAAGTGTAGGCCGCTTTATTAATTGGTCCACCCATATCAATTGCCATCATCGCACCAAGCACAATACCTACAAGTACTAAGTTTGCACCGCCAAGATTCTCCAAGAAGGTAGAAAGTCCAACATATACTTGCGTTAGAGACGGGTTGATCAACAGCATGATCATACCTGTAATGAAAATACTTAATACAGGGAAGAAAAGAATAGTTTTCAAACCTTCCAACACTGCTGGAAGACCAGAAAGAGCTTTTTTAATACCAAGTGTTACATAACCAGCCAGGAAGCCGGCAATTAAACCGCCAAGGAAACCGGAACTTGTTGCATCGCCAGATCCATATGTTACAGCGATTAAACCGCCAATAGCACCAGGTGCGAAACCAGGTTTATCGGCAATACTGCTTGCAATGAAACCAGATAGGACAGGAACAATCAGGAAGAACGCTTGGCTGCTGCCAATTTCGCTCAGCATTTCTGCGAAGGCGCTGCCAGGGAACAATTCACCGAATAGAATACCAAGGGCAATCAGGATACCACCGCCGACAACGAATGGCAGCATGTTGGAAACACCATTCATAATGTGCTTATAGAATCCGGAACGTTGTTCTTGCTTTTGTCCGCCTTCTGCGGCAGCTTCTGAGCTGCGTCCGTTATTGTGATGAACTGGAGCATCTTGTGCAACTGCTTTTTCAATTAGTTCCTGAGGTATTTTTAATGCGCGGCCTACAGGAACCTGCAAAACATGTTTACCCTCAAATGGACTAAGATCAACATTGACATCCGCTGCGACGATGATAGCAGACGCTTCCTTGATATCTTCATCTGTTAACCGGTTTTTAATACCGCCAGCGCCGTTTGTTTGTACTTTGATTGGAACATTCATTTCAGCAGCTGTTTGCTTCAGTTTATCAGCAGCCATGAATGTATGAGCGATACCTGTAGGGCAGGCTGTAATGGCAAGCACTTTGCCTTGCGTGCCTGGAGCATCCTGTGCCAATTCTACTGCTTGGTTTTCTTGTTCTTCTTCTTCACCAAGTTCTTCTTTTTCCTTCGCGTCAATAATGGTCATAATTTCTTCTTCTGTTTCCGCGTTTTCAATATTGGAACGGAAAGTACTATCCATTAAGAAGGAAGAAAGACGGGATAGTGTCTCTAGATGAGTCTGATTTGCTCCTTCAGATGCTGCGATCATGAAGAATAGGTGAGATGGCTGTCCGTCAAGTGCTTCGTAATCCAATCCTTCTTTCGAACGGCCAAATGCGATAGCAGGAGTTGTAACTGCTGCTGATTTACCGTGCGGAATGGCGATTCCTTCACCGATGCCAGTTGTCGATTGTGCTTCTCGAGCAAGGATAGCCTCTTTAAATCCTGTTTTATCGTTCAATTTGCCTGCTTCGTCAAGCTTGGAAACAAGCTCTTCAATAACGTCTGCTTTCGTTTGTGACTGAAGCTGCAAGATAATTGTGTCTTTTGTTAATAGTTCAGTAATACGCATGGTTGAAACCCCCTCTTATCCTCTTAGATAGATGTAAGTCTGACTTGGCTGACTAGTTTCTCTATATCTTGCTGTTCGCCAAGGTCATCACTGAATGCTGTAGCACTTCCTGCAGCAACTGCATACGTGAAGGCTTGCTCGTAATCATTTGTCTTTTCATAAGCAGCTAAGAATCCTGCCACCATACTATCACCGGCACCGACAGAGTTCTTTACAGTGCCTTTTGGCGTCTCTGCTTTCCAAGCATGATACTTGTTCACAAAGATTGCACCTTCACCGCCCATCGAGACGATGACGTTTTCAATGCCTGTTTCGTGAAGCTTTCTTGCATAGCTGACAATATCTTCAATAGAAGAAATGGTTGTATCGAACAGTTCACCTAACTCATGGTGATTCGGCTTAACTAGAAACATACGTTTACCAATCAAGTCTTGGAGTGCTGCACTTGAAGTATCGGCAATAAATCTTGTGCCGTTCTTTTCGCAAATGTCGGCCATTCGAGCATATATATCTGCTGGGACAGAACTTGGTGCATTTCCTGCGGCTACAAGCACATCATCTGTTCCGAGACTCCTGATCTGTTCAAGCAGCAAAGCAAGCTGTTCAGTCGTAATTGAAGGGCCTGGTCCGTTTATTTCAGATTCTTCTCCTGATTTGAGTTTTACATTTACTCGTGTTGGTTCATTTATTTCAATAAACTGATGGTTGATACCGGCACTTTCCAGTGTTTCTC
Organism: Terribacillus halophilus; assembly: GCF_900162685.1. GTDB lineage: Bacteria > Bacillota > Bacilli > Bacillales > Amphibacillaceae > Terribacillus > Terribacillus halophilus_A. The sequence continues at coordinate 1,050,701 of NZ_LT727828.1, forward strand.
GAATAAAGGTACCGGTAAAGCCGCCAAGATATCCTAAAGCTGTCGTTTCTACATCCAATTGATTTAGCAAACGAGAGACATTAATGCCTTTTCCGCCTGCGAAATAAGCTGTATTCGTGGCCCGGTTTAAATCTCCTGCCCGAAATGCATCGACATGCATAATGTAATCGATGGATGGATTCAGCGTACATGTGTAATTCATGAGTCCACAACCTTTAATGAAGTAAGTTTCTCGTATGCTGCCTGCAGCTTTGCGTTAATAGAGTCAACGATAAGCGTGGCTTCAGACAAATCTGCTATATGGGCAAAAGTTGTCTGACCAAGTTTGCTGCTGTCGGCCAATATAAATGTTTCATTTGAGCGGAGCATAGCTTGTCGCTTAATGGATGCTTCTTCTGGATCTGGTGTCGTGTACCCATTATGCATATGCACGCCATTTGTACCTAGAAAGCATTTATCGAACCGATATTGCGAAAGTGCTGCTAGAGCGCCTCTTCCGATCAGAGTTCTCGTCTTATCCTTTACTAAACCACCGGTTACATACACCGTGAGATCTTTTTCGTATAGTGCCTCTAAATGCGTGAGGCCATTTGTGACGACGGTTACATTTTTGCCGGTTAAGTAAGGAATCATGGCATTTGCTGTCGTTCCAGCATCAAGAAAGATGCAATCGTTCTCGCCAACGAGGCTGGCAGCGAAGGCAGCAATTTCTTGTTTGCCTGTTTTGTTGTGCGTTTCTTTCTCTGTATAGCTCATTTCATAGCTTAGAGAGGAAGTAATTGTCGCGCCGCCGTGGACTCGAGTCAGGAGCTGTTTCTTTTCCAGCTCAATCAAGTCCCGGCGTATGGTTGAAACAGAGGCATTTGCTGCTTCTGAAAACTCCGGTATGGACACATTTCGCTGTTCTTGCAACATCTGCAGGATTAATTCCTGCCGCTCAGGTGTAAGCATTTTCACAACCTCCTCCTGAACTAATTTCTAATATAAAGGAAACGGTTTCAACTTGCAACCAGAAAAGTTCAAAAAACATCATAAAAATTCATATTTCGCAAAAATCGTTCAATATATTGTAAGAACTTGTCGTATAAACAAGAACATCTTGCCAATTATCTGACGCATATGCTAAAGTTGACGTAGGTATTTGCCGTTTAGGAGGTGTTGGGATGCAGACAGCTTTAGTAGTTCTATTAATAATCGATGCGATTGCGCTAGTCGCGCTAGTTCTTTTACAATCTGGTAAGAGTGCAGGCTTGTCCGGAGCGATTTCCGGCGGAGCTGAGCAATTGTTCGGAAAACAGAAAGCACGCGGCCTGGATTTATTCCTTCACCGTGCAACAATCATTACTGGAGTCATTCTATTTGTATTGACGTTCTTATTGGCGTACGTCTTGCAATAATCGAATAGCCAACTACATCCCTCGTCACAACTCCTGTGGTGAGGGATTATTTATTATTGCAAAAGGGAAAACTAATGTAGGAATCTACTATAGAAAAAGCTTAAGAAACAGGGGAGATACATATGGTAACAATGAAACAGCCAGAACCGTTTACTTTTGAAGGAAAAGGAGATCGTGCCGTCTTATTGCTGCATGGCTTCACAGGCCATTCGGCAGACGTGCGAATGATGGGGCGTTTTCTTTCCAGCAAAGGCTATACAGCTCATGCGCCAATCTATCGCGGACACGGCAAGTCGCCTGATGACATAGTCGCTTCCAATTCAGATGAATGGTGGGAAGATGTACAGGCTGCTTTTCAATCTCTAAAAGATAAGGGATATGAGAAGATAGCTGTTGCCGGGTTGTCACTCGGTGGTGTGCTCAGTTTGAAGCTTGCGTATTCTTACCCTGTAAGAGGTGTTGTCACGATGTGTTCGCCAATGTTCTTCGATAATGAAACACAGCTTAACAAAGGCTTCAAGCTGTATGCGCGGCAATACAAACAATTCCAAGGAAAAGATAACCAAGCAATTGAACAAGAATTAGCAGAATTAATGGAGGCGCCAGCCACTGCTGATATGTTCCAGCGCCTCGGAGCATTCATCACAGACGTGAGCAAGCATGTAGATGAAATTTATGCACCGCTCTTCGTTGTCCAGGCAACCGAAGATGAGATGATTAATACAGACAGTGCGACTTATATTTATGACCAAGCTGAGTCCGATCAAAAAGAAATTAAATGGTATGAGAACTCCGCTCACGTTATTACGATGGGGAAAGAAAAGGAACAGCTGCACGAAGATGTGTATCAGTTTCTCGAATCGCTTGACTGGGAATAGTCCATACTAGATAGAAAAAGCCGAAAAGAAGGTGAAGCAGAAATGGACGAACTAAAACAGAAGATATTAGCTTATTTGAAAGATAACGCAGAAAAACCAATGACTGTAGAAGAAATCGAGCAGCAGTTGGCGCTTGATGAAGCAAGTGAATTCACTGTGCTTGTTAAAGGATTGAATGAATTGGAAGCAGAGGGACAGCTTGTCCGCACGAGAAGCAATCGCTTCGGTCTTCCGGAAAAGCTGAACTTAGTACGAGGTAAGATTCAGATGCATGCAAAAGGTTTTGCTTTCCTCATCCCAGATGAAGAGGGAGTGGACGATGTTTATATCCACTATTCTGATTTACAATCTGCTATGAACAAAGATGTTGTACTTGTACGAGTAGAGAACCAAGCGGAAGGCGGACAGCGCCGTGAGGGTAAAGTCGTTCGTATTCTGGAGCGTGCAGTTGCGGAAGTTGTCGGTACATATGAAGATAATGGCCGATTTGGCTTTCTCATCGCGGATGACAAACGAATCCCAAATGATATCTTCATTCCGCGCGGTTCCTCAGGCGGTGCGACAGATGGCCACAAAGTTATTGTCCGTATCACGAAGTATCCAGAAGGCCGTATGAGTGCAGAAGGAGAAGTTATTCAAATACTTGGTCATAAAAATGATCCGGGTATTGATATTCTCTCTATCATTCATAAACATGGCATCACAACTGAGTTTCCGCCAGAAGTTTTAGAACAAGCAGCAAATACACCAGAAACAATTGATCCTAGTGAAATAGAAAACCGTCGGGATTTGCGGGATATGATGACCGTAACGATTGATGGTGCGGACGCGAAAGACTTGGATGATGCGGTTGCGGTTAGTAAGCTGGAGAACGGCAATTATCGTTTAGTCGTATCTATTGCTGATGTATCTTATTATGTAGAAGAAGGTTCGCCAATTGATGAGGAAGCATTGGAACGTGCGACGAGTGTTTATCTTGTTGACCGGGTAATTCCAATGATTCCGCATAGGCTCTCTAACGGCATTTGTTCCTTAAACCCACAAGTTGATCGTCTGACACTTACTTGTGATATGCAGATTACACCGCAAGGGGAAGTCGTGGAGCATGAGATTTACCAAAGTGTGATCAAAACAAATGAGCGAATGACATACGGTGATGTGAACAGAATCTTGCTTGAAGATGACCAGGAATTGAAATCCCGTTATGAAACACTCGTTCCAATGTTCCACCATATGGAAGATTTAGCTGCAATCCTTCGTAACAAACGAATGGACCGGGGCGCAATCGACTTTGATTTCCCAGAAGCGCGTGTAGCTGTAGATGAGGAAGGCAAAGCAATGGATGTTGTGCTTCGCGAGCGTTCTGTCGCTGAGAAGCTTATTGAAGAGTTCATGCTTGCTGCCAATGAAACGGTAGCAGAGCATTTCCATTGGCTGGACGTGCCGTTTATCCATCGGGTGCACCAAGATCCGGACCCGGATAAATTGCAGCATTTCTTCGAATTCATTACAAGCCTTGGCTATACAGTGAGAGGATCTTCTGCAGATATTCATCCGCAAACATTACAGAAGATTGTGGAGCGTGTCAGAGGTACGCAAGAAGAAATGATTATCAATCGTCTGATGTTGCGCTCGATGCAGCAAGCGAAGTATGACCCGCAAGGCTTGGGGCATTTTGGGTTAGCAACAAAATTCTATACGCACTTTACATCGCCAATCCGTCGTTATCCGGATTTGATTGTGCATCGTTTAATTCGCACATATGCTGTGAAGGAACAACTGGATAAAAAGACACAAGATCATTGGAAAGACCGGATGCCGGAAATTGCTCGACAGTCTTCCGAACGAGAACGCGCGGCTGTAGATGCCGAGCGGGAAACAGATGATCTGAAGAAAGCAGAATATATGCAAGACAAGATTGGGGAAGAGTTCGACGGTGTAATCAGCTCTGTAACAGGTTTCGGTCTATTCGTTGAGCTGCCAAACACAATTGAAGGCCTTGTACACGTTAGCTATCTGACGGATGACTTTTATCACTTCGATGACCGCCGTTATGCCATGGTCGGCGAGCGGACAGGCAACCAGTTCCGTATTGGGGATGAAATAACCGTACGAGTAGTGAAGGTCAACATCGAAGAGCGCGTAATTGATTTCGAAGTAGTTGGCATGAAACCTCGTAAGCCGCGAGAAAATCGAGATCGCCCTACCATTATTAAAGCTGAAAAGAAAAATAAACCAGGTGACCATCGTCCGCCGAAAAATAAAGGCAAACGGAAGCCGCCTGCAAAAGGTAAGAAAAGCAAGAAACGCAACACAAGAAAACGACCATAACAAGAACGCCCCGGCAAAGACTGCCGGGGCGTTTGTTATCAAATGGATATGCCGTAAATCAGCCAAGGGTCATCATTAGCGATAAAGCTAGATTTAAAAGCATCAGGCATGCTGGAAACCGTTTCAGGGGACACATCTACTTGAGGTGTGAATGGCTTGTCTGACATGTCTATATAATCGAATACTGCAGCCCATAGGCCGTCCTGTTCAAATAAATCGGGCCAAAAATACTGAATTTGCGCAAGATCTCTGCCTTTATAATCTTCTTGTAACGCCATCATTTTACTGGAATTTGGATCTTGGAATACAGCGAGCTGTTCCAGATAATCATCCTCTAAAACCGCAGAAGCGAATGGAATCGGAAAGTACGCTTCATATGGATAAAAAGAACGTTGTGTTTCCATAACAGCTTGTTCAATTGCATCACGTTTAGCGTCGTTCTCCATGATTTGCTGCCATGGCTGTGTTCCCGCTGCAAGCGTCATGTCAGGCGATTCCATTATTAAACTGATAAACTGATCAGCCAGCTGCAAACCGAGCTTATCCAGCACACGCTGTGCGGGCTTATTGGATTTTTGGGTAATCGCGCCAACCCAATGCATGTTAGGATCTTGCTCACAATCAGCTATTATTCTCTGCAGTAGCGCAGTAGCGTTTCCTTTGGATTGGTAACGTATATCACTGCGCAATCTGCCAAGAATACCATTGCCGTTTGGCATTCGAACGACGCCCGCTACAGCAGCCAGTTTTCCTTCTGTCTCCAAGCCGTATAAAGTTTGCGCCGGATTCTCTAGCAGTTGCGGGAAGAGACGAATAACATAATCGTCATCGATACCGGTCTGCATATCGAGCACTTCCTGGTAGTCATTCATTGTTAATTGTCTAATTGCAGTCATTTATGTACACTCCTATCAATCGAATCGCACTATATGTATACCCGTTTTAGTATAGGAATCGTTAGGATTATCATACAGTTTCTGATAAAATAAAGCACGTAGTTAGGAGGAAGCGTCTATGGCTAAAGGACATGGTAAAGTACTTGCACAGAATAAGAAAGCCAATTTCGATTATGCTATTGAAGAAACACTCGAAGCAGGCATTGTCTTACAAGGAACTGAAATTAAATCAATCCGGGCTGGCCGGGTGAACCTAAAAGATAGCTTCGCGCGAATTGACCGCGGTGAAGTGAAAATCATTAACATGCATATTTCGCCTTATGAACAAGGCAACCGTTTCAATCATGATCCGACTCGTACTCGGAAACTGCTGCTGCATCGTAAGCAGATTGATAAATTGATTGGACAAACACAGCAGCAAGGCTATTCGCTCGTACCAATAAAAATGTACATTAAAGATGGTTTTGCGAAGATTTTACTTGGTGTCGGAAAAGGGAAGAAGAAATACGATAAGCGGGAAGACTTGAAGAAGAAGCAGATGAAACGTGATGTTGACCGCGCAATGCGGGAACGCGATTAATAAGCTTGCAATTTCCTGCAAAGATGCTATAATGGAAGTTGTCTGGGATTTGATTAAATCCTAAGTGAACGGGTTACTTCCTGTAGCCCCCATTATCATGGGGACGTTACGGATTCGACAGGGGTAGGTCGAGCTCAGGCTGCGTGTCGAGGTTACGGCTCGTAAAACGTTACGCCTAAATATAACTGGCAAAACAAACAACAACTACTCTCTAGCAGCTGCGTAAGTAGTACTAGAGGATCCTTGCTGCTATCGCCCATGTGGCAGATTTGAGGGTCTCAACTTAAAGTGGGCTACGCCATTATCCTCGGCTTGCGGGTAATCGGAAGAAGACAATCAAGCTAGCCTCGCTGAAAGCCTGTCGTTAGGCCGAAGCGTGCGCGAAATATAATATATCGACTACACACGTAGATGCCTGAGTGCCGATATCTCTGGACGTGGGTTCGACTCCCACCGTCTCCATCCTTACATATTGGATGGAAAACAAGGCTTTGAAATGCTGATTATAGTGTTTCAAAGCTTTTTTGTTTCTTTTGAAGTCGATTTAAGTTCTGCTAATGCAGAAAGACTTTGATTAAGGTGTAATGTAAAACAGGTTAAAGAATAGTGAGGTAGAGCAAATGATTGCAAAAACAGAAGAAGATTTTAATGGTTTGAAGGAAATTGGTAAAATTGTTGCTTCTATTAGAGATGAATTGGTACAAAGAACCGTTCCTGGTATAACGACGGAAGAACTTGATGATATAGCTGGAGAGCTTTTTGAGAAAGAAGGAGCAGTTTCAGCTCCAAAAAGTGAATATGATTTCCCAGGTTATACTTGTATTAGTGTGAATGATGAAGTAGCGCATGGTATTCCTGGGAAGCGCGTTATCGCTGAAGGAGATTTAGTTAATGTAGATGTTTCTGGGTCTAAAAATGGCTATTTTGCAGATACAGGGATCTCTTTTGTAGTAGGCGAAGGAGACGAAATGAAAACGAAAGTATGCGACGTTGCAAAAAAAGCATTTGAAGCAGGCCTTCAGAAAGCTAAACCAGGGTCCAAAAAAAGCGGAATCGGAAGAGCAGTATTCCAAACAGCAAGACAGCATGATTTAACTGTTATAAAAAACCTTACAGGTCACGGCATTGGTCGTACAATCCATGAAGCCCCTGATCATATTTATAATTTTAAAGAAACATTTGATGATGAGTTATTAAAGGATGGCATGGTTATCGCGTTCGAACCGTTTATTTCGACATTGGAAGAAGAAGTTTACCAAAAAGATGACGACTGGACGTATGCGACAGAAAAAAGCTATGTAGCGCAAATAGAACATACGCTTATCCTTACTAAAGATGGTCCGATTATTGTTACGCTGTAATAGAGATAAAAACAAAGAATCCAAACAATACTGCAATTAACAACAGCGTTGTTTGGATTTTTTTGCATCTGAAACGAAAGTGAGAGCATCGCTTCGGAAATACACTCCGCTTTCCTGCGGGCGGCTGGGGAGCCTCCTTGTGCAAAAAAACGCACTGCGGGGGTCTCCCCTAGCCTTCCTCCCGCGGGAGTCTCCGTGTATTTCCTACGCTGATTTGTGTGATAGGAAACCTTCACTCGAATACGTAGACTCCTCGAAAAAGATAGCGATTTTCTTGTCGGTGTCTTACTTCAAGAGCTATTCTTGTCCAACGTTAACAGCAAGAGTTAGAGAGTCAGCAGCCGTCGGAGGACTGTATTAAAAAAGTAGGCATGTATGAATCGTTCGCTTTTAGGATGATTTAATCTTGTTTTATCCCAGGTTTATTTTTATGCTTCTTCCTGTTTCCACGTTGTCTCTTCGCCTTTTGTTGGGCAAACTGGGAATACTTCATTTGCTTTTATTTCAACTCTTTCGCCTGACTGGCAAGTATAAACGCCTGTTTGCGGTACGCCTTGTCCGGTTCGGTATTCTCTTGTTTCATTACTCACCTTGTACACCTCCCGTGTTATAGCACTTATTCTAACCGTTCCCTTTGCTGCTTACTCTGAATCCTTGTGTAAGTAATAAAGAGCCTTGCATAGTGTAACAAGGCTTCCTCTTAATTCATATTTTGTATCTCTTCAGCCACTTTACAATGCGTTCACTAGTTCTGCCATCGCCATATGGATTTGCAGCCGCGGCCGTGCGTTGGTAGTAGGATTCATCCATTAGTAACGTATCTATCGCTTTCATGATTGTTTGTTTTTCTGTACCTGCCAGGAGTAGTGTTCCGGCTTCTACACCTTCCGTTCTTTCCGTAGAAGAACGTATTACGATAACTGGCACATCGAAAGCGGGTGCTTCTTCCTGTATGCCGCCTGAGTCGGTAATGACCAAGTAGGCGTGTTTATACAGATGGATGAAGGAAGCGTAATCTACTGGGTCAATGATGTGTAAGCGGCTGTGAGCGTGTAAAAAGGAGTGCACTTGATTTCTTACATTTGGGTTAGGGTGTACGGGGAAAATCACTTCTACGTCTTCATAACGGTTGATCATCTCATTTATTGCTTCGTAAATATACCGCATGCTTTTCATGTTCTCTCTTCGATGTGTAGTCAAAAGTATGAGCTTCCGCTCTGCGTTAATCACATGCTCCAGATCCTTTAAAGAGGAGGAGGTGTGCTTTTGTATGTAGAAAAGTGCATCAATAACTGGATTGCCGACTACGTGTATGTTGCTTGCTTCTATTCTTTCCTGAAGCAGGTTTTGTTTGTTTTGTTCGGTTGGAGCGAAATGGACTGCAGCAATTCGGGTTACAAGTTGCCGATACATCTCTTCGGGAAATGGTGTGTACGGATTATACGTACGTAATCCAGCTTCTATATGCATGACAGGTATCTGAAGATGAAACGCAGCAAAGGCAGCGGCAAATGTAGTGGCTGTATCACCTACGACAGCTATTAGATCTGGTTTTTCTGCTTTTAATGTGTCAGAGAGGACAGGGATTGCGGCAGCTATTACTTGTTCAGCTGATTGATTTGATTTCATGAGTGACAGTTGATAATCTGGCTGGATGGAAAAGATTCTTAAAACGTCATCCAGCAGCTCGGTATGTTGTCCTGTGTGAATAACAAGTGAAGTGACATCTTGTTCTTCTTTAAGTTTGCTAATAATAGGGGCAAGCTTAATTCCTTCTGGACGAGTTCCTAATATAAATGCTACTTTCATATGCTGCTCCTCACTTAGCGAAGATAGATTCTGGTAATAGTATCTCCTTCTGTTTTAAACTCCGGAATGCTTACATTGTCCCATGATTGAAGCATATACTGAACGACAGCTCGAATCTGACTACTGAGTAAGATCTTATCAGTATCATCATCGTATAATCTTTCATGATATAGTGTGGAATTGAGCCAATGGATTTTAAATGAATCGGCCATGCGGCAGAACATCATATAATCTGCTGCCTTTAGTAAGTTTTCACCATTTATTTCTTCCTGCCATCCTCCTAGTTTATCTAGAGCAGACTTACGGTACATACGCGGACTAGGGCATTGTACTTCGCTTAGCACGTGATACTTATCCGTATAATCTGGTCCGCTTAAAACCTCCCCTTCCTGTAACCCTGATGACGGATTATCGTACCAGGTTCTTCTGTTGGCATATAGTAAGCCATAGGATTTATCCAACTTTCCGAACGTGTCCAGCAGCATTTCAACTGCTTTTTCATCCAGCCAGTCATCTCCATCTAGTTCGAGTACATATTTTCCAAGCGCGTATCGTAAACCGACATTCAAAGCCTCTGCTTTCGTACCGTTTTTTATATGAAGCGGTATAATGCGCGGATCATTCACACTTGTTATTTTCTGCAGCGTGTCATCTGTGGAACCAATATCAACGGCGACGATATGAAAATTGGAGTGGGTTTGTGCCAGTACACTGTTTAAGCATTTTTTAATATAAGCACCCTGATTTCGTGCTGTAATTAATATGGTAACATCAGGAATATCCTGTCTTTTTTTGCGGTGATCGAGGCTGGCGTTCATACTTTGCAAATATAACCCTTGCGGACCTGTAATGGTTGTGAGTGACAAAGCACCATTTACTCTGTATTCCATCAAAGGGTCGCGTATTAATTTAATTTCACCTAGTTCAAGCAGTCGAATCCAAAACTCGTAATCGGACACGACACCATAATCCAAATCATATCCGCCCGCTTTTTTATAAGCTGATTGCCGAAATAGAAAAGAAGCGCCTATAAAACAGATAGACATTATTTCTTCTTTATTGCGATTCATCAGCGTTTCCATGGTCCGTAACCATTGTTCTGCATCTGCAAAGCGCTGGCCTTCTTCGTTGATTAGCCAGTAGTAAGAATAAAGCAGGACAGTATCTTCAGGTGCGCGTTTCATATGATTATTGAGTGTGAGCAGAAATAGAGGGTTTTGCCGATTATCGATTGAGATCCATGTAAGATATGGGCAATCTGTTAAATAAGAGAAACCTTCGTTTAAGGAATAAGAGATACCCAAATTTTTCTTTCGATGAATAATCCGGTAAGGTATCGTTAAGCTACTGGAAGCTTTGTAAACAGCTTCAACAGTTTCTTGATTGGCCCCATCAATAACAATAATTAATTTAAAATCACGATAAACCTGCTTTTCCACTGCTTCTATACATTCATAGACATACGCAGCTTGTTGATTGTATACGGGTAAGACAACTCCAATAGACATCTTTCTGCCTCCTCACATATGAAAGTATGAAGAAAAACAGCAATTCATACTTTATCTGCTTATAAGTTTGTTTCGTTGTCTAAAATATTTTTGATGTGCTGTCACATATCTGCAAAAGCAAGCTGTCTTGCTTTCTAAACAAGAGACATCAAGATACAATTAGATAATCGTTTAGTTTCAGTTTAGACCTCTATGTGAGGGAACGAAGAATGGAGTGCAAAATAATGAGTCAAACAGTTATAACTTTAACAACAGGAGAAAAGATTTATACGGTTGCATCGGAAGAGCAGATTTTACAGCAAATCACCAACAACCAAGGGATGATGAACAAAGCTTTTGTTGTGATAGGGGATGTACATATTGCAACAGCACATATAGTAAAAATAGAAGGTCCTGAACAGAGACAGGAAGAACCGTTCCGTCTTCCGGAAAAGATAGAGCAAGCTGAAGAGATAAACGAGACAGTGCAAACAGAAGAAGAGAATAATCAAAACCAAATTGAATTGCTGGAGCAAGAGCTGCGAGAAGCGATGCAAACACGTGATATCTTTGCATTGGATACGCTTTTGCATGATGACCTTGTATTTGTTAATCATGAAGGAAGCTATATAACAAAAGAGATGGATTTAGAAGCACATCGGACACTTGCTGTACGTTTTACGAAAGTTTCTTGTTCAGATCTGCAAGTTAAACCAACGAAGGACGGGGCGGTAACCATTTCTAAGATTCGTTTAGAGGGGCAAGAGAGGGAAGCGAAAATCGAAGGTGATTTCGTTTATACACGTGTGTGGCAGCTTATTGGTGAAGATTATCAAGTCATCACTGGTCATTGTACAAAGCTTTAAATCATATCCATTGCTGCAAGCAGTGCATAAACTATAGGTGTCTGGCCTAACGGGTAAATAAGAGCATTGTCACGTATGTGAAATGTGGTATACAATAAAAGTTAGGGCACGCTCATATAGAAGCGGCTTAATACAGTTATGAGGGATTAAACGATGAATGTAATGACATTGGAAAAAGACATAAAGCAACTTGTAGACGCGAAAGATGTTTTGATTGAAGCCCCGCTTGCTGATTACACGTACACCAAGGTGGGCGGTAAGGCAGATGTACTAGTATTTCCAAAAAGCTATACCGAAATAGAAAAAGTTGTTGCTTATACAAAAGAAAACAACATACCGTTAACGATTCTGGGAAACGCCTCAAATGTGATTATTCAAGATGGCGGATTACGCGGAGTGGTCATGATTTTAACAGGACTAGATGAAGTGAAAGTGGAGGGGAACCGAATAATAGCCCAGTCTGGCGCAGCTATTATTAACGTCAGCAGATTTGCTCATGATGCCAGTTTGACTGGTTTAGAATTTGCTTGTGGTATTCCAGGTTCCGTAGGCGGTGCATTGTACATGAATGCAGGTGCTTACGGCGGGGAAGTGAAAGATGTGCTGGAGCAAGTGGTGGTTATTACGGACGCAGGTGAACGAAAAGTGATGACGCGAGACGAATTGGAGCTCAGCTATCGCACAAGTATTTTGCAAAAAAATAACTTTATCGCTGTCGAAGCAACCTTCTTATTAACTGAAGGTGAGCAAACTGCAATTAAAGCTAAAATGGAGGAGCTTACGTATTTACGTGAATCCAAGCAGCCGCTCGAATATCCTTCCTGCGGCAGTGTCTTCCAGCGACCTCCTGGTCATTTTGCTGGAAAACTGATCATGGATGCCGACCTGCAATTGACGCGTATTGGCGGAGTAGAAGTATCAGGTAAGCATGCTGGTTTTATGGTGAATGTGGATAATGGTACGGCGACAGATTATATTAATTTGATTGGTCATGTACAAAAAACAGTAAAAGAAAAGTTTGGTGTTAGTTTACAGCGTGAAGTGCGGATTATTGGCGATACACCAGGACAAAAATAAAAAAGAGAAGCTCATGGATTTCATTCCTTCTGTGAGCTTCTCTTTTTATTAACCTGCAAAGATTAAATATCCCATTGTTCCAACGTAGCAGATAACCACCAGCAAGCTGGGCAAGGAATAGGTAAGGGTTGAGCGAGATCGTTTACGCGTAAGAATTAACATGGCAATAACAGTCAGAACAAAGCCAATGATTGCGATAACCATGACATTGTTGCCCGTATCCTGCCAAATGCTTCCTTCTGTATATACGATATCGGCTATTGCGATAACCGCAATATTGAATAAGTTGCTTCCAAAGATTGTTCCCACGGCCAGATTGCTATTTCCCAGCTTCAGTGCAGTATAAACGCTTACTGCATCTGGCAGAGAAGTCGCAGCTGCAATTAAGATACTTCCGACAATAGTAGCGCTTATTCCAGTAGAAGCGGCTAGTGCATCACCAGAGATAGTTAAGACACTGCCGACAATGAGAATCATAACAGCGAATAAAAAGAAACGGAACTTTGCTTGAGAAAGTGATTCTTTTTTTTCATGTGCTTCGTTTGGTTCCGTATCAATATTTTTCTTTGATGTAATATACATACCAACAACGTAAATAATAACAATGATAAAGCTAGGTATACTGACATTAAATAAGGTATAGCTGTGGGTAACGGCTAATGCAGCAATGGCAGCGACACAAAGCGTTAAGGCAATCGTACCTGTATAAAGATGCTGTTTGCTTACTTGCAAAAATAATCGTTTGCTGCGAAAATGCAGATCGAATAGAAACAAAACAAATAAGTTAAATAATAAACTGCCAAGTCCGTTGCCGACAGCTATATCCGGATTATCAATAAGACCTGCGCTTAAAGTTGCAGTTAGTTCTGGTAAGGAAGTACCTACAGCGAGCAGAACAGTACCAGTCAGAAAACCATTCATTTTGGATTTTCGGCTGATTGTATCGGCGTGGGTGGAAAGGTGGATTGCAGCATATACAGATAGCGCTGCAGTTATAATGAATATGGCAGCTAGCAATAGAGGTGAAATAGGTCATCTTCCTTTCTGCTAAAAAAGCATTCCACTTCTATTACCCTTTATAGGAGAACTATTAACAAATCTTTTAGTTTCTTCATAAAAAGAAGGTCAGGACAATATGTCCTGACCTTCTTTCAATTAGGCAGTTACAGTCGGAATGCTGATACCAAGTCCATCAGCAACGCGCTGTCCCCATTCTTTGTCCGCTTTGTAGATATGACCTACTTCGCGTTCAAGTATTTCTTTTCTTGTTACAGGTTTCATTGCATCAACGAAGTTTTGTACAAGACGTGTTTTTTCATCATCTGTCATAAGACGGTACAAATCTCCTGGCTGCGTGTAATGGTCGTTTTCATCATAACCAACGCTATCTGCTTCGCCGGAAACTTCAAATGGTGCAATTTTGCTTGCTGGATCTTCTTTCGGCCCGTTCAAGCTATTTGGCTCGTAATAAACGCCGCTGCCGCCATTGTTGTCAAAACGCATTTGGCCATCGCGCTGGTAGTTGTTTACTTCATTACGCGCACGGTTGATCGGAAGTGCTTGGTGGTTAGCACCTACACGATAACGATGAGCGTCATGGTAAGCGAACAAACGTCCTTGCAGCATTTTATCTGGTGATACATCAATACCAGGTACAAGTGTTCCCGGGGAGAATGTAGCTTGTTCTACTTCTGCAAAGTAGTTCTCTGGGTTGCGGTTCAATACCATACGGCCAACTTCAATTAGCGGGTAATCTTTTTGTGACCATACTTTTGTTACGTCGAATGGATCGAAGCGATATGTGTTCGCATCTTCCAACGGCATGATTTGCACGTATAGTTTCCACTCTGGGAAATCGCCATTCTCAATTGCGTTGAAAAGATCTTCTGTATGGTAGTCAGGATGCTCACCGGCAATCTTCGCCGCAACAGCAGGATCCATGTTTTTCACGCCTTGCTGTGTTTTGAAGTGATACTTCACCCAGTAACCTTCGCCTTTTTCGTTAACCCATTTGAATGTATGAGAGCCGAAACCATGCATATTACGCAATGTTGCCGGAATACCGCGGTCAGACATAAGAATTGATACTTGGTGCAAGCTCTCAGGAGAAAGAGACCAGAAATCCCATACTGCATCTGGATTTTTCAAATGTGTTTGCGGATGTCTTTTTTGTGTATGAATGAAATCAGGGAACTTGATTGCGTCGCGGATAAAGAATACAGGTGTATTGTTACCAACTAGATCATAGTTTCCTTCTTCTGTGTAGAATTTAACAGCGAAACCACGGGGGTCACGAACTGTATCAGCAGAACCTAGTTCACCAGCTACTGTAGAGAAGCGAATAAACATATCTGTTTTCTTCCCAACTTCAGAAAGAAAAGCTGCTTTTGTATATTTAGAAACATCATTAGTGACTTCGAAGTAACCGTGTGCGCCAGCACCTTTCGCGTGTACAACACGTTCAGGAACACGTTCCCGGTTAAAGTGTGCTAGTTTTTCAAGTAGGTGTACGTCTTGAATCAGTGTCGGTCCACGAGATCCAGCGGTTAATGAATTCTGGTTATCTCCAACTGGAGCTCCCCAGCTAGTAGTTAATCTTTTATCTGCCAAGAAAAATCACCTCAGAAATTAAGTAGTTTGTGAATCTATTTATATAATAACATCTTTTTATTAGAAATCAATACTTAATTATAATAATTATAAACTCGGTAGAATCATAGATTGAAAAAAGGCAAGGCAGCTTTTCGCCACCTTGCCCGTATTTCTATATGATATCGTTTGCATATTAGTTTATAAAGAAGCTACCCAAGTAAGCAGAGCGCACCCTATTATGCTGCCGCTAATCATCAAGTTTGTTTTCCACATTGGTACCCCTCCTTTGATATATTTATTTTAACAAAGGTTGAAAAGGCTTTCAATATTAAAATAACAAAATTAATTAAAAAAGGCAGGGGGAGGCTCGTTTTTAACAAATATATCTAATAAGATATTATGATAAAACAGGAATGATTTAGTTTAAGAGGAAGATTATTTGTTCAGTAGAAGAGGCTCTGCCCGTATTTATGAAGCAGCAGACTAACGCACTTATTTTTTTATATAAAAAAGGCCGAACATTTCTATGGATTAAAACACAGAATGGTTCGGCCTTTTCAATGGCTGCTATACTGTTGTAGCTGCTCTTTTTACAAATTTTTATTATAGGCAGTTGTCAGATTCTCAACGATCTCTTCTACGTCATAGCCTTCAATTTGTTCACGCGGAACGAAATGAACTAATTTGCCGTCCTGCATCAAGGCAACAGATGGAGAAGAAGGGGGCTGATCAGTAAAGTATTCACGCATTTTCTCAGTTGCTTCTTTATCTTGTCCAGCAAAAACAGTGACCAAATGGTCTGGTCTTTTCTCATTTTGCAATGATTCACGAACAGCCGGGCGAGCAAGTCCTGCTGCACATCCGCAGACAGAGTTGATGACAACGAGCGTGCTGCCTTTCGCTTGAGCTGTGTATTCCTCGACTTGTCCCGCGGTAGTCAGTTCCTGAAAGCCTGCTTGGGTGAGTTCATCCCGCATTGGCTGGACAATTCCGCGCATGTATTCTTCGTATGCATTCATTCGTTATTCCTCCTTTAGTTTCGCGGCCTCTGTCATCTGTTTCCAGACAGAGCCTTTTGCTTCCTCGCCGCCGGCAATTCGTTCAATTGCCATGTTGAGCTGCAGTTTCACTTCGAATTCCGTTTCTTGTCGGGCTGCTTTTTCAAGCATCGGTAAACTGTCTGCATTGCCAAGTTCATAAAGGAACATGGCTCCGCGCCAACGAACAATTCGATTTGCATCAGCAAGTGTTGCTTCCATAGCTGGAATGGCTTCTTTAAAGCCCAAATCAGATAAACAATCACCTGCTGTTCGTCTAACTGTGACAACTTTATCGCGGAGAGCGCGGTAAAGCAATGGAAGCACAGCTTTATCCTCGATCATGCCAAGATATGCGGTGGCAAGTCTGCGGATAGACGCTTTCGGATCTTGTAAGGCTCTATCCAAAAAAGCTAGGTGTTTCATATCTGGTACAAGAGCATCCAGTGCGCGGTATCGTACACGCCAATCATCCTCTTCCCAGATTGCCATTGTCGGCTGAGGCCGTGAGAGAGGCGGAGCTTGGGGGTTACGGGCACGTGTCACAAGCTCCTGCAGTCTTTCCGAGCTATAGCTTGCCTGCAATTCCTCATAGATATCCTGTCCAACTTGGTCAGGCTCGCCGTAACGTGGATATTGCTCTTCCCATTTACGGGCAAAAACAATATTGTCATCTCCAGCAGCTTTCATAGCAGCTTCGGTGAAATGTGCAGGAAGGCCGATTCGCTTTTCTTGCCCATCGAAAAGCAGCTTGATTTGCATTGGTACACCGTAAATTGTCTGTATATGCACATCTACCTGACCATAATGCAAATCGGGCTCACTTGTTATTGATTCCAGCTCCTGACTTTCCTCTCCAAATACTTCCCTAACAGAAGGAAGTATCGTTTCCCAAGCTGTTTTTGGATTTCTCTCCAAAGCCAGAAAGTCTGCTACGCGATATATGCCTGTCACGCCATCAATTTGAAACAGCGCTTGTATATAGGCAGGATCATCAATTGAGACGGTATTATGTTTGTAATCCATACTTTTGCTCATTGGCAGCATCTCGTCTACGACAATCTTCATCGAGTAAGGACTCGGGGTAGGCTCGATGGTCACGATTTTCATTTTATTCCCCCTTATAAGTGATCATTTTCTTCTTATTGACTATATCACAGACACAGCAGAAGGTGCGACAATACAGCATTAGGACTAGAGGCGGATAGAAATTAAGTCTTTGTTTCTATTAAGCTGTGAACAACAGTCTGCTAGAATGTTAATAATACGTAAATAATTCCACTTCTTTGTGCATAGAATGCTATAATGATTTGGAAAATAATTTACGTTTGGAGTTGTGAAATGGATAATTGGATAACGCAGTTTATGGAGCAATTCGGTTACTTGGCAATCGTGTTGCTGATGGCAGGCGAAAACGTTTTTCCGCCGATTCCGTCTGAGATCATCCTGCTGTTCGGCGGCTTCCTGACAACCACTTCAACTAGTGCCACAGTAGTTGGTGTCATTATTGCAGCGACAATCGGTGCGGTAATTGGAGCTGTCATCCTGTACGGTATCGGGCTTCTCTTAGATGTGGAACGTCTGGAGAAAATCGTTGATCGCTGGGGACATATTTTGCGAATTAAGAAAGAAGACATACATAAAGCGGATGCTTGGTTCGATAAATATGGGGTATGGACAATTTTTCTTTGCCGTTTCGTTCCGGTAATTCGGAGTTTAATTTCCATTCCGGCCGGCATGTCCAACATGAATTTTGGACTGTTTTTAATATTCACGACATTAGGTACGCTCATTTGGAATACAGTATTAGTATTGCTCGGTATGTGGCTTGGAGAGTCTTGGTCAACAGTGGAAACCTATTTAGGCTACTACCAAGATGTAGTACTTGTTGTGCTGGCAATATTGTTCGTTCTATTTGTCATTTGGTTTATCAGACGTAATAAAAAGAAAAAAAGTAGCTAGAGGAGAAGTAGCATGAGTTTTATTGAGTTTATTTCAGCCCTTATCATGGGGCTGGTTGAAGGATTGACGGAATTTGCTCCAGTTTCATCCACAGGTCATTTAATCATTGTTGATGATATGTGGCTGAAGATTCACGAATTGTTTAATGATGAGGTTGCCAATACCTTCATTATTGTCATTCAGCTTGGTTCTATATTGGCATCTGTTATCGTCTTTTGGGACAAGTTCATGCAGATTTTAGGAATCCGGAAGCTGCAAGGAAAAGAAGAAAAGCTGCCAGGTCAAAAGAATAAGTTCAATTTGGGCATGGTCATTGTAGGATTGCTGCCAGCTGGTGTTCTTGGTCTTTTGTTTGATGACTTAATTGACAAGTATTTGTTTTCTGTCTGGTATGTCATCATTGCATTGGTTGTTGGTGCTTTCTTAATGATATATGCAGATCGTGTATCATCGAAGAAAACAGAAACAATTAATTCTCTGGATAACTTAACATACAAGAAAGCATTCTTGATTGGGTTATTCCAATGTATCGCTTTGTGGCCTGGTTTCTCTCGTTCAGGTGCAACGATTTCAGGCGGTGTTATTCTTGGTTTGAACCATCGCGTGGCTTCAGACTTTACTTTCATTATGGCTGTACCGATTATGGCGGGCGCTAGTCTTGTGTCCTTACGTAACCACTTGCACGCTTTTACACCTGATGTAATTCCGTTCTTTATTGTTGGATTCATCAGTGCATTTCTGTTCGCATGGATTGCCATCCGCACTTTCTTGAAAATTATCTCGAAATACAAACTTGTTCCGTTTGCTTTTTACCGTATCGGTTTAGCAATCGTGATCTTAATCTTTTTGATCGTTAAGGGATCCCTCTAATCAGGGGTCTTTTTTTTTGGCTAGAAGTGGCTTTCATATTATGAGACGTAAAGCGGAAACTAATGCAGAAAGGAGGAGGAGCAATCATGAAAAAACAGAAGCATCGCGTAGATGGCGGTTTATGGATTGACGATACGTATCAGCCAGGCATGGAAGAAGGGCTTACAGCAAACCGTGACGAACAGAATCCAAAGAAGCATGTACAAGCTGATTATGAAGGCGATACTGGAGATAAAAATACGTTAGGCCATTATCGATGACGAGGCGTAACCGAATACTCGTACCAGGAGCCCGCAAAGGATTGGATGAGTTAAAGCACAAAATCATTCGAGAGGCAAACATGCCATACCGAGCGGAACAGGCGGAGGATTTAGGCAATAAAACAAGCAGAGAAAATGGTAAAACAGGCGGAAGTATTGGCGGAAGCATGGTCCGTGAGATGGTTCGAATGGCGGAAGAGAATCTAAAGCACCGATAAGGAGGAAAAACGCATGAACGAAAATGATAAATCATTGGAAAATTATTATATGCGGTATACCGACTTAGATGGGGATGGGAAAGATATTTCCTTTTCACAGGAGGAAGCAGATATAGATGACTTGGAAGCGCAAGCGCGTTCAGATGCTGCCGATGCACGTGTTGCAAAAAGGCATAAATAACCGGTAATAACAGCTTGCATCTCAGCCATACTAACAGAGCACGACATTCTCAAGGGGGTATTTACTTTGGAAAATAACATGCAGACAGCACAAACGAACCAGCCGACTACGTTGCATGGCAGACAGAATCATGGAGGTCATGAAGTTTATGATACACATGAAATCCTTACTGGGATGATTGGCCTTATCGATCAATATACGATTTATGATCAATTTATACAGGATCCCGAGTTAAAAACCATTGCGACAAACCAGAGTAACTTCTTAAAACAAACGTATAACACGATGGTTGAGTCCTTTAAAACAGGACAGGACCCGACCGTTCCGACTACTTCATATAAAATGCAGCAAAGCAATGATGTTGTATACGGATTGACGCCTTCTCAGCCGAAAAAGCCGATCACATCCTCTAATGAAGTAACCGATCAGTGTGTTTCGACGTATTTGCTTTGTCAGGCAAAAAGTCTTGCAGCCATGAGTGCGCAAAGTGCTTGTGAAATCACCAACCCTGTATTAAGAAGGGTCGTAGCGGATTCCGTACCAAACTTAATTGAGATGAGCTATGAGATATTCCTGTATCAAAATAAACATCATTATTACCAGGTAGCACAATTGCAGCCGAGTGATATGGCAGCCTTACTGCAAGGTTTTGATACAGTACCAATGAATCAAACGCATTAATAAGAAGAAAGGTCCGCCATTTGGCGGACCTTTTGCTTAATGTTCTCTTCGCTGCTGATAATTTGCTTCTTCTTTCAGTTCACTTCGCAAGCTATCTACAGATGCAGCGCGGCGTTCATTTTTTTCCTTCAAGAAGGAAACTTCTTCATCTGTCAAATGCTCGCTATTTGCTTTGACAAAATCTTCCGTTTGATGCACATTTTGCAGCGTATGCTGGATTGTATCTTCAATACGTTCTGCGTTGTCTGCACGGTTGTCTGGTTTTGGCATAGAGATAAACCTCCTTTTCAAGCAGATACAAACTAGTATCCGCTATCTAAAAAAAGTTATGTATCTTTTAACTCCTTGTGATGAAATGGACATTTACCGAAATCTGGTTCAGCGTTGTCGCCAATAAAATATTGCTTCCACTCCCGATGATCACGATCGCCGAAATGTCCGATATCAGGATGTTTTGGTAACTGGTCCCAATGTTCAACCCGCTCCCGAACCGATCCTCTGGATTTTACGCCTGCTGGCTTATCACCTTCAAGACCATCGAAGATGCTGCGCGGCTGCAGACCAATGACAAGAGAGGGACCTAAGTCACGTGTAATTCGCTGTTTATAAGCTGGGGTATTACCAAACAGAAAGTAAGCTTCTCCGCCAATGTGATAATCAAACAAAAAATGATCAGGGTCACGCGGGCGCTCAGCTGGCCAAGGAACATCATCGACCTCATGCAGCTGCTGAAGGAAACGCCAGAAATAATCTTGATAATAAGCTAGGTCTTGTTCTTGATTCTCAGGCTCAAAGAATAAAAACAATCCCCGCCGTACCTTCTTCTCCTGTGTGTGCATTAAATGAGTGAAATCATTGATAACGCCAAGTGCGCCTTCCCAATCATTATGAGGGATGAATCCATAGCGCAGATCACCTTTTTTTTGAGCGGCAATACCAAAATAGCAAGGAAAGTCCTTTTTACTAACTGTTTCAGCAAAGGGCTGATAGGCGTCTAGTGCCCAGTCTGGAAGCTTTTTATTGTCAGCTTGAATATCATGTTTCTCAAACAGGGGTAACATATGAACGCTCCTTTGTTTGTTAAAAAAATTGGCGGCGATATTGAAAAATTGAAACTATTCCCAATCACCTATTGACGTGGATATTCTCATTCACTATACTGTAATGAGAATCTAATTGATAATGAATATCAGTATCATCAATACTGCTGAAGAGGTTGTCGCGTATGAAGTTAATATATTTAGTAATTGCTACCGTTCTATTAGCTGCTTGTTCCCTTTTTGTTGGTGTAGAAAACGTAACATTCACTGCACTTTGGAATATGGAAGCAGAAGCCTGGAATATCGTTATGATCAGCCGGCTGCCCCGAATGCTCAGTATTATAATGGCAGGGATAAGTTTAGGGATTTGCGGTCTGATTATGCAGCAGCTAACTCAAAATAAATTTGTATCTCCCACAACAGCTGGAACGATGGACTGGGCAAGATTGGGTATTCTCGTATCCTTGCTTTTCTTTACGGATGCAAGTCCAATTTTGAAGATGTGCATCGCTGCCGCTTTCGCACTGTTCGGCACGCTGCTGTTTATGGGGATTCTTCAAAGACTGAAGCAGAAGGATACCATTTTTATACCTTTGGTCGGTATTATGCTGGGGAATGTAGTCAGTTCCATCGCCACGTTCTTTGCACTTAAGTTCGACCTAGTACAGAACATGTCATCTTGGCTGCAAGGAGATTTCTCTTTGATTATGGAAGGGCGCTACGAACTATTATACATAAGTGTTCCGCTTCTCTTTCTTGCGTTCTTGTTCGCCAATATGTTCACTGTCGCTGGTATGGGAGAAGACTTTGCTACCAATTTAGGGCTGCCTTACAAGTATGTGGTGAATGTAGGATTAATTATCGTGGCAATCATTACATCAGTAGTCATCCTGACTGTGGGCACGATTCCGTTTCTCGGATTGATTGTACCGAATATCGTCAGCATGTACCGCGGTGATCATTTGAAAAAGAGCATTTGGCATACCGGGGTTCTCGGGGCTTTATTCTTGCTCGTATGTGATATCGCAGGGCGCATCATTATCTATCCATACGAAATCTCTGTTGGGTTAATGGTAGGGGTTATCGGAACAGGTATCTTCCTTTATATGCTGCTGAGGAGGAACACCTATGCTTAAGCGTAAGATTATTATTCTAACCCTTGTCGCTTTGTTATTGGCCGGTCTGTACTTATTTATCCATATGAACTTCCAAGCAATGGAATATCTGCTGCGAACACGACTTGAGAAAATTTTGGCTATGGTTTTATGCGCAGTCTCTATCGGTCTTTCAACCGTTGTCTTCCAGACGTTAACGCATAATCGGATTTTAACACCTAGTATTATGGGACTTGATAGTGTTTATATGTTTATCCAGACAATCGTAGTGTTCCTATTTGGAACAGGAACATTTGTCATTATGCAGAGTGATGCGTATTTCTTCCTTACTATTCTGCTTATGGTCGGGTTTGCTTTTGGGCTTTATCAGCTGTTGTTCCGCAAAGGGCACAATAATTTATTCTTGCTCTTGCTCGTCGGTCTTGTGCTAGGTACATTTTTCGGCAGTTTATCCTCATTCATGCAGATGATTATCGACCCGAATGAATTTCTATTAATACAAGATAAGATGTTTGCCAGCTTTACGAACGTGAATACCGATTTACTGCTTCTTTCAACCGTTATCATTGCAGTGTTATGTGTATACATATTCCGTTATCGTCACTATTTTGATGTCATGTCAATCGGCAGAGATCATGCAGTGAACTTAGGTGTACCGTATGAAAAGATTGTCAAACGAATGTTTCTTGTTATTGCTGTGCTGGTAGCTGTTTCGACAGCTTTAGTGGGGCCGATTACATTCCTCGGTCTGCTGACGGCGAACTTAGCCCGTGAGTTTCTGCAGACATTCCGGCACACGTATCTGCTGGCAGCAGCAAGTTTACTCAGTATCATTGCTTTACTCGGCGGACAGCTGATTGTGGAAAGGGTGTTCTCCTTTTCAACACCGATTAGCGTCATTATCAATTTTGTCGGCGGAGTATACTTCATTTATCTACTAATAAAGGAGAGTAAAAAGATATGATCGTAGCAGAAAAGCTTTCCAAATATTTTGGTTCTAAAAAAGTAATACAAGATGTATCTGTAGAGGTGCAGCGTGGTGCAATCACTTCTTTTATTGGACCGAATGGAGCGGGGAAAAGTACGTTGCTTTCTATGGTCAGTCGTCTGTTGAAGCAAGATGATGGTATTGTCTACCTAGATGGTAAGAACGTACATAAACAAAAGAGCAAGGATTTAGCCAAGACGATTGCTATTCTCCGACAATCAAATGTAGTACAAATGAAACTGTCCGTCCGGGAGTTAGTCAGCTTCGGCCGATTTCCTTATTCAAGCGGAAAGTTGACAGAGGAAGATGAACAGAAGATTAGTGAAGCAATCGCTTATGTGAATCTTGAAGAATTGGAAGATAAGTATCTAAATGAGCTGAGTGGCGGTCAGAGGCAGCGCGCATTCATCGCGATGGTCCTGGCGCAGGATACAGATTATATTCTGCTGGATGAACCACTTAATAATTTGGATATGAAGCATGCAGTCCAAATGATGAAACTGCTCCGGAAATTAGTCGAAGATTTCGGTAAGACAATCCTGCTTGTTATTCATGACATCAATTTTGCTTCTGTTTATTCAGATCGGATCGTGGCGATGAAAGATGGCAGTATTGTAGCGGAGGGTCCAACCGACGACATTATTCAGTCAGATGTTTTGAAGTCTATCTATGATTTGGATATAGACGTGCACAATATAAGCTGTAATCGAATTTGTGTTTATTTCTAATCAATTGATAGGTAAAGGGGTGATGCCGTTATGAAGCTAGCAGTCTTACTTAACCAGAAATGCATCCACTACATACAAAAAGGAGAAGATATATAATGAAGAAACTAACATTGTTAATGACTGGTCTATTGTTTGTCTTGCTGCTTGCAGCATGCGGAAGTAACTCGGATACTGCAAGCGGTGCAGATAATAAAGAAGAAAAGCTGACAATCGAGCATGAACTCGGTACAACAGAAGTTGCGAAAAATCCAGAAAAGATTGTAACATTCGATATGGGAGCATTGGATACATTGGATCAGCTAGGTGTGGATGTAACGGGTGTTCCACAGCAAAATCTGCCGGATTATCTATCTAAATACAGCGGCAGTGACTATGAGAATGTTGGTGGCTTAAAAGAACCAGACTTAGAAAAAATAGCAGAAATTAACCCAGATGTTATCTTCATCTCTGGTCGTCAAAGTGATTACTACGAGCAGCTTAGTGAGCTGGCTCCGACAATATTTATCGGAATTGATACAACAGATTACATGAATTCATTTAAGAAGAATACAGAAACGATTGCACAAATTGTCGGGAAAGAAGAAGAAGCTGAAACTGCACTAACTGAAGTGGATGATGCGATTGCGGACCTAAAGGCGAAAGCGGAAAGCACAGATGGTAAAGCGTTAATTACGCTTGTTAATGACGGTAGTGTCAGTGCGTACGGCAAGGAATCTCGTTTCGGTGTGATTCACGATGTTTATGGTGTGCCGACAGTAGACGAAACAATTGAATCTTCTACGCATGGTCAGTCTGTAGGTTTTGAGTATATTTCTGAGAAGAATCCAGATTACCTATTTGTTGTAGACCGCGGAGCAGTTGTAGGTAAAGGTGCATCATCTGCTGAAAAAGTATTGGATAATGAGTTGGTTAATGGTACAACAGCAGCGAAAGAAAACCAAATTACGTACTTAGATCCAGGATACTGGTATCTATCAGGCGGTGGTTTGGAATCTGAAATGGAAAAAGTAAAAGAAATCTCCGATGCTTTGAAATAAGACAAGCAAAAGAGCGCAAATGCAATCGCATTTGCGCTCTTTTTTCAATAAGCATCGTCTTGATAGAAATAATTTGGTTTAACAATTTTATTTGAATAAGGTTTGTGGAAAATATGAGTCGCGGCTGGCGACATTGGCGGAATAAGCCAACTCCACATTCCTGTCACATCACGTCCGGCTTTTTGTTCTTGTTTCTCAAAGTGGGCAAATTGCTTTGCAGCTGTATGGTGATCAACAATCGTGACACCTGCATATTGAAAGGATTGCAGAACAGCAATATTCAATTCAACTAAAGCACGGTCTTTCCATAGCGAAGAAGCTCGTGCTTGATCAAGATGGAGAAGTTCCGCTACTTTTGGAAGCATATTATACCGGTCTTCATCTGCTAAATTTCGTGCCCCAATCTCTGTTCCCATATACCAGCCGTTGAAAGGTGCTGCGTTATAGGTGATGCCTCCAATTTCCAGTTTCATATCTGACACAATCGGAACTGCATACCAACGCATATCAAGCTCTTTAAAAGCTGGATAAGCTTCATGTTCGATTTTAACTTCTTTTACAATCGAAACTGGTATTTCCTTTAATACAGGCTTTTGATCACCAACTTGTACAACGAGCGGGAGCATGTCAAAAGCCGTTCCTTTTCCTTCCCAGCCGAGATTTCTGCATATAGAGGTAAATCGTATAGAAGCTGGATCTCCGACAATTCCATTTTCTGTTTCATATCCGGCATAGCGGAGTAATTGATGATTCCATATCCGAATGTTTGCATTTGGAGAGAATATGGTGATCATCGGCTGAACTTTTCCATTATTCGTTGCTTGTTCAATGTGCTGAAACAGCTGTTCTATGATTTGGTTTGTATCCGTTATATGACGAGCATCTTGAACATGAAGACCATTCCAGAACAACCGGCCGATACAACGATTTGAATTTCGCCAAGCCATTCTCGCTCCATGTTCCAGTTCTTCTATTGTATGGGAATAGGTAGAGGTTGCTTGTATCTCTTGTTTAATTTCTGACAAACGCATGTGTATTGCCTGACTTGATTTGCCGAGTTCTTCGTAGCTCTCTTGGATAAAAGCTGCTGCTTCTTCAAATAATGTCTGCATAGGCTGCTGCCTCCTTATTCAGCAAGTAGTATAGCATGAGACTGGTAAATAGATGCTTTTTGGAGAAAATTGTAGAAAAAGGTTCATAGATTGATGTTTTCAGCCGATAGTATATAAGAGGGGAAAGGGGAGCGATTATGAATAAACGACTTTTAGTAAGTATGTTAAGTGCAGGATATCTATATGCTGTTTTTTTGTTTTTACAAAATGAAAGGGTTTTCTTGTTGGGTTTGTGGGTGAATCTGATTATTGGTCTTCTCTTAGCAGGGGGAAGTGCTGCAATTTTACTTTTACATAGAAGGAACTCGCCAGAAGAACTACCAACAGTTATTGCTGATGAGCCAATACAGGATGAGATAGCATCGGCACTCGAACCTGTTATCGAAACGGCAGACAATACGGAAGCTTCTCTATTAGAGAAAACGAAAGATTCATTGCATCAAATTGTAACTGCTTTAGAGGAGGTTACAATCGGATCAGAGAACCAGTCTCATTCCTCTGCTGAACTGGCAGCAGCGATGCAGAAGTTTGCTGAGAATATTATGATGGTAGCGTTAAAAGGGGAAGATGCAAAACGAGTTGCTGCTGAAATGCATGTATTAACAAAAGAAGGAGCTTCCCATATGGAAGACTCTGTTCTTCATATGAATACGATAGCTGATAAGATTACCTTTTCTTTTGAAAGGGTGAGAGGATTGAATGGCAAAACAGATCAAATTAGCACGTTACTAAAATCAATTAAGGAAATTGCAGAACAGACGAATTTATTAGCTTTGAATGCCGCTATCGAAGCAGCGCGTGCAGGGGACCAAGGACGCGGATTCGCTGTAGTGGCGGATGAAGTGCGTAAGTTATCTGATCAAGTTCGGGTTGCTGTGGCTGATATTACTAGTGTGTTTCAAGCCATTCAGACAGAATCCAAAGCTGCAGTCGATGCGCTGGGGGAAGGTAATAACGCAGCAGCAGCTGGATCTGAAAAAATAGTAACAACACAACGAACATTTGCGGAGCTGCAAAAAGAGATTCTTATCACAAGTGAGCAGGTTGAGGAGATAGCTGCGGCAATGTACGACGTACTTGATAATACGCGTGGTATAACAGACAGCATTAACAGTATCGTATCTGTCGCTGAACAGAATGCTGCCAGTATGCAAGAAGTTACTGCAATAACTCAAGATATACAGCAGAAGTTTTATAAGTAATATAAGAGACTGGGACAAAACGAGATTAATTTAGAATAAAAGCGAACGTTTAATACATCATACTTTTACTTAATTTCTCTAACGGCTGCTGCCTCTCCAACATTAGCTGTTATAGTCGGACAAGAATGGCTTTTGAAGTAGACACCGACAAGAAAATCGCTATCTTTTTCGAGGAGTCTACGTATTCTGCCTACACGAGTGAAGGTTTCCCATCACACAAATCAGCGTAGGAAATACACGGAGACTCCCGCGGGAAAAAGACCTCGGTGAGACCCCGAGTGCTACAGCATGAGAAGGCTCACCAGCCGCCCGCAGGAAAGCGGAGGGTATTTCCGAAGCGATGCTCTCATCTTCGTTTCCAATGCAAAAAATCCAAACAATTCTGCAGTTAATTGCAGTATTGTTTGGATTTTTATATAGCTTAAACTGTTTTGTCCCGCTCTCTTTCTTTATGCTGCAATTCCCCATGGAGAGAAGAGAATATACAAGCCAATCATGCAAATGGTAATGAAAATGGCGAATGGTTTTGCGTATTTCCAAGGTGTCATATCAACAACTTCTGCATCTCCAAGTACATACGGCTCGTTCCGCGGTTTCCATTTTCCAAGTGCTATCATGAACAACAGACTGAACGGGAAGAGAACGGCTAGTACATAAAGGAAGTGTACCTCACCGAAGAAGACCTTAGACAGCCCATAAAGAATCAAGTGTGTCACGATTGCTGTTTTCACTGCAAATGCAGGAACACGCTTTGTAAAGAATCCGATAAAAATCGCTGCTACTATCGGAACGTTGATGAATCCGAACATTTCTTGCAGATAATTATACAGTCCGCTTGGGAACATGATGATGAACGGAGCAATGACGATAGAGATAACGCCAACTACAATTGCAAATGTTCGCCCTGCTTTTACAAGCTCAGAGTCGGTTGCATTTTTTCGGAAAATAGGTTTATACAAATCTAATGTAAACAATGTCATCGTACTGCTTAATGCACCGTTGAACGAGCTGAGAATGGCTCCGAACAAGATGGCAGCAAATACACCAGTAATTGCCGTCGGAAGCAAATTAACGATTAATGTCGGATAGGCGTCATCTGCTGTTTTTAAGCTGTCTCCGTATAAATGGAAAGCGATTGTTCCTGGTATTAATAGATACAATACCCCAAACAGCTTGAAGAATCCTGTCAGTAAGACACCTTTCTGACCCTCGGCCAAATTCTTTGCACCAAGTGATTTCTGAACAATGGCTTGGTTAGCAGCCCAATAGAACAAGTTATTTACGAGCAAACCGGTAAAGATTGTCGGCCAAGGTACATTGGCATCATTGCTGCTGTCAATAGCATTTAATTTTTCTGGATGATTATTAATGAGTTTATCAACTCCGCCAGTGATACTGCTGTCTCCTAAAGTCCACAAACCAAGCAGCACAATACCGATACCACTAATAATTAGGGCGATACCATACAATGTATCGGCTGCTGTAATGGCGCGCAGTCCGCCGAAAACAATATACCCCATACTAACTAATCCAATGATACCTGCAATAATTGCTACCGCCCAAAAAGTGCTTATATTTAGTCCGCCAGTAATATTGAAAATGGAATCAAGCACAAGTGCCCCGGAGTAAAGAACCGTCGGCAAGAAGGAAGTCATATAACCGATAATGAATAAAATAGAAACGAATTGGCGCGTACGCATGTCGAAGCGCTGTTCGAGAAAATCAGGTATGGTGGTGATTCCTGCTCGTAAGTATCGAGGCAGGAACAGGAATGCGAGGACGAACAAAGCGAGTGGTGACGTCACTTCCCAACCCATAGCTGTAAAGTTGCCGGCGAATGTCTGGCCATTCTGTCCGACAAGCTGTTCCGTAGATAAATTTGTCAGAAGCATAGAGCTCCCGATTGCGACGCCAGTAAGGCTGCGTCCTCCTAAGAAATAACCATCTGATGTAGCAAGGTCAATTCCTCGCGTCTTTCGCCAGGAATAATAGGCAATCCCGACTGTAACGAGTATAAATGAAATGACAATAAAAGTATAAAGCATACAATTTTCCTCCTTAAGTACTCACACAGCGACTAATCGCTGCCATATCTTCTAAGGAAATACCCCAGGCTATTAACCTCAAAACCTATTAATTTATTTAGTTACAATTCCTTTATTTTCTGTTAATAATTCCAGATATGGTTTGAACCGTCTGTTTTTCTATTGTATTGTTGCCAATGTTAAGTCAGAAAAAGAAGGAGGAAATCAACATGTCTTTGACAAGCAGGCAATTCTCATCGCGGACGGTCATTGCAGTCTTGATGATTTGTGCCTTTTCGATAGGAACGACAGAATATGTTGTAACTGGTGTGTTAACCCATATTGCCAACGACTTAAATGTGACAATTGCATCAGCAGGTTTGGTTGTCAGCATGTATGCTCTTGGAGTAGCAGTTTTTGGGCCGCTTATGACGACCCTGTCTGTAAAATTACCTCGTAAGCCGATGCTGCTGGTGTTTATGGTGCTGTTTATTGTTAGTAACATTATTAGTGCAACAGCCCCTAACTTTTCCGTGCTGCTCGTTTCACGTGTTGCTTCTGCTTTTATGCATGGCCCATTTTTTGCGCTCGCTTTTGTTATGGCAAGTGAATTGGTGGAGCCGCGTAAGCGCGTCCAAGCAATTGCTGCTGTAAATGGCGGACTTACGATTGCTATCATGATCGGAGTGCCGTTTGGAGCTTACCTTGGATCCTTAATCGAATGGCGTCTCGTATTTTGGCTGATTGCACTTCTAGGTCTGCTAGGGCTAATAGGACTGTTAATCTGTGCACCGAACACGAAACCAGCAGAAACACCTCGCATTAAGCAGGAACTCAGCGTCTTTAAGCATAAGCAGGTACTTTTAACGATCGCAATCATCATATTTGGTTATTCAGGTGTATTTACCGCTTATACATTCATTGAGCCATTGCTCCGATCTGTTACAGGATTTGGCGGTGTAGGTATCATGATCAGTCTTTTCTTCTTCGGAATGGGAAGTGTAATTGGTAATTTCTCTACACCACGTCTTGCTGGCGGCAATGTGACACGAACGCTCATCTATGTATTCTCCATATTGACAGTGATTTTATTACTGTTTCCGCTGGCTACACCTTATGCTGTTACAGCTGTGTTCATCATCGGTCTTTTTGGCGCTGGAGCGTTCGGTACAACGCCACTTTTACAGTCAAAGATTGTAATGGCTGCCAAGGAAGGGCCGACAATTGCAGCAGCAGCAAGTGTATCAGCATTTAATCTAGCGAATGCGGCTGGAGCCTATTTAGGCGGTATCATACTAGATGCAAATCTAGGATACTCGTGGCTGGCTATATGCGGTGCAGCCATCTCAGTCATTGGTATACTGCTATCTGCACTTTCTTACCGAGAAGAGAAAAAGGAACAGAAGTTGGCTTGAAGTGTATTGCGCACCCTAAATTCTTCCTTCATACTAGTATAAATTACTAGAGGAGGTAAGAAGAGGTTGAATCCAATCTTACGAGATTTTAAACCAACTATTGAAACAGATCGGCTGCTTATTCGGAAGCCGGAAGTAGGCGACGGAAAAGCAGTCAACGATGCAATTAAAGCATCATTGCCAGAACTCAAAGCCTGGATGCCATGGGTGCAAGAGGTACCTACACCAGAGGATACCGAAGAAAATATTCGGGAATCTGTTGCCAATTGGATCAACCGGACAAACCTGCGTATGCTTGTCTTTCACAAAGATACAGGGGAGTTTATTGCCTCCAGCGGCTTTCATGCAATCAACTGGGACATACCAAAAGTTGAGATTGGCTATTGGATGGACACTCGCTATACCGGTCAAGGCTATATGACAGAAGTTGTTGATGCGCTCACGGCTTACGCTTTTAAGGAGCTTGGTGTGAAGCGTGTGCAAATACTTTGTGATGAAGATAATAAAGCAAGCAGGGCAGTGCCCGAACGTGTTGGTTATCAGTTGGAAGGAATCCATTACTGCGACAGTTTAAGTGCCGATCGTAAGATGGTACGTAATACGGTGTACTACAGCAAGACCAGATAGCGGTTCGTTATCCAATAACTGGATGCATTTTTAATTTAAACGTTCAAATTTTGTTCACTACTTGTTCTTATTCTCTCATTTGACTGGTGTTAGAATGATAATTGAACTGTTTACTTACTAGGCAAGTCTGGTGTTTTTTGCTGCTTTGTATTACACTAGTTTCTGGATTGTTGTCAGAGGCTGCCTAAATGGCAGTATGCTTGTATGTTTCAGGTTGAATTTCTGTTACTCCTGCCGGACGCAGAAGTTCTAATGTGAAATACTTATCAAAACCCTATTACAGCGAACGGGTTGTTTTCTTATGCAGAGAGGAAGCAGCGTGTTTTCGCAGATTCAGGTAAAGAAAGGAAGGGAAGCAGGCGCATGCTTAAAAAATTGAAACCCTTAAGTCTTCTACTGTTCCTTGCCCTGCCGCTAATGCTAGCCGGTTGTTCTACACCGGAAGTACTCGATCCGAAAGGACCAGTGGCAAGTCAGCAGAGTGACCTTATTATTCTATCAATCATTTTCATGCTTACAATCGTAGCGGTTGTATTCGTACTTTTGACGATTATCCTTGTCAAGTACAGAGAAAGAAAGGATCATGACAAGTACAGCCCAGAACTTCATGGCAGCATGCTGCTGGAAACGATTTGGACGATCATCCCGATCATCATCGTTGTTATCTTGGCTATTCCTACTGTCAGAACGATCTATAACCTGGAGGAAGCGCCTGAAGCTAAAACAGCTGAAGCGGCAAATGAAGATCCATTGGTTATTGAAGCAACATCCATCAACTGGAAATGGGTATTCACTTATCCTGAAGAGGATATTGAAACAGTGAATTATCTGCACATCCCGATTCATCGTCCAGTGGAATTCAAACTAACATCTGCCGATAATATGGCTGCTTTGTGGATTCCAAGCCTTGGCGGACAGAAATATGCAATGTCCGGCATGCAGACAACACTTTTCCTTCAAGCAGATGAAGCTGGTGAGTATAACGGCCGGAACGCAAACTTCACTGGTGAAGGCTTTAATGAACAGCGCTTTGTCGTTTATGCAGAAGAAGAAGAAGACTACGGCCAGTGGGTAGAGGAAGTTCAAGATTCTGCTCCAGAACTGACACAATATGAGTATGACGAACTTCTGATTCCTGGAGTTTATGAAGAAGGAACAGCTGAATTCAATGGTACGCATTTACAATGGATTGACCATTCTAAAGATGCTGAATACACATTGGAAGCATGGGAGCGTCTAGGCTATGAGCCGAAGAACCCGCATGCGAAAGACAAATCTCAAAACATCTTGCCAGAAGATGAGATTCCATATTATCAGCAAGACAATACTGTAGATTACTCGGATGAAAACATGGACCATGAAAACATGGGAAATGAAGAACATGCGAGTCACGAGTAACAGAGAGAGGGGGAAATGTTTTGGACTTAAAATGGAATGAGTTTATCATTACCGGCGACCCGTTGATCCTTGGCGCACAGATTAGTATCTTGCTCGGATCAATCGCCGTTGTAGCTGCCCTTACTTATTTTAAGAAATGGACATGGCTATGGAAAGAATGGCTGACTTCTGTTGACCATAAGAAATTGGGTATCATGTATATCCTTAGTGCCCTTTTAATGCTTTTCCGCGGTGGAATCGATGGTTTAATGATCCGTACTCAGTTAGCAAAACCAGGTATGGAATTCCTAGATCCACAGCACTATAACGAGGTATTCTCAACACATGGTGTAATCATGATTCTATTCATGGCGATGCCATTCTTGATTGGTTTAATTAACTATATTGTACCGCTTCAAATTGGTGCACGTGACGTAGCGTTTCCTTATTTGAATAACTTGAGCTTCTGGACATTCTTTGTCGGTATGGCTCTATTTAACATTTCTTTCATCATCGGTGGTTCACCGGATGCAGGCTGGACAGCATACACGCCGCTTGCGACGAATGAATTCAGTCCTGGCCCAGGTCAGAACTACTACCTGCTAGCTATCCAGATTGCTGGTATCGGTACATTGATGACAGGTATCAACTTCTTCGTAACCATCCTTAAGATGCGTACGAAAGGTATGACATTGATGAAAATGTCCATGTTCACTTGGACAACATTGATCACAATGCTTATCATTATCTTTGCTTTCCCAGTGCTTACAGTAGCACTTGCATTGCAAACATTTGACCGACTATTCGGTTCTGTAATCTTTACCTTGCAAGGTGATGGTAACCCGATGCTTTGGGTTAACTTGTTCTGGGTATGGGGTCACCCTGAGGTATATATCGTTATTCTTCCTGCGTTCGGGATCTTCTCTGAAATTATCTCGACATTCGCAAGAAAACAGCTTTTCGCTTACAAAGCGATGGTTGTGTCCATTGTGACAATTTCTGTATTGAGCTTCCTTGTATGGGTTCACCACTTCTTCACAATGGGTAACAGTGCAGAAGCAAATAGTTTCTTCTCTATTACAACGATGGCTATCTCAATCCCGACCGGGGTTAAGATCTTTAACTGGCTATTTACGATGTATCGAGGGCGTATAAGCTTTACGACACCGATGCTTTGGGCACTTGCATTTATCCCGAACTTCGTTATCGGTGGGGTAACAGGGGTTATGCTTGCGATGGCAGCAGCCGATTATCAATATCATAATACGTACTTCTTGGTATCTCACTTCCACTATGTGTTGATCTCAGGTACTGTATTTGCTTGCTTCGCAGGTTTGATTTACTGGTATCCGAAAATGTTTGGCCATAAACTGAACGAAAAAATTGGTAAATGGGCATTCTGGATCTTCATTATCGGCTTTAACGTATGTTTCTTCCCGCAGTACTTCTTAGGGTTGGACGGTATGCCAAGACGTATTTCTACGTATACGGAGGCAGATGGCTGGACAGGTTTGAACTTTATCTCAACTATTGGTGCTTTCATGATGGGTCTTGCATTCCTAATCTTCGTTGTAAACATCGTATACAGCTGGAGATTTTCTCCAAGAGAGAAAACAGGCGATGCTTGGGGTCTTGGACGTAACCTGGAATGGGCAACAAGCTCTTCTATCCCGCCGCACTACAACTTTGCTGTACTTCCAGAAGTAACAGGACTTGATCCTTACTGGGATATGAAAGAAAAAGGCCTTGATCAGCAGAAGAATGTGGATTACAAACCTATTCATATGCCGAACAACGCAGCTACACCAATTATTATGTCCGTCATCATGGGAGCTGCAGCCTTTGGCCTTGTATTCCACTGGTACTGGATCGGTATTGTAGGCGGAATCGGTATCTTCATCACGATGATTGCTCGTTCATTTGATTACAATGACGGTTACTATGTTAGTGTTGAAGAAATAAAAGAAACAGAAGCGAAAGCGAATAAATAAGGAGGTTGTGAAGAAATGGCACATGATCACAATGTGAACCCCAACGCTCCATTGGAATATCAGTCAGAAACCGGCCGGTTGAACATTACCGGTTTCTGGACTTTCCTTGGTGCAGAGATCGCCTTGTTCTCGACATTATTCGCATCCTATTTCGCGTTGCAAGCACGTGTAGGTGACGGACCAACCTCAAACGAGATGTTCGAAGCAGGACTTGTTATGATTATGACAATGCTGCTGCTCACAAGTAGTTTCACGTGCGGTATTGCCATCCACGAAATGCGTGCGAACAACAAAAAAGGCGTCATAATCTGGATGATTATTACACTCATCCTAGGTGCAGGCTTCATAGGCTATGAGCTTTATGAGTTTGTACATTATGTACACGAAGGTGTTACACTTAGCACTAGTGCACATTGGTCTATGTTCTTTATTTTGCTCGGAACACATGGACTGCACGTTTCAATCGGTATTGGCTGGATCATCTTGCTGTTGATCCAACTTGCAAGAAGAGGACTTACGCCAAAGACAGCTTCAAAAGTCTTCATTTCTAGTCTCTATTGGCACTTCTTAGATGTTGTGTGGATCTTTATCTTCACATGCGTTTACTTGATGGGGATGGTGAATTAATATGAGTCAACAAACGAAAAAGGGACATTTCCCTTGGAAGCATATCATCGGCTTTTTGATCTCAATCGCGTTGACACTCGTCGCCTTCGCAACAGCGCTATGGACTGACTGGTCATCATCAACGATTTTCATCATCATCTTGATTTTCGCTGTGATCCAGGCTGCTTTGCAGTTAGTTATGTTCATGCACATGACAGAAGGAGAAGACGGTGGACTGATTTCCGGTAACACCCTATTCGGATTCTTTATTGCAGTAGTTATCATTGTTGGTACTTACTGGCTGATGACTTCTGGCCACATGCATATGAGCATGTGAATCAAACCCGCTCTTTGAGCGGGTTTTTTTGTGTTTTCTCGCGTCTTTATCTAAAATAGAAACAGATAGAAGAGGAGGTTGCGGTATGATTTTTCCAAGTGATGTACATATTATAGAAAAAGCGAGCAAAGTAGCTGACGTAGCTAAGACGTATAAAAGTATTGGTGATGAACAAGCGAGATTAGCAGAAAAAGTGATTGATACTTTCCGTTCTACAGCGTATACATTGCTGACAGTTCCTAGAGAACAAGGAGGGGACGGTGCGAATCTCCACGATTTTCTGCTGGCTCAGGAAACGCTAGCAGCTGGTGATGGCGCTGCTGCTCTGTCTATCGGCTGGCATCTAAGTACAATGCAGGACTTATGCGAAAAAGCAAACTGGCCTGCAGATATGTTTGCGCAATTTCTACAAGAAGTAGTGCAGGAGAGGAAAATTGTTAACCGAGCAGCATCCGAACCAGCAACAGGAAGTCCTACTCGTGGAGGCATTCCGGAGACGCGAGCGAAAAGAGTCGGAGATGAATATGTCTTGAATGGACGTAAAACATTTACATCGATGGCAGCAGATTTAGATTATTACCTTGTGACTGCTTATGCAGAAGAAGAGGATGTTGTTGGAAGCTTTTTAATTGCCAGGGAAATAAATGGCCTTTCTGTCGAAAAAACATGGAATCCATTGGGAATGCGGGCAACAGGCAGTGATGATCTAATCTTGGAAAACGTGCATGTTCCAGCAGAATATTTTGTGGAAAAAACAAAGACAAAATCTGGTCCAAAAGGGTCACTTTTGCACATTCCTGCTTGTTATCTTGGCATCGCAAAAAGTGCTCGTGACGAAGCGCTTCAGTTTGCTAGGGAATTTCAGCCAAACACACTGGATAAGCCGATAATTCATGTGCCGCATATTAGAGAAAAAATCGGAGAAATGGATTTAGAATTAATGCAGGCAAGACATTTTATGTATCATGTTGCAAGCTTGTGGGATAGCTATCCTGAAAAACGGCATCTAATGGCAGGAGAACTAGCTGCGGTAAAAGTAAATGCAACAAAGGCAGCTGTTAAAGTGGTCGATCTGGCGATGCGGGTTGCCGGCGGAAGAGGTTTGGCGAAGAACCAGCCATTTGAGCAGCATTATCGTGATGTTCGGGCAGGTTTGCATAACCCGCCCATGGATGATGCGGTAATAGAACTGCTCGCTTCGCAAGCTGCAGATTTCGAAAAAAGTAAAGAAAATACATCATTTTAGTACCAGGTATTAAAACTAGATGGTATAATGTAGGCAGATGTGAAGGAGGCAGATATAATGGAATCTAAAGCTCGCGTAACTGCGATTGGAACATATATCCCAGAAAAGGTTTTGACAAATGCTGATTTCGAAAGAATGGTTGAAACTTCCGATGAATGGATTGTTCAGCGTACAGGTATTAAAGAAAGAAGAATCGCAAGAGAAGATGAATTCGTTACTGATCTATGTGAACAGGCTGCGCTTAACTTAGCAAAGAACTTCAACAAATCTTTAGAAGATGTTGATTTGATTCTCGTAGCAACAGTAACAGGTGAATATAAATTTCCGAGTGTATCCAGTCAGCTGCAAGCTAGACTTGGTCTTAAGAATACTGGAGCTCTCGACTTAGGTGGAGCGTGTGCTGGATTTGTTTACGGACTGCACATGGCTAACGGCTTGATAACAGCTGGATTGCATAAGAAGATTCTTGTCTTAGGTGCTGAAACGCTTTCTAAGATTACTGATTATACGGATCGCACAAGCTGCATTCTATTTGGTGATGGCGCTGGTGCGGCATTAGTGGAATACGATGCTGAAAACCCTGGATTCTTCTCTTACCATATGGGAACAAAAGGAAAAGGCGGCCGCCATCTTTATCAAAGCGGTATCTCAACGACAATGAATGGCGAAGAGCTCGCTAATCCTGGTAAGTTGGTTCAAAATGGACGCGAAGTTTACAAGTGGGCCGTTTCCGGAGTGCCAAAAGGTGTTAAAAAGTTGGTTGAATCAGCAAACATGACAATGGATGATATCGATTGGTTTATTCCGCATAGTGCGAATATGCGGATGGTGGAATCCATATGTGATCGTTTGGATTACCCAATTGAAAAAACGTTAACAAGTATGGCATATGCAGGTAACACCTCATCTGCGACGATTCCGCTGGCATTTGATTTTGCTTTGCAGGAAAACAAGGTGAAAAATGGTGACACCATCTTATTATATGGATTCGGCGGCGGACTTACAGAGTGCGGCATTATCATTAAATGGGATCCAGAAGCATAAAAGAGAGCCCGTGGAATTTCTTCCACGGGCTTTCTTTATGACCAGTACTTCTTATTTTTAGTCCTTTTGCGGCCCTCTTATGGGCAGATCGCCAGCGATTCCTGTCCGGAACTGATCTAGAAAAACAACATTATAGTACTGATCACGGCCATTTCTAATCACATATTTCCGCACGTAGGCATGCAGAAACATCCCATCCATGCAGGCTAATGACAAGCCTGCCGGAATGGCACCGACCAAAGGATGCACAGTGCTGTCAGCTGCGAGAAAAATCAGCATCCAGCAGACAAAGCTGTAAAAAATGCTGTCCAGCCATCCGGTCACTTTATTTGTCTTGCCTGGCAGCAATGCCATGTCAATCAAGTAGCCAATCACTGTTAAAATAGCTGTGAGCTGTGCTACTTTTGAGAGCGGTAATTGATAGAATAAACCTGCGAAAAGGTAAAGAACCGCGCACGCAAATATCCCTTTAAGAAGTATGGCTTTGACATGTTTCATCCCAAATTCACCTGCTGCTTTTTTTATACAATATGTCCACTTTCCAGAAGTGGTATACACAAGTGCATCAAA
Source organism: Terribacillus halophilus (assembly GCF_900162685.1). Taxonomy (GTDB): domain Bacteria; phylum Bacillota; class Bacilli; order Bacillales; family Amphibacillaceae; genus Terribacillus; species Terribacillus halophilus_A. The sequence continues at coordinate 1,089,643 of NZ_LT727828.1, forward strand.
TATATGAAATATGGTATAACATCCTGCTTATAATAGGAGATATGAATGATTGTGGGATGATACGGCTGTCGGGGCATTGGGATAAGGTAGTTCTCAAGTACCGGGAATACGGTATCCAAGTTGAAATTCAACATCTGGACCATGCCAGTCAGATATTGGTTGATCGTCGTGCAGCTTATATAAACACATAATAAGAAGGCCCATACCAAAAATGGTGTGCGCCTTCTTATTTTTTACGCTTGAAAACGATATATTTCATAAACAAAAAGCTGCTTGCGGAAGAGAGAAACATTGCCAAGACTTTTGCTATATTATTATCCACGTAAGCGGGAAGCGTTACAAAAGTCAGACTGCGCAGGATAGAGAGAGCAGCTAGGAAGACAAGATTGCTAATAACCAACGCTACCAGACCTTGAGCGAGGAACATCCCTTTCTCCATGGTACTGGATTGTTTTTGATGTCGGAAAGTAAATCTTGAATTCCAGTAATAACTATTCCAGATACAAGCCAGGTAGCTAATCGTATTAAAAAGTAAAAGAAGTAAATTATTTTTGGTAGGCCAGATAAGTAGCAGAATATTGAGTACAACTAAATCAACTGCCGCATTCAGCACGCCAATTGACGTAAACTGCAGAATCTGTGTCCGGGTACGCTTTAACATATTTTTTCACAGCCTTATTGTAACGTGATTGTATTTTATCATTCTTCCCTCATCTGCTTCTTTTTTAACGTTTTAACTTATTTGCAGGTGGTAAGTAGAGCTATAAGCTTTGCATAAGCAAATTTGGAAGAGGAGTGATTGCAGTTTGTGTTACGCAATGGAAATGGAGCAACTCGCACAAAAAGCCAGCCGCCACCCTCAGAAAGTTCTAAGTATGTACATCAATACAGATCCAGCCAATCGTGATCAGACGGGAGGCGAGTGGAAGATACACGTGAAAAACGGCTTAAAAAACTTCGAAGCCTATCTAGAAAATGATGAAGATGAACGGAAGCAGTTTCTGGAAGTAAAAGATAAAGTGAAGACCTTCTTGGAGGATAATAGTCAAAATATGAAAAAGAGTTGTGTTGTTTTTGCATCATCAGATGATATTTGGTTTGCTGAATGCTTGCAAATGCCAGTGACAACCGAATTCTTCTGGGAAGCAGAGCCCAAGCTAGATCAGTTCCGCCAACTGTACAACAAATTCCCGGAATCCGGCGTTATTCTCGTGCAGAAGAATCAAGTGAAAGTCATAGATGCTGTGCTTGGAAAGGTGAAGGAAACAAAGCTGTATGAAATCGATCTCGACACAGAGCAATGGAAGGTGCAAGCAAGCCCGCAGCGGGCCTTGTCGGTTAAAGGAAAGGGCGGTAAAGGATCAAAGAAGGATACAATCGAGAACCGCATCGAAGCAAATCAAAAGCGCTGGTACAAATCCTTGGCACCAAGTCTGGATAAATTAGCGAAAGAAAAAGAATGGAAGAGTATTCACCTTGTTGGGAATAAAGAAGAAGCGAGAATGATAGAAAGCTACATGCAGAAGCAAGTCCAGCATAAGGAAGGAAAAAATCTATTTGAACAGGAAGAACGAAAAGTACTCGAGGAGGTTGTTTTGTAATAAAAGAGGTGGGTCATAACTAGCTAATTTATGAACAAAAGATCCTCGGCGCCGTTCTTAGCTTTTAATACGAAAAACTAGCTGTGAGAAATCGAAGACCTTCTTCCATGCCTCGGAAAAGGTCTTCGATTTCATTTCTTTCGTTAACTAGGTTCTGTCCCAGTCTCATTTCATGTTAATGACCAAATACTAATCTTTGGTTTGATGATCCGGCATACTTTTGGACGAATTCTTTCGTATAAATAGGGCTATCTACTTGGTAATTATAGTACTTAGATGGTTTCCAATTCGTAGACGGTGATATTTGTCTATAGTATTTTGAACTATAGGAAGGATAACTGCCTACGTCTATGAAATATCCGTTTCCTTTGTCATCAAGAATACCGCCACCTTGATAACCGGCACCAAAGTAGTTATTTTCAGAATAGATTGTAGCTTGGTTTGCAATCGTAAATGCTAGGTGGAAGTTATTCGCATAATTATTTTTAACATGGAAATAACCATACCGCATCAATCCGGGTCCTCGTACATATAAGTTTTCAAAGTAGTTATTTGCTATGGTCATATGAGGATAGCCTTTGTAAGAATTTGAATGGTCGTCAGGATGACCTAAGATGAGTCCATATCGATGATTTTGAAATTTGGAGTTACTTACTGTTATATAATCTGCTTTCGCGCCAACGTATAGCAATTTATCTAAATCATGTCCGTTCGGATCGTAGTCATGACCGTCGAATGAAACATGATCTATCCAATAATTATAGCCGTGTGTTATATATAGCTGAATATCATTATTGCCATTAATTGACTTACTATGACGAAAGTTTATATTTTGAAAAATGATGTTCTTTGATTCTGGTGTTGTCTCTAAATAGATATTCTTTAAAACTCGATTTTTGTACGAACCGACAATTGTTTTATTGGCTCCTAATTGTACTTTTTGTTTCCCATCTCCTTTAATGTTATCCTCGATCACTAAAATTTTTGGGGTCAAACCTTTTACTTCAGATCTCAATTCTTGTAAGTCGTTAATATAGACAATTCTTCCACCTTTACCCCCAGTCGTACTTTCTTTCCATTGACCATTATCATATTTGGCATTCCCTGCAAAACCCATTATTCCATTTGTAGAAGTGTTAGGAAATAATACTGCAGCAGAAGTTGATACTGGCAAAGCGAAGATAGTCAAAAACATTGCTAGTAATAAAGTTGTAAGACGCTTCATAATGACCTCCTTTTAGTTGATGAATCGATTATAATCTTAAAATTACCAAATAACTACCAACTTTTGGATTATTTCATGAACATAATAGGGAGTAATTAAGGAAGCATAAAAGGGAAAAGGTTAATCGAACCATTCAAGCTATACATTATGTAGAGGAAATTAGAGATACTGGATTCAAAAACTATAGGAAATCAGCAAGATGGAGAGAGGCGAAGTGTATTATAGATGCTTATAGCTAAAAAAAGCAGTATGCCCGGGCATACTGCTTTTTAAGTTAACCGTTTCCCGGCATGACCATAATTCGCTTTATTCATTTCTTCGATTACAACGGTTACTGCTTCTGTGCGAGCACCAGTTGTTTCAACCATAACCTCTGTCATTTTCTTAATCATTTGTTCCTTTTGTTCATCTGTACGGCCTTCCAGCATTTTTACTGTAATAATTGGCATTTTGATCGGCTCCTTACGAGTGGTGACACGTCGGGCATAGTCCATATAGCTCGAAAGCGTGTGTATGAATATGATAATCTGCGAGTTCTTCTGTGTAAACTGGCAGCGGGCATTTTTCGAGCGGTTTCGTCAGCCCGCAGCTTTCACACACAAAATGATGATGATGGGTGCCGCTTTTACATGCAATTTTAAACAGTTTTTCGCCGTTCTTCTCACGTGACTCCAGTAATTCCAGCTGCTCAAACAACCGGAGGTTTCGGTAGATTGTATCCAGGCTGATGCCTTGATAGCTTGTCTCCATAAATGCAAGCAGCGCTTTTGCACTTCGATATCCTTTAGCATGGACAAAGTAAGAAAGGATATCTGCACGTTTGTCTGTGTACTTATGACCGTTTTCCTTTAGAATAGCAATGCCTTCATCCAGTAGCATCAAGATACCCCTTTCTCAAATGCACGATTCCGTTTAGTGGCTAACATTATCTTTTGTGCAAGAAAACTAAACAGAAGAATTAAGATGGACACAACAACAATCGTTCCTCCAGGCGGGATTTCAAAATAATAACCAGAAAACAAACCGGCAATGACCGACGTTTCACCGAAAAGAATAGATAAGACAATCGTCTGTTTGAATCCTCTTGCCAATCGAATGGCTGCGGCCACAGGAATAGTCATCATCGCTGAAACAAGTAATACGCCGACGATACGAATGCTGGCAGCAATTACTAAGGCTGTCAGCAGCATGAAGATAAAGTGAATCACGCGCGCATGTAAGCCGCTCACACGAGCATGCTCTTCGTCAAAGGAGAGGACAAGCAGCTGTTTGTACAAGATGCCGATGACAAGCAGTACAATCACGCTGATGACTAAGATGACACGCAAATCTTCACTGCTCACGGCAGAGACAGAGCCAAACAAGTAAGAGAATAAATCAGTCGTGAAGCCATTTGCCAAAGAAATAAATATGACACTCAGTCCGACGCCGCCAGATAGAATAATCGGAATGGCAATTTCCTCGAAGTTACGAAACATATTCCGCAGTTTCTCAATAAGTAAAGAAGCAAGAACAGAGAAACCGAGCCCTGCATAAAACGGTGACAGCAGGGGTGTTGCCATTTTCTTTTCGAGCAGCAAACCAAATGCAATACCAGCCAACGTGACATGTGATAAAGCATCGGCAATAAGTGAAAGCCTGCGGACGACGACAAAACATCCTAGCAGCGGAGCAATTAAGCCGATTAACAAGCCTGTGTATAACGTATTGCGAAGAAACTCAAATTGGAGAAAATCAGCAATCATGCTCGAATACCCCGCAATACTTGGAATTCCGTTTCAGGAAGGGTGAAATGCTCAGGACTGCCCTCGTATTGCACTTGCTGATCCAAATAAACAAGCTTGGAAGCATGCTGCGCAATGCCTGCAAGATCATGTGTGATCATGACTAATGTAAGCCCAGTCTCTTTATTCAAGCGGTGCAGCAATTCGTAAAAACCTTTAACATTGGCATGGTCGATCCCGACCGTTGGCTCATCCAGAATGATTAATTCCGGCTGGCTCACAAGTGCTCGTGCGATAAATACACGCTGCTGCTGTCCGCCAGATAAGCTGCTAATGTTTTGGTGCAAGTAATCTGACATGTCTACTTGCGCAACTGCTTGTTTTACAGCAGTCCGATGTTTCGTAGTAAATCTTTTAAAATAACCGATTTTTGGCGTGAGGCCCATTGCGACAACTTCAAATACTGTCGCAGGGAAGGCTTTATTAAAGGAGTTCGCCTTTTGGGAAACAAAACTTACTTTATTCCAATCTTTAAAGGAAGATACAGACTCGCCGAAAAGCTCGATGGAGCCTTTGTTTGGCTGCAAAAGTCCAAGTGCCAATTTAATCAATGTTGTTTTCCCGCCGCCGTTTGGTCCAATTAATCCAAGGAAGTCTCCGCTTTTTACATCAAGCGAAACATCACGCAGAGCAGCTTTATTTTCATAAGAGAAATGAATATTGTTTATATGAAGGATAGATTCCATCTTCTATCACCTTTCTAATTCCGTACTCGTTCACAAGAGACTATTCTATCGTAATCATTTCGATTTGTAAATCATAATCGTTTCGATTTATGTGAATTTGAAGTTATGTATAGCTATCAATTGGTGTTGTGGTAATGTGTGAAGGATTTTTAGCTAAATAAAAAGAAAAATCCAATCGAATAAAGATCGGATTTTTCCATGACGCTTACACTGTTGCAGTTTTTTTATCTTTTGCCACATATTGTATTTGCTGCTTCTTCAGCATGACTGCTGCACAACTCAATGCAAATGTAATAACTAAGATTAATACAAGGTGAAGAACATTCGCAGAGGCACCTTCTCCATTATAGATAAGCTGTGCGAATCCTTGTACACCATTTGATGCAGGAAGAATATTACCAATAACACGGAACACAGGAGAAAGCATGTCTACAGGAATAATATTTCCAGCAGTCATTAGCATAAACGGAATCATTGCAACGTTGAACAACGCACCAGCATTGCCAAAGATAGCAAAGCTCATTTGTGTGAAGCTGATGCAAGCAAACGCTACAAGCAGCTCAAATTCCCATAGCTGCATGTAAGAAGCTGCAACATCATTCATCACAGCGTGAATGGTAACAATAATGGTTGGTACAATAATACCGATAATAGCCAGAAGCAGCTGTTTATTCCAGAAGACTTGCCACTTTCCGAATTTGCGGTTCAAGATTTGTGTGACAATATTAAATTGGATGTTCATTGTCATGAATGCGATGAATACGATGAAACCTAGCATCATTGGTACCATGGAAGTAGCAAAGTTACTAATGGAATTTTCTTTCATAATATCTGCTTGTACATGGGAACCGCCGATAGAGGCAGTCATCTGTCGAGCTGCACTTTCAGCTGCAGATAAAGCAACCTGTGAATTGGCACTGTTCATATGGAATTCCAGAGAAGTATCCTCTTGTGCAGCTAAATGCTTCGTGAAAGCTTCTGGAATAACAATCATCATTGTGATGTCATTCGCATCCAACTGCTCTCTTGCATCTTTATAGGATGTAACTTCCGTATCAAACGGCAAATTCGCCATCATTTGTTCTGCAACTGAATCAGCCTGACTGCCGTCCTCGTTGACCACAGCGACTTCCAAGCGGTCGAAGTGACTAGTAGCATCGTGATAGCCAGTCAGCCAAATAATAGCAAATAATAACGGAACGATAATAGCAAAAGCTATACCTACTTTTGTATTAGGGATTTTCATCATTTCCCGTAAAGGTTGTAAACGCAAAAATAAAACTCCTATCTATAATTTAATTGCATGTGCATGTATTTAATGAAAAAATCACTGCAAATTCTGATGCAGTTTTCGAATCAGAGTATGCAGTGTTTTTATATCTTCTTGTTGGAAACCTTGATACGCGTTTGTTTCAATTTCGTCTACCTTTGGTATGATCTCGGAAACTAATTGCCGTCCTGCGTCTGTAATCTGCAAGCGGATAGCTCTCCGGTCGTGAGGATCATGTCTTCGGTTGACGAGGCCTTTCTTGACTAATTTATCAACTATCTTGGTAACAGTCGTTTGCTCTCTCTCGGTGACATCAGCAAGTTCTTTCTGCGTGACATCATCTTGCTTGTCCAATTCAGCAACAAGAGAGAATTGTTCGGGCGTCAGTTCGAATTGCTGAAGCATACGTGATGTTTCCCGCTTTAAAGACAGATAAGTTCGTGATAAAAGAAGACCCAACTCGTCATTTCTCGTGTCCATGGTCCGCTCCTTTCAGATAGTTCCATAAAGTTGCACATGCAAGTATATTACTAGGTGGAAGTTATTCCGTCAACAAAAAACTTTTGATGTATAAGCAGAAAAACGGACAACCATGACAGATTGTCCGTTCGCTTTTCATGTATATGGAAGTTCTTGACGCGTTTGGCTAAACTGCTGGTAAGCTTGCTCTACTTTTTGCTGAGGTGCTTCTTCTAAACTGTACCAGCCATGCTGAAACATCAAATTATACAAGTTGCGCTGCGCATCTTGGGTTTCCTTAAATATGCGGGCAACTGTTTCATATAGTGACTGATTGCTCATTTCGTTTAAGGCGGTACTATAAGATGCTGTCATATATTTTTCTGTGGCAAGCAAATCGGTAATATGATCACGGTCGTTCATGTCTTGTGTTGTTGGTACTGGTGTTTGGCTGTTTTGAATCTTTTGGCTCTCTGGCATCGTGTTACCTCCTTAATTGAGCGGTTTGGTTTTTAAATGTTCAAGCAGCATATCGTAATGACGCTGATGCATTTGTCCAACTGTGTGCAATGCTTCCTGCGCATCTGTCAGCTGCAATTCACCTGCAGCGTGCTGGGCTTTCTTGGCTGCATTCAAGTTCCAGTTGAGCATATCACTTAAATAAAGCAAATCTTTTCCTGAAATCATTTCCGGCGGTTGGAGCATCACATCTTGCGAATTGTCTAATGGCACGAGAATCCCTCCTTTTTCCTATTTATCGTGCCCGATTTTCTGCTGGTTATTCTGCACCCATGTTGCAGAGGACTATGCTAAAATAGCAGTATTAAAAGGAAGGAGATCTGTATGTTCCGATTTTATTGGTACCCAAATTGCAATACATGCAAAAACGCGAAAAAGTGGCTTGAGGAGCACCAAGTTCCGTATGAGGCAATACATATTGTAGAAACACCGCCAAGCCCGGAAGTGCTGCAGGAAGCAGCGGACAAAAGCGGCCTGCCATTGACGAAATTATTTAATACGAGTGGCAAAGTGTACCGCGAAGGCGGCTACAAAGACAAAATCAAAGAAGCGGATGATGCACAGTTAAAAGCTTGGCTCTCTGAAAACGGCATGCTAATCAAACGCCCGCTTCTTATCGGGAAAAATCAAGCAGCTGTTGGCTTTAAGCCAGAGGTATATACGTCTGTGACAGCAGCAAATTAAGCTGAAACGGTGGTAATTTTAGCTATTAGCTTTTATAGTAAATATGTTAGCTATTCTTGTAGAAAATAGGTGGAGGAATTAATATGAGCAACTTACCGAAAGATCTTCGTTATACAGATGAACATGAATGGATCAAAAAAGAAGAAGGCAGCCAGTACCGCATTGGTATTACTGACTTCGCTCAAGATGAACTAGGCGACATCGTATTCGTCGAGCTTCCATCGGTTGGTGACGAGTTAAAAGCGGACGAGCCATTTGGCAGCGTGGAATCTGTCAAAACAGTTTCTGAACTGTATGCTCCGCTCAGTGGTAAAGTCGTATCTGTCAATGAGGACTTGGACGACAGCCCAGAATTCGTAAATGAATCCCCATATGAGAAAGCATGGATGATTGTAATAGAAACAGACGATGAAGCAGCCTTTGAGCGCCTTCTTTCCACTGAAGAATATGAGGCAAAAATCAAAGAAGATTAATTTTTTGGAGCCCTTGTTGATATCTGTTGGCAAGGGCGGCGGTTTCTGTTCATATAATATGGCAAGCGTCATTGCTAAGCTGCCTTTATTCGGAGCACGGGCAAAGAAGCAATCAAATATCGATCAGAATAGGTGATGCCAAAATGGGTGATGAGGGAAAAGTCATTATCGTAGAAGGACGTTCGGATAAAGAGCAGATAAGAAAGATCATCGATGAGGAAGTGACGATCATCTGTACCAATGGCACGTTGGGAATCGAGCGGCTGGAGCAGCTGTTGTATGACTATGACTTGGATCACAAAGAAGTATATATTATGGTGGATGAGGACAGTGCCGGTCATAAGCTGCGAAAACAGTTAGCCCGAGAGCTGCCGCATGCCCAGCATATTTACGTAGACAGAACCTATCGAGAGGTAGCGGCTACCCCGGCCCCTGAATTGGCCACAGCCCTGCTTAGCAGAAGCATCATGGTGCATCCATTCTTCCTCGTCTGAAGAAAGAAGGGATGAATTATTAATATTATCGAAACAGATGTCCAGTCCATAATCCAAGAAGGACAGGCAAGGATTTTTGTGCATACGCCGTTTTGCGGCACTTGTCAGCTGGCTGAAAGAATGCTGCAGGCAGTAGAGGCGGTCATGAAAAAGGAATATTATTATAAACTGAACGCTTCTCTGTTCCCAGACTTTATGCAGAAGCATCAAATTGAGAGTGTACCTTGTCTCATTACTTTCCAAGATGGTCAAGTAAAAGATAAGACATATGCCTTTCAGTCTGTTCAGCATATGCTGGCAAAAACGATCAGCGAATAAAACAGCTTTCTATTGCGGAAAGCTGTTTTTTCTTGCAGGAAAATGGGTCGTAAAGAGCCAAATACAGGTGGAGGAGGGATGCTGGATGATCATCGAAAATTTGACGAAGCTAAAACGACAAATTGAGGAGAGGGAAGATTTGCTGCCGTTATGCAATGATAAACGGCTGAAGGTCTTCATTGACTGGGGTCATGACCATTACGATTTGTATATTGATCGAAGCAGCCTCACAACACCTGCACCAAAGCCTTATGGGTTTCTGCATATCCGAACGGATGAACAGACGGTACAGCAACTGCTTACAGGTGCAGTAAAACTGCGCAGCCTCCGGGCTGAGCAGGCAGTCGATGGTGATTATCAGCATATTCTGCTAATGGAGGCGCTGCTGCTTCTTGGAGCGGAGAAAAGTCTGTAAAATATGTTGACAGAATTATTGACTAATGCTAGAATCCAATTTAGCAATCATATACGAAACTCTTATCCAGAGTGGCGGAGGGACTGGCCCGATGAAGCCCGGCAACCACAGGTAATCCTGTATGGTGCCAATTCCTGCAGGGAAACCTGTACAGATGAGAGAACAATTATTGACACTTAGGAAGCGTCTTTTTGTTCTCAAACAAAAAGACGCTTTTTTTATGCTTAAAAAGCACCATAGAAAGGAGGAGCGGAATTGATCACAATCAAAAACCTCTCCAAGACATATCGTACGAAAAAACAGAATATTACAGCAGTCGATCAACTGAATATGACGATTGAATCAGGTGAGATCTTCGGTGTTATTGGCTACAGCGGTGCTGGGAAAAGTACATTCGTACGCCTGCTGAATCGTCTCGAAGAACCGACTGCTGGTGAAATAATTATTGATGGTAAGGACATTGTTAAACAGCGTAAAAATGAACTCCGTCTTGCCAGACAAGAAATCGGAATGGTTTTCCAGCATTTTAACTTGCTTTGGTCCCGAACCGTGCACCAGAACATTGCCTTTCCATTGGAAATCGCTGGTGTACCGAAGAAGGAACGTAAAGCAAAAGTAGACCATTTAATCGAGTTAGTAGGATTGAAAGGTCGGGAAAGTGCTTATCCATCGCAACTGAGCGGCGGTCAAAAGCAGCGTGTTGGTATTGCCCGAGCGCTTGCAAACGATCCGAAAGTATTGCTTTGTGACGAAGCAACATCTGCATTGGATCCAGAAACAACAGATTCCATCTTAGACCTGTTAGTAGACATCAACAAACGTCTAGGATTGACGATTATCCTTATTACACATGAAATGAACGTAATTAGTAAGATCTGTCACCGTGTAGCTGTTATGGATACAGGTAAAGTTGTAGAAGAAGGGGACGCCGTACATGTATTCCAAAATCCGCAGCAGGCAGTCACGAAGCGTTTTGTGCAGCAGCTGGACGGAAGTGAAAAATACGAGTCCTTGTCCTCAGCAGTATTGAATGAGGGAACAGGAACAATCATTAAACTTTCCTTCTCTGGCGAAAATGTCAATCAGACAATTGTCAGCCAAACTGCGAAACAATGTGACGTAGACATCAACATTATGCAAGGAAATGTGCTTCAGACACATAGCGGAGCAGTTGGAAGTTTATTCTTGCAGCTGGTAGGCAGTGAAACAGAAGTAGAGAAGGCGCTGAACTTCATCCGCAGTGCAAATGTAAAAGCGGAGGTGCAGGAGCTTGTTTGAGAAATGGTTTCCTAATGTAGATATTGCAGACTTGAATACAGCCATCTATGAGACATTCTATATGACCATTCTTTCTTTGATTGGTACGTTTATTATTGGTATTATCCTTGGATTATTGCTTTACCTGACTAGTAAAGGAAAGCTTTGGGAGAATAAAGTTGTTTATGGGATTGTAGCAGCGGTCGTTAACGTTTTCCGAGCGATTCCGTTTATTATTTTAATTGTGCTGCTGCTGCCTTTTACCGATTTCCTAATGGGAACGATTCGCGGTCCCTCGGCAGCACTGCCAGCTTTAATCATTGGTTCAGCACCATTTTATGCAAGACTAGTAGAAATTGCACTCAAAGAAGTTGATCATGGTGTAGTAGAAGCTGCGAAAGCAATGGGTGCTAAGAACTCAACAATTATGGTCAAAGTATTGTTGAGAGAGTCGACTCCGGCTTTGGTTTCCGGTCTCACAGTTACAGCAATTGCACTTATTGGTTCTACGGCAGTAGCAGGCGTGATTGGAGCAGGCGGATTAGGTGACTTTGCCTACTTCTATGGATTCCAGCGACGTCAGACAGATGTTGTTATTCTGTGTACTGTCTTAATTATTATATTGGTATTTGTCATCCAGTTTATAGGTGACTTTATTTCCAACAAACTAGATAAACGTTAAAGGAGAGATTTACTTGAAAAAGTCATTATTAGTTATTCTATCCGCTGTATTTATGATTTTCCTGGCAGCCTGCGGTTCTTCTGATTCTTCAGACAGCAGCTCAGACGAAAAAACAATCAAAGTCGGTGCCTCTAGTACACCGCACGCAGAAATTCTTGAAGAAGCAAAACCGCTGTTGGAAGATGAAGGTATTGATCTTCAAATTGAAGAATACCAGGATTATATTTTCCCGAACCAAGACTTGGCAAATGGTGATCTTGATGCGAACTACTACCAGCACATTCCATATCTAGATAACTATAATAAAGAGACAGAAGGCGAAGACAAAGATCTAATCAGTCTTGGTGCTGTACATCTGGAGCCAATGGGTGTTTATTCTAAAAACATTAAAAGTGTTGATGATATTAAAGATGGAACAGAAGTACTAATGGGACGTAACCCAGCGGAGCAAGGCCGCGTATTATCCATTTTCGCAGAAGAAGGACTCATCACAATTAAAGATGGCGTCGAACCTGTTCAGGCTACTTTTGAAGATATTGATGAGAACCCTAAAAACTTGAAATTCAGCATGGAGGTAGATCCTGCAATTCTTCCTGAAACATATGAAAGAGAAGAAGACCAGCTTGTTGTTATCAACACAAACTATGCTTTAGAAGCTGATTTGACACCGTCTGAGGATGCGCTGATTCTTGAAGGTACAGATTCTGTTTACGGCAACATTGTTGCGGCGCGCCCGGAAGACAAAGATAATGAAGCATTGCAAAAATTGATGGACGTGCTTCATTCTGATGAAATCAAGCAATTCATTGAAGAAAAGTATAAAGGGGCTATCCTGCCTGTAGATACAGAAGAATAACATTCTCATGCCCTTGCTGGTATTCTCAGCGAGGGCATTATTTTTTGTCGAAATTAGAAATGTGTTACAATAGAAGAGGAACATGTTAAAAGCGTGTTTTTATCTAGTAAAAAAGTTGATAAAGGTTGTACAATGCTTTAAGATTATAATGAGAATAAATTAATAATGTCTTTAAATAAACATTATTAAAATCTATAAAATAGCAGCTATCGGAGGGTTAATAATGGCAGGTTCAGTTTTAGAGATTAAAGACCTACATGTTTCGATTGAAGATAAGGAAATACTTAAAGGTGTAAACCTTACGATAAAAAGCGGGGAATTCCATGCGGTAATGGGACCAAACGGTACTGGTAAATCCACATTGGCATCCGCAATCATGGGCCATCCAAAATATGAAGTAACAAGCGGAAGCATCACGCTTGATGGCGAAGATGTATTGGAAATGGAAGTGGACGAGCGTGCTCGTGCCGGTCTATTCCTTGCTATGCAGTACCCAAGTGAAATCAGCGGTGTAACAAACTCTGACTTCTTGCGTTCTTCTATTAATGCACGCCGCGCGGAAGGCGACGAGATCCCATTGATGAAGTTTATCAAAGAAATGGACGAAGCAATGGATTTCCTTGAAATGGATAAAAATATGGCGCAGCGTTACTTGAACGAAGGTTTCTCCGGCGGTGAGAAAAAGCGTAATGAAATTCTTCAGCTTCTTATGATGAAAGCAGAAATCGGTATTCTAGATGAAATCGATTCCGGTCTTGATATCGATGCACTGAAAGTTGTTGCAAAAGGTATTAACAGATTGCGCGACGAAAACTTCGGCTGCCTAATTATTACCCATTATCAGCGTTTGCTAAACTACATCGAGCCTGACTTCGTACACGTTATGATGCAAGGCCGTGTCGTTAAATCCGGCGGTTCTGAGCTTTCTAAACGTTTGGAAGCAGAAGGATATGACTGGATTAAACAAGAGCTTAACATCGAAGACGAAACAATTAACGCGTAAACTGGAGGAGGGATCTTATGACTGTTGAAACGAAGCAACCATATAACGATGAATATATCAGCCGTTTTTCCAGTTCCCGCAATGAGCCTGAATGGATGAAGGATCTTCGTCAGCAAGCTCTTTCTCAATCGGAATCTTTGGACATGCCAAAGCCCGATAAGACTGGGATCAAAAACTGGGATTTTAATACGTATGTGCATGAAGTAGAAGGAAGCAAAATTGATGCATTGGACAAGCTGCCGGCAAGTGTTGCTGCTTTAATTGATGCTGACAATGCACCTAACCTGTACATTCAGCGCAATAATAGTGCTGCATACCTTGCACTTGATGAAAAGTGGAGCGAGCAAGGAGTTATCTTTACTGATATCTCCACTGCGTTGCAGCAGCACGCTGACCTTGTGAAGCGTTATTACATGAAAGATGCAGTAAATGTAGATGAAGACCGTTTGACTGCTTTACATGCAGCATTAATGAACGGCGGCGTGTTCGTCTATGTTCCGAAAAATGTCGTAGTAGATGAGCCGCTTCAAACTATCTTCTGGCAGGAAGATGACAGTGTTGCTTCCTTTAACCATATCTTGATTGTTGCGGAAGCGAACAGCTCGGTAACATATGTGGAAAATAGCATTTCTCATAATGCTGATACAGCAACGTTTGCCAATGTGGTAACGGAAGTTATTGCGGAAGACAATGCGAACGTATCTTATGGCGCAGTAGATAACTTTGCTGCAGGTACGACTGTTTACGCGAAACGCCGCGGTGTTGCTTATCGTGATGCACGTATTGATTGGGCAATCGGTCAAATGAATGACGGAAACACAATCAGTGAACATATCACCAACTTGATCGGAGATAACTCTGGTTCTGAAGCGAAGAGTGTTGTTGTAGGACGCGGAAAACAAATCCAAAACTTCACGACAAACATCATTCATTTCGGTAAAAACTCTGTCGGCAGCATTTTGTCCCATGGTGTTATGAAGGAACAAGCAAGTTCTGTATTTAACGGTATCGGTAAAATCGAACATGGTGCAAGTAAATCAGATGCCACGCAAGAGACACGTGTTTTGATGCTTAGCCAAGGTGCACGTGGTGATGCCAACCCAATTCTCTTGATTGATGAAGATGATGTAGTTGCTGGACACGCAGCTTCTGTAGGCCGTGTCGATCCGCTTCAGCTTTATTACTTGATGAGCCGCGGAATCACCAAGCATGAAGCAGAACGTTTGATCATCCATGGATTCCTTGCGCCTGTTGTAAACCAGCTGCCGATTGAATCAGTAAAAAATCAGCTGACACAGGTAATTGAAGGGAAAGTAAACTAATGGATGCCCGCTCTATCCGTGAACAGTTCCCGATTCTGAATCAAGAGGTCAACGGACATCCGCTGGTCTACTTGGACTCTTCTGCAACTTCCCATAAACCGCTTGCGGTTTTGGAAGCTGTGGATGCTTATTACCGGAACGATAACAGCAATGTACATCGCGGTGTGCATACGCTGGGAACCCGGGCTACGGATAAATATGAAGGTGCCAGGGAAAAGGTGCAGCAGTTCATCAATGCTAGAAGCACGAAGGAAGTCATCTTTACACGTGGTACAACGACTGCAATCAATACAGTTGCACATAGTTATGCCCGTGCAAATTTGAAACCTGGTGATGAAGTAATCATTACACCGATGGAGCATCATAGCAACATCATTCCATGGCAGCAAGCGGTCAAAGCGACTGGCGCTACATTAAAATACTTTGAATTAAATGATGATGGTACATTGAACATGGACGATGTGAAAAAATCGATTGGTCCGCAAACAAAAATCGTAGCTTTGACACATGTATCCAATGTTCTAGGTACAATCAATCCAATAAAAGAAATCGTCGAACTTGCTCATCGGCAGAATGCTGTTGTACTCGTAGACGGTGCACAAGGGGCACCCCATCTGAAAGTAAATGTGCAGGAAATCGATTGTGATTTCTATTGCTTCAGCGGACATAAAATGTGCGGCCCAACAGGTATCGGGATCCTTTACGGAAAGCAAGAATTGCTGGAAGAAATGGAACCGGTGGAATTCGGCGGAGAAATGATTGATTTCGTTCACTTATACGATTCCACATGGAAAGAGCTTCCTTGGAAGTTTGAGGGAGGAACTCCGATTATTGCTGGTGCCATTGGTCTTGGTGCTGCGATTGATTTTCTTAATCAAATTGGCATGGATGAGATCGAAGCACATGATCAGAAGCTGACAAATTACGCGATGGAACGCATGCGTGAAATTGAAGGTCTGGAGATTTACGGACCTGCAGCAGACAAACGATCTGCCGTTGTTACTTTCAATATCGATGGTGTCCATCCGCACGATACGGCTACTGCTCTTGATACTATGGGAATTGCAGTGCGCGCAGGTCATCATTGTGCACAGCCTCTTATGCGCTGGCTGAATGCCACCGCGACTGCCCGAGCTAGTATGTACGTCTATAATACCGAAGACGATATCGACCAACTTGTCAGCGGTCTGACAAGAACGAAGGAGTTTTTCGGCAATGTCTTTTGATAATTTAGATACACTCTACCGTCAAGTGATCATGGATCACTATAAACATCCGCGTAATCGTGGTAAGCTGGAAGGAGACGCACTTGTAGTCGACATGAACAATCCGACATGCGGTGACCGTATCCAGCTTCAGCTCGAGGTAGAGGATGGCAAGGTAAAGGATGCGAAATTTGATGGAGAAGGCTGTTCGATCAGTATGTCTTCTGCTTCCATGATGACACAAGCTGTCAAAGGGAAAGCCGTTGAAGATGCTCTTCGGATGTCAGAGCTGTTCTCTGATATGATGTTAGGGAAAGAGATTGATCCTGGTGATTTGGAGCTTGGTGATATCGAGGCATTGCAAGGAGTTGCAAAGTTCCCGGCCCGCATCAAATGTGCGACACTCGCCTGGAAGGCGATGGAGCAAGGCGTCGAAAAGAAATAAATGTGAACACTGTCGTGTGTAGAATAGATAAATCTTGAAGGAGGCTTTACCATGGCTAAAAAAGCGCCTGAAATTGGAGATTACCAATATGGCTTCAGCGACCGTGATGTGTCCATATTCCGTACGGAAAAAGGCCTTACACCTAAGATTGTTGAAGAAATCTCTAAGTTAAAAGAAGAACCACAATGGATGCTGGACTTCCGTCTTAAATCCTTGGAGCAGTTCTACAAAAAGCCAATGCCGCAGTGGGGTGGAGACCTTGCTGAGCTTGACTTTGATGAAATCACTTATTATGTAAAACCTTCTGAGCGTTCTGAACGTTCTTGGGATGAAGTACCAGAAGAAATCAAAAACACATTTGATAAACTTGGTATTCCAGAAGCAGAACAAAAATACCTTGCAGGTGTATCTGCACAATATGAATCAGAGGTTGTTTATCATAACTTGAAAGAAGACCTAGAAGAAATGGGAATCGTCTTCAAGGATACAGATACAGCGCTTAAAGAAAATGAAGATCTTTTCCGTGAGCATTTCGGTAAATTGATTCCGCCATCTGATAACAAGTTTTCTGCGTTGAACTCTGCTGTATGGTCCGGCGGTTCCTTCATTTATGTACCGAAGGGCGTTAAAACGGATACACCATTGCAAGCCTACTTCCGGATCAACTCCGAGAACATGGGTCAGTTCGAACGTACACTTATCATTGTAGATGAAGGTGCTTCTGTGCATTATGTAGAAGGTTGTACAGCTCCTGTTTATACAACGAATTCCTTGCATAGTGCGGTTGTAGAAATCTTCGTTAAAAAAGATGCTTACTGCCGTTATACAACGATTCAAAACTGGGCAAACAACGTCTACAACTTGGTTACAAAACGTGCGACAGTTGATGCCAATGGTACGATGGAATGGATTGATGGTAACATCGGTTCTAAACTTACAATGAAATATCCTGCGGTTATTCTTAAAGGAGAAGGCGCACGCGGTATGACATTGTCCATCGCCCTAGCTGGTAAAGGCCAGCACCAGGATGCCGGCGCGAAAATGATGCACTTGGCACCAAATACTTCTTCGACGATCGTTTCTAAATCCATCTCCAAACAAGGTGGTAAAGTTACGTATCGCGGAATCGTTCACTTCGGTAAGAAAGCAGACGGTGCACGCTCCAACATCGAGTGTGACACACTGATTATGGATAACAAATCCACTTCCGATACGATTCCATACAACGAGATCTTCAATGAGAACATCTCCTTGGAACACGAAGCGAAAGTTTCCAAAGTTTCCGAAGAGCAATTGTTCTACTTGATGAGCCGTGGTATCTCTGAAGAAGAAGCAACTGAAATGATCGTAATGGGCTTCATCGAGCCATTCACGAAAGAATTGCCAATGGAATATGCCGTAGAAATGAACCGTTTGATTAAATTCGAAATGGAAGGTTCTATCGGTTAATAAAATGAACGGAGTCACGTCTGAGAAGACGGACTCCGTTTTTTTTGTTCATATATCGATGACTATTTTTAGATAATGTAAGTATAGACCTCATCTGTAGGTGATCTAATCGTTTATAGCAAACTGCTAACATCCTATTGGTTTACAAAATAATTCAATTTTCTTTGCATCTCCATTGGGATGTTTTTTTATTTAAACAATAAAAATATTTTATTTATCATTAATTATTTATTGTAAAACGATAAATAATACATTAAAATCATTTATAGAAACGAAATGAGGTGCTTATTATGAAACGAGAAACACTCTTTTTAAAGGCTGCTTTATTATTCATGGCTTTACCGGTTCTTGCATTATGTATCTTTGCAATTCCGAATATAGCTTTTGGTTCAGCAGATTATTATCCAGAAGTTGAATTCTTAAAATATCCTGCTTTGGTTGGATTGTATCTAACAGCATTGGCATATTTTCTAGCTCTTTACCAATCTTTCCGCTTGCTTGGGTATATTGATAAAAATGTAGCTTTCTCCGATTTGTCAGTGAAGGCATTAAAAAATATCAAACTCTGCGCGATAACGATAAGTGTTGTTTATGTCATCCTCCTGCCGTTAGTTTATGTTGTGGCCGAGAGAGATGATGCTCCAGGTCTTATTTTAGTAGGGATGGCGCTTATATTCGGACCGTTAGTAGTAGCAATCTTTGCTGCTGTTCTGCAAAAAATGCTGAAAAGTGCCATTGATATAAAATCAGAAAATGACTTGACGGTCTGAGGTGAACCATATGGCGATTATTATAAATATTGATGTAATGCTGGCGAAAAGAAAAATGAGTGTAACTGAACTATCAGAACGGGTTGGGATTACGATGGCCAATCTCTCCATCTTAAAAAACGCAAAGGCAAAGGCGATTCGCATTTCGACATTAGACGCAATTTGCAAAGCATTAGACTGTCAGCCAGGCGATATATTGGAATATCAAGCTGACGAAGGAAAATCATAGCAAGTAATTCTACTAGTTATGTGTGACAGAAATATATGATAAAGAGAGGTTGGGAAGTGATGGAGAAGAACAGCATGTATGCAAATCAGGGCACAATGTCACCTGAAAGAAGCACAAGGGAATCTAAGGGACTTCGAGCTGTAAAGCAGCTGATTCATTTTGGCTGGGGTCAGGCACTATCTTGTTTATTTCCAGTTGTTATTTTTGCATCTCTTGCGCTGACACAAATCTTTCCGCTTCCCTTCTTTCCACGCTATGATTGGCTGCTGATTATTTGCGTCCTGATGCAAATAGTGATGTTACGTGCAAGACTTGAAACAAAAGATGAATTGAAAGTCATTACGTTGTTTCATATAATCGGACTTGCTTTGGAACTCTTTAAAGTACATATGGGCTCCTGGTCTTATCCCGACGAAGGATACTCGAAAATATTTGGAGTACCGCTATACAGCGGGTTCATGTATGCAAGTGTCGCAAGCTATCTTTGCCAGGCTTGGAGAAGACTGAAGGTAAACTTGATAAATTGGCCGCCTTTTCTAGCTGTTGTTCCCCTTGCAGCTGCGATCTATTTGAACTTCTTTACGCATCATTATTGGATTGATGTAAGGTGGATTTTATCAGGACTCGTTATTATTGTATTCAGGAGAGCTTGGGTCACATACGAGGTGAATCAAGTTCGTTACCGAATGCCGCTTGCACTGTCTTTTGTTCTTATCGGCTTTTTTATCTGGGTTGCCGAAAATATTGCCACGTTCTTCGGCGCTTGGGAATATCCCAATCAAACGGACACTTGGAGTCTCGTGCATCTCGGCAAAGTAAGTTCATGGCTTTTATTAGTCATTGTCAGCTTCCTCATTGTAGCGACGCTAAAATTGTATAAAGAGAAGTTACCGCACAAAAGTATTGGCGATCATAAGCAGTAGATTGAAATCATACGGATGTTTGGCTTTTTCTCACATTGGGAACATCTCTTTTATGTGAAAGATAAAGGAGATGAATTCGATGAGCTATAATTTGGAAGATAAAGTAGCCATTGTAACTGGGGCCAACGACGGAATTGGGCTGGCAACGGTTCGAGCTTTTCTTGATGAGGGTGTAAAAGTTGTCGGTGTGAGTTTGACGACCGATTATGTGGATGAAGATGCTTCGAATAGTTCTTCCTTCTTACCGATAGAGATGGATTTGACGGATGAGGGTGCTGCGGAGAAAGTAGTCGAGGCGGCTGTCTCTCACTTCGGGAAGCTTGATATTTTGGCCAATGTAGCTGGAATTGCCACTTATAAAGACAGCTTTATGGATGTGACGATGGATATTTGGAAAGAAACTTTTGAAACCAATTTGTTCTCGGTGGTGGCATTGACGAAAGCCGCTATACCGGAGCTGAAAAAGCAGGCGGGAGCAAGTATTGTAAATATTGCTTCCGAAAGCGGTCACGTACCAGATTCATTCGCGATTGATTATAGCGGCAGTAAAGCAGCAGTGCTGAATTTGACGCAAGCATTGGCTGATGAATTTGGCGGAGTTATCCGCGTAAATGTAGTTTCTCCTGGTCCAACTCGTACAACGCTATGGAATAAGCCGGGCGGCATGGTTGATATGCTGTCTAACAAGTTTGACAGAGAAGGTGAAGAGGCTGTCAGCTATTTTGCGAAAGAAGTCCGGCAGATACCGCGCGGGGAGATTGGACAGCCGGAAGAGATTGCCAATGTTATTGCTTTTCTCGCTTCAGACAAAGCATCATACGTCAATGGAGCTGAATTCCCAGTGAACGGCGGATCAGTCAAATATAAATAATTTCTGTTATAATGGTGTGACTGTGCTATACAGTCGCACCTTTTTAAATTACATAGAAGATGGAAGGGATAATGATGGTCTTTGCCGTAAGTTTACTAATAGGGCTTCTCGCTGCCGCGCTGGGCAGTTTGGTAGGTTTAGGAGGGGGCATTATCCTCGTTCCGCTGCTGTTGATTTTAAGCAGTTTTTGGGATAAATTCAGCTGGGCGACACCGCAAACAATCGTTGGTGTTTCTGTTATTGTCATGATATTTACTGCTTTATCATCCACACTAACATATATGAAAAGCGGAAGAGTCGATTATAAGAGCGGCTTCATTTTCTTGGCAGGCGGAGTACCGGGAGCGATCCTTGGCTCATTCCTAAACCGGTTCGTCTCGGGGGATGGTTTCTCCCTTTATTTTGGAATACTCGTCTTAATTGTCTTTTTTATGTTTTTCGTAAAGCGCAAAGAGCAGGAGAAAACGAATCTAAAAGGAATCGTTGTCACAAAAGAACTGGATGGAAGCACCTATACGTATAGCTTTCGGTTTTTCGCAGCATTTTTATTATCATTATTCGTTGGACTGCTTTCGGGTATGTTTGGAATTGGCGGCGGCAGCTTTATGGTGCCGGCGATGATTCTGATTTTTGGGTTCCCGGCTCATGTTGCTGTAGCGACAAGTATGTTTATGGTGTTTTTCCTCAGTATTGTCAGTACAATTACGCATATTTCGCTCGGCCATGTGGAATGGGTTTATGTGTTTGCCTTTATTCCAGGAGCAATTCTGGGCGGAATTCTTGGAGCGAAGATTAACCAGTTACTAAAAGGCAATACAGTCGTCTGGATATTACGTATTATGCTCATATTAGTTGCCATCCGTTTAATCTGGGATGGCTTGTTGTCATAAAGGAGTAGAGAAGGATGCAGAAAAAGCTGACTATCAACTACACAAATGATTTGCATAGCTATTTCGAAAATTGGCCGAAGATTGTCGGCTATCTAAAAGAGAATAAGCAGAAGCTAAGCGATGCCGGAGAGACGTGCTGGCTGATTGATATTGGCGATCATGTGGATCGTTCCCGACCGATCGCAGAAGCCTTTCGCGGGAAAGCAAATATAAGCTTGATGAACGAAGCAGGCTATGATTTTGCTACAATTGGAAACAACGAAGGCATTACGCTTGATTACCAGGATTTGTATCATCTGTATGATGAGGCAGAATTCCGCGTAGCGGTTGCGAATCTTCATTCAAAGAAAGAAGAAGATCCGGGCTGGATGGAACCTTCTTGGGTCGTTGAAACGGCAAGCGGTGTAAAGGTAGGAATGATTGGGCTTACTGCACCATTCCCGGATTTCTATAATTTAATCGGTTGGGATATCCAAGATCCGATGGAAATTCTTAAGCAAAGCATTCATTCCCTTCGCGCTTCTTGTGATGTACTCATTCTTCTTTCTCATCTCGGATTATATGCAGATAGAGATATTGCTGCTGCTTTTGATGAAATTGACGTCATAATTGGCGGCCATACCCATCATTTGCTGCAGGAGAGCGAGTACGTGAATCAGTGCTTAATCACAACTGCGGGCAAGCAAGGTTTTTATTTTGGCGAAGTAGAAATGACATGGGATACAGAACTTGGCTGTTTGACAGATAAGCGGGCGCGAGTTATTCCGGTTGCCGATTTGAAGGAAGATGAAGCTGCAAGAGAGCATGTCACGGCTTACGAAGATAATGCGGCAAAAGCGATGCACCAGGCAGCTGCAGTATTATCATCACCGCTGCCAGTTTCCCCGTATGAAGATTCACGTGCAATGGACCTTTTAACAGACTATATGCGACGCTGGACAAAGGCAGATTTTGCTTTTCTCAATGCAGGTGTACTGCTGGAGAGTTTCCCGGCAGGCAGTGTTTCCTATATGGATATCCACCGAATTTGCCCACATCCAATTAATCCGGCGACAGTCCCGTTAACAGGAAGTGTTTTAGAGCAAATTGTCACCGCTGCCCTGCAGCCTGACTTTATAACTTTTCCGCTAAAAGGTTTTGGCTTCCGCGGTGAAGTGATTGGAAAAATGGTTTATAGTGGATTGACATTCGACATTACAGGAACAGCCGAGAAGCCACAAGCAGTTAATTTAAAAATAGCAGGAGAACCGCTAGACCGGAAAAAGATTTATTCGGCAGCGATGGCAGACACCTTCACATTCGGCAGCCTGCTTCCTGGCATTAAGCAAGCTGAAGACAAAAAATACTTTATGCCGGAAATGCTTCGTGATCTGCTTCTAGGTGCTTTACAAGAAATTGAAAAATGAGCTAACACCTCCGCTCCTCCAACATAGGATATAGCGGAGGTGTTTTCAATTGATGACTGTTGAACCGATATTTTTAGAGGGAAAGCCTTTTACCGCTGTAACAGTGAAATTACCTAAAACAACATTACTTGTTGTATCAAATGACGTTGGCTATATTATGTGCGGAGCACTGGATGTGGATTTACTTAATGAAAAACTAGCTGATCGCAACATTATTTCCGGCAGAGCAGTTGGCGTTAAAACAATCCAGCAGCTGCTGGATGCACCACTGGAGAAAGTAACAGACGCTTCAGCTGTGTATGGATGGAAGACAGGAATGATTGGGAAGGATGCTTTACTGTTGATTGCGTAAAAAAATTGTCGAACCTTGCCTTCTTCAATCTAGATTGTTTTCCGATTTTCTGGTACTATTTTATCAGAATGGAATGTTGGAGAAGTTAGGAGCACAACAATGAGACTAGTTGCGACAAAATCAGTAAAACCCGGCAGTAAACTTGCGCAGCCTGTATACAACGACAAAGGCAGCATTCTGGTCCAAAGAGACGTTGAACTGACAAAAAAGATTATCAATCGTTTGAAGGCACTGCGATATACCTATGTTTATATACGGGATGACCGGCTTCAGGACGTTGAGCTTGAATTCTCCACTTCCAGCGAAGAACGGCTTAAAGCGATGCAGGTTATTCATAAATCCTTCCAGGAAATCAAACAGAGTGACAATGGGAAATATTTGACGGAAAAGATGACAGATAAGATTACAACATCGATTCAAGAGATGGTGAGTAATCTGCGGCCGAAACGTCAGACACTGACAATTCTTTCCGATATGCTTATATTCGATGATTATATTTTTTCACATTCGGTCAATGTTGCACTATATGCAATGGCAATCGCTAATGAGATGAAGCTGCCTGTTTCTGTTGTAGAAGAAATTGGTTTCGGAGCTATTTTGCATGATGTTGGGAAAATGTTTGTACCACAGGAAGTGCTGCAAAAGACGGGCAAATTGAATGATGAAGAATTTGCGAAAATCAAAGAGCACACGACAAAAGGTTTCCATTATTTACGTAAGATGAATAATATTCCGCTTGTAATTGCACATTGTGCCTATCAGCATCACGAACGAATGAACGGATCCGGTTATCCGCGCGGCATTCATGGTGCAGAGATTCATTTATACGGTAAAATTATTGGCATTGCCGATGTATTTGATGCTGTAACAAGCAACCGTGTCTATCGGGATGCAATGCTGCCGCATGAAGGCCTGGAAATATTATTTGCCGGTGCGGGAGAATTGTTTGATATGGAAATGGTAGAAGCTTTTAAACGAAGTGTGGCAATTTATCCGACTGGTTTAACTGTCCGTCTGAGTGATGGACGGGCGGGCATTGTCATCCGGCAAAATGAAGACATCAATACGAGACCGATTGTCCGAATTTTAGAGGAAGCAGATGGAACAGAACCCGATCCTTACGAGGTGGATTTGTATGAACATCTGAATATAACAGTTGTGGCTTGTTCAACGGCTGCAGAGTCAAATTAGTTCCTATTCTAAGCCCCCTTAGTCAAGCATATGCTTGACCAAGGGGGTTTTTTCATGCGTCCATGGCAGCGCAGAGCTTCTAAAGCACCACCTTCCTTTCGTCATGTGCTTTTCATGAGTCTGTTTCTTTTTGCATTATTTATTTCATTAAGTTTATGGTTGGTAAACAGAGGACTTGAGCCCACTTTAATGGCAATTGCGGAAACAAAAACAGAGCAATTTGCCAAACAGGCAATCAACCAAGCGGTACAGGCGGAAAAGGAAGCGGATTTGGACTTGAATGCATTCGTGCAAGTAGAGGAAGATACAAATGGAAATGTCACGCACGCCAGCTGGGATGCAGCAACGGTTAACGAAGTGCTGCGCAAAGTAACGTTTCGGGTGCAAAATTATCTTCGTCTCATGGAAGATGGCAAGATGCCTGCAGTGAGTGAGGAACAGCTTGCTGAGGAAGCAGCAGCTGATGTTATTCAAGAGCAGCTGGAAGAAAATTCAACACTCGTTGACATTCCGCTCGGCCAAGCAAGCAATAACGCCTTGCTAGCTAATCTTGGTCCGAAGATTCCTGTTAAATTTGAAATGATCGGTTATGTGGAATCAGGTGTAGATGTGAAAGTGGAGGAGTATGGTATCAATAACGCAATGTTTGTGTTCATGGTCGAAATTAAAGCAAATGTACGGATTATTATCCCTTTCTCAACCAAGACAACTACAGTGACACAGGAGGTTCTGCTCGGGAGTACCGTCATCCAAGGGCAGGTGCCTGAATTTTATAGTGGCGGAGGGCAAACTGGGTCGTCACCATCTTTTTCCATTCCAATGCAAAAGGAAGGCGAATAAATCAGCCTTCCTTTTTTTGCTGCTTTGATTTTTGTTCCCATATACGTAAATAGGGGTAAGGATCAAATGAAAACTCGGAGTGGCCGTTATCCTTGTACATACCATAATGCAGATGAGGAGGAAATTTGCCAGACGTGCCAGGCGGACCATATCCGCTTGCGCCGACATAGCCAATCACATCGCCTGGTTTGACGATATTGCCGACAGATACACCCTTTTCAAAGCCATTCAAATGCGCGTAGTAATGGTAAATATTATTGCTGTCCCGGAGGCCGATACGCCATCCGCCATACAAGTTCCAGCCTTTCAATTCGACGACACCATAAGTGGTTGCATAAACAGGAACACCGTAGTTAGCAAAAATGTCGGTACCTTCATGAATGCGTCGTCCCCCAAAACCACGGGCGTCTCCCCATGTATTTCGGTAGCTGTAGTTATGATGCAGCGGCAGCGGGAAAGAACGGTTGTCGAGCTCAATCGTACCAAATTGCTCGTACAGCTTAGCAGTATTCATAATCGTCTGGACGGTTAAATCGCGCTCGTAATAATTCCAAAGGGCGATCTTAAAGTCGTCTTTTGTCGTTCCGGTGCGCTGGATAAATGAAGCCATTGTATAAAGTACATCTTCCGGATTATCCGGGTCAGCCAAACGATCTCCATTACCATCCCGCCCAAGACCTTGGAACCATGAAATAGTGGATTCATTTGCTTCTGCTTTTTTATGTTCTGTTATACCGAACCATTTTTCCTCTGGAATCGTGATGGCAATCAGTTTTTCAGCTTCTGATTTTGATGCCGCTGGCAGGTTGTGTTCGTATTGATCGATGGCAGCCAAATAGTACCACGGCAGCCCCGTTGCAGCTGCTGTCTTCTTATAGAGGGCCATGCGCTCAAGTTTTGGGTCACTTTCTTTGTCTGCTTGCTTCGCGGAAGCAGGCAATGGACAGCTGCTCAGCAGGACAGCTAGCAGTATAATCACATGCATTTTTTTCATATGCTGCTCACCTTTCTTTACTTGTGTGCCGTTAGTTTGTACAGTGTTTGGAATTTCATAACTGCTAATAGCGGATAGATGGAAGAGGAGCGAAATTACAGACAAAATATGCTACACTAGAAACAAGATAGGGGAGTCGATAGCTGGTGAAAACAACCATACAAGGCAAACAGTACGAGGTGGTGCAGGATGTAAAGAATGCCTTTCAAGAACAGGCATTTCACGATCGCTACAGCGAAATCCTGACGAAATATGATTATATTGTGGGGGATTGGGGCTATGAGCAGCTTCGTTTAAAGGGCTTCTTTGACGACGAAAACCCAAAATCTACCTTTGATACGAAAATAAGTACGTTGGAAGATTATCTGTATGAGTATTGTAATTTTGGCTGCGCGTACTTTGTTGTGAAAAAATCACCGGCAAAGTAAACGTGTAAAGAGAGGGGCTAATACGATGTACTTTGTGGATAAACAAAAAATTGAAGGAATACTTACATATATGGAAGAGCTGCTTGCTGCTGATATAACGTCAACGGAAGAGCTCACAGGCAAGCTGGCTATGGAACGTCGGGCGCAGCTGCTCATTGAAGCTATACTGGATACCGGCAATAGCGTAATCGATGGATTTATCATGCGTGATCCGGGCAGCTATGATGATATTATCGATATTCTTGCTGATGAGCAGGTGATTGCTGAAAACGCAGCACCAGCTTTTAAAGAAGTAATCGCACTACGTAAAATGCTTACAGGGGACTATTTGCATGTAAACCATCAAACGCTAGCAGACACGATGGACAAGCACAAAGCACTTCTTGCACAATACGTGAAATGGGTTAGAGACTATCTAGTGAATGAAACGCGGACAGCTTCCGCTTTTGCAAGGAGCGATCAAGACTGATGAAAGCATATGATGGCTATTTAATCGACTTAGATGGAACCATGTATCTTGGCAGCAAACGAATTAATGCTGCTCCAGGATTCATTCACCGATTAAGGGAGGCTGGCAGGAAGTATCTGTTTGTGACGAATAACTCGACACGTACACAAGAGCAAGTAGCCGCCAAGCTGCGCCAAATGGATATAGAAGCCCAACCTGAGGATGTGTTTACAACCAGTATGGCAACGGCAGCGTATATTCGTGAGCAAAAGCCAGCTGCACGTGTCTATGCCATAGGTGAGGAAGGCTTGTTTGATGCTTTGGCGAAAGAAGAACTGACTGTTGCTGATGAAGACTGTGATTACGTTGTTGTTGGACTTGATACAGCTATTACTTATGAGAAGCTGGCGAAAGCATGTTTATTAGTTCGGGCAGGTGCTACGTTTCTGTCTACGAACAGCGACAAAGCCCTTCCAACTGAAGCAGGCTTATTACCAGGAAATGGATCGTTAACAGCTGTTGTATCAGTCAGCACAGGAATAGAGCCAATCTTTATCGGTAAACCCGAAAGCATCATGATGGAGCAGGCGAGAAAGCTATTAAAGCTGGACAAAGAGCAGGTCGTCATGGTCGGAGATAACTATTTAACCGATATTACAGCTGGCATTCGAGCGGGCATGGACACACTCATGGTTTGCACAGGTTTCACAAAGCGAGAAGAGCTGCCATCGCTGCATCCAAAACCAACTTATACAATTGACACATTGGATGAATGGGAATTTAAATAAGGAGCATGCCTAGGAAATTAGGCAGCTCCTTTTTCTTTGTCTGGCTAGCGGTTAATATCCCCTTTAAAGCTTTATCCGTCAATATTTTCTTCTTCATTCTGGCTATGTGCGAGTCTGCTGGCAGCAGCTGCTGCAATGGCTCCGACAATATCATCGAGGAAAGTATGGCACTCTCCGCTGCTCTTGTCATTAAGTTTTTCCAGAATACCTGGTTTTTGTTTATCGATATAGCCGTAATTGGTAAACCCAATTGATCCATAGAGGTTGATGATGGAAAGGGCGATAACTTCATCAATTCCGTACAAGCTCTCATCACGTTCAAGAGTATCCTGTAACGGCTGCTCAAGTTTTCCCTGTTCTGCCAACACATCTAACTGGATACCAGTCAGGATGGCGTTTTGCACTTCCCTTTTGGATAATACACGCTCTACATTATAAATACACCGATCCATTGTCAGGCCAGGATAATATTTTTCCTGCAGATAATGTACCAGTTCTGCAATATCTTCTACTTGTACACCTCGTTCAATCAGCCATTCTCTTGCTTTTTTTTCTAATTCTGCTGTCATATGATCACGTCACTTTCTATGTATGATTCGGTTAGCAGTATACCCTGTTAGCTTATGCGTCAACCATCTGTACTTGAACATGATTCTTTTAGTTGCTTCATAAAATGTATCAGGAGGTGTTTGTGTGCTACAGCTAATGCAGCAATATATACCGGGGTTCACCGACAAACCCGTCTCTTACCGGAATTATCACGCTTATCAGACAATGGAACGTCTTTATGTTATTATACCAGCTCGAACGGATCAAGACAGCTATTATGAATTGGCAGCGATAACGGCATATATGCAGGAGAATGGTTTTCCGCGAATAGCACAGCCGATGATTACGACAGAAGGGCAAATTATTACCGTGTATGAAAATACACCTTATCTTGTCGTCGAGATGCCGCCTCCTTACCCTGTTCGCCTAGGTGCTCATGGTGCAGAATTAGCGGCGTTTCACGAGCTTGGCGCTGCTTGTCCTTTCGCTCCGGACACTTTATCCAGCTATGGTATGTGGAGTGAATTGTGGACGGCGCGCTTAGCGCAGGGAGAGAAGCTGTATGCAGAGCTTTATCAAAAACGGCCGCTAACGCATGAGGAACGCTTTTTCTTAGATACTTTTCCTTATGTGATTGGCAGGTCAGAACTGGCTATTCAATATGTAAATGAGACGAACGGCGAGTTCCGTTTCACGGAGGCTGATCAGGCTACGACTGTTTTCATGAAATACCAATCCGAATTAACAGAAACGTATGTACTGCCGCATCAGATTATTTATGATCATCCAGCACGTGATTTGGCAGAATATGTCCGAACTGCATTTGGAAAAAAAGAAGAGGAAGACATAATAGAATTTCTTCCTACCTATATGCAGGCACGACCACTTTCTGTTTTTGGCATGCGTCTCTTGTATGCGCGACTCATTATGCCGCTGCACATATTTGATCAGATGGAGTTAGGATTAACCGGGACAGCGGGAGCCGCATATGAAACACTAATTATGCAGCAGCGAACGTATGAACAGCGTTTAACCGGCTTATTCCAACATTTGCAAGTGGATACTCGTTCCCTAGAGATACCTGTGTTGGAAAATTATTTGTAAATATGGTTGCGGTAATAGATTCATAGGGTTATAATGTCCTTTATATAAAAACATTTGTTTATTTCAGGTGGACAGGAGATGGGCGAGATGAAACAAAAGATTCAAATCGGCTTATGCGGACTAGGTACAGTCGGAAGCGGAGTCGTACAGATATTACAGGATCATCAAGAACAAATCCGCTACAAGCTTGGCTGTGAAGTAGAAGTAGCAAAAGTACTCGTGAAAAACAAAGAAAAGAAGCGGGAATACATTGGGGATGCTAGCATCCTGACGACAGATCCAGCAGATATTACCGATAACTCTGCTATTGATATTGTTGTTGAAGTAATGGGCGGCATGGAGGATACGTATCAGCTGCTCGAACGCAGTATCCGCAATCGCAAGCATATCGTGACGGCTAACAAGGACTTGATGGCAGAGGAAGGCGATAAGCTGTTTGCATTGTCTCAGGAATATAATACCGATATTTATTACGAAGCTAGTGTAGCTGGCGGGATTCCAATACTCAGAACCTTAAGTGACGGCCTTGCTTCTGATAAGATTCAAAAAGTAATGGGGATTGTTAATGGTACGACAAACTTTATTTTGACGAAGATGACCGATGAGAATCTTCCTTTTGAACCAGTATTGCAGGAAGCGCAGGCACTTGGATTCGCAGAAGCAGATCCGACTTCGGATGTCGAAGGCTTGGATGCAGCGCGCAAAATGACGTTATTAGCGAATTTGGCTTTTAAGATGCCAGTCGCATATGAAGATGTCGAAGTTTCTGGTATCACATCCATTACCCAAGAAGACATTGATTTTGCCGGAAGATTAGGCTACCAAATGAAATTGATTGGTATTGCAGCAATGGATGATGGAAAAGTCGAAGTAAGTGTAGAGCCTACTTTGCTGCCGACAGCCCATCCGCTGGCTCAAGTAAAAAATGAATATAATGCTGTTTATGTATACGGGCAAGCAGTCGGCGAAACGATGTTTTACGGTCCAGGCGCAGGCGGATTACCAACAGCTACCGCAGTCGTATCGGATTTAATGGAAGTGGTCAAAAATGTCCGTCTAGGGGTCAGCGGGAAAGCTTATGTGACACCGCAGTACAGGAAAGCTTTGAAAGACAATACACAGAAACATGCGAAGTACTTTGTCCGAGTAGAAGCAGAGGACCAGACAGGTGCTTTCCATGCGGTGACGAATGTTTTCGCTGGTGAAAATGTGTCGTTTGCAAAAATTCTTCAATTGCCGCACGCAAGCTCCAAAACAGCAGAAGTCGTTATGGTGACACATAAGCATAGCAAACAGCAAATCGAAAACAGCATACAGCAGCTGGAAAAATTAGATGTCGTGAAACGTGTTATCAGCTGTTATCGTGTAGACGGAGAGGATTGATCAAGATGGTATGGCAGGGACTTTTGGAAGCATACAAAGCACATTTACCTATTTCTGACGAAACACCAGCAGTAAGTTTAGGAGAAGGAAACACACCACTCGTCAAACTTGAGAAACTATCGGCTGCTTATGGAATCAACGCTTATGCCAAGATAGAGGGAGCGAATCCGACGGGCAGCTTTAAAGACCGCGGGATGGTCATGGCGATAGCCAAAGCAAAGGAAGCAGGAGCGAAAGCGGTTATCTGCGCTTCGACGGGCAATACGTCCGCCTCCGCTGCTGCTTATGCTGCCCGAGCTGGTATGCGTTGCTTCGTCGTAATCCCAGAAGGCAAGATTGCCCAAGGCAAGTTGGCACAAGCCGTCATGTATGGCGCGGAAATATTTTCGATTGCAGGCAATTTTGACGATGCCCTGCGGGTTGTCCGCAATTTGAGTGAAACCGAGCCAGTAGCACTAGTGAACTCTGTTAATCCTTACCGTCTCGAAGGACAAAAGACGGCAGCTTTTGAGCTGTGCGAGCAATTGGGACAAGCACCTGATTATCTGTTCATTCCAGTCGGAAATGCCGGTAACATTAGTGCCTATTGGAAAGGCTTCAAAGAATATGAACAGGAAAAAGGCTACAGTCTGCCAGTATTGAAAGGTTATCAAGCTAGCGGAGCGGCACCGATTGTTCATGACCGTGTGTTTGAAAATCCAGAGACAGTTGGTACTGCTATCCGTATCGGAAACCCAGCCAGCTGGCAAAAAGCAACTTCAGCAAGAGATGAATCAGGCGGTACGATTGATGAAGTAACAGATGAGCAGATTATCGCTGCATATCAAAAAATCGCTCGTGAGGAAGGCATATTTGCTGAACCAGGTTCCTGTGCTTCCTTTGCAGGACTATTGAAAGCTTTGGAGCAAGGAGAAGTAGCTAAGGGTGCTACTGTTACTTGTGTATTAACGGGCAATGGTTTGAAGGATCCGCATACAGCTATTGAATACAGTACAATCAAGCCGGTCGTTCTGCCCAACGAAGAGCAAGTGATTGCCCAAGCAATCAAGGAGCGGATGTAAATGAAACGCTGGCAAATACGTGTACCTGCAAGTACAGCTAATATCGGACCAGGCTTTGATTCAATTGGCATTGCATTGGATCTGTACTTGGAACTGGAAGTGCAGCCTGCTGCAGAATGGGAATTCATTGCCGCATCAGATGCTGTACAAGGTCTTCCGTCTGGCAAAGATAACATGATCTATGAAACTGCACATCATGTTGCCAAGCAGTATGGCTTTGAGGATTTGCCAGCTTGTTCGGTTCGGATGAGAAGCGATATCCCGCTGGCCAGAGGACTCGGAAGCAGTGCAACCGCACTTGTCGCAGGAATTGAGCTGGCAGATTGCCTTCTATCATTAGCGCTCGGTGATGCAGAGAAACTCGATCTAGCTGTCAGTCTCGAAGGCCATCCAGATAATGCTGCGCCATCGATTTTAGGCGGCTGTGTGATTGGTTATTATGATGGCGACGTCCATTATGTTCAAACACCGATTGATCATGTGCGCTTTTTAGCTGTCATCCCCCCTTTTGAGCTGGCAACATCAGCTGCCAGAGCTGTTCTTCCAGATCAATTAGCTTATAAAGAAGCCGTGCAAGCGAGCGGTGTCGCGAATGTAGCCGTAGCAGCTCTGCTGCAGCAGAATTGGAAGCTGCTTGGAGAAATGATGGAGAAGGATCTTTTCCACCAGCCATACCGACAAGCGATGATACCGCATTATGAGGAAATAGCAGACTCCTTGCAAGAAGCAGCTTATGGTGTTTATTTAAGCGGTGCTGGGCCTACGATGATTGCAATAGTCAGTGAAGCGCAAGCT
This sequence comes from Terribacillus halophilus, assembly GCF_900162685.1. Lineage (GTDB taxonomy): Bacteria > Bacillota > Bacilli > Bacillales > Amphibacillaceae > Terribacillus > Terribacillus halophilus_A. Next base: position 1,122,812 of record NZ_LT727828.1, read on the forward strand.
GCTTCTGTACACGCGCAATATCAACAGAAGTATCCGGCGTTTGAATGGGTATTGCTGTCTTGTGCGAAGAATGGAAGCTGTACAGAAGAGTTAGCAGTTGAAGCATAATAGAACCCACAGAAATTTTAAGAATTTCTGTGGGTTTTGTATTTATGCATAAAATAAAAACCCACTGGGAAAGAGATATTTCCTCGTGGGTCTATTCATTCTATTAAAATACTTGCTCGATCTCACGCACGCCAGGTACTTCTGCCATCAAGGCACGCTCAATACCAGCTTTTAATGTGATCGTAGAGCTTGGGCAGTTACCGCATGCTCCCATAAGACGCAGGCGCACGATACCTTCATCAACATCGACTAGCTCGACGTCACCGCCGTCACGCAGCAAGAATGGACGTAATTTGTTCAATACTTCTTGTACTTGGTTTTCCATCATCCATTATCCCCCTTACGATTATATATCTATTATAAATCGTTTCAGATAAAAAATCCACGCTAGTCAACTGAGAAATTTTATCAATTAAAAATTTCCATTCCAACATTTTGTTCATTACGGTAAACTGAAGCTACTAGCAGACGAAAGGACGGATAAGATGGCAACAAGGATTAGCGTTTATGGGGCAGAAATCATTTGCGCAAGCTGTGTGAATGCACCAAGCTCCAAAGACACGTATGAATGGCTGCAGGCTGCGTTAGGGCGAAAGTTTAAAGACAATCAGTTTGAATTTGAGTACATCGATATCCACGAACCGCCTGCAGAAGCAAGGCACAAGCAGTTTGCCGAACTGGTGATGGAAGACGATTTGTTTTATCCAGTTGTCCTTGTCGATGGGGAGATAGCAGGTGAAGGTATAATTTCACTGAAAGCTGTTACAAAGGCTGTTGAGAAGGCGGTCAGCGCAAGCTAGTTGTGCTCCTATCCTGCAGTGTGGTAGCATTATCTTTTGATAGTGTTACATCCTAGAATAGGAGTGAGCGGGATGAATCCGATCATTGAATTTTGCGTAAACAATCTGGCCACTGGTTCACAGGAGGCTTTTGAAAAGCTCGACAGTGATCCTGGTCTTGATGTAATAGAATATGGCTGTACAAGCTTTTGCGGCATATGCGCCCAGCATCTGTTTGCGTTAGTAAACGGAGAGCCGGTGACTGCAGAGACAGCCGATGAGCTTGTCCAAAATGTTTACAAGTTCATTGAAGAAAATCCATTATTTTAATAGGCTATGTGTCTGCCATGCGCAGACCATGGCTTTTTTCATACATAGTAGAGGAGACGAGAGAATGGACATACCATTTGTAAAACTGCATGGCTTGAAAAACAGCTATATTTTTGTGGATTTATTTCAGTTTCAATTAGAAGAAGAGATGCTGGCACCGCTTGCAATCGACATTGCCGATCGAAACACAGGTATCGGCTCGGATGGCTTAATTTTAATTCATCCGAGCGAAACATGCGATGTCGGCATGCGCATTTTTAACTTGGACGGTTCAGAGGCGATGAATTGCGGTAATGGACTGCGTTGTGTTGCTAAATATGCTTATGAAAACAACTTGGTGGACACGGATACGTTTACGATTCAAACAAAAGCCGGCCAAGTGGAAGCAAAAGTGCATGGTTCGCGAGAGCATGTACACGAAGTGACTGTCGACATGGGAGCACCAATTCTGCAGCGTGAGCTGATCCCGATGTTAGGGGAAAAAGGTCAGCAAGTCGTAGCCGAAGCTTTTGATTCAGGAGAGGAACAACTCAGGGTCACCGCAGTAAGCATGGGCAACCCGCATGCGGTCTTCTTTGTTGATCACATTGATAATGCCCCGCTTTATACAGCTGGACCTGTCATTACGAATGATCCTCGTTTTCCAGAAGGAGTGAACGTTGAGTTCATTGAAATGGTGTCTGAAAAAGAAATGCATTTCCGCGTCTGGGAACGTGGGTCTGGCGTGACGCAGGCGTGCGGGACAGGGGCTTGTGCAGCTGTTGTCGCAGCTATCCTGAACGGAAAAGCCCCTTATGGAGAAGAAGTAACGGTACATCTTAGCGGCGGAGATTTGTTCATTCGCTGGGAAAAAGCTGGATCAGTCTGGATGCGCGGTGCTGCCGAAAAGACAGTATCTGGCACATTTTATTGGGAGCACGGTGCTTGAGCATCCTGCATTAGGAGCGTATACTATAGATAAGATTAAAACAGGAGGTTACCGAAATGGTCTTAAATATAACAGACAGTGCCAGCCTTCAAATTAAAGAGATGCTGAAAGAAGAAGACGCCGAAACAGTTTTCTTGCGCTTTGGTGTGAAAGGCGGCGGCTGCAGTGGATTATCTTACAGCCTTGGCTTTGAATACGAGAAGAATGAAGAACTAGACACATACGAAGTGAACAACGATATCCCGGTTATTATCCGTTCCATGGATATCCCAGTTATTGAAGGTACAACAATTGACTTTAAACAGAACATGATGGGCGGCGGGTTCACGATTGATAATCCAAATGCCATCGTTTCTTGTGGCTGTGGTTCATCGTTTAAAGCGGCAGCACGTGAAGGTACGCCGGAGAACTGCTGATGCGAAATAAGAAGAACTTGATGCATTGATTTTTAACTGGCAACAGGCTCTTTTAGTAAGAAAAGGGTGATTCTTATGAATCACCCTTTTTCTGTATTAATTTTGAAGTGCGTCTTTAATATGAGCATCTACTTGGTAGCTATTTAGCAGCCCAATATGAGAAATACCATAAAGGCGAATGTTGTTTGCACCGGATAGGACAGAAAGATAGGAGCTTACAATTCTATCGCTTGTAGAGTAGATGGAAGTCGTGTCAATCCCAGCAGGGGCACGGCTAGTAGTAAGGCGATTTGCCCCGCCCAATGTAACGAGCTTGTCTACTTTGTCATTGCCGCCGTAGTTCTGGATATAGTAAAGGCTGTTGGCCCCGCCCATGCTGTGCGCCACAATGTTTACTTTATCACTGCCTGTTTCCGCTAATACATTGTCCACAAAGCGTGAGATAGCGGCAGCGTTCAGTTGCTGCTGTCCTTGTTTACTAGGGAGATCAATAGCATGAAGCTCCTCACTGGACCAGCCTTGTCCTTGCAAATATCTTTCAATGAAGTAGAAATTAGTATCTGATCCGCCCAGGCCATGTACAAATACAACGGGTGTATTGTTCGTTGCTGCTTCTGCTTTTGATGGCTGGAACGAAAAAGTCAGTGACAATACAACAGCTAAGCCAACGAGCAGAAGTTTCATCCATTTACTGTTTTTCATTATTTATTCCTCCTAAAATGTGGTATGTAATTCTATTAAATTATAAGTTGAATTAATAGATTCTTGTATTGGGAAAAGAACGTCAGCGGAAGTGGGTTTTGTTATGTTTTCTGCCAATCACTTTCTGTCTTTTGTACACTTAGCAGAATAAATGAACCGTAATATCTAGATGAACTATTGATAGCTGGAGGGATACCATGATTTTATTAGCTGAAGTTTCTCATGCTGAGGAAATACACCGCACAATGCTGGCAGCATTTGAAGAATATCGGTTTAGTAATGCGCCATCCAGTGCATTGGAGGAAACGGTAGACACCATTGAAACTTCTTTAAGAAATGGAGAAGAAAAAGCGTTCTTGTTTTGGAGGGAAAAGAAGGTTATCGGGGTTGTGCGATTTAGAGAACAAAAAGAGCATCTGTATTTCTTTCGCTTATCTGTAAGTCCAGAAGAGAGGGGACAGGGAATAGCGCGGCAATTATTAGCTGCATTAGAGCGTTATGCGGCTTCACGGAGACTTTTTCAGCTTCAATGTCAGGTAAGGCTGTCGGTGGCAAAAAATATAGCTTTATATGAACAGAATGGATTTTACATAAGCAACAGAACAACAGTAAGGAAGCCAGATGAAACAAAGGTAGAAATAGTTATAATGACGAAGGAACTAAAAGAGAAATGAGAGCGGGACGAAACAAGATTAATTCATCCTAAAAGCGAACAATAACTAGATCCGTACTTTTAATGCAGCTTTCTGACGACTGCTGCTTTCCAACTTTAGCTGTTATTGTTGGACTAAGAGTGGCTTTTGAAGTTGACGCCGACAAGAAAATCGATATCTTTTTCGAGGAGTCTACGTATTCTGCGAGTGAAGATTTCCCATCATAAAAATCAGCGTAGGAAATACACGGAGACTCCCGCAGGAAAGCGGAGTGTATTTCCGAAGCGATGCTCTCATGTTCGTTTCCAATGCAAAAAATCCAAACAATACTGCTTTTAATTGCAATATTGTTTGGAATTTTATATAGCTCAAACATTTATGTCCCAGCCTTATTTCTTCGTTTCCGTGAGCTTTTTCAGCCCTTCTTCTAATTCATCGGCAAATACGGGCATTCCGTGGCCAGTGCCGGCTGCTTGTGGGTACAGTTCTTGCAGCTTACGAATGGAACGGAAGGCAGCTTGTTCGTCCATTGTAAAGTAGCGGGGAGGACCGTTGAATTCCTTTTGCTGCATTAACACTTTGTGTAAAGATTCCTGCTGGACTGTTGTAAATGCATCTCCGGCAACCAGAACTTTGTCTTCAGGATGAAAGAGGCTAATATGTCCAGGTGTATGTCCAGGTGTGTGAATCCATTCCCAGCCTGGCAGGTGCGGTACTTTATGATCCAGCGGAAGGAGTCGTACATGCTCGCTCAAGTCGATTCCTGTGTTTGGGAACGACTTGGACAGCTTTGTAATCATACCGCCGCCAGCTTCGGTATCTGCTTCCGGGTAATTTTGCTGTCCCGTAAGGTAAGGCAGTTCCAATTCATGTGCGTAAACTGGCACATTCCACTCTTTTACTAACTCGACAATACTCCCAACGTGGTCAAAATGGCCATGCGTCAGAATGATACAAGCAGGTTTTGCTCCTTCTCCGAACAAATGGGCAGCAGCTTGTTTAATCTTTTTAGCTGTGTCGGGCATGCCAGCGTCAACGAGGACCCATTCCTTCGCGGCAGGATTTTCAATGAAAAACACATTCACAATTTGGTCAAGGTAGCCATGAACAGTTGGAGAGACGGTTGTTTTTTTACCACTCTTCATGGAGGCTAAGGGCATCAAGCGATGTTCGAATTCGTTTTCCATACAGCTCCTCCTTTATCGCTACTAGTGTGTGAAAGAAGCGTGTCCTTATACAAAGAGCATATAAAAAACACCGGCCCTCCGTAAAGGAATCCGGTGTTTGAATTAAAACATGCTTGTAGAGTGCTTCGGCTGGACACGTGCATCTGGATCGATATACGTTTTGGCATTATTAATTGCTGTTGGCCCTTCGCCGAAGCCAGAGGCAATCAAGTTGACTTTCCCTGGGTATGTGCAAATATCACCAGCGGCATAAATGCCGGCAATATTTGTTTCTTGCTTCGTATTAACGACAATACTGTTTTTCTCGATTTCCAAATCCCATTGCTTGATTGGACCTAGAGAAGAGATGAAGCCGTAGTTTACCAAAACTTCGTCTACATCGATTGTTTCTGTTTCTTCGCTTTTCACCTTTTGCAGCACAACTTGTTCGATTCGATCTGTACCTAGCATCTCAACTGGTACGTATGGCGTCATAATTCTAACGTTTGACTGCATTAAGCGTTCCACACTATGTTCGTGCGCACGGAATTGGTCCCGGCGGTGAACAAGGATGACTTCCTTCGCAATCGGCTCTAGCATGAGTGCCCAGTCAACAGCAGAATCACCGCCGCCTGCTAACAGCACGCGCTTGCCAGCATACTTCTGCATATTGTCTACGTAATAATTCAAGTTGACACCCTCGAACTCATCGCAGCGCTCTACTGTTAAACGGCGCGGCTGAAACGCGCCATTACCAGCTGTGATAATAATTGTTTTCGAGTAATGTACATCCTTATCTGTTTCAATACGGAATGTATTATCTTCTAAGCGCTCGACCTTATCAACTGACTCGCCAAGCGCAATGGAAGGGTCGAAGCGGTTTAGCTGTTCCATCAGGTTGTCCACTAATTCCTGAGCGCGGATACTAGGGAAGCCTGCTATATCGTAAATGAATTTTTCTGGGTATAAAGCAGAAAGCTGTCCGCCAACATGGGGAAGACTTTCAATGATTTTGACACTTTGCTGACGCATCCCACCATAGAACGCAGTGAAAAGTCCGACTGGACCTGCACCGATGATGGTCACATCATAAATTTGATCTGACATACCGGTTCCTCCTAATATTTTTAAACGTAACATGTGGTATTTTATCATAGATGTTGAAATATGAGTAAGAAGAAGGATTTTTCATCACTTCGTAGTATGCCCAGAACCATGAGAACGCTTCACTTTTTGATTGATAAAAGGAATTAAAACGATTACCATAATAATGATGACAGTTTTATGACAGTTTTATGTTTTCATCTGCCTTATAAAGTGAATAGAATCACAAACAAAAAAATTAATGTGTTGTTAGGTTATGCAGCTGTTGAAAGACCAAACTATATTAATGGATGTGATCAAAGATGAACAAACCGAAAATCGTAATAGCAGGTGCTGGCTATGGCGGCCTCATCACGACAGTGAAACTGCAGAAGCTAATTGGAACTGACGAAGCAAGCATTACACTTATTAACAAGCACGACTATCATTATCAAACAACTTGGCTTCATGAAAATGCGGCTGGTACAAGACACCATGATCAAACAAGAATCGCGATTAAAGATGTAATTGATTCAAAAAAAGTAAATTTTGTCCAAGATACAGTGACGAAAATCAATCCGGATGAGAAAAAACTCATCATGGAAAATGGTGAAATTTCCTATGATTATCTTGTTGTAGGGCTTGGCTTTGAGCCTGCCAATTTTGGGATTGAAGGTTTGCTGGATCATGCTTATATTATCCGCAGTATCAATTCGTCCCGATTGATTCGAGAACATATCGAACATAATTTTGCTATGTACAATAATGAAAATGAAAAGAAAGAAGAACGTTTGAATATCGTTATCGGCGGTGGCGGCTTTACAGGTATTGAATTTGCTGGTGAATTGGCTGAACGTATACCGGAACTTTGCAAGGAATACGATATTGATCGTGACAAAGTCCGCGTTACCGTTATAGAAGCAGGACCATCTGTCATGATGGGATTCGATCCCCAGCTCGTTGAATATGCCTTGAACTCCTTGGAGTCCCGTGGTATTGAGTTCCAGACAAATGCTTTTCTTAAGGAAGTAACGGCTGATAGCATTGTTTATGAGAAAGCCGAAGAAAAACATACAATCAATACAAATACAACTGTTTGGGCAGCTGGTGTACAAGGCAGCTCTGTTTTAGAGAAATCTGGTTTTGATGTAAAGCGCAACAAAGTAATGGTCACAGAAGATCTGCGTGATCCGGATCATGATGATATCTTTATCGTTGGTGATTGTGCAGCTGTTATGAACGAAGAGACAGGCAAGCCGTACCCGCCGACAGCGCAGATTGCGACACAAATGGGCTTTAATTGTGCACAAAATCTTAAAGCCCTCATTCGTAAGGAAAGCAACACACAGAAATTCGTACCAGACCTGAAAGGTACACTTGCTTCCTTAGGCGGAGGCGATGCCATGGGTACCGTAATGGGCAAGAAACTATACGGTAAGTCGGCAGACGTGATGAAGAAAGCATCCGACAACCGCTATTTGTATCAGCTTGGCGGTGTTGGGCTTGTATTGAAGAAAGGGAAATTTAATATTTTCAGTTAATCGTGAAATCTAGTAAGTTAGCAAACAGAATAAAAACGGCCAATGCATGAGTCGCTGACCGTTTTTGTTCTGTTTTTTCAATTGGATTTCCCAAAGCTATTCCAAATGTTAACCCTAGTACTGCACTTATGGGTTTATTATAAAATAAAGCCCCTACTCCAGCCCCTACTCCAGCCCCAAACTAAGAAATTCACCAAAATGCTTGCTTGGTGTACTCTTCATATACATCTTTATACCTCCATGTTAAGTAAGGTTGTGTAAGAATGTCATCCTAATAATTGTAATCAAAAAGAGATATGTAATTAATCCAATTGGAAATGTTTTTTTGTTAAAAATCCTCTCGAGTTAAACCTATATGTATGGCAGCGCGCATAGCGCAAAAGGTCGCACCATCTCTTGTAGGTTAAAATTGTGAAATATATTATCTATTGGAGGTGTTACTATATTTGCTAGAAAAATCATGAGCGCTTCGATATCAGGAACTTTATTTGCTGTCATTCTAGGATTTGTGATACCAGATTCTTTCGACCTCAGCCAAATCGGTAATTATTTGTTTTCTTCCATTACGACTATACCGGTATATATTATCTATAGCTTTCCAGTCATTATAATTTATGGGATAGCCACTTCTGTTGTTAGTGAGAAGGCAGGGGAAGCTATATCAGCTAAAACACAAGACAAAAAGGCGGAATTTATTGTTTCAGGAGCAATGCATGCAGTTTTTGGTCTTATTCTGTTTTGGTATAGTTTAGGTGCTTCTGTACTATTTTTTATAACTGATAGAATCTTAAAGAACCGTCGTTATGAGTTTGGATGGATGGAAGCGGTCAAAAGTTTGGCAATTCCTTCTATAGCTTGGTGCCTATGTATGGCGGTTGCGTGGTGGCCGTACCTATTTTAATTTAGGAAGCAAAAAAAGTGACAAATCAATTTGATTTGACACTTTTCTATATCCACAAGTCTCATCATTACTTCTTGTCAGCTTATCGGTATAAGGAATTTTCCATTTGTCGATGCTGTAAAGAGAGGTGAGACAAAATGATCCGTTGGTGTAAAAGAACTGTCCTGTTTATGCTTCTGTGTACAGCTATGTATGTAACGTGGAGCCAGCTTACCAATTTGACTGTACAGGATGTGATCAAGTATGAACAGCAGCCCGTACAGGTAAAGGAACTTGTTTCAAAACAGGTGCATCTTCCATCAAAACAGCAAGTAAATGATGAGGGAAATAGCAATGCCAGTTAATGCACCGAAAAATACTTCAATTGGCTGATGTCCGAGCATTTCTCTAATTTCTCGATTTTTTTCAAATTCTTGCTTGCTGCCCCATTTCTTCGCTTCGTCAACAAATCGCTGGAAATCCTTCAGCAGTAAGTTAAGCAGAATCGCTTGTTCTCCAGCTGCCCTTCTCACACCAGAGGCATCGAACATAATAATGATACTGAAAACAAAGGAAGCAGCAAAAACAGGGGAATCAAGTCCGGTTTCGAAGCCAATCGAAGTCGTTAAGGCAGCTACTGCTGCGGAGTGGCTGCTTGGCATTCCGCCTGTACTAAATGCCAAATCAGGCTGCACCTGCTTTTCTGTAATTGCGCGAATCGGTACTTTAATAACCTGCGCTACAATAATGGCTATAAGTGCGCTCCATAAAGGCATATTTTGTAATAATGACATGCAGAGCTACATCCTTTCAGTGAATAAGCTATAATGTGTGATGTAATCATTATAACTAAACTTCCCTGAGAAAATGTCATTTAAACGAAGTATTATAAGACACTTTACTTTTTCCGAAAGCACGGGCGACCTTTGGAAAGAAAAAGGCTGCCAGCATGCTGAAGCAGAAGTCCTTGACGAGGAAGGGGAGCATGCTGATCCAAGCAGTTTTATAGCTAATATCCACCCCAAGCCAGAGCTGCATGGCGCCGTACATATATGTCACGCCGAACAGGTAATTAACGAGCAGTCCGACAAATGCTGCCGCAAATACGCGATTGTTGAAAGCAGTTTTCTCCATGATAAATCCTGCGGCAAATGCAATGGCGATAAAAGATAGCAGAAAACCGCCAGTCGGTCCTGCAAACACACCGAATCCTCCGGAAAGATCCGCAAAAATGGGCAATCCAGTAAGCCCGAGCAGCACATAACAGCTCATGCTGTAAGCTCCCCATTTATACCCTAATAAGAGGCCCGCCAGAATAGCGAAAAAAGGCTGCAGCGAGAGTGGTACCGTTTGCCCGCCAATTGGTACAGCCAGAAAAGGCAGCCATACTGATATATTCGCGCCGACTGTCATCAGTCCGACAAACATAGCACTTGCGGTCAATTTTCCTGTTCGATTCATCCGTATCAACTCCTTGGCAACATAGTAAACAAGATGCTTTACATTGTCAACTTAAATTTTGTTAAGGTTTACAATGTAGGTAAAGAAAAAGGCGCAGAAGCCTTCTTCTACGCCTGAATTGCAGCATCTAATGCGATTTCCATCATGTCACTGAAAGTTGTTTGACGTTCCTCTGACGTTGTTTCTTCGCCAGTCAGGATATGATCGCTTACAGTTAGAACAGACAATGCTTGGCAATCATATTTTGCAGCAAGTGTGTAAAGTGCTGTTGTTTCCATTTCTACAGCCAATACGTTGTAATCAGCAAGCTTTCCGTAAAATTCTAACGTATTGTCACGATAGAAGCGATCACTTGTAAACACATTACCTACACGAAGATTAAGATCTTTTGCCTTACCAGCTTCATATGCTTTCAACAGGAGGTCGAAGTCAGCAGTAGGAGCGAAATCAACGGAACCGAATTCCTGTCTGTTCATTTGAGAATCAGAGCTGGAAGTGGAAGCGAGGATAACGTCACGCACGTTTACGTCTTTTTGAATGGCTCCGCAAGTACCGACACGAATCAATTTCTTCACACCATAGCTTTGGATAAGTTCATTAACGTAGATGCTGATGGAAGGAACACCCATGCCAGTACCTTGTACAGAAATTCTTTCTCCTTTGTATGTACCTGTGTAACCATACATGCCTCTTACGTCATTATAAAGTTCAGCATCTTCTAAAAATGTTTCTGCGATATATTTCGCACGCAGGGGGTCACCTGGAAGCAGAATTTTGTCTGCAATCTGACCAGCTTCCGCGTTTATATGTACACTCATGACAGCACTCCTCTTTTCTAGATGTGTCAAAATTACCACAAAAGTTAGAGAAACTCAATGTTCTGGTAAAAAGCTGTTTTTAAACTTAAAAAAGTGTCTATTGCATTTAAAACCGCTTTCTTTTCACTTATAATAGTAATGTTACATCATTCACATTATCATACATGTGCAATTTGCTTTGGAGGGAATCACAATGCAAGAGAAAACATTTACGATTACGAGCGAGACTGGTATCCACGCGCGTCCTGCAACATTGCTCGTTAATAAAGCTAGCCAATTCAATTCCGAAATTGGGCTTACATACAAGCAGAAAAAAGTGAATCTTAAATCCATTATGGGTGTCATGTCATTAGGCGTTCCGCAAGGCGGAGAGATTCTGATTACAATTGATGGACAAGATAAGGAAGACGCGATGGCAGGCATTCAAGAAGTGCTGGAAAACCATTTGAGTTGACGGAAAAGCTGGAGATATTCTCCGGCTTTTTTTGTGCTCTCTTATCGAGCACACTGCTTTGCTTGCTGTTTAGATCGCCGTGGTCTGGGCTAGCAGCATAAGAAGGGCAGAAGCATATGCTTCCGCCCTTTCTTGTTTATCCAAAGTAGTCTTTCTCTAAAGCAGCCAAATTGGCAAGTGCCAGCTGCTGGTAAGGGGAAGCAGGTTCGTTATGTAACGTTTGCTGAAGCTGCTCGAGTGCTGTCCGCAGTGACTCGGTGTACGCAGGTACATCTTCTTCGTATCCGGATACAGCCGTCTTTGGTATATTTGCTTTTTCGTGGTGAGCGAGCGCTCGACGTTCGTGGAAGAAAACATCTTCAGTTTGTTTCGGGTTGTGCAAGTCTCCTTGCTGCGGATGCTTAAGTACAGCAAGGATTTCCACCAAGAAGAATTTTCCGCGCTCTTCTTTTACCTTCCCTACATAGCTGCCTGTTTTATATCGCGCTTTCACGACACTGTCAATCGTAGTAGTCATTGTGACACCTCAAATCCTTTTAAACTGTTCATCAGACGCTGTAAGGCATCGCGCATCGTTTCTGGCGGGCAAGCGATGTTCATACGCACGTATCCTGTCCCAGCATCTCCGAATTGTTCGCCGCCGTTAAAACCAAGTTTTGCTTTATTCGCAAAGAAATCCATTAGGTCTTTTTGGTTCAGCTTCATATTACGACAATCCAGCCAAACTAAATACGTTCCTTCCAACGGAATTGGCTTTATTAGCGGAGTGTCTGCCAAGGCCTCTTCTACCAGCTGCTTATTCACGGCCAAGATGTCGAGCAAACCTGTCAGCCATTCTTCGCCTTCCGTATAAGCAGCTTCCAACGCCGCTACAGCCATCGTATTCAGCATGTGAATGCCTTGCTTCGTAAATGTTTCCTGCAGCTGCTGGCGCTTTTCTTCTTCCTGTACAATTGCATAAGATACTTGCAGTCCAGCAATGTTGAATGTTTTCGATGGAGATAAGAACGTCAGTGTGCGTTTGCTCATGTCTTCCGATAAAGAAGCAATTGGGATATGCTGATGGCCGCTGTGAATCAAATCAGCATGAATCTCATCTGAAAGAAGTAAAACATCATATGTCTGACATAAGGCAGCCAGCTGCTCCAGCTCTTGCTTCGTCCAGACACGTCCAACTGGGTTATGAGGATTACATAGAATCATCGCTTTTGCTCCATTTCGGAAGCATGTCTCTAAGTGCTCAAGATCCATTGTATATACACCGTTGTCTTCAAGCAGTGGATTCTCCACTAATTTCCGATCGTGCTGTTTAACTACGCTATAAAAAGGAGTATAGACTGGTGTTTGAATGATAACTTGGTCACCTGGGTTGGTAAATGTCTGAATCGCCATATGTAAGCTTGTTACGACACCAGGACTGTATAAGAGCCAGCTCGGTTTGATTCTCCAGCCGTGGCGCTTTTCTACCCATCTGCTGACGACTTTCGCAATGCTGGCGTCTGTCATCGTGTATCCATAGATACCATGCTCTGCCTTATCTTTCAGTGCATGAATCACTGCGCGCGGAGATTGGAAATCCATATCTGCAACCCACATCGGCAGGACGTCTTCTCCGCCATATAATGCCTGTAAGTTATCCCATTTTACGGAACGAGTTTTCCTCCGGTCATGTACGGTTTCAAAATTATGCATATCCCGCACTCCTTTCTTCACTTCTATCCCCATTATAGGCTAGGTCGTTTCGAAAAGCGAAATGAATGATTACATCATATAAGCGGTTAGCGTATCTGGAATTTCTTCCGGTAATAGGTGTCCTGCGTCTGGAAAAACATGCAGTGTCGCTTTCGGCATTTCAGCTAGCAGTCTGTAGCCAATCGATGGCGGCAGTAAGGGATCTTGACTGCCCCAGAATATTGTCGCGGGAGTTTGTATTTGCTGGATGCAGTCATTTGGCAAATCGCCGCCCCGGTGTTGGATAAAGGTAGCCAAGGAAGAAAATAAACGTTGATCCATAAATGGAATGCTGTATGCGACCACCATGCGGAGCGAAATACTGTTTGGGCTGGCAACAAGATGCTGCAAAAAGCGGACGACACTGCCAGCCTCAAAAATTAATTTTATAAAACTGGGAAAGAAATGACTCGAAGCAACGAGGCTGCTAAAGGAATCTGTTGGCAGCATATAGCTGGAAGGCGCAAACAAATATAACTGATTAACTATCTTTGGATAGTGATAGGAAAACCGCATTGCAATCTGACCTCCCATGGAGTGACCTGCGATATCCAGTCGACCGATATCCAAATGTGTTAAAAGAGCAGAAAGCAGGCTGGTATAGTCGTCATACGAAAAAGCCGTTTCTGCATGTTTGCCGCTTTGACCAAAAGGAGGGAAATCTAAGGTGAGGACACGGTAATTGCGCCGCAGCTCTGGAATCAGATGATGAAAACAATATTGGGAAGCAAGAAAACCATGAAGAAGAAGGATCGTTTTGGAGGTTCCTGTATTGTACGAAGGATATGTCTTATAATCGACCGCAACCCCGTTAAAATAAAAAATACCTGTTGAACAAGACATTCGCGCTGCCCCTTTACCTGCAATTAGGTATAGTCTCGCTCGTTTTAGTCTTTATATGCAAAAAAAAGCAAAGCGATGCGCATCGCTTTGCCTACAGGGGGAATACGAGAAAGTCTTACAGTACTATGTATTGCCAGAATGACTCAAACATAAACCTTATTTGTGAAATTCTTGATAAATTTTGCCGAATTCGGCTGACTATGATAAAATTGTTTATTGCGACTAAAGTAGAAAATATCAGGAGTTGTTTAGTATGGCAGAGAAGTTCGAACAAGGACAAGTATTGACAGGAAAAGTAACAGGTATTCAGCCTTATGGTGCGTTTGTTGCATTGGATGAGCAAGTACAAGGTTTGGTTCACATTTCAGAAGTAACACATGGTTTCGTAAAAGATATCAGCGAGCACCTTTCTGTAGGTGACGAAGTTAAGGTTAAAATTTTAGATATCAATGAAGATAGCGGTAAGTATTCTCTATCTATCCGTGCTACAGAAGAAGCACCAGCTAAGCCGCAAAACAATCAAAAACAAGCTGTAGCTGCTTCCCAAGAAGCACCAGCTGGTTTCAACACATTGAAAGACAAGTTGCAGGATTGGATTAAACAAACAGAAGACAAACGCAAATAAGACAGAACAGACCCCCTGCACGTGGCAGGGGGTCTTTTTTGATTTATCGTTTATGCCTTGTTTGTTGATGCTTGCTCGACTTCTTTACGCTCTAAAAACAAAGCGGAGATCGATACGAGACCAGCCAAGCCGACTAGGCTGTAAATAATCCGCGGGAAAGCAGCAGCTTGGCTGCCATTACCGAAGATACCTGCTACCAAGTCGTAGTTGAATAAACCGACTAGTCCCCAGTTAATTGCACCGATGATGACAAGAACGAGAGCAATACGTGTAACTAAATTCAACTGCATAACCTCCATTTCGTGAAGCGGATGATAAATCTTTATTAGCATGCTTTGTTTAACGGATTTTATTCCTGTAACAATTCTTGCTAAACATTGGGAGATTCGGTAAAGTGAAATAAGAAAGCAGTTTCAAGGAGGATGATTATGACACACATCGGATTTGATTATAAAAAAGCAATGCCATATATTGGCGAACAGGAAGTAAACTATTTGGCGCCACTCGTACAAGCTGCGCATGATCAACTACATAATAAAACAGGTGCAGGCAATGATTATTTAGGCTGGCTGAACCTGCCGACAGATTATGACAAAGAAGAATTTGCACGAATCAAACAAGCAGCAGAGAAGATTAAATCGGATTCCGATGTTTTGCTGGTTGTTGGTATTGGGGGATCTTACCTTGGTGCTCGAGCGGCGATTGAAGCTTTGACACATAGCTTTTTCAACGTGCTCTCAAAAGAAGATCGTCAAGCACCGCAAGTATTCTTTGTCGGCAATAGCATCAGTGCGCCGTATTTAAACCAGCTTATGGACGCAATTAAGGATAAAGACGTCAGTGTGAATGTTATCTCTAAAAGCGGTACAACAACGGAACCGGCAATTGCTTTCCGTATCTTTAAAAAATATCTTGAAGAAAAGTACGGCGTGGAAGAAGCACGCAAGCGGATTTATGCAACGACAGATAAAGAAAAAGGCGCATTAAAGACGCTGGCATCAAAAGAAGGCTATGCGTCATTCGTCATTCCTGATGATGTAGGCGGACGGTTCTCTGTTCTTACAGCAGTCGGTCTTTTGCCAATTGCTGCAGCTGGTGTCGACATCGATAGCATCATGTCTGGTGCAAAACAAGCACAAGAAGAGCTTTCGAATGCGAATTTGCAGGAAAATCCGGCATATCAATACGCAGCTGTTCGTAATGTACTTTACAACAAAGGGAAAACAATTGAACTGCTCGTCAACTATGAGCCAGCATTGCAATATTTCAGTGAGTGGTGGAAGCAATTGTTCGGCGAAAGTGAAGGCAAAGATCTGAAAGGGTTATTCCCAGCTTCTGCTAACTTCTCAACCGATCTGCATTCTCTTGGTCAATACGTACAAGAAGGTCGCCGTGATTTGTTCGAAACAGTTGTGCAAGTAAAACAGCCTGTTTCTGATGTGACAATCGAAGCAGAAGAGGAAGACCTGGATGGATTGAATTATCTTGCAGGACAAACTGTTGACCAAGTGAATCGCAAAGCATTCCAAGGAACATTGCTGGCGCATACAGATGGTGATGTGCCGAACTTGGTTGTTGAAGTTCCTGCATTGGATCCGTTCAGCTTCGGGTATCTTGTGTATTTCTTCGAAAAAGCATGTGCCATCAGCGGATACTTGCTTGGCGTTAATCCGTTTGATCAGCCAGGAGTAGAAGCGTATAAGAAGAACATGTTTGCGCTTCTTGGCAAGCCTGGGTTCGAGGAAGAAAAAGCAGCGTTAGAAAAAAGACTATAAAATGATAAAATCCCTTCTCGCTTTGCAGCGGAAGGGATTTTTTATTTGATGTGCTGCAGAGTGATGACGCTGTCTTCTGCTTGCATTGGTTCTTGAAAATCAGGACTCATATCAATTCTATCTCCCCGCATAAAGCCAATTGCAGTTTTGTCTTTACGAGCGAAATAGCGTGTAACTTCGAAAAAACTAGCGTCCACTAATTCCTGAGGCAACGGACTCATTCTGATTTCCTGCTCCTGTAAAAAGTGTAGTAACAGTTCTAAATGACTTCTCTTTTCTTTGTGAAATAACTCATGATAAAAAAGTGTACTTACAAAATCATTAGACCGGATGACAGTATCAGCGCCAGCTCGCCGCACGTTCTCTTTTTGACTCTTTGTTAATACTTCTGCAATAATCGTAAGCTCTGTGTTATTGCCTCGCATCGCAATGGTGGTCATAATCGTCATATAATCACTCTGCTTTTCATTATTCCCTGTGTTCGCTGTTATAATGGCTGCTTTTGCATGCTGGATATTCGCCTTCTCTAACGTTTTGTCTTCTGATGCATCTCCGCGGATGAAATGTAGGGCGTGCTTTTTGTAAGGAAGGCTAGTCAATGTTCGATCAATTAGCACGACCGGCAGTTCTGGATGTTTATCTGTAAGTCGTTTTAGCATGGTTCTGGCTCGTTCGTTCCAGCCGACGATAATAATGTGGTTGGT
This sequence comes from Terribacillus halophilus, assembly GCF_900162685.1. GTDB lineage: Bacteria > Bacillota > Bacilli > Bacillales > Amphibacillaceae > Terribacillus > Terribacillus halophilus_A. The sequence goes on from NZ_LT727828.1 coordinate 1,139,809, forward strand.
ACCTTTAAATGCCGTCAAGCCTTTTGATAGGTTCTGTGAGTATTCTACCGTCGACGCAGCAATCGTTGATAAATAAATACTAACAAGGCCGGCACCAGAAAGAATGAGAATAACTGCGAGAATTTTTCCATTCAGCGTTTCCGGAATCAAATCGCCATAACCAACTGTAGAAGCAGTGACAAAAGCCCACCATATACCATCAAAATAAGTCGGAAACTGTTCAGGTTCAATATGACGCATACAAACGCCAAACACTACCATGACAATTAGCACAGTAGATATGAGTCGAATAAATATAGGGAGCCGGAAATAAAAGCGCCGCAAAAATTGGAAGACCATGCTACCCCTCCTTGATGTTTGTTAGTATATGTATAATAAATAGCTTTAAACAAAAGGGGCAGGAGAGGAAGCGTGTGAACAATTTTAGCTGGTTGGAGGCATATTTGGATGAACCAATCAAACAAATAGAAACAAATGATACAGGCTGGGATCATAAGATTTATGTGATTAACCAGCAATGGATACTGCGGGTGCCTAGAGACAAGCGAGACATTCCAAGAGAAGAGGGTAAGCTGCTGAAAGAGTTGAAGGTGAGAACTGCGGTCGCACTCCCGTCATCGCGTGTCTGCATGACAGCGGATGGTCAGGAAGTGATGCTCTATCGGTACATCCCAGGTTTTCCTATCCAGGCAAGCATGTCAAAGACTGATTTAAAACAGGCTGCTCACCAGCTGGGCAGCTTTCTCACCGAGTTGCATCGTGTATCTGTCACGTATTATAGACTGCCAAGAAGAGATAAAACGTACTATGAACGTTTCTTAAGACAGATTAGAAACTTCTATCCTCAGCTGCCGGCTAGAGTGGCTGCATATACGGAGCACTTGTTTAGCAACTATCAGCCAGTTTGCAGCACGGTTGTTCATGGTGACTTGCGGCCAGCCCATCTATTAGCTGAGGAACCTTTCCGGAAGCTTGGTGTATTGGATTTCAGTGACATGCATATTGGTGATCCGGCAATTGATTTTGCTGGAATAGCACAGGTGAGTACAGAATTTATGGAGTTAGTGTTATCGAGCTACAAAAGCGAAGAAAAGAATATGATTCGGCAAAGGGTTGCTATGCTTTCCAAGCTAAGTTTGTATTATCAGCTGCTAGAAAAAGGTCCGAATAGTTATGTACTGGCCGAACTGGAGAGACAAATAACAACTTAAAATAAAAGTGTGTAAACAAAAAAACATCCATAACGGATGTTTTTATGCTTCCTGTAAGCCTCTTTTCATGCTTGCATACACACGGTGCCAGAAGTCTTCGTTATCACGATAAGATTTCGTGATAAACGTAAGCATCTGATCACGTTTTTCTTCATATTCGGGTGCATCTTTGTCAGGAAGACTGCTGAATGATTCATCGATGTAAACTTGCAGCTCAGGTGCCCGCGGACCCCAACTTGCTACTTCGTCCCCGTTTTGATTAATAAAGATAATAATCGGAATCGAACGGCTTTTTCCGTTCGTTAGGTACTGATCCATCAATTCCAAGTTTTTATCGCGGTAGAGAATGCTGACTTCAATCGCACCAGCTTGGGCAATATGGTAGAAGATTGGTAAGTTCAGCATNGTTAATATGATAGCACGCAGTTTCTGTGAACGGAGCGTATTAAAGAAATCCGTATCTGCTGGCAGTTCATAGTGATCATAAATGTACATTGCATTTTCTTTATGTGTTTGCATCGCGTCCAAGTACGCATCAATGTTTATTCCCTTATCAAACCATTCGTTTAATGTCGTCATATTTCTCATCCTTTCTGCTGTTTAGTTTACCCGAGGAGTCGGCTAAACTAAACAAATAAGCTTAGCTTATGCTACAGTGTAAGCATACTACATAATAAAGGCGGATAGATATGCAGCTAGATAATCAAGGATTTCTAATGGAATTACTACGTACAGCGTCGCCATCCAGTTATGAGATGGAAATCCAGAAAAAATGGATAAAAGAATACACACCGTTTGCAGATGAAATGCGCACGGATGTATCGGGAAATGCGATCGCAGTTATGAATCCAGAAGCAGATTTTAAAGTGCTGCTTGCGGGTCATTGTGATGAAATAGCGATGGTAGTGACTGGCATTGATGAGAATGGGTTCTTGCGTATTGATGAGATGGGACGATTTAACGCCAAAGCAGCATTGGGAATGACAGTGCAAGTGTTGGGGTTTAACAAGACAATTCCTGGTGTTGTTGGTGTGAATGCCATGCATCTTGGCGGAGTAAAAGGAGATTTTGAGCTTCCGGATTTGTATATTGATTGCGGAGCGGTATCCAAACAGGAGATAGAACAATATGTTCAAGTAGGCGATTTGATTGTGTATCAGCGTCAGCCATCTGTCCTAATGGATCGCTATCTGACTGGACGCGGACTCGACAACCGGACCGGCTCTTTTATTGTCGGCGAAGTGATGCGCAGACTGAAAGAGGAAAAAGTAAACGTTGGTGTTTATGCTGTAAGTACAGTGAATGAAGAAACAAACATGGGTGGTGCTTATTTTGCAGCTGCAGGTATTCAGCCTGACCTTGCGATTGCTTGTGATGTAACATTTGCAACGGACCATCCAGGTGTGAACAAACGGAAGGTTGTTGATGTCAGCTTGGATGGCGGGCCGGTTCTTGCTAAGGGAGCGCCTATTAATCGAAAAGCCAACCAGCTGCTCGAGCAAGCAGCCAAAGAACTGGCTATTCCTTTGCAATATGAACTAACACCTCGTCATACAGGAACGGATGCGGATAAGATGCGCTATGCTGGCAAAGGAGTATCAACAGCACTTGTCTCGCTTCCATTACGCTATATGCATTCTCCAGTTGAAACGGTCAGCTTGCACGTCATTCAGCAGGAAATTGATTTGCTGGTAAAATTCCTGACAAACCTCTCTGGTGAAGAAAGTCTGAACCCATTAGACTTGTAAGCAAAGGGGTTGCAAATCTGCTGAAAGCAGGTATAATAAAATAACAAATCCATATCGATTCTATCTTCGGGGCAGGGTGTAATTCCCGACCGACGGTGACAGCAGGATTTCTGCTGAAGTCCGTGACCCGCAGGACAATTGTTCTGCGGCTGATCCGGTGCAAGTCCGGGACCGACAGTGAAAGTCTGGATGGGAGAAGATACGAAGCAGAAGAGGGATGCCAATTTGGCTATCCTTGCTTTCCGTACGGTTTCCGTACGTGAAACGTCTTCCGCTTATTTGCGTATATTCCAAGCCCCAGAGCGTGATGCTCCGGGGCTTTTTAACGTAAATAAGCTGGCTTCCCCTTCATCAAGAGTTAGAATCGATGAATATGATGAAGGAGGAGAACGAATATGCGTTCATCCAATTTAACAAAAACGATTACGATTGCTCTAATGGGGGCGATTAGCATGGTGCTCATGCTGCTCAATTTCCCGCTTCCATTGCTTCCAGCTTATTTGAAGATTGACTTTAGTGAAGTGCCGGTGTTACTAGCTGCATTGCTTTTTTCACCAATGGCAGGTGTTGCAGTCGAGGCAATTAAGAACTTATTATATCTTATCTTTACAGGAGCAGGTGATCCTGTAGGTGTCGTAGCTAACTTCCTGGCAGGCATGATGTTCGTCTTGCCGGTCGCTTATTTCTACCATAAATTCAAAGCGAGCAAACGTACGCTCGTTTCCGGTCTGGCAACAGGAACAGTGGTCATGGCAATTGGAATGGGTTTGCTGAATTATTTTGTCGTTTTACCGCTATATATCATGTTCGCAGGTTATCCGTCTATGGGTCCAGAAGCGAAATGGTTAGCAGTCATTGCTGGTATTGTTCCTTTTAACTTTATCAAAGGTATCATTATCGCAATCGTCTTCGTTCCGCTATTTGCGAAACTGAAGCCATGGTTCGTGAAACGCAAACGTTCTGGTTCCGCAGCGGCATAAAAAAGCTCCCAATTGGGAGTTTTTTTGTGAGACGAAATAGTTGTTGCGCCAAATACTTGTTCATGCTACAATAGTCTAGCGATGAGCTGAATTGCATAAGTCGGTAAAGCACGTCTTAGACACGTGTGGATGTGGCCACATGGCTTTACACGCCGCAATTAACAAAGGCACCCTGCGAGGGTGCCTTTTCTTATGCTCAATTTTTTTATATTCTTCTTGCTTCTTCCTCTTCTGCTTGTTCTTCGACGAGTAAACGTGCTGTCGGTTCTGCTTGCAAACGCTCTTCAGGAATCTGTTTACCAGATTTTTCACTTAAGCCATATGTTCCTTCTTCTATGCGGTCCAATGCATCCTCGATATCGCGCAGGCGTTCACGTGCGGATTCTTTCAACGTTTGCGCTGTTTCTCGGTCATGCAGTTCTGTGCCAAGGTCACCAGGATGGTTTACAACAGTGGACATTTCACCGATTGAATCATTTGGGAGTTCTTTGGCGCTATCATAACTGTCATTTCCCTTTATTTGTTCTTCTGCTTCTGCCTTCATGGCAAGCAATTGTTCGCGGTAGTTATTCAATTTATCTTTATCCATTCTCTTTTCCATCTCCTTTACTGCCGTTTCGTTTTTACAGCTAGCGTGCAGCGTGCGATAGAGAGCAGGTCGTTGTTATCATCCAAAATTTTAATTTGCCAAATCATCGTCGATTTACCGATGTGAATCGGCGTGGCGTCGGCCGTCACGATACCTGATCGGACGCTGCGAATATGATTCGCATTAATCTCTAAACCGAAGACAGCCTGTGTGGCTGGATCTGCGTGCAGATTGCCACCGATGCTTGCTGCCGTTTCAGCCAGTGCAACACTGGCACCGCCATGTAAGTAGCCCAATGGCTGACGGTTGTGCGGGCCAACTGGCATTTCCATCACCACTTGCTCTGGCTTTGCTTCGATAACCCGCATGTGCAGCTGCTCCATCATTGTGTTTGAAAAATCCATTGTTCCAACCTGCTTTCTGTATGTAATGTATTTCCCGTCCGTTTCGAGATTAAACCTATAGAAAAAAAGCGGGCAGCCTGCCCGCTTTTTTCATTAGAATGAAAATGGTACAAATTGCTGGATTAGCAATGCAATCACAAGCAATAAACCATAAATCGTATTCGTTTGTCCAGTTGCTTTCATAGCAGGCATCATTTCTAGGGGGTGTGTTTTACCAAGGAAGCCTCGGTAAGCGTCACGCGCTTTCTTAATTGATAGGAACGTGATGACAGCCCAGATTGGCAGCAATCCGACTGCAATGAACACAGCTGTAATAACATAACTGACAATAAAGCAGATTCCCATAAAGGCAACCCCTTTTGGACGGCCGAGTAAGATGGCAACAGTTCGTCTGCCATTTGCTTTATCTCCATCGTGATCTCGCAAGTTATTAGCGAAATTGATGCAAGAAATGAAAATAGTAGTCGGAATGCTGATCAGTACGACACTTCCAGTCAGTGTGAGCGTCTGGATGTAATACGTGATGCAAATAATGATAGCACCCATGAATACGCCGGATGTTAACTCACCAAACGGTGTATAAGAGATAGGGTAGGGACCGCCTGTGTACAAATAGCCGCATAGCATACATGCAAGCCCAATCAAAGCGATATACCAGCTGGACTCTATACAAATATAGATGCCTAACAGCATGCTGATGGCATAAAAGACCAGCGCAAGTGTCAAAATAGTTTTCGGCTTGATACCATCGCGTACAATTGTACCGCCGATTCCGACAGACTGTTCATTATCCAGTCCGCGGACAAAATCATAGTATTCATTGAACATATTCGTTGCACATTGGATGAGAATACAAGCAAGCAGCATAGCTCCGAAAAGCAGCCAGTTGATTGATCCATCTAATGCAGCAAGCATCGTTCCGATGAAAACAGGCACGAAGGATGCTGTCAATGTATGTGGACGCATAAGACGCCACCACACCTGAAAGCCATCGCGCTCATTCAGTGCTTGGCGCACATTATCGTTTCCGATAGATTGCATAGTACTTTCTCTCCTTATAAATGCAGAGCATTATATCATATTAATTTTAGGGAAACAGACAAAGCCTGTCAACGTAAATTACTTACTTAAGATAAGTAATCAAGTGCTAGTCCTTGTTAATCAGTGAAAAAGGGAATAGAATAGGGAAGGACATCTGAAATGTACGTTAACGAACAAACTTGTCCTTGCAGTAATGTGGAGGTCGGAAAAAATGATTCAACAATATATGACAGACTTCGAGTCTTTTCTTCGTAACGCTGCCGTACCAAATGGGCAGCAAACACTAGTAAGCTGGACAGAAAAGATCAGTGGCATTGATCCACTCCTTTTCTTCGCCAATGGTTCTTCTTTAGAAGGAGAGCGACATTTCTGGTATAGCCAGAAAGATGATTTTTACTTGGTTGGTGCAGGGCCAGCCATTATGGATATGCGTTCATCTCAGGAATGGGAGCATGTTATAGAAAGTGCAATAGTTCACAATCTTTCGGCGGTACCCGGAACAGGGCCAGTCGCCTTTTGCGGAAACAACTTTCAAACAGAGCAGCTGCGTCAGCTATGGAAGGACTTTCCTGCTACGCAATATCGTATCCCTGCTTTTACTTTGACCAAAACAGAGGCAAACTATTATATAACAATTAATCAGCTTGTGGATGGCTCTCATGTAAATGAGGCTGTTACGGTTATTTTAGAGCAGCTTAAGACGCTGATGGCTGATGGTTCGATGTCAGCTTCTCCAATGCAGCTGACAAATAAGCAAGAGCTCGATTCACAAGAGTGGAAACGATTAGTCAAGGAAGCAACGGACACAATAAAAGCAACAGACTTGGATAAAGTTGTGTTAGCGCGAGCAATGAAACTGGAGTTTGCAGAGAAACTGCAAGCGGCTGCTGTACTTCGAAATTTGATGAACAGTCAGCAAGATAGTTTTATTTTTGCAGTGGAAAACGGTTCGGCATGCTTCATTGGAGCTACACCAGAACGGCTCGTTCGTGTAGAAGCAGGAACATTACACACGAGCTGTGTCGCAGGGACTGCGCCTCGCGGAAAAGATGCTGCCGCGGATGCCGAGATCGGAGAAGCGCTGCTTGAAGACAGCAAAAACCGTGAAGAACATCAATATGTTGTCGAGATGATAACAGGTGTAATTCGCAAATATGCGGATAATCTGCGTCTTCCTGCTGTACCGGAATTGATGAAATTACGTCAGCTCCAGCATTTATATACGCCTGTTTCGGCAAACTTACAAGAAGGAGCTTCGATGCAGCAAATCGTGCAAGAGCTGCATCCGACACCTGCTTTGGGCGGACTGCCAAAGGAAAAAGCGCTTGCTTTTATCGCGGACAGAGAACCGCTGGAGCGCGGCTGGTATGGTGCGCCGATTGGCTGGATGGACAGCTATCAAAATGGTGATACGGCAGTTGCGATTCGTTCCGGTTTGCTGGATGGTAAGCAAGCTGTCCTGTTTGCAGGCTGCGGCGTTGTAAAAGATTCCGATCCGGAAATGGAATTTGAAGAAACAGCAATTAAATTCCGTCCGATGCTGGAAGCACTGGAGGTAACCGAATGAGCCATATTCAAACGTTAACCAAATATGTTGGCCATTTTGTGGATGCTCTTTGGCGAAGCGGAGTCGAACAGGTTGTCATTTCGCCTGGATCCAGATCGACGCCGCTTGCTTTATTAATGACAGAGCATCCGCATATGAAGCAGTGGGTAAACTTAGATGAGCGTTCCGCTGCATTCTTTGCGCTCGGTTTGGCAAAGGAAAGCCAAAAACCGGTAGCGCTCGTATGTACATCAGGAACAGCAGCAGCTAATTATATGCCAGCTGTTGTGGAGGCGTTTTACAGCAGAGTTCCGTTAATTTTGCTGACAGCAGATCGCCCGCATGAATTGCGTGATGTAGGAGCGCCGCAGGCAATCAACCAGATTCAAATGTATGGCGGTTTCGTCAAATGGTTCCACGAAATGATGCTGCCGGAAGCAAACCCTGCTGCATTGCGATATGTGCAGCAGCAGGCTGCCCGAGCGATGCAGCAAGCGCTGGAGGGTAATGCAGGTCCTGTTCATCTTAATTTCCCTTTCCGTGAGCCGCTCACCCCGGACTTTACGATGGAGAATATTTGGTCAACAGGTGAGGTTACCGGAGAGCCGTCTTTATATGGAACGTCACAATTAGATGAACAGGTAGTCGGTCAGCTTGCCGAACTTCTTGCATCTGGTAAGAAAGGGCTGCTAGTTGTTGGGCCGCAGGAAGATAAGACGCTCGCACTATCTGTTGTGCAGTTAGCCAAAGCATGGCAGCTCCCTGTCTTAGCAGATCCGTTATCGCAGCTGCGAAGCGGAAATCATGACAAGGATATGATTATCGAAACGTACGATACAATCTTGAAAGCAGCATCGGTTCGAGAGCAGCTGCAGCCAGATTATATTATCCGCTTCGGTGCAATGCCAGTATCCAAGCCATATTTATTCTTGCTAAAAGAAAATCCTGCTACCAAGCATATTGTCATCGAAAACCATGCAGGCTACCGTGAACCAGTGGGAATGCATACGCAATTCATTTACTGTAATCCTGCCGCTCTTTGTCAATCACTGGCAAAACAACCTGCCGGAGAACGCGACACTTGGCTCCCGGTTTGGCAAGAGATGAATCGCATTGCCTGTGATGTGCTGCAAGATGATGCAGCGCAACTGGAACTGACGGAAGGCACAACTGTTCAGGATGTTCTGCAGGAGACACCAGCAGAAAGCCATGTATTCGTTGGAAATAGCATGCCGATACGCGATTTAGACAGCTTCTTCTTTGCAACGGATAAGGACGTCCAGCCTTGGTGCAACCGCGGAACGAATGGCATTGATGGTGTTGTCTCTACCGCACTAGGTGTTGCTGCCAGCGGCAAACGAACGACGCTTGTTATAGGAGACCTTTCTTTCTATCACGATATGAACGGCCTGATGCTTGGGCGGAATTATGGTCTTGATCTAACTATTGTTGTGATCAACAATAATGGAGGGGGCATTTTCTCCTTCCTGCCGCAGGCGCAAGAAGCTGCCCATTTTGAGACACTATTTGGAACACCAACTAATCTGGATTTCGCCCACGCAGCGAATTTGTACCAGCTGCCATACACATTGGCAGCTGACCGAAATACTTTTTCTAGTGCTTTACAAGAAAGCTACCAAACAAAAGGTATGCACCTCATTGAAGTGCGTACCGAACGGGAAGCGAATGTCAGCTGGCACCGGGAAAAATGGCAGCAAGCCGAACAGCAGCTGTTAACTTATTTGGAGCAGCATCATGCTTGATTTTCATTACGTGGAATATGGTAATAAACAAGCAGCCCCCACGCTGCTGCTGTTTCACGGATTTACAAGTACGAGTCAGACATGGATGCCTTTTCTCGAATCTTGGAGTACAGCGCATCATGTGATAGCAATTGATATGCCGGGGCATGGAAAAACATCGATCACTAGTGATGGTACAATGGAACGCTTCACAGATGCTGTTGCAGCGTTCCTGGACAATCACGGCATTAACGAAATGAAGCTAATAGGCTACTCGATGGGCGGCCGAGCAGCTCTATCGTTTGCTTGCCGTTATCCAGAAAGAGTAAGCGGTCTTCTGTTAGAGAGTGCTTCTCCAGGTTTGAACACAGAGGAAGAAAGACGTGCCAGACAGCAGCACGATGAGCGACTGGCACAGCGTTTGGAGACAGAGGGGTTGGAGGAGTTTGTCAGCTTTTGGGAAAACATTCCCCTGTTTGAAACGCAAAAAAGTTTACCAAATTCCATCCAAAAGCAAATCAGACAGGAGCGGCTTTCTCAGCAGGCAAGCGGTCTTGCTGCATCACTTCGCACGATGGGAACAGGTAAGCAAATTTCTAATTGGGACAAGCTTTCCCTTTTGGATAGACCAGTTGTCCTGGTAGCTGGTGCATTGGATCATAAGTTCGTCGGAATCAATCAGGAGATGGAAAAACGGCTGCCGAATGCATCTTTACATATCGTTACAGCAGCTGGTCACAGCGTCCATGTTGAACAACCGCGAATTTTTGATAAAATAGTAAAGAGATACTTGCTTCATGATGAAGCAGATATAATGGAGGAATCATAATGACAATTACATGGGAAGCTACCCGTACGTATGATGATATTTTATACGAAGAGTACAACCAAATCGCAAAAATCTCAATCAACCGCCCGGAAGTGCGCAATGCGTTCCGTCCGCATACAGTAAATGAACTGATCGACGCGTTTACATACGCACGTGACGATTCAAACATCGGCGTTATTGTATTAGCTGGTGTTGGCGAAAAAGCATTCTGCTCCGGAGGTGACCAAAAAGTTCGCGGTCATGGCGGCTATGTAGGAGAAGATCAAGTTCCGCGCTTGAACGTACTAGACTTGCAGCGTTTAATCCGCGTTATTCCAAAACCAGTTGTAGCGGAGGTTTCCGGTTATGCAATTGGCGGCGGTCATGTTCTGCATGTTGTATGTGACTTAACAATTGCTGCAGACAACGCAATCTTCGGACAAACTGGTCCTCGTGTTGGTAGCTTCGACGCAGGGTACGGTGCTGGTCTGCTTGCGCGTAATATCGGTCAAAAGAAAGCGCGCGAAATTTGGTTCCTATGCCGTCAGTACAATGCACAAGAAGCATTGGATATGGGCTTAGTTAACACAGTTGTACCTTTGGATCAGCTGGAAGCAGAAACAGTAAAATGGTGTGAAGAAATGCTTTCTATGTCTCCGACAGCATTGCGTTTCTTGAAAGCTTCCCTTAATGCAGATACAGACGGCCTTGCTGGTTTGCAGCAAATGGGCGGAGATGCAACATTGCTTTATTACACAACAGATGAAGCGAAAGAAGGACGTGACGCGTTTAAAGAGAAACGCACGCCTGACTTCAAGAAATTCCCGCGTTTCCCTTAATAGACAGAAAGACAGAACCTTTGCGATATGCTGCAAAGGTTCTTCTTTATGAAAAGGAGTGATAAACATGACGGATAAGATACCACATTGGCTGCAAAAGCAAGCTGAACTCAGTCCAAACCGTCTGGCTGCAGAAACGCCAGAAGGGATGCAGCTTACATTTCGTCAGCTGCATGAAGCGGCAGATAATGTCGCAGGATGTCTCGCTTCTCTCGGTATCACAAAAGGCTCGCGCGTTGCCGTGCTGTCGCCAAACAGTATAGAAATGATCGTGCTTATTCATGCTTTAAGCTATATCGGAGCGACACTTATTTTACTGAATACAAGACTAACAACGTCTGAGTGGACATACCAGCTGCAAGATAGTGAGGCGGATCTGCTGCTTGCTGCCGCAGCTTATAAGAAAGCTGCAGATGAAACAGGTGTTGCTGTATACACAATCGAGAACCTGGAGCAGCAAGCAGTATCAGCATATACACGCTGCACAGAGCTTTCGCTCGATAACGTGTTCAGCATCATTTATACTTCCGGCACAACCGGCAATCCGAAAGGTGTAGCGCATACATACGGCAATCATTGGTGGAGTGCGATTGGGTCGGCGCTGAATCTTGGACTTTCCCAAAATGACAAATGGCTGTCACCGCTGCCAATGTTCCATGTAGGCGGTTTATCTACAATCTTCAAGAGCGCTATTTATGGAATGCCGTTGTATGTAACAAAAAGGTTTGATGAACAAACTGTTCAAACAGCGATTATGCAGCATGGCGTCACGATTGTATCGGTTGTGACAGTGATGCTGCAGCGGTTGCTGCAACTTCAAGATCAGGATGGTATCACTTATCCTGAAACGTTTCGCTGTATGCTGCTCGGAGGCGGCCCTGCTCCGCTTCATCTGCTTGAGGAAGCAAAAACACGTGACATCCCGGTGTTTCAATCCTACGGTATGACAGAAACTGCATCGCAAATTGTCACACTAAGTCCAGAAGATAGTATCCGGAAACTCGGATCAGCTGGAAAAGCTCTTGTACCGGCGCAGCTGCGGATCATGGGTACATCTGGTCTCGCACAGCCTGAGGAAACAGGAGAAATTCAAGTAAAGGGACCGATGATTACAAAAGGCTATTACCGCAATGCAGATGCTACTGCATCCGCTTTTCAGGATGGATGGCTTGCGACAGGAGATATTGGCTATACCGATGCAGAAGGCTATTTGTACGTGCTTGATCGCAGAAAAGATTTAATTATCTCTGGCGGTGAAAATGTTTATCCGGCTGAGGTGGAAAATATTCTGACCAGCCATCCTAGCATTCAGGAAGCCGCTGTCGTTGGGAAAGCAGATGCACGCTGGGGAATGGTGCCTGCAGCTTTTCTGGTAAAACAGCGAGAAGTAAGTATAGAAGAACTGCAAGCGTTCTGTGAAGAAAGACTCGCTCGTTATAAAATTCCAAAGAACTGGAATTGGGTGATGGAGCTGCCGCGAAATGCCAGCAATAAACTGATGCGATATAAGCTGCAGGAATTTTTGGAAGAGGACAGCGAATCATGCAGCTAAGAAGTTATCGATTATTCAACTATACACTGCCGCTAAAACAGCCGTTCACTACGCATGCTGGTGCTTTGCATGAACGAGAAGGAATTATTTTAGAGCTGCAGGATGCAGAAGGGCGTGTCGGTTACGGGGAAGGAGTGGCTTTTGCTGTCCCTTTCTATACGAGTGAGACAGTCGCGTCTAGCTGGATTCTTCTGCAGCGTTCATTGCTCCCGCTCCTATTTGAGAGTAAGGTGAAACACCCTTCGGAAATACCGGGGCTGTTTGCAGGCATTGTCGGTAATCAAATGGCCAAAGCGGCAGTAGAATGTGCCGTCTGGGATTTGTATGCAAAACAGCAAAATAAGAGTCTTGCTTCCTGTATTGGCGGGACGCAAACAAAAGCGAAAGCTGGAGCTGTTATTAGTCTTTCGGATAACTTGGAGCAGACGATCGAGCTGATCCATCAACAAGGCTTTGAACGAGCAAAGCTGAAGGTGGAGAAATACAAAGAGCGGCAGGCAATTGAACGAGTAAAGCAAATCGACGCTAGCTTGCCGCTCATGATTGATGGAAATGGTATGTATAAGCAAGCTGATATACCGCTGCTCACCGATTTGGACAGCTTGGAGCTTCAGATGATTGAACAGCCGTTTATACCAGGCGATGTGGTGCTGCATCAGCGGCTGCAAAAACAGATGAAAACGCCTATCTGTCTGGATGAAACGGTGGAAAGCGGAGAAGATGCTTGGCAGGCACTGGAGCTGGAAGCTTGCCGAACTATCAATATCAAGATTGGCCGCGTTGGAGGTATGACTGCAGCAATTCATATTCATGACCTTTGTCAGCAAGCGGGCTTGCCTGTCTGGTGTGGCGGAATGGTCGAATCAGGAATTTCCAAGGCGCATAATCTAGCGCTCGCATCTTTGCCTGGTTTCACGATTCCAGGGGACTTGTCCGGCTCAGACAGACACTTTTCGCGTGATTTATTGCAGCAACCTCTGTGTGTTGAAGGAGGGAGCATCGCCATTCCAGATGGTCCGGGAATAGGTGTAGAAGTAGATGTGGAATATTTATCTTATGTCTCTCGTGACGTGGTGCAAAGCGAATAGGTGTCAAAAGACATAGATATGGGTATATCTATACTAGTGCAACCTAGAGGAGGAGTCCTATGTTAATGTACCTATTAGCAATTTTATTACCACCGGTCGCAGTATTATTCACTGGCAAACCGTTCAAAGCATTGCTGAATTTAGTCTTAACGCTGCTATTTTTCGTCCCGGGGGCGGTACATGCTGCTCTCGTAGTAAAGGACCATAAAGACCGTAAAAAACAATTTGCCTAAGAAAGACGCCTGAACAGCGGGCGTCTTTCTCTTACTTTTCTACCAAAAAGACGTGGTATACTTGAGTTGTGTATCTTTAGATGTTACATTCGTAACCATAGAACAAGAGAGGGGTTTCTGTAATATGAAACGATTAACGACCCTATGCTTGATGCTGGTGCTTGCATTAGTATTAGCCGCATGCGGGAATGATGAGGATAAATCTGATAATTCATCCAGCGCCGACACAGAGGAAGCGCAGAAACAGCAAGAAGAAGCACAAAAGCAAATGGAAGAAATGCAGAAGAAACTCGAGAAACAGCAAGTAGATGCGGATAAAACAGTTGCTACCGTCAATGAAACAGAAATTAAAGGCAAAGAATATAATGCCCTTCTAGCTCAAGCTCAACAGCAATCACAGGCCAGCGGTGCTGATCCGACAACGGATGATGCTGCCAAGGAACTTAAGGACCAAGTGCTAAAGAGCCTAGTTGGCAATGAATTACTGCTTCAAGCCGCTACAAATAATGATTATGAAGTATCCGATAAAGAAGTAAACGAAGAACTGCAATCGACAAAAGACCAGCTTGGAAGTGAAGAGAAATTTACTGAAGCATTAAAAGCGACAGGCTCAACGGAGGAAGAATACAAGCAGCAATTAAAGGAAGGCTTGCTTGTAACGAAATACGTTGAGAACGAGCTGTCACCGAAAGAAGTAACAGAAGACGACATGAAGAGTTATTATGAAAAAATGGAACAGCAAGCAAAAGAAAGTAAGCAAGAAGATAGTTTGCCGAAATATGAGGAAGTAAAAGATCAGCTTAAAGCATCTATGGAACAGCAAAACCTGCAGACAGTTATGCTTGAAAAAGTGGACGAGCTGGAGAAAGATGCAGACGTACAATATAAAATTTAACTTAGAAAAAGGCACCATAGGGATGTATTAGTCCCTTTGGTGCCTTTTGTCTTATTAGTACGTTATCGTTGTGTCTGGTTCAGCTGGTGTGCCTTCCGTGGAAAGATCCATAGCAGTCTCTGCCTCTGGAGGAAGCTTGATCGTTTCTAAACTGTTAAAGTTAGACATATCCATATTGACTACACCATTGAATTTAGTTTCTGTTCCGGCCTCTACAATGCTGCCAGCCATATCATATTTCGTATTTGTCATATAGTTTGTTTTCTTATCAATGGTGACAGTGTAATCAAACTTATCAACCGTGAGGTCTTCTACATTTCGCACTTCCGTCATATATGTTCCCAACTGTTCTTCCATTACTTCCATCATCTTGTCTTCGGCTATTGCAACATCCAGCACGTACGCTGAATCTGTCTCGGATACTTTAATGCTGTCTGACAATTCTTGAATTTCTTTGAGTCTGTCAGCAGGGTTTAGTGTCGCTTCGTTTGTATCTGGAATGCTTGTTTGTGATGCGCTATCCATCTTCAGCCACATGTCAGCCGTCGGTTCATATACATAAAATATATCATCCTTTAAATACGTTTCCATCTCTTCTCCCATAGCTTCCATTTTCAGTTTAAACTCAAATGGTTCTTGCACAATGGATCCACTAAAGTTAGATTCTGTAGTCTGTTCTAATCCATCCATCATAATAGTTGCATCAGTAGTCATGCTCATGTCAAAACTATTCAGTTCTTCATTAGCGTTGTAACTTTTGCTAAGAATTTCGTCTGCTGTAGGCGTTTTTTCTTTTTCTCCTGCACTTGATGAGGACGCCCCATCTGCCCCGCAGCCTGTCAAAAATAATACGAATGCAAGTATAAACCATCCTACATGTTTTCTTGTCTTCATAAAAATCCCTCCAAAAATGTAATCGTACTGGTTATGGATAAGACGCGTTTTGTATAAACCTTGTTGCAGAACACACCAATAAGCCGTCATGGAAACAATACCCAATTGATAAGTAGATTATTACGAATTTCTTCGGATATATTACAAAAAGTTACAATTAAGGAGAAAATACTATGCTTCTAATCCGACTTGAACAGAATAAAGATAGGAATTACCTATCAATGTAACGGCTAATAGGTGATTGGACGGAGGTAGATTGATTAGAAGATCTTGAGCACATAGTAACTAAACCAAACATATGGGTTTTAAATAACCTGAGATGAGGAATACCTATACTAAGACTAAATGAGGAGGAATACATATGAGACGTTCATCTTGGAAGAAAACATTTGCTGTCATAATTACACTCCTAGTCCCAATTACATTTGCGCTATCATACCATTCAGAGAATATATTCGCAGTAACGACAGAGCAGAGTCAGGCAGCAGAAAAGCAGACAACTGAACAGCAAGAGCTGACACAAGCTCAAATTAATAAGCTGACAGCTGCATTTATGGACAAAATTACACAAGATATCGATGCCAACTATAAAGTCATCAACTACGATACGAAGGAAGAATTATTGAAAAGCTTTGATGAGGTGGCTGCCAGAACGGTAAGCGAACCAATGGTTGAGTTTTATTTCACAGAAAAAGCAGACGGCTTATATATTGTGCCAACTGAAACACCTGCATGGTACAATCCAGATAATTCATACAAAGTAAAAACAGAGTCCGATAAGTATGTTACAATTACACAAAGCAATGCAGATGAACTGCACGGTAATTATACAATCGAAATCAAATTCTTGTATGACGGAGGCTGGAAAATCGCAGAAGTCAAATACTTGTAGGTTTGATGTGAAGAAGAAGGCAGTGGGACGATGATTACATTCAGAGATTACTACAATAATGAAGTGAAGATGTCTTTCGCCGACCATCCATTTTCTGATCACCCTAAACATGTTTGGGTCATATGCCGTTATGGCAGCAAATGGCTGTTAACACGGCATAAAGATCGGGGATTGGAGTTCCCTGGAGGTAAAGTGGAAAAAGGCGAGACTGCAGAACATGCGGCAATGCGAGAAGTGATGGAGGAGACAGGTGGCGTTGTGCAGCAGTTAAAATACGTTGGACAATACTTTGTGGCTGGTAAGGCAGGGCATATCGTAAAAAACGTCTATTACGCCATTATTTCGGAAATGAAAAAAAAGTCAAACTATCTGGAGACATATGGTCCGGTACTTGTTGATCGGTTTCCTTCCCATTTGGCGCAGCAAGCTGAGTACAGTTTCATGATGAAAGACAAAGTACTGCCAAGTGCACTGCACCATATAAATAACTTAGAGAAAACAATGTAAAAGGACTGCCCTGAAGCGCTCGGCTTCGATGGGCAGTCCTTTTTCTGTTACCTATATAATGGACCAGCTTGGCGAATTGTTTCATCAATGAAATCAAATTTCTCGAAATTACGATGAAACTTCATTGCTAGTTCTTTTGCTTTTTCTTTATAAGCAGCTTTATCTTCCCATGCATTCTCAGGCATTAAAAGGGTGGATGGTACATCTGGGCAAGAAACTGGGACATGCAAGCCAAAAATCTCGTCTTCGACTGTATGAATATCTTTCAGTTCTCCCGACAGCGCCGCCTGCACCATTCTTCTCGTATACGTAAGCTTCATTCTGGCACCTGTGTGATAGTCGCCGCCAGTCCACCCCGTGTTAACGAGATACACTTCTGCTTTGTGTGTGCTGATTTTATCTCCTAGCATTTCCGCATAAACGGCGGGTGCAAGCGGAAGGAATGGAGCGCCAAAACAAGTAGAGAACGTTGCTTCTGGTTCTGTAACGCCGCGCTCTGTACCGGCAAGTTTACTCGTATACCCGCTTAAGAAATGATACATGGCTTGTTCGGTCGACAGCTTGCTGATTGGAGGAAGCACACCAGTAGCATCAGCAGTCAGGAAAACGATTGTTTTCGGTTGTCCAGCCTGGCTTTTTGGAAGGCTGTCTTTTATATAGTCAATTGGATAAGCAGCACGGGTGTTTTCTGTTACCGACCCATCGTCGTAATCACATACACCGCTATCATTCACTGTGACGTTTTCAAGTATGGTTCCGAATTTGATTGCGCTGTGAATTTCGGGTTCTTTCTCAGCAGACAAGTTTATGCACTTGGCATAGCAGCCGCCTTCTATGTTGAAGACGCCATCCGGAGACCACCCATGTTCATCGTCTCCTATCAAAGGGCGATTTGGATCTGCAGAAAGTGTGGTCTTACCTGTTCCTGATAATCCGAAGAATAAAGCTGTATCTCCGTCTGACCCTACATTCGCAGAGCAATGCATTGGCATGACTTCTTGCTGCGGAAGCAAGAAGTTCATTACGGAGAAGATTGATTTTTTCATTTCACCTGCATATTCTGTTCCGCCGATTACGATGACGCGCTGTTTGAATGATACAATGACAAACGCTTCTGAGTTTGTGCCGTCAACAGCTGGATCTGCTTTCACGCCAGGAGCAGAAATGACAGTGAAAGCAGGTTTATGTGCCGCCAGTTCCTCTTCGGCTGGGCGGATGAACAGCTGATGGGCAAATAGATTATGCCACGCGTACTCATTGATTACTTGGATCGGTAAATGATAACGTTCATCCGCTCCGGCAAAACCTTGGAAAGAAAATACTTCTTCTTGGGCCTGCAAGTAATTCACAACCTTTTCCAATAAATGCTCAAACGTTTCTTCACTGATTGGCTGGTTTACTTTTCCCCAGTCTACTTTGTTTTCGGATAATTCGTCTTGTACGATAAATTTATCTTTAGGTGAGCGCCCAGTATATTTACCGGTAGCTGCTCGCAATGCGCCTGTTTCTGTCAGGCATGCTTCTTGACGGGATAGTGCCGCCTCCGTTAGCTGTGCCACAGATAAGTTTCTTTTTACATTTGGTTGATTGCGCAATTCCTCTAACGCTGCTACTGCATGCATCATTCGCATTTAGGATCCCGCCCTTTTGTTTAGTTTTTAATAGTATAACACATTAGAATATTAATACATACTATATTTAATTGCAATGGAAATGTGCATAATAGATGCACATCAATCCCGATTGACACAGTCGGTATTTGTAGGATTTTATTGACTTATGGGCGTTGTTTCGATAACATAAGTGCGAGCGGAAACACTCTTATTCAGAGTAGGCGGAGGGACAGGCCCTAAGAAACCCGGCAACCGTCACAACACGTGAAATGGTGCTCAACCTGAGCAAGGATTACCTTGAACGATAAGAGAGGGAATAAGCCAGCCTTCTGTTATGCATAGAAGGTTTTTTTCATGTCACGGCTTAATACTAAAAAAAGAGCAATACAAATCGTAGTGCTCTTTCAACCTTCACCCATTATCAAGTTTCTTAATAACATACTTGGAAAGAGTAGAACTTCCGTATTAATCGTAGTTGAAGGGGGATTTGGCAGAATGACTGCTAATCGTCGATTATTTACCTCAGAATCCGTTACTGAAGGCCACCCGGATAAAATTTGTGACCAAATCTCGGATGCTATATTAGATGAAATCCTGTCTAAGGATCCAAATGCCCGTGTTGCTTGTGAGACAACGGTAACAACAGGGCTAGTGCTTGTTGCAGGTGAAATTACCACAAGTGCTTATGTTGATATTCAAAGCATCGTGCGCAACACAATCAAGGAAATTGGTTATACCCGTGCAAAATACGGCTTTGATGCTGATACGTGTGCTGTTTTGACAGCAATCGATGAGCAATCCCCTGATATTGCAGGCGGTGTTAATCAGGCATTAGAAGCTCGTGAAGGGCATATGTCAGACGAAGAAATCGATGCAATCGGAGCAGGCGACCAGGGATTAATGTTTGGTTATGCTAGTAATGAAACACCTGAATTTATGCCGCTTCCTATTTCTCTTGCTCACCGTCTTTCCAAGCAATTGGCTAAGGTGCGGAAGGATGAAGCTGTAGACTACTTGCGTCCAGATGGTAAAACACAGGTAACAGTAGAATACGATGACAATGATCAGCCAGTACGAATTGATACAATTGTTATCTCCACACAGCATCACCCAGATGTAGAACAGGCGCAGATTCATGCTGATTTAAAAGAACTTGTAATCAAGCCTGTCGTTCCCGCAGAATTGCTGGATGAAAATACAAAATACATTATCAATCCGACAGGGCGTTTCGTTATCGGCGGTCCGCAAGGCGATGCCGGTTTGACTGGCCGTAAGATTATCGTAGACACATATGGCGGATATGCGCGTCACGGAGGCGGTGCTTTCAGCGGGAAAGATGCTACCAAAGTGGACCGTTCCGGAGCATATGCAGCGCGTTATGTAGCGAAAAATATCGTTGCAGCTGACCTTGCAGATAAATGTGAAGTGCAGCTTGCTTATGCAATTGGTGTTGCTGAACCGGTTTCAATTAGTATTGATACATTTGGAACAGGCAAACAACCGCAAGAAGCATTGGTAAAAGCAGTACGCGAACTATTCGATTTGCGTCCTGCAGGTATCATCAAGATGCTGAACCTGCGCCAGCCAATCTATAAAGATACAGCAGCGTATGGTCACTTTGGACGTACAGATAAGAACTTCCCTTGGGAGCAGACAGATAGAGCAGCACAGCTGAAAAGCTATACATTCGCATAATCAGTTAAAAGCAAGAGCGCATTTTCCCGCTCTTGCTCTTTTTGTGCGGGCGCCCATATTCTAGATACAAGAATCGAATTGTTTTGTGCTATAATTAAAGGCTAGAAGGAATGAAAGAGAGGCTAAATGTAAATGTGTGGTTTGATTGGCGTCATTAGAAAAAACGTAAAACAACTAACGCAAGCTGAAAAGGATAAATTCCAACAACAAAACAACATTATCACCCACCGCGGACCTGATGATGAAGGATATTACCATGATGAGCATGTCTCATTCGGTTTCCGCCGTTTGAGTATTATTGATATTGAAGCTGGTGTACAGCCATTAAGCTATGATGATGAGAAAATTTGGATGGTCTTCAATGGCGAGATTTACAACTATGTTGAGCTGCGTGAAGATTTGCTGAAAAAAGGTTCCACGTTCAAAACGGAATCCGATACAGAGGTCATTGCCGCGATGTACCATACATACGGAGCAGAAGCTTTCAAAGAGCTTCGCGGTATGTTCAGCATTTTGCTATGGGACAAAGAGAAGAAAACATTCTACGGAGCGCGTGATCCATTCGGTATTAAACCGCTCTTCTACAAAGAAACAGACGAGGAAATCTTCTTTGCTTCAGAGAAGAAGAGTATTACACTTCTTCAAGAATCCGAGACAGTAAATACAGAGGCATTGCAGCAGTATTTGAGCTATCAGTATGTACCGGAACCTCTTACAATGACAGAAGGCATTAAGCGAGTGGAACCTGGTCATTACTTTGTGAAGCGTGAAGGTGAACCGCTGGAATTACATCGCTACTGGCATGCAACGTTCTCACCGAAAATCATGGACAAGCAAGCTTGGATTACGCGCATTCAAGATGTGCTGCATGATTCCGTAAGCAAACATATGCGCAGTGATGTGCCGGTCGGATCGTTCCTTTCCGGTGGAATCGATTCTTCAATTATTGTAGCAATTGCCAAGCAATTTAATCCGAATCTAAAAACCTTCTCGGTAGGATTTGAACGTGAAGGATTCTCTGAAGTGGATGTGGCGAAAGAAACAGCTGAGAAAATCGGCGTTGAGAACTATTCGCATATTATTACGCCAGAAGAGTATTTAGAAAAACTCCCGAAAATCATGTGGCATATGGATGACCCGTTAGCGGATCCATCTGCAATCGCACTGTATTTCGTAGCGAGAGAAGCGAGCAAGCATGTAACTGTTGCTCTGTCTGGTGAAGGTTCTGATGAGCTATTCGGCGGATACAATATTTACCGTGAACCAGAATCACTGCGTATGTTTGACAGCATTCCTGGTCCTGCTAAAGCGCTGCTTAATCGTGTGGCAAAAGTTCTTCCAGAAGGCGTACGCGGAAAGAGTTTCTTAGAGCGCGGTACAACACCACTGAAAGACCGCTATATCGGAAATGCGAAGATGTTTGAAAAACATGACTTGCAAAAACTTCTGAAAACATATGATGATTCCATTAGTTATCAGCAGTTAACAGCGCCATTGTATGAGAACGTTAAAAATGAATCACTCGTTGATCAGATGCAGTACATCGACATTCATACATGGCTGCGTGGAGACATTTTGCTGAAAGCAGATAAAATGACGATGGCGCACTCACTTGAGCTGCGCGTGCCTTTCCTTGATAAAGAAGTGTTCCGTGTTGCACGTGAGATTCCAGAAGATTTGAAGATTGCAAACAACACGACGAAAAGCTTGCTGCGTGAAGCGGTAGAAGGCATTGTGCCGGATCACGTACTAAACCGTAAGAAACTAGGCTTCCCGGTACCAATGCGCCACTGGCTGAAGAACGAACTAAACAGCTGGGCGAAAACATTGATTCGCGAAAGTCAGACAGATCATTTGCTGCATAAAGATTATATTTTGAATTTACTAGAGGCGCATTGCCAAGGAAAAGGGGATTACAGCCGGAAGATTTGGACTGTACTTGCCTTCATGCTATGGCATCAAATCTATGTAGAGCGCAAATATGACTTTGCAGAGTTCCAAAAGGTCGATAAAGTAGGAAGCAAACTGCAAACTACTTAAGAAGAAAAAGCCGTTCCTGGTGTTGCAGGAACGGCTTTTTTACGTTGTTTCTTTATACTGCTTGCTTTTGTTTATATATTCTAGTCGGATACGCTCCATATCCTGGTAATCAGCATCCGTTAAATCTCGTACAACTTTTGCTGGTCTGCCAAAGGCAAGTTTGCCCGCAGGTATCGTCTTTCCAGGAGGCACGAGGGAACCTGCACCAAGGTATGCGCCATCTTCAATAACCGCGCCATCTAGTACAAGAGAACCCATACCAACAAGAGAATTTATACCAATTGTGCAGGAATGCAGTGTAACTTGGTGACCAATTGTGGCACCTTCCTTTATAATAAGAGGTAGATCAGGACTTTGGTGAAGCACGCAAAGATCTTGTACATTGGCACCTTCGCCAATTACTATGGGAGAAACGTCTCCCCGAATCACTGTTTTAAACCAAATGCTAGCATCTTTTTTGATCGTGACATCTCCTGTGATAACAGCATCAGGAGCGACATATGCTTCCTTATGAACATGTGGACGTTTCTTGTCGTATTCGTAAATCATTTGAATACTCCTTTCGTTTATGTTCTTATAGACTTACTAGTTTTTTTAGAAAAAAGAGATAATCCCGGAATTCGAGGAGCGAAATCATACTATGGCCCAACAAATACCGAAGTCATCAGTTTTACTTATGCATCAAGTATATCGGAAAATTTTCCCGGAAGTACATAAAGAATTGGAAACGTGGACAAAACGCGCCGAAGCAATTCCTAATCCGGAACTTCGCAAACAGGCTTTGGAAAGTATCCGAACAAAACGCTTCCACTGCCAAGGAGGAGCTGTTTATAGTCTTCTCGCTGGAGATGCTTGGAAACAATCGATTAAATTCATTATTGCGTATCAAACCATTAGTGATTATTTAGATAATCTTTGTGACCGCAGTACTTCACTTGATCCGGATGATTTTCGTCTTCTGCACCAGTCGATGCTGGATGCACTGCAGCCTGGTGAGCCGTTAAAAGATTATTATGCACTGCGGGAAGAACAAGAGGATGGGGGCTATTTGCATGCTCTCGTGTCTACGTGTCAAACGATTTTAGGAAAGCAGCCGAATTTGAAGATTATCCAGCCGTATTTGCTGAAGTTATCTGGCTTGTATGGTGACTTGCAAGTGCATAAGCATGTTGCGAAAGAAGAGCGAATTGAACGCCTTACAAAATGGTTTGCTGACCATCAGGCGAACTACCAGGATTTGACCTGGTATGAATTCTCTGCCTGCAGCGGTTCAACACTGGGTATTTTCTGTTTTGTGTCGTATGGTATGGGGATACAACTCAATCACCAGCTGGCGGATGATATTTACCGCAGTTACTTCCCTTATATGCAAGGATTACATATTCTTCTGGATTACTATATTGACCAAATGGAAGATGAAGAAGAAGGTGATTTGAATTTTTGCCACTATTACAGAGATTCAGAGGAAATGCGCGAAAGACTTCTCTATTTCATTGACCGGACTAACGAAAGCGTTCAGAAGCTCCCGCATGCTTCCTTCCATGAGATGGTCCATCACGGTCTTGTAGGGCTGTACTTAGCAGACCGGAAAGTGAGCCTTTTAACAGATAGTAAGCAAATGATTAAGTCTTTGCTGCGTGCAAGTGGGAATAAGTCAAAATTCTTCCACCTTAATGTAAAAGCTTATAATAAAATGAAAGAAGCGCGTACCCCAATTAGTTAGGGGTGTCGCGCTTCTTTCATTTTTTCTTTTTCTTCTCAATTGCAATAATGAACGGGGGATTATTTTTTTGGTTAAGGAAGCGGTACTGCAAGACAGCGTACTGCTTTTGATCATACTCTTTTACGTGGGCGAGCAATCCTTCTTTTTCAATAGCGCCCTCTGCATGACCATGATAGACAACGAGTACAATTCTTCCGCCAGGTTTCATGCTGTGGCGAATTTTCTCAATAGCTGTGATGGTACTCTCAGCATTTGTTGTAATGGCCTTGCTGCTGCCTGGGAGGTAACCGAGGTTAAAGATAGCGCCCGCAAGTTTTCCTTCGTCCTCTGGGGTTATATAATGGTCGACACGCTGGTGGCTGTCCAGAATCAACGTTGTGTTTGTGACATCATGCATAGTCAAGTGCTTGCTTGTCATCTCGATTGCCTGTTCTTGTATATCGAATGCCAGCACCTTCCCCTCATCTCCAACTAACCGGCTCAACACGAGTGTATCGTTTCCGTTGCCGCAAGTTGCATCGATGACGGTATCTCCCGGATTGACTACTTGTTCTATCAGTTCGTGCGCATAAGCAATAACATGTTTTAACATTTCCATGAATCCTCTCTCTGACAAATTGTTCTCTCTTATTTTTACGCTACCTGCGACTATTTAGCAAACCAAATCACTCTTTTGTAAAAGAAAATTTACAAACACTTAACGGAAGTCATGTAGAAACTTGTCGGAATAAGGACCATAGTAGGAGGGTGAATAACAAGAAGGGAGCACAAATACATGCATAAGCGCATCCTAATACCTATATGTGTCCTCATTCTCTGCTATTTAGCGGGGTGTGCTGCTAACCCAGCTGCAGCTAAGTTGGATGAAGAGAAACGCATAGGTGTGGTTCTTACAGAAGCAGGTCTCGGAGATCAGGAATTGAATGATCTGGCAATTGAAGGGCTCACAAAAGCAAGAGATAGGCTCAATATTATCTATACATACAAAGAAGTTACAGCAGACATGTCATACGAAAAAGCACTCCAGGAGCTTGCGAGTGAAGGGATGAATATCATCATCACGCTTGAAGCGGAAGCAGGAGAGGCTGTCGCTGAACAGGCCAAAGCCAATCCTGATATAACATACATAAGCTTTGGAACTGATTTAAAAGCGAAGAATCTGTATGGCTACCAATTCCATACAGAGGAAGCTGGCTATCTGGCAGGTGTAACAGCAGCAACAATCACCAAAAGTGGAAAAACAGGATTTATTGGAGAGTCTGATAGTCCGTATTTGACAGGCTTTAAGAAGGGGATTGAAAATACTAATTCGGATACAGAACTTCTAGTCCGAGAAACGTCGCCTGATGATCAGCGTGCTGGAAATGAGTTGTCGAAGGAACTGCTGAAAGAAGGGGCAGATGTACTTTTTGCTGATCCTGGAAAAGCTGGGAAAGCAATGATTGCGCAAGCAGCACTGGCACATGTTTATGCGATTGGAGCTGGCGGAGATCAAGCTTACTTAGAACCAGATGCAGTCGTCACATCTGCTATGCTGCGAGTTGACCATGTTATTTTTGAGCTGCTCAAGTTGAATGACAAAGGCGAGGACCTTCCTAGTGATACGAATGTGGGCTTAGAGGAGCAGGGAGTTGAATTAAGTCCGATTGCAGTGGTCAGCATCACAGATAAAGTGGCGGGCAAAGTCCATACTGCCACTCAAAAGCTGATAGAATCGGAGCGTGCCAAATGAAACTGACACGGAAACTATTATGGCAATCTATTTGTACCAGTGCGCTTGCTTTCGTACTGATTGCTTTCATCATTATGAGTATGATTCGAATTAATGCTTCCAGCTACGATCAAGTACAGCATCTGCTCAAGCTGCAGCAGCTCGACAGTGAGCTGCATAACGCTGGGCAAGTTTTGCGGAACACTTCTACCATTCGGACGGAGACATCAGCAGCAGACTTGCGTACTTATTTAGATCAAAGTGAATCGGATTTTGAGCAGTTGTTATCTTCTACAAAGGGGCAGTCTGCAGTATATCTAGAGGCAGGCAAGAAGAAATACGATGAATGGCAAGGGGACGTAACAAGTCTCCTGACAAATGTGAACGAGATGGAAGCACTGCGGTTATCGAGCCGCGTAGAAGGACTGTTGAATGATGTCTACATGGCGAATGCCTACAGTACGGCCGCTTATGAGGATGAACAGCTTGCTTTGCAAAATCAAATAACATTTGTAATTGTGGTGTCTTTAATTGGTGTTCTGCTGCTCACCATCGTAACAAATTATATTTCCAGAAGAACAAGTAAATCCATTGCGGATCCTCTGTTGGCACTTGCTTCCAGAACGAATCAGATCGCTGCGGGTGATTTGACTGCGGAACCGATAGACAAGGCTGGTACCTTGGAGATTAAACAAATGAATCATGCATTCGGACAAATGACGGAACAGCTGAAAGGGCTGATTGGTTCCATCGAGAAAGCAAGTAATGAAGTAGCTGGAATGTCTCAAGAGATTGATAAAGATAATCGAAATCTTCAATCGCTGCACAATGACATTGCTGCTTCTGTAGGGGAAATTACTTCCGGTTCCCAGCGTATATCTGCTGATCTTCAGCAGACAGTGGAGCTGATTGAGCAAATGGACAAGCAAGGCAAAGCGAACAGTGTTTTTGCGACAGAAACAGTGGAACTCGGCAAACTTGCATCTGGAGCTGCCATGCGCGGCCGGGAAACAGTTGTGAATCAACAGCAGCTGACGGTGAAGAATAACGAGAGCAGAGAACTGATGGAAGCCTCACTTCGGGATTTCACGCAGTATTCACAGCAAATTGAGCAAATGGTGGCTTCCGTTTCTTCTGTGGCAGAGCAGACCAATTTACTAGCTTTAAATGCAGCAATAGAGGCTGCAAGGGCTGGGGAAGCTGGGAAAGGTTTTGCAGTTGTAGCAGATGAAATTCGGAAGCTTGCGGATGAATCAAAAGTTTCTGCAGATGCTATTTATCAATCGGTTCGTGCAATTCGTCAAGGCACAATGAATCTATCGGAAGCTGTTCAGTTCGGAAACGAGCTGGCTAAAGCGGAGGCAGCATCGATGGAAAGTATGGAGACGTCATTTGTCGAAATAGAAGAGAAGTTTCAAGCAATATCTGGTCGGCTGCAGCAAATCCAAAGCGGAAATGTGCAATCAGAACGACTCGGTGGTGACGTGCTGTCCAGAGTGGAGCAAATCAATAGTACCTTGCAAGAAAACACAGCCAAAACGGATATTGTTCATCATTCGACGAATGAACAATATGAAGCTTATGAACAGCTGGCTGTAACAGTCGGCGAACTTGAGCGCGTAACGAATGACTTGCAGGAAGCAGTTGCTGTATTTCAGACAGAAACTGCCGAATCTTGACAAACGCGGGACTGTTTCGTACACTGAACACAACAATACTGTGAACGATGAGGAGAAGGAGTAGTAGTAAGCTTTGCTCGGTCTAGAGAGACGGTACTTTGGTGCAAGCCGTCCCAGCAGCTTGTGAACTCGCCTTCATAATTGCAAAAGGGAACTGCCAGTACTTTTTGCCGTTTTCCGCGTTAAGGAAGGTCGAGCGAGCGCATTTGCGCTAAAGTTGGGTGGTACCGCGGGAAAA
The DNA here is from genome assembly GCF_900162685.1 of Terribacillus halophilus. Lineage (GTDB taxonomy): Bacteria > Bacillota > Bacilli > Bacillales > Amphibacillaceae > Terribacillus > Terribacillus halophilus_A. Next base: position 1,167,477 of record NZ_LT727828.1, read on the forward strand.
GTCTCTCGTCCCATTATTGGGATGAGAGGCTTTTTCTTTGTTTCACGGTCAGATTGTTCAAGTTGAAGAGAGTACAGGAGGCGCACGATATGTCATTCAACCATCATGAAATCGAAAAGAAATGGCAAGCTTATTGGGAAGAAAACAAAACATTTAAAACAAATAGTTCTTCAGAAAAACCGAAGATGTACGCTCTGGATATGTTCCCGTATCCATCTGGGGCAGGTCTGCACGTCGGTCACCCGGAAGGTTATACTGCGACAGACATACTTTCCCGTATGAAACGGATGCAAGGTTATGAAGTACTTCATCCAATTGGCTGGGATGCATTTGGACTTCCGGCAGAGCAGTATGCGCTTGATACAGGTAATGATCCGGAGGAATTTACGAAGAAGAATATTGCTACTTTCACTAGACAGATTAAAGAGTTAGGTTTCTCTTATGACTGGGATCGTGAAATTAACACAACAGATCCAGATTATTATAAATGGACGCAGTGGATTTTCCTTCAATTGTATAAAAAGGGACTTGCTTATGTAGATGAAGTGGCTGTGAACTGGTGTCCAGCGCTGGGCACTGTACTTTCCAATGAAGAGGTCATTGATGGGAAGAGTGAACGAGGCGGGCATCCTGTCATTCGTAAGCCGATGAAACAATGGGTGCTTCGCATTACTGCTTATGCTGATCGTTTACTGGAAGACCTTGATGACCTTGATTGGCCAGAAAATTTAAAAGAAATGCAGCGTAATTGGATCGGACGTTCAGAAGGTGCAGAAGTGACATTCCGTATTGATGGAACAGAAGAAAGTTTTAACGTATTCACTACTCGTCCGGATACACTATTCGGAGCAACTTTCGCTGTTATTTCTCCAGAACATCCGCTTGTTGATACAATTACAACAGAAGTACAGCGAGGAGATGTTGATTCTTATAAGCAGGAGGTAGCGGCGAAAAGTGATTTAGAGCGTACCGACCTTGCAAAAGAAAAAACAGGCGTATTCACTGGTGCATATGCTATTAACCCAGTCAATGGTGAGAAAATGCCAATCTGGATTGCTGATTATGTATTAATGAGTTACGGATCTGGAGCTATCATGGCAGTACCGGCTCACGATGAGCGTGATTATGAGTTTGCTAAAACTTTCGATCTGCCAATTAAAGCGGTAATCGAAGGTGCTGATATCGAAAAAGAAGCACATACTGGCGAAGGAGCTCATATTAATTCTGATTTCTTGAATGGTATGAATAAGGAAGAAGCAATCACTGCTGCAATTGAATGGCTGGAAGAAAATAATCACGGTTCAAAGAAAGTCAGCTATCGCCTGCGCGACTGGTTATTCAGCCGTCAGCGTTATTGGGGAGAACCAATTCCGGTTATCCATTGGGAAGATGGCTCTATGACAGGCGTGCCAGAAGAAGAGCTGCCGATTGTTCTTCCGAAAACAGATGAAATCAAGCCTTCTGGTACTGGAGAGTCACCGCTTGCTAACATTACCGAATGGGTGAATGTAACCGACCCGGAAACAGGTATGAAAGGGAAGCGCGAAACACATACAATGCCGCAATGGGCAGGCAGCAGCTGGTACTTCCTTCGTTATATCGATCCGAAGAATCCAGACAAACTGGCTGACTTCGAAACACTGAAGAAATGGCTTCCGGTGGATGTTTATATCGGAGGACAAGAGCATGCTGTGCTTCACTTGCTTTATGCGCGTTTCTGGCACAAATTCCTATACGATATTGGAGCAGTGCCAACGAAAGAACCTTTCCAGAAGCTGTATAACCAAGGTATGATTCTTGGAGAAAATAACGAGAAGATGAGTAAATCCAAAGGGAATGTTGTAAACCCGGATGATGTCATTGAATCTCATGGTGCGGATACGCTTCGTATGTACGAAATGTTCATGGGTCCTTTAGATGCTTCTATTGCTTGGTCTACAAATGGTCTGGATGGTTCCCGTCGATTCCTTGATCGCGTATGGCGTCTGTTTGTGACAGAAGAAGGAGAGCTTTCTGATAAAGTCCAAGATACAGAAGCCGATGAACTGCAGAAGAGCTACCACGAAACAGTGAAAAAAGTGACAGAGGATTTCGAGTCACTGCGCTTTAACACGGGTATCTCTCAAATGATGGTCTTTATCAATGATTGTTATAAAGCATCTGTTATCCCGCAGGAATTTGCGGAAGGTTTCGTGAAGATGCTTTCTCCTGTTGCACCGCATCTAACGGAAGAACTGTGGAGTAAGTTGGGTCATGAAGAGACAATCACCTATGAAGCGTGGCCTGTATATGATGAGTCAAAACTTATTGAACAAGAAGTTGAGATTGTCCTGCAGGCAATGGGCAAGATGCGAGCAAAAATAATGGTACCGCATGATGCTTCAAAAGAAGAATTGGAGAAAATTGCTCTCTCCAATGACCAAATGGCAAGCTGGCTTGAAGGGAAGACTGTGCGTAAAGTAATTGTCGTTCCAGGGAAGCTTGTGAACGTAGTAGCAAATTAAAACAAAAGTCCCTTCCGTGCGACGGAGGGGACTTACCTATTTGAAAAGGGGGATAACCAATGCGTAATATACAACCAGAAGAATTGGATGAACTAGTCGAAAAAGGTACTTCATATAAGATTATTGATGTTAGGGAAGAGGAAGAAGTTGAGCATGGTATGATACCAGGTGCAATTCATATTCCGATGCAGCAAGTGCCGGAGAAGCTGGCTGAGCTTCCGACAGAAGATACGTATGTGCTTGTGTGCCGAGGCGGTCATCGCAGCATGAATACGGCTTTGTTCATGGAGAACCAAGGCTATGATGTTATTAACATGGATGGCGGTATGCTGGAATGGAAAGGCGAATTGGTATTCAAGTAAGGTGAAAAGATGCTGAGGAAGGCGTTCCGACGCTTTTCTCTCATTTATTCTATTTCTCTTTGAATCTATGTTGACAGACGCGGATAATGGTGATAGTATATATTTACTGTCGAAGGGCAGTTATTGATCTTTGAAAACTGAACAAAACAACCAATTACGAACTAAACGACATGGTCTTTTATAAGATCAACGTCAGCGCAAGAAGCAAAGCATCACACTTTCATGGAGAGTTTGATCTTGGCTCAGGACGAACGCTGGCGGCGTGCCTAATACATGCAAGTCGAGCGCAGGAAGCTAGATGACCCCTTCGGGGTGATTCTAGTGGAATGAGCGGCGGACGGGTGAGTAACACGTGGGCAACCTGCCTGTAAGACTGGGANAAGATGAATCCCTGATCAAAAATGATCAGGGATTTTTTGTTATAGAGAAAGGGGAGGAGAAGGTGACGAACAGTATTAACATTCGAGAAGCCACGGTCAATGATGTTAAGCGTTTAGCTCAGCTAAGAGTACTAACAGATAGAGAAACGGAATATATGGACCGTGAAGAAGGTGAAGGTTATCTTTCGCCGGAGGATTTTGAAGAGTTGATTAAATCCGATCAGCAAGAACCAAATAATCTTTGTCTTGTAGCTTGTGATGGCAAAAGTATCATTGGCTATTGCAGATGTGAAGGAAATAACTTGAAACGTCAGCAGCACCAAGTCACATTCGGCATTGCAATACGAAAGGACTATTGGGGAAACGGAATAGGGAAGCAAATGCTACACAAGGTAATAGACTGGGCAGAGGATCATCACATACATAAAATTAACTTATCCGTACTGAAAGCTAATAAACGTGCTGTAGCTTTATATGAAATGTTCGGGTTTCAAATGGAAGGTTGTTTAAAGGACGATAAAAGACTTCGTGACGGTAAACTATACGATACACTACTTATGGCATGGTTTAATGCTAAGAAATACAACAAACCCTCCATTTAGACGATGGAGGGTTTGTTGTATCAATTTTTGAAAGATGATGCTTCCCAAGCAGCATGCATTCCAGCCACTCGGCCAGTTACTAATGCGGAAGTAATATTATAACCTCCAGTGTATCCATGAATATCAAGAATTTCACCACAGAAATATAACCCATGCATGAACTTCGATTGCATTGTGGTCGGAACAACTTCTTTTACAGAAACGCCTCCGCCCGTAACAAATGCTTTTTCGATTGGCTGTGAGCCATTGACTGGGAAAGTGAAACCTTTTACCAAGCTAATAAACTGCACCAGATTTTCCCGGGAAATATTTGCTGCCTTTGTATCTGAAGGAATTCCTGCTTGTTCCAGCAGAAAATCTAAATAGCGTTCTGGTACAATTCCTTTCACGAGGTTGCGAAAAGCTTTTTTCGGCTGATCAGTCATCGTTTTCGAAATCTCTTCAGTTAAGACATGTTCTTTCTTACTTGGTACAGCATCAATATGGATAGTAACTTCTTCTCGGCCTTTCATCAATTCTTTCACCACATATTGTGAGCAGCGTAAAACAGCTGGGCCGGATATACCGAAATGCGTAAACAGCATGTCCATCTGATGTGTGATGATGGCTTTATTCTTCGCGTTAAGCACACTCACTGCTACATCACGTAAAGCAAGACCTTGAAGCTGTTTCTGCTTGATGAAGGCTGCAGAAGATAGGAGAGGCACTTCGGTTGGGTAAAGTGTCGTAATCGTATGCCCAGCTTTTTTGGCCCATGCATAGCCATCTCCTGTACTGCCAGTGTGTGGTACTGCTTTTCCGCCGACGGCTACAATAACAGCACCTGTGCTAAGTTTTTCGCCATCTTTTAAAATAACCTCATGACTCTCTTCCCCGTATTGAACTGCTTTCACAGGAGTTTCCGTTCGAACATGTACATGAAGCGTATCCATTCGATTCAGCAGCGCTTGTACAACGGATTTTGCTGAGTTGCTGACTGGGAACATACGTCCATGGTCCTCTTCCTTGAGCTTTACACCAAGATTCTCAAAGAAATCGATAATATCGTAATTATTAAATATAGAGAAAGCACTATATAAAAATTTTCCGTTACCCGGAATATGCTTAATTACTTCATCCTGAGGCAAGCGATTCGTAACATTACATCTGCCGCCTCCAGATATCGCGAGTTTGTTACCTAATTTCTTTCCTTTATCAATCAAAAGCGTGGCAGCACCGTGCTCAGCAGCCGATATGGCTGCCATTAGTCCGGATGGGCCGCCCCCGATTACAATTACATCGTAATTCATGCGTTGTTCTTCCTTTCTGCTGATGGGATTCAATCGAATTCTTCCATCAGGTCTACTTTATGATAAAATAGATTCATTGGATTTTAAAGAGGAGTTTGGTGAATAAATGGCTTTGTCGACTATAATTCGCGGGACTTTGCTGCTGACAGCAGCTTCTTTCCTGTCGAAGTTTCTAGGGATTATTTATGTTATCCCATTTAATGCATTAGTAGGTGCCTCTGGTGGGGCGTTATTCAGTTATGCCTATGTTCCTTATAATATATTAATTAGTATCTCGACAATCGGTATACCATTGGGCGTATCTAAATTTGTGTCAAAATACAATGGTTTAGGTGATTATCGAACAAGCCAGCGTGTCCTGCATAAAGGTATGTCTATTATGGTTGTCACAGGAGCAGTAGCCTTTTTAGTTATGTACTTTGGAGCTGACCTCATCGCTCAATGGAGTGTGGGAGGCAATGAGGAAGGGTTCTCAAGTGAAGCAGTTGCTTATGTAATTAAGCTTGTGAGCTTTGCTAACCTCATTATCCCTGCTATGAGTATTGTTAGAGGATTCTTCCAAGGTAACCAATCTATGGGACCTACTGCTGTGTCTCAAGTAGTGGAACAGGTAGTGCGTATTGTCTTTTTACTACTCGCCGTTTATCTTGCTATCCATGTCTTTCATGAGAGCACAGCTGTAGCTGTAGGATATGCGACATTTGCAGCTTTTATAGGTGCATTAGCTTCCTGTGTTGTACTGTATGTATACTGGAGAGCCAGAAAACCACATCTAAAGTTAAGAATGAAACAGCAAAAAGTCCAAGCTGCGCAAGTAACTGATAAGACAATTATAAAAGAACTGTTGAGCTATGCTGGACCGTTTGTTGTAACTGGTATTGCTACGACACTTTACCAGTTTATCGATCAGTTCACGATGGTACGAGCGCTCACAGCAATTGGTCAAGATGGGAAGATAGCTAAGGCGCTGTACGGAATTATTAACTTATATGGACACAAAATAATCACTATACCTATGACATTGTCTATAGGACTTTCCTTAGCGGCAGTTCCAGCACTTACGCGAGCATTCTTTTCAAATAATCGTAAATTGTACCTGAAGCAAATAAATCAATCGTTACAAATTGTCTTGTTTTTGATATTCCCAGCGAGTGTTGGTATTGCACTATTAGGTAATGAAGCATATACAGCTTTCTATGGGACAAGTGACGTCATAAACTCAAACTTAGGAGCGGGCACACTAATGATGTGGTACGCGCCTGTAGCCTTGCTGTTTGCACTATTCACAACAACGTCATCTATCTTGCAGGGAATCAATGAGCAGCGCTTCTCTGTTATTAGTTTGACAGCAGGGCTGTTAGTAAAGATTTTCTTCAATATCCCGCTTATGCATGCTTTCGGAGCAAAAGGTGCTATTTTTGGGACGGCTTTGGCTGTCGGAATCGCGACAGTATTGAATTTCTTTAAAATGAAGCACGCATTAAAATTCCCTACACAGCAGCTGACAAAGCGGACCATATTAATCTTAATCTTCACAGCTATCATGTCTGTTGTTGTATTACTCGTAAAATTCCTGTTTGGGTTTACATTAACGTATGAAGATGGAAGAATTGCTTCAGCTGTTATTATTATGGTAAGTGCGTTAGCTGGTGGATCTGTTTACATGATTCTTGCTTATAAATCCACCTTGCTGGAACGTGTGCTTGGAAATCGAATTGGATTTTTAGATCGTTTAATGAAAAGAAAGAAGGACTAATGAATGAGATTAGATAAGCTACTTGCAAATATGGGTTTTGGCAGCAGAAAAGAAGTAAAAGGACTATTAAAAAAAGGTGCCATTACAGTAAATGGCACCCCGGTTAAGTCGCCATCGATACATGTGGATGAAAACAAAGATAATGTCCAAGTGAATGGGGAAACGGTGGAGTATCGGGAATTCATCTATTTGATGATGCATAAGCCGCCTGGCCTTGTGTCGGCAACAGAAGATAAGCGTGATGAGACGGTGGTAGACATCCTGCAGCCGGAAGATCGACTATTTGAGCCGTTTCCTGTAGGTCGTTTAGACAAGGACACAGAGGGCTTGCTTTTATTAACGAATGACGGCACGCTTTCTCACCAGCTGTTATCTCCAAAAAAGCATGTGCAAAAGCTTTATTACGCGAAAATTAATGGCGAAGTTACCGAGAAGACAATTAAACAATTCGAAGCGGGCGTTACGCTGGATGACGAGTACGTTACGAAGCCGGCTATTTTGAAGATACTAGAGGCTGGACCGGTTTCTGAAATTGAAATCATTATTACAGAAGGGAAATTTCATCAGATTAAGCGGATGTTTGAAGCTGTGGAGATGGAAGTGACGTATTTAAAGCGTCTTCAGATGGGCAGTTTGAAGCTTGATGAAGACCTTCAGCTAGGCGAATATCGGGAACTTTCTGATGAGGAACTGAACAGTTTGATTGAAGATACAAAAAAGAGCTGATCTGAGAACAGATCAGCTTGCCTTATAGGTAAGTAATGTTTGTTACATAGGTTGTACGATTTAAATCAAGAGATTTTGACTTTTTTTGATGTCGTAGACCAAACCCCCCGATGAGGACTTTGTACTAAACCGTTATATTCCAGCACGTTAAGATCGCGCTGCACTGTACGGTCTGTAATACCAAATTCTTCAGCCAATTCAGTAGTAGAAACTGTTTCCCTTTCTCTAATAAAAAGATAGACAGCTTTTACTCGGTTTAGCATTCGGGATGTTGATTGATTCAAAAAACCACTCCTTAGTTTTACATAAGAATCGGTGGTGCCTCTAAATCTCTCTCTACCCGTATTTTACATTAATTAATCAAAGAAGGCTAGAAGATAGGTTAAATTTTCTGTTAATTTATTTTACAATAGACGTATAAAGATATTAATATTTTTTTAGGAGGCGACGGAAATGGAGAGAATCGACTGGTATGACAAGGCATCAGCTTATAAGGACAGATATGTTGAGGTATTAAAGGGTCTATTAGCCATACCGAGTGTGTATGACGAGTCGTCAAAAACAGACAAGATGCCGTTTGGAGAGCAAATTGATACAGCGCTGCGCTATATGCTGAATACAGCCGATAGCGATAGCTTTGCTACAAAGTATGTGGACGGTTATGCGGGCCATATTGAATATGGTCAGGGCAGCGGCTTGGTTGGTGTGCTCGGCCATTTGGATGTTGTTCCTGCAGATGGAGAATGGACGTATGGAGCATTTACTCCAACGCTGACAGAGGGGCGACTTTTCGGAAGAGGAACTTTGGACGATAAAGGACCGGTTGTCGCCGCATACTTTGCGATGAAACTGCTAAAAGATAGCGGTTATGAGCCGAGTAAGCGTATTCGGCTTATTATGGGCACAGATGAAGAAAGAGACTGGCAGTGTATGGAGCATTATTTTAAGTATGAAGAAATGCCGGATACCGGCTTTACACCGGATGCTGACTTTCCGCTAATTTATGCCGAAAAAGGCATTATCGATGGCTACATTTCCCTGCCGCCTGTAACAGCACAAAGCGACATGCTTCGACTCATTCGGTTTAGTGGAGGAAAAGCTTTAAACATGGTTCCCGGTAAAGCAGATGCTGCTCTTTCAGGGGAGAATCTAACTGCCGTAGAGCAAGCATTCGCTGCTTATTTAACAGCTGAAGGTATCAACGGCAGCGTAGAAGTGAAAGAAAATAATATTATGCTGAGCGTGTCCGGCAAAGCGGCACACGGCTCCACACCGGAGAAAGGACGCAATAGCGTTATTGTACTGGCTAAGTTCCTCCAATCACTCCCGCTGCATGGTGATGTATCAGACAAGCTGAATTGGCTAGTGGAAAAATTTGAGGATTACAATGGAAAAGACATCGGACTAGGTTTATCAGATGATGTATCCGGTCCATTGACACTCAATCTCGGTGAATTCAAGATGACAGAAACGGATGCCTGGTCAATTGGTGTTAATATCCGTTACCCTGTGACAGCAGCATACGATACCGTGAAAGAAAGCTTATTGAATCAGCTTGCGGAAGCAGGAGCCGGATTCAAACAAACATCACATTTAGCTTCGCTTTATGTAGAGAAGGATGATCCATTAGTTGAAACATTGGTCGATGTTTACCGCCGTCAGACGGGTGATCAAACAGATATCCTGGCAATCGGTGGCGGAACATATGCACGTGCGATGAAAAAAGGAGTCGCTTTTGGTCCGCTATTTCCGGGCGCACCAGACAGTGCCCATCAACAGGATGAGCATATCCTGCTTGATGATATGATTCGCGCTATTGCCATTTATGCAGAATCACTTTACCTGCTGACGAAGGATGATCACATCTAATGCGTGCTGAAACGAAAAAAACATACCGATCTTTTCAGTACTTTTATCTTACAGCATTTCTTTCCAACGGATCCTTATTTCCGCTGCTCGCAGTGTTTCTGCAAGAAGAAAAGCAACTAAATTCGGTGTTGGTTGGGCTGATTGTGGCGGCTATCCCGCTTGTAAATACAGTTATGGAGCCAGTTTGGGGTCTCTTGAGTGATTATACTCGGAAGCCTTTGCGTTTGTTAGCGGCAGCATTAGCTGCTGCAGCAGCGCTTGCATTCATTTATTTATTTTATGATCATTACGCTTTGCTGTTAATCGGAATGCTGTGTATCGCTGTATTTCAAGCAGCAGTTATTCCATTATCGGACAGCATGGCTTTAGGTTTTGTGGAACAAAACAAACTGGTTTATGGAAATATTCGCTTGTGGGGCGCCATTGGTTTCGCTGCCGCGTCGTTCTTAATGGGATATATAACAGATTTGGCAGGATCGTTGGATTGGATTTTCGTAGCATACGGTATATGTTTGCTGCTCGCGTTACCTGCTTTGCGTAGATTTCCGCGTCAAGGATATGATATTGCTGCTGTCTCCATGAAAGAAGGACTCCAGACTTTACGCAAAAACAAACCGTTCTTGCTGTTTCTGGCATCTAACTTTCTTATCTTTGGTCCGATTCTGGCAAACAATTTCTATTTCGGGACATTCATTTTGGCTGCCGGAGGCACACTAAGTGCTGTAGGTATTGCATTCTTCCTTGGAGCTGGAAGTGAAGCGCCTTTTATGAAATTAGCACATCGTATTATCGGGAAGATGAGCATTTTGCATGTTGTTATATTAAGCGCCAGTGTCTCTGGAGCACGATGGGTATTATATATGTTCGATCCGCCGCTCGCGGTTATTTTCATCACAACCATTATTCAAGGATTATCCATCGGCCTCTATGTGCCGGCTGCTTTACTTTATATAAGAAGCGCTGCTCCTACCTCCGTTCAGGCTACTGCAATTGCCCTATATTCTGCCGTTGGAACTGGATTGGGCAACGCGTTCTTTAACCTTATCGGAGGTGTCGTCATAGAGACGGGCACTGTTTACCATATGTATGGCCTTTTCGCAGTGACGACATTTCTTGGCGTTGGTATTCTGTTTGTCGTAAAACGCATGACGAACGCATTAACAGGGAAAAGAGGGATAGCGTGAGTATACATTATTTCATCGGAATTGGATTAGAAGCATCAATTCAAGCAGCGTTGGCTGACTGGCAGAACGAATTGCAAGCTTATGTGCCGATGAAACAGTGGCCAAGACCAGAGGAATTTCATATAACATTGCAGTTTCTTGGCTCCACGACAGACCAGCAGCTGGATAAACTGAAACAGGCATGGCAAACGCAGCAATTTGGAAAGGCGTTTGAATTGGAAGCAGTCAGTGTTGATGTATTTGGCAGTCCTAAACAGCCCCGCGTTATCTGGGCAGGTGTACAGCCGCATGATCCGCTGCACAAGCTGCATCAGCATGTAACAGCTGCCACAGCAAGAGCTGGATTCGAACAAGAAACCCGGCCGTACCGCCCTCACATTACGCTTGGTAAAAGATGGGGGGCAGGCGATGTAGAGGGACCGCTGCCGCTGCCGGAAAAACAGCTGTCTAAAAGGATTTTGGTGGACAAAGTGACGGTATACCGAATTGAACCAGGAAAACGTCCTAAATACGTCCCTGTACTGGTGAAAGATTTGGAAAAGGAGTGAAACGATGTGGCTCAATTGATTAAGCTGCATGAATATATATCGCGGTACGAACAGCATCCTTATCGATATCCCAGCCAATTCATTAAATTGAAGAAAGAGAACTGGGAAAAAACACAAAAAGATTGGGAACAGCAGCAAGCTGCTCCCTCCTATGTGGAGGAAGAGAAAGCAGAAGAACCGCCCAAAAAGCCATGGTATCAAGTTTTTCAGAGAAAAGAAGATGCACATGATTTTCCAGAAGAAGAAAAGCCGGCGTATGTAGCGCCTACAGAACAAGCATTAAAACAGGATTTCCTAGAAGAGCTTTTTGAATTTCAGCTGAAATGGGCAACATCTACCTTGGGAGAATTCTCTTTTTATAATCATCAATATAAGAAAGACCCGATTCTTCGTTATTTTTTAAAACGGTTTCCGGATACGTTTTTTGTGATGTATAAACCTGTCTTCGAAGTGAAGCAGACAACAATGGAAGCTGAAACAATTTTGATTCATCCGCTTGGTATTGAAATTATTTCCGTATTGGAAGACAAGCCGGATGTGCTGTTTTGGACTTCAGAAGAACGAACGTGGAAAAGAGAGAAAAAAGGGCAGTTTACAAACTTCATCAATCCGATGCTGTCACTCAACCGAACAGAAAAATTAGTTCAAAGCATATTACGTAAATATGAGGTAGAACTGCCAGTAACAAAAGTCGTATTAAGCAGAGAGAATGCGATTCGTTTTAGCAGTGAACCGCGGAATACACAGATTATTGGCAGTCAAAAACATGCAGACTGGCTGATGGGAAAACGTCAGGAGCAGGTTGCGTTAAAGCATGTACAGCTGCGTGCTGCTGAAGTGTTGCTCCAGCATGCGTATACAAAAGCTGTCAGACGTCCCGAATGGGAAACGGAAGAGAAAGAAGAATTTTTTAGTTAAATAAGCGGTTTTTGCAGATTATCGTATTGATAAAACCATAGAAAATGTTGTAATCTAAAGTATGTCTGTCGATTTTGATCGGGAATGTACTTGCCTTGTGTCACGCTGGGCTTGTTTACAGCTAGTAATGCAGAGCGATTGCACTAGGAAAGTAGGAATGAACGGTGAATTGGTTAGAACACATACTGGGAAATGAGTGGAAGATCGCTCCTGCAGGCGGTGTAACTGGAGAAGCATATTATGCAAGCAGTGCGGATCGGCAGCTTTTCCTAAAACGTAATTCTTCTCCTTTCTTGGCAGTCCTATCAGCGGAGGGAATTGTTCCAAAGCTTGTATGGACAAAGCGAATGGAAAATGGGGATGTAATAACGGCTCAGGAATGGCTGCAAGGACGCGGGCTTACGTCTTCTGAGATGAACGATTCCCGAGTGGCCCAGCTGCTTAGCAAGATTCATCATTCTTCCGAGATGCTGAATATGCTGATGCGCATGGGTAAAAAACCATTGCAGCCAGAAGCGAAATTGGAAGAGCTGCGAGAGAAAGCAGCTGGCTTCCAAGATCGGCTGCCTGCTTTGCATCAGGTATTGAAGAGTCTGGAGCTGTTCTTACCCGAGATGCCGAAACAAACTTTGGCTGTCTGTCATTTTGATATTGACCATAATAACTGGATGATAAGTCGGCATGATGAGCTTTATCTAGTAGATTGGGACAGTGCTCTCATTGCCGATCCGGCCGCAGACATAGGAATGCTGCTTCGGAAATACGTTCCGCATGCGGATTGGAAAGCTTGGATGGCTGCGTATGGCAAACCGTTGGATGATGGCCTGCTTAAACGAATCTATTGGTACGAAGCTGCGCGTCTTATCATGTCTCTTCGAGAAGACAATTTGGAACGGAAATGCAAGGATCTGTTACTGTTGATTTCGGAAATAAAACAGCTGATTTGTTAACCCTGCAGACTGTCGATTGTCTCTACCCAGTTCTCAAGCTGGCCTCTGTTGGTCGTGATATGAGCGTTAATGTCGGCAGCTTTTTCACCAGCAGAGCTGTAGGTGTGGATACCGGGAAGCATCGCCAGAATCTCTTGCTGATCGGATGATTTATTAGATAAAATAGAACGTGCTAATCGTGATATTTGCTCGCATTCGGATTTACTGCCGCAGCAGGATTCGCAATGCTCACTAAGGATATCACGCAGCAAACCGAGTTGATTATCAACGGAAAGTGACATCGATTTTCTCCTCCTTCCTAAGCATAGCGTGTGCGTTTTAGCACCAAACTATGCAGGAGGGAAGGATAGTAATAGGAGTGAGATATATGCGTGTGCGCCATAAACCATGGGCAGACGATTTTTTGAAAGAAAATGACCATATCGTCATCCATGAACCAAAGCAATATAAAGGAAAGTGGCGGGAGCTATTTGGCAATGATAAACCGCTGCGTGTAGAGATTGGATCAGGTAAAGGGCAGTTCATTACTGGAATGGCAGCCCAGCACCCAGAATTCAATTTTATCGGTATCGAATTGGCAAAAAGTATTATCGTTACAGCGGTAGAGAAAGCAGCGGAGTCTGAACTGCCAAACGTCCGGCTGTTGAATGAAAATGCTGCTGATTTTCGTGAATTGTTCGAGGAAAATGAAGTGGATACCATTTATCTCAATTTCTCCGATCCTTGGCCGAAAAACAAGCATGAAAAGCGCCGATTAACATTTAGCAGCTTTTTAGAGCAGTATAAAGCAGTATTAAAGGATGGCGGCGAAGTTATATTCAAGACGGATAACCAAAAGCTCTTTGAATATTCCTTATCGAGCTTTTCCCGTTTCGGAATGATTTTGCAGGAAGTGAAGCTTGATCTGCACGCAGAGAATGATCCTTTGAATGTGAAAACTGAGTATGAAGAGAAATTTTCTTCCCGAGGCTACCGTATTTACCGGAGTGTCGCTTCGTTTCAATAAGCTCTTATGATAGGAGCTAATACAATATTAGTGCCTTGAGCTGGCATGGAGATGGTATCGTACCTGACCCATGCCGGCTTTTTTGTATGTTGAAAATGAGCAGATATTAGCCATTAACATGGACAGAAGATGATAACAGAACAGATAATCAAAAAATCTCTTTATAGCAGGGATGCAAGTTGTCGCAGTAGAAGATAATCTTCGTTGGCGGCGAATATATATAGCTGCAGCAGTGTGCTTACGTAAGCACTACAAGTATAAAGAGTCAAAACATTCATCCTTCTCCCAGCAACAGTCATGGCAATAATTGTGACGATTTTGGTAGGAATGAACTGTCTTACAACATACGCAGACAAGTAAATTCTCGCTAGAAGGTACTATCCAAATTAAGAAAGGATTTGTATAAGAATGTCTTTTAAAATCGTATTCGTCGGAGCGGGAAGCATTGGATTCACGCGTGCTTTGTTACGAGATATTCTGGCTGTTCCTGCTTTTAAAAACGTTGAGATTGCTTTCACCGATATAGATGCAGACAATCTTAAGATGGTGACGGCGCTGTGTCAGCGAGATATACGGGAGAATGGATTATCCGTTGAGATTCAATCCACTTTAAATCGAAGAGATGCATTGAAAGATGCACGCTATATTATATCTGTTTTTCGTATTGGCGGTTTAGCGGCATTTGAACAGGATATCAATATTCCCCTGCGTTATGGAGTGGATCAATGTGTGGGGGACACATTAAGTGCTGGCGGGATCATGTACGGACAGCGCGGTATTCATGAGATGCTCGAGATTTGCAGAGATATTCGCGAAGTGGCAGAGCCGGACTGCTTGTTACTGAATTATGCAAATCCAATGGCAATGCTCACCTGAGCATGCAATACGTATGGAGGCGTCAAGACAGTCGGTCTTTGTCACGGCGTACAGGGAGGACATCGTCAAATAGCGGATGTATTGGAGTTAGAGCAGAAAGATGTAGAGATTATCTGTGCGGGAATTAATCATCAAACGTGGTATATTCAGATCACCAACAATGGAGAAGACTTGACCGGCAAACTCCTTGAAGCGTTTGAGTCGCACCCGGAGTATAGTAAAACAGAAAAAGTACGTATCGACATGCTCCGCCGTTTTGGATACTACAGCACTGAATCAAATGGACATTTAAGTGAATATGTACCGTGGTACCGTAAACGATTGGATCAGATTACAGATTGGGTCGACTTAGGTTCCTGGATTAATGGTGAAACAGGAGGATACCTGCGTGTTTGCACAGAAGGCCGAAACTGGTTTAAGGAAGACTTTCCAAATTGGATGAAAGAGCCTGCTTATCGTTATGACGAAAAAGAGCGGGGGCAAGAACACGGTTCTTATATTATAGAAGCGCTGGAAACAGGCAGAACGTATCGCGGCCACTTCAACACAATCAACAATGGAATTATTTCAAACTTGCCGACAGACGCTGTTATAGAAGCACCTGGCTATGTTGATCGGAACGGCATTAATATGCCAGTTGTTGGTGATTTGCCGCTTGGTTGTGCGGCTGTATGTCAAGTAAGCATTTCTGTGCAGCGGCTCGCAGTAGAAGCTGCCGTCAATGGGGATGATTTACTCTTAAGGCAGGCATTTATGATGGATCCGCTAGTTGGTGCTGTATGCACACCGCCAGAAATCTGGCAAATGGTAGATGATATGCTCATTGCGCAGGGGCAATGGCTGCCGCAGTACAAAGACAGCATCAATCAAGCCAAGAAGCGTCAGCAAAATGAAAAGCGACTGCCAACGAAGGATTTTAAAGGAGCTGCACGATTAAAAACGAAATCAATTGAAGAAATGAAGAAGAGCCGAGATGAGGCTTCCAAAAACGCGAGAGAGGCAGATAAAGCGATTGAGCGACCTGCAGGAAAGTAGTTAAAAAAGCTTGCAAACCAACTTAGACGATTGTTGGTGTCCCTAAAAAAATTGTTATAAAAAAACACACCCCAAAGGTTACATGTTTGTAACTTTTGGGGTGCAGTTTGTTTTTTAAGATGCTGTTTCAACAGCGTCAATGACAGAACCAGTTTCTACATCAACGAAGAATTCATATTGAGCGGGTTCTCCATCAATTGTACGAGAGATACCGCCACGGTATACATTATACGTGAGGCCGTGCTTCACTTTTTCTTCTGGTTTCATATAAATCCAAGAACCACTGATTGGTCCTTCTTTCTTAAACGCTTCTTTTGCGAATTTAAGTGCTTTTTCTGGAGTTACTTTTTGTTGTTTTGCAATCTGCTTCTGAAGAAAATATCCAGCTGCTAGACCTGCGCCTACAACCGCTACTGTTTTTTTAACGCCCATTTTGGTCACCTCTTCAACATAAGTTATCTTCTAGTATAGCTTATTACCCCAGAAATATAAAACGAAACAACCTTTATGGCATGTTGAGGGTCAATAGTTTACAATAGATATACAATAGTCTGACAAAAAGGGAGTACATATACATGAACCAAAAAACACTAGGTTTATTTAAACAGTTGACCGAGCTGCAGGCAGCTCCAGGAAATGAACATTTGATGCGTGCGTTCATGAAAGAAAGGCTGAAGCCGTATGCAGATGATATTATCCAGGATAAACTTGGCGGTATCTTCGGAGTGAAAAAAGGCAACGGACCAAAAGTAATGGCTGCAGGTCATATGGATGAAGTTGGCTTTATGGTCACTGGTGTCACACCAAATGGCTTAATCCGATTCCAGACGCTGGGAGGCTGGTGGAGTCAAGTTCTGCTTGCACAGCGCGTGCAAGTCATGACAGATGCGGGTCCAATTCCCGGCGTAATCAGTTCAACACCTCCGCACCTTTTAACACCAGAACAACGAAACAAACCAGCGTCAATTGATAGTATGCTGATTGATATTGGAGCAGATGATGAACGAGATGCATATGAAATTGGTATCCAGCCTGGGCAGCAAATTCTTCCGTACATGCCGTTTACGCCAATGGCAAATGAGAAAAAGATATTGGCTAAAGCATGGGATAACCGTTACGGCTGCGGATTGGCTCTAGAATTGATGGAGCAAGTGGCAGGCGAAACATTACCAAATGAATTGTATGCCGGTGCGACGGTTCAGGAGGAAGTAGGTCTGCGGGGGGCGCAGGTTGCTGCTAACATGATTAACCCGGATATTTTCTATGCACTTGATGCATCACCTGCAAATGATGTTGGCGGAGATAAGCACGCATTCGGACATCTTGGTCAAGGTGCCTTGCTGCGTATTTTCGACGGTACAATGATTATGAACCGCAACATGCGGGAATTCATTTTGGATACAGCTGAATCAAATAATATTAATTATCAATATTATGTTGGAAAAGGCGGAACAGATGCAGGGCGTGTGCATATGGCGCATGAAGGCGTGCCGTCTGCAGTTATTGGGATTGTTTCCCGTTATGTGCATACAAGTGCGAGCATTATACATGTCGATGATTATGCTGCGGCCAAAGAATTGCTGTTAAAACTTGTCCGTTCTACCGATCAGTCCACAGTAGACCTTATTACAAAGAACGACTAAGCAGCAAGGAAGGAAGCACGGTAAGATGAAAATGATTATTGGATCAAAAAATCCTGCGAAAATACAGGCTGTTAAGGCTGTTTTCGGAGATGTTTGGGATTTGGAAGGCACCAGTGTAGATTCTGGTGTGCGGGCGCAGCCGATGAGTGACGAGGAAACACGTCAGGGAGCGATTCAGCGGGCAAAGGCTTGCAGTAGATTACCAGGCGCAGCGGCCGGCATCGGACTAGAAGGCGGCGTCACGTTAATGGACGACGGTCTGTATATCTGTAATTGGGGAGCCTTGTCAATTGGTGATAACGTGTGGAGTGCAAGCGGAGCTAAGCTGCTTCTGCCAGAATTTATTGCACAACCAGTGCTTGCCGGTGAAGAGCTGGGCCCAGTTATGCGTGCATTTACCAGTAAAGAGGATATTTCAACCACAGAGGGAGCAGTCGGCGTTTTCACGAATGGCCACATGTCCCGCGGCGCTATGTTTGAGCATGTTTGTTTACTGTTAAAGGGGCAGTATAGCTTTTATCAATTCAATCAGAAGAAGGAAGCGGAATAATGATCCGCTTCCTTCTTTTTATGATTGTTTTCATTAGAGCGGCTTTTTTTGAGGGCAGATGCGCATCTTTGTGAGAGCGTGCAAGTCCTATTTACATTTTAAATGTTGTGGGCTGCTGTCTTTCTGAGAAGCAGCTGCTAAGATTCGAATGTCAATCCAATTAAGCATAAGTCACCGGTTTCTTCTGTCTTACATAGGCTATGGCACATGATGAGATGAAGGAGGAACCCGCTTGACAGACTTGACGATGGCCCATTGGATGTATCTTGCAGGAACAATTTTGATTATTTTAACAATGCTTGTTCGGCAGAATGTGCTGGTTCCATCATTATTGATGACCTTTTTAGTTGGCTGGGTGTATACGGGGACACTTGTAGAGGGACTGCAGGTAACCTTCAGCGCAAGTTTAACAGCTGCCTCTGAGCTATTTAATATTTTCTTGATTATTACCGTTATGACTGCTCTGCTGCAGTCTTTAAAAGCATTGCGGGCTGATGAACGAATGATTCGCCCTTTTGGGTATGTTATGACGAACGGTCACACTTCTTTTTGGGTGCTGGCACTTATTACGTACTGTATTTCTCTATTCTTTTGGCCCACACCGGCAGTGCCGCTCGTAGGTGCAATTCTGCTTCCGGTTGCAATCAAAGCTGGTTTGCCGCCAGTCGCAACAGGTGTGGCAATGGCGATTTCAGGCCAGGGTATAGCGCTTTCTGCTGACTATATTATTAAAATTGCACCAATGCTGAGTGCTGCTGCAGCTGGTGTAGATACTGCAGCGGTGGCAGACAAAGCCCTTATTTTATCGCTTATTACCGGTGTTACAGCCTTACTGCTGGCATACTATCGTATTCGAAAAAAAATCGCTTCTCCTTCCATTGTGCACTTGGAAAGATGGAACGGGAACAAGGTGTCTAATGTAGATGATGAAGGTGAAAAAACTAGGTTCAGTATGTTGTTTGCGATTTTGGTGCCCGCAGCCTTTCTTGTTGTCGTTAGCTACATGACATATGCGTCCTTCAGCAATACTGCTTCTTTTGAAGGCGGGGAGGGGGCTGCTTTAATCGGAGGTGCTGCTATCCTGCTCATGATGGCAGCAGCGATTGCTTACAATTGGAAACAGTCCTTGCATAATGTGAGTGACCACTTAGTAGATGGTTTTACCTTTGCTTTTCGGGCAATGGGACCGGTTATTCCGATT
This sequence comes from Terribacillus halophilus, assembly GCF_900162685.1. Taxonomy (GTDB): domain Bacteria; phylum Bacillota; class Bacilli; order Bacillales; family Amphibacillaceae; genus Terribacillus; species Terribacillus halophilus_A. Next base: position 1,186,876 of record NZ_LT727828.1, read on the forward strand.
GCTGGCTTCTTCTTCCTAGGTAGCGGAGAAATATCTGCCAGGATATTCGGAATGGAAGATGCTGCGCAGGCTCCTTCCTTTCTCTTTGATTTAGTAGAGGCTGGTCAGCACTATATACCAGAGAATCCAATCTTCGCAGGTTTCGGGCTGCTGGTTGTTGGCATGGTAACTGGATTGGACGGTTCAGGTTTTTCCGGACTTCCTCTTGTCGGAGCGCTTTCAGGTGCCCTAGCACCTGCTGTCGGCATGGATGTCTCTACGCTTGCTGCAATCGGGCAAATGGGAGCAATTTGGGTTGGCGGCGGCACGCTGATTGCCTGGTCCTCTATTGTAGCGATTGCTGGATTTGCAAGGGTACCAGTGATGGAATTAGTGCGGCAATGCTTTATCCCAGTCGTAATCGGTCTTTCTCTTTCTACCATTATCGGAATTTGGTTACTATAAAAGATACCGATGATACAAATAGTAAGTTCTGCAAAACTTCTAAAGAGCTAAAACAAGAAATAAGAAGCTATATGACTATAACAACCATTGCAGAGGGCAGTGGAATCTAAAAAAGATGATACCTGCATCATACAGGGATCATCTTCTAAAGAAAGCTGCCTAGTCTTACAAAAAAATGTTCTTTACAAAGAGTACACGTCAATTGGAACTGTTTCCTTATTTTTATGATGTTTTCTTCAGATCTTCTTTTGTTGGTTCAGCATGCTCCTCATTGTAAGGGAGTGCAGGTTCTATTGGCTCGCCTTCTTCTGCAAAAGCTTCCATGTCACTATTCGTAGATGGAACGGTTGCAAATTCAAACTGTGACACCTCAGTGGCTAAATCTTTGGCGAGTTGCTGTAACTGAGATGCGGCATTCGTGAGCATGTCGATGGAAGCAGCTTGTGTATCACTAGAAGCTGCAACTTCTTCGGCAGTGGATGCTGCTTCTTCTGCAATTTGGTTGATGTGCTCAAGCATATCGGCGACGGCCTCGTTGTTAGCAGCTACATCCGACACAGACGATGTGATATCTTTCACCTTCGTGTTACCTTCCTGCAGTTGACGATGAATGCGATCAAAAGCACTTCTGGTTTCTTCTACGCTAGTTGCTTGCACTTGCTGGAAGGCGTCAAATGCTTTTGCTTCTTCTGCTAAATCCGTCATTTGCTGATTCATTGATCCGACTAGTTTATGAATTTGCTGCGCTTCTTGCTTCGATCGTTCTGCTAGCTTTTTCACTTCATCGGCTACTACGGCAAATCCTCTGCCATGTTCGCCTGCGCGGGCAGATTCAATAGCTGCATTTAATGCCAGCAGGTTCGTACTCTCCGAGATTTCTTCGATAGTCTTTACGATAGAGCGGATTTGATCAGCCTGCTTGACAGCTTGCTGGATTTCAGTTGTCAGTGTTTGAGCAAGTGTCAGGAAGCTAACTGATGTATCATGCAATTGCTGCATCTGTTCGAGGCCGTGACTCCCTTCGAATTCTGCCTGTTTCATTGCGGATTCTACATGAGCTGTTTCTGACTTCATCCTATCAATGCTGTGTCGCACTTTCTCAAGCAGTGTACCGCTTTCTTCTAATTGTGCTGCTTGATCCTGTGCGCCTCCTGCAACTTGACCAATTGCTTGGTTTACCTCTTCGTATTGGGCTGCTGTCTGCTGGGAAGCAGCTGCTAAGTATGTGGAAGACTCATCCATTACCCTGGAAGCATCTTTTACTTTTACCATGGATTGTTCCATTTTGGCAGCCATCTGATTAAATGTTCTGCCAACGTCGGCCATTTCATCCTTTGTTGTAATAGGAACGCGGTAGGCAAGATTGCCATCCCCGATAATTTCGGCAGCTTCTTTCAGCTGCCAGATTGATTTTGAGATCGCACGGATAAGCGGCCAGCCGATACAAAGTACGAGCAGGAAGCTTAGTACGATGACGGCAAGTAAAATGATCCCTAGGGTGGTGGATGTCTGTTCATTCGCTTCTTTCATTTCATTCATCTGCTCAACAGCTGTCTGTCCAACACTATCTACTGTTGTTGTGACCTCCAGAGCGGCGGTTTCAAAGTTAGTGGCTAGCTCTGCAGCCTGTGTGCGAGTAGTAGATAGCGTTGACATAGCGGATGTATATTTTAAGAGACTGGAATTGATAGTACTTAAGGCGTCACTATCCAAGTTTGCTTCAGAAACAGCTGATCTAAAAGCACTGACAGCTTCATCGAATGCTTTCTTATTGGGAGCCGCGCCATTCGGCGGCTGAATGACGTCACGCTCTGTCCGAAGTACATTTTCTAACTTGCTTGATACATCGTCACCTGAATTGGACGCAATGCTGTTGAAATTGCCGGAAGCATCTTGAATAATTTTTCGGAGTCCTTCATCAGATGTGTAGCCGATCATTTCATTCATACTCGTCACTTTTTCAAGCTCTTGCTCATATGTAGATGCACTTTTTTTGATTTGTGCGAAGTATTCCCGCAGCTCTTTTGTATCCTTGTATTTGTCTTCATATGTAGCAGCTGACTTATTGACACTAGCGATAGCACCTAATACCGTTTCCCCATTAGAGGCAGAAGGCTGTGCCAGATACGTATCTTGCTTCTGTATCGTGTCTAGCATGTCGTCCTTAATATATTGACTGGATACATAAGCTTCCTGATACTGCTGTGTTTTTTCTGTCATTTTGTGTTGCTGATAAAAATAGTAAAAACTGAAGACTCCAAGAACTATTATACTGGCAAGTGATAAAAACATGATTAACCGAATACGTTGTCGTATCGTATGCATAAGAATCCCCCTTCATGCTCGTGTGTGCTCTCTTACATTATAGGTATAACTTACCATGTTTACAATAAATTAATAAAAGTTTGACAATTTTATGATTTGATAGAACTATTGCGTATTAGCTTGCGGAGGATTAATTATATAGGACTAGCGCAGTATATTCGCATTTGGTGGCAGGCTTTGATAAAATAAGCTAAAAGAAATTAATGGGGGCAATACGAATGAAACAATTAGAATCAGAAGCGCAATTACAAGAAATACTGCAAAACGGGAAAACAATTTTAATGTTCTCTGCTGATTGGTGCCCGGACTGCCGCATCATTGAACCAGAGCTGCCGGGGATCGAAGCCAAGTACAAAGATTACGAGTTCGTTTATGTAGATCGTGATCAGTTTATCGATGTATGTCAGCAATATGATGTATTCGGTATTCCTAGCTTTATCGCATTCAGCGAGAATGAGGAAACAGGTCGATTCGTATCCAAGGACCGTAAAACGACAGCGGAAATCGAGTCGTTCATTGAATCCCTACCTCAATAACTGCAAGGAGAATAGAGTATGAAAATGACGGCTTTGAAAATAAAGAAGAAGTTGGAGGAGCGCTTGCAGAATCCGGCATGGCGCACTGCCTATGATCGTGAAAAGAACAAATTCCGTGTCGAATGGCAGGATACGAAGGAAGGCGTAACACTTGCGCTCCCTAACATTATTGCGAAATATGAAACAAAGGGTGAGAAAGCACTTGATGACCTCGAAGAGCATGTAAAAGAGGCGTTGCGTGTCATGCACGAGGAGCAGCAGCTTGAAGGAAATGAACAGCATGTCTATCCAGTTATACGGGCAACTTCATTCCCATCGAAAACGAAATCAGGCTTAAACATGGTGTATTCCGACCATACTGCAGAAACAAGGGTTTATTATGCGTTGGACCTCGGAAAATCATATCGACTTATTGATGAACAAATGATGAAAGAACAAGGCTGGAATTTAGAAAGACTTCGAGAAATTGCTGCGTTTAATGCAAGAAGTCTCTCTGCTGAGTTAAGAGAGGACAGAGTTGCCGGCAATTCTTTTTATTTCATCGCAACGCAGGATGGTTATGACGCCAGCCGTATTTTAAATGAATCACTCCTGGAAGGATTCCGGGCAAATGCAAAAGGTGAAGTGCTCGTTGCAGTTCCTCACCAAGACGTGCTTATACTGGCGGATATTGAAAATAAGACTGGTTATGATATATTAGCACAGATGACCATGAAATATTTTGCAGAAGGCCGCGTACCAATTACTTCCTTACCATTCATCTATGAAGAGAAGAAGTTGGAGCCAGTATTCATTATGGCGCGGAACAGACCAGAATCTGCCAAGGGAGAGGAAAAGTAAGATGCAAGCATTTTATAACAAACAAGGAATCGGTGATGTACTGCTAATCGCAATCAAGCAGGGAGATCGTCATTCCATTAAAGAAGAAAGATTCGGAGACGTTGTCCGAATTACGGATAAAGGCGAATTAGTCGGTTATAATATTTTCCGTGCTTCCGAGTACTTGAAAATTACGACTGCCGGTACGGTACAAGTTGATGCGGAATTCGTTGATAAAATCCGTGATATCTTCCGTCAAAATGACTTGGAAGACAGTTTTGATGTGGATCTTACTCCTAAATTCGTCGTTGGCTACGTTAAAGAAAAAGAAAAGCATAGCAATGCAGACAAACTAAGTGTCTGCCAAGTTGATCTTGGTGATGAAACGGTACAGATTGTCTGCGGCGCACCAAATGTGGATGCTGGTCAGAAAGTAGTTGTCGCGAAGGTAGGCGCTATAATGCCGAGCGGCTTGGAAATAAAAGCTGGCAACTTGCGCGGAGAGGACTCTTTCGGAATGATTTGTTCGCAGAAAGAGTTGGGTCTTCCCAATGCGCCAGAAGAAAAAGGAATCTATGTTCTGGATGACTCCTATGAAGTCGGACAAGCATTTGAATCTTAATAGGTAAAAAAACACCGGATACATGTGTATCCGGTGTTTTTTGTAGGTAGATAGGACGGTTATAGCCAATAACCACCATATTTTTTAGGTGTAGGAAGAATGTTTTTAGGGTAAAGCTCTTCACGGTTTGTGAAAACCTGCTAAAATGAAGTTAATATACTGAAAAAGGAAGATTTATTATGTGGGAGCGTCTAAAGCAAGCTCTAAGCAACTTTTTTATAACCGAAGTAGTAGTAGAGGAAGAACCAGAGCTGAAACAAAGGAACGCTTCTGAACACAACGTACAGAATCAATATCATGCGAACCAGCAGCCACAGGCTAAAATGGCCTATACATATCCTAAGGAACGCGCCTTTCGCTTTCCCATGATTCCGGATGAGGTTAATAGCAGCAGCCCGAAAACTCCAGCGCGTCCTGTACGGTCTGTTCCGGCGCAAGATCGACCTCGATCAACGATGGAAGATCGTCAAAAGCAGCAGGCACAGCAAAAAAGGTCAGACTATCCTGAACGACCTTCCAATCAGACTAGGCAGCGGCAGACGCAAACACAAAGGCCGAAGCCGGTGGAACCTAAAGAAGATAAAAAGCCGTTCCAACCGTCAGAAGTGCCTTCGCCAGTCTATGGTTTCCGTAAGCGCAAGGAAGAAGCAGAGGAAATTGTAACGATGGCATCCATTCAGGATCGTGCTGACTGGAAGAGAATCGCCGCTGAAAGCGCACCTTTGTATAAGCACCAAGAAAAGCAAAATTCTAATGAAGCTTCTAATCTCACGCAAGTAAGTGAACCTTTTGCTCAAGCAAAGGATTTGCATGCGACTGAGAAAGCAGCTGCAGTAAAGGAACAAACAGCATCGCTTGCTTTTGAACTAGAAGGTGAACCGCTTTCTGATGAGAAGCAGCCAGTCAACAGTCCAGCATCAATTGTTGAAGCTGAAACGAAAACTAACATTCAGAACGTGGTTTTTGAAGAAGCGGAAACTGCCGACTTAGAATTGAACAAGCCAGCCCCTATGCAGCAAGCGGGTGCGGCGGAATTCGAACAGTCAGCCCAATGGCATCAGGAAGAACGTCCAGAGCTAGAGCAGTCAGCTGAATGGGATCACGAAGAACGTCTAGGATCGGAGCAGGCCGCTGAACAACAGCAGCAAGAAGAAAATTTAGTAGCAGAGCAGCCGATGAGAATGGATCAACAGGAAGCCGTTAAAGCAGAAGCAAACGCAAACGCAAACGCAAACGCTGAATGGAATCAAGCTGCATCCCTGGGAGTAGCGCAATCACTAGAAGTTAATCAGGAAGAAACAATGACAGACCAACAAGCAGAACTAGAAGACGATGCAACAATCGAAATCGAATCTGCTGAATTGGACCAAAAAGAACAAATTGAATCTAAAGAGGCAAGTAACTTGGATTCTGAAAAAATGTTGGAAACAGAACAGGCCTCTACAATGGACAAGGAAGGACAGATAGAGGACAGCCAGCCTGAACGCCAGCAAGCAGCGGTTATAGAAGCAGACCAGCCAGAAGAACCTGTGCAATCGGACAATGCCTATCAAGTTCACGAGGCTCGTAATCCAATCCGGAAATCAGTTCCGTTTAATGTCTTCATGACACCTCGGGACAAGCGGAATCAGTTGGAACGCGCAAAGCAGCCTGTTCAACAAACGGAAGAAAAGCAAGACGAGTTGGAATATGCGAAGACAATTGTTCAGCAACCGCAACCGGAAATGATGCAAGAACCTGCTGAAGAAGTTCAGCAGCAAACAGAACCGGTATTTTCCAGACCTCCCATGCACCTTTTAAATGATCCAGTGGAGCAGACGGTGGAGAACGACGCCTGGGTGGATCAGCAGACGCAGCTTCTTGAGACAACACTGCAGCATTTTAATGTGAATGCACATGTGGTGAATGCTATGCAAGGGCCGTCGGTTACACGTTTTGAAGTTCAGCCAGATATGGGTGTGAAGGTCAGTAAGATCAAGGGTTTGACTGACGACATTAAACTAAATATGGCAGCAAAAGATATTCGGATGGAAGCGCCTATTCCTGGTAAGAATGCAATTGGAATTGAAGTGCCAAATGCTGTAGCGAAGCAAGTAGGGCTGCAGGAAATCTTAGAAACAGAAGATTTCATGGAAAGCAGTTCACCGCTAGCAGTCGGACTAGGATTAGATATATCTGGAGATTCTATTGTCACGAACTTGCAAAAAATGCCGCATGGTTTAATTGCCGGAGCAACAGGTTCCGGTAAAAGTGTGTGTATCAACACAATCTTGCTTAGCTTGCTGTATAAAGCAAATCATAAACAGGTTAAGTTTTTATTGATTGATCCGAAGATGGTAGAGCTTGCCCCGTACAACGATCTCCCTCATCTCGTATCACCAGTCATTACCGATACGAAAGCAGCCACTGCAGCTTTAAAGTGGGCTGTTAATGAGATGGAAGAACGCTACATGAAGTTCGTTGGTGAAGGAGTGCGCGATATTGGCAAATATAATGAGAAACTTGCCAAGCAAGGCCGTTACGCTGATAAACTGCCGTATTTGGTTATTGTGATTGATGAGCTAGCAGATTTAATGATGGTATCACCTCAAGATGTAGAGGATGCCATTTGCCGCATTGCGCAAAAAGCGCGAGCTGCTGGTATTCATTTGCTCTTGGCGACACAGCGTCCATCAGTGGATGTTATCACAGGGTTAATTAAAGCGAATATTCCTACCCGAATTGCTTTCAGTGTTTCTTCAGCTGTTGATTCCCGTACGATTATTGATAACAATGGCGCTGAGAAATTGCTAGGAAAAGGGGATATGCTCTTTATAGAGAATGGTGCCCGTCAAGCGCAGCGTATTCAAGGCGCATTTGTTTCGGACGAAGAGATCGAGCGGGTAGTTCAGCACGTGAAACAGACAGCGCCACCTGAGTATCTTTTCCAACATGAAGATTTACTGGAGCGAAGAGAATCAGAAGAGGAAGAAGATGAACTGTATCAAGAAGCTTTAGAGTTTGTGATTGAGCACAACAGTGCAAGTGCGAGTCTGCTGCAGCGTCGTTTCAAGATTGGATATAATCGTGCAGCCAGATTAATTGATCACATGGAAATGAGAGGCGTCATTTCTGAGCAAAAAGGAAGCAAGCCTCGTGACGTTCTCGTTTCGCTGGCGCAGCTTCAAGCGGAATAAACGGCAGCCTGGATGTTGTCCTAAGGACAGTCCAGGCTGTATTATTTTCGTGACACCTATGAAGGGTGCGACGTATATACTGTATAAAGCGCAGCAGAAGAGATTCTGCATTTAATAAATACAGACAAAATGCTATACTGTTGCTAGTATGCTTTTTTCATGTATATGTGGCACACAACGCTTTACATACTTATACTAACACCATACAAAAGCGATATATCATTATGTGGAGGTTCCTATTATGACAACTTACCATTTCATTGGTATTAAAGGATCTGGTATGAGTGCATTGGCACAGATCCTGCATGATGCAGGCGAGAAAGTTCAAGGTTCTGATGTAGAGAAAGTATTCTTTACCGATCAAGCCCTAAAAGATAAAAACATTTCCATACTGCCTTTTGCAAAAGAAAATATTAAACCTGATTTGACAATTATTGCAGGGAATGCCTTCTCTGATGAACATGAGGAAATTGTCGAAGCGAAGAGACTCGGACTTCCGTTTTATCGCTACCACGATTTTCTCGGTGCTTACGCAGATAAGTTCCGCAGTGTTGCCGTTACAGGAGCTCATGGGAAGACATCAACAACAGGATTATTAGCGTATACGCTAAAACAGTCGCATCCAATCTCTTATTTGATTGGCGATGGTACTGGAAGCGGTCAGCCGAAGAGTGATTACTTTGTGTTCGAAGCATGTGAATACCGCCGTCATTTTCTTGCTTATAAGCCGGATTATGCGGTTATGCTGAATATTGACTTTGACCATCCAGATTATTTCGAAAATATCGAGGACGTCTTCCAAGCTTTCCAGCAGCTGGCGAGCCAAGTAAAACATGCAATCATTGCTTGCGGTGATGACGCATATTTGCGTGATTTGCAAGCTGGTGTTCCAGTTCATTACTATGGTTTTGATTCAGCAAACACCTACCAAGCCAAGGATGTACATGAAGACCCAACCGGAACAACATTTGATGTATACGTAGAAGGCAGCTTTTATCATACATTTACCATTCCGGGGTATGGGAATCACCAAGTACTCAATGCACTAGCAGTTGTTGCTTTATGTCACCAAGAGGGCATGACAACGGATCAAATGAAGGAAATGTATGGTTTCACGGGTGTCAAACGGCGCTTCTCGGAAAAGAAAGTGGGCAGTCAAGTTTTAGTTGATGACTATGCACATCATCCGAAGGAGATTGAAGTTACAATTGAATCTGCGCGGAAAAAATATCCTGAACAGCAAGTAGTTGCTGTTTTTCAGCCTCATACATTTACGAGAACGAAGACGTTTTTACAGGAATTTGCGGACAGCTTGAAGCTTGCAGATGCGGTATACCTATGCGACATATTTGGTTCTGCTCGAGAGGCTAAAGGAACATTAACTATTCATGATTTGCAGAAGCTGGTACCAGACTGTGAAGTGCTGCAGATTGAAGATGTAAATGCACTAAAGCAGTATGATGATAGTATCCTTTTATTTATGGGGGCTGGAGATATACAGAAATTCCAGGCTGCCTATGAAGATTCATTGCAAGCTGTACAATAATCCATTACACTAAAAAAGAGGAGTGCTGCTCCTCTTTTTTTATTTGTGCTTTTATGTTTAACGATTTATATCGGGGGAATACCGTAGTTAGACAAAAGAGTACAAATAGCATGAGATGTGCTGGAACTACTCATACTACATACCAAAGAAGGAGCTGACTATTCATCATGGAAATTCTAGGCTACATTGCTGCATTAATCGCAGCCATCGCATTCGCAGTTTTAGTAATCTTTCTCGCCAAAACATTGAAAGCTGCTTCTCGCACATTGAATGACGTTGCAAGCACATTGGAAGGCGTCGAAAAACAGATGCAGGGCATCACAAGTGAAACAGCTGAGCTGCTCAGCAAGACAAATCATCTAGCTGAGGATATTGGAGCAAAAGCACAAAAGCTGAATACGCTTGTTGACGGAATTGAAGGTATCGGTGATACAGTCAACAGCTTGAACAACTCCATTCGCAATGTCTCCAACAAAGTGGCATTATCTGCAGAACAAAATACAGAACAAACTGGTCAGGTGCTTAAATGGGGCTCAGTAATACTTGACTTATGGAAGAAAAAGAAGCAGAATGAAGCCAATGAGAGCGTCTCTGTACCAGCTGTACAACCAACAGAGCAGCCTTTACCAGTAAAAGAAACATCTAATTAAACCAAACGACGCTAGGAGGCAATGCACTATGTCAACGAAGAAGACAAATGGAAGAGACTTTCTGATTGGTTCTATTATCGGCAGTGTTGCAGGAGCTATAACAGCACTTGTATTGGCACCTAAATCAGGTAAAGAACTGCGTAACGATATCACAGAACAAGCAGGCACATTAAAAGGCCGCGCAGGTGATATGAAATCCCAGTACAGTGAAAAGGGCATGCAATGGAAAGAAGTTCTTACGGATAAAGTGAAAAACATCAAAACCGGTAATGACGAATCCAATGACCAAGCTTCTGCCAACGACAAAGAAGCAGAAGATGCTGCTGAAGAAGTAGCACGTGCAATTGAGGAAGCTGCAAGAGAATTAGAAATGGAGCAGCAAAAATCCGCAATTGAACGTAATAAGGATCTTTAATGAGAAGACTCCTAAGCATCTTGCTTAGGAGTCTGTTTTATTATTAGAAAGGGAGATGATCAAAGATGGAAGCTAAAGTTATTCAAAACCAAGAGGAATTTCAAGATGTACTAAATCGTGAAGCAGCCTTTTATTTGCTCAAACACAGTCTTACTTGCCCAATTAGTGCAGCAGCAAAACAAGAGTACGATCGTTACAGCTTGGATACACAGCTGCCGCTGTACACCTTGTATGTACAAGAAGCAAGAGAATTGTCTAATAGCATTGCCGAACGTTACGGAGTAAAGCATGAATCACCGCAGGTGCTGCTCTTTGAGAATAATCAAATTATCTGGAATACATCCCATAATGAGATTAAAGAGGAAGTATTACGGGAAAAGGGTCAGAGATTTAATTAATAGGCGGTGTTTGTCATGGGGCATAGCGATAGTTCAAGAAACATAGAGGAAGTTGCTCAAGTCGGGAAATACGAAATCTTCTTCAAGCGGCCATATCAGATTCTCTATATGCTGAATGATTTTCTGATTGGACTCATTTTCTTGGTAGGCAGCTTCTTCTTTATGTATAAGTCTTTAAAAATGGCAGGATGTTGGTTGTTTGTAGCTGGGAGTTTTCTGCTTTTGATACGGCCAACCATTCGGCTTATCCATGATATCAACTATAAGAAATACAGGAACCAATGAAAAAAGCTGTACGCCCTCGCGTACAGCTTTTTTTCACGTAGTCAGCTCAATCTTGTCGTGCGGTGCTAAAGTATCATGGAAAGTTGCTTCAGTGCCATTTTTGTATAGACGATAACTCCCGCTCATTTTTGTCAGGTCTATATCAACAAAACGAAAGATGTCCTGAATGATAAATGAATCGGATGCTGTTCGCAGGGCAAGTCTTTCACCACATGCGATATGGTCATCGGCCGCTACAGGCTGTCCATCTTTATAGAACTGTGCTGCTGGCGGGGTTAGTTTAATTGTCCTGCCATTGAATGTTACTGTCATATTCTTCTCGTTGTCCGTTGGCAGCTGTGAAAGCAGTTCAGACGCTTTAGGCAAGGTGAGTTCCTGGAAACGGATGCTGTCACCATCAGCCACCGTATCACGCAACCTGGCTGGAACCTCATTAATAGTAAATCTTTGACTGAAAGCATTAATTGTTATTCGTTGATCATTTACATAAACCTCATAATCTGATGCCTCGATTAGCGCTGGCAAGGGCAGCTGCTTTTCGTGTAAAAAGCTTTCTGCGGTTGTTGTTCGCTGCACGATAAGTTCATCTCTGTCTTCTAGTCGATGACTAGCGGGAACAGGTTGTCCATTCACGAGGAATTGCTGCTTAACCGGGTACGATTTTCCATTGTAGAAAACGGTAATTGGTTGTAAATCTCCAATAATATCTCCTACCGTTACTTGTGCTGGTAAACCATCTGCTCCAGCTTCGACTTCTAAAACGTCGCCGTCTTGAATTTGCGTATCTAAACTTGCCTGCTGTTGATTACATGTGATTGATGGTGCTTCTCCAAGCGTCCCAGGGATGGTTAACGGTTTGCCTTGGAATGATATCATGCAAGCGACTCCGGGCTTCCCGTAGAGTCGGGAGATATGTATGCCGGAAGCTAGCAGCGCATCGCCAACAGACAGTTGTTTCATATCAAACATTCGAGTGAGACGCCCATTGACTTGTATGCTCACGTAATGAACAGGACTTTGTTTTGCAGCTAATGCAATACCGATTGGTGTAATAAATGCAGGACCTGCTGGTACGTTAGACGTTTTTGTTAGAGCTTGAATGACGTCAGTTCCGCGAATCGCTACCCGGTTTTCCGGCAAATCAAGCAGTTTGGCTAAGCGAGATCGTAGTCCTGGTGTCTGACTGCCGCCGCCAACTAGCATGACAGCTTTTGGAGCTTTGGCATTTAATTGCATGATAGTGGAAGCGATGGCCTCAGCCAGCTGGTCGACTGCCTCACCTATATCCTGTTCCACTTGATCCGATTCCAGCTGTTGTTCAAATCCAAGGATATCCATCGTTGTAATGGATCCTTTGTCAGCCCAATCGCGTTTAGCGGCCTCCGCAACATGGAAATCCAGCAAATAGTGATCGCTTATCGCTTCTGTAATCTCATCTCCAGCTTTCGGAACCATTCCATAGGCAGTGATTGTTCCTTCGTTTGTTAACGCAATGTCACTTGTTCCGGCTCCAATATCAACTAATGCTACATTAAGGCGACGCATGGAGGCCGGAATAAGCACATGGATTGCTGCTATTGGCTCTAAAGTGAGTGCATCCATCTCCAGATTACAACGTTTTAGTGCAGACAGCAGGGACTCTACGACGACTTTTGGCAGGAAAGTAGCGATAATTTCCGCACTTGCTTCCTGACCTTGCTGATCAATCAGCGAACCAATCTCTTGATCGTCTAACTGATAATGTAATACAGAGTAGCCAACACAATAATAATCCGTCCGCAAATTTTCAGACTGGGCAATTTCATATTGTGCCTGCTGCACAGCACTAAGCTCCAAATGCTGTACTTGCTCTTTATTTAATACGCCGCGCTCCGCAATGCTATGATTTACGGTCACGCGCTTTGTCTGCAGCGAACGACCAGCTGCAGCAACGCAAACTTTGGACAGTTGCCCATGTTTTTCCTCTAATTTCTGCTTTACTTCTGCTATTACTTTGGCAACGGCCACGACATCATGGATTTGTCCATCCAGCATGGATCGTTCATTATGTTCAACCATCTCGTAATCTATTAATGTATAAGTGTCGGACTCTGCTTCCAGAAGCATTCCGACAACGGTTCTTGTGCCAATATCCAAGGCGAAAACTCTTTCTTTCAAAGCGATAATCCTTTCTGCATCGAACTCTTCGTTTTGTAAACAGGAAGCCAGGCGTGTATGTCCTCTTCCGTGCCTGTCTTTCATACATTCATTCTACACTATTTGTAGGTGACAGCGCGTAAACTTTTAGCTATAATGATTGCTAATTACTTGAGCTGGATATACTAGAAAGAGAGTGGGAGAGAGCGATGATGAACGACGAATTAGCTGTTTTACGAAAAAAATTAGATGACGTAAATTTGGACCTGCTAGCTTTGATAAATGAAAGAGGAAAGCTGGTTCAGGAAATTGGGAAAGTGAAAGAAAAACAAGGTACAAAGCGATTTGATCCGGTTCGGGAAAGAGACATGCTAAACGTAATTGCCGACAACAACCAAGGCCCCTTCCAGGATGGAACACTGCAGCATTTATTTAAGGAGATATTTAAGGCAAGTCTGGAGCTGCAGGAAGACGACATGCATAAAGCCTTACTTGTTTCACGGCAGCGGAAACCGGAGAATACTGTGATCAAGGTTAAGAATACCTCTATCGGTGATGGTGTCCCGCAATTCGTATTCGGGCCTTGTTCAGTTGAGAGTTATCAGCAAACGGCAAAAGTCGCGGCATCACTTCAAGAAAAAGGATTGAAACTGCTTCGCGGCGGTGCTTTTAAACCACGTACATCTCCATATGATTTTCAAGGTTTAGGCGAAGAAGGTTTGCGTATCTTGAAAAAGATAGCCGATACATACGACTTGGCTGTCATTAGTGAAATTGTCGCACCTGAGGATATAGAAAAAGCAGTTGACTATTTGGATGTCATTCAAATTGGCGCTCGTAATATGCAAAATTTTGAGTTGCTGAAAGCGGCTGGTGATGTGAAAAAACCGATTCTACTAAAACGAGGAATGTCTTCAACAATCTCTGAGTTCATCCATGCTGCTGAGTATATCAGCTCTCGCGGAAACAATGATATTATTCTTTGTGAGCGGGGTATCCGCACATTCGAAAATGCCACTCGCAATACATTGGATATAACTGCTGTACCCATTCTGAAACAAGAAACGCATCTGCCGGTGATGGTGGATGTTACCCATTCTACTGGCAGACGCGATTTACTGCTTCCAGCCGCTAAAGCAGCGCTGGCAATCGGAGCAGATGGCATTATGGCAGAGGTTCATCCCGATCCTGCTGTCGCGCTTTCTGATGCTGCGCAGCAAATGGACCTAGGTCGCTTTGATGCATTTTATCGAGATTTAACGTCTCATAGCAGTTACGCAAGCCGTGTACCTGCTGAATAATAGGTATTAAGAAACACAGCAAGCCTATAATATCAAGGGTTTTTGTATCTCTTTCTACTGATATGTTCAAAACTCTGGTATAATGGGTAAAGAATATGTGAATAAACATACAAATTGCTAATATCATCTTTAGATGATTGGAATCGTGTAAGGTGTATATAGGAGGAAATGACACAATGAATGTAACCATATACGACGTTGCCCGCGAAGCAAATGTATCAATGGCAACTGTCTCCCGTGTGGTAAATGGCAACCCAAACGTTAAACCTGCAACTCGGAAAAAAGTACTTGGCACCATAGAAACGCTTGGATATCGTCCGAACGCAGTAGCGAGAGGGCTTGCGAGTAAGCGAACAACAACAGTCGGTGCAATCATACCGGATATCTCCAGTATTTTCTTCTCGGAGCTTGCCCGCGGGATTGAGGATATTGCGACGATGTATAAATACAATATGATCCTAAGCAATTCCGATCAAAATCCAGACAAAGAATTGACACTTTTCAATAGCATGCTGGAAAAACAGGTAGACGGTATTGTCTTCATGGGCGGAAAAATAAGTGAAGAATTGCTTCAGCAGTTCGAAAAATCTCCTGTGCCAATTGTTATTGCAGCGACAGTACAAGGGACAGGAGATATCCCAACTGTAGCAATTGACTATGAACAAGCGGCATATGAAGCGACGAATTTACTCGTCAGCCACAATCATCAGCATCCGGCATTTGTTGCAGGAGAAACAGAAATCGAAACAAATAACGAGAAATACAAAGGTTATCTTCGTGCTGTAACAGAGCATAATGTTGAAGTGAAGCAAGAGTACATCGTGAAGTCAACCAACACATATGACGCAGGGCTTAAAGCTGCTCAACAGCTGGCAGAACTTTCTGACCGACCATCTGCTGTATTTGTTTCTTCAGATGAAATGGCACTAGGTGTTATTCATGGATTCCAGGATATCGGTTTGAATGTGCCAGAAGATATTGAAGTAGTAGGCTATGATAATACAAGACTTGCGACAATGGTACGTCCCACTTTATCTACGGTGGTGCAGCCGACGTATGATATCGGAGCTGTAGCTATGCGTCTCTTGACGAAACTAATGAACAAAGAGGAAGTTACAGATAAGAATGTTACCTTGCCTCACCGTATAATCGAACGTAATTCGACAAAATAAAAACTAGCGTATCCATTTGGATACGCTAGTTTATTTTTTATAGTGTAATGGCAGCCGACTCTTTGTCATCCTTGCCAACAGCTTTTATTTGATAGGATGAATCGCTATCCGGCAAATTGTAGGATGATTGATCGCTGAATCCGATTTGTACGTATTTGTCGCCTTGTTTTTGAAGGATACGATATCCTTTTACATCTTTTGTTTTTGACTGTGTCCATGACAGTTTTTTATCTGACTTCTTCACATTGGTTGGCGGCAGCGGAGCACCTGAACTTGTGGTTACGGTGTTGACTTTGTCTTCTGCTTTTGGTGCTGTTTTTCCAATCAGATTTTGTGCTTTCTCATTGCGTGGGAAGAGCTGTTCAACGCTGACTCCTTGCAACTCATTCGCTTTAACAAAATCAGGATTTAACATAATGCTGCCATTTTTTCTGATTAAGCTGTTATCAGCTTTTGTCGGTACATATTTTGAATTAAACAGATCTGTCTTCACCATGCCCGCTTGACTGCATAGATCTGTTGGTTTCCCGCCGTCAATCGCACAATAGGAAGCACTTGTAACTCCTTTAGGCTGCTTAAAGGAAGAACTAGGAGCCATAAGTTCTGGATCTATTTTTGTTGCACTGTTGACGAGCTGTGTCCAAAGAAGCTGGCTGCGATGGCTGTAGCTCATTCCAGCAGCTTGGATAGAAGCTTGCTGATCGTAGCCCATCCATACACCGACAGTCACATTCGGGTTTGTTGCAACGAACCAGGAATCATGATAATTCTGCGATGTTCCGGTTTTACCAGCCCAATCGACATTTTTATTCGCCAGCTGTGAATTGGTATAAGTGGCAGTACCGCTGTCAAGGACACCGCGCATCATATCCAGCATCAAGTAGTTCGTTTGCGGGCTGAATACTTTCGCAGATTCTGATTTGTGCTTATAGATTTCTTTGCCATCGTTCGTTTTGATAGATTCAATCATATAAGCATCCGTGAATTTCCCGCTATTCCCGAACGTTGCGTAGGCGTTAACGTTTTCTTCAACCGTTGTACCATAAGCAATCCCGCCTAATGCTGCGGAAAGGTTATTATGATCGCCTTCTGTTAATGACGTAACTCCCATCTTTTCTACATACTTGCTTGCCGGATCCAAGGTAATAATATCTTTGTATGCTCTTATCGCCGGAATGTTATACGATTGCTCCAAGGCTTTTCTAGCAGTTACCAAGCCATGGAAGT
Source organism: Terribacillus halophilus (assembly GCF_900162685.1). Taxonomy (GTDB): domain Bacteria; phylum Bacillota; class Bacilli; order Bacillales; family Amphibacillaceae; genus Terribacillus; species Terribacillus halophilus_A. The sequence continues at coordinate 1,203,928 of NZ_LT727828.1, forward strand.
TGCCGGCATAGTTACCAGGTGTGTAGGCTTTTTGACCAGGTACGGAGAAGCTTTTACGTATGTCCGCAATAGGACTTCCAGGCTGCAATGTACCTTCTTCCATTGCTGGGGCATATACTAACAACGGCTTCATTGTACTGCCATTAGAGCGTTTCGTGTCTGTGGCATGGTTTACTTGGTTCTTGTTATAATCTCTGCCGCCAACGAAACTTAAAATCTTACCAGTACTGTTCTCAATCATAATAGAACCAGCTTGAATCGGTTCAGAATATGCCTCTCCATCCTTCGGTTCCACCCAGTGATCAGGCTGGTAGTATGCATATTCCTTTGCAATCTTTTGCTGGGTTTCATACATATCCTTATTAATCGTCGTATGGATTTGATAGCCATTTTGACGTATAGCGCGTGACGCTTTATCCAGATATTCATTTTTGAGGTCGTTATCTTTGAACAAATCCTTCTCAGAATGTCCATCCGCTTTCGCGAGCTGGACGGAAATAATATCTGCTGCACGCTGTTCGACCTCGGTTGTCAAATAGCCAGATTTTGTTTTAGAAGATACGCTGCTTTCTATGAAGTCTTTTGTAATATCATAGTTCATCGCTTCATTGTATTCTTTCTCATTGATATATCGTTCATCTAGCATTCGGTTGAGCACTTGCTTCATTCTATTCAAGCCAGGCTGCATTGCTGCTTCTTCCTTCAGCTTTCCGCTATTAGTGAACGGAGAGTAAGCGGTTGGACTTTGTGGCAATCCAGCCAGAAAAGCAGATTGCGGTAACGTTAGGTCTTTCGCATCAACGCCAAAAATACCTTGAGCCGCTGTTTGAATACCGGCAATGTTATCACCTGATGCGCTCCTTCCGAATGGAGCGATATTCATATAAGCTTCCAATATTTCATCTTTGGTCAGTGCTTTCTCCAAGCGCATCGCCAATACGATTTCCTTTGCTTTTCGTTCAAAGGAAACTTCGTTAGTCAAGATTTGATTTTTGACGAGCTGCTGTGTGAGCGTACTTCCACCGGATTTCGTTTCTGCGTTTGTCGCTTCCTGCATGATAGCGCGCAAAATCGATTTTGGTACGACGCCATCATGTGTTTCAAAGTTGTCATCCTCTGTTGCAATAACACCATCAATTACATATGGAGAAATTTTATCAAGTTTAATGTCTTCTCGATAAAGGTCGGCCTTGATATTCCCGAAAAACACATTATCTGCGTAATAGATAGAGGATGTTTCTTCATAATTATTAATGTCCTCTTTCATTGATGCATACGTACGGACAGGTTCATCTTTTACAAGTGATGCGAAATAGCCTGCACCTGCACCGGCAGCGAAAAAGATTCCGATACCAGCGAGAAGCAGGAAAAAGAGAAATAAGTTCCAAATGACATCATATGTTATACGAGAATTTCGCTGAATCTTGCCAGCTTTCCAAGCTTCCGCAACCCGTGTCCGAAGTTTATTCAAAATTGCTTTGATTTGCATGTTTCACCCCCGAATTGGTTTATCTATTATACCATAATAGTCAATTTTCGTAGTGAGTCCATCTTCCTTGTTGCAATTTGTAGATTATTGTATCAACTGAAAAAAGTCTTGTATTTTATAGGTGTATATGGTAATAATGTAGGAACAGTCATTATAAAATATTGCGTTGAAGGTTATAGTAGCGGAACAATTCCCTGTTGCAGAGAGCTGACGGCCGGTGCAAGTCAGCATACAGTTGTTTTGCCAAGTACAGACTGGAGCTTCTTCTGTGCAGACAGAAGACGGATGTATATCCGTTAGCAAACCGAGTGGCAGGTTAACTGCAACAAGGGTGGTACCGCGAGTCATGTCTCGTCCCTTTTTTGGGATGGGGCATTTTTTTGTTTTTATAAAGTGTTGAGGAGTGGTTAACATGTCAATTTTGAAGGATTTGAGAGACAGAGGTTTGATACAGCAGACAAGTGATGAGGAAGGTTTGGAAAAACATCTATCCAGCCAGCAAGTAAGTTTGTACTGCGGGTTTGATCCGACTGCGGATAGTCTGCACATCGGTCATTTGGTGCCAATGCTCATGCTGAAACGTTTTCAGCAAGCGGGTCATCGTCCAATTGCTTTAATCGGCGGCGGTACGGGTATGATTGGGGATCCGAGCGGCCGTTCTGATGAGCGTAACTTAAACGATGCAGCTACTGTAGATAGCTTCAGCCAAGGCATCGCCAAACAGCTTGCTAGCATTTTGAATTTTGATGAGGGCGAAAATGCTGCTAAAGCGGTAAACAATAAGGACTGGCTCGGAGCGATGAGCATTATTGATTTTCTCCGTGATGTTGGGAAGCATTTTGGCGTCAATTATATGCTGGCAAAAGACTCAGTCGAATCCAGATTAGCGAATGGCATCTCTTTTACAGAATTCAGTTACATGATTTTGCAGTCACTCGATTACCTTCGCCTGCACGAAAGAGAAAATGTCACGCTTCAGATTGGCGGCAGCGATCAGTGGGGGAACATTACTGCTGGAATGGAATTAATCCGCCGTACACATGCAGGAAACGATGAAGAAGCAGCAGACAAGGCATTTGCGCTTACTGTGCCGCTGATCACGAAAGCTGACGGTACGAAATTTGGGAAAACTGCCGGAGGTGCTGTCTGGCTCAGCCCGGAACGGACAACACCATATGAATTCTACCAGTTCTGGTTCAACACAGATGATCGCGATGTTATCAAGTTCATGAAATACTTCACTTTCATGTCGCTAGAAGAAATCGCAACATTTGAAGAAAGTGTTGAAAAGGAACCAGAAAAACGACTTGCACAGACGAAATTGGCAGAAGAATTGACCACACTCGTACACGGAAAGGAAGCGCTGGAGCAAGCTATCAAGATTTCTGAGGCTTTGTTCAGCGGCGATATCGCTTCCCTTAATGGTGCTGAAATTGAACAAGGCTTTAAAGATGTTCCATTTTATCTGGCAGCGGACGAAGACAAAGGACTTGTTGACATGCTAGTAGAAGCAGGTATCTCATCATCCAAACGTCAGGCGAGAGAAGATATCACCAATGGCGCCATCCGTATTAACGGTAACAAAGTAGAGGATACAGCACGAGTCCTTGTTGAAGGCGACCGTATTGATGGAAGATTCATTATCATCCGTCGCGGAAAGAAAAAATACACATTGCTAAAATTCGCATAATAAACAAGCACTGTCCAACTCGGGCAGTGCTTTTATGTTTTATAAGGACCGAAAGGGGAAAGAAAGAACCATAGAGATAGCATGAGGAATACAAACAATAGGAGGTATATTTTATGCGTAACACGATAGAATCATTCAACAATGAAGCAAACGCAATTGTACGTATTAATGAATTGGTTACGGCGGGTGTACCAGAAGAAGATGTGACCATTATTGTGGATAAAAAACCTGACAACAGTATCTTAGCCGATAAGCGGGAAGTGAATTATAAAGAAGCAAACGGCTCCTTCGGCACAAAGTTTTCTTCTTTCTTTTCTAGTAATGATCCAGAAGAGAAAGTGTTAAAGAATCTCCAAGTTTCTGATGTGGAAAAAGATCGCTATGCAGAGGAACTAAAAGCAGGTAAAGTATTGCTTTATGCTAAAAATAAGCCAGCAGCTGGAACTTCCGAACAAGTGTCATCACAACTAGGCAGCAAAGATCGCAGGAACCATGCGACAGAAGCAGAAAAAGGTATGACAGCAGATGGGTTGTATGCTGCAGATAAACCGAATGATGGACTGCACGCAGAGCCGAATACGAAAGATCAAAATGCGAATGAGCTTAATAAGACAAGGAAGTAACTAATCAGAAGGCTTTATCAGTTAAACATGCTGATGAAGCCTTTTTTTCTGCGATACTATACTTGTAGCAGGTTCCTTCTCATGCTGTACATTCATTCTCCCCTAAATGATAATGAAAGCGCATACAAAATAACGGATTAGCGTGTTAGTATGTGAATAGAAAGGAGGATTAGATGAATCTTAATGAGCGCAACACCGCTATTCTAGATGCTTTATTAAGTAATCCGAGCCTTTCCAGTGCCTTAATTGAAAAGAAATTTAATCTTTCAAAAAGACAGCTCGGCTACACTATTCAGAAAATCAATGATTGGCTTGAACAAAGAAATTTACCCTTAATAGAGCGGACATCACAAGGATATTTCCTTATCAATGAAAGCATATTTACTGCTCTTAATTATGTAAAGGACCATCATGAGCAGATTGATTTATCTTCTATGACAGTAAAACAGAGAACAAATCTGCTGCTACTTATGCTGGTTAGTAAGAATGAGCTCTCATTAGATCATTTCTCTAGCGTGCTTCGTATTAGCAGAAATACAATTTTACGTGATTTAAAAGTTTTGCAAGAGCAGCTGGATCTCTATCAGTTGTATATACGCTATTCAAGAAAGCTCGGCTACCATATTGAAGGAAACGAGATTCAGCTGCGAAAGGTAGTAATGTCCACAGTGATGGAATTCGTTGGAATAGAAGATGGTCTACCACGTTTAATCGATATTCTAGAGGTAGAACAGGAATGTTTGTATTCCTTCAGCAACAGAATCCACCAAGTAGAGAAAAAACTATCAATTAAATACACAGATGAAAAAATGAAGACGATGCCAATCACTTTATTTTTGATTCTGGAACGAATCAGTAAAGGTCAGTGCTTAAATAACACACCAATAAGTTATAAGGAATTGGCTGGTACGAAAGAATACCTAGCTGCAGAGGAATTGCTATTTGATCAGGAAATGCCAGAAGCAGAAAAACTATTTCTTACTCTTCATCTGTTATCGGCGAATGTTGTGAATTCTGAATTAGAAGCAGCAGATACGTTTCCGGATTTATATCCAGTGGTAGACAGCATGCTCAGTTTATTTGAAAAAATCTCATGCATCCGTGTACATGAACGAAATCAACTGCTGCAGAAATTAATGCAGCATCTTAAGCCAGCCTACTACCGGATTAAATATAACTTAACGGATACAACACCTGTTCCAGGCGTGCTTAATGGCGAATTTCGTGCTTTACATGTATTAGTCAAACGTTCCCTCGAACCACTAGAGCTCTTTCTCCATAGGGAGATCCCTGAGAATGAACAGGTATACATTACATTGCTAATAGGAGGATGGATTAGGCAGCACGGTGAAAGTATTGGTGAGAAGGTGAAAGCAATTGTCGTATGTCCGCACGGTGTTTCGGTTTCAAAGCTAATGCATCTTGAATTAAGCGGATTATTCCCAGAATTAATCTTCTTAGACAGCATGTCTGTTCGAGAGTTCATTACTTATGACATTGATTATGACCTTGTTTTTTCGCCAGTAGTATTGGAAACTTCTCGGAAGATGTTCATTACCAAGACAATGTTAGATGCAAATGAAAAAAGGCTCTTAAGGAAACAGGTCCTATCCTATATTCACGGCTTTGTTTCAAAAGAAGTTCGAACAAGCGATATCATGCAAATCATCCATAATCATGCGACTGTGAAAGATGCGAAGGCCCTTGAAGAAGAGCTACAGGCTTATCTTAGTCAAGTGGATCAGCATGTAGTTCAGAAAACACCGGATGAGCCGCAGCCACTTCAGCTAAGTGACTTCCTGGTTGGGCAACATTTGAAAATGACTTTTCAATCCAATTCATGGGAAGACGCTGTTCAATCCTGTGCCAGTATTCTGCTTGAGAAGGGGATGATAGAACCTAGGTACGTAGACTCAATGCTCAAAAGCTGTGAAGACGATCCATATATCGTCATAGGACCTGGCATAGCAATACCGCATGCCTCTCCGGAATGCGGCGTTTCTGAAACAGGTATGAGTTTGCTGAAAATCAAGAATGGCGTTGAATATTTGCATCATCGAATACATGTTATCGTAGTCATCGCCGCGAAGGATAAAAAACAGCATATTCATGCACTAATGCAGCTGATGCAACTATCAAAATCTGAAGCTAATTTGCAAAAATTAATAAATGCATCTAGCATTCCAGAGTTAAAACGAATCATACAACACTATTCGAATGACGTAATAAAGGAGAAGGAGTTCTATTATGGCTGAATTTTACTTAGATAAGAGGCTGGTGTTTCTGCAGATGACGGGAAGTCAAGAAGACATATTGCGTAGTATGGCTGAAAACCTTGTAAAAGAGGACCTTGTTGAAACTAGCTTTGTGGCAGGAATTATCAATCGAGAAAAGGAATACCCGACTGGCTTACCAACTTCCTCTTCTATATCAATTGCAATTCCGCACACAGATATTGAACATGTAAAAAAGAATGCTATTAGTATCGCCCTTTTGAAGAAACCGGTAACTTTTCAGGTGATGGGGGAAGTTTCCATGGAAACACCGGTGAGTATCATATTTATGTTAGCGATGCAAGAGTCGCACGCGCAGCTCACGATTTTAAAAAAACTGATGGACTTTCTCCAAGATGAAACGACATTGCAAGATCTTTCAGAATCTCAGTCACAAGAGCATGTTGTTAGTTTGATAGAAAGGAAACTTAGCTTATCAGCTAGTAAAGGAGGTGACAGATAATGGCTAAAAAACAAGTGTTAGTTGCCTGTGGCGCTGGCATTGCTACTTCTACTGTCGTAAATAGTGCAATAGAAGAGATGGCAAAGGAAAACAAAATCGATGTTAACTTGATTCAGATTAAAATTGCTGAAGTCAATTCCTACGTGGATACAGCTGATTTGTTAGTAACTACAGCCATGGTAAAAACAACTTATCCTTTCCCTGTAATTAATGCGCGATCTTTCTTAACGGGGATTGGTATGGAAGATACAAAAGAACAAATCTTGAGCGAACTTAAAAAGTGAGGAATGGGCGCCGATTCTACGTTTTAGAATCGGCCTCATTTTAAAGGAGTGTGGGCTGTATAATGGATGCTTTTGTGAATTTCTTACAAGGATTCCTTAACTTGGGTGCGACTGTGATCTTGCCGGTGGCAATTTTCCTTCTTGGTCTATTATTTGGACAGAAACCAGGAAAAGCATTTCGATCTGGTCTTACAATTGGCGTGGCATTTGTTGGTATATTCCTTGTCGTCGACTTGCTGACATTGAACTTAGGTCCTGCTGCTCAACAGATGGTAGACAGATTGGGAGTTGATCTCAATGTAATTGATGTGGGATGGCCTGCTACATCTTCCATTGCATGGGCTTCTGTAGTAGCAGCGTTCATTATTCCGCTAGGTCTTATTGTGAACGTTATCATGCTGGTGACGAAGACAACTAAAACAATGAATGTAGATATCTGGAATTATTGGCACTATACCTTTATGGCCGCTGTTGTATATACCGTTTCTGGAAGTGTGGTACAAGGACTGATTGCTGCTGTTTTGTTCCAGATTGTGTGTTTGAAAGTTGCAGACTGGACACAGCCAATGGTAGAGGATTTTTATGAAATGCCGGGCGTTACGGTAGCGACTGGAAGTACGATTTCTTATGCGCCGGGTATCTTAATCGTGAAATTGCTAGAGAAAGTTCCTGGTTTAAACAAGATTCATGCTGATCCAGAAACAATTCAAAAGCGATTTGGTATCTTCGGAGATTCGATGGTAATTGGATTGTTACTAGGAGCTGCTATCGGTGCATTAGCAGGATACGGAGTTGGAGACATTATAGAAATTGGAATGGCGATGGCCGCTGTCATGGTGTTAATGCCCCGGATGGTAAAAATCCTGATGGAGGGACTTATGCCGGTGTCGGAATCTGCACGAAATTGGCTTAGTAAGCGCTTCGGTAATAGTGAAATAAATATTGGACTGGATGCTGCTGTGTTGTTGGGACACCCCGCCGTTATATCTACAGCCTTAATACTAACACCAATAACTGTTCTTTTGGCAGTCATTCTTCCTGGAAATGCTGTTCTTCCATTTGCTGATTTAGCAACAATTCCCTTTATTGTCGCGTTCATTGTCGGAGCGGCTAGAGGAAACATCATTTATTCCGTTATAACTGGAACAATTATGATTGCCTTATCTTTATATATGGCAACTGATATTGCTCCTATATTTACAGACATGACAACCGAGGCCAATATAGAAATGCCAGAAGGTTCAGCAATGGTTTCTAGTATAGACCAAGGAGGCAACTTAGTTAACTGGATTATTTGGAAGATATTCTCGATATTCAATTAATAATTTAGGAGGATCTAAGTATGCAGGCTTTAGTGAAAAAGCAGTTGGGGTTTGGAAACCTAGTTATGGAAGATAAACAAGAACCCTATCCTCAAGATGACCAAGTGAAAATAAAAGTGACCTATGCTGGCATATGTGGATCTGATATTCATACGTACGAAGGGAGCTACCGTGTAGCTGCTCCTGTAACATTAGGTCATGAATTTACTGGAGTTATAGTAGATGTAGGCAGGAATGTTACTCATATAAAAGCTGGAGATCGGGTTACATCTGAGACAACTTTCTATATATGCGGAGAGTGCAGTTATTGTCGGCAGAAGGATTATAACTTATGTAAATACCGGAAAGGCCTCGGCACGCAACAAGATGGAGGTTTTGCAAACTATGTCATTGCCAGGGCTGAAAGCATCCATAAGATTCCCGACAATGTCGATGATCAATCAGCAGCAATGACAGAAGCGCTCGCATGTACACATCATGCAGTAGCGAAAACGACAATTATGCAAGATGATATCGTTGTGGTGATTGGTCCTGGACCGATCGGTTTGCTGACTGCTCAAGTTGCGAAAAGTAAGGGAGCAACTGTCATTATTACAGGTCTTTCATCTGATCAAGTTCGCTTGAAAAAAGCGAAGGAATTAGGGATTGACTACGTAGTTAATATTCAGAAAGAATCTCTAGAAGAGCTGATATCGAGTTTATCAGATAGCTACGGCGCAGACATAGTTTTTGAATGTTCAGGAGCAGTACCAGCTGCCCGTCAAGGATTGAAGCTTCTTCGAAAAAAAGGGCAATACGCCCAGGTGGGTCTGTTTGCTGAATCAGCGGTACTTTTTGACATGGAACAGGTGATTCAGAAGGAACTTGAAATTGTCGGAAGCCGAAGCCAGAAGCCGGCAGACTGGGAACCCTCGTTGCGTCTTCTGGAAAGTAATTCCGTAAATGCTGCTGCATTAGTTACACACATTTTTAATATATCGGAATGGGAGAAAGCCTATCAGGCAATTAAATCAGGTGATGCAATTAAAGTTCTTTTAACACCAATGGAAGAAAGATAAGGAAATAAAAAAGAGCAATTAATTAATAGGTTACTAATTAGAGAGCAACAACAAAAGCCAAAGTGGAAGAATTAAAGCTGGCAATCGCTGGTGGTGTTTCTGATAGGTGTATACATCTTAAGGATCTGAGAAATTCAATTCTATAGTATGGCGGTAATACTTGAGGAATGAAGTTGATACTAGCAGAGATCGTTATTAGCCATAATGAGGAAACATATCTGGATTACTAGTATGGAGGGAGAAATATGGTAGAAATGATGTTGGACTTTATGTTGGGACCATTAAGGGGAATAAGTGCTTTCTATATCAATCATCAGATGATTTTTAACGGTGTGATTATAGGCGGTGTTTTTCTGAAAATATTTATGAAAAAGAAGCAGAATCAGACGTGAATGGGGGAGCGGCGTGAAAACATTAAATTTGTACGGAATTGAGGATATACGTTATGAAGAATCCCCGATGCCATCTATTGAATTGGAAAATGATGTAATTATCAAAGTGACTGCTGCGGGAATTTGCGGCTCCGACTTGTCTCGGTATAGAAAACTCGGTCCTTATTGTCCGGGCATGACATTCGGCCACGAATTCTCAGGAGTTGTGGAAAGAATCGGTGAGGCAGTCTCCAATGTAAAAGTTGGAGATAGAGTGGCGGGTTGCCCAACATACGCGTGTGGAACCTGTTACTTTTGTCAAAGTGGGAAGCCATCGAGATGTGAAAAACTAATAGTCATTGGATCTAAAGTACCCGGTGCTTTTGCTGAGTATGTAAAACTTCCTGCGGAACATATTATTTTACTTCCCTCAGAAGTAGATAGTGAGACGGCGGCTTTAGTTGAGCCAGCTGCAGTAGTAGCACATGGGTTTTACCGCACAAAAATCCAGCCGGGTGCCACTGTTGCTGTATTGGGGGCGGGAAGTATTGGACTTCTCGCAATACAGTGGGCTAAGATATTCGGAGCGAAAATGGTGATTGCGATAGATATTGATACAAAGAAATTAGATACTGCCTTGGAAATAGGAGCTACTCACGTTATAGATGCAAGGCTAGTAAACCCACATGAAAAGATACTGACATACACAGATGGTCAAGGCTGTGATTTAGCTATTGAATCTGCTGGAACAACCATAACATCTGCTCAGGTGTTAGCTCTTCCTAAAAAAGGTGGAGAAGTAGTCTATCTTGGAATACCGTATGCAGATATAAAGATTGAACGTTTCTTTTTCGAAAAGATTGTACGCAATGAACTTACCATTCATGGTTCGTGGAACGCTTTATCTTCTCCTTTTCCAGGTAAAGAATGGTCAAATACTGTTCATTATATGAAAACTGGTCAAATAAACGGTAAGCAAATAATTAGTCATCGCATCCCGTTGAAGAATGGGCCGGATATATTCGAGCAATTAACTAATAGTAGTGCTGATGTCGTGAAAGTAATTCTTAATCCTTAAGTGAATATTAGAAAATCTCTTTCACATATAGAGTATCTGAAGGGGATTTTCTAATGAAATTTCAAAAAGAAGGGTTTATTGATTTTTCAGGAAAGAAGGGAATGTCGTTTATGAATTTAACGCCAGAGAACATAAAATAACAGCACAAAATATTGAAATATACTAAAGTGAGTATGTTGAAACGGATGTCGAAATAGGGTGTCCTTTTCCTATTTAATTAGGAAAAAGGTAGTATTTTTCTTTTCTTGTCTGCTACAAAAAGAATTTTTCCAAAAAAGATGCTATAGTATATATTGTTCATATGTATGAAACAGATTGATAAAGGGAGCAGGAAAATGCTATATCAACAGGAAATACATAAGCACTTTCTAAACAATATTGATCGATTGGTAGAAGAGTGGTATTCAGCTGCCGATAAATCCAATGGTGTGTATGCAATGGATAATCCGGAAGCAATAGCAAGATTAAAAGAGCAGAACCGCGGATTTCATGTACAATTTTGTGAAGTGCTAAATCCTCAACGTAATATTTCATGTGATGCTTTTGAGAATTGGATTATTTCCATCGTAGAGGATGAACGGCATTTGGACACGCCAATAGAAACAATTATTGGAGAGTTCCACCGCAATCAAGAAATCTATCTGAATGTGCTTCGCGATTTTTGTAAAGAAATGAATGTGGATGCACAAACAGCGCTCGATTATTATAAAAAGATTACGGATTCATTTAATGAAGTGATTGTTTGGTTCATCCGTGAATATGACAGACAATCTGAATTCAAATTAAAAGCGCAGCGGGACTTAATCCTGGAGTTAAGCACACCTGTCATATCCCTTACATCTACCGTAGCACTATTACCGCTTGTCGGAGAAATTGATACAAACCGCGCGCGCTATATGATAGATAATGTCCTACATAGCTGTTCAAAGCTGGCAGTCGATTATTTGTTTATCGATATGTCGGGAGTTGTTGTAATCGATACAATGGTCGCGCAACGTATATTTTCGATTATTGAGGCACTAAAACTTCTTGGTGTGGAGACAATTATTTGTGGTATGCGCCCTGAAATTGCGCAAACATCCACACAGCTAGGCATTCCATTTGGCAGTATAAAAACGACAAATTCTTTGAAAGATGCTGTGGAGAAAATCTTGTTTTAACAGAATATAAAGAGTAACAGAGAGAGCTGTAATAGCTCTCTTTTTTTTGGGGAAGTATAACGCTGTTGAGATAAGTCGGCTTTCATCTATGGTTGAGTGAGGTGAAAGCACTAAAATAAGTCAGTATATCACTCATACTATCTATTGGAGGGATTGCAGATGGGTAAAACAGCAATCATTACAGGCGCGGGAAGCGGATTAGGACAAGCAACAGCAGTTCGTCTTGCGGAAGAAGGCGTCAATATCGCTGTCGTCGATGTAAGTGAAAAAGGGGCAAACGAAACAGTTGATCTGGTAAAGAAAGCTGGAGCAGATGCTATATTCATTCAAGCAGATGTTTCTAAAGAAGCAGAAGTGAAAAATTATGTTGATAAGACGCTAGAATATTTCGGTTCTATTGACTACTTCTTTAACAATGCTGGTATTTCTGGAAGCGGGAAGTATTTCCTTGAATCAGAAGTTTCTGAAATCGAACGTATCGTAGCCATCAACTTGCTTGGGGCGCTTTATGGTGTTCGTTATGTAGCAGACGTGATGATGAAAAATGGCGGTGGTTCTATCGTGAACACATCTTCGAGTGCAGGAGTCATTGGTCAAGATTCAGTTGTCGCTTATGCGGCGACAAAACATGCCATCGTTGGTATGACAAAAAGCTTGGTAGCAGAGTATGCAAAAGACGGATTGCGTGTAAATGCAATTGCACCAGGACCTACTGAAACAAAAATGGTAGCTGAGTTTTATGCAGCTAATCCGCAAATGAAAGAAAATGCAACTGGCGGTATTCCGCAGAAGCGCCTAGGAACACCAGAAGAGGTAGCGGAACTTGTTACATTCTTGCTTATATCTAAAGCACAGTACATCAATGGCGAAGTCATCCGCATTGATGGCGGTTTTACGAATACGAAGTAAGTTTTAAAGAAACGCTGTCTCACTTTTAAAGGGGGCAGCTTTTTTGCATATATGGATTTACAGGATGACTATTTTATTCCATTATTGGTAGTTAAATTAAAATGGACATAATGCAGAAATGGATGGTATTTAAGATTACATTTATGTATACAAAAAAACTCCGGAAATGCCTGATGGCAATCCGGAGTTTTCCAAGCAATTAACGGGAGTAGAACTCAACGATAAGTGCTTCATTGATTTCAGCAGGAAGTTCAGAACGCTCAGGGTAACGAGAGTAAGTTCCTTCCAAGCTGTTGTTATCGAATGTCACGTAATCTGGTACGAAGTTGTTCGCTTCAACAGATGTAGTGATGATATCAAGTTTACGGGATTTCTCACGAACACCGATAACTTGACCAGGTTTTACGCGGTAAGATGGGATATCTACGCGCTTACCGTCTACTTCGATGTGGCCGTGGCCAACGATCTGACGAGCTTGTCTGCGAGTACGAGCCAAGCCAAGACGGTATACTAGGTTATCAAGACGAGATTCAAGAAGTGTCATGAAGTTCTCACCATGAATACCTTTCATTTTACCAGCTTCCTCGAATGCACGACGGAATTGGCGTTCGTTCATGTTGTACATGTAACGAAGTTTTTGTTTCTCTGCTTGCTGCAAGCCGTATTCGGATTGCTTTCTGCGTTGGTTTGGACCGTGCTGACCTGGTGGGTAAGGGCGTTTGTCAAGCTCTTTACCTGTTCCGCTTAGGGAGATGCCAAGACGACGGGATTTTTTCCATAATGGACCTGTATAACGTGCCATGGATAAATTCCACCTTTATTATTTTATTTGCATAAAATAAAAACAGAGAGTGTTCTCGAGTCACTTGCTGATTATGTTTTCATGTACCATCGCTCCGACAGCAGAGAGTTACACGATACACCTTCTGAAACAAGGAGAAACGGAAATCCGTCTCGGTTTGCGCCTTGCCAAGAAAGGAACAAAATCAGTCAAATGGGAGTTCACGTAGGCCGCCATTTATTTTACACAAAGAGTATTATAAGCTTTTTAGTCGTAAGAAGTCAAGACTAATATAAAAAGTAGAAGAAGTACAACGATTGATAAGTAATAAGGACTACGTTTATCGTTGAGAAATAAGTCTATTATCTTATATAATAGAATAAAACTACCAAAATGTAGGTGAGATTATATGGAGCGGATAATTGATAACAAACTTGATCAAGCAAAACTATATTTCTACCAGCTCCTTGTCTCGGGAGAAAGCTATACATACAGGGAGATTCTTGCGCTTGCAACAGAAAGATTAAAAAACCTTCTACAGGCAGAAAGCGTGGCTCTCTACATATATGATTGCTGGCAGAAGCAATTAGAGCGCGTTAGCTATGCTGGACCGACGCAAAGTGGGTTTTATTTATCCGTTAATTTTCCATTTTCGTCTCCTTGCATGCCAGACCAACTAAGAGAGTTCCCGCATGCCTTAGACAAAGTGCTGCCGCTGCAAGAACCCGAAGAACCTGCAATTGGATATATATACATTGGCAATGCTGCCGATCAACTGCTTTATAATCGAGAACTGCCCATAGAGATAGGCAAATTCGTTTCTCATCTTACGAGGGTGCAGGAGTTAAAAGGAAATGAGCAGCACATTAACCAATTATACGAAGCGACGACTAACTTGCATGCTTCCATTGATATGCACGATGTCTTGACTGTACTTATTAACACGCTGCAGCAAAGCTATCCGCAGTTTGCATACGCCTTACTGCTTGCACAGGATTACCACGGAGACACAAATTTACCTATAAAAAACCTGGTATATGACTATTCGGTACATGAGGTTAGTGCGAAAGCTTATATGACCGGAGAGGTACAAGTGGATCGAAGTGCAGATGGACAAGTAATCAATCGCTATGTACCGCTGCATGGCAAGCAGGGTATCTATGGCGTACTGCATGTTTCGATGCCGGCACTTGTCACCTATACAACAGCGGATGATAGTTTTATTACAAAGCTTGCGGATTCTGCGGGAAATGCATTGGAGAATGCGAGATTGTATCAGCACTCCAAGAAACTGATTAGCGATTTACAGCTTATCAATGAGACCTCAAAAAATATAAATGCGAATTTACGTCTTTCCGATACAATTACGTTAATGCATGAGCAAATTCATGAAACGTTTGGCGGGGAGGAAATCGGGTTTGTTCTATATAAAGGAGAGCAGGAAGCTGGTACCGTGTTAGACGGCAGTACGGGATTTTTCTTTGATCAAGCTTCTGCGCCTTTCCTTAATTTTATTGCACGTCTTTATCGAAATGAATCCAAAGAAGCCATGTTTGTCAGTAACTTCCCTGAGCGCTATCCAGATATTAACCTTCCTTATCGCTCGCTGCTTGTCATACCGATGGTAGGGTCGGAGCAGCTGCAAGGCGTCGCGCTTGTGCTGCATCGCAACCCAAGTTTCTTTACTTTCGAATCTTTCCGGTTAATTGAGTCTCTTGTCCAGCATTCTTCTTTGTCGATCGTCAATTCGATGCTGCAGGAGAAGCTGGAACGATTAGTCATAACAGATTATTTAACCAATCTTTGTTCGCGCAGCTATTTGGATGATCGGATGCGGACGCACATCCAAGAGGATGATCAGGGAGGATTTATCTTAATTGATGTGGATGATTTTAAGAAAGTAAATGATACATACGGCCACAATACTGGCGACTATCTCTTAATTCAAGTGGCAAATCTACTGAAGGATTTGCTTGGACCTAATGATGTGGCCGCCAGATGGGGCGGAGAAGAGCTGGCAGTTTACATGCCGCACGCTACTTTTGATCAGACCATTAAGAAAGCTGAAGAAATCGTGCAAAATGTAGCAAGCTCAACCCGTCCGGCAGTTACCGTTTCTTGTGGTATATCTACGTGGACAGCGGAAGCACGTCCGGAAGTGCACCAGCTGTTTTCTCAAGCTGATTATAAGTTGTATGATGCGAAGCGTTTAGGTAAAAACAGGTATTGTGTATAAAGAAAGGCAGCCTTCCGTGTTGGGAGGCTGCCTTTTTTTTATTTTTGTAAGTGCTTGACGAGTACAGCAACGAATTTCTCAAGATAGTTCTGATCCGTTTCGTCAAAGCGAGCTTTGGATGGACTGTCAATATCCAGTACGCCGTAAGATTTGCCGTCAACTACAATCGGTACAACAATTTCAGACTGACTGGCTGCATCACATGCGATATGGCCTGGGAATTGGTTTACATCTTCTACAAGCTGTGTTTTGTTTTCAGCGACTGCTGTTCCGCACACGCCTTTTCCGATTTTAATGCGTACACAAGCTGGAAGCCCTTGGAATGGGCCGAGAATTAATTCTTCCCCTTTATGAAGATAAAACCCAACCCAGTTTACATCATCTAGAAACTGATTAAGAAGTGCAGAAGCATTTGCCAAGTGAGAGATTTCATCCTCTTCTCCTGTTAGCAATGCGTCAAGCTGTTTTACAAGTAATTCATAATCCTTTTCACGGGAACCGCTATAGGCTGAAGTTTCAAACATATTTTTATTTCCCCCATACAATTATTTTCGATCATTCGACAGATAGTGCGATATTTGACGAGTGAAAGATGCAGGAATGCACCTGGCACTGTCGTATACAACAGGAAAGGAGCTGAAAAGATTGAAAAAAAATGACACGAAACAGAAAGTGATGGACGCCGCTTGTCAATTGTTCTACACAAAAGGCTACCATGGGACATCCGTCCGCGATATTGCGGGAAAAGCTTCGGTCAATGTCTCCTTAATTAACTATTATTACAAAAGTAAGCAAGGTCTTCTGGAAGCATCTGTCGTGTTGTATTACGAAGACTATCTGGCTTATCTGGATCAAGTTAGGCCTGCTCAGCAGGATAACGCCAGTATCTATCTGAAACGATTAATTGAAGCAATTATACAATATAAGCTCACTCGCAATCAATTCTCTGCTTTTATCCAGCGCGAACTTATGCTGGATTCCATCTTTGTCCGAGAGATGGCTGTAACGTACCTGGCAAAAGAGACACATCTGCTAAAACAAGCGTTCAGGGACTATTTGGAGATGTATGGCATACGAGAACGAGAAGGTGTTTACCTCTATATGCAACTCTCAGGTATGCTGGCAGCTCCATTTACAATGAGTAAAGAGATGAAAGGTGTGTTGGTCACAGAGGAATCGCGCACCTATTTCTGCTCGATGTATACGTCGAGCATTCACCATTGGCTTGATACATTGGCGACCGTCTCCTCCAGTCGTTTGCAGGCAGTCTCAGCCAATTAGGAGCACGTACAAGGGAATAGGTGGAAATTACCTGAGAAATTTGAAAAAATTTAGCCAAATTTGTCCTTTACATGGTATCATTGTAGTATTAAAAAGATAACGACTAATAGGGTATTACTCCTTTTTCCCGAGTATTGGTTAGGAGGCTGGACATTGCCGTACATCATCGGAGGAATTATAGTAATCATCGCCCTTATTATCCTGGGGCTGATTATGAGAAAGCGGGTTTATGATGAAGTGGATCGGCTCGAGAGCTGGAAACTGGACATTACAAACCGCAATGTGTCAGAAGAATTAGCAAAAGTGAAAGCGTTGAACCTATCTGGGGAGACGCAGGAAAAATTTGAATCGTGGAAGGAACGCTGGGATCATATCGTAACAAAAGAGCTTCCAGATACAGAAGAGGCTCTTTTTGATGCGGAAGAAGGGGCGGACCGTTACCGTTTCAAGAAAGCGAGACAGCATCTGCAGCAAGTACAGGATATCCTTAACCAGGTAGAAGAGAAGATTGAAGCGATGTTTCGTGAGCTTGATCAACTGCTTGCTTCTGAAGAAGAAGCTCGGAAACAGGCGGAGGAACTGCAGCCGATACTGCAAGGGCTAAAACGAACCATTTCGCAGCATCGTCATCAATTTGGTAAAGCGGATGTGCGCTTTGAAGCGGCTATTGCGGAGCAGAGTGCACAGCTGGCTGCTTATCATGCCCTTATTGAATCTGGAAACTACTTTGAAGCCAATCAGCTTATTATGGATGTGAAGGAAAAGACAGAAGTGCTAGCAGCAGAGATTGATGCGTTCCCTACAGCCTATAAGCAGGTGAAACAAGATTTGCCGGCACAAATCTCTGACCTTCTAGGAGGAATCCGGGAAATGAAACAAGATGGATACCGCATCCATCATCTTGGGTTTGAAGACGAGCTGAAGAGAGAAAATGAACGGCTTGGACACTTGATTAAACAGCTGGAATCCGGAGACGCTGAGGAGACAAAATTGGTTATCCCTGCTTTAGAAAGCCGGATTAAAGAAATGTATCAACTGCTGGAAAATGAAGCTGTAGCGAAGAACTATGTTGATTCGAAGTTCGATCAGTATGTCCAAACGGTCGAAAAGAAGGCAGAAGCATTTCTAGAAACAAAAGAAGAAGTTGATTTGCTTCGGGAATCTTATTTCTTTACAGACAATGATGTTGAATTCCATGTGAAACTTGAATCTAAGATTTCCAGGCTGGCTCATCAGCTTGATAACTTACAGAGAGAAGTTGACGATGACCAGTTTTCACATGCGAAATTGAAAGAAGAGTTAGAAGCAGGATTCCGGGAACTTAGTGCAATTGAAGAAGAGCATGAAGTCATCCGAGAGAAGATAAAGACGCTTCGCAAAGATGAATTAGATGCAAAAGAGAAGATTGCGGATATGCGTCAGAAGCTATACGATGTGAATCGGAAGCTGCAAAAGAGCAATATTCCTGGTGTTCCTCAGGAAGTTTGGAAAATGGTAGAAGAAAGCCAAGAGAAAACTTCTCGGGCAATGGAAATACTTGATGGGCATCCGCTTGATATGGCGGAAGTCAGTACGACCTTGCAGCAAGCAGAAGAAATAAGCAATGCAAGTGTTGAAAAAATTGAAAATCTGCTGGAACAGGCTTATTTGGCAGAAGTAGTAATCCAATATTCCAACCGTTACCGAAGTCAATATCCGATGCTGGCGGCTGAAATGCTGGAAGCGGAGAAATTATTCCGGGAATATCAATATGAGCAGGCTTTGGAGCGTGCGGCGCGTGCCTTGCAAGATATAGAACCGAAAGCATTGGAACGCTTGGAAAAACATATCAAGGTTCCCAGCTGATAAATAAAGCAATCCCTTGTCACAAACGAGGGATTGCTTTATTTTAGTAAAAGACAGTTTTGAATCAGAGGAGAGATGGATGATGATTTACTTTGATAATAGTGCGACCACGAGACCGCATCGTGACGCGCTGTCTAGTTATACAGAAGCAGCGCAGACGTATTTCGCTAATCCGTCTTCTCTTCATCGTATGGGCGGCAAAGCAGAGCAGCTGTTGACTGCATGCCGCAAACAGGCGGCACAACTGCTGCATGTTGGAGAAAATGAGATTATTTTCACCTCAGGCGGTACGGAGGGAAATAATCTGGCGATAAAAGGAACAGCATACCGAAAGAAAAGGATTGGGAATCACATCATTACGACAACCGTCGAGCATCCTTCCGTTCTGGAAACATGTGCGGAACTAGAAAAACAAGGCTTTCAGGTGACGTATGTGGATGTTGATAAATATGGGTATGTAGCAGTCGATAACATTAAGGCTGCGATTACAGAAGATACAATACTTGTAAGTGTTATGCACGTAAACAATGAGATCGGTACGATTCAGCCGATTCAAACAATCGGAAAGATGCTGACAGAATTCCCGAATATCACGTTTCATGTGGATTATGTCCAAGGAGCAGGAAAGGTTGAGCTGGATTTAAAGAAAAGCCACATCCATCTTTGTACACTTTCTGCGCATAAGTTTCATGGCATGAAAGGAAGCGGCATTCTCTATAAAGACAAAGATGTATTTATTGCGCCGCAGCTAACCGGAGGAGGACAAGAACAGGAATTGCGTTCCGGAACTGAAAATGTACCGGGAATAACAGCGATGGTAAAGGCTTTCCGTATGGCGATGGAGAACTTACAGAATCAGCCTGCTCGTTTATTTGAGTTGCGGGAAAAGCTATGGGAAGGGCTTGCGAATATGAAAGGTGTTATCCTCCATTCTCCACCGGCTGGTGCACCGCATATTCTTAATTTTTCCGTACCTGGATTAAAGCCAGAGGTGCTTGTCCACGCACTTGGGGAAAAAGATATTTATGTTTCAACTAAATCGGCTTGTTCTTCTAAAAACAGTGATGCCAGTGCTGTACTGCTGGCTTGCAGTGTTCCCGTTGCACAGGCAGAATCAGCAATTCGTGTTAGTTTCTCTTATGACAACACGATGGAAGAAGTAGAATATTTCCTTGTAGTGCTGGAAGAAGCACTAACACAACTAAAGAAAGTGATGAGATAAACAGATGCAGTATGATCATATATTAATACGTTATGGAGAAATGGCACTGAAAGGAAAGAATCGGAAGCATTTCACCAGACAGCTGGAACATAATGTGAAAGACCAAATCAGGTCCTATCGAAAAGCCAAAGTGGAGCGTACGCGGGACCGTATGTATATTCATTTGCACGGAGAAGATCATGAACCTATCGTTGAAGCGTGCCGCCACATTTTCGGTATTCACAGCTTTAGTTTGGCAATACGGACAGCAAATGAAGAACAGGCGATCAAACAAGCTGCGCTTCAGCTGCTGCTCGACAACCCGGCAGGCACGTCTTTTAAAATATCTTGCCGCCGGACGAATAAGAAATTCCCAATCGACTCCCAAGAAATGAATCAGCGTATCGGCGCTTATGTTTTGCAGAACAGTGAAGGTTATCCTGTTGACGTTCGTAAGCCTGGTGTAGATATTATGGTTGAGATACGCGAACAAGCAACATATGTGACAGGACAAAAGATAAAAGGGCCGGGCGGATTACCAGCCGGAAGCTCAGGTAAGACACTATTGATGCTCTCTGGTGGGATAGACAGCCCTGTGGCAGGATACTTGGCCATGAAACGCGGAGTAGAAATCGAAGCTATTCATTTTCATTCTCCTCCTTATACAAATGAACGGGCGAAGCAGAAAGTAATTGACTTAGCCCAAACACTTTCTAAATTCGGAGCGAAAGTGAAAATTCATGTTGTACCGTTTACCGATTTGCAGGTGAAAGTACATCAAGAAATTCCTTTTGGATACAGTATGACGGTCATGCGTCGTATGATGCTCAAAATCAGTGAGCGGATTGCTGAACAAAACGGTATCTTGTCCCTAACATCTGGAGAAAGTCTTGGGCAAGTTGCCAGTCAGACGATGGAAAGCATGCATACCATTAACGAAGTAACCAATTATCCGATTTTGCGACCGCTCATTACAATGGATAAGTCCGAAATCATCGATATTGCAAAGCAAATAGACACGTATGACATATCCACGCGCCCATACGATGACTGTTGCACTGTTTTTGTACCAGATTCACCGAAAACGAAACCGCGACGTGAGAAAGTGCATTTGTATGAAGGTACAATTGATTTCTCCACAGAAATTGAAAAAGCTGTTAAAGGAACGGAAATCATTACGGCCGTTCCTGAGTTGGAAGAAAAAGCACCATTCGCTGATTTGTTGTAAGAACTTCCCATTAAATTAATCCGTATGTTACCTCCCTCATCAGCACATGCTACATGTACAAGGAGGTGACATCAAATGGCTAACAACAACTCAAGCAACCAGCTAGTAGTACCTCAAGCACAACAAGCTCTAGATCAAATGAAGTATGAAATTGCACAAGAATTCGGTGTGCAGCTTGGCGGAAGCGAAACTTCTCGTGCCAACGGATCTGTTGGAGGAGAAATCACAAAACGTCTTGTACGTACTGCACAAGAGCAATTAAACAGATAATTTCATAAGTATGGCACAAAAGGGGGCAGCGTTAGCTGCTCCTTTTTCCGTGTAAAAACAATGATGCTGACCCATGCTATATGTAGGGGAGGGCTGGACATGTGGATGGCTATTATAATTAGCGCAATTATTTTATTGGTTCTTCTGATCGTCGCTTTATCAGCAAATGTCATGCTACATATTTTTTACGAAGAGAAACGGTGGCGTATCAAAGTAAGTATAGTCGGAGTAGTTGTCTATAAAAAGCGATTTACCCAGCACAAACCTATTCAAACTACACCGGGAGAGGAACTAAAAGCTACACTTGACACAATGACAGCAGATCTGCGCAAACTCAGGCACTCTTTTCCTTATCTTCTGCAAATAACTAGGACAGCTGAACTGCATCAATTACGCTGGCATACAACGATTGGTACTGGGGATGCTGCAGCTGCCGGCACTTTATCAGGAGTTATCTGGACGTTAAAAGGAATTGCTCAACAACTCATCTCGCAAAACATACAGGTCACAAAACCTTTTGATATTCAGGTGAATCCGGTGTTTCATGCTGCTGTCTTCGATAGTAACTTTCAATGCATAGTGTCTATTCGTACTGGGAAAGCTATGCAAGCTATTATATCCAATGTCAGGAGATAGGAGGCTTACTATGGGAGACCATCCAATTCAAGGGTTAATGAAAACCGCAATGGAAAACCTGAAAGAAATGATTGATGTCAATACAATAGTAGGCGATCCGGTAGAAACACCGGATGGCAGTATTATTTTAACTGTGTCACGTGTTGGTTTCGGTTTTGCAGCTGGAGGCAGTGAGTTTGAAGGAAGCAATTCCCAAGGAAAAAGTGAAAAAAATGAACTTCCTTTTGGCGGGGGAAGTGGTGGCGGTGTCTCCATAACGCCGATAGCTTTCTTAATTGTAGGTCATAAAGGCGTAAAAATGATTCATCTTGATGAACAGACTCACCTTTATGAAAAACTAATTGAGGCGGCTCCTGCAGCAGTAGAGAAAATCCAAGAAATGCTGAAGCAAAATCCAAAGCAAAAGAAGCAGCAAAAGCCCCAACGCTTTGATGATGAGACCGTATATTGAGAAAAAGCCACCTGTTGGTGGTTTTTTTGGTTTATAATCCAGCATTATTCCGCTATAATTTAGAGAAATGAGCTTGAAGCGGGAAAGCGGAAAGAGAGAAGGTTATACTTGAAACAAAAGATAAAGTTGCGGACACAAATGACCGCACTCGTTTTCGTTGTCGTCATACTTGCTGTCACGACGACATTTATTATGATCGGAATTGAGACAAGCCGGAATATCAAGTCCCAAGAACGGGCGCAAGTGCTGCAAACGGCCAAGCTGATGGCAGTTGATCCGTCCGTAGTCGAAGCGGCAGATGAACAAGATTCAGAGACACTTCAGCAGTTTACACAACAAGCAATGCGAATCACGGACGCCGATTTTGTCGTTGTCATGAATATGGATGGAATTCGTTTAAGTCATCCAGACCCAGATAAAATAGGGGAGCCCTTCGTCGGAGGAGATGAAAAATCAGCTCTGGCAGGGGAGGAATCCGTCTCAAAGGCAGAAGGAACGCTAGGATTAAGTCTTCGCGCCTTTTCACCGATTTATAACGAGCAAGGGGAACAAGTTGGAGTTGTAGCTGTCGGAATTACCATGAATGAGTTGAATGAGATTATTCGCAGCAACCGTATTCCATTGTATTTAGCGACAGTTTTAAGTCTCTTGATCGGACTTATTGGAGCCGTGCTGCTTGCGAGGAAAGTCAAACAGATTATGCACGGCATGGAGCCAGATGAAATTGCTGCGCTTCTTAGCGAGCGTATTGCCATGCTCGAATCCATTAAAGATGGTATGGTAGCTGTTGACACAAAAGGTAAGATTCAGATGGTCAATAAAGAAGGAAAAAGATTGCTGGAAGAGATGGGAATAAAAGGGGAGCTGAAAGGCCGGCAAGTGGATGATGTGCTGCCTGTCACAAAGCTTCATCAAGTTATTGCTTGGAACAAGCCGTTAATTGGTCGCCAAGTGGAGCATAACGGTCTGACGCTAGTAATGAACGAAATTCCAATCCAGCTCAAAGGCAATACAGCAGGTGCTATCGCAACATTTGTTGATCGGACAGAATACAACCATCTAAATGAAAAACTCACAGACACAATGCTGTATGCGGATGCCCTACGTGCCCAGACACATGACTTTATGAATAAACTGCATGTAATTCTTGGGCTTTTAGAGCTGGAAGATTATGATCAGCTCGGGCGTTATGTGAAAAATGTTGCCGGTAAAGAACGATCTGCTACAATTGCGATGATTCACTATTTGAAGAACCCTATCTTAGCTGGTTTTCTATTAGGGAAGAAAAGCTATATGGCGGAGAATGGCGTGCAGCTTGAAGTAGATTGCAACGATACAATTCCAAATACTTCGGAAAAAACAAATCAAATGCTAATCACGATTTTAGGTAATTTGATGAATAATGCCGTAGACGCAGTCGAACAGCAGCCGGAAAAACGTGTACAACTTTCAATTAAGTTTGCTGATGGGCAACTGTTTCTTGAACTGACCGATACAGGAAAAGGGATTAGTCAAGAACAGCAAGAATCGATTTTTAAACAAGGTGTTTCAACCAAGGGGAGTGACCGTGGTTTCGGTCTTTATCAAGTGGAAGACTACGTGCAGAAGTTGGGCGGCTATCTTGTTCTGACAAGTGAACTAGGTGAAGGAACGACGTTTAGTCTCCAGCTGCCGTATGATATACAGGAGGATGCAATAAATGATTAAAGTACTCATCGTAGAAGATGACCCGATGGTTAGTGAATTAAATAAACGTTATGTGAAACAAATGAGCGGATTTGCTGCGGTAGGTGCTGTTCAAAATTATAAGGACGCGCTTGATTTTATCCAGCAGAATGATGTAGACTTGCTGCTTTTGGACGTTTATATGAAAGGCAAGAACGGAATTGAATTACTAAAAGAAACACGCAAACGGGACTATGAAGTGGACGCAATTATCATTTCTGCTGCCAGTGAGAAACCAATGATCCGGGAAGCGCTGCAGTACGGAGCTGTAGACTACCTGATTAAACCATTTGAATTTGATCGGTTCCAGCATGCATTAAGCGGCTATCGCAAGCGCCAGCTTATTTTCAGCAACAAAGAAGAAATGACCCAGCAAGAACTGGATAATCAGCTTCTGCTGCTGCCGGAACAAGAACAGATGATGCAGCTGCCAAAAGGACTCACAAGAAGTACACTGAAGGTAGTGTGGAACAGCATTCTCACTTTCCGTTACAATTTTTTCACAACAGAAGATATTGCTAACGAAACGGAAATGTCTCAAGTATCTGTGCGGAAATATTTAAAGTTCTTGGAAGATGTGCAGCTGCTGGAAGTGGAAATGCACTACGGCAGTATAGGACGCCCAGTATTCAAGTATCGCGTCAATGCCAATACATCTCATCATATCAGCCAATATATCTAAGAAGAAGCCTGCGAGCAGGCTTCTTTTTTTGCGTTTTTCACTGTTAAAAGCACAAATTCTGCTAGTATCCTCCGTATTTTATGAAAAATAGTGAAAGGGTTTCCATAATGAAGCTGTTCTGAATTCCAATATATATACTATAAATTTATCTTTAACTTATCCGGTCATATCAAGGATTTTTGGATAATAACCGCCTAATTAGTAAATAATCTAATAATTAATTCACCCTGCTTTTTATAATTACAAAAGTTACATTACATTTAGTTTAGTTAAATAATAACACAGGTAAATTAGGTTAAATTAGAATAGTCGTATCTACTTAGAGGGGGCAATACAATGGAAATGAAATCGCATACAGGCGATAACCATACTCATGACAACAAGCCAAAAGGCTTTAAAAAAGTCATGGATTGGAAAGTCGGTGTTATACCGCTTCCTGTGTATATAGTTTTAGCTATTATTGTACTTATTGCTGCATACACAAATCAATTACCTACTGACATGATCGGCGGCTTTGCTGTCATCATGGTAATCGGAGTGCTGCTAGGGGATGTTGGGCAGAAAATTCCGTATTTCAACAGTATTGGAGGACCAGCGATTCTATCGTTGTTCGTTCCGTCTGTACTTGTGTTTTACAACACATTAAGCTCAACAACATTGGAAGCTGTCGATCAGCTAATGACTTCAAGCGGATCAAACTTCCTTTATTTCTACATCGCATGTCTTGTTGTAGGTAGTATTCTTGGAATGAACCGGACAGTCCTTATTCAAGGATTCATCCGCATGTTCATCCCATTGGTAACAGGAACGATTGCTGCAGTAACAGTTGGTACCCTAGTTGGTATGCTGTTCGGTTACAGTGCACATCATGCTTTCTTTTATATCGTTGTACCAATCATTGCTGGTGGTATCGGTGAAGGTATCCTTCCATTATCAGCAGGTTATGCAGGTATCCTTGGCGGAGGCGCTGGAGAATTTGTTTCTCAGCTTATCCCTGCTGCAATCATCGGTAACGTTTGTGCGATCATTATCGCTGGTTTGATGAAAAAGCTTGGTGAAAAACGTCCGGAACTTGCTGGACATGACAAACTTGTTCGCTCTGATAAAGGTGATAAAGTGTTGGAAGCTGCAAAACAGAACACAAATAAATCAATTGATTTCAGCTTGATGGGAGCAGGTCTCCTTGTTGCAATGAGTTTGTTCGTTCTTGGACGAGTAGTAGAACATTGGATTCATGTATTCGCTGGATTTACTTTATCCGGAGCAATCATCATGATTATTGCTGCTACAATTATTAAATCCGGTAATTTACTTCCTGAGAAACTGCAAACTGGTGCGCAGCAGCTATACAAATTTGTATCAACTGCCTTCACATGGCCGCTAATGGTTGGCTTGGGAATTGTCTTTATTCCACTTGAGGATGTAGCAAGCGTATTCACAATCGGCTTTGCTGTAACATGTATGTCTGTTGTTATTGCAATGGCTACAACAGGTTACTTTGTCGGTAAATTGATGAAGATGTACCCCGTTGAGTCTTGTATCGTAACAGCTTGTCACAGTGGACTAGGCGGAACAGGTGACGTTGCGATCCTATCTGCATCTGGTCGTATGGCTTTAATGCCGTTCGCACAGATCTCCACGCGTCTTGGTGGTGCTGCAACAGTTATCGGTGCAACAGCATTGATGCATTTCTTCTCTTAAAAAGATCAAAAAGCTCAGCTTCGGCTGGGCTTTTTGCATGCATAAATGGCTGTTCTCGCTTCTGCCTGCAGCATTTGATACAATAAGACAGATGTAGAGGAATGGAGGAACTTGAACGTGGAACAACAAAATGTCGAAAAAGTGTACCAGGCACTTGACCAGATGGCTGAGTCACTGGAATCACGTGAAAACATAGCTTATCTTGATGCACTAGGTGCAGCAATGGAATATATAATAGATCGCGAAACGGAGCTTACAGACCAGCCGCTAGTAAAGCAGCAGCTGGATAAACATGCTGCCATTTTCGATAAACAGGGTTATAAGAAAGAAGAAGTTCGAAAAGGAATCCAGCTCGCAATCTTGAAAGGCATGAAAGGGGCAACACAGCAGCAGCATATGCTCACACCTGACACTGTTGCCATGCTAATCGGGTACTTGACGAATAAACTAGTTGGAAAAAATGATAATATTCGTTTATTTGATCCAGCAGTTGGTACAGGTAATTTGCTCACAGCTGTACTCAACCAAGTAGAAAAAGACATACAAGCATACGGCAGTGATGTGGATCCAACTTTGATTCAGCTTGCGGTTATGAGTGCGAATATGCAGGAAAGACAGATCGAATTTTTCCATCAAGACAGCTTACGTCCGTTTTTGCTGGAGCCAGTTGAACTTGTTGTAAGTGATTTGCCGGTAGGGTATTACCCAGATGATGTCCAGGCTGCTCAATTTGAATTGAAGGCAGAAGAAGGACATTCGTATTCTCACCATTTATTCATCGAGCAAAGCCTGCATTACACGAAAGAAGGCGGCTACCTGCTCTTTGTCGTTCCGAATTTCTTATTTGAAAGTGACCAGGCGCGCTCCCTGCACGCATTCCTTCAGGAGCATGCACATATTGTCGGATTGCTGCAGTTCCCTGATAGCATGTTCAAGAACGAATCGCAAGCGAAAAGCGTTTTGATTTTGCAGAAGAAGGGGACGCTAACAACAGCGCCAAAGCAAGCGCTACTCGTGCAGCTGCCTTCGTTTAAAAATCCAAATGCCATGTCCAATGTCCTGAAGCAGATCAATGATTGGTTCGATAGCGAGTTATCTGGTTTAAAAAACTAAAAAAATTAACGAAATTCCAAACAAGTTCTCGACACATCTTGCAATAAGCTTGTCGACACAGGTAAAATAGGGAAGTACGTAAAAGTTTACAAGGGGCTGAACATGTTGAGTAATATTTTAGCAATTAATGCTGGTAGTTCTTCTTTGAAATTCCAGCTAATCCGCATGCCTGAGGAAGACGTAAAGGCAGTGGGTCTAGTAGAACGTATCGGATTGAAAGATTCCATCTTCACTATCAAATTCAATGGTGAAAAAGATGAAACAACTAAAGATATTGAAAATCATGAAGAAGCTGTAAAAATGCTTCTTGAGAAGCTTACTTCTACAGGTGTCATTAAATCTCTTGATGAGATTGACGGCGTAGGCCACCGTGTTGTTCACGGCGGAGAGAAATTCAGTGACTCTGTTGTAATTACAGATCAAGTAATGGACGAGATTGCAGAAGTTTCCGAGCTAGCACCTTTGCATAACCCGGCAAACTTGACAGGTATCCGCGCATTTAAAGAAATCCTGCCAAACATTCCAGCGGTTGCTGTTTTCGATACAGCTTTCCATCAGACGATGCCGCCTGAATCTTATCTTTATAGCCTTCCTTATGACTACTATGAAAAATATGGCATCCGTAAATACGGTTTCCATGGTACAAGTCATAAATACGTGTCACAGCGTGCAGCTGAATTGCTTGACCGCCCAGTAGAAGATCTTCGTCTGATTTCTGCTCACCTTGGTAACGGCGCAAGTATCGCAGCGATCGAAGGCGGTAAATCTGTTGATACTTCTATGGGCTTCACACCGCTTGCAGGTGTAACGATGGGTACTCGTTCTGGTAACATTGACCCTGCCTTGATTCCATTCATCATGCGTAAAACTGGCAAAACTGCTGACGAAGTACTGCATGTATTGAACAAGGAAAGCGGAATGCTTGCACTATCTGGTTTCTCCAGTGACTTGCGAGACATTGAAAGCAAATCTGAAGCAGGCGATGAGCGTGCAGAGTTAGCACTTGATGTGTTTGCTGAAAGAATTCACAAATATATCGGTTCTTACGCTGCGCGTATGAGTGGTGTAGATGCAATCATCTTCACAGCTGGCGTTGGTGAAAACAGCACGGAAGTACGTGAGCGCGTACTTAAAGGTCTTGAATTCATGGGCGTTTATTATGATCCAGCATTGAATAATGTTCGTGGTAAAGAGCAATTCCTAACATATCCGCATTCTCCGGTAAAAGTTATTATCATTCCTACAAACGAAGAAGTAATGATTGCCAGAGATACAGTTCGTCTTTCTGAAACTGTAGCAAAATAATTTAGCAAAAAGCTGGTCCCAGACTTGATGGGACCAGCTTTTTTTGCATTTTCATGACTGTAAAGAATGGTATACTGAAAAAGCAAGCGAGTTCCTTTTACATATAAAATAGGGGGAAACAGCATGAAGATTGGGGTACCGAAGGAAATTAAAAATAGTGAAAACCGTGTAGCAATGGCTCCATCTGGTGTCACACTTTTGCACGATGCAGGACATGACGTATTCATTGAAACTGGCGCAGGTCTCGGTTCGGGATTTACGGATGAACAGTATGAACAAGCTGGCGCAGTGATACTTCCGACGGCAAAGGAAGTGTGGATGAAGGAAATGGTGATGAAAGTGAAAGAGCCACTACCGGAGGAGTACGATTATTTTTATGAAGGTCTTATTCTTTTCACTTACCTGCATCTTGCAGCGGAAGGTCCTTTAACAAATGCGTTAATCGAGAAAAAAGTAGTTGGAATTGCGTACGAAACCGTGCAGCTGGAAGATCGCTCTTTACCGCTGCTGACACCAATGAGTGAAGTGGCAGGCAGGATGGCGTCACAAGTCGGAGCACAATTTTTGGAAAAACCTTATGGAGGAAGCGGCATTTTAATGTCTGGTATTCCTGGGGTGAAGCGAGGGAAAGTTACCATTATCGGTGGAGGTGTTGTTGGTACAAATGCAGCTAAAATTGCCGTCGGACTTGGAGCGGACGTCACCATCATTGATTTAAGTCCGCAGCGTTTGCGGGAACTGGATGATTTGTTCGGTAGTTCTATTAACACACTCGTTTCTAATCCATTAAATATCGCAGACGCTGTACAAGAATCTGATCTGGTGATTGGAGCTGTTCTCATACCAGGCGCTAAAGCACCGAAGCTTGTTTCCGAGGAGATGATCGCAAGCATGAAAGCTGGTTCTGTAATCGTCGATGTTGCTATTGATCAGGGTGGTATTTTTGCTACTACCGACAAAATCACAACCCATGATAACCCAACGTATACCAAACACGATGTACTGCATTATGCTGTTGCCAACATGCCTGGAGCTGTACCCCGTACCTCTACAATTGGATTGACAAATGTAACGGTACCTTATGCGCTCCAACTGGCGAATAAAGGTTATAAGAAAGCTTGTATAGAGAACCCAGCTTTGGCAAAAGGCATTAATACATTAGATGGATTTGTAACGTATCAAGCAGTTGCAGAAGCTCATAATCTTGCTTATAAGCCTTCTAGTGCATTACTTTTATAATAAAATATGAGCATCTGCATAAATCGCAGATGCTCTTTCTGTGTTACCCAATAATTTGCAAATCACGCGGATAAGCAGTGAGCACATCCGGTCCGTTTTTCGTTAAGAAGATATCATCTTCAATTCGGACACCGCCAACACCAGGCAAATAGATGCCGGGCTCAATTGTATAACACATGCCTTCCTGCATTGCTTGGGTGTTATTACTCGAAAGCGATGGGAACTCATGAACGCCGATTCCTAAGCCGTGTCCGACACGGTGTGTAAAATATTGGCCGTATCCAGCTTTTTCAATGTGGCTTCTGGCAGCTTTATCAATCTCTGAGATAGCAGTTCCGACTTGTGATGCTGCAGTTGCATTTTTGAGTGCAACTCGCACTGTATCGTGGATGTGCTGCTGATCCGCTGTTACATGCTTGTAGCCGACAGTGCGGGTAATATCGGAACAATACCCTTCAAATACAACCCCTAGATCAAACAGAACAAGATCACCAGGTGCAATCTGTTTTCCATCAGGTGTGCCATGCGGCGAAGCGGTTTTGGCTCCGGAAAGAACAGTTGTCGCAAATGACATGCTGGTAACGCCTTCTTGTTTTAATGCATATTCCAGCTCGGCAGTAATTTGCAATTCACTTTTACCAGCAGCAATTGCTTCAATTCCTTTCTTCACCCCATAATCAGCTAAGACAGCTGCTTGTTTGAGCAACGTATATTCTTTCTTGTCTTTGACAATTCGCTGGTTCTGCAGGAATTCTGTTGCGTTGATAAAGGAAACCTCAGGCAAGATTTGCTGCAGCATTTCCAAGCGAATAACAGACACGTGATCTTTCTCAATTCCCATGGATGAAGGTACGCGTCCGCGTTCCTTTAAGTAATCTTTAAACAACTTCCACACATCTTCATGATCATGGTATGTAAGCATTTCTTCTTTCCAACCAGCCTTCAAGGCATCTTCTTTCTCCATTGCCGGCAAAATGAGCAGTGGTGCATCCTTCTGGTCAGCGAATACAGCTACAAGTCGCTCGTGCGGATCCGTATAATAATTGCTCATATAATATACGTTTTCCATGGAGGTGATAAACACGCTGTCTGTCTGGTTTTCCTTCAGTTGGCGTAATAGTATATCAATTCTGTGTTGCATAAGTAAGCCTCCTTTTCTCCTATTATAACAAAAATCGTATCACGTTTCTTCCAATGGCAACTGTGGTAAACTATAGGCGATAAAATGAAAAGGGGTTGGCAACTTGAAACTTTCATTCCATGGACAAGCTGTTGTACAGATTGTAACAGAGAACCATACGATCTTAATCGACCCGTTCATCACTGGAAATGGCACATGCGACTTGAATGCAGATGAAGTCCAGCCGGATGTCATCCTGCTGACACACGGCCACAATGATCATGTTGGAGATACAGTTTCCATAGCGAAACGAACAGGCGCACTTGTAGTAGCGCCAAATGAACTGGCTGTTTACTTGGAAAGCAAAGGGTTGAATACACACCCTATGGGAATCGGCGGAGCGCACGATTTTGAGTTTGGACGTGTGAAACTGACCCAAGCATTTCACAGCAGTGCTTTCACTGACGAAGATGGTCATACGCATTACATGGGAATGCCGACAGGGATTTTATTTACAGCAGAAGGTAAGACAATCTATCATGCCGGAGATACAGGGCTGTTTTCCGATATGAAGCTTATCGGAGATACAAACAGCATCGATGTTGCCTTCTTGCCGATTGGAGATAATTTCACCATGGGGCCGGAAGATGCGTTAATTGCTGCTGAGTGGGTTAAAGCAAAACAAGTTATTCCAATGCACTACAATACATTCCCACTGATCGAGCAAGATGGTGCGGCATTTGCAGAAAAAGTAAAACCAGGTAAAGGTGTCCATTTGGAGCCAGGCCAATATATTACAATCTAAAGAAAACAGCACCTTTTTGATAAGGTGCTGTTTTTTATCTGTTATAGTGAAATGCTGCTTATTAAAATGGAATCCTAGCAGTAAAGCAGCTAATTTTCTTATGAAATTGAAACCTTCACGTAAAAACTGTACAATAACAATAGATAAATAATGACTAGTACAGATGAGAGCATGGTGAAGGAATGTCAACAAAACATGATCAAATTATTAAATATATTGAAAGCCTTCCAGTTGGCGGGAAAATATCCGTTCGAGCAATCGCAAAAGAATTGAATGTAAGTGAAGGAACTGCATACCGTGCCATTAAGGAAGCGGAAAACAAAGGACTTGTCAGTACTATTGAGCGTGTCGGGACTGTGCGCATTGAGAAAAAGATGAAAGAAAACTTCGACCGACTTTCGTTCGCCGAAATTATTGGAATCGTTGATGGACAAGTGCTTGGCGGACGTGATGGGCTGCATAAGACATTAAATAAATTTGTTATTGGTGCAATGGAGCTTGATGCCATGATGCGGTATACCCAAAAGGATGCCTTGCTTATTGTCGGAAACCGTATTGAAGCACATGAACTGGCGATTAAAGCAGGTGCAGCCGTCCTTATTACGGGTGGATTTGATACAGATGACCGCATTAAACGTCTGGCTGACGAAAAAGAATTGCCGGTCATTTCTACCAGCTATGATTCATTCACAGTCGCCGAAATGATTAACCGGGCAATTTACGACCAGATGATAAAAAAAGAAATCATCGTCGTGGAAGACATTTATACAACCTTGAATGATACATATTACTTGCAGGAATCAGATACGCTGGAAAAATGGTTTACATATAACGCTGAAACAACACATACAAGATATCCCGTTACGAATGATAATGAAAAGGTAACAGGAATGGTTACTTCAAAGGATATTATCAATAAAGATAAGCAGCTATCTGTTGCGAAGGCTATGACTAAAAATCCGCTTACGGTACAGCCGCATACAACGCTTGCTTATGCTGCCCATATGATGGTATGGGAAGGAATTGAGATTATTCCTGTCGTAGACCAGCAGCACAAATTGCAAGGGCTCATATCTAGACAAGATGTATTAAAAGCGCTTCAGCAAATTCAACTCCAGCCGCAAATCGGAGAAACAATTGAAGATATCATTACAAGGGAAATTGAGCTGCTCGAAGACGAAGCGCCGGACATTGTATTCAGTGGGAAAGTGACACCGCAAATGACAAACCAGCTTGGAAGTCTTTCGACAGGTGTATTGACCACATTCGTTACGGAAGCCAGCCGTCGTTTTGTACGAAAGATGAAAAAAGGTGACATGGTAGTTGATAATGTGTCTGTCTATTTCTTACGCCCTGTTCAGCTCGAGAGTACGATTTTGATTAAACCGCGTATTTTAGAGGTCGGCCGCAAGCTGGCAAAAATGGACGTAGAAGTGTATAGTAACAAGAAAACACTTGTAGCAAAGGCGCTGCTTATGGCGCAGCTGCTGGATCGCTAATAGTTATGGAGGAGGATAGGATGCACAAACAAATCGTAGAGAAAATTAAAGCATATAACACAATTATCATACATCGGCATGTACGCCCGGACCCAGATGCGTACGGATCACAGGTCGGGCTTCGCGAGATTATCAAGGCTTCCTATCCTGAAAAGCAGGTATGGGTCGTAGGTGATGAAGATCCTTCCCTAACATTCCTTGCGAAAATGGATACAATAGAAGATCTTGAATTCGAGGGGGCACTCGTCATTGTTTGTGACGCAGCAAACCAGCCGCGAATATCTGATCAGCGATATAAGTTAGCGAAAGAAATTATTAAAATTGACCATCACCCTGTAGTCGACGAATATGGTGATATGCAATGGGTTGTTCCGACAGCGAGCTCAACTAGCGAGATGATTTACGAGCTGTTTATATCTGATCCAGACCTCCAACTGTCAACGCGCGGTGCCATGCTGTTATATGCTGGTATAGTCGGTGACACCGGTCGTTTTCTTTTTCCGTCAACGAGTGAAAAGACGTTCCGTTACGCTGGTGAGCTGGTCGAGTATGCATTTGATCGTACTTATTTATATGAAAACTTGTATGCTAGCAGGCAAGATGTAGCCAGGCTGCATGGCTATATACTCCAGCATTTCACTGTGCACGAAACAGGTGTGTCGTCTATTCGAATCACCAAGGATATTTTAGCTTCCTACCGAGTAACGTCCTTGGAAACAAGTCAGCTTGTTGGAACAATGGCCAATATGGAAGGCGTTAAGGCATGGGTCTTTTTTGTGGAAGAAGAAGAACAAATCAGAGTGCGTATTCGCTCAAAAGGCCCTGTAATTAATGGCTTGGCTGGAAAATATAATGGCGGCGGCCATGCGTTTGCCTCAGGGGCGACGGTATACAGTTGGACCGAAGCAGCCAAGCTGGAGCGGGATTTGCAAGACATATGCCGTGCGTTTGACTGGGCTTAAATTGCTTTCTCCACTGTCACTGTCAAGTAGAGGATCTCCGATATGATCAGCTGCTTGACAGCGACCTTATACCGAAACCCTTCCAGTTCGTATTCTTTATTTTCGATTGCCCCGAGTAATAACGGTGTACTTTGGACAGCGCCGTTAACACTTCTGCCAATCATATGCCGTGCTTCTTCTTTAATCGCTTCCTTTAATTCATGCTCGATTAGCTTATCCAGTTCCAGATTTTCATCTGTTTCGAGCTGTACCGTAATCTCATCAATAACCATGCCCTCTTGTTTCAGCTCATTTATTTCTTCGTTATTATTCTTTAATACTTCTATGTCTCGTTCCAGGTCGTGAATCGTTCCTTCCATTTCAGCCTTTTCTTTGACCCATTCTTCATACAAAGTTCCGTACATAAAGAGATAAACAAAGTAAGAGATAATACCGCCGAGGAAGAAACCGACTAAAAAACGCTGCCAGCCAGCTTGTTTATAAAGAGGCGGAATCCGCATCAGGAAATATCCTCCTGGACGAACCAGCCAATAATCAAGAGTGCTGTTTTCACACCGCCCATCGCTGCCACAATGATAAGGATCTGTTTAATAACATCAAATGTTGCCCCTTGATAAATCCCTTTTTCAAAATTGCTAATAGCATCAAATGTACCACCGATAGCAGCTATAATTGCCCAAATTCTTATCCCGTTCGAAATACGTTTGATCGCTGTCAGTGGCGGTTCACCAGTAGCAAACGCTCCGATACTGCCGACGAAACAGCCTCCGATCATAACTCCCAATGCAATGAAATAACAATGCATCATTGAAATGATTACGCGTTCTTCCATGCTGAGGCTCCTTTTTTTGTACTTTTTCTACCCTATGGCTGCAACGGACAAGTTATGATAGTCATTTCAAAGTCGAAAGGAATTCGTATATAATAGAGATAGTGTAAAAAAGGGCGGTAATGTTGTATGGATTTCACACATCTGCAAATCAGAAGCAGCTACAGTTTTTATCAAAGCACAATAAAGATTCCGCAGTTGGTAAGTAAAGCCAAAGAAGCGGGTTTTGAAGCATTGGCATTGGCGGATGACGGGGTAATGCATGGCGCGGTACCATTTTACCTTGCTTGTCTGGATGCTGGTATAAAACCAATCATCGGGGTGCATGTATCCGTCGAAGCAGAAGAACAAGTTATGAAAGTACTTTTATTGGCGGAAAATGATATCGGTTATCAAAGACTTGTTGAATTAAGCACCTTCCTGCAGTCCGGCAACGACGGTCGACTGATGTTGTCTGACTTAGACAACTATGCACAAGGAGTCATCGCAATTGTCCCTTCTCATACGCTGATTCAAATGGACATAACGCCATGGCGCGCGATTTATGGGGAGCGGCTTTATGCTGCTATTAGTCCTGACGAAGTACACTTTCTGGATGATCAGACACTTATCAACTGGCAGCAGCAGACAAATATACGCTTTACAGCAACCGGAGATGTTCGCTATTTACAGGAAGAGGATGCGGATGCTTATGAATGCTTGCTTGCGATGCAGGAAGGGGCAACATGGCAGCCGACACCGTATGATTCCCCTTCGTTGTACCACTTGCGGACGCAATCTGAAATGATGCAGCTTTCTCAAAGCGAAACGTGGCAGCAAGCATTAACCCAAGCTGGATCCATCGCAGAACGCTGCACCGTGCAGCTAGAAATCGGCAAACGACGCTTGCCGGCTTATCCTGTACCAGAAGAGGAGACCGCGGATGCTTATTTAAGAAAGATATGCGAGCAGCGAATGATGGATCTTTATCACAATCGTCAAGATGCACAAGACAGGCTTATTTATGAGCTGGACGTCATAAGAGAGATGGGCTTTAGTGATTACTTTCTAATCGTTTGGGATTTTGTGCGTTATGCGAAGGAACAAGGCATCCGAGTCGGCCCTGGGCGGGGATCGGCAGCCGGATCCCTCGTCGCTTATGTGCTCGGCATTACAGCTGTTGATCCGTTAGCTTACGGATTATTATTTGAGCGTTTTCTTAATCCGGAAAGAATAACGATGCCTGATATTGATATTGATTTCTCTGACTACCGGAGAGATGAAGTAATTCGTTATGTACAAAACAAATATGGAGCGGAGCGGGTAGCACAAATTATTACATTCGGCACGTTTGCCGCCCGTTCGTTGCTGCGTGAATTAATTAAAACGATGGAAATCCCGCAAGCAGATGCGTCTTTTCTGCTGAAAGCAATTCCAACTAATGCGCCTTCTTTATCAAAAGGACTGCGAGCTTCTGAGGAGCTCACAGCTTATGTGAAAGAGTCAGAGCAGCTGAAACGCTTATTCCGGATTGGTGTTAAATTGGAAGGACTGCCGCGCCATGCGTCAACGCATGCTGCTGGTGTGGTAATTAGTGCTGACCCGCTCGTAAACACGGTGCCGCTTACCGAAGGACATGATGAGATAGCACTAACGCAATTTGCCATGAAGGAACTGGAACAGCTAGGAATTTTAAAAATGGATTTTCTAGGGCTGCGTAACCTTACATTGATGGATCAAGTTCTGTCCACTGTGTCCAGACAAGTACCTTCACTCGATGTGGATGGTATTCCGCTTGATGATGAAGCGACATTCCAGTTATTCCGTGATGGGCGAACAAATGGCGTGTTTCAGTTTGAATCGAGCGGTATGAAGCAAGTACTTCGGCAGCTGAAACCAACTTCATTTGAAGATATTGTCGCCGTAAACGCGTTGTATCGTCCAGGTCCGATGAGTTACATCCCAGTCTTTGTTAAACGAAAGCATGGAGAAGAGGACATCAGCTATCCGCACGAAAATCTCGCTCCAATTCTGGAAAAAACGTACGGTGTGCTTGTTTATCAGGAGCAAATTATGCAAATTGCTGCTTCAATGGCAGGCTATAAGATGGGAGAGGCAGATATGCTGCGCCGAGCTGTCAGTAAGAAGGATGGCAAGGTGCTTGAAAGAGAGGAATCACGCTTCTTGTCAGGCTGTATAGAAAAAGGTTACACAGCCGATACTGCCAAGGAAGTATTTTCCTGGATCGTCAAATTCGCCAACTATGGCTTTAACCGAAGCCATGCAGTTGCATACAGCTATCTTGCGTACCAACTTGCTTATTTAAAAGCCCATTTTCCAGCCAGCTTCTTTGCTGAATTAATGAGCGGTGTTGCCAATCAGCCGGACAAGATTCGTCAATATATGCGGGAAGCAAGCGGAAGCGGAATTGATATTTTACCTCCTTCCATTAATAAAAGTTTTGGTAAATATACCGTCGAGCATACAAACATCCGAATGGGAATGCTGACAATTAAAGGTATCGGGGCTCAGGTTGTCCGGGAAATTATCTCAGCACGGAAAGAGGGAACATTTAAGAATCTGTTCGACTTCTGTATCCGTGTTACGATTAGCAAATCCGCTTTAGAACAGCTTATTTTGGCAGGTGCATTTGATTCTATTTACAGCAATCGAGCATCTTTATTAGCAACTATTGACAAAGCGATGGAACAGGCCGAATTATTCAAAGAGCTATACGAACAGCCTTCCTTGCTTGGAGAAGTGGAATTTGAAGCGTCATACGATGAGCAAGAGCCATTCTCACCAATGGCAATTTTAAAGTACGAAAAAGAAGTGCTCGGGTTGTATATTTCAAGTCATCCGCTCGCAAGCTATCGAGGTACCCTGCGAAGCAGTGGCTATATTACGATACAACAGCTGGAAAGTTTACCGCCGAAAAAGCAGGTTCGAATAACCGCTGTTTTACTTCAGCAGCGCGTCATTCGAACGAAAAAAGGTCAGCCAATGGCATTCTTAACCTTAGGTGATGAAACAGGAGAGATTGAAGCGGTTGTTTTTCCTGATTTGCATCGGAAAATTGGACGTTTTCTGGAAGAAGAGGCATTGCTTGATTTAGTTGGCAAGTTGGAAGAAAGAAATGGAGAAAGTCAGCTCATTCTTCAAGAGGGTCGTCTTTTTCAAGAGGAGCAGCTTCAGCAAAGTAAGCAGCGATTATTCATTCGTTATGATGAAGAAGATAAAGTGCTAGAAGCGCTTCGGGAACTTGCAAAAACATACCCTGGCAGTGTACCTGTCATAGTTGTGCATAAAGAAACACGTAAGAGCTACCAGCTGGCGGAGACATACTGTTTAGAAGTAAGTGCAGCATGCTTGGCAGAGCTAAGGAATCAGTTTGGCAAAGAGAACGTTGCAGTAACCTAATAAAGGAGGGCACCTGCCTTTACACTGCGCGTTGTTGTCCCTATAATGATAAACGTCTGCACAGACCATCATGTTATAAACTACACAAAGGATGAAAAAATATGTCCAACCTAAGAGAAGACGCATTGAAAATACATCGCGAAAACAAAGGGAAACTGACGATGAAGTCGAAAATCCCTGTCCGTAACGCGACTGACTTAAGTCTCGCCTACTCTCCCGGAGTGGCGGAGCCTTGTAAAGAAATTCATCAGAATAAAGATGATGTATATGAATATACAATGAAAGGCAATATGGTTGCCGTTGTCAGCGACGGCTCTGCTGTTCTTGGCCTCGGTAACATCGGTCCGGAAGCTTCCCTGCCAGTTATGGAAGGAAAATCGGTTCTATTCCAGAGCTTTGCAGGGGTGGACAGTTTCCCAATCGTGCTGGACACAAATGATGTGGACGAAATCGTTCGCACTGTAAAATTAATGGCACCAACATTCGGCGGTGTAAACTTGGAAGATATCTCTGCACCGCGCTGCTTCGAAATTGAAGAACGCTTGAAAGCAGAAACAGACATCCCAGTATTCCATGATGATCAGCACGGAACTGCCATCGTAACAGTTGCTGGTCTATTGAACGCACTGAAATTGGTTGGCAAAAGCTTCGACAATATCAAAGTTGTCGCAAACGGTGCAGGCGCTGCTGGTATTGCCATTATCGAATTGCTGCACAGCCTTGGTGTAAACAACGTCATCATGTGTGATTCCAAAGGGATGATTTACGAAGGTCGCCCAGAAGGCATGAACAAGATGAAAGACCGCGTTGCGAAAATCACAAACCGTGATCGCCAAGAAGGAAGTCTTTCTGATGCAATCAAGGATGCAGATGTGTTCATCGGTGTATCCCTTGCAAACCTGCTTTCTCAAGAAGATGTGCGCACAATGGCGAAAGATCCAATTATCTTTGCAATGGCTAACCCAGATCCAGAAATTTTGCCAAATGATGCGAAAGAAGCCGGTGCCCGGGTTATCGGTACAGGACGTTCTGACTTCCCGAACCAGGTAAACAACGTATTGGCCTTCCCTGGTATTTTCCGTGGTGCACTAGATGTTCGTGCAACTGGCATTAATGAGGAAATGAAAATCGCCGCTGCTAAAGCAATTGCCGAGCTAATCGACGAGAGCGATTTGAACGAAGACTACGTAATCCCAGCTCCATTCGATCCGCGCGTTGCCCCAGCTGTTGCCAAAGCAGTAGCGAAAGCAGCAATGGACACTGGTGTAAACCGTATCACAGTCGATCCAGAAGAAGTGGCGGAGAAAACACGTCAGCTGACACTAATCGACGAAGACTGAGAATAAACCTGCCAAGGCAGATGTTTCCAATGCTGGAAATTGTCTGTCGAACGCAGGTTATCTGTTTTTACATAGTGGAAATATATGCGCACTTATATCGAAATGATGGTACAATAAATAGTTAGATGCGTTTGTTCAAAAGGAGGAATTACCTTGCTTAAAGATTTTTTTAGCAAGAAGAAACATGCTTCCAAGCCGAGTGAAGAGGCGAAGCAGGATATTCCTGAGGGACTCATGCTCAAATGCTCGAGTTGTGGGAAAATCTACTACCGAGAAGAGATGAGAAAGCAATTGTATGTGTGCCAAAAATGCGGTCACCATCACCAATTGCCCTCTGACGAGCGAATTAATAGCTTGTTTGATGAAGGTTCATTCTTGGAATATGATACAAATTTAGAAACGGGTAATCCGCTTGAATTCCCGAGTTATTCACAAAAGCTTGAGAAAGACCAGCTTAAGACGGAATTGAAAGAGGCGGTTGTGACTGGAGAAGGCACAGTTAATGGTTTCCGCACAGCATTCGCTGTCATGGATTCTCGTTTCCGAATGGCAAGTATGGGATCCGTTGTAGGAGAAAAAATCGCGCGTGCCCTAGAGAAAGCTCGCGAGGAGAAGATCCCATTTATCATCTTCACAGCTTCTGGCGGTGCCAGAATGCAAGAAGGTGCACTAAGCCTAATGCAGATGGCAAAAACATCAGCAGCAGTTCAACGTTTCCGTGATGCGGGTGGATTGATGATTTCGGTCATGACAAACCCGACATATGGCGGTGTATCTGCAAGTTTTGCCTCTTTAGGCGATTATAATTTTGCCGAGCCAGGTGCATTGATTGGTTTTGCCGGCCGACGAGTTGTCGAAGAAACGATTCGTGAAAAATTGCCGGAAGATTTCCAGACAGCAGAGTTTTTGTTGGATCATGGTCAGCTGGATGCTGTCATCAATCGCCATGATATGAAGAAATACCTGACTACCATCCTCGATATTCACCAAGCAGGAGGACACGTATCATGAGACAAGTATTGGAATTCGAGAAGCCGGTTATTGCCCTGCGTGAAAAGATTGCTGAGCTGAAGAAATTCACAAAGGATAGTGACTTGGATCTGTCTGAAGAGATTGTAAAATTGGAAACGCGGCTGGAGAAGCTTGAGAATGATATTTACACAAATCTCAAGCCTTGGGACCGTGTTCAAATGGCACGGCATGCAGACCGTCCGACGACACTTGATTATATTGAACACCTATTTACGGATTTCCTGGAATTTCACGGAGACCGTTATTACGGGGATGATGCAGCAATTGTTGCTGGTATTGCCAAGTACAAAGGACAGCCTGTAACAGTTGTCGGTCATCAGCGAGGAAAATCGACGAAAGAGAATATTCGCCGTAATTTCGGGATGCCGCATCCAGAAGGTTTTCGTAAAGCAGCACGTCACATGCAGCAAGCAGCCAAATTCGGCCGGCCTATTATTTGCTTTATTGACACAAAAGGAGCATTTCCCGGCCGGGCAGCAGAAGAGCGCGGACAAAGTGAAGCGATTGCCCGTAATCTGATGGAGATGGCTGGTTTTGAAGTGCCAATCATTTGTATCGTCATCGGAGAGGGAGGAAGCGGCGGCGCACTAGCGTTAGGCGTTGGAGACCGCCTGCTTATGCTGGAGAATTCTACGTTTTCTGTCATCTCCCCTGAAGGAGCCGCTTCTATTCTTTGGAAAGACGGCGGAAAAGCAAAAGAAGCTGCGGAAAAACTTAAGATTACAGCACAAGATTTGAAAGAATTAGGTGTTATTGATAATATCATCCCTGAAGTTCGCGGCGGTGCACATCGAGATCTTGCATCACAGGCTGAACTTGTCGATCAAGCAATCACAGAGAATCTTACACAGCTGGAAAAGATGGACAAGCAAGTATTACTAGAGAAAAGATGGGAAAAATATAGTAATATCGGTGCTTATACAGAATAGATCACTTAATAGATTCTCTGCATTTTCCGCTTCTGTAAACGATTTACATAGGATTTTTGCAGATTTTCGATGCTCACTTTTTTTAATAAGAAAATTATATGTTTTTATTTGATAATTAGTTGAATAAGGATTATCTTTGAAAGGGTACAAAAGTTCTATAATCGAAATTGTGTAGAGGTGAGTGCATGAAAAAGATAGGTGTTCTAACAAGCGGCGGAGACTCTCCGGGTATGAATGCAGCGATTCGATCCGTAGTCAGAAAAGCTATTTATCATGATTTGGAAGTTTACGGTATATACAATGGTTACCAAGGTTTGATTGAAGGGAATATCAAACAATTGGATCTTGGATCCGTCGGTGATATTATCCAGCGTGGCGGGACGGTGCTCCACACAGCACGCTGTTTGGAGTTTAAAACCGATGAAGGACAGGAAAAGGGAATTGAACAGCTGAAGCGTTTTGGGATCGAAGGGTTGGTAGTAATCGGCGGCGACGGCTCGTTCCGCGGTGCCGAAAAGCTGACACAAAAAGGGTATCCTTGTATCGGCGTTCCCGGAACAATTGATAATGATATACCTGGTACTGACTTTACAATCGGTTTCGATACAGCACTTAATACCGTGATTGAAGCGATTGATAAAGTACGCGATACGGCTACTAGTCACGAGCGCACTTATGTTGTTGAGGTGATGGGCCGTCATGCAGGAGATATCGCCCTTTGGGCGGGACTTGCTGATGGTGCGGAGAGTATTCTCATTCCGGAACAGCCGACAGATTTCAACGACGTAATCGAGCGCTTGAAGCGTGGTCAGGAACGCGGAAAGAAACACAGCATCATCATCGTTGCGGAAGGAGTCGGCAGCGGCTTCGAATTCGGCAAACGTATTGAAAAAGCAACAAATATGGATACGCGAGTAACGATCCTGGGACATGTGCAAAGGGGCGGATCGCCTACTGCAAATGATCGCGTGCTAGCCAGCCGTTTAGGCGGTAAAGCAGTCGATCTCTTGCTGGAGGGCAAATCCGGGCGCATGGTAGGAATCCAGAACAATAAGCTTGTCGACCACGACATACTTGATATTCTGGATAAAAAACACGAAATCGACTTGGATATGTACAAGCTATCCCAAGAATTATCTATCTAATAGATGTTGCACTACTGAAGGAGGATTCTCATAATGAGAAAAACAAAAATCGTATGTACAATCGGACCAGCTTCTGAGTCCGTAGAAACACTAGTCCAGCTAATTGAATCAGGCATGAATGTTGCCCGTCTTAATTTCTCCCACGGGGATTATGAAGAGCATGGTGCTCGTATCAAAAATATCCGCGAAGCAGCAAGCCGTGCCGGTAGAACAGTCGGTCTCCTGCTGGATACGAAAGGTCCGGAAATCCGTACTGGCATTCTGCAAGATGGTGAAGCGAATATCGAGAAAGGCGACGAAATCTTCGTCAGCATGAACGAAATGGAAGGGACAAAAGAAAGATTTTCTGTCACTTATCCAGGTCTGATTAATGATGTGCACGTCGGATCTAAGTTCCTGCTGGATGATGGTTTAATTGAGCTGGAAGTATTGGACATCGATAAAGCGAATAATGAAATTAAAACAAAGGCATTGAACTCTGGATTGTTGAAAAACAAAAAAGGCGTCAATGTACCAGGTGTCAGTGTAAACTTGCCAGGTATTACTGACAAAGATGCAAATGACATTCAGTTCGGTATCGAACAGGGAATTGATTTCATCGCTGCTTCCTTCGTTAGACGCCCATCTGACGTATTGGAAATCCGTGAATTGCTTGAGAAAAATGAAGCAGGTCATATTCAAATCATTCCAAAAATCGAAAACCAAGAAGGTTTCGATAATCTGCAAGCAATCCTGCAGGTGAGTGATGGCTTAATGGTTGCTCGTGGTGACCTGGGTGTTGAAATCCCGGCTGAAGATGTACCATTGGCTCAAAAAGAAATGATCAAGCAATGTAATATTGCAGGTAAACCTGTTATTACAGCTACACAAATGCTGGATAGCATGCAGCGCAACCCTCGTCCGACAAGAGCGGAAGCGTCCGACGTTGCGAATGCAATCTTCGATGGTACGGATGCGATCATGCTTTCTGGTGAAACAGCAGCTGGTAATTATCCAGTTGAAGCAGTACGTACAATGAACAATATCGCGAAAAAAGCCGAAACAGCACTTGATCATAAAGCGATTCTTGATAAGAACTCTAAAGCAAGTGATATGACGATTACAGACGCAATCAGCCAGTCTGTCGGTCATACGGCAATCAATTTGAGTGTGAGTGCGATTGTAACGGCTACTTCCAGCGGCTACACAGCTAAAATGATTTCGAAGTATCGTCCGAAGCAGCCGATTGTTGCTGTTACATTCGATGAATCGACGAATCGTAAGCTTGCGCTTGTATGGGGTGTTGAAGCAATCACAGGTGAACGCGTAGAATCAACAGATGATATGCTAGATCTTGCAGTTGATACTGGCCTTTCTACTGGTCTGTTCAAACGCGGCGATCGTATCATCATTTCTGCAGGTGTTCCAGTCGG
This sequence comes from Terribacillus halophilus, assembly GCF_900162685.1. Classification (GTDB taxonomy): domain Bacteria; phylum Bacillota; class Bacilli; order Bacillales; family Amphibacillaceae; genus Terribacillus; species Terribacillus halophilus_A. The sequence continues at coordinate 1,248,814 of NZ_LT727828.1, forward strand.
AGAAACTGGTACGACGAACTTGATGAAGGTTCACGTAATTGGTGATATCCTTGCAAAAGGACAAGGCATCGGCAAAGGCAGTGTGTATGGCAAAGCAGTAGTAGCTAAAAATGCTGAAGAAGCACTGCAAGAGCTTCAAGAGGGTGATATCCTTGTCACATACGGCACAGATAAAGACATGATGCCTGCAATCGAGAAAGCGGGCGGACTGATTGTAGAAGAAGGCGGTTTGACTTCCCATGCAGCAGTTGTCGGACTTAGCCTTGGTATTCCGGTTGTTGTAGGAGTTGCAGAAGCGACTACTAAAATCAGCAGCGGTGCCTACGTAACAGTAGATGCAGCCAAAGGTGATATTTATGACGGACATGCCAGCGTCCTGTAAAATAGAAGGATGAAGGAAGGAGAGGGGGATAAGTCCCCTCTCCTTTTTTGTTTGCAAGGCGCTGTGGTAAACTGTTAGTAATCTAAATGATGATGGAGCGTTGTATATGAAAAAAGCGTTACTTTTTCTTTTTATCTTATTTCCGGCGCTTGAGGTTACCGTTTTTATCTGGACAGGGCTAGAGATTGGGTTTCTTTGGCTGTTTCTTTTGATTGCGGCCACAGGCTTGCTTGGAGTGGCTTTGGCTCGGCGCGAGGGACTTCAGACTTACAGGAGAGCGCGTGAGCAAATGCAGAACGGACAGCCGCCGACGGATGAATTGTTAAACGGTTTGTGTATATTAATTGGCGGCTTCTTGCTCTTGCTGCCTGGCTTTATTAGCGACGTGCTAGGATTGCTGTTTTTGCTGCCATTCAGCCGCAGGAAGCTGCGCTATTGGGTACAAGGATTGCTGATGCGGCTCGTAGCGAAAAATACAATTCGTGTTTATCGCCGTTAAATCTGTTTGCCATATTTCACATAGTTCCATAAAAGATGCAGCACACCTGTCTGATAAAGGGTATGCAGAATTACCAGCAGAACAGGTCCGGCTAGCAACCCGATAAAGCCTAGCAATTGGAAACCTGCAAAAACAGCAATTAACGTGGCTAATGGATTAAGCCCGATCTGAACAGACAGCAGATTCGGTTCCATAAGTTGACGTTGAAGCACAATGACTAGATAAAGAACAGCTAGGCCTATTGTCAGGGAAAATTTTCCGGTCAGAAAACTATATAAAATCCATGGAATAAAGACAATACCTGTGCCCATATATGGCACAATATCAACGAGTGCGATGAAGAAGGCAGTAGCAAAAGGGTGCTCAATCCGAAGCACGGCAAAGCCTATGCACATGATGAGGAATGTAAGACTTAGCAGCAGTGCTTGTGCTTTGAGAAAACCGATGCACGCTTTCTTTAATCCCTCACCCACTTGTCTTGTAGAGGACAGCAGCATAACGGGGAGAACACGTTCCAATAAACGACTAATTTTCTCCCAGTCTTTACATAAGAAAAAGGTGCCAAGTAAAGCAAATACACAGACGCTGATGTAGAGTGGCGCCTTACTAAGGAGCAAAGGAACAGCTTCTAAGGCTGCTTGAATTCCTTCTCCCAGCGTAACAGATAAATGCTGGGCAACAGCTTGCAGGTTTTCGTCGAGTGCATCTTGCTGACTGGAATCTAGTTCCTGCTGGAAGGACAAAAGCCGTTCATAATAGGGCATCACATATTGCTCCGACAGCTTCTGGATATAGCTTACAAAATCTGTGAAATGTGCGGGGACTGTCTTGGCTAAATAAGTGGCGCCTTGCGCAATTTCTGTTACAGCTAATGCTAACCCGCCGATACAAATCCCTAAAAATATCAATAGAATAAGAACAACAGCTGCCGTCCGATTTAACACCGTTTTATTTTCTATCAAACGGACGATCGGATTCATTACTATCGCTAGAACGAATGAAATAATAAAAGGATAAACATAAGGCGCAGCAAGCATAATGAATGCGATACAGCCGACGATAGAGCCGAGGACGATACACATTCGCAGCAGCTGATGGAGCAGCGTCATCTGCATGAACTCACCCCTTTTATATATTTAAAGAAATTTGGAGGAAATAATCTTGTTAAACACATCTTCATTGTTTTTAGTAATCATCTTACTCTTAGGAATCATTGGGAAAAATCAATCCATCACCATAGCGGCGTATGTGCTGCTGGGCATAAAAGTACTGCAGCTCGATGACAAGCTGTTTCCTTTTCTTGCATCCAAAGGTATGAGCATCGGAATTACTGTACTGACGATTGCTGTGCTTGTCCCTATTGCAAGCGGAGAAATCGGCTTTAAGGATTTATATGCAAGTGTGAAATCATATTATGCCTGGATGGCGCTCGCTTCGGGTATCTTAGTAGCAATTCTTGGTAAGTACGGGGTTAATCTGATGTCAACTGATCCGCAGGTTACCGTAGCGCTTGTCATTGGCACAATCCTTGCTGTTGTGCTGTTAAATGGAGTGGCGGTCGGACCGCTGATTGGCGCAGGTATTACTTATATGGTCATTCAAGTTATCGGTTTGTTTACGAAATAACAAAAATTTAAATCAAATCAGACTAGAAAGAAAACAAAAAAATTAAAACGTTTTCATTTCACAAATAGGCAGATTATGTTTATAATGAAAGTGCTTCACTCATAGACTTGGCAATTTGAAGTTTTTATTACACATGTTATTGATTTTTACTTTTACTGAAGGGGAGAGATTAACATGGCAGTAGTTAAGGGGCTTGAAGGAGTTATAGCAGCAGAGTCAAAGATTAGCTCAATTATAGATGATCAACTGACATATGCAGGTTATAACATCGATGATCTTGCTAGTAATTCCAGTTTCGAGGAAGTAATTTATTTGTTATGGCATAATGAGCTGCCGAATGAGGAGCAGCTTGCACAGCTAAGAGGGGAACTGGCTGAGCAGGCAAAGCTTCCAGAACCAGTTCTGGAGCATTTTAAATCCTATGATTTGAAAACGGTTCATCCTATGTCGGCGCTTCGTACAGCAGTATCTTTGCTTGGGGTGTATGACGAAGAGGCAGAAGTAAATACACCAGAAGCAAATGCAAAAAAAGCGATCCGTCTGCAGGCGCAAATCGCAACCTTGGTGGCAGCATTTTCGCGTATTCGTTCTGGTCACGAGCCTGTGGCACCAAGAGCAGATTACAGTTATGCAGCGAATTTCTTGTATATGTTTAACGAGAAAGAACCAAAAGACATCGAAGTGGAAGCAATGAACAAAGCGCTCGTACTTCATGCAGATCACGAATTAAACGCATCTACTTTTACAGCACGTGTTTGTGTCGGTACATTGTCTGATATGTATTCCGGTCTTACGGCAGCTATTGGTGCACTTAAAGGGCCGCTTCATGGCGGAGCCAACGAAGCAGTAATGGAGATGTTGTTTGACATCGGTGAGATCGAGAATGTGGAAGCATACTTGGATGATAAGTTCGCAAATAAAGAAAAAATTATGGGTATGGGGCATCGCGTATACAAACAAGGTGATCCGCGAGCGAAATTTCTTAAAGAAATGTCTCGAGAATTAACCGAAATTTCAGGACAATCAAAATGGTATGAAATGAGTGTGAAGGTAGAAGACATCGTCAAGCAGGAAAAGAATCTTCCAGCGAATGTTGATTTCTACTCTGCAACGGTATATTACAGCTTAGGAATTGACCATGATTTGTATACACCAATCTTTACGGTGAGCCGCTTCTCAGGATGGATTGCGCATATCCTGGAACAATACGCAAATAACCGTTTGATCCGTCCGCGAGCTGAGTATGTCGGGGAAACACATCGTACGTATACATCACTTGAAGAAAGAATCTAATATTTTTACAACAATAGAGGCCAATATTTGCTAAACTGATAGAGTATCAGATTTTATTTTAGGAGGAATCGAACATGGCTGAAGCAAACAAAATCACAGTAACTAACGGAGCGCTACAAGTACCAGACCGACCGGTTATACCTTTCATTGAAGGAGACGGAACAGGACCTGATATTTGGGCTGCCGCAAGCCGTGTACTCGAGGCTGCTGTAGACAAGGCTTACAAAGGCGAAAAGTCAATTGAGTGGAAAGAAGTTTATGCAGGGCAGAAGGCATTCGACAAGACTGGTGAATGGCTGCCAGAAGAAACACTTGAAGTCATTCGTGATTACAAGATCGCTATTAAAGGTCCATTGACAACACCTATCGGCGGCGGTATTCGTTCTTTGAACGTAGCGCTTAGACAAGAGCTTGATTTGTTTACTTGCTTGCGTCCGGTCCGCTACTTTAAAGGTGTACCTTCACCAGTGAAGAAGCCAGAAGATACGGATATGGTTATTTTCCGCGAGAATACGGAAGACATCTATGCTGGTATTGAGTGGCAAAAAGGCTCACCGGAAGTGAAAAAAGTCATCGAATTCCTTGAGAATGAAATGGGAGTACATAACATTCGCTTCCCGGAAACTTCTGGCATTGGTATCAAGCCAGTATCAGAAGAAGGAACGCAGCGTCTCGTACGTGCTGCAATTGATTATGCTATCCAAGAAAATAGAAAGAGCGTGACGCTTGTCCATAAGGGCAACATCATGAAATTCACTGAGGGAGCCTTTAAAAACTGGGGCTATGAGCTTGCAGAAGCTGAATACGGTGATAAAGTATTTACTTGGAATCAGTATGACAAGATTGCAGAAGAAAAAGGCCGTGGAGCTGCTGATGAAGCACAAAAAGAAGCAGAAGCTGCTGGTAAAATCGTCGTGAAAGACGCAATCGCTGATATTTTCCTTCAGCAAATCCTAACGCGTCCGGCAGAGTTCGATGTTGTAGCAACAATGAACTTGAATGGAGATTATATTTCTGACGCACTTGCTGCACAAGTTGGCGGTATCGGTATTGCACCTGGAGCAAACATCAACTATGATACTGGCCATGCCATTTTCGAAGCAACACATGGTACAGCGCCGAAGTACGCAGGTTTAGATAAAGTAAACCCATCTTCTGTTATCCTTTCTGGTGTGCTTCTTCTAGAGCACCTAGGATGGAGAGAGGCAGCTGACCTCATTACAAAAGCAATGGACAAAACGATTGCTTCCAAAGTTGTTACTTACGACTTCGCTCGTCTGATGGATGGCGCAACAGAAGTGAAAACATCCGAATTTGGTGACGAACTAATCAAAAACATGGACTAACCTGTCGAAGGAGGAATCATTATGGCAATTAAACGAAGAAAAGTATCCGTAATCGGTAGTGGTTTTACAGGAGCGACAACTGCATTCCTCATCGCACAGAAAGAACTGGCTGATGTCGTATTAGTCGATATTCCTGATATGGAAGATCCGACAAAGGGCAAAGCTTTGGATATGCTGGAAGCATCTCCTGTTCAAGGCTTCGATGCACATGTAAAAGGGACAGCAGATTATGCTGACACAAAAGATTCTGACGTAGTAGTTATTACGGCAGGTATCGCCCGCAAGCCAGGAATGAGCCGCGATGATCTTGTGAACACAAATAGCAAGATTATGAAATCCGTTACAGAACAAGTTGTTAAGTATTCACCAAATAGTGTAATCGTTGTATTGACAAACCCAGTTGATGCCATGACATATACGGTATACCAGACTTCCGGTTTCCCGCGTAATCGTGTCATTGGTCAATCCGGTGTACTAGACACGGCTCGGTTCCGTACATTTGTAGCGGAAGAACTGAATCTTTCCATCAAGGATATTACTGGCTTTGTTCTCGGCGGACACGGAGACGACATGGTGCCGCTTATCCGTTACTCCTACGCTGGAGGCATTCCGCTTGAGACATTAATTCCGAAAGATCGTCTGGACGCTATCGTGGAACGTACACGTAAAGGCGGCGGTGAAATCGTGAACTTGCTTGGAAACGGAAGTGCATATTACGCTCCGGCTGCATCCTTGCTAGTCATGGTGGAAGCAATTCTTAAAGATCAGCGCCGTGTCCTTCCTGCCATTGCATACTTGGAAGGAGAGTATGGCTATAACGATCTCTTCCTGGGTGTACCTACAATTATTGGCGGTAACGGTCTGGAAGATGTTATTCAGCTTGAACTTACAGACGAAGAGAAAGCCCAGCTGGACAAATCTGTTGAATCCGTACAGAAAGTCATGAGCGTTCTTCAGTAAATATTTACACGAAGATAATAGAGTCTTAGTCTAATAGAAAACCGAACCACGAAAATTCTTGCAGAGTTTTCATTGGTTCGGTTTTCTTATTTATTACAGGGTACTAGAGAGCTATCTTGCTCCGCAAAAAAAACGTAGGTCTCCAACAGGAATCACCATATTTAATATAGTGTCAGTCAGCGTTATCCTTTCAGAGCAGTGGATCTAATCCTCCGCTATTTCGCCTTTAAGCTAATCTTTCAGGTGGTTCTCTTATCTTTTTCGCTTTATTTACAAACTCTTAACAGAGAAAGCGAATTAGTACTGTTCACTTTACAGTTAGAAAACGGTATGATGGGCATAGAGGGGGCTAGTATCTATGGCACAAAAAGTACTAATTGTAGACGACGAAGAATCTATTGTAACGTTATTACAGTTCAATATAGAAAGAGCCGGATTCGAAACAGAGACAGCTTTCGATGGTATGACTGGCCTGCAAAAGGCATTGCAAAATACATATGACATTATTGTGCTTGATCTGATGCTGCCGGAACTTGACGGCACAGAAGTTTGCAAGCAGCTGCGTCAAAAGCAAATTGATACTCCAATCTTAATGCTGACTGCACGTGACGAAGAATTGGACAAGGTATTGGGGCTTGAGCTTGGCGCGGATGACTATCTTACAAAACCATTCAGTCCAAAAGAAGTCGTGGCCCGAATTAAAGCTATTCTGCGTCGGACGAACAAGAATGATAGTTTTATGGACAGCGGCGAAATCAAAATTTCTGGTTTGTCTATCTTTCCGGATCAATATGAAGCAACAATTAATGGCGACTCTTTAAGCTTTACCCGCAAGGAATTTGAACTTTTGATGTATTTGGCGAAGAACAAAGGGCGGGTTATGTCACGTGACCAGCTTCTCAGCTCTGTATGGAATTACGACTTTGTCGGTGATACACGTATCGTAGATGTTCATATCAGTCATTTGCGTGAGAAGATTGAACCTGATTCCAAGCATCCTGTTTTTATTAAAACAATTCGCGGACTGGGCTATAAGATGGAGGAGCCGCAATAATGCGTCGCAGCTCTTATGGGATTGTCGTGTATGGATCGCTTATATTGCTGATCTTTGCGGCAATCGGTTTTATCCTTATGCAAATCACTTCTGAGTGGTTTATTCTTTGGAGTGTCTTGCTAATTGGCGCTGCATTAATTACATCCGTGCTTTACCGATTGCAGGAGCGCTATATCAAACCCGTTTCCATGACTGCTGTAGTAGCAGAAGAGCTAGTGAAGGGTAATTATAAAGCTAGGAATTATGAGAATTTCTATGGTGATGCCGGGCGGCTGATTCGCTCGGTAAATCAGATTGCCCGCAATCTCCACGAACTAGAACTGTTGGAAAAGATGCAGGAAGATCAGCTGGAAACTGTGATCGACAATATGGAAAGCGGTTTGATGTTAGTGGACGAAAGAGGATATGTCCATCTGGTCAATCGAAAGTTCCTGTCTGTATTTGGCGGGAAAGATAAGGATTACATCGGTCATGTCTATCACGACACCATTTCCCAAAGTCACATCCATCATGTTGTATCCGAGGCTTTCCTATACGAAGAAAAAGTCCGCGATGCATTTATCCTTCAGCGGGAAAAGGAGAAACGCTTCTTCGAAATCGTTGCTGCACCAATTTTTAATGATTCCTATGATCTAAAAGGTGCGGTACTTGTCTTCTATGAAATTACAGAGTTGAAGCGGGTAGAAGAGATGCGTAAGGACTTTGTCGCAAATGTATCGCATGAACTGAAGACGCCATTGACATCTATCCGCGGCTTTTCGGAAACGCTGCTCGAAGATGGAGCACTGGAGGACAGAGAACTTACTGAGCGCTTCCTTACCATCATTAATAATGAGAGCCAGCGACTTCAAGCATTAGTAAAGGACTTGCTTGAGCTATCTCGGTTGGAAAAAGATGAGCTTCAGATACGAATGGAGCGGCTGGACTTCCGTTCAATGGTTGATACAATTATGCCGATTATTGAACAGCATGCGGAAAGTAAGCAGATTCACGTGCAGTCAGAACTGCCGAATAGTGTAATCATGCGGGGAGACGAAGATCGCCTGAAGCAGCTTGTTATTAATCTAATGAATAATGCGGTGAATTACACGTCATCAAATGGCAGTGTGAGACTGCAAGTCACCCAATCCAATGATAGCGTATTTGCTGAGATATCAGATACTGGACTAGGTATACCGGAAGATTCGCTCGATCGGATCTTTGAACGATTTTATCGGGTAGATAAGGCACGCAGCCGCAACACCGGGGGAACCGGACTCGGACTTGCTATCGTCAAGCATGTCGTCGAGGCGCATGGCGGCACCATATCTGTCAGCAGTGAAGTGAATAAAGGTACGACATTTTCCATACGCCTGCCAAAAGCACTTGGCTAAAGATCGTCCACTTGGACGATCTTTTTTGTTTCCAGAAAGAAACATGGTAAACTAAAAAGTAGAGTAAGGAACGATGAAAAAGGAGCTTGATTTATGACGAAAAAATTGGTCTTAATAGATGGGAACAGCATTGCCTACCGTGCATTTTTTGCACTGCCGCTGCTAAATAATGATAAAGGTATCCATACAAATGCTATCTACGGTTTCACGACGATGCTGCTTCGTATTTTGGAAAACGAGAAACCAACGCATATGCTCGTTGCTTTTGATGCGGGCAAGACGACATTCCGACATGAAACATTTAAGGAATACAAAGGCGGCCGTCAAAAAACACCGCCTGAATTATCGGAACAGTTCCCGCTGCTGCGCGAATTGCTGGACGCTTTTTCAGTTAAACATTATCAGCTCAGTCAATACGAAGCGGATGATATTATCGGTACGTTAGCAAAACAAGCAGAGCAGGATGAATTTGAAGTGAAAGTCATTTCCGGAGATAAAGATCTTCTGCAGCTTGTCAGTGATAAGACGACAATTCAGCTGACAAGAAAAGGGATCAGCGAAACAGATTCCTACACGCCGGATTTCTTGCTGGAGAATATGGAAGTCACAGCAGATCAGATCGTCGATATGAAAGCATTGATGGGTGATAGTTCCGATAATATTCCTGGTGTTCCAGGTGTCGGACAGAAGACCGCTGTGAAGCTTCTAAAGCAATTCCAAACGCTTGATCACATTTACGAGCAATTGGATGAAGTATCAGGAAAAAGCATCAAACAGAAGCTTGCCGATAATAAAGACTCTGCTTATATGAGCCGGGAACTTGCTACCATTGATACAAAAGCGCCAATTGAAGTAAGTCTTGCTGATATCAATTATGATGGCTACCAGACGCCAGCTTTAAGTACGGTCTTTAAAGATCTTGGTTTCCAATCGTTGCTCACTAGAATTGGTGAAGAAGGAGAGACGGAGGAAGTTTCACAAGAGCTTGCGCCGCTGGATGTAACCATTGTTGATGAAGTGAAGAGCGAGCTATTCACTGGTGAGGACGCCTTAGTCGTTGAGATGCTGACAGACAACTACCATACAGCACAGGTAGAAGGATTTGGTCTTGCCAATGCGAATGGTGCTTATTTTATTCCTTCTGACGTTGCATACAATTCGGACGTATTCAAGGAATGGGCACAAGACAGCTCAAAATCGAAATGGGTATTCGATGTAAAACGAACGGTCGTAGCGTTGCTGCATCATGGTATCACATTGGAAAATGCTAATTTTGATTTGCTATTAGCTTCCTATTTAATCAATGCATCTGAAAACCATCACGACATCCCGGCAATTGGGCATCGCCTAGGAATGAAAGATGTTTTGTATGATGAAGAAGTGTACGGAAAAGGTGCCAAGATGAAGGTGCCGGAAGTGGAAGCACTTGCCGAACATTTAGCTAGAAAAGCAATGGTTATTTATAACTTGAAGCCAGAAGCAGAAGCAAAACTATCGGAAAACGAACAGCTGGAGCTGCTCCAGAATTTAGAGCTGCCACTTGCTGCTATTCTAGGTGAAATGGAATACCTTGGCGTGCAAGTTGATGTAGAGCGAATTCAGGAAATGAAGGAACAGTTGGGCGGCAGATTAACTGAAATTGAACAAAAAGTATATGAATTGGCAGGAGAAGAATTTAATCTTAATTCACCAAAGCAGCTCGGTCCGATCTTGTTTGAGAAATTGGGCTTACCGGTTATTAAGAAGACCAAAACAGGCTATTCTACCTCTGCAGACGTATTAGAACAGCTGGCGGACCAGCATGAGATTATTGAGCAACTGCTCTTGTACCGTCAATTAGGCAAACTGCAGTCCACATATATTGAAGGTTTGCTGAAAGTAGTGGATAAAGACAATAAGATTCATACACGGTTCAATCAGGCATTGACCCAAACAGGGCGATTAAGTTCAACGGAACCCAATCTGCAAAATATCCCAATTCGACTGGAAGAGGGACGTAAAATTAGACAAGCTTTCGTTCCATCGAAAGATAATTACGTTATTTTTGCGGCTGACTATTCCCAAATCGAGCTGCGCGTACTAGCGCATATTGCACAAGATGAAAAGCTGATTGAAGCGTTCAATGAAGATATGGATATTCACAGCCGAACAGCAATGGATGTATTTCATGTAGAAGAGAAAGATCTTACAAGTAATATGCGACGCCAAGCAAAAGCTGTTAACTTCGGTATTGTTTATGGAATCAGTGATTATGGACTGTCTCAAAGTCTTGGCATTACAAGGAAGGAAGCACAACAGTTCATCGATCGTTATTTCAAGAGCTTCCCAGGTGTTAAAACGTATATGGAAGACATCGTTCAGGATGCGAAGCAAAAAGGATTTGTAACAACGATCATGAATCGCAGACGTTACCTGCCCGATTTGACTAGCCGAAACTTCAATGTACGCAGTTTTGCTGAACGTACAGCGATGAATACACCAATTCAAGGCAGTGCCGCAGATATTATTAAGAAAGCTATGATTGATTTAGCAGAACGTTTGGAAACAGAACAAATGGAAGCGAAGCTGCTGCTGTCCGTACACGATGAATTGATTCTCGAAGCGCCTGAATCAGAGATTGAAAAACTAAAAGAAGTTGTTCCTGATGTGATGGAACATACAGTGAAGCTGGATGTGCCGCTAAAAGTGGATTATTCATACGGGAAGACATGGTATGACGCGAAATAAGCACGGAAAGAAGGACAGGAAATGCCAGAATTACCAGAGGTAGAAACAGCAAGAAGAACATTGGAACAGCTTATCGTTGGCAAGACGATTGCCGATATTACTGTCCACTGGCATAAAATTATTAAATTTGATGAAGGCGCAGATGCTTTTATCGAACGGCTGAAAGGACAGACGTTTCGATCTGTCGGCCGCAAAGGAAAGTTTCTTTTATTCTATTTGGATGGAGATGTCATTGTCTCCCATTTGCGAATGGAAGGAAAGTTCTCTCTAAAGCCGGAAACAGAGCCGGACAATAAGCATACACATGTTATTTTTAAGCTGACAAATGGGGAACAGCTGCGTTACAACGATGTGCGCAAGTTTGGTACAATGCATTTGTTTAACGAAGGACAGGAAAACGACGCACCGCCGTTAACCTTAGTTGGTCCGGAACCTTTTGATGAATCTTTTACACTGGATTATTTCAAAGAGAAGGTACAAAAAAGCAGCCGGATGATCAAAAATATCCTGCTGGATCAAACGGTTGTAGCCGGCTTGGGTAATATTTACGTAGATGAAACATTATTCAAAGCAGGTGTCCACCCAGAACGGCGCGGCTCTTCTATAACCGATATCGAATTGGTTCGGATTCAGCAAGCAGCTGCTGAAACACTGCTGGAAGCAGTCGAAAAAGGTGGCAGTACAATTCGCAGCTATGTAAACAGCCAAGGAAAGATAGGATCATTCCAAAATGAGCTGCAAGTTTACAGCCAGCAAGGTACACCATGCCCAAATTGCGGCCGGGAAATTATAAAGATAAAAGTAGGCGGCAGAGGAACGCATCTCTGTACTTCTTGTCAGCAGTAAAGGAGGATCCAGCTATGAGCTTGGTGATTGGATTAACTGGGGGCATTGCATCCGGGAAAAGCACCGTCAGTGATTTGTTTAGAGAATACAAAATTCCAGTGATTGACGCTGATGTAGTAGCACGGGAAGTAGTAGAACCCGGTGAGCCAGCTTTGGCAGCAATCGTTAAAAGTTTTGGGGAAGAGATTCTGCTTTCAGACGGAACACTCGACCGGCCCAAGCTTGGCAGTATTATCTTTCGGGACGAGCAAAAGCGGGAGCAGCTAAATAATATTGTTCATCCTGTTGTTAGAGAGAGAATGACAGCAGAGCGTGATCGGCTGAAAAAAACTTACCCAGCTGTCGTGCTGGATATTCCGCTGCTATTCGAAGGAAATCAGCTGCAGCTAGTCGATAAAGTGGTTGTTGTGTATGTCGATTCATCCGTTCAGCTGGAACGGCTCATGCGGCGGAATGAATTAACAGAGCAAGCAGCAATGGATCGAATCAACAGTCAGATGTCATTAGAGCAGAAAGCGAGCAAAGCGGATGCTGTGATTGACAATAACGGCACCCCTAAAGAGACACAGGAGCAGCTCGAGCAGCTACTGACTTCTTGGGAGATTATAGACAAGTGAACAATAGAAAGGCCAAATCGTTTTGCGATTTGGCCTTTTATTTTATTTGAAAATCATCTGGATTATAGTGGGAATGTTGTATAACAGGAGGAGTGAAGACCGCTTGTTAAAGTAAAGTCGCTGGATGACCAAGATAAGCAGCTAATTAAAGAAGCAGAGAATGTATTAAAAAGAACTACAGCTATGGTCGTCATCATATTGGCTCAGCTGTACGAAAAAAAATCGGGTGAAATGTATTCGGCAGTACATGTGGAAGCCAATGTCGACCGCATAACTGTCTGTGGGAAAGCCATAGCTATTGGTAAGTCCATATCTGAGGGGCTTCTGAGATGGAAACTATTGTACCAGTTGCTCACCCACATCCGCTCCTTGCGTGATATGCCGTAAGTTGATGAATGATAATGGAAAGATTCAGATGTCATTCTTTCCTATAATGGTGAGTTAGCAAAAAATAATGTATTAGAGCTCTTGCAAGAAAGTACACAAAATAATTTGATATATAAATGTCTTTTTCGTTCGCACTATTCTTTTATTGTGTTATACTATATTAAAGTTTAAACAATATAGTGTGGCACATTAAAGGAGGCAATACGATGACAATACGTATCGCGATTAATGGATTTGGCAGAATTGGAAGATTGGTTTGCAGACGAGCAATGGAGCTGCCTGATTTGGAGATTGTAGCAGTGAATGCCTCCTATCCGGCAGAAACATTGGCTCATCTACTGCGATTTGACAGCGTTCATGGTAATTTGGATAAAGAAGTTTATGCAGAAACAGATACTATTTTATATGATGGCAAAAAAATTACTGTAGTAGGTCAGCGCAACCCGGAACTGCTTCCATGGAAAGAGCTTGGTGTGGACGTTGTGATCGAAGCTACAGGTAAATTCTGTTCTCAAGAAGCTGCATCTGCACATCTGGATGCAGGCGCGAAGAAAGTTGTCATTACAGCTCCCGGTAAAGATGTGGACGCAACAATTGTTATGGGTGTAAACGAGCGGACATATAAAAGTGACATCCATCACATCGTTTCCAATGCGTCATGCACGACCAATTGCCTAGCACCAGTTGTGAAAGTACTCGATGAATGTTTCAAAATTAAAAATGGCTTAATGACGACGGTGCATTCCTTTACCAATGATCAAAAAAATATCGACAATCCGCACAAAGATCTTCGTCGTGCGAGAGGCTGTACGCAGTCAATCATACCGACTACTACAGGTGCAGCCAAAGCGCTTGCAGAAGTACTTCCGCATTTGAAAGGGAAGCTTCACGGTATGGCTTTACGTGTGCCGACTCCGAATGTATCACTTGTAGACTTGGTAGTAGATGTTGAAGCGTCTGTTACGGCTGAACAAGTGAATGATGCTTTCCGGACAGCTGCTGAGACGGATATGCGTGGTATTATTTCATACAGTGAAGAACCGCTTGTATCCATCGACTACACAACGACAGAGCAGTCAGCAACCATTGACGGACTATCTACTATTGTAATGGAAGAAAACAAGATAAAGATTATCGCTTGGTATGATAACGAATGGGGTTATTCCTGCAGGGTAGTCGATCTAGCGACATTAGTCGGAAACGGTGTAAGAGAAGCGAATAGCGCAGAAGTTATGTAATCTTTGTATATCCCCCTGGAGATATTTCGGAAGTTTGCTTGCCAAACAGGTACAAACACTATATACTTCTTTTTGCATGCATCTTTGCAGCAAGGGCGTTAAAACCTGTTTTCCTAAGGAATCTATGCAGTAAGTGACTTGCTTAAAGGGTTAGGACCTCTTTGGACTAACTTTCCCCCGTGGCAATTCACGCATCTATTTTTTAGGTAAATATTCTAAGGGGGAATTACATTGGATACAATGGGAAGACATGTAATTGCAGAACTATGGGATTGTAACATAGAAACGTTGAACGATATGCAGCAGATTGAACAAATCTTTGTTGATGCTGCACTAAAGTCAGGTGCTGAAGTAAGGGAAGTCGCTTTCCACAAATTTGCGCCGCATGGCGTAAGCGGAGTGGTTATTATCTCGGAGTCACATTTGACAATCCATAGTTTTCCGGAACATGGTTATGCGAGCATTGATGTTTACACTTGTGGTAACATCATTGATCCGAACGTAGCTACTGATTATATCATTGACGCGCTTGAAGCTAAAACGTGTGAGAAAGCCGAGCTTCCGCGGGGCATGGGTCCTGTGGCAGTGCAGCCGAAATCACATTAATATTTGGACAGACAATTAACCCCGCTCTTATTCTGGAGTGGGGTTTTCTAATCGTCAATGAAGGCTGTATTGCTACATGAAAAGATGGTAAACATACATAGTGATGGAGTAACTATTGCGTACTAGAGATAATGCATTTATTCGCATTTTTTTATTACTTCGGATATAATAGCAGGTACTAATAGTTACTGCTAGAAAGAAGGTATAATTTTGAATAGACGTGTCGTAGTTACTGGATATGGTGCAGTCACACCGCTTGGTTCGGATGTGGAGACATTTTGGGATAATATAAAAGCTGGGAAATCCGGCATCAAGCCATTAGATGCAGAAAAATTCGCTGGGATTGCGTCGCAAATTGGCGGAACAGCAACTGGGTTTAACCCAGAGAAATACCTCGATAAAAAAGATATCGAACGATATGACTTATATAGCCAATTTGCTTACGTTGCAGCAGTCGAAGCGATGGAGCAGGCTAATCTAAATGCAGAAACAGTAAATCCGGAACGGGTAGGGATATACATTGGCTCTGGTATCGGCGGAGTAAATACGCTTCTAGACAATCACGAGAAGCTGCTGGACAAGGGTCCGCGCCGTGTCTCGCCATTTATGGTACCAATGATGATTAGCAACATGGCAACAGGAATTGTTTCCATTAAGACGGGCTTTACTGGACCTAGCTTTGCACCTGTTTCTGCTTGTGCTACAGGTAACCATGCGATTGGGGAAGCCTTCCTGAATATCAAGCATGGCTACTCCGATGCAATGCTTGCTGGCGGAGCTGAAGCATCAATTACACCGTTTGCTTATGCTGGTTTCACAAAGATGCGAGCAATGAGTACGCAGAATGATACGCCAGAAACAGCCAGTTCACCATTCGATACAAACCGCGATGGTTTTGTTATGTCCGAAGGTGCCGGTATTTTAGTGCTGGAAGAACTCGAGCATGCACAAAAGCGCGGAGCAGTAATCCTTGGAGAGGTTGTAGGATATGGCTCGACAACAGATGCCCATCATATTACATCTCCAAACTATCTAGGACCTGCCAAAGCAATGAAGCTGGCGATGCAAATGGCAGATTGGGAAGCTGATGATGTTGACTATATTAATGCCCACGCCACGAGTACATCAGAAGGCGATAAAACGGAAACAAAAGCAATCAAGGAAGTATTCGGTGATAAAGCGCATGACTTGCTGATCAGTGCTACCAAGTCCATGACGGGTCATTTGTTTGGAGCGGCTGGAGGAGTGGAAGCGATTATTACGCTAAAAGCGCTGCAAGATGGCATCGTTCCTCCGACAATTAACTATCGAGATGCTGATCCAGAATGTGACTTAACATATGTGCCGAATGAATCAGTCAATAAAGATATTACATTTGCTTTGTCAAATGGATTCGGTTTTGGCGGTCATAATGCGGTGCTGGCATTGCGTAAGTGGAAAGGGTAGCCCTCGGCTGCCTTTTTTTGTTTCCGCTGCGGTCCTTCGATTTTTCACTTGAATCATGGTAGAATAAGAAAAAGGCGATACAAACGTGTCGTAAATGCGCGAAGCCTGTCGAGGCTTGCAAAGAATAATGGGGTGGATCGGCATGAAATGTCCAAACTGCCAATATAAAAGCACAAAAGTATTAGATTCCCGTCCCATAGAAGAAGGACGTTCCATCCGGCGTCGCCGGGAATGTGAAGAATGCGCCTTTCGCTTCACTACATTTGAGCGGATTGAAGCAACGCCGCTGATTGTTGTGAAAAAAGAGGGGACAAGGGAAGAATTTAGCAAAGAGAAGCTTATGCGCGGACTAATCAAAGCATGTGAGAAGCGTCCAGTAGCGCTGGAGCAGATTGAACATATCGTATTGGAAGTTGAAAAAGAATTACGCAACGGCGGTACATCGGAAATACAAAGCAAGGAAATTGGCGAAATGGTCATGGAACGTCTGTCGGATGTGGACGAAGTGGCTTATGTTCGATTTGCATCTGTATACCGACAATTC
This sequence comes from Terribacillus halophilus, assembly GCF_900162685.1. GTDB lineage: Bacteria > Bacillota > Bacilli > Bacillales > Amphibacillaceae > Terribacillus > Terribacillus halophilus_A. The sequence goes on from NZ_LT727828.1 coordinate 1,265,758, forward strand.
AAGGATCTCAGTGTCTTCCTGGAAGAATTGAAAGACTTGATTAAAACCGATAAATAATTGTAACAGCTTGGAAGATGGAAAGGACAGATTGTATGAAAAGTCAGCATATCGGGAAACTGCTGCCAGCTGACGGGTATCAGATCCGGATGAAAAGATCCCTTCCGAATGGATATTCGGTCGCTTTGACTCACTTGTATCAGCCGCTGCTTGGGTTAAGGGCAGTTACCTTATACCAGACGATGGTCAATGAATATATGATGCATCACGGCATGTATGAACCCAAAACACATCACCTGCTGATGACATTACTGGATATGCCAATGGACCAATTATACGAAGCGAGACTGCAGCTGGAAGCGATTGGACTCATCCGAACATACAAGCAGCATGGAGAGCAGCGTGTGTTTACCTATGACTTGTATCCGCCGTTTACACCAGCTGCCTTTTTTGCTGATGATATGCTTTCGCAGCTGCTTTACCATCAATTAGGGGAAAGTCGTTACAAGGACATGCAGCAGGCTTTAGTAGCAGCAGAAGAGCTGCCTGACGCAACGGAAGAAATTACTGCATCATTTGAAGCTGTCTTTTCTGCGGACAAGCTCGCTAAACAAGGTGTGCTGCCGATGAAAGCTCCGGCCGCGCCGGTTGCAGAAGAGAATCCCGGCCCTTCCATCGAAACGGATGTGGTGGATTTTGATTGGCTGGGTCAATCACTCAAACAGCGGATGCTGAATCCTAAAGAGGTTCTGACACCGCGCAATCAAAAGCTGCTCGAATCCATGGCTGTGCTTTATAATCTTACTTCGCTCGATTTGGACAAAGCAATGCAATGGGCCGTTTCGGAAGACAATGTGCTCAATCCGACCGAATTCAAATCGGCTTGTCATGATCTGTTTTTAGCACGCCCAAGGACAACAGAAGTAAAAGTAATGGAGCTTACACAGAAGGATGCCAAACAAGAAGTGCAGGCAACTTCCAAGCAAGAGAAGCTTGTTCACATGCTTGAGACAATTTCACCAAAGCAGCTGTTAGAAGATATTTCTGGTAATGGAACAGCAGCAGCTTCTGACTTGAAAGTTATCCGGGACGTGATGGCGGAGCAAGGCATGGCACCAGGAATTATGAATGTCCTCGTTTATTATGTGCTGCTCAAATCGGATATGAAATTATCAAAAGCATACATGGAAAAAATAGCTGCACATTGGGCACGAAAAAAGATAAGCACAGTAAGAGAAGCGATGGAGATTGCCAAGAGCAGCAATCAGCCATGGAACACAACAGCAAACAACGCGAAGCAGCCAGCAGCCGCACGGCGGAAAAACGGTGGCCGATCCGAGGTCGTTCCGGAATGGTTTGATCAGAAAGGCAAAGCAGAAGCGCCGAGCACGACAGCAGTGCCGGATGCGGATGTAGCAGAAATGCTTAAACAATTTAATGCGAATAAGCGTGGCGTTTAAGAGATAGCGGGAAGGGGGTGCACGTATGGAGCCCATTCAGGCATCATTAAAAAAATGGATGCAGGAAAACAATAATTTCAAAGAAAACTTTGAACGTATGCAGCAGCAAGTTAGAGAAAATCCGGAAGTTAAAGCGGTACTGGAAGCAAATCCGCAGCTGACAGAGCAGGATATTCAGCGTAACTTGATGCGGCTTTATGAATATACGACAGCATCAAAAGCGTGTCATGATTGTCCGGCACTTGGTCAATGCAAAAATATATTAAATGGTTACACACCAAGATTGGAAGTGGACGGGCATGTTATCCGTCTTGCTTACGATAAATGTCATACCCGTCTTCAGCATGAAGAGCGAGAGAGGCAAGAAGCTCGGATTAACAGCTTGTATATGCCAAAAGATATTTTAGAGGCATCAACAGAAACACTCGATCATGGCGATTCCGAACGTCAGCAGGCGATCCTGAAGACATTGCAGTTCCTGCAGCAGACAGGTGATACAATTCCGGAACAAGGTCTTTATTTCTATGGACCGTTTGGTGTGGGTAAAACGTATTTCCTAGGCGCTATCGCCAACTATTTGGCAGAACGGAATATCTCCAGTATGCTCATTTATATGCCGGAATTTGTACGAGAAATAAAAGCATCCCTAAAAGACGATTCGGTCAATGAAAAAGTGGACATGTTTAAAAAAGCACCAGTTCTCATGTTGGATGATATAGGGGCTGAGTCACAGTCTGCCTGGTTCCGCGATGAGATACTCGGTTCGATTCTCCATTATCGAATGATGGAACGATTGCCAGTCTTTTTCACCTCCAACTATTCCATTGATCAATTGGAGCAGCAAATCGCAACGACAAATCGCGGTGATGTGGAAAGAGTGAAAGCAGGACGAATCATGGAGCGCATCAAGCGTGTCGCAACCGAGGTTCCGTTGTTCGGGAAAAACAGAAGAAACAATTAAGAAGAAAGGGCAAGCCATGCGGCTTGTCTTTTTTTCAACTCATAAATCCATTTTCTGCCCATATAATGTAACAGTTGATAGTGGCGAGGGTGGTTGATATTGCGTAAAGTGTTTATCAAATCAAAGATAGAGATGGATACATTTTGTTCTTGTTTAGCGATGCTTGATGTAACGAAACAAGTGTACGTGGCTGAGGATGAGCGATGGGGTTATGAGGCGACGATTCAAGATGGATACCATCGCCGCATAGCAGCGGCGCTTGTAGAAACATTTCTCCATCATCGTGAGACAGCATGGATCAAGCAAATTGCCAACGAAGTTTATTACTATAAGGACGAGGAAGCGATAAAGCGCATTGCAGAGCTGACGCACACGATTCTCGTCGGGGATATGTATGAAGAAAAGAAGGAACCGAGCTTACCGCGTCAGCAGATTACCCAAATCTTTCAAGAGATAGCTGCAAAAAATATTCGTGTGTTCTTTGATGCTGTCATTCAATTTCGCAGCAGCGCGTACAAAGAAGCGCTCACTGTCGTTGTGGGCGACGCTATTGATGAATACAAACTCGAAGAAGAGTATCAGCTGTATGTGGAATCGCTGCGCCAGTACATTAGCAAGAAGCCAATAAGTAAGGAAGCCGTTCATATTATTCAAGGACCTGATTTTTCTTTCTACAGGGAAGATGGAAGCTTGTTTTCCGGTAAAGAAATTAAAACATTGGCAAACCAAGAACCGCTTGCCCTTGCAGGAATCGGGAAGCAAGAGATGAACCTGACACCTTTGATTGCCATGTCACCTCGTAAGATTTATTTGTATGGTGAGCACCCAACGGATCCAAAAACACAAACTGTGATTAATATTTTCCAGGAAAGAGCCACATACCTTCCTTTACATCAATTCCCTTTCGCTTGTTTTTAACTGCTCTTGCATTTTCCGGCTGTTGCGCTTATACTGTACATTATATGAAGAAGCGACAATAAAGGACACGATAGTAAAATCCGTTTGCTTGCAAGAGAGGGAAGCCAAGGCTGGAAGCTTCCTGCATACGCTTTGCTGTTACCACCTTTTACAGCTCCGTCGGAGGACGAAAGAAAACCGGCGGCGTTCGATCGACGTTACCGATTCTTGAGCCGGAATTATATTTCGGGAATTAGGGTGGAACCACGAGACAAATGCTCGTCCCTTTGCACATCAATTGTGCAAAGGGACGGGCTTTTTATATTTAGGAGGAAAACACAAATGGCAGATGTACTAGAATTCATTTTCCCAGATGGAGCAAAAAAAGAATTTCCTGCTGGAACAACTGGTGAGGATATTGCCGGTTCTATTTCTTCAGGGCTGAAAAAACAAGCGATCGCAGTCAACGTCGACGGCATTGCATATGATTTGCGCACAGAGCTTCCAAACGGAGGCGCAATCGAAATTGTTACTCTTAAACAAGAGCAAGGCGTAGAAATCATGCGTCACTCTGCAGCGCACTTGTTAGCGCAAGCGGTAAAACGTCTGTATGATAATGTACAGTTTGGTGTTGGACCAGTCATTGAAAATGGCTTCTATTATGATATGGACTTAGAAGCTTCTATCACACCAGAAGATTTGCCGAAAATCGAGAAGGAAATGCAGCGAATCGTTGATGCAAACCTTCCGATTGTACGCAAAGTCGTTTCTCGCGAGGAAGCCAAAGCGATGTTCCGCGAAACCGGCGATGAGCTGAAAATAGAGCTAATTGACGCAATTCCAGAAGACCAGGATGTAACGATTTACGAACAAGGTGAATTCTTCGACCTTTGCCGGGGCATTCACGTACCATCTACAGGAAAGATTAAAGTATTCAAGCTGCTTAGCATTTCCGGTGCTTACTGGAGAGGCGACAGCAATAATCAAATGCTGCAGCGCATCTATGGTACAGCTTTCGAGAAGAAAGGCCAGCTGGATGACTATTTGAAAATGCTTGAAGAAGCAAAAGAGCGTGACCACCGCAAATTGGGGAAAGAGCTTGAGTTATTTACTGTTTCCCAAAAAGTCGGTCAAGGTCTGCCGCTATGGCTGCCAAAGGGAGCGACAATACGCCGTACAATCGAGCGTTATATCGTAGACCTAGAGGAAAAGCTTGGTTATGATCACGTTTATACACCAGTACTTGGGAGTGTAGATCTTTATAAAACAAGCGGACACTGGGATCATTACAAAGATGACATGTTCCCGACAATGGAAATGGACAATGAAGACCTTGTTCTTCGTCCAATGAACTGCCCGCACCATATGATGGTGTATAAAAATGAATTGCATAGCTACCGCAGCTTGCCAATCCGTATTGCCGAGCTTGGTACAATGCACCGTCACGAAATGTCTGGCGCGCTTGCCGGCTTGCAGCGTGTTCGGGCGATGACATTAAACGATGCGCACATCTTTGCTCGCCCAGATCAGTTGAAAGATGAGTTCATTCGTGTAGTGAAACTTGTAGAAGCTGTGTACAAAGACTTTGGTATCGATGATTACAAATTCCGCTTGTCTTACCGCGACCCAGAAGACAAAGAGAAGTATGTCGACAATGACGCGATGTGGGAAAAAGCACAAGCAATGCTGAAAGAAACAATGGAAGATCTTGAATTGGATTATGTAGAAGCAGAAGGCGAAGCAGCATTCTACGGTCCGAAACTGGACGTACAAGTGAAAACAGCACTCGGCAAAGAAGAAACATTGTCTACTGTACAGCTTGATTTCCATTTGCCAGAACGCTTTGATTTAACTTATATCGGAGAAGACGGAAAAGAACATCGTCCAGTTGTTATCCACCGCGGTGTCGTATCTACAATGGAACGTTTCGTTGCCTTCTTGATTGAAGAATACAAAGGCGCCTTCCCAACATGGCTTGCACCAGTCCAAGCGAAAATCATCCCAGTTTCTCCTGACGCGCATCTTGCATACGCACGCCAAGTAGAAGATGCACTTCGCATGGAAGGTATCCGCGTTCAAGTAGACGAGCGGGAAGAGAAACTCGGCTACAAGATTCGTGAAGCGCAAGTACAGAAAGTTCCTTTCGCCATCGTCTTAGGTGATCAGGAAGTAACTGATCATGCAGTAAACATTCGCCGCTATGGTGAAAAAGACTCTGAAACGAAGGATCTGAAAGCTTTCGTGGCAGAAATTAAAGAAGAAGTAGACAAGCGCATATTGCGTAAGTAATAGAAATTCCTTTCACTGCCATTATGGCGGTGGAGGGATTTTTTGTTTGGTAAGCTTGAGAAGCCGGAGGGGAATTTTTCGGGCAAGAATCTCTTCACTATGTTCGGATATGAGGATTCTCGGGTGCTATCGATATAAATAACGTCGTAGTTCAAATTTACTTTGAACTCTTTGTCGTAGATAGTGACGATTTCTTCTGCCATTGTTTCTAAGTAGTCATCAATATCTTGGTCTTCTATGCTTACTTTGTTTTTGACCTTGTGATAGAACTCTAATTTGAAAATAGCAGTACTGTAATAAGCGAGAATTTCTAATTTCGTAGACTTGTTTTGACTTTCCATAGCGATAGCGGCTGTTTCTTTAGATGCTGTAGAGGCTCCGAAACCAAAGAAGTTTATGTTGACTACATCTCTGTATAGGAGACCAGCAAATATCTTGAAGACAAGCGCAGCAGCCATTAAACCTAAAACTCGAATTGTTGTTCGGATATTAAGTAGGTTCTGTCTGTTTCATAGCGATGAATTTGTTCGCGCCTGAAGGCTGAATGGATTTATCCGTCGTATTGGATTCCTTTGTGATTTCCGATGACTTGTCCTTTGCTGTCTTAACAACCCCTTTTGTTGTTGTCTGAGTTGAGGTATTGGAATATCTTTTAATAAACTTGGCGTTGAAAAGGAAAACTTATTGTGAACCTCCTAGTTTGAGCGAAAATCTAACGACAAAAGTAAAGCGAGATAAATAACACTCTCTTTTTATGGTTTAACTAGGAAAAAGTCCCGCGACAAAAGTAGGGTTTTCTGTTGAGTCTCCTTATAATGCTGTGAAAGTTTTCGTTTTTTTGTATAATTTTTACACAAGGAGAAATATGAGTGCGGAGGTACTTTTGTGAAGATAAAGACAATAATACTCGTTTTACTGACTACTATCGTTTTAGGAGGGTGTAATATGACTAACGGAAAAGAATCTGCTGCGCCGTCAGATATGGACCCTAAAGACTTGCCGGATGTACCGGCATTTCAAGATGAATTTACTCGCAGCTTCTTAACATCTACTGAACCGGTGCGAGAAGGTTATTACCCGTTTGAGGCTAAAACTGGAAAATTCACGATGGCGTTTCCTGGAGATATGGAAGTAATTGAAAGAAGTTATACTAATGCTTCTGCGAGGGATAGCGAGTTCGTTGACATTACTCATATGGATAACGAACTTGATTTAGTTACCAATATTCAATTAAAGTACTATGGCTTTATGAGCAGCGAAGAATCCATCAAAGAGGGAATGTCTAAAAATAGTAATGAGAACTTGGATTTTCGACCTTTGGAGTCCCAATATGAAGGGCAATATATAGAATATGCTGATTTAACCGAAGCTCACCGTCCGGCTTTTGCAACACTGATATGGAACGATAATAAAGACAACATTCGAATATTCGCAGATATGTCTTGTAAAAAGGGTCTTAGTTCTCAGAGGTGCGATGAAATGGTAAAAGCTGAAAAAGAACGCATATTGAAGTCGCTCAAAACCATTAAGCTAACAGAAACTAAGGAGGGATGATTTTATGTCCCTTGAGAAAATCACTACAACCAATATATGGATGCGATTGGTAAATACAGAATATGATAATTTGAATTCTAAGGAGTTAGAACTCAAATTCAAATCTATATATTTAGAAGAGACAGGGGAACTTTATGAAGGCGATATTAGTATCTACCATTCTTCTGAGTCTGAAGTTACATCAAAGTTGAATTCTGGGTATGATGGAACAGCGCTTTTACTGTCTAATAACAATGAAGAAAAACTATACGTTATAAACCAAGGAACTACGAATTTAGCTGACTGGAAAGAAAATATAAAAGGACCGTTTGCAGGAAAGTCTGAGAAACAAGCGGAGGCTACCAGAACATTTGTGGATGATACAAAAAGAAACTTTGGGGTTGGAGATGGTGTAGAAACTATCTCTTTGGGGCACTCTCTTGGTCACCACAACAGTTCAATGACGGGAATATCGGACGATACGTTTGATGAAATATACGGGGTGAATGGGCTCCAAATTTCACCTGTTGAGGCGTATAATTATGACTTTAACTTCTACGATGCGGTAAATGTACATTTCGGATTAAGGGGTAAGAACGATATCTATGAAATACCCACTAATGAGCTTGCTGAATTCACAAAAGAATTTTATGCAGATGCGCCGGTAAAGATACACCAGTATATATCAGAAGATGATCCGCTATATGCTGTTACTGAGAAAGCGGGATTTGTGACATTTGGTGATGTTACGAAGGTCGATACAAAACTGGAGACTGATGGAATTAAAGAACTTGTTGATGATATACCAGATGATGTTATAGCGAGCTTCAGAGACCTGGCAATTGATTACGCCGATGCTGATAATAAAGGTGGAGTTAATGAAGTTGTATATCAGCTTCTTGGAGTACAGATGGAATACCTTGAAGGAATAGAAGGCAAGGCTGACCTCTTAAAGTGGTATGCGATGCATAATGATGAAGTTGATGAAACAATGCGAGCATTAAAAGACAATTTACCACCTTTGGCGGATAAGATAAGGTTGATAAGTCAAAATGCGGATACCATCTTTGGGCGCCTTTATGAGGCGGGATATATAGATGAAGAGCAAAAAAAAGTAATGATAGAGGAAATCGGAAACCTTGATGAAGGTCTGACAAAAATTCTTGGACTAATTAATGCGAATGTAGGCGTTAACGAAGAAAGTTGGAGTGTTGCGCTGGGTGGTGATATTGCTACGTTCCTAATTGGGAAAGAAATCGCAGGTTCTCTTACAGAATCTATCCAAAACATATTAGATAGTGGCACGCTGGATAGCTTAAAAGGTATTAAAGATAGCCACAGTATTAATGAGTTGCTGAATGCTATGACGAAGGGCAAGAAGAGTTACATAGGAAAAGACCTAATATATACTGCAAACGCCGGTGGCGGTGAAGCTATCAAAGTTAATATGACAGCCGCTCTGAAGATGTATCGTAAAGGGGCGATGCTTCTTGACGAAAAAAGAACTGCAATTGTCCGCTTAGAAGAGAGACTTAATGAAGAAATCGCTATTTCCTATAGAGAAGAGAAATATAAGGTTTTGGACGGGATAAACCATATTGAGGCTAGTCCGAAAAGCTTTGCGTATGAAAGAGGATGGATGCATAGATACCCGCTTTATGAAGTAGAATCTTTGGTTGTTGACGAACATATTGAACCTTTGCGGAACGCTGATATGGATGAAGAAGTCCGCGAGCTGTACAAGAATGTAGAAAGTGGTCATATGATGTTAGAAGACTACAGAAAAGCGATTGAGGAATTGTTTCGGAAAGAAGAAGAAGTTGCTCAAATGTTCGATTTGGTGAGGGGGTTCTAGCTGATGAAATTCACTGATACTGAAATAGTGCAAGTTATCCCGGAAGAAGATCATAGCTACAAGGGGAGAAGGCTCAGGCAATCCATAGAAGAAATTCAAGATAAAGATGATGAATTTTATTCGCTAATAAATAATGTGATTGTAGGAGAAGACCAGAAGGGTAAGATAATGGACCAGATGTCCACAGTTGCTTTTATGAGAAAGTTGAATGAGCAGAAACTCTATATGTCCCTTGCCTTAAAGACAATAAAAGTAGTTGGTAACTACAGTGAACGAGTAGAAGATAACAAAAGGCAAAAGGTTGTCCTCACGTACAATCAAAGTGCAAAAGTTAATTGATAAACCATAGATAACAATAGACAATATGCGGAACCACCTTTAACCGGGAGGACCGCTATTTTTGTATAATATTTTTGTTTTTTCTCAAAAACTGAGCTTTTTAAATTAGAATGTTAAAAACACTTAAAGGAGAGATTTATATGACACAAGTAAACCTACCAATAATTCAAACTGAAAGAGATGCATTACTGTACGTGAAAACTACAGAAAGTGATAACATTCATCAGAGTTGGAAGCTAGAAAATGGTAACCTGCGACAGGACTAATGGTATTTGATAATATGAAAGAATAGATTGATTCTATTAAAGATATTAGTTGGATTAATGATGCAGATTATATAGTTAAAAAATCCGATGACATCACATATTATGGATACCCGCACTTCTTGAAAGAGAATTTCCGAAACATCTTTATTGGAAAAGCCAAAGAGACTGGGAAGCTTAATCCTGAAGACTGGGGTCGCTTGTAATTACTTTATTTTACGCTGCTTCCATATTGCTTCAACTATCGGATAAAGATAAACTAGCAATGCAATTATCATCAGCCACGTACTGCCGTGATTTATCCACCGCATTCCAATCATACTGAATTCCACTGCTATGGAAGATAAAAGCAATACACCTAGATTCTTTAGCTTGTTCACCGTTTTACGGCTCAGCAGATAGAACGCTGCTGCATTTTGCTCATTTAAGCGCTCTGGTTGATTGTGCAATTGAGGATACATTTCTAATAAATGCAGAAGGAAGAAGTTGACCATCCCGAGCGCTGGCAATAGCAGCAGGCTTTCTTTTGCAGCCCAATTATCGACTTTCCCGGTTATGCCCATATGAAGCGGTGTTTGCTCAGGGAGGTGCTGCCAGATAATAATTAGGAAGAGGCTAGTAGTTAACCAGCTGCTGATTCCGATAATATCCCAAACTTTTTCGCTGTGAGTTTTCGGCAGGTGAAGCTGTTTTTGCATTATTTTATCACCTCTTTGTTTAATTACGGTACTGTTGGGGAATAAGTTTCGTCTAGTTAATTTTAAAACGACGGTTGTCAGTATCGTAAGAATATGTTACATTAATTGAGCAGGATTAACGGGCTTCACTATGATTGACAGTTTACATCAGCTATGATAAGATTGTAAAAGTGAAATAAATAATGATCTGAGACAAGCAGAAGTACCCACTTCTCACCTGATTGACGCCGCTTGGCAGTTGGCAGGTTTGATAAACAGTGTTTTAGGACAAGTGTGGGTGCCGTATGCGTACCGGCATTTTTTTTATGCTTTTTTACAACCATGTGTAACTGATTAGCGGCGGATATCTTGTCCCCGATCATAAGTTTCCCAAAATATCCTGGAGGTGGATGATTATTAGCAAAGAAATGAACGTCAATGAGAAAATTCGTGCACGTGAGGTGCGACTCATTGATTCCAACGGTGACCAGCTTGGCGTTAAATCCCGTCAGGAAGCATTAGAAATCGCTCAGACGAGAAATCTTGATTTGGTGCTTGTGGCTGCAAATGCAAAACCACCAGTTTGCCGGATTATGGACTATGGTAAATACCGCTTCGAAATGCAGAAGAAAGAAAAAGAAGCGCGTAAGAACCAGAAAGTAATCAACGTAAAAGAAGTGCGCTTGAGCCCCGGTATCGAGGATCACGACTTCAACACGAAGCTTCGCAACGCGCGTAAGTTTCTTGAAAAAGGCGATAAAGTAAAGGCTTCTGTTCGTTTCCGCGGACGTGCCATTACGCATAAAGAATTAGGCCAAGAAGTTCTCGAAAAGCTTGCTGGAGAGTGCAAAGATGTTGCAACGGTTGAAATGAGACCGAAAATGGAAGGCCGCAGCATGTTCCTAATGCTTGCTCCTATAGCTGAGAAACAGTAAGCCGAAGGATATAAGGAGGAAATACGATGCCAAAAATGAAAACCCACAAAGGGTCTGCTAAACGTTTCAAAAAAACAGGTTCTGGAAAAGTAAGCCGTCATCACGGTTATACTAGCCACTTGGCTGCTAACAAGTCTACGAAACAGAAACGCAAGCTTCGTAAAGATGCACTAGTTTCTGCTGGCGACCTTAAACGAATCAAACAAATGCTACCAAAATAATAAAAACTGAAAGTTAAGCTTTCGTCCTATAGGAGGGAATACAATGCCACGTGTAAAAGGTGGAACAGTAACGCGTCAGCGTCGTAAACGCGTTCTTAAGTTAGCAAAAGGTTACTACGGTGCGAAACACGCACTATTCAAAACAGCAAAACAACAGGTTATCAAATCAGGTCAGTACGCTTATCGTGACCGCAGACAGAAAAAACGTGATTTCCGTAAACTTTGGATCGCACGTATCAACGCTGCTGCACGTATGAACGAACTTACTTACAGCCGTTTGATGCACGGTCTTAAGCTTGCTGGTATCGAAGTAAACCGCAAAATGCTTTCTGAGCTTGCAATCTCTGATGAGAAAGCATTCGCTCAGCTTGCTGCAAAAGCTAAAGACGCTTTGAAATAAGCTAGAAAAGCCGCTATCACTTGATAGCGGCTTTTTGTATAGAGAGGGGAGAAAAATGTGTGGCTGTTTCTAGTTCTGTATCTTATCATCGTCAACCTGCTGCTGTTTAGCTGGATGGGGATTGATAAACGGAGAGCCCGCGCGCATGCTTGGCGTATCAGTGAGAAACGATTGTGGATTACTGCTGTTATTGGCGGTGCTATCGGTGGTTGGATCGCGATGCAGGTTTTTCGACATAAAACGAAGCATACAGCCTTTGTCTTCGGCTTTCCTTGTCTTATCGCCATGCATGTCCTACTTGTTCTGTATCTTCTCTGAGAAAAAGTAATATGTGCTTGTCATAAAGGCTCGTCTCCTGTCATATGTATTAGAGACATCTGAGAGGAGTGAGCAGCAATGAACCAGGTCGGCATGGAGTTGATGACGGTCGTCGCAACAGGTGGGTTGTTTGCACCGCTTTTGTTCATCCTCCTGCATCTGCTTCGGCCCGCCTTATTTCTGCCTGTTGTGTTTCTTTGTATTTCAGGCGGGATTTTATTCGGTGCGGTAGCTGGAACGGTTCTTTCCATCATCGGTATAACCGCTTCAAGTTTGCTATTTTATTTTATTTCTCTGCGTTTTCCGAAATCAGCGAAACGAATCCTTTTTCTGAAACAAAAGCTGATTGGCAAACACTCGAGCTTTACGACGACGCAAATTGCGCTTATGCGAATGATTCCATTCATTCATTTTCATATGCTGAGTGTGTGTTTGATGGAGACGAACCGGGATTGGAAATCGTACGCAAAAGCATCCTTTATTTCCAGTATACCGCTGGCAGCGCTGTATTCCTTTGCGGGAACATGGCTGCGCTACTTGCCGCCAGCAGCAATAGGAGGCGTCATGCTTGTTTTGCTTGTGTTTATCTACTTAATGCGAAAAAAAGAATTCACCTACAAGTGGGAAGAATTCTTCAAAGAAAGTGCATAGAGCACCGAAGCTTCAAGCTTCCGTGCTCTTTTTAGATTTCTGTTAAGACAAGCTCGTTTATCGGATGGCGCCACTCAATAGAGGTGTAGGGGAAGTGCTGAAGGATGCATTCTTCCATCTGGTACAAATCATTTCGGGAGAACCCTGTTAACCGGGTCGGCTGCGCGGCAGTCATTACTACCTTTGTTACTTCAATGCTATCTTCTTTTGTTTGAATATGTTTTTCTCCAATCATACGGTATCCTCGGTAACTTAATGTAAAATACTGATCAATCAGCTGGTCGTGAAATTCGACTTCATCCGTTTCCGCGGAGGAATGGTCTTTAGCAGCATAATTTCTTGCTTTCATCACAGTATAGAACAAAAGAAGCGCCGCACCTGCCAGAAGCAGGAGAAAAAAGATTTTCATCAGCGAGCAGGCCTCCTTTACTTTTTGTATAGATACGATTACGCTTAAGAGGAAGTTTCATCTGTATTACTATACCCTCGTTACATAGCAATAACGCAAGAAGGAGTCTTATACATGGATTACGAATATTTATTCAGGAAGCAGCGGGAGCTGGATTCCTATATTGAAGAAAATCTAGAGTCAGCAAATCGAGAAGATATTTTCCGGAAGAAGGTACTTGCACTGCAAGTGGAAATTGGGGAACTGGCCAATGAAACACGCTGCTTCAAGTTTTGGAGCCGCAAAGGGCCAAGTGAACAAGCTGTTATTTTGGAGGAATATGTAGATGGTCTGCATTTCATTCTGTCGGTAGGACTGGATAAAGGCTTGACGTATGCATCAGCACCGCTTCCAAACAAGCAAATAGATCAGACAGATGCATTTCTGGAGCTTTACCGTACTATTCATGCGTTTTATGCCGCGCCGAATCAAGAAAATTACAACATGATGTTCCGCAGCTTCTTGCTGTTAGGTCAGCTGCTAGGCTTTGATGAACAAGCGATATTAAAGGCATACCAGCAAAAAAACGAAGTGAATCATACAAGACAGGATGAAGGCTATTAAACAGGGAGGCACATATATGAATGACAAACTGAAGATGCTGAAGGACTTAACCGACGCACCTGGTGTATCTGGAGACGAAGCTGTAATTCGCAATGTGATGCGAGATTATATCTCAGCTTATGCAGAAGAAGTGTCTACCGATAACTTGGGCAGTTTAATTGCAAAGCAAAAAGGTTCCAAACCAGACGGTCCGAAAGTAATGGTCGCTGGGCATCTGGATGAGATTGGATTTATGGTGACACGCATCGATGCGAACGGCTATCTGTTTTTCCAAACACTAGGCGGCTGGTGGAGCCAAGTGATGCTGGCGCAGCGTGTTACTGTTCATACGCGTAAAGGGGAGCTTGTCGGTATCATCGGCTCCAAGCCACCGCATCTGTTGTCCCTCGAAAAGCGGAAGAAACCCGCTGTCATAGAAGAAATGTTCATCGATATTGGTGCCAGCAGCAGAGAAGAAGCAGAAGAGTTTGGCGTTCGTCTGGGTGATTCGGTTGTACCTTACTTTGAATTCACGAAGATGAAGAATGAAAAGCTGCTTTTAGCGAAAGCTTGGGATAACCGGATTGGCTGTGCAGTTGCCATTGATGTACTGAGAAACTTACATCATACAGATAAAGAAGCAACTGTCTATGGTGTTGGAACGGTGCAAGAAGAAGTCAGAAGACGAGGTGCTACTACTTCTGCTAATAAGATTGGACCGGATATCGCTTTTGCTGTTGATACAGGAATTGCAGGCGATACACCAGGTATTAGCGACAGAGAAGCGAATGGAAAGCTCGGCGGTGGTCCGCAAATCGTCTTATATGACGCTGCACATATCTCTCATAAAGGATTGCGTGACTTGGTTATCCAGACGGCAGAGGAGCTGGAAATTCCTTATCAATACGATACCATTAAGGGTGGTGCAACGGATGCAGGCAGCATCCATTTGACCGGTGAAGGTGTTCCGGCTTTAACAATTGGTATCCCAACACGCTATATTCATACTCATGCGGCCATGCTGCATGAAGATGATTATGACAACACCGTGAAATTGCTTACCGCAGTTATCGAGAAGCTGGATAAAGAAACAGTTGAAAAAATTACGTATAGTTAATAAAAAACCAGCTTCCTCCGAGGAAGCTGGTTTTTTAAGCGAGATAACTGCCCATTACTTTACGAACGTAATTCGTTGTTTCGTTGAACGGCGGTATGCCGTTATATTTATCAACATTGCCTGGTCCGGCATTATAAGCTGCTAAAGCTAAGCTTGTATTGCCATTATAACGGTCAAGCATCTGGCTGAGGTATTTTGTACCTGCCATTACGTTCTGCTCTGGATCAAAGCTGTTCATAACCCCAAGCCCTGCTGCTGTAGCTGGCATAAGCTGCATCAAACCTTGCGCTCCTACACCGCTCTCAGCTCTCGGATTGAAGTTTGATTCCATCTTTATAACCGAACGGATAAGCTTCTCATCTACGCCATATTGAGAAGCAGCGTTGGAGATAATACCATCAATCGTTTTATTCCCTGAACTGGCTGGTGCGCTTTCCATAATGGACTGCACAGCCGTGACATTCTGTACTGGTGACGGGGCGCTAGTTGTTGCATATGGATTCAAACGAACTGGCATGTTTGCTTGCATCGATTGCATTAGCACATCACCGAATGACTGGCTCGGACTGGATAATTGGGAAAGTCCTGTCTGCTGCTGGTAAGATGCGCGGATAAGAGGACTAAGTGTCGAAAGCAGATAAGATGTATCCAAAAAACATATCTCCTGTCACATATTGTTAGTCCAATTGTAGCTCAAAAGAACCAGGCGGACAAGACTTTATTTCGCCCCAGAATTAGCTTTGTGTCGCTTGTACTCCTTTTGCTAGTGCATCAACCATTTCTGCTTTTTCGTTTTCATCAGCATGCTGCCAAATTAATTCAAAAAGTACGCCAAGACCTGGAAGCAATACTTCTCTTCCGCCAATGGAATCTGTGATAGTCGCTTCCAGCTGTTCTTCATTATTGCCTTTAATATTCGCTAAAATAGCGCGTCGGATGTCCAAATCCATACATGAACACCTCCTTAACTTTTTTATAGTTTGACCCGGCTTTGTAAAACTATGTATGATAGAGGATATGTCGAGAAAGGGAAGTGAACGTGCGTTGATTACATCAACACAAAATGCCCAAGTAAAACAGTGGCAAAAACTAAAACGAAAAAAAGAACGGACAAAGACGAACACCTTTCTTGTGGAAGGTTTCCATTTAGTCGAAGAAGCGATTACAGCCGGATGGACGATTGAAAAGCTTATTCTGCGTGAAGAGACGGAGCTGCCAGAATGGGCATCTCATTTAGAAGCAGAAACAGTTAGTGAGCATGTATTCAAGTCGATTACAGAAACAGAGACGCCTCAAGGTATCGCGGCTGTCGTGCAGATGCAGGATAAAAAGCTGAAGCGACACAACCGAATTCTTTTATTGGATGCGGTACAAGACCCAGGCAATTTAGGGACAATTATTCGAACAGCTGATGCTGCTGGATATGATGCGATATATCTTGGTGAAGGATCAGCTGATCGGTATAACGATAAAGTGATTCGTGCAACCCAAGGTTCTATTTTCCACTTGCCAGTATTAACTGCTGACTTGGAATTATTGGTTCCAGAGCTGCAGGACATTGGCTATACCGTCTGGGCAGCTGCACTAGAGGGAGCGGTAGACTATAGAGCAGTATCGGCTCCGGAGAAAACAGCATTGCTAGTCGGAAATGAAGGAGCAGGAATTGACAAGCGGCTAATCGCCCAAAGCGATATGGCTGTCAAAATCCCGATTTTCGGCAAAGCGGAATCGCTCAACGTTAGTATTGCAACTGGAATCCTGCTTTATCACACGGTAAACAAATAAAAGCGGGTTGCAAGTTGCGCCGGGATTTTCTATAATAAAACAAGATTCATATTGAGATGCGTGGAAAGAGTCAGTAATCCCTTGCAAATCGCAGCACCAGGAAGGCATGCCTTGACTGAGAGCATGCTGGCTGCGGCAGCGGATGAACCTTCACTCTGGAGCAGACGCCGGGACCTTGTCTTTTATGACAAGTAAAGGTGTATCCGGATTGCAAGATCCGTTATCAAGCTTCAAGTTGGGTGTACAAGTGTATACCAACAAGGGTGGTACCGCGAATGAAAGCTCGTCCCTTTTCGGAGGGAGGGGCTTTTTTTATGCTCAAAATCATAGGAGGCAAAAGCATGAGAGAAAAACTCGAAGCACTACAAGCAGAAGCCATCGAGAAAGTACAGCAAGCTGATAACCTGCAATCTTTGCAGGACGTGCGCGTTGCTTACTTAGGTAAAAAAGGACCAATCACAGAAGTACTGCGCGGAATGGGGAAACTGTCTCCGGAAGAACGTCCGGTAATCGGCGAATTGGCCAACAAAGTTCGTGAAGCCATTGCAACAGCATTGGATAATAAAAAGAACTTGCTCGAAGAAGCAGCATTAAATGAACAGCTGCAAAAAGAAGCAATTGACGTGACACTTCCAGGACGTCCAGTTAAAACAGGCGGTCCGCACTTGCTTACAAGCATCATTGAAGAAGTAGAGGACCTATTCCTTGGAATGGGCTTCGAAATTAAAGAAGGACCAGAAGTAGAAACAGACTATTTCAACTTTGAAGCATTGAACTTGCCGCAAGACCATCCAGCGCGTGATATGCAAGATACATTTTATATTACAGATCATCTGCTCTTACGTACACAAACATCGCCAGTTCAGGCGCGTACCATGCGCGAATACAACGGTGACAAGGCAATTAAAATGATTTGCCCAGGTATTGTATACCGCCGTGACAGTGATGATGCGACACATTCCCATCAATTCACACAAATTGAAGGGTTGCTAATTGATAAAAACGTTCGCATGAGCGATTTGAAGGGTGTTCTGCTCGAGTTCTCTCGTAAATTGTTTGGTGCTGACCGGGAAATTCGCTTGCGTCCAAGTTTCTTCCCATTCACAGAGCCATCTGTTGAGGTTGATGTGACGTGTAAAGTGTGTGACGGAAAAGGCTGTAACGTCTGCAAGCACACTGGCTGGATTGAAATCCTTGGTGCCGGCATGGTACATTCCAATGTTCTTCGGATGAGCGGTTATGATCCGGAAGAATATTCTGGTTTCGCATTCGGTATGGGTGTAGAGCGTATCGCGATGCTTAAATACGGCGTTGACGATATCCGTCACTTCTATACGAATGATGTACGATTCCTATCGCAATACCATAAGGCATAACGGGAGGTTAGATAACGATGTTTGTATCTTTAAATTGGCTGAAGCAATATGTAAACATAGATAATATTACACCAGAGGAGCTAGCAGAAAGAATTACGCGCTCTGGTATCGAAGTAGAAGGAATTGAGCGCATCGCTCCAGAAAGCACAAACGTAGTAGTCGGCTATGTGGAAAGCTGCGAACAGCATCCAAATGCAGACAAATTAAATCTTTGTCAAATCAATGTTGGTACAGAAACATACCAAATCATTTGCGGTGCACCGAATATCGCACAAGGGCAGAAAATTGCAGCAGCACTTCCAGGTGCGCGTCTTCCTGGCGGAATGAAAATCAAAAAAGCAAAACTGCGCGGCGTCGAATCGAACGGAATGGTTTGTTCGCTTCAAGAATTAGGTATTGATGAGAAATTCGTACCGAAAGAATTCGCAGAAGGAATTTTTGTTTTTCCTGAAGATACGGAAGTTGGGACTCCTGTTGCAGAACTGCTTAACTTAGATGATGTTATTCTGGAGCTTGGTTTGACACCTAACCGTGCTGATGCAATGAGCATGCTCGGTGTTGCTTACGAAGTAGCAGCAATCCTAAATAAAGAAGTTAACTTGCCGGATGAAGCGTATCCCACAAGCGACAGCAAAGCAGCTGACTTTGTACAAGTGAAAGTAGAAGATGGCGAGCTTAACCCATATTACGGCGCCTATGTAATTGAAAACGTAAAAATTGCACCATCCCCGCTTTGGATGCGTAATTACTTAATCGCAGCAGGCATTCGCCCAATCAATAATGTTGTCGACATTACCAATTATGTGCTGCTTGTCTACGGACAGCCGCTGCACGCTTTTGATTATGACAAAGTGGCAACGAAAGAAATTATTGTCCGAACTGCGAACGAAGGCGAAACAATGCAAACCTTGGATGATCAAGAACGCACACTAAAAGGTGATGAGCTAGTTATCACAAACGGCAAGGAGCCGATTGCACTTGCAGGTGTGATGGGCGGCGCTAACTCTGAAGTTTCTAATCAAACGACAACTGTATTGCTGGAAGCAGCTTACTTTGATTCCCGTGCAATCCGCCGTTCGAGTAAGCATCATAACTTGCGCAGTGAAGCGAGCTCGCGCTACGAAAAAGGCATTGATCCAAATCGTGTCAAAAAAGCAGGCGCTTATGCTGCTCGCTTACTAGCAGAATACGCTGGCGGAACAGTTGCCGAAGGTGTTGTTGAATTCGACGAACTAGATCGCCAAGAGAAGAAGGTCGAGCTAGATACAACAAGTGTAAACGCCCGTTTAGGTACAGCAATCTCAGATGAAGAAATCGCGTCTATTTTGACTAGATTGCAGTTCCATTTTGAACAAACTAACAGCCAATTCACTGTTTCTATCCCAACAAGGCGCGGTGATATCAGCTTGTTTGAAGATATGCTCGAGGAAATTGCGCGTATTTACGGATACGATAATATTCCGTACACGCTGCCAGAAGGAGAAGCGTTTGCTGGTAAACTGACAACGAAGCAATACTTGAAACGTCAGCTGAAACAGTATTTGCAAGGTGCTGGCTTGATGGAAACAATCACGTACTCGCTGACTAGCAAAGCTCGTACAGAAATGCTTGTTAGTCCGGAAGTAAAAGAGCAGAGCGTACACGCTGTGGCATTAAAAATGCCGATGAGTGAAGAGCACAGCCACCTGCGTATTAGCTTGCTTCCAGAGCTTGTGGACACACTATCTTATAACGTGGCACGTAAACAAGATAACTTAGGCTACTTTGAATTCGGTCGTGTATTCCTTTCAGAAGAAGAACAAACGACAGAGCAGCCTACAGAAACGGCCCGTCTT
Source organism: Terribacillus halophilus (assembly GCF_900162685.1). Classification (GTDB taxonomy): domain Bacteria; phylum Bacillota; class Bacilli; order Bacillales; family Amphibacillaceae; genus Terribacillus; species Terribacillus halophilus_A. The sequence goes on from NZ_LT727828.1 coordinate 1,285,658, forward strand.
GCAGGTGCAATTACTGGTATGTGGATGGAGCAGCCATGGCAGCAAGAGAAGAAGCCAGTTGATTTCTATGTAGTAAAAGGAATTGTTGAAGGCATCTTCGCACAGCTTGACCTTGAACCTGCTTTCCAGCAGGCACAAGTAGATGGCTATCATCCTGGACGTACAGCAACTGTTTCCCATAACGGCCGCGCAGTTGGTGTGGTAGGGCAATTGCATCCAACCGTACAAAAAGCGTACGACCTAAAAGAAACGTATGTCTTCGATCTAGATGCAGCTTATTTGATGGATCAGTATAAAGAAGAACCAAGCTTCCGCACAGTACCGCGTCACCCTTCTGTCACACGTGATATCGCGCTTGTTGTTGATGAAACAGCACATGCTGGCGATATTCAGCGTACGATCAAAGAATCTGGCGGTGAGCTCGTGCAGCAAGTACAGATCTTCGATGTGTACCAGGGCGAGCACATGGAAACTGGCAAGAAGTCAATTGCCTATACTGTGCTGTACCAAGACCCAACACGCACACTGACAGATGAAGAAGTAGAAGCATCTTATAACAGCATTATGGAAGCTGTGAAAGCAGTGCATGGTGCGGAATTGAGAAGTTAAAGAGGAAGGATAGCTAGCGTCATGGAGACGCTAGCTATCCTTTTTATTTTTTGTATCAGAAAAAAATGTAAAATATTGTTATGTGCGAATATTTTATGTGCTACGATAATCTCATTAAACAATGAGGAGTGATAACTTGCAAGTTTCGATGCGAGGGATACTTTACATAGTTCTTTTTATTGTTTTTCTTTCAATCTCAATTTACGGAGTAATACATGGGAGAGCAATTGGCTATGGGTTAATGATAGTAATCGGAATAAACAGCGTGGCATACTTAATTAGTAAGCTGAAAGAGAGAAGAAAAGCAGAATAAGTGAATAGTTAGCAAGTATAAGTCTACAGAAGACCTGATTACATGAAACTTTTAAGTTGAATGTCGTACTGAATTGTATACGAAGGACCCCAAACCTAATGTTACTATAAAAATCTTTCTTTGGATGATTTGTATTCTTTGAATAGATAGTGCAAGACAGCAAAATCTCCTAAAGAGGTGATTGTTTGAAGAGGAATGTAATCTTAGTAATTAGTTTAATTCTTATAATGATGAGTAGTATAGTCGGTTGTTCAACCGATGCAGCAAGCAATAAAGAGGAATCAGGAAGTGGCTATACGCTTAGTGATAAAAATGCGGAAGCAAATGGTATCTTATCGCAAGATGATGCAGAATTACTTATTTACAATCAACTTCATTCTGAAGAGAAAGAACATTTACATATTGACTACCTGAAAGAAGATGGAACTAAATATGTTATTAGGGTTTACGAAGATATAGATGGTACTGAGAAAGTTAAAAAGATATATACTGTTGATTTTAGAACAGAAGAAGTAGAACAAATAAAATAATTCTTTAGAATTAAAGCGTAAAGTCAGTTAGATTATCTCGCTAAGTTATAATCAGAATTAACGAAATATAAGGAATAGCACAAACTAAATGTCTCATAAAAGATTGTGGTTGACGACAGAAAAAAATCACCGGAATTGATTTATGGGGTTAATATATGAGTTTTGAAAATCATTTAAAGGTGATGCCTGAATTTGAGACTGGACGTTAAATGCTTAGAAAGTTATCTTATGGCGACATAGATGACTTGTATGAATTTTGGTTCCAACCCTAATGTCTCCGGTCCTATGACTTGGGAAACGAATAAGACCAAAGAAACAACACTTCAATTCTTAGACAATGGCATCAATGGTTATAGTGTCGGGGAAGCAGGGGAATGGGAATTGTCTGGAATGATACTAACAAAGTAATCGGAGTTGCTGCAATTATTGACTGGAGTAATAAACATAAGAGTATCGAGGTTGGATATTTTCTATCAGAAAAATATTGGGGTAGAGGAATTGTGACAGAAGCGTTAGATAAAATTGTTGAGTATGGTTTTGCAAGTTTATCCGTTAATCGAATAGAAGGCAGATGCGATACTGACAACATAGGTTCACAAAAAGTGATGACCAAATTAGGTATGAGATATGAAGGGACATTACGAAAAAATGAATTTATTAAAGGTGAATTTCGAAATACTCAGTTTTATTCAATTCTCGCTTCAGAATCCACATACTAATGAAAAAGTTCAATAATAATAGGTACTTTTCTTTTACCTCTAATACGCTCAGTACCAGTATTTTAGCCATCACTTGTCTCTGTAACCAAGAAACAGCTCTTTAAAGGCTCTTTACAGAGGATCTCATCACTTTCTACCCTCGAAGTGCGCTTCTCTATAGAGGCAAAAGACTCTCTTGTATCTCCAAAAAGAGAAGAACTTTTCTTTTCGATTGGAAGTTAGAGTTATCTTTTTACTAGATTGTCAGGCAGTTAATAAAAGTAATGGAGGAGCAAATATGAATATTACCAAACCAGAACTAAAACACGCCGAAGCAATAGCAGCCATATGTTCCAAAGGGTGGCGGCAAACGGTTGCTGGGAAGCTTAGTGAGGAGTTTCAGCGGCAGAATGTCGCTTATTGGTATAACCTTGGTCGTGTAAAAGAAGAAATCCAATCTGGCAGTTATCGTTATGTGGCAATGCAGGTGGGGCGAGTGGTTGGTGTTATTGGAGGAGCGGTAACAGGACAATCGACTGGGGAAGTGTTTGTGTTGTATGTCGATGAAGCAGCGCGTTATAAGGGTGCTGGAAAGCTGCTGCTGGAAGCTTTGACAAAAGACCAAAAGCAGCAAGGCGTTTCGGAACAATGGGTCTCCGTTCAAGAAGGCAATACATTAGGCATTCCTTTTTATGAAGCAAGAGGCTTCCGTCTGCGGGGCAAGAAAAGCAATCTGACTGAAACAGGCGAAACACAAGTGTCGCTGCGGTATTATCGGGAAATAGGCTAATGTACGTTAAAAGCGGAAATTACTGTCTATACTGGTACTAAGTGAGGGGATGAATGTGGCAAGACAGCATATTGGCAGATGTGAGCTTTGCGGCCGAGATGAGGTTACGTTAACAGAGCATCATCTTATACCAAAGGAAATGGGCGGCACATTTCTAGATACTGCGATGATTTGTATTCCGTGTCACAAACAAATTCATGCATTGTATACGAATGAGGAGCTGGCAGCTCGGCTTGGTACAATTGAAGCGCTGCGGTCAGATGAAAAATTGTCCAAGTATATAAAATGGATCCGCAAGCAGCCTGCTGGCAGGCTCGTGCGGACCAGGAAATCAAATAGTCGGCGAAAATATGGACGTTAGACGTACTTTTCGGCTTTGGCGCTATTTGCAAAATGCATTTTCGTGAATACAGGAAGCGCTTGGCGTCCCTTGCTTCGGATGAGGCGTCCGGCTGCTTGATCAACAGCTGCACTGGCGCCTTTCGGGATTGTAAAACCTGCTTGCTTGGAAAGCTTGTCCATCTCTTTTAAGAAGCTCGCTCGGGAGATGATCGAAGCTGCTGCTACAGCGAGAGAATAGCTTTCCGCTTTCGTCATAAAGCTCACGTCTGGCTGCAGCTTTTCTCCTTCAGAAGCAAGATGCTTTATATAAGTTGACGGCAGCTGAAACTGGTCAATCAGAATGCCATCCGGCTTAGTCGGGGCAATCTTGGCAAGCAGCTTTTGGATGGCGTGGTGGTGCATCATCGTTTTCATCTTGCCTTGCGACCAGCCGCGCTTCTGCAGCTGATTGTATTTTTCATTGCGCATCACTAAGAGAGAGTAAGGCATCTCGGCGTGCATGAGATCTTTTGCGATGCGCTGTATAGCATCATCCTTCAGAAGCTTCGAGTCTTTCACACCAAGTTCTTTGAGAAGTGCAACCTGGCTCTTATCTACATATGCACTTGCAACAGTGATTGGCCCGAAGAAATCACCTGTCCCTGCTTCGTCTGAGCCGATGTGAGAGGTGGTAAATAAAGAAGGGTCTGGTGCATACTTGTGATCATTCACACTTGGTTTTGAGGTGCTGTTGCTTTTAGAAGCTGCTGGAGCTGTTCCCCATTTATCTGCCTCCGATTCTGGTGCTTTACCTTGGAACAGCACTTTGCCGGATTTGTAGGCAGTAATACTGCAGCTTGGTGTTTTGGCGGCAAAGACAGCTCCGGGTGGTGCCGCTTTCGCTGTTTGGCTGTATACTGTTTTCATTTCCTGGATCTTGTCCAATGTTAATTGTAATACGATTTGTCCCACGTTCATCTCTCCAATCTGACATCCAGTATAGCATGCCGATAAAGCTATATTGAATTGTTTCCTAAATTGGCACCTTCATGTTACTATAAGGTTTAGTATTATAAGAGAAGTGAGGGGGGATAACGTGTCCCAGTCAGATAAAACACGTGTTACGGTAGAAATACATAACCGATCCTATACAATTGTAGGCCAAGAGCCAGCCCATCGCATGCGAATGGTGGCGAGCCTAGTCGACCAGAAGATGTCGGAGATCTCTGCGGCGAATCCGAATCTTGATACAGCAAAATTAGCCGTGCTAACGGCTGTAAATACGACAAATGATTATTTGAAACTAAAAGAAGACTATGCACAATTGCTAGGTTCTATTACAAGGAAAGAGGCAAGCAAGGACAATGATTGATTTACTCATTATCGCGTTGCTCTTGTTCGGCGTTCTCGTCGGCTTGAAGCGAGGCTTCATTATGCAGCTGTTCCATTTGGCAAGCTTTATTGTGTCATTTATTGTTGCTGCTATTTATTACGATCAGCTGGCTCCGAAACTGGAATTATGGATTCCGTATCCGGATATGTCATCTGACAGCACGTGGTCCAATATATTTGGAGCTGTTCCATTAGATCAAGTGTTTTACAACGCTATTGCGTTTGCGATTCTCTTTTTCGCAACAAAAATTGTTTTACACATTATCGGATCGATGCTTGACTTTATCGCCGATTTGCCAATTTTGCGTTCTGTCAACAAGCTTCTTGGCGGTGCGCTCGGCTTCATCGAGATATATTTAATTGTCTTCGTCATTCTATATCTTTCCGTATTGCTGCCGATTACACCGATACAGGAAGCACTGGATAGGTCAATACTCGCAGCTTGGATGGTAGAGCATACACCATATATATCTGGTGAAATTAAAGATTTATGGCTGAATCATGTTGCAAATAAATTACCCAGCGAAATGATGGGATGGAATAACTAACCCTTGCGGCATCGTGCGCAAGGGTTTTCTACCTTGGTCGAAAGGATGAGACAGATGGCTATTAACAAAAAGGATGTTGTTAAACTATTAGAGACGATTGCAATTTATCTTGAACTAAAAGGGGAAAATACATTCAAGGTATCTGCATACCGAAAAGCTGCGAATGCGTTGGAAACAAACGATCAATCACTAGATGAGATTGCTGACTTTACCGCATTAAATGGCATCGGCAAAGGAACGGCCGCAGTGATAGAAGAATATATACAAAACGGAGAGTCTGATACGCTGCATCAGCTGCAAGAGGAAGTGCCAGAAGGTCTTGTTCCGCTTCTTGACTTGCCAGGATTAGGCGGGAAGAAACTGGCCAAGCTGTACCAGGAGCTTGGCGTAGTTGACGGAGCATCCTTGAAAACAGCTGTAGAATCAGGAAAAGTTGCAGCACTAAGCGGATTTGGCAAAAAGTCTGCTGAAAAGATTCTCGATAGCTTAGCAAATGTCGGATCCAGACCAGAGCGTATTCCAATTGCAATGATGCTGCCCTTAGCAGAACGAATTGAAGCCTTTTTGGAAAGTCTAGATGGTATTGAGCGCTATGCCCGGGCTGGGAGCTTGCGCCGGATGCAGGAAACTGTGAAAGATTTAGACTTTATTATTGCAACGAATGACCCAAAGCAAGTCCAAGAGCAGCTGCTGACGATTGAGAATTTAAAAGAAGTTATTGCTAATGGAGAAACAAAAGTATCAGTGACGTTAGAAGAAGGCTACGACATTAACGTCGATTTTCGGTTGATTGAACCAGAAGCTTTTGCGACGACTTTGCATCACTTTACTGGTTCAGCTGACCACAATGTCGCTCTTCGTCAGCTGGCGAAAAAACGCGGTGAGCGAATTAGTGAATATGGCGTGGAGAATGTAGAAACGGGAGAACTGACAACCTTCCAAACAGAGAAGGATTTCTTCCGACATTTTGATTTAACCTTTATTCCTCCTGAAATACGGGAAGCGCACGGCGAGTTAGATAGCTTCAAACAAGAAATGCCGCTAATTCAGCTTTCTGATATTCAAGGAGATTTGCACATGCACTCAACGTGGAGTGATGGTGCACAGTCAATTGAACAAATGGCAAAGCAAGCAATTGAACTTGGCTATTCTTATATTGCAATTACAGACCACTCGAAATACTTGAAAGTGGCAAACGGGCTGGATGAAAAGCGGCTCCGAAAACAGCGGGAAGAAATTGAGCGTGTAAACGCATTGTTCCCCGACTTTCATATTTTTGCCGGTGTGGAAATGGATATTCTGCCAGATGCCCGCTTAGACTTTGATGATGCATTTCTGCAAGAGATGGATTACGTAATCGGTGCAATTCATTCCAGCTTTTCGCAATCAGCTGATCAAATAAAGAATCGTCTGACGGCAGCGCTGGAACATCCGAATGTAAATGTTATAGCTCATCCAACAGGCCGTCTTATCGGCAGAAGAGCCGGTTACGCGGCCGATCCGGATTGGTTGTTAGAGAAAGCAGCAGAAACAGGAACAGTCATTGAATTGAATGCGAATCCAAACCGACTGGACCTGTCATGGACGTACTTAAAGAAAGCGCAGGAGCTCGGTGTAAAGATTGCTGTCAATACCGATGCCCACAGCTATGCGACTCTATCTTTTATGGAAGTAGGAGTCGCTATGGCTCGAAAAGGCTGGCTTAAACCAGAGACAGTCATCAACACATGGTCGAAGCAACAGTTGATGGAGCTTTTTCAGCGCAACTAACTGCTAAAAGTGAGGGGAAAAAATGAATAAACGAATATTCCGTGTGTTGGAATTCGATAAAATCATCCAAAAGCTAAGTGAACAAGCTGCGTCTTCACTTGGTAAAAAAAGAACGATGCAAATCCAGCCCGCAACAGAACTGGAAGCAGTTGAACAGCTGCAAGCCGAAACGGATGAAGCGGCTTCTATTATTCGTCTTCGCGGAGGAATTCCGCTAGGAGGCATTCACGATATCGGTGCTAGTGTGAAACGAGCGGTAATCGGCGGCGTTTTAAATGCCAATGAGTGTTTGGACATTGCCAGCACAATTTATGGCGGAAAGAATTTAAAACACTTCGTGGAAGAACTGGAAGACATTGAATTGCCGATCATTCGTGCACTCGTTGAACAGCTTATTTCGTTAAGCGACTTGGAACGCCATATAAAGAACGCCATTGATGATCATGGCCGTGTTATGGATGGCGCATCAGACCGCCTGCGTGGAATCCGTACTAAAATCCGTACGAATGAAAGCAGAGTAAGAGAAAAATTAGAATCTTATACCCGTTCGAAAAGCAAGATGTTATCAGATTCTATCATTACTATTCGAAATGACCGCTATGTGCTGCCGGTCAAACAAGAATATCGCGGAGCAATCGGCGGTATCGTGCATGACCAGTCTTCCTCAGGTCAAACATTGTTCATGGAGCCGCAAGCTGTAGTAGATATGAATAACCAGCTGCAGGAAGCACGAGCACAGGAAAAAGCGGAAGTCGAACGAATTTTAAAAGAGATTAGTATGCGAGTTGCTGAAGACGAAGCGATTTTACTTGCTAATATTGAGATTCTAGGTCAGATTGACTTTATTGCAGCTAGAGCGAAGCTTGGCGCGGTGATGCGCTGTTCCATGCCGAAAATGAACGACCAAGGCATCATCCATTTGAAGCAGGCAAGACATCCGCTCATCGATCCGGAAGAAGTGGTAGCGAATGATATTGATCTTGGAGAAGATTATTCCACCATTGTTATTACCGGACCGAATACCGGTGGTAAAACTGTCACGATTAAAACAATCGGCCTTTGTACACTGATGGCCCAGTCCGGTTTGCAAGTGCCAGCGCTTGATGGGGGAGAGATGGCTGTTTTCACAGATGTGTTTGCAGACATCGGCGATGAACAGTCTATTGAACAAAGCTTGAGTACATTCAGCTCCCATATGGTGAATATTGTGGATATTTTGCAGCAAGTCGATCATCAATCGCTGGTTTTGTTTGATGAATTAGGTGCTGGTACAGATCCTCAGGAAGGTGCCGCATTAGCGATGAGTATTCTAGATGAGACAATCAAGCGTGGAGCGTCCGTTGTAGCGACAACGCATTATCCAGAGTTGAAAGCGTATGGATTTAACCGAGAGCGTGTTGTGAACGCCAGTGTGGAATTTGATGTAGAAACGCTGAAGCCCACGTATCGCCTTTTAATCGGTGTGCCAGGACGCAGTAATGCTTTTGAAATATCACGCCGTCTAGGCTTGAAAGAATCTGTTATCGACAGTGCAAAAGAACTGATTGGTACCGATTCTAAGAGTGTCGAAAATATGATTGCTTCCTTAGAGACATCTCGCCGACAAGCAGAACAGGATTATGAAACTGCCAGAACGCAGCTGGAAGAAGCAGAAGCGCTGAAGCAAGATCTGGAGAAGCAATGGCAGGAGTTTGACACCAAGAGGGAACGTCTTTACCAAAAAGCAGAAGAGAAAGCTGCTAAAGCGGTAGAACGAGCGCGGGAAGAAGCAGAAGAAATTGTCAGCTCGCTTCGTACGATGAAAAATCAAGCAAGCGTAAAAGAGCATGAAATTATTGAAGCACGAAAACGGCTGGAGGATGCTTCACCGGAGCTTGCGAAAAAAGGCGCGAAATCAGCACCGAAATCGAAGGAATCCCAGCAGCTTATGCCTGGTGATGAAGTACTTCTGCTCACACTCGGACAAAAAGGAACAGTCGTCGAGAAGGTAAGCGACAAAGAATATTTACTCCAAATTGGAATTATGAAAATAAAAGCGAAACGAAAAGACATTGAATTCGTAAAGAGACAGGACACATTAAAAGAAAAGCCGGTAGCCACTGTAAAAGGCTCCGCCTATCATGTAAGCACAGAGCTGGATTTGCGCGGAGAACGATATGAGGATGCACTGCGCCGCGTAGAAAAATATGTGGATGATGCGCTATTAGCTGGATATCCGCAAGTATCGATTATCCACGGTAAAGGAACAGGCGCATTACGGACTGGTGTACAGGAATTTGCCAAACGTCATCGTGCTGTGAAAAATCATCGCTCCGGCGGAATGAGTGAAGGCGGAACTGGTGTTACCGTGCTGGAATTTCAGTAACGACCGGGGGAATTCGAAGTTATGGAGTCATTTTGGGAAAATACGTTTGTCCTGACAGCTGCTCGCTATAGCGTGGCAGTATTGAGCATTATTGTATTTATGGCTATTTTCGAGCTGGTTACTTCTTATAAGAACTGGGAAGAAATCAGACGCGGAAACTTATCAGTAGCAATGGCGACTGGGGGAAAGATGTTCGGAATTACGAATGTACTTCGTTTTTCTTATGAACATAATGATGGTATTTTGCAAAGTATCGTGTGGAGTTCCGTCGGCTTCGTCATGCTGCTGATCGGTTATTTTATCTTTGAGTTCCTTACGCCGACTTATAAGATTGATGCGGAGATTGCGAATGATAATCGCGCAGTTGGATTTATATCTCTTGTTATTTCCGTAGGATTGTCATATGTTATAGGAGCAAGTATTTAGTACGATGTTTAGGAATGGAGCCTTCTAAGCAAACTATTAGCGTTCCGGACTTCAGCAGTGCTATACTCTGGTGAAAGCTTTATTTAGGAGGAATAGACAATGGCAATTGTAAATGCAACGGATTCAAACTTTAGTACAGAAACTGGCGAAGGACTTGTCCTTGCTGACTTTTGGGCAACTTGGTGCGGCCCTTGTAAAATGATCGCTCCAGTATTGGAAGAAATCGATGGCGAAATGAGCGATAAAGTAAAAATCGTAAAACTTGACGTTGACGAAAACCAAGCTACTGCTGGTAAATTTGGCGTAATGAGCATCCCGACTTTGCTTCTTTTCAAAGATGGCGAAGTAGTAGACCAAGTAATTGGTTACCAGCCAAAAGAAGCTCTTGTTGAGCTAGTAAACAAACACGCGTAAGCAATCATGAATTGGATCCCTTGTTACTTCCTGTAGCAAGGGTTCCTTTATGTAAAGAATTGTATAGAGGGGAAAGCGAATGAACAAGACGATTACAGATAAACTCGCTGTTCTGCCGCCGCAGCCTGGCTGTTATTTGATGAAAGATAAAAATGGGACAGTCATCTATGTTGGAAAGTCTAAGACACTCCGCAACCGCGTGCGCTCCTATTTTACTGGTGCACACGACCGCAAAACGCAGCGGCTTGTCACAGAGATTGTCGATTTCGAATACATTGTCACCTCCTCCGAAATCGAAGCACTCATTTTAGAAATGAATTTAATCAAAAAATACGATCCCAAATATAACATCCTTCTAAAGGATGATAAGACATATCCCTATTTGAAAATTACAGCAGAAGAACAGCCGCGCTTGCTGGTGACACGAAAAGTGAAAAAAGACAAAGGCAAATATTTTGGACCATATCCGAACGTAATCGCAGCCAGGGAAACGAAGAAACTGCTGGACAGGCTTTACCCGCTGCGTAAATGTAATACGATGCCCGACCGCGTTTGCTTGTATTACCATATGCACCAATGCCTTGGTCCTTGTGTGTATCCTGTCTCCCAAGAAACAAACCGTAATATCGTACAAAATATTACGACCTTCTTAAATGGCGGACACCATCAGATTAAGAAGGATTTGCAGCAAAGGATGCAGGAAGCTTCGGAAGAACTTGATTTTGAGCGGGCAAAAGAACTGCGAGATCAAATTCAGCATATTGAATCTGTCATGGAGCAGCAGAAGATGACATTAACGGATCAGACAGACAGAGATGTGTTCGGCTTTGCTTATGACAAAGGCTGGATGTGTGTGCAAGTATTCTTTATCCGCCAAGGTAAGCTGATTGAGCGTGATGTCAGCATGTTCCCGTTTTTTGATGAACCAGAAGAGACATTCCTTACGTTTGTCGGACGTTTCTATTTGCATCAAAACCATCTAATGCCAAAACAGGTACTCGTACCAATTGGCACGAACGTGGAAGGACTGCAGCAGCTATTGGATACCGATGTTGCCATCCCATTCCGAGGTCGGAAAAAAGAGCTAGTGGAACTTGCTAGAAAGAATGCGAAAATCGCTATTAAAGAAAAATTCTCGCTTATCGAACGTGATGAAGACCGAACAATTAAAGCAGTAGAGTCACTTGGAGAAAAATTGAATATCGAAACACCGCATCGAATTGAAGCTTTTGACAACTCGAATATCCAAGGAACCGATCCAGTATCAGCGATGATTGTTTTCACCGACGGTCGCCCGGACAAAAAGGAATACCGAAAGTACAAAGTTCGTGATGTAAAAGGCCCGGATGATTACGATACAATGCGTGAAGTCATCAGACGTCGCTACAAGCGCGTATTACAGGATAACCTGCCGCTGCCTGACTTAATTGTCATTGACGGTGGTAAGGGTCAAATGAGCGCTGCTTTGGAAGTACTGGAGGACGAGCTTGGACTGGATATTCCGGTTTGCGGTCTCGCAAAGGATGACAAGCACCGAACGAGTGAACTGCTTTATGGTACACCGCCAGAAGTTGTTAATTTCGATCGAAATGCTCAGGATTTTTATCTGGTTCAGCGTATACAGGATGAAGTCCACCGCTTCGCCATCAGCTTCCACCGTCAACTTCGCGGCAAGAGTGCGATCAAATCCAAGTTGGATGATATCCCTGGCGTAGGAGAGAAGCGCAGAAGATTGCTTATGCGCCATTTCAAATCAGTTCCCGCTATCCAGGAAGCTTCTGTCGAAGAGATTAGCAAGCTTGGTATACCAGCACCGACTGCGCAAGTTATATTGAATCACTTGAATAACCCGCAAGATGAACAGGAGAATGAACAAGAATAGACCAGGCTTATGATGCTCTGGTCTTTTTTTTATGAGGAGATGAGAATTATAAAAGAAGGCAAATACATTGCAATGCCAACCGCGTATCATCATCTTAAAGAGGAAGTTGTAAAAGAAAGCTGGACTAGAACCATGAAAGAAATGTTGTCCCTCCGTCTCCGGGAACATTTCCCTTATGATGATTTGAGGCATTTGATAGCAGACCATCCTAATGCAGATATGTTGGACGGAGCAGATTGGAATACATATTGGATGGATATTGCTGCTGCCGTACATCCTATAGGAAGAGGCAAGCTGCCAAGCAGATCTTTTGTTGCGTGGTGCAGCAAAAACTTCTTTTCGCATCATCCAGAATGGGCTATTCAAGATAACAGCTTTATTCAAAAGTATCCTGTGTTCTATCACGAATATAAAACATTTGAGCTAGCCCGTTTTTACGTACTATTCCTTTATTATAAACAACACGAGGCTGAAAGAGAGAAATATCGATATTACTAGAGCAGACAAAAAAGACGTGTGAAGATATCCACACGTCTTTTTTCGATTCACAAGTACATTAATTTTCCTTTGCAAAATACACATTAAATTGGACATACTCACGTTTCGGTACATTTTCGTCTACCACTTCACACATAAGTTCTTTGATTTGCTCTATACTGGCAGCCAGGAAGCCTGCTTCCATGCGATATTCCTTCCCGAGACCTACTTTCCATCTATGTACGACGGGAGCACCAGAGAGTTCGAATGTCATTTCATGCCGCTTTTGTTTGACGAGACTCAGGTTGCCCCAGCCCATCTGAATAAAGAAATCCTCGATTTGTTCCATGGACGTTGGGTTTACTTTCCGTGCCAGCTTCTTACCAAGAACATAAAGGATAGAGGAGGCGTCCTCGCCTAATAAGTCTGGTAAACTGACAAAACGCAATATATCATGACCAGCTCCGTGGGTAATGAGCTGCTCCATATAATCTCTGTCGAATTCTTGCATTTTCTTTTGCATGCGTGTCTTCCTTTCCCGCCTTGTTGCAATTACAAGCTATCTGTATTCACTTTAACATGAAAACAGCACTTCCCGCTATTGTCTTTTGACGGAATTAAGAATGTTTACACAGCTGACAAAAAATGATTTGTTTCGTCGGTATTTAACAAAATAAAAAAACTGTTTATTAATTTTTTCGAAGCGTTTTCTTGACGCCTAAATTTGATAGTTATACAATAATATTGTTAATAACGGATTTTAGTTTTCAATCGGTCTTATTTTTGACCGGTTATGAAAACGCAATCATTCTGTTAATTCAGAGAGCTACAGAGGGGGGTACGTATGAACGAGAATCGAGAGTTTTTCTACCGCAGGCTGCATTCGTTGTTGGGAGTGCTTCCAATTGGAATCTTCCTTATCCAGCACTTGGTAATTAACCATTTTGCTGCATACGGAAGCGACAGCTTTAATAAAGCTGCCGGTTTCATGCACGATCTTCCATTCCGCTTTGTCCTTGAATGGGTGGTTATTTACATACCAATCCTATACCATGCCATTCTCGGTGTGTACATTGTACTGACTGGTAAGAACAATGCGAGAAGATATGGCTACTTCCGTAACTTAATGTTCTTGCTGCAGCGGGTCACTGGTATCGTAACATTGATTTTCATTGCGTGGCATGTCTATCAAACTCGTATTATTACAATCTTTACGCAGGAAACGATTGACTTTGATTTCATGGAAGCGATTCTTACGCAGCCATTTTTCTTCTGGTTCTACTTGATTGGCGTCATTTCCACAACGTTCCACTTTGCGAACGGCTTATGGAGTTTCCTGGTTACATGGGGCATTACCGTGTCTCCGCGTTCTCAGCGAATCGCGACATATGCGACGCTGCTTGTATTCCTGGGCGTTACGTATTTGGGAATACGTTCCTTGCTTGCAATCGGTATGGGCGTATAAGATAGCAGCTTTAAGAAAGGGGACTTAAAGATATGAGTAAACGTAACATAGTAGTCGTCGGCGGGGGACTTGCAGGGTTGATGGCTACCATCAAAGCTGCAGAAGCTGGCGTCCATGTAGATTTATTATCCATTGTACCAGTGAAACGCTCCCACTCTGTTTGTGCCCAGGGCGGCATTAACGGAGCAGTGAATACAAAAGGGGAAGGCGATTCCACATGGGAACATTTTGACGATACAGTATACGGCGGAGATTTCCTTGCCAACCAAGGTCCGGTTAAAGGAATGTGTGATGCTGCACCAAGCATTATCCATATGCTCGACCGAATGGGCGTTATGTTCAACAGAACGCCAGAAGGACTGCTTGATTTTCGCCGTTTCGGAGGTACACAATACCACCGGACAGCTTACGCTGGTGCGACGACTGGCCAGCAGCTGCTTTACGCGCTGGACGAACAAGTCCGCCGCTTCGAAACAGCTGGACTGGTAACGAAATATGAAGGCTGGGAATTTGTTCATGCAATCATTGATGAAGAAGGTGTCGGACGCGGTATCCTGACACAGAACATCCAATCCCATGAATTGCGCGCATTGCGTGCAGATGCTGTCATTATGGCAACAGGCGGACCTGGGATTATCTTCGGTAAATCGACAAACTCCATTATCAATACAGGTTCGGCTGCTGGTGCTTTGTATGAGCAAGGCGCAATTTATGCGAATGGAGAGTTCATCCAGATTCACCCGACCGCGATACCAGGTGATGATAAACTTCGCTTGATGAGTGAATCTGCCCGCGGAGAAGGCGGCCGTGTTTGGACGTATAAAGATGGTGAGCCTTGGTACTTCTTAGAAGAGAAATATCCGGCTTACGGAAACTTGGTGCCGCGTGACATCGCCACTCGAGAAATTTTCGATGTGTGTGTGAACCAAAAGCTCGGTATCAATGGGGAGAACATGGTGTACCTTGATCTTTCTCATAAAGATCCGAAAGAATTAGATGTCAAACTGGGTGGAATTATCGAGATCTACGAGAAATTCGCAGGAGATGATCCGCGCAAAGTACCGATGAAGATCTTCCCAGCCGTACACTATTCGATGGGTGGTTTATGGATCAGCGATGATCAGATGACAAACATTCCAGGAATATTCGCGGCTGGAGAATGTGATTACTCACAGCACGGTGCGAATCGTCTTGGTGCGAACTCCCTGCTGTCTGCTATTTATGGCGGAATGGTTGCAGGACCAAACGCAATTAAGTATATCGATGGATTAGATAAGCACGCAGATGACCTTTCCAGCAAACTGTTCGACGATGCCCTTGCAAAAGAGCAGGCGTCCTTCGATAAGCTGATTAAGATGGACGGGAAGGAAAATGCGTACAAGCTGCATCGTGAGCTCGGCGAGTGGATGACAGATAACGTGACAGTTGTTCGGGAAAACAGCAAGCTGCTGAAAACAGACGATAAACTGCAGGAGCTTCAGGAACGCTGGAACAATATCAACATCCATGATACGTCGCTTTGGAGCAACCAAGGTGTAATGTTCACACGCCAGCTGAAGAATATGCTTCACTTAGCACGTGTGATGACAATTGGTGCCTACCAGCGGAACGAAAGCCGCGGAGCCCATTACAAGCCGGAATTCCCGGAACGTAATGATGAAGACTTCTTGAAAACAACTATGGCTAGATATGATGAATCTACCAACTCACCACATATCTATTACGAAGCAGTCGACACTTCCTATATCGAGCCAAGAAAACGTGACTACAGCCAAGCGAAAGCGAAGGAGGCAAAAGCATAATGGAAGCGACCAAACAAGAGACGGTTACCCTGATTGTTACACGTCAGAACGATCCGAGCAGCGCTCCTTATGAAGAAACGTTTGAGGTACCATACCGGGAAAATATGAATGTCATCTCTGCCTTAATGGAGATTCGCAGAAACCCAGTGAATGCTGAAGGCAAGGATTCAACGCCGATTTATTGGGATATGAACTGCCTGGAGGAAGTATGCGGGGCCTGTTCTATGGTTATCAACGGCGAACCTAGACAGTCATGTGCCGCACTGATTGATAAACTCGAGCAGCCAATCCGACTTGAGCCAATGTCTACTTTCCCAATCGTTCGAGATTTGGCAGTTGACCGCTCTCAAATGTTCGATAGTCTGAAAAAAGTTAAAGCATGGGTGCCAATTGATGGTACGTACGATCTTGGACCTGGACCGCGTATGCCGGAGAAAAAACGCCAGTGGGCATATGAACTCTCCAAGTGCATGACGTGCGGGGTATGCTTGGAAGCATGTCCGAACGTTAACGACAAATCAGACTTTATCGGTCCCGCACCGATTTCCCAAGTCCGTTTGTTCAACTCCCACCCAACAGGAGCAATGAACAAGGGAGAACGTCTGGAAGCTTTGATGGGCGAAGGCGGCATCGGCAGCTGCGGTAACTCCCAAAACTGCGTCCAAGTTTGTCCGAAAGGCATTCCGTTGACCACGTCCATCGCCGAGATGAACCGCGCAACGAACATCCAATCGTTTAAGAACTTCTTTGGCAGTGATACGAATTATTAAGACAGAAGAACGGAACTCTTACTAGGAGTTCCGTTTTTTTGTAGGTTGAGGAATGAGGGGGAATAGTGATTGATGTAATGAAAAAGAAACAATGGGTGTCAGTACTGAAAGGAAGTGAGAAAAGCATTCCTTTTTTAATTCTCTTCCTCATTGTTACCATAAGCATCTTTTACACATATACAATGAAACCCTCTTGCTACAAAAGCTGCCCAGAATTCGGCAGCTTTTGTAAAGTCAAGGTATGGATTAAGTTTATCGGTGTAAGTATTAAGGAGTTAACTCCAAACCAGATCCATTGATAGGTCCCTTGATACTTAATTGAACGATAAATAAAGCCATTTGTTCAGGTGTATAAGGCTTACTGTTTGCTAGCCACCAATATAGCATACTGCTAATTGCAGTACTTAGGAAGGTTAGCAGAATATCCTTTGGTAGGGGCAACGCTTGCTGACCGAAAAGTGAGTGGAAACGTTCTTGAAAGACATGTAGGATAGCTGTTTCAAATCTATGTTTTAAGTTTCCTATATCTTCTCGTTTAATTAGTAATTCATAAAACCCACTGTCCTCTTCAACAAGTTGAAATACATACTTTATTGTGTTTATAAAGCGATCCTTATATAAGATGCCTTCTGTAAGATGAGCAGCAGGTCGATAAATGTTAAGTATCCTATCCATCCGTTTTTGAATCAACTCTTCCAAAAGATGGAATTTATCGGTGTAATGTAAATAAAAGGTTGCTCTATTAATCATTGCGCGATCAGCAATTTGTTGAATAGTTATTTTACTAAATTCTTTTGACTTCAAAAGTTCAAGAAAACTGTTTTCTATTCCTAATAAGGTTTTCTTTACTCTCAAATCTGCAGCAGTCATTATTAACTCCCCTAACTAGACATATTTACAAATATGTTGCTTATTTGACAGTTACACTTTATTGCGAATTGAATCCCTCTTTTGGCTATTCCATAATTATACATGAAATAAATGTATCCTACACAACAGCTATGGAAAGGAAGGAGAGCGAAATGATTACGCTAAAGGGAGTAACTATCGCGAAAGGAAAACATTACATTCTAAATGATATCACCTGTACTATTAAGAAAGGAGAGTTAATTGGCTTAATTGGTCCAAGTGGCTCTGGAAAAACCACGATGTTTCGTGCACTTGCCGGTATCATAAAGGTGAAATCTGGTCAGATAAAGATAAAGGATAAAGAACAGCCAACATTAGAAGTAAGTGGATATATAGGGTATATGGCACAAAACGATGCTCTATACAGTGAATTAACAGCCGAAGAAAACTTACTTTACTTCGGGGCTCTTCACAGGCTAAAAGGGAAGGAATTAAAGGAAAGGGTAGATAAGCTGCTTCATTTTGTTGATTTATATCATGTAAGAAAACGTAAAATAGCTTTCTTCTCAGGTGGAATGAAACGCAGACTAAGTTTAGCTATTGCGCTTATACATGACCCTGATATTCTGCTTTTAGATGAACCGACAGTTGGTATTGATCCAAAGTTGAAATTAGATTTTTGGCAAGAGTTCAAACGTCTTAAGAAAGCCGGTAAAACAATTTTACTTTCTACTCATCTAATGGATGAAGCAGAAGTTTGTGATCGATTACTATTCATGCGAAATGGAAAGTTATCTGATGCAGGTACTCCGGAGAAATTAATTCAACATCATGGCTCTGTTGATGTCGCTTTTTTAAAGGAGGCACAAGTATGAGGTCATTCATGATTGCAAAGCGTGTTGGTATACAGCTATTAAGAGATAAACGTACACTGCTAATGATGTTTGTAGCTCCAATACTTGTACTGTTCTTATTATATAGTGTATTGAATGCAGGGAGTGGAGAGATACAGATTGGAATTGTAGGAGATGAAGCCTTTAAAGTTGAGGGTTGGGAAAATTACAGTTCAGTTGCGTCTGCAAAAGCTGATATGAAGAAAAGAGAACTAGATGCTTTTGTAATTCCGGAAGAATTTAAAATTATTATTGAAGGCACCGAAAATACAAAAAGAAACGCTGCTTATCATATAATAACCGACCAACTTGAACAAGAGAATTTAAACAGCAGTTCCAATACGCCTGTCCATACAGAATATATGTACGGTGGTAAACATCTATCTGCATTTGAGGAAGTAGGACCTGCTATAATGGGCTTTTTTATCTTTCTATATGTATTCATTACTTCAGGAGTGAGCTTTTTACGAGAACGTACATTTGGTACATTAGAGCGCAGTTTAGCAACTTCTATCAGAAGATCTTACATGTTGATTGGCTATTTTTTAGGCTACTTACCCTTTGTCGCTTGTCAGGCTTTCATCATTGAAGTGTTTGTTATTTTTGTTTTAGATGTACCACTGGAAGGCAGCTTGCTACTGTTGACCTTCGTTACCTTAGTCATTGCGTGTGTTGCTCTTGCGCTAGGATTACTGTTATCTGTCTTTGCCAAAAATGAGTTTCAGCTTATACAATTCATCCCAATTCTATTAGTACCCCAAATATTATTCAGTGGATTATTTGATATAACCGGTGGCGGGCAATGGATAAATACAATAGCCAACCTAATGCCACTATCTTTCGCCACTCGTATCTTAAATGCAATAATGTTACGTGGAGAAGATATAAATTGGATATGGAGCGACCTATTAATACTTTGCAGTTTCTTTTTGATCTTTGTTATGGCCAATTCTATTATGTTACGGAAAGAGCGACCATTTTAAGTATAGGCTTTACTTTGATATAGGGAATTAATTTTCGTATATTTGGAAATTAATACCTAAATATTCTGCTTAGAAAGGTATTTATTTATCGCGGATGTGCATGCCAGACGTTTCTCATTCTCTTTTTCAGGGATAAGAGAAGGCGGCATCAATGTATTAGTTGAGCAAGAGGATTGAGAAAAATGGCGGTGTTGTCGTACATAAAGAATTATTTAACGTTCAGATTACAGGGAACGCCATTTATGTTAACAGTTTTCAAGTTCTGTTGGGGGGTAAATAATTGTAAGATAGCTCTTCTAACTAGTCCATATAGTTTTTGATAGAGAAAAGGATCTTAGCCTTTAATGTAAGATCCTTTTCTATAACCAATGTATCTTACTCTGAACGACACTTTAAAGCACTATCAGCATGTCTGCTCAAACTTGATGTACGGCTTCTGTTCACCCGCTTAGCCCTCGCTCGAAGATACCAACCATCCTCACAAGCGATTCCTCCAGATTAACATTCATTTTAAACCCCTCGTGATATTGTAAATCTATAAATCCATGCAGCATACTGCGAAATCCGCGAATAGCATGGATTTTTTCTTTTTCCACTAATCCAGCTAAAACGGGTGTGTTGGCAAAAAGTTGTACGATTGCGTGACCTGTCTTACCTGTACCGCCACGCAGGGAAGCGGTGTATAAACCAGGATATGATATGGAGAAATCTACGTACTTCTTGGCTAATGACAAAAGCGTATTTTTGTCTTTCAAGGCTTCATACAATTTTTGTTGCGCAATCAAGGCCATTTCTTGTTTAATCTCATCCAAGTTCTTGAAATGATTGTACAAAGATGGCGGCTTAATGGATAAGGCGCGTGCGATATTCGCCATTGTTACAGCTTCATAGCTTTGCTGTTCTGCAATGGAAAGTGCAGCGTCTGTTATTTTGGATTGTGTAAGCTGCATTTTAGGCATGAGAATTTAATCCTTTTCTAGCACGCTGAATGGCTTGCTGCATTTTAGGTACCGGGTTATGCAGGAGATCACCATGCCCGACAGCAAGAAGCTTTGGTTCTAGATCAACTAATTTTTGTGCAGAAGCAATAGAAAGTTCTTTGTTCCACGTACCCCATGCAGGGAATGGAAAGCGCCAACGAATATCACCAGCAACTGCCATTCCGCCGCGCAGCTGGAAGCTGTCTCCGGCAAGAAGTACGCCGTTTCGATGGTCGAAGAAAGCAAGCATGCCTGGGGAATGTCCGGGAGCAGCAATCACTTCCAGAGAGTCGATTCGATCGCCTTCTGTTAAATATACAGTTGGCTTTGTCTGGATGTTTTTTGGAAAGCCTCCTTTTATAGGTGGTTCATTGGCTTTTAATGAAAATTCCCCCGATAGTAATTTCCACTCTGTTTCTGCCATAAACACCTCTGCATGTGGTAAGGCTTTTTTTAATTTGTCTAATGCTCCAATGTGATCTGAATGGGCATGTGTCAGTACAATTTTACGGATAGGTTTGCCGATTGTTTCAGCGGCAGATAAGATGGATGCAGCGGAAGAAGTCATAGCTGCATCTACCAGCGTAAGGCCATCTTTTTCTTCAATCAAGTAACAATTAACAGGAAACAAACGCGGCATAAAAGTGAGCTGATAAAGATGTTCATGTTTCTGTAAACGCACATGTATCACTCCAAACTAATAGTATTAGTTAAATAGTAAACTAATACTATTAGTTTTACAAGGGTTTATTTTCCAAATGGGAGAGATTTATGATACGGTGAGTATAAGCTGAATAAAAGGAGGGGAGAGAATGAATAGATCCAAGTTTCAGATTTGGGGAGTTGGTTTGCTTCTTTTAGCCTCCTCATTGATGCTATTAGGAGCAATTTCAGAAGGAGCAGTGTTCCTTATCACGGGACTTATTTTACAAGTGATTGCGATGATACTTTTAATAAAGCATTTAGGTATTAGAAGTATAAATAAGGATGACCTTTACTAATATATGAGGGGGGAATCGATGTTTCAATCTAAGTGGCATTTGTGGGGAGTTGTATCATTGCTTTTAGCTTCAGGTTTTTTTGGATTTTCCGCATGGTTGAAACAGCCTATCCTGTTTTTGGCTGGAGCGATACTCCAAGTCATTTCAATCGTGTGTATAGTTAGAAATATGAATGATAAGAAGCCCACAAAGCGGAAAAATTATTAAATCTTCTTTCCGATCTTTAAAGAAAGTTCTCTAGCTATATCTCCTGTAGTTGCCAGAGAATTGAAAGGGGAAACAGATCATAGCGCTTGGCGGCGGTGTTTATTTTAGAGCTTCATCAATCTGTAAGTTCCAGAGAAAACGCTGTTGCTTATCAAATAAAAAGACAAGAAGCCGGTGCTTCCTCGAAAGCTTCCGACTACTTGTCTGTTCTAAATACATGAATTACATTTCTACAATAAACCAGCGGATATGCGATGCAGTCTCAGCAGCGAGCTGCTTTTTCATCAACTCAGCTTCTTCTAATGTAGCAAACAGCTTACACATGGCGCTTCCGGCCTCTGTCAGGCAGCGAACGTTCTCTTTTTCTTCACGCATGATTATGAATGCTATGTTTCATCCCTCTTTCAACGTTTTCTAAGGTGTTTAGATGATTATATATCGAGAGGAAGTTGCTGTATAGCAGTTTTTTTGAAAATATATGGAGTATCATACTAAAAGATCCTGCGGCAGGGAAACCGCAGGATCTTTATAAGGTTAACGGAAGAAAGGAAGAGCCGTTGCTCCAACTAGCCGTGCATAAACGAACATCTGTCCTTTGTGGTGCAGTTCATGGTCGTACATTGCTTGCACGTAGACTTCTCTCTTTCCTTGCATGCTTGGAATTTTTGCTTGGTTATCTTGGTCTAATTCTTCATCAGTAATACTATCGAAAATAGCTGCTGTCTTATCAGTGAAATCGCGAACTGCTTGACGCAATTCGTCCATTGATTGTACCTCAGGGATTTCTGGATTGTTCATATCGTCTGTTTTTACCATGTCAAGAATCATAGCGTTAGATGATGCCACGTGAAGCACTAAGTCTTTCAGTGTCATTGCATCTTCCCATGGTTTATAATCTAAATGCCCGTCTTCTATTTGGTCAAGCAGGTTAATTAGTACGTGGCGATGTTGAAGCCAGCTTTCTTTCCAGTGAGCTGTTTTAGTCATTCGTCATTCTCCTTTGTTATGTAGATAACTTCACTATAAACAAAAAGTATAGCCATTGTCATTTAAGAAGAATTGAACTTACTGGATGAGGAACATTATATTCTCCGCTCATTCACAAGCATAATTATCTTTATCTCGGTCAAACTTGGGCTGATACGCCGGATGTGTGCTCGGTACGCCTGCTGGATACGTTTCTCGCAGTGCTGTACAGTTAGCAAAATCTGTCGCTTCATCTGATTGGTCTTGGTCAACATCACTTGATACATTATCTTCTTTCTCTTCGATAGAGCAGCCATTAAATCCTTTGTCTGTTGCGTAACCATTTTGACGCCACACTGCCTTATTACCATCGATAGCGGATGCCTCTGCGTCTTCAAATGAATCGAGGTATCTGGTATTGGGTGGATACACATACGCTACGCGCGCCAATCCTTCTGTTAGCAGCGTTTCTTGAACACTTTGTCCGTCTGCGTACACGTAGGCAAGCAGCCTTCCGTATTTATCTTTTCTTTGTCCTACATCAAATTCCAGTTCCAGCTTGCCATTTGTGACGAGCTCCTCATTGCGCTTAGATGCATTCTTTCCATAGGGCTGTACACATTTATTTGGTGCTTTCGTTTCCGGAGTATCAATAAGCAAATAGCGGACTGTTTCTTCTTGGCCGTTATAGTTTACTTTAATCGTATCTCCGTCAACAATACGGATCAACGAAACTTCCACTTTATCTGTTGTACCGGAAGTTGCTGTTGGGTGGTCGTTTGTTTCTGCTGCTTGATTAAGATTGACTGTCCCGCAGGCACTCAATAAGAATAATGTAGTAATCAGCCAAACTGTCAGTTGTAACGTTTGTTTCATGCTGTCAAAAGCTCCTTCATGCTGTTTCTATATCCATCATACGGGCGATGGCGACAGCTTACAAGAGCAGAAAGCAGTGCATCAGGGCAGATGCACTGCTTTTGTCATTCCGGTATATAAGGTAAATCTAAAGACTTCGGCATATTGATAACATGTGTTTCCGCATATGCGAGGAGGCCTTCTTTGCCGTACTCGCGCCCGATTCCAGACTGTTTGACGCCGCCGAATGGGAAGCGAACATCTAAGCCTTGGACAGCGGCCGTATTAATCATCGTTGTACCTGCTTGGATGCGTTTAGCAACCTTTACAGCGTGCTCCTGTTTTCCCCAGACAGAACTCGTCAATCCAAAGATGCTCTTATTGGCAAGGTGAATGGCATGCTCGTCGTCTTTAAACGGCAGAATTGGTACAGTAGGTCCGAACTGTTCTTGTTCCACAATTGGATCGTCATAGTCTGCACCTAAAACGAGTGTTGGCTGCATAAAATAGCCCTGCTGGAAGAGGTTTTCATCCATTATTTTACCGAGTTTAATCACTTCTGCGCCTTTTTGTTTGCTATCATCGATGAGACTTTGAACAAATTCAATTTGTTTCTTATTATTGACCGCGCCGACTGTGACATTTTCGTCGAATGGATCACCAACTCGAATCCATTTGTCAGCAGCTTCGCGATATTTTTCTATAAAAGTATCAAAAATCGTTTCATGTACATAGACGCGTTTGGCAATCATACAGATTTGACCAGCTGTTAAGAAATTGGAAACAACCAGCCTGCGCATGGCTTTTTCATCGTTCACATCAAAATCATCCAGTACAATGGCTGCATCATTTCCACCAAGCTCTAACGTCATATGCTTGATGGTATCAGCTGCTGCTTTCATAATATGCTTGGCAGTTTCTGTGCCGCCGGTGAAGGCGATTTTTGCTACTTTCGGGTTGGAAGTAAGTTCGACACCAACTTCTGCTTCACCATGTACCAAATTCAGTACGCCAGGAGGAAACTCTTCCGCGATTAGTTCGGTCACTTTGCTGACAGCAAGCGGTGCCAGCGGACTAGGCTTTAGCACCATCGTGTTACCCGCGAGCAGGGCAGGAGCAATCTTGATGGTGGAAAGGGAAATAGGGTAGTTCCAAGGCGAAATGGCGCTGATAACACCAATCGCATCTCGCGCAATAATTGTTTTACCGCTATCATGCTCGTGTTCTTCGTCTTTGAGTACTTCAGCTACATTATCACAAGCGAACTCCATCCACATAAGCGAAACGGCGATTTCGCCCTTGGCATCATATAATGCTTTCCCATGCTCGCGAGCAAGCAACTTTGCAATTTCTGGTGTCTTGTCTTTGATTTTCTGTATGGCGCGTCGCATACGTTTGATTCGGTCATCAAATGATGTGTCTCGCCATTCGGTAAAGGCTTGATCTGCTGCATCGATTGCTTGAATGGTTTCCTCTTTTGTATTAAGGGGGGAGTAGCCAACAATTTGTTCTGGGTAAGCTGGGTTTTCACGAGGGGCTTGTTTTTCTGCTTTGTGTTTTTCTCCGTTGATAATCGCATCAATTCTAATTGGCTCGGTTGCCACAGATAATCACTCCGTTTCTAGTAAGGTCAGTCATACTTTACCCCAAAATAGATGCGGTAATCGTTTCAGAAAGTTATGGAAAGCAATTGGGCGGGTAAGATAACAACAGTACAAAGCTGGAGGTAGACAGATGAATCTTACTGGAAATAAAATTTTAATAACAGGCGGTGCATCCGGAATCGGTTTTGCATTTACTGAACGATTCCTGCAGGCAGGAAATGACGTAATTGTTTGCGGCAGAAGAGAAAGTAAGCTGCAAGAAGCAAAGGACAGGCATCCAGAACTTATAACGCGCGTCTGTGATGTGTCTGTAGAATTAGAGCGAATCGCTCTATTGGAATGGATCAAAAAAGAACATCCAGAGGTTAATGTTCTCGTCAATAATGCAGGTATCCAGCAGCGTTTTGCTGTTTTAGAAGCAGACACGGTAAATGACTGGTCGTATTACAGCAAAGAGATCTCCGCTAATATAGAAGGGCCATTTCATTTATCAATGCTGTTTGCGCCTTTCTTTGCTTCCAAAGGAGAAAAGGCAGCAATTTTAAATGTTACATCCGGACTAGCTTTCACGCCAATGGCAATAGCTCCTATTTATTCAGCAGCGAAGGCGGCAATGCATTCGTTTACGATGAGTCTTCGTCTGCAGTTAGCTGACACAGAAGTAGAAGTAATTGAAATAGCACCGCCAGCAGTCAATACCGATCTGGGAGGAGCAGGTATTCACACTTTCGGAGCACCAGTAGATGAATTTGCGGACGGCATATTTGAAGGGCTGAAAGAGGGGCAAGAAGAAATCGGCTATGGTACATCTGCCAAGGCGCTGCGTATGTCTCGAGATGAGATTGATGAAGCCGTTAAAACTATATACAGCAGAGTGAAGTAAAGACAAAAGAGCTGATCGGCATGATCAGCTCTTTTTACAATGTTATTGCTTATCCAGCTTCCCGTAGCCGAGAAGATGCAGCGCATTTTTAAGCGTCGACTGTGTTGTAATGGAACGGAATTCCAATCCGAGGGATACCATTGTTTGCGCAATCTCCGGTCGAATACCAGTAATGATTGTTTTTATACCGCTCAACCGAAGAGACTGTACGATATGAAAAATCTGATCAGCCACCATCGTATCAATCATTAGAACACCAGAAACATCTAAAATAATATGCTCCAGTTTTAATAATCTTCCTTGTGTTAACGCCGTCTCCATAATCAATTTGGCACGATGCGTATCGATTTCCCCAACAATGGGTATAACAGCTAATCCTTCATAAATTGGAACGACTGGCACCGACAGCTCTTCCAGCGCACTATACGCAATGCTCACCATTTCTTTATTATGGTTTTCGAATTGTCTGCCGATTTCGAAGCTGACGGCTTCCAGCATCGGATCTATAATCTTCGATACATCCAGCATTGTAATCGCCGCGAAATGCCGCTCCTCCAGCTCCTCCGTGAAAATGTCCCATATAACGCTCCGAAAATTGGAAACATACTGCAAGGTAGCAGTCAGGGATATATTCATCTCCGTTGCAGATTGACCTGCTTTTGATCCCCAGTTAAGAAAATGCTGTTTTACTTCTTCTTTATTCTCCTCAGGCAATAGAATCGAACCGATTGAATAGACCAGTTCCGCGTTGAATTTGTATAGATCCTGGTTAGGAAGAGATAAAAGACGAAGATCATGACCTAAATTCGAATCAAGGCGTTGAAGCACAGACTTAGCTATTATATCTTTATTCTCCTGTATCTTCTCTCCTATGTATCTCAATTCATCCTTCATAACTAACGTCCCCTTTTATTGTTGTACTTCCTTAAGAATAAGCTAAGTGACAACTGAAGGGAAGTGAAAAGTGGTATTTAATATACTTCTATTCCCATCATAAAAATGCAACCCCATTACTTGGCTTTTACTCATCATAATTCACAATATACTCCCCATAAATACATTTAAAAGAAAAATTGGGGAGAGAAGTTTAATGATATTAATTGGAGGTTGAATTTCAAATAGATAAGATTTCGAGGTCTATCATCAAGAAAACCACGGTGCACATAACCATATGCAGGCTCAGGGTTTGTTGATGAAGGAGATAGGTTTGAAAAAAGATGTGTGTGGTTAAGTAATTGAATTAGATAGCTTACACCGTTTTATTGTGTTTAAACCAAAGGTTATCGCAGCATGAGCACTTCTTTGTTTTGTGACCAGCAAAAATAGCAAAACCAGGTCTGCAGGCACAGACCTGGTTTTTTATAACCCCTACACACTGTTATTCTCTTCATCTGCTTTGATAGCCTGGTCAAGTTTATCGGTAAATAATGACCAAATTATTCCTAATAAAAATGAGTAAATGGCGTTTATACATAAGATATCTACAGCAGCTTCCATTAAATTGTTCCCTCTAAAATAATGTATGGCGAGATATCCAAAAAAGTAAACACAGGGTGTAAAAACATGGAAGGTTAAATAAAACAGTTTCTTAGGTTTCAATACAATCACCTCTAGAACATGCAGGAAATTAGATGCTATTATTGTAACAGAGGTGATAATGTACTTTAAAGGTACCCTGTAACTTAAAAACCCTTACGCTGATAGATAAAAGTCGTAATCATCCAAGAAACTACGTAGATTATTAGAATACTAAGTGTCAATCCAATATAGAAAATGGGTGTAGATAAACTTGTAACGAAATCGGTTATTACTTTCAAATCATCAGCAAAATGGAACACAATCTTAGGTCCAATGATAGAAAGAGCAAGGAAACTAATCATTGCGACAGGAAAAACGTATCCTTTTTTAATGACATAAGATACCGGGAAAAATAGTGCGGTAAATAGTAGAAATAATCCACTGCTAATAGCTATATCTGTAATTGTGAATGGTCTGCTTAAAGCATAAAACAGCCCGCAGGTTACGCCAGTAGCTAAGAGCATATAAACAATAGCTCCTAGATAACGTGATGCAATAATTTCAGAACGCTTATATGGTAAAGAGTTCAGTAAAATGTTTACTTCTACTTTTTCATCATATGCAAAGGTGTTAATCGGCACAAAAAGACTGGCAAGAAGAAAGATAAATGCTGGGTTTTGTTTTCCCAACAAAACAAAGAACAAAGTAAAAGGTACAAATAGTAGAAGCTGCTTTTTCTGCAAAATGACATCACGTCTGATTAAATTAAACATGCTGTAATCCACCCTTCACATAATACATAATATCCTCCAGTGAGGCGCGCTCAATAACAACTTCACCCCCAAAAGTGCGTTCAGCGTTGCGTACATCATCTGTTAAACCTTCAAATCCTGTTGCAGCGCGATGAATATGAAAGAAAGCTTGTTCTGTATCTTGGTCTAGAAGATCTGTTCTCCCTTTTACAATTGCATAATTTTCAGCTACGTCATGAACGGACTTATCAAAAATCAATTTTCCTTTATGGATGAATGCTATATAATCTGCAATGCGGTCTAAGTCTGTGGTGATATGAGTGGAGAAGAAGATGGTACGGTTGCCGTCTATCATTAGCTCTTGTAAGAGTCCAAGCAGCTCACGTCTAAAAATAGGGTCTAAGCCAGCGGTAGGCTCATCCATAATAATCAGTTCAGCATGATGGGAGAGCGCCACAGCTAGAGAAGCCTTCATTTGCATTCCTTTTGAGAAGTTTTTTATTGATTTATTCATTGGCAATTCGAATTGACTGGTATAGTGAGAGAATAATGCATTATCCCAGTGTTTGTAAGCTGGTGCCACAATACGTTTAATATCTTTTAAATTAAGACCTTCATAAAAAACGTTACCATCGTATACAAAACCAATGCGTTCTTTAATTGTCTTTTCATACTTTTTGTAATCCAAGTCGAAAACCTTTACCTCGCCTGCATCTGGCTTCAACAAATTCATCATCATCTTTATTGTTGTCGACTTACCAGCACCATTAGCGCCGATAAAACCATGCACAAATCCGCGCTTCACTTGCAGGTTCAGGTCCTTTACAGAGAAATCCTTGAATTGCTTTGTCACATTGTTTAATTCAACTACATTATCCATTCACGTCACTCCTCATATAAAATCTTCAATAATTGCTGCAGTTCATCAAGGGACAGGCCGATCTCTCGGCTGTTCATAATAACTTCGTTAAGCTGTTCCTCAACGACTTTTAGTTTTTTCTCTTTTATGACTTCTAGATTTTGCTCCGCAACAAACGATCCTTTTCCGACAATAGAGTAGATAAAGCCCGCTTTTTCTAATTCTTCATAAGCGCGTTTTGTTGTGATGACACTAATCTGTAAGTCCTTGGCGAGCTTCCGCATAGAAGGAATAGGAGATCCTTCTTGCAGCTCACCGGTTAAAATAGACGATTTAATTTGATTTGTAATTTGTTCATAAATCGGCTCCTTCGAACTGTTTGAAATAATAATTTGCATGCCGATCCCTCATCTGCTTTTTTAGTGAAACGCAATCTTAAGTGTGTGTATAGAGAGACACAGACATAGCAATGAGTGCCAAAAGCAAACTCGAGTGAGCGTATGTATCCCTGTTATAATGTATATACACTATATGTACAATATATACAACGTCGGATTGTTTTGCAACCATTTATGTAAAAATAATGGAAAGATAATATTGTGTGTTGAAGAGGTAGATATATGGTTATGTTTTGATAAATCCTCTTGAGTCAATAAATATGAGTAACAGTGAATTGAATCTTTGGATATAAAGGAGAGGAAATTTATATGGAATTAATCTATTTGGTGATCATTTTTGTTATCTTCTTCGTATTTCTACTTATCTCTAATTCAGCTAAGACGTTATTTTCTATATTCCTAATTAGCACAATGATATCTTTAGGTATATTCCTATACAAACTTTACACGATGCAATCAATAAGCAGTGCGCTGATTGATTCATTTGGCTTGATTAATGTCCTCGTTCTTGCACTTGCGGTTTTCTTAATTGTTGAGAAGCTGTCAAAGAAGAATTAAAAGTACAATAAGCTTATAAAGGATATGTGGCAGACCGTACCTAAACTTTGGGAGAGATTGCATGGATAAGAACATAGTGTGTGTCATAAACATTTGACACCTAGATCAGTCTAATTTTTAAATGTGTATCTTCCTTATAACAAATCGTTAACATTTCGCTAATTCCCGTTCACCCTCCGTCATTCCTTTACATAAGCTACATGGACTAAATAAATACCTGACGCAGCAACCCTGAAGAGAGCAAGGAGGGGTTAAATTTTGAAGGATAGTGACTACAGGCCAAAACAATTACTCACCAAACGAGAAAAAGAAGTCTTTGAACTACTGGTACAGGATAAGACGACCAAGGATATCGCACAAGAGCTTTTTATCTCAGAGAAGACGGTGCGAAACCACATCTCGAATACGATGCAGAAACTGGGAGTAAAGGGACGGTCTCAGGCTGTAGTGGAGCTCCTTCGTATGGGGGAACTGAAGCTCTGACGGGCGATCTGCCTGTTGCTTGACATAGCTGACTGTAAGCAGAAAGAAAATAATCGCTTGCTTTAACGGCTGCTTAAAACCGACTATGATGGTCGGTTTTTTTGTTTTGGGGAAAAGCAATTGTGATGATGTTCTGACGAGTGCAGTCGATGAGGCTGATGGAGTAAGCGTTATTCTAAATTGATGCTGGACTAAAAATACAGATATGATTAAAACTGCAAGAGAGTTGCAGGAACAGCACTTTTTGCTTTATACATACATATTGCTATTTATCATTCAGCAGGATTACTTCTAGCCAATTGAGGGGGCTTTTTTGTTTAAGCACAATTGGGGTGAAGAGAACGGGAAACGAATGGAGAGACCTTTCTAAGGTGCTGTCCATGTTGTGCGCCATGGTAAAGAGATAACTTATAAAAAGTTCTATTAAAGTAAGTGGGAAAACTGTTACAGTTACATTTACAAAAGAAATAAATATTAGTAACGGGTGGGGGAGTTGTATGTCTACTAATTTTAAAGAATTAATACTAAAAGGTAGATTTGCAGAGGCGAAAAGCTTCTCGAAGCACTTATCTTTTGAGGAACTTGACGAGGAATTAACAGATATTGCTTTTACTTGTCCAAGTATGTCTATTTATACATTCATGGTAAGTTTACTTATAGAAGATGAAAAAATAGAATTTCATGAAATAGCTTTTGAATTGCTTGTTAATCCGCTTTGTCATATAGAGGGAGCCTATCATGCGGCTCTTTATCACGCAAGGCGCTGTATTGCGTTAGCTGATAAGCAGGCGTTAGCTGGATACCTATCATATTTATTGTTCTTACATGAAATACCGGACAAAATAATTGATGATGAAGAAGCACTTGCTGCTGCTATAAAAATAATAGAGCTAGACTTTGATAACAAAGTCGCTAAAGAATTTCTAGCAGATAAAATCCGATAATTGATCTCAATCTGCGTTAGTTGAGTTAGAGCGAAACTTCAGTCGTTAACTTTGGCAACTTTACATCAACCCGTCATCACTTTCTTTTCTAGCTACTGCAACCAATTGTGATGGTTTTTGTTGATGTAATGGCTAGGAGACCAGGTTATGGGTGATGGTAAATTATTATATTGAACACATAGAAAACACAAACAGGCATTATTATTCTATATGCGCTCTCTAGAACAATACGCGCCGTTTTACTTGGGGAGTGAGATTAAAAAAGCCTCATATCACGTTAAAGTAAGAACGACGTAACTTATATTCCGAAATTACAAATGATTTCTCAATCACTAGGAGTATGATTATGTTGCAGATCAAGCAATTTATAGTCATTAAACCAATTAGGAGACTAAACAATAGTTTGATGAATACAGACGAACATGTTTGTTTCCTTGAAGGTAACGAAGAAAAATTCATTGATTTTTTGAAAACAAATTTAGAAGAACTCCTTGATGACAATCTCTTAAGTATTGATGGTGGTCTTTCTTTTAGGTTTAAATCTAAGGAATACTTGGGTGTAGAGTATTGGGATGATCTGCCAATGATTTGGGGGTTCCTGTTTAACACGCTGGAAGAATGTTTAGAAATTGGTGAAGGTAAGTGCCTTTTTCCGGGTCAGCCTATTCTATTAGCAATGAAAGATGTAGGTACAAACATTCAAGTCCAATTTGACCATAAAATTGTAAGTATTGACAGAGAGTTATTCGTGAAAGAGTTGTCGACTCATGGTAAGTTATTCTACAACACGCTTGTAACAGCGTTTAATCTTGCTTCATACAAGTATGATCTCGACAGGGTTAACCTCCTAGTATCTAAGTTGTGAATAAAGCGTTGTTTTATATATGGAGGTATTCTGTGAAATATGTTGTTATGGCTATATATGCGTTTGTTATCTTCTATACATTCGAATTAGTGTACCCTGAGAGAAATTTCGCTCGCTTAGTTATAGTAGCGGTATTGCTATTTGGTGGCTGTTTTACTATTGAAAAGTTAATGGATAGAAAAAAGTAATTTTAGATACAACCCTCCTTGATAGGGCAACTCCCTTTCGTGTAAGGAACAAGATTGACATAATTTATTACAATCATAAGAATGGTGACGAACCGTAAGGATGCTGAATGAGATACGCTGATTAAAGCGACATTTTGTGTCGCTTCTTATAGTGGCGGCAAAAGGTATGGCAAAAAAATAGGTGTTGGTAAATTCCTGGAAATCACAAATTGGAAAGAAAAAATTATCGATTATAGTGAGAATTTTAAACTAATATATGCTGAGGTCAATTTTAGAAGTGAGGATGTTTTTAAACTTTCCTATCGTTTTTCAAACCAAACAATATATTGTTTATATCAGCACGGACGTGTTAGATATAATGGCTGAAGAAGTACAAATAAACCAACTAAAAAAAGAATTTAGTGGTTATTACAATCGGCTGTTTGATAACTAACTGAAAGGTGTCTGTCACGTTCTTGTTTAAAAGGCCTGGAGCTTACAATTATAACGTTGCATAGTCTAAGAAAGCAAAACATAGTGATTTTCTTGTAATGGTTAGATAAATTGTTCTAGAAACACGAAGGAGTCCTATATTATTTGCATTTGGTGATGGCAGCATACATAGACATTTAGACTTTTATTTTCCCATATTTCAACTCTTCCTCATATTGGATGCCCAGGAAAGTGCGAAAAAACGCATAGCGGGAAGTAAGCCATTGCTCTACTAATTCGTTAGTACACATATTCCGCATTCATTCATATACTAAATCCAGCTTGAAATAAATGAAGGATGGGATAGTATGGCCTATTTTGCAGGACTAATGCTCTTGATCATTGCCGTGAGCTTGGACGGTTTTGGTGTTGGGGTTACTTACGGTATGAGGCGAATCCGCATTTCTTTTTTGGCGTTACTAATTATTATGTTATGTTCAGGAGTTACGGTTCTGACATCAATGGCGATTGGAAGTTTATTAAGTTCCTTTATTCCTCCCGGATTTGCAGAAATAATTGGGAGCATAATCTTAATTTCAATAGGGGTATTTAGTCTATATAATGTTCTCCGATCAAAGAAGGTTGATGAAGAAATGGAAGAGGATCCAATACAAAAAAATAAACTGGAGATTAAAGAATGGAAGATTGAATTAAAGAAATTCGGTCTGTTCATAACTGTGCTTAAAAAACCACAAATGGCTGATTTAGACCGCTCAGGTACAATTTCTGCGAAAGAATCGCTATTATTAGGTATTGCCCTTGCTTTAGATGCATTTGGTGCTGGAATCGGTGCTGCTATGATCGGTGGTTATTCACCATTTATTACAGCTGTGTTAGTTGCTTTAATGAGCGGATTATTTGTTTTATTTGGCATTAAGTCAGGTTTTGTTTTAGCAAAAATAAAATGGCTGCAGAAATTAGTTTTCTTATCACCGTGTCTATTAATAACCCTCGGATTTTTCAAGATGCTTTAAAGTTATTATATTCTTCTCCTTTTCATTTAGGAGGAGTTTTTTTATGTTTAGGTTTTGAGTGAACTTTTAAGCTCTCTCAGGTTGCTCTAATACATTTACAAGAGGGCTATAGGGAGTTTTAAACTTTGAGGGGAAGAAAACTCTAGCTCTACTCTCAATTTAAAGAGACTAAATAAGATAATGATATATGACGACATAGCCTAAATGAGCCAGGTTCATGGTTTCGGAGGCAGTGAGGTTGCTATTATTCTGAATACATTTTTTTATAACAAATAATAGATGAAGGAGAACTGGGTACCGCACGGAGAAATAATGAATGGGTAAGTAATAAAATCGTAGGGGAGGCAAGGATGCATGGAAGCAGTAATGACTTTTGCATCAGTTATTAGCCCAATTGTAATTGCTTTGGTACAGCTGGTTAAAAAGACAGTCTCTGTTAATAAACGATTCTTGCCATTAATTAGCTTGCTGACTGGTTTGCTCATTGGTTTACTTGCTTGGCCATTAACGGATCTTACCCTCGTTTTGCGGATATGGTCAGGCGGTTTAGCTGGTCTTGCTGCATCAGGATTGTATTCTTTAGGGAAGAAAACTATTTCGAATAACGATAAAGATAAGGCTGCCTAAGGGCGGCCTTATCTTTTGAATCTCTTTATTGTTGCAAGACCTTTCCCATGGAGATTGAGGAAGTAGTGTATCCTAATTTTTTATACAGATGGTATGCATTTGGATTATTACCATAAACACTTAATCCAAGAGATGTGATGCCCTGATTCTTCATCTCGGATTCTAACTGATGAAGCACAGCAGTTGCATATCCTTTTCGTCTATAACTGTCGTGAATAAGAATGTGGTAAACAAAGGCTTTGTTACTGTCCGGTTGTATGTTATACCAAAGCACGCCGATGTTTGCTCCCTCTTTAGATGAATAGATATTACAGACTTCATACCCTTGTGTATTGTGGTTGTCTGGAAGTAAATTGTTTAGTAACTGTTGTGCTTCTTCTAATGCAAGAACCATTGGCAAATGGAAATTTTCGCTTAAGTCTTTTGCATAGTCTGGGATAAATTCTTCTATATAACTAGTAAAGTCACTTTCCGTCATGTTCCTCAGTTCTGTACGCATGATGACACCCTTCATTCGTTAAGACATTGAATGCGTTATTGCGATCCGGAGCAATTAGCACCAAGTGTTTTGTACTTCTTTCATCTTAACAGAAGCAATACATATGCTGGCTCAACGTGTAAATATTTGTATGTTATGATGGGCTAGGATTGAATTTTATACATAACAATAAATTTAGTAAGGAGCGAGACATATGAATGATATTACAACTGTTATCTTGATTGTTGGATTCATTGTGTTTGTAACAGTTTTAACGTTGGTGATCGTTACTCCTAAGAAAAAGAATGCACCGAGCGCTGCTCAGCTTCGAAAGCATAATGAAAAAACAAAGCATGACAACAATGGAGATGTTTCTGTATTAGCTTCTATGACAGCCTTTGAATCGGCTGATTTGGATGGAAAGCATAAAAAATATCACGACACTGACTTAAGTTCCCAATCCCTTGATGCAGGCTCGAGCAGCCCAAGCTATGACGGCGGAGGTTCAGATGGCGGAGGGGGCGGTGGAGGAGAATAACGACGATAATCTTCCAACTTGTGTAAGTAGCAGTTAACCTGGGTTTTTCACCGAAAACTTGCAGGTATCCCTCCGGTTCTGTCGAAACTGTACAGAAAAGGAGGGTTTTCCATGGAAATTGTGAAAAGTCCGTTTGTCGCTCCAGTCATTGTAGCATTGCCAAAATTGCAGCAGCAAATTTTCAAAGATGTTCGTGAAGCCTTTGTGCAGCAAACGGGGGCAGGGGAATTCTACATGTCTGATGAAGATGATCCGATTGTGATGCAGCCATTTGCAGCGTTATACGGTTTATCTGTTGAGGAGATAGCAATACATTACAGCGGTGCAGAGTGCGCGATTGCACAGTTTCAGGAAACACAGTTTGGAAGCTCTCCGCCAGCGGATTTTGAAAAGTGGGCGATGAAGAAGGGAAATACAGTAGTAAGTCGTTATGATGAAGAACAGAACTGCATCTTGGTCAGCATTAACGGATGCCGTACCGTTGCTTATCGTGATTTGCCGGTATCTTCTTTTTCAGAGCTATTTCGCTCGTATACATTAAGCCCTTTGTTTAAATAAAGAACCAGATAAACAGCCGACATACGTGTGTCGGTTTTTTGCTGTTCACGGGCGAATAGTGCTTTTTCCATGCAGGTATGCGTTTTTAAAGGTATCATAAAGGGTAGGATAAAAAAGTTAAAAAGCTCGAGAAGTTGTAGGAGGATGTACATGCAGGATTATGTGGTAACAAATCAATTCATCTTTCTGTTCGCACTATTGCTCGTTGTGAGTGTTGTAGTGACGAAATTTTCGACTAGGTTTGGTGTTCCGGCACTCGTACTGTTTATTGCAGTTGGTATGATTGTCGGGAGTGACGGTTTCGGTCTTGTATATTTTGATAATGTGTACTTAGCGGAAGGAATCGGTATTTTTGCGCTGATTGTTATTTTGTTTGAAGGTGGTTTGCACGCAAACTGGCATACAATGAAGCCAGCGCTTGCTCCGGCGATTACGATGTCTACAATAGGCGTGTTACTGACATCTGCAATTGTGGCAGTTGCTGCTCATTACATATTTGATTTGCCGTGGCTGGAGTCTGTATTGATCGGATCAATTGTCGGTTCGACGGACGCTGCTGCTGTGTTTTCTGTCTTGAAAGGACAGAATGTGAAAGAAAGGCTTACTTCCACGCTGGAAGCGGAGTCAGGTACGAACGACCCGATGGCAATGTTTTTAACCATTACATGTATTGAGTTAATTAGCGGACATGGTTCCAGCGTCGTTTCAATGATTGGCAGTTTTATATGGGAAATGGGTGCTGGTGCCGCGATGGGTCTCCTTATCGGCTTTATTGCCGTTACAGCTATCAATCGAATCAATCTGGATACGAGCGGACTGTACCCATTGTTTGCTCTTTCTTTTGCGTTGGCAAGCTATGGCATTACTTCACTTATCCATGCATCCGGCTTATTAGCTGTGTATGTAAGTGCCTTGTATATCGGCAATGCAGAAATTACCTATCGGCGTGCCATCATTCGCTTTAATGAAGGTTTCGGCTGGCTGATGCAGATTAGCATGTTCGTATTGCTCGGTTTGTTCGTTTTTCCGTCAGAGCTGTTTACACCGAGTTTGATGCTAAAAGGATTTTTGCTATCCCTTGTGCTGATTTTCTTAGCGCGACCACTGGCAACTTTCCTCAGTCTTATTCGCTTCAAATACTCTGCGAAAGAAAAGCTGTTCATTTCCTGGGCTGGTTTAAAAGGGGCTGTGCCAATTGTGTTGGCTCTCTTCCCGTTGATTGCTGGTATAGAGAACAGTCAGCTCATCTTTAATGCTGTCTTTTTCGTCGTACTGTTGTCAACGGTCCTGCAAGGGTCTACAGTGACAGCACTCGCAGCAAAGCTGAAGTTAGTGGAACCACAGACAACGAATGAAATTGAAACGCTGGAATTGATCAGTATGGGACGAAATAATCTTGAGATGGTAGAGTATAAACCAACCGAACTAAATGAAATTACTGGTAAATCGCTGGAGAATCTCGATTTACCAGAGACAACTTTAATTAACGCCATCCTCCGAAATGGGGAGATTATTTCGCCAAATGGCCAAACAATCATTGAAGCAGGCGATACGTTGTATATCATGGTTTCCTTACAATATAAGAAAAAACTTGCAAGATATTTGCGCCGGAATATTTTAACGAAGAAGTAGCAGGGGGAATGGAACGTGCACGACACACTGACAGCCGAACGAATTGCAGCCATTGAGAAAGAATTGCGGCATGTTTCAGCGATTATCAAGCAAAAAGGACGGGAGATTTTGCTGCAGTATCCAATCACAGCACCGCAATTCGTCGCTTTGCAATGGCTGGCAGACAAAGGCGATTTAACGACAGGAGAACTATCTCAAACAATTAAGCTGGCTATTAGTACAACAACAGATATCGTGGATAGGCTGGAGAAAAACGAACTAGTAAAGCGCGTGCGTGATGAGAAGGACCGACGCATCGTGCGTGTGCATATCTTAGAAAAGGGAGAGCAAATCATTACGGAAGTGATCAAGAAACGGCAAGCTTATCTCGGAAACCTGCTGGAAAATTTTTCGCCGGAGGAAGCAGATCAGCTGCAGTTGCTCTTACATAAGTTACACGGTAAAATGAATGATTACGAACAGCTAGAGGCTAAAACAGAAAAGAAAAAGAGGAGATAAACGTGGATTATCCAATTGGGGTCATCGATTCAGGAGTAGGGGGACTGACGGTTGCCAGAGAATTAATGCGGCAGCTGCCAAAAGAGAACCTTATCTACGTAGGTGATACACTGCGCTGCCCATATGGTCCGCGGCCAGAAGAGGAAGTCGTGGAGTTTACTTGGGATATGGTAAATTTCCTCCTGGAGAAGAACATTAAGATGCTTGTAATCGCTTGTAACACAGCGACAGCTTTTACTTTAGAAGAGCTGAAGCAAAAGCTGGATATACCAGTCGTCGGTGTTATTGAACCAGGCGCACGAGCAGCTATAAAGACAACGAAAACAAATCATATAGGCGTGCTTGGTACAGAAGGCACCATTCGCAGCCATGCTTATCGAAAAGCGCTTAAAAATATCAATAGTGAGCTGGAGATTGAAGGGCTTGCTTGTCCGACATTTGTGCCGATGGTGGAAAAGGGGGTCATTTCTGGGCCTCTTGCACATCAAGTTGTCCAAGAGGCGTTAAAGCCGTTAGAGAATTGGAAACAGATGGACACGCTCATCCTCGGCTGCACGCATTACCCGCTTATCAAATCGGTAATTGAGGAAGTTGTTGGGAATCAAGTAGAGGTTATTAGTTCTGGGGATGAGACAGCAAGAGAAGTAAGTGCCATTCTCGGCTTCAAACGAAAGCTATATGAAGGAACACGTCCTGTTTCCCATCAATTTTATGCAACAGGCGATACGCATCTGTTCATGAAAATCGCAAACATGTGGTTGCAGCGTCCCGTTACGGAAGTAGGCAGAATTAAATTCGGCCAATCGCACTCAATCTAAATAAAGATGGTCTAAATCCTTTGATGGCTCGTATACATGATAGTACAAACCATCAAGGGGGAAGAAGTGCGTATGAATAAGAAAATTGCAGGTCTTTTCACTAGCGTAATAGGCCTTTCCATTTTACTGGCCGGATGTTCTTTAAAAGGAGAGCAAGCAATCGATGAAGTGGACGTGCCGCAGGATACAACATATGTGGACAAGCTGGAAGAAAGTGCACTTGAGCCAGGCGCAACAGACGTAGCGCCAGCAGAGGGAGAAACGCCTGTGGAAGACGAAACTTCGGCAAAGGAAGAAGCGCCTGCTGAAGGAGAAGCACCAGCAGAAGGTGAAGAAAAGCAGCCTGAAGATGAAAAGAATAAAGGGGAAGCCGCTGAATCTGCCACTGCCAAGCGTCAGCTGTTCCTTATGGATGCAAATAACATGGTAGTACCGATGACATTTGAATTGCCGCAGACGAATGAAGTAGCCAAAGAAACATTGGAATACCTTGTAAAAGACGGTCCTGTAACGGACATGCTTCCAAATGGATTCCAGGCTGTATTGCCAGCTGGCACAACGATTAACGGTATTGATGCTAAGAAAAACGGCACATTAGTAGTCGACTTCTCGAAAGAATTCAACGAGTACCAAGCTGCAAACGAGAAGAAAATTCTCGAGTCGATTACGTACACACTTACACAGTTTGAAAATGTGAAAAATGTTTCTGTCCGTGTAGAAGGACAAGAATTGGCGAAAATGCCAGTCGATGGTACACCAATCGGCAAGAGCTTATCTCGTGCTGACGGAATCAACCTAATGGATAACGGCATTACAACAGTTGACAGTAAATCTGTAACACTATACTTCCCAGCAGAAGCAGTGGACGGTGCAGCTTATGAAGTGCCAGTCACAGAGCGTATTAGCAGCAACGTAGAAAATGATTACGAAGCAATTGTTACATCCTTGATTGACGGTCCAGCTATGGACAGCAGCCTAGCCAATGTATTTAACACTGGTTCTGCTTTAACATCTGAACCAACTTTGAAAGATGGCGTGCTTAACCTTGAATTCAACAAAGAAGTGTTGAGCAACGCAGATGAAGCAGCAATCTCTGATCAACTAATGGAAACGCTAGTAATGAGCTTAACGGAAATGACAGATGTTGAAGCTGTCTCTGTGAAAGTAGAAGGCGTGGAAGAAGTGTTCAACGAACAAGGCGAAGCATACGCCAAGCCTGTGACAAGAGAACAATACGTACCAGCGGAAAAATTATAAGTTTGGAAAAGTCCGGTCAGCTGACCGGACTTTTTTTGCAGGAAAAGAACCGCTGAACTTTTGCAATGATAGCGGTTAGAAGGATATACTTTATAAGTAAGAATTACATAATATTTAGCAAGTTTCAAATTAGGGTACAGAAACATAGTCACGTTTATTGGAGGGATTATCATGGACAAAATTATTATTGCAACAAAAAATGCTGGAAAACTGAAAGAATTTAAATCTTTCTTCGAGCAATATGATATGACAGCGTATGGTCTCGACGAATTAGACAAGCAATTTGATGATGTTGAAGAAACTGGTACAACTTTTGAGGAAAACGCAGCCTTAAAGGCAGAAACGATAGCGGGCTTTCTGCAAGTGCCGGTTCTTGCAGATGATTCCGGCTTGGAAATTGATGCGCTGGAAGGGCGTCCGGGTGTTTATTCTGCTCGCTATGCTGGAGAAGCTAAGAGTGATCAAGCGAATATGGACAAAGTACTAGAAGAGCTGCAAGATGTTCCAACGGCTGAGCGCACTGCACGTTTCGTCTGTGTATTAGCTGTTTCGCAGCCTGGTAAAGAAACGTTTTACGCACGAGGTCATGTGGAAGGTGTCATTACCGAAGCTCCCCAAGGTGAACATGGTTTCGGTTACGATCCAGTCTTCCAGCCAGAAGGTTATGAGAAAACGATGGCGCAGCTAGATCCAGCTGAGAAAAACCAAATCAGCCACCGCAAACAAGCGATGGTACATTTGGAAAAATGGCTGAATGAACAAGCGAAGTGAGGGAGATAGATGAAGCTACTAATCACGAGTGATAGTCATGGACTCACATCAGAAGTAGCAATGCTGAAACAGCGTCATGAAGAGGAAGTTATTGGGAGCATCCACTGTGGTGATTCCGAGCTGCCTTTTGACGCGCCAGAAATGGAAGGGTATTACCGTGTTGCAGGTAACTGTGATTTTGACAGAGCTTATCCAGAAATAGAGCAGCTTACTGTTGACGATTTACCGATCTTGATCACACATGGTCATCTATATGGGGTGAAATCCAGCCTGCGATCTTTAGAGCAGCTGGCGATGGAAAGGGAGGCGAAGGTCGTTTGCTACGGGCATTCGCATGTAGCAAGAGCAGATGTTATCAATGGCCGACTTTACATCAATCCCGGCAGCATCCGCCTGCCAAAGCAATCGCCGCATCCGACTTATTGTTTGTTGTCCTACGAAGACAAAATTGCGACTGTCCGTTTTTACACGATGGATGGAAAAGAAGTGCAGGAACTGGAGAAATCTGTATCGTTCAGCTGATTACGGACAAAAAATTG
Organism: Terribacillus halophilus; assembly: GCF_900162685.1. Taxonomy (GTDB): domain Bacteria; phylum Bacillota; class Bacilli; order Bacillales; family Amphibacillaceae; genus Terribacillus; species Terribacillus halophilus_A. Next base: position 1,327,177 of record NZ_LT727828.1, read on the forward strand.
TAACGTTTTGCTTGCCGAATTACCTCGAACTTACGTTATACTAGTGTAATGTTACGAATAGAGGTGATTCTGAATGAATGAATCCGATTTCGGTTATAAACCAAATCATAAAAAACGCAATTATCGTCCGCTTGTCATTTGGCTGACTATCATTATTGATGGATTGGTTGTTGTATTGAGCGGCTTACCGCCTGTCGAAGACTTTGATTTATTCGACGTACACATCCTGCCAATGCTAAACGCAATATTCAACAGCTTTACGTTCATCTTCCTGCTGTTGGCACTAATCTTCATCATGAAGAAGAAAATTATCTGGCATAAGCGCTTTATCTACGCAGCGTTTATTACAACGACATTGTTCTTAGTTACTTATGTGTCTTATCACTACTTGGCAGGAGATTCATCCTTCGGTGGTGAAGGTATCATCCGTCCAATTTACTTCTTTATCTTAATCACGCATATCGTGCTGGCAGCAGTTATCGTACCGTTAGCCCTTGCATCGATTACGCGTGCTTGGAATATGGACGTGCCAAAACACCGTAAGATTGCTCGCTGGACAATGCCATTATGGCTTTATGTCAGCCTGACAGGCGTCATCGTTTACCTAATGATTCGCCCGTATTATTAATGAAATTGCTCCGGGATACCGGAGCAATTTTTAAAATCTAAAAAAACTGTTGACGATTTGAAACATATAGTGTATTATTAATCTTGTCCTTAAGAGAGGGCAACATACATAAATGCAATACGCGGGTGTAGTTTAGTGGTAAAACCTCAGCCTTCCAAGCTGATGTCGAGGGTTCGATTCCCTTCACCCGCTCCATGTCCCAATAGCTCAGCTGGATAGAGCAACAGCCTTCTAAGCTGTGGGTCGGGGGTTCGAATCCCTCTTGGGACGCTAACTGAGTCGGCTGTAATAGTCGCCAAATCAGCCTCTTATATTGTTTAGTAATAGTCAATACGACGGTTTAGTAAGAAATTACGCCGTAGATTGACTTACTAGCAATATAAGAGGTTTTTTTAATATGAATAAAGATAAATTTATATTGTGTTTTTGGTTAGTTATTATTGCTTTTTTTACAGGAAGAATTGTTAGGTTTATGATGTTGTATTTGGATTTTAATGGCCTTACATGCAATGCATGCAACGATTATAATGATTGGGATGTAAACGCTAGAATAAAGTTGACACTTTTTGCTCGATAGGAATTTACACTTTTGCTCAATCAACCTACTACTTTAGTAAAATAGATTTGACGTTATTTTACTGGAGGTTAGTATTTTGGAGGAGAAGTTAGTGTTATATATTAAGATTAAGGAATTACATAAGAGAAAGTTTAAAGTAGCACAAATCTCTAAGGAGCTTAAGATCTCAAGACCGACTGTCTATAAGTATTTAGAAATGACATTCGATGAGGCAAAGGCCTATACTGAACAGCCCTCGAGAAAGATGAAAAAATTAGATCACTATAAGGACTGGATACTGGCCTGGCTAGAAGAGTATCCCCACCTAAGCAGTGCTCAGATCCATGATTGGCTTTTAGAAAGATACCCCGACCTAGTGGTCGGCGGAAGTACTGTAAGAACATATGTAAGGGATATTCGAGAAGTCTATCAGATTGAGAAAAAGATGATTGTTCGTCAATACGAAGCAGTTCCTGAGCAGCCAATGGGTAAACAACTCCAGGTAGATTGGGGAGAAACAAAACAGAAAAACGTGAACAATAAGGAAATCAAACTATACTTTATTGCCTTTGTACTCGCTAACTCACGACACAAATATATGGAATGGCAAGCACGTCCATTCACTACAAGAGATGCGATTCGTTGTCACGAAAACGCATTCCAGTTCTATGGGGGACGAACAGAAGAAATTGTCTATGATCAGGATCACTTAATCTCAGTAAGTGAAAATGCAGGTCAACTACTTTTAACAGCTGAGTTTCAAAGCTATGTAAACGAGCGTAAATTCAAAGTTCACCTGTGCCGAAGAGCGGATCCAGAATCTAAAGGTATGATTGAAAATGTAGTGAAATACATAAAAGGCAACTTCGCTGATAGTCGTGTGTTTAGAGATATAGAAGATTGGAATAAACGGGCAAGGCAGTGGCTCGAGCGTACTGGAAACCACCAGGTTCACCAGACAATGAAAAAAAGACCAGCAGAAGTGTTTCTCCTCGAAAAGCAACACTTACAGCCAGTCTCTTCGTTACTTTCATATGAAAGTACCAATAACCAAAGTATAACAAGAAGTGTCAGCAAGGACAACACGATCCGGTACAAGTCAAACCGTTACTCTGTCCCACTGGGGACTTATCAAAATATGAGTGAGAATCTTGTGTGGATTGAAATCAGGGAAGATGATCAGGCCCTGATCATCCGTAAAGAAGCAAATGGTGAAGTGATTGGCGAGCATATGATCAGTTCTGAAAAGGGAAAGCTGATTCAAAACCGTCACCATACTCGTGATCGCTCCAAAGGTGTGGAAGAGCTTAAACAACGCCTCATTTCCCACTTTGGAGATCAGGTTCGCGCAGCTGCATATTTAGATGAGATTAGCCAAAGATACCCTAGGTATCGGAGAGATCAATTTACAATTATTCATAAGGTGATCCAACAATACCCAGCTTTAATTGATACTGTTTTAACCAAGTGCACGACAGAAAAGCTCTACAATGCGAATGACTTTCGCGATATCGCTCATCACCTTGATGCTTTACGAGATGAGCCGATTGAAGAAGTACAATCTTATTACACGAGTCCGCCAAAACATTCTCATATCAAAGCCTCTACCCGTTCTCTAAATGCCTATACTAGCATTTTAGGAGGTAGAGCATGATGAATAAGACAGTACATGAACTACAAAATCAATTCCGGCAGCTACGCTTAGCAGAAACGGCGGAGGAGCTACCACAGCTTCTTCGCGAAGCTGAAAAAGCATCGTGGACTTACTTGGAATTTTTAGAGTCTATCACTCGCTTTGAATTAGCCAAGCGTGAAGCGAAAAGTCTGGAGAAAAGAATGAAATGGGCACGCTTCCCTTTCGTGAAGTCATTAGACGAGTTTGAGCTGAAAGGCCAAAACATTCTGACGGCTCGCCAGCTCTCTCAACTGCGAGAATTAAGCTGGCTGGAGCAACAGTACAATCTCATTCTTTTAGGTCCTCCCGGCATCGGAAAAACGTATATCGCAATTGGTCTTGGATTGGAGGCTGTTTACAGAGGGTTCAATGTTAATTTCGCTACAATGGGAGAACTTGTGCAGCTTCTAAAATCAGAAGAATACCTGAACAAATCTAAAGTTCAGCTTAAGAGAATTAGAAATGCCGACCTAGTGATCATTGATGATTTAATGTATATGGCCATGGATCAAAGAGAAGCAAACCTATTCTTTCATTTGATTAATCATCTGTACGAACGAAGTTCGATTATCCTGACGTCAAATAAAAGTCCAGATGAATGGGGCAATTTAATCGGAGACCAAGGTATCACCACAGCGATTTTAGACCGTTTACTTCATCGAGTGGAAGTGATTCATGGAGGCGAGGAAGAGGAAAGCTATCGGATGAAAAATCGGAAGAGCATCTTTTCAGCAAAAGTGTAAAAAGGAAACGAGCAAAAAGTGTAAAATTCAACTTGACGTCTACATGGGAAAGTAGTAGGTAGTAATAGGGAATGTCTGAATTATAAAAAAGATGAGGCAGGTGTCTCCGAACTTACGGAAATACCTGCCTCTTTAATTGTTCATTTTAAGGGGTTTTGTCCCGGTTTCTTTATTTGCTTATATTTAGTGAAAGTATTATAGTCCCAAGATCACCTTTTTTTTCTGCTGTCTTGTTATCGTTTGCATATCCAGCCATGCCGCTTAGAATGATCGTTACTACTAGTATCAGCGAGAAAACAACTTTCTTCATTATATACCCTCCTTTTTAGATAGTAGCTAAAAGATAGTATCTTGTTGCCAGCTCGAATTGCTTCGTTTCAGTATAATGCCAGGCTAGTTCTTTTGAATAGAGTCTAACATTATACAAATCGTTTATTCCTCTAAAATATTCTATACCTTCTTGCCATACACTTTCATAGTTCACCTTATCCTCATATTTCTTATGCAGCATGGAAAATTCCCACTTCATTGTTAAATCATCGTTATCCATGCTTTTCTGGAAACCTTCAGAATAAACTTCTATAGCTTTTGAAGACTGATTAGTTTTCCAATAGGAATCAGCTAATAAGTATAAAATCTTCAAATGGATGCGTTCTTGTCTATTCTTACGTGCTTCTTCCAGATAACGAATAGCTGTTTCCGGCAATTTGCGTTCCACATACAGAAGTCCAAGGTTGAGTTTAGTAGTGGTTATAAAGTTGTGATTATTTATATTTTTGTAAGATGCTAAAGCTCTATGAAGATGTTCTTCCGCCATTTCAAAATTATGAAGATCCATGTAATTCATCCCTTGCAGCATTTCTGCCCGGGCAAGAAGAAACTCAAATGTTTTATATGGTTTTAGGGATTCTATTGCTCTTTCTGCATGTAAAGCAGATAAAGTAGTTATATCAAGAAAATAATAAGTCATGGCTTTACGAAGGTGAAATTCACCTATTTCTACTGGGTCATTTAATTGATTCAGATATTTTTCAGCCTTCTCAAAGCAGTTAAGAGCTTCTTGGTAATGTTTTTCGTCATAGAATTGTATTCCTTCTGCTAGGTGTAGATAATGTCTGTGGGTATCCTTAAAGTGGACTAGGTGCTTTTTAGCATTGTCAATCGCAGCAGCACTATTCACGAGGTGTTTTTGCATTAGGTAGAAGCGACTTTCTAACAGTAAAAATTTTATAAGAGTATCTATACTGAAGTCATCGGAAAAGCCTTTTAAGCGGTCGTGAATACTGACTGCCGCTTCTCTTTTATCAAGACGAATACTGATCGACCAATTATCCAATTCAGCCGAAATATTGACTTGATTATATATATTCTGTCCCATGGAGCAAACCTCCTTTAAAGTTTTTATCTATAAATCAATCTTACCATTTTCTTGAAACTGAATGTATTGGGAAATTTTGTAGTTTAGAGTCTATTAAAACAAAGATATTGAAGATGAGGTTTCCTACTCTATTGCACGTCGGTAAACATGTAGTCTTAGAAAGAGAAAGAAACAAAGGAAAAGAGCAACTCATCATATAAAAAGTGAATAAGCTGCTCTTGTTTCGGTAGACTATTTTGTCTTCAAAACATTATATAAGAATCTTCAAGATATAAGTTAACCTTATTATTCCTAATTTCCGCAGCTTATTAAGGGTATATGTAACCTAAGCAGTTGGAGTAGGGAAAGGAGCTTTTGTCTTATGGGACTTTTAATGTTTTTACTAGTCATTTTTTCTATAGTATGTTTCTTGTTAGGATATGCGTATTTGAATGATAAAGCTGAAGATTTACTAATGTGGAGTTTTACAGATAAACTTGAGAAAGTAACGGACAAAGATGGATATAAAAAACAACAAGGGAAATATACAATCGTAATGGGTATTATATTTTTTTTAGTTCCTGTTTCCATATTTGCAATTGAAGAGTTAGATAGTAATCCTAAATTACTTTATATATGGATTGTTGTTTTTGTAGTAGTTGCTGCAACAAATGCGATACAGACTAGAAAATATTTTTAATAGATATAGATATCTTATAGACAAAAGAAGCAGCCATTAACAAAGTAGGCTGCTCCTTTTATCTAAACAATGATTAATTAGGCCCAACCACTGCATGTGGTACATAAGGCTCTTCAAGAAATGCAATATCATCAGTTGTGAGCTTAACAGAAAGAGAACCTACAGCATCTTCAAGGTGAGATATCTTTGTAGCGCCTATCACTGGAGCTGTTACTGTTTCTTTCGATAGTAACCAGGCAAGTGCGACATGGATACGAGGGACACCGTGTCTTTCTGCGACTGCGGCTACTCGTTCTACAACCAATCGGTCGGCATCAGCGGTTGCATCGTATTTAGATTTTTGAATCTGATCTGTCTCTGATCGAAGCGTTGTTTCTGACCAGTCGCGTGTCAATCTTCCTGATGCTAGCGGGCTATAAGGTGTAATCCCGATTTTTTCCTCTTTACAGAGTGGGATCATTTCCCGCTCTTCTTCACGGTAAATGAGGTTGTAGTGATTCTGCATCGACACAAAGCGAGTCCAATTATTTTTGTCGGCTACGTGAAGCGCTTTTTGAAATTGCCAAGCATACATCGCAGAGGCGCCGATGTACCTTGCCTTCCCGGATTTTACCACATCATGCAAGGTTTCCATCGTTTCTTCAATTGGTGTGTTATAGTCCCAGCGATGAATAATATAAAGGTCTACATAGTCTGTCCCCAGTCTTGTCAGGCTATTATCAATTTCACTCATAATAGCCTTACGAGAAAGCCCCGCACCGTTTGGACCTTCATGCATACGGCCATGCACTTTTGTTGCTAGCACAACTTCATCTCGATTGGCATAGTCTTTTAGAGCGCGTCCTAGATATTCTTCGCTCGTTCCTGTTGAATACACATTGGCGGTATCAAAAAAGTTTATGCCAAGGTCAAGCGCCCGTTTTATGATAGAGCGACTCTTATCTTCATCAAGCACCCATTTGTGTATCCACTTTTCTGCATCTCCAAAACTCATGCAGCCAAGACAAATTCTAGATACGTCCAAACCTGTATTGCCCAGTTTTACATATTCCATTTATATTATCCTCCCTTAGTTCATTATCTTTAACTACCACTTCATTATGGCATAAACTAGAAACAGAAGATTAACACATTTATCTTAAGTTCTTGCCTATTCCTATCAAATCTCTTTCACACTTCTCGGATATGAATTAGAATGAGCCTAACCATAGAAGGAGAAATGCTATATGTCTGAGGAAATAGAGAAGAGGTACGAACTAAGCAAGCTCATACAAAGAAACACAGAACCGGATGGTGTGCATCCTACTTCTATCCCATCACTATTTCTCATACGTGAGTCTGCAATTAGTGAACCTGTTGCCAGAGTGAACGAGACTTCCTTTTGTATTATTGTCCAAGGTGAAAAAGAAGTATGGCTGGGGGAGGAATGTTATCAATATGGACCTGGCAATTATATTGTGGCATCTGTGGAACTGCCGGTAACCGGTCAAGTTATCTCAGCTACATCACAATCTCCTTATTTAGCACTCAAACTTGAATTTACCCCAAAGGAAATTTTAGATGCTCTGCATGAGACCGGAATACAAGCGGGAAAGAGGAGACACACAAAACGAGCGATGTTTATAGGGGAAGCAAGTTCTTCATTGTTAGATGCAGTAGTTCGTTTAGCCGCTTTGTTGGACACGCCAAAACATATTCCAGTTTTTGCATCACTATATAAGAGAGAAATACTGTATTGGGTTCTTCAAGGTCCAAACGGTGAAGCACTGCAGCAAATGGCCGTTGAAGGAAGCAATGCCATGCGTATTAGAAATGTAATTGAAACAATCATCCTTGATTTTGAGAAGACTTTTCGGATAGAAGAATTAGCAGAAAGAGCAAATATGAGCGTCTCTTCTCTGCACCGCCATTTTAAAGAGGTAACTGCTATGAGTCCAATTCAGTTCCAAAAGCAGCTGCGGTTGCAGGAAGCAAGACGATTATTATTAGCGGAGTTATCTGACGTAGCAGAAGTCGCTTACCGAGTGGGATACGAGAGCCATCCCCAATTCACACGAGAATATACTCGTATGTTTGGTTCTTCGCCCAGAGCGGACATGAATCGACTCAAGAAGATTTAATAACTAACGGGGATATTATCAATAACTTTTATAGTTTCTTTATTTACCTCAATTAGAGATGGAGAAGGATATTAGATAAGTATAAAATATGCCTGTAAAATGCGATTATAGATTTTAGTTTCGCATTTTATAGGCATTTTTGGTTGAGATGAAAAAAGTTCACGCTTTCAAGGTGTCATCGTAACTTTCTTTCATCTTCTTGATATCTTGTATTGGAGGCAACCCGAACATACGGGCATACTCTCGGCTGAATTGAGACGGGCTTTCGTATCCAACTTGAAAGGCGGCATCCGTTGCATCTGTTGATTCTGTTAATAACAGGCGACGTGCTTCTTGCAGTCGTAATTGTTTTTGGAACTGGAGGGGACTCATCGCTGTCACTTCTTTAAAGTTTCGATGCAGGGAAGAAACGCTCATATTAGCTATCTCGGCGAGTTCCTCCATACGAAACGTGCGTTTGAAGTTATCCATAATAAACGCAATGGCCTCTTTTACACGTGAAGTGTAGCTGCCCTTTAGAGCGATTTGTTTCAATGCATCACCATGTTGATCAATAAGAACTCTGTATAAAATTTCTTTCGTGATTAGAGGAGCGAGAATGGGTATATCATTCGGACTGTCGACTAAGCGAACTAATCTTGTGACCGAATCCATTAATGTTAGGTTTAAATTGCTGACGAACATGGCTCTGTTTAAATCTCTTTTCGGTTTCGCATTGAGGCTTGTTTCTTGTAAGATCTCTAAAACATCACTTGGCGTAAATTCCAGTTTTAGCGAAAGGTAAGGTTTTTCCATCGTGGCATGTGTTACTTGCCCTGTAATGGGCAAGTCAACAGATGACACGAAGTAATTCGCCGGCCCGTAAGTAAATCTTTCTTCTGCAAGAAGAACTTGCTTCTCGCCTTGAACCACTATACATAAAGAAGGATTCTGTATGCCGTATCTTGGCTCCGTTACATCTGAATAACGTGAAAAAAATAAGGATGGCACATTGCTGGGGTAGGTTCCATCATTTCTAGTGTACCTTTCGATCAGTTCGATGATCTCTTTATGCTGCTTCACGCATAGTCCCTCCCAATTCTGTACTTGTCAGAAACATTATATATCATCCCTCTCCTTATGTAAGCCTGGTTGAGAGGATTGTGCAAGCATTAGCCATGAATAGGTAAAAACTGCTGCTGCATTTAAGGGATAATATGTATAAAGCGTAATTTAATCTGCATAGGAAAGGAAATGAGGTCGGACAATGGTTAAAATAAATCTTAAGTTTGGAGCGGATGGTGGAACAGCCCGTTTTGCAACCGTATTAGTAAGCAATGCTGCTCAGTTCTCCTCACATGTCTTTTTGAAATACAAACAAAAAACCGTACCTGTTAAAAATACGCCTAAATCCATTATGGAGATTGTTGATTTAGACATAAGACCATTCGAAGATTATCAGGTTATTGTAGATGGTCCAGATGAAGATCACGCCCTTTTTGTATATAAGCTAAGATTACAAGAGTTTCAGCCAGATATTCAGCTGTAAGAACAGGCTTGCTATTCTGTAATATGCCCTGTTTGAATAAGAGAATCAGGCAAGCTATTGCCCGGAATGAGATAGCACACTTTGTGTTCTATAGCCAAATAGAAAAGCCAGGGCGACCCATAAAGCAGCAAATGTGAGCTTATACTAAACAAATTATTGATAATATGATTGGAGGATTTTTAATGAACAATGTAATTTTAAACAACGGACTAGAGATGCCTATACTAGGTTTTGGTGTTTTCCAAATTGAGGATCAAGATGAATGTGAAAGAGCAGTTTATGATGCGATTATATCAGGTTATCGCCTAATTGATACGGCAGCATCATACCAAAATGAAGCAGCTGTAGGAAGAGCGATCAAGCGAAGCGGGATTCCACGAGAAGAGCTATTTATTACAACAAAACTGTGGGTGCAAGATGCGGGGTATGAGAACACAAAGAAAGCTTTTGCAAAATCATTGGAAAGACTTCAATTAGATTATTTGGATTTATACTTGATTCATCAGCCTTATGGTGATGTGTATGGTTCATGGCAAGCAATGGAGGAATTATACAAGGAAGGAAAAGTTAAAGCAATTGGAGTTAGTAACTTCCAGCCAGACCGCCTAATGGACTTCATTGTTCATAATGAAGTCGTACCTGCGGTTAATCAGGTAGAAACACACCCGTTCTGCCAGCAAATAGAGAATCATAACTTTATGAAAGAAAATAATGTCCAAATAGAGTCTTGGGGCCCATTTGCTGAAGGGAAAAATAACATGTTCCAGAACGAAACCTTGGTTTCAATAGCTGAAACACATAAAAAATCTGCTGCACAAGTCATTCTGCGGTGGCTGATACAAAGAGGTGTCGTTGCTATTCCGAAGTCTGTCCGTAAAGAAAGAATAATCGAAAACTTTGACATCTTTGACTTTGAACTTAGCCAAGGTGAAATCGAAAAGATTACCGCGTTAGATACAAAAGAGAGTTTATTTTTCTCCCACCGAGATCCTGACATGGTCAAATGGATTGGTTCGAGAAAACTTAATATTTGAAGGCATCTTTATTAAAGCTATCCTTTGTGGGTAGCTTTTTTATTCTTGAATCTTTTTACCGTGATTATCAGCTTGTAAAAAGTTTAATCAGTTTCCTGATTAATTTGTGCTAATACTTCAGGCATCTGACTGTTTATTTGTCTGCCGCTAAATCGCAATACTTTCCAACCGTTTCTACGTAAATATTGATTCTTTCTTCTATCATGGGCTTTTTGTTCAGGTGTAGAATGCCATTGTTTACCATCACATCAAATCACCCATATGGTTGTTTTTAACTTTAACTTATCCATAAGGAGGCGTTCTTATTCTATCCATAAATCACGTTTATTAGGAACCAGTATGATTATCTAATAGATTTTGGGATTTGAGACAATGGTCAATAGCGGATGTCGTACTATTCTCCTTACATTGAAACACTTCCTCCAATTTTTAACCATTTACCTCTGTTTTCTGTAATGCCAATTACCCACCCGTTTGATAAACTACATATTGTAAACGCTTACATCAACAACAAACAAAGGGGGATGTGGGATGAGAAGAAAGTCAGTAGTGGTTGTATGGGGTTTGATCTTGGTTTTGCTGCTTGCTGCTTGTAGTGGTGGAGGCAGCAGTTCGAGTGGAGGTTCTGGTTCAGAAGATGGCAAGGTGACGCTGCGGATGGCTTGGTGGGGTGATCAGCCGCGAAATGATTATACCGCAAAAGTTATAGAGATGTATGAAGAACAAAATCCTGATGTAAAAATTGAGGCGGAGTATGCGAGCTGGGATGATTATTGGCAGAAGCTTTCTCCTCAGGCTGCCGCAAATGAACTGCCAGATATCGTGCAGATGGATGTTTCTTATTTAGCGCAATATGCACAAGGCAATAAATTGGCTGATTTGACACCTTATCTTGGTGAACAGATTGACACGAGCAAGATGACCGAAGACTACGTGAATGGCGGAAAAATAAATGATGGGATTTATGGTATGAACACGGGAGTAAATGCCGTTGGGTTCCATTACAATCCGGACTTATTAGAAGAAATAGGATTTGATCGAGAAATCCCAGAAGGATGGACGTGGGAGGATTACCAGTCCATGTCTGACAAAGCAGCTGCGAAAGGTATTTACTTTGACACACACTTAAAGCCGGATGTGTTCTTTGATTATTATCTTCGCAGTAATGGTGCACGTTTGTATGCAGAAGATGGCAGCGGTCTTGGCTACAAAGATGATCAGTTGTTCGTCGATTATTTCGGCATGATAGCGGAGCAAGTAGAAAAAGGTTCCACGCCAACGCCTGATGTACTTACACAGATATCGGGTATTGAAGATGATCCAGTTGTAAAAGGAGAAGGTGTTGGGATTTTCCAATGGTCCAATCAGTTTGTCGGTTTGAAGCAGGTGGCGGAGAAGCCGCTTGAAATCGCGCCAATGCCGGGACCAGGTACGTCAGATGGCTTGTATTTGAAGCCAGGTATGTTCTTCTCTGTTTCCCAAAACTCCAAGCATAAAGAAGCGGCTGCTGATTTCTTGAACTTCTTTATGAATGACATTGAAGCGAATAAATTAATTCTAGGTGACCGCGGTGTACCAGGTTCTTCAGAAGTAAAAGATGCACTGAAGAGTGAAGTTTCTGAAGCTCAGGCGCAAGTATTTGAATACGTAGAGTGGGCGGAACAAAATAGTTCACCGATGGGTGCGCCGGATCCTGCAGGTGCTGGTGAGGTGATCGAGCTGTTAGATACAATGTCTGAACAAATTAGCTACGGTCAGATTACACCGGAAGAAGCAGCGAAAAGCTTCCGAAGCCAAGCAGAAGGTATGCTTGGGCAATAGAAGCAAACTGTGATGAAGCGGAAAGCTGATGCTGCAAATCAGCTTTCTGTCTTCGTCACACTTCTATAAGAGAGGAGTGGAGTGGGTTGTTGAATTCACGGTTACAACGTAATTTATGGGGTTATGTTTTTATCGGTCCATTCGTTATCGGTTTTTTATGCTTTACAATTATTCCTATGATGGCTTCCTTATATTTCTCGTTTACAAGTTATGGTCTGTTTGACTCACCGAAATGGATTGGGTTAGGTAATTATACAAAAATGTTCACAGAGGACCCCCGTTACCTTCAATCATTAAAAGTAACCATTATCTATGTACTAGGCGGTGTTCCTTTAAGACTGGCATTTGCGTTACTTGTTGCCATGCTGCTGAATGCCGGATCAAGAGCAGTCGGTTTGTACCGCACAATGTATTATCTCCCTTCCTTAATTGGCGGAAGTGTAGCGGTTGCGATTATGTGGCGTAATATTTTTGGCGATGCAGGAATCGTGAATTTAGCTTTAGGTGGTCTTGGTTTGGATGCTATCCGCTGGTTCGGAGAGCCAACGGCTGCTTTATGGATGTTGATTTTCTTGTCTATTTGGCAATTTGGATCCTCGATGCTGATTTTCCTAGCTGGATTAAAGTCTATTCCATCCAGTTTTTATGAAGCAGCCAGTGTAGATGGAGCGAACTTCTTCCAGAAATTCTTTAAGATTACCTTGCCAATGTTAAGTCCGGTTTTGCTTTTCAACATTATCATGCAGACAATTGCTGCATTTATGACGTTTGTGCCGGCATTTATTATTTCCAAAGGTACAGGTGGCCCGCTGGATGGAACGCTGCTGTACTCCTTGTATCTTTTCAAGCAAGGATTTGAGTACTTCAACATGGGCTATGCTTCGGCGATGGCGTGGGTTATGCTGCTGATTGTAGCCGCTTTGACAGGGATTATTTTCTGGACGTCCAAGTATTGGGTGCATTATGAGTCGGAGGTGAAGTAGCCTTGGCCAATTCAAAAGTAAAATATTTTCTTTATCATATTTTAGTCGGAGGCTTTGCTATCTTGCTGCTGTATCCGGTGATCTGGCTGTTAGTCAGTTCATTTAAGGAAAGTAACGATATATTCGTCACGGCAGGTTCGCTTATTCCGAATCCATTCACGCTTGTCAATTACCCGCAGGGCTGGGAAGGATTTGGCGGCTATGGGTTTGGAACGTTCATTAAAAATACGATCGTATTTGTTTTCTGGATGCTCGTTGGTCATTTGATTTCTTGTTCTTTGATTGCGTTCGGATTTGCCAGACTTAAGTTTGTTGGCCGCGGTTTTTGGTTTGCGATTATGCTGGTGACGCTGATGCTTCCATATGAGGTAGTCATGATTCCGCAGTACATCATCTTCTCAGAACTCGGCTGGCTAAATTCACTTAAGCCGCTTGTTGTTCCAGCGTTCTTTGGGCACCCATTCTTCATCTTCTTGCTCGTTCAATTTATTCGAACGATTCCGCGGGAGCTGGATGAAGCAGCGACAATCGATGGAGCTAATACATTCCAGATCTTTTATAAAGTAATCTTGCCGCTGATTGTACCAGCTCTAGCAACGACGGCAATCTTCACTTTCTATTGGACATGGGATAACTTGCTCGGACCGGTACTGTATTTAAATAGCCCGGATAAGTATACCGTTTCGATGGCGCTGAACATGTTTTTAAGTAATGAAACAGTCTCCAACTGGGGGGCAATGTTTGCCATGTCCATGGTCACACTTGTACCAGTGTTTGTGATTTTCTTCATCTTCCAGCGCTATGTAGTAGAAGGCATCAGTACAACTGGTCTAAAATAGCAGGTAAAGGAGCGGTATTGTATGGCTGCGATAAATAAAGGGCTTGAGTGGATTACGAGAATGGCTTATGTCAACATTCTCTGGCTGCTTTTCTTAGTACCAGGGCTGGTACTGTTTGGGTTCTTCCCGGCTACTACAGCCCTCCTGCATGTCATGCAGCAATGGCTGCGAGGGAAAACAGAGTTTCCCATATTCCAAACCTTTCTCACCACGTATAAAAAGGAGTTTCTAAACAGCAATAAACTGGGATTTATCTTTGTTTTATTAGGATATATCCTTTACTTGGACTTTCTTTTCCTAACTTCAGCTGCAAGTGGTACGGCATTATACCTCACGATTCCTTATCTTGTTCTTACCTGCCTCGTTGGGCTGACAAGTTTATATGCATTTCCGATGCTCGTTCGGTACGAAATGAAACCGCTTCAAATCGTAAAGCGCGCTTTCTTTATGATGATGCTCAATCCAGGCCAAACCTTTCTTATGTGTGTAGCAGTTGGAGGCATAGGTGCAATTCTATGGTACTTCCAAGGGTTAGCTTTGTTTTTCAGCTTCAGCATTCTAGCACTGATTATTATGATGCCAGCTGTAAGAGCATTTGAAAGAACAGAACAAAAAGCATCCAAATTACTGGCTAAACGAGCCTGAGTAAGGAGATTCTTGTATGAAAAAATATGTACTTGTTGGAACAGGCGGCCGGGCAGAATTTTATTACGGCGCGATGGCGAAAGATTTCAAAGATACATGTACATTAGCAGCTTTTTGTGACAGTAATAAGACACGGATGGATTATGCAAATCAGCTTTTGGAGGAAAAATATCAGCATCCTCGTATTCCTCTGTATCATGCAGCTGATTTTAGACAAATGATTTTACAGGAAAAGCCGGATGTCGTGATGGTCACAACGATTGATCGCACACATCATACGTATATCATTCAGGCGCTGGAGCTTGGCTGTGACGTAATAACCGAAAAACCGATGACAATCGATGAACAAAAATGCCAAGAAATTTTGGATGCCATTCATCGGACTGGAAGAGAAGTGCGAGTTACGTTTAATTACCGATACGCACCACATAATACAAAAATCAAAGAGCTAATCAGCTCAGGCGTCATTGGTCAAGTGAATTCCGTTCATTTTGAATGGGCACTTGATACAAAGCATGGAGCCGATTATTTCCGCAGGTGGCACCGAGACAAACGAAACAGCGGCGGTCTGCTCGTGCATAAGTCCACGCATCACTTTGATTTGGTGAATTTCTGGCTGGATACAACACCTGAGCGTGTGTATGCGGTCGGTGACCTGCTTTTTTATGGCAAAGAAAACGCTGAGCAAAGAGGCGAAACAAACTTCTACCAGCGGGCGCATCAGAGCGATCTAGCGAAAGAGGATCCTTTCGCCATTGATTTGGCAAACAATGTGCACTTAAAAGCAATGTATCTGGATGCTGAAAAAGAAGATGGCTATCAAAGAGATCAAAGTGTTTTTGGAGATGGTATAAGTATTGAGGATACTTTAGGCGTGCTGGTGAATTATAAAAACAAGAGCATCCTGACGTATTCCTTAAACGCTTACTTGCCTTGGGAGGGTTTTCGAGTCTCTTTTAACGGTACCAAAGGAAGAATTGATGCGCATATTATTGAAAAGTCTTATGTGAATTCGGGAGGAAAGAAAGCCGAAGAAGGTCAGTTGGAGCAGTTGTCCATCATCGTTAGCCCGATGTTCGATATGCCTTACGAGGTGGAAGTGGAAACGACAGAGGGTGGTCACGGAGGAGGCGACACAGCTTTGCTGGAAGATCTTTTTGGCAAGCCGCAGCCAGATGTGTTCAAACGAGCCGCATCGCATGTGGATGGCGCGATGAGCATTATGACTGGTATTGCAGGCAACCTTTCCTTGAGAACTGGCAATGCCGTTACCATAAAAGATTTAATAAAACTATAATTGGAGGCTATTTTCGTGGAAAAAACGGCCGTCATCTCTGGCGGGGCATCGGGAATTGGGAAGGCTGCTGCACGTAAGCTGGCTGAAACAGGTTTCCGTATTTGCTTGCTGGATGTAAATCAAGCAAAATTACAAGCAGTTCAAGAAGAAATGGAAGCAGAGGGCTATACCGTACTGGCAATTCCTTGTGATATGGCAGTATATGATCAAGTAGGGGCAGCGGCCGAAAAAGTGATGCAGCATTATGGCAGGATTGATGTTGTATTTGCTAACGCCGGTATTGTAGGCGAAACATCCTCTATTGAATCAATGAGCATCGATAATTGGAGCCAAGTGCTCAGCATTAACTTAAATGGGACATTCTATCTCGTCAAAGCAGTCATTCCTTATGTAAAGCAGCAAGGCGGCAGCATTATCATTACTAGTTCAGTCAGCGGCAACCGCGTCTTTTCACAAGCAGGTTTTACGGCCTACTCCACCTCCAAAGCAGCACAGGCAACATTCGCTAAAATGGCCGCGCTGGAGCTGGCTCAATATCACGTTCGCGTTAACGTCATTTGCCCAGGCGGCGTCGAAACGGATTTTAAAAAATCGATAAAACCTTCGCCTGATTTAGAAGAAGTCAAAGTACCCGTCACATTCCCGGAAGGCAGTAAACCGTTGGACAATCGATCAGGTAAACCGGAAGAAGTGGCGAATCTGGTGAAATTTTTGGCATCCGATGAATCAAGCCATATTACGGGAACGGAGATTTATATTGATGGGGCGGAATCGCTGCTTATAGGGTAGAAACAACACCATGATACTTGTCATGGTGTTTGTTGCGTTTCGTTTTATCAAGAAATGTAGCATGCGTGCGTCGGAAATAGGGTATGTTGCACAGAAAAGTAAAGGATTAAGAGAATAATTACCAAAAATAGATATATAATGAACTGGAAAGCCAATACAACACTGGTTTCTTTTTTGGAAAACTGAAGGTGACATTGTAGTTTAGTACAATTGCTGTTAAAAAAGGTAGCAGTCAAATGTAAGTTTATAGATAGAATACAGATAGAAATCAAGAAGAAGCAAAATCGCATAATTTACACATTTGATAACTTTATATGTATCTTTTACAGCTTAATAAGAAGGGACACAGAAAGGCGATAAGTTGCCAAGTATGTATCCAGGAAGCAGGGAAACCTGTAAAACTAGCGAATTAAATGGGTAAGAGTAAAATTTAGATCATAGAGAGATTTACTCAAAGTAAGAGGGGAATAACCAATATGAAACGATTCACCCGTTTATTTTCTGATCTGAAAATGAAGCATAAGTTGTTTTGTTTGCTGTCTCTTATCTTGATTTCGTTTAGTGTAGGCGGGTTATTGCTCATCCAGTACGCGCTGCATGTTTATAATGAAGAAATCCATCGACAGTCTGCCCAGTCATTGAAGGTATCGTCTGCTTTGGTGGAAAAAGAGATTGCAAAAATGAAAAGGCTTTCATATACATTGGCAACAGATCCGTATCTTCAATCCTACTTAATTAACTTGAAAGAAAGTGATGGCGGTTATGAGTCTTATTTAACCGGAGTGAGTATAGAAAGAAGACTTGTGGAATTAGGTGCTTTTGAGAATTATATCGATTCCATTCAGGTATATGACACAGCGGATCGCAATTACAGTATAGGGAAGCGTGTTGTAGCGATTGGAAACGAGCAGTTATTGGAGTATAAGCGGGCAACAATGGAAAAGGATGGCGGTGTGGAATGGTTTGTTGCGAATAAGCAGGATGAATCGTTTATAGCTGCCAGAGAGGTGAACGCATATGCAAATTTATCATTCGAGCGGTTAGGAATGGTTGTCGTGCGTTTCAATATGAATGAGATGGTGTCTTCATTCGAAGATAGTGCGGCGGAACAAGGAACGAAGCTGCTGATTACGAATGCAGACCAGGAAATAATATTTCCTCAGGAAACAGCGGAGAAGGATGCATACTTAGCCTCCAGTTTGCTTGATGATGCTGGCTATCGTTTAGTCAATTATGAAGGTGAAAGATATTTTGTGACTTATACCTCGGCCAATTTCACGAATTGGAAGTATATGATTGCTTCTCCTTATAATCAATTGTTTGAAGCAGTCTCTTTTGTTATGAAAGCCGTCATCAGCCTTTATTTGCTGTTGTTTGTCTTACTGCTTTTGCTTGGCATCCGCTTTATAAAGGGAATCACAAATCCGATTGAGGCGTTAAACAGAAAGATGAAAAGAGTTGAAACGGCAGAGGTTATGGATTTTCATGATAATCAAGATATAAGATTTACGAATGATGAAGCGGGGCAAATGCATGAGAACTTCAATAAGATGATGCGGCAGATTCATTCGCTAATTGAAGAAAACTACGAAAAACAGCTTGTCATTAAAGACGCAGAGTTCAAAACGCTCCAAGCCCAAATAAATCCTCACTTTTTATACAATACATTAGAATCTATCAATTGGTCAGCGAAACTAGGCAAGGTGCAGGAAACATCCCGTATGGCCACTTCATTAGGCTTTATTTTGCGTTCTTCGCTTGAAACGAAAGAGTCGCTCATAACGCTTGCTGAGGAAATGGAAATTGTAAACCACTATATTATGATCCAATCGTACCGTTTTCAAGATCGTCTAGTTTTTCGCAATAAGCTGCCTAATCACCTTCTTGCTTGTAAGGTGCCTAAATTCAGCCTCCAGCCATTAGTGGAAAATGCAATCCGATATGGTGTGCAAGAAATAGTTGGTGTCTGTACGATCACCATCGAGGCAGCGCATGTTGGTGAAGATACCGTTATTTCTGTTATAGATGATGGTCCTGGCATGGATGATGAATTCATCCGTAACCTGCAGAGTGGTGTATATCGTACGAAAGGAACTGGTCTAGGGATACGAAATATCAATAATAGGTTAAAGATGCTGTTCGGCGCAGCATATGGAATAGAAGTTAGAAGTGAACTTGGAGCTGGAACGACGGTCATGCTGACAATTCCTTATAAAGGAGGGAGTGATCATGTTCAAAGTGCTGCTGGTAGATGACGAACCAATGCTGCTGGAAGGTATTTCTTCGATTGTGGAATGGGAGCGGCACGGAACCGAATTAGGAGGGATTGCTCGTAATGGCTTAGAAGCGCTGGAATTCATTCACAAACATGCTCCTGATATTGTCATAACGGATATTACCATGCCTGGCCTGGATGGGATGGGATTGATTGAGCAAGGTAGTAAGATTTCACCTCTTATCAAATGGATTTTATTGTCCGGTTATAACGAATTTGAATATGCGCAGAAAGCGATGCGTTTCGGGGTAAAGCATTATTTGCTTAAACCATCCAGTGAGGAAGACATTCAGGAAGCGTTAGCGGAAATTGTGCAGGAACTCGGCGAAAAAAGGGAACACGCGAAAAAGACCTCGAGCGACACGAAGCGATATTCTAGTGTTGTGAATAAAATGATAGACAGCATACGTGACAATATAGAAAATCCGGACCTATCGCTGCGCTGGGTTGCGAGTGAAGTGCTCTATATGAATACAGATTACCTTGGCAAACTGTTTAAAAAAGAAGTGGGAGAGAAATTTTCAGCGTATGTATTAAATAGGAAGATAGATAAAGCGCTAGAAATTATGGAGAAACAAGACGATATCAAAGTGTTTGAACTGGCTGAACAAGTAGGTTATGGCAACAACCCGCAATATTTCAGCCATATCTTTAAGAAAAGAACGGGCAGCACACCTACAGATTGGATTAAAAAAAGATAAGAAGGGGCGTGTTTTTACATGACAGAGAAATGGATTTTTATCGGTGATAGCATTACAGAGTGTGGAAGGTTTGAGGACCCGCTTGCAATAGGAGACGGTTACGTAAAAATGATTCAAGATGAAATAAAGCAGAAAAAAGAAGTAGAAATCATTAACGAAGGAGTGGGAGGCAATCGTGTCACTGACTTAGCAGCGAGATGGAAAGAAGATGTACTTCTTCTAGCTCCAGACTTAATTTCTGTTTCTATTGGTATCAATGACGTTTGGAGACAGCTGGATCAGCCGCAAATGAAGCAGGTTTCACCTGAGGAATTCAAAGACGTTTATAACAACATCTTGGCAGAAACCGTCAAGCTTGAAACGAAGCTGTTTCTAATGGAGCCAACCATTATTGAAGAAGATAAGAATTCAAAAGGAAACCAGCTGCTGCTTCCGTATGTAGAGATTGTGCGGGACCTGGCTACAACGTATAACGCAACACTTATCCCGACGCATACAGCATTCCTGGAAACAGAAAAAACTGGTTTGACAACGGATGGCGTCCATATGACGGAAACTGGCAATCAGCTGATGGCTGATACATGGCTGAAAGCATATTTCGCTGCAGAAGGAATGTAATACTTAGAAATCTAAAATACGCTGACATTAGACAAGGCTCTTCTTCATACTTTGTTCTGAGGTGATAAAATGGCACGAGTCAAGTACACCAGCAAAGATGTGGATCTAATGGCCAGAATGATGCGAGCTGAAGCTGAAGGGGAAGGCCAGCAAGGCATGCTATACGTTGGAACGGTTATTGTGAACAGAGCGGTAGCTGACTGCTTAGACTTTGGAGATGTGCGAGCAATCCGTGACGTTATTTTCCAAGTACAGGGCGGCAACTATTCGTTTGAAGCTGTACAAAAAGGGAACGTTTTTTATCAGCGAGCACGCGATTCAGAAAGACGACTGGCGGAAAGAAATCTAAAGTTTTGGAGGGAGCAGCCAGCACGGTTTTCCCTTTGGTACTTCAACCCCTACGCACCATGCCCTCCGACTTGGTACGATCAGCCTTTTACGGGCCAATTTAAAGACCATTGCTTTTATGAACCACAGCCGGGGACTTGTGAGAGTGTGTATATTGGATAAAGTAAATAGCTTAGTCAGGAAGTGCAGTCTTTGAGATTGCACTTTTTTACGTTAACCTAATTCCATGATTTACCGATAATGATACAATAATTGAAGAGGCAATTGGAGGTGCTCTGCCTATCAGATGGTTTACTAAAGGTAAAACAAAAGTATCTTTACTTACTGCGGTTGGTGTAGTCTTACTGTTTGTTCTCCAAGTGGTTCTAATTTTGAAAGTTCCATTAGACAATGAAATCATTTCACTGTTCATGCGTGTTTTTATTCCTGTCTGTTTAATTTTATATATCCTTGGACCGATCTTTGGTTTTATTACAGCTTTCTTTGCGCAAACACAGGTATGGAAAGTAACGTTGGGAATAGTTTATTTTTTTATTGGGGCAGTTTTAATTCCTTATTCTATTTTTGTTATTACTTTCCGTTATTTTGTGGGATTCGGCGGCTAAACATAAAGTTCCATTATACATTTCAAAAATAGAGGGAGCTTTCTTCTGGCAAAAGTTTTGAATCTAGTATCTAACTATAGAGGTGAATCTAATGACAAATGAGCTACAGCACGCATTAAAGGTATTGAAACAAAAACAGTGGATAGACCTGACTCATACATTCGGACCAGACTCTCCGTATTTCTCGGCATTTGAACCAGCAAAGTTTCAGACGCTCTTTACCCATAATGATGGTTTTTTTGCACAGAATTTCTCTTTTCCTGGTCAGTATGGGACGCACTTGGATGCACCGATTCATTTCGTTCGGAACACGCGTTACTTAGAGGAGCTTGAGCTGCAGGAATTGGTGCTGCCGCTGGTTGTCATTGATAAATCAGGGGAAGCGGCTGCGAATCACGACTACTCATTGTCTGTAGCTGACATTTTGGCGTTTGAAGCAGAACACGGAGAAATTGAGCCAGACACATTTGTTGCTTTGCGAACGGATTGGAGCAAGCGTTGGCCTGATCAAGTGAAAATGGATAACAAAGATGAACAAGGCAACAGTCACTCTCCCGGCTGGTCGCTTGCAGCGTTAAAGTTTCTATATGAAGAGAGAGAAATAAAGGCAGTTGGTCATGAAACCTTTGATACCGATGCCGCCGTTGACTTTCAGAAAAACGGTGCTTTAGTTGGCGAGTACTATGTGTTGGAACAAGACTCCTATCAAGTAGAACTGTTAACAAATCTCGATCAGCTGCCAGCCAAAGGGGCATTTATCTTTAATATAGTACCAAAAGCTGAAAAAGCATCAGGATTTCCTGTTCGGTCGTTTGCTGTCTTGCCATAAGCATGCAAGATTGGATCGCCTCCAATTCGGTTATAAATAAGTACTGCTACCGAGCCGAGGAGGAAGACTTATGGAGTCAGCGCAAAATAGTACAGAGATATTTAAGCTTGCATATATGAACAAAATGTAATTTTTATGTATATTATGGCGAAAATATACATAAATGCATCGATATACATGCTACACTTTTGTTGGAGGTGGCCTATGTACTTAGATGAGACGAAACGTTATCGGTTTATCGAATCTGTTCCTTATGGCAAATATTTTATGGTTCGCATCTATGACTTGGAGCTGCAAGAGGAGTATACGGTAACCGATTGGCTGTTGAGCAAGTATACGGATAAGGCGCTGAAGGAATTCTATCTTCAGATTAAGCGCGATATTTTTGCAACGAATAACAAACAAGAAGAACTGAATTCAGAATTGGGAGATATGCAGCAGCGGCTGTTTGATTTTCTGGATGAAGAAGATGAAGATGATTTGCCGGTAAGCATGGAGAATGTGATACCATTCCCGGTTCCTGCATCTAATGCAGACAAATAATCTATTGCATTGCAAAGGCTGTGAATAGTTTGATTCACAGCTTTTTGCTATTTTAAGTTTTCAATAAGCGTTTTCTTTGTTACATTTAAGGGTATAGCTGATACCAGGTCTCTGAACTGAAAATCTGATAAGGATGTTGCCGATGGATAAAGAGAATAATGTAGTATTGTTCCCCGGTCTGAAGACGCGGCTGGAGCAGCAAGGAATGAAGGAGCTGCAGGAGAAGAATTATGCCGAAGCGATTCAGAAATTCGAACAGCTGTTGGATTATGGCTACCGACAGCCGGAAATTTTGACAGGGCGACTGATCTGCCTGATGGAACTTGGCAAGCATGAAGAGGCGGAAGAGATGTCCTTACAGCTGTTAGAAGCGAAGGACAAGGATTACCTGCAATATTTACATATTCATTTGACGCTGCTGTTCCAGCTCGGTCGCTATGAGGAAGTAGTGGAAATGCTGGATGAGGTATATGCACTAGAGAATATACCTGTTCCGCTTCGGACTTCGTTTGAACAACTGCAAAAGGTGAGTCGGAAAATGGCGGAAGATAAGTATCAAACGGCAGCCGATCAGCTGATACATAACTTTGAGAAAGCAAGAAATAATCAGGATGTCTCTGCTCAATGGCAGCTCATTCAGAAATGCCACCTGCTCGATTTAAGTCCTCATGTACAGAAGATGGAAGCGTATCTCCTTGATGAGCAGTCCGATCCAGTAGTCCAGACAGCTGTACTGGAATGGTTCATCAAGCAGGAAATAGAATTTCCGGTTTCCATACATAAGATGAAAGAAACAATTACAGTTATACCTGAGAATTTACAGCTAGTAGACAAATCAGAAGGGATGGAGCGTGTACTTCAGCATCTCCAAATGCTTGAGCAGCAAAATCCATCACTTTTCGACCTGGTGTACAAATTATTGTATCGCTATATGTATGTAAAATATCCTATCATTCCAGATGAAGACGAGAGCCTTACATTAGCTGCAGCGCTGCAAAAGCTGGCTAGCAGCTACTTACAGATTGAGCAGCCGCCTGTTTCAAATGAAGAAGCACAGCAAATCGCTTCCATGATGGAAGAAATTATCACATTTGAGGCAAAATATCTGACTGTTGCCGAGGAATGACACAGTTCGTGTTGTAAGTGTTGAAAGCGACTATGAATATGTTATAATGAGATGGTTGTAAACCAGTACTAGTTAATAACTTCTTTAATGCTAGAATTGAGAACGATTAACAGGTAAGAAACGATAGATGTTGGAGGGAATATTATGTCAGCAAAATTCGAAAGAACAGAAGGCAAGAACGAGGGTGTCTTAACTATCACCCTATCCCCTGAAGAGTTGGACAACGCGCTTGACCAAGCGTTCAAAAAAGTTGTCAAAACAGTACAGGTACCAGGTTTCCGTAAAGGAAGAGTACCTCGTAAAATGTTCGAACAACGCTTTGGTGTAGAATCTCTATATCAAGATGCGATTGATATCGTGCTTCCTCAAGCTTATATGAACGCTGTTGAAGAGACTGGTATCGAGCCAGTTGCACAGCCGGATGTAGATCTTGAGCAGATTGAACAAGGTAAAGAACTTATCTTCAAAGCTACTGTAGCAATCAAACCTGAAGTAGAACTTGGTGACTACAAAGGTCTTGAGGTAGAAGCAGAAGATACAGCTGTTTCCGACGAAGACGTTGAAAAAGAAATCGATACGCTTCGCAACAACCAAGCTGAATTGGTTGTAAAAGAAGAAGGCACAGTTGGAGAAGGCGACACAGTTGTAATGGACTTCGAAGGTTTCGTTGATGGCGTTGCATTCGAAGGCGGAAAAGCAGAGAACCATAGCTTAGAAATCGGTTCTGGCAGCTTCATTCCTGGATTCGAAGAACAGCTTACAGGCAAAGAATCCGGCAGTGAGTCTGATATCACTGTAACATTCCCTGAAGAATATCATGCAGAAGAGCTTGCTGGTAAAGAAGCTGTCTTCAAAGTGAAAATTCATGAAATCAAAGCGAAAGAACTTCCTGAGCTTGATGATGAATTCGCGAAAGACGTAGACGAAGAAGTAGAATCTTTGGATGCACTTCGTGAGAAAACGAAAAACCGTCTGCAAGAAGAAAAAGCAAACGCAGCTGAAAACAACAAGCGTGAACAGCTAATCAACCTTGCTACTGATAACGCAACTGTAGACGTTCCTCAAGCAATGGTAGATACAGAGCTTGACCGTATGGTTCGTGAATTCGAACAGCGCTTGCAAATGCAAGGTATGACGCTTGAAATGTATCAGCAGTTCTCTGGTCAAGATGAAGCTGCACTTCGCGAGCAAATGAAAGAAGATGCTGGCAAACGTGTGAAAACAAACTTGACTCTTGAAGCGATCGCGAAAGCGGAAAAACTTGAAGTAACTGATGAGGACGTTAATGCTGAGCTTGATAAAATGGCTGAAATGTACCAAACAGACAAAGAACAATTAACACAAATGCTTGGTGGCAACACAGATGCTATTAAAGATGATTTGAAGTTCCAAAAAGCAATTGACGTGTTGGTTGAAAACAGCAAAACTGCATAAGATAGACATAGAGAAAAACAAGGCAGCAACCACTGTGCCTTGTTTTTCTAAAACATAAACGTATACACAGGGAGGGATTCTTACCTTCTCTGTGGAATACGTGCATGAACGACTTTTTTGTTTACATATACTACATACATATGGTTTGACTTTTACAAAAAAAACTCCATAATAAAACGTACCTCTTTTTTCGTATATGCAGTATTTGCCAGCAGGAGATAGGGAGAGAAATCTTTCGAAGCGAGGGTTTATACCCTGTTATTTGGCTAATACTGAGGGAAAAAGTGTTTTGCTTTTTAATACTGCTGTTATCTGATATGATTGGCTAAAGGAAGGCTGGGCGCATCCAGAATGTGTTTGATCTTTCGAGATATCATATATAGATATTACATTCGAGGGGTGAAATGATGTTTAAATTTAATGAAGAAAAAGGGCAGCTGAAATGCTCTTTCTGCGGCAAAAGCCAAGACCAAGTACGTAAATTAGTAGCCGGACCAGGCGTCTATATATGTGATGAGTGCATCGACTTGTGCACCGAGATCGTGGAAGAGGAACTTGGAAATGAAGAAGAAGTAGAATTCAAAGAAATTCCAAAACCACAAGAAATCCGCGACATCCTGAACGACTATGTTATCGGACAGGACAAAGCGAAGAAAAACCTTGCTGTAGCGGTATACAACCATTACAAACGGATTAACTCCACAAAAGGTTCAGACGATGTAGAATTGTCTAAGAGTAATATTGCGATGATCGGACCGACTGGTAGCGGTAAGACGTTGCTTGCACAGACATTAGCGCGTATTCTTAACGTACCATTCGCTATTGCGGATGCGACTTCTTTAACAGAAGCAGGTTACGTTGGAGAAGACGTAGAGAACATCTTGCTTAAATTGATCCAATCTGCGGACTACGATGTAGAAAAAGCAGAAAAAGGTATCATTTACATTGATGAAATTGATAAAGTTGCTCGTAAATCCGAAAACCCATCCATCACACGCGATGTATCAGGGGAAGGTGTACAGCAAGCACTTCTTAAAATCCTTGAAGGTACGGTAGCAAGCGTTCCGCCACAAGGCGGCCGTAAGCATCCGCATCAAGAATTCATCCAGATTGATACGACGAATGTTCTGTTTATCTGCGGTGGTGCATTTGATGGTATTGAGCAAATTATCAAACGCCGTCTTGGTAACAAAGTAATCGGCTTCGGTGCTAGTGAAGAAGGCAGCCAAACACTTGATAAAGGCGAACTGCTTGCTAAAGTATTGCCAGAAGATATGCTGAAATTCGGTTTGATTCCTGAATTTATCGGTCGTCTTCCAGTTATCGGTGCTCTAGAGCCGCTTGATGAAGTGGCGTTGGTTGAAATCTTGACGAAACCAAAAAATGCATTGGTTAAACAATACGAAAAGCTATTCCAGATGGACCATGTAGAATTGGTAATTGAGGAAGAAGCATTGAGCGAAATTGCAAAACTGGCAATCGAACGTAAAACTGGTGCACGTGGCTTGCGTTCCATTATGGAAGGTATCATGCTTGATGTTATGTATGAGCTGCCGTCCCGTGATGATATTAAGCAATGCATCATAACTAAAGATACCGTACTGCTTGAAAACGGCCGTCCGAAATTTGTTCTTCACGATGGCACGGTTACAGATGAAAATAAACAATCTCCAAAAGAGAGCGCATAAGTTCACTTCATCAATCAGGCAATATAACATGTACAGCAAATCCCTTGTTACAGTTGGTGGCAAGGGATTTTTTTCTTTAAATACACAAAGTATGGGTACGGTACCGCTGTTGTGTATATACTTTAAGAAGGACTTAAGAAGACATATGGAGGTGTCACGATGGGAGAAAAAGAGAAGACACTAGTAACGCCTCTCTTGCCCTTACGAGGATTGCTTATTTTTCCTACGATGGTGTTGCATTTAGATGTAGGGAGAGAGAAATCTGTGCATGCATTGGAGCGTGCTATGCTGGAAGAAGAAACAATCTTTCTTGCTGCGCAAAAAGAGGTTGACCTGGACCAGCCGACGGAAGAAGAAATTCATCGAGTAGGTACCGTAGCGAAAGTCAATCAAATGATGAAGCTGCCGAATGGTACGATGCGAGTGCTGGTTGAAGGATTATATAGAGCGGAAATCATTCGTTTTGTTGAAGATGAAAAGCAATTTATTGTTGAAATTGAGGAAAGACCAGACGAGCATGGAACGAAGAATGAAGAAGAAGCGCTCATGCGTGCATTGTTGGAACAGTTTGAGCAATACATAAAGGTTTCGAAGAAGATTGGCCAGGAAACGTTAGCAACCTTAACAGATATCAAAGAGCCGGGACGGATGGCGGATATTATTACGTCGCATCTTTCTTTGCGATTAGAAGATAAACAGGAAATTTTGGAGATGCTCGATGTAAAAGAACGGCTGCGTCATATCATCACCATTATTACCAATGAGCGAGAAGTACTGGATCTAGAGAAAAAAATCGGACAGCGTGTAAAGCAGTCTGTTGAGAAAACACAAAAGGAATATTATTTGCGTGAACAAATGAAAGCAATCCAGAAGGAACTGGGCGATCGGGATGGCAAGTCCGGGGAAATCGAACAGTTCCGTGAAGATATTAAGAATTCGGACATGACAGATCATATGAAAGAAATTGCAGAGAAAGAGCTGAGCCGATACGAACGAGTACCGCAAAGCTCGGCGGAAAGCTCTGTTATCCGCAACTATTTGGAATGGTTGATTGCCTTGCCGTGGAAGAAACAAACAGAAGACAACCTGGATATCCCGCATGCGGAGGAAACGCTGGATGAAGATCACTATGGGTTGGAAAAAGTGAAGGAACGGATATTGGAATATTTGGCTGTACAAAAACTGACCAATTCCTTAAAAGGACCGATTCTGTGCCTCGCTGGACCTCCTGGGGTCGGTAAAACATCTTTGGCTACAAGCATTGGGAAAGCGATAAACCGTGAGTTCGTTCGTATATCATTAGGTGGTGTACGAGACGAAGCAGAAATCCGCGGTCATCGCCGGACATATGTCGGCGCGATGCCAGGACGTATCATGCAAGGGATGCGCCGTGCAGGAACGACAAATCCAATCGTTCTTCTTGATGAGATTGACAAGATGTCAAATGATTTCCGAGGCGATCCATCTTCGGCGATGCTAGAAGTGCTTGATCCGGAACAAAACAGCACATTTAGCGATCACTTCATTGAAGAAACGTATGATCTTTCGAATGTTATGTTCATTGCAACAGCGAACAACCTTGGTTCTATACCTGGTCCGTTGCTGGATAGAATGGAGATTATCAGCATAGCAGGTTACACTGAAGTGGAAAAACTTCATATTGCTAAAGAACATTTGCTGCCAAAGCAGATTAAAGAAAATGGATTGAAAAAAGGGAACATTATCTTAAAAGATGAAGCATTGCAACATATTGTCCGCCGTTATACAAGAGAAGCTGGTGTCCGCGGGCTTGAGCGTGAGCTGGCTGCTGTATGCCGGAAAGTTGCCAGAATCATTGTATCAGAAGATAAGAAGCGAATTACCGTTACCGAAAAGAAAGTGGAAGAATTGCTTGGACGTCCGCGCTTCCGTTATGGTTTAATGGAAGAGGAGAATCAAGTTGGCGCAGCGACAGGTCTTGCTTATACAACAGCCGGCGGAGACACACTATCCATCGAAGTTTCCTTATCTCCAGGTAAAGGAAAACTGACGCTCACTGGTAAACTTGGCGATGTAATGAAAGAATCTGCCCAGGCAGCATTCAGCTATATCCGTTCTAATGCCGAGGAGCTAGGTGTGGATCCGAATTTCCATGAACAGTATGATATCCATATCCATGTGCCAGAAGGAGCAACGCCAAAGGATGGACCTTCAGCTGGTATTACGATTGCGACCGCTTTGACGAGTGCATTGACGGGCAGACCGGTACGAAAAGAAGTTGGTATGACCGGGGAGATTACACTGCGCGGGCGTGTGCTGCCGATTGGCGGCTTGAAGGAGAAGTCCTTGAGTGCGCATCGTGCCGGAATCTCAACGATTCTTTTCCCAGCCGATAATGACCGGGATCTGGAAGACATTCCGGACACAATTAAGCAGGACATGACGTTTATCAAAGTCAGCCATCTTGATGAGGTATTAAAATACGCATTGGTGGAAGATAAACATGAAAGTAACTGAAGCAGAAATAGTAATTAGTGCGGTATCAAAAAAACAGTATCCGGAGACACATATGCCGGAAATTGCTTTAGCTGGCCGCTCAAATGTTGGGAAGTCATCTTTTATCAATAAGATGATTAACCGTAAGAACCTAGTCCGCACATCACAGAAACCAGGAAAGACGCAAACATTGAACTTTTATAAGATTAATGAGCGTTTTCATTTCGTCGATGTGCCGGGCTATGGCTATGCGAAAGTTTCCAAGCGGGAACGTAATGCATGGGGCAGAATGCTTGAAGAATATTTCACAGAACGGGAAAACTTGAAGGCGGTTGTGCTACTAGTTGATATTCGGCACAAGCCGACCAAGGATGATGTGACAATGTATGATTTTCTCAAGCATTATGAACTGCCAGTTGTTGTGGTTGCAACAAAATTGGATAAGATTCCAAAAGGCAAGCGTGTGCAGCATATTAAACGCGCTGCAGATGAACTGCAGCTGGAACAAGAAGACATCATTTTGCCTTTCTCTTCCGAAACAGGAGAAGGTAAGGAAGAAGCATGGGGAGTATTAAAACAATTCCTATGAAAAATAACCGTACAAGCCTTTGGGCTTGTACGGTTATTTTTTTCGGAATAAAAGGTAAGCGCCAGCCAGTATAAGCAGCACAGGCCAGAAATCACTAATAATTCCAGCAGTTCGATCAAACCAGCCAAACCATGCGGGCTGGTTTGGTGCGGCGATAGCAAAAATACCAAGAGCCAGCAGCAGAATCGCCCATACATAACCTTTTTTTGTTTTCAGCGCCGCTAGTAAGAGCGCTGCTCCAACCAACAATGGATACGCGCCCCAGCTGTTCGTCCAGAACGTATAATGGCTTAAGCCATGGAAATGTATTCCTAGACCAAGCAATGTATAGCCTGCGAATAAGTTTTTATGATCTTTCGCAAGATAAGCATGCAATAACAGTGCGGCACCGATAATAATGAGTAATGTTGGCCACGAATAAAAGTCAACAAAAAGTGGAACACGTAACTGACGCAGCAAAAAGTAAGCGCCAATTCCAAGTAATAAGAATCCGACAAAAGCATTTTTCTTTGACATAACATCTCTCCACATAATAATTATTATTAAATAAGATTAAATCGTTGATTATCATGAGTAGCTGTGTTAATTTGTAATATGTACTTATTAAATTATTCACAAACTCACACCTAAATGCAAGACACACTTTATCCTAACACAATTGTTTACGTTCTGTTCACAAATTAATCGAGGACAGAAATTACGTAGTGTTATACTGGTATGAGCGATACGGTTTTCAAGGGGGAAAAAGGGAATGTACATGTTAGTTGCAGGAATCAATTATCGCACAGCCCCGATTGAAATAAGAGAAAGATTAACCTTCAAGGAAGAAGAGCTTGGATTAGCGATGCAAGCACTCTCCAACCAGAAAAGCATGCTCGAGAATGTGATCGTTTCTACATGCAACCGCACGGAGATTTATGCAGTAGTCGATCAAATGCATACCGGGCGCTATTATATAAAGAAATTTTTATCTGAATGGTTCGGTATAGAGAAAGAAGAAATCGCATCTTATCTTACATTTCATGAGGATGAACGAGCTGTGGAGCATCTGTACCGTGTAGCAAGCGGATTGGATTCTATGGTCGTAGGGGAAACACAGATTCTAGGTCAGCTGAAACGCGCTTTTCAAAAAGCGCAGGAGCTACACACATCGGGCACTATATACAATGAGTTATTTAAACAAGCAGTTACAGTAGCAAAACGTGCACATACAGAAACAGGGATCGGTGAGAATGCGGTTTCTGTCAGCTATGCTGCAGTGGAGCTGTCGAAGAAGATATTCGGTGATATCGCATCAAAACGAGTCGTGATTCTCGGCGCTGGTAAAATGGGGGAATTGGCAGCAAAAAATCTGCACGGTTCAGGCGTAAAGGATGTAACGGTCGTTAACCGTACGAAAGAAAAAGCTGAACAGTTAGCAGCATTGTTTAACGGTAAAGCAGCTGGTTGGGATGAATTAGAGTCTGCTTTGCAACACGCAGACATCGTCATCAGTTCTACTGGAGCGCCAGGGTATGTACTGGATAAACAGATTCTCCAGCCAATTCTAAAAGCACGAAAAGGCCAGCCTCTATTTCTGGTCGACATTGCTGTGCCACGCGATATTAATCCGGATGTGGATGAATTGGAAAGCACATTCTTATATGATATCGACGATTTGCAGGATGTCGTGGATGCGAACTTAGCTGCCCGTCAAGAAGCTGTTGAAAATATTGAAATTATGATCGAAGGCGGCATTGTTGATTTTAAAGTATGGCTGCAGACATTGGGTGTTGTACCCGTAATTACCGAGCTTCGCCGCAAAGCAGCTTCCATACAGACAGAAACGATGAAGAGCCTCGAGCGAAAACTGCCGAATTTGAGTGACCGGGAAATCCGCGTGCTGAACAAGCATACGAAAAGTATCGTTAACCAAATGCTGAAGCAGCCTATTACACAAGCGAAAGAGCTTGCCGGCCGTGAAAACAGCGAAGAGCTTATCCAGCAATTCGCAGAGATCTTTGGTATTGAGAAAGCTGTCGTGGATAAACAGAATAATATTATCAAGCTGGATCGTCATGAGGCGCAGAGCATAGCGTCTGTACCTAATGCATCCACTACTAGATAAAAAAGAAGGGCTCCCAAATGCAGGTACCTGCTTATCTTTATGAAATCATATTAGTATTATATGCAGCCAGCATTTTCAGCTATTTTATCGACTTTATACAAAAGAATCGGAAGGCGAATCAACTCGCCTTCCGTTTGCTTACATTGGTTTGGTTCTTTCAGAGCCTTTTTTTATTGCAGGAAATGATTTCACATGGCGGTCTGCCAGTTAAAGACGTCTATGAAGGGTTATATTTTTATGCTTGGGTGCTTGTGTCTTTGTCCTTATTCATTAATCGGATTTACAAAGTCGATTTTCTCACGTTCTTTTTGAATGTTGTCGGCTTTTTTATGATGTTGTTATATATTGCGAGCTCCGCTTATGAGCGACAGTGGACCAGAACAATACCATTTATGAATGAAGTGCTGATTGCACATATTACATTAGCAATTCTAGCTTATGCATTCTTTACGCTGTCTTTCGTCTTTGCTGTTATGTATGTCATGCAGTTTCAGCTTCTTAAACAGAAAAAAGGGTATCGATTTTGGACGAGACTCGGGGACTTGGGTAAGCTAGAGACATACACCTTTACATCAATCACTATTGGCACGCCATTATTGCTGTTATCAGTTATTATGGGTGTCGTATGGGCATACACGACAGCGGCGGTCTTTTATTGGTATGATTGGAAGACAATCGGCTCGCTGACCGTTTTAGCTGTTTATGCCGTATACCTATTTCTGCGTTTAGCAAGAGGTATTCGAGGAAAAGGATTAGCAATATATACAATAGCGGCATTCCTAATTCTTATCATTAACTTCTTCTTGCTTAGCACGTACTCATCATTTCATTTTACAGGGTAGCAACCCATCTTCCAGGAGGTATTGCAATGCGAAAAATTATTGTAGGTTCAAGAAAAAGTAATCTGGCGCTCACGCAGACAAAGTGGGTAATCGAACAGCTGAAACGAGCTGGTGCACCATATGAATTCGAAATAAAGAAAATCGAAACAAAAGGAGATAAAATCCTTGACGTGACACTTTCAAAAGTCGGAGGAAAAGGATTGTTTGTAAAGGAAATTGAGGAAGCTATGTATAACGAAGACATTGATATGGCTGTACATAGTATGAAAGATATGCCATCTGAACTTCCGGTAGGTCTGACAATTGCCAGCGTACCTGTACGAGAAGACTACCGTGATGCTCTGATTTCAAAGAATAATCTTTCTTTAAAAGAGCTGCCGGAAGATGCGGTTGTCGGAACGAGCAGTTTACGACGCGCTTCACAAATTCTTTCCATTCGTCCGGATGTTGAAATCAAACCAATTCGCGGCAATATTGATACGCGTCTGCGAAAATTGAAAGAAGAAAACTTTGATGCAATTGTCCTAGCAGCTGCTGGATTAAAACGGATGGGCTGGAGCGATGACATCGTAACAGAATTTCTGGAAACAGATCTATGTTTGCCGGCTATAGGTCAAGGTGCTTTAGCGATCGAATGTCGTGATACAGATATGGAATTGATCGAACTGCTAGCGAAAATTAATGATTCATATACACAGCAGACAGTATTGGCTGAGCGTACTTTCCTTTATCTAATGAACGGCAGCTGCCAAGTACCAATTGCAGGTGTTGCCCATATGGATGAAGACGAAGTCATCTTGACAGCTTTGATTGCTTCTCCAGATGGCAAGGAAGTATATAAAGAAGAAGTACGCGGAGCCGATCCGCAAGAAGTAGGGAAGATTGCTGCAGAACGCATGCAGGAACAAGGTGCACAGGAGATCGTCAACAAGGCGATTCAGGAGTCTGAATCTAAATGAGCCGGCTGCCGGCTGTCAAGGTGCTGGTAACGCGTCCGAAACAGCAGACAGCGCGGTTCGCTGAGCAGCTTGCCCTTGCAGGAGCAAACCCGATAGAAGTTCCTTTATTAACTTTCCGAACGAGAGACGATGAGCGGAATCAATTGCTTTCCCGGCAAGCAGACCGTTTTAATTGGCTGTTCTTCTCCAGCAGAAATGGCGTGAAACATTTTCAGGCTGTCGTGAAGCACTATTCTCATTTGGATGATTGGCGTCATTGCCGAATAGCCGCTGTTGGACAAAAGACAGCCGATGCGATAGAGGACATTCTCGGCCGGAAAGCTGATTTAGTTCCGAAAGCTTATACGGCAGATGATTTAGCAGAAGCCTTTGCAGCAACAGATGCTGCTGCCAGCCGTATTTTGCTTATTCAAGGCAGTCTGTCCAGGCCGGCTTTGGCAAATGGTTTAAGACAGAATGACTATGCATTTGAGAAAATGGTTGTATATGATACGGTAGAAGAGCAGACAAATCAGATGCTTTTAAATGACGTGCTGGAGAATGAGAAACCAGAGGTCCTGACTTTTACGAGTCCATCTTCTATTGAGGCCTTTTTCGCTTTTATCCGCAGCTCAGACATGAAACACAAGCAGCTAAACAAGCTGTGTCTTGTAATTGGTCCGACAACAGAGAGAGCTGCCAAGAGGCACGGCTTTCATAACATTCTGGTGCCGGAAGTTTTTACGGCAGAAGCAATGATTGATACATTAGTACATTTCTATGAACAAAGGACAGGTGATTAGTATGGCTGAATTTAAACGCCACCGCCGTTTGCGTACATCTGCGAACATGCGGGCATTAGTAAGAGAAACACAAGTAACTGTAGATGACTTGATTTATCCGGTATTCGTTGCGGAAGGAGAAAACATCCGTAATGAAGTTTCCTCCATGCCGGGTGTATTTCAGCTGTCACTTGATAACTTATCAGCTGAAATGAAGGAAGTTAGCGAACTCGGAATCAAATCCGTCTTATTCTTTGGTATCCCGGCAGAGAAAGATGAAGTCGGTTCTGGCGCATTCCATGATCATGGCATCGTGCAGCGTGCCATCACACAAACTAAACAAGAATTCCCGGACTTGCTCCTGATTGCTGATACTTGTCTTTGCGAATACACGTCACACGGCCATTGCGGCATTGTGCATGACGGAATAATCGATAATGATGAATCGCTGGGCTACTTGGTAGATACAGCTGTAAGCCAGGCGAAAGCAGGAGCAGATATTATTGCACCTTCCAACATGATGGATGGGTATGTACAAGCTATCCGTAAAGGATTAGATGAAGCTGGATTTACGAACATACCGATTATGGCTTATTCCGTCAAATACGCATCTGCTTTCTATGGTCCATTCCGTGAAGCGGCAGATGGCGCTCCGCAGTTTGGCGATCGCAAAACATATCAGATGGATCCATCTAACAGAATGGAAGCACTGCGCGAAGCAGACTCTGATATTGAAGAAAATGCGGACTTTTTAATTGTTAAACCTGCACTTGCTTACTTGGATATTATTCGTGACGTACGTAATAATTTCAACGCACCAGTTGTTGCTTATAACGTAAGTGGAGAATACAGCATGGTCAAAGCAGCTGCTTTGAACGGCTGGATCGATGAAAAAGCTATTGTAATGGAGAAAATGATCGGTATGAAACGTGCTGGTGCTGATTTAATCATGACGTACTTTGCGAAAGATGTAGCAAGATGGCTGAAGGAAGACAAATAAAGGAGGAATCGCAATGAAGCATTTTGAAAAGTCAATTGCAGCATTTGAAGAAGCAAAACAGCATATGCCTGGCGGCGTGAACTCTCCAGTTCGTGCTTTTCGTTCTGTTGGGATGGATCCGATCTTCATGGAAAGCGGAAAGGGTTCAAAAATTACCGATATCGATGGAAATACATACATCGATTACGTATTAAGCTGGGGACCGCTCATTTTAGGACATGCAGATGATCGTGTCGTGGAAGGACTGAAAACTGTTACCGAAAAAGGAACAAGCTTCGGTGCTCCAACTGTTATAGAAAATAAGATGGCTGCATTAGTAAAAGAGCGAATTCCTTCTATGGAAATTGTCCGCATGGTCAACTCTGGTACAGAAGCGACGATGAGTGCACTTCGTCTGGCACGCGGCTTTACTGGACGTGACAAGATTCTGAAGTTTGTCGGCAGCTACCATGGTCACGGAGACTCGCTCTTGATTAAAGCAGGTTCTGGTGTGGCGACACTCGGTCTGCCAGACAGCCCAGGAGTGCCAGAAACGATTGCCCGTAACACCATTACGGTTCCATACAATGATTTAGAAAGTGTAAAATATGCGTTTGAACAGTTTGGAGACGATATTGCTGCGGTAATTGCTGAGCCGGTTTGCGGAAACATGGGTGTTGTGCCGCCACAGCCTGGTTTCTTAGAAGGCATCCGTGAGATGACGAAGCAGCATGGCTCGTTGCTTATCTTTGACGAAGTAATGACAGGATTCCGCGTTGGATACCATTCTGCGCAAGGACATTTTGACGTGGAGCCGGATTTAACTTGCCTAGGCAAAATCATCGGCGGCGGATTGCCAGTAGGCGCGTATGGCGGCCGTAAAGATATTATGGACCGAATTGCGCCAGCTGGTGACATTTATCAAGCTGGTACGTTGTCAGGTAATCCATTGGCAATGACAGCCGGCTATGAAACGTTGGCTGCTATGGATAAAGCGGCATATGAAAAAATCAATGCGCATGCTGATCGTCTTGCGGAAGGATACAAAGCAGCGGCAGAGGAATTCGGTATTCCTTTACAAGTAAACCGAGCAGGTTCTATGATTGGTGTGTTCTTTACGGACGAACCGGTTATCAACTTTGATACAGCAAAAACAGCTAATTTGGATCACTTCTCTATGTATTACCAAGAAATGATTGAAGCAGGAATTTTCTTGCCGCCATCTCAGTTTGAAGGTTTATTCCTATCAGCTGCGCACACGGACGAAGATATTGAGACAACAATTGAAGCTGCAAGACAAGCTTTCAAGAAAATTGCAGCATCATAAATGAAAGTCCAAGCTTATTGCTTGGGCTTTTTTTCATAAGGACAAGGGATTTTCCTACATATGTGCAGCAGCACCCGCATAGGTTTTAGTACAGAGAATGCTTAAATCTTGGAGGGAGGATTCCACTTGTCTAAAAATGAGACAACGCCTTTTACGTTTGATATAAAAGAATCGCTCAGTTTTCGAGCTGAAGACCAGTTGCAGGATCTTATCGGAATCGCATTGGAGCCGGAGATCAATATCCAGGAGTTTGAGCATGATATTTCTGTTCATGGCGTCATTGAACTAACAGGAGAATATCATCCTGTTGAGGAAGTTGCGGAAGGCAGTGCAGTAGC
This sequence comes from Terribacillus halophilus, assembly GCF_900162685.1. Lineage (GTDB taxonomy): Bacteria > Bacillota > Bacilli > Bacillales > Amphibacillaceae > Terribacillus > Terribacillus halophilus_A. The sequence continues at coordinate 1,364,436 of NZ_LT727828.1, forward strand.
TGTCAGCCCAGGTACTAGAGAAATGGAGAATGTTGAAAGACAGCAAACTGGCACGAATACATTTTATCATCGCTTTCCCGTTGAAATATCTGTCCCTAAGTATCGTATACGCCAGTTGAACGAAGTGTATGTAGCGATTGATCAGTTTGATTATGAAATACCTGGCACCAATGTGCTGGAACTTCATGCTACTGTTGCAATTTACGGTGTCACGGAGGAACAAAGACAGCCGGAGACGCAAGCGCCGGAACAGCCTTATTATCCTATTCCAACGTTCGAGCAAGGAGAGCCTGTCCAATCTTATACGGATGAAATTGCAGAGCAGATTGAGTCTGAAGCTCGTGACAATTATCAAGCTGAGGAGCAAGCCTATTCGTTACAAGCAGAACAAACAGAAGAAGTAACGACAGAAGCTGAACAGATTGAGGCAGCAGATGACGTACGTGATGAGCAGCTGTCCGAACAGCAGCCGTACAATTTTAATCAAGAAGCATATGCCGCTTCTTCGCAGCCGGAGGAAACGGAACAGCCAGAAACACAAAGTTATTTCTTCTCGCAAGCGCAATATGAAACGGATACTCCAGCTGAACAAGAAGTAGAAGCGGAAGCTGAAGCTCAAGTTGAACTGCCAGATGAATCCGAAATAGAAGAAGCATACTTGCAACAGCAAGCAATCCAAGAAGCTCATTTACAAGAGCAAGCAATTGAAGAAGCACACGCAGAAGCTTTACGAGCAAATGAAGCTTATGAAGAATTGCGAAAGCAAGCAGCGTATGAGGCGGATAATTCTCCTTCCATTTTGCAGGAAGAAGACGTTGATACTGCGGAAGAAAGTGAACAGCAGCCAGAGGAACTTTATGTGCTGCCGGATGAACTGGAGGATGCTTTTCAAGCTGCTGATTTCCGTCAAGCGGGACCAGAAGATGACAATGCATATACGTTGGATCGTGAGCTGCCGCATGAGGAGCCTGCAGAAGCTCCGGACTTTACTTTTACGTATCAAGCGAAACAGGAAGAAGACGTACCGCCACCGCCGGCATTTGAGGCTCCGCCTGTTTTAACGTCTGATGAAGATGATCGATGGAAGTATAAAGAAACAAAAACGCTGAGTGAGTTCTTTGGCAGCAAAACAGCAGAGCCGACTGAAGTACCGCAAGCCAATCTTGATGAAGAAGACATAGATGATAATCCTTACACAGATTCTTATAAAGATGTATCTGTTCAAGAAGTTCCAGTCAATCAAGAACTGCAGCCACAAGACTTGGAAGAAGAAGCGGAAGAGCAAGAAGCAGCAGATGATCGCAGTAACTCCAATTTCCTCGTCAGTATGTTCGGTGCTAGAGAAGAAACATTTACCAAGGTACGTGTTTGTATTGTGCAGGAAAGAGATACATTAGAGAAGATTGCAACGCGCTATGATGTGCCAGCGAGCTCGATTCTTAGTTCGAACAAATTGGAGGACGAAGCAGTTGCAGAAGGACAGCTTCTCGTCATCCCGCAGCAGCGCCGTTCAAAGAAAGGCTAACTATATGAGAACGAGGTGAGCTAGATGGAAAATGTTGACCGTATCCTAGCTGCCTATGGCATCACGCCAGCCTCTGTTCAAGCTATTTCCAGTCGCCTGTTAAAAGTGCAAACGCACCAGGCGGCTTTTGCTTTAAAAAGGTCAGCTCTCCACCCAGAGCGGCTTGACCGCTGGCTGATGGTTGTCCAAGGCAAGCATAACTTTTACCGGGAAGGTGTGCCGCCGGTTTATCAAACGTTGCAGGAAAGTTTCTACGTAGTCGATGAAGGGGAAGTCTTTTATCTTATGCCTTGGCTGGAGCGGCATCGAACAGATGAACCAGATCATCCGTATGAAATGCTGTTTACTACACTTGGAAAAATCCACGCGTCTACCAGCAAACGATACCCCATCGATTATGAAGCTTATTCGCTGGCAATCACCAAACAAAAAGAAAAGCTGCAGCAGGATCGGGATGAGCTGCTTGCTATCGTGGAGCGTTTCGAATCGCAGACTTATATGGGGGCAGTCCCGCTGCTCGTCTGCACGCAGTACAAAGATATTGAGCACGTCTCTGCTATGCTCGACAAGTGGTATGACCATTATGATGCGGACTTAAAAGAAGATCCAGAGATGGAACACAGTGTCTTGCATGGCAGTTTGCGGCCGTCTCATGTACAAGATGGCAGTCCGCTGCATCTGCTTAACTGGGAAAAGACCAAGCTCGGTAACCCTAGTCTTGATCTTGCTGGCTATTACCAAGAAGAATGGCGGTTTGTCGACAGCAATGTGATAAATCCGCCCTATTATATGCATACGTATGAGGAACACCGGCAAATGAAGAAAAACGAAGAGAGTCTGCTCATGCTGCATCTGCTGCATCCGGGGAGGTATCTCAAGCAGGTAAGGCAGTATGTAGATGCTCCGCAAAAAGCGGATGCCCCTGCTGTAGTAATGGAGTTGACCCAGACACATCGGCAGCTGGCGCAGGCTCTCAACGCGCAAGCTTACTTCCAGGATATTCGCGATCAAGAAGCCCAGGAAAATGAAGAGGCGTAACTAAATTGCTTTTGACTGAAAGCTAAAGTACAGAGCAATTAATCCGCCCAGCAGTAAGACATCTAAAATCGATGGAAACAAGATCGTCCGGATAAATTGAAAGATGATTAGCGGAATCATGGCCTTCTCGGTGACAGAAATCCAATACCGGAGAAAGCCCGGCATATTGTTGCGGTTGATTTTACTCATTGTCATCCCTCCTATAGACAGTATATGTTCCAAATCGCGTAGGCGTTTACCCTTTTTTGAAAAAAATATGCGACTGCATTGACTTTTTTACTGCCAAGTGGATACAATAAGCTATACACGACATAAATGCTTTGACAGGGAAGAGTATAGTGTAAGGATCCATACTAGAGAGGGAAGCAATTGGTGGAAGTTTCCCGGATACCTGCAGTAGAAGGTCGCCCTGGATGCAGCAACCCCGAACACGATTCTCAGTAGGGGAAGCCGGTGAAGAGCCGTTATCTCCCTTGAGTGTACGACGCAGATCTATTATTTGCGCCGTAAATGAAGGTGGTACCACGGAAACTAACCCTTTTCGTCCTTTTGGATGAGAAGGGTTTTTATATGTTCACCAAAGCATAAAAGGAGGAACTAGGCATGACAACAGACAAATCACAAGAACAAACAGCATTGCCATCCAAATATGATCCGTCCAGTATTGAAGCGGGCCGTTATCAGTTCTGGCTTGATGGCAAATATTTCGAAGCAACAGGAGATGAGAGCAAGCAGCCTTACTCCATCGTAATTCCGCCGCCAAACGTAACAGGAAAGCTGCACCTAGGCCACGCATGGGATACAACGTTACAGGATATTCTAACTCGTATGAAGCGGATGCAAGGGTATGATGTGCTTTGGCTTCCAGGAATGGACCACGCCGGCATTGCTACGCAAGCAAAAGTAGATGCGAAGCTGCGTGAGCAAGGCATCAATCGTTATGAACTCGGCCGCGAAGGCTTCTTAGAGAAGAGCTGGGAATGGAAAGAAGAGTATGCTAGCTTTATCCGCACGCAATGGTCGAAGATGGGACTTGGTTTAGATTACTCTCGTGAGCGTTTTACATTAGATGATGGGCTCTCTGAGGCTGTGAAAGAAGTATTTGTTACGTTATACGAAAAAGGCTTGCTGTACCGCGGCGAATATATCATCAACTGGGATCCGGCTGCTAAAACGGCACTTTCTGATATTGAGGTCATTCATAAAGACGTACAAGGCCACTTTTATCATATGCGTTATCCATTGGCTGACGGAACGGGGCATATCGAAATTGCGACAACACGTCCGGAAACATTCCTTGGTGATACTGCCGTAGCCGTTCATCCGGATGATGAGCGCTACCAGCACTTGATCGGTAAAACTGTCATCCTTCCGGTAGTAAACCGTGAGATTCCAATTGTTGCAGATGATTATGTAGACATGGAATTTGGTTCTGGTGCAGTAAAAATCACACCTGCGCATGATCCAAATGACTTCGAGCTAGGAAACCGTCACGACCTTGAGCGCATTCTTGTTATGCATGAAGACGGCACGATGAATGAAAAAGCAGGTAAATACAACGGCATGGATCGTTTTGATGCCCGCAAGCAAATTGTAAAAGATTTGCAGGAGCAAGGCGTTCTCTTCAAGATTGAAGAGCATATGCACAGTGTTGGTCATTCCGAGCGCAGCGGTGCTGTTGTAGAGCCTTACTTGAGCACACAATGGTTTGTTAACATGGAGCCGCTAGCGAAACAAGCACTGGAAATGCAAGCGGGCGAAGATAAAATCAACTTCGTACCAGAACGTTTTGAAAGAACATACTCTTACTGGATGGAAAACATCCGTGACTGGTGTATTTCTCGTCAGCTTTGGTGGGGGCACCGCATCCCAGCTTGGTATCACAAGGAAACGGGAGAAGTGTATGTAGGCAAAGAAGCACCAGCAGATATTGAAAATTGGCAGCAGGACGAAGATGTGCTGGATACATGGTTCTCTTCTGCATTGTGGCCGTTTTCGACAATGGACTGGCCGGACACAGAAGCTGCTGATTTCAAGCGCTACTTCCCAACAGATGTACTTGTAACTGGCTATGACATTATCGCATTCTGGGTAAGCCGCATGATCTTCCAGTCCAAAGAGTTCACAGGTGAACGTCCGTTCAAAGATGTACTTATTCATGGTCTCGTTCGTGACGGAGAAGGCCGTAAGATGAGTAAGTCGCTTGGTAACGGTGTGGACCCGATGGATGTAATTGAGAAGTACGGTGCCGACTCCTTGCGTTACTTCTTGTCGACTGGTTCATCACCAGGTCAGGATTTACGCTTCCAATGGGAGAAGGTGGAGTCGACCTGGAACTTCGCCAATAAAATTTGGAATGCTTCTCGTTTCGCTTTAATGAACATGGAAGGGCTGAAATACGAAGATATCGATTTATCCAAAGAGAAGAGCTTGGCAGATAAATGGATCCTTACCCGTTTGAATGAAACCATTGAAGCTGTGACATACAATGCAGAAAAATATGAATTCGGTGAAGCCGGCCGTCATCTGTACAACTTCATCTGGGATGATGTGTGTGACTGGTATATTGAAATGGCGAAGCTGCCGCTATACGGGGAAGACGAAGCGGCAAAACAAATGACACGTTCTGTGCTTGCACATGTACTCGATCAAACAATGCGCATGCTGCACCCATTCATGCCATTCATCACAGAAGAAATTTGGCAACAGCTGCCTCATGAAGGAGAATCCATTACGATTGCTGCATGGCCTGCAGTTAATAAAGACCTTCACGATGAAAAAGCAGCCGAAGAGATGAAACGCTTAGTAAGCATCATCCGTTCTGTTCGGAACATCCGTGCGGAAGTGGATACGCCAATGTCCAAGCAAATCCAGCTGCTTATTCAAGCAGAAGACAGCACAATTGAAACAGAGCTTAAAGCGCAGCAGCACTATATCGAACGCTTCTGTAACCCAAGTGAGCTGACAATTGCTACAGAAGTGACAGCACCAGATAAAGCAATGTCAGCAGTTCTCACAGGCGTAGAGCTTTACTTGCCGCTAGAAGGCTTGATTGATATTTCTCAAGAAATTGAGCGTCTGGAAAAAGAACTCGACAAATGGTCAAAAGAAGTGGAACGTGTAGAGAAGAAGCTATCCAACCAAGGCTTCATCAGCAAAGCACCTGCGAAGATTGTGGACGAAGAACGCGCCAAACAAGCGGACTACGAAGACAAACGCGCACGCGTGCAGCAGCGTATCAATGAATTAAAAGGCTAAAGATAAAAACAGCAAAAGACGCACTAGAAAACAAAGCTAGTGCGTCTTTTGCTTACATAAGGAGAGATAACATGCTCACATTCCAGAAGCTTGAAACAAAACGGATTGTCTTGGATCAAGTGAAGATGCAGGATGCACCGTACCTTTTTGCCACCTTGTCTGATGAAAATGTGACACAGTTTTATGGCATGGATCCGCTTCAGTCGATTGAAGAAGCTGAGCGCGTCATTTCCTCCTTCCGCTGCGGACTGCAAGAAGGCAGAGTGATTCGCTGGGGCATGTACTGTAAAGAAGCAGGCAGGTTCCTTGGCACAATCGGATTGCATCAAGTAAACCGCAGCAATATGCGTGCAGAAATTGGCTACGAACTTCATCCTGACCATTGGAAAAAGGGCTTTGCAAATGAAGCCATGCAGGCCGTGCTTCGTTATTGCTTTGAAGAAATCGAGCTACTGCGAATTGGTGCAATGGTTTATCCCGAAAATACCGCATCAGCTTCGCTTCTGGAAAAGCAAGGATTCCAAAGAGAAGGGCTTTTGCGCAGTTATTATTATCATGGCGGGAAAACACATGATGCACATGTATATGGACTTTTGCGAGACGATTGGGAAGCAGGGAGCAAAGGGTAGCTGAGTATCGTTTAGTTAAAAAAGAGTTGTCTCTATATTCTAGGGGATAACTCTTTTTTGTGTATTTATGTAAAGTGCGCTTTACGTAAAGGTAACTTTACTTTATGATGTGTATAGAAGAGGTGAAAGGAATGAAGAACAAAATCCCAACGTATCGAAAACAGAAGGGATATTCTCAAGAGAAACTAGCAACCATGTTAGGAGTATCACGCCAAACGGTCATATCTATTGAAAAAGGGAAATACAACCCCTCTCTTCCTTTAGCATTAATAATTGCAGAAATATTTGAAACAAAGGTAGAGGAACTATTTTTCTTGGAAGATAGTGATTATAAAAAAATTTGATAGGAGGCTGAAGTATGTATTCAAGAATGAATAATCTATTAGCTGGTATTTTCGTATTTGGTGTTGGTATATACATATTCGTTGATGACTTGTTAAATAGCGGAACAAATTTTACTTTTCTGGGTTTATTATTAATTTCTGTAGCGATTCAGTGTTTTGTTTTAAGTTATTTCGGAGACGATTTTCGAAAACCTGATGAACGTATGAAGTTAATCCAGCAAAAGGGAGCGCTATATACATACTATATATTTCTGTCTTACTGTCTACTTCTTTTTATCCTTATAGGTATGAGCATAGTTAATATTAGCGCCCTGAATTTGATTATGATCTTTGTTGCACTTATCATTGCAACTGCATTTCTAACGATGTTCATCCTCTCTTTTTTTTATTAGTAACAGTTCTGTCGCATTAAGGAAACCCGTTTAGAAAGGCGTTTCTTGAGGGTAGTGTATAAGAAAGGCACTGCAAACGGTTGTTCAGGTGGATCGAAACTAGCGAATAAGGAGGGGCAAGCTATGAATAACAAATATACTTTCCTTTTGGGAACTCTGCTTTCTGTTTTCATTATAAGCGGCTGCAGTGGTGATGCGGATGACACGAGTGATACGAAAACGGAAGACTCCAATCGTCTAAATCATGAAGAGCCCTATAATGAAGCTGGTGACGAGGAAGTAGATAAGGAAGCGGAATCGGTAGAAGGTTAGGCAATTATGAAAATATAAAAACCCTTTCCGTAAAAAGTTTTGTAACTTTAACAGAAAGGGTTTTCGTATATAGTAGCTTCTTTGCTAGGTCTACATTATTTAAATGTGGGAGCGGCTATGTTAAAGCGATTCCCTATTTCGGATTTCATTTCAGAAGAAGCTTCCGAGAAGGTGATGTTCTTCATTAGTTCAATCTCTTCCGTTAAGAATGCTTCTGCATCATGATACGTTTTCTTGTCTAGTGGTGAGAGCTTACCTACCGTTATATGGAAGTTCAGCAAGTCTCGCATGATATGGAAAAGGTCTGAAGTAGTACCTGACTTCATTTTCTTTTCCAAAAATTTGGACCGTTCACTTACAGAGGAAGGTAAAGGAACACATTCATCATAGAAATCTTTTTTCACCGTTTCGAATTGATCTAAAGAAATGATTGGACGAAGACCATTCCAATTCTTATCTTGATTCGGTACAAATATGTGCATTTTCCGGTTAGGGAAAAACACTTTGAAAAACTCTTTTTCCTGTTCTTTGACCGTTATATATTCCTTAGATTCTATGGTTCCAGTCCCATGATATGGATAGAATACACTATCTCCACCTTTGAGCAAATTAAAATCTCCCTTCCGTTCTAACTCCATTATAACACAGATTGTCTTTGTTGTTTTTTAAGCTTTGTGATGCAGAGGCACTGCATCTAAAATTATTGTCTAAATATGTAAAAAAGTTCTGCTGCTTTTAGGATGAAAAGCAAACACAATACTAGCAGCATAACGTTTCTTGTCCTCCAGAGCTGTATGCTAGTCATACGTTTAACAGTGATCTAAAAAAATAAATACCTTTAACATATTGACCTTTTAACAGCTTTCCTGTAGGATACTAAATATCTTAATAAATGAGCGTTGAATGGAACACAGTAGTGTATGTTCTCCCTGCAAAAGCGAGCTGACGGTTGGTGCGAGTCAGTGCAAAGAACAGCATGAATTACAGTCCAGGAGCATCTTCTTCGAAACCAAAGGGTGAGGAGAAGACGGTGACGAGCCGTTATGCAGAATGAGAGATCAACATACGTATGTTGATAATTAGGGTGGTACCGCGTAAAATCACGTCCCTGCTGATATTTTTCAGCAGGGATTTTTTATTTGAATAAGGATCAAGCAATGAATGGAAACGAGTAGTGTATGTTCTCCCTGAATCAGAGAGCTGACGGCCGGTGCGAGTCAGTGCAAAGAACAGCATGAATTACAGTCCAGGAGCATCTTTCTCGAAACCAAAGGTGAGGGGAAGACGGTGAAGCGCCGTTATGCAGCATGAGAGATCGACATACGTATGTCGATAATTAGGGTGGTACCGCGATAATTCGTCCCTGCTGATATAGATGTCAGCAGGGATTTTTTGTGTTTTGGACGTTAAGGAGGTGGTTAACCATGGAAGATGGTTATTTTTATACAGCATTACGGAAGAAGAAATTAAGAACGGAAAGAGGAGATCAAGATGAGTCAGAATGGTTTGCGGAAAGAGCTATTACCTAGACATGTTCAATTTTTAGCATTAGCTGGTATGATCGGAACCGGTATCTTTAAAGGAAGCGGAGAAACAATCGGAATTGCCGGTCCGGGTGTTGTTGTTTCTTACTTGCTGGGCGGCGTACTATTGCTTATTGTCATGGTTGCCTTAGCTGAAATGGCAGTGATGTATCCAAATCATAATGTACAGCATTTAGTTCATAAAGCATTTGGTTTTCATATTTCCTTTATCGTTGGCTGGCTGTACTGGATTAACTGGACACTCGTTACCATTGTAGAAATCCTAGCAGCAGGCTCTTTCTTACAATTTTGGTTTTCTGAAACGCCGCTTTGGCTGTTAAGTGCTATTTGTGCCGCAATCATCATTAGTATAAATAGTCTGCAAGTGAAGTTTTACGGTGAAATGGAATTTTGGTTTGCCAGTATTAAGATTATCGCACTAGTACTTTTTATTATATTAGGCGGAGCAGTTTTATTAGGATTAACAGATTTTGCTCCAGACACACCAACACAGCATTTACTCGGTCATGGCGGATTCTTCCCGAACGGGTTGCAAGGTGTATTCAGCGCTTGTTTGATTGTTATGTTCTCTTTTGGAGGATCTGAGTTGATTGGCGTAGCCATCTCCGAAACGAAAGACGTAAAAAAAGTATTACCAAAAGTAATCCAAGGTGTCGTTTGGCGGGTGCTTATCTTTTATATTTTGCCAATTACGATTATTGCCGGATTGATTCCTTGGAACCAAGTTGCTGACATGGAAAGCCCATTTACTCAAGTAATGGATGCAATCGGCATACCAGGAGTTGCACACGTGATGAACTTCATCTTATTGACGGCCGTTCTTTCTGCCGCTAACTCCGGCATGTTTGCGACTTCCAGAACGATGTTTGCTTTAGCAGAAAAAAGAGAAGCGCCTCAAGCTTTGACGAAAACTTCTAAATCAGGAGCTCCAATCAACGCAATCACATTGAATGGTGGATTACTGCTAGTAGGAGCCGGATTAGCTTACTTTGCCCCAGATAGTATTATCGGAACAATGATGACAATACCGGGCTTCACGATGCTATTGCTGTGGTTAAGCATATGCGCAGCACAGCTGAAACTGCGTCCTGGCTACGCAGAAGTGCCGCATTTCAAAATGAAGTTGTTTCCAGCGACTACGATTGTCGGGATGGCGGGCTTAGGTGTCATTTTAATTGGATCTACGTTTAGTAAAGGGATTTCGGTTGGAACGGTAGTTTGTTTTTGCGCACTAGCAATATTAATTGTATTAGCACTTGTTATGGGACGGAATCGTAAAGCTTGAGATGCTAAAATGAAGAGTGCACTTTAAACAGTATAAGAAATAATATAAAATAAATGGAAAAGAATGCTACATAATTGTGTGGCATTCTTTTTTCTATATCATTTTTAATTGCTGACACAAGACTTCTGAATTTATCGACGGAGGTGAGTGGCTTGGAAATTCAGATTATGTCTGTTTTTATAGGCGTCGTGTTTGTTATCTCTGCTTACTTTATTAACGTGAAAAAGAAGCTGCGTTTCCTCCGCGGGTATAACCAAGAACGAATCCGAGATAAAAAGAAATTTATTGAACTTGTCAGCGCATTTTACTTGGTTAGTGGAGCCATTTTAATCTTAGTGCCGTTTATTTTCTCATGGGTATGGAGCATAGCTGCGGTGCAGTATGTGGTACTGGCGAATCTTGTGCTGATTATATATGTGAATGTTAAGATGGTTGATAAATGAAGCTCATCGTATAAAGATATCTGTCACGTTTACTGCCCCTTATTTAGATAGCAAGTCTGCTTTGATGAAAAAATATATTGTTAGGTCTAATAGTACACTAGAAATACAATATGACAGCGAAAAGCGACCTCTAAAAAGTTCCTATTACTTTCTATATCCTCTGCATGTTAAAGAGGTCTGAAGTCTCATATAGTTATACATAAGTTGTGCATGTCGGCCTTCTTGTGTATGATGATTGATTAATGGTCGAAGCCGTTGTAAAAACGCTTGATCGCAATCACATCGATTACCGTATCTTCTATAACAAATATCATGCTGTTTGCATACAGCATCCACTTTATTAACAGGATTACCTGGACCACTGCAGCCAGGTCCGCACCAGTTATACCCTGGAAACACACAAAAGCGAAAAGATCTTTGCGGCAATAGGAATCCCTCCTTCATTAGTAATAAGTACTCTAGTTTAATCTATTCATATTGTGTTCCTCGTGTATATGCTTTTATCATGTCAAAGCTAAAAAACCGCTGTAAGCGGTTTTTTTACTACAAGCAAAAGATAACAGGTGATAGTTTTTTCTCTTTACTTGTTAGCTATATGTACGCGAGATAGAAGCGGACGATCTTGGTCCCATAATACGTTGACGGGAATTCCGAAGAAGGCAGAGAGCTGGCCGCTGGAAATGAGGTGTTTCGTACTGCCGGATGCGAATACTTTTCCTTCCTTAAGCAAAAGTGTTTGATCAAATATCGGTAAAATCTCCTCGATATGATGCGTTACATAGATAATGGTCGGTGCGTTCGGCTTGCTGCTGATTCTTTCGATTGATTCTAATAGAGCTTCCCGTGCTAGAAAATCTAATCCATTGGCAGGCTCGTCCAAAATGAGCAGCGGCGGATCTGCCATTAATGCACGGGCGATTAAAACACGCTGTCTTTCCCCGAGCGATAGTGTTTCGTAGCGGCGGTTTGCGTAGGCAAAACAGCCGAGATCATGAAGCAGCTGTACGGCTCTTTCTTTCATTTTCTCCGTAGGCTTTTCATAGAGTCCGATGGATGCAAAAGCACCGCTCAATACAACTTCATATGCATTATTCCCCAAGTCGAACTTCTGCTGAATAGAGGAGGAAACAAAACCAATTTGAATGCGCAGTTTTTCAGCAAGGTATGTCTGGCCAAACTCTTTTCCTAGTACCTGCATGCTGCCTTTCGTCGGAAAAGTATACGCATTAAGCAAGTTCAACAGAGAGGTTTTACCCGATCCGTTCAGTCCGAATAAGACCCAGTTTTGCCCTTTTTGTACTTGCCAATTCAGGTCTTGTAATATCCAGTTGCCATCTCTTTTTAATGAAACATTTTCTAACTCTAAGATCATATGTATTGCCTCCTGTCAGTTCTTATAAGATAAATTAAACAGATACAAGATAAATATTCGAAACATTTAAACAATTAGAAGCGGGAGACGCCCTATGTTGCGTGAGCGCCTTTTAATTAGCGTTAGCATCTTAAAGCTGGATTCTCGAATTCAGTTGTACATTATTTACTCAACGACTGCTTTATGTATTCTAAATACAGCCGAACAATATTCACGTCACTCACTTGACTAAGCGTTCTGCTGCCTACTACATCTTCTATTTCATTGAACAAAAAGCGCCCGTCCCCATCAAAGAGAAAATCAATTCCTACAAAGCTGAAGTCGTAATGATCCACAATGCGCTGTACGAGTTGTTGTTCTTCTATTTTTAGCGGGTAGAGAGAAGCATTGCCGCCAAGGGAATAGTTTGCGCGGAAATCTTGTTCACTGCTGCGAAGAACGGCCGCAATAATCGTTTTGCCAATAACAAAAACGCGTACATCTTTACCCGCGGCCGGTGCTAACTTCTGCATGAGAATAGGTTGGTTGATATATTGCTGCTGCAAGTGCTGGTATTGTGCTTCTGTTTCTACTAAATGTACGTCCCTGCCGCCTCGACCGCCTGCTGATTTCCACACAAAAGGGTAAGCTAGTGGCGGTTGGGGGATAGAGGCATTCGTTTGGAAAAACATATCTACCATCGGGATGCCAAGCTTTGCTAATTCCAGATGGGTTTTCATTTTGTTATTTGCCAGGTCAGCTATACGTGCATTATTGAAACAAGCAATGCCTGCTTGCTCGAGCTGTGCCGTCAACAGTGGATCAATGGTCCGCACGATAGCAAAGTTGGGAATGTCCAGTTCTTTGTGATTCAAGGCTGCTTGTCCGCGCATTATCGAGATAGACAACTCATCTGTGAAGACGAGACGCAATTTCAGGCGAAGCTGTTCACTTTCCGAAAGAAACCAATCAATAAAAGCGGCGTTTCGTTCGGCATCTGCTCGATTGTAAATCAGCCAGCCATTCATGACAGTATCTCTTTAATATGCGAAATAATAGCATCAGAGACATCGACACCGGTGCAGTCAAAGATGGAACGGATATGTGCATTGGAATTTACTTCGCAGACGATTGGCTCCCCATGAGGTCCAAACAACAGGTCAACACCTGCAAAATTAGTTCCGACAGTGTGCGCAGCTGCAATCGCAAGTTCTGCTTCCTTTTCCGAAGGGGTATACGGCTGCATGCTGCCGCCTCGTGACACATTGGCTCGAAAATCAGTGTCTGATAATCGAATCATAGAGGCAACGACCTTACCACCGACAACGTTTATCCGGATGTCCCGCCCGTGACTTGTATGGATGTACTCTTGCAGAACAAAGGGGGCGGTGCCAATCTCTTTTATTTTCTTATGTAGTTGTTCTTTTGTTTGGATAAGATACACTTGTTCTCCAAAAGATCCGAATGCTTCCTTGACAATCATCGGAAAGCCGAGTTCTGCTATTACTGGTTCAAACGTATCCAGCTGAACAGGCAAGGTACCTGGGAATATCTTTGGTGCTATAACCGTTTTCGGTATTGCAATCCCTGCTGCGGCAAGTGCTTGGTACATCAAAATTTTATTGTCACAGAGAGCAATGGATTTGCTGGAGTTGAATAACGGAATTCCTAAGGTTTCCAGCTGCTGCGCAAGCGGAATATCTTTGTCACTAAAGACGACAAAGTCCGGCATGTCCTCTGCTTCTTTGAGTAAACCGTTAGCTGAACCAACGACGCCTAACAAGGCGTTATTTTTAATGATTTTCATATCAATCTGCTGAGCTTTGGCGGCGCGCTGCATCCATTCTGCAAAATCGAGAAACTTTTTTCCGCCAAGGTGGCCATTGTAGATGACCCAGCCAAGTTTCGGTGTAGCCATAGTTGAAGTTCCTTTCTTTAGGAGATGCGCTACATATGAAGAAATTATTTCTATAGTGGCAGCACGATCTAGTTTGTTATAATAGTCCATTATACATGGAAGGAGATGCTTTATGTTTGAAAACCTAGCACAAGCAGAAGCTTTTTTGGCCAGCCGCAGACATCTTGGCATAAAGCCGGGGTTGCATCGGATCCAGCAGCTGCTAGAAGCATCAGGCAATCCTGAGCGGCGAATGAAAACAATACATATTGCAGGTACAAATGGCAAAGGGTCAACGGCTGCTTATATTGCCCAAGCATTGACAGCAAACAACTGGAAAGCGGGAAGCTTTACGTCACCGACTCCAGGCGGCTTTTTGGAAAGTATTCAAGTAGATAGTAATTGGATAACAGAGGAAGCCTTTGTTCATGAGTGCAATGCGCTTCTTGCTGCAATTGAAGAAATGGACGGTCAAGATGCGCATCCGAGTGAATTTGAAATCCATGTTTGTATCGCTTTTTCTTATTTGGCCCAACATGCTGACATCAGCGTGATCGAAGCAGGCATGGGCGGCCGTGGTGACGCGACTAACGTCGTACAGCCGTTACTCAGCATTATTACCAATATCGGGCTTGACCATCAGAAGTTCTTAGGGAATACCATTGCGGACATTGCAGCAGAAAAAGCCGGTATTATCAAAGCTGGAGCACCAGTGCTTAGTGCTGCGGCACAGGATGAGGCAATGAAAGTAGTAGAGGCGCATGCAAAGGCGGAAGGAGTGCCGGTTACTTGGGTAAGAGAAAAGGACGTGGAGCGATTACAAGTGCATCCAAAAATGAAAGGCCCGCATCAAAAGCTGAATGCAGCACTTGCATCGGTAGCTTGCCGGGTTCTTCAGGAGTTAGGGATTTCTTTAGAAGAAGATAAAGTGAGACAAGCCATAAGCCAGACGCAGCTGCCGGGTAGATTTGAGCTTGTCGAGAAAGAGCCTAAAATAATCCTTGATGGAGCACATAATGCAGAAGGAATGGCTGCTTTTGTTAGAACGGTACAAGCAAATTACCCAGACACGAAACGAAAGGTTCTATTCGGTGCATTTCAGGACAAGCCTTTCGAACAGATGATGCAGCAGCTTCAAGAGGTTACAGACGACATCACATTAACGTCTTTTGAACACGAACGTGCCGCTGACTTGGAAACACTGACAGAAGCATTTCCGGGATTAAATAGGACAGGCAAATGGACGGAATGGGTCGATCAGGCATTTACAGCTAATCAAAGAGATACGGTTTATTTTGTGACGGGATCACTTCACTTTATCTATCAAGTGCGAACGTATATTGTTAAAAATTGAAAAATGTGTTAATTTTAATTATCTGAAATTTATGAGGTCGTGGGACAAAGCAGGAAGGAAGAAGCTAGATGGTGAGCAGCAGCAAGAGACTTGGGATTTGGATAGCATGGTTGATCATGTGGCCTGCTTCTTTGTATATGATCTATCAACATACTGATTTTCAGGAGATCAAATGGCTGGATTTAAGTGCATTTACCGTGCTGGCGATCGTCGTTGCACTTTTTCCGATCATGGTTAACCAAATACCTGTTTTCTTCCTCAATGGCATCACCTTGGTTATTTATCTCAACTTCGGCTTATTTATTGAATTGATTATTACAACACTTAGCATCACGATTGTGCTGCTGCAAGTGCGGGTGACAAGAAAAGATATCTTCCGGATTCCTTTAAATTATCTGATGTTCCTGGTAATGTCTGTCAGCGCAGCAGGTGTATATCGTTTATTTGATTTGCCAGGAAATGAAGAAAAGACACTGGGAACACCGATGCATATCATTGCCATATTGGCTTATTCTTTGACGCTTTTTCTGCTGAATCATGTTTTGATTACTTTGACCAGAAGATTCATATTTGGTAAACGTGACAAAATTTTTGAACGAAGCTTTTTCTGGGAATTCATGACAACCTTTTATATTTTGCCAGCAGCGCTTCTTCTGCATTTGCTGTATCAAGAGATCGGTGCAATTGCTGTCGTATTTATCGGTTTTTCCATCGCCAGTACCTCGTACATTTTGCGGCTCTATTATGGCAGCCGCAGCATGAATGAGCGGTTGCGGATGGTCAGTGAAATAGGACATAAGCTGACCGCACAATTGAATGTGAAAGAGACGCTCGACCTGTTTATGGAGCGAATCGTCGAACTTGTTCCTGTAGATCAGGCTCTTCTCTTCGATGTGAAAGAAGGGGAGGGGTTAAAATTAATTCGTTTATACGACCCTAAGCAACATTCTCCCTATAAGCATGGAGATTGGATAAATAAAGAAAAAGGATTGGGTAGTACAATTTGTGCAAAAGGCGCCGGCGTGAGATACGGAAAACGCAAACAATGGATACACAATTGGAAAGAAACTGCCCCAGCGTACAGTGAAAGTTTGATGTGCTTGCCGATACAACGTGAAAATCAACTGATTGGTATGCTTGTTTTGTTATCTGATCAGCGAAACGCATACGAAAAGTATCAATATACGCTTGTTAATTTGCTTGCAGATTTTATGGCCGTCAGCTTGCTGAATGCTGTTAACTATGAACAAACAAAGAAAATCAGTGAGCGCTGTGCGTTAACAGGATTGTATAATTATCGCTATTTCGAAAAAGAAATGAATAAGCTGTTTGAATATCGAGACCAATCAGAGCCGGTATCTCTGATTATGCTCGACTTGGATCACTTCAAACAAGTGAACGACTTGTACGGGCATGAAGCAGGCAATGATGTGCTGTGCCAAGTAGCGGACAGGTTACGTCTCGTCGTAGGTGAAGAAGGAGTGCTGGCACGCTATGGCGGAGAAGAATTCGCCATTATTCTTCCTGGCTGTACATCAGATGAAGCGGAGGCTATTGCGTCAGAAGTGCAGCAGTGCATCACAGAGCGCATTTTTATCACGCAGCATTTTCTTGATGACCAGTCAATTGTTACACTTGCTGTCACCGCAAGTATTGGCGTTGCATCTTACCCAGAGAACAGCGAGGATCACCTCGAACTTGTCAGGCACGCCGATCGTGCCATGTATGTCGGTGCAAAACAGCGGGGCCGCAACAGAGTAGCCATATATGATCAAATTGAACAAAGTCCAGAAAACATTCCTTCTTGATAGGAATGTTTTTTTGTATTTACTGTTGACGTGTTTAGGTGATTAATATATAGTTACTTACGTAAAGTAACTATATGAAAAAACGAAACTGAGGAGGAACAAACATGGCAGAATTAAAATTAGATAAAGCACACAGCGGTATTTCATTTACGGTGAAACATATGATGGTTTCCAAAGCAAAGGGGAAATTCGAAGACTTCGACGTACAATTCAGCGGAGATTTGAATGATTTGGATAATTCATCTGTTACCGTAACTATCCAGTCTGCTTCAATTAATACAGGCAACCAGGACCGTGACGGTCACCTGCAGTCCGGAGACTTCTTCGACGCAGCGGGTCATCCTGCCATGACATTCAAAAGCAAATCAGTTAAACAAGTTTCTGGTGACGAATTCGAAATCACTGGCGACTTCACTATTAAAGACGTAACAAACGAAGAAACTTTCAAAGCAGAATACAACGGCACATCCAAAAACCCAATGGACGGCAGCACAATCGCCGGCTTCGAAGTAGAAGGCAAAATCAACCGTGAAGCATACGGCCTAACGTACAACGCAGCACTAGAAACAGGCGGCGTATTGATTGGGAAAGATGTTAAGTTCACAGCTGACTTTGAGTTTGTTGTAGAATAAGCGGATATAAGGAAAGACCTATCCCGGGTGGGATAGGTCTTTAATTTTGGCATTTTTGGTTGTTTGGCTGGATCTTTACTTCGTGACCTGTATAGGGTTGATCCATTTTGATGTCACCTTTAGCGCAGATAGTTCCTCCGTCCCAGTCAGGTGTTATTTTTCCTTTGATATATATGTCGCCATCAGAAACTATTTTAGCATCCTCTTGTATGTGCACGTTTCCGTTTAAATGGGCATCTCCTTTTATATATAAAACAGAATTGCTTTTTAGGTTAATCTTATTTTCAATCGTAAAGTTTTTCCCTACTTCTACGTAGCTGTTATTCTCTGAATTATAAGCACCTCTTATCTCTGTATTACCTTTGATAACTACATTTGGGTTACTAGTGAGCTGTAGATTGCCCATCAAAAGGAAGTTACCTCCTGTGTTCACTTTGGCATTTTCCTGTATTGTTGTATTTCCGCCGAGAGTTACGTTTTTACCAGCAGTTACACTTGTATTCGATCTGAATTCAGTGGTTCCTCCAGTCTGCAACGATCCCTTCAGCTGAACAGAACTTTTTGTATCAAGAATAAAAGTTCCACCGGCAGTTAGATTTCTGCCTGTGAACAAGTTTTGTGAGTGCAGGTTTACATTGTTTTTTATAAATGAATCATCTTTTGCATTAATAATCGCATTCTGTTGACCAGTTAGATTACCGGATACGTAAAAATTGTGATCAATATTAAATTGTATAAAGATAGATGTGCTCATCGGTATCCAAAGACTGCCGTCGTGGATATTTATTATTGGGCAGTACTTCCAATCTCCGAACTGACTGTCTGCTAATTTTGTGTCTCCATAATAATCACAGCCGTCTGGTATTTCGTCAGTCGAGTCAGATGGTTCTTCAGGTTTATAAGGTTCCTCCGGTTCTTCCGCTACAGGCGGTTTATCTTCTTCTTTGTCATCGGGTTTTGATTCTTCATCATCTGGATTGGTGATTGGAGGAAGCGTTGGCTGTGTAATGGATACAGTAAGTTCTTCATCTGTAGGTTTTGTGAAAGCAGTAACCACATCAAAAGTCTCGGTTTTTTTATTAATGTTTTCATGAGATATAGTAAAATTTACTTGCAAAGTTTTAACTTCTGATTGAGAATTAAAGCAATTAGGTTTAGAAGGGTCAGACCCTTTATAAGAAAATTCGATAGCTGAAAGTTTATTATCATTTAACTGTAACGTGATTATTTCATCACTTTTTGATCGAAGTATATTTTCCTCTTCCTTATTAAGACACATACCATCTAAATTACCGTTTTCATAAGCAGTACGTAAGACTTGTGTTACATAAGCAGCATCGTTTCTTAAACTGTTAGTCGCTTCTGCATTTGTATTGTTATGCATCGCTTGAACAGTTAGGGACACCGCAGCTACGGATACAATGCTGAATAAAAGCAATCCGGCAAGCAGTTCAATGAGCGTGAATCCTTTTTCATTCGACATATTAACACTCCTGAAAGATTAATAGAGGTGAGACTATTGAAATTATATAAATTTAATGAGAAGGGCTTTACCTTAATTGAGATAATGGTGAGCCTAACAATTTTAGCAATAGTGATTGTTGCTTTTGTTCCTATGTTCACTCAAGCTGCTATGCACAACAAGATAAATGGCAATACATTAAAAACAAATGAAGCGGCACATGTTGTTGCAGCAGAATATGAAAAAATCTCTGATTTGGATATTACAGCAAGTCAGCTGGCAAGTTGTAGCAGCGCAAAAAAGAGCAAGTTACCGAATTTCACGAAAACAATAGGTGGTAAAACATATACAGTTGACGTAGATGTATGTAGGTACGAAACAGGGCAGGTAGAAAACCTTGTTAAAGCTGTCTTTACCACAACAAATGGGGAAAGACCAGAAACAAAAGGGATAGCGAGAAAATTTCTAACAGTGGGTGAAACCAATGGCCAAAGTTAATAATGAAAAAGGTGCAGCATTGGTTTTAGTCCTCTGGATTATCGTGCTGTTTGTTGTTTTAGGAACAATTCTATTTGCGCAGCTGCTAACCACTTCTAAACAAATGGTGAAGCAAGAAGAAGCTGCTGCTGAAACTGATATTATAAATATGTCTGCAATATATGTGAGTACATACTTAAAACAACATGGCGGAACTGAGGGCATTACGGAAAAAGAAATGTCTAGCTTAGTTAACAACGTACCTGATTCAATAAATATTGATGACTTTACCGCTACACTTAGACCAAAACTTGAGTTGGATAAAAATCAAATCGAATTGACGGTAATAGTAAGTGATAAAAATGATAATAAACGTACAGAGGTTGAATACATCCCCATCTCCAGATAGTTCCAAAGTTCCATCAGAATTCCTATTTATGTTACTTTAGTATTGCTTACATTTTAATCTAAGACTATATTAATAGTAATCTATTGACAAGAGACAGTGAAGATTTTGTAGAAACTTAAGATAGGAAGTGGAAGTGTGGCGAAAAAGAGAAAACTGGGTGAACTGCTGAAAAGGGCAGAGCTTGTTACAGAAGAGCAGATCGTAGCGGCAATTCAAGAACAGCGGCCGGGTCAAAAATTAGGGGATGTGCTGCTTGAAAAAGGATATATCACCGAACAGCAACTAATTGAAGTATTAGAATTTCAGTTAGGGATCCCGCATGTTTCACTTTTCCGTTATCCATTCCAATTTGACTTAGTAAAGCTTCTTCCGATTCAGTTCGCCAGAAAAAGTGTCGTGATTCCACTAAGCAGAGAAAATAACGTGCTGACGGTTGCGATGCATGATCCAATGGATTATTACGCGATTGATGATATGGAGATGTATACCGGGTTCTCGATTAAACCGGTCATTGCCGCTAAAGCAGAAATCTTGGAAGCAATAACGGCTGTCTACAAAGAAGCAGAATCTGGTGAATCACGTTCCGAGGCGGCGGCAGAAGCGGCGCCAGCGATTCGTATCGTAGAGCAGCTTATTAGCTCAGGTGTTCAGCTGAAAGCTAGTGATATACATATGGACCCTTACGAAACAGAAGTGCAAGTTCGCTATCGGATTGATGGTGACCTTCGCCGGGAAAGAACCTTGCCTAAATCAATTCAGGCAGCGGTAGTGGCTCGCGTTAAAATTTTAGCTAACATGAACATTACAGAAACTCGACTGCCGCAGGATGGGCGAATTAAGCTAAAAATGGAAAACACACATGTGGACCTTCGTATAAGTGTGCTTCCAACTGTTTACGGAGAAAAAGTGGTTATTCGGATTCTTGACTTAAGCAATGTAATTAAAGGACTAAACGAGTTAGATTTTAGCGAAGATAATTATCAGAAATACAGTCGGCTTATTGAGCAGCCCTCTGGTCTAATATTGTTTACCGGTCCAACTGGTTCTGGTAAATCCTCAGGTCTATATGCATCTATTAATCACTTGAATCGCGAGCAGTTTAATATTATCACGGTTGAAGACCCGGTAGAGTTTGAACTGCAAGGTGTGAACCAGATGCAAGTGAACAGCAGCATCGGACTAACCTTTGCAACAGGACTGCGGTCAATTCTTCGTCAAGACCCGAATATTATCATGGTCGGGGAGATCCGGGATAGTGAGACGGCAGAGATTGCCATCCGTGCTTCCCTTACTGGTCACCTTGTTTTCAGTACGTTACATACAAATAACGCCATTGCATCTATACCGCGTTTAATGGACATGAAGATAGAGCCATATTTAGTTGTCTCCTCTGTGACAGGGGTTGTAGCACAACGCCTCGTGAAACGCATATGCCGAGACTGTAAACAAGCATATACACCAACTAACGTAGAAGCGGAACTACTAGCAAGACACGGTTTAGAAAGTGACCAGCTATTTCGCGGTATGGGGTGTAACAGCTGTAAGCAGACAGGTTATAGAGGGCGGATGGCTGTACATGAGCTGCTCGTTGTCGATGATCAAATTCGTGATTTGCTTATTCAGCAGCGTTCGGTGGATACAATTAAGCAAGCAGCCATAGAAAATGGAATGAAAATGTTAATCGATGATGGGTTAGAGAAAGCGATACAAGGCATGACAACAGTGGAAGAAGTATTGCGGATTACGGTAGATAGTTAAGGAGCGTCCAGATGAGAGAGACTTTTGATCAGCTATTGATAACAGCAATGGAAATGAAAGCATCCGATATTCATTTGACAGTGGCAGTTCCGCCAATCTTTCGTGTGCACGGTGTCCTGCGCCGTCATCAGGGAGAAAACCTGAAGCCTGAGGATACAGAAGGAATGGCAAAAGCGATTTTAAGTGAAAAAAACTGGAATCGATTTAAAGAAGCAGGGGAAGTTGATTTTTCCTATAGTATTCCTGGTATTTCACGGTTTCGGATTAATGCTTATCACCAAAGAGGCTGCGTTTCTTTAGCGGTCCGTGTTGTCCCGACCAACGTGCCAACGCTAACTGATCTGGATTTGCCGGATGTACTGCGCATGCTATCTGGAAAACCTCAGGGCTTAGTTCTTGTAACAGGTCCGACTGGCAGCGGGAAGAGTACCACTTTAGCTGCGATGATTCACCATATGAATACGAGCATGCAGCGGCACATCATTACGTTGGAAGATCCAATTGAGTATTTACACAGTCATAATCAATGTATTATCGACCAGCGGGAAGTGGGCTTGGATACGGATAATTTCGCAAATGGTCT
This sequence comes from Terribacillus halophilus, assembly GCF_900162685.1. GTDB lineage: Bacteria > Bacillota > Bacilli > Bacillales > Amphibacillaceae > Terribacillus > Terribacillus halophilus_A. The sequence goes on from NZ_LT727828.1 coordinate 1,386,937, forward strand.
GCGCGCTTGTTTGCGCCAAGATCCGGATGTCATTCTTGTGGGAGAGCTGCGAGACTTAGAAACGATATCGACAGCTATAACAGCAGCCGAAACGGGTCACCTCGTATTAGCAACGTTGCATACGAGTTCCGCGTCACAAACAATCGATCGGATTATCGACGTGTTTCCAGCTGAACAACAGCCGCAAATTCGTATTCAATTAGCTAGTGTGCTGTCTGCAGTGCTATCGCAGCGACTCGTTCGCCGAGCCGATGGACAAGGGCGTAAAGCATTAACAGAGTTACTCATTAACACATCAGCAATCAAAAACTTGATTCGCAATGGGAAAATGCATCAGATTCCAAGTATTATGCAAACGTCGCGTGATCAAGGTATGCATACGATGGACATGAGCATTCGCAAAATGGTGTCCGCAGGAATCGTAACGATGGAGCAAGTGACACCATTCTTGGAAGAGCGAGGGGTATAAATGCATTACTTTCAATACAATGCTCGAGATATGCTAGGTAAAGCAAAGCGAGGCAAAGTGCAAGCAGATAATCGCAGTGAAGCGCTAGAAAAGCTGCAAGCGCAGCAGCTTATTGTTTTTAAGCTGCGCGAATTGAATCGCACATTAAATAAAGAACTTTCGTTCGGAAAACGAGTGAAGAAAAAAGAATTTATCATCTTCCTCCGCCAATTATCAACACTTATTGAAGCGGGTGTTTCGTTAGTAGAAGCAACAGGCTTGCTGCAGGAACAAACAAAAGATAAGTTTTTAAAAGAAACGCTAAAAGTTGTTCGTACAGACCTTGTGGAAGGTGTTCGTTTCTCAGATTCTGTTGAAAAGCATCCAAAAATATTTCCTGAGTTGTTCGTAAATATGATTCGCGCGGGAGAAGCGAGCGGGGAACTTGACGATGTATTAAACAAGATGGCGGTTTATTATGAGAAACAATACGACATGCGGCAAAAAGTAATTACAGCAATGAGCTATCCAGTTCTCGTAGCATTTGTTGCCATAGGGATTTGTGTGGCGCTTCTGGTGGTTGTCTTTCCACAATTTACCGGTATGTTTGCCAGTATGGATGCAGAACTTCCAGCCTATACAGCTTTCGTTTTAAGTTTATCAGAAGGTATGCAGAAATATTGGTACCTTGGTATAGTTTTCTTGCTTTTATGTGCTGTACTATATCGGGTAATTATTTCAAAGCCCGAAGGAAAACTTTTTATAGACAAAGTTAGATTGCGGATCCCTGTGCTCGGAAGTTTTTATCAAAAAGCGATTCTTGCCCGGATGACTCGAACAATGAGCTCACTGCTTGAAAGCTCCGTACCTATTTTGGATACTTTGCAAATATCAAGCCGTATTTTGCAGAATAAAGTAATGGAGCAAGTTATACAGGACTGCTATGAAACAATTGAGAAAGGTGACTCACTTGCCAAGCCGATGGAAGCGCATTGGGCGTTCCCGCCGATGATTACGCAAATGATTCGGGTGGGAGAGAAATCTGGTTCGCTGGACAGCTTGCTGCATCGAGCTGCTGATTTTTATGAACAGGAACTTGATTATGCTGCTGAGAGATTGAAAGCTATGCTCGAGCCAATCTTAATTCTTATCCTTTCAGCAATGGTTGGTAGTATTGTCACAGCAGTTGTTATTCCAATGTTCTCCATGTATGAAAACTTGCAGTAGGAAAGAACTACAAAAATGACAAAATAACTGTAAATTTTTCATATTGCGGGTAGATTTTCTACAATAGTTTGATATAATCTTACTAGATTAATAGGAAGCGTTGAAAAAATAACTCTATGTGGGCACTTGGTTATTTTGGAGCTAGTAGTGCAACCGGCCATATTGATCACACTTGTTTCCACATGGCCGGAAACTACTACATAATAAAGGAGAGTCCATGTATGATGAAATTTTTGAAAAAGAAAATGAAGTCAGAGAAAGGTTTTACACTTGTTGAGTTATTAGCAGTTATTGTTATTTTGGGTATTTTGGCTGCGATTGCGATTCCTGCTATTGGTAGTATCATCTCTAACACGAAGCAAGATTCTATTGATGCTTCTGCGCAACAAATGATTGAGGCTGCTAGATTGGCTGAAGCTGCAGGAGATTTAGCTCGTGGAGATAGTATTACATTACAAACGCTTGTGGATGAAGGTTACCTCAAACAGCCTGTTAACCCTGATACTAATGAAGATATTACAACAGGTAAAGTGACTTTATCAGATGATGGTGAGTTTACTGCAACTATTGAAGGTGGTAGTGGAGAATACACTGCTGGTGCTGACCCAGAATAATTAACAATCTACAGAAATCTCTCTTTGTGAGAGATTTCTGTTCTTTACTAATAAAAGGTGTGATACTTTGTCAATTTTTCTACTATTATACGTTATTATTTTTGGCTCGGTCCTCGGTTCCTTCTACAATGTCGTAGGCATGCGGATACCTGAAAAAAAGATGTTCCAATCCGAACGCTCTTACTGCCCTAATTGTAAGCAGCAGATTAAAGCATACGATCTAATACCAGTAATCTCCTACATAATCCTTGGCGGAAAATGTCGCAGCTGCAAACAGAAGATTTCCCCACTCTATCCCTTCACGGAACTGGCAACAGGCTTATTATTTGGCTATAGCTATTATGTAATCGGACTGGAATGGGAGCTGATTACTGCTTTTGTTTTCGTATCTATGGCTGCGATTCTGTTCGTTACGGATATGAAATTTATGCTGATTCCGAATAAGATATTGCTGTTCTTTCTTCCACTATTCATTATTCTCCGTGTCATCACTCCATTAGACCCTTGGTGGGATTCTATCATTGGAGCTGTCGTAGCATTTGTGCTGCTTTTCCTTGTAATTCTATTCAGCCGAGGCGGAATGGGCGGCGGGGATTTGAAGCTGTTTGTCGTACTGGGAGTCGTGCTTGGCTGGAAGGGTGTTTTGCTTACGTTCTTCTTATCGTCGGTTATTGGGGCGATAATCAGTTTCGTGCTCCTTTTGACAAAGGTGCTGAAGCGGAAGCAGGCTATTCCTTTTGGCCCTTACATTCTGCTCGGGGCACTGATTACTTATTTCCATGGAGAAGCAATGATAAGCTGGTACATTAATTCATTCTTTTAAATGAGGGTCGTTCATGTTTAAAAAGCAAAGCAAACAAGTGTACATCATCATTCAAGAAAACGTTTTGCGCTATGCAGCAGGTGAGCCTGCTGGATTTCGCAATGGCAATACATATGGCAGTTTGGAAATGCCGCAGGGAACAATCCGAAACGGAAAATTGGAATCTGCCGAACAATTCATAAAGGTTGTCCGAAAAGTAGTGGAAGAAAACAACTGGCGCGGCCGCAATCTATTATTTACATTGCCTGACCAAGCGGTAACGTTGCGGCAGCATCAAGTGCCGAGTCAATTGAAACGGGAGGAGATTAAACCGTTTCTGTATACAGAATTACAGCACACAATTCAGCTGCCTTTTGAGGATCCGGTTTTGGATTTTGAATTGCTCGCTGAAGGAGAAGAAGAACATACCATTCTGTTAGTTGCATATCCTGGCAAGCGTGTTGATGCGTTTCAGCAAGCATTTAAAGAAGCGGGACTTCAGCCGATTACAGCAGATTTGGCTTCTTTATCTCTTTATCGTCTATATACGAAACAGTACGAGGAAACGGCTGCTGATCATCTTCTTTTATTGCAATGGAATCACAGCGGTCTTATTTTAACAGCATTTCATCAAGACATGCCTTTGTTTATTCGTCAGTCACAATCTAGTTTTGGAAACTTGCAGGAGCATATGGAGCAAGATTTGTTTTATACAGAAGAAACGGACCGAGCGAACGCTTATTTACAAGAGCAGCTCACGGAAATTGAGCGCTTTATGGATTTCTACCGCTATTCCGTTATGAACGGCGAATCTGGTATTACAAAGCTGCTTGTTTCTGGAGATTATGAACAGCTGAGTGAAGTAATCGATGAACTTAGACAGCGCCTGCAAATCGAGACAGTAACATTCCAGCGTGAGTTAATGGAAGAACTGCCTCTTGCCTACGCTGATGTGCTGGGTTTGTCGATGAAAGGGGATAAATAGGATGCTGGATATTAATTTACTCCGAAATCAATCACAGGAGCATCGTTCCCCGGTTCTTTTCCTGAGTATTTTAGGAGCTATTATACTTGTTTGTGCAGTTTTGTTTACGTGGCAGCTTCTCTCAGCTAAAGGACAGCTGCAAGACTTGGAGACCCAACAAGCCGCAAATCAAACAGAGCTTGATGCAATGACACCAGACTCCTCCAATAACACCGGCACAGCAATGCCTTATGCAGTTGAGTTGATGGACAAGCTCAAAGGCTTAGCGCCTGAAGGAACAGAACTGATTAGTTACAATGCACCTGGGATAGAACCTGTAACGGTAACCGTGCTTGTGGAGAACGCGGATAGTGCTGCTGATTACATTCAAGCGGTCCAAGATACCGGTTTTGTGTCTCGTGCGTCCTTACAGTCAATGACGCCGCAAGGAGCTAATAGTTTTCAAGCAGTATTTATCTTTACTATAGATCAAGCTGCTTGGACAAGCGAGGTGACAGCAGAATGATAAACTGGTCAGATCCCTCACAGCGACGGAAGGTTATGATTTTTTCCTTCTTGCTTGTTATTTTGCTGACGGTAATGTGTTTTGTTCTATATGTGATGCCTATAAAGAATGACGTCGCCTCCGTTGAAACAACTGTAGCGAACCAGGAACGTGTTCTGGAAACGTCGGTTGCTCCAAAAGAACAAAGTCAACTGCCGGAAGCGCCGCTTGAGGACGAACTATTAAGAGAATTAACGAAATTAGCCAAGGGAAATGATACGACAATTACATCGATTTCCAATGATACGACTACCGAAGCAGATGGGTCCTTTGTCTATCAGCTCAGCACAACTTCTTCTGATTACAAAGCATTGCACCAGTTCCTAACAGAAGTTGATGGTATGCAGCGTAAGGCAGAAATAGAACAAATTGACGTGACAAATGCTTCGGAAAACAGCTATATTGCAACGATATCTTTACGGGTATTTTATAATCCTGCTTCTTAATTCGTAGAAAAGGGTGTTTGATGGGTTCTTCCTGTCGAACACTCTTTTTTTGTCTCGACAGCATTTCTCTTACTTCTAGTTTTAGCTGTGCTAGAGTTAGTCCAAATCATTCATAAAAGAGGTGCAGAATGGAAGAGAAAAAAGGATTTTCCGTCAAAATGGGCGGCAAGAAGCAGAGAAACCAACAGCAGCAGGCAAAAGAAGAGATGGTCGGCGAGGGAAGCTACACACTTTATGACGAAGAAGCGGCAGCTACAGTCGAAAAGGATGTGCCGGTATTGGATCAGCTGAATAAGAAGCCATCAGATAAAAATAAGCTAACGATGTCGCCAATTGCAAAGAAACTGACAGCAGCTGCGCTTGGTGCAGCATTAATTGGTGTTGTACTAGGGTTCTTGCTGCTGCGTTACACAGCAGGTATCGAATCCGAGACAAGCGGCGTTGCGGCTCCTGTAGCAACAAAGGAAGCTGCTGTAAATGCAGGCGCGTTTGGAGATTTGACTGCATACGTTGTACAGGGTGGTGTTTATAATCAAGAAGATATTGGACAAGAAGTGGCGCAACGCTACGTGGAAGCGGGAATTCCTGCTGTTCTATGGGAAAAGAATGGACAATTCTTCTTACTGACAGGCATGGGTGGATCGAAAGAAGAGGCGGATGCAGCAGCAGCACAATTGCAAGCGCAAGGCTATGAGAGCTATGTGAAAACGTGGGATCCAGGAGTAGAAGCGACAAGCAATGGCTGGCAGGATGAGCTTGCTGTATTGCTTGCAGCAGGTGACAATCAAGAACCAGCTCTATGGAAAGCATGGCAGGAAAAAGTACCTGCTGAAGCAGCAGAAGTGAAAGCAGCATCAACCGAAGCAATTAGCGCAATGGAGCAAGGGACGTTCACGGCTAGTATGATGCTGCCAGTATGGCATGAAGCAGCAAAATTAACGACGGAAGCTATCCCCAATTAAGACAAGCAGATTGCCCGGAAGTTCATTTTCTTAAGCAGAATTAGTCATTATGTGCGTATTATCATTAATAGATTTCTTAAGTACTCATTTGAGTGAATAGCCGTCTTCCGTTACGATGCTCCTAACCTGTCAGCCACACAGGATTCCGAGTCAAAAGGAAGGCGGTATTTTGTTGCAAACAGAAATGAAGATAAAGTCGGTGCCAAAAGAAGATCGGCCGCGGGAAAGGTTGCTGGAGCTGGGTCCAGCTCATTTATCCAATGCAGAATTATTTGCGATTCTGTTAGGGAGCGGGACGAAGGATGAGCCTGTCACATTACTTGCACAGCGATTATTAATGCATTTTGAAGGATTGCAGCTGCTGCGTGATGCGACAATCGAAGAGCTGACTGCTATAAAAGGGATTGGAACAGCGAAAGGCGTACTTATCATTGCAGCAATTGAGCTTGGACAGCGGCTTCATCGATACAAGCCGGCAGAAAGATACACAATCCGCAGCCCGAAGGATGGAGCGGATTATGTGATGGAGGAAATGCGCAATCTGCAGCAGGAACATTTTGTTGTCTTATTTCTAAATACGAAAAATCATATCGTTCACCGGCAGACAATCTTCATCGGCAGCCTGAATGCCTCTATATTCTTTCCTTAACCCTGAATTAATTGTATCATCATTTTGTTAATAATATGGACAATATACTATTAATTACAATTAATGATATAATGAATTTGCCATATATTGCTTATAATAACTGTGAAACTATAATCTTCAATGTAAGGTGATGACCAAATTGAGAGACATGTTTATTGGGTTAATTGATTATTCAAAGGAAGATTACAATAATCTTTGGAAAGATGCTATCTTTGTAATAGATACCAATATACTTACTAACTTCTATAAATTTACTTCTAAAGAATCTACAAAAACTTTGTTTAAACTACTAATGAAATTTAAAGAAGAGGATAGGCTATGGATACCTCATCAAGTAGCTTTAGAATACCTCTACAATTATGAAAATAATATTAACAAGCCTCTTGAAGGTTATAAAGAGCTAGAGAAAGAGATAAATACAATTAAAGGAGACTTTACTAAGATGTTCTCCAATATAAATAAAAAACACCCCTATATAGAGATAGATGATTTTAGAGAAATATCTAAGCAATTTGAAGATATTGTTTCAAAAATAGCAGAGAAGAAAGAAGAGAAAATAGAAGCTCTGCCAGATAAAAACCAAATTAAAAATAACATTTTTGATTTGTTAGAGGGTATTGTTGGCAATTCCTATAAACAAGAGATAATTGAAGATATACAAAAAGAAGGAAAGCAAAGATTTGCTAATAAAATCCCCCCAGGATTTGAAGATGATAAAGAATCAAATAAACAGTTATACAGAACATATGGTGATTTAACATATCAATTAAAATTTGGAGACTTAATACTGTGGAGGCAAATAATAGATTATTCTAGAAATATAAAGAAACCTATAATTTTTGTTACAGAAGACAAAAAAGAAGATTGGTGGGAGAAAGATAAGAGAAATAATCTAAAGAGACCTCATCCTCATTTACTCCAAGAGTTTTTTAATAAGACTGAGCAAAGGTTCTATATGTATCGCACAGACAACTTTGTAAGGTACGCACAAGAATATAATAATGAGTTATCTTTAGAGGAAGTACATCAGTTTACAGAACAGGTAGAAAACATCAGAAAATTTGAAGGTTTTAATGCCTTATCTGATTCAAATAGAAGTAGGGTAGTTATAGATACAAAATTAAAAGATTTATCTTTAATAGATATAAAAAGGTATTTGGATGATGATACAATAATGCTACTCAATGAGGAATTTAATTCAGTTTTTGACATGAAGGATTTTGATGAGGATTTCAGTAATCAACTATATATTGAAACTATAAAAAAAGCATTATTACTAGCTTCACCAATTATGGAAAGTAGATTTGAAGAATTGTTAGTTGATATAAGAGATCATGATCCTGAATATTATTTAAACATGGTAGTAAAAAACTACAAGTATCCAAAAGATTCTATACATAGAGCTATATTTTTGAAAGATGCTATTCTAGATTTAGAAGCTTCTAAGATGACTGTAGATTTAGAATTAAACTTTTAAGAAGGGCAGAATACATTCAGTTCACCTTCAGTACTCTGAAAATGGAATTTAGCTTTTATTAAGAATCAGCTTTACAAATTTATATTGGTGATTGCTTCTTATATTTTTCATAAACCTTAACAGTATGATGTGTTAATTAGTAAACAAGGGCTTTCTTTAGAGATAAGCTAGTAAGTCTAAAGGCTTTAGAAATTTGCCTCTCATGTGTTAGGAGTAGAAACTTGAGTAGATATTACTAGTAGTAACTTGTAAAATAGATTGCTGTAATACATAATGAGTGTATATTATTCCCAAGATTGTGAAAGGGGAGCACAATTTGTTACTTAGTCGCAATGATATAATTAAAGAGCTAAAAAGGAAAAAGCGCGGAAATATTAAAATACATCCTTTAAACTTAGATAATATAAAGGGCAGTTCTATAAATCTAACAGTTAGTCCCTTAGCATGGAAAATTTCAGATAATAAAACAGCACACAAAGATGGAATTATAACAATACCAGCTCATGATACAGTTTGTATTTATTCAAATGAAGCAATTTGGGTTTCAAGGAGAATTGGAGGAACATATCATTCTAAGGTTACTCAAGTTACAGAAGGATTAGGGCATATTGGTACAACTCTTGATCCACAATGGAAAGGTTTGACTCTAGTTGGGGTAACTAATCATACTGATGAAGACATTGAATTAACTGTAGGAGATTCTTTTGTAACTATTATGCTTTATTATTTAAAAACAGGTACTGACCATGGTATAGATGTAAATGCTCCAAGTAGATCAGAAATTGCAAGTAAATTTGAACAAACAGCTCAGGAAAAAAGATATCTTAGGGAAGAATGGCATTTAACATTTCCTGGTATAAGTAAAGCCATGCACAATTCAGACAGTTACAAAGAGTTAACAAAGTATAAATCTAAATCAAGGCTAAGAGATCTATTTGTTTTACCTACTCTTTCTAATTTATTGGTTAATGTTATTGTTGCTATTCTTACTGTGTTATTGACTGTATACTTAACTCTGAAATATTTACAAGACTAACCAAAACTTACACAACTCATATTACTGTATTACAGTATAATGTAATATATTTACATTTTGATTCACCTAGTATATCATGCATATGGGTGATTAAAATGAAAGTTACATTAACTAAAAGAATTAGTCTTTCTAGTCTAATGAGTGTAACCTCCTTAGAGTTAGGGAAGAAGATACAGGATAAGTTAGATCAGGAGAAGTCTGTAATTATTATTGGTTACATTGTGAAAAAGACAGAAATAGAAGTTGGCTTTCTTAGATACAATAATAAAAAAGTAGAAACCACAATTATAAAGTGTTATGGGAAAAGACATTTAGCTCAATGGGAGAAAAGCCTTAAAAGAGGTATGTCTCAAGAAGAAGAGTTTATATTTATAAATAATACTTTAGCAAGTAGGTTAAATCCTATTAGTCCAGAGTTTGATGAAATACAGTCTAATTATGATGATAGTACATTAAGTCTAATTGAGGAAAATAAGTATGTTAATCATAGAGAAGAGATATATAAAGTACTCAATGAGGATTACTACATTGTAAGGTATTATGATAAGAACTTACTATATCATGAATATAAGCTATTAGAATTATAAGTGTAACTGCAAAATCATAGGCAGAAAGAGTGCTTTTTCAGCACTCTTTTATTTTGAAGAAAGTAATTCTAAAAGCATTTTAATTCTTCTGAATAATTCATCAAAGGTAATTATAAGTACATTCTTAAGCTCTTTTCTATACAATTCAAAAGACTGAAGCATCTTATCATTTGTATCAGGTGTTATACCAGCAATGATTACACAAGAAGGATTAAACACTCTAAATTCATCATTGGAATTTAATAAAAGACTTGCATACTCTCTTTGTAACTGCTCCTTATATGCTAAAACTTGTACTACAGCACCACTTAACTCACTGTGAATAGCATAAGCTCCATTTCTGTATTCACTACTTAATATCTTATTTTTAGGTGTTTTTATTTCAATTAGAGCTACATCTTTGGTTGTATCATTCATAAAGATAAAATCCACTACTTTACCACCTTTATTTCCTAGACCTTTACCTCCAATGTAAGCTTTTTCATCAAACAATAGAAGTGGAGTGGCAAAGATTTGACTCAGTACCCATGAGTTCTCTTTGAAAGTTTTTTGCCAAAACTCTTCATCCTCATTGTCAATATTGCTTTCCAAGGTAGCAAGTAATTTCTTTATATTAGTAATACCAATCAAGTTATTCAGTTGATCTAATTCATTAGTAGGTGTATCAAGTAAACTGGATATTATACTTTCAGCTTTTTCTGTATCAGCTATCCATTTAATTGTCTGCTTTAATAACTCCCCTTGACTGTCACTTAGCAGAGTTTCAAACAATTCTTTATCTTCCTCAAACATTGTGATTATCTTTTGAAGGTTTTTATCTTGCTTGAAGTAATTTCTAAAACCTGATTCTATCCCATATTCTTCATGAATCTTATAATAAAATTGTAGACCTTCTATTAAAGCTTTTGTTTCTTTTGAATTAATATCAAGCTTTACCCATTCTGTAGCTTTAAGTTTACTTAATTCAAGCTCTTTATGATCTTCCC
>NZ_LT727828.1:1397773-1572798 GCF_900162685.1 Terribacillus halophilus
CTTAATTCAAGCTCTTTATGATCTTCCCAGAAATCATTTCTTTTTTTCTTCTGAAATATAAATGATCCTTTAACTGACTCTTCCTTATTGTGTTTATTGTTAATTATTAGAGGTCTAAATACTAGTTTAGTTGTTGTTGTTTCTCTTAATATAATGTCCTTACCAACAGCAGAGTCTTTTGATGTTGAATTAACAAAATAATTCTCCATAATATTCCTCCTGTCATACTATTAATAAAAGCATACCACAATATTAGGTACATAGATTCATTTTATTGTATTTATTGGAATAAATTATGGTACTATTAGTTTAATGATGACTACCTTTTAAAGGGAAGGAGATCCTTTCATGCCTCTTTATGAATTCTATGCAATACTATCACCTAATCAAGAAAAAATATTTGTAAGTTTCCCTGATTTAGTAGGTTGTTTTACATATGGAAAGGATCTGTTAGATGCCCTAGATGGGGCTGAGGACACATTAAGGTGTCACTTATTCAAGCTTGAAAAGAATGGTGAGAGAATTCCTTATGCTTGTCCAGCGAATGCAGTAATAATCCCCAATGGAGCTAGTTTAATGAATATCCAAGTAAATACTGATGGTCTACATAGGAAGTGAGAGTAATTTTAATGGTTGCCCAAAAGGCAGTTATAGCTCAAGCAAAAATAGTGATCTAACCCCATCTCTAATACAGAAAAGTTAGTGTGAAAAACATCTACAACAGTATATTACTCTCAAAAGGTATTTTTCCATTGTGTAAATGTTACAGGCACTTGACCCCACCACCTGCTACCTATGCTCCCCCCTGTGGGGAGGGTAAAGCTGAGAATTGTTACAGATGATTGATACAATAAATTGATCTGAGATATTGCAGCATCATCACAGTCTCAATAACAGATGATTATGAGACACTTAATTAAACAATGTATTATCAATGCTTTCAGAGTCTCAAAAGTATGTATCAAAATAAATATAAAGAAACAGACAGAGCTAAGCTGCTCTGATTATTAACTCCTACAGTTTTTGAGGATAGTGTTTTTTAAAATTATTCATGTTGGAAAAAATGGGATGCTTGATGTCTATAAGGCTGATATAGCAACCTTTTAGTAAAAGTGAATATCCAAGACCATTAACAGTATCATGTCTTTTTGGTATAGAAAGAAAGAGGTAAAGAATGAATAAGGGATCATTTAAACAATGGCTTGAAGCTAATACTAATCTAAAGTCTTACTCTGTTGGTAGATATACTGGAGCTATAGAAACAGTGTCATTAGAGCTAGAGAGCTATGGGTTAGATAGTATCAACTTATATGACATAGATGATGCAAGTTACATAGATGTAATTCTTAACAATGCTGCTTTTAGGGAAAAGGATGATAAAGGAAACAGAATGTATAGTACAGCTCTTAAACACTACAAGAAGTATGCTGAGAAGCACATTAGCCAATCAGTATTAGAAGCAGAGCTGTTAAGAGAAGAAAAGGAATTTGAGAGGTACTTAACAGAAGATCCTGCTGTTATTATTGACAGTGTAGAAGACAAGCCTAGACCTAAGCCTACTTTTAGAAAAGTAAACAATCAAAAGGTATGGAAAAGAAATTCAAGTTTTGCTGCTGAAACAGTGTCTAATGCTGACTATCTATGTGAGTATGACAATCAGCATCAGTACTTTGTTTCTAAATACAGTAAAAGGAATTATGTAGAGGCACATCACCTCATATCTCTTAAACACCAAGACCAGTTTGACTGTAGCTTAGATAACCATGCAAATATAGTTTCATTATGTTTAGTCTGTCACAAGAAAATTCATTATGGGCTGTTTGAGGATAAGAAAGATATTCTAGATAAGTTATTCAATAGTAGGAGAGAGAGGCTCATTAAAAGTGGTATCAACATCTCTCTAGAGCAGCTGTACAGCTACTATTAACTTATACTGTTGTGTTTACCATTAACTATAAACTCAGCTCCTAAGGCTTTATCAAACTCTCCTGCTTTTCTATATAGTAGGTGAGGGTTAGCCTTTATCATCAATTCCCTACCTACTTTGATTTTGCCATATACATACATACCATTCCACTGAAGGTTTCCCACTTTCCTAGATGTTTCTTCTACTGATAAGCCTACAACAGTAGCCAATGCATCAAGTGACAATGTTTGTACTTTATCCAAGTCCTTTTCAGATGGATTAATAACCAATAGGTTAGTATCATAGTGAATAAATTGTAAGGTCTTATATATGAAGCCAATTTCAGCAGGTTGTAAACCTTCCTCATAAGCAGTTTGTAAGCTTTCAATAAAGACCTTCACAGTATTATCAGTCTTTTTATCGCTAAACTCCCCAAGCTTAGACTTCCTAAAACAATAATCAGAGTTAATAAATACAGCTTTATAAGATCTCCCTGCAATTACAACTTTGTCTCTAAAAATAAGACTTAGCTTCTCTAGTTTCTTTAATATCCTATTTGCTGTCTGTTCTGTAACTCCCAAAACTTCAGCTATTTGTTTTGTAGTCATGGGAGTCTTAGCATCTGCATTGGCTTTAACCATATTCTTGTAATCTACATATACCTGCAATAGTAGAAAGTAACCCAACTCCTTGTTATTCAACAAAGTTAAGCTGCCCTCAAAGCATCCCATTTCTGTAAAGACAAAATGACTAATTGATCTCTTTCTCACTGTATCTAAATGATCTCTAGATGCCTTTGCTTGTTTACTTGCTATGTAAGCAGCCTGCTGTTTCTCTGTTCTGTATGATGCTACCTCAATAATTTCATTAGTCTCTAAATTCATTAACCTAGTCATTTATCTTAATCCCCTTAACATTAGTAATAAGGAGTAATCTCCTTTCCTTTAAGTCCAGCTACTAGTAAAGGAATAAAGTAGTTAATGAAAATAACTATCAGATTTTGTTTTATTTTTTCATAATGTAGCTACACAGGTTATAAAAATTAAAAGACTAAGCCTAGAGGCTTGGGCACAAGTGCCCCATCATACAAAAGAAGAGAAAACAGAGTAACTATTAATAGTACAAAGTGAGAATAGTACTTAAAGCTTTACATTAGGTATTTAAGCTCTAATTGATTGTTTGTTTATTGTTGAGGACTGACTGAAAGGAAGGGCTAGTCTTCAGCCTAATAATCTACAAGATAAAGAGGGATAGCAATTAATAAAAAAGGCTATAGTCCTTGGGGCTCTAAGGGTTTTGGGTTTTTGTAAAAGTGAATTATGCTCAAGTGTTTGATGAAAAAGCATTAAAAGAGCTCAAGTGTCACAGTTTGTCTTAAAACATATAACTATGGAGTGTAGTATAAAATACACTTGAGTGAGGTTTATGTAAATGAAGAAAGCTATTAAAGGCAAAAAGCTTGAAAAGAGTAATGAAAAAGAGATTGTTGTTAGACAGGTTGGAAGGTGTAATGTCAAAAAGTTAGTATCATTTGTATACAAGGTAATTTGACACCAGTAGATCTGCTGGTGTTTTTTTTGTACATAAAAAGAGAGCCTATTAAAGCTCTCTCCAAACTATTGTTATTTCAGGAACACTATACTTTTCTGTTTTAGTTAGAAGCACTCTTTCTATCAGTAATGAAAATAAATGATTTTGCTCATGTAATGATAAAGAGGATATCATTTTAGATTGGTTGTAAAGTTTCAGCATTTGCTCTTTCTTTGATTCCACAGATTGCTGCTCTATTTCTGTCTTTATATCAGCAATGGATTGATTAAGGGAAGCAGCTTCTTCATCTAGATCATCTTTTCTGCTGCGATATCTTGATTTTTCTATTTCACCATTTAGATACAGATCAAGTAGGTTGTCATCCTTCACCTTTACTTTTCTCAACTGTTTCTGAAGATGCGCTAGGTCATATGTCAGTTTTTCTTTGACATCATCTATAGTAAAACTATCCAGACTATTTATCTCATTTAAGATTTGATCATTGTATTCATCTAGAGCATTAAAAACTGCTTTCTCTACTATAGACACTTTTTGACCTACTGTCCCACCACATTTATGACACTTCTTTGTATAGTAGGTAGGTTCTTTGTATTGGTAGTCTTTGTCTAAGATCAGAGGGTAATGACATTTACCACATACTATTAATGAATTTAAAGGGCTCTTGAGACCTAATTTACTTCTCCTACCATAGCCTGTGATCCTAGTCTTTATAAGCTCTTGCACTTTATAAAAGTCTTCTTGAGATACTAAAGCTTCATGTGCCTCATCTTTGATCACTTCTTCACCTAAGGAAGTGCTACAGTATACAATCCTCCCAATGTAAATTTGATTCTTAACAATGTATTTCATGGCTGTTGATGAAAAAGGTCTGTTGTATTGGTTTCTGTAACCTTTCTGATTAATTATCCTAGTTATTTCATTTATAGGAATACCACCAACTGCTAGTTTAAAAATAGACCTTACTATAGGTGCTTTAGATTCATCAATCAGCAGCTGTTTGGTATAAGGATCTCTTTTATAACCAAAAGCTATAACAGAGCTCATATAGTTTCCTGATTTAGCTGCTTCAACTTTTCCTTTTAACAACTTTCTCCTTGTCTTCTTATACTCTTGCTGATTTAACATAAGCTGTATGTTATTAGCAAAATCCACATCATCTAAGGAGAAGTCAAATATTCCATCAGGAGTGTGCAGTTTAATATGATGTTTTTCAAGTAGGTTTTTAAATGTTAATGCTTCTAATAAATCTCTAGATAGTCTATCTGTGTGCTTTGCTAAAATATAACTATTGTCATAAATGCCTAATTGGATATTATCTTTTAATTTTTGATACTCAGTCCTATTGCTATCAACTGATGAGCCAATCTCTTTATATATTGTGTAGGAATAATTGTGCTTCTCTGCAATCCTAATCAAGGTATCAATTTGTAACTCAAGTGATTTATCCTCTGAGCTATTTTCATCTTTTCTGGACTTCCTCACATATATTGCGACTCTCTTCATTATAATGTCTTCCTTTCCTATTTACACTTCACTCCATTAGTTAGAAAGTAGGATATGAAGTGTGACACTTTAGATATATATAGGATTAAGAAAAGACTGTTTCTATCGTACATCCTCGGGAAGTATTCCGCGAAGCTGTCCGGCGGTCTGCGGCTTCTATCATTTGTGCGCACAATCATCCATCAGGAGATCCTTCCCCGTCACAAGAAGATATCCACGTTACCAAACGTCTGCAGGAGTGCGGCAAGATGATTGGTATAGAGCTTCTGGACCATCTAGTTATCGGGGATCGGAAGTTTATTTCACTGAAGGAAAAAGGATACTTGTAATTACTATCTATTTTTTTAGTTTTCTCGTATAATTATAACTAGCTTTGAAGATAAGCGCCTAGCATGGTAGTTCTTACTAGCTGGCGCTTCTTCTGATGGTATATTTTCTTACCTGATAAACTATGTCTGGCTGATAAAAATCTGCTATGATAAAGTACGACAAAATGAGACAAGATATGAAGAAGTTTGCACGGCTGTTTGCAGCTATGCTGAAACAGGAACGGACTCGGAAAAGGAGAATTAATTGTGGCGAAATTCAGTTTATCACAAGACTTAGGAATTGACCTAGGTACAGCAAATACATTGGTTTTTGTAAAAGGGAAAGGCGTAGTTGTCCGTGAACCATCTGTAGTGGCAACAAACGTAGAAACAGGTCAGGTAGAAGCAGTCGGAAGTGACGCTCGTAATATGATTGGCAGAACTCCTGGAAATATCCGTGTAATCCGTCCAATGAAGGATGGCGTAATTGCGGATTACGATACAACAGCAACGATGATGAAATATTATATTAAGCAAGCGCAGCGCAACCGTTCTTCTTTTGCGAAAAAGCCAAACGTCATGGTGTGCGTTCCATCTGGTATTACAATGGTAGAAGAGCGTGCAGTTATCGATGCAACGAAACAAGCTGGAGCAAAAGAAGCTTTTCCAATCGCTGAACCATTTGCAGCTGCAATTGGTGCCGGACTGCCAGTTTGGGAACCAACAGGCAGCATGATTGTCGATATCGGCGGCGGTACGACAGAAGTTGCGATTATTAGTTTGGGCGGTATTGTAACGAGCCAGTCGATCCGTACTGCTGGTGACGACATGGACGAAGCAATCACGCAATATATCCGGAAGACGTACAACCTTATGATTGGCGAACGTTCTGCGGAACAGCTGAAGATGGATCTTGGTCACGCGGGTGTACCGGAAGGAGACGAAGAAACAGAGATTCGCGGACGCGACCTTCTGACAGGTTTGCCGAAAACAATTAGTGTTAATGCGAAAGAAATTTCTGGAGCGTTGGCAGATACAGTAAGCGCCATTGTGGATGCTGTGAAGCTTACATTGGAGAAAACGCCGCCTGAATTGGCAGCTGACATTATGGACCGCGGTATTGTTCTTTCTGGCGGCGGCGCTATGCTGCGCAACTTGGACAGTGTTATTAGTGAAGAAACGAAAATGCCTGTCTTTGTAGCAGAAAACCCGCTGGACAGTGTCGCTATTGGTACGGGAAAATCGCTTGAATTTATCGAACATTTCCGTGCACATCCGCATGTATTTTCCAAAGCAACCAAAAAATGAGTTGGGTGAGTTATGAATTTCTTTAAGAAAAAACGGATGTTCCTTTTTCTGATTGCGATCATCATCTTAGTAGGTTTGATCGGTTTCTCAACCAGGGATCGGAGCAGCCAGACATTACCAGAACAGATCGTAAGTGATACAGTTGGATTTGTGCAGAATATCTTTTCTGTTCCTGCGCAGTTTACTTCCACAGTTGTCACAAACATAAAAGACTTGAAGAACACATATGAAGAGAACCAAGTACTTAAAGCGAAAGTGGACGACTATAAAGGCTTGCTTTCCCGCTATCAAGAATTGGAACAGCAGTATGATGAGTTACAGCAAACCAATGATAAATTTAATGATTACACATCCATGGACTACAACCCTATTCCAGCTGATGTGATTGTCCGCAGTCCAGAAGGCTGGTTTGATCAGCTGACAATTGATAAAGGGTCAGATGATGGTGTGGAAACAAACATGGCTGTCATGACAGCTAGCGGATTAGTCGGCAAGGTAGAAGATGTGAGCCGCGGGACAGCCTCGGTCCAATTGCTGAGCGGATTTAATGAGACAAACCGTATTTCAGCAGTAATAGACAGTAAAAAAAATAAAGATGGTAAGCAACAGGATCCTATCTTTGGTTTGATCGAAGGATATGATGAAAAAGAGGGCATGCTTCTATTTACTGGTGTTAAACCTGATTTAGAAGTGAAAAAAGGCTCTTTGGTTACATCATCGGGACTTGGAGGCGTATTTCCGAATAAACTTCCTATCGGCGAAGTTGATTCAGTAGACTTGGATGAGTACGGCTTATCTCAAACCGTACATGTCAAACCTACTGCTGATTTGTATAATATCGATAAAGTTTTAGTTATTGACGCTGCCTCTAAAGATGCTTCCACAAGCAATGGAGATGAGGGGCTGTGATGAAAAAGCTTTATTTGCCGCTAATCTTGCTCTTAATTGTTAGTTTAGAAGGAGTAGCCACCGCCATGCTTCCTAAGCAGTTTATTGGCGGTGATACGTGGCTGATTCCGCACTGGAGCCTTTTATTCTTAGTGCTGATTGCAATGCTTTATGATTTGGATAATTCGTACTACAGCTTACCGTATGCGCTTATTTTCGGACTGCTGAAAGATATCGTCTATACGGATATTTTAGGCGTGTATATGTTCACATATGGTTTCAGTATTTATTTAATTCTGGAATTGCGCAGAGTGCTGCATGGCAATATTTTTGTAGCTGCATTGCTTGGTCTTTTGTCGATTATATTTGCAGATACTATCGGTTATGTGATTTATTATGTAATCGGCATTGCGCCAATGGGCTTTGTTACCTATCTGCTGCATCGGCTTTTGCCAACGCTCGGTGCCAACCTTATCATGCTAGTAATCTTGTATCTGATTTTCCAAAAGCCTCTGCAGAAATGGTCCGATTCGCAGCTTAGAAGAACGACTAGCTTATAAATAAGAAAATCAGACGACGAACGGAGGTGACCATCTTGATTGGAAACAAACAGATTATCACAATTAAAGGTACCCGGGAAGGGCTGTCTTTGCACATGGATGATGCCTGCTCTTTTGAAGAATTGTTAAAGGAATTAGAAGAGAAGCTTGCTGCTAATCGGATTGATTCGGCTGACCAAATTGTTGGTGTACATATACAATTAGGCAACCGTTATTTAGAAAAGGAGCAAGAGGAGCTTCTTTGTCGAATGATTACGAGCAAGCAGCGTCTGCGGATTGAGTCCGTTCACTCTGAAGTTATCACGAAGCAAGCGGCAATAGAGTGGAAGGAAGAAGCAGAGGTAAAGGCAGTCAGCCGCGTCGTCCGTTCTGGCCAAGTGCTGGAGGTGAAAGGTGACTTACTGTTGCTTGGGGATGTGAATCCTGGCGGCTGTGTTACCGCTACGGGTAATATATTTGTTATGGGAAATTTACTCGGAATTGCGCATGCGGGGAAAGACGGTAACACGGATGCTGTTATCGCTGCCTCGTATATGAATCCGACACAGCTTCGAATCGCGAGTTATATCAGCCGCGCGCCCGATCATGAGACAGATGGTGTTTATATGGAATGCGGGCATATCGATGACGAACAGCAAAAAATCATCATCGACCGTTTGCAGGCAGTAGTTCGCAAACGTCCGGGCATCAGCAGTTTCGAGAGGAGAATGTTAAATGGGTGAAGCAATCGTTATTACATCCGGTAAAGGAGGAGTAGGTAAGACGACTACTTCTGCCAATCTGGGAACAGCGCTTGCTCTAATGGAGAAAAAGGTCTGTTTAATTGATACAGATATTGGTCTTCGTAATTTAGATGTTGTGATGGGGTTAGAGAACCGTATCATTTATGACATTATTGATGTTATCATCGGCAGATGCGCACTGAAGCAGGCACTGATTAAAGATAAGCGCTTTGATCATTTGTACTTGCTGCCAGCTGCGCAAACGAGTGACAAGTCTGATTTGACAACAGAAGGTATGGAAAAGATTGTGGCTGAGCTGAAGCCGGAATTTGACTATATTATTATTGATTGTCCTGCCGGTATTGAGCAGGGCTATAAGAATGCTGTGGCAGGAGCAGATAAAGCGATTGTCGTCACCACACCGGAAAAACCGAGTGTACGTGATGCAGACCGGATTATCGGCTTGCTTGAGCAGGAAGATATTGAACCGCCTAAATTGATCGTTAACCGAATTCGTAATCACATGGTAGAAGATGGAGACATGCTGGAAGTAGATGAAATCGTCCAAGTGCTATCAATCGACTTGCTTGGTATCGTTGCGGATGATGAACAAGTTATCAAAGCTTCCAACCATGGAGAGCCCGTCGCTTTCCAGCCGAATACGAAGGCGAGTATTGCTTATCGTAATATTGCCCGCCGTATACTGGGGGAGTCAGTGCCGCTTATGAGTTTTGAAGATCAAAAAGGCATGTTTAGCCGATTGAAAAAACTTTTTTCCAAAAGCAAATGAACTTATGTTAAACTCGTAGCTCTGGAGAGAGTTACGAGTTTTTTTATGTCCAATAAGAGCAAGGGGAATGTTCAACATGACATGGGAGATTTTTAGCATAATTGGCACAGCGGCGTTTGCTATTAGCGGTGCGCTGGTAGCGATGGCAGCAAAATATGATGTTTTTGGCATCTTTATTCTGGGATTTGTAACGGCATTTGGCGGCGGCGCTATCCGAAACCTTCTGATTGGTTTGCCGGTTTCTTATTTGTGGTCACAAACGAGTTTATTCTACATAGCTTTTATATCGATAACTATTATTCTCATTTTTCCTAAATGGATTAGTCATCCTTGGAAAAAGACTGGTTTGTATGCAGATGCAATTGGCTTAGCCGCATTCGCTATCCAAGGGGCGTTGCACGCTGCTAGTCTTGATCATAGTCTGCTGGCAATTATGGTAGCTGCCTTTCTGACAGGTAGCGGCGGCGGAATTCTGCGCGACTTGCTTGCCGGACGAAAACCATATGTGTTCAAGGCGGAGATTTACGGCAGCTGGGCGGCGTTGGCAGGCCTTATTATCGGGCTTGGGGCTGCCAATCATCCTGTCTTGTTATATGCTTTGTTTGCGAGCATTATTTTCTTGCGTATTTATTCTTTCCACCGCAAATGGCAGCTGCCAGTTCCAAAGATGCATTATCAGTAAAGATCAGCAATCTGCTGGTCTTTTTGTTATAATTAGGAAAAAGGAGAAAAATGCCATGCATAAGGAGCACCCTCTATAACAACGGATACGCGGTCCCTCCTGCTCTGCCTGTATACGAATACCTGTACAAAAGAGGAGGAGAAACGAATGAATTTAGTTGATCAGCTTTTACAAGATACACACAAATCCTTTTCCGGTTGGGATTTTTCTTTTATAGAAGATACCGGGCGTATCCAATATGAGCTTTTACCATGGTCGTATGGAAGTAAAGCGAGAAAGTATCTTTTGGAAGCGAACAGCCTGTTGGATATGGGAACTGGCGGAGGAGAGTTTCTGTCCAAGCTGCTGCCGCTGCCCCATTATACAGCAGCAACAGAAGGATATCTGCCGAACGTGCCAATCGCCAAGGAAACGCTAAAGCCGCTAGGGGTGGAAGTTTTTCAAATCGAAAAGGATGATGAACTGCCATTTGCTGCACAGACGTTCGATCTGATTTTGAACAAACATGAGTCTTATTCTGTTTCTGAGGTGAAACGAATAGTAAGGCCGGGTGGAATCTTTCTCACTCAGCAGGTGGGCGGGACAGATTGCACCGCACTGAATGAATTACTTGGAGCTCCTGTAAATACAACTTATCAAAACTGGAAGCTTCAAACAGCAGCAGAAGAGCTAGAGGATCAACTAGTCTTGCTTGAACAAAAAGAAGCCTTTCCTTCTATGCGGTTTTACGACGTAGGAGCGGTTGTCTTTTATTTGAAAGCAATACCTTGGCAAATACCTCACTTTACAATCGAAGCCTATCGGGATTGTTTAGTTGAATTGCATCACTTTATCGAGAAGAAAGGCTTTCTCGATGTGAAGCAGCATCGTTTTTTGCTTGCTGCTGCACGTAAGTAACACAAAGTCTCCCTAACAGGAGGCTTTTTTCGCTTCTTTTAATAACTTGTCTCTCTTGCTCATAGACTTGTACAAAGGCCTAGAGGGAGGGTTCGTTATGGGGAAGAATTTACATTCGGTACGAAAAGGAATTGCAGATCGTAAACGACTTAAAGGAGAACAGATACAAAAAGGAATAGCTGAAACAGTTACGCCTTTTACGATTGAGGAAGAGGAGTCGCACGGGTTTGGACCGACTCCAAAATATGAACCGCCGCGTACAGAAAATACATCTAAGTTTGCTTCTCGTTTTATGTTTCGGTTAATTGTATCTGCGAGTTTGTTTTTCGGAACAGCGCTTTATTTGCAGGCTGATCATCCATTTGTGGAAAAAACGAAAGCAACCGTGTTAACGGCGTTGACGGAGGAATTCCCTTTTGCAACGGTGAATAGCTGGTACCAGGAGAGATTCGGAGACCCAGTGGCATTAAAGCCAGGGGAAGAGGCGGCAGAAGCAATAGAAGCGCAGGCAATGCCTGTTAATGGAACCGTGGTGCAGCCGTTTGATGAATCAAAAGAAGGCATTCTCATTGAATCTGAACAAAAATCAGATGTGGTAGCGGTTGAGGAAGGAATCGTTATATTTGCTGGAAACGACAGAGATACAGGAAAAACAATTATTCTTCAGCATGCGGATAAAAGCAAAAGTATTTATGGCCATTTGCAAGCTATTGAAGTAAACCAATACCAGCGTATCGGCTCAAATGATAAAATCGGAGAATTTGTTCCAAATGAAGAGAATGCCCAATCAATCTACTTTGCCCTTCAGCAAGGGAATAAGTTTCTAAATCCAATTCAAGAGGCACCAGTTGACGCACCATAACTGGCTGCCGCCGATTCATTTGCATCCCATCTTTTGGGCATTCCTGCTGGCAGCAATACTGACGGGGATGCTGATGGAAGTGATGATTTTGTTCGGAATTGTACTTCTCCATGAAATGGGTCATTTTCTTGCTGCACGGCATTATCGCTGGCGTATTCGCCGGGTTATGCTGTGGGTGTTTGGTGGTGTGATGGAAACAGAAGAGCATGGAAACAGACGCATCCGGGAAGAAGCAGTTGTCGTACTGGCAGGACCTGCTGTTCATATCATTCTATACGCGGTGCTGTTTTTTTTAAGAGAAACAACAGCTGTTCCGGAAGGTGTCTTGGAGACAGCCTATATGTATAACACGACGATTCTTTTATTCAATTTATTGCCGATTTGGCCGTTAGACGGCGGAAAGCTGGTAGGTCTCATCCTCTCGATGCAGCTTCCTTATCGTAAAGCGCACGCTGTACTAATTGGTTTTAGTTGTTTTGTTGGAGCAGCTATCCTTCTTTATGTATGTATCGCATTGCCATTTACATTAAGCACCGTTAGTCTTCTCTGTTTTCTATTGTGGGAAAATCGGCTAGAATGGAAACGACGCTATTATGTGTTTCTGCGTTTTCTGCTGCAGCGAGCCACATTTGGACCAACCGGCGTAATTTGCACCCCCATTTTTGCCAGCCTTGATACAACGCTTCTGGATATCCTTTCACAATTCAGGAGGAACAGGCGGCATATGATTGTGGTAAAAGGGAACAATGCAGTATTGGATGAACAGCAATGCAGTGATATGTATTTTAAAAACAAGCAGGCACATTGCACAGTAGCGGATATTCTGCAAAACAGACAGTGAGGAAATTCATGCTATCATTATATTTGTTTTTTAAAGGTACAGAAAAAGTAGCGCTCGCAGTGGAACGTGGGCAAGTGATGGAAGTATTTCTTGATCGGCCTGGTAAAACGTCAAAAGTGGGCAATATGTATAAAGGAATTGTGCGCTATGTGGATAAAGGGTTGCAAGCTGCCTTTGTCGATTTTGGAGATGAACGGCAAGGCTTCTTGCAGCGCCAGGAAATTCCTGCATGTAAACAGAATGCCTCACTACGTATTGAACAGGCAATACAGGAAGGACAAACCCTTCTTGTACAAGTGCAAAAAGATGCACATGGCACAAAAGGTGCTAAACTTTCTGCCATTATT
Organism: Terribacillus halophilus; assembly: GCF_900162685.1. Taxonomy (GTDB): domain Bacteria; phylum Bacillota; class Bacilli; order Bacillales; family Amphibacillaceae; genus Terribacillus; species Terribacillus halophilus_A. The sequence continues at coordinate 1,410,939 of NZ_LT727828.1, forward strand.
ACGCTTCCAGGGCAAGTACTTGTTTATTTGCCGAATGGACAGTATGTGGCAGTGTCTAAGAAATTGCCGGAAGAAAGAGCAGAACAGTGGAAAACACATTTTACCGAACTGCTGGATCCAGAAGAAGGTGTCATTGTCCGGACAGAAGCAGATCAGCAATCAGAAACTGCATTATCGGAAGAATTGCAGCTGCTTCGGAATAGGTGGAAAGAGATTGCAGCCAATGACAGCACGCCGCCGGCACCGATTTTCCATGATGCACTTATACCGGATCAACTGCTCCGGCGAATCCCAGCAGGGGTGATTGAGGAGATTATTGTAGATGATGGTTTTGCAGCACGCCAGCTGCGACAGCAGTTTCCATCGTTTCAAGAGAAAATTAAATGGGAAAAAGAAGCAGAAATGCTGCTGCCGCAACCTTTAGCTGTGCTTTGGGAGCAGCTGATTTCGCCCGTTGTCCATATTGATAGAGGTATTACGTTACATATTGAACAAACAGAGGCATTGACGGTAATTGATGTGAATAGTGCGGGTTATAAAGGACATTCGGATAAGCAGCAGACTGCTGTCATGGTCAATCAGCTTGCAGCAAAAGCAATTGCCCGGGAAATGAGACTGCGAAATCTTTCCGGTATCATACTAATCGATTTTGTTTCGATGAACCGTTCTGATCAGCAGCGTGCTGTTCTTCAGACTTTCCGCCAGGCGCTTCATCAAGACAATCAGCGAACAGAAGTATATGGATTTACCAAGCTTGGTATTTTAGAAGTATCCCGAAAACGAGAACGGCCCTCCATACTAAATCAATTGCAAAAAGCCGTAAAACCCGAACTTTCACTTGAATCGAGATGCTTCCAACTGGAACGGGACCTCCTGAAAGCAGAGACGGACCGCAGTTATGTCTTATCCGGCAAAAAAGCGGAGATTAGGCGTTTTGTAGAGTTAACGAAAAGAATGGCTGTTTCTGCATCTGTTTATGTACGTTATCAGGACAAAGCGGTATTTAAATTAGAAGAGATAGATGAAGAGACTGTTAAAAGAGATGGCTTAGAGAGTCTTGACAATCTTTTTTGATGTATGATAACATCAGTATGTTACACGAAGTAGCACCCGTGCTACAACCGCACAGATCAGGTGGGTATACCATAAGCCACAAGGCGCCTGTGATGGCGAGTCTGAGTGAATAGAGGAGGTGCGTTATGTACGCAATTATTGAAACTGGTGGTAAACAAGTTAAAGTAACAGAAGGACAAACTATCTTCGTTGAGAAATTGGAAGTGGAGAATGGTGCGGAAGTTACTTTTGACAAAGTATTGGTAGTTGGAGGCGACGATGTTAAAATCGGTGCTCCATTCGTAGACGGTGCGACAGTTACTGCAACTGTTGAGAAACAAGGCCGCGCGAAGAAGATCAACGTGATCAAATTCAAAGCGAAGAAAAACTACAAACGCAAACAAGGCCATCGTCAGCCATATACTAAATTGACAATCGGCAAAATTAACGCGTAAGGCAGACCATGATTACTGTTACAATCAACCGTGCTGACGAAGATATTCATAGCTTTGAACTTAGCGGACATGCAGAAAGCGGCCCTTATGGCTACGATCTTGTGTGCGCAGCTGTTTCGGCAGTAAGTTTTGGAGCCGTGAACGGTCTTTTCGTTCTCGGTGAGTTTGAACCAGAGGTAGAGCAGGGTGGTGACGGTGGGTATCTTCGTGTGGTACTTCCCGCTCACTTGTCCGAGGAGCAGCTTGATAAAGCGTCGCTTCTGCTGGAAGGCATGCTCGTATCGCTCCAAACAATTGAACAGGACTATGGGAAGCATATAAGAATTATCGAACAATAAGGAGGTGCACCACTATGCTACGTCTAGATTTGCAGTTTTTCGCATCCAAAAAGGGTGTTGGTAGTTCTAAAAACGGACGTGACTCCGAATCCAAACGCCTAGGCGCGAAACGTGCTGACGGTCAGTTTGTTACTGGCGGGTCTATCCTTTACCGTCAACGCGGTACAAAAATCTACCCAGGTACAAACGTTGGACGCGGAGGCGACGACACATTGTTCTCTAAAATCGACGGTGTTGTCAAATTCGAACGCTATGGCCGTAACCGTAAAAAGGTCAGCGTATATCCTGTAGCTCAAGAAGCTTAATGTTTGCAGAGAGACTCTAGCCTTCGGGTTAGGGTCTTTTTTTCTAACCCACATCTAATTGCACCACATAATGCTAGAATGGAAAAGAAGCTGCCCTCTCGACTGCTTTTCCGTAAAGGAGGAATATAGTTGGAATACCATGAAGTTATGACGCTGTTAGGCTATACTCGGCATGAATGGATGAATCGGCTTCAACTCCTACATAGCTATTCCAAATTAGGTAAGGATGAAAAGGTACAAGAGAAAATCGAGGAAGCGATTCGCTTGGCTGATGAAGAGCGAAAGTTATCCAATTTGAATATACCAGAGACTTCGGTGTGGATCCTGGCCTTCAATTGGACGTACAGTCAGTTTCGGATAAAGTTCCAAGTGGACGAGCAGATACCAAGTATTTGGGAATACGATCGAAAAATCCGCGGAAACTTAGAAGCAGTAATGGATGAGCTGATTGATAGTACGCAGGAGATGGAGCTGTACGAAGGCGTGCTGCATGTGAAAACCAAGCAGGACAAGCCAATCATCGAACTTGCATTTGGTGGAAAGTTCGCGGGCTGGGGCAATTTGCAGATGGTTGGACAGAAGGATTGTGTGCAAGAAGTGAAGATTGAATCATTACCAGAGGAAAAATCTCGCTGTACAATTGTACTTGCGTGTAATTAATGAGGTGAAACGATGTTTGTAGATCAGGTCAAGGTATATGTAAAAGCAGGCGACGGCGGGAATGGCTTAGTTGCTTATCGTAGAGAAAAGTATGTTCCGTTAGGTGGTCCGGCAGGCGGAGATGGAGGAAATGGCGGGGATGTCATTTTCAAAGTTGATGAAGGACTTAACACATTGATGGATTTCCGTTATCAGCGCCACTTTAAAGCGCAGCGCGGTGATAATGGTATGAGTAAGGGACAGCATGGCAAAAATTCAGAACCGCTAATTCTGCCAGTACCGCCGGGTACACTTGTACGTGATGAAGAAACTGGAGAAGTGATTGCGGATTTGACAAAACATGAACAACAAGCTGTTATTGCAAAAGGCGGCCGCGGTGGACGTGGTAACTCTCGTTTTGCAACACCGCGTAACCCAGCTCCGGATTTTGCTGAAAATGGCGAACCTGGTGTAGAACGCAATTTGCAGATTGAGTTGAAGCTTATTGCTGATGTAGGGCTGGTCGGTTTCCCAAGTGTAGGAAAATCAACATTCCTGTCAGTTGTTAGTGCGGCTAAGCCGAAAATTGCTGATTATCACTTTACGACATTGGCGCCTAATCTTGGCGTTGTCGAAACAAAAGATCAGCGCGGCTTTGTTCTGGCAGACTTGCCAGGATTGATTGAGGGTGCACATGAAGGAATCGGGCTTGGTCACCAATTTTTGCGTCATGTAGAGCGGACGCGTGTTATTGTGCATGTGATTGATATGGCTGCAACAGAAGGCAGAGATCCTTATGATGATTACGTAACAATTAATGAAGAATTAAAAGAATACAATGAAGATCTGCCATCCCGTCCGCAAATTATTATTGCGAACAAAATGGACATACCAGAAGCGGAAGAGAATTTGGTTATCTTCAAAGAGAAAATACCAGAAGAAATTGACATTTTCCCGATTTCGGCTATCACACGTGATGGTTTACAGGATGTACTGTACGCGATTGCTGACAAGCTTGATCAAATTCCGAAAATCGAGAAACCGGTTGAGGATCAGACAGAACGTGTTGTATACCGTTTTGAAGAATCAGAGAAACAGTTCGAAATCAGACGTGATCCTGATGGTGCGTATGTGTTATATGGTGAACCAATTGAGAAGCTGTTCAAGATGACTGACTTTAACCGTGACGAAGCTGCGAGACGCTTTGCAAGACAGATGCGTGGTATGGGTGTCGATGAGGCCTTGCGCAAGCGCGGAGCGAAAGACGGCGATATCATTCGTTTGTTGGAACATGAATTCGAATTTGTTGACTGATTCTGTTGGAATCAAGGTGGGGAGAGCAAATGGCTGAAAAGGAAGAACAATTTTATCTTGTGCGAAGTGATGTGCTGCCAGAATCAATGAAAAAAACGCTGCAGGCGAAAGAACTGCTGGAGCGCAATAAAGTGGCTTCGGTTTTTGATGCCGTGCAGCAGGTAGATCTTTCCCGTAGTGTGTTTTACAAATATCGGGATGCGGTATTTCCATTCCGCGCAATGGTAAAGCAGCGAATGATTACATTGTTCTTCCATCTGGAGGACCGAACTGGTACGCTGTCTGAGCTATTGGCAATTGTTGCTGGTTCAGGCGGCAATATCTTGACGATACATCAGACGATTCCTTTGCAAGGAAGAGCCAATGTGACAATCTCTTTAAATACAGCAGGCATGCACACGGACATCCAGTCTTTACTGGATGACCTTCGTGCTTTAGCATATGTGGATAAAGTAGAGGTATTGAGTTCGGAAGCTTAGGCAAGGGAGCAGATAAGTGTGAAGATTAGTTATCTAGGACCAAAAGGAACATTCACAAAAATGGCAGTGGATGTCTTATTTCCAGGAGAAGAAGCTTATAGCTATGCAACAATTCCGCAATGCATGGATGCTGTTGTGAATGGAGAAATGGATTATTGTGTCGTTCCCGTCGAAAATACGATTGAAGGCACGGTACCTATTACGATGGATTATTTAATTCATCAAGCAAAGCTTCCGATTGTGGGGGAAGTTGTCATTCCAATAAGGCAGCATCTGTTAACCAAAGGGACGCTGGAGCTCGCGGAAGTAAAAGACGTCTATTCACACAGTCATGCGATTGCACAGTGTCACCATTACTTACATACCAAGCTTCCGCATGCTGTCACACATGCCGCCTCCTCTACTGGAACAGCTGCAAAGATGGTGGCAGATATGGAAGATGGCTATGCTGCAGCAATTGGGAATGAACTTGCAGCGAAAGAGTTTGGACTGACGATTTTGCAAAAAGATATCCATGATTATGCGAATAATCATACGCGTTTTTTTGTTCTGTCCAGTAACACAGCAAGCAATTCGATAATGCATGATGCTGGCGCGGAAAGAAAAACATCTTTGTATGTAACACTTCCATCTGATTATGCCGGCGCACTGCATCAAGTATTAGCAGCCTTTGCTTGGCGTAAGATTAATATGTCAAAGATTGAATCCAGGCCGATGAAGACTGGTCTTGGAAACTATTTCTTTATTATGGATGTATCTTGTGAAGCGGAAAATATCCTATTTCAAGGTGTCCAGCAAGAGCTTGAGGCTCTGGGCTGCAGCCTTACTGTACTTGGCAGTTATCCGATTCATCAATATGAGAAAAAAGCCGGCGCGCGTTCATAACGTGCCGGCTTTTTTCAACCTTTCCGAACTTGCTGCATAAGATGGTGAAGTAATGCGTCAGTTCATGAAAGGGGAGTTTCAGAATTGAAGATTCATATCGTACAAAAAGATGACACCATGTGGAGTATCGCTAGAAAATATGGGGTCAGCTTCGATGCTTTGCGGGAAATCAACGGACATATCCGTGAACCAGAGCTCGCAGTACCAGGCATGAAGCTTAAAATACCTTCCGCAGCCAAAACGGTTTCAAAAGAACCGGTATATCGTTCGGAGGCATCTGCAGAGAACAGTAATACGGGGCAGCAAGCGCCAGCTCCGACATTCCACAACACACCGGCAATCCAGGAAGACGACATGTCCGCTGCTCCATATCCATTTGTACCGCAAATGCCGCAGATTACTGGGTCAGATCAAGGTACAGGTGTTTATCCAACTCCACAGCAGCAGGATTATGTAGATGTACCGCCACAGCAGCCAATGAATATGACACAAGACCAGCATATGCAAGGCTATCCATTTTATCAGCAAGAGAACGGGCCATGGCCGATGCAAGGGAATGGGAACATGCAAGGAATGCAGCCAGGTCAGCAGCCGATGCACGGAGATTGGAATATGCAAGGAATGCAGCCAGGCCAGCAGCCGATGCAAGGAGATTGGAACATGCAAGGAATGCAGCCAGGCCAGCAGCCGATGCACGGAGATTGGAATATGCAAGGAATGCAGCCAGGCCAGCAGCCAATGCATGGAGACTGGAATATGCAAGGAATGCAGCCAGGTCAGCAGCCGATGCACGGAGATTGGAATATGCAAGGAATGCAGCCAGGCCAGCAGCCGATGCAAGGAGATTGGAACATGCAAGGAATGCAGCCAGGCCAGCAGCCGATGCAAGGGAATGGGAACATGCAAGGAATGCAGCCAAGTCAGCAGCCAATGCAAGGGAATGGGAACATGCAAGGAATGCAGCCAGGCCAGCAGCCGATGCAAGGAGACTGGAACATGCAAGGAATGCAGCCAGGTCAGCAGCCGATGCAGGGAAACTGGAATATGCAAGGTCAGCAGCCAATTCCGCCTCAACATATGGCGCTGCCTTACCCTAATGCGCCGATTCGTTCCTGTTGTGGACCGGCAATCCCATTTCCTGAAGTATCTCAATTCGCGCAACCTGATTACCGAAATCCGTATGGTGTTGAGCCGGCGCGTAACGATTTCTATGAACCATCCCCGGCACAAGATTTACCGGGAGATGAGCAAGAAGATAAATGATATCAAAAAAGCCCCTTCATTTCCTGAAGGGGCTTTCAATTTATAATATACCATGTTCCTCGAAAATGCGGTGCATATCCTGACGGTACTTATCTTCCAATGCGGATACTTCCGCTTTTGACAGTCCGGCATGCTGAATATGATTCCTAAGTATCAGGGTCGCTTTTTCTTCTGAGAAAATGCTCGCCATGTTCGCCTCGCTCTTCGCTTCCACGTAGTGAAGGTACTTTTGCTGCGCAGTGTTTCTCAAATCTATCCCCGCCTTCATGATTATCTGCTTTTCCTATACCACATATAATCGTAAGGTAAACCAAAAAAGTGTGGGTCTTTGTGAATTTTTTTGAAATAAGTCGGATAATATGCTGCTTTCAGCTAAAAATAGAGAAAAAGAAGCGGAATAGGGGTGAAAGATAATGAGACGTGTGCTTGCGATTTGCGGGCTTTTCTTACTTATTTTTCCGAGTTTGACAGCTGAAGCTGCGGATCCGGTAGAAGTAGAGGTAGTTTTAAAGCGGCATTATATTGACGGCAACGAGACTGTCGTCACTCATCAGGAGAAGATTTATGCAATGGAGGATTTCTGGTCGACCTACCATGATTGGCAGCTTGTTACCCAGAAAGAGGGACAAGTTGTATTAAAACAGGATGTCATGGATATTTCTCCTTCACTTAAAAAGGATGGCTACTTTGGTATATACAAAGGCAAGTTAACCATTTTTGAGGGCCGTCCAATGGATCAGCAAGCTATCCAATCGTTCTATCAGATCAATAAAGGAAAACTGGAAAGCCATCAAGCGAAACAACTGGAAGAAGGAATAAAAATTCAATCGAAGGAAGTTTACGAAGAAGTTCTAGAAGCTTTCCGATCAAAAAATGAGTTAGAAGCTTTGCCGAGTTAAAAGAAGAATAGAATAACTCAAACAAAATCCGAACTATGAAAATTCTTAAAAAAGAATTGCATTAGTTCGGGTTATTTTTTATACATTGCGTTTTTTTCTGTAACTCTGCCGCTGGTAAAGAATTCGATTACAGCTTGAACCGAGCTTCCGATCGGATGTGAATCTTTCTCGATCTGCAGAAAATGTCTGCCAAATCAGTGAAGGAGAATTGGATGCAGCATAAAACAGTTATTATTAACTGTCCAGTCCTGTTTTTCGCTTTAAGCCTTATACGAACATACGCTTGTGTGGTAAACTAGTAACAAGTTATTGTAGCAGGTAGGAGAGAAGCAGTATGATAGCGTATGTAAAAGGTAATATTACAGGAATTACAGAGGAAGCAGTACTCGTGGAAGCCCACGGTGTCGGTTATGAAATTATATGTCCGAATCCTTTCCAATTTCAAATGGAAGAGGGCAAGGAGGCACTTGTTCATACATATCACTATGTACGGGAAGATGCGCAAACTTTGTTCGGATTTAAAAATACAGAAGACAAGTTTTTATTTCAAAAATTGCTTGGCGTATCCGGAATAGGTCCGAAAAATGCGTTGCAAATTCTCGCCGGTGTAAATGTCGAGGAATTTGTGGCAGCCATTGAACGGGAAGACGATAAATTCCTGACAAGTTTCCCTGGTGTAGGAAAGAAGACGGCCCGTCAAATGGTGCTGGATCTGAAAGGCAAGCTTGTCTACATGGTCTCGCTCACTGCGATTGAAGCATCAGCAGGAACCGAGAGCAATACATCGAAGAAACGGGTTGCACTAGAAGATGCTGAAGACGCCATGCGCGCACTCGGTTATCAGGAGCGCGAGATTAAAGCGGTCTTGCCGCAGCTTAAGAAGGAAGACAGCGATAGTGCAGATTATTTAATAAAGAAAGGTTTGGCTTTATTAAGTCAAAAGAAATAAAGGAGTGCGAAGATGGAAGATCGCATGATTACGAACGAATTGAAACAAGAAGACGAAGTAATCGAGTTGAGCTTGCGCCCGACTACACTCAAACAATATATTGGGCAGCATAAGGCAAAAGAAAATCTAGCCATTTTTATTGAAGCTGCCAAGATGCGTGACGAACCGTTGGATCACGTGCTGCTGTACGGGCCGCCAGGTTTGGGTAAAACGACGATGGCATCGATTATTGCGAATGAGATGGGGGTGTCGTTTCGAACGACAAGCGGACCAGCCATCGAAAAGGCGGGGGACCTTGCAGCGATACTAAGCTCACTTGAAGCTGGTGATGTGTTGTTTATTGATGAGATCCACCGGCTGCCGCGCGCTGTCGAGGAAATTCTTTATCCGGCTATGGAAGACTTCTGCTTGGATATCGTTATTGGGACGGGTCCGAGTGCACGCAGTGTCCGTCTCGATCTTCCGCCATTTACATTGGTTGGGGCAACAACGCGTGCAGGGCTTTTATCAGCACCATTACGAGACCGTTTTGGCGTGTTAAGCCGTCTGGAATTTTATCATACAGAAGATTTAGCTAGTATTGTGGAGCGGACTGCCATCATTTTTGATGTTGAAATTGAGCCTTCCGCTGCACTTGAAGTGGCATTACGATCAAGAGGGACACCTCGTATTGCAAACCGCCTGCTGAAACGGGTGCGCGATATCTCTCAAGTAAAGGGAGAGGACTATATCACGCAGGAAACGACGCATTTAGCTTTAAATCAGCTGCAGGTGGACGCGAAAGGGCTTGATCATATTGATCACAAGCTGCTGACAACTATTATCGATCACTTCCGCGGCGGACCAGTCGGATTAGATACAATTAGTGCGACGATTGGAGAAGAATCACAGACCATTGAAGACGTCTATGAGCCGTATTTGCTGCAGATTGGTTTCATACAGCGTACGCCGCGCGGGCGGATCGTCACGCCGCTTGCCTATGCCCACTTCAACCGAGAGGTGCCAAAGGCTTGACCGGCATTGGAAAAATCTTTATTCTTATAGGCGTTGTGTGTATTTTAATCGGCCTCGTTATGTCGTTTATCGGCAAGCTGCCGGGAGATATCGTTTTCAAGAAAGGGAACACGACAGTATACTTTCCAATCGTCACGTCGATTGTAATTAGTATTGTACTGTCGCTCATTTTGTTCCTATTTAACAAATTTCGCTGATACAGACTAGGAGTTAACAGGTATGGATATACAGGATTATGATTTTCATTTACCAGAAGAACTAATTGCTCAAACACCGCTTCAGGATCGTACGTCGTCAAGGCTGCTCGTGCTGAATAAGGAAGCGCAATCGATGGAGCACCGTCATTTCGCAAATATTGGTGACTATCTGCATCCTGGTGACTGTCTTGTCCTGAATGATACACGTGTGCTGCCAGCAAGGCTGTATGGTATCAAGTCGGACACAGGAGCTAAGTGTGAGATACTGCTGCTGAAACAAGTGGAAGGCGACAGCTGGGAAGTGCTTGTCAAACCAGCTAAGAAAGTAAAAGTAGGAACGGAGCTTTCCTTTGGGGATGGCAAGCTGACTGCTGTGTGTAAGGAATTACTAGAGCATGGCGGAAGGATTGTGGAGTTTCACTATGAAGGTATTTTTTATGAAGTACTAGATCAATTAGGAGAAATGCCGCTTCCGCCTTATATTAAAGAACAGCTCCCTGACCAAGAACGTTACCAAACGGTTTATGCAAAGGAGCAAGGTTCAGCTGCGGCACCGACAGCAGGCTTGCATTTCACAAATGAACTGCTGGCCAGTCTGCAGGAGAAAGGCGTAGAGATTGCTTTTATCACGCTTCACGTTGGGTTGGGTACTTTCCGCCCTGTGAGTGTAGAGTCGATAGAAGAGCATGAAATGCATGCGGAATTCTATCAGATGTCACAGGAAACAGCAGACCAGCTGACAAGAATCCGTGAGAACGGCGGTCGAATCATCTCCGTTGGGACAACCTCTACACGTACGCTGGAAACAATTACAAGAGATAATGACGGTAAATTCGCAGCGGCAAGCGGCTGGACAGACATTTTCATCTATCCAGGCTTTACGTATCGCGCCATCGATGGCTTAATCACGAATTTCCATTTACCAAAATCAACGTTGATTATGCTTGTCAGTGCCTTTGCAGGCCGGGACTTTGTACTCGAAGCCTATCGCACAGCTGTTGAAGAACGCTATCGTTTCTTCAGTTTTGGCGATGCGATGCTGCTCGTATAGAATGAGAATAGAAAGGGAATTACTATAATATGGCAATTCGTTATGAATTCATCAAACAAGATAAACAAACAGGCGCGAGGCTCGGTATTGTACATACGCCGCACGGCAGCTTTGAGACGCCCACATTTATGCCAGTAGGCACATTAGCAACAGTAAAAACGATGAGCCCGGAGGATTTAACCGAGCTTAACGCGAAGATTATTCTATCAAACACCTATCATCTATGGCTGCGTCCAGGACATGAGATTATCCGTGAAGCTGGCGGGTTGCACAAATTCATGAACTGGGATGGTGCGATTCTGACAGATTCGGGCGGTTTCCAAGTGTTCAGCTTAAGCGATCTGCGTGATATTCAAGAGGAAGGCGTTCACTTCCGCAATCACATTAGCGGAGAAAAACTGTTTCTATCTCCAGAGAAAGCAATGGATATTCAGAATGCACTTGGCAGTGACATTATGATGGCGTTTGATGAATGTCCGCCGTACCCTGCGTCATATGATTATATGAAAGCCTCTGTGGAGCGGACAAGCCGCTGGGCAGAACGATGCCTGACTGCACATGCACGACCTGATGTGCAAGGCCTATTTGGTATTGTACAAGGGGGCGAGTATGAAGATCTGCGTAAACAGAGTGCGCAGGATCTTGTCAGCCTTGACTTTCCAGGCTACGCTGTCGGAGGACTTTCAGTAGGAGAACCGAAAGATGTCATGAATCGAGTATTGGAGTATACAACGCCTTGGCTGCCGCAAGATAAACCGCGGTACTTAATGGGTGTCGGTTCGCCGGACTCGTTGATTGACGGAGCTATTCGCGGAATTGATATGTTTGATTGTGTGCTTCCGACTCGGATTGCCCGCAATGGAACATGCATGACGTCCAACGGCCGTTTGGTTGTCCGCAATGCGCAGTACGCGCGTGATTTTGGTCCGATTGATGAAAATTGTGATTGTAAGGTATGCAAAAATTATTCTCGCGCTTACATTCGCCATCTCATCAAATGTAATGAAACTTTCGGATTCCGTCTTACTACTTACCATAACTTGCATTTTCTGATAGAATTGATGAGGAAGGTCAGAGAGGCGATTAAAGAGGATCGACTTGGCGATTTTCGAGATGAATTCTTCGAAAGTTATGGTTTTAACAAGCCGAATGCGAAGAATTTTTAGAAAGGGGGAGCAGTAAATGAATGTACAAAGTATAATACTTATTGTATTAATGTTTGTTATTTTCTACTTCCTGTTGATTCGTCCGCAGCAGAAGCGTCAAAAACAGGTTAGAGAAATGCAGTCTAGCCTGAAAAAGGGAGACAGCATCGTTACTATTGGTGGTTTACATGGTAAGGTACATGCGATAGACGAGGCTTCTGTAGTATTGACTACGGAAGACGGCAGCAAGCTTACGTTCGATCGTAACTCGATTCGTGACGTAAAACCAGCAGAAGTATAAAAGATAAAAGACAGGAGAGGTGCTCTCCTGTCTTTTTTATGTGGTGCTCGTTTTAATATTAACGCCAATCATACCGCCGACAAGGGAAGCTAGCAGGAACCCGCCATGTGTTAGCAGCTGTGCTCCGGAAAAGCCAACCTGATAACCAAGGTATTGATAGAGAAGAACGAATAGCGTAAAGCCAATTGCAGTCATGCCGCCTAGCATCCATCCTTTGTCTTCTCCCTTTACACCAGCAATAAATCCGCCAATAAAGAGGCTCAGTATACCCGCTCCCAGAGTTGTCCAGTCGAGCATTCCCTCCCCCATCTTTGTGAAGCGAAGCAGTAAAGCTAATGTGAAGCTAATAAACAGTAGCAGCGAAAAAACCGTAATCCACCCATACAAGATCGCTTGTACATTTTTTTTCACAAAAATCCCTCCAGCATGTCTATATGACTACTGTATGTCTGTTAATACAATTTGAGAACGTATATAACCTTTCCTCTTGCACAAAATAGGTGAAAAGGGAGGCGAGTGTTCGTTGGATACGTTGGAATGGGCAATTATAGGCAGAACAATTCTATCCTATGTTGTTATCGTAATTATTTTCCGCTTAATGGGAAAACGTGAAATTGGTGAACTGAGCATAATTGACTTAGTTGTATTTTTAATGTTAGCCGAAATAGCTGTCTTTTCTATAGAAGATCCGAGCAGCCATTTGCTTCATTTTATTGTACCGATGGTCGTTCTTTTAATCATTCAAAGGGTTACTGCATTCCTCTCCTTAAAGTTTCCTAAAATGCGTGACTTTATGGAGGGAAAACCATCCATTATTATTAGCAGAGGCAAAATAGATGAACATGAAATGCGAAAACAACGCTACAGCTTCTCTGATTTGCAGCAGCAGCTGCGTGAGAAGGGGGCAAAAAGTATACAGGATGTTGACTTTGCCATTTTGGAAACGTCCGGTGAATTATCTGTATTCGAAAAAAAAGATACTGCTGATGGAAGCAGTGGTTATGTCACGCCGCTAATTGTCGATGGAGAAATTCAGCAGGAAGCCCTAGAGAAGATTGATAAATCTCCATCTTGGCTCCGCGGTGAGATGAAACGGCATGGTCATCCTACACTCGATACAATCTCTTACTGCACGGTGGATAAGAATCATCATTGGTATATTGACCGAAAAGATGAGCGATGATTATCGTTTGTTTCTTGAGAGAAATTGTTCGAATTCAGCTTTGGTAATAAATCCGAAACAGAGTAAAAATAGGCAATAAAGGAAGAGTAAGCAAAGCAGCAGCAAAAGGAAAGAAGGCAGCTCGTATAGTGAGCCTGCAAATATTCCTTTCAGCATATAGGCGGTAACAAATGTCAACGCTAGTAGACTAAACATTCGACCTAGTTCCTTCCATGACAGCTTGAAGCCCGCTACACGTGCAAGTGAAATCAAATGCAAGAGTGTGATCAGTACGACGGTGACAATGAGACTGATGGCAATACCAATAATACCAAATTTGGCGTTGGAGCCTAAAGAGACGAGTATAATGATTTTTGCGCCAGCACCTATAACAGTATTCCACATCGCTGATTTGGCAGCATCCAGTGCTTGCAGAGCAGTACTAAGCGGCATCTGAATGTACATCATAATATAGAACGGTGCCATCAGCAGGATAAATCGCTCTGCGCTTTCGCTTCCATACATATAATGCAAAATTGGTCCGGCAAATATGGTCAGTGTTACGGTCGCAATCGCACCGGAAGCGAAGCTGAGCCGAATTGCTTGGTGAATTCGATAATGGACAAATTGATGGCGATTCTGTTCATTTGCTTCGCTGATAGATGGTAATAACGCAGTCGCTAAGGAATGAGTAATGAAAGTTGGCAGGAACAGCAGCGGCAGCGCATAGCCTGTCAGCTCACCGTACTGTCGTGTCGCTAATGCGGTTCCGACACCTGCCAGCGCTAAGCTTTGGGCAGTTAGAATTGGTTCCAGGAAATGTGTACCGCTTGCGATTAGCCTGCTGCCTGTTGCCGGAAGTGCAATTGAAAATAAACGCTCCAGCGTTTCTTTACCGCCCTTTAATGCTGTAAGAAATTGAGATCGTATTTTTACGGTCTTTTTTCGTTTAAACTGATACAGCATATAAAGCAGTGAAACGAACTCTCCGATAATGACAGAAATCATAGCTCCTAAAGCAGCGAATTCTACTCCATAAGGCAGCAATAGCTTTACAAGAAAAACAGTACAGCTAATTCGGACAACTTGTTCAATAACTTGGGAGAAGCTTTGCGGCTTCATATTCTGCTTCCCTTGGAAATACCCTCGCAGTACTGCCGCTACCGCCAAGATGGGAATGATTGGTCCTATTGCGAACAGCGGATAGATGACGCGGGCATCTTTAAGCAGCTTGTCCGCTAGGAACGGCGCGATAAAGTAAAGGAAACCGACAAATACTATGCTGATACTCAAGGTGATGGATAAGGAAACGACAACAATTTTTTTAATCTGTACTGTATCTCCGCGGACATCCGCTTCAGCTACCCGTTTCGAAATGGCTATAGGCAAACCGAATTGAGTGATGGCAATGGCCAAGAACAACGTTGGCATCGCCATCATGTATAGTCCGACCCCCTCTTCTCCCATGACACGTGCCACGACAATCCGATTCACGAATCCTAGGAAGCGGGTGATTAAGCTGGCAGCAATCAAAATGAGAGCGCCTTGTAGAAAAGTCTGCTTTGTCACATCCACAACCTGCCTTCTCAAATAATAGTTTTTCGGCTACAATTAAGTGTATGCAGAAGATGTGTCCAAGCATGACTGGCCTGCACAAAAGCAAGGCAAGTTGTTACAGGAGGTAAAAGCGTGTACGAATTGAAAACAGTAAACGAATGGAAGGCAGAAGTGATGCCTGCTATCATCAGCAAGAAGGATGAATTTCACTTGCTCGGATATGAAAAAGCATCGGCTGCAGATATTTGGAGCTGTATGGAAAAAAAAGTGTGGAAAAAAGATACAGAGAAACCGAAGCGTTTATATGAAGTGGTTGCAGATATTATGCAGCTCAATATATCGGTTTATATGGGCTATCTGACCATGTCTGTATATGAGGAAGATGAAGATTTAATGGCTTCAATTGCAGCAATCAACGGTCAATCCTGATGAAAGGTATCGTTGACAGTGTTGGCTCGGCTTTTCTATACTATGGAAGTATTTGACGAACGAGTGCAGCGTGTACATACATGCAGTAAACAATGCAGGCTTTGCTTGCAGTATATTAGGTTTCCGTTTTAGCGGATATGGGAGGCAGTTGCATCATGGTGAAAAGAGGCAGAATTGTTGCCTTCTTCTTGATCGTCCTTTTACTTTTGGGAGCGATGGGAACGACAATTCAGGGTATTGCGAAAGATTTGAATTTAGGACTTGATCTGCAGGGCGGATTTGAGGTGCTTTATGAAGTAGAGCCGCTTGAGGAAGGCGACGAGGTGGATACGGCTACGCTAAACGCAACAGCACAGGCGCTGAATGAGCGTGTCAATTCACTTGGTGTCAGCGAAACAAATATTGATATAGAGCAGCCGAACCGAATACGTGTTCAGCTTGCTGGTGTAGAAGATCAGGATCAAGCGCGCGAGATGCTGTCTACAACTGCGAATCTATCTTTCCGGGATACGAACGACAAAGAATACTTAAACGGAACAGATATTGAAGCCGGCAGTGCCAAGCAGGCGTTTGACCCGCAAACAAATCAGCCGCTTGTTACAGTAGATATGAAAGATGCTTCAAAATTTGCAGAAGTGACGAGCGAAATCGCGCAGCTTCCTTTTCCCGAAAACAGACTAGTCATCTGGCTGGACTATGAAGAAGAAAATTCATATGAAGAAGAAGCGCAAAAGCCGGAAGATGAACAAAAATTCATCTCTGCACCGTCAGTTTCACAGACAATTAATAGTAAGTCTGTACAGATTGAAGGGAATTTCACGGTTGAAAGTGCTCAAGAACTTGCTGATCTTTTGAATGCCGGTTCTCTGCCCGTGAAAATGGAAGAAGTGTATTCAAACTCTGTTGGTGCCCAATTTGGACAACAAGCGCTGGATGAAACGATGTTGGCAGGTTATATTGCATTTGCCCTTATCCTGCTGTTTATGATTGTTTATTACCGACTTCCAGGTTTGATAGCGTCAATTACACTTGCTGTGTTTGCTTATTTAAATCTTGTTGTCTTTGATTTTCTCAATGTAGTACTGACATTGCCAGGAATCGCTGCTTTGATTCTCGGTGTCGGAATGGCAGTAGATGCAAATATTATCACTTATGAACGAATTAAGGATGAGCTGAAAACCGGCAAGTCGCTGAAAGCAGCCTATAAAGCTGGTAATAAGAATTCCTTGGCAACTATTACAGATGCGAACATTACAACTTTAATAGCTGGTATTGTGCTGTTTATTTTCGGTACTAGTTCAGTAAAAGGATTTGCAACCACACTTATTATCAGTATCCTGCTTAGCTTTATCACGGCTGTAGTAGGTTCACGTGCTTTGCTTGGTTTGATGGTGAAGAGCCGTGCATTTGATAAAAAACCAGCATGGTTCGGCGTCTCCAAGAAAAATATCCGTAAACTGAGTGACAAAGAAGAACGAAGCGCCACCTTCTATGGAATGAAACTGAATCTCGTAAAACACCGCAAAGCGTATTTTGCATTTTCTATTGCGCTCACAATTGCGGGTATTATTTGCTTGAGTATTTTCAAGCTTAACCTAGGTATTGATTTTACGAGCGGTTCACGTGTTGAGTTTGATTCGAATGAGACGTTGACAACGGAGCAGATTGAGCAGCAATTCGAGGATATTGGGTATACGTCTAAAGAAACGCAGTTATCTGCAGATGGGACGCATGCTTCCGTCCGCTTGGATGACACGCTCTCCAAAAACGAGGAAGATGACGTGAAAAGCAATATTACAGATGCTTATGGCAGTGCACCTAGCATTAGTACCGTTTCGCCTGTTATAGGCAAGGAACTGGCAAAAAATGCAGTGTACGCCGTCATTTTTGCATCAATTGGTATTGTGTTGTATGCAACGATCCGATTTGAGTTTAAATTTGCGATGGCGGCAATTGTGGCACTCGTGCATGACGCTTTCTTTATCTTGGCGATATTCAGTATTACCAGATTAGAATTTGATATCACAATTATCGCGGCCATTTTGACCATCATTGGTTATTCCATCAATGATACAATCGTAACGTTTGACCGAATTAAGGAGAATATACGCCTGAAACGGAAAGTGAAAACGTTCGATGAGCTGGCGAAGATTGTGAATGACAGCTTACTGCAAACACTAGTACGAAGTGTAAACACGGTGGCAACTGTCATTGTGGCAGCAATTATTCTCTGGATTTTCGGAGCTGCCCCGATTACAAACTTCTCGATTGCACTTGTTATCGGATTAGCAGCGGGAACATACTCTTCGCTATTCATCGCAGCCCAGTTATGGCTCGTATGGCGCGGCAAGAATATTGACAAACAGCCGATTATTCACGAAGAGAAGAAGAAAGTAGAAGGACCGCAAGTTTGATAAAATAACTCCCGTAGCAGTACGGGGGTTATTTTTTTGAAATTTAGGGAATGTAAGTAATAGACGCATTCGAAAGGAGTCAGCATATGAAAGCACAATGGTATATCATTCTAGCAGTTATCTTTGCAGTACTTATTGCAATATTCGCAGTTATCAACGTTGACAGTGTACAGGTGGACTACCTATTTGGAGTTGGGTCTGCTCCCCTGATATTAATCATTTTGTTCTCCGTTTTGATGGGCGTCTTAATTACAGCATCTGTAGGAGGGTTGCGTATGTTTAAATTGAACCGAGAAGTACGCACTTTACGAAAAGATAATGATAAGAAAGCAGCTGAAATAACAGAAATACAAGAAAAACGGGCAGAGTATGGACACGAGGAAACGGAAAGAGCGACTACAAATATTTCCGATCCGACAACTAACACGTATCCTACTTCTGAACGAATGAGAGACGAATACAACAGATAACACATTGCCCCGCTGGCCAGGCTCTAGTATAATAGCTTGGTTAGGGGGTCTTTTTTATGTTGAAAAGCACAATGAGATGGAAGGAAAATAGCGGCCCTTCTGCTCATACAGCACTGGGTTTCGGTGTTTCACCGCTAGTCGAGCAATTGCTTCTGCAGCGGGGGATAACATCGGCAGAGGATGCACAGCGGTTCCTTCGTCCGTCTCTTGAGGACCTACATCGCCCGGAATATTTACGTGATATAGATGTTGCAGCGGAACGAATCCATGCTGCAATAGCGCAAGAAGAAAAAATACTCGTATTCGGCGATTACGATGCAGATGGTGTTTCTTCCACTGTTGTCCTGCTAGAAGCACTTCGGGAGCTTGGCGCCGATTGCGATTATTATATACCGAACCGTTTTACGGAAGGCTACGGACCGAATGAGGAAGCTTTCCGTGCCGCAAAAGACAATGGCTATGGGTTAATTATAACTGTCGATACAGGAATTGCTGCTAATCACGAGGCTGAGGTTGCGAAGCAGATTGGAATTGATTTGATTATTACAGATCACCATGAGGTACAAGAATCTGTTCCGGCTGCTGTAGCGGTCGTGCATCCGAAATGCTCACCCGATTATCCGTTCCATGAACTTGCCGGCGTAGGAGTGGCATTTAAACTTGCAGAGTACTTGCTCGGATACTTTCCAAAACAGCTGCTTGATTTGGTTGTCATTGGAACGATTGCGGATTTGGTGCCGCTTGTTGATGAAAACAGAGTATTAGCTGCAGAGGGATTAAAGGCAATTTCTTCCTCCCAAAGACCAGGAATACGTGCCTTAAAGGACAGTTGTGGCTTGGACGGGGTCGTAACAGAAGAAGATATCGGCTTCAAGATTGGACCGCGAATTAATGCAGTCGGTCGCTTACAGGAGGCTGACTTGGCTGTAGAATTATTGCTGGCGGCCACTTATGAAGAGGCAGCCGAAATGGCAGAAGAGATTCAGTCACTGAACACCGAACGGCAGAATATCGTTGCAAAGATTGCCAAAGAAGCCGAAGCAATGGTCAGAGAACAGCCGGCAGAAGACAGCAGCCACGTTATTATTGTGGCGAAAGAAGGCTGGAACGAGGGCGTCTTAGGAATCGTTGCGTCAAAATTGGTGCGCACTTTTGATCGCCCTGCTATAGTACTGGCAGCTCATCCTGAAAAAGGTACAGCGAAAGGCTCGGCCAGAAGCATCGATGCTTTTGATTTATTCCACCACTGCATGCAAGTTCGGGATCACTTTGTTGCTTTTGGGGGACATGCCCAAGCAGCGGGAATGACATTAGAACTTGAGCAAGTAGACCAGCTTCGAAAAGCTTTAAATAAGGCTGCCAGTGATGCGCTGCGTCCAGAAGACTTTAAGCAGTCATTGGCCATAGATTTAGAAGTGAGCGTACAAGATGTCTCGATTGATTTAATCAAAGATATGTCACAGCTGGCGCCATTCGGTATGCAAAATCCGAAGCCGCTCGTAAAACTTTCTGCGCCAATGCGGGAAGTGAAGCTGATCGGGGCGAATAAAAATCACTTGAAGTTTGTTTTTGCGGAGGAAAATGTACAGCTTGATGGGGTTTGTTTCGGAAAAGGAGACCTTTATCCGTTTTTAGCGCCAGCAGACGAACTGGAAGCTGTCGGAGAACTGTCTATTAACGAGTGGAATGGCAGGCAGAAGGCCCAAATTTTAATTGAAGATGTAGCAGTCCATTCTTGGCAGCTGTTCGATCACCGAGGCAGCAAGCAGCTTCAAAAAACAGTACAGCTGAAACAGGAAGAAGAAACAGCTGTTATTCGTTTCCGACCAGATACGGATCTAAACTGGTTGTCAGATCAGGTACGCGTGCTTGATTACGAAACGGAAGGTTTGGCGAATGCGGCAGGCAATATAACTGCTGTTGTTCTCGCAGATCTGCCGCACCGGCTGGAAGACCTTACGTTTGCTTTACGTCATATACAGCCAGATCTTATTTATGCTTGTTATGATGTGAAAGAGAACGCTTATTTACAAGGATTTCCGGATCGGGAACAGTTTAAGATCTTCTACGCTATTCTGCTGAAACAGAAGACGATTTCTTATCAGCAGCTGGAGAATCACCTTAAAAATAGCCGTGGCTGGAGTGCGCAGCGGACCAAGTTTATTTCCGACGTGTTTTTTGAGCTCGAATTTGTTAAACTAGATAAGGATCAAATTTCAATCAACCCAAGTCCTTCCAAACGAGATCTGGCGGACTCACAAGTCTACCAGGGATTGAAGGAAGCGATAGAAGTCGAGAAGATCTTATATTATTCCGGCTACAACGATTTGAAACAATGGCTGGAACATGCGCTGGAGCGCGGGGAAGTTATCGAGGAGGAAGCAGTAAATGGATTATAAAAAATATATTACAGTCGTAGAGGACTGGCCAAAACCGGGGATTAAGTTCAAAGATATTACAACTTTGATGGATAATGGCCCGGCATATAAATCAGCAGTTAATGAAATTGTTGAATTCGCGAAAGACAAAAATGTAGACTTGATCGTCGGTCCGGAAGCACGCGGATTTATTGTAGGCTGTCCGGTATCTTATGCTTTGGATATTGGCTTTGCACCTGTACGGAAAGAAGGCAAGCTGCCGAGAGAAGTAATCAAAGTATCTTACGGTCTTGAATACGGCGAAAACGTTCTGACAATCCATAAAGATGCAATTAAACCTGGTCAGCGTGTTCTGATTACAGATGACTTGCTTGCGACTGGCGGTACAATCGAAGCAACAATCAAACTTGTTGAACAACTTGGCGGTATCGTTGTCGGATGTGCATTCTTCGTAGAATTGGGTTATCTTGACGGCAGAGAAAAGCTGAATGGTTACGAAGTTCTTACGCTAACTACTTACGAATAATAGCAATCACAATCAAGAGTGCTCCATTTGGGGCACTCTTTCTTGCATCTGAAGGATAGAGATACTTGTCGAATTGATTGGATATTTGTTAAGCTAATAAAAATGAGATGTGACAGTTTATAATCCTCGTCGCATTCGCGGACGATGAGAAGGAGTTTATGGAAATAGAATGCCAAAGGATAAAATTCTAACGGCCGAAGAGGTCATTCAAGAAGCAACTGGATATCTGTCGGACGAGCATGTCGCTTTTATCCGGAAAGCGTATGAGTTCGCTGAGAAAGCGCATGAAGGCCAATACCGCCGTTCTGGGGAAGCGTATATTATCCACCCAATACAAGTAGCGGGCATACTCGTTCATTTGGAATTAGATGCGGAAACAATAGCTGGCGGATTTCTGCATGATGTTGTGGAAGACACACCAGTTACTATTGAAGAACTGGAAGCCGCGTTTAATGCCGAAGTGGCAATGCTTGTCGACGGGGTTACCAAGCTAGGCAAAATCAAATATAAATCGAAGCAAGTCCAGCAGGCAGAGAATCACCGGAAAATGTTTGTAGCAATGGCGAAGGATATGCGTGTCATTCTAATCAAACTGGCGGATCGTTTGCATAATATGCGGACACTCAAGCATCTGTCTCCTGAAAAGCAGCGACGTATTTCTAATGAGACATTAGAGATATTCGCACCGCTGGCACATCGACTTGGTATTAGCACGATTAAATGGGAGCTGGAGGATACTGCACTCCGCTATATGAATCCGCAGCAATATTATCGGATTGTCCATTTGATGAAGCAAAAGCGCGAGGAACGGGAAAGCTACATCGGAGACGTAATGGGCGAAATTCGCAGTCAGCTTCATGATATTCATATTGACGCAGATATATTCGGCCGGCCGAAGCATCTGTATAGTATTTACCGTAAAATGGAACATCAGCATAAGCAGTTCAATGAAATCTATGATCTGCTGGCAGTACGTGTGATTGTGAAAAGCATTAAAGACTGTTATGCCGTGTTAGGTGTCATTCATACGTGCTGGAAACCGATGCCGGGCCGCTTTAAGGACTATATTGCGATGCCAAAGCTGAATCTTTATCAATCGCTGCATACAACTGTGATTGGACCAAAAGGCGATCCGCTTGAGGTGCAAATACGAACAGAAGAAATGCATGAAATTGCAGAATACGGAATTGCAGCGCATTGGGCATACAAAGAAGGCAAGCAGATGCAAGCCAATAATCCGAAGAAATCATTCGAAGAAAAGCTGACGTGGTTCCGTGAAATTCTTGATTTCCAAAATGAGTCGGAAAATGCGGAAGAGTTTATGGAGTCGCTCAAGCTTGATTTGTTTAGTGACATGGTATATGTATTCACGCCTAAAGGAGACGTCGTAGAGCTTCCGTCTGGCTCAGTACCGATCGATTTTGCATACCGTGTGCATACCGAAGTGGGCAACCACACTGTCGGTGCGAAGATAAACGGAAAGATGGAGCCGCTGGAGTATAAATTAAAGAACGGTGACATCGTGGAAATGATGACATCGAAGCATTCTTACGGCCCTTCTCAAGACTGGGTCAAGCTTGCGCAGACAACGCATGCGCGAAATAAGATTAAGCAATTCTTCAAAAAGCAGCGCCGAGAAGAGAATGTTGCAAAAGGAAAAGAGCTCGTGGAGGAAGAAGTAAAGCAGTCTGGCTTCGATCCAAAGCTCGTGTTTACAGCAGAGAACATACGCAAAGCGGTTGAAAAGTTTAATTTTACCTCAGAAGAAGATATGTACGCTGCAGTCGGATACCAAGGAATAACCGCTGCACAGATTACGACCCGTCTGACAGAAACGCTCAGACGCCAAAGCGAGAAACAAGAAGCAATAGACAAAACAATCGAAACAGTCAAGATGGCGAATGCGTCCAAATCCGCAGCTTCGAGCCGCAAACGTGATTCGGGCGTTCGGGTAGAAGGCGTAGATAATATGCTGGTCCGCTTGTCTAAATGCTGCAATCCGGTACCTGGTGATGAAATTATCGGCTATATAACGAAAGGCAGAGGCGTTTCTGTTCATCGTAACGACTGTCCGAATATGCAGACGGAAGAAGCACAGACACGTAAGCTGCAAGTCGACTGGGAAAACAGTGCAACAAGTGCCAAACAATATCATGTTGACTTAGAGGTTAACGCGTTTGACAGACATGGATTGATGAACGAAGTCTTGCAAGCTGTCAATGAAACGCGTACACAGATTACGGCAGTTGATGGAAAGTCTGATCGCAATAAGATCGCAACCATCCATTTGACGATACTGATTCATAATGTCGGCCATCTGCGGAAAATTGTCGAGCGGATTAAGCAGATTAAAGATATTTATACCGTAACGAGAATGCTGCAATAGAAGAGAGGCTGGTAAGNCGTTGCGTCAAAATTGGTGCGCACTTTTGATCGCCCTGCTATAGTACTGGCAGCTCATCCTGAAAAAGGTACAGCGAAAGGCTCGGCCAGAAGCATCGATGCTTTTGATTTATTCCACCACTGCATGCAAGTTCGGGATCACTTTGTTGCTTTTGGGGGACATGCCCAAGCAGCGGGAATGACATTAGAACTTGAGCAAGTAGACCAGCTTCGAAAAGCTTTAAATAAGGCTGCCAGTGATGCGCTGCGTCCAGAAGACTTTAAGCAGTCATTGGCCATAGATTTAGAAGTGAGCGTACAAGATGTCTCGATTGATTTAATCAAAGATATGTCACAGCTGGCGCCATTCGGTATGCAAAATCCGAAGCCGCTCGTAAAACTTTCTGCGCCAATGCGGGAAGTGAAGCTGATCGGGGCGAATAAAAATCACTTGAAGTTTGTTTTTGCGGAGGAAAATGTACAGCTTGATGGGGTTTGTTTCGGAAAAGGAGACCTTTATCCGTTTTTAGCGCCAGCAGACGAACTGGAAGCTGTCGGAGAACTGTCTATTAACGAGTGGAATGGCAGGCAGAAGGCCCAAATTTTAATTGAAGATGTAGCAGTCCATTCTTGGCAGCTGTTCGATCACCGAGGCAGCAAGCAGCTTCAAAAAACAGTACAGCTGAAACAGGAAGAAGAAACAGCTGTTATTCGTTTCCGACCAGATACGGATCTAAACTGGTTGTCAGATCAGGTACGCGTGCTTGATTACGAAACGGAAGGTTTGGCGAATGCGGCAGGCAATATAACTGCTGTTGTTCTCGCAGATCTGCCGCACCGGCTGGAAGACCTTACGTTTGCTTTACGTCATATACAGCCAGATCTTATTTATGCTTGTTATGATGTGAAAGAGAACGCTTATTTACAAGGATTTCCGGATCGGGAACAGTTTAAGATCTTCTACGCTATTCTGCTGAAACAGAAGACGATTTCTTATCAGCAGCTGGAGAATCACCTTAAAAATAGCCGTGGCTGGAGTGCGCAGCGGACCAAGTTTATTTCCGACGTGTTTTTTGAGCTCGAATTTGTTAAACTAGATAAGGATCAAATTTCAATCAACCCAAGTCCTTCCAAACGAGATCTGGCGGACTCACAAGTCTACCAGGGATTGAAGGAAGCGATAGAAGTCGAGAAGATCTTATATTATTCCGGCTACAACGATTTGAAACAATGGCTGGAACATGCGCTGGAGCGCGGGGAAGTTATCGAGGAGGAAGCAGTAAATGGATTATAAAAAATATATTACAGTCGTAGAGGACTGGCCAAAACCGGGGATTAAGTTCAAAGATATTACAACTTTGATGNTTATTGGCATGATTGGCAAGGGTTTTATGCTGCTAGTCGGCATTACGCATGAAGATACAGAAGCGGACTTGGATTATATTGTGAATAAATTAATCCATCTTCGTGTTTTTGAAGATGCTGACGGTAAAATGAACGACTCACTTCTTCAAGTAGGCGGGGAAGTTCTGTCTGTTTCGCAATTCACTTTATACGCAGATACTCGGAAAGGGCGCCGTCCCAGCTTCACTGACGCCGCTAAGCCGGAAGTTGCCAAAAAGTTATATGAAAAATTCAATAAAAAACTGACCGAAGCGGGAGTTACTGTCGAAACGGGCGAATTTGGTGCGCATATGGATGTCCAGCTTATTAATGAAGGACCTGTCACCATTGTGCTTGATAGTGCTGATAGACCAAACAAGGAAGCGTAATGCTTTCTTGTTTTTTTGTATAGTGAATCGGAAATAGGGAAATGATAGTAGCAGAATAAAACGATAAAGGTGTGAACAGCATGCGCAGCAGCGAAGCACAAAATCGTGTATTTGGCACAGTTGGATTAGAAGGTATGCAGCAGAGAAGAGATCCGGCATCTCTAACAAGTGATTCTTATATCCCTGCATTTTGCGGAGAAGCAGATGCACTGGAACGAAAAAAATTACAAGAACAACTAAAACAATCTTGACAATCTTTCTTACAAACAGGTACTATTATTACAATCTAAAGAATCCGGAAATCCAATGAGGGAAACAGTAAGTCGAACTCCCTGTGAACAGAGACTAGGCGCCATAGGCTGGAAGCGCCCGGCACAGCTTCGACTGAAAGACATTCCTTAGGAGCATTGTCGAACTAACAGTAGACAATGACGTAGCAGGCGTTAACTGCCCAAAGTGGGATACAGCTGTATCCAACTAGGGTGGCAACGCGGGAAAAACTCCCGTCCCTTGATGCAAAGGGACGGGGGTTTTTTGTCGTTATTTGGGATTTCCGGAGATTGGGTCACTAGTCGAGGAGGTAATCGTATGGACATGAAAGCGCCAAGAGGTACGCAGGATATTTTACCTGGTACATCAGAGAAATGGCAGTACGCAGAAAAAGTGCTGACGGATTTGGCAAGCAAATTCAATTACAAAGAAATTCGGGTGCCAATTTTTGAGCACACAGAATTATTTCTGCGCGGAGTTGGAGAAACAACAGATATTGTACAGAAAGAAATGTACACATTCAAAGATAAAGGCGACCGCAGCTTAACGCTTAGACCGGAAGGAACTGCTTCCGTAGTCCGTGCGTATGTGCAAAACAAGCTTTACGGTCAGCCAGAACAGCCAACTAAACTTTTCTATCATGGGCCAATGTTCCGCTATGAACGTCCGCAGCAAGGCCGTATGCGTCAATTCGTACAATTTGGTGTTGAAGCTTTAGGAAGTGAAGATCCGTCCATCGATGCGGAAGTAATTTCTTTAGCGATGAGCGGTTATCAGCAATTTGGCTTGAAATCGTTGAAGCTGATTATTAACACACTTGGTGATAAAGAGAGCCGTGAAGCACACCGGACAGCTTTGATTGAACACTTCACACCTGTAAAAGACGAGCTGTGCAGTGACTGTCAAAACCGTTTGGAAAAGAACCCGCTGCGCATCCTTGACTGTAAAAAGGACCGGGAGCACCCGAAAGTGAAAAGTGCACCATCTATCCACGATTATTTAAATGTGGAATCAAAATCTTATTTTGACGAAGTAAAAGCGAATCTGGATGCGATGGAGATTCCTTATGTAGTGGATCCTAATCTAGTAAGAGGATTGGATTACTATAATCACACAGCATTTGAGATTATGAGCGATGCAGAAGGTTTCGGCGCGTTGACAACATTAACAGGCGGCGGGCGCTACAATGGTTTGGTCGAAGAAGTGGGCGGACCATCTACTCCTGGTATCGGTTATGCATTAAGTATTGAACGACTCTTGTTTGCCCTCGAAGCAGAAGGTATCGAACTGCCTGTTAACACAGGTACCGATGTTTATGTTGTTGCACTAGGTGATGATGCTGTTCAAAAAGAGGCTGCAAAGCTTACATTCCAGCTGCGTCTGGCAGGAGTGACAGCAGATAAGGATTATCTTGGCAAGAAGATGAAGGGCCAATTTAAATCAGCTGATCGTCAGCAAGCGAAATTTGTTGTTGTATTAGGAGAAGATGAGCTGGAAAAAGGTGTTATCTCTCTTCGTAACATGCAGGACGGACAGCAAAATGAAGTGGCAATCAAGGAAGCTGTAGAGACAATTAAGCAGCAGTTGGATGGAGGAAAAGCGGATGAGTGAAAGACAAAAGGCAGGTTTGCTGCGAACGAGTCATGCAGGTGAAATCGTAACAATTAAAGGATGGGTGCAGAAGCGCCGTGACTTAGGCGGATTAATTTTTGCAGACATTCGCGACCGCTCAGGTATTGTGCAAGTTGTATTTAATCCGGATGTTTCCAAGGAAGCACTGGCAACTGCTGAGCAAATCCGTTCTGAATTCGTTGTAAGTATCACTGGTAAAGTGCTGGAAAGAGAAGAAGCAACGAAAAACGGCAACATGGCTACAGGTGCTATTGAAATTGCAGCAGAAGAAATAAGCATCTTGAACAAAGCGAAAAGCCCGGCGTTCCAAATTGAAGATGATGTTGATGCATCTGAAGACGTACGCTTGAAATACCGCTACCTTGATTTGCGCAGAAAGCCGCTGCAAGAGACATTCCGTCTCCGCCATCAGGCGACGCAAGCAATCCGCAACTTCTTGAACGAAGAAGAATTCTATGAAATGGAAACACCGATGCTGACGAAGAGCACACCGGAAGGCGCTCGTGACTATCTCGTGCCAAGCCGCGTGCACCCTGGTGAATTTTATGCCCTTCCACAGTCACCGCAGCTATTCAAACAGCTGCTTATGATCTCTGGATTTGAAAAATATTATCAAATCGCTCGTTGTTTCCGTGACGAAGATTTACGTGCTGACCGTCAGCCGGAATTTACACAGATTGATATTGAGACTTCTTTCATGACAACAGAAGACATCATCAGCATGACAGAGCGAATGATGAAGCGTGTGATGAAGGAAGTAAAAGATGTAGACGTACAAGTGCCATTCCCGCGCCTTCCTTATGCGGAAGCGATGGAACGTTTTGGATCCGATAAGCCGGATACACGTTTTGGGTTAGAACTTGTAGATGTAAGAGAAGCAGTGAAGTCTGCAGAATTCAAAGTCTTCCAGGATGCAATTCAGAATAACGGCCGCGTTAGTGCCATCAATGTCAAAGGACAGGCAGCTAACTTCTCCCGAAAAGATATTGATGCGCTAACGGACTTTGTCAAAATTTACGGAGCTAAAGGATTGGCATGGGTAAAAGTCGAAGAGGACGGCGCTTTGAAAGGGCCAATTGCTAAATTCTTGGACGAGACAGCACAAAGTCAGCTGAAAGACGTTCTTTCTGCTGAAGCCGGAGACTTGCTTGTGTTCGTAGCGGATAAAACGAAAGTTGTGTTTGACAGCTTAGGTGCGCTGCGCAGCAAACTTGGCCGTGAGCTAGGTTTAATCGATGAATCTCTGTTCAACTTCCTTTGGGTAACAGATTGGCCGTTGTTTGAATACGACGAAGAAGAGGGTCGTTACTATGCAGCACACCATCCGTTCACAATGCCGGCAGCTGCAGATATCGATAAACTTGAAACGGACCCTGCGTCTGTTAAAGCAGAAGCTTACGACATTGTACTTAACGGTTATGAGCTAGGCGGCGGTTCTCAGCGTATCTACCAAATGGATCTGCAAAACCGCATGTTCGAAGTATTAGGATTCTCGAATGAAGAAGCACAAGAGCAATTCGGTTTCTTATTGGATGCATTGGAATCTGGTGCTCCTCCGCATGGCGGTATTGCACTCGGTTATGACCGTTTTATTATGCTTCTGTCTGGCAGTACAAACCTTCGAGATACAATTTTGTTCCCGAAAACAGCTTCTGCGGCCGATCCTTTAACAGATGCTCCAGATCCTGTGAGCAAGAAACAGCTGGATGAACTTTATTTAGATATTCAAAAGAAATCTGCTGGAAAAGACGAATAGACTTACCAGTTGAAATATGAATTTATCCATGCTAAGATAAGTTCATAAACAAATAGCAATCCTGATGTGTACGTTCTTCATATGTTTTGACCGATTACAATGAAGTACGGGAGCCCGAAAGTCTTTACATGGCATGCAAGCCTCCAACGAGTGGACGCATAAAGTGTGAATCAGGGCACCCACCTGCTGAGAGCGGGTTCAAAACTTCAATAGGACGGCACAATTGGGATTGCTATTTTCCTTTTAAAACGAACAAAGCAGCACAACCCCTATGGGATGTGCTGCTTTTTTATTTGGCAACTTGTTCTAAGTTGCCGTTTTTGTCCATCCGGAAAGCGGCTGGAGAGAATGCATCTTGATCGTCGAAGATTACCATCTTGCGTGCACGATCCATGATTTGGATGAGTACTTGATAATCCCCTTTCATCGTTTTCAACTGATTCTTTAAAGACTCGCATTCGTCAGCCAGCTGTTGGTTTTCTTGTCGAAGATTATAATTTTCTGCCTCCAGCTGATGAATCGTATGCTGGTTCGTTTCGCTAGTTTGATAACCTTGCTCCAATGTTTGTAAGAACGTAATAACTTGGGGAAGACTTAGTTCGTCAGTATGCTGCTCGCTGACAGCTGGTTGTTTTTCAGTATCATTATTAGGATACTCAGTATGTTCACCGACAATAAATGTCTCTTGCGCTATCTCGGCTTCAAATCGAGCTGTATCTTCGTCCATTGTAATTGGGAAAGTCCCTTGTCTTTCGGGAACGTGTGCGACTGGTTCTGTGCGCATTGCCGGAACAGCTTTTGACTGCGCTCTTTGTTCAGCGCGCTTTTTCTCTTTGCGCTGGCGTTTCGCAATTGCTACCGCTTGTTCGTAGCGGTTGCGAATCTCGGCATTCCAGCGGAAACCGCAAGCAGCTGAGGTACGGTTCAATTTATCTCCAACTTCATCAAAGGCGCGCAGCTGGGTGCTGCCTTCTCTTATATGCCGAAGCACGGTTTCGGCGAGTAACAAATCGTCTTCATGACTCCATGCATCCTGTCTTACTTTAACCATATGAGCTAACACTCCATTTCTTATCTGTTAATCTACAAACATAGAAAGTAATAAAAACTGTTAGACACATTGTTGCCGTAAGCAGCTGCTCCTATACATGTGCAAGTTATTTTCTTTTCGTTACACGTTCATAGACTTGCTTGAGTGCTTGTTCAAATTTACCAGTGTCGACTGGTTCGTAATAGCGTCGCTTCTTTAATAGATCTGGCAAGTATTGCTGTTCTACCCAGGCGCCGGGATAGTCATGCGGATATTGATAACCGATACCGCGCCCCATCTGTTTGGCTCCTGCATAATGTGCATCTTTTAAGTGAGCAGGTACCTCGCCGACTTTTCCGGAACGGATGTCAGACAATGCTGCGTTAATCCCTTTATAGGCACTGTTCGATTTAGGCGACAAACATAGCTCAACGAGGGCATTTGCGAGAGGGATACGAGCTTCTGGAAAACCAACGCGTTCTGCTGCTTCCACTGCAGCCAGTGCCCGAGGCCCTGCTTGCGGGTTAGCCAGACCAATATCTTCATATGCACATACAATCATACGGCGGGCGATGCTGTCGAGATCACCGGCTTCAATCAAGCGAGCCAAATAATGCAATGCTGCGTCCACATCACTTCCCCGAATGGATTTTTGAAATGCGCTGAGCACATCATAATGCGCATCTCCGTCCTTGTCGTGAGAGAAGCTTTTTTTTTGCATACAAGCTTCTGCTACTTCCAGGTCGATTTCGACGATACCATCATGCGCTGGTGTGGAATAAGCAGCTAGTTCGAGTCCATTCAAAGCTGAACGTAAATCGCCGCCTGAAGACCCAGCAAAATGATCCAGTGCATCTGTGGTTATTTCCAGCTGCATGTCGCCTAATCCTTGTGTGCCGTCATGAACTGCCCGTTGCAGAGCTTCTTTCACATCGCTAGGTTCCAGACTATGCAACTCAAACAAATGACAGCGGCTTCGGATTGCCGGATTTATAGAATGATAGGGATTGCTGGTCGTACAGCCTATTAAGGTAATCAAATTGCTTTCGATGTGCGGCAGGAGAAAATCCTGCTTTGCTTTGTCGAGCCGATGCACTTCATCTAGTATAAGCACAAGCTGCCCGCTCATTTTTGCTTCTTCAACAGCAATTTCCATATCTTTCTTCTTATCTACAACAGCATTTAATAATTTATAACGAATCTGCACACTTGAAGCGAGTGCGATTGCCATAGAGGTTTTTCCCGTGCCGGGCGGGCCATAAAGAATCATCGAGCTTAGCCGGTCTGCTTCCACCATTCGGCGAATCATTTTTCCCTCTGCAACGAGATGTTTTTGTCCGATAATTTGACTGATGTCTTTCGGCCGCATACGGTATGCTAATGGTTGCTTCGCCAATTTTATTCCTCCATCCTGTTTCTGCTTGTCTTAGCGTATCCACCAGTTCGGTAAAATGCAAGCCACTTGCTATTCATGATATAATATTTTCTGGTATAATAATCGGTATTGTTTTTGGACTAAAGAATTATTGAAGCAGTTATGAGGAGTTTTTAGAGATGAAAATATCGACTAAAGGACGATATGGCTTAACGATTATGATCGCTTTAGGAAAACAGTATGGAGAAGGACCTGTTTCCTTGAAGACGATAGCGACTGAACATAAATTATCTGAGCATTATTTGGAGCAGCTTGCTGCTCCGCTTCGAAATGCCTGTTTAGTAAAAAGTATCCGCGGAGCAAAAGGCGGCTACATGTTAGCGTCACCGCCTGCTGACATTACAGCGGGAGATATTATTCGAACATTGGAAGGACCAATCACTCCTGTTGAAGGAATCGAAGAAGAAGAGCCGGCGAAGCAGCAGCTTTGGCTTCGTATTCGTGACGCGGTTAGAGATGTTTTGGATACAACAACGTTAGAGGATCTGTGCCGGCATGGTGATGAAGAAAGCAAAGATCCTTATATGTTTTATATTTAATGGAGGCAAGCAGTTATGAAATCAATTTATCTTGATCATGCGGCTACGTCACCGATGCACCCGGATGTCATTCAAGCGATGATCCCAGTAATGGAAGGCACGTTCGGCAATCCATCCAGTGTGCACGCGTATGGCAGAGAAGCGCGTCATATCGTCGATGTTGCACGTGATAAAGTTGCCGCAAGTATCGGCGCATCAGATAAACAAATTATATTCACAAGCGGCGGAACAGAAGCAGATAATATGGCGCTTATCGGTACAGCAATCGCTCGCAAGGAACAAGGTAAGCATATTATTACGACTGCCATTGAGCATCATGCTACACTACATGCAGCCAACTATTTGGAAAGCCAAGGCTTTGAAATTACGTATTTACCTGTAGATACGACTGGTGCAGTTAAACTGGAAGATTTGCAAGCAGCGCTTCGTCCGGATACAATTCTTGTTTCCATTATGATGATTAATAATGAAACAGGTATCATCCAGCCGGTGCAAGCAATCGGCGAATTGCTGAAGTCACATGCTGCGTATTTTCATACAGATGCTGTCCAGGCTTATGGGACTGAGGAAATCGATGTGGTTTCCCTTGGCGTGGACCTTTTAAGTGTTTCTGCTCATAAAATCAACGGACCAAAAGGAATCGGTGCGTTGTATGTTGCAGATAGTGTCCGTATTAAACCGATAACCTATGGCGGAGAGCAGGAGCGAAAACGCCGTGCTGGGACAGAAAATGTCGCGTCCATAGCTGGCTTTGGCAAAGCGGCCGAATTAGCAATGCACCAACGGGCAGAACGAAAAGCTGCTTATCAGCAGCTGCAAGATACATTTGTGTCCGCGCTTGAAGCGGCAGGTACAAACTTTTTCATTAATGGAGATACAGGTCATCGTTCAGCTGGGATAGTCAATCTTAGTTTTCCAGGAACGAATGTGGAGTCTTTGTTGATGAATTTAGATTTATCAGGTGTTACGGTATCGAGCGGAAGTGCCTGTACTGCAGGTTCTGTTGATCCATCACATGTACTGAAAGCTATGTATGGAGAAGATGAGCGCGTCACAAATAGTATTCGTTTTAGTTTCGGATATGGCAATACAGCAGAAGCTGTCGCAGAGGCTGCACAGACAGTCGCTGCTATTATAAAACGTCTGACAAAAGGAAAGGAGTGACAGAAATGAAAGAAAATAAAGATATCCGTGTTGTTGTCGGTATGAGCGGCGGTGTCGATTCTTCCGTTGCAGCTCTATTGCTTAAACAGCAAGGCTACGACGTGGTCGGCATCTTCATGAAAAACTGGGATGACACGGACGAAAATGGCTTCTGTACTGCTACAGAAGATTACGAAGATGTGAAAAAAGTCGCCAACCAAATTGGCATTCCATATTACGGGGTGAACTTCGAAAAGCAATATTGGGATAAAGTTTTCACTTATTTCTTGGATGAATACAAAGCTGGACGCACACCGAACCCCGATGTGATGTGTAATAAAGAAATCAAATTCAAAGCTTTCATGGATCATGCCATGAGCCTGGGAGCGGATTATTTGGCAACAGGTCACTATGCACAAGTAGCGGAGCGCGACGGCAAGACTGTTATGCTGCGCGGATTGGATGAGAATAAGGACCAAACGTACTTCTTGAACCAGCTGACTGAATCCACGCTTTCCAAAGTTATGTTCCCGCTCGGCGGAATGGACAAGAAAGAAGTGCGTCGCATTGCAGCAGAGCACAACCTTGCTACAGCAACAAAGAAAGACTCGACTGGAATTTGTTTCATCGGAGAGCGTAACTTCAAGAGCTTCCTAAGCGAATATCTGCCTGCACAGCCAGGTGTCATGTCAACACTTGATGGCGTCGTAAAAGGCCAGCATGATGGCTTGATGTATTATACAATCGGACAGCGTCAAGGTCTGCGAATCGGCGGAGAAGGCGAGCCATGGTTTGTTGTTGGGAAGAACTTGAAAGAAAACATTCTGTACGTAGAGCAAGGCTTCGAGCACGACAGCTTGTATTCGGAGGCGTTAATTGCCAGTGATATGAGCTGGGTTTCTGAAACAGAACTAACTGCTCCAATCACCGTAACAGCGAAATTCCGTTACCGTCAAAAAGACAGCGGCGTAACTGTTACCCCATTAAGTGATAACAAAGTACGTGTTGACTTCCACGAAGCGCAGCGTGCAATTACACCAGGACAAGCTGTTGTCTTTTATGATGGCGATGTTTGCCTGGGCGGCGGAACGATTGATGAAATTATAAAAAATGAACAACAATTAGAATACGTCGGTTAATTTAGAAACCCTTGTCATTAGGCAAGGGTTTCCCTTACATAGAGGAGTGTAACAATGGATCATATTAAAGAAGGAATAGACTGTCTGCAAAAGCAGGATTTAGAAGGAGCGGCAAAGCATTTTAATGCAGCTATTGAAGAAAAACCAAATGACCCTGTTGGATACGTTAATTTTGGTAATCTGCTAATGCGTATGAATGACTTGGAAAAAGCGGAGCGCTTCTTTCAACGCGCCATTGAACTGGACAGCAAAGCAGCTACTGCTTACTACGGGTTGGGCAGCTTGTATTATACGGCTGAGCAGTATGAAAAAGCGGTTAAGCAGCTGATGGAAGCAGCAAAGCTTGGGTTGGAAGAAGGCGATGTGCATTTTCTTTTAGGTATGTCCCTACAGCAGACAGGCAAGGAAAAGCTGGCACTGCCTTACTTGCAGCGGGCGGCAGAACTAGAAAACAGGGATGCAGCAATTGTATTTCAATACGGTTTAGCATTAGCGAATGCAGGAGAAGTCGATACGGCGCAGCAAGTGCTGCTTGATTTACTGGAATGGAGTCCACAGCATAGTGATGCCCTTTATAATGTTGGCGTTGCTTATCTGTATCAGCAGCAGCTCGACAAAGCGCATGCGTACATGGAGAAGGCAATTGAAGTACAGCCGAATCATGAGATGGCGATTCACGGTAAAGCACAGATTGAACTGATTAAGGAGCAAATCGAGAACGAAGAGTAAGGAGCACAGGCGTATGGAATATGGGGAGACAGCCGAAAGCCCAAAAGGTTTCGTCAAAGGTGAATTGCTGCATACGATTTTTAGGAAAGAAGAAGAACAGTTTTCTATCGTGCGCATCAAGGTATTGGAAACGAACGAAAAAATCGAGGAAAAGGATATTGTGATCAAAGGATATATTGGTGAGCTCGATCAAGGTGAGCCATACATGTTTTTCGGCTCGATGGTAAGTCATAAGCGTTTTGGTGACCAATACGAAGTCACAGAATATAAACGTTATGTTCCGGAGACGAAGGATGGTCTGATTCAATACCTTTCCAGCGATCTGTTTTATGGCATCGGCAAACGAATAGCCGAACGGATTGTAACGAAATTGGGAGAAAACGCGATTGCTGATGTCCTGTCAAATCCTGACTTATTGGACGGCATCCAAGGATTGAACGACGAGAAAAAGGAACGTTTCCTCCATGATTTACGCTCTCACCAAGGCTTTGATCACGTAATGGTGCATTTGTCGAAGTATGGAATTGGCTTGAAGCTCGCACAAAAGATTTACAAAGCATACCGGGACGAAGCAGTTGCTGTATTGGAAAATGATCCGTATCAATATGTATTTGATATTGATGGCTTCGGCTTTCACCGGGCGGATGAAGCGGCCCGTAAGAATAACCTGCCAATGGACCATGACAGCCGGCTGCAGGCAGCTTGCATGATGGTACTGCAAGATAGTATGCAAGCAGGCCATGTGTACTTGCCAAATGAAGAAGTACTAAAGCAAGCCGGCGTTTTGCTGCGCAGCCCCCAATTTGGTATTAGCCCGGAACAAGTGGAGGAGCAGCTAGGTGTGCTGCATGTGGAGAAGAAACTTGTCAAACAAGAAGACAGAATTTATCATCCCATGCTTTACTACGCTGAAACAGGCTTCTGCAGTTCTTTGCAGCGAATAGCAGAAAAAGAAACTGAGACAGAAATCGTGCAAGCAGAACTGCTCAAGATCATCGGAAAGCTGGAGGAAGCGGAAACAATCAGCTATGGCAAGGAACAGTTCGAAGCAATTGAACAAGCGCTCCAATCAAAAGTGATGATTTTAACCGGGGGACCTGGTACGGGAAAAACAACCGTCATCAAAGGCTTCATTAAATCGTATGCAGAGCTGCACGAACTCTCGCTTGATCCACAAGATTATAAAGATAAAGATGAAACTTATCCTTTCGTTTTGACGGCTCCGACGGGAAGGGCAGCAAAGCGAATGCAAGAATCAACGGGAGTGCCTGCCAAGACAATTCACCGGCTGCTAGGCTGGGATGGTACGGAATCTTTTGAACGTGACGAAGATAATCCGCTTGCTGGGAAGCTTCTCATTGTTGATGAGTTTTCTATGGTTGATATTTGGCTGGCAAACCGTTTGTTCAAAGCAATTCCAGATGATATGCAAGTGCTGCTCGTTGGCGATGAAGACCAGCTGCCTTCTGTCGGACCTGGCCAGGTTTTATCTGATTTGCTTCGTTCGGAGGCGGTTCCGCGTGTCATGCTGAAGGATGTGTATCGGCAGAAAGAAGGGTCGAAAATCATCACCATCGCTCATGCGATTAAAAATGCTTCTCTTACGGAGAGTGAGTTGGAGAAGGACAAGGACTTCAATTTCATTCCGTGCCGAGAGCATCAAGTGGTCGATGTGATAACACAGATTGTCGGGAAAGCGGTCGATAAGGGCTGGGATTTACGTGATGTCCAGCTGCTTGCTCCTATGTATCGTTCACAAGCAGGAATCCATGAACTAAACAAACAGCTGCAGCAGCTCGTCAATCCGAAAGATAGGCAAAAGCGGGAAATGAAAACAAAAGATACGGTCTTCCGAAAAGGCGATAAAGTGATCCAGCTAGTTAATGACCCGGAAGAGGGCGTTTTCAATGGCGATATTGGGGAAGTAGTTGCGATATTCCGTGAAGAAGAAAATGTTGAGCAAAAAGAGCAGCTTGTCGTTGCTTTTGAGGAAAAAGAAGTTGTTTATGAAAGCAAGGATTTATCAAATTTGATGCATGCTTACTGTATTTCTATTCATAAATCACAGGGAAGTGAATTTCCAATCGTCATTTTGCCAGTTGTACCCGGCTACCGGCGTATGCTGCGGAAAAACCTTCTTTATACTGGTATTACGAGAGCGCAAAAGTCTTTAATTCTAGTCGGGGAAAAACAGGCATTTCTGCAAGGCATTCAAACGGAAGATACGAACCAGCGCTACACGTCTTTGTTGGAACATCTTGGCGTTTCAGAAGCAGGTGACCTCATCGACCGAATGCTGAAGGAAGCGGAAGCAGAACAGGAAGATCTCTCTCCTTACGACTTTATGTAGTATATACCCGGTAATAATTGGACATTCTAACATGTAAAAAGGATTTGGAGTGATCCAATATGTTAAAATGTCCAAACTGCACGAGCAAAGATATCGGAAAGATTGGTCCCGAGCAGTATTATTGCTGGAGCTGTTTTATTGAATTGTCGTATAAGGATGAGATGCTTTCGCTGCATCAAGTAGAAGAAGATGGTTCACTTAGTTCGCTAGACGACTTGTTCACTGATGAAGAACGGAAATGCGACGGCGCATCATTCTAGTCACATGAAAGAGGTATCCCGTCTGTATCGTGTGCTTTTATGGATGGTGACGGTTGTCGTCGCGCTGCTGCTCTGTTTTCTATTAATCAAACTCTATCCTTTCTATCGTTCGTTTTTGCTATTTTTAGGCGGGTTATTCCTCCCTTTCATTATCGCTGGCCTGATTGCCTATTTGCTGCATCCTGTCATTGACCGACTCGCTGCTTGGCGTCTGCCTCGCTGGCTTTCGATCCTGATCATTTATGTGCTATTCTTTGGTTTTAGTGGTTTCTTATTGTACAAAGGTATCCCAGCCCTGATCAATCAGGTAAAGGATTTCAGCCATAATCTTCCGGAGCTGACACAACGCTACGATCATTATGTGCAATATATGTATCAAAGAACAGCTTTTTTGCCAGAGACAGTGCATGACAAGATGGATCAAGTACTGCATAACTTGGAAAATCGCGCTGAAAACTTCCTTACAAAACTGCTTCACTTGTGGAATAAGCTGCCACAGCTAATTATATTTCTCGTCGTGACGCCTGTGATCGTATTTTATATGCTGAAAGATGCAGATAAAATTGGGCATGCCGGATTGCTGTTGCTGCCGCGCAAGTACAGAAGCAAGGTAAAAAGCCTTGTGTTGCGAATTGATGATAATCTCGGTCGCTATATTCGCGGTGTGCTGCTCGTCAGCTGTATCGTAAGTTTGCTGACATGGACAGCATTTACGCTCATTCGACTGCCATATTCCTTAGTGCTAGCACTTGTGGTGGGAAGCACCAATATCATTCCCTATTTTGGTCCAATTATTGGGGTCATTCCAGCTATACTAGTCGGCATTACAATCAGTCCCAAAACAGCGATTCTTGCTGGGGTTGCTGTTTTCATCATTCAGCTGATTGAAGGGAATCTTTTGTCTCCTTATATTGTCGGCAAAAGTATTCATATTCACCCGCTTTTGATCATCTTTGCTTTACTCGTAGGAGGAGAGCTTGGGGGGATTATCGGGATGATTGCAGCTGTACCTGTCCTGACAATTATCAAAGCGTGTGTGGATACAGCAAAAGATACGGATGTTTGACAAAAACCGCTTTTTTCTCTATACTAACGCTTAGATTTATAACAAAAAGCAATGAAGGTACAAGTACATGACGTCCTTTTATTAAGAGAGGAGATTCCTTGGCTGGAAGAGTCTCCATAAAAGTGTGATGGAAAGCTATACCGGAGCTCTGAGTTAATCCTTATCGGCTGCGCACCGTTATCTGCGCTTAAAGGTGATAGGCTGATTTCAGCCTATAATCAGGGTGGTACCGCGACCATACTCTCGTCCCTGCTGTTGCAGGAACGGGAGTTTTTTGTG
The DNA here is from genome assembly GCF_900162685.1 of Terribacillus halophilus. Taxonomy (GTDB): domain Bacteria; phylum Bacillota; class Bacilli; order Bacillales; family Amphibacillaceae; genus Terribacillus; species Terribacillus halophilus_A. Next base: position 1,449,944 of record NZ_LT727828.1, read on the forward strand.
TTTACATACTAAAGGAGGCTTATTTATGGAAAATTTAACGTCTGCTCAAGTAAGACAGAAATTCCTTGATTTCTTCAAGGAGAAAGGGCATAGCGTCGAGCCTAGTGCGTCGCTTGTTCCAGTAGAAGATCCAACACTATTATGGATCAACAGCGGTGTAGCTACATTGAAAAAGTATTTTGATGGACGAGTTGTACCGGAAAATCCGCGCATTGTAAATGCACAGAAAAGTATTCGAACAAATGATATTGAGAACGTTGGCTTCACTGCCCGTCACCATACATTTTTCGAGATGCTCGGAAACTTCTCAATCGGTGACTATTTCAAAAAAGAAGCCATTATATGGGCTTGGGAATTCCTAACAGACAAAAAGTGGATCGGATTTAATCCCGAACGTCTATCTGTTACGGTTCATCCAGAAGATGAAGAAGCATTCCAAATGTGGCGTGATCTTGTCGGTCTTCCAGAAGAACGCATTATTCGCACAGAAGAAAACTTCTGGGACATCGGAGAAGGCCCAAGTGGCCCGAACTCGGAGATTTTCTATGATCGCGGCGAGGAATTCGGCAACGATCCTAAAGATCCTGAGCTGTACCCAGGCGGAGAAAATGAACGTTATTTAGAAATCTGGAACTTAGTATTCAGTCAGTTTAACCATAACCCGGACCACACGTATACACCGCTTCCGAAGCAGAACATTGATACAGGTATGGGTTTAGAGCGAATGGTTTGTGTTATTCAAGATACGAAGACGAACTTCGAAACAGATTTATTTATGCCAATCATTGAAAAAACAGCACAATTCGCTAATGCAGTGTACGGAAAAAACACTGCCGATGATACAGCGTTCAAAGTAATTGCTGACCATATTCGTACCGTTTCGTTCGCAATCAGCGATGGTGCACTTCCATCGAATGAAGGTCGTGGTTATGTGCTACGCCGTTTGATTCGCCGAGCTGTGCGTTATGCGAAAAATATTGGAATTGAAAAGCCATTTATGAAAGAGCTAGTACCCGTTGTAGGCGAAATCATGGATGCCTTTTACCCGCAAATCATGGAGAAACGTGATTTCATTGAAACAGTTATTCAAACAGAAGAAGAACGTTTCCATGAAACACTTGCTGACGGTCTTGCCATCTTGAACCGTATTGTGGCAGAAGAAAAGGAAAAAGGCAGCAACGTCTTCCCTGGTACGGAAGTATTCCGTTTGTATGATACATACGGATTCCCGAAAGAGCTGACCGAGGAATATGTTAGCGAAGAAGGGTTCATCATTGATGAAGCAGGCTTCGAACAAGAAATGAAACAACAGCGGGAACGTGCGCGTGATGCTCGTCAAAAAGTGAACAGCATGCACGTACAAGATAGTGTACTGCAAGAAGTAGAAGCAGAGAGCACGTATGTTGGCTATGATCGGACCGAAACGGAATCTGTGATTGCCGCTATCGTGAAAGATAAGCAGCTTGCTGATGTAGCGGTCGAGGGCGACGAAATTTTCTTCATCTTGGATGAAACACCTTTCTATGCGGAAAGCGGCGGCCAAGTAGCGGATGAAGGCTGGATAACAACGGAAACAGCGACTGTGTTTGTTCAAGCGGTCAAGAAAGCTCCAAAAGGCCAAAACCTGCATCAAGGAATCGTAAAGCAAGGACAAATTCAAGTAAAAGAAAATGTCCATGCAAAAGTAGATACAAAGAGACGTCAGCATATCGTTAAGAACCATACAGCAACGCATTTGCTTCATCAAGCATTGAAAGATGTTTTAGGGACGCATGTTAACCAGGCTGGGTCCTTGGTAGCGCCAGACAGACTTCGATTTGACTTCTCTCATTTCAATGCAGTAACAAAAGAAGAGATGGGACAAATCGAAGAGATCGTCAATCAGAAAATCTGGGATGAACTTTCCGTCAGCACGTCTTACCAGAGCTTGAGTGATGCGAAAGAAATGGGAGCAATGGCTTTATTCGGTGAAAAATACGGAGACGTTGTACGTGTTGTGCAGGTTGGCGATTATAGTTTAGAACTTTGCGGTGGTGTACATATTCAAAACACTTCCCAAATTGGTTTGTTTAAGATCGTATCAGAAAGCGGAATCGGTGCTGGCACACGACGAATTGAAGCAGTTACATCTAAAGAAGCTTATCGTTATACACAGGAACAGCAGCAGACGCTTGCGCAAGCAGCAGCTGAATTGAAGACAACGAATGAGCAAGTTCCTGCTCGAATTGAAGCAGTATTTGCAGACCTAAAAGAAGTACAGCGAGAACGCGACAGTTTGCGTGCCAAATTGTCACAGCTGGAGGCTGGCAGCATTCTCGACAAAGTCAAAGAAGTAAAAGGCGTTCACGTACTTGCAGAGCAGGTAGATGTAGCTGATATGAATCAGCTGCGCGGCATGGTGGATGACTTGAAACAGAAGCTTGACAGCGGAGTAATCTTGCTGGCAGCTACTGCTGAAGGAAAAGTTCAGTTGGCTGCAGGTGTATCGAAGGATCTCATTGGCCGAGGCCTGCATGCCGGCAACTTAATCAAAGAAACAGCAAAACGCTGCGGAGGCGGCGGAGGCGGTCGACCTGATATGGCACAGGCCGGCGGTAAGAATCCCGAACAAGTACCAGAAGCACTCGCATATGCAACAATATATGTCGAAGAACAGCTTTAATTTTTCAAATCCGACAGAAAAGTATATACTGAAGAAAAGATTGGCAAATTAAGTGAGGTGGCTTCGTTGAGTTCGATGGATAACACAATGAAATTTAATTTCCCGGAAGAGCCGATGGACGAAAATGTCCGGGAAGTGCTAATGTCCGTTTATGAGGCATTGCGTGAAAAAGGATATAATCCGATCAATCAGATTGTTGGCTATCTTTTGTCAGGAGATCCGGCATATATCCCGCGGCATAATGATGCCCGCAACCTCATCCGCCGTATGGAACGTGATGAGATTGTGGAACAGCTGGTAAAATTTTATTTGGAACAGAACCACAATGACTGACATACTAAAGACAATTGGCTTGGATGTCGGATCCAAGACGATTGGCGTAGCAGTCAGTGATGGACTTGGCTGGACTGCACAAGGTCTGACTACCATCAAATGGAACGAAGAAGATTATGAAACAGCAAGGCAGGAATTAGAACAGATTATCAAGACGCATGAAGTCGCAAAAGCTGTCATTGGCATGCCTAAGAACATGAATGGTACAATTGGTCCGAGGGGAGAAGCATCTCTTGCTTTCTCCCAATGGATTGAGGAACAATTTGGTATCGAGACAGTACTTTGGGACGAGCGTCTGACGACGATGGCAGCAGAACGTGTATTATTGGAAGCTGATGTGAGTCGGAAGAAACGGAAAAAAGTAATCGATAAGATGGCAGCGTCCATGATTCTGCAAGGTTATCTTGATTCAAAACAATAAGGAGTGAAGCCGCATGGCATTAGAAGAAAAAGAACGTATCGTTATCCCGGATGAAAACGGTGAAGAGCATTTGTTTGAAGTATTATTCAACTTTGACGTTGATGAAACAGGTCATTCCTACATTGCAGTTGTCCCAGCTGAACAAGCTGAGTCAGAAGATGAAGTAGAAGTATTCGCTTTCCGTTACGAGGAAACAGGCGATGAAAAAGATTTGACATTATTCCAGATTGAATCAGAAGAAGAATGGGAAATGGTCGAAGAAATGCTGAATACACTAACTGATGAGGAAGACGGCATCTAATCTTGTAATAGGCAGTCCTCTCTTTCCGATAAGGCAGAGAGGATTTTTTCTTGCCTTTTATCCGTATTTATTGTCAAGCCGCTGGAGATATGCTTGACGTTTATTGTATAATAAGGCGGATAAAGGAGGAAAGATAGCTTGACTGCCTCGAATGATGATATTTATCAACAGAATCGGGACAGAAGAATGGAGGAAGCAAGCATCGTGCGGAAAATAGTACTAATGACCATATCTGCAATAATTGTACTTCTGCTAATTGGAGCACTAGGAACCTTTATTTACGTGAATGCCAGTATGAAAGCAGTTGATTCAGATAACGATACTACACAGGTAGTTGAAGTTCCTATGGGAGCGACGGCATCTTCAATCGCTTCATCTCTGGAAGAACAAGGTCTGATAAAAAATGCTTTCATTTTCCGGCTTTATGTAAAAATTTCTGGTGAAGCCAATTTCCGTGCGGGAAACTTTGAGCTATCCCCTTCCATGTCCATGCAGCAGATCGTCGACAAACTGAACGATCCAGAGGCGGGGAGTACCCCCTCTGCGTCGGCTGCAGTTCCGGAAGGTTCTGATATCGAGGAAATTAGCAGCATCTTGTCTGAAACACTAGGAATAAACCAACAGGATTTTCTGGATAAAATGAAGGATGAAGCTTATATCAGGCAATTAATCAACGAATATCCAGATATACTGACAGAGGACATTCTGCAAGAAGATATCCGTTATCCGCTCGAAGGGTATTTGTTTGCGGCAACGTATAACTTTATATCTGAAGACAATTTATCTATAGATAAGATTGTGCATATGATGCTCGACAAGTCACAGGACATTATCACGCCTTACTTGGACGACTTCAAGCAAAGAGATTTGACCGTTCACGAAGCAGTCACTTTTGCCTCGCTCGTTGAAAATGAAGCAAGGAATGAAGATGAACGTAACATGATTGCCGGTATTTTTTATAATCGACTGGCTGATGATATGAGGCTGCAGACGGACCCGACTGTCTTATATGCGCTAGGCGAGCATAAGCCCCGCGTGTATTACAAGGATCTGGAAGTAGATTCTCCTTATAATACATATAGAATTAATGGGCTGCCAGTTGGGCCAATTAGTAATTTCTCGGAGAGCTCGCTGCAATCAGTCGTGAATCCGAAGACCTCCGACTATTTATATTTCCTGGCGGGAGACAACGGACAGATTTATTACGCTAGAACCTACGATGAGCACCAAGAGCTGATTGAGAAGCATATGCATGTGAATGAGTAAGCAGGCAAAGTGAGGAAATGATATGTTACAAGCAATAATGGAATATCTGGAGGAGCACGTTGAGCCTTCTCCGGAGTGGGCAGTTAAATTGGAAGAGTTGGCTGCAGCAGATCAAGTGCCGATTATGGAGCCGCTTGGCATCCAGTTCTTAATGCAAGTCATCCGGCTGCAGCAGCCGAAAAGAATTTTGGAGATTGGAACAGCTATCGGTTATTCCGCACTTATGATGCGGCACGCCAAACCGGATGTCAGCATCGTGACTGTTGAAAGAGATGAGATACGTTACAATCAAGCGGTCGCACATATTCAAGAGCAAGGTGCACAGGATGATATCGTGACGCTTAAAGGGGATGCGTTTGATTTAGAAGAAACAATCAAGGCGCACGGACCATATGATTTTGTATTTATCGATGCAGCCAAAGGTCAGTATCAGCGGTTTTTCGAAGCTTATAGTAGCATGCTAAGTGATCGCGGTGTGATTGTCAGCGACAATGTCCTTTTCAAAGGCTATGTAGCTGATGATAAAGAAGCGACACCTCGTAAAGCGAATATTGCTAAAAAAATCCGCAAGTACAATGACTGGCTATTCGAGCATGAAGCATACCACACGACAATCCTGCCAGTAGGCGATGGAGTAGCTGTCAGTGTGAAAAAGAAATGAATGAGCAGCAGGAAGAGGAGTAGAAACAATGGCAAAAAAACCTATCATTATCGGTGTTGCAGGGGGTTCAGGATCAGGTAAAACGTCTGTTACCAGATCCATTTACAAACGTTTTACGGATAAGACAATTCTCGTGATAGAGCAAGATTCGTATTACAAGGATCAATCTCACCTTCCTTTTGAGCAGCGTCTCAATACCAATTACGACCATCCGTTTGCTTTTGATAATGAGCTGCTTATGCAGCACCTGCGTGATCTTGGCAGCCAGAAGCCGATTGAAAAGCCAATTTATGATTATAAGATTCATACCCGTTCGGAGGAGACAATACCTGTAGAACCGAAGGATGTTATCATCTTGGAAGGTATTCTAATTCTGGAAGATGAGCGTTTGCGTGATATGATGGATATTAAAGTGTTCGTAGATACGGATGCAGATCTTCGTATCATCCGTCGTTTGCTGCGTGATATCAAGGAACGGGGACGGACGATTGATTCGGTTATTGAACAATATGTCAATGTTGTCCGCCCGATGCATCTGCAATTTATTGAACCGACAAAACGTTATGCAGATATTATCATACCTGAAGGCGGCGAAAACCACGTTGCCATCGATTTGATGTCTGCCAAGATTGAAACAATTCTATCTGGCCGGACAAACTGAACTTGTACAGATAAGTATTGAATTTTTAACGTTAATCTGCCATAGTATGGAATATGTATGAAAACGCTATAGTGATTAGGCAAAGGGAAAGCAATCTTTTAGAGCTCAAGGAGTGTTTGAATTGGCTACAGAAAAACAATATTACATGACTAAAGAAGGTTTGGCGAAATTAGAAGAGGAATTAGAGTTTCTGAAGACTACGCGTCGTCAGGAAGTTGTAGAGCGTATCAAGATTGCTCGCGGATTCGGTGACTTGTCCGAGAACTCTGAGTACGATGCAGCGAAAGATGAACAAGCATTCGTCGAATCTAAAATCGCTACAACAGAAAATATGATCCGTAATGCGGTCATTATTGAAAGTGATACAGATAACCCTGATATGGTTGGTATGGGTAAGACAGTTACCTTTATTGAACTCCCGGATGGCGACGAAGAAAGCTACACAATCGTCGGCAGTGCAGAAGCAGATCCATTTGAAGGCAAGATCTCAAATGACTCTCCAATTGCCAAAAGTCTGATTGGCCATGAGGTTGGCGAAGAACTTTCTGTCGCAACCCCAGGCGGCGATATCCAAGTTAAAATCATAAAAGTTGAATAAGCTAGACATAAAACAAAAGCTGCTTCCGAATTATATGGAAGCAGCTTGTTTTATTGTGCCTGATTGACGAGTTGCCCGGAAGATCTCTCAAACGGGAAAAAGGGTATAAGTTTCTGCAGGATAAAACGCTCTTTATCAAGTGCGAGCAGAAAAGAGAAGACGACATGTTCTTTCACACTAGTAAAGGATAAACAGCATCCTTCTAATAAGAAGATAGAGAAAGTCTCGGCTTCCTTATCATAGCCGACATACTCGAACGATTCGTGGCCCCAAAGGTTCGTATCCATTCTTGTCACATTCATCATGGTTATCTTCCTCTCTTTCCACAGGAAGCTTGAAGACTGACGAAAGAAGTTCCACCTGCTTTTCTTGTTTATATAGTTAGATACTTATGCACGTATTCCTTCCTGTATGCCAAAATTAGCGAGACTTCAACAAATATACCTAATAAAAATTCTACCTATATTATGACTTTGGCTATGATGCTGTTCATAGTATAATAGAAAACAATGAGGAGGGATGAACATGGCTGATGAAAATCAGGATTATTCCAGATTAAATAATCGGAACCAGCGAAGAAAACCAAAAAAGTGGCTTAGCCTTGTCTTGGCTTTAGCTGGAGCAGCAGTAGTCGTTGTGTTGCTTATCGCAGTTCTGAATGATAAACCAACTGCCTCAAATGAGACAACAGATGACGGCCAAAATAAGCAGACCATCGCAGATCAAGTGTCAGGAAAAAAAGCTTCTGATGAAGAAAATAAAGAGCAAGGCGATGAAGAAAAGAAAGATGAAGAAGAACAGGATAAAGAGGAAAAAGATAGCAAAAAAGAAGAAGTCGAGCCAACTGATGGTAACGTGAAGGAAGCGTACAAGAAAGATTGGGAGCCGATAGGTACAGAACAGTCTGGTGCCCATACGACGACTTTCCAGGAGGATACGACGGATTGGCGTGAGATTGAGCGAGCAGCTGCAGAGGCAGTTGGATTAGATCCGAGCTCCATGACAACGTGGTATATAGGAAATAACGGTAATGGTGGCAATGATATTGTCGCAACAATTTCTGGTTCTAACTCAGCTGAAACATTCCGTGTCTATGCAAGCTGGGCAGATGGAGAAGGCTGGCAGGCTACCAAAGTAGAAGTACTGAAAGAAAACGATAAGAATTAAAGGAGCAAACAGTATGACAATCGGCATAATCGGAGCAATGGATGAAGAAGTAGCATTATTAAAAGAAACAATGACAAATAAGAAGGAAGTAGTTGTAGCAGGTTATGAAATTACCGAGGGCACTTTATCGGAGAAATCTGTCGTACTTCTTAAATCTGGTATCGGAAAAGTAAATGCCGCACTTGCTGCAGCTATGCTAATTGAGCGTTACGCGCCAGCAGCAATCATTAATACAGGTTCAGCGGGCGGATTTGCTGAAAATCTTGAAGTAGGCGATATTGTTATTTCTGATGCGGTCGTTCATCATGATGTGGATGTGACAGCGTTCGACTATGCTTATGGACAAGTACCGCAAATGCCTCCAGCATTTCAAGCGGATCAGGAGCTTGTAAAGCTGGCTAAAAGTGTGATTGACCAATTCCCTGATACAAATGCAGAAATCGGCCTAATTGCTACAGGTGACAGCTTTATGTCAGATCCGGAACGTGTTGCATTTGTCAGAGATAAGTTCCCGGCGATGCTGGCAGCGGAGATGGAAGCTGCTGCTGTAGCACAAGTTGCTTATCATTACGGTACACCTTTCGTCATCGTGCGAGCACTGTCCGACATAGCGGGTAAGGAATCATCTGTATCCTTTGATGCATTTTTGGACCAAGCGGCACGTAATGCGGCTAATCTGATTATGAAGATGGTAGAACGCTATTAATAAGAGTGACAGCAATTACCAGGTAATTGCTGTCTTTTTTTGTGTTACAATGTTGCTAGATTAGAAGAGGGGGCGACAAAATGGAGAAAAGACAACAGCAGCTGCTCGACAAGATTGCAGATTATCGCCGTTTTGCATTGGCGCTTCTGATTCTTGGAAGTTATTTATATCTTGGATCAATTATTAATGTCTATTTGGCACCATCAGATAAAGCAAATATACTTTTCGCACTTACCGGTGGATGTGTCGTTGCTGCGATACTCATCTGGTTTGCAATAGAGCGCTGGCAGAAAAAACTAGAAAGCTAAAACTCCGATTATAAAATCGGAGTTTTTTTGTTTAATCCCATATATTTTCCCACGCGTATGTGCCGCCGATGAAGAGTAAGACAAGAAATGCTGCAATCAGTGCACCTGTACTGACACGTTGCTTGTAGGAGCTGGAAGGAAGGGGATAAGGATACATAACTGCTTTTCCTCCTTTTTGCCTTAGCGTATGCAGAAAGCGAGTCACAGGCCACTCACGTACGATGCTGACGGTAATATTCATGGAAAATCTTCATTAACGCTCGTTTCTCTATACGAGAAACGTAACTACGGGAGATATTTAATTTTTTTGCAATTTCCCGTTGTGTCATATCTTCCTCATTATTTAGTCCATACCGGCTGACGATCACTTCTTTTTCCCGTCCATCAAGAATATCAATGTATTCTTTTATCTTTTCTACTTCCATATTAAGCTGGATATATTCAATAATGTCGTCATTCTCAGCTTGAAGAATATCAATCAGGCTGATTTCATTGCCTTCTTTATCTTGACCGATTGGATCATGCAGGGAAATATCTTTCTTCGTCTTCTTTAAAGCACGCAGATGCATGAGTATTTCATTCTCAATACATCTTGCCGCGTATGTAGCAAGTTTGGTTCCTTTGTCACTGGAGTAACTTTCGATGCCTTTAATTAATCCAATCGTACCAATCGAGATGAGATCTTCTGCATCTTCTCCTGTGTTCTCAAATTTCTTCACAATATGAGCGACAAGACGCAAATTGTGTTCAATTAATTTATTGCGGCTCACTTCATCCCCTTGCTTCATACGTTCAATATGGACTGCTTCTTCCTCAGGGGGGAGAGGCTGCGGAAATGCATGGTTCTTCACATAGGAAACGAAGAACATAGCTTCTTTTAAGAGGAGTCCAATTGCACCAATGATACTCAATTTCTTACACCTCCTAATGCGCTTCAGGCAAAAGCCTATACAGACACTTTATGTAAAGGAGTCTCTGAAAGTGTCTGTCCATTAGAAAAAGAAAAAGTGAATGCCCGCAGGCATTCACTTTGCATTTTTATCTTGTTTTCGTTTCTCTGCATCAATTGCTTCTTGGTATTGATCCTTTAATGTACCATATGGTTTGGCTCCGCGGAGGTGAGCTGCCCTTGAAATTAAGTGGCTGGCTACAGGTGCGGTCAGCATGATAAACAGAACACCAAGGATAAGTCTGCCGCTGACGATTCCATACTCCATATAGTGAAAAATGAAAGCGCCAATAAGGATACCTGCTACTCCAAGTGTCGAGCCCTTACTCGCAGCGTGAAGTCTCGTATAGATATCAGGGAAACGCAGGACACCTACAGAAGCGGTAAACACGATAAACGCACCGCCAAGTATGAAGACAATGACAAGGATATCCAGGATGATTTCAATTATCGTCTGTATCAATTAAATCACCCTTTTCTAAATATATTGCAATAGCTACTGTACCGATAAACAGAAGAATACCGATTAGCAGCACGATATCATTAAAGTTTGGTGTTACGAGAATGATGGCTAATAAGGCTGCAAAAGCCATAATATTTACCCCAATTGCATCCAAGGCAACTGCTCGATCAGCATTCGTCGGTCCCTTCAGCACACGGATAATTAACAAGAGGATAGAAACACTTAGCACAATCAGACAAATGATTGATATCATTTGGACAATTGAAGCGAAATCATCTTGCAAAGCACTCATCGTGTCACCTCCATGATATGTTTCTCAAAGCTGTTCTTGATGGAATGAACGGCATCTTGCATATCCACAATGTCCATAGCATGGATATAGAGTTTCTTTTTATCAGGAGAAACAGCAACTGTCACCGTTCCTGGCGTTAGCGTAATTAAAATAGCTAGAAGCGTGATCTCCCAATCGGTTTCCAATTCTGTTTCCAAGGTGAATATGCCAGGATTGATATCTAAACGTCTTGCGTATACAAGCTTCGTAATGTCCAGGTTAGAGAGCAGCAGCTCTTTTATAAAAATGAGCACCAAGACAACCATTTTATACAGGCGCTTCAGATAGAACGGTCCTTTTAAGAAACGTCGTAAGAAGAACAATAAAACAATACCGACAAGATAACCAATCACAAAACCAGAGAAGTTATAGGACTCGCCAAGAAAAGTCCACATTACGGCAATCAGTAAGTTTATGCATATTTGAAAAGCCATTTAGTGATCCCCCTTCAAAACGAGTTCAATGTACGTTTGCGGTTCAAGCAGGTAATCTGCAATCTGCTGAACGGCGGGCAGGATAGCTTCTGCACCGATACCAAGAAAGACGGTAAAGAGCATGAGGAAACCGGCTGAAAAGATTTGTGATCCATATTTGCCTGAAGGTTCTGCTCCTGTATTGCCTTCTCCCCAGAATACGCGGATAAAAGCTCTGACGATGGAGAGCAAAATGAGCAAGCTAGTGATTAGCATGATAATTACTGTAACTGTTTCGCCCTTTTCGAAAGCGCCGCGCACAAGCAATAACTTGCCAATAAAACCACTGAACGGGGGAACGCCTGCTAATACAAGTCCTCCGATAAAGAACATCCATCCAAGCACGGGATGAGAACGAATCATACCGCCCATTTTATTTATATCTGCTGTACCCGCAAGGCTTGCAATCGTACCAGCAAGCAAGAACAGTGCAGCTTTTATGATCATGTCCTGCAGCAGATAATAAATGCTTCCGCTCAAACCGTCGCTATTGAACATGCCAATACCGACTAGCATGAACCCGATTGCCGGAATAATGTTATAAGCAACAATCAATTTAATATTCCGAGAAGCCAACGCACCGATGACACCGAAGAGCATGGTCAGGTTGCCGACCCAGATGAAAAGATTATCAATGATGTCCGGCTGCTGATGAAATATCAGCGTGAAAGTCCGAATTAACGAGTAAACGCCGACTTTCGTCAATAATGCACCAAATAAAGCTGAGATAACCGGATTTGGAACAATATAAGAACGCGGCAGCCAATAATAAAGCGGAAATGCTGCGCCCTTCGTTGCAAATACAAAGAATAACAGTATGGCGACAGTCGTAATAATGCCTGGCGAATCAGATGCCGCGGCACGCTCTGCCAGTTGTGCCATATTAACTGTGCCTAGTACTGCATATACATAAGAAATGGTAGTAACAAAAAGCATAGACGAAAAGAGATTAATGAGTACATACTTGATGGACTCACGCAGCTGTACTTTTTTTCCGCCATGTGTAATGAGCGCATAGGAGGCCATCAATAAAACCTCGAAGAATACAAACAGGTTAAATAAATCGCCTGTTATGAATGCTCCAGATACGCCTGTTATTAATAAAAACACAAACGTGTAGAAATAGAAGCTTTCCTGTTCCTCTGACACACTGGATGGTGCGTACCAGACAACAGCAACTAAGATGATACTCGTTGTCAGAGCAAGCAGAGCGCTTAAAGGATCCAATACAAGTACAATTCCGTATGGGGCAATCCAATTCCCTGCTTCAAGTACAATGCTTCCTTCTGTAAGCACATGGAATGTAAGGAAGCCCATCGTGATGAGGTGAGCGAGAGCTAGCAGCATGGCCAATGTTCGCGTCACCCTCAGCCGATTGTGGGTGAATGCCAATAGTACACCAGAAAGTAAAGGGATTAGAATCGGTAAGATAGCAAGATTAGTCATGATTATTACCTCTTAATTCTTCCATATTATCTGTCCCGTTCGTTTTGACTGCTCGGTACGCTAATACGAGAAGCAAGCTAGTAACACCGAAACTGATAACAATAGACGTCAGGATCAGCGCTTGCGGCAGCGGATCGGTATAATTCTCTGTACCTTCTCGAAGAACGGGTGCAGCGCCACGCTTCAATTTCCCCATTGTCAGGATGAAAAGGTGGGCAGCATGAGATAGTAAGGCCGTTCCGATAATGATACGAAGCAGCCGTTTTTGTAAAATGTTATAAACAGCAAATCCGAAGAGGATGCCTGCGAGTACAATCATAATGATTTCCATTAGCGATCCCCTCCTTTATGACGTAGCTTGATAAGCGAATAAATACCTAAAGCTGCAATGGCTAGTACTGTAATTTCGAATAGCGTATCCAATCCGCGGAAGTCGACCAGGATGACGTTAACGATATTATCCCCGCCGCCCAGTTTGTACGAATACTTAACAAAGTAGTCGGAGATGGAAGGGAACAGACGCTGACTGTAAGCTGCCAGTCCCACAAGCGTCATCATGAGTCCGCAGGCAGCAGCAATGATGATATTCGTAACTTTCTTCGATACTTTTTCTTTTCTGTCCCGCTCCATTTCCGGAAGGTGACGGAAGCATAGCAAGAAGAGAACTACTGTGATTGTTTCAATACTTAATTGCGTTAAAGCAAGATCTGGTGCCCGGAAGAGAACGAATAAAATCGATAAGCCATAGCCGACAACACCAAGGATAATGATAGCTGTCAGTTTCTTCTCAGACACTGTCGTACCAAATGCTGCTGTGACCATAATCAGAGCTACCGCCAATTCAGGCAGACTTCCTGGCAAGGACACAGGAGAAACATCGATATTCGTAAGATCGAATGCATTCGTCCCGAATAAAATAGCTAATGTCACAACAGAAATGACACTGATAATGACCATATTGTATTGGCGGAGTGAACCGTTCACTAGGCGGTCATTAACTGTTTTAGTTTGTTTTTCACTTAGCGTTAACAAGCCTCTGTAAATAGCATTACCAGACAGCTTTCCAGGAAGGATCTGATACAGACCTGCCCAGTATTTTCTTGTCAGGTAGAATGCGATACCAAGTATGACGACAACTAATGACATGACCAATGCAGGTTCTAAGCCATGCCAGAATTTAATGTGATGTTCTTTCATTGCTTCCCCGTAAACTGCGTTCGCAGCCGGGTGAAGCAAATGGTGACTAAACCAATTCGGGAAGATACTTATAATCACAACGCCGCAGACAAGCAAAATAGGTGAAATGAGCATGCCGAAATTTGGATCATGCGCTTTTTCAGCTGTGTCCTTGTCCCGTTTTCCAGTAAACGTACCGAAGAAGAAGTACATACTGTAAACGAATGTGAATATACTTCCTGCTACAGCTGCGTACGGCACGACATGCATTAATACATCAGCGAATCCAGTGCTGAATGTACGCGTTTGCGCAAGCTCCCAAGAACTCGTGAAGAACTCTTCTTTACTTAAGAAACCATTTAATATCGGCAGCGGTACACCAGCCATTGAGAAGGAAGCGAGTACGCTAATAATTCCTGTGACCGGCATGAGCTTCCACAAGCCGCCAAGCTTGTTTATATTACGTGTGCCAGTTTCATGGTCGATGATTCCAACTGCCATGAACAAGCTTCCCTTAAATGTAGCGTGGTTTAAAATATGGAACATGGCAGCAAATAGAGCAGCTTCTGTTCCGTACCCGATCATAGACATGATCATCCCAAGCTGGCTAATGGTAGAGTAAGCCAGTATGCCCTTTAAATCTGTTTGTCTGACCGCCATATAAGATCCCCAGAATAAAGTCAGAAGACCGATTATCGAGACGGCAATGAAGAATGATTCACTTTCTCTGAATACAGGAGTAAAGCGAAGAAGCAGGAATAAACCAGCTTTTACCATCGTGGCAGAATGCAAGTATGCGCTGACCGGTGTCGGTGCTTCCATTGCATCAGGCAGCCAGATATGGAAAGGGAACTGGGCTGACTTTGTACAAGCTGCCAGAAGCAGGAGAACAATAATAAGCGGGAACCAATCACTGCTTAGAATTAAGCTTCCTTCCGTGAGAATGGTACGTATGCTTGTACTGCCTGTTACGATTTGCAGCAGAACCAAGCCTCCAAGCAAAGAAAAACCGCCCAGAACAGTAATTAGCAAAGATTTCATTGCACCATCGGTAGAAGCTTTTCTAGTAAACCAAAAACTGATTAATAAGAAGGAAGAAACGGAAGTCAGCTCCCAGAAAGTATATAGAGCATAAATATTATCTGAAGTGACAATACCAAGCATTGCCCCCATAAATAGAAGCAGATAGACATAAAAATGTCCGAGCCGCTCCTTCTTCGATAGATAATGAACGGAGTAAAATGCTACTAGGGCTCCTATTCCGCTAATCAGTAAAGCGAAGAACAGAGCAAGTCCATCTGTATAAAATGTTAAATCCAGTCCAAGGGATGGAATCCAGCTGTAACGGTAGAATATGTCCGTATCTCCGCTGACAAGGAGTGTGAGGAAATAAATAAAAATAGATAAAGCAGTTGCGAATACTGCATATCCAGTATGTATCTTGGTTTTAAATCTTGCGATGAATGGGATGCACATAGCAATTATGAATGGCATCAGGATGGCAAAAATCATGTATTGGCAATCCTCCTCAAGTGATTGATAGCAGCTAATAAATTTTGAAAGAAGTTCCTCAACAAATTAAACACTATTTCAAAGCATACTATACCCAATTGTAAAGGAGTTCAAGCCAACACTGCAACCAAGATGTGTCTACTTTATGAAAAAAGCCCTGCCATGCTGGCAGGGCTTGCAGGAGATCATGTTTAACTAGTGTAACGGATCTTATGTGATAAGCCCCGTGATTGAATTTCTTTTTCTATTAAGTGAATAAACTCTTGGCTCAAGTGGAGTTCGTTGGCCTTGTGGTAAGATTCGATCAGCAATTCGTCAGACATATGTTCCATCTTGCATTCCTCCTGATGGGAGATCTTAATACCTTGCAGATCTTTCTATGCGTGGGTTGGGGAGTTGATAAGTTATTAATAATGTATCACGAAAAAAAAAGGCGGACAAGGCGATAGTTATCTACATTAAACTGTTCATAACCTGTAGATAAATTGTTCATAACTGTTAATAATGACTGTTTCTTGCAGTGGATAATGTGGACATAGTTATCCACAAAGCGAAGTATGTAGAGATTTGTCGAAAGATTTTACTTCTAAAATGAGGTCCGAAGACTATACAAAAGTCGAAATTAAGCGATTTGATGAAAGATTTTTTTGAAACCGTCGTAAAAATGCCTTATGATGGGTAAGTAACTGTTGAAGTGTACGAGAACGGAGGAATTCCACAAATGCTAAAGAAGTTCTTGCCGAACGAGCATGTGAAGAGCATATTTGACATAAAACCGGAGAAATTGAAAGCGCAGGGAATTAAAGGAATCATTACGGACCTGGACAACACACTGGTCGCTTGGGACGTAGCGGATGCTACACCAGAAGTAACAGAATGGTTCCGGGAAATGCGCGCGCATGATATTAAAATTACGATTATATCTAATAATAATGAACAACGGGTCAAACTCTTTTCTGAACCGCTTGATATCCCATTTGTTTACAGTGCCAGAAAACCGCTTGGACGAGCTTTCAAGCAGGCAGTAAAACAAATGAAGCTGGAGAAGAATGAAATAGTTATGATCGGTGATCAGCTCCTAACAGATGTGTTAGGCGGGAATTTAGCTGGTTTCTATACGATAGTTGTCGTACCGATCGTCAAAACGGACGGTAAGATTACAAAAATCAACCGGATGATTGAAAGACGGATACTAAATTACTTTAGAAGAAAAGGAAAGATAACGTGGGAGGAATAAATGTGGAAGAATTGATTTGCCAAGGCTGCGGCGCCCCAATTCAGACAGAGAATGCATCGCTGCCTGGGTATATCCCCGCATCAGCATTAGGGAAGAATGATGAAGTCATCTGTAAGCGCTGCTTCCGGCTAAAGCATTACAATGAAGTCCAGGATGTCGCAGTGACCGACGATGACTTCTTTACTTTGATTAGTGAAATTAGTAACAAAGACGGTCTCGTGGTGAAGCTCGTCGATATTTTTGATTTTAACGGAAGCTTCATCGGCAGTATCAAACGTCTAGTCGGAGACAAGCCAATCATCCTTGTTGGAAACAAAGTTGACTTGCTGCCAAAATCAACAAATCATGAGCGTGTCAAGCAATGGCTTCGCGGTGCTGCTAAGGAATATGGTATTCAAGTAGCGGATGTGCATTTGATCTCGGCGAAGCGCGGAATTGGAATGGGCGAACTTGAGGATAGCATTCAAGAATTGCGCAAAGGTGAGGATGTATTTGTAGTTGGAAGCACAAATGTGGGTAAATCGACATTTATAAATGCTTTGATCAAACATTCCACTGGCATTAATGATGCAATCACAACATCGTATTTCCCTGGCACAACGCTCGGGTTTATTGACATCCCGTTGGATGATTCCAGTTCCCTTTATGATACACCTGGAATTGTCAACAGACAGCAGATTGCACATTATGTGACAGACAAGGAATTGAAAACAGTTACACCGAATAAAGAGATTAAATCGCGTATCTTCCAATTAAATGAAAAGCAAACACTTTTCATCGGCGGACTAGCGCGCATTGATTTTGAATCTGGTGAAAGACAGCCATTTGTTTGCTATTTCTCCAATGCGCTTGATATTCATCGAACGAAACTGGAGAATGCGAATGACTTGTACGAACGGCAGAAAGGGGAATTGCTCGCGCCGCCTCATAAAGATCAGCTCGAGAACTTCCCGGCGTTCCAGAAAGCTTCATTCCGCATAAAAGAACAGAAAACAGATATCGTCATACCTGGACTCGGATGGATTACACTGACAGGGGAGCCTGCATCCATAACCGTGCATACACCGAAAGGCGTGCCAGCCACTGTACGCCGGTCGTTAATCTAAGGGGGGAATTGTTTATGAAGACGTTGAAGCTAGGCTTAATTGGCCATCCTGTAAAACATTCTTTATCACCATGGATTCATCACCAGTTTATGAAGCAAGCTGGTATAGAAGGAGAATATCATCTCTATTCAATTGAACCGGAAGTATTTGAAGAAAAGATTAGCAAATTACTGGAGAGCGGCATCAACGGCTTCAATATAACGGTTCCATATAAACAGCGTATCATTCCGTTTTTGGATGAACTTGATCCAGATGCTGAAAAAATTGGTGCGGTCAACACGGCTGTATACAAGAATGGTAAATGGATTGGGTATAATACCGATGGAGCAGGATATGTCCGTGCTTTAAAACAGGTGTTACCTGCTGACAACAGTATGTCTCGCGTGCTTGTGCTCGGAGCAGGTGGAGCTGCCAGAGGGATTTATCGGGCATTAGTGACGGAAGGCTTTCCATATGTGGATATCTCCAATCGTACGCGCGAGAAGGCTGAACAGCTGCTGCAATTACAAGAGCCTGAAACAGTCACAGGAATTCTTACATTCGCGGAAGCTGAAAAACAAATAAAGGATTATGACATCATCATTCAGACAACAAGTGTAGGTATGAGTCCAGGAGATAAGGAACAGATTGTTTCTTTATCTGGATTAAAACCTAATACCGTTGTAAGTGATATCGTATATAAGCCGATTGAGACGAAACTTCTTCAATCAGCGAAGGAGCAAGGAGCAGTAATCCATCATGGTCACAGCATGCTGCTGTATCAAGCGCAATACGCGTTTGAGATATGGTCTGGCAAGCAACTAATCATTGGAGACTTGCTTGATCGGCTGGAACAAAAAGTAACGGAGGCATAATATGTTAACAGGTAAGCAAAAGAGATTTCTACGTGCAGAGGCACATCATTTAAAACCGATCTTCCAAGTAGGAAAAATCGGCGTGAACGATAATATGATTGTTCAAATCAGTGAAGCATTGGAAAAGCGGGAACTAATTAAAGTGAGCCTGCTGCAAAATTGTATAGAAGATAAAGACGAGGTAGCGGAGGCAATTGCAGCGGGAACAGACGCGCACGTTGTTCAAATTATCGGCAGCACAATCGTCCTATATAAAGCATCTCGGGAGAATAAGCAAATCAAGCTGCCATAAAGGAGTACCTTATGAGAAAAGTCGGGTTATTGGGCGGCACATTTGATCCGCCGCATATAGGACATCTATTTATTGCACAAGAAGTCCAGCGCCGGCTAGGACTAGATGAAGTTTGGTTCATCCCAGCTTATGAAGCGCCTCATAAGGCAAAGTCCAATACCGATGCAGATCTGCGTTTGCAGATGGTTCAAGCTGCAATTAATGATAATCACCGGTTTCGCATGAATGCGATCGAGGTAGAACGTTTAGGTAAATCGTATACGTTTGATACAATAAAGCTATTACAGGAGAAGCATCCAAATACTGCATTTCACTTTATCATTGGTGCCGATTTGGTTGAAAGCCTGCACACATGGCATCATATTGATGAATTAGTCAACATGGTGACCTTCGCAGGTGTTGGCAGACCTGGCTATAAGTTGGAGACTGTCTACCCGGTTACCTATATCGAGATACCCCAACTTGAGATTTCTTCAAGTATGATTCGGTCTCGCATCGAACAAGGCGCCTCTGTGCGCTATCTGGTCCCAAATGCAGTGTTTGATATGATAAAGGAGCAAGAGCTGTATGCAGAGAGATAAAGCATTGGCAATCGTTGAAAAGCAATTAAAAAAACCCCGATATGAGCATACCATTCGCGTAATGGAGACGAGTATAAAGCTCGCGGAAAAGTATGGTGCAGATGTGAAGAAAGCAGAAATAGCGGCCATTTTTCATGACTATGCGAAATATCGTCCGCTTCAAGAGATGCAGCGTTGGATTGAAATAGAGCGGCTTCCGAAAGACTTATTAGATTACCACCACGAATTGTGGCATGGACCGGTAGGCGCATTAATGGTAGAACGGGAAGTTGGCATCAGTGATCCAGATGTACTGCATGCGATAACCGTGCACACAACTGGCTGTGCAGGGATGTCTGTATTAGATAAAGTTGTATTTTTGGCCGACTACATCGAACCTGGCCGCGCATTTCCTGGCGTAGATGAAGTGCGAAAGGTTAGTGAAGATGATTTAGACAAAGCGTGCTGGATGGCATCACGCAACACGATCAACATGCTCGTCTCGTTGCATCGGAAAGTGTACCCGGATACGTTCCACGCTTATAATGATTTATTAAATCCTAATGGAGGTAACGCTTAATGGAAAGTATTGATTTAGCACAAATAGCGGCAAATGCCGCAGACGCAGTAAGAGGGGAAGATGTAGTACTAATGGAGATGACAGAAGTCTCCCTCATTGCTGATTATTTCATGATTTGTCATGGTACGAGCGAAAGACAAGTTCAAGCGATTGCAAGACGTATTAAAGAGAAAGCCGAGGAAGCTGGCGTCGAAGTAAAACGGCTGGAAGGGTTGGAGCAGTCTCGATGGGTGCTTGTTGACCTTGGCGACGTGGTTTGTCACGTATTCCACGTTGATGAAAGAAGATATTATAATCTGGAACGCCTGTGGGGAGATGCACCGCAAGTGGAGCCAGTATTTTCTCAGGAAAGCTAATGGCAGCTTATGAACGGCTTGCTGCCGTCTATGAGCGGCTTATGCAAGATGCACCGTATGAAGAATGGCAGCAGTTTATGCAGAAAATATTTCAACGATACGCAAAGATTTCCATTAAAACGGTAGCAGATTTGGGCTGTGGTACGGGATATGTGACCAGGCAGCTTGCAGAATCAGGTTATCAGATGACAGGAATTGACCAATCTGAAAATATGCTTGCTTATGCTGCTAGCATGGACGACAAACAAGCTGTCCGTTGGGTGCAGCAGGATTTGCGTTCGTTGGAAAACATTCAGGCAGATGCGGCTATCAGTATGTTTGATGTGGTCAACTATATTACGTCACCAGAAGATGTACAAGCAGCTTTCGGACGGATTTGGGATATGCTTGCTCCAGGCGGAGTCTTTCTATTTGATGTACACACAATAAGACATATCGAAGAAGATTTGGCTGGGGAGTTGTTCGCAGAGGTACATGAGGATCTTGCCTATACATGGTTCTGTGAAGCAGGACAAGAACAAGGTGAAGTATTTCATGACCTCACTTTCTTTACGAAAGAACTCGAGTCAGAAAAGTATGACCGATTTGACGAATACCACCACCAGCGTACATATCTGCCAGATACGTATAAAAAGTGGCTTGAATCAGCAGGATTCCAGGTTTGCGGACTATTTGGTGACTTTGATATAGAAAAAACAGAGCAATTGGAGCAGGCGGATCGACTCTTTTTCGCTTGTTTGAAAAACCAGGAGGCATAATGCTGCAACCTGGTTTTTTTGTGCAGGAATAAAGGGGGATTTGTCGAAAGATTTATTTGTACGCCCCTTTTTTAATCGCAGCTTTCTCTTCGTAGTATTTCCGGTGCGTCGCTTGGAAGAGATGAGAGAACATATCACCTGTTTCCTTCTCTAATACTGCGATACCTTCTCCGGTAATACCGCCTTTCACGCAAACCTTCTTGATGAGTTCATCCAATGTATAGTGCCCCTTCCCTAGTAAAGTGCCGAGACCAATCAGCATTTCAGAAGTGAGCTGTGTTGCTTGTTCGCGAGAGATTTCCGTTTCTTCTGCTGCCCCTTCAATAAAGCGCTGTGCTAGATAGCTGAAGAACGCTGGCCCGCATGAAACAATATCGGAAGCAACACGTGTTATGTCTTCTGGGATATAAACAGGATCAGAATAACTGCTGAACAAATCAATAAGAGCAGCTTTATTCTTATTTGTCAGTGTTGACCCAAAAGTCAAGAGTGTTGTACCAGCTGCGGCGCGGTTTGTAATGCTTGGAATTGCTCGAGCTACTTGGGAGGGCAGGCGTGCTTCTAATTCTTCTACGGAAAAAGGGCTGGTAATAGAGACGATGACTTGATCCGAGCGTACAAGGGAGTAAAGCTCGGAACATACACCCGGCAAATGCGGCGGTCTTACGCAAACAAATAGAAAATCAGCATAATCGGCTATTGTGCTGAGTGTATCGGCTACTTGTATACCGGGATAGGATCTTTTTAACGCCACCGCTTTCTCTGTTGATTGATTCAGCACCATAATATCCTCTTCCCGAATAGCACTTGCAGTTACCCAGCTTTCAAGTAACATACCGCCCATATTTCCGGTTCCAATTATTCCCCATTTTGTCAATGTAACTCCTCCTCTGCAGTTTTGCTGTCTGCGCCCAATTACGCTGTTACCCAGTTTATGCTCGCTAGTAAAGTAATATGAGAGGAGATAGGAAATGCAAATCTTGAAACAATATAGCTGGCTCATTTTGTTGGTGGCCGTAGCAGCTGTGTTTTTATTCAGTCGAATTCCAAAGCAGGAGACAGAGACAGTGATGCAGCCAGTTGCACAAGCGGATGCGGAGCAAGCAACTGCTGCTGCACAGGAGGCGGAGCCTCCTCCAGCAGAAGCGGAAGAAGCGGCAGTGATGGTAGATATTAAAGGGGAAGTGAAAAATCCGGGTGTTTATGAACTGGCCCCAGGCAGCAGAGTAGAAAAAGCCATTAAAGCGGCAGGAGGACTGACCGAAAAGGCGGAACCGCGCAGCATTAATCTGGCACAAAAGGTAAAAGACGAGCAAATGATTTATGTGACAGCTATTGGCGAAGCTTCTTCAGCTGCTTCAATTCAGACTGCCGGCACAACTGATGCAAGCGAAAAAATCAATATCAATCAGGCAGATGCGAAGCAGTTGACGGAGATAAATGGTGTAGGAGAAGCAAGAGCACAAGCGATTATTTCTTATCGCGAGGAAAATGGACCATTTACTTCTATCGACCAATTGACGGAAGTATCAGGGATTGGGGAAAAATCGCTAGAGAAAATGAAAGAACAAGTAAGCCTGTAACGGTTAGTTGACGGATAGTGAGAGGGGATTGTACACTTATTCTAGAATAGAAAGGTGGCTAGCACCATGGAACGAATAGCATGGAATCAATACTTTATGGCGCAAAGTCATTTGCTCGCTTTACGCAGCACCTGCCAGCGGCTGATGGTCGGAGCGACCATCGTCCGCGATAAACGAATGATTGCCGGCGGCTACAATGGCAGCGTATCTGGCAGTAAACATTGCATAGATGAAGGTTGTTACGTAATTGACGGACACTGTGTACGTACTGTACACGCGGAAATGAACGCGCTTTTGCAATGTGCTAAATTCGGAGTGCCGACGGAAGGGGCAGAAATATATGTAACACACTTTCCTTGCCTCCAATGCTGTAAAGCACTAATCCAAGCTGGTATTAAAACGGTGTATTATGCAAGTGATTATAAAAACCATCCTTATGCGATTGCGTTGTTTGCAGAAGCGGGAGTTGATACGCAGCAAGTAGCATTAGAAGAGGTGGTAGTAGATACGCACCATCAGGAAACTCGTCATTTAATGGAGAAGGTTGTGGACAAGCTAAAACAATCTGGTGATCCGGAAAGCCAAGATCTTGCAGTTCAAACACAAAATCATTACCAGCTGCCTGATAAAGAGCACATATGACCGGAAAATGGCATATTGTTGCGTTAGCGGCCCTCGGTGGGCTGCTGGCGCATACATTGCATGCAGGAGTGTTGTTAGGCTTATTCAGTTGGCTGGCTCTGTTGTTACTTACCAAACGAATCCCAATCATTTTATTCCTATTCTCAACAACAGTTTGTCTGCTTTTTTTCTTCATTAGTACCCTCAATCAAAATTCTCCCCCTGTTTTTCCTCTTGATGAGCCACTGCAGCTCACTTCAACGATCTCCCATCTTTCCGAAACAGATAAACATATTTCATTTCGTGTGAAAACACCAACACAATCATCTTTTATTCAAGTAACGTATTTCAAGCAAGACGCGCTCGATCATTTACCTGGTTTAGCACCTGGTGCAACATGTGTGCTGCAGGGAACGCTAAGCGAGCCTGAACCTGCCACTAATCCAGGTGAATTCGATTATAAACACTACTTGCAGCAAAAGCAGATTTTTTATGAACTCGAATTAAAAGAAGTGCAAGATATTTCTTGTAAGGGCACAACTTTAGTTGCGTTCCCGTTAAAAATTCGCAGTGCATTCCTGGAAAAGGCAGATAAGATACTGGACAGTCATACTGCTGCTTGGGTGCAAGCAATGATTGCAGGAGAAGATAGCAACTTGGATGAGCAGACGGTTCAATTGTTTAATCGCTGGAGCTTATCTCATATTTTAGCGATTAGCGGCATGCATATTGCGTTATTTTCTGCAATTCTTTACTTTCTTCTGACAAAGCTTCAATTACTAACCCGGGAAAAAACGTACTGGTTCCTTTTCGGCTTTCTGGCCATCTATCCTATATTTGCTGGCGGGGAACCTTCTGTTTGGCGATCAGCGCTAATGGTCATGCTGATTATGCTGTTCAAAGTATTAGGAATTAAACTTCCGATTATAGATAGCATTAGTATTGTGTTTTTGCTTCTGCTCGTCTTCGATCCGAATTACCTCTTTCATGTAGGCTTTCAATTCAGTTTTCTCGTCAGCTTGGCATTGATTTTATCAGCAAGAATTTACACTGGATCCTTTGTCAGTGCGTTGCTGGAAACAAGCTTGTTAAGTCAGCTCGTTATTCTTCCACTCCAAGTTTCCCAATTCTTCTTTTTAAATCCACTGTCTGGTTTGCTAAACTTGTTTGCTATTCCTTTTTACACTTTCCTCGGGATTCCGCTTCTCTTACTTATCAGTGTCTTACTTTTTTTATTTCCAGTTGCGGCAAATAAACTTGGCTATGTATTTACATTACTCAATGAGTCAGTCATTCAATTGTTCCAGCTGGTGGATAAAATTGCTTTCTTTCCATGGGTCACAGGAAAACTCCCTATTGGCATTTCTTTACTTTATTTTGCAGCTCTGGTGCTATTTTGTTCTGCATGGGAAGCAGGTAGACGGAAAAGGGCAGTACACTATGGCGCTGTTCTTACGGCTATTCCGCTTGCAGCTGTGCTGTGGCCTTATGCAGATAATACAGGACATGTGACAATGCTTGATATTGGCCAAGGTGATGCATTTGTAGTGGAATTGCCGTACCGAAGAGGTGTTTACTTTATTGATGCTGCTGGCAGTGTAGGGATGGATTTTCAACCGACTGACAAAATCTTTGAACAAGTAATAAAGCCATATTTGTATCAAAGAGGGATTGCCAAAGTGGATGGTATTTTTGCCACTCATGCAGATCATGACCATACCGGCAGTATCGGAAAGCTGACAGAGGAATTCCATGTCGATTGGGTGCGAACTTCTCCCTATTTTGATAAGCGGCGCGTGCAGCAATGGAATCCGGATACAAAACTAGTCCCCTGGAAAGCTGGGGAGCTCTTGCAGCTCCCTGGCTGGGAAGTCCAGTTATTGGGTCCTGTAACAGATAAGTCAGAACCAAACAAAAATTCACTTGTCATGTACACAATGCTTGGAGGAAAAAGCTGGCTGTTTATGGGAGATGCAGGAAAGGAGGAAGAGGCGGAGATAATGGAGCGCTATCCCTCTTTGCGTGCAGATATTGTAAAAGTCGGCCACCACGGCAGCAATACATCAACTGATCCGGCATTTTTGCATCAGCTGGAGCCAGAAGAAGCCCTTATTTCTGCAGGTCGCAAGAACAGGTACGGTCACCCTGCTCCAGAGGTGGAGGAAGCTTTAAAAAATGAAAACATCCGCATCTGGCGTACTGATACGGATGGGGCAGTCGTCTACAGCTTCTCAGGTAAGACAGGCACATTTAGCCCGTATCTTCCATAAGATACGGTAGATATCATCGAGGCAAACAATCTTCCTCCATTGTTGTAACGGCATGTACTTACCTCCATTGACAAGAGTTGTCACCTATAAGGTGAACCTTATAGGGAGAAGCTAGAGGTAAGAAAAATACCGCTTCGTGTTACAGCCTCCGGAGCTGGTTAACAAGAGCGTTTATATAGATAGGAGGGGAGCAATAAACTTTGTTCTCCTCTGTTCCATCTTGCGTTAATCCCGATTTGCCGATACGATAAAGGGTAGGATTTACGTAGGAGTGAGAGCATGTCATATACTGACGCTTTAAAAGCAATCAAGAAAAAGGATTTTTCACCTATATACTTACTATATGGCACAGAATCTTATTTCATGCAGGATATAAAGGAAAAAATAGAGAAACAATTCGCCCTTTCTGACGGAACGAATGTATCTGTGTATGATTTAGAAGAAACACCAATCCAGGAAGTAATTGCGGATGCGGAAGAATATCCCTTTTTCAGTGATCACAAACTCATTGTGGCTCATCATCCATTCTTTCTAAAAGCTAAACCGGACAAGTCTGCTGTTGATCATCGTTTGGAAAGCCTGGAACAGTATGCCCAAACGCCGGCTGAATGGACAACGCTTGTAATGCTTGCACCATATGAAAAAGTGGATGAGCGGAAAAAAATTATCAAGACAATTAAAAAAAACGGACAAGCTGTCGCATGTATGCCGGTGAAAGAATGGGATCTATCAGATTGGATTGTAACGCTATGCAAGGATAACAATATCTTACTGGAGGATGCAGTTACCGATTTACTCATACAGGAATCAGGCAGTGATCTATCTATGCTTCGAAGTGAAATTGAAAAACTTGCATTATATGCGGGCGAAGGTGCGAAAGTTACTTTGGAAATGGCAGAGCCGCTCGTATCCCATCAGCAAACTAGCTCTGGTTTAAAGCTAGTGGATGCTTTAATGGCAGGCAACTTAGCAAAAGCTATCTATATTTATCATGATTTAATCAAGTTAAAAGAAGAGCCAATCGCTTTGATTGCGCTGTTAGCTTCACAATTCAGAACAATCTTGCATGTGAAGCTGCTCAAGCAAAAAGGATACAATCAGGCAAAAATGGCCGAAGTAATAAAAGGTCATCCATTTGTAATCAAACTGGCTTTAAAGCGGGAAGCGCATTTTACTGAAGATGAACTAAAACATATCTTGTTACGTGCTGCTGAAACGGATGCAGCATTAAAGCAAGGACGCATGGAGAAGAACTTAGCATTTGAACTGCTGCTCCAGCAGATTGCAGCAATACGGAAAAAAGCCCGGATGGTTTAAGCATCCGGGCTTTTTCCTATTAAAAAAACGATTCCAAGAAGGAATCGTTTCTCTTAGCTTATTATGCACCAATAGCGTTGACTCTTTTAGTCAAGCTAGACTTTTGACGGTTAGCTTTATTACGGTGGATTACGCCACCTTGAGCTGCTTTGTCAATTTTGCTGGAAGCAGTTAGAAGTGCTTTTTTAGCAGTTTCTGCATCGTTGTTGGAAACAGCTGTTTCCACGTGCTTCACTGCAGTACGCAAGTCACTTTTCAAAGCTTGGTTTCTTAGACGGCTATCGTTGTTTACACGAATGCGTTTAACCGCTGATTTAATATTTGCCATGTTTGTTTCACCTCCGGCACATTTCATCTTACAACAAAAGCCATTGTACCAAAGCATGGCGATGTTTTCAATAGTTGTTTCATTGTTGATGTCACTTTTCGTATGAATAGCAGCGAATCTGCTTATGCTAATGCTGACATTTGTAGAAATTGGAGGAATGACATTGATCAAACAGCTGCAAGTACGTACAGATTTAGCTATCGAGGCAAAGGATCTCTATTTGTCCAGTGAACAGAAACAAGGAACGGCAGCAGGTATCTCCGTTACAGAGAAAAAAACAGATGAAATAACCGTAAATTATGTGCAGGTAAATGAANTATATTACGATCTATACCGAAGGAGTAAAAAACCAAGATACGAAGCAGCAGCAGGAAACTGCACTCGTGCTGGCGAAAGAACTGGAACAGATGTTAAAAGAAAACAAGATTGCTCCCGACGCAACTGGTTTAATCGTCGGATTAGGAAATGGCAATGTGACTCCTGATGCACTTGGACCGGATGTTGTGGAAAAAATTATGGTAACCAATCATCTTTTCCGTCTGCAGCCGGAATCCGTAGCTGAGGGATATAGGCCCGTATCAGCTGTGTCGCCTGGTGTAATGGGTACGACGGGCATTGAGACAAGCACGCTCATTCACGGAATTATTGAAAAAACGAAACCTGATTTTGTCATAGCAGTCGATGCATTAGCGGCCCGCTCTGTCGAACGAGTTAACAGCACAATCCAACTTTCCGATACGGGAATTCATCCAGGTTCAGGTGTGGGAAACAAACGCAAAGAACTGAGTAAAGAAACGCTCGGCATTCCGGTTTTTAGTATCGGAGTCCCAACCGTAGTTGATGCAGTTACAATTACAAGCGATACAATTGATTATTTATTTAAGCACTTCGGGCGAGAGTGGAATGAGAAAGATAAGCCATCCAAGTCGTTAGTGCCAGCCGGGATGCGATTTGGCAAAAAGGAACTAACAGAAGAAGATATGCCTAGTGATGAGCAAAAACAAGCTATATTTGGTATGGTAGGCGGTCTCAATGAAGCAGAGAAGCGGCAGCTGATTCACGAAGTATTGACTCCGCTTGGGCATAACCTTATGGTGACGCCGAAAGAAGTAGACGGTTTTATTATTGACATGGCACACGTGATTGCTTCAGGTATTAACGGTGCTTTGCATGAAAAGGTTGATCCAACCAATACCTCTGATTATACGCGCTGATTTCTTTCAGAGGTTCTACTTGCAGCTTCTCTCTCATAGATTCTAGTAGAGTTCAGCTAGATTCGAAAAGAGAGGAGCTTCTTTTGTGGGAAAAAAGAAGAACGGCTATCAGCGCAAACGTACGGGTGTGCTGTTCATTTATAAACGTACCTTAATTCTTATTTGTTCCGTTTTGTTTTTGCTGACTGGGATAGCAGCAATGACATCCGCCGGTCCGGCTTATCGACTGTCCTCTCAGGCGCTCACAGAATGGACAAGACAGATGGACAGCAGTATTTATCTGCATCTGCTCAGCAATGAAAATAAAGTATTTCAAAGTATGCAAACAGAGGAAACTCCTTCTATCCAACTAGCAGATCTTTTGCTTCAGATGATGACTACGATAAAGCCAGATGATCCGCGAACACTGCTGGGGTCTGAAATTCCAGGCTTCTCTCTCTATGAGAACCAAATTGTTATTGCAGGTGAAGGAACAAACTATACAAACCTTCCGATAGAATCCGGCCAGCCGGATCATGTTATAGAAGAAGAACCTCCTACCGATACAAAGGAGGAAAAGGAACCAGAAGAGGAGAAAGAGACAAAACCGGAAGAAAAGGCACCTTCTACAGGTGACAAAGATGTCGTTTTCATCTACTATACGCACAATCATGAATCTTATCTGCCATCATTAGACGCCAAGCAGCAAGAAACAGCTTATAACAAAAATGCTAATGTAACCGACGCTGGTGAAGCAATGGCGAAACGGCTGGAAGAACTCGGTATTGGTACGGTTGCCGACCAGACGGATATAGGCGCTATTCTCAATGAAAAAGGTATGGCATATCACCAATCATACGAGGCGTCGCGTCCTGTTGTCGAAGCAGCTGTTTCAGAGAATAAAGATCTTGCTTTTGTTTTTGATATCCATCGGGATAGCTTGAAACGGAAAGATACGACCAAGGAAATTAACGGAGATATGTATGCCAAAGTAGTATTTGTAGTTGGTGCGGAAAACAAAGACTATGAAAAGAACTTGAAACTGGCGACAGATCTGCACGAAAAAATTGAAGCCGAATATCCCGGGTTGAGTCGCGGCGTTATTACAAAACAGGGCGCGGGCGTTGATGGAGTGTATAACCAGGATGTATCTGATAAAGCTGCACTTTTGGAAATCGGAGGAGCTGGCAATACTGTAAAAGAAGCAACTAGAACGGCAGAGCTGTTTGCGGAGATATTTGCAGATTATTACTGGGATGCTGAAAAAGTACAAGGAGGGCAAGCGCAATGAAGTATATTGTAACGATCCTTACGATGCTGACGCTGTTTTTTGGCGGTATTTTGATTGGTATAGAAAAAGAGGACGTCCAGCAAGCTGAGCTGCCAGCCAGCCAGCAAAGCGAGCAGCTGACCGCTTCTGCGTCCATTGGCATTCCCGAGAGTGAGCTATCAAATGAAGCGCAAATTAATGAAAAGACAGCACCTATTTCGGATGAAGACACAGATAGTTCTATTATCCAGCAGCTGGCTAGCGGCCTTGGAAGTGTGTTCACTGGTATCTGTTCTGTTATCATTACAGTGATTGAACAGCTCTCTATCGCCTTGTTTGGCTAAAGCAAAAGCGCGTAAAAACATTGAATAAACAAGGTGCAATTGCTATAATCAATGCTAGTTATTGTTACGGTTGCCTCTTAGCAGGCAGCTTCGGACAATTTAGGAGTGATTTTGATTGGTAGAGAAGAACAGACGAAATCAGCAGCATGTGCGTAATTTCTCGATCATTGCCCACATCGATCACGGGAAGTCTACATTGGCTGACCGTATTCTGGAGAAAACAAAAGCATTAACTGCGCGTGAAATGAAAGCACAGTACTTGGATGGAATGGATTTGGAAAGAGAACGTGGCATTACGATTAAATTGAATGCCGTTCAGCTGGAGTATGAACGTGAAAACGGCGAAACTTATATATTCCACTTGATAGATACACCGGGACATGTCGATTTTACATATGAGGTTTCTCGGAGCTTGGCAGCCTGTGAGGGTGCCATTCTGGTAGTGGATGCGGCTCAAGGTATTGAAGCCCAGACCTTAGCCAACGTCTATTTGGCGATGGACAATGACTTAGAGATTATTCCGGTTATTAACAAGATTGATTTGCCGAGTGCCGATCCAGATCGTGTGAAACAGGAAATTGAAGATGTTATCGGTATTGATGCAAGTGATGCCATTTTGGCATCAGCAAAAGCTGGTATCGGAATTGAAGAGATTCTGGAGGCGATTGTGGATCGAATTCCGCCGCCGCAAGGAAATGATGAAGAACCGCTAAAGGCGTTAATCTTTGACTCTTTATACGACTCTTACCGAGGTGTTGTGGCGTATACGTGTATCAAAGAAGGTTCTGTAAAAGTCGGAGACAAAATTAAGATGATGGCGACCGGTAAGGAATTTGAAGTCAACGAAGTCGGCGTCTTCAACCCAGTACCTATTAAGAAGGACGAGCTCGTAGTTGGTGATGTTGGCTACTTAACGGCTTCCATCAAAAATGTCGGTGACTCACGCGTGGGTGATACGATTACGCTTGCTAATAACCCAGCTACCGAAGCGTTGCCTGGCTATAGAAGATTGAACCCAATGGTGTATTGTGGATTGTTCCCGGTTGATGCGAGCAATTACAATGACTTGCGAGAAGCACTTGAACGATTGGAATTGAATGATAGTTCGCTTCAATATGAGGCAGAAACATCTCAAGCGCTTGGCTTTGGCTTCCGCTGCGGATTCCTTGGGCTTTTGCATATGGAAATCATTCAAGAACGAATTGAACGTGAATTCAATATTGATCTGATTACTACAGCTCCAAGTGTTATTTATAACGTTGTTATGACTGACGGCAGTGAGTTGCGTGTTGACAACCCAGCAGATATGCCGGATGCGCAATCTCGTACGGAAGTACAAGAACCGTACGTGAAAGCAACAATTATGGTGCCGAATGATTATGTTGGTACTGTGATGGAACTATGTCAGAAAAAACGCGGTGATTTCCAAGACATGCAATACTTGGATGATGTTCGGGTGAACGTTGTCTATGAGATTCCGCTTTCAGAGATTGTCTATGACTTCTTTGATCAATTGAAGTCCCAGACAAAAGGCTATGCCAGCTTTGATTATGAACTGATTGGTTACAAAGCATCAGAGCTCCAAAAAATGGATATTCTTCTTAATGGTGATACCATTGATGCACTATCTTTTATCGTGCACAGAGACTTTTCCTTTGAACGCGGTAAATCCATTGTAGAGAAACTAAAGGCGCTTATACCTCGTCAGCAGTTTGAGGTGCCGGTGCAAGCGGCAATCGGGAACAAGATTGTGGCACGATCAAATATTAAAGCAATACGTAAGAACGTTCTTTCCAAATGTTACGGCGGGGATATCTCACGTAAACGTAAATTGCTTGAGAAGCAAAAAGAAGGTAAGAAGCGGATGAAGATGGTTGGTTCTGTAGAAGTTCCACAGGAAGCATTTATGGCCATTCTTCAAATGGATGATGAATAATAGAAAACAGACAACCCTTGTCCTTCATGACAAGGGTTTGTCATTGCGGAAGGAGGCATCATGATGGACGAAGTAAAATCCGCTTATATCCATATCCCGTTTTGTGAACAGCTTTGTCATTATTGTGATTTTACAAAGTTTTTCTACCGGGAAGACAGTGCAGACGATTATGTAGAAGCATTGCGGAAAGAAATCCAGCATTATGTTCCAAATAGAAAGCAAATGAATACTATTTTTGTCGGCGGCGGTACGCCTACGGCTTTAAATATGCGGCAGCTTGAACATGTGCTGAAGAGTGTCGATCAGGCATTTGATGTACATGCAGCGAAAGAATATACGTTTGAAGCCAACCCTGGTGATCTCACAAAGGAAAAAGCCGACCTGCTGAGAGCCTACGGCGTAGACCGGATTTCTCTTGGTGTGCAGGTTTTCGATGATAAACTTTTGGAAGCAATCGGCAGGCTGCACCGGGTAAAACACGTTTATGAGAGTCTTGATTTGCTAAAGCAAGCTGGTTTTGACAATATTAGTATTGATCTGATTTATGCCTTGCCGGGGCAGACATTGGAGCAGTTTGGGCATACTGTGGAAGAGGCGCTGCAGTTTGATCTTCCGCATTATTCTTCTTATTCACTGCAAATTGAGCCGAAGACGGTCTTTTATCAGCGTTATAAAAAGGGTACGTTGAAGAAAGCGCCAGAAGAATTAGAAGCAGAGATGTACAATCTGCTGCGTGATGAAATGAAAGCGCACGGCCGCCAGCAATACGAAGTAAGCAACTTCGCAGTTCCTGGTAAAGAGAGCCAGCATAATCTTGCTTACTGGAACAATGACTTTTATTATGGTCTTGGCGCTGGTGCGCACGGTTATTTGCCGGAACGCCGTATCATTAATATTCGTCCGCTTCCTGCTTATTTAAAGCAAGCAAACGAAAACGGTGTACCTGTACTCCATGAAGATCCTATTGGCCGGAAAGAACGAATTGAAGAAGAACTGTTCCTCGGACTGCGCAAAAAATCTGGAGTTAGTAAAGAAGCATTTCTTCATAAGTACGGTATTGCACTTACAGATGTCTACCGCGAGGCGTTGGATCGGCTTATTGCGAAGGGCTGGCTCATTGAAGATGATATGCATGTTGCAATGACGGAGGACGGTTTCTTGTTCGGAAATGACGTCTTTCAAGAGTTTCTTTTAGAGGAAGAACCGGCAAGCGTTTCGAATTGACAATTTAACTAGGCTTTGTTACCTTATATGTATATTTAGCACTCGCCAAATAAGAGTGCTAATCGAGGTGATGATCATGCTGACAGAACGACAGCTGCGTATCCTTCAAGTGATTGTCGACGACTTTATTGAAACGGCGCAGCCAATTGGTTCGCGCGCTATTTCAACGAAGCAGGAAGTTTCCTACAGTGCGGCGACGATCCGCAATGATATGGCTGAACTGGAACAGCTCGGCTTGATCGAGAAGACGCATACCTCTTCTGGAAGGGTTCCTTCCGAAAAAGGGTATCGTTTCTACGTGGATCATCTTCTAACGCCGTTTTATCTATCTCGGCAGGATACGTCAGCAATTAGACAGACATTCTCGGCTAATATGCGCGAGATGGAGGAAGTTGTGCAGCAATCAGCAGCGCTTTTATCTGAGTTAACCAATTACACAAGTATCATATTGGGACCAGAGATGCTGGAGACGAAGCTGAAACACATACAGATTCTGACTCTATCTGATTTTACTGCTGTCTTACTCCTAGTAACAGATACAGGACATGTGGAGCATAAATCTTTTCGTATACCGAATGGAATGCACCATAGCGAGATGGAACGAGTTGTGAACATCCTGAATGACCGTTTAGCTGGCGTACCGCTTATGATGGTACCTGGCAGATTGCGAACGGAAGTACGGGAACTGCTGAAGCAGCATACGGAAAACTTTGATACGATTTTCGCATATCTGCGTTCGTTCATCGATTCTGAACAGCCGCTAAAGCTTTATTTTGGAGGTAAGGCAAACATTTTGATGCAGCCTGATTTTCAAGATATAAATAAGATTCGCTCCCTTTATACAATGATTGAGGAAGAAGGCGAGAGTTTGGCCCATCTTCTTCGAGGCGAGCAAAATGGTCTGCATGTTGCAATCGGCACAGAAAATAAACTTGATGCCATGCAGGATTGCAGCTTTGTGACTGCCAGCTATTCAGCGGACGGCGTGCATATGGGTACAGTTGCACTGCTTGGGCCTACGAGAATGGAATATTCCCGGGTTCTGTCGCTGATGCATGTCTTATCGAACAAACTGGCCAGTGCGTACCAAGACTGGCAGAAATGAAGTTGAATATGGCTTGCTACACTAGCAAGCCTTTCATATAAGCAATGCTTTTTCAGTTTCAGGAGGTGACCATCATGGCAAATGAAGAAAAAGAGAATTTGAACCAAAGCGAAGAACAGGATGCTGTAGAAGCAGAAGTAATTGATGCAGCTTCAGCTGAAGAATCCGAAACTAACGCTGAAAGCAGCGAAGCCCTGACACAGATTGAACAGGAGAGGAATGATCTCCAGAAGCGTCTGTTACGCGTACAAGCGGAATATGATAACTTCCGCAAACGTACACAGAAAGAAAAGGAAGCTGCCAGCAAATATAAATCACAGGATTTAGCGGAAGCCTTGCTTCCAGTTGTCGACAACTTGGACCGCGCTCTTCAAACTGTACAGGATGAGGAAGCGAACAAAGGGTTTGTTGATGGAATCCGCATGGTACATCGTCAATTGTTAGAGGCTTTCGACAAGCAAGGAATCGAAGCTATTGAAACAGTTGGACAGCCTTTCGATCCGCATGAGCACCAAGCAGTTATGCAGGTGGAAAATGCAGATTACGAGCCAAATACAGTTGTACAAGAACTGCAAAAAGGCTATAAGTTAAAAGACCGCGTCATTCGACCGGCTATGGTACAAGTGAATTCATAAGCACTACATATGCTTTAAAAGGAGGAAAAATACAAAATGGGTAAAATCATTGGTATTGACTTAGGTACAACAAACTCTTGTGTGTCTGTAATGGAAGGTGGCGAAGCACGCGTCATTCCGAATCCGGAAGGAAACCGTACGACACCATCCGTTGTTGCTTTTAAAAACGGAGAAAGACAAATCGGTGAAGTAGCGAAGCGACAAGCTATTACGAACCCGAATACAATCCAATCCATCAAACGTCATATGGGTACAGATTATAAAGTAGAAATCGAGGGCAAATCTTACACACCTCAAGAGATTTCTGCAATTATCCTGCAGTATATCAAGTCATTCGCAGAAGACTATCTTGGAGATACGGTTGATAAAGCAGTTGTCACAGTTCCTGCATACTTCAACGATGCGGAGCGTCAAGCTACAAAAGATGCTGGTAAAATTGCAGGTCTTGAAGTAGAGCGTATTATTAATGAGCCTACTGCAGCAGCACTTGCTTACGGTATCAACACAGAAGAAGATCAAACAATTCTTGTTTATGACCTTGGCGGCGGTACATTTGACGTATCCATCCTTGACATCGGTGACGGTACGTTTGAAGTAGTATCCACTGCAGGTGATAACCGTCTTGGCGGTGACGATTTCGACCAAGTGATTATTGATCATCTTGTTGCGGAATTCAAAAAAGAAAATGGCATCGATCTTTCAAAAGATAAAATGGCAATGCAGCGCTTGAAAGATGCAGCTGAAAAAGCGAAGAAAGATCTTTCTGGTGTAACACAGACACAAGTTTCCTTGCCGTTCATCACAGCAGGAGCAGAAGGTCCGCTTCACTTGGAACTTTCTCTATCTCGTGCGAAATTCGATGAGCTTTCTGCTGATTTAGTAGAACGTACTATGGGACCTACTCGTCAAGCATTGCGTGATGCAGAACTTTCTGCAAGCGAAATTGATAAAGTTATCCTTGTTGGTGGTTCTACTCGTATTCCTGCAGTTGTAGAAGCAATCAAAAAAGAAACTGGTCAAGAGCCTTCTAAAGGTGTTAACCCGGATGAAGTTGTTGCACTTGGTGCAGCAATCCAGGGTGGTGTCTTGCAAGGTGATGTAAAAGACGTAGTACTTCTTGACGTTACACCACTTTCTCTAGGTATTGAAACAATGGGCGGCGTATTCACGAAGTTGATCGAAAGAAATACAACAATCCCAACAAGCGCATCTCAAACATTCTCTACTGCAGCTGACAATCAGCCTTCTGTAGATATTCACGTACTTCAAGGTGAACGTGAGATGGCTGCAAACAATAAAACGCTTGGCCGTTTCCAATTGTCCGATATCCCGCCAGCACCACGCGGTGTACCACAAATCGAAGTATCCTTCGATATCGATTCCAATGGTATCGTAAATGTACGTGCGAAAGATATGGGTACAAATAAAGAACAATCTATTACGATTAAATCTTCTTCAGGTCTTTCTGATGATGAAGTAGAAAAAATGGTAAGAGAAGCGGAAGAAAACGCGGAAGAAGATAAAAAGCGTCGTGAAGAAGTAGATCTTCGCAACGAAGCAGATCAGCTTGTCTTCCAGACAGATAAAACATTGAAAGATCT
This sequence comes from Terribacillus halophilus, assembly GCF_900162685.1. Lineage (GTDB taxonomy): Bacteria > Bacillota > Bacilli > Bacillales > Amphibacillaceae > Terribacillus > Terribacillus halophilus_A. The sequence goes on from NZ_LT727828.1 coordinate 1,486,548, forward strand.
TGCTGAAAATGTTTCTGACGAAGACAAACAAAAAGCAGAAGCAGCAAAAGAAGAACTTCAAAAAGCATTAGAAGGTACTGATCTTGAAGAGATTACAGCGAAGAAAGATGCTCTATCTGAACAAGTACAAGCACTTTCCATGAAACTGTATGAGCAAGCTGCACAAGCACAGCAAGCGCAAGCAGACCAAGATGGTCAAAATGCAGGCGATGATGTTGTTGATGCTGATTTCGAAGAAGTAAAAGACGACGACAAGAAGTAAGCTACTAGCAAAATGATGTAACACCCTACAAGTCAAAGCCGCTCGTGAGCAGGCTTTGACTTGTTACATGTTCAGCGGGTTTGCTGACTGTAATGCTTAATGGTATGATAAAATTTATGCAAAAAGAAGAGTCGGGAGAGTGATTGTCAGTGAGTAAGCGGGACTACTACGATGTGCTGGGCGTCGGCAAGGACGCACCGAAGGAAGAAATTAAGAAAGCATATCGTAAACTTGCGCGCAAATACCACCCAGATGTGAACAAAGCAGATGACGCTGCTGATAAGTTCAAAGAGGCAAAAGAAGCGTATGAAGTACTAGGGAATGAGCAGAAGCGGGCGCAATACGATCAATTTGGTCATGCTGGGCCGCAAAGTCAAGGATTTGGCGGAGCAGGAGCACAGGACTTCGGCGGTTTCGGTGACATCTTTGATATGTTCTTCGGCGGTGGTGGCCGTCGTCAAGATCCTAATGCACCGCGTCAGGGCGCAGATTTACAGTATACAATGACCCTTAAATTTGAAGAAGCAATATTCGGAAAAGAAACCGATATCGAGATTCCGAAAGAAGAAGAATGTGACACATGTGAGGGATCTGGAGCCAAACCGGGAACACAGCCAAAAACATGTACGCACTGTAACGGAAGCGGCCAGCTTAATGTGGAACAAAACACGCCATTTGGCCGTGTCGTGAACAAACGCGTATGTAATACATGCAGCGGAACGGGTAGAATCATACCGGATAAATGTAAGACGTGCGGAGGATCTGGCCGTGTACGTAAGCGCAATAATATTCACATTAAAATTCCAGCAGGTATCGATGATGGCCAGCAAATTCGTGTATCCGGAAAAGGAGAAGCCGGTGTCAACGGAGGACCTCCAGGAGACCTATACGTTGTAATTCAAGTTCGCAGTCATGAATTCTATGAGCGTGAAGGCGACAACATCTACTGTGAAATGCCGATAACATTCGCGCAAGCTGCGCTAGGTGATGAAATTGAAGTGCCAACAGTCCATGGCGCAGTCAAACTGAAAGTTCCTGCAGGGACGCAAACAGGACGTGTTTTCCGTTTGAAAGGCAAAGGTTCGCCAAATGTCCGTGGATACGGTCAAGGAGATCAGCATGTCAAAATCCGCGTTGTGACACCAACCAATTTGTCAGATCGTCAAAAAGAACTCCTGCGTGAACTAAATGATATTAGCGGCAATGATCCAGCTGGTGAGCAGCATGACAGCATCTTTACACGTATGAGACGTGCATTCAAAGGTGAGTCTTAATAAAAGGAGTGACGTGTACGTGAAATGGGCGGAACTGTGTATCCATACGACGAACGAAGCAATTGAACCAATCTCCAATATCTTGCATGAAGCAGGTGCTAGCGGCGTTGTAATTCAAGATCCAGAAGACTTGGTAAAGGATTACGAAACAACGTTCGGAGAAATTTATGAGTTAAATCCGGCTGATTATCCTACAGAAGGTATCTACGTCAAGGCATATTTGCCGACAAATAGTTTTCTAAGTGAATCAGTAAATGAGATCAAGGCAGCCATTACCAACTTGATAGAATATCAAATCGATATCGGAACTAATCGTGTGACGGTAAGTGAGGTAGATGAGGAAGATTGGTCAACTGCTTGGAAGAAATATTACAAACCAGTCAAAATATCTGAGAAATTTACGATTATCCCTACATGGGAAGAATATACACCTGTGGCTAGTGATGAAGTGATCATGGAACTTGATCCGGGTATGGCATTTGGAACAGGAACCCACCCGACTACCGTATTGAGTGTTCAGGCCATCGAGCGTTATATCCAAAAGGGAGATACGGTAATTGATGTTGGTTCTGGATCCGGTGTCTTGAGTATTGCTGCCGTATTACTCGGTGCCGCCCATGTACATGCTTTTGATTTGGATGATGTTGCGGTGAAGAGCACAATGGTTAATGCCGAACTCAATCATACTTCAGACAAAATCACTGCGAAGGCAAATAATTTGCTTGAAGGAGTAGCTGTTGAAGCAGATGTCATTGTTTCGAACATCCTTGCTGAGATCATATTGAAGTTCACAGATGATGCATATAAACGAATTAAACCAGGCGGCTTGTTCATTACGAGTGGTATTATCAGCCAAAAGAAAGGCGACGTAAAACAAGGGTTACTAGATGCCGGCTTCGAGATTGTCGAAGTAAATGAAATGGAAGACTGGGTTGCGATTATTGCAAGGAAGAATTAAGGCAGAGGTGAGCGGATGCAGCGCTATTTCGTAGAAGCTGCCAATTGGCAGGACGACAAAATTACGTTAGAAGGACAAGATGCTCATCACATTATTCGTGTTATGCGTATGAATGAAGGAGATCAAATTATCTGCGTCCATCCAGACGGACATGCGGCAACGTGTACGATTGATTCTTTTGCTGCCGACTGTGTCTTGGTTTCTGTAACAGAGCCGCTGGACATGGAGACCGAAATGCCGGTTGCGGTAACGATTGCTCAAGGCTTGCCAAAAGGCGATAAGCTGGAGTTGATTGTGCAAAAAGGTACAGAACTCGGCGCAGCTGGTTTTGTACCTTTTCAGGCTGCCAGGTCTGTTGTAAAATGGGATGAGAAAAAGAAGGACAAGAAGCGCCAGAGGCTTGAGAAAATTGCCAAAGAAGCTGCAGAGCAGTCCAGCCGTCAAACGATACCTTTAATTGGCGACGTGTTATCTTTTCAGTCCCTGCTGCAGAGCAGCGATACATATAAGCATAAACTGTTCGCTTATGAAGAAGCGGCTAAAGGGATGAAAGCAGATCCGCTGCGTACGGTTTTTGAGCAGATTTCTTCTACAGATAACGTACTGGTTGTTGTCGGACCAGAAGGCGGATTCAGTGAAAAAGAGGCAGATATGCTCAAGCAGGAAGGCTTCTTGCCTGTCCGTTTGGGACCGCGTATTTTACGCACAGAAACTGCTCCATTGTATATGTTAGCTAGTTTATCGTACCATTTTGAAGAATGAGGTGTTTTTTATGCCTACAGTGGCATTTCATACATTAGGCTGCAAAGTGAATCATTACGAAACAGAAGGAATCTGGCAGAAATTTAAGGCAGAAGGTTATGAGAGAGTCGATTTTGACCACCAATCTGACGTGTATGTGATCAACACTTGCACAGTTACAAATACTGGTGATAAAAAAAGTCGTCAAATCATTCGCCGAGCTGTACGTAAGAACCCAGAGGGTGTTATTTGTGTAACTGGCTGTTATGCACAAACATCTCCTGGTGAAATCATGGAGATTCCGGGGGTTGATATCGTAGTCGGTACCCAGGGCCGCGATAAAATGATTGCGCACATCGAAGAATTCAAGAAGACAAAGGAACCGATTAATGGTGTATCCAACATTATGAAGAACCGCGTATTCGAGGAAATGGATGTGCCGGCATTTACAGATCGGACACGTGCATCGCTGAAGATCCAGGAGGGCTGTAACAACTTCTGTACCTTCTGTATCATCCCATGGTCTCGCGGTCTTTTGCGCTCTCGTAATCCCGAAGATGTTATGAAACAGGCACAGCAGCTTGTAGATGCTGGTTATAAGGAAATCGTTCTTACAGGCATTCATACAGCGGGTTACGGCGAAGATATGCAAGATTACAATTTTGCTAAATTATTACGTGAATTAGAAGCGAACGTGCGCGGTTTAAAACGTATTCGTATCTCATCTATTGAAGCGAGTCAAATTACCGATGAAGTCATTCAAGTGCTGGATGAATCCGAAAAGATTGTCCGTCATTTGCATATCCCGCTGCAGTCAGGGTCTGATTCCGTGTTGACACGTATGCGTCGTAAATACTCAGCAGATTATTACCGCAGCAAGATTGAAAAAGTGAAAAAAGCACTGCCTAATTTAGCGATTACAAGTGATGTTATCGTTGGTTTTCCTGGTGAGACAGAAGAGGAATTCATGGAGACATATCGTTTCATCCAAGAAGTTGGTTATAGTGAGCTGCATGTATTTCCGTACTCCAAACGGACCGGAACACCGGCTGCGCGCATGACTAATCAAGTGGATGATGAAACCAAGAATGAGCGTGTACATCGTCTAATTGCTCTTTCTGATCAGCAAGCGAAGGAATATGCTTCTCAGTTTGAAAATGAAGTGTTAGAAGTCATTCCAGAAGAGCTTTATGATGAAAACGAATCAAATACATTATATGTTGGCTATACAGACAACTATTTAAAAGTGAAATTTGAGGCAACACCAGATATGATCGGTAAAATTGTCCGCGTAAAACTGACAAAAGCCGGGTATCCATATAACGAAGGCCAATTCGTCCGCGTGATGGAAGAAGAAAAAACAAGCGTAACTATCTAACTTAACTATAAAAGGGGTTATTTCACTTGGAAAACATTGCAGCATATATTGACCATACACTTTTAAAACCGGATGCTACAAAGGATCAGATTGATGTCATTGTCGAGGAAGCAGCAGCACATAAGTTTGCTTCTGTTTGTGTAAATCCATACTGGGTTTCTTATTGTGCAGATAAACTGCAAGGCACTGATGTGAAAGTTTGTACGGTTATTGGCTTCCCGCTTGGTGCGTCCACTAGTGCAGTGAAGGCTTTGGAAACAAAGGATGCGATCGAAAAAGGCGCTGGAGAAATTGATATGGTCATTAATATCGGTGCGTTAAAATCAGGTGATTTGGTGACAGTTGAATCAGATATCCGTGCAGTTACAGAAGCAGCTGACGGTGTGCTGACAAAGGTTATCATTGAAACTGCATTGCTGACAGAAGAAGAAAAAGTGACAGCTTGTGAGCTTGCAGTAAAAGCTGGAGCAGATTTTGTTAAAACTTCTACAGGATTTTCCGGCGGCGGAGCAACAGTGGCAGATATCGCTTTGATGCGTAATACTGTCGGGCCAGATATTGGTGTTAAAGCTTCCGGCGGTGTTCGTGACCGCGAAGCAACACTTGCGATGATTGAGGCAGGTGCTACACGAATTGGTGCTAGTGCAGGCGTGCAAATCATTGCAGGCGGTGCAGGTACAAGCGACTATTAATAGTAATTTTTATGAAATACGCAGTATTATGCACCTTTCTATTGACCAGGATTTAGCATTATATTATAATGAGCAAAGACATATGCAGCAGTGCATATGAGATAGCACATTGTTGTATGCTTCGGAGGGAGGGAAATTAGCATGTCAAACACTACTCGCGTTCGCAAAAACGAGTCTCTTGAAGATGCTCTTCGTCGCTTTAAGCGCACAGTTTCTAAAAGCGGTACTCTATCTGAATACCGTAAGCGTGAATTCTACGAAAAACCTAGTGTTCGTCGCAAGAAAAAATCTGAGGCGGCTAGAAAGCGTAAGTAAGTAAAGAGGGTGCAAAGAGATATGTCATTAACAGAACGTCTGAACCAGGATATGAAGACTGCGATGAAAGCAAGGGATAAGGAAACGCTTAGCGTTATCCGTATGGTGAAAGCCAGCCTGCAAAACGAAGCAATTCGTACTGGTAATGACACGCTGTCAGAAGATGAAGAACTTACCGTTTTATCTCGAGAGGTAAAACAACGAAAAGATTCCCTCCAAGAATTCCAAGAAGCTGGACGCGATGACCTGGTACAAAAACAAGAAGCTGAGCTTCAAGTTTTAAAAGGTTATATGCCGGAACAGCTTTCGGAAGAAGAACTTGAAGACGTTATTAAACAAACCATCGCGGAGGTAGGAGCTACTTCCAAGAAAGACATGGGTTCAGTAATGAACGCTGTCATGCCGAAAGTAAAAGGTAAAACTGATGGTTCTTTAGTTAATAAAATCGTGAATAAGCACTTGTCTTAACTGATAGTTATATGAATATCTGAGAAAATCCCAGTCACTATGGTGGCTGGGATTTTCTTTTTGTAAATACTGCTTCAAAAAATGAAACCTTTTCTTATTTGAGACGTAAAGGTAAACTGTACATAACAACTGAAACAAACAAGTCGTTCAGGAGGATTCACATGCTGCACTATATCGAGGTTACTAGCCTCCAAACAGCAACATTCACTTTTGGCGATACAATTGCCTCGTGGATTACATCTCCAGTTGTTGTGACGATTCTTTTGTCCATCGCATTTGCAGGGCTGGCGGTCGAGTTGTTCACTCCTGGTTTTGGCGCAGGAGGCATATTAGGGGTAGCCGCTGCCGGTGTTTTCCTTTATGGCCATATCGCAGGAGGGCTCCTGTCCGGTACGGATATACTTCTTTTGACTGCAGCTATTATATTACTTGTCTTGGAATTATTCGTACCTGGCGGCATTATGGGCATACTTGGTATGGTTGGGCTGCTTTGGGTTTTATTTCGCATAGCGGCAGACAAAACGGATATGATGATAAGTGTAAGTATTGCATTTATTGTAACCGTTGTTGCTGTTGTTTATGTTATCCGTATTGTCGGTTTTGAAAAAGGTATGTTCAAACCCTTTATTCTTCAGGATACGCTGAGACCTGATGCCATCCCGAGTTTGGTTTCGCTTATTGGTAAAAGTGGCATAACCACTACGCCGCTGCGTCCAACTGGCGTGGCGGAGATTGAAGATAGGAAGATGGACGTCATTACCGACGGAAGGTATATAAACCGTGGAGAAGAAATAGTTGTTATACGTACAGAAGGAACGAAAATCATCGTCAGCTCTTTGACGAATGAGGAGGAAATTAAATGAACCAAGAGATTCTTGTACCAATTATTATCGCTGCGGTCATTCTGATTGCATTGATCATCTTGTTTACATTCGTACCAGTTGCATTATGGATCAGTGCTCTAGCAGCGGGTGTTAAAATCAGTATCTTTACGCTTGTCGGAATGCGACTGAGACGTGTTATTCCATCCCGTGTAATCAGCCCGCTTATTAAAGCCCATAAAGCAGGGTTAAAGGTCGATACCAACCAGCTGGAGAGTCATTACTTAGCTGGAGGTAACGTAGACCGCGTCGTAAACGCGCTCATCGCAGCGCATCGTGCGAACATTGAACTACCATTTGAGCGTTCGGCAGCGATTGACTTGGCAGGCCGTGATGTGCTGGAAGCTGTTCAAATGAGTGTTAACCCAAAAGTAATTGAAACACCTTTCATCTCTGGTGTTGCAATTGATGGTATCGAAGTAAAAGCGAAAGCCCGAATTACTGTACGTGCTAATATCGACCGTCTAGTAGGTGGTGCCGGCGAAGATACGATCATCGCACGTGTTGGTGAAGGGATTGTTAGTACAATTGGTAGCTCTGAGAACCATTCCAATGTCCTAGAAAATCCCGATAAAATTTCTCATAATGTATTGAACCGCGGTTTGGATTCCGGAACGGCATTTGAGATTCTGTCTATCGATATTGCGGATATTGATATTGGCAAGAACATCGGTGCCATACTGCAGACGGATCAGGCTGAGGCGGATAAAAATATCGCACAAGCAAAAGCGGAAGAACGCCGGGCAATGGCGGTTGCACAAGAGCAAGAAAACTTGGCACGCGTACAAGAGATGCGTGCAAAAGTTGTGGAAGCGGAGGCAGATGTACCGCTTGCCCTTGCTGAAGCGCTTCGTTCCGGGAACATGGGCGTAATGGATTATATGAACTACCAAAATATTAATGCTGATACGACAATGCGAGACAGCATCGGCGGTTTGCCGCAAGGTGACAAAGAAGACAACGAGCTGTAAGCTTTAGAAAGGTGGCGGGAACATGTCCGACATACTGCAGTTTCTCGTTCCGCTCGTAATTGCTGGGATTGTATTTTTGTTCAATCAAGCTGGCAAAAAAGGTGACCAAGAAAAGCAGGATCCAAGGCGGACGCAGCCTCCGGTTAAAAACTGGCAGGAGAAACAGCCGCGCCAAAGCGCGGAGCGTCCCACAGAGAAGCCTGTACAGACAAAAGCACCTGAACTTGTGCAAGCTGAGAAGCAGGTCGATGAGCTTCGGAACAGAGCTGATAATGCTATTGAGCGGGTGAAGGCTGTACAGAAAGCCGCGCCTGCTCGCCAGCAGACTAAGAATCATTCTGTTACCAAACCAATTCACATAACGCGTCTATCTAGCAGACAGCTAGCAGAACAGGTGATTTGGTCAGAAATACTTGGAGAACCACGTGCAAAAAAACCGCATCGAGCATTCGGAAAGCGAGTCCATTAAGGGCTCGCTTTTTTGCTTTCCAATCTGCTTCTTATCGATTGTTCTTTCTTGCTTCTCTGCAACATAGAATGTGCTGAGGGGAGCTGATGAGAATGAAAAAATGGCAGCAGCGGATCGGAAACTGGTTCACTGAGCACCTAGATATGCCTGCTGATGTGGTGTTGGAACTCCCTCGTATAACGACCATTGGTCACTTTCACGCCTATATCGAGAATCACAGAGGGTTGATCCTCTTTTCCGATAATGAACTCCGACTGCGGCTTAACACGGGCTTTCTGCTCATTACAGGAGAGTCCTTCGTATTGAAGGTCATGCTGCCGGAGGAAATTCTGCTTGAGGGGAAAATGAAGGAATTTAAATTCATCGAATCATAAGCATGCGGAGCGGGGAGGTACGTATGAAGAAACACACACAGGATATCTATTTTACTGGATATGTAACAGTCTTAATAAAAGGTGACAGACCAGAGCTGTTTTTTAATCAGCTTGTTCAGGAGAAGGTTCTGGTCTGGGATATCGTCAAGAAGGACAATCAAACATGCGAAGCGAAAATCAGAAAGCAAGATATCAGCAAGCTTCGCATGAAACGAAGGGGGACAGGCTACAAAGTTCAATTTCGTGCGAAGCATGGGTTTCCGTTTCTCTTTACATCTATATTGCATAAGAAACCTTTGCTCTTAGGCATTTTTATAAGTATATTGAGTATCTTTCTCCTTTCCAATACCGTCTGGAAGATTGACATTAAAGGTGTCAGCCCTGAATTAGAGCACCAAATCGAGACGCAGCTAGATGAATATGGTGTACGCTTAGGAGCATTCAAATTGACCTTAGGCGCACCGGTTGATATTCAGCAGCGGTTATTACAGGATATTCCTGAACTTTTGTGGATAGGTGTACAAGAAAAAGGGACAACCTATGCATTAGAAGGTGTGCCGAAGACGATTGTGAAAGAAAAAGAAGAACCCGGACCGCGTCACCTTGTTGCGAAGAAAAAGGGTGTCATTGTGGACATGTTCGTCTCGGAAGGGGTTCCTCAAGTAGGAATTCACGATTATGTGGAACCTGGCGACGTTCTAGTCTCTGGTTTAATTGGTAAGGAACCTCCTGTTGCAACAGAAAAAGAGGAAGCGGAAAAACCGGAGGATACACGGAAGCAGGTTGCTGCAACAGGTAATGTTATTGCTCGTACGTGGTATAATGTATCTGTATCAGTTCCGCTTAAGGAAACGTATACCGTACTGAGCGGCAACCAGGAGACAAAATATGCCGCACAGTTTGGAGAGAACTTTCGAGTGCCGTTCTGGGGTTTCGGTGATTCCGGCTATAAAGACGCACAAGAGCAAACTTCTACTCGTTACTTGCGCTTTCTCCGCTGGAAGCTTCCTTTAGGAGTTACAAAAACCAGCGAATACGAGCGGGTTTCCAAACAGGTGAAGCGGACGAAAGAAGAAGCCAGGGCGCAGGCGGTAAAGCTGGCTAAACAAGATTTGCAGCTGCAAATCGGCAAAGAGTCTGACATTATTTCTCAAAAAATTTTACATGAGACTGTCGAGAATGGTAAAGTTAAATTAATCTTATACTTTCAAGTAAATGAAGATATTGCAACATCTCAACCTTTATCTCAAGGAGATTGATTATGCCCGAAGACGTGAAACGTGTGAACTTACAATTAAAAGATACCAACGAAACATTAGCTTTATTCGGTACAGAAGATCGCCATCTTAAGCAAATTGAAGAACAATTTCAAGTATCCATCGTAACTCGCGGTGATGAAGTTCGGGTAACCGGAAGAGAAGAAGATGTACGATTAACAGAAGAGCTGCTGCAAGCCTTGTCAGCTGTCATTAGACGCGGTATCCCAATTGGAGAACGTGATGTCGTATATGCAGTTGAATTGGCCAAAAAGGACAGCCTGGATCAATTTGAAACGTTATTTGATGATGAAATAACAAAGAATGCAAAAGGAAAATCAATTCGAGTCAAAACGTTAGGTCAGCGCAGTTATGTGAATGGCATCAAATCGCATGACCTGGTTTTCGGTATTGGTCCTGCTGGTACGGGAAAAACCTACTTGGCAGTCGTCATGGCCGTCAATGCTTTGAAAAAAGGTATTGTTAAACGAATTATCCTGACACGGCCAGCTGTGGAAGCTGGAGAAAGCCTTGGATTCCTTCCGGGGGATTTAAAAGAGAAGGTAGATCCATATCTCCGGCCCTTATATGATGCACTGCATGATGTAATGGGACTGGAGCAGACAACCCGGCTGATCGAGCGCGGTACAATTGAAATTGCTCCGCTTGCTTACATGCGCGGACGTACATTGGATGACGCATTTGTTATTCTGGATGAAGCACAAAATACGACAAATGCACAGATGAAGATGTTTCTGACACGGCTTGGTTTTGGTTCTAAAATGGTTATTACAGGCGACATTACACAGATTGACTTGCCGAAAGGCGCAGCTTCTGGCTTACGCTCTGTAGAAACGAGGCTTAGCAATGTAAAAGGTGTCTTTTTCACATACTTGAAACAGACAGACGTTGTACGTCACCCGCTTGTACAACGTATCATTGATGCATACGAATCAGAATAAAAATGCGAAAGGCCCGATACCGGGTCTTTTTCGGTTCGAGCGGACAGGAGGATAGAAAGTGGCTGGTAAAAAGTTCACAAATCTGTTCAAAAGGAAAGCCAAAACCGGTAATCGTACGATAATATTAATCGGGACCTTACTGCTTGGGTGCTTTTTCTTTATTGCGACAGCTTCTAACGTAACGACGAGAAATTATGATGTGCAGATTTATGATACAGCGAGTGAAACAATCCGGTCACCTATTACAATTGAGAACGAAGCAGAGACAGAAAGGCAGCGGCAGGAGGCGGGACAGCAAATAGATGATCGCTATACCGTGTCCGCAGAGATTACTGAGGCTAAGACTGACGCTGTAGATGAGATTTTTACTGCAATTGGGCAAGTGAATGATAGTGAAGAGTCGACAGATAAAAGAGTCGAGGACATAAAGCAGCTGCTATCCGAATCAATCAAGGAAGAGTTGACTGATAGGCAAATCGCCCAACTTGTACAAATTCCAGCGGAAGAAAGACAGGTCAGTGAGAAGGTCTTTTCAGATGCGATGACAGACTTTCTGGAGGATGGCGTAAAACGGGATGAGGTGCAGCAGACGCAGGAAGAAATGCGCGAGCGAATTGGATATGCGGATATTTCCAGCAAAACGAAGGAAGCGCTGCGTTCTTTGACAAGCTTTGCAATTGTGCAGAATGCTTCATTTGATGCGCAAGCGACTGCCACTCAAAAGGCAGAAGCTCAGCAGAACGTGGCAGCGGTTATGATCCGTGCAGGTGAGATTATCGTACAAGAAGGTCAGACAATTACAAATGATGTATATGAGGAATTGAGGCTTGTTGGTTTGTTGAATTCAACGAGGAATGTGCTGCCGCTGATTGGACTTGTCTTGTTGATAGCACTCCTGACAGGCATATTGACATTTGAAACAATACATACGACGAAAAAAAATGCTGGAGCGAATAAATCGGTACTGCTGTTTGTATTCTTGCTTATTTGCGTATCTGTCATCCTGCTTAAGTTAATTAGTGTGATAGGATCTACAGAAACGCATTATTACTTACTGCTGCCAACTGCAGTTGCAGCTGTACTATTCCGCCATTTATTAAGTCAGCGATTTGCCATCTGCTATGCTATTGTCTACAGTGTACTGGCTGGGGTTATTCTGAATGATGAGATACCTGGTTCTCTCAATATGGAGGCTGCTCTTTACTTTCTCTTTGCGCAGCTAGCGGCAGTTTATGCTATCCGTAATGTAAAAGATAAAGGGGCAATGGCAAAGGCGCTATTATTTTTGGCAAGTGTACAAATTATTAGTGTTTTGTTATTTGTATTCTTTGCTTTCGAGAAATATACTTGGGATGTAATAATTCTTTATTGTGGTTTCGCAGCTTTGTCAGCCTTGCTTACTGTCATTCTTGTTGCGGGCATCCTGCCGTTTGCTGAGACGGGTTTTGGGGTTTTATCGGAGACAAAACTGCTGATGCTCTCTAAACCAAATCATCCGCTGCTGAAAAAAATATTGACCGACGCACCAGGAACATACCATCACAGCATCATGGTGGCTAATTTGAGTGAAGCCGCATGTGAAGCAATTGGTGCCAATGGTTTGCTCGCCAGAGTAGGTGCTTATTATCATGACCTCGGCAAAACGAGGCAGCCGCAGCTATTCATTGAGAACCAAATGGGGCGAAAAAACCCGCACGATCATTTATCACCGCGTCAAAGTGCAGAGATTATTATTCGTCACCCTTATGATGGGGCAAAGATGCTGCAAGATAACCATTTTCCGAAAGAAATCGTGGATATGGCAAAACAGCATCATGGTACTTCGTTATTGAAGTTTTTTTATTACAAAGAAAAGGAATACAATAAAGATGTAACCGAAGACACGTATCGTTATCCTGGACCAAGACCAGCTACGAAAGAAACGGCGGTCCTGTCGATTTGTGACTCGGTGGAAGCGGCTGTCCGTTCTATGAAAGAACCGACGCAGGAAAAGATTCGCAGCTTGGTCGACTCTATTATCAAAGATAAACTAATGGATGGACAGCTCGATTGCGCCCCTTTGACAATGCAGGATTTGCAAGAAATCAAAGAAGCAATCTGCCAGGCGCTTACGGGAATCTTCCATTCCCGTATTGAATACCCAGATGAAGAGAAAGTGAAGGAGGCAAACTAATGCATATTGATTTTCATGATAATACAAATTCTGTCACAGAAGATTATATTGATCTGATCGACAGATTGATTCAATACGCTGCTGATGCAGAGGACATTACCAAAGAGGCGGAGATTTCTATCACCTTTGTTGATAATGATGAGATTCAGGTGATTAACCGAAATTATCGCCAAAAGGATACGCCGACTGATGTTATCTCTTTTGCTATGCAAGAAGAAGGAGAAGGCGAGACACAGATCATCGGAGAAGAACTGCCGGTTGTATACGGCGATATTATTATTTCCGTCGATATGGCGAAAGAGCAGGCAGAGGAATATGAACATAGTATAGAGCGGGAGCTTGGATTCCTTGCTTTACATGGTTTCCTCCATTTGCTTGGCTATGATCATATGAATGAAGCAGATGAAAAGAAGATGTTCGGAAGACAAGAGGAGATTTTGAATGGATTCGGACTCAAACGAGAAGAAAACTAAGACCGGCATTGGATTTCGCTATGCATGGAACGGCATTCGGTGGACATTTGTCCATGAGAGGAATTTTCGGATCCACACAATAGCGACGTTCATCGCGCTGTTAGCGGGCGTGCTGTTTCGTATTGAAGCAGCTGAGTGGGCGGCTGTGCTCTTAAGCATCGGTTTTGTCATCGTGACAGAGATGATTAACACAGTCGTTGAACTCATGATGGACCACCTGTCACCAGAACAAAGCAAAACAGTCGGCCTGATCAAGGATATCTCAGCGGGCGCTGTCTTTGTTGCAGCCATTACTGCTATCTGTGTCGGCTTAATTGTTTTCGTACCGAAAATGCTAACTGTACTGTAAAACCGTTCTTTAGGGACGGTTTTTCTTGTGAGGAAGGAGTGCGGGAGAGGGCTCCGCTCTGGGCTTTCTTGCTTACCATGGGCTCTTGGACTTTGTTCTGCGTCTAGCTTCAAAGGCCAGAAACTACACCATAAGCGATAAGTCCCTGCGTAAGGAAAAATCGCCTTACTCCAGGCCTTTTCACTTATCGTTCCGTTTCTAACCGGCCTTTTCCGCTTTTGATTGCCGTCTAGCTCCAAAGGCCAGAAACTACACCATAAGCGATAAGTCCCTGTGTAAGGAAAAATCGCCTTACTCCGGGCCTTCTCACTTATCGTTCCGTTTCTAACCGGCCTTTTCCGCTTTTGATTTTAATAAGACCTTTTGTCGAATGGGTGAAGTGGCGGGGGATTTGTAGTAAGATAGAGATACAACATTTTAATAGTACTTGAGGTTATTGTCGTACTAGTACTTGGAGGAATATAACAGCATGGTAGAAGAATTTCGTTCTGGTTTTATTTCCATCATCGGGAGACCGAATGTTGGAAAATCAACTTTGTTAAATCGTTTCGTGGGGCAGAAGATTGCTATTATGAGTGATAAGCCGCAAACGACGCGTAATCGGATACAAGGGGTGCTCACACAAGATGACGCACAGTTCATCTTTATTGATACGCCTGGTATCCATAAACCGAAGCATAAGCTCGGTGATTTTATGGTGAAGACTGCAGAAAATACAATGAATGAAGTGGACGCTGTCATGTTTATGGTCAATGCTGAGGAAGGCTATGGCCGAGGAGATCAGTTTATTCTTGAACGGCTGCAGAAGGTCAACAATCCCGTTTTCCTTGTTCTGAATAAAATTGATAAGATTCACCCAGATAAACTGTTTGAACTTATCGAGCAGTATAAGGACAAGTTGGATTTTGCAGAGATTGTTCCTATTAGTGCACTGGAAGGAAACAACACGGCTCATTTATTGGATACATTGAAGGGCTATCTTCCAGAAGGACCGCAGTATTACCCTGAAGATCAAGTTACGGATCATCCGGAACGTTTCATCGTCAGTGAACTGATTCGTGAAAAGGTGCTGCATTTAACACGGGAAGAGATACCGCATTCTATTGCTGTCGTTATTGAAGCAATTGAGAATCGTCATAGTACCACGGAGAAGGTTTTCATTCAGGCGACAATTGTGACGGAGCGTAAATCCCAAAAAGGGATTATTATTGGGAAGCAAGGCAGTATGCTCAAACAAGTTGGTAAACTTGCGCGCAGAGATATTGAAATGCTGCTAGGCAGTAAGGTGTTTCTTGAGCTTTGGGTGAAAGTGCAGCCGGACTGGCGGAACAAGCAAGCGCAGCTTAATGATTACGGATTTAGCCGCGACGAATATTAAGTCGATGGTAATATTTGAAGCACATGAATTCTGAAGAAGGTGTCATCCTAAGAAGGAGATAGTTTTGTATTTCATTTCTAAAAAAACACATAGAAAGGTGGACTTCCTGTGATTGATTTCCATTGGCAAATCTTTAGCAAGACCGGGAGTATTGAAACCTACTTATTGATGAAAGAAATTGAAACGATGTACAATTCACTCATACCTCCTAGACAAGATAACATCATAGAACTTCCGAACTATAATCGACTTCAATCGAAAATGTAAGCAACAGGAGTGGGGAGAGAGCGTTGCTCCAAAACATAGAAGGAATTATTCTGCGCACGCAGGATTACGGGGAAACTCATAAGATTATTACGATCTTTACGGAAGATCGAGGCAAGATTGCTGTAATGGCCCGAGGGGCGAAGAAACCAAAGAGCCGGATGGCGGCTATCGCTCAGCCGTTCATCTACGGATCGTTCCTTGTACAAATTGGCTCAGGTATGGGAGCTATGCAGCAAGGCGAACCGCTTCAAAGTTTCCGTGCCATTCGAGAAGATATCGTAAAGACAGCTTATGCTTCTTATATAGCAGAAATGACAGATAAACTGACAGATAACAATAAGCCTGACCCAGATTTGTTCCGTCAGCTGCTTCAAGTACTCGAATGGATCAATGACGGGAAAGATGCGGATGTTTTACGTATTATTTATGAGTTGAAGATGTTTCGTCGCGGCGGTTTTGCACCGGCAGTGCATCAATGTGTAAATTGTGGGAACACGGAATTGCCTTACAAGTTTTCTATACCAGAAGGCGGGATGCTTTGCCGTCGTTGTATGCAATTGGATCCGGATGCTTACGTACTATCTGATAAGGTGACGAAGCTTTTGCAGCTTTTTACCAGTATTGATATTACAAGGATCGGTAATATTTCCGTAAAGCCGGAAACAAAACGGCTGCTCAATGAGCTGCTGGATGCCTATTATGAACGTTATGGCGGTTACTTCTTGAAAAGCAAAAAGTTTTTATCTCAATTAGACAAACTGCAATAAAGCTTTGTTGACAAGTAGTATGGCATTTTAGTATCATTAAGACAAAATCGACGGCTTGCGTTGAAGAAGAGTAGTATCCGTCTTACCCCCTTTGGTTAGCGAATCTGGGATAGTGCGAGCCAGATCAAAGGCAGACGGAGAAGGCACTTCTGAGCAAAAGTAAAAAAGTGGCTTCCATTTGGAGGCAAATAGGGTGGAACCGCGGTAATCCCGTCCCTATGCTGTTCAAACAGCATAAGGACGGGATTTTTTCGTCCATCCTGACGTTGATGAAAACAAGATGGAGGGAATCCAATGAATATCCAAAATATGATTTTGACATTACAAAAGCATTGGTCAGACCAGGGCTGTCTTTTAATGCAGGCATATGATGTAGAAAAAGGTGCCGGAACGATGAGTCCGATGACTTTACTGCGCAGCCTAGGTCCTGAGCCATGGAATGTGGCTTATGTAGAGCCTTCACGCCGCCCGGCAGATGGCCGCTACGGTGAAAATCCAAACCGTCTTTATCAGCATCACCAATTCCAGGTCATTATGAAACCATCACCTGATAATATTCAGGAACTTTATTTAGAGTCTCTTCGCAAACTTGGTATTGATCCATTAAAGCACGACATCCGATTTGTAGAAGATAACTGGGAAAACCCGACACTTGGTGCAGCTGGACTTGGCTGGGAAGTATGGCTGGATGGAATGGAAATTACACAGTTCACGTACTTCCAGCAAATTGGCGGACTTGAAGCAAAACCAGTCTCAGTTGAGATTACATATGGTTTGGAGCGTCTTGCTTCCTACATTCAAGACAAAGAAAATGTATTTGAACTCGAATGGACGGATGGTGTGACGGTTGCTGATATTTTCAAGCAGCCGGAATTCGAGCATTCCACGTATACATTCAAGGAGTCTGATACGGATATGCTGTTCCAGCTGTTCGATATGTACGAAAAAGAAGCGAAGCGGATCATGGATCAAGGGCTCGTTTTCCCCGCTTATGATTATGTACTCAAATGTTCGCACACATTTAACTTACTTGATGCGAAGGGAGCTATCTCTGTAACAGAGCGTACCGGGTATATCGGCAGGGTGCGAAATCTAGCTAGGTCCATCGCGAAGAGCTATGTAGCAGAGCGGGAGCGATTGGGCTTCCCAATGCTGAAAGAAGGAGCGGATGAGCATGCAGAATAAGGATGTATTATTCGAAATCGGTTTAGAAGAAATGCCGGCACGTTTCTTACCTGGAACAATTAGCCAGCTAGAGACAAAAACAGCAGAATGGCTGCAAAAATTAGGTCTTTCCTTTGATGAAGTAAAGGTACAGGCAACACCGAGACGTATCGCAGTATCTATTCTGTCTCTATCTGACAAGCAGCCGGATATTGAGGAAGAAGTGAAAGGACCTGCACTTCGTATTGCGAAAGACGAAGCAGGTGAATGGTCGAAAGCAGCTCAAGGATTTACACGCGGCCAAGGAGCGACGGTCGAAGATGTTTATACAAAAGACGTTGATGGAACAGAATATATTTTTGTGAAGAAATTCGTCAAAGGACAGCATGCAGAAGAGCTGCTCCCAACTTTCAAGGATGTGCTTTTAAGCCTGCACTTCCCGAAAAATATGCGCTGGGGCTCAGGTAGTTTGCGCTATGCACGTCCAATTCGCTGGATTGTTGCACTTTATGGGGAAGCAGTCATTCCAATGGAGGTTGCCGGAACGACAGCATCCAATCTGACATATGGCCACCGTTTCCTTGGTGAAACAGCAGAAATTGATGAGCCGGCTAATTATGAGAAGGTATTGGCAGATCAGTTTGTTATTGTGGATCAAGTGAAACGCCAAGAGATGATTGTAGATGGCATTCAACAATTGGAAACAGCGAATGGCTGGCAGATTCCAATTGATGAGGATTTGTTGGAAGAAGTATTGTATCTGGTAGAATACCCAACCGTGTTCCATGGTGATTATGCTGCTGAATTCCTGGAATTACCGCAAGAAGTATTGATTACGAGCATGAAGGAACATCAGCGTTATTTCCCAGTCAGAGATACAGCTGGCAACCTGCTTCCGCATTTTATTGGAGTGCGTAACGGAAATAGTGATCACTTGGAAAACGTAGCCCGCGGTAACGAAAAAGTATTACGTGCAAGGCTTCAAGATGCCGAATTCTTCTATGCAGAAGATAAAGCACAGTCAATTGAGAAGAGCGTTGAGAAGCTTTCTAAAATGATTTATCAAGTAGAGCTTGGCACACTGCAGGATAAAGTCAATCGTGTGACGAAGATTGCAAGCATGATCAGTGACGCTGCAGGTGTAGACAAAGAAACTGCTGCTCGCGCTGAACGCGCAGCAAGTATTGCTAAGTTTGATCTTGTGACAAACATGGTAAACGAATTTACTGAACTTCAAGGGATTATGGGAGAAAAGTATGCCCGTCATTTCGGAGAAAACGAGCAGGTAGCACAAGCAATTCGGGAACAATATATGCCTAATTCTTCTCATGGCGCGCTCCCTGAATCAACAGAAGGTACGATTGTGAGTATCGCAGACAAATTGGATACTATAATTGGAAGTATGGTTATCGGCAACGTACCGACAGGCTCCCAAGATCCGTATGGCTTGCGTCGTCAAGCGGCTGGTATTATCCAAATGCTGTTGAAAACGGATTGGCAGATTACGGTTGAAGAACTTGTGGAGCGCACGATTGCACTATTCGAGGAACAATCGTTGCCAACTGTCGAGAGAGAAAAATACGCAGAGGATATTCGCAGCTTCTTTTATCAGCGTGCGAACCAGCTATTAAAAGAAGAAAATATAACCTATGATGTAATTGATGCAGTACTAGCTGTTCAAATTGGTAACTATCCATATGTTGTTGCCAGAGCGAAAACGCTTGAACCGCTGCGTCAAGATGAATCCTTTAAACCTGTCCAAGAAGCGCTTGGACGTGTTATTAACTTAGCGAAAAAAGGGACAGATGAAGGCGTAGATGAGGCTCTATTCGAAAACGAATACGAAAAAGAGCTATACCGTATGCTGCAAGAAAAGCGTAGTGTATACATGGATGCGGCTGCGAAAAGACAGGCAAAAGAAGCACTGGATACACTTGCTTCATTTACTGACAGCATCCACGCATTCTTTGACCATACGATGGTAATGGCGGAAGATGAAAAGCTAAAAACAAACCGCTTATCGCTGTTAAATCAATTGGCTGCATTGATTTTAAGCTATGCAGATGTGACAAAAATACAGTGGAAGCAGGTCCAATGAGGGCAGTTCTTGGATAGAGGTGATGAACATGGATTTGTCTAAACGACAACAGCAAATAATTGCGATTGTAAAAGAAGCAGGTCCGATAACGGGTGAACAGATCGCGGAGCGTTTGAATCTGACACGAGCAACACTTCGTCCAGATTTAGCGATTCTCACAATGGTCGGTTTCCTTGATGCAAGACCGCGTGTTGGTTACTTCTATACAGGCAAGACAGGCTCGGAGATCATTACAGAAAAACTGATGAAGTACAAGGTGGATGCATTCCAATCGATGCCTATTGTCGTAAAGGAAGACGATTCTGCTTATGATGCCATCAGTGCCATGTTCCTCAGTGACGTAGGTACGCTGTTTGCAGTGGACCAGGATAATAATCTTGTTGGGGTTGTTTCTCGAAAAGATTTGCTGCGGGCAAGTATCGGGAATCAAGTACTGCAGGAAATTCCAGTTCACATTATCATGACGCGAATGCCAAACGTTGCAGTATGCTATCCAGATGAGCTGTTGGTAGAAGCGGCCAATCGTTTGATTGAAAAACAAATCGATAGTTTACCTGTTATTGAAAGATCGAGTGAAGCAGGTGCAAAGGTAGTTGGACGTATTACAAAAACAACGATCACGAAAGCATTCGTTGAACTTGCCAGAAATGAACTTATGTAAATGAATCCGGGAGGGAAACCGATGGAGAAACCAATTGTCTTTGTCGTATCAGACTCAGTAGGCGAAACGGCGGAGTTAGTTGTTAAAGCTGCGCTTAGCCAATTTAATATGGAAGAGCCTTTTGAATTGCTGCGTGTTCCTTATGTTGAGAATACGACGATACTAGAAGAGACGTTAAGGCAAGCCAGTGAACGACCATCCATCATTGCATATACAATGGTGAACCCAGATTTTCGTGCATTCCTTACCAATGAAGCAAAAGCACAGGGAATTGCTTGTATTGATTTAATGGGACCACTCATGGATGCGATGGCGGATATGTTCCATCAAGAACCGAAGCTGCAACCTGGTCTTGTTCACCGTCTTGATGAAGATTATTTCCGAAGAATTGAAGCAATTGAGTTTGCCGTTCGCTATGATGATGGTCGCGACCCTCGCGGTATTTCTCGTGCGGACATTGTGCTTATCGGTGTATCGCGCACGTCTAAGACGCCGCTTTCTCAGTATTTAGCACATAAACGATTGAAGGTGGCCAATGTACCAATTGTACCGGAAGTCGAACCGCCGCGAGAATTGTTCCAAGTTGACCCGGCCAAATGTATCGGTCTTCGTATCAGTCCGGAGAAGTTGAACAATATCCGTAAAGAACGCTTGAAGGCACTTGGACTAGGTGATCAGGCGAGTTATGCCAATATTGATCGCATCAATCACGAATTGGAGCATTTTGATAAGATTGTGAATCGTATTGGATGTCGCGTAATAGATGTATCCAATAAAGCAGTTGAGGAAACAGCGAATAGCATTTTAACGGTGCGTAGCCAGCTGTTTGCAGATTAAGAATCACCAAAGTTATTGTTAAGATCTTGTAATTCATATTGACGGTACTTGACCCGAACTTTATGATACCAACAGAAGAGGTAACGACAGAAAGGCTGTTGTTACCTTTTCTTTTTCGTAAATGCTTGGTGAGGAGAAACCTAATATGAAAAAACAACAAATTCAATCCATTTATATAATGCGGTTGTTAGCAATGTCACTTGTCGTGCTCGTTCACGTTACAGGTGCCTATGCCAGTGTATTGCCGTTCGCAAGTGATGCATATGAAAAGTACCACTTTCTTAACCGGATCATCCGGATTGAAGCAGGTTTATTTATCGCAATCACTGGATTGGTCTTCTTTTATCAATACAAGCATAAGACATTAACAAAGAGATTATGGAAAGATTACTATAAAAAACGTGTCAGTTTTATACTGATACCCTACATTATTTGGGCACTCATTTATGAGCTCCATAAAGTGATGCTTGGTTTCGGAGATTTAAATCCTGCAGCTGTCGCCAAACGAATTTTTTTTGGAGAAAGCTATTATCAGCTGCATTTTATCTTTCTAATCGTACAAATTTATCTTGTGCTGCCGCTGTTCATTTGGCTGGATCACAAGGTTGCCTTCTTCAGAAAATACATGTTTGCCTTTGGCGGCTTCTTGCAGCTTGGATATATTGCCCTTACAACATATTGGCCGGTCAGTCCATTTCCGCTGTTTCTTCAGCTAATGGGTACGCTTCTTCTTGGCGGATGGATTGGTCTCCACTATGATAGGGAAAAAGCTAAAAGCGGCAGATGGTCAACAGCAGTTTGGTTAACTGTTAGCTTATTAGCAGGATCTGCTATCGCAATTTATTATTATAATGCCGGAACACTTAATACAATTAAATGGAACAATATTCCTTATGAAACGGTGAACTATATCTTCTTGGCGGCGGGATGCTATGGAATCTTCAGGCTGGCGGAGACGCTTTCCGACAGGATTTCCGTTTCGACGATGTCCAAATTACAGCAAATTGCGAGTTATTCCTTTGGGTTTTACTTATTACACCCGCTTCTTTTAGATTATGTGTCAAGAAGTATACCGGCGTACAGCAATTATCTCTTTCACGTTCAGATTTTGCTGCGGTATTTACTTACGATGGTAATTTGCTTCTTTGTTATTTACCTCTTTCATCGTTTTGTTCCGTTTGCGGCATTGTTTTTTGGAAAATTACCGAGGCAGAGCCAGCAGATAAAGCGGGATAAAGCATCTTGATAATTAGTTAAAATGATGGCATTTTAAATTAGTTTGTATTATAATTGATTTTTGTGAAAAAATGTTGTTAGTATGATTTGAGTATAAATGGCAACGCTTGTGTTAAAAAGCTTTATAAAAATTTTACGAAAAAGGAAGGATTCCGCAATTTATTGTAGAATTAGTGAGTCATGAAATTGCATAAGCCTTTTGTTTATGTGGATGCGGATAGCTGTCCCGTTAAGCAGGAGATTATCTCCACATGTGCAGCCTATCACGTGCCCGTACGTTTTGTAACAACAATCAATCATTTGAGCGGTGAATCTGATGCCAATTGGATCGTACTCGATCCAATGGACCAGGCAGTGGATTGGTATATTTTAAACCGCGTTCGTCCTGGTGCGTGCGTTGTAACACAGGATCTTGCCTTAGCTACCTTGCTTACTGCTAAGGATGTAACAGTTATTACACCACGCGGAGAGCAGATTACAGATGCAGATGCAGACGAGATACTTTTGCGAAAGCATATGCGAATCCAAAACCAGCGGCAAGGCAAACGGATAAAAGGACCTTCCAAGCTTACAGCAGCAGATAAACAAAGATTTCTTGATTTTTTTTCGTCATATTGTCGAAAAATGCAGGAATTCGACGGGCGTTGTTGAATTATATAAGTTGGTGATGTGAGATGGCTGGTACGATACCAGAGGAGTTAGTGGAAACAGTCCGTAAATCGAATGATATTGTCGACATAGTTGGCGAGCATGTTCAATTGAAAAAACAAGGCCGTAACTACTTTGGTTTGTGTCCTTTTCACGGGGAGAAATCCCCATCTTTTTCCGTTACGCAAGAAAAGCAGATTTTCCATTGCTTTGGGTGCGGTAAAGGCGGGAATGTGTTCACTTTTCTAATGGAACTGCAAGGTCTGTCCTTCTCCCAAGCTGTTCAGCAGCTTGCACAAAGAAGCGGTACAGAAATTCCAGACTATGTAGCACAACAGCAGGATAGCGGGACATCTCGTGAAGAACAGACAGCCTTAGAGGCAAATGAATGGGTTGTAAAACTTTATCATAACTTGCTTCGCAATACAAAAGAAGGTAAGTCTGGCTATGAATACTTGCTCGGCCGAGGCCTAACAGAGGAAACAATTGATACGTTTAAGCTTGGCTTTGCTCCGAACAGCAGGGACTTCACGGTGAAATTTCTCGATGGAAAAGGGTACAAGCCGCAAGATTTGCTTCATACTGGTCTGTTTTCGACCGATAAAGAAGGGAAACCTCAAGATCGCTTTCGGGGGAGAGTTATTTTCCCGATTCGGAATCATCTTGGAAAAACAGTCGGATTCGGCGGACGTACTTTGGGAGATGGACAAGAACCAAAGTATCTGAATAGTGCAGAGAGCGATCTTTTCCAAAAAGGAAGAATGCTGTTCAATTTCGATTTGGCTAGGAGCGAAATTCGTAAAACTGGGCAGGTTGTTGTATTTGAAGGCTATAACGATGTGATTGCAGCTTATCAGGCTGATGTACGGAATGGCGTGGCAACACTCGGGACTTCTTTGACCGAAACGCAGGCGCGGCTTTTGAAACGATACGCAGAGCAAGTTGTCATTTGCTACGACGGTGATAAGGCAGGATTTGAAGCGTCTTATCGAGCGCTGCAAATCCTGAAAAAGACAGGCAATCACGTGCGTGTCGCTATGCTGCGAGACGGGCTTGACCCTGATGATTATATTCGTGAGCATGGAGCAGAGAAATTTAAACGCTCCATTATTGATGCCGGGCTGACAGCAACTTCTTTCATGATGCAATATTTGAAACAGGACTTCAACTTATCGGTAGAAGGAGATCGTCTCCAGTATGTAGAAAAAGTGTTGGATGAGATTGCGCAGATTGAAAGCTCTGTAGAAAGGGAACACTATTTACGGGAGCTTTCTCATGCAATGGATCTATCCCTAGAGACGCTTGCCTCTGATTTGGAGCCCAGGCTTCGAAAGCGTGCTGCCAAAAAGCAAGTGAGCAGTCCGGAGACGACTCCGGCAGCGAAGCAGAAATCGCGCCATTTTGAAAAAAAAATACCATCTGCATTTCAAGCTGCAGAAAAACAGCTGTTAGCGCATATGCTTAGAACAGCGACAATTGCAGATAAGGTGCAAGAAGAAGTTGGTGCTTCTTTCATAACCGATCAGTTTCAAGTGATTGTCACGCATCTGTATGCTTTTTATGAAGAAGGCAATGAAGCGGATGTCAGTCAATTCGTTTCAACATTGGAAGATCCAGCCTTGCAGCAGCTGGTCATTCAGACAGCCATGCTGCCGGTGACAGAAGATGTAAGTGACCAGGAAATTAGTGATTATATTCGTACGATTAAGCGCGAACAGGTCAATAAAACGGATATTGGTCAATTGCTTGCCGAACAGCGGCAGGCAGAACAGGAGAATGATCCGATCCGAGCAGCACAGATAGCCATGAAAATCATGGAAATACGTAGAACTTTAAAAAGTTCTCTGTAATAATAGATAGCTTTTGATGTTTTGGAAGGAGGAGGACTAATGGCAGAGAATAAGCCAGCAGGTTCTAAAGTGAATGAGACTGAAATGACATTGGAGCAAGCAAGAGATCTCCTTGTTGAAATGGGTAAGAAGCGCGGAGTTCTCGCTTATGAAGAGGTAAGTGAGCGTTTGGCGAACTTCGAATTGGATTCCGATCAGATGGATGAAATCTACGAACACTTGAACGAACAAGGTGTAGAAGTGATCGGAGAATCTGACCAAGACCCTAATATGAAGCAAATAGCAAAAGAAGAAGAATTTGATCTAAACGATCTTAGTGTACCGCTAGGTATTAAGATCAACGATCCTGTTCGTATGTATTTGAAAGAGATCGGCCGAGTGGATCTTTTGTCAGCGAAAGAGGAGATTGCGCTTGCTGAACGAATTGAAGCCGGAGATGAGATGGCGAAACGCCGTTTGGCGGAAGCAAACTTGCGACTAGTCGTCAGTATTGCAAAACGTTATGTTGGTCGCGGTATGCTATTCTTGGATTTAATCCAGGAAGGTAACATGGGGCTAATTAAAGCGGTAGAAAAATTCGATTATCGTAAAGGTTTTAAATTCAGTACGTATGCAACATGGTGGATTCGTCAGGCTATTACGCGTGCGATTGCCGACCAAGCTCGTACAATTCGTATTCCTGTACACATGGTGGAGACAATCAACAAACTAATCCGCGTGCAGCGCCAGCTATTGCAAGATTTAGGGCGTGAACCTTCACCAGAAGAAATCGGTGAAGAAATGGAACTCACACCGGAAAAAGTAAGAGAAATCCTTAAAATTGCGCAAGAACCAGTTTCACTCGAAACGCCAATCGGTGAAGAAGACGATTCCCATCTTGGTGATTTCATTGAAGACCAAGAAGCAACTTCTCCTTCTGATCATGCAGCATACGAATTGCTGAAGGAACAGCTGGAGGATGTACTGGATACGTTGACGGACCGGGAAGAGAACGTTCTTCGTCTTCGTTTCGGATTAGACGATGGCAGAACGAGAACACTGGAAGAAGTTGGCCGAGTGTTCGGCGTTACCAGAGAGCGTATTCGTCAGATCGAAGCGAAAGCACTTCGTAAGCTTCGTCATCCAAGCCGAAGCAAGCGGTTGAAAGATTTCCTAGAATAAGAAGGCTGCGCTCAGCTGTTATGCGTTTAACCGCATATGGCTGGGCTTTCTTATTGCCTTGGATACATATATTTTACAGAATCTGATAGGTGATTGCAAATTACCGCGGGAAAAAGAATAAGAGGATATATTACAAAAAATACGTATATTTGACAAAGGAGTTGGACATAATGAACGTTTTATCGTTGTCAGAGCGGCTTACAGCGGTGGCGGCGCATTTGCCGAAATCGGCGCATTTTGTCGATGTTGGCTCTGATCATGCTTACTTGCCTTGCTATGTGTGTTTGCAGGATCCATCCAGCCATGCAATTGCTGGTGAAATTAACGATGGACCTTACAAAAGCGCTGAAAAGCAAGTAAAGCTCCAGGGATTAACGGATCGGATTGAGGTGCGCAAAGGAGACGGACTTGCAGTCGTGCAGCCGAATGAAGTGAAGCAAGTTGTGATTGCCGGCATGGGCGGACCGCTTATTGCTTCTATATTGGAGCAAGGTAAGAATAAGCTTGGTCAAGTCGAACAGCTTATTGTACAGCCTAATATAGATGCCAGAGTTTTACGCAAGTGGTTCTTAGCGAATGGGTTCGTCTTGCAAACAGAACAGATTCTAGAAGAAGCTGGACATATTTACGAAGTGTTAGTGGCGGTACGTGAGGGTAAGGAACTGTATGATGAAAATGCAGCTATCCGTGACAAGCAGCTCTTATTTGGTCCGCAGCTGCTGCAAGAGAAAAATGCAGCTTTCCGAGCTAAATGGCAGGAATACAAACGAAAACTAGAGCGAAATGTTGCAAATATGCAGCGCGCCCAGCAAGTCGATGAAGAGAAGCTGGCATCTTTCAAAACAGAACTTCTATGGCTTGAGGAGGAATTGGATGACTGATAAGCGATTACGTATAGCGGATGTGGTGACGCATTTTGAAACTTGGTGTCAGCCATCGATGGCTTATAAATGGGATAACGTTGGTTTACAAGTTGGAGAGCTAAATCAAGAGGTGACGGGTGTATTAACGACACTTGATGTGACCGAAGCAGTAGTGGATGAATCAATCCAACTAGGCGCAAATTTTATTATTGCGCATCATCCGCTCTTATTTGCAGCGCCAAAGAAATTAGACACTACTACGCCAAAAGGGCGCGTGGTGAAGAAACTGATGCAGCATAACATCACTGTATATGCTGCGCACACGAATTTGGATATCGTAAAAGGCGGCGTCAATGATTTAATGGCAGAGGCATTAGATTTGAAAAATGTACGTGTTTTTCTTCCTGAAGGATATGACACGTACAAAAAGGTCGTCGTTTTTGTTCCTGCTACACATGAACAAGTTGTAAAAGATGCCCTGCATGCGAACGGTGCAGGGAACATTGGAAATTATGAGAAGGTAAGCTTCGTATCACAAGGGAATAGTTACTTCCAGCCCAATGCAGCCGCCCAGCCTTTTATCGGAGAAGCTGGCAAGTTGGAAAAGGTGGAAGAAGTACGCATTGAAGTGCTCGTGCCAAGTGAGCGTGTGAACCAAGCTATGAAAGCAATGATTGCTGCACATCCATATGAGGAAGTGGCGTATGATATATTTGCAGACGAGAAAAAAGGCAAACCATACGGGTTAGGGCGTGTCGGCGAACTGCCTGCACCCACAACACTGAAGGATTTGGCGGAACTTGTAAAACAGCGGTATGACGTCCCGCATGTACGCTTTGCAGGAGACGCATCGGCCACTGTTGAGACTGTTGCTATCCTTGGCGGCAGTGGCAGAGATTACGTTGATCAGGCGCTGCAGCAGGCTGATGTCTATATCACAGGGGATTTAACCTTCCATGAGACACAGGATGCTGTGGAAGCGGGCTTACAGCTCATCGATCCAGGGCACTATGCGGAACAGATTATGAAGAAAAAGGTAGCTGATTATGTCCAGACTGCGTTTGGAGATGTAGCAGTACATGTCTCGGAAACAGATACGAACCCATTTCAGAGCATATAAAAAAACGAGTCCAGCTGGACTCGTTTTTTTATGCTTTTTTCACTTTTACTTTTGGAAGTATCTTTTTCGGGTCAACATTGAACTCCAATTTTACATCTTCCAAGCTAGCTGGATCAAATTTCTCAATAAAGTTAATAACTTCTTTCGTTACCGGAGTAGGAGTAGAGGCTCCTGCAGTGATGGCAACTGTTTCAACGCCTTCTAACCATTCCAGTTTCAATTGGGAAAGGTCTTCAATACGATAGGCCTTTGTACCAGCAACTTCCTCTGAAACTTGGGCAAGGCGGTTGGAGTTATTGCTTCGCGGATCGCCGACCACCAAAGTAAGGTCTGCTTCTTTCGCTTGCTCAGCGACAGCTTCTTGGCGCACCTGCGTTGCCATACAGATCTCTTGTATCATCTCTGTTTGCGGGAATCGCTCTTTTACGAGCTGCATGACATCGTATACGTCCCATTGACTCATCGTTGTCTGATTCGTAACAATTAGCTTGTCTGCATTGAGTTCCAGTGCTTGTACGTCTTCTTCGGTTTGCACGAGGTGAACCTTGCCGGGTGCAACGCCTACAGCGCCTTCTGGCTCCGGGTGACCTTTTTTACCGATATAGACAACTTCATATCCTTCAGCAACTCTTTCGCGAATAAGGTCATGCGTGCGTGTTACGTCCGGGCAAGTAGCATCCAGGACAGTCAAACCTTTTTCATGCGCGCGTTGTTTTACTTCTGGTGAAACACCATGAGCGGTAAATACAACCGTACCGCTTTCTATTTGTTCTAAAAGCTCCATGCGGTTCTGCCCATCGAGTGTGATGACACCTTCTGTTTCAAATGCATTGGTCACATGCGCATTGTGCACAATCATACCAAGAATGTAGATTGGACGGGGCAAATTCTCATCCCGCACGGCATTCTGCGCAATTACCATGGCATCCACCACACCGTAGCAGTAACCTCGCGGCGCTATTTTTATTATGTTCATTCGCTGTGTTTCCCCCTTCTCCGTTTGCACGGTTCATCTATTTCTGGGTCTACTCTATTATAAAGGCAATTAAAGAATATGACAAAGATTGTTTATTATCCGCATGGAATCGTGCAAAATATGACAAAGTCCTCTATAATGAAAGAAGTAAGAGAATGTCCAAAAGGAGTTACACATGAAAAATCATCATTTTAAACAATATGCGCTTCAGCCGATCATCAATGAAGCGATTGATAAACTAGGCTTTACCAAACCGACTGCAATTCAGGAGAAAGTCATTCCTGCAGTTCTGCGTGGAGAAAGTGTTATCGGTCAGTCACATACTGGATCAGGTAAAACACATTCTTATTTGATTCCTCTGTTCAGTAAACTGAAAGAAGAGGAGCAGAACGCTCAATTTGTTGTGACAGCACCAACACGTGAGTTAGCTATTCAGATTTATGAAGAAGCTCGTCATCTTATCAAACTTGCTGGGAAAGAAAACGATTGGCATACAAAGTTATTTATCGGCGGTACAGATAAGAAGCGATCAATTGAGAAGCTGAAAACACAGCCTCAGATTATTATTGGTACACCAGGACGTATTTTAGATCTAATGGAAGAGCAGGCGCTTGACTTGTATCCTGCTACCAGTTTTGTTGTAGATGAAGCAGACTTAATGCTGGATCTTGGTTTCATCAAGGAAGTGGATCAGATCTTGGCGCGGATGAATCAAGATGTTCAGCTGCTTGTTTTCTCAGCGACAATTCCAGAGCGTCTGCAGCCATTTTTGAAAAAATATCTGGAAAATCCGAAGCATTTTGAAATTGGCGGTCATCTTTCACCTGAAACAATGGAACACCGCTTAATTCCAATGCGTCACCGCGATGAAGCAGAATTGATTATGAAAATCGCAGGTGTCATTCAGCCCTATATGGCGATTATCTTTGTAAATGGAAAGGATGCAGCCAACCGATTGGCTGCTGAATTGACGGACAAAGGACTGGAAGTCGGTCTTCTGCATGGCGGCTTGACGCCGCGTGAACGAAAACGAGTGCTTCGTGATATTCAGGAACTTCGTTTCCAATACCTTGTTGCGACAGACTTAGCTGCACGCGGTATAGATATTAAAGGTGTCAGCCATGTTATCAACGCGCAGCTTCCAAAAGAGGAGCCATTCTATGTACACCGTGTCGGCAGAACGGCACGAGCTGGTTTGGAAGGAACAGCGATCAACCTTTATCATGACTATGACTTGGAATTAATCCAGAAGCTTGATAAAAAGGGTCTTGAATTCACAAACTACGATATCAGCAATGGCGAATGGAAAGAACTGAAACCATGGAATGAGCGGGTTACGCGTAAGAAAACGGAATCCGACAACGAAAACCAAGCGTGGAAACAAGTTCGGAAACCGAAAAAAGTAAAACCGGGCTATAAACGAAAAATGAAGTATGAAAAAGATAAAATCAAGAAAAAGCTAGACCGAAAAGATCGTTTTAAGCGGAAGTAAGGAGAAAGAAATTATGATTATCGGATCACATGTAAGTATGAGCGGCAAAAAAATGCTATTAGGATCAAGTGAAGAAGCGCATTCCTATGGCGCTAATGCCATGATGATTTATACTGGTGCGCCTCAGAACACGAGAAGAAAAGCTATTGAAGAGCTGAGTATTGAAGCAGGTCGTGCACACATGCAAGAGCACGGAATCACCGATATTGTGGTCCACGCCCCGTACATTATCAATATTGGCAACTCCATTAAACCGGAGACATTTGAATTGGGTGTCAACTTCCTTCGCAGTGAAATTGAGCGGACAGAAGCAATTGGAGCTAAACAGATTGTGCTTCATCCTGGTGCTCACGTAGGGGAAGGTACAGCAGCCGGCATCCAGAAAATAATTGAAGGTTTGAATGAAGTGTTAGAGAAGGATCAACAAGTTCAGATTGCATTGGAAACAATGGCTGGTAAAGGATCTGAAGTTGGCTCCAACTTTGAAGAAATAGCGCGCATCATTGATGGTGTCAAACATAATGACAAGCTTTCCATTTGCTTTGATACTTGCCATACACATGATGCAGGTTACGATATCGTGAACGATTTTGACGGTGTTCTAAATCAATTCGACAAAGTAATTGGTCTTGATCGATTAAAGGTTCTCCATATTAATGATAGTAAAAATGAATGCGGAGCACGTAAAGATAGACATGAAAACATCGGCTTTGGTTACATCGGTTACGATGCGCTTCGATACGTCGTGCATCATGAGCAGCTGATGACCGTGCCGAAGATATTAGAAACACCATTTGTTGGAGAAGACAAGAAAAATAAGAAAGCGCCATATGCGCATGAAATTGATATGCTTATGAACAACAGTTTTAACCCAAACTTAAAAGATCATATCATGGCGTAAGTAATACCCAGCTTGAGGTTTTTTCCTCACAGCTGGGTATTTATTTTATAATTTAATACCATGTTCCTTTGCCAGCTGCAGAAAAATTTGATGAGTCTTTTTTGCAGTTTCTCTATCCGTAATTTGTGCTAGTGCTTTGAGCATTTGCATACGGTCTGCTTCCTTGAATGGATCCAGTTTGTTCTGGCGTAAAAATTGTACAATTTGAGACGCCTGCAGCTGGGTAAGCTGTACTTGATAAGCTTGGCTTTGTTCCATGATTTCTTCAACGGACAAGTTGCGCAGCTTATTCAGAACAAGCTTGTGAACGATAAAATTCATGTGAAACCTCCGCTCTTAGATGAAAATGGGCCATTGGATTCCTTTATCTACCTGGTTAGTTTATGTCCTGCGTACACAAACTAGAACTAACCTCACCCCAGATAAGGAGGATTTCACATGGACAAGGAAAAATTCGAGCAAGATATTCATTCCAAAGATGATGTTGAAACAGCAGCTGAACTATCTCCAGCTGAAAATAGTTACCAGCGTTCTGAGAAAGCTCAAGGAGACCAAACAACGGGTTCTGGAAAGATGTTTGGCTATATTGCCTTAATTTTATCTATCGCTTCTTTCTTTATTGCACCGATTCTTGTCGGGGCGGCAGGTATCGTTTTTGGTGTCTTAGCGAAGCGCAAAGGTGCCAATGCACTTGGTAATATAGCTTTAATCGTAAGCATAATAGCAATTGTTCTTTCTTTATTTACAGCGCCATATGTATAAAAAAATCTGACTCCAATTCTGGAGTCAGATTTTTTTTATGCCTCTGCAGTTTCTTTTTCTTCAGCTTGCTTCGCGAAGTATTCTTCTGCAAGCTTGTCAATTTCGATTTTCAACTCATCAACCATTGTTTCTTCCGGTACTTTACGAATAATTTCACCATGACGGAACAGTAAGCCTTCACCGCGAGCGCCGGCAATGCCGATATCAGCCTCACGAGCCTCGCCAGGACCGTTTACTGCGCACCCTAGTACTGCAACCTTAATTGGAGCTTTAATCGTGCTAATGTACTCCTCAACCTCATTGGCGATGCTGATTAAGTCAATCTCAATTCGGCCGCAAGTAGGGCAGGAGATAAGCGTTGCTGCATTTGAAGACAAGTTAAAAATCTTGAGCAGTTCGCGCGCAACTTTTACTTCTTCAACTGGGTCGGCACTCAAGGAAATACGCATCGTGCTTCCGATGCCTTTACTTAAGATAGCACCAAGTCCGGCTGAGCTCTTTACTGTTCCGGCAAACAACGTACCGGACTCTGTAATACCAAGATGCAGCGGATAAGGAATTACCTCAGCTGCTTTTTCATACGCTTCTATTGCTAACGAAACATCGGATGCTTTTAACGAAACGATGATATCATGGAAATCAAGATCTTCAAGAATCTTAATGTGGTGCAATGCACTTTCCACCATACCGTCAGCAGTCGGATAGCCGTATTTCTCTAAGATATGGCGCTCCAAGGAACCGGCGTTAACACCGATACGAATGGGTATACCTTTTTCTTTGGCTGCATTTACGACAGCTTCAACTTTTTCTCGTTTTCCGATATTACCAGGGTTGATCCGGATTTTATCTGCTCCGCCTTCAATTGCTTTTAAGGCTAGTTTATAGTTGAAATGGATATCCACTACAAGTGGAATGTTGATGCGTTTTTTTATTTCAGGAATTGCATCAGCGGCACGCTGATCTGGGCAAGCAACTCGTACAACTTGGCAGCCTGCTTCTTCCAATCTGTTGATTTCCGCAACAGTAGCTTCCACATCATGTGTTTTTGTTGTTGTCATCGACTGGATAACAACTTCGTTTTTACCGCCGATTGTAATGTCGCCTACTTTAACCGGACGGGTGTCTTGTCTGTGTATTAATGCCATTTATATATCGCTCCTTTGATTATCGCGAGGAAAAACAGAGAAATATCCTTATATTTTCCCATTATAATGCTAATACTGCTAAATTAGAAGTAACTAGGCTTAAGTTTAATAAAATCTTCATCTTGGGTAATGGGGAAAATAATAAGCTGACCCTGCATTTAGTGCATATGGATCCTTCTCTGGATTCAATTCCTCGAAATCCTGGATCACTTGTTCCATCGTAACGCGCAGCTCGTGATTGTTCAACTCATTTGTAATGGAAATAAGTGTGTCACCTTGCTTTACCTGCAGAAGGACTGGCTGAAACGTCTTTTTTGTATGATTCTTTTGTGTGTCCGCGTCTGGTTCTATCGGTGCATTCTCAGCAGTAGAAGCGGTGGGGATGGGACTTCCTATCGTAAGATCCTTCCAAATACTAAGAGCTAAAGCACAACAAAATAGAAACACACCAATCCGTTTCCACATGGAAGTTCCTCCGATCCTGGCACTATTCATTCTATAAAGTATTAGATATCGGATAGAAAAAACCTTTAACATGAAACAAAAAAGCGCTGTCTTCGTATATAAATAGTAGGAGAAAGGAGCATGAAGAATGCTGGACTATAATTGGGTTTCAATATTTATGACTGGTCTTGGAACGATGTTTCTCATTGGTGAGATTCTTGTAAAGGCTAGAGGAATTCTTTTCTTATTAGGTGCGGGTTTTATTGGCACTTTCTTTATTAGCTATCTTGACCCGTCTGCAATCTGGTATATGCTGCCGCTTTACTTTGTTGGGATGCTGCTCATCATTATTGATGGAAAATTACTGAATGATGGCACACTTAGTGTCATTGGATTGTTAACCATGCTGTTAACAGTTGGATTCACTGCGCCAAACTGGACAGCCGGAATATATGCAATCATAGGAGTCATTGTTGGCGCATTCGCTTCTTTCCTTTTCTTGAAGGCGTTCCCGAAAAGAGACATGTGGGGCAAGATTACACTTTTGGACTCGCTAAGCTCCGATAAAGGCTACAATAGCGTAAATGAAACATATGCAGCGCTTTTGGAGCAAGAGGGAGAAACAATTACCGATATGCGTCCTTCAGGTACCATTCGAGTGGGCGGCCGGGAATTGAGTGCAATAACAGATGGGAAATGGCTGGATAGCGGTACTCGAATTAAGGTGAAGCATGTTAGCGGGGCAAGAATACTAGTAGAAAAAATAGAATCGTAGGCATGGATTTAACCAAATAAAGTAATTTTAATCGTAAATTTCCTAACAAGACCTTTACAACCCTTTAAACTAATTTAATAATTGAAGAGGGAATATTTGAGAAGGGAAGGAAGGCTTGTATTGTCTAATTGGGAATATATCATCTTTGAATTTATTGGCGGCTTAGGCTTGTTTCTCTTTTCCATCCGTTATTTGGGCGATGGATTACAGCGAGCATATGGCAAGCAGCTGCAACTGGCAATGCACAGATTTACGGTACATCCGCTAATTGGGGTTCTTTCCGGGCTTATTGTAACAGTACTCGTTCAGAGCAGCACGGCGACCAGCATTTTGGTTGTAGGGTTAGTGAATGCGGGCTATCTAACATTAAGACAGGCTATTTCTGTTATTATGGGCGCAAATATAGGTACAACATTGACTGCCTTTTTTATTGGGATTAACTTAATTAAATTTGGTCTTCCGATCATGGCGGTCGGTGCG
Organism: Terribacillus halophilus; assembly: GCF_900162685.1. Classification (GTDB taxonomy): domain Bacteria; phylum Bacillota; class Bacilli; order Bacillales; family Amphibacillaceae; genus Terribacillus; species Terribacillus halophilus_A. The sequence goes on from NZ_LT727828.1 coordinate 1,521,569, forward strand.
TTTTTAATTTATTTCTTTACAAATCAGCGAACACAGCAAATCGGTAAAGTGCTGTTCGGAGCGGGCGGTATATTCTTTGGTCTGACGCTAATTGGAGACGGACTGCACCCAATACTGCATTTAGATGCTTTTCAATCTCTAGCAGCCAGTATGCACAGCAATCCAATCGCAGGAGCGGCAATTGGTACCTTTATGACAATCGTCGTACAAAGCAGCGGCGCTACTATAGCTATTCTTCAGGAATTGTATGCACAAAATGGTATTGATTTAGAGGGAGCTCTTCCGGTATTGCTAGGAGATAATCTTGGCACAACGCTCACAGCCATGCTAGCGGCAATTGGAGCTACCGTCCAGGCAAAACGAGCGGCATTAAGCCATGTTTTGTTCAATGCAATTGGTGCAGTAATTTTCTTGTTGATTCTGCCATTATTTGTAGACGTTATTACTTGGATGCAAGTTATATTCAATTTGAATGACAAACTGACAATTGCTGGAGCCCATGGACTATATAATGTTGCAAATACACTTATACTGCTTCCGTTCCTTGGTTTTTTTGTCTGGCTTATTACAAAAGTTATCCCAGGTGAAGAGGAGCGGCCGATGGCACTGACCAACCATCTGGACCCGTTATTTATTCAGCAGTCTCCTGTGCTGGCATTGGAACAAGCAAAATTAGAGGTCTTGCATATGGGAAGATTGGCAGTCGATGGGTTAGAACAGGCCAGTACATATGCTAATAACCATGAAAGACAATTTGCAGACCTAGCTATGCAGTTGGAGAAGGAAGTAAATCGTAAGGATCGGGAAATCACAGATTATCTTTCAAAGATTTCTACAAATACGCTTTCCGATGAGGAAAGCACAAGACATGCAGCTTTGCTGGATGCTATTCGGGATATTGAACGTATCGGGGACCATTTTGAAAATATTGTTGAATTTGTCGACTTTCAAATATCGAGTAATATTAAATTGACCAGAGAAGCGCAGCAAGAACTTAACAGCATGTTTGATTTGACGATTATCACAGTGAAACAGGCAATGGTGGCGCTGGACAAGCAAGATCGGGAAGTAGCCATTGCAGTACTGCAGAAGGAAGATCAAATTGACAGAATGGAACGCAGCCTTCGGAAAACGCATCTAATTCGATTAAATGAAGGAAAGTGCACCGGTTCTGCTGGAATCGTTTTCGTAGATATTATTAGTAACTTGGAACGTATTGGTGATCATGCGGTAAACATCGCGCAATTGATTCTGAACGAGTAGACAGAGGGCCAACTCTCTGTCTTTTTTATATTTTTCTCTTGTAATGAAGGTGAGGACATGCTATAGTATTCCTGTCAGTTAAAAGGACACAAAAAATATAACAAAAACTTATAGAAAAACAATTGACAAGTTATTGAATGCATGATAAATTATATATCGTCGCTAATACATAACATATTCAATTATTCCACAGTAGCTCAGTGGTAGAGCTATCGGCTGTTAACCGATCGGTCGCAGGTTCGAATCCTGCCTGTGGAGCCATTGCGGTGTAGCTCAGCTGGCTAGAGCGTACGGTTCATACCCGTGAGGTCGGGGGTTCGATCCCCTCCGCCGCTACCATATTATTAATAATTGTACCATGGCGGTTGTGGCGAAGTGGTTAACGCACCGGATTGTGGCTCCGGCATTCGTGGGTTCAATCCCCATCAATCGCCCTTTTAAAAAATGTATTGGACCCTTAGCTCAGTTGGTTAGAGCTATCGGCTCATAACCGATCGGTCGCAGGTTCGAGTCCTGCAGGGTCCACCATACGATTATCAACTTTATATTGCAACGCGGAGGAATACCCAAGTTTGGCTGAAGGGATCGGTCTTGAAAACCGACAGGGGCTTAACGGCTCGCGGGGGTTCGAATCCCTCTTCCTCCGCCATCTTGGCTCGGTAGCTCAGTCGGTAGAGCAACGGACTGAAAATCCGTGTGTCGGCGGTTCGATTCCGTCCCGAGCCACTCCAGTAACAGCTGTTCAAAGGAACAGCTGTTTTTTTGTTTCAGAACGAAAGCAGCGAGTGATTTAATAAAGGACTGCGTGCAAAATACTTGCCGTTTCAGACAAGCTTTGGTACGCTTTACGAAAAGGTGATAACCTTTGATTACATATCACTTAAGGAGGAATAATCATGGCTAAATTTGAACTACCAGAACTGCCTTACGCATACGACGCACTTGAGCCTCATATCGATAAGGAAACAATGAACATCCATCACACGAAACATCACAACACATATGTGACAAAGTTAAACGGTGCAATCGAAGGAAAAGCTGACTTAGAAAGCAAATCCCTAGAAGAACTTGTTGCAGGTGTGAATGACCTTCCTTCTGACGTACAAACAGCAGTACGCAACAACGGCGGCGGTCACTACAACCACAGCCTATTCTGGAAGCTTCTTTCCCCGAATGGCGGCGGAGAGCCTACTGGCGAAGTAGCTACTGCAATTGCTAACAAATACGGTACACTAGATAAATTCAAAGAAGAATTCGCAGCAGCAGCAGCTGGCCGTTTCGGTTCTGGCTGGGCATGGCTTATTGTAGAAAACGGCGAAGTTGATATCGTATCAACTCCAAATCAAGATAACCCAGTAATGGATGGTAAAACGCCTATTCTTGGACTTGATGTTTGGGAGCACGCTTACTACTTGAAATACCAAAACAAACGCCCGGATTACATTAGTGCTTTCTGGAACGTTGTAAACTGGGATGAAGTAGAGCGCTTGTATCGCGAAGCTAAATAAGTACTAAAAAGAAGACATCAGCTAAAAAGCTGATGTCTTTTTTTTGTGCATATCTCCTTTTCATTAGAAAATACTAACTAGAAGTAAAAGGAGATGGCATTATGAAGCCGAACTTATTTACCATGGATTCGAGCAGAAAAGAACTGAATATGCTTCTTATTATCGGAGCACTTTATTCTCTAGGGATTTTCCTATCGAACACGTTCGTTAATATTTATTTATGGAAGCAAACAAATGATTTGGTCAACATTGCCATGTACAACTTGGCGATTTATGTGGCGCAAGCAATACTATTCACCTTATCCGGGCGTTGGGCCAAGCGGATTGACCGCATCATCATACTTCGTATTGGCGTAGTCTTCCTCAGCATCTTTTTCCTTCTTGTTTTGTTTACCGGAGAGAAAGCTGCCACATATAATGTATTGCTTGGTACAGTACTAGGCATTGGTTATGGAATGTATTGGCTTGCTTACTCCGTTTTAACCTTTGAAGTAACAGAACCGGAAACGCGTGACTTCTTTAATGGTGTGTCAGGTTTGCTGCAATCATTTACAGGTATGATCGGACCATTTGTAGCTGGGTATATCATAACCAGGATGAACAATAGCCATGGCTATACATTAATATTTGCTGTGAGTTTTGTACTTTTTCTTTTGGCTGTTTTATGCACAGCTGGTCTTGGCAGAAGAAGAGCTGAAGGGAAATTCGGCCTTAGATTTGCATGGAGAGAAATTGGACGTGATGCAGCGTGGCGGAATATTGTTGTTGCGCATGTTTTTCAAGGGATAAGGGAAGGTATCTATACTTTTATCATCTCGGTATGGATTTTTATTGTCACGAATAGCGAGCTGTCACTCGGTACATTCAATCTTGTTTATTCCGCTTTTTCTTTAGTTTTCTATTTTATAGCAACTCGGTATATAAAAAGCCGTCAGCGGAAGATGGCAATTTTCTTAAGCGGGGTCGCCTTGTCGTTAAGTATCGTGTTGTTACTGATCAAGCTTAACTTTACTACTTTACTGATATATGCAGCATTAATTGGCGCATTTTACCCGATTCTTTATGTACCATATTTATCGCTATCTTACGACGTTATTGGCAAAGCGAAGGATGCAAGAAGTTTGCGAGTTGAATACATCGTAATAAGTGATGCAGCCACAAATATAGGAAGGATCTTGTCTGTTCTGGCGCTGCTTGTTGGTATTGGTATTTGGAAAGATGCTTCTATTCCATACTTGATGCTTATATTAGGAGCCGGACCATTTTTCATTTACTACTTTACTCGACGTATCACGAACTTTGCAGCAGAACCCTCGATTAAAAAGCTGCCTAAAAATGAAATTGCAGGGGATGACAAACGCTGACAGTCTTTAGTAGAAGGAGATGGAAGTTGATGATATAATGGGAGCAGTATGTAAGAATGGGGGAACATTATGTCTAAAAAAAGGAAGAAAAAGCGTGCACTGCTTCCTTTCCGTCTCAATGTTTTGTTTGCGGTCGTTTTCCTGCTGTTCTCTGCTTTGATCCTGCAGCTTGGCGTAGTGCAGATCATCAACGGAGAAGAACACCAGGCAGTCCTAGAAAAAACAACAAACGATATAGCAGAAATATCTGTTCCGCGCGGTATGATTTATGATAGCGAGGGGAAGGTAATTGTCGGCAATGAACCCGTTTATTCCATTACCTATACACCGCCGAAAAATGGTGACTCTGCTGATGAACGATTGGAACTTGCAAAACAGCTAGCAGATATTATCAAGATGGATGAAAAAGCAATTGAGAAGATTACTGAGAGAGAATATAAGGAATATTGGTACCTTCTGAATGCAGAAGAAGCGAACGGCAGAATCACTGCCGCTGAAAAAGAGTCGCTTGATGATAGTGAAATTTATAATCTGACGCTTGAGCGAATTACGGAAGCGGATTATAAAGATCTCATGACAGATGATCAGGCTAAGCAAATCATTGCAATAAAGCGTGAACTGGACAGTGCGCAGGAGCTTGTTCCTCACGTTATAAAAAATGAAAATGTTACGGAAAAAGAATACGCAACAATTGCAGAAAATATGGAGCAGATGGCAGGCATCAATGTTGCCACCGACTGGAAACGCTACTATCCAAATGAAGGTTCTCTCCAAGGTGCTCTTGGCAGTATTAAAACAGGAATACCGCAAGGAGAAGAGGATTATTATAAATCCCGGAACTACCAGCTGAATGACCGAATTGGTACAAGCGGTCTGGAAATGGAATACGAAAGCCTGCTCAAAGGCGACAAAAAACGTGTTCGTTATATAACAGACAATGATAACAATATTGTGTCTCAGGAAGTTATTTCAGAAGGACAGCGCGGTCAAGATCTGCAGCTTTCCATTAATATGGACTTTCAGAAAGAATTGGATAAGATAGTGCGGGAAGAGTTGAAAGGCGCTATTAACAAATATCCCGGTGCCAATCGCTACTTAGAAAATGCAATGGCCGTTATGCTTAACCCTAATACTGGTGAAATATATGCAGCTAGTGGACAGCATTACAATCGAGAAGATAATAAATATGAGTCTGCTGATATGAACACTGTCTTTACAGCTGGAGCTGTTGGATCCACAGTTAAGGGAGCAACATTGCTTGCTGGGTATCAGGAAGGTGTGGTTAATTTTAATGAACCAATATTAGATGAACCGATGGAAATTAAAGACACACCTACGAAGTCATCTTGGAAAAGAATGGGTGTTATTACTGACTTGCAAGCTTTGCAAATGTCTTCCAACGTATATATGTTTAATGTGGCATTACGAATTGGAGGAGAATTCAATTATCAGAGAGGTCAGTCTGTTTCATTCGACCAAGATGCATTCCGTATTTTGCGCAATTATTACAACCAAGTCGGTCTTGGAGTAGAGACAGGTATTGATTTGCCTTCTGAGTCAGTAGGCTATGTCGGAACAACAGGTCAAGCCGGTAACCTACTTGACTTCTCTATCGGGCAGTTTGACACTTATACTACAATGCAGTTGGCCCAGTATGTCTCTACAATAGCTAATGGCGGTTATCGAATTAAACCACATTTTGTTAGCGAAATACATGATCCTTCAAATGAAAAAGACAAGTTAGGACCATTAGCAGAGACGAAAAATCCAGAGGTATTGAATAAGATTACAGCAACTGAAGACCAAATAGAACGGATTAAAAAAGGTTTTAAGATGGTGTTTCAGACACAGCAAGGAACAGCTTATAATCGCCTAAGTAAAGAAGCAAAGACGTATGATATATCAGGTAAAACAGGAACTGCACAGACAAGTGTTAATGGTACTGATCTAGAAAACTGGACACTAATCGGCTATGCAGATTCTGAAACCCCAGATATCGCTTTTGCTGTTATGGTACCTAATTTAGGTATTGTAAGCGGTGGTACAGGTCAGTACCCAATTACCTACAATATCGTCAACCGTGCACTAAAATATTACTACGAGCACACTGCACCTGACGACAAAGATAAAGAAGAAGCTGAATAAAGTATTACCGAAGAACCACCCAAACAAACGGGTGGTTCTTCTTTTTTCTACAAAAACTGATGTTATTTACATAACCTTTACATTGAGTTTATTATTCCTTAACGATGACAAGCTATTATGTAGTTGTAAGGCAAAGGAACTAATCGAATTTCGTAGGGGGAAAATCAAACATGAAGAAAATGAAACTATCTGTTTTGCTTGCAATGTTTGCACTCGTAATTGGTGTACTTGCAGCATGTGGCGGTAACGCTGGCGGCGAACAATCTGAAGAAGACAACAGCGGGAACAGCAACAGCGGCGGAGAAACTTCCGAAAGCTCAATCGTTGTATCTGGTTCCAGTGCAATGCAGCCTTTAGTAGCAGCAGCAGCTGAAAAGTACAAGGAAGAAAACCCAGATGCAGACATCCAAGTAAACGCAGGTGGTTCCGGAGCTGGCCTGAGTCAGGTTCAGGAAGGTTCTGTTGCTATCGGTAACTCTGATGTATTTGCTGAAGAAAAAGAGGGTATTGACGCAGACGCTATAGTTGATCACAAAGTTGCAGTTGTAGGTATGACGGCAGCAATCAACCCAGAAGTAGGCGTTGATAATCTTACAAAACAGCAGCTGAAAGATATCTTCACTGGCAAGATTACAAACTGGTCTGAAGTTGGCGGAGCGGATGAAGAAATCACGCTTGTAAACCGTCCAGATTCCTCTGGTACTCGTGCTACTTTCGTAAAGTTTGGTCTTGATGGTGAAACTCCAGCAGAAGGTGTTACGGAGGATTCTTCCAACACTGTTAAGCAAATCGTTGCTGATACACCAGGTGCGATTGGCTACCTAGCTCTTTCTTACTTTGATGATGATTCTGTAACAAAAGCAAGCATTGATGGCGTTGAACCTACTGATGAAACAATTGGTTCTGGCGAATTCCCAATCTGGGCTTACCAGCATTCTTACACAAATGGAGATGCTGAAGGTCTTGCTAAAGAATTCCTTGATTACATGCTTAGCGAAGAAGTTCAAACTACTATCGTGCCTGAACAAGGTTATGTACCAATGACAGCGATGGAAGTTGAACGCGATGCAGAAGGAAACCAAACTGATAAATAATGTGTAAAGCATAAGGTAGATGCGGTGTTTCACTGCATTTACCTTACTGTGGTTATAAAATAGCTATCACAGGCATCGGAAGGCACAATGTAAGTGTTCCTTTTCGTTGTTTTTTAAGAGGAGTTGTAGAAGTTGGCAAAAGCAACAGTTAACACATCAGCTGAAGATAGGCTGATCCTTACCAATAAAAACAGACGCTGGGATGAAGTGCGCGGTCGTTCTCTAGTAACTATCTGTGCAATTATAATGATTGCTGCGACAATTTCAGTTACTGTTTTCTTAGCCCAAAAGGGTTTGCAATCATTTACTGTTAATAATATTAATCCTATTGCATACCTAACCAGTACAAACTGGAATCCTGTAGGCAGTGGAGAAGCTTCTTATGGAATCTTTCCCTTCATCTTCGGGTCGCTAGCTGTAACCTTCCTTTCTGCATTGGTAGCAGCACCGCTTGGAATTGGTGCTGCAATCTTTATGTCTGAAATCTCACCGAGGTTTGGAAAGAAGGTCTTACAGCCGGTAATTGAACTACTTGTAGGGATACCATCTGTTGTATATGGTTTTATTGGACTTGTCGTGTTAGTGCCATTAGTAAGGGATAACTTACCTGGTATTGGATTTAGCTTGTTTGCGGGTGTTGTTGTTTTGACTGTGATGATTCTCCCTACGGTTACAACTATAGCAACTGACGCGATGCGTTCATTGCCGGACAGCCTTCGACAAGGTTCTATGGCATTAGGTGCAACACGCTGGCAGACAATTCGCAAAGTATTAATTCCAGCAGCATTGCCATCACTGCTGACTGCTATTGTGCTTGGTATGGCGCGTGCTTTCGGTGAAGCATTAGCTGTACAGATGGTAATCGGTAACTCGCGTGATATTCCGGAAACCATCTTTGACACTTCCGCAACATTAACAACTATCGTAACGCTTAACATTGGACATACAACATATGGAAGTATTGAGAATAATACACTATGGTCGATGGGTCTTATCTTACTCGTCATCTCATTCCTATTCATCTTTATTGTCCGTTACTTGTCAGGCAGGAGGAAAGTCTAATGAACAGCAGAATTACAGATCGCATTGCAACAGGTATTTTTTACACTATCGCGGCAATCATGGTTGCTTTACTGCTTTATCTTTTCTATTTCATCTTATCTAACGGAGTTCCGCAAATTTCATGGGACTTCTTGACGTCTCCATCCAGTGCTTATCAAGCCGGCGGTGGTATTCGTGACCAATTATTCAACTCATTTTATATCCTATTTATTACAATGATTATTACTGTCCCGCTTGGTGTATGCGGCGGGGTATACATGGCTGAATACGCAAAGCCTGGAAAAATCACAAACTTTATTCGTACATGTATTGAGATGCTGGCATCTTTGCCTTCTATCGTTGTTGGTTTGTTCGGTCTATTAATCTTCGTTAATATCACAGGCTGGGGATATACAATTATTGGCGGTGCTTTAGCTTTAACAATCTTCAACATTCCTGTTATGGTCCGAGTTACTGAGGATGCAATCAACAGTGTACCAAAAGAACTAAAAGAAGCGAGTCTTGCGTTAGGTATTACAAGATGGCATACAATCAAAACAGTGTTACTTCCATATGCTTTCCCTGGTATTTTGACCGGTGCAATTCTGGCATCTGGGCGTGTATTTGGAGAAGCAGCAGCTTTGCTTTATACTGCGGGTCTTTCTACTCCGACATTAGATTACGGAAACTGGAACCCACTTGCTGAGAATTCTCCCTTAAATATCTTCCGTCCCGCGGAAACGTTAGCAGTTCATATCTGGGCAGTTAACACACAAGGTTTGATTCCGGACATTCGTGAAGTAGCCAACGGTGCTGCAGCGGTTCTAGTTATTGCTGTTTTAGTGTTCAATATCCTCGCTCGCTGGTTGGGCAGTGTCATCCATAAGAAACTTACAGCAAGTAAATAATGAAGAGAGGAGTTCGTGACATGAACTATACAGCAGATAGACCAACTGAAACAGAAACTGAAGAGACTATATTAAAAAAAGCAGCTTCCCATAAGGAAATTGTACTTGATGTTAAGGATTTAAGTATTTTCTATGGCAGCAAGGAAGCAGTGAAACGGGCTAATATGGGGATTGAGAAAAATGCGGTAACTGCATTGATCGGTCCATCAGGGTGTGGTAAATCTACATTCATACGTTCCATAAATCGGATGAACGATTTAATTCCTTCCAGTCGCGCGGAAGGTGAGATCATTTACGATGGTTTGAATATTCTTCGAAAAGATATCAACGTTGTAGCGTTAAGAGCAGAAATAGGTATGGTGTTCCAAAAGCCGAACCCATTTCCTAAATCAATCTACAATAATATTACGCACGCGTTGAAATATAACGGGCAGAAGGATAAGCAAGCACTTGATCAAATAGTAGAAGAGAGTTTGCGTAAGGCTGCGTTATGGGATGAAGTGAAAGATCGATTGCATCAATCTGCATTATCTTTATCTGGCGGTCAGCAGCAGCGGCTTTGTATCGCACGTACATTAGCAATGGAGCCGCAAATTCTTCTGTTAGATGAACCGGCTTCTGCGCTCGACCCGGTATCTAACGCTAAGATAGAGGAATTGATTCTTCAGCTCAAAGAAGATTATTCCATTGTCATCGTCACACACAATATGTCTCAGGCATCACGTGTGTCTGATAAGACAGCATTTTTCTTCAATGGAGACATTGTTGAATATGATGATACAAAGAAAATCTTCACTAATCCTTCTGAAACGAAAACAGAAGAATATATTTCCGGCAGATTCGGGTAGGAGGCAACAGCTATGCAAGCGGCAGCAACGAAGGAATCAATATTCCAAGTTAATGATTTGAATTTATGGTATGACGATTATCATGCTCTGAAGGATGTTAACCTAGAAGCATTGAATAACGAAATATATGCAATTATCGGACCATCTGGCTGTGGTAAATCCACTTTCATTAAAACACTTAATTTAATGATTAATACGGTACCAGGTGTCCGAATGACAGGGGAAATCAACTATAAAGAAAAGAATCTGCTTGATTCCAGAGTTGACTTAGTTGATTTACGCCGAAATGTCGGAATGATTTTCCAAAAGGGTAATCCTTTCCCGCAGTCAATTTACGATAATATTGTTTACGGGCCAAAGATTCATGGTATAAAGAAAAAGAGTGAGTTAGATGAAATTGTCGAAACGACGCTGAAAGATGTAGCATTATGGGATGAAGTAAAAGATCGCCTAAAATCTTCTGCGATGGGGCTATCTGGGGGACAGCAGCAGCGTTTGTGTATCGCACGTGCGCTTGCGACAAAACCAGATGTTGTATTAATGGATGAACCAACATCTGCGCTGGATCCAATTTCAACATTGAAAATTGAAGAGCTTATGACAGAGCTGAAGAAGAAATATTGCATTGTTATCGTAACACATAACATGCAGCAGGCTTCTCGCATCTCTGATAAAACTGCCTTCTTCCTGCATGGTCATGTAGTGGAAGCAACAGAAACAAGCAAATTATTCTCGAATCCGGAAGATAAACGGACAGAAGACTACATTAGCGGTCGTTTCGGTTAAATGACGCACTGGAGGAGAACATATGGTAGCTAGAGAACAGTTTTCAGCAGATTTAGAAGCAATTCAAAAATCAATTATTTCTTTTGCATTTGAAGTAGATTCTGCACTAAAACAAGCGATTGATGCATTGTATGAACGGAACAGTGACCTGGCATATAAGGTTATTGAGAATGATGAGATTTTGAACAAGCGCGACCAAGATATCAATGAGGCAACGATTCAGCTTATTGCGATGCAGCAGCCAGTAGCGACTGACTTGCGCCGATTGGTGGCATTTCTTCGTGTATCCACTGATTTGGAACGCATGGCTGATCATGCAAAAAATATCGCTAAAAGTGTAAATCGATTAAATGTACTCAGTCCATATGAAATTCCTCTTGCAATTCGTGATATGCAGGAAGTTGTCAGCAAAATGATTCATAGCGCTGTACAAGCCTTTGAAGAAGAAGATATCAGTAAAGCGAAAAAGTTAGCTGATCTAGATAACGTCGTAGACAGTATGTACGGCGAATTGTTCCGGGATATGCTGGATGAGCGAAAGGCAGAAGCGGGCAAGCATCAGCAGATGATGCAGCTTGTTTTCGTAGGACGTTTCGTTGAACGAATCGGGGACCACATTACAAATATCGGTGAAGGTATTTTGTATTTGGTTAAAGGTACGTCCATTGATCTAAACAAATAAAAAGCAGCGGCTGCTGGATGCCGCTGCTTTTATTTTGTTAGTAAATCTGCAATTTCTTCATAGGACATATCAGAATTGATATCATAAGTTCCTACTTGTAATGCTTTACTTGCTTCTGTAACGTTCAGATAAGTAAGAAAAGCATCTCCATCTTCAAGAATGTGCTTTTTCTCTAGTAGACGAGCTACTTCATCACTCGTCATACCACGCTCTAGCTTCAGTTGAAACTTTTTCGTTTGTTCTGGTTCTGTTTCTTCCTTCGCTTGTGGTTTTTTCTGGAGCTCTTCATATTCTTGGCTATTTAGAATATAATAATCGTCCTTTTCTAGATGTGTTTTCATTTCTTCTGTGCTGAGTTGTTCCTTTTTTATCGGAGCTGCCGAGGTTGTATTTGTAGTGCGATTATCAGCAGTGAAATGGAGAACCAGCATACATGCACCTGCGAGCAGTAGAGCAGTTGCGAAGCCTTGTAGTACTTGCTTCATCTTTGTCCTCCTGTTTGTCTGGCAACGCGGTATACATCGTCCTCTGCTAAGCCTGTCTCGTTAGCGATTTCTTTGATGCTATAGCCTTGTTGATGCAGTTTTTGGACCTTCTGGAAGATGGCTGGTTTTTGTGAGCGACTTTGTTTTGACTCGCGCTGTGTGGTCGGCAGCAGTTCTTCTTCCAGTACTTTAATTTTTTTATTCATCGTATAGGTTTCTTGCATCGTTGATAAAGTCAATTGTTCGATTTGCTGATTCATATTCTTAAATTTGTCCTGCATAAAGAAAGAAAAAATCCAAAGAATGATGCCTGCTGCAAGAAAGGTGATGGCAGCGATTAACATGATGTGTGTTACCTCCTAATTATTGCTATCCTATTTATATCATATTGATGCTGACAGTGATATAGAGATTTCGACAAAATACTAGCTTCTTATTAAATTGTTGAGGATAAAGGTTGATATAGCACCATAATTCTGCTATTATTAGGTGGTCTGAAGATCGTTATGTTTTCATACAATTATTTAAGATTGTTGGGAGGGATTATACATGCGTGTAAACATTACTCTCGCCTGCACAGAAACAGGAGATCGTAACTACATTACAACAAAAAACAAGCGTAAACATCCAGAACGCATGGAGCTTAGAAAATATAGCCCACGCTTGAAAAAGTATACGCTGCACCGCGAAACAAAATAAGTTCGTATAAAAGACTCCCCCTATTGGCGGGAGTTTTTTTGCATACAGGGGGGGTTCGTGATGGAAGAGAAGCAACGGCTTCGTCAAGAGGGACTTCAGCTGCTGAGAGAAATATCGCCAACTGAAAAGCTTCGTGTAGAACATCAATTGGCTTCGTTTCTTTTTTCGTCCGCTGTTTGGAAATGTGCGAACACCATTGGTCTCACAATGGCACTGCCACATGAATGGGATACAACGAAAATTATTCAGCAAGCTTGGCTGGAAAAGAAAAACGTGTGCGTGCCGCTTACACTGGAAAATAGAGAGATGCAGTTTTACTATGTAGAAAGTTATAATCAGCTGACGGACGGTGCCTTTCAGATTAAGGAGCCTGTGCCTGACCTGTGCACACCTGCTTTCAAAAACGACATCGATTTTCTCCTTGTTCCTGGACTTTTATTTGATAAATCTGGGTATAGAATTGGGTATGGCGGAGGTTATTATGATCGGTATATTGCAGATTATCCCCATACAACAATTGCGCTTGCCAGCAGTCAGCAGCTGAGACAATCGTTGCCTGTTGATCCTTTTGATCGGTGTGTCGAGTATCTTCTGACAGATGATGGTTTTATTGTCTTAGCCGAATAGCAGCCTTCTGGTTCGGGACACACTAAGGTTATCCCGGAGGAAAGGATGGGTGCTGATGTGGAAATCGATTATTACTGCAGTGTCACTCGCAGCCAGTGTCATATTCTTAATACGAGAGCGCTATCGTGTGCTGAATGCAATTTTGGCCGTTACGGTTCTTAGGAAAGGACTTATTCGGCTATCGATGGGATTCGGACCCTTGCGCTCCCGAATGTTGCCAATGATATTTAAACGCTCAGTGTAAACTGAGCGTTTTTCCATGACTTTTTTGATACACTGTAGGCAAGAGGGGGAGAGGTATGACCTACAACGAAGAAACGGCTTACTATCGAATGATTAATCATTTAATAGCAGAGCATGGTTTTACTTTTGTAAGAGCAAATGAAGACTTACGTGTTAGCTGGCTGGAAAGAAAGCGGGATGGAATAGTCCAGATGGTGAGATTAACGTCACGCACCTTCGCTTGGGCCAATCATTTGAAACGGGACATTTTGAAGGCGGCAAGCGATATACAACAAATGACAAAAGGCATCTTCGCCAAGAAGGTTCAGATACATAACGTCTATTTCGGTGACCAAGGACCTGCGGATGAATGGTCAAAGTTAAAGAAGCCAATGATCATTAAGAGCAGAAGACCAATTCCGATGCAAACGTATTACTTGGATCGAGATTCTTATCAATCAGAAATGGAGAAACTGTTTCGCCATTTGAAGTTGAGCGATTCCGTGTCGCTCATATCGGATGAGGAAGAAAGTGACCAGAAGCTGGAAATGGAGAAAAGCCGGCTGCGGCGTTTGCTTGTACAACAGCAGCAAGCAGACCAAGCTGTATTTCACCGCAAAAAGCCATTACTTGTTTACGTGTTTATCGGCATTAGTGTACTCATGTTTTTATTGGAGATGCTGCTTGGAGGCTCGACTGATTCAGCAGTACTCATTGATCTTGGAGCCAAATATAATCCTTTCATACTAGTGGAGAACCAATGGTGGCGGATTATCACCTCGATGTTCTTGCATATCGGAGCTTTGCATTTGATGACAAATATGCTTTCTTTGTATTATCTGGGAACATTAACAGAGCAAGTATTCGGCCGTCGCCGATTTTTTATCGTCTATTTGCTAGCCGGTATTATTGGCGGTTTAGCAAGTTTTGCTTTTTCGCCGAACTTAAGTGCAGGTGCATCGGGAGCTATTTTCGGATTGTTTGGAGCCTTGCTCTATTTTGGGACCGTTTATCCAAAGTTGTTTTGGCGAACGATTGGAAACGGATTAATTGTTATCCTGCTGATTAACTTAGTGATTAGCTTTGCCGCTAGTCATGTTATTGATGTTTATGCTCATTTAGGCGGGTTAGTCGGCGGCTTTGCAAGTGCGTTGCTTGTTGGTCTGCCAGGTAAAAAGAGATTATCAGCTCGTGTCGGCGGCGCTGCATTAAGCCTTCTATTAGTAGTCGGTTTGATTATTTATGGTTTACTGGGACCGGTCAATACAGCACTGCATGAAGAATTGAAAGCAGAAGCTGCGTACAATCAAGGTGATTATCAAGCAGTCATACAGCACGCAACAAAAGCTTTAAATAATGAAGGCAGTGATGCTGCCCAACTGCTCTTATTTTATC
Organism: Terribacillus halophilus; assembly: GCF_900162685.1. Lineage (GTDB taxonomy): Bacteria > Bacillota > Bacilli > Bacillales > Amphibacillaceae > Terribacillus > Terribacillus halophilus_A. The sequence continues at coordinate 1,536,636 of NZ_LT727828.1, forward strand.
GAGGTCTGGCTTATTCTCAAACTGGAGAATTAGATGAAGCAGTCCAGGATTATGAAAGGCTCGCCCGTTTAACGCCAGATGAGCCCGCTGTACATTATAATCTTGCCCGCTTTCTTCAACTAAATGGGCAAGAGGATGAGGGTTTGATTCATGCTAATCGCGCGGCAGAACTTGAGCCAAACGACAAACAGTACCAGCAGCTCGTACAAGAACTTTCTCAGTAATATTGCAATAGCTCTGCGTGTTTACCGTTTTCGTCTTGGTAAATGACGCGTAAGTGCTTACCATTTTTATCAAAAAGGAGCAGTGGAATATAAGTCTTCACTGTTCCTTTTTCTACTGCAGGACCGATTGGCAGGAGATAGTTTCGATAGAGTCCTTCCCAAAGTCTGCTGATAATCTCCTGCCTTTTTTTATCGTCCGAAAGACCGTTTATGGCTGCTAAGTCAGCGGTCGGGAGCGCTGTGAGAGGCACCTCAATATAGTTAGCAGCTGGGATGGATAGTTGCTGTTTTGCCTCTGTCCATACGTGCTGAAGTGTGCTATTTGTTTGTGACTCTGCGAGATGCTGTGCATTCGTTTCTTGCTCATTTTTGGGGAAAGAAAACAATTCAAAATTGTCCGATGTGTACGTGCGAATACCAGTCATCTTTGATGTACTAGTAATATTGTTGTTATGGAGTTCCGCAAAATGATAAGAGATTGCGTCCAATTGTTTGTTTGGATGCAGCATGTGGGTTGTCTGCTGCTGCAGTACACGCGCTGGCTGCTGCCATTTATTCAACACGCCGACTAATTCGCCATTTTCATACAAAAGACCGATATCCTGACGTAAATACGCTTCTTGGTTGAGTGCACTTTGTATATGCCAACGGATACGCCGAAAGTCAATTTTTTTCATAGAAGTTGCTGTGCTAGTAAATGCTGCTGACGTATTCAGCGGAAAGTGCTGAATTACCGGCTGCGGGTGCTGGAGGCGTATGAGATAAAGTGAGCAGAGGACAAACGAACAGAAAATACAACTACTAATAAGCCATTTACGCATTTGCTCTCCTCCTAAGTGGACAAACTGTAGCTTATTGATACTATGTAAGAGAGCGATATTTTATGAAAGTAGGGGATTTGATGCAACGTATTAATCGCATTACAAGCACGTTAGAGGAATTAGTACATATACCTAGCCCATCCGGCTATACAGACCAGGCAATTGCTTTTTGTAAAGATTTTGCCGATTCACTAAGTCTTACCTCCCATGTTACAAATAAAGGCAGTTTGCTCATTACGGTCCCAGGCGCAGATCAGGAACAGCACCGCCTGTTGACTGCGCATGTGGATACATTGGGAGCAATGGTTAAAGAAATTAACGCAGATGGAACACTTTCGTTAGCGATGATTGGCGGTTTCCGCTGGAATAGTGTAGAAGGTGAATACTGCACGATACACAGCAAAAACAAAACTTATTCAGGAACCATTCTCATGCACCAGACATCGGTGCATGTGTATCGCGATGCGGGTGAAGCCAAACGGGATGAAAATAATATGGAAGTTCGCATTGACGAACAGACCGTTTCTGGGGAAGAGACAGAAGCGCTGGGAATCCGAGTCGGTGATTTTGTGTCCTTCGATCCACGCTTTACACGCACATCTTCCGGTTTCATTAAGTCTCGGCACCTAGATGATAAAGCGAGTGTAGCTATTTTGCTGGAATTGCTTCGTGAATTAAAGGAAACGGATAGTCAGCTGCCGCATACGACGCATATTCTTATTTCTAATAATGAGGAAATTGGGTATGGCGGGAATTCCAGTATTCCAGCTGAAGTAGTGGAGTACCTTGCAGTTGATATGGGAGCGATTGGAGATGGCCAAGCGACAACGGAATATGATGTCTCCATTTGTGTCAAAGACTCTAGCGGACCGTATCATTTTGCTTTAAGAGAAAATCTTGCTGAACTGGCTGAAACAAACAGCCTTCCATACAAACTGGATATTTATCCATACTACGGGTCAGACGCTTCTGCAGCAATTCGAGCTGGTTACGATATCCGACATGGACTTGTAGGACCTGGCATTGCTGCTTCTCATGCTTATGAACGTACACATGAGCAAGCTTTAACAGCTACGTATACACTATTGAACGCCTATCTCAAGACCAACATGTAAACATCTTAAAGATATGACCTGAAGTTCCTTAACTTCAGGTCATATCTTTAAGATAAAAGCATAATGTTAAAAAGGTGTAAACGCAGTCTTAAAACATTTTCAATTTTAAGTGAAGGTTGTTATAATATGTTAGGTGATATAAATGAAAACGGTTTATGATGTTATGCAGCTTTTAAAGACATTTGGAATTTTTGTATATATAGGAGATCGTAAGCTGGATTTGACAATGATGCAATCCGAATTGCGAGAGCTGTATAATAATAATCTATTGTCCTTAGAAGAATATGGACAAGCGAATATGATTTTAACAAAAGAGATAAGTGGTTTATCGGATAGTCATGAAGGAGCGGGAAACAATGAGTAAGGAAGCAGAGCGTATTTTAGTCGGTGTAGATATCGGCGGAACAACAATTAAACTTGCTCTCATTAATGAAGCAAGCGATATCGTAGAAAAGTGGGAAATTAAAACAGATAAGCATGAACAAGGCTTGCACATTCCGAAGCAGATTTGGGCGACAATCCAGACTAAGCTTGCTGAACTTGGAATCGAAAAGGAAAGCGTACGGGGGATTGGAGTAGGAGCTCCAGGATTTATTGTCCCTCGTAATGGCGTCATTGCGGAAGCAGTCAATGTTGGCTGGCGAGATTTTCCTCTTTCTGCGGAGCTGGGTGTTTTGTCCGGGTTGCCAGTTTACATTGATAATGATGCAAACCTTGCTGCACTTGGTGAAGTGTGGAAAGGTGCTGGTAACATGAAAGAAGATATTATCGCTATTACGCTCGGTACGGGAGTAGGAGCTGGTATTATCTCTAATGGACATATTGTGAATGGCATAAATGGCACGGCTGGTGAAATAGGGCATTTTACAGTAGAAGAAGATGGAGCACCATGCAATTGCGGGCGAAATGGCTGTTTGGAGACGGTATCTTCTGCAACTGGAATCAGCCGCTTGGCTTCAGAGGCTGCGCTGGAACATCCCGAAAGCGAACTAGGAAAACGGTTGGCATCGAACGGAAATGTATCTGCAAAAGACGTTTTTGAGCTGGCAGCAGCAGAGGATGAAAGTGCAAAAGCGGTTGTGAATAAAGCAACAACTGTCCTGGCAAAAGTTTTAGCAAGTGCCGCCATACTTACAAACCCAGCCCGCATCATCATCGGGGGTGGCGTTTCGAAAGCGGGCGATGCTTTACTAGATCCTATTAAAGCGGCGTTTAAACAAGCTGCTTTACCTAGAACAACGTATGAATGTGAAATTGTACCGGCACAGCTAGGTAACGATGCAGGTGTTTACGGTGCTGCTTATCTTGTTAAACAACATTTGGATGAAATAGGTCAATAAAAAAGAGATGCGTGCATGGCAGCAGCGCAAGCTGCTGCCATTTGCTTTACGCTCTGTTCTACTATGAGGAGGCTTTTAATTCTTGAAACGATCTGCTGCACCATTATATATTTTGGCAACAGCTTTGTTTGGTTTAAAAACGTACATTGTTTATCGTTTCTTATTTAACATCAGTATAGATAATGCTATGCAGGAATTTATCTTGTTCCTAAATCCGTTTGTCAGTGCGTTTTTTGCTTTTGGACTTAGCGTCTTGATTTCTCGGAAGTGGCAGATGCATTACATCCGATTCATTAGTTTGGCAGGCTCCATCATATTGTACATCAACTTAATTTTTTACCGTCACTTTAGTGATTTCTTGACAGTGCCGGTCCTCATGCAGGGAAGCAATGCCGCAGATCTTGGCGGCAGTATACTAAATCTTATTTATCCACAAGATATGTTGCTGATACTGGATGTTGCCATCATCTGGTTCCTAAGCTTCCGTTATAAAGAAAATATGACGGTTGAATACCTTCGCAGAAAGAAAATATCCACCATGGCAGCAATTGCTGCACTTATCGTCGTGAATGTAGGACTTGCCGAAGCAGAACGGCCGCAGCTGTTTACACGCGGCTTTGACAGAGAATACCTTGTTAAAAACATTGGCGTATTCAATTTCCATGCTTATGATGCTGTCATGCAATCCAAAACAGAAGCCCAGCGTGTTTTTGCCGATGGTAATGAACTTCCAGAAATACTTTCGTATGTAAATGAAGAAGTCGAAATTGAAAAGTCGGCGAAGTTCGGGCAAGCAGAAGGGAAAAATGTAATATTCATTTCCTTAGAATCCATGCAAAGCTTTTTGATTCATAACACACTCAACGGCGAAGAAGTAACACCTTTCCTAAACAGTTTGACAAAAGATAAAGATACGTATTATTTCGAGAATTTCTATCACCAGACAGAACAAGGGAAAACGTCTGACTCGGAGTTTTTGGTGGAGAATTCTATCTATCCGCTGCCTCGGGGTGCTGTATTTTTCACCCACGGTCAGAACGAATATAACGGCACACCTGAGATTCTAGGCCAAGAAGGATATAAAACCGCTGTATTTCACTCAAACAATTCCAGTTTCTGGAACCGTGATGTTATGTACGATAGCTTAGGATACGATAAATTTTATGATGAAAACAGCTATGACGTCATTTCAGAAGGTGATGACAAAAATACAGTAGGCTGGGGACTCTTGGATAAGCCTTTCTTTGAACAGTCCATTCCATACTTACATGAAATGGAAAAGCCTTATTACACAAAATTTATTACCTTAACAAATCACCACCCATTTGATTTGCCGGAAGAAGAAGCGACTATTGATCAATTTGATTCCAATTCTCAGACATTAAACAAGTATTTCCAAACTGCCCGCTATACAGACGAGGCTGTGGAACAATTTTTCAATCAGCTGAAAGAATCTGGGGAATATGAAGATTCCATTATTGTAATGATGGGTGATCATTATGGAATTAGTGAATACCACAATAAAGCAATGAGTCAGTACTTGGGTAAAGATATTACGCCTTATCAGCAGGTGCAAAATCAGCGGGTGCCGTTCTTTATCCATATCCCTGGTGATAATCATGGCCAGGTAATGGAACAAGTATCCGGGCAAATTGATGTGAAGCCAACAATCCTCAGTTTGTTAGGAATTGAAACAGAACATGATATCCAATTCGGAAATGATTTGTTTGCAGAAAATCGGAAAGAATACACGGCGCTGCGGAATGGCGACTTTATTAGTGAAGACTACGTGTACACCAATGATATGTGCTACGACAGACAAACTGGTGAACCAGCAGATGAATTAGAGGGTGAGGAAGCTGAGCTTTCTGGAGAAACAGGCGAACAAATAGAAAGCGTCTGTGAACCAATTCAGGAACAGGTGACAAAGGAGCTTAATTACTCTGATCGGATCATCTATGGAGACCTACTGCGATTTTATGACTTTGAAAAAGGAAAAGAGAAAACTAGCTAAAAAGATCGCTGCTTCGTGCAGCGATCTTTTTGTATGATGGAAGCCTAAAGAAAGTGCAATTACCATTAAAAGCGGCCGTTGAGACAAAGAAGAAATATTTGTTCTTTTGCGTTCCTCAACTAAGATACAGCCACACGAAACTGCAACCAAGAACAAAATGATGGTTAATAGTACTTACTTGCTTCTCTATGGGCAAACTCGTTTGATTCCTGCTATACTGAGAGGGAAAAGCTTGGCAACTGCCATCTGCAAGTGTACACACATCATAGCTTGTCGAGCCTTTTCAGAAGGAATTAATTGGGAAAGGAGCTTGTGAAGAAAATGCAAATACATACATTAAGTCTCGGACCAATGGGAACGAATTGTTACATAGTAGAAGCAAAGAATGACTGTCTCATCATCGATCCTGGCGGAGACAGCGTGAAATTAATCGAGTGGATTAAGCAGAAGGAATTGCGCCCGCAGGCAATCTTGCTGACACATGCTCATTTTGATCATATTGGTGCAGTGGATGATGTCCGAGATGTCTATCATATCCCAGTATACCTGCATGAGGAAGAAGCAGATTGGCTTGGGGATCCCGGAAAAAATGGATCAAAAATGTTTCCGGTCAAGCAAATTACGGCAAGAGATTGTGATGAAACTTTGAAGCTTGGTGACATGCAGCTAGAGCATTTCTTCTTTGAAGTTCGACATACACCAGGGCATTCACCTGGAAGTGTTTCGTTGGTTTTTCATAAGGAAGGCTACGCAATTGTGGGAGATGCTTTGTTCCAACGCGGAATTGGCCGTACAGATTTGTATCGCGGTGATTTACCTACGCTACTGAGCAGCATTACAGAACAGCTCTTGACGCTGCCGGAAGATACTGTCGTCTATCCAGGTCATGGTCCGGCAACAACAATAGGCGAAGAAAAAGCGAAAAACCCATTTTTAACATAAGAAAAGATCCTGCACATAACTCGTGCAGGATCTTTTTACTGGGCTAGCTGGATTCGAACCAACGATAACGAGACCAAAACCCGCTGCCTTACCACTTGGCTATAGCCCATTGGTACATCCATTATTGTGTACAAAGCCGGGCAACTTATACATCAGATGAATACTTTTTTGTGAATTCCAGAGGTTCGGCACTTTTATCTGCTTGAATGACATACATCACGATTATGTGCTCCTCACTTCTGTTAATTGTAATAGAGGCCGTCATGGCTTGATTTTCAATCGTCAATCTTTCTTCATCAGCATCCAATTGTGGGAGATAGTGCTTTTCAACTGTTTGTACTGCGATAGAAACGGCCTGCTCCAGTCTATATTGTTCGAATAGCAGGTCGGTAGATTTTACATTTGTTTGGAGCAGTAAGCTGCCTGAAGTGAGCAGTAAGAGAAAGAATGCAGTAAGAAATAACAAAAATGGATGCAGAAACCCTCTTTCATTGAATAGAAAGTCGTTTTTCATATACCTCATCCTTATTTGCTTTAATGGTTATGACGATTGTGTCGCCGTGCTGTGTGACTTTCCAATCTTGTATACGATGCAGATAAACTTCATGTCCTTTGCCATCCACCTGCCTGCGAATCATATTTTTATACTTCTCGAATACTGCTGTTTGGCCTTGCTGGGTTTGAATAAATAATTTGCCTTCTGCTGCATGTATGTTACTTCCTTTATAAATTTCCAGGGAGATAAAATATAGACCTTGCCTTATTGATACAGCTTCTGCTTTGGGTTCCTCTTTTAAAGGAGTCAGCAAGAGTGGAATTGTGGAAACAATTAACATAAGAATCCCTAAAGCAATCAATGCTTCTAACAACGTAAAGCCTTTATCTTTCCAGATACCCATATAAGCAGCGCCTCTCATTACGTCCTTCAGCTGATAAATCCATACAACCTTTCTTTAAGCCTTCTTCGTTGGTAAAGCGGAAGATAATAGTGAAGTCATCCACTTTAATTTCTTGATTTTTTGGACTTTTTTTCGCTAATTCATTTTGGAGCAAGCTGTAATAGTAGGAACGCTTTTCCTGTATATGCAGTTCTTTTTTATAATCTAACAGTAAAGGCAGCAGCAGGGTACATAAAACGAGGAACATGCCGAAAGCAACTAAACTTTCCAACATAAGAAACCCAGCTTGATTAGATTCCTTCTTCATAGTACCCACGTGCTTTCCCGAGCGGAAAAGTAAGCATTTCTGTTCCTGTTGGCGTAGAAATTTTAAAACTGCCCGCTGAGCGTATGGAACCAAACTTACTGAACGAAAAACTACCTGAGTGGGTGAAGGAACGAATGCTTATATGATCAGGTATAGGATGTACCAAAATATTCTTCTCGTATCTAGCAGAGTAGATTTCGTATCTGTCTTTTTCCAAGTAAAGTTTTGCTGAATGATCGAACTGGTTATATTGCTGGAGAAATAATAAATCTTGTTCAAACTGTTTTATGAATTGCTTCGCTTCTGCCTCTGCTAGCAGATGTTGCTGGACACCTGCACCAATTGCGATCAAGAGAGAAGCAAGTCCAAGAACAATTGTTAACTCTAGTAAACTGAATCCTTGTTCTTTATGAACTTGGTGCATCAATTAAAGAAACCTCACCGGAAGAGCTGATTGTGAGCTGACGCTTGCCGCCTTGACAAGTACTTTCAGTCAAATAACCGTCTTTTAGTTGTGAAATATCTGTAGGTGCTGTGCCATGGTCTATCCGATATGTTTCAACTTGGCTTTCCGCTAATTTTACAAGCGCTTCACAGCCTTCTGACTGAACATGTTCATTTTTATCCGCTAAATTGGGAACAATCAGGATCATAAGCACAGAAATGACAAGCAGGACAATTAGCATTTCAATTAAAGTAAATCCTTTTTCATTTTTCAATATTATCCCTCGCTTTTATAATGTATGAACCATTTGAAACATTGGTAGCAGCAGTGATAAGTAAACAATAATAATACATAGTGCCATAATACAAAGCAGTGCAGGTTGGAGGAGATGAAGTACTGTTTTCATTTTTTCCTCCATTTTAGTAGTGATAATCTCAGCATACATAAGCAAATCTTTTGCTTGGGAATCTACATCTTCTTCCGTACGTAAAATATTCTGAAGCTGTGCATCGAGAAGCGGATATGCAGATAAGCATTCAGTCAGTGTATGACCAGAGGCAAGCTGGTGAAGCAAGGAACTGCAATATAATTGGAGAATGTCATGATAATGCTGTTTACTAAGCAGCTGCAAGCTTTCATAAAAGGAAAGACCTGCTGTGAGAAGGTTGCCAAGCTGGATAGCAAATTGAAAGCTTGTCTGAGTACGAAAAATCCGGCTGACTAAAGGAAGCCGTTCCAAGTATGGCCGTTTTCTTGCAGCTGTCCAGTTCTTACGGATGTATCTTTGAAATATGAAGAAACTAACGGCCGTAACAGCGAGAAGCACACTTCCAATCAGAAAAATATTGACAAGACTTGAGAAGAAATGCAGAAGATTTGCTGACTCAGCGGAATAGGTAAAGAGATTTAAGAAAGAAGGGTAAACATAAAGCTTTACAAATAGCAGCAGCATAAAAATACTAAACAGCAGAAAGAGCGGATAACGGGTGACTTTCTTGAACTTAGTCAGCTGCTGCATTTGTTTCTCTAAAGTACCATAGCTGCGGGCAAGGGCCTCTTCCAGATTGCCATCATGATGTGCAACATAGAGATGAATGACAATAACTTCGGAGAAGCGTGCATAAGTAAAAGCTTCATCAAGCCTCATCCCTTGCTGCAGTCCAGCTTGAAGCTTTTTGGTAACAGCTTGCCATTGCGGCTGCCAGTGAAGGAATTCCAATGAACGGGCCATATCATATCCTCGCGCTCGCAGCCTATGGAGCTGTTTGAGAAACTGTATTTGCTGCTCCGTAGATAATAGCTTGGCTGTCCTTCTGATTGTAATCAATTTCTTCTTTAACGAAACCGTATGCATAGGCTTTCCTCCTAAGTTCAGCAAAAGTCAGGAAAGATGACGTTGAATTCTGGAGCAGACGATGTATTTGATTGGCATTTGCTAATTCCATAATAGCGGCGCGAGATGGATATGGCTGCTGAATCGGAAGTAACTCCAGCGATGCAATACCGATTAATGTGTGCTGAAGATCTGCCAGCGGTATCCCCATTTCTTGTAAACGGTGAATAGCACCTGCTGCATTTCTCGCATGCAGCGTGCTAATAACGAGATGGCCGGTACGTGCTGTTTCAAAAGCAAAGCTGGCAGTGGATTCGTCCCTGATTTCTCCAATCATTAACACGTCAGGATCATGGCGAAGTGCTGCTTTCAAACCTGCTTGGTACGTAAGACCAGCTTTTTCGTTTACTTGCACTTGCAGTAAATTGTCCATTCTTTTCTCGATAGGGTCTTCTAGCGTAATTGCTTGGCACGCTTTGTTACGAAGCAAATCTTGGAGAATTGCATACATCGTTGTTGTTTTGCCGCTGCCAGTTGGACCAGTTTTTAGGGATAACTACTAAAAAAATAAAGACTCTAAGCGTGTTTGCCAAGAGTCTTTAAGATTTTCGCTGTATTTAATATTGCTTCACTAGACGGTTCATTAACAATTCTTATTATAATTTTTTTATCGTATTGCTTTTTCTCTTTTGTTGTCCTTTTCACTTTTAGCACCTCTTTGATTTGTTTCTTCACAGAAGTACTTGCGATTTTTAAGTAAAATAGGACATTCAAATTTGTATTATTTCAACCTGTAAAGACAGGGAGTTCCATGAACATAATACTGAGAAAATGTATGTCTTTTAAAATGTCATGAAATGAGTCTTAACGCCTCATTTTTTTTATTAATTAGAGTTCCCATTTCGGGGGAGAGTGAAGAATGGAAAACAACAGAATCCCGTACAATCAGGAATTTGATCACCGTTATATTAAGCCTGTTCGTCATTTGAGAAACAAAACGCAGCTGGACTTTGAACAGTATATGAATTTAGATCGTAGCACTATCGGCAAGCTTGAACGAGGCGATCTGGAATTTACACCATTGTATCAATCTAAATTTAAGGACGCAATTAAGCGTCTGCGAGTATCGAACGTGGAGATTGCAAGTGTTAGAAGGATATTGGATATGAAAGAACAGCGTGGCTATAAATAAAGGGGGAAGAATAATGGCACAAGTAAAGGTACGTAAGTTATTTACAGAGACAGAGAAAGTCTTGGCTAATTACAAGGAAAGAGTTAGCAAGATTGATAAGCAGGAAAGTGAATTAAATGATGAACTAGCTGCCCTTCAAGATGAAATGACAGCAAATATCTTAGACCAAGAATCTGCAAGTGTATCAGAAATGGTTTACTTAAAAATCGCAGCTAAGGAAATCAATCAGAAATCAGAAATTATCAGTGTGCTGCTGGAAGAACTGACAGAGGAACGTACAGCATTAAAGCTGGAAATTACGCCACTTTACCGAACAGCTATTAGGTCTGATATGCGTAATAAAACTGGCTACGGTGCTACTGACATAGTTGAGAAGTACAAATACCTAATGCTGCAGGAGATTAGCGAGATTGGTCAACAAATGAATGATCAATACCGAAAAATAGCACCTGACATTTACGAGGTCTTTGAAGATCAGGCAGTCAGAGAAGAATTTCCTCGCCTAGAGTACGTGTTTAATGAGGACACATTTAAACCGTCTTTTGGTTGGAATAGTGACGCTGTGGTATCTAAAGGCGACGTGTTCGGTGCTTGTCGTGGCTACCGTCCAGATAAACCAAGAAGCGTAATTGAATCTGAAAAAGCAACTGGAAAGGACGTGGAATAATGGGGAATTTATTTACTACAATGCAGCTAAATAAAAGTAAGATTCTGTCCGAACTAAAGAACGGAAATACTGAGGTCTTAAAAGGACTTGACCCTGCTATCGCTTTAAGTTTAGGCGTAGCTATTCAAAATGAAGTGGGTGACTTTAAAGACCCATCACCGATAAATGACAAGGAATTGAATGCGGCTATGCTAGAACGTCTTAAAGACACTGGAATTAAGGAACAAATCATTAAACAGATGGAAGAAGCTTAGAACAACCAAAACTAATATCGGATTTCCCTCCGACAGCCTCACTGGTAGTAATACTGGTGGGGCTATTTTTCTGTTCTTAGGGAAGTACTTGCGTACTGTTGCAAAAATGAGACAAAAAAAAAGAACGCTTTTCAGCGTCCCTTAAAGTCCAACAGAGTCAGCACCATGATTAGCTTGTTCAGAAGTGAATCCTTCAAATTCAAGTTGTTCGATTAAGCCACTTCTTGAAAATCCAGTAAGGTCATTGTACGATTCTGCTTTCTTAGCAGCTTGTTCATTCCAGTCAATGTCAATGTTCTCTACAGCAAAGGTTGCGTCCTCGTTACTGAACCCTTCAAATTCTAACTGTTCAACAAGTCCACTTTCAGAGAATCCAGTTAGACTGATATAACTTTTAGCCTTTGAAATAGCATTTTTCTGTGATACAGTCATAGAGGGCTTTTCTGGTTCTTTTTCCTTAGGTTCAGGTTTCGGTTCAGGTTCTTCTTTAGCTTCTTCTTTAGGTTCAGCTTTTGTTTCTGTAGCCTCAGGTGTTTCCTCAGTAGCACTTGCCGTTTCTGTTGTACCTGTAGAATCTGAATCAGCCGTATCTTCCTCGTCCATATTAGCAACTGATACAAGTACAATAACAACGATTAACCATATCCACCACTTCTTGTACCATTTCTTCTTTGGCTTACCCTGTACATTATCTGACATATTATGAGACCTCTCTAACTTAGGTAATTTGTTGTAAGTCGCCTTACCTATAGTAGGTTACAGGGTAACTCACCATTTAGCAAGGAAAAGTTTCAAAATGACATGGTGCAATTCTTTAGGCAGAATGAGGTAGTGTAAGGTGGGCGTTTTCGTTAAGGACACCCTTCGCTGTAATGCTGCGTGACGCAATTACCCGTACCTAGGCTAAGCAAAAGTTATTGCGTCTGAGAGGCTTCTATCAACAACGATTGTGCTAGAAAAGGTTTGAAATTTTTGTGTGTCCATAGTAAGTACCTGACCAGCCCTATTCCATACCCCCGTCCCCCGTAGGTGGGGTATGTCATTCCATCTTTTTCAACCCTGATCTACTTAAATCAACCTATGTATTCGGCAGCTTGCCTTGCTGGTTTGCTGCTGTTGTTTTATCTGTTATTCCTTCACTGTGCTTGTCCTGCTTGTGTCGCCTTGCTGTGACTTCTCTATGCTTGCATACGTGCGTTGTGTACCTTCCTTCCTTGCCTTATTTCTTATCCTATACCTTGTTCAGTCTCGTATTTCTTGTGGCTGTGTGCGGCTGTATACGTGTCTTGTAGTTATGCTGAGACTTCTAATTCAGTCCTTGCTTATATAGACACTTTTGACCCCAGGCTTATCCTTGTTCTAGCTGTAGAATACTTAGCTAATGTCGGCTTAAAAAAGAACAAAATATTACAAAAATCCCCTTCCTTATCTACTAAAATTTAGTATAATTATAATAGTAAGCCTTGGAGGATGTGGGCGTAAAAGCAGCCAACCAATAAAATATAAAAGTGCTTAACAGCTTACTCCAGAAAGTATCCGATTCGTCGGTAAAAAAACTATACTGGAGGAAATTATTATGTTGGATGTTTTAAAATGGGTTGTCGTGTCTATTGTGTCGTTTGGACTAATCGCTTACTTTTCCGGATTCATGGAATTTGATTTTGATTGGGCAAACTTTAAGACCTTCGGTCTTAGTGCCACTACCGTGGTAAGTGGTGTGGTATTTAGTATCATGATTAAAAAGGGCAGTGCACCATAAGGTGTGCTACCCTCATAATTTATTTTCAGATTTTAAAATAATTAGGAAAGGAGGTATGATATATGCATTTGGTTATCTCCAACAGTTCTAGAAAAAATGATTGTTTCAATTTTCTTAGGATAAGATCAATTAAAAAATGAGATAACTTTTAAAGATTAGGATTTAAGTGTAAGATAACCTGAACTGACAACAAATAATTCCTCCATATAGAAGGGCTGTCGCTAAGTGCGGCAGTCCTATACTTTTAAATGTGCGGTGTCATAACTTAAAAGTATTGACACCATTTTGATGGTGCTGTAATATCAAGGTATCAAAAGGCGTCATAACTTAGTGTCATAAATAAACAACAGAAAGAGGCAATACATAATGAAATACGGCTACGCAAGGGTATCTACAGTAAACCAAGACTTAGCAGGACAAATTAAATCGTTGGAGAAGGAAGGTTGCGAGAAAATCTATTCGGAGAAGTTCACTGGAACAAAGGCAGATCGCCCCCAGTTCAAAGAACTACTTTCTGTTCTCGAATCAGGTGATACATTAGTAGTTACCAAGCTAGACCGCTTTGCACGTTCGGCTGGTGACGCAATTGAAACTGTTAAAGGACTATTTGAGAAAGGCGTGAGGGTTCACGTACTAAATATGGGGCTGGTAGAGAACACACCGACAGGGCGGCTGATCTTTAATATAATGAGTTCCTTTGCTGAATTTGAACGTGATATGATCGTCGAAAGGACGCAGGAAGGAAAGGCAATCGCAAAACAGCGTGAGGACTTCCGAGAAGGCAGACCGAATAAGTACAGTCAAAAACAAGTAGCACACGCTTTGCAGCTTCTGGAATCTCATTCGTATAAAGAAGTTGAGAACATGACTGGGATCTCAAAAAGTACGCTTATTAGGGCTAAGAAGAAGGTGGCTGATAGACAATGACATTCCACCAGCGATATTTATTCATTCTAATCTAGCCAGCCATAGGAAGGCAGTGCATCTGACTAAACCAATTTGAGAAGAGAGAATTGGAAGTGGAGTCTTTTTAGTTCCCTTTGTGGGAAGCATTTTTTCAAATCGGTTGGGCAGGATCATTGTGCAAGATGTCTAACGAGGCTGGGAAACTCAATCGAAACCATAAGACAAAAGTCTTGTTCGCATTAGGATTGTGCAAAAAAAGTTTCAGGTCTGGCTGCGTAATGAGGACGAGGAAGCGTTCTGAACGCACAAAATCACACAAGTTGTAGCACAGTTTTTTCATGATAATTCTTTCTCTTTTAAACGGCTGAATCCATCTTTATATCCATTTAAAAAGCCTCCTTGCGGAAGCTTGGTTATTTCTTTATCTGCCTTTCAATCGCTTGAATCATGTATTCTAAAGGTCTTTCAACTCCAGGAATAGTCATCCAGTCAATATATCGCTTTTGATTCTTTGGTTCTACAGCTTTTCCTTTGTATTCTTCACCGTTAACTGCAATGAAAACTTCCCATGTGTAAGTTAGTGTCTGTGTACCATGACTTCCGAAAGGCTTTGTCTCATCCACTTCCACTAAAAAGTGATTAAGAACTTCGTAAATTCGCTTCTCCATTAGATTACCTCGCTTTATTAAAAGCATTGTAAAACTTATCTGCCAATTCAGACATTGAGTTCAGTGAATCACTATCAATATTTGATGTATTGATTTTTGCTAATATGTCTTTGTATTTTAGTTCTGCCTCTTCTTTATTGTTGCTTTTTAGAATCTCCATATTACAAACTAGAAAACTGAATACCTCATCTTGATTTTCGTGCGGCTTTAGCAAAGATACTAATTTACTTATGTGCAATGTATCATTAGAAATTCTTTTTGACGATTCTTCGTGTTTCTTTAACACATTAGCAAGTCCTGTGCCAGGCTTATTATAAATGTTTCCTAGAGATTCGAAAGTAACTGAACTACTTTTTGGTTTAGTCAAGGTTCTGCCTCCTTTTTTTGATATACTTCGACATAGACATTTAATCATCCTCTTTTTCGTTGTGATTTGTAATGTAGAAAAAACCTATAAAATCAACCTTAGTGAAAAGTATTAATCACAAGCAAAGTCACAAGATGGTGTGATTAATAAAAATGGGGAAGCATTTAGTTAAATATTCAACAGGTTAATCCCTATTCTTGTGACTTAAAAAAAACACGGTATATCAACGTTTCTCAAAGTCCCTATATTTGTGACTAAAAAAAACCTGTAATCGACAGCTGTTTGCACACTATAAGTTAAGGAAGTAATGATAAATAACTGTAAACAGAAGAGATGTAAAGATATACCGAACTTCGTTCGGGTGCTTCGCACAATAACTATAAAAGAACATATATCTTATAATAGCTGTGATAAAGAAAGATAGTAAGTAGTTGATGCTTGGCATGGCGAAGACATGACAAGGCGTAAGCAATATAACTTTAAGAAAAAATGAGTAACATATAAAGTGGATGTTGCAAATAATATAACAGCTGTATTTCTATTAATCCTCCCTAGTTTCATATTAGTGAAATTCTTTTTTTGGAACATAAAAGGATAACCATTATGATTATCCTACTTGTAAATTATATCTATTGTCGGAGATATAGCACCTTTGTTATACGACCAGATGATACCATTAATCAAACCATGTAATAAGCGATTTACCTGTTCGTCAGATAGACCCTCACCGTCAAGAAAGTTCCACTTACCCATAAGGTTATCCAACGCATTGATCTGTTCATTTATTGAATCGATCTTTACAGTTTTATCTTCCTTTTCAACTGCAAGTATATCTTCCTCAATTAGTTTTATTTCTTCTTGCCTTGAAGCCTTTCTCTCTCGATATTCTACAATGTCATATTCACCTTCTTCAAAAAGAAAATTAATGTTTTCTAATGCTTTCTTTGATTTATTTAGTCTAGAAAGTAGCTTATTCATTTTGTACTCAGTATCATCTTCTTGCTTATCTTCTTTTAATGATTCCAAGGCAGTTAGAAGGCTGTCTTTATGTTTCAATACCTCGTCCTTAATGGAGGTTAGTGCAGGATTGTAGTAGAATCCTCGATTGCCGCACTTACAGTGCTTCACGTAAACCTTATCTAAACGGGAGTGATAGTTACATCCTTGCAATTTACCGCAATTTGCACAGTAAACAAGGTTACTTGTAGGATAGGTTCTGTTTTTACTACGTGGTGCTTTGAATGAGTATGTGTTGACTATCTTGTTTACATTTTCCCAAGTGCTTTCGTCAACAATAGCGGGGTGTGCATTATGAACAACTATCCATTCTTCTTTAGGTCTTATTGTATTAGTATGTCTGCCAGTTGTTCTATTACTAATAATAGTTCCTTTATAGGCTTCGTTATTCACTATTCTAATAATGCTGTTATAGTGAAAAGGATTACCATCTCGTGTTTTTAAACCCAGCTTATTTAATTGTCTGGTAAGGTGGGGTATAGTAACACCTTTTAATATTTCCGCATAGATGAACTTAACATCATCAGCACGTTCATTTGGAACAAGCTTATTACTTTTATTATCCTTTGTATAGCCTAGAGGGGCAATTCCGTTTGTCCAATGTCCTTGTTTTTGGGCGTATTCCTTACCTCTCCTCATACGTTTTAAGATCTGTTTGTATTCACCACTGGCGATTAAGTTTGTTATCCCTAATAGTAAACTGTCCTCGTCTCTTGATAGGTCGTAAAGACGAGATGGAGTTACTATGTAAGTTCCTGTTTCAAACAGTATCTTCTTTATGGCACTGGCATCAAATTCATTTCTTGAAAGTCTATCTACATCCATTACCACGACAGCGTCGAAATGATTCTGTTCAACTCTATGCAACAGCGAAACCATCTTTTCTCGATCTACAATTGTGCTACTTGAAGCGACTTCTTCGTATTTTTCAAATGACCAGTTGTTTTCGTTGCATAGTTTAATTAGGGTATCTCTGTGATTTGCTAAAACTTCTTGAATCCCTAAATTTTCTTCATCACGACTTAGTCTTAAGTATATAGCTACGTGCTTTATGTTGTCGTTATTGTAGGGCATATAATCACCATCCTAAGGTAATTATATTACGTTGTCCCCAAGTACACAACAAGTTGGACCGGTAAACAAAATAATGCCTGTCCGCTCCGTTAACAGCTGCCGCAGTAACTGCAATTGAAATGGAAAGAGGAAAAGTTTTTCAAGCATTGGTGCATCACTTTGTGGCAGAATGCGAATTGCTAGGCTTTCTGACTGTTTTAGCGGCAATGTCGATAACCGAAGTGAATAGTGCTGTTGTCCTTTATACGTAAATGGCATCGCTCCATCCTGGGGTTTTTGCATTTCACCAATATCCATGCCGCTTATAAACTTGTAATAAGCAATTAGTTTTCGGTATGTTAGTGTAGAGATGCGGTTTGCAAGGATTCTTTTTCCGTGTATCCGCATGTAGACATTTGTTTCATTGGTATCTGGAGTAAAATGGATATCAGATGCTTGCTGCTCGATTGCTTTCTCCATCAGACCCTCTGCAATAACGGAAGGACTCTCCTGCACTTGCATCACCTCCTTTGAGCATACAATACCCGAAAGACAAATAGCTTGTCACTTTATGAAATGAACATTTTTCATGGTGCTGGCAGTGAGGAAACGATGATTTTATGAACAATACATCTAGTTTTACTAAACTGGAATAGCAGAGAACGAAATTGGTTACCCTACAACTAAAAGTAAGAAGGGGTACTGTTTATGTCTTCTAATGATTACTTCCGATTCGTTACCCAGGAGCTGGTGAAAAAAATGGACACACCAAAACCTGAGAAGAAGCTGAAAGAAAAGGAAAAACATCAGCTGCACGGAAAGTGGTTCGGTGTCTTGCCGTTCGCTTTCAAACTATTATTTCGCCGCAAAAAGTAAGAGGCCCGAACGTTATGTTCAGGCCTCTTTTTTCTGGAGCAGCTGCCGAGTCGTTTCTTCTGATAAGTAAAAGATGCCGGCATTAATCGTTTCAATGTGGATGGAAGGCGTTAATCGGTGGCTCAAGGCAGCTAGCTCGTTGTCGTATAAAGCTGCTCGTTCTTGCCGAAGCTCCTCATCCTGTTCTTCTTGGCTGCTTGGATCAAAAAAATGAGCTAATAAGCTTTTTTCTTGTTCGAGGATGCTAGTCGTTTCTGTCACCCAGTCTGTATCAAGTGTATCCAGATACGCTTGCATGTAGCTGCTGATCCGCTGATAGCCGCTAGGATAACGGATAATAGGGGATAAGCAGTAACAATGGTCACTAATCTGCTGCTTGAAATCTACATCCGTAAAGTTTTCCATTGCATTCGTCATGAATTGGCCGTTTAAGAGCTGCAGACCGACAGAGTGTGTTTCTGTTCGCTTACGCTTACCAGAGAAGTGCACACTCATGTTGCGGATAAGCCACGGATATAAAGCTGTCCTCGAAGTGGTATCAAGTTTCTCATAAAGTCGGGCCACTTGAGCAGATGAACGAATAAGTCGAAATATTTGATGCAGACGTGGACTGCCAAAATGAATATGCTCTGCTTTTTCTGCTGCCTGTTCTGGATTCGTTAGGAGGCTAAGCTCCATTGGTTCGCCTTCTTGACCGAGCTTTTTTTTATAACGCCAATAAAAGGGGCGATTCATCAATTCTTCATCCAGCGCAGGTGTAAGTTGGATGCGGAGCAAGCCGTCGTTTTCCTCTAGCAGCTGACAGCCATTTGAGAGAAAGAATTTGCGCAGGAATTGATGCAGTATGTGCCTATCCATGCATTTTACTCCTTTCGAGCTGCGCACCAGTTTCGCTGATTACGGCAGTCAGATTATCGAGCTTCACTTTGATTTCGCCGTCAGATCTGGAATCAGCGAAAATACGTTTGATTTCTTTTTCCATATCCGGCACTTGCAGTTCGGCAAGAATGTGGTCGAGATTGCCGATAACCCGCTCAAATAGATTGATCTTTTTATATAGTAATTCAAGAATATGTGCCTCTAAAGTATCTCGCACGGCAAAATTATAGATTTGGACGTCGTTTGCTTGGCCAAAACGGTGGATTCGGCCAATTCGCTGTTCTAGTCGCATCGGGTTCCATGGTAAATCATAGTTAATCATATTGCTGCAAAATTGCAGGTTGATTCCTTCACCGCCAGCTTCGGTAGCAATTAATACTTGTGCGTGCTTCTCAAACAATTCGCGCATCCAATCCTTTTTACCCGCTTTAAAACCGCCGCGGAAAGGAACGGAAGATATGTCATGCTGCTTTAGCATCCACTGCAGATAAAACTGCGATGCGCGATATTCGGTGAAGATAATGAACTTCTCACCCGCTGGTGCTGCTTTAATGAGTTCAATCACTTTCAATGCTTTGCTGTGATGCGGCAGCTTTTCAATGGCTTGCATGAGCGGCAAATAAACATCGCTGGACGGCGGATTCTCCTCCACCATTTTCTTCATCGACAAATAGGCAGCTTCTCTGGAACTGCATAGTTCACGGAGCAATGTAATTCTAGCGAATGTTGCTGCAGCACTAGTAGCGTCTTGCATTGTGTCGTAAACTTCTCGTTCTGCATCCTCAAAATCAATCCAAACGGTTTCTACTTTTCTTTTCGTCCATTGCAGACCCGTGTCATCGCGGCGGTTTCGGACCATCACTTTGCGAATCAGCTCTTTTAAATAATGATGCTGCTCTAAATTATTACGGTCGTCACCATATGTATCTTTGAAATGTTTGTAGCTGCCTAAGTAACCAGGCTTCAAAAGAGATACAAGGTTATAAATATCACTAAGCTTATTTTGCACAGGTGTTGCGGTCAAGAGCAGGCAGTATTTCTTTTTTAGCGATTGAATAAAGCTATAATTCTTTGTTCGGCTGTTTTTCAATTTATGTGCTTCATCAATCAAAACAAAGTCATACTCTTGTTTCAGAATGATTTCCCGGTGCGGCGTACGTTTTGCTAAATCAATGGAAGAGACAATAACATCATAATGTTCCCACACATATTGCTTGCGCTGTGAAGCGGCTGGAATATGGAATTTGCTGTTCAGCTCATTTACCCACTGGTTAACAAGCGAAGCAGGTACGAGCAAGAGAACCTTTTTTACCAAACCGCGAATCATCAATTCCTTTAACACCAGTCCAGCTTCAATTGTCTTTCCGAGACCCACTTCGTCCGCCAGGATTGCGCGGCCATTCATGTCTTCTACAACACGCCGGCTTGCTTCCAGCTGATGAGGGTGAAAGGTCATATGCGGAAGATACCCGGGTGCCACCAAACCGGTAAACGTATCAATATTTGTTGCTTTAGCAGCTGTGTAAGCCATTTGGAAATGTTCCCATGACACTGTTTCTGCTTCTTGCTGTACAATATCATTCATCTTTTCGATGAACGAATGATCATCTTTTACATGTGCCTGCATAATGATTTCATCTCCTTATTCTTCGGAGTTTCAGAGAAAAAGCTATAAAAAGATCGACACTTTCCAAAAATATTGTGTTATAATGAGGCTGAAACCAAACATTATTGAATAATTTTATTAGAATGTTTGGGTTTTGCTTTTTTAATAAGTTGATTGTCTGTTAGTATGCCCGCGTTTTCCTAATTTCATAAATCGCGAGTGAATGTTGGAGGAGAGACCGCGTTTATGCGGCGCCGAAGGAGCAAATATTGAGTGAATCTCTCAGGCAAAAGAACTCCAGCACGACGCAACTCTGGAGAGTGCTTCCGCGGAAGCCACCCAAGAAGCAATTATCGTCTTTAGACGACTAAGAAACTTTCTGGTAAATGGACAGAGCCCCTCAAGCAGTATTTGAGATGGGCTCTGTTTTTATGTTGCGAGGTACATAAGAGAGGAGAAGGATGATGAGTGAGTTGAAAAGAACACCAATTTATCCTGCCTATCAGGCAAACAGCAAGACAATTGATTTTGGCGGTTGGGATCTGCCTGTTCAGTTTAGCGGCATCCAAGAAGAACATCATGCAGTGCGCAATACAGCTGGCTTATTCGATGTATCTCATATGGGTGAAATTCTTGTTCATGGACCGAAAAGCAAGGACTTCTTGCAGTATGTATTGACGAATAATATCGAGCTGCTCGTTCCAAATAAAGCACAATACAGTATTATGTGCTATGAAAACGGCGGTACGGTGGATGATTTGATTGTTTATATGCTGGAAGAAAATAAGTATTTGTTAGTCGTGAACGCTGCTAACACAGAAAAGGATTTTGAATGGCTGCTTTCTCATAAACGTGATGGCGTAGAAATTGAAAACCAGTCAGAAGCTTATATGCAAGTCGCTTTACAAGGACCGCATGCGGAGAAAATTCTGCAGCAGCTCACGAATGAGAAATTATCGGAAATTTCATTTTTTAGATTTGCTTATCCAGTCCAGCTAACTGGTGTAGGGGGAGAATTTTTAATTTCCCGTACCGGTTACACAGGTGAAGATGGCTTTGAGATTTATGGACCGGCATCGAGCGGCCAGGCTGTCTGGGAAACTTTGATGGATGCAGGAACTGTGTTCGGTTTAAGTCCAGTAGGGTTGGGAGCGAGGGATACACTTCGCTTTGAAGCAAATTTACCTTTGTATGGAAACGAACTGACTAAAGATATTTCGCCAGTTGAAGCTGGTATCGGGTTTGCTGTGAAAACGAACATAGCTGCTGACTTTATTGGCAAAGCAATCTTAAAAGAGCAAAAAGAGAACGGAACAGCAAGAAAGCTTATTGGCATTGAGATGCTGGATAAAGGAATACCGCGCCATGGCTATCCGATTTTTTATGACGGGGAACAAATTGGTTCCGTAACAACAGGTACCAAGTCACCAACGCTGGATAAGTCGATTGGACTGGCGCTATTACGTACAGATGCAGCTAAGGAAGGCAGCATCGTTGACGTGCATATTAGAAAGAAAAGCCTGCAAGCCAAGGTTGTCACACTACCATTCTATAAGCGGACATAGGGGGATATTAGCCATGGATTTCAGATACTTACCGATGACAGAGCAAGACAAGAAAGACATGCTGCAAACGATAGGTGTAAAGGATACCGAAGCGCTTTTTGCAGATATTCCAGATGCAGTACGGCTTAAGGAGCCACTTCAGATAAAGGAACCAAAAAGTGAAGGTGAATTGAAAGCAGAACTTGCTGCGCTGGCAAACCAGAATGTGACGATGAAAACACATGCATCCTTCTTAGGCGCAGGTGTGTATGACCATTACATTCCTTCCATTGTCGATCATGTGATTTCCAGATCTGAGTTCTATACAGCTTATACGCCGTACCAGCCGGAAATATCGCAAGGCGAACTTCAAGCTATTTTTGAATTCCAAACGATGATTGCTGAACTGACGGGAATGGATGTGGCGAACAGCTCGATGTATGATGGCGGAACAGCGCTTGCAGAAGCTGCAACATTAAGCGCCGGCCATACCAAAAAGAAAAAGATTATTGTGTCGGAAGCCGTCCACCCGGAATCGCGACAGGTCATTGATTCCTACTGCAGAGGACAACACTTGGAAGTAGTAACGATTCCGCATAAAGACGGTGTGACAGATTTAGAAGCACTGCAAGAAGCTATCGATGAGGAAACTGCCAGTGTTATCGTGCAGTATCCGAACTTTTTCGGCCAGGTAGAAGCACTAGCGGACATTCGTACAATTCTTGATACACAGTCAAAAGCAATGATGGTTGTTTCCAGCAATCCGCTGGCATTGGGCTTTTTGACACCACCAGGTAATTTCGGGGCTGATATCGTTGTGGGCGATACACAGGTGTTCGGTATACCAGCACAATTTGGCGGCCCGCATTGCGGTTATTTTGCTAGCTCATCCAAATTGATGCGAAAGCTGCCGGGACGACTGGTCGGACAAACAAAGGATGAAGAAGGAAGGCGCGGATTCGTCTTGACGCTGCAAGCACGAGAACAGCATATCCGCCGAGACAAGGCAACATCGAACATATGCTCCAACCAGGCGTTGAATGCTCTGGCTTCTTCCGTGGCAATGAGTGCACTGGGGAAACAAGGGTTAGCTGATATGGCTTACTTAAATGTACAGAAAGCACAATATATGAAAAAACAGCTCGAAGCACACGGGCTGGAAGTTGTTTTTCAGCATAGCTTTTTCAATGAAATTGTCATCAAGGTAAATGGTGATATACACACATTGCAAGATCATCTAGTAGCACAAGGGTTCATCGGGGGGTATCACTTGGGACGGACAGATGATCGAATGAAAGATCATATGCTAATTGCTGTGACGGAGCAGCGTACAAAAGAACAGATTGATACATTCGTAAGAGAGGTGGCAGCTTTCCATGCAAAATAATACTGATTTCCCGTTGTTGTTTGAACTTTCTCAACCTGGCAGAACAGGATATAGCTTGCCGCCGCTTGATGTACCGGAAACAGATATGACAGAAGCATTTGATTCGGCATATATACGCACAGAGCCTGCTGCACTGCCTGAATTGAGCGAATTGCAAATCATCCGGCATTATACAGCATTATCACGAAGAAATTACGGCGTCGATTCTGGTTTCTACCCGCTTGGTTCTTGTACGATGAAGTACAACCCTAAAATCAACGAAGATATCATTCGGATGGACGGTTTCAGTCATGTACATCCGTATCAAGATCCAAAAACTGCACAAGGTGCGTTGGAGCTTATGTTTGATTTACAGGAACAGCTCAAGGAAATTACCGGAATGTATGACGTATCCTTGCAGCCAGCAGCTGGTGCACATGGCGAATGGGCTGGTTTGATGATGATACGAGCTCTTCATGAGAAGAACGGGGAGACCCAGCGGACAAAGGTAATTGTGCCAGATACCGCGCATGGTACGAATCCAGCTTCTGCTACTGTAGCAGGTTTTGAAGCTGTCACAGTGAAATCAAATGAACAGGGACTTGTGGACTTGGATGATTTAAGACGTCTTGTTGGAGAAGATACAGCTGCATTGATGCTGACAAATCCAAATACACTCGGACTTTTTGAAAAAGATATCTTGGAAATGGCTGAAATTGTACATGAAGCTGGCGGGAAACTTTACTATGATGGTGCCAATTTGAACGCCATCATGGGTTATACCCGTCCTGGAGATATGGGCTTTGATGTAGTGCATTTGAATTTGCATAAAACATTTACTGGTCCACATGGAGGCGGTGGACCAGGTTCCGGACCAGTTGGCGTTTCCGAAGAACTTGCTGCCTTCCTGCCAAAACCTGTTGTCCGCAAACAAGATGGAATCGTCATACTTGATGAAGATCGTCCTGAATCTATCGGACGTGTGAAGCCGTATTACGGAAACTTCGGTATTAATGTACGGGCATATACGTATATTCGGACGATGGGGCCAGAGGGGCTGAAGCGTGTTAGTGAATATGCGGTTCTGAATGCGAATTATATGATGCGCCGTCTTAGTGAAGTATTCGAATTGCCTTACACACAGCATTGTAAGCATGAATTCGTGCTGTCAGGACGCAAACAAAAAAAACTGGGTGTGCGAACACTCGATATTGCCAAACGCTTGCTTGATTTCGGCTATCATCCGCCGACCATTTACTTCCCGCTGAATGTAGAAGAGGCTTTGATGATCGAACCAACAGAAACAGAAGCAAAAGAAACGCTAGACAGCTTTATTGACACAATGCTGGAAATTGCAAAAGATGCAGAAGAGAATCCAGAAATTGTCCAAGAAGCTCCATATACGACAATTGTGAGTAGAATGGATGAAACAACAGCGGCAAGAAAGCCTGTTCTGCGGTATATTCCAGAATGAAAAAAGAAGCTTTGCACAAGCGTGCAAAGCTTCTTTTTAGTCGCCTTTTCGTTTGATCTTACCGCTCCAGGCTTTGAATCCGCCTTTTAGCTGATTAAGATCTTGATATCCTTTTTTTCGCAGAAGCGCTGCAGTACGAACAGTACGGGTA
Source organism: Terribacillus halophilus (assembly GCF_900162685.1). Taxonomy (GTDB): domain Bacteria; phylum Bacillota; class Bacilli; order Bacillales; family Amphibacillaceae; genus Terribacillus; species Terribacillus halophilus_A. The sequence continues at coordinate 1,561,855 of NZ_LT727828.1, forward strand.
CCATTCTGGTCATACATGTAAACAGGCTTGTCCTTGCGAATCTCCGCTAAGCGATGACGAAGCTGTGTGAGCGGGATATTTCGGGCACCGAGTATGTGTCCGCCGTCAAATTCTTTCGGCTCACGAACATCAATCAATTGCGCTTTCCGGTAACCTGCTCTGAACTCTTCTTCTGTAAGAGTTTTCAAATGTCTTTTTTGAATAAAGTAGCGGATTACACTAAACGCGATGAATACGACCAGTGCAATGCCGATAACTAGTACTGCTTCCATGTCATTTCCCCCATCTGCTGATACTCCAACTTCCATTATAGCAAGCAGGCGCATAATTTCAAAGATTTTTTCATCACGACGATAGAGAAGTAACTTTTTTGTTCGCGGTCAACATTGTTGGCTTGTTTGTCCAATGGAAAAGGTGTATCATGTAAAGATGTAGAATGGCAGTGGATTCGAATGGAGGAGTTTTATGCCTACCCCAAGTATGGAAGATTATATCGAACAAATTTACATATTAATGGAACAAAAGGGATATGCCCGTGTTTCCGATATAGCGGAGAATTTACAAGTTCACCCATCTTCTGTTACGAAGATGGTCCAGAAGCTGGACAAGGATGAATACTTAAAATATGAGAAATACCGCGGATTGATTTTAACCGATAAGGGAGAACGAGTAGGTAAACGGCTTGTTTACCGTCATAAACTGCTGGAGGATTTCCTGCGTATTATTGGAGTGGAAGAGAAAAATATCTATCAAGATGTTGAGGGTATCGAACATCATATGAGCTGGAATTCTATCGATCGCATCGGTAATTTGGTTCAATATTTCCAAGAAGATCAGGATCGAAAAGAAGCACTCATTAAAATTCAGCAACAAACAAAGTCTTAAGCAAAGCCATCCATTATGGATGGTTTTTTTGTTCTAAATAACCAGCTCCTTGATTACGTATAATAAAAAGTCATCTTGGAGTGTGCTTATGAAAATAGACGGTGTTTTCTCAGGCGGCGGTGTAAAAGCATTTGCTTTTATCGGGGCAGTGCAAGCGGTAGAAGAAGAGAAATATGTATTTGAGAACATTGCTGGCACATCTGCTGGTGCTATTGTTGCCGGTTTGCTTGCAGCAGGATACAGCGGAAAGGAAATGGAGCAGCTGCTGCAAGAAACCGATATTAGTAAGTTCACTGACCCGATTAAACTGACGAAGTACGTTCCTTTTGCCAATTGGCTGACGCTCTATTTCAAGATGGGATTATACAAGGGGAATGCCTTGGAACGATGGCTTTATGAAGCATTAGCTAAAAAACAGGTCTATACGTTTCACGATGTAAAGCCGAGAGCGCTAAAAGTCATTGCAGCTGATGTCACGCTAGGCAGATTGATTGTATTCCCTGATGACTTGGCAGAAACATACGGAATTGATGGGGATAGTTTTCCGGTAGCGCGGGCGATACGAATGAGTGCTGGTATTCCGTACATTTTTATGCCTAGTAAGCTGCTGTATAAAAATAAGAAGCGCAGTCTGTTGCTTGATGGAGGTCTGCTCAGTAACTTCCCGCTCTGGACGTTAGAAGGAGAGGAACGAATGCGCAGCCGGCCGATTCTTGGAATGAAACTGAGTGAATCAGTTAAAAAGTACCCAATTCAGAAAGTTCATCAATCACTTGATCTGTTTTATGCGCTATTCAAGACGATGAAAGTAGCACATGATATGCGTCATATCAATCAGGACACGGCAAAAGATATTATTTTCATTCCAGTCGAAGGTGTCGGAATGGCTGACTTTACGATATCTTCAGTAGAAAAACAAAAATTGATAGCGGGGGGCCGGCAGAAAGCGGAACAATTTCTGAAACGCTGGCCATAAAAAAAGTCGGGCATCAGATGCTCGACTTTTTCCGTTTCTGCTTATTGCCTTCAATAACACGCAGCTGCGGTGCACGAGAACGATCTTTGACGGAACGTTTCTTCCGGGCTGCAGATGCTTTCGTAATAGAAGCAGCTGATTTGGTTGTTTTTTTGGCAGGTGTGGCTTTCGGCTGCTTGTATTTCTGCTTCGATTGCTTCACTGCTTGCTTATATTTTTGCATATCGCTGCTGCTGCCACCTGTAGAACGGCCGCGTAAGCGTGTAAGGATGAAATAGAGCAATGCACCGAAAAGTACTGCACCTCCAACCCAAACGAGTACATTTTGGAAGAATGCAGCTGGATTTGTTACGAGCTGCATGCCGATTCCGATGACAGCAAAACCGACTAGTACAAAAACAATAATGGAAGACCCAGATTTACGCAACCCATTTTCCTCCTTTCCGTGTCTGACTACTGACACGGTTTCGTTATCTTACTATCTTTATACCACTATTCACCTGTACAGAATCATTTTCTAGCACTTTTTTAAAAGAAGCTAATGCAACTTCTACTTGATCATCTTTTGGTTCTTTTGTTGTAACCATCTGGAGCCAAAGACCTGGGTAGCCAAGAAACCGTAATACCGGTATACCACGTACTTTGTTTGTCAGCTGCAGCACTTCAAATGAGAGCCCGATTACAAGCGGCAAGAGCAGGATACGGTTTACCATGCGCCACCATAATGGGTCTGTAGCAACAAACATGTACACAATAACACCAACAATTACTGTAAACAGCATAAAACTTGATCCGCATCGATAGTGCAGACGCGACTGTTTCTGTACATTCTCCACTGTTAGCGGAAGCCCGTTTTCGTAACAGTTAATTACTTTATGCTCTGCACCATGATATTGAAATACACGTTTTATCAATGGTGTAAGCGATACGAGATACACGTAAGCAAGCAGCAGGATAAGTTTTAAAAACCCTTCTAATGCTACCTGTTCAAACCGAGAAGGCAGCCACTTGTCAAAAAAGTCTGCTACAAGTGCAGGTGTGAGCGTGAAAATGAGCTTTCCAAAGATAAAGGAGAGCACACCTACCGCTCCAATGCCGATAACCATTGCGAGCTTGGATTTCTTCTCTTCAGGTACAATTTTTTCATCATCCGCTGGATCAACACCATAGCGTTCAGACGAGAAATTCAAGTGCTTTGTGCCATTAGCGCTGGCATGAATAATTGCTGCAATGCCGCGTATAATTGGTATCTTTTTCCATTTGATCCATTTCGAATTTTCTTTTCGTTCGACGGTTAAATAATCAATACTATCGTCATTTCTGCGAACGGCTGTTACGAAGCTGTTTTTTCCCGCAAACATGACACCTTCGATGACGGCTTGCCCGCCATACGTATTGGTTTGTTCATCTGACATAATTTCACCAGCCTCGTTTCGATTTCCTTCTATTTTACTAAAAAAATACAGATAACACTAGGTGGCCTGATAAAAAACGCTCGACTTAGGCAAACTACCTATTGAGGTGAGATTTTATGCAGCAAAATCGAAAAGCAGCATCACGTTTTAATTTAAGTGACATAATAACAGGGTTTATTGGCGGTGTGCTATGGGCAACTGTTGCATGGCTGGCTTATTTCTTTCACTTTACCGATTTATCGGTCGCAGATTTTATTTTGCGTTCGTGGGTGTGGATGCCTTGGGCTGACTCATGGGCAGGAGAACTAGTCAGCATATTGCTTGTCGGAATTCTTTCTGTACTAGTCGCTTTTCTTTATTACGTTTTCCTGAAAAAATCGCAAGGCATTATTCCTAGTTTGCTTTTTGGTGTTGCACTTTGGGTTCTTGTCCAAATCATACTTGCTCCAATCATTTATGGTGTGGATAGTGCATTTCAAGCAGACCGAAATGCAAATATCACGACAATGTGCTTGTATTTGCTTTATGCTGTGTTTATCGGGTATAGCATCAGCTACGAATACCAGCAAAGCCAAGCCTATCAGGACAACACCTAAGCATTTCGAATTTTCAATCACAAAGCTATCTTCTTGTGTTACACTATGTGAAAGTTAAAATAATGTAACCAAAGGATGAAGAACGTGAACCGCTTAATGTTGATTAATGGACCAAATTTGAACTTGCTCGGTACAAGGGAGCCTGGCATCTATGGAAGTCACACACTTCAGGATGTAGTAGCAGAAGTAAAGCACGTGACGGACGACTTCGGATATGAACTGGAGGATTTCCAGTCCAATCATGAAGGCGCAATGGTTGATAAGCTTCAAGAAGCTGGCCGTACGTGCAGTGGTATCATATTAAATGCAGCTGCTTACACACACACAAGTATTGCTATTCGAGATGCTATTGCAAGCATTCCAGTACCAGTAATTGAAGTGCATATATCCAATATTCATACCCGTGAGGAGTTTCGTCACCATTCAATGCTGGCATCTGTATGCAAAGCGCAAATCGTCGGTCTCGGTATTAAAGGCTATCGATATGCAGCTTTGGCATTGCTGGAGAAATAAAGGGAGAGGAAGAAATAGATGGATAAATTGGGAAGACTTCGCACTTTAATGGAAAAGAAAAACTTAGATGCACTCATCGTAACAAGTGGACAGAACCGCCGATACATATCAGGCTTTACCGGAAGCGCGGGTCTGCTTGTCATTACGAAAGCAAAACAGCTGTTCATAACAGATTTTCGTTATATGGAGCAGGCAGCGGAACAGGCACCAGATTTTGAGCTTATTGAGCACAAACAATCGATTGTACTGGAGGCAGCTGACCAGCTTCAGAAAGCTGGAGCACAGCAAGTGGGCTTCGAACACGAAGACGTTACATTTGCTTTATATCAGCAGTTCCAGAATGCAGTAAAAGCTGAACTTGTACCAGCGTCCGGAATGATTGAAGAATTGCGCTTGATCAAGTCAGAACCAGAACTTGCTATTATGAAGACAGCAGCAGAAATTGCTGATGCTGCTTTTACGCACATTCTTACTTTCGTCAAACCAGGAATGAAAGAAATTGACGTATCCAACGAACTTGAGTTCTTTATGCGTAAGCAAGGTGCAACACAGTCAAGTTTTGATACGATTGTTGCGTCTGGCTACCGCTCTGCGCTGCCCCATGGTGTGGCGTCCGGCAAAGAGATTCAAAAGGGTGAATTGGTAACGCTGGACTATGGTGCTTTATATAATGGCTATTGCTCCGATATTACGCGAACTTTCGCTGTAGGCGAGATAAGTGACAAATTACGCGAGATTTATGATATAGTACTAGAGGCGAATCTTCGAGGAGTAGCAGGCGTGAAACCGGGTATTACTGGTAAAGAAGCTGATGCGCTGACACGAGATTATATTACGGAGAAAGGCTATGGCCAATACTTCGGGCATTCTACTGGGCATGGTCTTGGGATGGATGTGCATGAATCGCCGGCATTGTCCTTCCGTTCTGACACTGTATTAAAACCGGGTATGGTCGTTACAGTTGAACCTGGTATATACATACCGGAAGTCGGCGGCTGCCGGATTGAGGATGATCTCGTGCTGACTGCAGATGGCAGCGAGCGTCTGACGTTCTCCACTAAAGATTTAATCACTTTGTAATTGCCGTTTTTGAAGGAGGAAAACAATGATTTCAGTAAACGATTTTCGTACGGGCCTTACAATCGAAGTAGATAACGGCCTTTGGCAGGTACTCGAATTCCAGCACGTAAAACCTGGTAAAGGTGCAGCTTTCGTACGTTCCAAATTGCGTAACTTGCGTAATGGTAATATTCAAGAAAAAACTTTCCGTGCCGGAGAGAAAGTATCTCGAGCTCATATCGAACATAAGAATATGCAGTATCTCTATTCTTCTGGAGATACACATACCTTCATGGATACAGAAACATTCGATCAGCTGGAGCTTCAAACAGCTCAAATCGAGTATGAATTAAAGTTCTTGAAAGAGAACATGGAGATCAGCGTGATGACATTTGGCGGAGAAACACTTGGTGTTGACCTTCCGAATAACGTTGAATTGAAAGTAGTAGAAACAGAGCCGGGTATCAAAGGTGATACAGCAAGCGGCGGTACGAAACCAGCCATCGTTGAAACTGGTCTAAGTGTACAAGTACCATTCTTCGTTAACGAAGGGGATGTGCTGATCATTAACACATCTGACGGTAAATATGTATCTCGCGGATAATAGCGAGAAAGCCTCTTCCCATCTAAGGGAAGGGGCTTTTTTTGTGCATAAACAGATATGCAGCACATACATTACAGTATGGGCAACTTGTCCAATCAAAGCTGAGGTGAGCAGCAATGAAAGAAATCCAAAAACTGTTTCGGCCGCCTATTCAATCCGTACTGTCGGAAAGGATTGGAAGTCGCTGGGATACGCTGCAAGAGATACGATGCCGAACTGGTCAGCAGCTGGAGTTATGCTACGACGATGAGACCGAGTGGGTAGAAGCGCCAATTATGGATGCAGCGGATGCGCGGTATTTGCTGAACCAATTGAGCGACTTTTCTTTATATGCATTAGAAAATGAGTTGCGTGAAGGTTACATCACCATTGCAGGCGGACACCGAATTGGATTGAGTGGGCAAGTGAATACCGAAAGAGGTATGGTAAAGGCTTTAAAGCATATATCTTCCTTTAATATTAGAATCGCCAAAGCGAAACCAGGGGCGGCCAGCACAATCATGCCAGCACTTTACGATACAGCAGGCAATTGCCGTCACACGCTTCTCATCGGGCCGCCGAAATCTGGTAAAACGACAATTCTCCGGGATATCGTACGTTCTTTATCCACTGGCTGGCAGCATTATCCCGCACTGAAGACAGCTGTTGTAGATGAGCGCTCTGAAATAGGAGGAAGTATCAATGGTGTCCCGCAGCATGATTTAGGCAAAAGGACGGACATTATGGATGCTTGTCCGAAAGCAGAAGGGTTAATGATGCTCATTCGCTCCATGTCGCCGGATGTCATTATAGCAGACGAAATTGGCAGTGACCGAGATGTACAAGCTTTACTGGAGGCTTTGAATGCTGGTGTGAAAATCGTCTGCAGTGTACATGGTGATAGCTTGGAAGCAATTCAGAGCCGGCCTTCACTCCGGCCATTATTTGAGCAAGGGATCTTCGAAAGAATCGTTATTTTGAAGAAGGATCGGTCTCCTGGTGTCGTACAAGCAATTTTACGGTCAGCAGAATAGGAAGGTGCAGGCAGATGAAAGTGATTGGTGCGCTATTAATACTAGTTGCTGCCACGTGGACGGGCTTTGAATTATCCAGGAAGCTGCAGCAGCGGCCAAAACAGATACGAGAGCTTATTAGCAGTTTGCAAGTATTAGAAGCAGAAATTCTTTATAGCCAAACGAGCATCATTGAAGCAAGCAAGAAATTGGCCGGTCAACTGCCCCAGCCTGTAGGTGCTTTTTTTCAGTTGCTTGCTGACAATTTGCAGCTGCATCCTGCCAGGCTCTATGACTGCTGGGAAGAGACGACAGAGTGCTGGCTGAATAGTACGGCATTGAAACCTGCTGAAAAGGACATCTGGCTGCAATTCGGTCAGACATTAGGGCAGCATGATTTTGAGCAGCAGCAAAAGCACATCCAGTTGGCGAGAACACATTTGGAAAGGGTGCTGCTTGAATCAGAGGAAGTGAACCAGCGTTATGGAAAGATGGTGCGGAATCTTGGCTTCCTGACAGGACTGCTGATTGTGCTGCTGCTTATCTGAACAAGAGGAGGATAAGGCCGTTATGCTCGGAGAAGCAATGATTTTATTTCAAATAGCCGGTATCGGTATGATTGTTGCCATCATCCATACGGTGCTAAAGCAAATGGGGAAGGAAGAAATTGCGCAATTCACGACTTTGATGGGATTCATTCTGGTTCTGCTCATCGTATTAGGAAAATTATCAGAGCTGTTCCAGCAGATCAAGTCGGTGTTCTTATTCCAGGGATGAGGCGATCGGAATGGATATTATTATAGTCGTATCCATCGGCATTGTAGCAAGCTTGCTTGCACTTATTGTCAAAGAACAAAATTCATCAATTGCTTTTTTTGTAGTCGTGGTAACAGGAATCATTATTTTCTTGTTCGTCCTGCAAAAAATCACCGGCATTCTGCTGTTAATTGAACAGCTGGGCGAACGAGCAAATGTGGAAGGTCTCTACATCAAAACAATTCTAAAAATAATCGGCATTGCCTACATCACGGAATTCGGAGCACATTTAACACGAGATGCCGGATTGTCGGCGATTGCTGCCAAAATAGAGCTTGCCGGAAAAATTATTATTATTACGGTGGCCATACCAATTCTGACAGCAGTCATCGAGACGATCCTGCATTTTATGCCGGGCGGATAAGGAGCTGGATACGTTGAAACGCTGCTTGGTAGTCTCTTTCGTTATGCTGACCTTATTTTTTTTCCCGGCAGCCGTTGTTGCCCAAACGAATCAGCCGGAAGAGGAACAGGCTGCCATTACCGCATTTGAAAACCTTCCAACAGAGGAACTGGCTGGTTACTGGGAAATGCTATCAGATAAGTATGGCGATTATATCCCTGAATTGGAAAAAGGGTCATTGCTTGAATTCATCCAGAATCAGGGAGACTTGTCCATTGAGTCTTGGCTGAAAGGGCTGTTCGAATATCTCTTATATGAATTACTGCTAAATGGAAAACTATTGGGCACTTTAATTCTGCTCTCTTTGTTCAGCAGTATCCTGCAAACTATACAAACAGCTTTTAATAAAGGATCGATCAGTAAGGTTGCGTATCTAATTGTGAGTATGGTTTTACTGACGCTCTTATTGAATAGTTTTCGCTTATCAGTAAATTACGCTATGGAAGCAATAAACGGAATGAGCGACTTTATGCTTGCGCTTATACCATTGCTGCTCGGATTAATGGCATCCTTTGGAAGTTTAACAGCTGTAGCCTTTTTTCATCCCATCATTGTTTTTCTCATCCACGCAAGCGGTCTGTTGATTGCCAAAGTTGTCATTCCGCTGTTCCTCATGAGTGCACTCTTACATCTAGTGAGTACCATTAACAAAGAATACCCGGTTACCCAGTTGGCTGATTTACTGAAGAATATTGCGCTTTGGCTGCTTGGCATTTTCTTTTCCGTCTTTCTTGGCGTCATTTCCGTGCAAGGAGCGGTTACAGCTGTTCAGGATGGCGTGGCCATGAAGACGGCTAAATTTGTGACAGGGAACTTTATTCCTGTCATTGGCCGGATGTTCACAGATGCAACGGATACGGTACTGAGCGCGTCCTTGCTTTTGAAAAATGCGATTGGCATCGTGGGTGTCTTAATTGTCTTGGCTATCGCATTATTTCCGGCTATTAAAATACTCGCCATCGCCTTGATTTATAAGATTGCAGCCGCTTTGCTGCAGCCGCTTGGTGACGGACCAATTATCAAATCGATGCAAGTGATGAGCAAATTTATCCTCTACATCTTCGCTTGCCTGCTCGTAGTTGCTTTTATGTTCTTCATCGCGATTGTTATCATCGTTGCTTCAAGCAATGTCACATTAATGCTGAGATAGGAGCTGATCACTTGGAAGCCTTGCAATCCTGGGTGATGCAGATCATCCTGTTCATCCTTCTGGCTATCGTGCTGGACATGGTTATGCCCGATACCGATATACGAAAGTACACGAAGTTAGTAATGGGGCTTATTTTGCTTCTCATCTTCATGAAGCCTGTTTTCGCTATCTTCCAGGTCGATTCTACGAAAGCTGTGCAAGAGGCGATGCAAGGGTTTGCTGCGTTAACAGAGTCGCCTTCCTTAGAAAATTCGATTGAAGAGAAGAAAAGTGAAATAGATTCTGCGCAGCGTGCATATATTGAAGAACAGATGGCTGTCCAATTAAAGGACCAAGCAAATCAAACACTGCAAGAAAAATTCCAAATGCAAATTACAGACATCGCAGTTGCCTTTAAGGAGGGGGAGAATGAAGAAACGGCTGAAGCAATTGATTCTATCCGTGTAACGGTACAGGATTCCGGCCAGGAGATGCCAGAGGGGGACATTCGTGACGTCGTCATCGACAGTTCCAACCCGATTGAGGATGACAAACAAACAGAGAATATGGAAAAAGTGAAATCTTATTTATCTGAACTCTGGGAGCTTGAGAATCTGCCGCTTGAGGTCACCCAAAAAGGGGGGACAGGATGAAAAAACTACTAGACAAGCTATCTGATCAATGGAAGCTGAAGGATTCCCAGAATAAAAAACCGACCAAACTTGGCTATCTGGTAATTGTTGCACTTCTTGGGGCTTTACTTCTGTTAGTTAGTGGATTATTCACTGAACAGAAGAGCCAGACTGGGCCAGCAGCTCAGCAGCAAACACCAACAACACCGGCAGAGTCAGAAGAAACTTTTGCAAAGAAAGAAAAAAAATCTTCTGGTTCCGCATCTGACTTGGAGGCTGCTTACGAGCAAGATTTAGTCGGTTTACTGGAAAAAATAAAAGGGGTTTCCGAAGTGGAAGTGATGGTGAACTTGAACAGCACCCATAAGAAAGTGTATGAAAAGAATTTAATTATTGGTCAGCAGACGTCCGAAGAAACTGATCAAAACGGCGGAGAGCGTGTAGTGGAGGATGAAAACGAAGAACAGCAAGTCGTCCTAGTCAGACAAGGAGACCAAGAGGTACCGCTGCTCGTAGAAACAAGAAAGCCTGAAGTAAGAGGTGTGCTTGTTGTTGCTAAAGGAGCCGAAAAACCGACTGTACAAAAATGGGTAATCGAGGCAGTATCGCGAGTGCTGGATGTACCGACGCATCGAATTTCGGTAATGCCGAAAAATTAAGGGGGAATTGAGATGTTGAAAAAACAAACAGTGTGGCTATTGACAATGTTGAGTTTGCTAATCGTATTGAGTGTTTATTACATGACTTCACCAAATGGGGATGAGCTTGCGTTTATCAATGACAGTGCAGAAGAAAACGGGACAAGCACAACTTCAGGCGATTCTGGGGAAAAACCTGACACAGGTGAAAAGGGCGAAGCAGATGTAACAACAGAGCCTGCAAATGTAGATGAACTATTTGCCAGCATTCGGATGGAAACAATGG
>NZ_LT727828.1:1572935-1739666 GCF_900162685.1 Terribacillus halophilus
AAGCAAAAACAAGACTCGAAGAAATCGTAGCCAGCTCCTCCACTAGTACAGAAGAAAAGAATGAAGCAGTCAGCCAGATTGAGCTCATGGAACAATTCGCATCAAAAGAATCTATTTTGGAAGAGTCGATTGTAGCTGAAAAAGGATTTGAGGAAGTTTTAGTTCGAGCACAAGAAGATCACGTACAGATCACAGTAAAAGCTGACAAACTTTCTGCACAGGAAGCCAACAGCATCATGCAAATGGCAGCCGATGAATTTAGCGGCGCGCAAGTGGACGTGAAGTATATTCCGCAAAAGTAAGCGAGAAAAGGCTGGGATGAATTAGATTCAGTTGCAGAAGACCCGAATGCTGATGTGATTCTTTAACAAGAATCTGCATAAGTTCGGGTTTTTTTGTTGCATGTTAGACATAAGAACGTATCCCCTTCAAGAGTCTGTTTAGTTCGATTTTGTTTGAAGTGGTGGTATGCTAGGGTATAAATAGCAGCAGGTTATACATAAGCAGGGAGAAGGAAACGCAGTGAAGACAGTTTTTAGTTATCTTAAACCTTATTGGCTCCTTATAATCATATCGTTGTTTTTTATTCTCATCGAGCTGTCTGTTGAGCTATTGCAGCCGTTTTTACTACAGCTGCTTATCGATGACGGAATTACTGCTGGAGATAATCAGCTTGTCATCGAGCTTGGTCTGGGGATGGTAGCAATTGCTATTATTGGCTTTGGAGCTGGGATTGTGAATATATTCTTGGCCGACCATCTGGGTCAAAGTTTTGGCAAAAACTTGCGCGATGAGATGTATAAGAAAGTGCAGCAAGCGGAGCTGCAGGAAACACAGCGCTTCGGTACAAGTACGCTTTTAACGAGACTGACGAATGACGTTAATCAAATACAGCTTACACTGGTTATGTTCTTCCGGTTTATGATCAGAGCACCATTTCTGATTGTTGGCGGAACGATTATGGCTTTTATTGTGAATGCTCGTATTGCGCTCATTTTACTGGTTGCTATTCCAATTCTGCTCATTTTCCTCCGTTTTATCATGAAAAAAAGTATCCGCTATTTTGGAATTGTCCAGCGAGGCGTAGACCAGGTTAATCACGTGATGCGTGAAAACTTAGTAGGGCTGCGGCTTATTCGAATTTTTGTACGGGAAGAACATGAGCAAAAACGGTTTGAAGCTGCTAGTAATCAGCTGCGGCAGAATATGCTTCGAGCGTTTCGTTATACGCAATTGTCCGTGCCGCTGCTGACTTTGGTGATGAATGTAGCCATACTAGCCATATTATATATTGGCGGTATTCGCCAGCAGACGGACGTTGGGGATATTGTTGCTGTTGTGAACTATGCCACACGTATTACTGGTGCTTTAAGCGTCGTCGGTATGCTGATTACGTTTTATGCGAGAGCAAAGGCTTCCACTTCCCGTATAAGCGAGGTTCTAACACTACAGTCACAAGAAGAAGCCGCTATAGAAAAGCCGCCTTTCCGAGGTGAAATAGCACTTGATCATGTGACCTACACGTACCCGAATGGAAAACTGCCGATTATTGAGGATTTTACACTTCATATCCGTGCAGGTGAGCGCGTTGCCATACTCGGCGAAACCGGTTCTGGAAAGTCCACACTGCTGCATTTGCTTATTAGTTTGTTTGAACCAGATCAGGGACAGGTGCTGGCAGACGGAAAGCAGGTACAAAGTGAGGATATGAGGAATCTGCGTAAGCAAATCGGCTTTGTGTCACAAGATGTACAGCTCTTTTCCGGAACTATCCGGGAGAATATCGCTTGGGGTATCGGGAGTGCCAGTGATGAAGCAATCATTTCTGCCGCTAAAAATGCGCAGCTTTATGAAACGATTGAGAAATTGCCGGACAAGCTGGATACGAGGCTCGGTCAGAATGGCATCAATCTTTCTGGCGGGCAGAAACAGCGATTGACAATTGCCAGAGCGCTTGTCATGCAGCCGTCGCTGTTGTTGCTGGATGACAGTACGAGTGCACTCGATTTGGAAACGGAGCGCAAATTACTTCAGGCACTGGAACAGTATAACTGTACAACAGTACTTGTCACGCAGAAACTGAGCACTGCGATGCAGTGTGACCGCATTCTGCTCGTGGAAGACGGAAAAATGACCGCGTTCGGTACTGCAGATGAACTGATGGAACAATCTGCACTGTTTCGTGCTATTCAAGCTTCTCAGCAGCAAAGGGAGGCGTCATCATGAAAAACATATTAGCTGCATTTCGGTATAAGCGACCAACTTATATGGAAAGTAAGCAAAAACAAAGAGCAAAAGTAGAGAATCCGAAAGAGACGCTTCTTCGGATTTGGCGTTATATGCTGATGGAAAAAAGGCTGCTTATAGCCACACTATGCATGATTCTCGTAAGCTCTGTACTGACACTAGTCGGCCCGGTCATTCTTGGGCATATTGTCGATCAATTTGTGAGCGGAAATTATACGGTTGGTTATCTTTTGCAGCAGTTAGGGTGGCTGCTGGTCATTTATACAGCGGTGGCAGTCCTGACTTTCCTGCAAGGTTATTGGATGATTACGATTTCCCAGACAGCCGTTTTCTCTATACGAAAGGATTTATTTAAACATTTGCAGAAGCTGAAACTAGTTTTCTTTGATAAAAGGCAGCATGGCGAATTAATGAGTCGAATGACCAATGATGTAGATAATATATCAACAACACTCAATACCTCGATGGTGCAAATTGTGTCCAGTGTGATTACGTTTATTGGTATCCTAACAGTTATGCTCATCCTTAGCCCGATTTTAACGATTGTGACATTATTAGTAGTGCCAATTATGTTTGTTGGAATTAGATGGATTACGAACAGAACGCGACATGCCTTCCGCGCCCAACAGCAGGCGGTTAGCAGTGTGAATGGGTATGCAGAGGAAAGTTTATCAGGACAGGCAGTTATAAAGGCATATGCGCAGGAACAGCAAGTGATTGATAATTTCAAACAGAAAACAGAAAACCTCCAGCAGGCAGGGTTTTGGGCGCAAACATTTTCTGGCTTTATACCAAAGTGGATGAACATGCTGAATAACATCAGTTTCGCCGTCATTGCCGGTATCGGTGCACTTCTGATTGGATACGGCCAAGCTGGCATAACAGTAGGAACAATTGTCATATTCTTGGAATATTCCAGGCAGTTTACTCGTCCGTTAAATGAACTCGCTAACCAATTCAACTCGCTGTTTTCGGCACTTGCGGGAGCAGAGCGCGTATTTGGTATCTTGGATGAGCAGGAAGAACATCAAGACATGTCGAAACAAACAATAACCAAGCTGCAAGGAAATATCAGCTTTGATCATGTCACATTTGCTTATGAAGGCGAGCCGGCATTGAAAGATGTTAGTTTTACTATTCGTCCCGGAGAAATGGCTGCTTTTGTCGGTCCTACTGGTTCCGGAAAAACGACAATTATGAACCTGATAGCAGGTTTCTATCAGCCGGATAACGGCCAAGTAATGATTGATGGTAAAGCGTTGTCTGCAATTGATTTAAACAGCTACCGCAATCATATCGGCGTAGTGCTGCAGCAAGATTTCTTGTTTAAGGGAACAATTATGGAAAATATCCGCTATGGTAAATTAGAAGCAACAGACGAAGAAGTCATGCGGGCTGCCAAGCAGGCGAATGCGCATCGGTTTATCTCCCGGCTCCCGGACGGTTATCATACCCTTGTAGGTCAGGATGGGGGCGGTCTCAGCCAGGGACAGCGTCAGCTGCTTTCCATTGCTAAAGCACTTCTCAGAGACCCGGATATTCTATTGCTGGATGAAGCGACTTCCAGTATTGATACAATTACTGAATTACGAATTCAGCAGGCAATGGAAGTCTTGATGAAGGGACGGACGAGTATTGTTGTCGCCCATCGTCTAAATACGATTGAACAGGCGGATACAATTTTTGTACTAGAGGATGGGGAGATTAAAGAGCGTGGAAATCACGCGCAACTGCTAGAACAGAAAGGTTTTTATGCTGCTCTCCAGAACCAAAAGGAACAGCCTCCTTCCTCCAGCTAAAAGCGTTAGGTGTTGCGCTTTTTAAAACGTTTGCGTAAAATATGTTAGTGATTAACTTGCAGACTTATCATGAAGAACCATTGTAAAGGAGTGCCAAAATGCTTAAATTAGAAGAATTAAAAGAACTTATTACATTAATTGACCAATCTTCCATAGATGAATTCGATTACGAAACGGAAGGGGAAAAGGTCTCCCTTCGCAAACTGAAAGAAGAAGTTGTTCAGGTGACACAGCAAGCGCCGCAGCAAGTAATGCAAGCGCCGCAGGCTCCGGCTGCACCAGCACAGCAAGAACAACCAGCAGCTCCAGCACAGGAAGCAGCTGCAAAGAATTACGATTACGAAATTACATCTTTGATGGTAGGTACATTCTACAGCAAACCGAATCCTGACTCTGAGGACTTTATTAAAGTCGGTGACCGAGTGGAAAAAGAAACTGTTGTTTGTATCGTAGAAGCAATGAAACTGTTCAATGAAATCACAGCGGACGTAACCGGTGAAATCGTTGAAGTACTTGTAGAGAATGGAGAGCTTGTTGAGTATGGACAACCTCTGTTCAGAGTGAAGGCTAACTAAGGGGTTGACTTGTTTTGATAAAGAAACTACTGATTGCTAACCGTGGAGAGATTGCTGTTCGAATCATTCGTGCCTGCAAAGAAATGGGCGTTGAGACCGTGGCAATCTTCTCGGAGGCAGATAGAGAAGCATTACATGTACAGCTGGCGGATGAAGCTTATTGTGTAGGACCAGCACCTAGTAAAGACAGTTACTTGAACTTTTCAAATATTATCAGTGTGGCGACATTGACTGGCGTGGATGCCATCCATCCTGGTTATGGTTTCTTAGCAGAGAATCCAGATTTCGCTGAGCTTTGTGCGGAATGTAATATTACATTCGTTGGTCCAAGTGCATATGCCATCAACAAGATGGGTACGAAGGATGTTGCGCGTGAAACGATGCGTGCGGCGGGTGTGCCAATTGTACCGGGCTCAAATGGTATCGTAGAAGATGCTGAAGAAGGTAAACAAGTTGCTGAAGAAATAGGATATCCTGTTATCATTAAAGCAACAGCAGGCGGTGGCGGTAAAGGTATCCGCATTGCTCGTACAGAAGAAGAACTTGTAAAAGGAATCAGTGTTACACAGCAAGAAGCTGCTACAGCTTTCGGTAATCCCGGAGTCTACTTGGAGAAGTACATAGAAGATTTCCGCCACGTAGAGATTCAAGTTCTTGCTGATAATCACGGGAATGCCATTCACTTAGGGGAGCGTGACTGTACAATTCAGCGCCGTATGCAGAAGCTGATTGAAGAATCACCATCTCCTGCAGTAACAGAAGATATTCGCGCGAAAATGGGAGAAGCTGCTGTGAAAGCTGCCCTTGCTGTGGATTACTCTGGAGCAGGTACGATTGAATTCATCTTTGATCGAAAAGAGCGCACATTCTACTTCATGGAAATGAATACACGTATTCAAGTAGAGCATCCAGTTACAGAACTTGTAACAGGAGTGGATTTGATCAAGGAACAAATCCACATTGCAAATAACGAACCGCTTCGCTATGCGCAAGAAGATATTACGTTTGAAGGCTGGGCAATTGAATGCCGTATTAACGCAGAGAATCCTTTCAAGAATTTCATGCCTTCACCAGGTAAAATTGATCTATATCTTACACCAGGCGGTTACGGCGTGCGTGTAGATGGTGCAGCGTATCCTGGATACTCTATACCGCCATTCTATGACAGTATGGTTGCAAAACTAATTACTTACGGAAAAACAAGAGAAGAAGCCGTCGCCCGAATGAAACGTGCGTTGGGCGAGTTTGTTGTGGAAGGTGTACATACAACTATTCCTTTCCATTCTCGGATGATGGAGCACCCTGTCTTCGTCGAAGGCGACTTCAACACGAATTTCCTTGAGAACTATACGATTATAGAATAATAAAACCTAAAGGATGTGAGATCTTTGCAAGAACATTCTTTCGTATCAATCGGACATAAGGGTCAGCTTGGAAATGTCATGCTTTCACCCGCAGTTGTCGAGGTGATTGCAAGTATTGCGGCGAGTGAAGTGAAGGGTGTTAGTTCCATGCGCGGAGGATTTGCCACAGGTGTGGCAGAGAAGCTCGGCCGAAAGACACATGGCAAAGGAATCAAAGTTGAGCTCACAGAACAAGGCGTGCTAATCGATGTCTATGTCGCCGTGAGTGCTGACAGTAAAATGCCTGAAGTCGCTAAAAAGATCCAGCAGCATATCCGACAAGCATTGGAGACAATGACATCGCTTGCGACGAAAGAGATCAACGTCCATATTGTAGGTATACAACTTGAACAAAAGGCGGACACTGTCGAATAGACTGAAATCGCTGGAAAAGACCTTAGCTGGCTATGCTTAGGTCTTTTCTTTTGTTCAAGGATAGATTTTAAGATATGTGTCATGTTATGATTTGATGAGATGAGTTAAAAGGAGATAGATTATGAAACGACGTATGGCACGTGAAACTGCCTTTCAAGTCCTTTTTCAGATGGACATGAATGATATTCAGCCAGATGAGGCAGTGGAAAATGTGATGGGAGAGCCGTTAAAAGATGCTTTCCTGACAAATTTAATTAATGGTGTAATTGAGCATCAAACAGCAATCGACACGAAAATTGGCGAACATTTGCAGAACTGGTCATTCGATCGGCTTGCAAGTGTCGAAAAGACATCTTTGCGAATTGCCGTGTATGAGCTAATGCATCATGAAGATGTCCCGCAAGGTGTCGTCATCAACGAAGCAATTGAAGTTACGAATTTATTCGGCGATGAAAAGTCCGGAAAATTCGTCAATGGTGTACTATCCAGAATTATTAAAAGCTAAAGGGAGCGGATACATAATGACAGCAGAATTAATCTATGGAAAAGAACTTGCAGCAACGATTCGGAAAGAATTAAAACAAGACGCGGCAGCATTAAGAGAACAAGATATTCTGCCTCATTTAACCGTGGTTTTAGTTGGAGACGATCCTGCCTCCAAATCTTACGTAAGAGGAAAAGAGAAAGCATCAGAAGAAATCGGTATTAGTTCTGATCTAATTGAACTGCCGAGCTCAACGACACAGACAGAGTTATTGGATCTTATCGAGCGCTTAAATCTTGATGTGAAGGTGAATGGTATCCTTGTCCAGCTGCCGCTTCCGGCACATATTGACGAGCAAGCAGTTATTGACAGCATTGATCCTGAAAAAGATGTGGATGGTTTTCACCCGGCGAATGTTGGAAAGATGATGTTAGGGGAAGATACATACTATCCATGTACGCCGTACGGTATCATACAGATGCTAAAATCGAAGGATGTCGAAATTGCTGGAAAAACAGCTGTCATTGTTGGACGCAGTAATATTGTCGGCAAGCCAATTGGCCAGCTGCTCTTGAATGAACATGCAACTGTTATTCATACGCACTCTCGTACACCTGATCTTAGACACTTTACCAAGCAGGCAGATATACTTATTGTCGCTGTCGGCCGTGAGCATATGATCAAAGCGGAAGACATCCAGGAAGGTGCTATTGTTATTGATGTGGGCGTCAATCGTAATGCAGCAGGAAAGCTGACGGGAGATGTCGACTTTGAAAATGCCAAGGAAGTAGCATCTATTATTACACCTGTACCTGGCGGTGTTGGCCCAATGACGATTACAATGCTGATGCATAACACAATTAAAGCGGCAAGACGCCAAGCAGCTGCAGTCGTGTAAGGAGCCCAAAGTATGAGTGACGACCGTTATTTGTCCGTAACCGCACTTACCCGCTATATGAAGCGGAAGCTGGAAACGGACAAGCATTTAAAGGACATTTGGCTGCGTGCTGAGATATCCAACTTTAAGCATCACAGTCGTGGGCATATGTATATGACTTTAAAAGACGATGGAGCTCGAATTCAGTCTGTTATGTTTGCTGGCCAAAATAAAGGACTCAAATTCACGCCAGAAAACGGTATGACGGTGTTAATCCGCGCTGAAATAGGGCTGTATGAACCGCAAGGACAATATCAGCTGTATATTCAGCATATGGAACCTGACGGTGTAGGGGCATTGTATCAAGCATATGAGCAGCTGAAAGAAAAGCTTGATAAAGAAGGCTTGTTTTCTGCTGTACATAAAAAGCTGCTCCCAGCCTATCCGGAGCATATTGGGGTTATTACTTCTCCAACAGGTGCGGCGGTTCGAGATATTTTAACCACAATCAGACGGCGCTATCCGATAGTGAAAGTGACGGTGCTGCCAGTTGCTGTGCAGGGGGAGCGGTCAGCGCCTTCTCTTGTACAAGCTCTATCATACGCAGAGAATCATAACTTTGACGTCCTGATTATAGGCAGAGGCGGCGGTTCGATTGAAGAACTTTGGAGCTTTAATGAAGAAAGCGTAGCACGTGCCATACATAAAGTCAGCACTCCAATCATTTCAGCCGTAGGCCATGAGACAGATTTCACAATCAGTGATTTCGTCGCCGATGTTCGCGCAGCAACACCGACTGGTGCAGCTGAAATGGCAGTACCGGCTCGTGAGGAGCTGCTGCATCGCTTAACGCAGCTGGCAAACAGAATGCAATATGTAGTGCGGCAATCCTATAGACAGGAAGCAAACAGATTGGCAAAGCTAAAGGCATCGTATGCTTTCCGTTATCCAGAACAAATGCTCAGACAGAAGGAAATTGAACTTGATAAGCTGTCTGATCGCTTAAGCAGATCAGGACTGGCAGCTGTATCAGCTGGGAAGCAGCGTTTTACTACTTTGGCAAATCGACTCAGCCTCGTACATCCGGGCAGACAGGCTGAAAGGTATAAACAGCAGCTGGATTCCCTTGAGCATCGACTGCACCAAGCAATGGAAAAACAGCATCAGCAGGAACAGCAGAAGTTTGTTCATCAGCTGAATAAGCTTTCTTTGTTAAACCCGCTTGAGACAATGAAACGTGGGTATAGTATTTCCTATAAGCAGGATACGCTCTTAAAAAGTGTAGAGCAGGTTACGACAGGTGATGATGTGCAAATCCATCTTGCTGATGGCACGATAGATTGTATCGTCAAGGATGTAAAGGAGGATACAAATGGCTGAGGAGAAAAAACAGAGCTTTGAAGAAGCGATGGAACAACTAGAGGAAATTGTAGGCAAGCTGGAGCAAGGAGATGTTCCGCTCGAGCAAGCAATCGGTTTCTACCAGGAAGGCATGAAATTATCCAAAATATGCGGTGATAAGCTGGAGCAAGTAGAAAAGCAGATGGTTGAAATCGTGAACAACAGCGGCGAAACGGAGCCTTTCACGGTACAGGAGGAAGAATAAGTGGTTGAATCGTTGCAGGATTACCTTACAACAGAACAGCAGCGTGTTAATAGCTATGTCCTGGAATTACTCGAAAATGACGCAATGCTTCCGTCGTCGCTTGCTGCGTCCGTACTTTACAGCATGCGTGCTGGCGGCAAACGTCTGCGCCCAATCTTAATGCAGGCAGCGTACGAGTCTTTTGGCGGGCAAGGTGAAAAGGCGCTTCCTGTTGCTGCTGCTTTAGAAATGGTCCACACTTATTCATTAATTCATGACGATTTGCCTGCAATGGATAATGATGATTATCGCCGCGGACAGCTGACCAATCATAAAAAATTCGGCGAGGCGACAGCCATTCTTGCAGGTGATGCATTGCTAACAAGAAGTTTCTCTGTTATTGGTCAAGCAAAGGAATTGCAACCTGAAGAGAAGGTTTACCTAATGACTTATTTGTCAGAAGCAGCTGGTTCTGCGGGCATGATTGCTGGTCAGACACTGGACATGGAAGCGGAAGACAAAGAAAGCACATTGCAGGAATTAGAGCAAATACATAATCTAAAAACGGGCAAGTTATTAACATATGCAATTGTAGCCGGAGCATATTGTGCTGGTGCTGGACATGAAACATTAGAGCTTATGAAAAAGTTTGGCAAGTATATCGGCCTTATATTCCAAGTGCAAGATGATATTTTGGATGTGACAGGCGATGCTGCCGTTATCGGCAAGCCTGTCGGCAGTGATGAAGGAAACAAAAAAAGCACCTACCCAAAACTGCTTGGACTGGATGGTGCGAAGGCGCAGATGGACAAATACGTCAATCTTGCCAATCAATGTCTGCTGGAAGCAAACATCGAGACTTCCAGACTGCAGGAGCTGACTGTTTACCTTAGCAAAAGGACGAGCTGACTGTTATTGATTGTAAGCCACTAGTATACTGTGATATATTTCTACTAGGAATATAGGACAAAACTGATACGAACGAACATAGAAAACGCCGTTATCACACATGTGCTAGCGGCTTCTTTTTGATAAAGCTCCCGTACCGCAAAAAGTGCAGAAATTGTCTGAAATTGAAGTAGGGAAGATAGATACCGGGTATAGACCTACAGGAATGATTTCTTCGTTCGGCGAGGGAAATGCACCTATTTATATTATGCTGTCAAGGCTGATCTGGCCGGTGACAAAAGGGGAAGGTAATATGGATTTAACAGCAATTAAAAATCCGGCGTTTTTAAAGGAAATGTCGAATGAGGAGCTTAAGGATCTTGCAGCTTCTATTCGGAAGTTCTTGATTGAAAAGCTGTCTACTACAGGAGGGCATCTCGGAGCGAACCTTGGAGTAGTGGAACTTACGCTCGCATTGCATAAAGCATACAACAGCCCGCAAGATAAATTTATCTGGGATGTAGGACATCAAGCATATATCCATAAGATTTTGACAGGCAGAACGGCTGACTTTGATACGCTTCGCCAATATAAAGGAATGTGCGGTTTTCCGAAACGAATAGAGAGTGAACACGATGTTTGGGAAACTGGTCACAGTTCCACTTCGCTTTCCGCTGCAATGGGAATGGCTGTCGCTCGCGATATGATGAATGAAAAGTATGACGTAGTACCGGTTATTGGGGACGGCGCCTTGACAGGTGGTATGGCACTTGAAGCATTAAACAATATCGGCGATGAGAAAAAGAACATCACCGTTATTTTGAACGATAATGAAATGTCGATAGCGAATAATGTTGGTGCGCTGCATCACGTGCTTGGCAGAATGCGCAGTGCAGGTAAATATAATCGAGCAAAAGACGAAATGGAAGCATTGCTCAAGCGAATTCCGGCGGTTGGCGGCAAACTAGCAACTGCCGCGGAACGGATGAAGGACAGCATGAAATACTTTATGGTTCCTGGCATGTTCTTCGAGGAACTCGGCTTTACTTATTTTGGACCAGTTGACGGGCATGATTTGCGAGACTTAGAAGAAACAATCAACTACGCGAAGAAAACCAATGGTCCGAAAATTATTCATGTTGTGACCCAAAAAGGGAAGGGTTATCAGCCAGCTGAATTGGACAAAACCGACAATTGGCATGGTGTAGGGCCTTACAAAATTGAATCCGGTGAGAAAATTACAAGCGGCGGAGCAGCTCCAGCATGGAGTAAAATCATTAGCGATGCTGTATTGGAAAAAGCACGAACAGATAAGCGAATTGCAGTCATCACGCCAGCAATGATCCTAGGATCTAAGCTAGACAACTTTAAGCGTGAAATACCGGATCGTTTATTTGATGTCGGAATTGCGGAGCAGCACGCAACAACGATGGCAGCTGGAATGGCTACTCAAGGTGTTAAACCTTTCTTGGCCATTTACTCCACTTTCCTGCAGCGGGCATATGACCAACTGCTGCACGATATCGCCAGACAAAATCTCAATGTATTTGTAGGAATTGACCGAGCTGGCTTTGTAGGAGCAGATGGAGAAACGCATCAAGGTGTATTTGATATTTCCTTCCTTCGTGCGATGCCGAACTTTACCATTATGATGCCGAAAGACGAAAATGAAGCGCAGCATATGGTGCATACCGCACTTAGTTATGAAGATGGACCGATTGCATTGCGTTACCCTAGAGGCAATGGTCTTGGAGTGAAGATGGACGAAGAAACGCATAACTTGCCGATTGGAAGCTGGGAAGTGCTGCAAGAAGGAACAGATGCAGTCATCTTAACTTTCGGAACAACTATTCCGCTCGCACAGGAAGCGAGAGCTTCACTAGCTGAAGATAATATTTCTGTACGTGTTGTAAATGCACGGTTTATTAAACCGATGGATGAAGCAATGCTGCATGAAATTTTCGCATCTGGCTTACCTGTTTTAACGATTGAAGAAGCTGTTTTAAAAGGCGGGTTCGGCAGCGGGGTCATGGAATTTGCCGAAGAGAACGGTTATAATGCTGCTTCTGTGAGAAGAATGGGAGTACCAGACTATTTTGTAGAGCATGGCAGCGTACCAGAACAAATGGCGGAAATTGGTCTGACAAAAGAAGGCGTATCGGATAAAGTGCGTCAAATGATACGATTTAATGAACAGCAAAGGGCTTGAGTGAATGGCAAAAGTGAGATTGGATGTACTCCTCGTTGAAAGGGGACTTATTGAAACAAGAGAAAAAGCAAAACGAACAATTATGGCCGGACTCGTTTATTCCGGTCAAGTTCGCCTTGATAAACCTGGCGTGAAAGTGGACGATACGGCGGAGCTGACTGTTAAAGGAAAAGTTATTCCTTACGTTGGCCGAGGCGGGTTGAAGCTGGAAAAAGCATTAGATTATTTCGGCATTAATGTGGAAGGTCGGACAATGGTCGACATTGGGTCTTCTACGGGCGGATTCACAGATTGTGCTTTGCAGCGAGGAGCTGCGCGCAGTTATGCAATTGATGTCGGATACAACCAGCTTGATTGGAAACTCCGGAATGATCCGCGAGTAGTGGTAATGGAACGGACGAACTTTCGTTATGTCACGCCTGACATGCTGACAGAAGGACTTCCGAATTTTGCTTCGATAGATGTATCATTTATTTCGTTGCGATTGATTTTGCCTGCTTTAAAAGAAATTCTTGCTACTGAAAGTGACATCGTGGCCTTAATTAAACCGCAGTTTGAGGCAGGACGCGACCAAGTAGGCCGAAAAGGAATTGTGCGGGATCGCAACGTCCATATGGATGTATTGGAAGATACACTGAAATTCAGTGAATCGCTCGGATTTCAGTATAAAGATTTAACCTTTTCGCCAATAACTGGAGGAGACGGGAATATCGAATTTCTTGTCCATTTGGCATGGCATAACAAGGATGCTGTTAGTCATTACCCTGACTCACATGCAATCAAAGCAGTCGTCGATGATGCGCATCAGCAATTATCCGCAAGGAAAGGCGCATCTGAAGAAACGATGGAGGAAGACAATGAGTAAAATTCAACGGCATATAAAAATTCGTGAATTAATTACGAATCAAGATATTGAAACACAAGATGATTTAGTTGATCAATTAAAAGATTTGGGATTCAACGTAACGCAAGCTACTGTTTCCCGAGATATTAAAGAATTACATCTCGTTAAGGTACCAACATTTGAGGGCGCCTACAAATACAGTCTCCCAGCTGACAACCGCTTTAATCCGTTGGAAAAATTAAAGCGGCTTATTATGGACGCATTTGTCAGTATTGATACGACAAGCCATTTTATCGTATTAAAAACGCTTCCTGGTAACGGTAACGCGCTTGCTGTATTATTGGATAATCTTGATTGGGAAGAGATTCTTGGCACAATCAGCGGTGATGATACCATCTTAATTATCTGTCGTACGGAAGCTGATACGGAATTCGTAAAAGATAAACTGCTGGCCATGTTGTAATCGGAAGTGAAATGAGGGGATACGATGCTTACAGAGCTTTCCATTAAGGATTTTGCGATTATTGACCACATCCGGATTCATTTCAAGGAAGGACTTACGGTACTGACCGGGGAAACCGGAGCAGGTAAGTCTATTGTCATTGATGCCGTCCAGTTGCTAAGCGGCGGCAGAGGTTCAGTTGAGTTCATTCGTCACGGTCAGAAAAAAGCCGAACTGGAAGGTCTTTTCATTATAGATTCCGAAAACCATCCCATTTATGCAGTAGGCGCACAATTTGGTGTCGACATTGATGATGGGATGGTCGTGCTGGAAAGAACCATGACTGCGAGCGGTAAAAGTATTTGTCGTGTAAATGGCAAGCTTGTAACGTTGGCGATTTTACGTGAATTTGGTAAATCATTGATCGATATTCATACGCAGCATGAGACACAGTCACTGATGGACGCTGACAGACATATCGAACTGCTTGACTTATACAATGCTGAGGCAATTGGTAAGGCGAAGGAAGCGTATTTGCTTCAATTCAAAGAACTTCAAAAATTGAAAAAACGTTTTAAAGAATGGAACACAAATGAACAGGAAATGGCACAGCGTCAAGACTTGCTTCAGTTTCAATATAATGAATTGAAAGAGGCTGCGCTTCAGCCTGGTGAAGACGATCAACTTACCGAAGAGCGGACAAAACTGATGAATTATGAACGCATTTATCAATCACTCCACGATGCGTATAATGCACTCTACGGCGAACAAAAGGGATTAGATTGGGTAGGACATGCTTTGGCAAGCTTAGAATCAGCAAGCGCCTTTGATGAAGAGATTCAAAAGCATCATCAGTCAGTCAGTGAGCAGTATTATATGCTCGAGGACCTAACATTCCAGCTGAGCAGTCAGCTCGACAGTTTATCTTACGACCCGGAGCGATTGAACGAGATTGAAATGCGATTGAATGAAATTAACCGATTGAAGAAGAAATACGGATCTTCCGTTGAAGAAATTTTAGAATACGCATCTCGTATTGAAGAAGAAATTGACCAAATTCAAAATCGTGATTCACATGTACATCAGTTGGAGCAGCAAATTACCGAGATGAGTGAGGATGCTATGCTTGAGGCAAAACAGCTGCATGACTTACGTGTGCAAGCGGCTTCACAATTAACAGAAGCGATTCATGAAGAATTAAAGGATCTGTATCTCGAAAAAGCTCGTTTCCATGTAGATGTAAAAATGAAATCAGGCTCAGCTGGTGATCCGGAAATAGACGGAAAACCTGTTCAATTGACGGCGGATGGTTTTGACTCTATTGTCTTCCACATATCCACTAACCCTGGCGAGCCTCTAAAAGAACTGCACAAAGTCGCCTCGGGCGGAGAGTTATCGCGGATCATGCTTGCACTGAAGCGAATTTTCTCTCGCCACCAAGGTGTAACAAGTGTCATTTTTGATGAAGTAGACACTGGTGTTAGCGGAAGGGTTGCACAAGCAATTGGAGAGAAAATATACGGCATTTCTGTTGGTTCACAAGTGCTTTGTATTACGCATTTGCCGCAAGTAGCTTCTATGGCTGATTCTCATCTGCTGATTGAAAAACATGTAGAAAATAATAGTACGCGTACATCTGTAACAGAACTTGTACAAGACGCGGCTGTCGAGGAAATCAGCAGAATGATGACGGGAACGGTATTGACTGAAAAAACAAAAGAACATGCAAAAGAATTGATTACGCTTGCCGGTCAATTCAAACATTCCTAATCCTGCCCAAATAGGGCAGGATTTTGCTTTTACAAAGGAAAAGATAGCCGTTATTTCTGATGTTTTCTGGGTTTAAAAAGCGCTTGTGAAACTCAAACTAGAAGTACATATAAAGTATGAACTGCTGTGGGGTTGGACTTCTAGGAGATGAGAAAATGAAGAAAAAGATAGCAGCTTTACGCATCGCCATTGGTCTCTGTCTGCTGGCAGTATTAGTGGCAGCGCCGTTGACAGCACCAGTACAGTCATTTTTGAGTATACCGAACACAATGACGTTGTTTTCAAATAACGATTCAGCCGATGTGCTTCCTGCATTTGGGGATGGCGAAGCTGTAAAAGCAATTGATCAAGAAGCCTTTCGCGGACAATCTTCTGACAAGCAAGAACTTATTTACACGGTAGGCAGTATACCAGTCAAAAAAGTTTCCGTTGATGTACTTCCTGACCTTCGGATTGTTCCAGGCGGCCATTCTGTTGGCGTAAAGCTTCACACATTAGGTGTACTTGTTGTCGGGCATCATCAAGTTCGTACTCCTGACACGACCGTATCGCCAGGAGAAGAGGCAGCTATTTACACAGGAGATGTGTTGTTAGAGATTAATGATCAGGAAATACGCAAAATGGAAGAAGTGGCACCGCTGATTGAGCAAGCAGGAAAAGATGGTAAGTCCGTTCGTATTAAAGTAAAACGCGGCAACGAAACAATGACAACAAAATTGAATCCAGCACTAGATGCTAAAGACAAGCAATATCGAATGGGTCTTTACATCCGAGATTCTGCAGCTGGAATCGGAACGATGACGTTTTATGATCCTGTATCCAAAAACTATGGAGCGTTAGGGCATGTTATTTCAGATATGGATACACAAAAACCAATTGAAATTCATGATGGTACTATTGTCCGCTCTAATGTTACAAGTATTCAAAAAGGAAACAATGGACAACCAGGCGAGAAGCTCGCCGAATTCAGCATGAACCGCAATCATATTGGAACCATCACAAAAAACAGTCCCTTTGGTATTTTTGGCAAATTAGAAAGTGATATGCGTCAAACAGAAGAGACTGAAGCACTGCCAATCGCATTAAGCGACGAAGTAAAGAAAGGGCCAGCTGTTATCCGAACTGTCTTAGAAGGAGAAAAAATTGAAGAATTTGATGTAGAAATCGTTAACAGTGTTCCGCAAGATCATCCAGCAACTAAAGGAATGATCATTAAAGTGACAGATAAAAGGCTGCTCGCTAAGACAGGCGGCATCGTACAGGGAATGAGCGGAAGTCCGATCATTCAAGATGGTAAATTAATTGGTGCAGTAACACATGTTTTTGTAAATGACTCAACCTCTGGCTATGGTGTGCATATTGAATGGATGCTGCAGGAAGCAGGCATCGACATTTACAAATCAGATAAAAAAGCTAGCTAAAAAAGACATTTCCTATTCGATAACGAATGGGAGTGTCTTTTTCTTTTTCAAGTCATACGTTATAATGGAAAGACAAGAAACATCTGTTCGGAAGATTACGCGTCACATGCTGTCGAATAGTGGGGAAAAATTCATGCAATGGAAATAAAAGCGAGGTTTTTTTCAATTTGGCAGGAATTGACCTTGATATGTCGAAACTGTAACGTGGAATCATAAGGGATATTAAGGGAGGAAGCAGGTAATGGAAAAGATAAAAGCAGTTTTGGTCGATGACAATCGAGAGCTTGTGCAGCTTATGGAGGAATACTTTGAAGACCAATCGGATATAGAGGTAGTTGGTACAGCTTATAATGGAAAAGATTGTTTAGATATGCTGGAAGATATCCAGCCGGACGTTGTCGTACTCGATATCATTATGCCGCATGTCGATGGTTTGGCGGTTCTTCGCACATTAAGAGAAAGAACGTCGGCTCCAATGCCGCATGTGATTATGCTGACAGCTTTTGGCCAAGAAGAAGTAACCAAAAAAGCAGTCGACCTTGGTGCTGCTTACTTCATACTTAAACCGTTCGACTTGGAAAACTTGGCAGCTCAAATTCGCCAAGTCAGCGGACACGGCAGCAGCTACGAATCCTCTAACCCAATTCGTGTTACAAGAGAGAAAAAACACAAGAAACCGAATTTGGAAGCAAGCATTACGAACATTATTCATGAAATCGGCGTACCTGCTCATATTAAAGGCTATATGTATTTGCGTGAGGCAATCACGATGGTCTACAACGATATCGACCTGCTCGGATCCATCACCAAAGTGTTGTATCCGGATATTGCTAAAACATATAACACAACTGCTTCCCGTGTGGAAAGGGCAATTCGTCATGCAATTGAAGTAGCCTGGAACCGCGGTAACATGGATTCCATCTCCTCCCTTTTCGGATATACTGTCAGTGTTTCAAAAGCAAAACCAACAAATTCGGAGTTTATCGCAATGGTAGCAGACCGTCTGCGGCTTGAGCATCGTGCGTCTTAAGCCCGGTCTTATGCGGTTTCTAACGGACAGTTTGCACGAATAAAGCGATAAACTCCTGCCGGAAATGTATAAATTTATATTCGGAAATGTATAAACGTCCTAGTTTATCGGAGCTATCCGATGAAGGGGACGTTTTTTGTTATGAACATAATGAGATAGTATGTATCATGTTGGAGTAGTATATCTATGGTGTGTCTGAGAAACTGATGGGTAGTTACAATTAGATTTTTAACCAGTTGCCATGACGTTGATAAGCCAGCTAAAGCAAAAGGGACTACATGAAGAGTAATTTGTTTATCGGGAAATTTAGGAAGGATATTCAGCTTTTCTAACGACCTTTCTGCGAGGCATGGTATCGTATGAATGTACTGTTGGCTAAGAAAGTTAGTGAAGTGACACTTGTAACTATCAACGCAACATCAATGCATATTTCAATTATCTTTATTTGTAAAGAAAAGTCGTGCGAAGGTATAGGGATAGCGAGGGGAATACTGGATCACATTCCAAACTTATGAAAAAAAGGCCTCAAACGGTTAACATACATACTCGGTGGAATCATTGTGATTTTTCTGTTAATAGCTGCAGCTTTTAAAATAAAGGCAATCTTTAACGAAAAAGAGCAAAAAGAAGCAATTAGCCAAACACACCAATATTTAGCCAACAGCTATCCAGACTTGAATTATGAGATACAAATTATTTCATCGTTCACTGACTTTAAATATTATGGTTATTTTGAACAAGGCGATACAGTGATAAATGTGGATTCAAATGAGCGCTTTACGGTATTTTATGATAAAAAACATGTGGAAAGTGACATCACAACTAAAGTTGAAAAGTATATAGAATCGTATTTTGGAGATACAAGATACATCGATGTTAGTTACGACATAGCCGAAGGAAAACCAATGGTTGTTGTAACGTTTAATAACCGATTGCCCTTTGATTTAGAATTTTAAGTCCTTATGAGCTAGTATAACTAGAATAATAAAGCGCTTCTCGGGAATAGATGAGCTTAACTGGATGTAATCAATAAGAGAGGGGAGACATGATTGAAACGGAATCGATTAATATGTACGATATTGTTGGAGTCTCTCTCGGACAGCATGCGGTAAAATGTGTTCTATTAGCATATCGCATTTCTATTGGTTGATTTGGAAAAGAGTTCTCGTCTCTTACAATAAATATATACAATAACTGCAGAAAGCGAAAAAAGCTGCCCTCTGGCAGCGCGATGTAAGTTGATTATAGGTATGCTTCATTTGGATCAGAAGAAAGTTCAGCTATCGTAAGATAATCAAAGTGCACAGATTGATTCTTTCCTTGAGGACTGCATGCAAACAATCCGGCTGAAATGGAAGCATTATCGGGAATATCCAAATGAGCGATGCGCATTTGCATCCATTCTTCGCCATCCCAGGAAAAGTCAATATAGCAATTCTGAGCAATTCTGGATATCCGAAAGTATAGCTCGATATCTTTATCTTTTACATATTGTGTTGACCAATCCGAGTAGCCTTGATTTGTAACCACAACACCCAATTTGCTTAAATTACTTGTTATATATTCTAAAGAAGTTTTAACCCAGATATCTTTTGAATAGCGTATCATCAATCCCGCATGGTCATACTTTGAATTTGGCAAAGCTTTCACCTTTGTAGTCATTCGAAAGTTTTTGTCTGTTTTCATATAGAGAAAATGCCCATTGTCATTTTCAAAGCCATAATGCGTTTTTTGCCAGAAATCAGTTTTGGGATCGGTTTTTAGTATTAATTGAGAAGTCTGTTTATCAATAAACCAATGATGAGGCTCAAAACGCCATTGCAGTAAGTTATTCAATTTTTCATTTACAAATCGTTCATCTAACAGAACTTGTTTTGTCACCTAAATCCCTCCAATTTCTGTATATGTCCCCATTATACTTTTTCTGCCACACACTAAGAATAGGGATATATACTTCTTTTATTAGTTACTATAGGTAACAGACTTCATTCTAAATAATTTGATATAAAAAACTAAACTGCAAGTAATGAGCACCTAAAATTTTATGAGAAAATTAAGTCGCTTTTCGTATGGCTGCATATTCGAGGCGGCAAAGGTAAAAATGTATCCCTTAAATAAGGTATAACTTGCGCACTGAACTTGAGAGGGCGGTTAGAAATTTATCGGGAAGTGGGTGGGGAGCTTTCTCACAATATGCGGCTGTTCCTGAACATGCACTTGCTTTAAAGCCTGTTAACTTATCTTTTCGGAGAAGCAGCCGCATTACCAATGGCTGGAGTGACGGCATTACAAGTCTTACGTGATAAAGGCAACATAAAGCTGGGGCAAACAGGCATTAAGACCGGGAGGAATATTCGTTCATGTAGGAGGTTCGGAGGCTCGGCTATCACGTGTTTTGCTTTTTGGTCCATGGATGTCAATGATGAGCAGGAAGAGGTTCAGCAGCTTCTTACATAAACCAAAACAAGAAGATCTTATTTTATTAAAAGAAATAGCAGAAGCCGGCAGCTTAAAACCAGCAATGAACCGCCATTTTTTTCTGGAAGCTATTCAAGCAGCCTTTACCTATTTCAAGCAAGGGCATATCGGTCGGAAAGTAATTGTACAAATCTCTGCATTGAATGAGGATGATTTACACTAGAGAATAAAAAGCAGATTGTTTTGGCGCAAGCGTTATGCCCACATAGTGCGAAAAATAGCATAAAGATTTAAAATAAACCGACAAACGGATTTATTTCTGACATAATAGTAAAAGTAAAGGTGTTAACGCTTCTGTTTATCGATCGCCGATAAAGAGAGGTGTTTTTATCCTAAATGGAAATAGATACAGCAAACAAAGGGTAAAGAGTAAGCACAACTGGCTAGAGAGGAAGATACATACGAACGATATATGGTACAACGCACTATCGCCTCCGTAACTTTATCAATATACGGAAAAAATGATAATAATAGTAAGGAGTTATCGTTTATGATTGCTGCGTTATTAGGAGTATTAATTGGTTCAGGTTTGTCATTTCAAACAGCTGTAAATTCACAGCTGCGAAAGTTTGTTATTTCCCCTTATTTAGCTTCAATGATTTCTTTTACAATAGGGACTGTTTTCTTATTTGTTACTACATTGGTTTCTAGTGCACCACTTGGAATTTCATGGGATATCATCTCAAATCAGCCAATCTGGATTTGGCTGGGGGGAATGCTTGGTGTTATCTTTCTTACGGTTAACATATTGTTATTTCCGAAGCTTGGCAGTGTCCAAACAGCCATCATGCCTATTCTCGGACAGATTATTATGGGAATGCTGATAGATAACTTTGGATGGTTTTCTTCTATAAAAGTTCCGTTTGATGTTAATCGAGTATTTGGAATTGCTTTCGTGTTAGTCGGCGTATTCCTTGCAATTGCCATTCAGGAAGTAAGATTACGAAAAGAAGTCAAAAATAACCATAACCTTATGCAATGGGTTTGGCGTCTTGTGGGTGTAATTTCAGGGATGCTGGCATCTACGCAAGTAGCAATTAACGGCCAACTCGGAGTAGTGCTGCATTCATCTGTTCAAGCGGCTTTTATTTCCTTCTTTGTAGGAGCAGTAACCTTGATCATAGTAGTTGCTGCGAAAGAGCGTTCTTTTGCAGGAGTAAAAATGCCTATTAAACAAAAAGCCCCTTGGATCGTGTGGATCGGCGGACTAATAGGTGCGGTATACGTTTTAGTTAACGTTTATTTGGTCGGACAGATAGGAACCGGTCAAACTGTTATCTTAGTTTTATTCGGTCAGATAGCAGGAAGCTTGCTGATTCAGCGTTTTGGTTTAATTAACTCGCCTAAGATGCAAATTGATTGGATTCAGATTGTGGGTTTGGTACTGATTTTAGGTGGCGTTATTTTGATAAGGTTGTTTTAATTTGTTGGGCGAAATGCGTCCGGTATAAAGTTATAAATAGGCTTGCATTATCATGTAGATAATGCAAGCCTATTTGTTTACCATATTATAATTATGTTAACTAGAGCGAACAATATATAAAAATCAACTAGCTACTAAACAAAAATAAATGAATATAAATCAACACAAATAAAATAAAATGGTGTATAATCCAAAACATAAAGCGAAAATGAAAGCGCTTTATGTTGAATCAACGCAGAGGAGGATGAACAATGTCGGAAAAGCAGGGGAGTTTAAAGGCCACCATCACAGTAGCGATGTCTAACTATCTGGAAGCAGGTTCGATTGTAGCGGGTGCTGGTGGTCTGACTTTGTGGATGGAGTATTTGAATTTAAATGATGCGAAGTTAGGTTTGCTTGGTGCATTAAGTGCCAATGGTTTTGGTTCAGCGATTGGTGCTTTTCTGGGCGGTATTTTAGTGGACAAGTTTGGGAGGAAGTTCATTTATAAATATGATTTGCTCGTGTACATGCTCGGAATTCTGCTAATTACATTTTCATTTAATTTCCCAATGCTTTTAGTAGGTTATGTGGTTACCGGAATTGCTGTAGGGGCAGCTATCCCAGCTGCATGGACTTATATTGCGGAAGAAGCACCAAAAGGAGAAAGAGCCGCTCGAGTAGGCTGGGGGCAGCTGGCTTGGTCAATTGGACCGGCGATTACTTTATTTTTATCAGTAATGCTAGCTCCACTAGGTCTGCTTGGCAGCC
This sequence comes from Terribacillus halophilus, assembly GCF_900162685.1. Lineage (GTDB taxonomy): Bacteria > Bacillota > Bacilli > Bacillales > Amphibacillaceae > Terribacillus > Terribacillus halophilus_A. The sequence goes on from NZ_LT727828.1 coordinate 1,595,536, forward strand.
GAATTATTTTTGCATTGCTCTTTGTTGTCGCTTTAATTACATGGATTATGCAGCAGCAAATCGGTGAATCGAAAATTTGGACAGAAGAAAAAGAAAAAAGCCGTAAAGTTACGGAAACGCAAGATGTATCGTGGAAGCAACTATTCACCATAAAAGCGAATATCAAGGCAATTACGCTGCTTGTTGGTATTTATGTTTTTTGGAATCTTGTAGCAGGTGTAATGGGTTATTTTATGCCGTATATTTACGAGACAGTGGGCGGTTTATCTGCATCGCAGGCGAATTTACTGCAAGGTTTCCTATGGACACTAACAGTTGCAGCAACTTACTTCGTCTTTATAAAGCTTGGTGACCGTGTAAATCGGAAATTGCTATATGGAATAGGTGCAGGTATGGGGATTGCTGCATGGCTCGTACTTACTTTTGGTGGCATGGGAATGTTCGAGTTATTTACATTCGTAGTTTTATGGGGTATTGCTGCGGGATTTGGAGCACAGGCGTTTTNAAGTCTGACGAATATTTGGATTCCGGATGGTTATAAAGACGTTCCAAGTGACCGATTAACGCCGCGAAAAAGGCTGAAGAATTCGCTTGATCAAGTATTCGCAGTGGAAATTGATGAAAAGTACAATATAGATGCTTTGGAAAGCAAGCTTTTTGGAATTGGTTCCGAGTCTTATGTAGTGGGCTCACATGAATTTTACATGGGTTACGCTTTGACACGAGGCAAATATTTGCTCATGGACACAGGTCATTATCACCCGACAGAAATGGTGTCGAATAAAATTAGCGGCATGCAAGTTTTTACAGACAAAATTGCACTGCACGTATCCCGCCCCGTACGCTGGGATAGTGATCATGTTGTCACGTTTGATGACGAGCTAAAAGAAATTGCAAACGAGCTTGTCCGCAATGATGCATTAGATACAATCCGAATTGGTTTTGATTTCTTTGATGCCAGTATCAACCGAGTAGCAGCTTGGGTAATCGGTACCCGCAATATGCAGAAAGCGCTTCTTTATGCATTATTAACACCGCATGCAGAGCTGAAAGACTATCAAGAAAAAGGCCAGTTCACAGAAAGATTGATGTTAATGGAAGAATTGAAGAGTTATCCATTTGGTGCCATCTGGGATTATTTCTGCCAAGAGATGAAAGTTCCGCGCGGCACTGCTTGGCTGCAGCATGTTCAAGAGTACGAAAGAAGCGAATTGGCACGCCGGTAACACGGAAGATTATGCTACACTATAATCAAAACGTGGCAAAGGCAGGAAAAGGTATGTTAGTTGCAGAAAGACAAAGGAAGATTGTGGATGTTGTAAACGAACGGGCCAGTGTTCGAGTGTCCGAGCTGAGTGCGCTCTTTCATGTGACCGAAGAAACTATCCGGCGCGACTTGGAAAAGCTGGAGAAGGAACAGCTGCTTCATCGTAGTCACGGTGGAGCAGTCCGTATCGAAGAAGGTGCATCCGAGATTGCGCACGAAGCGCGGGAAGTCATGCACATGGATGCGAAACAGGCAATCGCGAAGGCTGCTGTTGCAGAGATCCACGCTGGTGAACGTATTATTCTTGATGCCAGTACGACAGCGTGGTACATGGCCAAGGAATTGCCAAATATGCCGCTAACCATTATCACCAATAGTATTAAGGTTGCAATTGCCTGCAGTACAAAGGACCAAATTCGTGTTATTTCACTCGGCGGTCAGCTGCTGGCTAAATCGTTATCATTCGTCGGCCCGCTGGCAGAAAGATCGTTGACAACGTATTATGTCGATAAAACCTTCCTTTCTTGTAAAAGCGTGCATGTGGAGCATGGTTTGAGTGACTCCAATGAACAACAAGCGATTATCAAGAAACAAATGATCGACATAGCCGGTCAAACTATTTTGCTTGCTGATTCTAGTAAATTCGGTAAGCGTGCGTTTGCAACCATCACCGAGCTAAATCGAATACAGAAGGTATACACTGATACAGGCATAGATGTTGGTACAAAAACGTATTTGGAAAAACAGAATATAGAGTTCCAAGCTGTGAACTAATCAATTGACCCCGCAGGATTACTGCGGGGTTGCTAAGGATGGTTTTATGCGCAAGTTACTTCTATTTTTGTTATTCTTGTTATTTTTTGTAAGCGCTTGCAATGGAAGTGGTGTCCTTTATGTCCAAAATACTGCATCTTCTGACAAGCAAATTGAACCTAAAGAGCAAATTGATATTGCGATTGTCCCGAAAGTAATGGAAATACCGTACTTTCAAGCTGTACAAGAGGGGGTAGCTGAGGCAGCAAAATACACTGGAGCAACTGTACATTTTGAGGGTCCGACAACAGCAAATGCAGCACAGCAAGAAAAAATTATTCATCGCTTTATCAGCCAAAAAGTGGATGTCCTAGCTGTAAGTGTTATTGACCCAGACCGGCTAACGCCAGTTCTTGAAGAAGCTAAAAAGCAAGGCATAACGGTCCTGACATGGGATGCAGATGCGCACCCACAAGCTAGAGACTATTTTATAAACATGGTAGATGCAGAAATGCTAGGGCAGCACTTACTGGATAGTTTAGTAGAACAAATCGGCGAAAAGGGGGAGTATGTCATCCTGTCTGGGTCTGCATCATCGTTGAATCAAGAAGAATGGCTGCATTGGATTAAGCAGCATAATCGCACTTATTATCCGAATTTAGAACTTCGCGAAGTAGCCTATACAGATGACAGTCCCGTCACAGCTTATCAAGAAGCAAAACGAGTTGTCACCACTTATCCAGAACTGAAAGGCATAATCGGCATTGCCTCCCTTGGCCCGCCAGCAGCAGCATCTGTTTTGAAAGAAGAAGGATTAACAGACGCTATTGCTGTTGTTGGTTTGGCCTCACCACGTGATATGAATACGCATTTAAAGGAAGGGAATGTGCGTACTGTTACATTATGGAGCCCGAAGAAATTAGGGTACTTGACGGTTATGGTTGCAAAACTTTTACGTGATGGAACCGTTATGGACGATGGGATGCTGATTGATGGGGTCGGGAGAATACAGGTGAATGGAGATCAAATCATTATGGATGAGCCAATTGATTTCACGGTAGAAAATGTGGATCAATATGATTTCTAAACAGATATTCCGTCATTTACCTTTAATGCAAAAGCTGCTGTTCTCTTACACATTGCTGACAATTATCCCCGTTTCCCTGCTAGGATTCTTTATATACGCGACTTATATGAATGCGGCGGAGGAGCAAATCGGCGCATTAGTACCGCAAATGCTCGAACAGGCAAGTCAGCAAATCGATCGTAATGTACAAGATGTCACCATAATGCCGGAAAGGCTATACCAATCACAGCAAACAATTGAGATATTGCGTGCGGATGCATTTCAATCGCACGCAGAGTCAATGCAGCAGCAATATGAAATGGAACGCTATTTGTCCAATAGCTTCCTTCACTCCAGCTCATCCGATTTACTCGGTGTATTTGTTTTTTCTAAAAATCGGATATTTGCCGCAACAACGGAGGATTATCGTGGGTTTTCTAAAACCGAAGCTGCTGTTTATGGACAAAGCTTGGAACTGGAAAAAGGCAGCATGCTCTTGCTTCCGCATGAAACGAACCTCGTATTCAACAACGGTGCTGACTATTTGTTAATTGGCGTACCACTTCAAGACCGCGACAATCAAACCTATCTTGGTACCATGTTTCTAGCATTAGACGTTTCGTTTGTGGATCGTATAACAGCATCGATGAAAGACCATCGTGCTGCTCGTATTATGCTTGTAGACAAGATGTCAGGAAGACTTGCTTATGATTCTAGCGGCAGAGACAATGAATCAGTCGATCTTAGTGCTTATCCGATTGAAAATGGCAGTTTTCTGCAAGACGGGAAGCTTATCGGCATTACACCAGCGATACAGCAGACGTATGCATTGGTATATGAAGTGCCGACAGAGATACTATTTGCCAAACAGCAGCAAACACGCACGATATCCATTGTTTTATTTCTAGTATTTATTTGCTTTAGTCTTTTTTTCTATAGTCTTGCTGCCTATAATGTCTCCCATCCAATCAAGCAGCTGATGCAAAATATGCGCAGCGTCCAGCAAGGTGAGTTTCAAAATACACTGCCGGTAACGAAGCAGGATGAAGTCGGCAAGCTGACAGAGAGTTATAACATAATGATTGAAGAGATACGAGATCTTATTCAAAAAAACTATATGATTAAATTAAAGCAGCAGGAAGCCGAACTATATGCGCTCCAGACCCAAATCAATCCGCATTTTATTTTTAATACATTAGAAACAATCAACTACGCAGTAGAAGCAGGGGAGCAGGAGGAAGTGATGCGCATTATTACGACTCTCGGCAGAATGCTGCGCTATTCCTTGGATAATGGTGTTAAATTTGTATCGCTTGCTGAGGAAATTAGACACGTCGAAGACTTTCTCTCTATCCAGCAATTTCGCTTTTTTGACAGACTTACTTGGTCGACAGATTATCCCAATGAAGCAGGGAGCCTACAAGTACCAAAATTCATCCTTCAGCCCATTGTAGAGAACAGCATTAAATATGGCCTTGAAGTCCAAACTGCCATTCATATTGGCATCAAGATTCAGCAAATCGAAGGCTTACTTGTACTGACAATTAAGGATGACGGACCAGGATTTGATCCGGTCGTAAGAGAAGAACTGGAGAAAGAGCTAGCATTAGAGCCTGGCATAACTTCCAAATCAGCTCATTATGGTTTAAGCAATGTTGCAAATAGAATTAAGATGCTGTATGGCGCTGACTATGGTGTATCGTTAGAAAATAATCATCAAGGAGCGACTGTATTGCTTTATTTGCCGTTTCAACAAGTATCGAGATTGGGGGAATCTTGATGGAGGATTTACGCGTAATCATTGTGGAGGATGAATACCGAATTCGGCAAGGACTGGAACGTCTGATTACCAGCCATCCACATTGTACGGTAAACGGGGTATATAGCAACGGACAAGAAGCGATGGATGGCTGGAAACACACGAAGGCAGCAGATGTAGTCCTGACGGATATAAAAATGCCGGTGATGGATGGTTTAACATTGATTCAATCTCTCAAATCAGCAGGCTACACAGGTGATTATCTTGTATTGAGCGGATTTGATGACTTTGAATATGTCCAACAGGCACTGCGGAATAAAGTAAGTGACTATTTGCTAAAACCTATCGATCGGGAGCAGCTGCAAAAGCGTCTGCTGGAATTGTATGAAAAGAAGCAAGAAAAACGGAAGCGGCTCGTAACCGAGAAGCAAAAGCAGGAACAGCTGCATTTGCTGCGGGCGCTTACGGGCGAAAGCAGTCTCGCAGATCAGCAGTGGACCGAGATGTTTCCGGAAGGTATGTATTTCACTTGTCAGCTACATGTACTGGACTTTTATCAGCAAAAATCCAAGCGTGATCCCGTCCGATTCCATCAAGAGCTGAGCAATGTTATTCGCTTACTAGAAGCGGAATTGTCCGCGCACTGGTCAGATCAAGATTTTTGGTGGTGGTGGGATCAGGAACGAAGCTTCGGACTGCTTGTTCACAGTGATAATGCAAATTTGTCTCCAAGATTTGAAGGAATCGCAAAAACACTATCACATCGAACATTTTTTCAGTTAATTGCTTCCTCTGGACAAGTGCTGCAGGAATTGGAACTGCTGCCTGCTGCTTTGGAAACAGAGCATATCGAGATGAAGCTTCGCCCCAAATTCGCGGAAATCGCAAGCACAGAAGCATACAGTCAAAGCGTGCAAGATAAATTGAGTACCCTGCGCTTTGCTTTCAAACAACTGTTATTTGATAAGCTGGATAGTGCTTTGACGGGCTTGCGAAAAGAGCTCTCATCATTGCAGCAGGTTGAACGGACGGCAGCACTGCTTCAATCAACTGGCATTGAGATGCTGCATGATGTCAGCAGACGTCTGCCAGTCACAGAGGTAAACAACATGCTGCAACGTTTAGGCAAACTCACCAGCCGTTCACTTCCCGAGATAGAGTTAGTGCAGGCATTTGAAAACTGGACGAAAACATTGGCATATTTGTGCATACATTCTCAAAAGCAGTCGGACCAAACAGCAGTGGAGCGGGCCAAAGGATTCATACAGAATCACTTGCAGGATAGTATAACAATTGAACAAGTAGCTGGGCATGTGTATATGAATCCGACTTATTTTTGTGCTTACTTTAAAAGACATACGAATGAAACGGTGCTGCACTATGTAACGAATCAACGGCTGGAACTTGCTAAGCAGCTGTTGGAAAATACCGAGGCAAAAGTGGTAGAGGTCGCGGAAGCTGTTGGCTATCAGGACCAGAAATACTTTACAAAGCTATTCAAGAAACATACTGGTTTTTCCCCATCCGAATACAGACGTACACGTCGTTAGCCAAAGCAGCAGAAGAATAGACACCATTTCAGAAAGACGTCCCCTTTTCGAAGCGGGACTTTTTTCATACTCTTTATGTAAGCGCTTTATCGATTGGAGGAGGTACTTTTGCTAAATGAATTTGTCCTGGAAATGAAAGGCATAACCAAAGCGTTCCCAGGTGTCAAGGCGCTGGATGATATGCAATTTCAGCTGAAAAAAGGGGAAATCCATGCGTTGATGGGGGAGAACGGTGCCGGTAAATCAACCTTTATCAAGATTATTACTGGCGTGCACGAGCCTACTGAAGGAGATATGTACCTCTTCGGTGAAAAGATAAGCTTCCAAAATCCAAATGAAGCAGAAAAGCTGGGTATTGCAGCGATTTATCAGCATGTCACCAGTTACCCGGACCTATCTGTCACCGAAAACATATTTATGAATCATGAAATCAGACACCCAACTTGGAAGACGCTGAATTGGCGGGAAATGCATAAACAGGCACGAGAACTTTTGCGCGAATTGGGTAGCAGCATCGACCCTAAAGCCCAAATGAATACATTAAGCGTTGCCCAGCAGCAAATTATTGAAATAGCGAAGGCGATCAGTACGAAAGCTAAAATTATCATAATGGACGAACCGACCGCAGCTTTAACTGCAAGAGAAAGTGAAGAGCTGTACCGCATAACCGAAAAATTGCGTGATGAAGGAACGTCTATTATTTTTATCTCTCATCGCTTTGAAGATATGTACCGTCTGGCAAGCCGGGTAACCGTACTTCGGGATAGCAAATATATTGGCACTTGGAATGTAGATGAAATTTCGAATGACAAATTGATTGTAGCGATGGTTGGAAGAGAGATTAATCAAATATTTCCTGACAAGATAGTGACAGCTGGCGATACCGTTTTGGAAGTAAAAAACTTATCTAAGCTGGGCGACTTTGAGGATATCAGCTTCTCGGTTAAAAAAGGCGAAATTCTCGGCATGACGGGACTAGTGGGTGCAGGAAGAACAGAGGTATGTCAGGCTATTTTCGGGATTACACGTTTTGAGAAAGGAGAAATCCTGCTTAACGGCAGTTCGGTTAAAAGTCGTAATCCACAAGAAGCGATGCAGAATGGAATCGGGTATTTGGCAGAAGACAGGCTGGAACAAGGATTGGTAGTGGACTGGAGTATCGAGAAAAATGTAACACTCGCCAATTTGTCTGAGTTGTCAACGTACACTTGGCTGCATCGTGCAAAGGAAAAAGAGCAGGCGAAAACATTTGGAGAAAAGGTGCAGATTAAAGCAACAAGTATTTTTGACACCGTCCACTCCCTTTCTGGCGGTAATCAGCAGAAAGTGGCAGTTGCAAAGCTGCTGACAAAGGACTTGAAGGTCATCTTGCTGGATGAACCGACTAAAGGAGTGGATATAGGAGCGAAAGCGGCAATTTATGAGATTGTCCAGCAGCTCGCAGAAGCAGGCTATGCGGTCTTGTTTGTATCATCTGAAATGCCGGAAATCCTCGGTATGAGTGATCGAATTCTCGTTATGAAAGAAGGCAGAATTGCTGCTGAATTTGTAAATAGGGGAGTAACACAGGAGATGATCCTAGAAGCCGCAATGGGTGAAGAACCAGTGCAGAAGAAAAGCGGCTAAAGGAGGAGGATATCATTGGAGACCAAAGAGGCACATGCTGAAAATCCGAAGAAAAATATGCTGACATTGTTCTATCAATTTCGTGAGTTAGGTTTGTTATTCTTTATCATTCTTTTATGTATCGGTGTACAGATACGAAATCCCTCTTTTTTAACGGGCGAAAATATCCTTGATTTGGCAACGAACACGTCAATCTTAGTAATCCTCTCCTTAGGAATGATGATCGTCCTTATTACAAGAGGTATTGATTTGTCAATAGGTGCTGTCATAGCGCTGTCAGGTATGCTCACAGCGCAGCTGGTCGCAGCCAATCCGTCGATCAACCCGCTTCTATGTTTATTATTCGGGACGGTAATCGGTGCTGTATGCGGAATGGTCATTGGCTTGCTGATCGCAAGGGTAGGCTTGCTTCCGATTATCGCGACGCTGGCATTGATGAATATATTCCGCGGTCTAACATTTTTGGTTAGTGATGGAGAATGGGTCAGTTCTTATCAAATGTCAGATGGTTTTGTTGCATTAGCGGGAGGATCTTTCTTAGGAATAAATCACCTGATCTGGATTGCGGTCTTTTTCTGCCTCGTATTCTTCTACTTCTTGAATTACACGCGCACCGGCCGCCAAATTTATGCGGTCGGCAGTAATCCGCAATCTGCTGCAGTGAGCGGTATTAAACAAGGGCGTGTTTTGTTACTTGTTTATACAATTATGGGGGGATTATCCGGCTTATGCGGTGTTCTGTGGGTGTCTAAATTTGCCTCTGCCCAAGGCGATACGGCATCTGGATATGAATTGACTGTTATTGCTGCTTGTATTCTTGGCGGTGTCAGTATTGCGGGCGGTTCCGGGAAGCTTGCTGGTGTCCTGTTAGGTGCAATTTTACTCGGAATTTTAAATAATGCACTGCCGCTTTTGAATGTTTCACCATTCTGGCAGAACGGTATTCAAGGTTTTATCATTTTACTTGCCGTCATCGTAAATGCCATCGTCAAACGGCGTGTTGATCGAACACACTTGCTAAGGAGGGCTGGCTGATGGAACAGAAAAAACAAACCTATCAACCTCGTACGTTGGAAACGCAGCTGCCGTTCTCCTGGAAACGCTTGTTTTTTCAATGGGAATGGATGCTTCTGCTCATTTTAGTAGCAGTTCTGCTGTTTGGCAGTTATGTGTCGCCTTACTTTCTCAATTATCCGAGTTTGCGGGACGGAACGATGGTGTTTTTGGATAAGGCTTTAATTGTTTTCCCAATGGCGATGATTATGATTATGCGGGATATTGACATCTCGGTAGGATCTACAGTCGCATTGTCTTCCGTTGTCATGGCATCTCTTTACACAACTGCTGGACTGCCGATGGAAATAGCAATTGTTGCTTGTCTTGTGACGGGAGCTGTTTGCGGTTTAATCAATGGCCTGTTAATCGTTAAATTCAAAGAACTGTCAGCCGTCATTGTCACGCTCGGCACGATGATTCTTTACCGAGGTATTGCTTACATTATATTGGAAGATCAAGCAGCAGGAGGCTTTCCAGAATGGTTCGGCTTCTTTGGATGGGGTTATGTATTTGGCATCCCATTTCTGCTGATTGTTTTCGCAGCTTTGGCTATTGTCTTCGGCATTCTTTTGCACCGAACAACTTTTGGTAGAAAGGTGTTTGCTATCGGTAACAACCCGACTGCGAGCCGTTTCTCTGGTGTGCGAGTTGATCGGATAAAAGTAATTGTCTTTATGCTGGCAGGACTATTGGCTGCGATTACAGCCATTTTCCTAACTTCCAGAATGGGCAGTACGAGACCAAATATTGCCACAATGTATGAACTTGATATTATTGCCATGGCTGCACTGGGTGGTGTGAGTACCGCTGGCGGAAAAGGGCGTGTTGTCGGTGTTGTAATAGCTGTCTTTATTATCGGCTATCTGCAATACGGACTTGGCTTAATCAATATGCCTAGCCAGCTGTTCTTAATCATTGTCGGGGCATTGCTCATTTTGTCTGTTGCTATTCCAAAGATAGGCAGCTTAATGAAAAGAAAATGAGTACTCCAGCTTAGCTGATACTAATAGAAAAAGGGGAGACCATGATGAAGAAATTTGCGAAATGGGTAGGAATGTTCGTGTTAGTATGCATGCTGGCTGCTTGCAGCCAAGGAGCACCAGAATCCAACGGTGCATCCAGTAATACAGACGATGGACCAAAGAAATATGCTTTTGTGTTTAAGAACACAGGAAATCCTTATGGTGAAAAGATGCAGGAAGGTTTTGAGAGCGCAGTGAAAGAATTGGGCGGTGAAGTAATTCTAAGATCGCCGGACCAGCCAACTGCTGAAGGACAAATTCAGATTATTGAACAGTTAATTACGCAAAAAGTAGATGTAATTGCAGTCGCAGGTAATGACCCGGATGCACTTGAGCCTGCGCTGAAAAAGGCGAGAAATCAAGGAATCAAAGTATTGTCTGTCGATTCGGCAGTCAATGCAGCCAGCCGTAATATCCACGTGAACCAAGCGAACCCAGAACGAATCGGGCGCGTACAAATTGAAGCAGTATCCGAAATGATTGGCGGCGAGGGGCAAATAGCTGTATTGAGTGCAACGAGTCAGGCAACGAACCAAAATGAGTGGATCGAATGGATGAAGAAGGAACTGGAGAAAGAGGAATACAAAAATATTGAACTTGTAAAGGTTGCTTATGGCGACGACTTGCGGGATAAAAGTGTATCTGAAACAGAAGCACTGCTAAAATCTTACCCAGATTTGAAAGCAATTATTGCACCAACCACAGTCGGTATTGCAGCAGCGGGTAAAGTACTTACTGATAAAGGACTAGAGGGAGAAGTTGCGCTGACAGGTTTAGGGCTTCCAAGTGAAATGGCAACATATATTGAGAGTGGCGTCAGCCCTTGGATGTACTTGTGGAATCCAATTGATGTTGGAAAGGCAGCTGCGTATACAGCTTATGAACTAGGAGAGGACAACATAAGCGGCGAACTTGGCGAGAAAGTAGATTTGCGTGACCTCGGAGAAGTAGAAGTTGTGGAAGATGGGGAAGGCACACAGATTATGTTGGGCGATCCGTTTAAGTTTGATAAAGAGAATATAAACGAATGGAAAGACGTATATTAAATAGGCCAGCCGAGGAGGTTAACTCCTCGGCTTTTCTTTAATTAGGAGCAAATTCTTCAACAAGTTGGTTTTAAGAAATCAGATGATTCGAAATGAAGGCATCCATTCGACAATCCCGGCATTACTCTTAAATGCATCAAAATCCATTTGCTCCTTGTTAAGTAACCTGATAATGCTAATATTATCCATTAAGATTTTGATTGATAAAGATACCTAAATCATGTATCCTCTTATTTACTGCGACAAAAAAATAATATTATTTTCTTATTAAGAGAGATGGAGGGACTGGCCCAATGAGATCTCGGCAGCGGAACTTAGTAATTAAGTTGCTGTGCCAAATCCAGCAAGCAAAGCTTGTAAAGATAAGAGAAGTGTTTTATAGCTATAAGGCCTCTTCTTGTTTATTTGAGAAGGGGCCTTTCTTTGGTTACAAGTTGGGAAATGACTTGTCGTATTTATTTTTGGAGGTGGAACAATGAAGAAAGGGAATCCATGGGCACTTATCCCATTTCTTGTTTTTTTGATTTTATTTATTGGTTCAGGAATTATTACAGGCGATTTTTATGCATTTCCTGTTATTGTGGCTATTACGATTGCAGGGGCTGTCGCTTTGGCGATGAATCGAAAAGAGACATTTGCACGAAAGGTTGATATTTTCAGCCAAGGAGCAGGCAATTTAAATGTCATGATGATGGTTGTTATTTTTCTTTTAGCTGGGGCATTTTCAGCGACAGCAAAAGGCATGGGAGCTGTGGACGCTACAGTTAACTTCGCATTATCATTTGTACCGCAAAACCTGCTTATTGTAGGTCTGTTCATCATTGCCTGCTTTATCTCTCTGGCTATGGGTACATCAGTAGGCACGATTGCGGCGTTAGCGCCAATCGGTGTGGGAATAAGTGATCAAACCGAACTTTCGGTAGCTTTCGTTACAGCGGCAATAATTGGCGGGTCCATGTTTGGCGATAATTTATCCTTTATTTCGGATACAACCATCACTGCCGTTCGCTCGCAAGGTGTACAAATGAAGGATAAATTTAAAGTGAATTTTTGGATTGTGCTTCCAGCAGCTATCGTAACCAGCATTATTCTAGGAGTAATGACAATAGGTGAAACAGGACAAGTAGACCATGTAAGTTTTAATTGGATAAAAATACTGCCTTACATTTCCGTAATTATATTTGCTTTAGCTGGAATGAATGTGTTCCTTGTTCTAGCATCAGGGATTGTTTTTTCTGGTGTTATTGGCTTGGTCGATGGCAGCTATCAAGTGATGACGCTTTTCCAAACGATAGGAGACGGAATCGCAGGTATGTATGAAATCGCCTTTCTCGCTATTTTAATAGCAGGAATGGTAGCAGTTATAAAACATAATGGCGGGATCGACTATCTGCTTCATCTAGCCACACGAAAAATCAAATCCCAAAAAGGTGCTGAATTTAGTGTGGCGGGGCTTGTGGGCCTTACTAACTTATCGACAGCGAATAATACGATTTCCATTTTAATTGCCGGACCGCTTGCAAAGAATATTGCGGATAAGTATGGAATTGATCCGCGAAAAACCGCAAGTATCTTAGACATCTTCTCCTGTACCATTCAAGGGCTGATTCCGTACGGCGCACAATTGCTTGCTGCTGCTAGTGTAGCTGGTATTTCGCCAGTAAGTATCTTGCAATACTCTTTCTACCCTATCCTTATCGGAATCTGCGGAAGCATCGCTATTCTTCTTGGATATCCGAGAAAAAATCACGACAATAAAAAGTGACGCGTACAAGCATATGATAACGAAGAAATGAAGAAGCTTCGGACAAAAGTATTCTAGCAATAATCAATCCAAACGATGCTGTATTTTAATAACAGCATCGTTTGGATTTTTTATACTCCAAAATGGAATTAAGAACATTGCTTCGGAAATACGCACTGTTCTAAGTTCCTTTATGTAAGAAGATTGGTAGTTCTAAATTTGACCATTCTTGAGTGCCAGCCTCTCCTTTACCTTTACTTATAAAATCTTAAATTAGAAACTGAAACCTTTAGAGAAATCGTGCTGCGATTTCCATAAAAAAGCCCTAGGAAGAGGGAATGGAATAAAGGTTATCGAAAGAATAGAGATAAAGTTTAAAGAAAAACTGGTGTAGCATGGAAACCTTGATAAATACTAAAAAAGGGAGCGCAACTAATTTGGGCTATGAACTTAAAACGAAGCAAACAGACAATAGCGTGATAGCTTTTATTGAAGCTGTGGAAAACCAAAAAAAGCGGGAAGATGCTTATAAGCTGCTAGAGATCTTCTCAGAGACTACAGGTTATGATGCCAAAATGTGGGGCACGAGTATAATTGGGTTTGGTTCTTATCATTACCGTTATGCGACTGGACATGAAGGAGATGCTCCGCTTGTAGGATTTTCGCCAAGAAAGACAAATTTCAGTCTGTATTTGGCTACTGGTGAACCAGGTAGAGAAGAGCGTTTGCAAAAGCTAGGTAAGCATAAGGCTGGGAAAGCATGTGTGTACATTAATAAAATAGCAGATATCAATGAAGACAGTTTGAAGCAGCTAATCCGAGAATCCGTTACTTTTTTATTGGAAATGTATCCTAATTCAGAATGACATGTTACAGGAAACGATTGTGGGCAAATTTAGTCGATGTCGACCGATTTAATTAGGACATCCAGTTATTGGACGTAACAAAAAGACATGAACTACACCAAATCAGCACTCAGATTAACTATAATATAATTATGTAAACTATTATCGTCACTTTTTTCTCAAAATTATGTCTTTCATCTAGTCAGCGGAAGAAAACCTATGATACTATTTTATCTATGTAAAGAAAAAGCGTAATGGAGAGAGAGACATGAAGGTAGCTAAATTTGGTGGTAGTTCAGTAGCAAGTGCGGATCAGCTCCGCAAAGTAGCACAAATCGTAAAAGAAGATATAGAACGTAAATTTATTGTCGTATCTGCACCAGGGAAACGGGATAATGCAGATACGAAGGTAACAGATTTGCTGATTGCGATTGGCGAGGCGCATCGCAAAGGGGAAGACGTCAGCAAACAGGTGGAGAAAGTACTAGCACGATTTCGCTCCATCGTCAGCGAATTGGAGCTGGATAACAACTTAATTGAGCAAATAGCTGATCATTTAGAAGGGATACTAGCTGATACCATTCCTGTTCTGGATAAGATGGACGCTCTGAAAGCAACAGGAGAAGATTCTCTGGCTAGAGTATTCAGTGCATATCTAAACAAAGTGGGCGTAAAAGCAGCCTATGTAAATCCGCAGGAGGCGGGCCTTCTTGTCAGAGAGGAATTAGGCGGTGCCCGTATACTTGATGAAAGCTTTGATCATTTGTACAAGCTTCGCGAACGTGAAGGAGTGCTTGTAATTCCGGGCTTCTTCGGCTATACAAAGGAAGGAAAACTGGCTACATTTCCGCGGGGCGGATCTGATATCACGGGGTCAATTGTAAGTGCTGGTGTAAAGGCATCTTTATATGAAAACTTTACCGATGTAGATAGCGTGTACAGTGTGAATCCAAACATCGTGGATAACCCGAAAGAAATCCATACACTAACGTATCGGGAAATGCGGGAATTGTCTTATGCAGGTTTTTCAGTATTCCATGATGAAGCTTTAATTCCGGCATTCCAAGCAAAGATTCCAGTTTGTGTGAAAAACACTAATAATCCGTCTGCGCCAGGTACGATGATTGTAGCGGAGAGGGAAGTGGCGGGCAACCCGGTTATCGGTATTGCGAGTGATGCAGGTTTCCTAAGTATTTATATTAGTAAATACTTAATGAACCGGGAGCTTGGTTTTGGACGGAAGCTCCTGCAGATTCTTGAAGAAGAGAACATTTCCTTTGAACATGCACCATCAGGAATTGATGACATGAGTGTCATTATTCGTGAAAGTCAGCTTCCTGCAGACAAAGAAGCGATTGTTGTGCGCCGGCTGCAAGAAGAGCTGCAAGCAGATCATGTATCGATTGATCGAGATCTTTCCATGATTATGATCGTGGGAGAAGGAATGATTGAGACAATTGGAGTGTCCAGCACCGCTACGAAAGCATTCACAGACGCAAATGTGAATATCGAGATGATCAACCAAGGTTCCTCTGAAGTGTCCTTGATGTTCGGTGTAAAAACGACACAGCTTCATGATGCGGTAAAATCTTTGTATCACGCATTTTTCCAGTAAAAAAAATCAGGACAGCGCCTAAAGTTGCGCTGTCCTGATTTTCTTTTTAATCTTACTTAAAGGCAGTTGGAGGCTGGCATAATCACGGATGCCACGATCTGCTGCCATGTCCAGCAGATGAACGAATACGTTTGCCGTCATTTTCGCATCTCCAAGCGCGTGATGCCGATCGAGCTGCGGCACCTCGAAGCGGCTGATTAAACTGTCCAGACGACATTGCCTTTTTTTGAAAAACATCCTTGCCATTATTTGTGAATCCAACGTATAGCAGGATAGGGGAGGCAGTTTGTACATCTTCAGCATTGTCTGAATAAACCGAATATCGAATGATGCGGGATGAGCAACGAGAATGGTGTCTTTACTATACGCCAAAAAACGTTCCATCACTTCGGTGAATGCTGGTGCATCCTCTATTTCGTTTGGATCTAATTTGGTCAATTTGATAATCTTCTTTGGTGTTTTCAGCATCGGTTTGGCAACTTCATAAAATGTCTTATCAGATAGTATGCGGTTTCCTTGCACTTGGACCGCTCCAATTGAGATAATTTCATGCCCCAAGTCGGGGAAGAAGCCAGTAGTTTCTAAATCAAAAACGGTAAATGTCTGGTCTTCGAAAGGTACCTCACGGAGCGATCGGGCAGGCCGATAGTTGATAAGGACTTCTCGGAGCCGTTCATATGCTGGTGCTTTCATTAGTGCTTTTCGTTTGATATGCTGTATTAATTTCCCATAAAGCATATATCGGAGAAGCTGAAAATCGATTATCATCCGTTCACCTTGTTTCTGTTCTGTCTTAGTTCAAGGCCTTGCTGCATCCCTTTTGCAGCAGCTAGCGCATTTTTCAATGTCTGTTTTTCTGGCTTGTCCAGCTCTTTTACAGAAATTTGGGTTGTTAATGGTTCACCAGCATCCAACTGCTGCAGGTTAAGCTTAAGGCGGAAGAGCAGCAGTTCATGCAATGCTTGGATGGCCGTTTCACTATCACGTTTAGACATTTGGTTGTTGTCTAAAAGGGAGCGAAGGCGCCGAACGGTATGAACGTTTTCAATACCATATCCGACTGCATAAATGCGCACGGCATTAACAATTTGCATCATAGCTGACTGTTTTAAGTTCAGATGCTTGTCCTTTGAACTAGTAGAGATACGGCCAAATGCTTGCAAAGGTACACGTATCTGAAGTGTGTCGCGAATCAGCATTGGCTGCAGTTTTGGTGCGTGCTGCATAGCATGTGTAAGTTTTTCCCGCAGCTTGTGAGCAAGATCAAAATCTCCATACACAGGGCGGAAATCAATAAATATAGTGAAATCTCTTACTTCTTGTGCATCCAAATTCCGCAGCCATTGATCAATGGTATGAGACCATTGGGACAGAGAATGCCGCCATTTCTTTTCCTTTGCCATAATGCCGCCAGTACAGAGCGGGAAACCGCAGGCGTCGAGCTTAGTATTTATCTTTTCTGTCAATCTTTCGAAGTAGGTTTCTATTTCTTCTTTATAATTCAATTCATCATAGTCCGCAAGAATAATCCCGTTATCTTGATCTGTGCTGAATCCCTGTTCTTTCCTGCCTTCACTTCCCATTACGATAAAGCAGTAATTGATCTTTGGCCTGCCGTATCCCTCATGTACCATTTCCCGTTCTGACAGTTCGATAATCTGCCTATGCATTCGATCATTGTAGCTTGAAATCAGTTCTACAATGTCATAGCCATACATTCGCTCGTCAATCAGCTGCTGGATGAACAACTGAAATTGTTTGTTGTGCACCGGACTGAGACTTGCCAGCGTTTCAATTGAATCAGCATTGGCAATTCTGTAAGTGAGCTCAAAGTAAACGCTGTTCGACACACTAAGGAAAGAGGACTGCCGGATAAAACCGACCGCTCTGCTTCCGTGGAGCACAGGTATGACAGCCGCCGGGTGATGCTTAAGGAAGGAAAGGGCATCATAAATAAAATCATGCTCCTGCACAAAATAGTAATCTTTGTTCATAATCTGCTCGGCAGGTGCATCTAATCTGCCGGCTTTTAATGCATCAAATATTTGCCGGTACCCAATCATGCCTTCGATATCCTGTTTATTGGCACTGACCGCTACGCCTTCTGTTTCAGCAGTTTGCAGCAGTTCGGCGGCTGCATAAACGGATTCATCGGGATGAATGAATGTTGGCCGCTCCATGAAACTGGATACGCGCTTTTTATAAAGAGCCGGTTCGGTTTGGTCGGATAGGTCACTTGTTTTGTATTTAACCTCTTCATACAAGCTTTTCATCATCTGACTGACACGTTCGAGAATCGCTTGAGAAAACTGTACATTTTGCTGCATAGCCTGCTGGAAAGAAGCTTTCGGGAAAACAATGGATTTCGCTTTCTCTGCCGCTTGCACAGCGATTTGCATATCGCCATTTGCTACTAACGTTAATAAGCCGGCGAAATCTCCGGGATAGTCGTAACGAACAGCGACTTGCTTTCCGTTCGCTTGATAAATGATATCTTTTGCAACACCTGAGACAAAATAATGCACATGCGCATTTTCCTCGTTTTCTTCGGCTGAGACAATATACTCGTTTTCCAAGAATTCCTCGATTTCTGCTTGTTCGAACAGCGCATTGCGCTCTTTGTCGTTCAGCAGGGAGAACGGCATTGTTTTTTCATATAAATTGGTTAATTGTGTCATCGTAAAGTCGCTCCTTGCATGTCAAAGATCTTATTATTGCTAATTTCTGCAGACTAGTATACCCTATAAGTGTGCAAAACTTTGCAGGATGTGATCAAAAATGAAAAACCTACTCATTATCGGTGCTGGCGATGAGGCTGTCTTATTTATTAAGCAGTTGCAGCGAATTAAGGAATTTCGCATCGCTGGGATGCTAGTTAAAAGCCCGAGTGCCATCGTAAAATACCAAGCAGAACGACTGGATATCCCGCTTTGGAAAGATGTGACCGCTGAATCATTAGAGCAGGTCGATTTTGTGCTGGAAGTCTCAGGCGAATTAACAGATTTCCTTAATCCTTCGCTCTGTAAGGCAGAGATTATATCCAGACAAAGTGCACAAATGATGCTTGCATTCGCATCACCAGAAGATACAGAAAAGACTTCTACATATAATAGCCAGCAATTTCGCAGTAAAACGCTGGAATACTTGCATGAGGGGATCCTGTGCATGAATCGCCAGGATGAAATTATGTATTTGAACGAAGCAGCAGAGAAGCTGCTTGGCAGCTGCAAACACCAAGTAATCGGGAAACCCATAAATACCGTACTACCCGGTTCCAGACTATCTGAAACCATTCGAAAAAGGGAACGTTTTACAGATGAACAATTAAAACTCCCGAATGGGGAGGATGTCGTGTACACATGTGCGCCGATTGAAGATGACCAAGAGCGTGTGACTGGCGCATTTGCAGTATTGAAAAAGACGATTGATATAGTGGCGCTGGCAGAAGAGCTAACGGATGTCCGTGAAGTAAAATCGATGCTGGCAGCAATCATCGATTCGTCACAGGAAGCAATCAGTGTTGTTGACGAAAACGGTATTGGCTTGATTGTTAATCCTGCTTACACACGCTTGACCGGCTATGAAGCAGACCAGATTGTCGGGAAGCCGGCGATAACGGATATTATGGAAGGAGAAAGCCTGCATATGCAGGTGCTGCGTACACGCAGACCAGCGACAGGAGCTCGTATGCGAGTCGGGAAGCACGGCAAAGAAATGATGGTTAATGCTGCTCCTATCATCGTTGACGGGAAGCTTCGCGGCAGTGTCGGTGTGCTGCATGATATATCCGAACTGCATGAACTCCAGGATGAGGTACAGCGCGCTCGGAAGATAATCCGCAGTCTGGAAAATAAGTATACGTTAAAAGATGTGATCGCTGACTCTGGTACGATGCAAGTAACGCTTGAACAAGTGAAATTTGCAGTTCATGCAGATGCGCCGTGTCTTTTACGCGGAGACGCAGGTGTTGGAAAAGGGATGTTTGCTGCAATTATTCATAATGAAAGTAAACGGCGACATCACCCATTTATCCGTGTTGATTGTGCAGCAAATGATGAGGAAACATTAGAAAATCAATTGTTTGGTTCTGTTCGCCAGCAGCGTGCTGGTAGTTTAATCGAAAAAAGTAATGGAGGCACCTTGTTTTTGGATGATGTAGACTTCTTGCCGGTTCGTTTACAGGAGAAGCTTTCAGACTTCATGACAACGGGGAAGCTTCTGCTTCATGCTGGTAAATCAAAACAGATGGATGTGCGAATAGTTGTCAGCGCGCGTCACCCGCTGGAACGGGCTGTTTTTGAAAAACGATTTCATGAACCCTTATTTGAAAAGCTAAAGCGAATTACGATTTATATCCCAGACTTAACGGCGCGTCTGGATGATTTTGAAGGGTTATTATCCACAATTATCCACAAGCAAAGGCAGCTCCTGCAAACATCTGTTCAATCCATTTCTGAATCGTCAATTGATGTATTGAAAGCAAAGAAATGGACCCATAATGTAAAAGAGCTGGAAACAGCTATTGCTCAGGCTATGACTTTTATGGAGAAACATGAGCGTGTTGTGCAGCCAAAGCATATACAGCAGCAGAGCGCCGATTCTGCACTTTCTGCTTCAAATGGGACGCTGCAGGAGCAAGTGGAGCTGTTGGAAAAACAGCTGATAGAAGCTGCTTTACAAGCCAATGATTACAATAAGAAAGCGGCAGCAGATCAGCTTGGTGTATCAATCCGTAACCTTTACTATAAAATGGATAAGTATAATTTTGATAGAAGTGGCATGCAAGATTTTTCATAACGGGGAAGGAAGAATACGATGCATAAGTTTACCGCTCTTGAAAAAATGTCTGCTGCCAAGCAAGGGTGCACTATTGCCATTGCAGCAGCAGATGATCCGTCCATTGTGCAAGCTGTAAAGAAAGTAACCGATCAGCAGATGGCGTCCTTTTTATTATATGGAGATATTGATCGGCTGAAGCAGTTCATGCAAGAAGAACAGCTTGGAGAGGAAAGTGTAAACTGCGTCCATGCCGAAACAGCAGACAGGGCAGCAGACATGGCGATTGAATCCTGGAAGACAGGGAAAGCAGATTTGCTGATGAAAGGGATCGTTAGTACAGATGTACTAGCAGGCAAGCTTTTAAAAGACAAATCTATGTTAAAACCAGGTCATCTCTTATCGCAGCTGGCAATTTTCGATATACCATCTTATCATAAGCTCCTTTTTTTGACGGATGCGGGCATTAATATTGCGCCGTCATTGGAGATGAAAAAGAAGATACTTGCAAATGCTGTCAATGTTTATACGCAAATGCTGCACCAAGAACCGAAAGTAGCTGCACTTGCCGCAACCGAAAAAGTGAATCCGGTAATGCCTGCTACGACAGATGCTGCGCTGCTTCGCGTCATGCAGGAGCGGGGCCAGCTGGCTGCTTGTGAGCTTGATGGTCCGATTGCATTGGATAGTGCGCTGTCGGCACAATCTGCTGCTATCAAGAAGATTGATTCACCTGTCGCAGGAGATGTGGATATTCTATTGGTTCCGGACATTGAAAGCGGCAATATGTTATATAAATCATTTACCTATGCAGCGGGAGCGGTGAGTGCTTCACTGCTCGTTGGTACCAAAGCACCAGTCATTCTCACATCACGTGCTGATGACAGTACAAGTAAATATTATGCAATATGCTTCGCCATTGCGGCAGCATCAGTTGCTTAGGAGGAAGAAACATGAAAATCTTCGAAACTTTAGAACAATATGATTACGAACAGCTTGTCCTTTGCCAGGACAAAGAATCTGGCTTGAAAGCGATTATTGCTATTCACGATACAACATTAGGACCAGCACTAGGCGGCACGAGAATGTGGACATATGCTTCGGAAGAGGATGCCATTGTCGATGCGCTTCGTTTGGCAAAAGGCATGACGTATAAAAATGCAGCGGCTGGACTGAATCTTGGCGGCGGTAAAACAGTTATTATCGGTGATCCGAAAAAAGATAAAAACGAAGCAATGTTCCGCGCATTTGGACGTTACGTACAATCTTTAAATGGCCGTTATATTACAGCAGAGGACGTAGGAACAACGGTAGAAGATATGGAACTAATTCATACAGAAACTGATTTTGTTACAGGAATTTCTGCCGAATCCGGTTCATCGGGAAATCCTTCTCCTGTCACAGCTTATGGTGTGTACAAAGGAATTAAAGCAAGTGCGAAGGAAGCATTTGGAGATGACAGTTTGGAAGGCAAGACAATTGCTGTACAAGGTATTGGGAACGTTGCTTATGCTTTATGTGAACACCTTCATGCGGAAGGCGCCAAACTGATTGTAACGGATATTAACAAGGAAGCTGTTCAGAAAGCGGTGGAAGCATTCGGTGCAACTGCAGTTGATCCAGAAGAGATTTACAGCGTCGATTGTGATATCTTCGCTCCATGTGCACTTGGTGCAGTTATCAATGATGACACATTGCGTGTTTTAAAAGCGAAAGTAATTGCTGGAGCAGCTAATAACCAGCTGAAAGAAGAACAGCACGGACAGATCTTGTACGAACGCGGCATTGTTTATGCGCCAGACTACGTAATCAACTCAGGCGGTGTTATTAACGTAGAGGACGAATTGCATGGCTACAATCGCGAACGCGCGCTTCGTAAAGTAGAAACAATTTATGACAGCTTGCAGCGCGTGTTCGAAATTGCGAAACGCGACAACATCCCGACAAGTATTGCAGCAGATCGAATGGCCGAAGAAAGAATTGAAACAATGCGCCGATCCAGAAGCCAATTTTTGCGTAACGGCCACCATACATTAAGCAGAAGATAATATCGAGGGGGAAACCGCGTGCATACTGTTGAAAACCGTATTTTAGCGATAAATCCAGGTTCTACTTCCACTAAAATTGGTGTGTTTGATGATGAGCATAACATTTTTGAACGAGTTATCCGGCATGATTTGGAAGATATCGGCGGATACGCAAAAGTAATGGATCAATATCCTTTTCGGAAACAAATCATCTTGGATGCATTGGATTTTGAAGGCATCAATGTTTCCAAGCTAACTGCAGTCTGTGCACGCGGCGGACTGCTCAGACCGCTTGAAGGCGGGACTTATCAAGTAAATGAAGCGATGCTTGCTGACCTAAAGGCAGGTTATAATGGCGAGCATGCCTCCAATCTTGGCGGACTGATTGCTTATGAGATTGCCAGCAGTCTCGGAATTCCAGCATTCATTACCGATCCCGTTGTTGTGGATGAATTGGATCCGCTGGCGCGTCTATCTGGTTTACCAGGTGTGGAACGGAAAAGCATCTTTCACGCGTTGAACCATAAGGCGATTGCCCGTAAAGCTGCTGCAGCGAAAGAGAAGCCATACGAGGAAGCGAATATAATCGTTGTTCATCTCGGAGGCGGTATTACCGTTGGCGCTCATCGGCAAGGATTTGTAATTGATGTGAATAATGGTTTGAATGGAGAAGGTCCGTACACACCGGAAAGAGCGGGAACCGTACCAGCTGGTGATTTAATCGAACTGGCATTAAGCGGCGAATACACAAAGGATCAGCTGATGCGTATGCTGACGACAAAAGGCGGGTTCATGGGTTATCTCGGAACAAATGATGGACGGCTTGTCGCCGATAGAATTAAGAAAGGCGACGAAAAGGCAAAGTTCATTTTCGAAGGGATGATTTATCAGACTGCCAAAGAAATTGGTGCGATGAGTGTCGTTCTGACAGGTGAGGTAGATGCGATAGCCATCACCGGCGGACTGGCACATGATGAATTGTTCATCTCCATGCTGAAAGACAGGGTAAGCTGGATAGCGGACGTGCTTGTATATCCAGGTGAAAATGAGCTTCGTGCCCTGACAGAAGGTGCGCTTCGCGTTATGCGGAAAGAAGAAGCGGCGAAAGTTTATGCCGTATAGGAGGCAATAACAATGGTTAGAGAATACGACATTGTCATCTTAGGAGGCGGTACGGGCGGTTACGTTGCCGCCATCCGTGCTTCCCAGCTAGGATTGAAAACGGCAATTGTAGAAAAAGCAGAACTTGGCGGAACGTGCTTGCACCGCGGATGCATTCCATCAAAGGCATTGCTGCGGTCGGCAGAAGTTTACCGGCAAACAAAGGAAGCGGCAGCTTTCGGTATACATACAACAGATGTGCGCCTTGATTTTGAAGGGGTACAAAAGCGAAAAACAGCAATCATTGACCAGCTGCACCGCGGTGTGCAGCATTTAATGAAAAAAGGAAAGATTGATGTATTTCAAGGATTGGGCCGTATTTTAGGACCATCTATCTTTTCTCCGACAGCAGGAACAATATCAGTTGAATTTGCTGATGCTAGTGAAAATGAAATATTGCTGCCGAAGAACGTCATCGTAGCAACCGGTTCTTCTCCGCGTTCACTTCCGGGAATCGAATTTGATGAAAACAGAATTCTAAGCTCAGAGGGTGCTTTGGCGCTAACAGAGCTGCCGGAAACAATGACAATTATTGGCGGCGGTGTGATTGGGATTGAGTGGGCGTCCATGCTTCAGGATCTTGGTACAAAAGTGACGGTGCTTGAATATCAAGATCGTATTCTTCCGACAGAAGATGAACAAATCAGCAAAGAAATGGAAAAACAGCTCAAAAAACGCGGCATTACTATCCATACAAATGTGCAAGTAGAAAGCAGTACTGCGGATGACAGCAAGGTAACGGTAACAGCGCAGATGGATGGAGAAAAACAAGAATTTGTTTCTGATAAAATTCTCCTATCTGTCGGGCGTGCTGCTAATGTAGCAGATATTGGCTTGAAAAATACGGAGATCCAGCTCACAGAGCAAGGTTATATCGCCACAAATGCATACTATCAAACAAACGAATCCCACATTTATGCAATTGGTGATGTAATCGGCGGCATGCAGCTCGCGCATGTTGCGTCACGTGAAGGCATCGTGGCAGTCGAGCATATTGCAGGCGTGCAAACAGAAGAATTGGACTACAGTGCTGTGCCCGCTTGTGTATACAGCTACCCGGAAACAGCCAGTGTCGGGATGACAGAAGCCCAAGCGAAGGCAGAAGGCTACACTGTTAAAACAGGTAAAATGAGCTTCCAGGCGATTGGTAAAGCGCTAGTTTACGGAGAAACAGAAGGATTCGTCAAAGTAATTGCTGATGAAAAGACAAATGACTTACTAGGCGTTCATATGATTGGTCCGCATGTGACAGATATGATTTCTGAAGCAGGGCTTGCGAAGCTGCTTGACGCTACTCCGTGGGAAATTGGACAATCCATCCACCCGCATCCGACTTTATCGGAAATTATCGGGGAAGCTGCTTTAGCAGTTGATGGAGAGCAAATACATGGCTGAGACAATGAAGAAAGGGGGAGCGGCGATGTCAGAATCAAGACATGCTTCTCTTGGAATATCAGATGAAAAAGTAGTAGAAATGTATAGGTGGATGCTTTTGGCTAGAAGAGTTGATGAACGGATGTGGTTATTGAATCGCGCTGGTAAAATTCCGTTTGTTGTATCTTGTCAAGGGCAAGAAGCAGCGCAGGTTGGCGCTGCGATGGCATTAGATAAGGATATTGATTATTTGCTGCCTTATTATCGTGATTTAGGCATGGTGCTTCCATTCGGGATGACAGCAAAGGATTTAATGCTGTCTGCATTCGCTAAAGCGGAAGATCCAAACTCTGGCGCAAGACAAATGCCGGGACACTTTGGCAAGAAGTCTTCCCGAATTGTTACTGGTTCTTCTCCTGTAACAACACAAGTTCCGCATGCAGTTGGCTTCGCGCTTGCAGCTAAAATGGAGAAAAAACAGCTTGTCAGCTTTGTAACACTTGGAGAAGGTTCTTCTAACCAGGGTGATTTTCATGAAGGTTTGAATTTTGCTGGTGTTCATAAATTGCCAGTAATAACAATGGTCGAAAACAATAAATATGCCATCAGTATACCGCAGGAAAGACAGCTCGGCTGTGTTAATGTATCTGACCGCGCGCAAGGCTATGGTATGCCTGGTTTCACAGTTGATGGGAATGATCCGCTAGCTGTTTATCAAACGGTAAAAGAAGCGCGGGAGCGTGCGCTGAATGGGGAAGGACCGACGCTAATCGAGACAGTGTCTTACCGCCTAACACCGCACTCCAGTGATGATGATGATATGACCTACCGAGAAAAGAAAGAAGTCGAAGAAGCGCGCAAAAAAGACGGCGTGCTGACATTCGCTGCTTACCTTCGAGAAGCAGGTGTGCTCACAGAGGAAGCAGAAAAACAATTAGAAGAAGAAATCAAGCAAATCGTAGATGAAGCAACAGACTATGCTGAGCATGCTGAAGACCCGGAACCGGAATCCGCATTGCTTCATGTGTATGCCGATTAAGGAGGAAAAACAATGCCAGTAATGTCTTATATCCAAGCGATCACGCAAGCAATGCGTGAAGAAATGGAAGCAGATGAAAAAGTATTTGTATTAGGAGAAGACGTCGGAAAGCGGGGCGGCGTATTCCGTGCTACCGATGGATTGTATGATCAATTCGGGGAGGAGCGTACACTGGATGCACCGCTCGCTGAATCAGCCATCGCTGGTGTAGCAATCGGGGCGGCTATGTACGGTTTGAAGCCGATTGCGGAAATGCAATTCGCTGATTTTATTATGCCAGCAGTAAACCAGATTGTCTCGGAAGCAGCTAAAATCCGCTATCGTTCCAATAATGACTGGACTTGCCCGGTAACCATTCGTGCTCCATATGGCGGTGGTGTACACGGCGCGTTGTATCATTCGCAATCTGTAGAGGCGGTATTTGCCAACCAGCCAGGCTTGAAAATAGTTATGCCTTCTACACCTTATGATGCAAAAGGACTTCTAAAAGCAGCAATCCAAGATCCCGATCCGGTCTTGTTCTTTGAACATAAACGAGCTTACCGCCTCATTAAAGGGGAGGTACCAGCAGAATCCTACACGCTGCCGATTGGAAAAGCAGACGTAAAGCGGGAAGGTTCTGATATTACGGTCATCACCTACGGATTATGTGTTCATTTTGCACTGCAGGCAGCTGAAAAACTAGCAGCTGAAGGCATTGAAGCGCATATTCTTGATTTGCGGACCGTTTATCCACTTGATAAAGAAGCGATTATTGAGGCTGCTTCTAAAACAGGAAAAGTGTTGCTAATCACAGAGGATAATAAAGAAGGCTCCATTATTGGAGAAGTTGCAGCAATTATCGGTGAAAATTGCCTCTTCGACTTGGATGCACCGATTCAGCGATTAGCTGCACCAGACGTACCTGCTATGCCATATGCGCCTAGTACGGAAAAATACTTCATGGTTAATCCTGCCAAAGTGGAAGCTAGCATGCGAGAACTAGCGGAATATTAAACGAGGTGTAATGATGACGATAGAAAAGATATTGATGCCAAAGCTTGGCGAGAGTGTAACAGAAGGCACGATCAGCACATGGCTCGTCCAACCTGGTGACAAAGTCAGTAAATACGATGCCATTGCAGAAGTGATGACCGACAAAGTGAACGCGGAGATTCCCAGCTCTTACACAGGTGTCATCAAAGAATTAACAGTAGCAGAAGGTGACACCGTTGAAGTAGGAGCACTCATTTGTTCAATCGAGACAGAGGATGCAGGAGAGGCACCGAAACAAGAAACTGATTCTGTTGCCTCTGGCAGCGCTGCTCCTGCTGAGTCAGAAAAGCAAACGACTGGAGAAACAGCGATGAAAGCAAGGTATTCACCTGCTGTTATGCGGCTCGCACAAGAACATGACTTGGATCTCTCCGCTATAAACGGCAGCGGAAAAGGCGGCCGCATCACGAGAAAAGACGTGGAAGCAATTATTGCCTCCGGTGAGAAACCGCAAGCACAAACGAAATCACAGCCAGAAACGCAAACTGCTGCACCGGCAGCCGCAGAACAGCAAGCAGCACCAGCGCCAATGAGAGAAGCAGCTGCTTCAGGTGCGGCAATTCCAGTTACAGGTGTGCGCAAAGCAATTGCTAACAACATGGTAAAAGCTGCGACAGAAATACCGCATGCATGGATGATGGTAGAAGTAGACGTGACGGAATTGGTTAAATATCGAAACAAAGTAAAAGATGCGTTTAAAGCAAAAGAAGGTTATTCGCTTACGTTCTTCTCCTTCTTCGTCAAAGCAGTTGCACAAGCGTTAAAAGAATTCCCGCAGCTGAATAGTTCTTGGGCAGGAGATAAGATTATTCAGCATGATGAAGTGAACATTTCTATTGCTGTAGCAAAAGAGCAAGAGTTGTTCGTTCCGGTCATTCAATCAGCAGATGATTTAAGTGTAAAAGGGATAGCGAAACAGATTACTTCTCTTGCAGGAAAAGCACGAAATGGCAAGCTGACAGCAGCTGACATGCAGGGCGGTACATTTACCGTTAATAATACAGGCTCCTTCGGTTCTGTACAAAGCATGGGAATTATTAATCATCCGCAAGCTGCCATTCTGCAAGTAGAATCAATCGTAAAACGTCCGGTAATTATCAATGATATGTTTGCAGCGCGCGATATGGTGAATTTATGTTTGAGTCTTGATCACCGCGTGTTGGACGGACTTGTTTGCGGTCAATTTATGGCAAGAGTGAAAGAGATTCTCGAGAACATATCTGAATCTACTATGCCTGTCTATTAAGTGAGTCTTTAGAAATTGAAAGAAGCTAAATTTGCTGATACACTTGAACTAGTGTAAAAGGGGAGGAATAGCGATGGCTGATTTCAGAATGTTTATGAACGATATCGTAACAACAGCGAGAAAAGACCTGACAGATGCAGGCTATGTCGAATTGACGACGCCGGAAGAAGTGGACAGTACCTTGAAGAAAGAAGGCACAACACTTGTTATGATCAATAGTGTCTGCGGCTGTGCTGGCGGCATTGCACGTCCTGCAGCAGCACATAGTCTTCACTATGATAAACGCCCGGATCAGCTTGTGACTGTATTCGCAGGTCAAGACAAAGATGCGACGGCAAAAGCGCGTGGATATTTTACAGGATTCCCGCCAAGTTCTCCATCCTTTGCTTTCATGAAAGACGGCGAAATCGTCACGATGATTGAGCGTCATGATATCGAAGGTCATGAACCGATGGAAGTTGTCAATAAATTGCAGTCACTGTTCGACGAGCACTGCAAAGAAGTATGAGCAGTAGTCCCCATCCTAAAGGATGCGGGACTATTCTGCTTTTGATTATTTTAAACGAGGAGCACCAAAGTGAAAATAGGCTATCGTACAATTAAGACTGCGGTAGGAACACCCCTTGCGATTTGGATAGCGGAACTGCTGCAGCTGGATAACAGCGTATCGGCAGGAATACTCACAATACTATGCACACAAATCACAAGAAAGAAATCCTTCCTAGCCGCTTGGCATCGCATAGCGGCTTGTCTGCTGGCGATTGTGCTTTCATTTCTGCTATTCGAGTCAATCGGATTCTATCCATACAGTATTGGCATCTTGCTGCTTCTATTTATTCCGATAACGGTTACGCTGCGCGTTTCACCTGGTATTGTATCCAGTTCTGTTATTATTCTGCATTTATACAGTGCCGGTAATATTACCATTGATTTGGTTATAAATGAACTTATCTTAATAGCAGTGGGTATCGGAATTGCGTTACTTGTAAACCTTTATATGCCAAGTTTAGAAGCGACTATTCGGCGAAAACAAATTGCGCTGGAACGTAATTTCGCCAAAATACTGAAAGAGATTGCGACGTACTTAAAAGAAGGAGACCAAGCGTGGTCTGGCGAAGAAATTGCTAAGACGGAGAAGATTCTCAAGGAAGCGAATCAGCTCGTGGGACGTGACGTTGAAAATCATGTACTGCGGTCGGAGCATCCGTATTATGATTATTTTGAAATGCGTACTAACCAATTTGCCATCTTAAAACGAATCCTGCCGCTAGTCAGCCGGCTTCCAGAAACGTCGTATTCACAATGCGATCGATTAGCTCACTTTTATTTTGGATTGGCAGACTCTGTGCATCCGGGAAATACGGCAGTTCTATTTCTAGAAGAATTAGAATCGTTACGACAGTCCTTCGATAAAGATCCGCTTCCAAAATCAAGAGAAGAATTTGAGACAAGGGCACACCTATTTCAGTTGCTGTACGAAATGGAAAATTATTTAAAATTAAAGCAAGCATTCAAAGACAGCGATCTGCAACATAGAAATAGACGGATAGAGCAACAATAAAAGCATCATCACCTAGAAGGGATTGTGCTTTTATGCGTGCGCTTCTGCTGGCTTTTACTTGTGTATCAATCTTGTCACCGTTATGGCCGTTTGGCGAAAATCCAATGCCGGGCAGGCCGCTTATCATTGTAAACAAAACGACGAACCAGCTTGCACTTGTAGACGAGGGAGAGATTGTAAAAATCTACCCAGTAGCTACTGGCAAAACAGCGGAGTCAACACCCGAAGGATTATTCATGACTTTGTTCAAGACCGAGTACCCTTCGTATACGAAAAAGGGAATAGCCGGCGGTGACGAAGATAATCCGCTCGGAAGCCGATGGATTGGTTTTAATGCAAAAGATACACAAGGCCGGACCTACGGCATTCATGGAACGAACAGGCCAGAATCAATTGGAAGAAGTGTATCGGCGGGCTGCATCCGGATGCAAAATAAAGATGTGGAAGAATTGTATGAACAAATACCCGTCGGTACAAAAGTACACATTGTTACAGATGGAAAATCATTTGAAGAGATTGGAAGAGAAGATGGAGCTATTTTGTCTCCTAGAAGACAAAATAGCTCATTGTGATTGCTAAAGTGGAGATAAGCATCGTGAATATCATCAAGTAAACCATGAATTTCATGGCAATACTTTGCTTGGATCTTTTTTTCTTTTGATTAGCCAATGTCGTATAGCCCCCTTATCTGTTTATGTACATTGTACAGGGAAGCGGGTAAGGGGACAAGGAGAAACCAACAGACAGATAGGAGTACATAACCATGATAAAAGTAAACAAAGATCGTTTGATTGAAACATTCTTAGAACTTGTTCAAGTGGATTCCGAAACAGGCGAAGAACAAGAGATCGCAAAAGTACTGAAAAAAAAATTCACGGATTTAGGCGTACACGTTCAAGAAGATAATTCCATGGAGAAGACGGGTCACGGAGCAAACAATCTGATTTGCACATGGGAAGGCACTGTTGATGGAAAAGAAGACATCTACTTTACCTCTCATATGGATACTGTTGTACCTGGCAAAGGCATTAAACCGCAAATCAAGGACGGCTATATTACGAGTGACGGTTCCACGATTCTAGGCGCAGATGACAAAGCTGGTCTTGCAGCAATACTTGAAACAGTGCAAGTGTATAATGAACAGAAGCTGCCGCATGGCACTGTTCAATTTATTATTACAGCAGGTGAGGAGTCTGGCCTTGTTGGCAGCCGTGCGCTTGATCCGTCCTTGGTGAAGGCATCATTCGGTTATGCAATCGATAGTGACGGTTCTGTAGGGGATATTGTCGTGGCAGCACCAACACAAGCAAAGCTGCTTGCGAAAATCCATGGCAAAACTGCACATGCAGGAGTGGCGCCAGAAAAGGGTATTTCCGCAATCACATTGGCAGCCAAAGCGATCTCAAAAATGCCGCTTGGCCGCATTGATGAGGAAACGACAGCGAATATCGGCAGCTTTGCAGGCGGGAAGCAAACAAATATCGTATGCGATTATGTGGAAATCTTAGCAGAAGCTAGATCATTAGAGACGAGCAAGATGGAAGCACAAGTACAAAAAATGAAGCAAGCATTTGAACAAACTGCTGAGGAGTTTGGGGGACATGCAGATGTAGATGTCAAAATCATGTACCCAGGCTACAAGCAGCAAGCAGGTGACCGTGTTGTCGAAGTTGCGCGCAGTGCAGCAAAGACAATCGGCCGGGAAAGTAAACTGACACAAAGCGGCGGTGGAAGTGATGCCAATGTTATTGCTGGATTTGGCATTCCAACAGTAAACTTGTCTGTCGGTTACGAAGAGATTCACACGACAAATGAACGGATACCGGTAACAGAGTTGGTTAAGACCGCAGAAATGGTTGCGGCAATCATCCAGGAAGTTTCCAACAGCTAATTAGGATAGGGGGCACATGCCTCCTATTTATTTTGCAAACATGCTATAATAGAACGACAGTTCGCATCGAGAGGAGGAGCAGCATGCAGAGTAAAGGAAGGGCGATATTTCATGTAGATATGAATAGCTTTTATGCTTCGGTTGAGATGGCTTTTGATCCATCGCTTCGCGGCAAGCCATTAGCTATTTGCGGTAATCCAGCTGAACGGAAAGGCATAGTCGTAACAAGCAGTTATGAAGCAAGAAAGAAAGGCGTACGTACGACAATGCCGCTGTGGGAAGCTCGTCGCTTATGTCCTGATTTACTTGTCATGCGCCCCAATTTCGATCGCTATCGGAAAGCTTCCAGTGAAATGTTTAAACTCTTGCAAGAGGTAACACCAATTATTCAGCCCGTTTCTATTGATGAAGGCTATATGGATGTAACGGATTGTTCTCATTTAGGTTCCACCTTAGAAATTGCCCAAAAGCTTCAAGAACGTATTTTACAAGAATTGGATCTTCCTTGCAGCATAGGCATAGCACCTAACAAGTTTTTGGCTAAGATGGCTTCAGATATGAAGAAACCGCTTGGCATTACCGTCTTAAGAAAAAGAGATATTTCTTCTATACTGTGGCCGCTTGCGATAGAGGAGATGTACGGAGTCGGAGCCAAGACAGCAGAGAAGATGCGGACACTTGGTATTAAGACGATTGGAGATTTAGCACATAAAGATAAATACCAATTAAAACGGATCTTCGGCGTGAACGGTGAACGGCTTGCCAATCGGGCAAATGGAATAGACGACCGACCTGTTGATCCCGAAGCTGTACACAGCTTTAAAAGTATCGGCAGTTCCCAAACGCTGCCGCGTGATACAACGGATGATAAAGAGCTGGATAAGTTATTAAGCCAATTGAGTAAAAGTGTAGAAAAACGGATGCACCGAAAAGAAGCCATCGCAAAAGGCATTCAGCTAATGATTCGTTACCACGACCGCAAAACCATTACCAGAAGCATGAAGCTGCAGCATTTTCTGGAGTCGGCAGATGAAGTATTCCAGTATGCCCAAACGCTGCTGCAAAAGCATTGGAACGGAGAGCCGATCCGGCTGCTCGGTGTCAGTGTATTCGATGTGGCAGAGAAGAAGGAAGTTGGTAAACAACTGGATTTGTTTACTTATGAAAAAGAAGCCGAAAAAGAGGGGCTATATAAAGCAATCGACGACTTAACCTCCAAATTCGGCAAGAATCCTTTCCGCCGCGTACAAACTAGTACATCAGATGAAGTTCGCACAAGTTTTCAGAAGGATTTTTTGGATGATTATAAGAAATAGAGCTGCTATTCCATAAATATGCGGTACGTTAGAACAGAGATGAACTTTCTGTTAAAGCGGTACTTTAACTCTATAGATATGGTGAAAACATACCATAAATAGCTCTTGTTCAAGAAGTGTAATAACAGCTTAACCTCTTATTTTCTTGTCTCTCATTAATTTGTGAGCATAGTACTTCCAATACTTGCGGTTTTTGGTAAAGAAAAATGCAGAGGAGTAGCAGTGATACTAGACTGATTAGCAATGTTCTTCATTATCTGAAAAGTGTACTTTATTGAACGTTGACTTTGTACTTAAACTCATAGATTTTATGGTAACCAAATGCACTTTCTCAGTGGATTTATCATTGTCTAAACTTCTTGCAAGTAATGATAAAAAACAGATTAAACATACTAAAAAAAGTGGATAAGGTCATCGACGGATGACTTTACCCACTTTTTTCTTTTTTGAGTTTTAGTGAAAGATGAAAGAAAACTCGAACGGCCTCAGAATCTCTTTTAAATGTAATCCTCTGTCGGCCGCTTCGGCAGAATACTGATACATTTTTAGAACATACGGATCTTATTTTTCCGACTTATGCTTCTTTTAACATACAGTAATTTCGATATGCTTTATAGAAACTGATACTAGTTAAAGCAAGAATTATGAGAGGAAGATTGCTTAAAATCAGAAATGGAATTTCGAAAATAAACCCTATCCAGAATAATGTACCACTTGAGTCTAAAAGACCTTCAGCAAAATAGAAACCTGTATCTTGGTAAATTAAATATGAATAGGTATATCAGCACATTGTCGGCGATTGACTACACAGTTTTTTAAAATAAAAACCCAAGCTATACTAGTCCATAAAAGACTTCGCTATAGCTTGGGTTATTTACTTATCATATCATTTTTTCATCACTTCAAAAACGCACATATCCTCGGCAAGTTCAGTTGCTGGGAAAATAGTTTGCGCTTGTTCGGCTAAGATTTCTGCTTCATCTTTGTGGTAACGAGCAGAGATATGAGTAAGAATCAGCTTTTGTACGTTTGCTTCTTTTGCCAACGTGGCGGCTTGCAGGGCAGTAGAGTGGCCGTATGCTTTGGCCATTTCCGGTTCGTCTGATGAAAAAGTCGCTTCATGCACAAGAATATCGGCATCTTGCAGTACTTCTTTTAACTCCGGTAAATAGGTTGTGTCTCCGAGTATTGCCAGCTTGCGGCCAGGTTTATCGGGTCCGAGAAAGTCATCTCTTTTGATTAGCTGTCCATCAGGCAATTTCGTTACTTCCTGATTTTTAATCTCCCGGTAAATGGGGCCTGGCGTAATGCCCAATTCTCTAAGTTTATCTACCCGCAACTCTCCAAGTGTATCCTTTTCTTTGACAATATAGCCAAAGCAAGGGATTCCATGTGACAATGCAATCGCTTCTACTGTCCAGCCTTCGTCTTCAAAAATACGGCCCGGTTCAATTTCATGTATGATCAAGCTGTTCGCTGTGCTGCTCCCGCTTATATTCAATGAAACTTCAATATATTGCTTTATGCCGCGAGGACCGTAAATTTCGAGCTGTAAATCAGATTGCTGAAAAGAACGCGTCGATAATAAACCAGGCAATCCGTATATATGGTCACCGTGAAGATGTGTGATGAATATCTTTTCAATTTTTCCAGCTTTCAGCGGGGAATAGAGCATTTGATGCTGTGTAGCTTCCCCGCAGTCAAACATCCATACGGCTTGCCTTTCTTGGGGCATTGAAAGGCAAATGCTCGTTACATTGCGATCCTTTGAGGGGAGACCGGCACCGGTCCCGAGAAAATGTAATTCCATGTTAAAATGCCTCCTGCTATTACCAGCCGCGCTTATAAGGGACTGGTGCTTCCAAACTATAATGCAGCTGTTCTGCTGCTTCGAGCGGCCAATACGGATTTCGCAGCATGGCACGGGCAACAAAAACAAGATCAGCGCGTCCATTCTGGAGAATCTCTTCGGCTAATGGACCGTTCGTGATCAAACCAACCGCAGCCGTGTCGACAAGCGCATGCTTGCGGATTCGTTCAGCGTGAACCACTTGATAACCAGGATAGACGATGTCCGGACCTTGTGCTACAACGCCGCCAGTACTGCAATCAATTAAATCGACGCCTTGTCTTTTCATTTCGATGCTATAGTAAATGAATGCATTCATATCATTGCCATCTTCTGCGTATTCATTTGCCGATATACGGACAAACAAAGGGCCATCCCAAACTTGTCTCACAGCGTCAATAACTTCTCGAAGAAAACGGTAGCGGTTTTCACGGGCGCCTCCGTACATATCAATTCGTTTGTTTGTTAGCGGAGAGAGGAATTGATTAATCAAATACCCATGCGCAGCATGAATTTCAATCACGTCAAACCCTGCTTCTTTCGCGCGAAGCGCTGCCTGGCGGTACGCCTCGACTAGTTCTTTTATTTTGTCTATCGTTAATGGTGTTGGTTCAGCTGATTCTCCGTCCCATGGCACATTGCTTGGTGCTACAATTGGGTCGCTGGCTCTGGATTTCCTGCCCGCATGTCCAAGCTGAATACCGCTTTTAGCGCCGTGTGCTTGAATACGGCTGCTGATGGTGCGGAGGTCTTCAATATGTTCATTAGACCAGATACCAAGGTCGTTATTGGATATTCTTCCTTCCGGTGTAACAGCTGTTGATTCCACGAATACAAGGCCTGCTTGGCCGATTGCTCTGCTTTCATAGTGGGAGACATGGAAAGTTGTTGCTTTCCCATCTTCCTCTTCCACTGCATACATACACATAGGAGATACAACAATACGGTTCTTTAACGTACAATCTCTGTAAGTAATAGGTTGAAATAATTTAGGTGTAGCCATTGTAGGACCTCCGTTTGTTTGATTAACTAGTTATATAGCTTTTGCGCAACTCCAGTGCTCTGTCTGGAACGTCACTGATGATTGTATCGCATGCTGCTTCGAGTGCTTTTAAGATATACATCGGCTGATTGACGGTGTACACACGAATCGGTATGTGCCGCTGCTGGCATTCATTAAGCAGCTTTTTATTCAGCAAGCGAAATTTTGGATGCAAAGCTTTAGCACCAATCTCTTCCATGAGGGAAAACAGCTCCCTTGGCCGTTTCGACGTAAGGAACCCTGTATCAATAGCAGGGTCAAGAGCAGCGGTTCTGCGGATGCTATCTGGATTAAAGCTAGATATCGTTGTCCTGTCTGTCATCTGATGTTCTTGAAGTCGCTGCAACACTATTTCCTCAATGCCCGGGTAAGGAAACTGGTTTGTTTTTAGCTCTATATTCAAAAGCAGTGATGTTTGTTTGATCCAAGAAAGAAAAGAATCAAGCGAAATAATTTTTTCGCCCGCATAATCACGATGAAACCAACTGCCTGCGTCTAACTGTTGTAATTGTTCGTAAGTAAGACTGCGGACCAATCCGCGTTTGTTCGTCGTACGATTAATGCTTTCATCATGAATCAGCACGGGAACTTGGTCTTTCGTCAGTTGTACATCGGTTTCAATTCCGTCCGCCTGCATTCTTTCAGCCATTTGAAAAGCAGCCATTGTATTTTCCGGTGCATAATTACTTGCACCGCGATGTGCAAATATTTTAGTAGACATGTTTTCACCCCGAACTTATACGTATAGTAGAATTGTGCGAGAAAAACCGGCAAAAGTCAATTTGAAAAGGGAGTGCTAGAATGAAACAGTGGCAAACAGTTGAAGAATTGGTCGCATTACTAGCAGAACTGGTGGAAATTGAAAGCATTACAGGTTCGGCCGAGGAAATACGTTTTCCGGAACATGTGTACAGTTTACTTGAACAAAAGCCATACTTTCAGCAGCACCCTGATTATGTAGCGCTGCATCCCTTGCAAGACGGAAGACAGCTGCTCACTGCATTGGTAAAGAAAGCTGATAAAAAAGACACCATTATTCTTCTTAGCCATTTTGATGTGGTAGGAACAGAAGATTTCGGCACGTTACAGCATTTGGCCTGCAAGGTAAGCGATTTGACAGCAGCTTATCAAAATGGGGATGTAGAGCTGCCGCAAGCGATCAAAACAGAAATACAGCATGGCGAATGGCTGTTTGGACGTGGAACAATGGATATGAAAGCGGGATTGACTGTTCATCTTTCTATGCTGGAGCGAGCCATGGATGGAGTTTTTGACGGCAATATTCTGTTATTGTCAGTTCCGGATGAGGAAGTGAACTCTGCGGGAATGCTGTGTGCTTTAGAAGTGCTGCAGCAGCTGCAGGATAAGGAAAGGTTGAATTATAAGTTATGCATGAATGGAGAGCCTGTTTTCAGTAAGTACCCTGGGGATACGGGAAACTATTTATATACTGGTTCCATCGGTAAAGTACTTCCCGGCTTTTTCTGCTACGGAAAAGAGACGCATGTGGGAGAGCCGTTTGGCGGACTTAATGCTAATTTGATGATCAGTTATTTGTCACAGGAACTCGAGCTGCAGGAAGCATTTATCGAAGAAGTGTACGGAGAGGTGACGCCGCCGCCAGTCAGTTTGATGCTGCGTGATTTAAAGGAAGCGTATTCCGTTCAAACGCCTGTTTCTGCAGTAGCGATGTATAATGTTCTGTTCCTGGAGCAGTCCATTCAAACGATTAATGATAAATTAAAAGTCGCTATGAATCAGGCAGCCAGTAAGATAGAAACACATTACCAAGAAAAAGCGAAGGCGTCGGCTGCCAAATCCCATGCATTTCAGCCAATTGGCTTCCAAGTAAAAACGATACTTTATGAAGAGCTTTATGACTATGCAGTCAACCGGTTTGGCAGAGCCGAAGTGGAAAGAAGACAGAACTGGCTAATAACGACAAGAAAAGAAGGGGACAGAGACTTCTCGACGAAGCTTGTTAAAGAATTGGTGAGCATGTGTCATGAGCTGGCACCTGTTATCGTGCTTTTTTACAGTCCGCCGTTTTATCCTGCGGTTTCTTCGAAGAAAGATCCGTACGTACAGAAGCTTGTTAAGGAGATCCAAACGGAAGCAAAAAAGGATTTTGATGCGGATTTGACGGAAGTGCAGTTTTTCCCGGGTTTGTCTGACTCGAGTTTTATTGGCAAACCAACATCACCGACAGCTATTCAAGACTTGATTTCTAATATGCCGTTGCAGGAGAAAGGATTTACACTTCCGGCTGACTTAATGGAAGGGCTGCAGATGCCCGTCTTACATTTAGGTCCGTACGGCAAAGATGCACATCAATGGACAGAGCGTCTGGAAGTAACCTATAGTTTTGGCAAACTCCCTGATTTGATGGAACAGACAATCCAGTATGCATTTCGTACATAACTGGCGCGTTAGTTGGGTAAACAGAAAGAGGTACGTCACATGAAAGTAGCTAAAAAGAATGTCTTAATTACCGGTGCATCCAGCGGTCTCGGCAAGGCACTTGCGATTGAAGCGGCTGCAGCTGGGCACAAATTGCTGCTAGTCGCTCGGTCACTGGATAAACTGAATCAGCTTGCTGCAGAGTTAGAAGAACGTTTTCGTGCAGATGTTTCTGTATATCGCGCAGATTTGAACGCAGCAGCAGAGTGGCGTGCCGTGCTAGAACAAATGCAGCAGCAAGAGCAGCGAATTGATGTGTTGATCAACAATGCTGGTGTTGGCTATTTTCGTTATTTTACAGAAACAGAACCTGGGCAGCTGGCAACAACGATGCGTGTCAATGCACTTGCTGGGATGGAAGCCACAGCAGCGGTTCTGCCAGGCATGCTAAAGCAGCAGAGCGGACATATTATGATGATTGGTTCAATGGCTGGTAAGGTGGCCACCCCGAAAGCGGCTATTTACGCCGCTAGTAAGCATGCCGTCATTGGTTTTAGCAACGGATTGCGCCAGGAGCTGAAGCCTTATGGAATTTATGTGACAGCAGTCAATTTAGGACCAATGGATACAAACTTTTTCGATACAGCAGATCCGAGCGGACGTTATCGTGAAGCAAGTTCCCGTTATATGCTGGCGCCTGAGCAAGTTGCAAGGAAAGTTGTGGCAAGCATCGGCAATCCGAAGCGTGAAATCAATCTGCCAGTCTGGATGGGCGCAGGCAGTAAACTGTTTCAGCTCTTCCCCGCATTCATGGAGAAGCTGCTTGGCAGTCAGCTTAGCAAGAAATAAAGGAGGAATATGTTATGAAATTAACCGTTACCGAAACAGCGTTAGAGAAGATTAAAGCACTGCAGGATGAGGCACATCGTTATCTGGTTTTATATTACGATACAGAAGGGATCGGCTGCAAAGTGAATGGCATTCCGACGGTGCGATTGGCGGAAGAACCGCGTGCGAAGGATGTGGAGGTAGAAAGCGATTCTATCCCGGCCATAATTGATGTGCATCAAGAGGTGTTTTTTGCAGATGAAGTGAAACTGGACTTTAGCAATAATGTTTTCCGCTTATCAAGCAAAGAAGGTTACTTGAATGCCTTGATTCCACAGACGCATTTGACACAAACAGATTTTCGGGAGAAAAAAACGGAACCTAGCAGGGGAGATGCCTGCTAGGTTCCGGGTTTACTCTATCGGTGATTTTCATAGGTTATCGGTTTGGTGATTTGCTGAAGTTGTGCATATAAACCATCTGGCAGCCGATCGGTTGATAAAGCGGCGTTTTGCTTCACTTGCTCCAAGGAGCTTGCGCCCATTACTGCGCTGGCTAGAGCTGGGTGCTGCAAGATATAGCAGACTGCTAAATCAGTGACAGATGCTTGTTCGTTTTTTGCGAGCAGCTGCAGTTTTTCACTTGCCGCCAGCAATTCTTCATAACTGTAAGTCAAAAGGCCGTCGCTGCCTTTTTGCTTCACTTTTTCAGCTGTCTTGTCACTCAGCATACCTTTTGCCACACTTCCGCGTGCAAACACACTTATCTTGTTTTTGGCAAGCAAATCAAGTGTTTGTTCTTCTGGTCTGCGGTCTAATAAACTGTACTGCATCATGACGCTGACAATATTTGACCGCTTCACATACTCCCGGATGACATTTGGGCGAATGGATGAAATGCCGTAATAACGGATTAACCCTTCTTTTTTTAATGTTTCGAATGCATCAATGGTCTCGTCAATATTATCTTCCATTGTACCGCCGTGCAGCTGGTAAAGATCAAGATAGTCTGTTTGCAGCCGCTGCAGGCTCGNGCAGGATGAGGCACATCGTTATCTGGTTTTATATTACGATACAGAAGGGATCGGCTGCAAAGTGAATGGCATTCCGACGGTGCGATTGGCGGAAGAACCGCGTGCGAAGGATGTGGAGGTAGAAAGCGATTCTATCCCGGCCATAATTGATGTGCATCAAGAGGTGTTTTTTGCAGATGAAGTGAAACTGGACTTTAGCAATAATGTTTTCCGCTTATCAAGCAAAGAAGGTTACTTGAATGCCTTGATTCCACAGACGCATTTGACACAAACAGATTTTCGGGAGAAAAAAACGGAACCTAGCAGGGGAGATGCCTGCTAGGTTCCGGGTTTACTCTATCGGTGATTTTCATAGGTTATCGGTTTGGTGATTTGCTGAAGTTGTGCATATAAACCATCTGGCAGCCGATCGGTTGATAAAGCGGCGTTTTGCTTCACTTGCTCCAAGGAGCTTGCGCCCATTACTGCGCTGGCTAGAGCTGGGTGCTGCAAGATATAGCAGACTGCTAAATCAGTGACAGATGCTTGTTCGTTTTTTGCGAGCAGCTGCAGTTTTTCACTTGCCGCCAGCAATTCTTCATAACTGTAAGTCAAAAGGCCGTCGCTGCCTTTTTGCTTCACTTTTTCAGCTGTCTTGTCACTCAGCATACCTTTTGCCACACTTCCGCGTGCAAACACACTTATCTTGTTTTTGGCAAGCAAATCAAGTGTTTGTTCTTCTGGTCTGCGGTCTAATAAACTGTACTGCATCATGACGCTGACAATATTTGACCGCTTCACATACTCCCGGATGACATTTGGGCGAATGGATGAAATGCCGTAATAACGGATTAACCCTTCTTTTTTTAATGTTTCGAATGCATCAATGGTCTCGTCAATATTATCTTCCATTGTACCGCCGTGCAGCTGGTAAAGATCAAGATAGTCTGTTTGCAGCCGCTGCAGGCTCGTTTTTACTTGCGAAATAATATAGTCTTTGCTGGCATCCCAATGCCATCCATTTCCGTCTGCGTTCATCCGGTTGCCGACTTTACTCGCTAAAATGATGTTGTCCCGACGACCTTTGAAGGCTTTTCCGACTATCTCTTCATTCCGGCCTTGGTCATACAAATCAGCCGTGTCAAAATAATTAATTCCAAGATCTTGTGCTTCATGAAGCAGTTTAATAGCTTGCTGTTCATCTGTACCGATGCTCATCGTTCCAAAAGAAATCTCAGAAACGTGAAGATCAGAAGTACCAACACGTCTTGTCCGCATATTATCCCACCTTCTTTTTTTATCCTGCAGTTTCAGTGTAAAGGCAAAGGCGCTGTTGAACAACTTATGTGTCCTAATGAAGAAAGCGAAATGACATATAGCTATGTTAAGCTAGAGGTATGAGATAAAGGAGTGTACATAATGAAGAAATTCGAAGAAAAAACAATTGAAACAAAACCTGTATATGACGGAAAAGTGATTTCCTTGCGTGTTGATACAGTGGAGCTGCCTGATGGGAATAAATCAAAGCGTGAATTAATTAAACACCCAGGTGCTGTCGCGATTATACCAATAACAAAAGAAGGTAAAATCATTTTTGTCGAGCAGTACCGGAAAGCATTAGAAAAATCAATTGTCGAAATACCTGCTGGAAAGCTTGAGTTGGGAGAAGCACCGGAAGTAACAGCGATTAGAGAACTGGAAGAAGAGACAGGTTATACAGCGAAACAACTGAAAAAGCTAGGGTCATTTTATACCTCACCAGGATTTGCGGACGAATTACTTCATGTATATGAAGCAGAGGAACTTGAGCTTCTGACAGAGAAGGTAGCAGGAGATGAAGATGAATTTGTTGAGCTATTGGAGCTGACGCTTGAGGAAGCAGAGGCATTAGTAGAAGAAGAACGCATTCATGATGCAAAAACAATGTATGCACTGCTGCATCTTCGTTTAAAGCACACATCCAACTAATGGTTCTAGCAGACAAGCTTTCTTCATAGATTCTAGTAACTAGACTAGAATGTGGAGGAAGATATAAATGAAGCAGCGAGAATTCATTCTCTTGTCGCATGTCAGACAGCATGCGACAAGTTACTTGTTTATGCTTGTTTTATTTCTAATTGGAATTATTTTCGGCGCTATTGTGGTCAATAGTATGAACTTTACGCAAAAAGAAGATTTATTTTATTACTTGGAACGTTTCTTTGCCCAGCTGCAGCAAGGTCAAGCAATGAGTAAGCAGGAGATTTTGCAATCCAGCTTTTTGTCACATGTTAAGTTCTTGCTGTTTTTGTATGTACTCGGCCTCTCCATTATCGGTATTCCGATTATATGGATGCTTTTGTTCAGTAAAGGGCTGATGATGGGCTTTAGTGTAGGATTTCTTGTTAATCAGCTTGGATGGAAAGGGTTGATGCTGGCAGCAGCGGCAGTCGCTCCGCAAAACCTGATCGTGATTCCGCTTTACTTGATTGCAGGTACAAGCGCCATGCTGTTTTCGGTGACACTGCTGCGCAAATTAATTGCTAAACGCTCTCCATTATCATTAAGGCGCTATTTTATTCAATACAGCATTATTTTTCTCATTTTGCTAGGGAGTTCTTTTGCTGCTTCTATGTTGGAGACTTTTCTGTCAAATCCGCTCCTATCCTTACTTGTGAAGGAATTATTGTAAGATGGGTGTTAAGAATTATTATAATTAACTATTTATAATAATTATAATTTGACACTTTTTTTGCTGTCGGTATATAATAAGTGTGGGATTACGAGGGAGGAATTCACTTGGAACACCGCATTGAACGCATTAAAAAGCAATTACATGCGCAGAGCTACAAGCTGACACCGCAGCGAGAAGCGACGGTACGTGTGCTGCTAGAGCGAGAAGAGGATCATTTAAGCGCTGAAGACGTCTACCTCCTCGTAAAGGAAAAAGCACCGGAAATCGGCTTGGCTACTGTTTACCGAACGCTGGAATTACTATCTGAACTGAAAATCGTTGATAAAATAAACTTTGGGGACGGCGTATCCCGTTATGACCTTCGTAAAGAGGGCGCTACGCACTTCCATCATCATCTTGTTTGTATGGAATGTGGGTCTGTTGAGGAGATTGACGAAGATTTGCTGGAGGACGTTGAGAAAATTGTCCAAACTGACTGGGGATTCAAAGTAAAAGATCACCGTCTTACTTTCCACGGTATTTGCCGCGTTTGTCAGGCGGCTGAAAAGGAAGAAGATTTAGAAGCAGCTGCAGTTCAAGTAAACCGAACATCTTAAACATCGGAGGCCTTTCCTAGCAAATGGATAAGGCTTTCTTTCGTTTTACTAACTGATTTACAAAACCAGAGGAATAGGGTAACGTTAACCTATACGTATAATTTCCGCTTTCTTTGGCATAGTCTGTACAAAGACGATGTCAGGGAAAGGAGAAGTGTATATGAAGCGATTCATTTTTGATACAGGCAAGCTTTTGCTCGTTTTTGTTGCATGCTCCACATTTTTCTATTTTGGATTGCGTTTCATCCATAGTGAATATGAGAGCTATCACCGGTATGATCCCCCCGAGGGAAATGCGGTGAAAGTAGCGTCAATGGAGCAGGAGAATAGTCTAGTAGATAGGATGACGTTATTTTTCCGGTTAGGAGAGTAGGCTACATGCAAGAAGCTTTGGATGATTTTATCCATTATCTGCAGATCGAGCGAGGTTTATCGGAAAATACATTGCAGTCGTACGCACGTGATTTGCGTACTTATTCCAAGTATCTGCAGGCAAATGAGGTGCAGGAATGGGAATATGTCACCCGGGCTAAACTGACCGCTTATCTTCGCTGGCTGCATGATAATGGGAAGTCGGCAGCGACAATCGCAAGAACCTTATCTAGCATCAGACTCTTTCATCAGTTCTTGCTTCGGGAATATGGTCTGAAGGAAGATCCGAGTATACATATTGACACACCAAAAAAAGAACGCAAGCTTCCGAAGATACTATCTTCTGATGAAGTGGACAAGCTTTTGTCTTGTCCAGGAACAGACATATTAACCATTCGCAATCGCGCCATGCTGGAAACGCTGTATGCGACGGGGCTGCGCGTATCAGAGCTTTTGGCTTTGGAACTTGATGATTTGCACTTGGAAATGGGCTTTGTTCGCTGCTTTGGGAAAGGGTCGAAGGAGCGAATTGTTCCGCTGGGGGATATAGCCAAGGCAAGATTGGAAGACTACTTGAATCGCTCGCGAAAAGTGCTGCTTAAGTCTAAATCGAGTGATATCTTATTTGTGAACCATCATGGTAATTCTTTGTCGCGTCAAGGTTTCTGGAAAGTATTAAAACAAATTGGCCGCGATGCTGGCATACAAAAAGAGATTACCCCACACACGCTGCGTCATTCTTTTGCAACGCATCTGCTGGAGAATGGGGCTGATTTGCGTGCTGTTCAGGAAATGCTCGGACATGCGGATATAAGCACGACACAGATTTACACCCATGTGACGAAAACGAGACTGAAGGATATTTACAAAACCCAC
Source organism: Terribacillus halophilus (assembly GCF_900162685.1). Taxonomy (GTDB): domain Bacteria; phylum Bacillota; class Bacilli; order Bacillales; family Amphibacillaceae; genus Terribacillus; species Terribacillus halophilus_A. Next base: position 1,639,960 of record NZ_LT727828.1, read on the forward strand.
CATCCTCGGGCTTAAGCTATACATATAGGAGGCAATAACATTGGATTTTAAACGCGCATTTCTTATCGTAATGGATTCTGTCGGGATTGGAGAGGCACCGGATGCAGAAGCTTTCGGTGATAAAGGAGCAGATACACTCGGCCATATCGCTTCCCATAGAAACGGACTGAAAATGCCGAATATGGCATCTCTAGGTCTTGGTAATATCAGAGAAGTAGAAGGCATCAAAGCTGCCGGTCAGCCGAAAGCTTTTTATACAAAAATGCAGGAAGCGTCAAACGGTAAAGATACGATGACAGGGCACTGGGAAATCATGGGGCTTCGCATCGACCAGCCATTCCGTACATTCCCGGATGGATTCCCGGACGCATTATTAAATGAATTGAAAGAACGTACAGGACGCGGCATTATTGGCAACAAACCAGCTTCTGGAACAGAAATCCTGGACGAACTTGGCGAGCAGCATATGGAAACTGGCGATATGATCGTTTATACATCTGCTGATTCAGTGCTGCAAATTGCAGCACACGAAGATATCATTCCGCTCGATGAACTGTATCGTATTTGCGAAATCGCTCGGGAGCTTACGCTTGATGATCCTTATATGCTCGGCCGCATCATTGCACGTCCTTTCGTTGGAAATCCAGGTGCATTTGAGCGGACATCAAACCGCCATGATTATGCTCTGAAGCCTTTTGGCAGAACAACGATGAACAGTTTGCAAGATGCAAATTATGATGTCATCGCATTAGGAAAAATTTCTGATATTTATGATGGAGAAGGCGTGACAAAGTCTGTCCGCACAAAAGATAATGACGACGGTATGACAAAACTTGTGGAAAGCATGGATGAAGACTTTACTGGCATCAGCTTCCTCAACTTAGTTGACTTTGATGCAAAATATGGACATCGCCGCGATCCAGAAGGCTACGGAAAAGCATTGGAAGATTTTGATGAACGCTTGCCGGAAGTATTAAACAAGCTGAAAGAAGATGATCTGCTGCTGATTACTGCTGATCACGGAAATGACCCGGTTCATCATGGAACAGATCATACAAGAGAGTACGTACCGTTGATCGCTTATCATACGGGTACAGCGCAAGGGGAAGAACTTCCGCTTCGGAATACGTTCGCTGATATTGCTGCGACTATTGCAGAAAACTTTAACATTGACATGCCAGAACACGGAACAAGCTTTTTACAAGCGTTAAAAAAGGGGAAATAAACATGCAGACAGAAGCGATTAAACAGGCAGCCGATTATATTAAAAGTAAATTAATTGCTGCACCGGAAATAGGTCTCGTTCTTGGATCTGGTTTAGGTGTTCTTGCTGAAGAAATTACCGATGCAACTGTCGTTCCTTATGGTGACATACCAGGATTCCCGGTTTCTACCGTAAGCGGACATAAGGGCCAGCTCGTAATTGGTAAACTGGAGGGCCAGCAAGTGATTGCGATGCAAGGTCGATTCCATTTCTATGAAGGTTATCCAATGGAATTGGTCACATTGCCAATTCGCGTGATGAAAGCGCTAGGTGTAGAAACGTTGATTGTGACGAACGCAGCTGGCGGCATCAATGAGAGCTTCGAACCAGGCAATCTGATGCTGATAACTGATCATATTAATAATATGGGCACGAATCCTTTAATTGGACCGAATGACGATGAGCTAGGAGCACGCTTCCCGGATATGTCTGCTGCTTACAGCAAAAAACTTCTGAAGCATGCACGTGCAGTTGCTGAAGAAATTAATTTAAAAGTGCAAGAAGGCGTCTATGTGGGCAATACAGGTCCTTCGTATGAAACGGGTGCCGAAGTACGGATGCTCCGCACTTGGGGCGGAGATGCAGTCGGTATGTCGACAGTTCCGGAAGTTATCGTTGCCAGTCACGCTAAAATTGACGTTCTTGGTATTTCCTGTATTTCCAATATGGCAGCGGGCATTCTGGATCAGCCGCTAACACATGATGAAGTAATGGAAACAACAAGCCAGGTTCGTGAAGACTTCCTGCGATTCGTAAAACAAATCGTCAAACAGCTTCCAAAAAAATAAAGCAGGTGATCGAGTATGAGAATGGTTGATTTAATTACAAAAAAACGCGATGGCGGCAAACTTTCAAAAGAAGAAGTTAGCTTTTTTGTACAAGGGTACACGCGCGGGAATATCCCAGACTATCAGGCTTCTGCCTTTTTAATGACTGTGTATTTTAATGGGATGACGGAAGAAGAGACAGCTTGGCTTACAGAAGAAATGGCCAATTCTGGCGAGACTTTCGACTTGAGCAGCATCGCAGGTAAAAAGGTTGATAAACACAGCACAGGCGGCGTAGGAGATAAAATTACCTTGATTACAGGTCCGCTTGTCGCATCCATTGGTATACCGGTTGCAAAAATGTCAGGACGCGGACTTGGACATACAGGCGGAACTCTAGATAAGCTGGAATCGTTTAAAGGCTTTTCCATCGACTTGAGCCGGGAGCAGTTTATGGGCTTAGTTAATGAAAACAAATTAGCTGTTGCTGGGCAAACAGGTAACTTGGCACCTGCTGACAAGTTGCTATACGCTTTACGTGACGTTACAGGAACTGTTAATACGATTCCGCTAATTGCAAGTTCTATCATGAGTAAAAAACTTGCTTCTGGTGCAGAAGCAATTGTTTTAGACGTTAAAACTGGCTCTGGGGCTTTCATGAAATCACTTGATGAATCCCGTCAATTGGCAGAAACTATGGTTAAAATCGGCAATAATTTAGGCCGTCAAACAGTTGCTGTCATTACAGACATGAACCAGCCGCTAGGATTTGAAATTGGCAATAGCAATGAAGTCAAAGAAGCGATTCAAGTGCTAAGCGGAGAGAAGATCACCGATTTGCGTGAAATTTCCGTAGAGCTTGCAACACATATGGCGCTGCTTGCTGGTAAGTTTGCCACCTACGAAGAAGCACGCGCTCATCTAGAAGCATGCTTAGATGATGGTACTGCGCTTGCAGCTTTCCGGACATTCATCGGAGCACAAGGCGGAGATACAGCACTTGTCGATAATCCAGACCTTTTCCCTCAAGCAGATTATCATATCGAAGTGAAAGCGCCAGCTGCTGGCTTTGTCCACAGCATCGACGCGGAAGGAATCGGAACAGCTGCAATGTATCTTGGAGCAGGACGTGCGACAAAGGATGACGACATTGATCATGCTGTTGGAATTACACTGAAGAAAAAACAAGGAGATGCTGTAAAAGAAGGCGAAACAATTGCCATCTTACATGCACGCGATGCAGAAGCAGCAGATTCTCGCAACAAAGTATTAGAATCGTATACAATTAACGAAGAACATATAGAAAAAATGACGTTGATTTACGACGTAATTTCTTAGTCCAAAAAGCAGTCCTGTAAAGGGCTGCTTTTTTTGTATGCAAAAACAACTCATAAATCAATTCGTTTGGGAGATTCTAACTGTATTACCGTAAACGGAGGAACCCGATATGAAAAAAATGAGTCTAGTCAGTGTGCTGCTAGCTTTTGTTATCAGTATTGCAGCGGTACCGCCGCACGTTTTTGCTGAGAAGGTAAAAGAAGAAACGGTCCGATCATCTATTTTAATCGAGCGTGACACTGGTCAAGTGCTGTCAGGCGAAAATATGGAAAAAGAGCTGCCGCCTGCAAGTATGACGAAAATAATGACGATGCTTTTGATAATGGAGGAAATCGAAGCCGGAAAGCTGCGGTATGAAGATAAAGTAAGAGCAAGCGAATACGCAGCAAGTATGGGCGGATCGCAGATTTTCCTTGAAGCTGGAGAAGAGATGACTGTTAAAGATCTGCTTAAAGGAATTGCGGTTGCTTCCGGGAACGATGCAAGTGTCGCTATGGCAGAGAAGATTGCAGGCACAGAAGATGCATTTGTGAAGAAAATGAATGAAAAAGCGAGAGAGCTTGGGCTATCGCATACTAAGTTTCAAAATGCGACGGGGCTTCCGGCATCCGATCACTACTCGACAGCTAAAGACATGGCAATGATGGCAAGAGCACTGGTTGGTCATGAAGAAATTACGGAATTCACAGGTATCTATGAGGATTATCTAAGGCAGGATTCTGAAGACCCATTCTGGCTTGTAAACACAAACAAGCTAGTAAAATTTTATCCAGGTGTAGATGGCCTGAAAACTGGTTTTACAAAAGAAGCGAAATATTGCCTTACAGCAACTGCTAAAAAAGACGGAATGCGAGTAATCGCTGTCGTCATGGGTGCAGAAACGCCAAAGCAGCGTAATAATGAAGTATCACGCTTGCTGGATTACGGTTTCAATCAATATGCAGTCAAACAGCTTTACAGAGAGAATCAAGTTGTTGCGAAGCTGGATATGCTGAAGGCAGCGAGACAAAACGTTCCGATTATGACAGAGGAACCTGTTTCATTGTTGCAAAAGAAAGGCGAAGAGCTGGGTAAATTAGAAACGAAGATTGTCTATGAAAAAGAAATATCCCTTCCGCTGAAAGCAGGAGAACAAGTAGGCGTGCTCGAAGTGCGGAGTGGGGACAAACAAATCTCTTCTACGCCGCTTGTGATGAAAGAAGATGTACCGACGGCCAGCTATTGGCTGTTAATTAAGCGCAGTTTTGATGATATGGTGAAATTCCGCTGATTATGGCAGATTGACTAATGTTTCTTCTATTTTTGTCATCCAAAAGGTTTTCGCCTTTTTCTGCAGAAATGTATAAGCAGGATAAAGGAGGAGAGATTTATGGGGTTGACAGTAGAGTACGAATTGAAGGAGAACATCTTGCTAGCCCGTCTCAGCGGGGAGCTAGATCATCATACGGCGAGAGAATTAAAAGAAAGCTGGCAGCTTGCTTTGCAGCAGCCAGGTATAAAGCATATGGTATTGAATTTGGAATTTCTCTCTTTTATGGACAGCTCCGGTCTTGGTGTCATCCTTGGCAGATATAAAGAACTGAAAGCAGAAGGAAGAGAGATGGTTGTCTGCAGTCTTACACCAGCTGTGGACAGGCTGTTCCAGCTGTCTGGCTTGTTTAAGATTATCAGGTTTGAAGAAAATGAGCGCTTTGCGCTGGAAACATTTGGGGTGGTGCTATCATGAATACGAATATGATGCGGTTTTCTTTCTCTAGCCAAAGCAGGAATGAAGCTTTCGCTCGTGTAACTGTTGCCTCCTTTGTCTCACAGCTTGATCCGACTATGGATGAGCTTACAGAGATCAAAACAGTCGTCTCTGAGGCGGTAACAAATGCGATTATACATGGGTATAATTCCGATCCTGATCAGATGATTACGATTATCTGTACATTGGAAGACGGAGATGTAGAATTGATTATCCGGGATGAGGGAGTGGGCATTTCAGATGTGGAACAGGCAATGGAGCCTTTGTATACATCAAAGCCTGACTTAGAGCGTTCTGGAATGGGCTTCACTATCATGGAAAACTTCATGGACAATGTGTATGTGTTTTCAGCAGAAGGCGAAGGCACAACAGTTACAATGAATAAGCAGTTCAATCGAAGCAAAGCCATGAGTCAGTAGGTGGGGAAAATGGATGTATATTTGAAACAGCAGAAGGCAAAGGAACAATTGACCGATAAGCAAGTAAAAACATACATCCAGTTAAGTCAGAATGGTGATAAAGAAGCACGTGATATCCTTGTCGAACGAAATGTAAGACTCGTCTGGTCTGTCGTTCAGCGGTTCATTAACCGCGGTTATGAACCGGATGATTTATTTCAGATCGGCTGTATCGGCCTGATCAAATCGATTGATAAATTCGACTTGGCTTATGACGTCCGATTCTCCACCTATGCAGTACCAATGATTATTGGTGAGATTCAGCGGTTTATCCGAGATGACGGCAGCTTAAAAGTGAGCCGATCCTTGAAAGAAACGGCCAATAAAGTACGCAAGAAAAAAGAAGAAATGACGAAAACACTGAATCGTGCGCCAACCATACAGGAGATTGCTACGGAACTCGAGCTTACTCCAGAGGAAATCGTCCATGCAGAGGAGGCTGCCAAGCTGCCGCACTCCATTCATGAGACAGTATTTGAGAATGATGGCGATCCAATTACTTTGTTAGACCAGATTGCAGAACAAGACAATAATTGGTTCGACAAGCTTGCTCTACAGGAAGCAATACAATCGCTTGGCGAGCGAGAAAGACTGATTGTATATTTGCGTTTCTATAAGGACCAAACACAATCAGAAGTGTCAGAACGGCTCGGGATTTCACAAGTCCAAGTTTCCCGCCTGGAAAAGAAACTGTTGGCTGCCATCAAGGAGCAGCTGGAAAAATAGCTTTTGCACATATTGTGCAAAGGCTTTTTTTATTGCCTGCAATTACCAGCATGTTTTCTAAGTGCTTATACCATACTAAGTACAGAAACCCTTCTTCATAGGAGAGGTGCTTTTATGCCAGCAATCGTATACATCCGGTTTATCCGGAAAATAACCACTGCTCCAGAAGCAGTAATCAAATTAAAGGACATTGCCCATATTGCAAATGCCGGTGATCAAAAAGAGCGCATGCTGGATACGGTCATTTACCGGATAACGGAAAATGACCGCAATATTGTAGTCCTCGACTCCTTTCTTGTATTTCAGCAGCTTATGAGGATTTTTCCGGAGCATGAATTGCAGCTGATTGGATCCGAACAGACGATCGTGCGTGTGCAGCGTTCGAAGAAAAGAACGGTGTGGCCGCTTGTCATTCTTATTTGGCTGCTTCTGTTTATAGGATCCGCTATGACGATCATGAATTTTCATTTTGATGTCGCCATGGAGCCCGTCCAGCAAAAGATTCATTTTCTGCTTACAGGCGAAAAGCTTGTCCATCCGCTATGGATGCAAATTCCTTATAGTATTGGAATTGGGGTGGGGATGATCCTCTTTTTCAATCATGTGTTCAAGAAGAGACTGAATGAGGAGCCCAGTCCGCTGGAAGTAGAAATGCACAAATACCAGCGGGAAATGGACGTTTACGTGGCATACCACGAAAACAGTTTGGAGAAACAAAATGTGGATCGCCATAGCTGAAACGGGTATGGGGCTCAGTGCCGGGCTTGCAACTGGAGCGGGTTTTGTTGCCTTTCTAACCGTTCTCGGTATCATCCCCAGATTGATACAGCTAAGCAAAACACATGGGTTTATTATTACGTATGAAGCTGGTGTCACTGCTGGCGCCTTTGCCGGTACAATTCTTTCCTTTCACTATTTCCACTTCCATGCACCGCTGCTTGTAATCAGCTTTTGGGGTCTATTGCACGGTGTTTTTGTCGGTATGCTGGCTGCAGCGCTGACAGAGGTGCTCAATGTATTCCCTATCTTAACTAGGAGAATCGGCTTGGATGGGAGCATCATCTGGTTCTTTATGGCAATCGTGTTAGGAAAGATTACAGGATCATTATTTCAATGGCTTTTATTTTCCTATTAATTTAAGAGGTGACAGAGTATGGATTCCAAGTTCAAAAAAGAAAATTACAACAAAACAGCAAAATCGTATTATCCGAAAGTCCCGTTATTCCGCAATTGTTTAAAAGCATTTTTAGTCGGCGGCTTCATTTGTCTCATCGGCGAACTGTTGACGAAATTTTATATGCAAGTATTCGATATGAGCCAGCAGGAAGCTGGGACGCCGACGGTTACGACACTTATCCTCCTTTCTGCTTTATTGACAGGAATAGGTGTATATGACCGAATTGCTCAGTTTGCTGGTGCAGGAACTGCTGTACCAGTTACGGGATTTGCCAATTCCATTACAAGTGCTGCCTTAGAATTTAAATCGGAAGGCTATGTATTGGGAATTGGAGGAAATATGTTCAAATTGGCAGGTAGCGTCATTGTGTTCGGAGTTACCTCAGCGTATATCGTCGGTATTATCCGCTATGTATTTAATCAGCTAGTTGGAGGGTGAGAAAATGGCAAAGATGGGCAGACAATCCTGGACGCTGAACAACGCCGTCTATATTGAGGAAACTGGTACAAGCGTGGGACCTAAGGAAGGGAAAGGGCCGCTAGGCAGCTCCTTTGACAAATCTTATGAGAATCTTTATTGCGGAGAAGACAACTGGGAAATGGCAGAGCGCAAACTTTTACAGGATTCCATCCAAGTAACACTAGAAAAAGCAGGACTAAAACCGCAGCATATTGATATGTTCATTGCAGGAGATTTACTGAATCAAAATGTTAGTGCTAACTATACGGCACGTGACATGGATATGTCTTATCTTGGTATGTTTGGCGCATGTTCGACTAGTATGGAAACCTTGGCAATCGCTTCTCAGCTAGTCGATGCGGGAGCAGCAGACCGTATCCTGACTGCTGTCTCAAGTCACAATGCCACTGCAGAACGGCAATTCCGTTTCCCGACAGAATACGGCAATCAAAAGCCTGAGACAGCCACTAGCACGGCCACTGGAGCAGGCTGTGCGCTAGTAAGCCGGGAAAAAAGTAAAATCCGTATCGAAGGGGCGACCATTGGGAAAGTTGTTGACTTTGGTGCTACGAATGCGTTTGATCTCGGCAGTGCGATGGTGCCAGCTGCTCACGATACGATTAAAAGACATTTGAGTGATTTCGGCAGGACGCCGGCAGATTATGACTTGATTGTAACAGGTGATTTGTCAAGTGTAGGGTCCCCGATACTTAAGGATATGCTGCGAAGTGATGGAATTAATATTGATGCCGTTCATAAAGACTGCGGCAATTTGCTTTACACGAGTGATCAAGGCATGCTAGCCGGCGGAAGCGGCACTGCCTGTTCTGCTATTGTAACGTATGGTCACCTTTTGGATGAAATGAAAAAAGGGACGTACAAGCGGATTTTGGTTACTGCAACAGGAGCGTTAATGAGCCCGACCGTAATTCGCCAGAAAGAATCCATTCCTGCCATTGCGCACAGTGTGGTACTTGTCAGAGAGGAGGGATAAACATGGACTTTTTCTGGGCCTTTGTTATAGGAGGGCTGATCTGCGTTGTTGGTCAGCTGCTTTTGGATGTGGCGAAAATGGATGCAGGACATGTAATGAGCACCTTTGTTGTGGCAGGATGTGTACTGGATGGTTTTGATTTGTACGATAACCTCATTTCTTTCGCTGGCGCTGGAGCTACAGTTCCAATTACGAGCTTTGGTCATTCCTTGCTGCATGGTGCGATGGAACAAGCGGATAAACATGGGTTCTGGGGAATTGCGCTCGGAATGTTTCAGCTGACATCCGCCGGAATTGCTGCTGCCATTCTGTTTGGTTTTCTTGTTGCAGTGTTCTTTAAGCCGAAGGGATGAACAAGATGAAAAGAGTTATTCTCATAACCGACGGAGACGCTTATGCTAAACGAACCATCGATTATCTGGCACATAAGATTGGGGGAACCTCGCTGTCCTATTTGGCGGATAATCCGATGACAGCAGATGAGAGCGCAATAAAAGCTGCCATACAAGCAGCTCCTCAAGAACCAGTATATGTGCTGCTGGACGATGGAGGGGTTCCGGGAGTCGGAAGCGGAGAGAAGATTCTTCAGAGCATTGCCGCCGACCCGGAAATTAATATTATTGGGGCGCTGGCCGTTGCAGCTCATACGCAAAACAGGGAATGGAGCCGAGTCAGCTTTTCCATTGACCAAGCTGGCGAACTGCAGCCATTTGGAGTGGACAAAGAAGGTGTGATTACGGATGAGCTTGGGCGTATTAACGGTGACACGATTTACTTACTCGATCAGCTTGATCTTCCAATAGTCGTTGCCATTGGAGACATAGGGAAAATGCGAGGTAAAGACAGAATCGAGATCGGGTCACCGATTACCGCACAAGCCCTTCGAATCATTCTAGAAAGGGAGGGAACCAATCATGGATGAAAGAGAAAAGAACCCAATCCCGTCCAAAATAGATGAAGTAAACGACTTTATGAAAGAGCGTGTCGGGCTTGGAATCTCCTTTGATGTTGGTCACCGAAAGCTGATCATTCTCAAAAAACAAATTGAAATCTACTACACAACCGGTCTCGCCGATGCTGAAATTGTACAGCGTGTTATTTCCAAATTAATAAGTATTAATGATGATGAAAAGAACACAAACAAAATTCCAGAAATCATCGAGAATCGTTTGGTCCACATGCAAGTCAACCGGAAGGAAAATATTGATGACTGTGTCGATGCCTTTCTATCCGGGTTAATTGTCGTCTTCATTGATGGTTGTGACTTTGCGTTTGTGGTTGATACGAGATCTTACCCGGGCAGGCAGCCAATGGAGCCTGACACCGAGAAAGTTATTCGCGGACCGAGGGATGGATACACAGAAAATATCATTATAAACACGGCATTAACTCGCAGAAGAATTCGCGATGAGCGATTGCGTCTGGAAATGATGCAAGTTGGAGAAAGGTCCAAGTCAGATATTTGTATTGCCTATATTGAAGATGTTGCAGATCCGAATTTGGTCAAATTAATTAAGGAAGAACTGAAGGAAATAGAGATTGATGGCATTCCGATGGCGGATAAATCAGTGGAGGAATTTCTCGTTAAACAAGGGAATAAACCTTTCCCGTTAGTTCGCTATACAGAAAGACCTGATATAAGTGCAATTCATTTATATGAAGGGCACGTCATAATAATCGTGGATACTTCTCCAAGTGTTATTATCACACCGACAACATACTTCCATCATCTGCAGCATGCAGAGGAATATCGAGAATCGCCAGCGCCAGGAACATTCATCCGCTGGATACGGCTAATCGGAATCTTTGCATCGTTATACTTATTGCCATTTTGGTATTTGGTTACGGTTCATCCAGAACTTTTGCCAGCGTCTATTGACTTTATTGGACCAAATAAAGGTGGAGGGCATATTCCGTTATTTCTCCAAATCTTACTGGCAGATTTAGGGATAGAATTCCTCCGGCTAGCTGCTATTCATACGCCAACCCCGCTGTCTACGGCCATGGGTCTGATTGCTGCTGTACTTATTGGTGAAATAGCGATTAATGTTGGATTATTTACACCTGAGGTTATTCTTTATGTAGCTATATCGGCAGTTGGTTCTTTTGTGACACCAAGTTTTGAGCTTAGTGTTTCGAATAAAATAACGCGTATTATCTTTTTATTTGCAACTGCTATCTTTGGAGTGCCGGGGTTTGTTATCAGCATTACGTTGATGATGCTCATACTTGTTGGTACCAAGTCTTTAAATACGCCTTATATGTGGCCGTTAATCCCATTCAACTTGAAAGGGTTGATACAAGTGATTTACCGGACACCAACACCATTATCAAAAATCCGTCCAGGTATTACCAACCCGCAGGATAAGAATAGAATGCCGAATTCTTAGTTGCTAGAAAAATAAGAATATGATAAGTTTACTCTATCTATTTTGTCAGATTCGGGTAGTGTAGCTTGTGAAGCGATAAGCTCATCTTCTTCCTATGCGGAAAGATGAGCTTTCGTTGTTTGATTGCTTATCCGATAGTCCTGAGTTGGAGGTTATGGTTTTATGCAGCATCCTTTTGTTATTAATGATCAGCATATTCTAGAAATTGGCGGTGTTGATGCCGTCACATTAGCAAAAAAATATGGTACTCCTTTATTTGTATATGATGTTGGTATTATAAGGGAAAATGCCAAGGCTTTCGTTAACGCATTTGAAACGTTAGGTGTCAACGCGCAGGTCGCTTATGCAAGCAAGGCTTTTTCTTCTGTCGCTATGCTGCAGGTAGCCAAACAAGAGAAACTCAGTTTGGATGTTGTTTCCCGCGGGGAATTGCATACAGCATTAAAAGCGGAATTTCCTGCGGACAGAATACATTTACATGGCAACAATAAGAGCTATGAAGAACTTTCTATGGCAGTTGCCCATAATATTGGCTGTATTGTTGTAGACAACTTCCATGAGATAGCACTGCTGGAGGCAGTATTGAAAGAACAAGGCAAACAAATGGATGTTTTGCTTCGTGTTACGCCCGGAATAGAAGCACATACACATGACTATATCCTGACAGGGAATGAAGATTCCAAATTTGGATTTGATATTGCGAACGGACAAGCAGAAGAAGCTTTCCAGCTAGTAAAAGATAGTGAATTCATTCGGATGAAAGGCCTTCACTGCCATATCGGTTCGCAAATTTTTGAGACGGATGGTTTCCTGATGGCTGTCAGCAGACTATTTGAGCTGGTTAAATCGTGGCATCATACGTATAATTATGCACCATCAGTGCTTAATGTCGGTGGTGGATTTGGTATTCGTTATACAGAAAACGATGAGCCGCTGCCGTTGTCAGAATATATTCACGCTTTAGTGTCCCGAATTAAAGCGGAAGCAGAAGCAGCTTCCATCCCAATGCCGGAAATTTGGATTGAACCGGGCAGATCCATTGTTGGAAATGCGGCAGTGACGCTTTACACAATTGGTTCTGTGAAAGAAATTCCTGGTGTGCGTAAGTATGTAGCAGTGGATGGCGGCATGACCGATAATCTGCGTCCTGCTCTTTATAAAGCTGTTTATGAGGCTAAGCTAGCAAACCGAGCCGATGAGGAAGCGATTGAAACAGTGTCAATCGCCGGGAAATGCTGTGAATCTGGTGATATGCTGATTTGGGATATCGATCTGCCAAAAGCGGAAGCTGGTGATCTGCTGGCTGTGTTTAGTACCGGCGCATACGGCTATGCGATGGCGAACAATTATAATCGTTTTGGCAGACCTGCTGTTGTGTTTGTTGAAAATGGCGTGGATAAACTTGTAGTCAAAAGAGAAGAGGCCGAGGAATTAACAAGGCTGGACTTGTCATACGAATAAAAAAATCCTGTATGCTCATGGCATACAGGATTTTCTTTTATTCTTCGTCGAAAACTTTAACAGTTTCCATTGTGTCGCCGTTCACCATGTTTCGGGCAACATCAAGATTGGAAGTAACTTTACCGAAAACAGTATGAACACCGTTCAAATGCGGCTGCGGCTCATGCACGATGAAGAACTGGCTTGAACCAGTATCTTTACCAGCGTGCGCCATAGAAAGACTGCCAGCTTCGTGTTTATGCGGGTTTCCTTCTGTTTCACACTTGATTGTTTCGCCGCTGCCTCCAGCACCTGTTCCTGTTGGGTCGCCGCCTTGGCTTACGAAACCAGGGATAACCCGGTGGAATGTTACGCCATTATAAAAACCGGAGTTTGCGAGCTTTTCGAAGTTCGCTACAGTGTTTGGTGCTTCCTCCGGATAAAGTTCAAATTCAATCTTATCGCCATCTAGCATTAAGATATAACCTTTTTTCGCCATTTTGCTTGTCCTCCTAAAAATTGAAGTGAGTATGTACTCCTTGATGATTCTACCACATAATATAGCTATCTCGCCAGATTCTGCTTGCATCACTTGCATGATGATGTGCACTGCTGGAGAAACTATGCAGGAATTAACTGTGTTGGAACAGAAAAAAGCGTAAAAAATGGCAGGGAATGAAGTGTAAAGTTGACAAAAAACGTAGATAGGTTTTAAATAAGACTACGTACGACAGGAGTGGAATACAGTTGCAGGATAGTGACAAACAAGAGAAGAAACTTTTTTGGGTCATGATGGGAGCGAGCTTTCTTTTTCTGCTGTCGATGCTCAGAAGGTTATTTTCTTAATGAGGGGTTATTATGCTAATACGATACAAGAAGTCAATGGAAAAAATCGCAATGGGACTACTATCATTCATGCCCGATGTAAAACAAGTAAAGAAATTGCAGCAGTTAATCCAGGAATATAACAATAATCCAGATTGGCATTTATTTCTTTGGAAGGACGAAGATGATATTCTTGGAGCGGTTGGTGTAGCGATTGAAGGAGATAGTGCAATCGTGCAGCATATTTCGGTTGATCCATCTCATCGCGGCAACGGTATCGGCAGGCAGATTGTCTGCGAAGTACGGAATATGTATGCGCCGATGCATCACGTGNAAAAATTTCCTTGAGAAATGCGGAACAGAAGCTTAAAATAAAAACCAGCCTCCTAGAAGGCTGGTTTTCTTTGTGCTTATCGGCTTATAGCCAAGCTGCACCTACGATGATTAGAAGAATGAAAAGCACAACGATTAAAGCAAATCCTCCGCCGTAGTTACCCATGTGAAATTCCTCCCTTGTGAAATGTGACAGATAAATGCTTAAATGCTGAACATTTATCTTACGGTATAAGGTATGTAGGAATCCCGGCAGTGGTATGGGCGGTGATGAACTTTTTTCGGGAGGAGGAGATTTTATGCAAGGATACAGCGTAAAGCTGGACGGATTCGAAGGCCCGCTCGATTTGCTCCTGCATTTGATCAATCAATATGAAATCGATATTTATGATATTCCGGTGGCGGTCATCACCGAGCAATATATGCATTATATACATACCATGCAGCAATTAGAGCTGAATATCGCAAGCGAGTATCTTGTAATGGCTGCCACGCTGCTCGCGATGAAGAGCCAGCTGCTTCTGCCAAATCAAGCTGCTCTCGAGGACGAACTGGAAGCAGATGAGGAAGATCCGCGTGATGAGTTAATGCATCGGTTAATTGAATACCGAAAATATAAGGAAGCGGCTGCTGACTTGAAAGACAAGGAAATGTCTGCCGATAAACTTTATACGAGACCACCAGCACCGCTGCCGGATAAACCAGAACTAAAGCCGCTCGAACCTGGAGAGGTTACGGTTTATGATATGGTGGCAGCACTAGAGCGTGTTTTCCGCAGAAAAGCATGGACGAAACCGCTTGATACGAAAGTACAGCGGGCAGAAATAGCCCTTGAAGATCGGATGGGGGAAGTACTGGAAGCAGTGAAGCTCCGCAAACAAGGCGTTGGTTTCTTCGAATTGTTTCCCGAAAGGACGAAGCAGCATATCGTGGTTACGTTCATGGCCATATTGGAGTTAATGAAAAAGAAACAGATTGTTTGCAAGCAAGAACAGCATTTTGAAGAGTTAACTGTATTTGAAATGGGGATCTATGATGGAAGTACCGTATAACAGTATTTTAGAAGGGCTGCTTTTTGCAGCTGGAGATGAAGGACTAACTAAAAAGCAGCTTATGCACGCTTTAGAAATCGGAGAAGAAGAAATAAACACCGAGCTGGCTGCTTTGAAAGAGGCGTACGCTTCCCCAAACAGAGGACTCTCCATTATGGAAATGAAAGGTTCCTATCACCTGACCACGAAGGCAGAGCATGCCGCTTATCATAGAAGACTTCTGGATTCGCCGCAAAACAGCAAGCTGTCACAAGCAGCGTTGGAGACGCTTGCTATTATTGCCTATAAACAGCCGCTTACGCGTATTGAGGTGGAAGAAGTGCGGGGCGTCAAAAGTGAAAGGCCAATTCAGACATTGGTGGCAAGAGGCTTTATCGAAGAAAACGGCCGCAAAGAGGGAATCGGCCGGCCGATTCTTTATGTTACGACGCTAGCCTTTTTAGCTTATTTTGGTCTGCACTCATTGGACGATTTACCGCCTTTACCAGAAGGTACCGAAGATCCAGAAGGTGCAGCTGATTTGTTCTTTGAAGATTTTCCTGCTGATCCTGAATGACAAGCTTCCTTCACCCGGGCGTATGCATACGTTGAGGTGAGGTGAGCGATTTTGAGTATGAGAGCATATTTGGAAGAGTTATTACAGTGGAGTAAGCAGATGGAGAAACATGCTGGAGATGCGTTATGGCGCGCCGATGTAGAAGATTTGCAGAAGCAGTTAGAAAGCAAGTTAGCAGCAGGAGAGGCAGTTCATCAAGCAACTGCTGTGCAATTCCGGCAGGCTGCGCAAGTGATTGCTGATAGAGCGGAACACGCAAATCGCCAAAATAGTGTCCGCTGGGGACAGCATCGTCTGCCGCCCCTGCCTTACCGATTTGATGCTTTAGAGCCATACATCAGCAAGGAAATCATGGAATTGCACTATACGAAGCATCATCAATCTTATGTCGATGGTCTGAATAAGGCCGAGGAAATGCTATATGTGAACCGAGATGATAAAACAAGCTCCGATTACAAGCATTACTTGCGAGAACAATCTTTCCATGGTTCCGGACATTTCCTGCACACAATCTTCTGGTATAATATGTCGCCTAATGGAGGCGGCGAGCCTTCCGGTCAGCTGGCGCAGCAAATCAGGAAGGATTTTGGTTCTTTCCGTCGTTTTCAAGAGATGTTCTCTAAAGCGGCAGATAGTGTCGAGGGCGTGGGCTGGACAATACTTGTATGGGAACCTAGGTCTCATCATCTTGCTATTCAAACGCTGGAGAAGCATCAGTTCTTCGGGCTGCTCGATACGATTCCGCTTCTCGTATTGGATATGTGGGAGCATGCCTATTACCTGCAATATAAGACGAATAAAAAACAATACGTAGAAAATTGGTGGAAAATCGTCAACTGGGCCAACGCAGCTCAGCGCTTCGAAACTGCTAAGCAAGTAAAATGGGCGCCATTTTAAAAGATAACCTCTTCTAAATTAGAAGGGGTTTTTTCACTTGTTCATAAGCCTGTCTCTCTTGCATACAATGATGTTAGATGATCAAGGGAGGTTCGTAACATGTTCAAGCGCATGCTCGTTATAATGATTGCCTTATCCCTTTGCGCCGTGCTTCTGCCTGGACAAGCAGCAGCGAAACCTGGCGTAGCTGCAGATTCGGCAATCTTGATGGAGCTTTCTACAGGCAGAGTGCTATATGAGAAGAATGCAGCCGATCCAAAGCGGATTGCCAGTATTACAAAGATAATGACAGCAATTATTGCAATTGAATCAGGTAAGATGGATGAAACAGTGACAGTTAGTAAAAATGCAATCTATACGGAAGGCTCCTCCATTTATCTCAAGGAAGGGGAGGAAATTCCGCTTGCCGATTTGGTATATGGTCTTATGCTTCGTTCTGGAAATGATGCCGCTGTGGCTATTGCAGAACATGTTGGAGGCAGTGAAGAAGGATTTGCGCATCTAATGAATGAAAAGGCAGCATGGCTGGGCATGCAAGATTCCCATTTTGATAATCCGCATGGTCTGGATACCGAATCACACCACAGTTCAGCGTATGATATGGCATTATTGACTAGGTATGCGATGAAGAATGATACCTTCCGAAAAATCAGCGGTACGAAAACTTATAAAGCAGATTCCAAGCGGTACGCCTGGGGCAATAAAAATAAGATGCTGACACGTTATTATGAGCACTCTACTGGAGGGAAAACAGGTTATACAAAANAAGATGCTGACACGTTATTATGAGCACTCTACTGGAGGGAAAACAGGTTATACAAAAAAAGCAGGCAGGACGCTAGTAAGCACAGCAGAAAAGGATGGGATGGAGTTAGTCGTCGTTACGATCAATGATCCGGACGATTGGCGCGATCATAAGAACTTATTCGAATGGGGATTTGATGAATATCGCCTGACAAAATTAAAGCAGCCGGAGACAGGTACCTCCATTATTTATCCTCTGACAGACAAGGAGAAGAAAGC
Organism: Terribacillus halophilus; assembly: GCF_900162685.1. Classification (GTDB taxonomy): domain Bacteria; phylum Bacillota; class Bacilli; order Bacillales; family Amphibacillaceae; genus Terribacillus; species Terribacillus halophilus_A. Next base: position 1,657,406 of record NZ_LT727828.1, read on the forward strand.
GGCACATAGCGTCACTTACATGCTAAAGCAGCAGGAGCATCAACAGCAAATCGGGACGGATGTTTATTACTTGGATAAAACTCGAATTGGCTCTGTCCCTATTTATACCGTACCGGAGGAGCCAACTTTGGCTGGTACGGTAAAACAAGTATTTGATGAAATAGCGGGTGTCCGTCTATGGTGAACTATATCTGGGCAATAATGGCGATAGGCGGCATTATTTATGCCATGTTTACTGGTACGATGGATCAAGTGAACAAAGCAATCTTTAAAAGTGCGGATGATGCGGTCGTTTTGGCTATCAGTCTTATAAGTGTGATGGTATTTTGGCTCGGCATTACGAAAATAGCGGAAGCTGCTGGACTTTTAAATGCACTTGTACGACTAGCCAAACCATTCATTTCCAGATTATTTCCTGACATACCGAAGGATCATCCGGCAATGGGATATATTCTGTCTAATTTGACAGCTAACTTCTTTGGTTTAGGCAACGCAGCGACACCGATGGGGATTAAAGCGATGGAAGAAATGAAAAAACTCAGTAACAGTCCGAAAGCAAGCCGATCTATGATTACCTTTCTGGCAGTAAACACCTCCAGCTTAACGCTCATCCCAACAACTGTGCTTGCTGTGCGAATGAAGTACGAATCTAATTCGCCGACTGAGATAGTCAGTGCGACGCTGCTGGCATCCATTCTTTCTTTCATAGGTGCTATTCTGATCGATCGGCTCTTTTATGAGATTCGAAGACGGAAGGAGCGTCGTATATGAGCCTGCTTGCAACTGCCAGCTTGTGGATTATTCCATGCTTAATCTTAGTGGTGCTAGCCATTGCTACCGCTAAACGACTCCCAACATATGAACTGTTTGTCGACGGTGGTAAAGAAGGCATTAGCTTAGCTATCTCGATTCTGCCTTTTCTGCTTGGCATGCTCATCTCCATTTCTATTCTGCGGGCTTCAGGTGCGCTGGATGCCTTAATTGGTCTCATTACGCCGGTTCTGAGCATACTTGGTATGCCGGCTGATATTGTTCCGTTGGCACTCGTGCGGCCAATTAGCGGCACAGCAGCACTTGGTATGACAACAGAACTAATCGCCACACATGGTCCGGATTCATTTATCGGTCGACTAGCATCTGTTTTGCAAGGCAGCACCGACACGACCTTTTATGTGCTGACCGTTTATTTCGGAGCAGTAGGGATTCGTAAGATGGGGGATGCATTAAAAGTTGGACTGTTAGCGGATGTTATTGGTATAATTGCTTCAATCATTGTAGTAACGATTATATTCGGAGCATGAGAAGCGTTGACAATCGTTAACGCTCTTTCTTTGTTCTTGTAAAAAAAAGTGAGGATCAATAAATGGATAAACAAGCAGAACGTCTGCAAAAAGTAATTGCCCATAGCGGTGTTACATCAAGAAGGAAAGCCGAGACGATGATCTTGGAAGGTAAAGTGAAAGTGAACGGCAAAGTCGTAAAGGAACTTGGCGTTAAAGTTACATCAAGCGATACAGTTGAAGTGAATGGTATACCACTTGAAAAAGAGAAATCGGTTTATTATATGCTGTACAAGCCTCGCGGTGTTATCTCCAGTGTGCAAGATGAGAAAGACCGTAAAGTAGTGCTTGATTTGATGCCGGAAGTAACCGAAAGAGTTTACCCAATCGGACGGCTGGATTACGATACTTCTGGTTTGCTGCTGCTGACGAATGACGGCGAATTCGCCAATATGCTTATGCATCCAAGTCAGAAGATTGATAAAGTCTATGTAGCGAAAGTAAAAGGAATACCAACTCCAGAAGAGTTAAAACAGCTAAAGCGTGGCGTCATGATTGATGGGCATAAATGTAAAGCGGTTTATACCAAACTGATGAGTGCAGATAGAAAGAAAAATACCAGTCTTGTCCAAATTATTTTGCATGAAGGACGTAATCGTCAAGTAAGAAAAATGATGGAAAGCATCCAATATCCTGTTCAAAAACTTAAACGGGAACGTTTCGGATTTTTAACACTCGAAGGACTGCAGCCTGGGGCTCACCGCAAGCTGACACCGGAGGAAGTACATCGTATTAAAAAGGAATACAAAGAAAAGTAAAAAAGTTGTCAAATATGACAGCCGGGCAACATGCTATACTTGGCAAGAGGTGAGTACACATGGATTCCTTGAAAAAACGGCGTTTTCTCATTCGACTGTTTGTACTTACAGTTCTGGCATGTGTGCTGCTGACAGCTGGCTGGAAGCTGCTGAATGAAGGAAAGTCTCAAAAGCTTGAGGCAGGGGAGAAGGCACCGGATTTTGTATTGGAAAATATCCAGACAGGCGAGAAATTTAAACTGTCTGACCTGAAAGGGAAAGGTGTACTCGTAAACTTCTGGGCAACCTATTGCGAACCATGCAAGCAGGAAATGCCTGTATTTGAAGAAGCAGCTCCTACATATGAAAAACAAAACGTTATTCTTGCAGCAATCAGTGCTGACCAAAGCAGCCTCGTGATCAATCGGTTTCGTGATCGTTATGATCTCTCGTTTCCGCTATTACAAGATAACGGAAACCAGGTAATGGAGGCATATAGTGTTGATGCGCTGCCGGCTACATTTTTTATTCGAGCCGATGGAACGATAAGCAGAACGGTTTATGGACCGCTGCAGATAGAAAAGCTTGAGAAGTATCTGGATGAGATTGTGCCTTGAGAAAGAAGGCGAGGACGATGCAGCAATGCCCTGTTTGCAAAAAGGAAAAGCAGCAGTCTGAGAAATTTTGCAGTCAATGCGAAGAGCAGCGAAAGAATTGGGATATGCGATATGAAGGTGCTCTGCGCAGATCACAGCAGCAAAAGCGAACAGTTATCGATAACGTATGGCGTTTTTTCTCTTCAGTACGAAACGGCATGTACATACTGATTGTCACATTGCTTGCGACTGCGCTGGGAACAATTCTGCCGCAGCGGGCCTACATACCTCCTGGCAGTATACCTCAGGAATTTTATGCATCACAATATGGTCTGTTTGGCCGGGCATACCATTACTTGGGTTTTGATATGCTTTACAGTTCGTGGTGGTATATGATATTGCTTGGCTTGCTTGGTGCAAGTATTCTAATTGCGAGTATTGATCGGTTTTTCCCTTTATACCGCGCACTGAAAAAGCAGCCAATCAAACGTCGTATATCTTTTCTCAGGCAACAAAAGTATGTCCGGGAATTAGAAATTACAGCGCCTGAACTTCTGGTAAAGGAAATGAGAGAAAAGCGATATCATGTTCGGCAGGATGGGGAAGATTTCCTGGCGGAGAAAAATAGGTTTGCCAGATGGGGGCCGTATGTGAACCATATTGGCTTGCTGCTAATTTTAACTGCTGCATTTCTAAGGCTGTTTCCATCTTTTTATCAAGATTCTTTTGTATGGATACGAGACGGAGAGACAGCTGTCGTACCGAATACCAATCAGTCGTTATTTATTAAAAACGAGCGTTTTATTGTGGATACATATAATGCAGATGACCCGAAATTCAGTGAGGCGATCAAACTGGAAGGAAGAAACATTCCGAAAAGCTTTACTACAAATATAAGCATCTTCCAAACGGAGAAACATCTTGCAGGCGAAATGGCTGACCTTGATTTGCTGTCGCATCTTCAAGTTTCTGTCAACCACCCTGTCAGGGCAGCAGGGTACACGATTTATCAGTCTGGTTATCAATTAAATGAGTTCAGCAGCCTGACATTTCGTACCTTCAATGAAGATGGCCAGACAGCTGACATAAAGATTGATACCCAAGATCCCAATACAGAATATCAACTTGAAAACGGTCTGCGTGCGGTGCTGATTGATTATTATCCGGATTATCAGCTGGATGGAGATAGCGTGGTAACAGTTTCCAAATTCCCACGAAACCCCGCGTTTGTTATGGATATAACCGATGGCGAACATACCGAAAGAGTATTTGCAGCAGTGGATGAGGTTGTCTCTGAGACAGGCTCTAACCGTTACAGTATTTCTGCAGTCGATTACGAGACGCACCATGTGACCGGTTTATCGGTTAAGCGCGATTGGACGCTGCCGGTATTCCTGCTGGGCGGTATCATCTTCATGATGGGCCTTATACAAGGACTTTATTGGCAGCACCGGAGATTATGGCTTCATAAACAGCAAGATGGTACGTATCTGCTTGCTGGGTATACAAACAAGCATACTTCCTCCTTAGAAAAAGAAGCAGATAGGTTGTTAGATAACTATCGAAAAGGAGGGAGGTACTGATGGAACAACTGCATCTGTTAAGCGGCCATTTGCTGGAAGTAGCTTTTTTTAGCTATTTAATTGGTGTTATTCTTTTCACTTGGGCCGCTGCGAGACGAAGGCAGCCTGTGTTTAGGAATCTCGCCTGGGGAATAACAGCACTTGGCTGGCTTGCACAGCTTGGCTTTTTCATTCTGCGATGGGTTTACAGCGGACATGCACCTGTAAGCAATCTATTTGAATTTATGACCTTCTTTGGCATGATGATGGTTTTGGTTCTGCTCGTTGTTTATTGGTTTTATCCTTATCCGCTGTTAGCAATACTTGCACTCATCATTGCAATTTTAATTATTGGATGTGCCGCCATGTTTCCGCAAGAGGTTGCGCCGCTCGTGCCATCTTTGCAAAGCCATTGGCTCTATATCCATGTCACAACCGCTGCACTTGGGGAAGCCGTGCTTTCAATCAGCTTTTTCACTGGTTTTCTTTATATCCTGCATGAAACCGATCAAACAAAACAGCATAAGAGCGTATGGGCGATTGAAGGGTTGTTTCTTATCCTTCTTTCCGTTATCGGTTATATGCTGCTGGCATTTATATTCCGGCTGAGTGGTTATACAGCTGCTGTAATAACTGCCCAAGATTCTGTCATGTATCAGCTGCCTCCATTGTTTGTTCCGCATGATACCGTCACGACCGTGTTACCCGTGCATATCAGCGTTTCAGAGTGGATGCGCGGAGAAAATGCAGCGCAGCAGCTGAATACAGTTACCTTATCTATCATTGCTGGTGTTTTTCTATATATCATTATTATTGCACTTGCAAGAAAAAGAATTGGGGCAGTTCTCCAGCCAATTGTACAGAAGCTGCCAAAGGACACGCTGGATGATATCGGCTACCGGGCAGTTGCTATTGGATTTCCGATTTTTACACTTGGTGCACTTATCTTTGCAATGATATGGGCGCAGCAAGCATGGGATCGTTTTTGGGGCTGGGATCCAAAAGAAGTGTGGGCATTGATTACTTGGCTTTTTTATGCTGCTTTCTTGCACATACGGATGCTGAGAGGCTGGCAGGGAATTCGATCCGCTTGGCTGCTTGTAATCGGATTTTGTATTATTATGTTCAATTTACTGGCCGTAAATTTGCTTATCGTAGGCCTGCATGCTTATGCTTAACATAACAAGAGAAAAGGGGAAGGATCATGGAATCAGAAGCACATATTCTAGTAGTAGACGATGAAGAAAGAATCCGCAGACTGGTGCGTATGTACTTGGAAAAAGAAGGATATACGCTCGACGAAGCAGCGGATGGAGAGCAAGGCCTCCAGATGGCGACAGAAACCGATTACGATGTTATCCTGCTCGATGTTATGATGCCTGGCAAAGATGGAATTGAAGTTTGTCAGGAGATTCGTAAAGAAAAAGGCACGCCGATTATTATGCTGACCGCAAAAGGCGAAGAAGCGGATCGGGTAGAAGGTTTTGAGGTTGGAGCTGATGATTATATCGTAAAACCTTTCAGTCCTCGTGAAGTTGTGCTGCGAGTCAAGGCGTTGCTGCGAAGGTCTTCGACAACTAAATACTTGCATACCGATGCGAAAGCGAAAGATCTGCTTGTTTTTGCTCATCTGACAATTGATAAGGATGCGCACCGCGTAACTGCGGATAACCAAGAAGTGACGTTAACACCGAAAGAATATGAGTTGCTGCATTTCTTGGCATCCACACCTGACAAGGTTTATGGGCGGGAAGACTTATTGAAACAAGTTTGGAAGTATGAATTCTTCGGGGATTTGCGGACTGTTGATACGCATGTGAAAAGACTTCGAGAGAAGCTGAGCAAAGTATCCGAAGACGCAGCTAGTATGATTGTGACTGTTTGGGGTGTCGGATACAAATTCGAAGCGGATAACAGCTAATGCTTTGGGGAAGTGTTGTCAACAAGCTTTGGCTGACCATTCTCTTGCTTGTCTCGGTCGTTCTCGGTTTGCTGACCTTTTTACTGCTCGAGTTCTTTGGTAATTTCCATATTGAAGAAGCTGAAGAAAGGCTTATGCAAACAGCAGCTAAAGTTTCTATTTTACTTGAGGAGATAGATAACCGGAGTACGGTCTTTGATACGGCCGATCGCGTGCAAGATCCAAACTCCCGGATCGCTATCTTACAGGGAGATACATTTTGGCTGTCAGTGCCTGATAAACAGTCTGACGTTTTGCCCAGCGTGAACAAAGATTGGTTTTTAGAAGATGCTGAACTAAGCAAGGCAGTTACGGATGGAAAAGAAGTGTCAAAACAGCTTGTTCTTCCTGATACAGATGTAAGTGTCCTTGCGGTAGGTACGCCGCTTGAGGATGGCAATGGTGCTGTATATGTATACCAATCATTATCTGTTGTAAAGGAAACAGGCAATCAGACAACGCAAATAATTTTGCTTGGTGCCGGTATCGCATTTGTTCTGACGACTGTGTTTGCATTTTTCCTATCTTCCAGAATTACAAAACCGCTTATTAAAATGCAGGATGCAGCACTTAACGTAGCTCGCGGCCAATTTGGGACAACTGTACCCGTCGTCACACATGATGAAATTGGTATGCTGGCAACTGCTTTTAACAAAATGGGGAAACAACTGGAATTTAATATCAATGCACTCAGCCAGGAAAAAGAGCATCTTAGCAGAGTGGTGAATGCCATGGTAGATGGCGTTGTTATGATTAACCGGCAAGGTGAACTGACGGTAACAAACCCACCCGCGGAGGCTTTCATTCATGACTGGCAGTTTGAAAATGGGGAAACATTCCGCGAAGTGCCTGGTGTTTGGCTGGAGATTATGGAGAGTGTAGTTACGACTGCATCGGAAGTAACACGGGAATTGACGATACAGGGAAGAGAATGGGTAATTATTGCCACCCCGCTGTATGACGAAGCTGCGATACGAGGTGCAGTAGCAGTTGTACGCGATATGACCCAGGAACGTCGCTTGAATAAACTTCGAGAAGATTTTATAACGAACGTTACTCATGAACTTCGTACGCCGATTTCTCTGCTTCAAGGGTACAGTGAAGCAATCATTGATGATATAGCTGATACAGTCGAAGCAAAAAATGAACTTGCTCAAATTATCCATGATGAATCACTGCGGATTGGCCGACTCGTTAATCAGCTGCTTGATTTGGCCAGAATGGAAGCTGGAGATACACACTTGGTAATCGAAGATGTAGACATCAATCCTTTCTTAGAACGGATTGTTCGTAAGTTCCAAGGTCTGGCAGATGATAGAGAGATTAAGCTTGGCTTAGTGAATGCGGTAGATAAACAGACGTACCGATTTGCGCCTGATTCGTTAGAGCAAGTATTGACGAATTTGATTGATAATGCAATTACGCATACAGAAAATGCTGGTTCTGTTCAAGTGACAGTTTCTGATGATACAGAGCAGCTCGTTATATCTGTTAAGGATTCCGGCAGCGGTATTCCAGAAGAAGATCTACCGTTCGTTTTTGAGCGATTTTATAAGGCGGACAAATCCAGAACAAGAAAAACAGGCAAAACAGGGAATGGCTTAGGACTTGCTATCGCTAACAATATTGTGCAGGCGCACGGCGGAACGATTAAAGTGACAAGCAGACTTCATGAAGGGACGACCTTCATTATCCGCCTCCCTCAGCATACAAAAAAGAGATAATATGATAAAATAAGCTCGATTCAAAGCATGTACGGTGTCGATCAGACTTGATAGGGAATACGGTGAAACTCCGTGACTGTCCTCGCAGCTGTGATTACCAGCGAAAAGAACATAACCACTGTCCGATGGATGGGAAGGGTTCTTAGTAGAAGAAGGTATCAGTCAGCAGACCTGCCTGTATGCTTCTGTTTCACCGCTTCGGGGACTGAGCGGCTGAAGCGACAGCTTCTGATGCTCTTTCCTTTACAAAAAGGGAGGATTTTTTTATGAAGAAAGCACTACATATGCTGAGTGCACTGCTATTGGCAGCAGGCATACTCGCAGGCTGCGGTACAACCGAACAATCGCAGCAGAATAACCAGCAGGCAGAGCAGCAGACCGAGCAGCAAGCCACCATCACATTGACAGAAGATGGGGAAGAAGTTAGCTCAAAAGAAGTTGCTTTTGAGGAAGGTGCTAATCTGATGGATGTGATGAAAGAGAATTTTGAAGTGGAAGAAGATGCTGGTATGATAACGTCCATTGAAGGTCACAGTCAGGATGAAGGCGCGAGTAAATACTGGCTTTATACGGTCAACGGCGAAATGGCACAAGTTGGAGCAGCTGACCTCGAACTTTCAGATGAAGATGAAGTAGCCTTCAATCTACAAAAAGCTTCTTAATGTTTGCGACTCGTAAACTGACACTGTTGGCCATGCTGACAGCACTTGCTACGGTAGGCAGGATTTATGCGAATGTATTGTTCCCATTTCTGCCCAATATGCAGCCGATGACGAGTGTCATCATTATCTGTTCGCTTTTGTTAGGTCCAGCTGCGGGTGTTATTATTGCCGTTTTGTCTACCTTGTTATCGAACATGATATTGGGTATGGGGTTATGGACATTATGGCAAATAATTGCTTGGGGACTCATCGGGCTTTTATTCGGTTCGATTGGGAAGCTGTGGAAGAATCCGCATCTGCTTGTTATGACGGCCGCCAGCGTGCTGACCGGCTATGTTTATGGACTGCTTATTTCACTGCCTAACCTGTTTATTATGGAGCATTTTCTTGCTTATTATATTGCAGGCTTAAGCTTTGACACGATGCATGCAATTGGAAATGGTATTTTCTTCTTTATTTTGTATCCTGTTCTGCGCAGGTTATTTGACAAGTGGATACCGGCTCATAGGAAAAGAACCACTTCCTCTTAACAAGGGAAGTGGTTCTTATATATGTGTTAATGCTTCTTTTCCGATAACTAAATCACTTAGCTTAATAGATTCCGTAGGACAAGATTCGTGTGCATCTGTTACATCTTCCTGCAAATCCTCCGGTACAGCAAAAGTACCAGTATTACGATCAAGCAGGACAAATGCCAGTCCTTCATCATCGTAATCGTACACATCGGGCGCGACAGCTCCGCATGTTCCGCAGGCAATACACGTATCCTGGTCAACATATGTATACATTACCATCGGAGATTTCCCCCTTCCGCTTCCAACAAAGCTATCACATGCTTTATACTAAGTGTAGCGCGTAAGGAATCGGAATACAAGTTTAGAAAGGTTGATCCTCATGCTCCTGGCTTCCATCATACTTCATGCAGTCCAGCCTATCCGTAATGAACGGAGTACGGCCTCCATTTACCATCTCCTTCAAGGCAAACGCTCAGCCCAAACACTTCAAGATGCCCACATGTATGGTCTTACAAATTTGTTTGGAATTTATCCGAAGCTTTCTCGAGATTTATTTGACAAGCTGGCAGCGGACTTACTGGAGAATAAAATACAGGTTAATAAAACGCCAATTCCATATTTCAATGGAATGGCTTATCAATCACAAACCGACGCCTTTTTGTATCGGCTTCTTTTGCTGCTCCAAATGCTGTCAAATCAAGCACACGGAGAAAAACGTTATATTCCTGTTACCGACCAAGGGCAAGTGCAGTATTGGGTCAAGCAATTATATCGACAGGAACTGACGCAGCTGGGGAATTGGCGAAGCTCCTTATATGAAGAGTTATACGGCTTGCTTGAGAACCTGCCAGAAGAGCAGGCAGGTTTATTCGTCGATCGAATAAGCGGTTACCAGCATATCGGTTTAACGGCAGCGCAGCTAGCGGTCAAATATGATTTGCAAGAAATAGATGTACCGCTTTATCAAACATCTACGATTCATTACTTTCTGAATCAAGTGAGTGCAAACAAGGCGCTGTTTCCGTATCTTGGAACGCTGATTGAACAACCGAAACAGCAGTCAAACACGATTACATCTACCGCACATAAAACGAGGATGATGCTCGAACGCGGGTTGACTCTGGATCAGATTGCGGCGGCTAGGGGATTGTCCGAAAATACGATTAAAGATCATATTGTAGAGATGACTTGGCTGGAAGGCAGAAGGCTGGCAAGCAGATTTATTGGCGAAGCCGATGCAGCAGTTATTATGGATTGTGCTGAAAAAACAGATACAAATAAACTAAAACATATCCACGCTGCGCTCAACGGAAAGTATAACTATTTTCAGATCAGAATGGCACTTGCACTGCGTAATGAACAGGAGGTGGAGGCGTGAAGACAGATTTGCAGCAAGCATTATTAAAATATTACGGATATGAGCAATTCCGTACTGGCCAATTGGAAATACTAGAGAGTGTGATGCAGAATCGCCATACACTTGGTGTATTACCGACTGGTACCGGCAAATCTGTTTGCTATCAGCTGCCGGCCTTCATGCGGAGCGGACAAGTCATTGTCGTCTCACCTTTACTTTCCCTGATGGAAGATCAAGTGAAGCAGCTGCGAGCAAAAGGTTTCAAACGAGTAGCGGCATTAAACAGCTTTCTTAATTATGAAGATAAGCAGCAAGTGACTCGCAATCTAGCGTCTTATGATCTTCTGTATGTTTCACCAGAAATGCTTCAAAATGATTATTTGATCAGCCGCCTGATGCAGCTGAAGATTCAGCTGTTTGTTGTAGATGAAGCGCACTGCATTTCACAGTGGGGAAAAGAATTCCGCACCGATTACTTGCGCTTGGCTGAGGTTATTCGAACACTTGGAAGCCCACCTGTCCTGGCACTCACCGGAACAGCTACGCCAGAAGTTCAGACTGATATTCAGCATCTTCTGGGAGATTTGGAGATGGAGAAACATATCTACCCAATGGATAGACCGAATATCGCTTATTTTGTGCAAGAAGTACAAGATCAACAAGAAAAGAACGAAACGATGCTGGCCTTACTAAGGAAAATGCAGGCTCCGACAATCATCTATTTCTCCAGCCGGAATATGGCGGAAAGTGTTGCGGCGTTGATTCGAATAAACATGCCAGATATGGCATGTGCCTATTACCATGGCGGAATGGAGAATGAAGACCGCATTCTGATCCAGCAGCAGTTCCTTGCTGGCCAGCTTCAGATCATCTGTTGTACGAGCGCATTTGGAATGGGTGTAGACAAAGAAGATGTGCGCTTGATCATTCATTATCATCTGCCAAATGACAAGGAATCTTTTATTCAAGAAGTAGGCAGAGCTGGCCGAGATGGCAAGGAAAGTGTTAGTGTTGTCCTGTATAGTCCTGGTGACTGGCAGATACCTGTACATCTTATTGAACAAGATTTGCCAGAACAGTCTTCCATCCAGCAATTGATGCGACACTTATATCAGCGGGTACAAGCTGGGATGACAGACTTACCTGCTTACGAGTTAATTGTGCAGCACATTCCGATTGGCGAAACGCAATGGCGATTTTTACTATATCAGATGGAAAAACATGATATAGTAAAGGGAAATCAACTGCAGTATAACGCACAAACTTGGAAGGATTTTCTGGAGCAGATAGAGAACCTTGTTGGTGAACGAAAAAAACATAAATTGGTGCAGCTGCAGCGTATGAAAGAATGGATTTACACAGATACATGCAGACGCCGAATATTATTTGCTCACTTCCAGCGCACAGTACGTCCTGCAAGCGGACGCTGCTGCGACAATTGCGGAGATACCCTCAAGGACTGGGAAACAGTACCAGTGAGCGCACAGCACGATGCAGCAGGCTGGCGGGAGCAACTCCGTTTCCTTTTACAGCAATGAAAACGGATAATGGAAGGAAGGACACTTCAATGGCAAAGACAGAAGAGAAAGACCTCGATCTCGAAGAATTGGTAGCGTCCGTGACCCAATCATCGGAAGAGGCACAGAAAGCAGAACCAGAAGAAGCACCCGCCATAAAAGAGGAAGCGGAGTCAGAAGGTCAGCGAATCGATGTTTTGAACTTACCGCCGCGCCGCACGATCCATGATGGAGCACGGACAGGCTTTCGATTGCGCTGGAATGGCGTTCTTGTGAGGTTTATCATCTTGACAGTCATCGTGTTAGCCGGAATCTCGTATATCATGTTGTATACGGATGTCCCGTCATTGTTACCAGACTTGTTTTAGTCCGTTTTCAGTTTGGACAACAAGGGTATTTTTAGCACAAAGATTAATATACTAACTATACGTACAAAGCTAATTGTTTGAATAGGGAAATCAACTTAAAAAATGGACGCATCTCTAGGGATGTGCCGCGTACAAAATATAAGGCGAATCATATGCTATCTATATCTAGAATGGCATCCAAGGGGGAAAAGTGATGAAGTTAGAGCGCGTATCATTAAATCAATTCAAGATCTTTCTTACTTTCGACGATTTAATCGAGAGAGGCTTGACAAAAGAAGATCTCTGGCATGATCTTCCTGGCGTTCATCAGCTTTTTCACGATATGATGTTTGAGGCAAGTGATGAATTGGGCTTTGAATTGGAAGGAACACTTCTTGTTCAAGTTCATATTCTGCAAGCACAAGGGATGCAAATCATTGTTACCCAGTATCCGCAGACAGAAGACTTTGAAGAAGAAGAGGATTATATCGAAATGAAAGTGACATTGGACGAGAGCAGAGAGCTTATCTTTTCCTTCACTGATTTTGAAGATATCATCAGCGTTTCCCATCAATTACAGCAGGTGGGTATTGAAGACGCTGCCGTCTATTTTATGAATGATTTATATTATATGGAGATTCAGACCCTGCTGCACCCGGAACAGCGGGAGAATTTAATTGCAGTGATGTCCGAATTCGCCAGTCCAAGCATTGTAACGTCGGTGCGGCTTAATGAATATGGCAAGAAAATTTTCGAAAAAGATGCAGTACGGCAGATTTGCTCGTACTTTGCTTAAGCTATAAAAGATACCGGTCTATGAAGTGCACCCTGAAAGTTAGAGTAACACTAACTTTTGGGGTGCAGTTCACTATTGCCGGTATCTTTTTGATTTTATCTTATTCTATTTGTTCTTATTATCCATCTGTCTGCTTTTTTGATAGAATGGTTATGGAATAGAAAGAAGAATTTTTTTAATAATGATGGGGAAATTTTTAGGAGGTAAAGAACAGTGGCCGACAAAGCTGCGGAATCCACCAACAACAAGCATAGGGAAGTATTACAATCGACACAGAGAGTCGTACAATCGGCTTTGCAGAAACTTGGGTATCCGGAGGAAGTCTTTGAATTATTAAAGGAACCGATTCGAATGATGACAGTCCGTATTCCAGTTAGAATGGATGACGGAAGTACAAAGATTTTTACTGGATATCGGTCGCAGCATAATGATGCTGTTGGTCCAACGAAGGGTGGCGTACGCTTCCATCCGGAAGTAAGTGAGAGTGAAGTAAAGGCTTTATCGATTTGGATGAGTCTGAAAGCCGGTATCGTCGATTTGCCATATGGCGGCGGTAAAGGCGGTATTATCTGTGATCCACGGGAAATGAGTTTCCGGGAGCTTGAAGGAGTGAGTCGGGGATATGTACGGGCAATCAGTCAGATTGTTGGGCCGACGAAGGATATACCTGCACCGGATGTGATGACTAATTCCCAGATTATGGCCTGGATGATGGATGAATACAGCCGAATGGATGAATTTAACAATCCTGGTTTTATTACCGGAAAACCAATTGTTCTCGGGGGATCGCATGGCAGGGAGACTGCCACTGCCAAGGGTGTTACAATTTGTCTGCGTGAAGCTGCGAAACAAAAAGGCATAACTTTGGAAGGTGCACGTGTTGTCATCCAAGGATTTGGTAATGCGGGCAGCTATTTAGCGAAATTCATGCACGAAGCTGGTGCGAAAGTAATCGGTATTTCTGATGCTTACGGTGCGCTGCATGACCCGGATGGCTTGGATATTGACTATTTACTTGATCGCAGAGACAGTTTCGGCACAGTAACCAACTTATTCAAAAGTACAATCTCCAATAAAGAACTTCTGGAGCTTGATTGCGATATATTAGTACCAGCAGCAGTAGAAAATCAAATTACCGAGGATAATGCACACCAAATTAAAGCTGAGATTGTCATTGAAGCAGCGAATGGACCAACAACGTTTGAGGCGACTAGAATACTGACAGAGCGCGGTATTTTGTTAGTGCCTGATGTGCTGGCTTCTGCTGGCGGTGTGACGGTGTCTTATTTTGAGTGGGTGCAAAACAACCAAGGCTATTATTGGACGGAGCAGGAAGTAGAAGAAAGACTAGAGAAAGTGATGCTGAAAGGTTTCCACAATGTCTACCAGACCTCGCAAACGAGGCGGGTCGATATGCGCTTGGCAGCTTATATGGTCGGTGTAAGAAAAATGGCCGAAGCATCCAGGTTCAGAGGCTGGATCTAATTAGAACAAAAACAGTGCTCTTATTCTGCAGCTGTCAGGGTAAGAGCTTTCTCTTTTTCGTAAAAGAGAGGCAGAAAGGAGCAGGACCATGCAAAAAGAAAAAGTAATCATTATCGGAGCAGGACCATGCGGGCTTTCCGCAGCAATTGAACTGCAGCAAGCTGGCATAGAGCCGCTGCTTATCGAAAAAGGAAATGTTGTCAATTCTATCTATCAATATCCGACACATCAAACGTTCTTCAGTTCAAGTGAACGGCTGGAAGTAGGCGGCATGCCATTTGTAACGGAAATGAAAAAGCCCGTACGAAATCAAGCGCTAGCTTATTACCGGACAGTAGCACAGCGACGAGATATACGGATACATACGTTCGAACGCGTCATGCAAGTAACAGGTGAGAAAGGGGATTTCACAGTCTCAACGAAAACGATTAAAGACGAAGAAAAAACGTACCAAGCTGATTTTGTAATTGTGGCAACAGGCTATTATGATCAGCCATACTTGATGCAGGTACCTGGTGAAAAACTGCCGCATGTGTTTCATTACTTCAAAGAAGCACATCCTTATTTCGGTAAAAATGTAACGGTTATCGGCGGAAAGAATTCTGCTGTGGATGCGGTGCTGGAACTTCATAAAGCTGGTGCCAATATTACGGCTCTTTACCGTGGGAGCACGTATTCAAAAAGCGTCAAACCGTGGATTTTACCTGAATACGAATCGTTAGCACGTAATGGATACATTGATCATAGATTCAATGCGCATATTAAAGAAATCACGGAAACGCATGTCATCTTTGAAGAAAATGGCGAGCTGCACACTGTGGAGGCGGATTTCGTATTTGCGATGACCGGCTATCGTCCGGATTTAAACTTACTGCAAGGCATGGGAATCAGCATTCATCCAGAGACGGGTAAACCAGATTATAATCCGGAAACAATGGAGTCTAACATACAAGGTATTTACATTGCTGGCGTTATTGCAGCCGGAAACAATAATAATGAAGTATTCATTGAAAATGGCCGTTTTCACGGTGGGAAGATTGCCGCATCAATTGCATCACGGAGCTGAAGGGAAGGGTTCATCCAATGAAAGGTAAAGTTGTCTTGGTAACGACAGGCGGTACAATTGCCAGCGTACCGAATGAAGAAAGCGGAAAACTTGCATCCGGCGAAATGTCAGGAGAGGATTTGCGCAGCCAAATCGCATTGCCAGAACATATTGAAGTATCTGTCGTAAATGCGCTCCAAAAACCGAGTATGCACATCACTTTTGAAGACTTGGTTTACTTGAAGAAATTAATCGAACAGCAACTGAAGGACCCAGAAGTACACGGTGTTGTCGTGACGCATGGTACTGATTCGTTAGAAGAAACAGCCTATTTCCTCGATTTGACGATCCAGGATACACGACCAGTCGTTGTTACAGGCTCTCAGCGTGCTATTCATGAATTAGGTTCCGACGTATACATCAACTTGCGCCACGCTGTTTTGACCGCGTACGACGAGCAATTGCGCGACTGTGGTACTGTTGTTGTGTTTAACGAGCGCATCTTTCCTGCTAAGTATGTTAAGAAAGAGCATGCTTCGAATATCCAAGGCTTCAATGCATTTGGATTCGGCTATTTAGGTATCATTGATAATGATAAAGTATATCTGTATCAAAAACCGGTTAAACGACATACATATGCGTTGCAAAAACCGCTCCCGCAAGTGGAGATTATTAAATGTTATTTACAGGCAGACGGCAAGTTCATAAAAGCTGCCCGTGAAGCTGGTGTGCAAGGAATTGTCCTAGAGGGAGTAGGCCGTGGACAAGTGTCCCCTAAAATGAAAGAGGAAATCCTTCGCAGCTTGCAAGCTGGGATAACGATCATGCTTACAACAGCTTCCGAAGAAGGAAATGTATACACGACGTATGATTACGAAGGCAGCGCCTATGATTTATACAAAGCTGGTGTATTGCTCGGAAAAGACGCAGACAGCAAAAAAGCCCGCATGGAGCTTGCTGTTGCATTGGCTTCTGAACAGAAAGAAAGATTACTCTAGAACGGAGGACCTATTTCCTTTTACTTTCCAGTATCATATTCCCAAAAAATAAAGGGCGTGGTACGATAAAGGCAGATTGTTAGTTGGAAGAGGTGCTACCATGCTTACGATTCTTTCCGCTGCGATTGCCCCAGCACTCGCACTCCTTACTTTCTTTTATTTAAAGGATCGTTTGGAGCCAGAGCCACTGAGCATGGTACTGCGGACGTTTCTTTACGGGGCATTGCTCGTATTTCCAATCATGTTTATTCAGTATGCATTGCAAGCTGAAGGGATTGGAACTCACCCCATCATTTATTCGTTTTTTACAATTGGTTTTTTGGAAGAATTTTTTAAATGGTTCATCTTCTTGTATACGGCGTTCCGGCACACGGAGATGGATTCGGTTTATGATGGCATTATTTATGGCGTCAGCATCAGTTTAGGTTTCGCAGCGGTGGAGAATGTTTTGTATTTATTTGCTCACGGTGTTGATTATGCATTCACACGGGCGCTATTTCCTGTGTCTTCTCACGCACTTTTCGGAGTTCTTATGGGCTATTATCTTGGCAGAGCGAAATTCGGCAGTAGACATCCTCGTCTGCGAATAATAGCTGCGATGCTAATCCCTTTCCTGCTGCATGGATTTTATGACTACATCTTAGTAGTGGTGCAATTCCATTGGATCTACATACAAGTTCCGTTCATGATTATTTTATGGACGATTGGTTTGCGGAAGGTAAGGGCAGCAACGAATCATCCAATTGAAAAAATACAGACGACCAAATGAAAGAGTTAGGCAGACAACACTGCCTGACTCTTTTTTTGATAGCTGATTGCATATTTTCACTTTGCTGGAAGAAAGCTATTGGTAGTCAGATAAGTTTAGGTTGGAGGAAATGAACAATGAGACAAAGACAAATTCGGCTTTATAAATGGATCTGTGCCGGTTTCATCTTGTTTAGTGTAGTCGCTGTATCACCGCTCGAGACAAACGCATTCTCAGACCAGGTGATTCAGCACGGTGCCACCGGTGATGATGTAGTGGAACTGCAGGCAAGACTGCAGTATGCAGGCTTCTATAATGGCAAAATAGACGGTGTTTTCGGATGGGGCACGTATTGGGCACTGCGAAACTTCCAATATGAATTTGGAATGGAGATTGATGGTGTTGCAGGGCAGCAGGCGAAAGATAAATTAGCTGCAAATACGAAATATGATAAAGCCTTTGTTATGCAACAAATTCAAGAAGGTAATACATTTACTTATTACGGCGGTACACCGCAGGAACAGCAAGTGAAGAAACGCGGCAATGGCGGAAGTGGAGGAGGAGGCAGCGACAACGAGAAAGCGCCGAATACATCGGCAGTTAACGTACCAAATGGCTACTCCCAAAACGATATTAAATTAATAGCCAATGCCGTTAACGGGGAAGCGCGCGGTGAACCGTATGTAGGTAAAGTTGCTGTAGCTGCTGTTATTCTGAACAGAGTAGAGGACCCTTCATTCCCGAATACGATATCTGGTGTTATCTTCGAGCCAAGAGCTTTCACAGCGGTTGCTGACGGGCAAATCTGGCTGACTCCGGATGAATCAGCGAAACAAGCAGTATTAGATGCGATAAATGGCTGGGACCCTTCTGGAGGGGCAATTTATTACTTTAATCCGAATACAGCTACCTCACCTTGGATTTGGTCCAGACAGCAAATTAAAACGATTGGTGAGCACATTTTCTGTATGTAGAAAGGAGAGCGAACAATGTATAAATGGGTGCTAATCGGTGTACTCGCTCTTGCGCTGACAGGAACAGCGATTTGGGGTGTGAATGAACGCCGGGAAAAAAATGATATTCAGATGCAAGCGGAGAATAATTATCAGCGATCCTTTCATGAACTGACCTACCGAATGGATACATTGCATGACAAAATTGGTGGTACCTTAGCAATGAACTCGAGAGATTCGCTATCTCCGCAGCTGGCAGAAATATGGCGACTATCTTCAGAAGCGCACACAGACGTAGGTCAGCTGCCGCTTGCGTTACTGCCATTTGAGAAGACAGAAAAGTTTCTGACGAATATCGGTGATTTCACGTACAAGACAGCTGTTCGTGATCTTGATAAAGAGCCGCTGTCCGAAGAGGAAATGCAGCGTCTGGAAAAGCTGCATGACCAGGCTGGCCAAATCAAAAACGAACTGCGAAATGTGCAAAATACAGTGCTAGGGAATAACCTGCATTGGACAGATGTGGAGCTTGCGCTGTCGGATGACGAGAATGATCATTCTGATAATACGATTATCAGCAGCTTTCAATCAGTAGAGGACACGACAGGAGGTTTTTCTGAAGAGAAAAATTTCAACAATGGCGCTTTGCCTTCTTCGAATGAGGAACATAAATTCGAAGGCGTTACAGGCGAACGCATCAATCAGAAACAAGCTAAAAAAATAGCTGCCAATGCTTTTAATCTCAACACAATTACCGGTATTGAAGGCGGAAAATCAGGCAAAGGATCAGATGTTCCGCTTTATAGCCTTTCTTATCAGAAAGATGGAGAAAGCGGCTATGCCGATGTCAGTCAAAAAGGCGGCCATATTCTGACGCTGATGATGCAACGTGAGCGAGAAGAACCGAAACTGGGATTACACGATGCACAGCAAAAAGCAGAGGAATTTCTGAAGAAGCAAAAGCTTTCCAACATGGAAATGGTCCAAAGCAGTCAATATGATTCGGTTGGTATTTTCTTCTTTGTCCCTGTTCAGGATGACGTTCGCATTTATGCGGATATCGTTCAAGTTAAAGTAGCTTTGGATAATGGTGATATTCTAGGACTTAATTCCCGAGACTATTTCATGAATCACCATGAACGGCAGCTAGAAAAACCAAAGCTGACAGAAAAAGAAGCCACGGAAAATCTCAACCAAAATGTTACAGTCCAAGAAACACATCTTGCTTTAATTGAGAATGACACACATGAGGAAACGCTTGTCTATGAGATTATGGGAACAAGAAATAACGACACGTACAGGATCTATGTGAACGCCAACACAGGAAAAGAAGAAGAAATCGAGAAACAGACTACAACTGAGGCAAGATTTTTGCAAACGACGTAAGGGGAATGGCAATCAGCCTTCCCCTTTTTAAATATTTTTGCAATAATAGGAAGAAAGAACGATGTAGGGGGAAGGGGTAAGACTCTTGCTGAAGATAGGTAGCACTTTAGTATTAGAAAAGATAGATACAACAGATAGAGGAAAATGTGTTCGCTATCGGGCGAAGGTAATTGAATTGAAGGATGGAATGATTTATATTGACTATCCGATTAACGAACAGACAAAGCGGACAGACATATTTCCGGTTGGGACAACCTTTAAAGCGATATACGTAACAGCAGAAAGTGCCTTTACTTTTAGTACAGAGTTAATTGGCAGAGCAATACTGACAGTACCATCTTTAAAATTGCATATGCCAAAACCGGACGACGTCTCAAAAATTCAGAGACGGCAGTATGTCCGGATTCAAACGAGCACGGATGTGGCAATGTATGGCGTCCAAACTGATGTCCCGCCAATCTCTTCCGTAACGGTCGATATAAGCGGTGGGGGACTTTCGCTGCTGCTGCCTGAAAAGCATGCATTTACAGAAGGAATGCAGGTAAAACTTTATATTGCGTATTATCTGCAAAAAAGCGGTCCGGCTTTTCTTGAGGCAACAGGGAGTATTGTACGTCTCGTCAAAAACGAAAGAAGCAGGAAGAATACTGCGAGCATTGAATT
This sequence comes from Terribacillus halophilus, assembly GCF_900162685.1. Lineage (GTDB taxonomy): Bacteria > Bacillota > Bacilli > Bacillales > Amphibacillaceae > Terribacillus > Terribacillus halophilus_A. The sequence goes on from NZ_LT727828.1 coordinate 1,677,797, forward strand.
CGTTGAAATTCATGAGCGTGACAGGCAAGCAATCATTCGATTTTGCTTTGAGCGGCAGCGGGAACAGCGCAAAAAAGGATTGCGGATCAGGTAGACTTCAAATAGACCAGGACGGCAACCTATGGTATGCTTTATGAGGTTTAATTTATGATTATGTAGAGAAAAAGGATTGAATTAAATGAACTCGAAGACAATCGCTATCGCAATTGATGGACCTGCTGCGGCAGGCAAAAGTACCGTATCCAAACTGGTTGCTAAAAAGCTGCAATTTGTTTATGTGGATACTGGAGCTATGTATCGCGCACTTACGCTTACCGCATTGGAAGCTGGTGCTGACCTGGAATCGGAGAATGCGCTGCTAACCTTGCTTCAAGGCATTGATATTGTGTTAATGCAGCATGAAGAGGGACAGAAAGTGTTCGTTAATGACAAAGATGTAACAGAAGCAATTCGTACGAATGAAGTGACAAACCATGTATCTATCGCGGCTAAACATGCATTAGTCCGAGAAGAAATGGTAAAACGTCAGAAAAAGCTGGCTGCAAACAATGGCATCGTCATGGATGGCAGGGATATCGGCACACGTGTTCTTCCAGATGCAGAAGTCAAGATCTTTATGATTGCTTCCGTTAATGAACGGGCAGAGCGCCGTTATAAAGAAAACATTTCTAAAGGGTATGAAGCAGATTTAGAACAGCTGAAAGAGGATATTCGTCTGCGGGATAAGCTTGATTCTGAAAGAGAAGCATCACCGCTTGTCAAAGCAGAAGATGCTGTAGAGATTGATACGACGGCACTATCAATCGAAGGTGTAGTGGATAAGATTCTTGCTGTCGTGCATGAAGCAATCGGGCGATAAGGAGAGAATATTATGTCATTATACACTTTTGGCAAGATGGTAGTCAGCACTGTCCTTTATCCCGTATTCCGCATTAAAGTATACGGGAAAGAACATGTTCCGAAAGAAGGTCCGGTGCTCGTATGTTCCAACCATATTTCCAATTTTGATCCGCCTGTCCTTGGCATTACCTGTCCGCGTGACATTGCATTCATGGGAAAAAGCGAATTATTCAAGTTCAAGCCGCTTGGATGGCTCATGAAGAATTTAAATGTATTCCCAGTCAAACGCGGTATGCAGGACCGATCCGCTTTGCGAGTCGGATTGGATTTACTCGCAGAAGGCAAAACGATGGGGCTATTTCCGGAAGGAACGCGAAGTAAGGACGGAACGCTTGGTGCACCGCTACCGGGCATTGGTTTTTTTGCCATGCGTTCAGAAGCAAAAGTTGTTCCATGTGCGATTATCGGCTCTTATAAAGGGGTAAAGCCATTAAAGGTCATCTATGGTCCGCCAATTGACATGCAGGAATTACGCGAAAGGAAAGCGCCTGCCAAGGAAGTGTCACAAGCGATTATGGATGAAATACAACTTCTAATAAATGAGCATGTCTGATAGAGACCCTATCACTTGACAAATATCCTCAAATGTTAGAAGTTAGAAAAAAGGACATTTCTATGTTTTTTTACTTATGTTTTGTCTCGTAAACTGAAGGAGGTCTCTTTGATGGATGAAATGAATGAGCAAGCTACGGATTTCAAAGAATTGTCTGTAGGCGATACTGTAACCGGTAAAGTGGTGAAAGTGGAAGATAAACAAGCTTTGGTAGACATTGGCTACAAAGTGGAAGGTATCCTGCCGATCAGCGAAGTATCCAGTCTTCATGTTGAGCATGCTGCTGATGCAGTAAGCGAAGGTGAAGAGTTGACACTAAAAGTGAAAAAAGTAGACGATGAGGAAGTCGTTCTATCCAAGCGCGCAGTTACTGCGGAACTTGCTTGGGACGATTTGGAAGCGAAATTCGAGTCCGGTGAGGTCTTTGAAGCAGAAGTGAAAGAAGTCGTAAAAGGCGGTCTTGTTGTAGACGTCGGTCTGCGCGGATTCATCCCTGCTTCCCTTGTGGAAACATACTTTGTCGAAGAGTTCGACGAATACAAAGGTAAACCGCTTACGTTGAAAGTAGTAGAACTGGATCGCGAACAGAATCGTGTGATCCTTTCTCACCGTGCAGTTATTGAAGAAGAAGAATCTTCCAAGAAACAGGATGTATTAGATAGCTTGGAAGCAGGTCAAGTGATTGACGGCACGGTACAGCGTCTGACTGATTTTGGTGTATTCGTTGGTATTGGCGGAGGCATCGATGGTTTAGTACACATCTCCCAGCTTTCTCATGAGCATGTCGAAAAAGCATCGGATGTGGTAACAGAAGGTCAGGAGATCAAAGTTAAAGTACTTGGTGTGGATAAAGAAAACGAGCGAATCAGCTTATCCTTGAAAGAAACACTCCCTGGACCATGGGAAAACATCGGAGGACGTGCAAAAGCAGGTGACGTTCTGGATGGAGAAGTGAAGCGCCTTGTTAGCTTTGGTGCATTCGTTGAAGTCTTCCCTGGTATTGAAGGGCTTGTCCATATTTCCCAAATTGCGAACCGTCATATCGGTACGCCGCAGGAAGTACTTGAGCCAGGTCAGCAGGTACAAGTAAAAGTACTTGATGTCAACGAAGCTGAAAAACGCATGAGCTTGAGCATCAAAGAATTGGAACAAGATGAAAATAACGCTGTCATCAAGGAATACGAGAAGGAAGAAGAGCATTCTGGCTTCCAGCTCGGCGATATCCTCGGTGATAAACTGAATAAGTACAAGCAATAAGTGAAAAACACGGCAGCTAAAGCTGCCGTGTTTTTTTTGTGTTAGCGTATAGTTTTTCTCCTTACTAGTCATAATGCAGATAAAAGGAGGAGTGAAGATGGAGGGCTTTTATTTTTATTGGGCATGCTGGATCAGCTGGGTTCTTGTGACCTTTTTTATGCGGCACTCACTCGCGCGGACTTTATTTGCTTTAGCCATCCTGCTTACTATTTCTGTTTCCGGTTTTTCTATGGACCTTGCTGGTCACCGTATTTTTGCAACCGTATTTTTGCTCGCTGTAATCGGCTACTTATTTATTTTTTCCAGCAAACGCGTCGGACGCGGTACGTTTGGCAGTATATGTATTGGAGTCGGTTATGCAGGTTTACTCCTATGGGAACTCACAAACCCAGTAGCTATACTTTTACCAAGAACTTTGTTATTTGCACTGCTCCTATTTGCGCTTGCTTTCTATCTGACAAGAGATATGTATTTGCAGATTGGCATTATTTGTGTCGGTTTCGCCGTTGGGGAAGTCGTTTATTTATTATTACTGAATATGTATGGTCTGTATCAGGAGGCAGGCAACTTCAAAGCTATGGATGTGCTAGGCGTGACAATGCTGCTTTTAATAGGCACCCAACTTCTCTATAAACTAAGACATTATTTGCGGAAAAAGTCGAAATGGACAACCGGCAGCAGCAGTTGATGTCGAAAAAGATTGTTTCCACATGGTGCTTTTGCTAGAATAAAACAGTTAGGTTGCATGTGGAGAACCAGCATATAAAGGAAAGTAGGAAAGGATGTTCCTTTCATGAGGAAATCAGTAGTTGCCATCGTAGGCAGACCAAACGTAGGAAAATCAACGATATTCAACCGTCTTGCCGGGGAAAGGATTTCAATTGTAGAAGATACCCCAGGTGTGACTCGTGACAGAATCTACACAGAAGCGGAATGGCTGAACCAGCCGTTTAACATAATTGATACAGGCGGTATCGAGATTGGTGATGCGCCGTTCTTAGTAGAAATCAGAGAACAGGCAGAGCTTGCTATTCAAGAAGCAGATGTCATTGTGTTCATGGTGAATGGACGTGAAGGAATTACAGGAGCGGATGAAGAAGTGGCAAAAATTCTCTTCCGTTCTAACAAACCAGTTGTACTGGCAGTTAACAAAGTGGACAACCCAGAAATGCGCGATCAGATTTATGAGTTTTACAGCTTAGGGTTCGGGGAACCGTTTCCAATATCCGGAACACACGGCTTAGGACTTGGAGATCTGCTGGATGCTGTCGTTGGACACTTCCCAGAACGTGCGGAGATGGTGGAAGATGAAGAAACAATTCACTTCAGCTTAATCGGCCGTCCGAACGTAGGAAAATCATCTCTTGTGAATGCATTGCTTAACCAAGACCGTGTTATCGTTAGTGACGTTGCGGGTACTACTCGTGATGCGGTTGACTCAACATTCACACGTGAAGACCAGGATTTTGTCATTATCGATACTGCTGGAATGCGTAAACGAGGAAAAGTATATGAAACGACCGAGAAATATAGTATTTTGCGAGCTTTGAAGGCCATTGAGCGGTCGGATGTTGTGCTTGTCTTAATTAATGCCGAAGAAGGTATTATTGAGCAGGACAAAAAAATCGCAGGATATGCACATGATGCAGGTAAAGCAATTGTTATTGTTGTAAATAAATGGGATACAGTCGAGTCGGACGAGAAGAAAATGAAAGAATTCACGGACGAGGTCAGAGCGCATTTCCTTTATCTTGACTATGCACCGATTGTTTTCTTGTCTGCCAAAACGAAAAAGCGTATTCATACACTCATGCCCGCTATTTTGACAGCGAGTGAGAATCACGCGAAACGCATTCAGACAAACGTTCTAAATGATGTCATTATGGATGCTTTAGCAATGAATCCGGCACCAACTTATAAGGGCCAGCGCTTGAAAGTGCTTTATGCGACACAAGTAGCAGTCAAGCCGCCAGCTTTTGCCGTATTCGTAAACGACCCAGAATTAATGCACTTCTCTTATGTCCGTTTCTTAGAGAATCGGATCAGAGAAGCATTCGGATTCACAGGAACACCAATCAAGATCTTCCCGAGAAGAAGGTCTTAACCAATAACGAGGAGGATACTTATGCCGAAACAGATAGCAGTACTCGGAGCTGGCAGCTGGGGAACTGCCCTTGCCATGGTCTTAGCGGATAATGGTCATAATGTGAGGCTCTGGTCGCATAATCCTAATCAAGTTGCTAGCATGAACGCTACACATCAGAATGAGAAATACCTTCCGGGCATTGTACTGCCTGAAGGTATTACTGCTTATGAGGCGATAGAAGAAGCTGTGCGCGATGCAGCAGCGGTCATCTTAGTCGTTCCTGCTAAAGCTATACGAGAAGTGGCAGCAAAACTTGCTGCGCATGTACCAGCAGATGCTGTTATTGCCCACGCGACAAAGGGAATTGAACCAAAAACAAGCAAACGGGTATCTGAAATGATAGAAGAGGAACTGCAGGAAGTGGATCACCGTCCTGTTGTCGTTCTCTCTGGTCCAAGCCATGCCGAGGAAGTTGCCAAACGGCAGCCAACGACACTTAGTGCATCTTCTGTCGATATGGAAGAAGCGCAGAAGATACAAGAGCTCTTCATGAACGAGAATTTCAGAGTATATACGATTACCGACATGGTAGGAGTAGAATTCGGCGGTTCTCTTAAAAATATAATTGCATTAGGCGCAGGCATTTCGGATGGTCTTGGTTATGGAGATAATGCGAAAGCTGCATTAATCACACGCGGACTAGCAGAAATCGCACGTCTAGGTACGAAGCTCGGAGCCAACCCGCTTACATTTATCGGACTTTCCGGTATGGGAGATTTGATTGTGACGTGTACGAGTGTGCACAGCCGCAACTGGCGCACCGGTAATATGCTTGGTAAAGGAATGACTCTGGAAGAAGCATTGGACCAAATGGGGATGGCTGTTGAAGGTGTGCGAACGACAGAAGCAGTTGCCGAGCTTGCCCAGCAGGCTGGTGTGGAGATGCCAATTACGCAAGGTATTAACCAAGTCCTCTTCCATGGTGCGAAGGCAAAGGATATTGTTGATCAATTGATGACAAGACTACCGAAGCATGAAATGAACGATCTTCAAAATGTATTGAATGCACGCTAACCTTTTTTCACTTCTTGCATATACTGTTTCGTAGTTAAACTGCAAGGAGGAATTAACGTGGCGGACTTTCAGAAAAACTTGATTGATCAGATCCAAAAGAAATCTAATGTCAAGGCTGATGATATCTATAAGGTGGCTAACTCTGTAAAAAGTGCGAATTTCCAAGATGAAGCGACTGTTCGCGGTCTGGTAAAGCAGCTGGCTGCAATGGCGGGCAAACCGCTGACACCAGAAAAAGAAGACAAAATCGTTAAAGCGATTGTCGGAAACAACATGCCAGCGGATATGAACACGCTAAGTAAGTTTTTTAAAAACTAAGAAGCGTGAAATGGGCAGAACAACTTACCATCCCTCGCCCTTTACGCATAAACTAACTCGCACCAGCATATTTTTCTAGGTTGCCTTAGGTATATTTAGTCTCTTTTGAGAAGAAGCTTTCGCTTCTTCTTTTTTTTATAGGTATGATCCTAAATCTTGGCGCATAGATTACGGCAGAGGGCAATATGCTGTTCGTCCTTTCCTGCAAAAATTAGCCCTTGATGCCAGCAGGCAAGGAATCCATTATTTCTAGCATATTTGGATAGGACAACATCATAAACTGCTAGTGTATGTAGCTAAGACTGTCCATGCATCGAATTAGATCGGGAGGGGATCTTTTGGAAAGAGTAGATATTTTTAAAGATATCTCGAAACGGACAAATGGCGATATCTACCTTGGGGTGGTAGGGGCTGTCCGAACTGGGAAATCAACATTTATTAAGAAATTCATGGAATTGGTTGTTCTGCCTAATATGGAGGATGAAGCGGAGAGAGCCCGCGCCCAGGATGAACTGCCTCAAAGCGCAGCCGGCCGGACGATTATGACCACAGAGCCTAAATTCGTTCCAAATAACGCTGTGTCGCTGCAAGTGGATGAAGGGTTGGAAGTGAGTGTTCGTGTTGTAGACTGTGTAGGATATACAGTTGAAGGTGCAAAAGGTTTCGAAGACGAAAATGGACCGCGGATGATTAATACACCGTGGTATGAGGAACCAATTCCATTCCATGATGCTGCTGAAATTGGCACGCGAAAGGTTATCCAAGAACATAGTACGATTGGTGTCGTTGTGACAACAGATGGCTCAATCGGTGAGATTCCGCGCAAAGACTATGTGGAGCCTGAAGAACGTGTTGTATCGGAATTAAAGGAAGTCGGCAAGCCATTTATTATGGTAATCAATTCCGTTACACCTCATAACCAGAATACAGAGCTGCTTCGCCAGGAATTGATTGAGAAATATGATATTCCTGTACTGGCGATGAGTGTCGAAAGCATGACAGAACATGATGTATACAGCGTACTTCGGGAGTCGTTATATGAGTTTCCAGTGCTTGAAGTGAACGTAAACTTGCCAAGCTGGGTCATGGTACTCAAGGAAGATCATTGGCTTCGCTCGAACTATCAGGCAGCCATTCAGGAAACGGTAAAAGATATAAAACGACTTCGTGATGTTGACCGCGTCGTAGGTTATTTTGATGAATACGATTATATCGCAAGAGCAAATCTTGCCGGTATGGAGCTAGGCGAAGGTGTTGCTGAAATTGACTTGCATGCGCCGGATGCGCTTTATGATCAGGTGCTCAAAGAGATTGTCGGCGAAGAGATCCGCGGGAAGGATCATTTACTGCAGCTAATGCAGGATTTCTCACATGCTAAGCGGGAATATGATCAAGTATCCGACGCCCTTCATATGGTAAAACAAACTGGCTATGGCATTGCGGCGCCGAGTTTGCAGGATATGGCTCTTGATGAACCGGAAATCATCCGCCAAGGCTCACGCTTCGGTGTTCGTCTGAAAGCTGTCGCGCCAAGTATCCATATGATCAAGGTTGATGTTCATTCCGAGTTTGCTCCAATTATCGGTACAGAGAAACAGAGTGAGGAGCTCGTTCGTTACTTGATGCAAGACTTCGAGGAAGATCCGCTTTCCATTTGGGATTCAGATATTTTCGGCCGCTCCCTCAACTCTATCGTACGAGAAGGGATTCAAGGAAAAATTTCCTTGATGCCGGAAAATGCTAGATATAAACTTAAAGAGACGCTGGAGCGAATTATCAACGAAGGATCAGGCGGTCTTATTGCGATCATTCTATGAGCGGCAATGAGCCGCTTTATTTTTTTGCATAAATTGGCCCGCTAAACGATAAATTTAAGGAATTCTGGCGTTTATTGTTGAAATATCATGCTAAGTCGTATATGATAAGCGTTGATATCGCAAAGTGAGCGGTATAGATAGGTATAAAACCTGTCGTCTTAGTGAACAAATGATAGCACATGCTATTGTCTTATTGTTCAAGGTAATGCCAGGGAGGTGTAATGATGAATAAAACAGATCTAATTAATACTGTTGCTGAGAAAAGCGACCTTTCCAAAAAGGATGCTACGAATGCTGTTGATGCAGTTTTCGATTCAATTATGGATTCTTTGAAACAAGGTGACAAAGTACAATTGATTGGTTTCGGTAACTTTGAAGTACGCGAGCGTGCTGCACGTAAAGGCCGTAACCCGCAAACTGGGAAAGAAATCGAAATCCCAGCTAGCAAAGTGCCAGCGTTCAAAGCCGGCAAAGCCCTAAAGGATGTCTTGAAGTAATTACATATGGGCTATAATGAGGGACACCTGATTCTATCAGGTGTCCCTCATTTTTCTATAACAAGATGGCAGACAAGACGAATCACACCATGCTATGCTATAATACTTCTTATACAGTTTGAAATACGAAAAAGGGCGCAGGTGATTGTTTTGTCCTATGCATCCATGGAAGAACTACATACACTACGAAAAAAAATAGAGAATCGCATGCAGCAGGCTTATCTTGACGAGAATTTGGATATACCATACTTAGATGACTACAAGCTGCTGCTGCTGCAGACACTATTTGGTCAAGCTAACCTGCCCGATAAGCAGCAGACAGACTATATAGTCACAATTATGCTGATCCAGATGGCGCTGGATACACATGATCTCGTAATCCGGACGACGAAGGCTGATGAGACAGCAGATGAAAGAGTAGATAGACAGCTGACCGTGTTGGCAGGTAATTATTACAGTGCACTCTACTATAAGATATTAGCTGAACTTGAAGATATTGATATGGTGGCTCAATTAGCCACTGCAATTAAAGAAATCAACGAGCAGAAAATGGCACTATATTATGATACCTCTTCTGCTGCTGAGTTTTTCCGCATTCTTGGCCGAATGGAGGGCACATTGTTTTATGCTGCTGCTTCACCATTCATAAAGACAGAGGATTTGGAACCGCTAGTTGATTACTTTATTATCAGCAGACTGCATCAGGAAGAATTTATGAATGAGCCGACACCGCTCTTTTTAAGACTGAGCAAAATTTTAGAACAAGATCAGAGCACCCTGACCGTTACCGAAGCAATCAATCAGGAGCTGGAGGAAGCGAGAGCTAGACTCACGAAAAACCTCCACTCGATGCCGCAGGTTTTTGCAGCTGCAACTCGTAAACTTTTGCTTCAGGGAAAGCGGCAGGAAGAGTTATTTCTGGAAGAAGGGTAATTATGGCACAAGAGACGAAAGAGCAGCGTGTACACCACGTTTTCGAAAAAATATACGATCGCTATGATTTTATGAATTCTGTCATTTCCTTCAGGCGCCATAGAGCTTGGAGACGGAGTGTCATGAAGAAGATGAATGTACAGCTTGGAGATGCAGCGCTTGACGTATGCTGCGGCACCGGAGACTGGTCATTTTCGCTTGCAAAAGCTGTTGGACCGACAGGGCATGTAACTGGACTCGATTTCAGCAAGAACATGCTGTCGGTAGCGGAAAAAAAGATAGAAGAAAAGCCGCATGAACAATTAACATTTACTTGGGGAAATGCAATGGAGCTTCCCTTTGAGGATAATACCTTTGACTTTGTAACGATTGGTTTTGGTCTGCGGAATGTTCCTGATTATCTGCAAGTGCTGAAAGAAATGTATCGGGTGGTCAAGCCTGGCGGTAAAGTAGTATGTCTTGAAACATCGCAGCCTACAACAATTGGATTCAAACAAGCGTACTATTTTTATTTCAAGCGAATCATGCCAATCTTGGGGAAACTACTGGCTAAAAGTTATGATGAATACAGCTGGCTGCAGGAATCTGCAAAAGACTTTCCTGGGAAGAAAGAACTTCGGAGCTTATTCCAACAAGCCGGGTTGACTAATGTAAAGATTAAGACATATACAGGCGGTGTAGCTGCTATGCATATGGGGGAGAAGCCAGCAATAAAAGACTAAGCTGGCAGCAGTCTTGAACGGATGAAGGTGACGTGAATTGAAATTACCGATGATTTACTCATATATAAAAAAGGACCTGGACAAAATCGAGGATGCGATGACTGATATAATTCGCGCGGAGCATCCAGTCCTGGAGGATGCGTCGGTACAGCTTTTACGTGCCGGCGGCAAACGAATTCGCCCAGTGTTTGTCTTGCTGAGCGGGAAATTCGGCACATACGAATTACCGCGTATTCAAACGGTAGCCGTGACACTTGAGCTGATTCATATGGCTTCGCTCGTGCATGATGATGTTATTGATGACGCAGAGCTCCGGCGCGGAAAACCGACTGTGAAAGCAAAATGGGATAACAAAGTAGCCATGTATGCAGGTGACTACATCTTTGCCCGTTCTTTGGAATACTTATCCAGGTTAAAAGAACCTCGTGCCCATCAAATTCTTTCGCAAACGATTGTGGAGCTTTGTATAGGTGAAGTAGAACAAATAAGAGATAAATATCGCATTGAACAGCATGTTAAAGATTATTTGCGACGAATACGGCGTAAGACAGCCATCCTAATAGCAGCAAGTTCTCGAATTGGGGCAATAGCTTCTGGTGCACCGCTTGCTTATGAACGGGCATTGTATCGTTACGGCTATTATGTGGGAATGAGCTACCAAATCATCGACGATGTGCTTGACTTTACTTCTTCAGAAGCTGATTTGGGAAAACCAGCCGGAGGCGATCTGCTGCAGGGAAATATGACATTGCCTGCTTTATTAGCATGTGAAGATGCTGCTTTTAAAGAACGGCTAATGGAAGCATTTCGTAATCCGGAACAGTTGAATCAGGAAAAATTACAGCCATTCATTCAGCATATCAAATCGTCAGACGCCATTGAACGTTCACTGGCGGTGAGTGATCGTTACTTACAGAAAGCATATCAAGAATTGGACAAGCTGCCGCCTACAAGAGATCGTAATACATTAAAACAAATTGCTAGACATATCGGTAAGCGCAGCTCCTGATTGTAAAACGCTTACATGTTTGATATGATGACAGCAAGTACACGAAAAGGAGCAGCTGCACAATGGAAAAAACATTTTTGATGGTGAAGCCGGATGGCGTGCAACGCGGACTAGTTGGTGAGATAGTAACGAGATTCGAAAAGAAGGGTCTCAAGCTTTGTGCTGGTAAAATGATGGTTGTGACGGAAGAGCAAGCTAAAACACATTATGAAGAACACGAAAGTAAACCTTTCTTTGGTTCGCTAATTACTTACATAACATCAGGACCGGTATTTGCTATGGTTTGGGAAGGTAAAGACGCCATTGCGCTAACTCGCAGCATGATTGGCGCTACCAAACCGACAGAGGCAGCACCGGGTACAATCAGAGGAGACTATGCTGTGGAGATGAGCCGCAATATCATCCATGGTTCCGACAGTGCAGAAAGTGCAGAACGGGAAATCGCGAATATGTTTGATGCGGATGAACTGCTCAGTTACGAACAAGTTACAGCAAAATGGTTATATGAATAATGAATATAGCTAACTTCTTTAGCTAGAAATAAATTCCGAACTTTAATGAATTCTTGAATAAGAGTTTATTTTAGTTCGGATTTTTATTATGTCCAATTACACTTCCTACGTTAACTGAGTATAAACTTCTATGTTCAAGTGTTGGCTGGCAAGAGATAATTATCTCGTTGCCGAAGAGACTTCATTGGAAAGACATCAAATATTTCAATGCTAGATAAATCTAACCCAAAAATAAAGAGTGTCAACCAAGCGGGTAGATATGTTATTAAACAATTGAAGAAAAAATTAGCTAGTTGTGATGTTTTGTTTGTCGATTTGACAAAGGAATCAATTAATATACCTACTGTTAGAATTATTGTCACTGGTGATATAAATACTTAACCACCCCCTTATTTCAGTCAGCCTAAGAACATTTAATTTTGGCATCAATAGGGGGATCAGCATGTTTTGCATGTTTCCGCCGTGGGTTCCAGAAGAAATCACATCCCAAGAAAATCATTCAATTATGGCACCACGTTCATGAGGCGATACTTGTCTAACTTTATTTGACAATTTATCCTTTTAACAAGGAATAAAATGTTAGGAGCTGAGTGTGTGATGATGAAAGGAATATATGAGCTCGTTAGTGAAGAACATTTGCAAAAGTATGCCGAGCTTGCGGTACGAATTGGTGTAAATGTGCAAAGAAATCAATTAGTGGTTATTCATAGTGACTTAAAAAATGTAACTTTTGCACGTCTTATCCAAACGGCAGCCTATGAAGCAGGGGCTTCAAATGTGGTGATGGACTGGACAGATGAAAAGTCGACCCAAGCATTTTATATACATGCCTCAGATGATGCCATCGATCACTTTCCTGACTGGCAGCATACCCGCTTTAAGGAGTGGGACGATGCGGGTGCTGCTTACATCCATATTATTTCTGAAAACTTCGGTGTCTTTAAGGATGTTTCCCCAGAACGGATCAGCCGCTTTCAAAAGGCCTTCCGCACCAAGTTGGAGGATTATTATGCAAAGATTAGGTCCCACAAGGTACGCTGGTGTCTTCTAGCTGTCCCGTCCTTCTCATGGGCCGCGAAAGTATTTCCTTACGTAAGTAAAGAGGAAGCTGTACAATCGTTATGGCAAGCCATCTTAAGTGGAGCGCGGGCAGATGGAACAAATGCTATCAAAGACTGGGAAAATCATGACCAATCCTTCGAGTCGCGGAAAGCGTTTCTAAACGATCGCCAGTTTGACGCCCTGCATTTTACCAATAGCCGTGGAACGGATTTGATTGTCGGCATGCCTAACAATCATGTCTTTATCGGCGGCGGAGTGACAGATCCACAGGGAATCCAGTTCTTTCCGAACATTCCCACAGAGGAAATATTTTCGGCCCCCCATAAGGATAAGGTGAATGGCAAACTCGTAGCCACGAAACCGCTTGTCTATGAGGGAAGGGTCCTCTATGATGTTTCCATCATTTTTCAAGATGGGCGGATTACAGCCTATGATGCCGCCACTGGCCAGGAAGCGTTACAACGTCTCATCGAAACAGACGAAGGTTCCCATTATCTAGGGGAAATTGCCTTGGCCTCTAACCATTCTCCTCTTGCTCAGGCAAATATGCTTTTTTACAACACCTTGTTTGATGAAAATACGACCTGCCATATTGGCATCGGCAACGCTTCTCCTTCCAACCTACAACATGGCAGCAACCTATCGGAGAAAGCGTTGAAGGAAGCAGGACTGAATACGTCCCTCTTGTTAGTCAATGTGGCCTTTGGTACCGAAGATATGAACGTGGTAGGGATGAAAGAAGGCAGTGCGGAAGTTTTATTAATGAAAGATGGTGATTTCCAATTCTGAGATCTCATGATATTTTTTATCTAAGTTAGGTTTCCGGGTATCTTTACTTCCTTCAAAAATATTGCAAAGAGCTTGATAAGGGTCTACAAACTTTTAAAATGGCAAACCGTAAAAAGGAGAGGAGATGTGAAGTAGTTGGCATCTTCTCCCCTGTTCTATTTGGGAAATTGTACTTTTTAGGATATCTCCTGCACCTTTAATTTTATCCTAGTCGATTGTTCTAATTGTATAACTAGCAACAATATCTGCTACTTTTTTATTATTTTCAGCTACCAAGTATTCCTGTTATACAGTATGATAGAACTACATACATATAGACAGACAGGGGAAACGTAACATGTCAGCTGATTATGAATATTTTGTAGAACAGATAAAAGGAAGTACAGGCATTGATTTGTCGCAATATAAGGAAGCCCAAATGAAAAGGCGATTAACTACACTACGAGAGAAAAAGGGATTTGCAGATTTCAAGACATATGTCCATGCGATACGCGGAGATGCTTCGTTAATGGATGAGTTCCTAGACCGGATGACAATTAATGTGTCTGAATTTTACCGCAACTATCAAAGGTGGGAAGTGCTGGAAAAACGTATCCTCCCAGAACTGCTGAGAAGAAAGAAGCCTTTAAAAATATGGAGCGCTGCTTGTTCTACTGGCGAAGAGCCCTACACATTGGCTATTCTTTTAGATCGTTATGCAAAAGGGACTTCTTATACGATTCATGCGACAGATTTAGATCAGCGTGTGTTGGAAACAGCTCAAAACGGAAAGTATACCGATCGAGCCTTAAAAGAAATGCCGGCTGCCATCAAATCTGCATACTTTACCCAAGATGGTCCGATTTATCAAATCAAAGACGAGTTAAAGCAGCACATTCAATTTAAGCAGCATAATTTACTTGCGGACGCTTACGACACAAATTATGATTTGATCATTTGCCGAAATGTGCTTATTTATTTCACAGAAGAAGCCAAGGCAAACATTTACCATAAATTCAGCAAATCGCTGGCAAACAACGGCTATCTTTTTGTCGGCAGCACTGAGCAAATATTTAATCCTAGTGTATATGGAATGAAAGCTGTAGATACATTCTTTTATCAAAAACAATAAGAAAATGCTCTTATAGCTATTAAAAACCAAACGATACTGCGATTTAAATCACAGCACGTTTGGTTTTTTTCTATTCCTTAATTCTCACAATTTTTGATACGTGGCGATGTACAAATTTCGGAAGGAAGAAAGATACGGTAAATACAAGCAGGAAAGCGATAATCCAAGAGCGGAACCAAGTATGATAAGAAAAAGCATGCAACCCTGAATTAACGACTGTTAAAGTGAAAGAAATGATAGCAGTCATAATTGCTGCAGTAACAAAGCTGCAAACAATACGGTGTGTTCTTAAATTTACAAGCATGATTGTACTCCTTTTGTAACTAATCTCCAATTATTATATCTAATCTTCATAAGTTGTCAAATGTTAAAAATGCCGTATAATAGGCATTAATTAAAGACAAAGGGGTGAAAACAGTGGACGGCATTGATTACAGTCTGCTGAAGCAAATGGCGGTGACCATTGGAGAAGTTGCCAAAATTACCGATATACCAATTCGTAAGCTTCGTTATTGGGAAGACAAAGGGTATATCAAGAGTGTCGACGAACAAGCACACACCACTAGAAGGTTTGATTATTACATGATTAAGAAAGTTGTCTTAATGAAAGAATTAATCGAAGATGGTTATACAGTAGAAGCGTCATCCCAAAAAGTCGAAGCCCGTATGGGAAAACTTCGGCAGGTATTTGACAATTTGACTAGAAAATAGATGCGAGAAACAGAAACGGAAATATTGTCAGAATAGTTCCCACATAAGAAACGAGTTATGTTATAGTAAATAAAATTACTAAGAACTACAAACAACGGAGGAATATAGATGCGCTACTTAACTGCAGGTGAATCACATGGTAAACAGCTAACAACTATCCTAGAAGGTGTTCCTTCCTATTTACCGCTGACTGCCGCTGATATCAACGCTTCTTTGTTAGAGAGACAGAAGGGGCATGGCCGCGGAAAACGCATGCAAATCGAAAAAGACTTAGTTGATATTGTTGGCGGCGTGCGTCACGGATACACGCTTGGTTCGCCGATTGCTCTTGTCATTCATAACGATGATTTCAAGCATTGGATTGATGTAATGGGGGAAGACCCAGTTGAAGATCCGCAGGCAGTCCGCCGTATTGTCAGCCGTCCGAGGCCTGGACATGCTGATTTGAATGGAGCTTTAAAGTACGGCCATCGTGATATGCGAAATGTGCTGGAGAGATCTTCTGCTCGGGAGACTGCTGCACGCGTGGCAGCTGGAGCGGTTGCGAAGAAAATATTAGCAGAACTTGATATACATATTGTCGGCTATACAAAAGAAATAGCCGGTATCAAAGCTGCTGAGTATCCGGAATATACATACGAAGAAAGAAACACTATTTCCAGAGCTTCATCTGTGCGCAGTCTTGATCCAGAAGCTGCCGAAAAGATGGTGGTAGCAATTGACCAAGCGAAAAAAGATGGTGACTCCATTGGTGGTGTCGTGGAAGTTTACGTAGAAGGTCTTCCAGCTGGAATTGGATCTTATGTTCATTATGATCGTAAGCTAGATGGACGAATTGCTGGAGCCGTATCGAGCATCAATGCATTCAAAGGTGTGGAATTCGGAATTGGTTTTGAAGCTGCTAGATTGCCAGGAAGTCAAGTGCATGATGAAATCGCATGGGAAGAAGAAAGAGGATATTACCGAAAGACAAATCGTCTTGGTGGTTTAGAAGGCGGGATGACTACGGGGATGCCGCTTGTCGTCAAAGGTGTCATGAAGCCTATTCCAACACTTTATAAACCATTGCAAAGCGTAGACATCGAGACGAAAGAGCCGTTCAATGCGAGTATCGAACGGTCCGACAGCTGTGCTGTACCAGCTGCTGCATTGGTAATGGAGCACGTTGTTGCATTTGAAATTGCAAAGGCGATTTTAGAACAGTTCCCGCATGATCAGTTTCCAAAGCTGCAAGAAGCGATCAAAAATTACCGGGAAGAAATCCGGGTGTTTTAATGGAACAAATTACAGTCCAAGCAAGTCAGTCAAGTTACAACGTTTCTGTAGGGGCAGGTATCCGGCATAATCTAGCTGCATTCCTGCCAAAACCCTATCAGTCCGTATTTGTCGTGACGGACACTTCCATTGCCCCTCATTATCTGGACGAGTATGTAGCTTCGCTTCAGCCGGCAGCCAATGTTACGGTCAAGATTATTGAGCCGGGTGAGGCAGCGAAGAGCAAGGATATGTATTTTGAACTATTAGACAGCATGTTCGAGGCAGGGCTGGACCGCAAAGCACTAGTCCTTGCACTCGGCGGCGGCGTGATTGGTGACTTAGCTGGTTTTGTCGCAAGTACGTATATGCGCGGTATCGACTTTGTTCAGCTTCCTACAACTATTCTTGCTCATGATTCCAGTGTTGGCGGGAAGGTGGCCATCAATCATGAAACGGGTAAGAACCTAATTGGAAGTTTCTATCCGCCGACAGCTGTTGTTTACGATGTAGAAACAATTTCAACACTGCCAGAAAAAGAAGTGCGCAGCGGGTACGCTGAGTTAATGAAGGAAGCCTATATCGGTGATACAGATTTCCTGCATGAACTGCTTGAAAGAAAACAGCTCGATAAAGAAAACCAAGCACAGCTTATACGGGATTTATCTCATGGTATTCAAGTGAAAACAAAAATTGTCGAAGCGGATGAGAAAGAAAAAGATCTGCGAAAGTTTTTAAACCTTGGTCATACACTTGGTCATGCTATCGAAGCTGAAGCTGGTTACGGCACCTTTACACACGGAGAAGCAGTTGCCATCGGCATGTTGTTTGCCTTGGAATTAAGCGAAGAGAAATTTGGCACAGACTTACAGCTGGATGCATTCCGCAGCTGGCTCGAACGAAATGAATACCCTTTACAATTACCTGAATTTTCAGCTGAAAGACTTATCAAAAGAATGCAGATGGATAAGAAGTCCGAGAACAAAGAAGTACATATGGTACTGCTGCGAGAAATCGGAAAGCCGGTAACAGAGAAGGTAGATCACGATACGCTTTCTCGTGCCGTTACATCTTTCCTTGAAAGGATGAGCCGAGCATGATACGTGGAGTCCGCGGGGCAACGACTGTACAGGAGAATGAGGAGGAACAAATAATTGAAGCAACAGCAGCTATGCTAGAAGAAATGGTATCCAAGAACAACATCGAACCTGAAGATGTTGTACAAGTGTTAATTTCGGCAACGCCTGATCTAACGAAAACGTTCCCGGCAAAGGCATTGCGTTTGTTTCGCGATGACTGGACATATGTTCCTGTCATGTGCATGCAAGAGCTTGCTATCGAGAGCGGCCTGTCAAAATGTATTCGAGTCATGCTGACAGCAAATACGGATTTGTCACAGCCGGATATTCATCACGTTTACCACGGGCAAGCAATCAAGTTGCGTCCAGACCTAAAGGAGGAGCATCAATGAAAGCAAAACAGATATTAAATGAATTGACAGCCTACAAACCAGGAAAGCCGATGGAAGAAGTTCGTAAAGAATTCGGATTGAAACGAATTGTAAAACTAGCTTCCAACGAAAATCCGTATGGTTTTTCTGCAAAAGTAAGAGAGGCGCTGCCAACTTTTGCTGATGAGCAGGAGATTTACCCCGATGGTTACGGTACAGCACTGAAGGAAAAGCTGGCAGCATGTTTTGGTGTTAATCTGGATCAGCTTGTATTGGGTGCTGGCTCCGATGAAATTATTATGATGCTTTGCCGTACTTTCCTTGCGCCTGGGTTAAACACCGTAATGGCACATCCATCTTTCTCTCAATATCCGCATCATGCTCTAATTGAAGGGGCAGAAGTCCGGTCCATTGAAACAATAAATGGATTCCATGATCTGCCCGCAATGCTGGATGCAATCGATGAAAAAACGGGTATCGTATGGTTGTGTACGCCAAACAACCCAACTGGCAACCATATTAGCAAAGCCGATTTTGAGAACTTCATTCGCCAGGTTCCTCCGGAAGTGCTTGTTGTAGCTGATGAAGCTTACATCGAATTCTTGGAAACAGATGATTATTTTGACACATTAGCTGCCCTAGATACATATCCGAATTTACTAACGCTTCGGACTTTTTCAAAAGCATATGGATTAGCTGCCCTTCGTGTCGGTTATGGGATTGGTCATCCGGATGTGATCCATAAAATAAATGTGGTCAGAAGTCCATTCAACAATACTACCATCGCTCAAAAAGCCGCCATTGTCGCACTTGATGATCAGCAGTTCATAAAAGAATCAATTGCTAAGAACAATCAAGTAAAACATAGTTTCTTAGCATTCTGTGATGCTCATCACATCAAGTACTTTGAATCACATACAAACTTTGTCTTAATCTATGACTTGCCTGTTAGCGGAGATGAACTGTTCCAGCATATGCTGTCCAAAGGGTATATTATCCGTTCCGGTGATGCGCTCGGCATTCCGAACAGTGTCCGCATCACGATTGGCAATGAAAAAGATATGACAGACTTTACTGTATTGCTCGACCAATACCTGACTAGTGTGAAAGAAAGCTAAAATGGAGACCGTTGTAATTGCAGGACTCGGTTTAATTGGCGGCTCACTTGCTCGAAATATTCACATGCATCAAGATGTCCATCTAATTGGAGTGGACCAGCGGGAAAGTACATTGGCATATGCACTTCAGCATCAAATTATTGATGAAGCAATGACTTCCTTTCAAGAAGCTGCCAGTAAGGCTGACATTATTCTGTTAGCAGCTCCTGTTTCCAAATCTGTTGAGCTGCTTCTGCAGCTCGACAGTATGGATTTGCAAAAGGACGTGTTAGTTACAGACGTTTCTTCTGTTAAGGGGCCGATATTTCAGCAGGCAGCTGCTATGCGCTCGGATAAAATAACATTTGTCGGCGGTCATCCGATGGCTGGTTCTCATAAACATGGCATTGAAGCCTCCAAGGCGCATCTTTTTGAAAACGCGATTTATGTGATGACACCGGTGCAGCAAGCAACCGATGTGCATATTGACAGGCTGAAACAACTGTTATCTGGAACGAAAAGTACGTTTATCACGTTAACGGCGGAGGAGCATGACGAGATGACAGGCGTTGTCTCACATTTTCCGCATCTGATTGCATCTGCACTCGTCCAGCAAGCGAAAAAATGGGAAGTGAAACATAGCTTTTTGCCAAAGCTTGCCGCAGGAGGATTTCGGGATATTACACGTATTGCTTCTAGTAATCCGGGCATGTGGCAGGATATTTTCTTCCAAAACAAAGAAAAAATAGCCGTGCTTCTAGATGATTGGATAGAGGAAATGCAAACTCTTC
Organism: Terribacillus halophilus; assembly: GCF_900162685.1. Lineage (GTDB taxonomy): Bacteria > Bacillota > Bacilli > Bacillales > Amphibacillaceae > Terribacillus > Terribacillus halophilus_A. Next base: position 1,697,740 of record NZ_LT727828.1, read on the forward strand.
GTACACTTCTTGCGGAGGATAATCGTGATGAAATTCATACGTATCTTACCGATGCAAAAAAATATCGAGATGGACTAGAACCTCGGAAAAAAGGTGCCATCCCAGGTTATTTTGATTTATACGTCGACATTACTGATCAGCCAGGTGCCATGCAAAAAGTACTTGCTATCATAGCGGATGCTGGCTTGAGCATTGTCAACATTCAAATACTCGAACTTCGCGAAGGGCTGACAGGTGTGCTTCGTCTCAGCTTTGCGGAACAAAAGATGCAGCTGAAGGCAAAAGGTGTTTTGGAAGTATTCGGCTACGAAGTGAAGATACAAGATTAAAAGGATGATAGAATTGACAAATATAAAACTGCAGCCGGCTGCAAAAGAACTTACTGGAACTATTACTGTTCCAGGTGATAAGTCGATTTCACATCGAAGCATTATTTTTGGGGCACTTGCAAAAGGCCGGACAACTGTTCGTCATTTTCTGGACGGAGAGGATTGTCTCCGGACAATTGATGCGTTTCGAGCGCTCGGTGTATCGATTGAGCAAGAAGGAAATACGGTTATCATCAACAGTGACGGGAAAGATAGCTTTAAAGAACCAACCGTACCGATTAACTTTGGCAACTCTGGCACTACTGCCCGCCTGCTGCTTGGCGTATTTGCAGCATTGCCATTTCACATTACTGCATATGGTGATGAATCTTTGACGAAAAGGCCAATGGATCGTGTTGTGCTTCCTTTACGGCAAATGGGTGCAAAAATCAACGGGCGCGAAGAAGGGAAATTTTTACCTTTGGCAGTTGATGGACAAAAGCTATCTAAACTGACTTATCATACGCCAGTCAAAAGTGCACAAGTGAAATCAGCATTATTATTGGCGGGTTTATTAGCGGAAGGCGAGACAAAGATATCGGAGGACGTGAAAACAAGAGACCATACGGAACAGATGCTCACTAGCTTTGGTGCGCAAGTTGATGTAAATGGGACGACTGTTACCATTCGGGGGGGACAGACACTGCGAGCAGCTGATGTGTACGTGCCGGGTGATATTTCCTCGGCCGCGTTCTTCTTGGTGGCCGCATGTCTTGTGCCTGGCAGTCACGTCACCTTAAAGAATGTCGGACTTAATTCAACACGAACTGGCATTTTGGATGTGATGCAATCCATGGACGCTGCGATAGAAATTCAAGAGCACCAGACTGAAGCAGGGGAAAAGATTGGTGATATTACAGTCCGATACGGTTCTTTGAAAGGAACAGAAATCGGGGGCGATGTTATTCCGCGTCTGATTGATGAGCTGCCGATCTTAGCTTTGCTTGCAACACAGGCAGAAGGGGAAACAGTTATTAAGGATGCCGAAGAGCTGCGCTACAAAGAAAGTGATCGTATTGAAGCAATCGCCAGCACGCTGCGAAGTTTCGGAGCAGAATTGGACACGACGCCGGATGGACTTGTGATCAAGGGAAATCAAACACTGCAAGGAACCGAAGCCGACTCTTTTGGTGATCATCGTATTGGGATGATGATTAGTATTGCCAGCTTAATTGCCAATGGAGAAACGAATTTAAAGAATGCGGACAGTATCAACATCTCTTACCCGGCTTTCTTTAACGACTTAAAAATGCTTCAAAATAGATAATGTCTGATTCCCTTTTAGGGGAATCAGGCTTTTTTGCTGTGCGTAAACACTAGCTATAGGTTACACTGAAGAAAGAAGCAAAAGCCGATAGGCGTTTTAAATAGAAGGAAGTGTTTAGAATGGAAGAATTAAGTAAAGCAATAACTCTTATGGAAAATGACAAACCTCAAGAAGCAGTCGATACGTTGGAAGCGTATTTGCCTTCTGCAAGTGAAGAAGAAAAGTTCACGATAGCGGAACTGTATATACAGTGGGGACTGCACGAAGAAGCAAAAACTGTTTTGCTGCAATTGGAGCAGATGTTTCCGGACGAAATGGAACTCAAAATGATGCTTGCTGAATTGTTTATTGATTTAAATGAAGATCAAGAAGCAATCGATAAGCTAGATCAAATTGTGGAAGATGAAGAATTTTATGTTCCTGCTCAAATGCAGCTTGCCGATTTATATGAGGCACAAGGATTATTTGAAGTTGCAGAACAGAAGCTGCTTGCAGCAAAACGCTTCGATCCATCAGAGCCGGTGCTCGATTTAGCGTTAGGAGAACTTGCTTTATCTACTGGTTCTTATTTGAAGGCAATTACGTATTATGAAAAGGTATACGAAATACAAACAGCAATGGGTGATATTGATATCGCGCTCCGACTTGCAGAAGCGTATGCAGCTACCGGTGAATTTGAAAAGGCTTTGACTTACTACCAAGAAACAGATGTAGATGACGTGGAACAGCTGTTCAGCTATGGTTTTACAGCTTTCAAATTATCCAGATACGATATTGCAATCAGTACGTGGGAAAAGTTAGTCAAGCAAGAACCTGATTATCTTTCTGTCTATGAATACTTAGCAAAAGCGTATGAAGAAGAAGGTTTGATGGAAAAAGCATTTGAAACGGCAGAAAAAGGGTTGTCATTGGATGAGTTTAACCAGAAGCTGTACTTTACAGCAGGCCGTCTTGCTAGACAGCTTGGAAAGAATGACCGCAGCTATTACCTTGTACGTCATGCAATTGCGCTCGATCCAGGTTATAAAGAAGCCGTTCTTTATCTGATTGAGAACTTCAAGTTAGATGAAGACCATGAAGCAATCATTGAATTATTGACGCACGTATTGGATACAGATGAAGAAGATGCCGCTTATCGATGGGAATTGGCACGCGCCTATAATGAAACAGAATCGTTTGAAGAGGCATTAAACGCTTATGGGGAAGCATATACTAACTTCAAAGATGATAGCGATTTTCTAAAAGAATATGGATATTTCTTATTAGAAGAAGGGAGGATGCAACAGGCTGTCGAAATACTAAAAGAGTATCTTCGTTTGGAGCCATCTGATATCGAAGTGGAAGAGAATATCAATCGGCTCTTGTCTCAATAAATGTATTGAATTGAAATCATTTCGCTTTCTGGGAGGGGGCACATATGCATATTTCCGTTACCATGCAGGATAAGAAAACGTTCATTCGCTGGTTCTTAGACAATTACCAATTGAAGCGCAGGGAAAGTGTCTGGATCTTGAATTACTTAATCAATCATGATTCATTTCTTGATAATGTTCATTTTATTCGTGAAGCAAGATTCAGTCCCAGAGGAATCATCATATCAGCCCATTGTTCAGAGGAAGTACCATTCCGGTTTTATAAAGACAATATTGTCACAACTGATGCGGAGAAATCATTCCATGATATTCGCATGAACAAGAAAGACCCTGTTTATATTCAACTCAATTTCAAGAATGCCAATCAAAGCATGGAATATGTTGCGGTACTGGAAGACAATCCTTTCTTGCCGGAAGATCATTATGTAACAAAAGAAGACCGTCAGCTGGCAACGAGACTTCTTGATGCATCACACTTTCAATACAAAAAGAGAAAGTTGCAAGAAGCGATTGATTTAGCGCTTGATAAGAGAGATGAGAAGAAATTCCGCTTGCTTAGCAGGGCAATGAAACAATTGAAAGAAGAAGAAGGAAACTTAATTGAACACATTTAAATTGATGCGCAGATTTGCGCATCTTTTTTCTTGTTTCTATTTTAATTATTCAGATAGACAAGAAATTATCTGCTAAAATAGAAAAGTAATACATAACAGTTTTAGGGAAGGACGCGTCTATGATCTATCAGCTTCTTTTTCATCGGTACATAATCATGCTTTTATTTCTAGTTAACCTATTCGGAACAATATACGGTTATATATGGTACGGCTGGCAGCTCGAATTAACCCCGGCTGTATTTCTGCCTTTTGTTCCAGACAGTCCGACAGCCAGTCTCTTTTTCACTATATTCTTAGGACTGCTGCTTGTTGGAAAGCACAATGGCTATATTGAGGCACTTGCTGTTGTTTCATTATTTAAGTATGGCATCTGGGCGGTTGTCATGAACCTGCTGACACTCGCTATGAATGGATCGCTTTCTGGGCAAGGGTACATGCTGATTGCGTCTCATTTGGCGATGGCAGTTCAAGGATTGCTTTATGCTCCGCTTTATAAAGTGAAGCTTCAGCACTTAGCTGTTGCAGCTATCGTCGTTCTGCATAATGATATCATTGATTATGTGTTTGACATGATGCCGATCTATGGAAGGCTGACAGCAGATTATGGTAACGAAATTGGTTATTTTACGTTCTGGCTGAGCATCGTCTCCATTATGGTCGGATATGCTGCCACACAGCGGAAAGATAATTCTGTCAATTGAGGCGTATGTTGTCATACAACTAATCATTACTGCATAGCCTGTAGGAACACCTAAAAAAGAGGGGATGCTGATGAAAAAGCTGCTTCTCGTCATTGTTGTTCTGACAGCCTCTTTTTTTATCGTTGCCAACGTTACTAATTTCCTGCAGCCATCGCGTACAGAGGCACAATCGTCATCTTACGACAATTTAAATCAAACGTTTGACCAACAAGATTATGCGCTGCCTGCGTATTTGTACACTGTCACTGTCCCGGAAAAAAGCAGTTATGATACAACAAAGTTCTGGGGAATACTTTGTATTAGTGCGAGCATTGTCGGCACATTGGTTTATGTCGGCTATAAAAAATACCGAGCAGAAAATGACAAAAGTGTGAACAGGGACCGTAATAGTTGATTTTTTTCGAAATCTTGACTAAAATTGACCTTAATAAGTTGTTCCATAAACCATTTTACGGAGGAATGCATAATGTCACTAGGTGCTTATATTATCTATATAGCACTGCTTCTGATTATCCCTTTATGGGCACAATCGAAGGTAAAAAGCACGTATAAGAAATATTCAAAAGTAGAAACGTCATCGCTTATGACTGGTGCACAAGTCGCAAGAAAGATTTTAGATGATAACGGCATATATGATGTGCAAATTGAAGAGACGCGCGGACTATTGTCTGACCACTATGATCCTCGTCATAAAGTTGTCCGTCTTTCCAGCAGCAACTATCATGGTCATTCCATGGCAGCTGCAGCTGTATCTGCCCACGAGGTGGGACACGCAATGCAAGATGCAGAAGAATATGGCTTCTTGAAATTCCGTACAGCGCTTGCTCCAGCAGCAGCTTGGGGGAATAATCTTTCCTTCATTCTTATTATTGCTGGTGCGCTGTTAGGTATTATGAACTTTGTATTGTTCGGTATTGTACTGTTCAGTGTTGCGGTACTGTTCCAAGTAGTTACATTACCGGTCGAGTTTAACGCTTCTAACCGGGCAATGACGCAGCTTGTATCGACAGGCGTCATCCGTAACGATGAAGAGCGGGCGACGAAGAAAGTATTGAATGCAGCAGCAATGACTTACGTAGCAGCAGCGCTTGTAGCTGTAGCCGAGCTTGTTCGTTTCATCCTTATGTTCTTTGTCGGCGGTAATGAAGACTAATTAAAAACATCCTTCGGGGTGTTTTTTTTTGCGCAAATTTGAATTGGCATGAAGGGGGGAGGCTGTTCTTTGTGAATGACCGAGGCCAACTTGATTGCTGTGCTCATGCCAGAAGGAGGTGGACTAGCATCTTTTTAAAAAGCTCGATCTAAGAATTTCCTAAATACCCTATTTTCTCGTATTCGCCCACCCATACATCTGCTTCTAACATAAGATGTTCTAACACAGAAGCAGGAGGTGTCAAACATGAGTGCAGGCGGATACGGAAATGCAGGATTTTATCTGATCGTTGTTTTGTTTATTCTTTTGATCATTGTGGGTGCAAGCTGGGCTTAACAGAGGGATGAATGATTAGTAGAATTAAGGCTGAAATAGTTTAGCCAATTAAAAATCCAAACAACCCTGTGTTTTTATGACGGGACTGACCCCATACGCTGAGACAAATAAAAAACACCTTCAAGGTTGAAAACGGACGATTGTTATCCGAAATAATACTTGGAGGTGTTTTTTCTATGGGAACTAGAGTCAGTTATCCAGTGGAGATAAAAATGAAGGCAGTTGAAATGCGCTTGGCAGGCGTACCTGTAAAAGAGATTTTGAACGAACTAAATATTAAGAGTAGATCGCAAGTGAAGACATGGGTCAGATGGTATAAATCTGAAGAGACGCATCGTTTTGAACAGCCAGTTGGCAAGCAGTACACCTACGGGAAAGGGCCAGCCTATTCTTCAGAAGTAGAGGAATTACAAGCTGAGAACCGATTTTTAAGGCAACAAAATGAAGTTTTAAAAAAGTACAAGGAATTGGAAAGGAAGTTGATAGAGAAACGGCAGTCGAACTTGTAGAATCACTGCATAACACAATGACAATACAGGATATTTGTGTACATTTAGGTATCTCGAGAGCATCTTATTATCGCTGGAAGAACAAAGAGAAAGACGATTCGAAAGAACTACTTAAAACGCAAATTGGCATATTGTGCCGAGAACACAAGTATCGGTACGGTTACAGAAAGATTACTGCCTTACTGAGACAGGAGCAATGCATTAACCACAAAGTCGTGCAGCGAGTAATGCAGGAGAATCAATGGCAGTGCCGGGTTAAAGTGAAGAAACGTAAGAAAACTGGACAGCCATATGCCGTCGCAGAAAATTTATTGGATCGGAACTTTCAGTCTGATCGTCCTCTTGAGAAGCTCGTAACCGACATTACATACCTGCCTTATGGTCAGAAACTAATGTATCTTTCCAGTATAATAGATTTGTGCAATGGCGAAGTAGTGGCGTCCTCTATTGGAGATAAACAAGATACAGCTTTCGTGTTGGAGACACTCGCTCAGCTGCCACCATTGCCTGAGAACTGCATATTACACAGTGATCAGGGGTCGGTGTACACATCTTATAAGTACCAAGAAGCTGTAAAAGCAAAAGGCATTACCATGAGTATGTCCCGAAAAGGAACGCCCGCTGATAATGCCTCTATCGAATCGTTTCATTCCATACTAAAGTCTGAAACATTCTATCTTAACAGCATAAATCGAACTTCGACTGCCATCGTAGAACGTACTGTTGAAGAATATATTTATTATTATAACAATATTCGTATCCAAACGAAACTAAACAACCAATCACCGATACAATATCGGCAATCGGCTGTTTGAAGGTTTTTTGATCCCTGTCTCAGAAACGGGGGTCAGTCCCGACAGCATCGTTTGGATTTTTTAATCATGGAAAATGAATTGTGTATACTTGCTTTATTATTGAGCTTGTATCACTTTAATCAGTTCACGAAGGTAATCGGGCAAGTCAGGTGGTCTGCGGCTGCTGACGATATGTCCATCGACAATAACTGCTTCATCATGCCAAATGGCTCCGGAGTTTTTCATATCATCTTTAATGCCAGGGGTGCTGGTTACGTTTACTCCATCCAGGATGCCGGCAGAAATGAGCACCCAGCCAGCGTGACAAATTTGGCCGATCGCTTTTTGATGCGTATGGAAATGACGCGTGATTTCTAATACACTGTCGTAACGACGCAGCTTGTCCGGCGACCATCCGCCGGGTACGAGAAGGGCATCATACTGCTGTGGGTCTGCATCTTCAAAGGATATATCGGACGTTGCTGGAACGCCGTATTTCCCTTTGTAGACCGTATCAGCAGCCTCACCTGCTAAATGAACCTCTGCGCCAGCTTCGCGCAATCGTAAAACCGGATACCATAACTCCAAATCTTCGAAATCATCACTTACAAAAGAAAGTATTTTCTTTCCGGAAAGTTCCATATTATCACCCCATTCTTTTAGTCTACTCTACTTTACCAATTCACCGAGCAAGATGCACCTGTGAGCTTAATCCGTTTGATATGGATTTTTTTCTGCATCAAGGGTGAATCCTTCTCCCATAACATCGTGCACTTCGCTTAAAGCGACGAAAGCATGCGGATCAACCGATGTAATGATTGCTTTCAGTCGGACAATTTCGTTTCTGGCAACGACGCAGTACAAGACATCCCGTTTTTCGCCTGTGAAACTGCCGCGGCCATCAAGTACTGTTACGCCTCTGTCCATTTGCTTAAGGATCTGATTGGCGATATCGGCACTTTTATTGGAAATGATAGTAGCTCCCCTCGCAGAGTAGGCACCTTCTTGAATAAAGTCAATTACACGTGCGCCGACAAATACGGCAACAAGCGTATACATGCCGCGAATCAAATCAAGATAAGTAAGGACCGAAGTGACGATTACGACAGCATCGAACATAAACATCGTACGTCCCATTGTCCAGCCGACATATTTATTTGCTAGGCGAGCGATAATATCAACACCGCCAGTTGTGCCTCCAAACCGAAAAATAATGCCGAGTCCGACGCCAATAAATACACCCGCTAAAAGCGATGCAATCAAGAGGTCATTTCCTAAGTCAATATGGAAGGAATACGTCTGAAACAATCGTAGAAACACAGATACAGCAACTGTTCCGATAATGGTATATGCGAATGTTGTGCGGCCAAGGAACTTCCAGCCGATCAGAAACAGCGGAATATTCAGCACTAAATTCGTAATAGCTGGATCCCAGTCGAATTCGAAAAGCAAAATAAGTGTGATACCGGTGAATCCGCCTTCTCCAAGCTTGTTGGCAATATTAAAATGCACAATACCGAATGAAAAGATAGCCGCGCCAAGCAGGATGAACAAGATGTTCTTCAAACGCAGTTTAAACATAACTTACCTCCTAAAAGTGACAATTCCTTCTATATTATAGACAACTATGGCGAACGCTACAAATTTATCCTGCAGGTAAAAACATTTGTCAAAGATGACTCATTTAAGCTAACATGGTAATGATATAGCGAAAGGAAGATCGCGCATGAGTTCAACATATACAACAGAGGAAATACAAGCACGTGTTGACGCTTATATTTCCCAATTTAAAGAAGGTTATTTTTCTCCGCTCAGCATGCTTGCCCGAATGACCGAAGAGGTAGGGGAGCTGGCTCGAGAAGTAAATCATACATATGGCGAAAAGCCGAAGAAAAAAAGTGAAGCAGCTAACACTGTAACAGATGAACTCGGAGATATCATCTTTGTGCTGACATGCTTTGCTAACTCCTTGGACATTGACCTATCTGAAGCATTTGAGAAGTCAATGTCAAAATTCGAAACAAGAGATAAAGACAGATGGACGAAGAAGACACAGGAGGATGAGTTAGAATGACACAAGAGACCATTAAGATTATCGTAGCAGGACCTAGAGGGCGAATGGGATCAGAAGCGCTGCAGCTGATAGCGCGCACAGAACACTTTGAATTAGCTGGAGCGATTGATCGCAAACACGAGGGTGAACGTATCAAAGATATCGAAGGACTTACATCCAGCGACGCGGTCATCTATACAGACGCTGCTCGCTGTTTTGCAGAAGTGGAAGCGGATGTGCTAATTGATTTGACCGTACCGGAAACAGGCTATACACATACAAAGCTTGCAATTGAACATGGTGTGCGACCGGTGGTAGGTACGTCCGGCTTCACAGATGTACAGCTGGAAGAACTGCACACACTGAGCGAGGAGAAAGGTGTTGGAGCCATTATTGCGCCCAACTTCGCTATTGGTGCAGTGCTTATGATGCAATTTGCCAAACAAGCGGCAAAATATTTCCCGACAGTAGAGATTATCGAGAAGCATCATGATCAGAAGCTGGATGCACCGAGCGGTACAGCTGTTAAGACGGCGCAGTTAATCCAGGAAGTACGGGAGCCTGTTAAACAAGGGCATCCTGATGAGAAAGAAACACACGCAGGAGCTCGCGGTGCAGATTTCGATGGCATGCGCATCCACAGTGTACGTCTGCCAGGCCTTGTGGCGCATCAGGAGGTGCTTTTCGGTGCACCGGGAGAGCAGTTTACGGTCAAACATGATTCCTTTAACCGCACATCGTTCATGTCTGGTGTGCAACTTGCTGTAGAACGTGTTATGAAAATGGATGTGTTAGCATACGGTTTGGAAAATATATTGGATTGAGGTGTCGACATTGCATATTGCATTAATTGCCCATGATAAGAAGAAACCAGAGATGGTCCGTTTTGCTGTTGCATACCAAGAAATGCTAAAAAAACATACACTTTATGCAACAGGAACAACAGGAACACGTATCAAGGAAGCAACTGGTCTGCCAGTGGAGCTGTTTCAATCAGGTCCAATAGGAGGAGATCAGCAAATCGGTGCCCGCATTGCAACGAATGAAATGGATCTTGTTATTTTCTTCCGTGATCCGCTGACAGCTCAGCCGCATGAACCAGATGTGAGTGCCCTTATGCGTTTGTGTGATGTACATCGTATTCCGCTTGCAACCAATCTGGCGGCTGCTGAGATCTTTATCCGCGGCTTGGACAGAGGCGATTTTGATTGGCGTGAAATCATCCGGGATCGCGAGCCTGATCTATGAAAAAACTAAAAATAGGTATTACCTGTTATCCAACACTTGGGGGCTCCGGCGTTATTGCGACGGAGCTCGGTAAAAAACTTGCCAAGAAAGGGCATGACATACATTTTATTACGTCAAGTGTCCCTTTTCGGCTTGACACATTGCTGCCTAATGTTTTCTTTCACGAGGTAGAGATGAGTCATTATCCTGTATTTCAATATCCGCCTTATGATTTAGTGCTGGCCAATAAAATGGCTGAAGTCATTGATGAAGAAGAACTTGATGTTTTGCATGTTCACTATGCTGTACCGCACGCAATTTGCGCTATTTTGGCAAAAGCGATTGCCAAGCGTGATGTGAAGATTGTGACGACGCTGCATGGCACGGATATTACTGTGCTTGGTATTGATAATGGACTTCGCAAAATGATTGTTCATGCAATTGAAGAGAGCGATAAAGTGACTGCGGTTTCCGAGAGCCTTGTTAAGCAAACAAGAGAGATGCTTGATGTGACAAGTCCAATTGACGTTGTCTATAATTTTATCGATGAAGCGATTTATCATCCAACCGACGTGAAGAAGATTAGGAAACAGTTTGGAATCGAGGATCATGAAAAGGTGCTCGTACATATAAGCAATTTCCGGAAGGTGAAGCGTGTACAGGATGTTGTACAGGTTTTTTCGTATGTGCAGGAAAAACTGCCTAGTAAGTTGCTGCTGATAGGAGATGGACCGGAATACTCCGATATACTTCGCGATGTACAGGAGCGAGGATTAGAGGAGAATGTTCTTTTCCTTGGTAAACAAAACAACGTAGCTGCACTTCTAAATATGGCTGATTTAATGGTGCTGCCATCTGAAAAAGAAAGCTTTGGACTTGTCTTATTAGAAGCAATGGCATGCGGAGTACCATGTATAGCCTCGGATGTAGGCGGTATACCGGAAGTTATTCAGCATAAGAAGAATGGCTTTGTAACAAAACTTGGGGATGTGAACCAAATGGCTGCTTATGCATTGGATTTACTGACCGATGAGAAGAAGTGGAAAAACTACTCCGAAGCAGCAATACATCACGCAGAAGAAGCTTTTCACTCGGACCATATTGTTGCACAATACGAAGCTATTTATGAAGAGGTATTACAATGAAGATATTTGAAAAAGCGTTTCGAGTAATGAACGAACTCGAGCTGCATGGCTATGAATCCTATCTGGTCGGCGGCGCTGTACGAGATTACTTGATCGGCAAGTCTGTCGGGGATCTGGATATTGCAACTTCTGCTAAACCGGAACAAGTCATGAAAGTTTTTGATAAAGTTATTCCAGTCGGCATTGAGCATGGAACGGTTTTAGTTCGTTTTGAAAAAGAAAGCTTTGAAATCACGACATTCCGAACAGAAGGGACCTATTCGGATTACCGCCACCCAGATCGTGTGGAGTTCGTAACGGATATCACGGCTGACTTAGCGCGGCGCGATTATACAGTTAATGCGATTGCAATGGACAGAAATGGCCGGATAGTAGATCCATTTTCAGGCAGAGAAGCAATCGGTAAACAGCAGCTTATTACAGTTGGTAATGCATATGATCGCTTTGAAGAAGACCCGCTGCGTATGATGCGAGGAGTTCGATTCGTTTCCCAACTTGGCTACGAGTTAGATCAGGAAGCCCGCGAAGTGATGGAAAGCAGACGTTCGTGGCTGAACCGGATTGCTATTGAACGTATCGCAATCGAACTTGAGAAATTGTGCCGTGGCGACTATGTAAAGACAGCTGTTCGTTTACTTTTGCAAGCAAAGCTGTGGGAAGCGCTGCCGGTCTTTAACGATCATCCTGCTCTGATTGAAAAGCTGGAGCAGCGTATGCAGCCGCTCGGCGGACTAAGTGAATGGATAGCACTCTGCGCCATTTACAGCGGCATTTCTGTACAAGACTGGGTGAAACATTGGAAACTGTCCAATAGCGTCAAACAAGAGGCGCAAGCATTGTCTCACATGCTGCAAAGCGATTTGACGGCTTGGACAGTTTACCAGCTGCCGCCCCATTTAGATGCAGGATATTGCCGATTGGCAGGAATTTATAAGGAAAAAGACGTGCAAGACGATGTTGCGCGTATAAGAGCGAAACTGCCGATTCATCAGAGTGCTGACTTGGCTGTTTCAGGCGGAGATCTTGTCAGCTGGTTTCCAGACAGAAAAAAAGGCAGCTGGATTCGTGAATTAGTCCAAGCTGCTGAAAAAGCAGTTGTGGAAAGCCGGATTCCAAATGATAAAGAACGGCTGAAGGAGTGGATGCTTCATGGATACAACGCGTAACCGGCTGATTAGAGTGCTGCAGGAGCATGAAGGTGTATATGTATCAGGACAATATTTGTCCGAACAGCTTGGTATCTCCAGAGCTGCTATCTGGAAGCATATGAAAGCATTAGAGGCAGATGGCTACGAGATTGATGCTGTTCCGCGCAAAGGCTATCAAGTGCGGCAGTCGCCTGACAAATTAAGCAAAAATACGCTTAACTGGCAGCTTGATACTTCTTGGATTGGGCGGAAGATTATCTTTGAAACAGAACTTGATTCCACCCAGGTATTGGCCAAAGCGCTGGCTGACCAAGGAGCTGCACACGGAACAGTGGTTCTTGCTGATAAACAGACGAGCGGAAAGGGAACAAAGGGAAGAAGCTGGCATTCACCGGCTGGGACTGGTATTTGGATGAGTTTAATTATCCGTCCGGATTTCGGACCGCGAGAAGCAGCACAGTTAACGTTAGCGGCAGCGGTAGCTTTAACAAGAGCTTTTCGCAAGGAAGGGATAGAAGCAGGCATTAAGTGGCCAAATGATATCTATCTAAACGAAAAGAAACTAGCTGGAATATTGACAGAGATGCAAGCAGAACAGGATTATATACATCATATCGTGCTGGGTATCGGAATTAATGTCAACCAGACAGAATCAGACCTGCCCCCCGATATTCGGGACAAAGCAACCTCCATACATATAGAGACGCAGAAAGAATGGAAACGCCAAGAGCTTATTCATCTTATTTGGAAAGAACTTGAGAGCGTCTATGCGCTTTACACAACAGCTGGTTTTGCAAGTATTCGGGAAGAATGGATGCAGCTTGCTTCCCGTCTTGGCCGGAGAGTAAGAGTGACGACTCCTACAGCTGTTTTTGAGGCGTTATTTCAAGGAATTGGTGAAGAAGGTGAGCTGATCCTGGAAAAATCAGATGGGTTGACTCAGCGTATTTACTCTGCAGAATTAGAATGGATAGAGGAGTGAAGCAATGAAAACGAGACTTGATTTTCAAAAGATGAAAGAAACCAATGAGAAAATCACCATGGTCACTGCGTATGATTATCCGACCGCCAAGTTAGCACAACAAGCAGGAATTGACATGCTGCTTGTAGGTGATTCTTTAGGAATGGTTGTACTGGGTTATGAATCAACCATTCCTGTAACTGTAGAAGATATGATTCATCATGGCAAAGCGGTAACCCGGGGCGGCAAGGATACGTTTGTAGTCGTAGATATGCCATTTATGAGCTATCATGTATCTGTAGAAGAAACGGTACCGCAAGCACGACGGATATTCCAAGAAACAGGAGCGCAGGCGCTGAAACTCGAAGGAGCCGACCAAGTAATTCTGAATAATATCAAGGCGCTCAGCGTCGGAGGTATACCAGTAGTTGGTCATCTTGGTTTAACACCGCAGTCCGTCCATATAATTGGCGGGTATAAGGTGCAAGGCAAGAGTGAACAAACAGCCAAACAATTACTGGAAGATGCCAGAAAGGTAGAAGCGTATGGGGCGATGGCTGTTGTATTAGAGTGTGTTCCAAAACAGCTTGCTGCGCGAATTGCAAAAGAGTTAACGATTCCAGTTATTGGTATTGGGGCTGGAGCAGAAGTCGATGGGCAAGTACTCGTTTTCCATGATATAAGCCGTTTTGGCGTTGAGCGTCTCCCTAAATTTGCAGTCAGCTATGCAGACTTAAACGAAACAGTTACAAATGTGTTTACAACGTATCGGGAAAATGTAATAAATGGCGTTTTTCCGAATGAGGACCAAAGCTTTACAATGGATGAGGCGGCGCTGCCTAAAATAGGAGATTGAGTTATGAAAATCATTACAAATCTTAAAGACTTGCAGCAGGAAAGACAGACCTTGGCAAAGACAGCAAAATCAGTCGGCTACGTAGCGACTATGGGGTATCTGCATGAAGGTCATCAAGCGTTAATGAAACGTTCGAAAGCAGAAAATGATGTTACCGTGTTAAGTATCTTTGTAAATCCGCTGCAATTCGGTGCAGGAGAAGATTTTGAAACGTATCCGAGAGATATGGCGCGTGATCAGCAGATTGCTGCGCAGGAAGGTATTGATATTGTTTTTATGCCGGATGCATCCGCTATGTATCCAGGTAACAGTGCAATCAAACTGCACGTAACGGATCGTGCAGATGTCCTATGCGGCAAATCTCGTCCAGGACATTTTGATGGTGTTGTAACGGTCTTAGCAAAATTATTTCACCTGATTCAGCCTGACCGGGCCTATTTTGGGTTGAAAGATGCACAGCAAGTCGCTGTTGTTCAAGCATTAGTACAGGATCTTAATTTTCCGCTGGAAGTTGTTCCGGTCGCGACCGTACGAGAAGCTGACGGACTAGCCAAAAGCAGTCGTAATGTTTATTTATCAGAGCAAGAAAGACAAGAGGCTCCAGTCATTCAGCAGGCACTGCAGCAAGCCAAAAAGCTGATTGCTGATGGTGAAAACGAAGTGGAAAATGTGATAACGCACGTAAAAGAATTTATTATCAGCAAAACAAGTGGTAGAATAGACTACGTTGAAATTTTGTCATATCCGGCGCTAAAGCCTGTTGACGATATAAGCGAGCGCATTATCATTGCAGCTGCAGTCTTTTTTGAGAAGGCCAGATTGATTGATAATCTTGTTTTGGAAGCAGACGGTTCTATGATGGACCGTTTCTAATATAGGGGGCTAGTATATGTTCCGCACGATGATGAAAGCTAAAATTCATCGCGCCCGTGTGACGGAAGCGAACTTGCATTATGTCGGAAGTATAACAATTGATACACATATATTGGAGAAGGTAGGTATCCTTCCACATGAAAAAGTACAGATCGTGAATAATAACAATGGCGCCCGCCTTGAGACGTATGTTATTCCAGGCGAATCTGGCAGCGGTGTTATTTGTTTAAACGGTGCTGCTGCGCGGCTGGTACAAAAAGATGATGTGGTAATTATCGTTTCCTATGCGATGCTTTCAGATGATGAGCTCATTCATTTTAAGCCGAAAATTGCGCTGATGAATGAAGATAATACAATTCAAGAGATCATCGAGGAAGAACCGCCGCTTACTGTCATGATATAAGGACAGAAATAGGTAGTTTATCGGACTCTTATCCAGGATAAGAGTCTTTCTTTTCTAAGCAGTATGGAGGGTGGAACATGGAAAAATTTGTAGTGGTGGATCTAGAAACAACCGGACACGCGCCGTCGAATGGCGATAAAATTATAGAGGTAGGGATTGTCGTTATCCAAGGACGTGTAGTCACAGATCAGTTTCAGACAATGCTGGATCCCGGCATGCCGATTCCACCTTTCATTTCGCAGCTGACAGGCATATCTGATGAGGATGTGACAGGAGCACCACGCTTTGAGGAAGTTGCGGAAGAAATAGCGGCATTTTTTCAAGATAGTTATGTAGTAGCGCATAATGCAAATTTCGATTTGCGCTTTTTGAATAGTTCATTGGAAGCATCGGGCTTAGCGCCCATTTCATGCCCGGTACTTGATACGGTTGAGCTCGCACGGATTATGCTGCCGACCGCACCAAGCTATAAGCTGAGCGTACTTAGTGAATACCTATCCTTTGAGCATGATCAGCCGCATCGGGCGCTGTCGGATACGCTAGTGACAGCTGAACTTCTGCTGTCATTGCTCGAGAAAATGGACAAGCTTCCTTATGAAACTATTGCGCATCTTCTCACACTAGAACGCGCACTTAAAAGTGATCTAAGGGCGTTGCTTGATGCTAGGCTGGAGGACCTTGCTTTTGAAGCCGAACAAGACAGTGGTTTGGAAGTGTACCGTGGTTTGGCGATCCGCAGACTCCCGGAAAACGAACGTACAAATTCAGTTATTGCACAGTCTTTCGGTGAACTAGCCGATCAGGTATATCGGAAAGATGGCTTATTATCGGAAGGTATGCGGAGCTATGAGCCAAGGGGCAGTCAGCAGGAAATGAGTGAGCAGATTTATGATGTTTTTCATTCCAGCAGACATGCATTGCTCGAGGCAGAGACTGGAACAGGAAAATCACTTGCTTATTTGCTGCCGGCAGTGTTCACAGCGGTCAAGGAAAAGAGCCGAGTGGTAATTAGTACGCATTTGACACAGCTGCAGGCACAATTGATGGAAAAAGAGATTCCGCTTCTCCAGCGTTTGCTGCCTTTTTCCTTTAAAGCAGCACTGTTGAAAGGAAAACAGCATTATCTTAGTCTCAGCAGATTCGAATCGGAGCTGCAGCAGAAAGCTAATGACAATTATGATATCACGTTAACGAAAGCAATCTTGCTCGTATGGCTGACCATTACAGAAACTGGGGATATTGATGAGGTAAACCTGCCTTCCAGCGGCAAACGCTTCTTTTTGCATATGTCCGCTGATTCAGAGGATACACAAGATCCTTTTTCGCCATGGTTTTCTCGTTCGTTTTACCAACGGGCCAAAAAAGCGGCTTGGCAAGCTGATATTATTGTGACAAACCATGCATTACTTTGCAGTGATATGCAGGAAGAATACCAGCTTCTGCCTTCATATGAGCGAGCTATCATTGATGAGGCGCATCATTTTGAAGCAACAGCTGCCAAGCATTTTGGGTTGGCGCTTGATTACGTATCTATCCATCATATGCTTTCCCACGCTAATAAGGTTTATGACAAAGCAACAGAGCAGCTACCGCATCCGCAAGCTGAAATGCTAATATGGCAAAGCTTATGGGAACAAACAAAAATCGAAGCTGATGATATGTTTCGCTATATTCATGAATTCGTTCTATCTCAGCATCGTAATAAGTTGGGAACGAACGACATCGGACGGATGCAGCTGCGGCTGGAAGAAGTGCGTAACACGAAGGCGTTGCAAGTAATAGCGGAGATGGGCGGCAGGCTGTTATTCGGTATCAGAGATTGTATCCATCATTTGCTGCAGCTAGTGAAAACAGCGGAAAAGCAAGCTGATAAAAAGATGGCTGATTCGCTGCAAAATGCAGTCAATCAACTGCAGTCAATCATTGATTCGATTGAACGTATGTTCCTTGTAACCGATGATGAAGAGGTTAAATGGATTGAAGTTGATGTGTATGGTGCACGCAATTCCGTTTACTTGTATAGTGAGCCGCTTGCTATTGCAGACATGCTGTTCGAGCGCTTCTTTTCGGAAAAGAAAAGCATTGTGCTGACAAGTGCCACATTGACGATGAAACAGTCATTTGAATTTATTCAATTGCAATTAGGGTTAGATGAACAGACCGTCACGAAGCGATTTGATTCGCCGTATTCCTATCAAGAACAAGTGCAGCTGCTCGTTCCGAACGATTTTCCAGATGTTCGAGGGAAAGATAACTATCCGTTTATTTACGCAGTATGCGAAGCCATTCTTAGTCTTGCTGCTGTGACTGATGGACGGATGCTCGTGCTGTTCACTTCCTATGACATGTTGAAAAAAGCGCATGGTTTGGTGAAGGAATTGACAGATGATCAGGATTATATGTTAATTGCACAAGGAATCACGAGCGGAAGCCGTGACAGATTGAAGAAGAATTTCCAAAGCAATAAGAAATCGATTCTCTTTGGTACGAGCTCTTTCTGGGAAGGAGTAGATATTCCTGGAGAGGACTTAAGCTGTCTTGTCATCGTTCGGCTGCCTTTTCAGCCGCCTGATCATCCGATTTACGAAGCGAAAGCGGCCAAGCTGAAAGCGGAGGGTAAGAATGCCTTTATGGAACTTGCACTGCCAAATGCTGTTATTCGGTTTAAACAAGGATTTGGCCGGCTTATTCGTTCTTCCAGTGACAGAGGTATCGTTTTTGTTTGCGATGATCGAATGATAAAGGCAAGATACGGCAATTATTTCACAGCATCAATCCCGGAAGTACCGACGCATTACCAAAGTACAGCAGAACTTTTAGAGCTTGCAGAGCACTGGTTATAAAAAAAGTGCGCCACTAGGACGCACAACTGCTGGGTGAAGGAAGATTTTTGTTGAAAAAACTTTGAACTCGTCTTAGAATTACACCAGTACAACTGGTATAATAAGAATGGATTGCTTCTCAACATGTATTAGTTTGTTGCAGAAAGCTGTCTCTATGAGTAACAAATCATGTAAATGGATTGCTCGGAGGTTGCAGGATGGAAAATAATAAAATGGAGACATTGTCCACCGTTCGTGTACAATACAGCAGTGACTTGTACAAGCTGGTCGATTCCCTGAATCGTACACTGAAAGAAAAGGACTTGATGTTCGGACTAGCATTGGATGAGGAAGATCATGATAAGGCGATATTCACGATTTACCAGACCTAAGTGGGCTAAAATCACTATTCTCGCTGTTTCAGCTGTACTGCTGCTTTTACTTGGCTGTGGCATTTATGTCTACTATACAGCGCAGGACAAGCGTACAGCAGGCTTTGAATCCTCAGAGAACTTTGTTGCAGAACATACCGATCTCGAAAATGCAGACGAAGTGACACGCTTTAATGGCGAGCACGTATACCATGTTGTCACGGGCAAACAAGCTGACGGACAGGAAGCCATCGCTTACAGAATAAAAGGCGAGAAAGACCCGAAAAAAATCATTTATACGACAGAAACTGCTGATGAACAGCAGGCAGAAGACAGCTGGCAGTCTGCATGCGGCAATAACTGTGAACTGGATGATATCCGACTTGGACTGTATGAGGATGAACCAGCATGGGAGATAACGTTCCGCGACGGTGATGACCGTTTGGGCTACAGCTACTACACACTTGATGGTTTGGAGCAGTTGGAAAGTTTTGCTCTATCCAGCCAATATAAATAAGACAACTACATATGTAGACAGACATTGGAGGTTTTTTTTTGAAGACTACAATTGCAAAGCTTAATGAGCATGTAGGAGAAGAAGTAACAATCGGGGCATGGCTCCGCAATAAACGATCCAGCGGGAAGATTGCTTTCCTGCAGCTTCGTGATGGTACTGGATTCGTCCAAGGCGTTGTCGTAAAAAGCGACGTATCCGAGGAAGTATTCCAAACTGCCAAAAATATGACACAGGAAACTTCTCTGTATGTAACAGGGAAAGTAGTAGAAGACAGCCGTTCTTCTTTTGGTTATGAAATTCAAGTGAGCAGCGTGGAAGTAATTCATGCGGCTACAGATTACCCTATTACACCTAAAGAACATGGAACAGAATTCTTAATGGACAACCGCCATCTATGGCTTCGTTCACAAAAACAGCATGCTGTGATGAAGATCAGAAATGAAATTATTCGTGCAACATACGAATTCTTCCATGAAAATGGTTATACAAAAATTGATCCGCCAATTCTGACAGGTTCCTCTGCAGAAGGTACAACGGAATTGTTCCATACAAAATACTTTGATGAAGAAGCATACCTTTCCCAAAGCGGACAGCTTTACATGGAAGCTGCTGCAATGGCGTTCAACAAAGTATTCTCATTCGGCCCGACTTTCCGTGCTGAAAAATCCAAAACACGTCGTCACTTGATTGAATTCTGGATGATTGAACCGGAAATGGCGTTTGTTGAACACAATGAAAGCTTGGAAATTCAAGAGAATTACATCAGTTACCTAGTTGCTTCTGTACTGAAGAACTGCAAATTGGACCTTGAAATCTTAGGCCGTGATACAGAGAAACTTGCTAAAGTGACAGCACCTTTCCCGCGTATTACGTATGATGAAGCAATTGACTTGCTGAAAGAAAAGGGCTTTGATGATGTGGAGTGGGGAGAAGACTTCGGTGCACCGCACGAAACTGCAATCGCGGAAAGCTTCGACAAACCAGTATTCATCACGCACTACCCAGCTGAAATCAAAGCATTCTACATGAAGCCGGATCCAAATCGCGAAGATGTTGTCCTTTGTGCCGACTTAATCGCTCCAGAAGGATACGGAGAAATCATCGGCGGATCGCAGCGAATTGACGATCTAGAGCTGATGGAAAAACGCTATGAAGAGCATAACCTAACTGGCGATGCTTACAGCTGGTATTTGGAACTGCGCAAGTACGGCAGTGTGCCGCATTCAGGCTTCGGACTTGGATTAGAAAGAACCGTTGCTTGGCTTTCAGGTGTCGAGCATGTTCGCGAAACGATTCCATTCCCGCGCTTGCTGAATCGCTTGTACCCATAATAATAAATAGAAATATTAACAATCCCTTGTCCATTAGACGAGGGATTGTCCTATTAAAGGAGGAGAACCCAGATGAACAACAACAATTTGAACTACCAGAAAATACTGGGAAATCCAATTTCCTTTCCCGGTATTTTAATGGAACGATATACAGCACTTGGTTTAAACGAGACAGAAATGATGGTTATCTTGCATATTTGCTTTTTCCAGCAGCAAGGTACGATGTTTCCAACAACAGACGAATTGGCAGCCAGAGTAACGCTGTCGGAGCGTGATGTAGCATTAATATTACGTAAGCTTGTGCAGCGCAATATGATTCAGATAGATGATGTACAGGATAATGCTGTGCGCAGCCAGGCATACAGCTTGAACGGCCTGTGGAACCTAGTCTTTCAGGAAACTGTATATCCGGAGCCGGAAAAGAACACAGATAAAGAAGAAGAAGCTGCTATCTTCATTTTATTTGAGCAGGAATTTGGCCGCCCGCTATCTCCTTTTGAGATAGAAACGGTTACATTATGGCTGGATGAGGATATGCAGCCGCCATCCTTAATCAAAGCCGCTCTTCGTGAAGCGGTACTGATGAGTAAGTTGAATTTCCGTTATATCGACCGTATTTTGCGGGAATGGAAACGCAAAGGTGTCCGCTCCGTAGAACAGGCACGTAAAGAGAGCAAATCCTTCCATGAGAATCAACGACCAGCTGCAGCCGCCGTGCGCGCAGAACAGCAAGCAGCGCCAGCACGCGATGTGAGTGTGTATTACAATTGGCTGGAAGAAGACTGAGGAGGAGAAGCCAATGCTGAACAAAACACAAATACGCAGAGCGTTGGATACAATGCAGGATATGTTTCCTGAAGCAGCCTGTGAATTGGTCCACAAAAATGCGTTTGAGCTTGTTATCGCAGTATTGTTATCTGCGCAATGTACAGATAACCTAGTAAATAAGGTAACAAAGGACCTTTTTAACAAATACCAAACACCAGAAGATTATTTAGCTGTGTCACTAGAGGAACTGCAGCATGATATTCGTTCTATCGGTCTATACCGTAACAAGGCGAAAAACATCCAGAAGCTGTGTCAAACATTAATTGACCAATATGATGGGATTGTACCAGATACCCGCGATGAATTGGTGAAGCTTGCCGGAGTAGGGCGCAAGACTGCCAATGTTGTGGCATCGGTAGCATTCAATGAACCAGCTATTGCAGTCGATACACATGTTGAGCGTGTGTCCAAGCGTCTAGGATTATGCCGATGGAAAGATAATGTGACAGAAGTAGAAAACACATTGATGAAAAAAGTGCCGCGAGATGAATGGAGTGATACGCATCACCGCATGATTTTTTTCGGTCGTTATCACTGTAAGGCAAGAAATCCTAACTGTTTGGCATGTCCACTGAATGAGATATGCCGTGAAGGTAAAAAACGCTTAAAAGCGGAAGCAAATTAAAAAGACAGTCATCCTAATAGGAGTGACTGTCTTTTTGGTTGGCATTTTATTCTGTTTGCTGCTCGGATTCTTCGTTCTGATTTTGATCAGATTCGGAACCAGAGCCATCATCGGCTTCTTCCTCAGAACCGCCGTTTTCTTGATCGCCATTGGCTGGCTGTTCATCTTGCCCATTGCCTGACTGATCTTCATTCTGATTGGAATCTCCGTTACCATTGTTACCTTGGTTTCCATTATTTTCGTTATTATTATCATTTGCATTTTGATCATCATTCTGATCATTCTGCTCTTGATTTTCGTCTTGCTCTGAATTTTGCTCGTCTTCATTTTGCTGATCTTCTGCGTTTTGATCCTGCTGCTGCTCGTCCGCATTTTCATCCGGATTTTCTTCTTCTGCATTTTCTTCTTCACCAGGAACAGTTACGGAAGTGGTTTTTGCTTCACTTGTCTCACCATCAACAGAAGCTGTAACAGAGATATCATAGGTTTGTCCAGCTTCGACGTTCTCTATAACAGCAGATGTGTCAGAAGTTGTTTGGGAACCGCTAGGATCAGCTTTTAAACTGAACTCAGCATCACCATCGTAATTCCAGCTTACGTTAATGCTATTGCTTCCCTCATCATAGTTGGCAGAAAGACCAGTGACAGGATCAATTTCTTCCTCTACATAACGTTCTGAAGTTGTTCCTGGAAGGTGGCCTTTCAGAAATAGCTCCGTCAAGATTGAGGAAGAGGGGGTAGCAGAGCTTGGAGAAGCAGCGGGGCGAGAGCCTTTTTCGACTTTCGCCTCCACTACGCTGCTGGGTTTTTGAAACTCTCCTGTGTCTTTGCCTTCGTGCACTTCGGTCATAATTTGTTTAAACAAGTATTTGGCAACATTTGTGCCTTTGACGCCATTGCCGTCATTAATTGCCTTGTTCCCATCAGGATTACCAGTCCAGATGGATAAGGTATAATTGGTTGTCAAACCATTCATCCAAGAATCAGGGCTACCTGGTTTGTTGTTGGGAAGATTCGTTGTACCTGTTTTACCGGCAATATCTAACCCTGGAACGTTAGCTAAGGTCCCTGTGCCTTCTGTCATAACCGAACGCATCATATCTGTTACCATATATGCAGTCGATTCACTCATAGCTGCGTTAGATTCTGGTTTCATATCTAACGTACTGCCATCGCTGAATTCAATCTTTGTAATGGCATAAGGCTCTGTATATATGCCTTCGTTACCAAAAGCAGCGTAAGCTCCGGCCATATCAATGGAGTGGAAGCGACTACCACCTCCGATTGCGTCGGAATACTGAATACCTGTTTCTGAGTTAAATTCCAGACCTAATCCATTGCCAAACTCTTCGGCTTTATCCAAACCAACAGCCTCAAACGTTTTGACTGCAGGTATGTTGTAAGACTTCATAAGTGCGGTTCTTGCACTCATCCAGCCATGGAAACGATCATCATAGTTCTGAGGTTCCCAATCCTGCGCTTCTTCGACAACGATTGGTTCGTCATTGATTTGCTCATAAGTGGACGTGTAAACGCCATACTCTAATGCCGGGCCATAATCAACGAGTGGTTTCATACTCGATCCTGGTTGTCGGCCATCTCCTTGAATAGCATAATTAAATCCGCCAAGCTGGTTATTTCGGTTACCGCCGATAGCGCGGATAGCACCACTCTTCGTATCGAGCAAGGTGATACCAGCTTGCAGCTGTTCGTCCGGCCACACAATGCCGCTGTCTTCACTAAGTGCACTTTCAACGGTTTCCTGTGCATCTGGATCTAACGTCGTATAGATCTTCATGCCGTCCAGGTTAAGATTGGTATCTTCAAATCGTTCGCTTAATTCTTTTTGTACTTGATCAAGGAAAGCGCCGTATTTATTTGCTTGCGGCTGCTTTTCGGTAAGCAGGTCTTCGACTTTTGTTTGCTTCGCTTCATCGGCTTCTGCTTGTGTTATTTTCTCGTGCTGTACCATCAAGTCGAGAACGGTATTCATTCGTTCTTGCGCCAAGTCAGGGTTTTCATACGGGTTATATGCCGTTGGACGCTGTGGCAAACCTGCCAGCAAAGCAGTTTCCGGCAAGGTAAGTTCGTTTAAGTCGTCTTTGCCAAAGTACGTTTCTGCTGCAGTAGCTACACCATAAGCATATTGTCCATAAAACACCTTATTTAGATACATTTCTAAAATTTCTTCTTTGGAATATTGGCGGTCAAGCTTTAAGGCGAGCCACCATTCCTGCATTTTCCGTTTGACAGTTTTCTCTGGAGAGAGGAAGGAACGTTTGATTACCTGCTGATCGATTGTACTTCCGCCTTCCGCGCCAAACCCGTCTTGGAAGTTGGCGAGCACCGCGCCTCCAGTACGAATAAAGTCGATTCCGTTATGTTCAAAGAAACGAGAATCTTCCGTTGCTGTGACAGCATCGATTAGCTGCTGCGGTAATTCATCAAAGTTAACTTTCCGTCTGCTCTCAGATCCTAATTCTGCAAACTCTTCACCGTTCATATCGTAGATGATATTAGAAGCGGGATCAGTCAATTTTTCTTCATCCAAATCTGGAGCGGTAGCTGCGTAATATCCAAATACAGAACCGCCTGCAACAACACATAATACACCTAACAATACAATCGTTAAAATGATTTTCTTCCATAAAGGTTTTTTCTTCTTTGTCTGTTTTCTGCGTGATGCACGAGATTGGCCTTTTTCTGCCATTACTCCTCTTCCTCCGTTCTAAAATGAAGCTGATCGATGATGTGTAAATAATCGACCTTTGCCTGATATCTCATCGGAATCAGGTATCCTTCTTCCGCTATAGCCTCATATGGGATAGATTTTCTGCCACCATCATATTGACGTTTCCACCATGGAAAAAGTTTCTCTGCTTCAAAAAAAAATGTCTGATCACGCGCAGAAAAGCGCATGATGACAAAACAAATAGCACCATGGCTGCATACATGCTCCATATGATTGATTTGGTGTTCGTGAAAATTGGACAACGGAAAGGAGGTCTTGTTTTTGGTGACCTTCGCTTCGAAGTCTACATATTTTCCGCGATATACGCCATTATAATCCGTAGTGGATGCTTGTTTGAAATAAGCTTCCTTAATTACCGCTGCACTTCGTTTCGGGTAATCGACTTGGACAATCTGAACTGGGGTAGGTTTCTTATGGATGATAGCCTTTTTCTGGGCAAGATAATATTCATTTGTCTCATTGATATCTTCCTCTAATGTCATCCCCCTGTTTCCAAAATCGACATGCTGCTTTACTTTAGGGGCAGCAGTCTGTTTGATGATCTTTTTCCCATTAGGATATTGCACATTTCTCCCCCCATTATAGGATTGATCATACCATAATCCTTAGAATACTTCACTTTGTGTGGTGATCTCAACTGCTAAAAGGGGCAATTTCATGACAAATAATGATACTCTGCGGCTGCTTGCTTCTATAGAAAAGAAAACAAATGCTGCGAACTTAGATAATATCCGAAGAACGATGGCATATCAAGCATTTTATGAAGCAAATCCAGAAATACGCTGGTCCTTCTTAGCTTCCATGGTTTCAAGGAATGCCGGCTGGAATATGACAGATTTAAAGCTGGATATGTTTCAAAGATTGCTGCCGGCTCGTGTCAGGAAACAACTATTCTCCTTGTATGAACGAGCTAATTGGCTTATTTTTTCGGATGCTTATCCGCAGCTTTTGCTGTACGAAGCACATAAGAAAGAACAAATTAACATGATTGATCATCTGCGCCATTTTCGTGTATCCGCTTTTATGGAAAAAGTTTGGCGGCTTTACATAAAGGAAGGAAATGGACAGCAACTGCTGTATAGTTTAATCATTAACGAACAGCATGTTATCGGTTCGCCTGTAATTGTGCAATCTTTCTATAAAGAACATATTTTTAGCCGCTGGCCGTATCAGCTGCAGGATTTGCTCCGGCTTAATGCAGTCTTTTTCCCTACCTTAAAAGGTGAATTGTACGGGCTGAATGCCCACCATTTCACAAGTGTGGACAAGCGAATACAGCTTGGAAAGAAGCTGAGTGCGCTGCTTTTTGATCCGAAATTGCATGATATGTTCCTTCAGTTCGCTAAAACTGTGCCGCATTCTGGCTCACGTGAAGATTATGAACGGTATTGCCAATACAGAACGAACAACAGCAAAACACTGCGAAAGTGCTATAAGATCATACAGCATGAAGATAATATTCGACCGGATTGGTATCATTATGGGGGTGTAAAACAGAATTGGCTGTCCGAGCCCGATAAAACAACACACCGTCCTGCAGGTGCGTTGTTTTATTGGAAACGAAGTATGATGAATAGAACGAGTAAATTATTCAAAAGAAAAAGCAAAGCGGTCGATTGATCGCTTTGCTTTTTCAGCTTATATGGAAGGACGATTTGGTCCATCTAACTTCTTATCATAACCATCGCCTGCTGTGCGGGCTGTTGGACGTTTCTGTCCGGTTGATGTTTTCTTTTCTTGCTTTTTCATCACTATCACCCTCCTTTAAACTTAGGATGAGCGAAACAGGTCTGATTCATGCGAAGCACGACGTATTTTTTGTTGTTTTGTCAGGTGAGCAGGAGAAGTCAGATGCTAGCAGAACTTTACACATTAAAAGGAGGTATTCATATGCAAAATCAACAAGGGGCAACAAAAGAAGAGCTGCAGCTTGCACTGTTTCAGTTGACTGGTACTTATCGAAAAATGGATCAACGACTTACTGTCCAGGCTAACCGTTCTCGCATGGAAATGAAGCAGCCTTTAATTGAACGATTGCTGCGCGCCGAATATCGTCTGGATAGAAAGCAGGAAAAAAGCTGTCTTCAACATGGTAAATTAGCCTGAGAGCTTGTATAATAGAACAACACGATCAGCAGAGAAGGGATTTTATTGACAACATTACGCATCTATAATAAACAGCTTTCAGACCAGATGGCGGTTCTTAAAGAGCGTTTTTTAACGCATGAACCGCCATTAGATAAAAAAGATAAACAATTTTTCGAACTGGTAAAGCGAGAAACAAAACCGATGTATGACCTGTTGCAGCAGTGGAACGAATCTGCTGCTGCGTTTGTACAGCAGCGGGAAGTGAGTGTGCACCCGCAGCAAATTCAGTCTACAGAAGAAAACATCCATCTAATCATTCTCCACAGCTATTACATAGACATCCGATCGGAGCGTTACATGGATTATCATCATTCAATCGGTTATGTCATTCAACTGCTTAATGAAGACTTGGAACGGTTAGAAGGAGAGGGAGAGTAAGATGACAAAAGACGAATTAATCAGCCTGGCGAAACAAGCAAGAGAAAGGGCTTATATCCCATACTCGAAGTTCGGTGTAGGAGCTGCGGTTTTGACGAAAGCAGGAAACGTTTACCAAGGCTGCAATATTGAGAATGCAGCTTATCCTGTTACATGCTGTGCAGAACGAACCGCAATTTTCCAAGCAATAGCTAATGGTGAAAAGGAATTTGCGGAAATTGCTGTTGTAGCAAATACCGAGCGCCCGGTGCCGCCTTGCGGTTCCTGCCGTCAGGTAATGGCAGAGTTCTTCACTCCTGATGCGGTAATCCATATCTCCAATATGCACGGGAACAGTAAGAGCATTACAATGGAAAACCTGCTTCCATTTTCTTTTCAGCCGGAGGATTTGTTCTCCGATGAAGGAGCATCTAAATAGTAAAGGCAAAGCAAAACCAAAGTGTGTGCAGCACTTTGGTTTTGCTTTTTTATTAATTTATCGTTTGATAGGTTTTTTCTTTTGTGAACCGGGTATACAGAACTAATTAGAATGGAGGTTTGTCCGTTGCGTAAGAAAAAGGTCATAGTTATCGGGGCAGGTCCTGGAGGTTTAACAGCAGGAATGCTGTTAGCTTCAAAAGGATACAACGTAGAAATATATGAAAAAAACAGTGTGATTGGCGGGCGAACATCACGTTTGAAACTGGGAGACTTTCAGTTTGATTTAGGTGCCACCTTTTTTATGATGCCTCAGCTTTTGGAAGAGATGTTTGGGGAAGCTGGCCGAAATCTGCATGATTATGTCCAGTTACAAAGACTGGATCCTTTATATACACTTCGCTTCGGCGATACAACATTTACCCCTAGAGTCGACAGAAAGGATATGCTGGAAGAAATTGAGCGAGTCTTTCCTGGTGAGAGTGATGGATTTGTCAGGTTTATGGATAAAGAAGGAGAGAAATTCAATCGGGTAGAAAAACTGCTGCGCCGTCCCTTTCTACATAGAAGAACATATTTAAGCAAAGACGTGCTGCATGCGCTGCCGAAACTCGATATGTTTCAAACTGTATACAGCAAACTGTCCACTTACTTTTATGATGAACGCCTGAAATATGCTTTTACCTTCCAAGCTAAATACTTAGGAATGTCCCCTTGGAAATGTCCCGGAACATTCACGATTCTTTCTTATCTGGAGCATAAATTTGGCTTGTACCACCCGATAGGCGGTGTCAATCGTGTTTGTGAAGCAATGCGCCAGGTTATTGAGGAATACGGCGGCATCGTTCATACCGATGCTCCTGTTGCACAAGTACTAACAGATGGAAAACAGGCAAAGGGTATTCGCTTAGAAGATGGAGCAGAAATCGATGCCGACGATGTTGTTATTAATGCAGATTACAGCTATAGCGTGCAGCATTTGTTCGAGAAGAAATGGGCAGATAAATTCCAGAAGAAAATGACCGATAAAAAATACTCGTGCTCTACAATGATGCTTTATCTTGGTTTGAAAAAGGAAGTTGATTTATCACATCATACTGTCGTTTTTGCGGATGATTACAAAAAGAACGTCGAGGAAATGACGGAGCAGTTCGTTCTTTCAGAAGATCCATCCGTCTATATCCACTATCCAACAAAATTGGATCCAACTACGGCACCTGCAGGGAAATCAGCGGTATACATGCTTATGCCTGTGCCGAACAACGAGTCCGGTATAGATTGGCGAGAAGCAGCACCGCGTATGCGTCAAAAAATGCTAAGGATACTGGAACGGGAAGCAAATGTGGAAAATGCAGAAGAGTTGATTGAAGCCGAGCATTGCATCACGCCGGCAGATTGGGAAGCAATGAATATTCATCATGGAGCTGTTTTCAATCTGGCTCATTCACTGGATCAGATGATGTACAATCGTCCGCATAATCAAGTGAAGGAGCTGTCGCATTGTTATCTTGTAGGAGGCGGAACCCATCCTGGAAGCGGGCTGCCGACCATTTTTCAATCAGCCAAAATCAGTGCTGATTTGGTGAACGACTATTATGGTAAAAAAGCTCCGCAGCCGGTTAACCCGACGAAAGAGAAGGTGACAACGTGAAGATTGCCATTATTGGTGCCGGCATTGGCGGTCTGACTGCGGCATTGCTTTTGGAAAGGCAAGGACATCAAGTAACGATCTATGAACAGCATGATCAGCCTGGCGGCAGAATGCAATATGAATCAGACGGTGTCTTTCAAATAGACCAAGGGCCAACGATTGTACTGCTGCCGGATATGATTCGCAATGTACTAAAAGCATGTGAGATACCGGCCGAGGAGCTAGATATAGTCCAATGTGATCCTTTATATGACATTCATTATGCAGATGGGACGAGTTATACAAAGTATTCAGATCCTGCCCGTCAGCGGGAGGAGCTGTCGCAGAAGTTTCCGGGTGAGCTGCGGCATTTTAATCGGTTTATGACGAATATGAAAGACGTCTACCAGATTGGAGTTAGACAGTTTTTGGAACAGGATTTTTCCAACAAACGCCGTTTCTTTACACCTGCTAACTTACATTTTCTTTATAAGTCTAAAGCGCACCGTGATGTGCACACTTATATCGGAAAATACTTTACGAACCCAAAACTGCAGCATGCTTATGCACTGCAATCGTTATACATTGGAGGGTCACCTTATGCAACACCAGCTATTTACGGATTGATTTCTTACAGTGAACATGTTCATGGCATTTGGTATATGAAAGGCGGTTATGCTGGATTTGTCAGCACATTAGTGTCTTACTGCCAAAAAAGGGGTATAAAACTTCATTGCAGTTCCAAAGTGAACCGGATACGAAAATCAGCAAAACGTGTCACTGGAATTGAAGTAAACGGTTCGTTTGCAGCTTATGACAGCGTTGTATTCAATGGCGATTTTCCAGCGATACACGATTTGCTCGGTGAGAAAAAAACTGCCAAAAAACAGCCAGAGGCTTCGAGCGGCTGTCTGCTCATTTATATCCGCGCAAACCGGAAATGGGACAACTTAAAAACACATCAATTTGTGCTTCCAGAGCAGTTTGAACAGAATATGCGAGCTGTTTTTGAATCGCAAACCGTTCCAGAGGATCCGTCCTTTTACGTCTTTCATCCAGGATCAATTGATCCATCGGCTGCGCCGCCGGGAGACTCTGCTCTTTATTTTCTTGTTCCTGTTCCATCAGGTAATGAGATTGACTGGGAACAGGAACAAGATTTACTGGCAGAGCGTGTTCTAGACAAGGCAGAGCGCATGCTTATGCCCGGTTTAAAAGAGTCAATTCAGTGGTTGAAGGTGCGGACACCAGCGGATGCACAGGACGCTGGTCTTTATCAAGGCGGAAGCTTCGGGATTGCTCCCAGCTTGTTCCAATCTGGCGGTTTTCGTCCGCAAAATAAACCATTTCCCGTAAAAGGACTTTATGCTGTGGGCGCTTCTGTCCATCCGGGCGGAGGCGTGCCAATTGTAATGCAAGGTGCTAAAAATCTGAGTGAATTAATCAAGAGTGAGGTGGGAAATAATGCTCAAAAAACCATACGCGAAAGCATGTGAAAAAGCGATGAAGCAGCACTCCACAAGCTTTTATCAAGCATTCAGCGGACTTCCTTCACCGCGTCGAGAGGCTGTATTTGTGATTTATACATTTTGCCGGATGATTGATGACAGCATGGATGAACCTGAAAACAGTGTGTACACCTTAGATGAACTGGAAGCACATTTCCGTAATCTCGAACAAGCAGACGGGCATTTTATCTGGCCTTCTTTGCGTTGGCTTTTTGATACTTTTCCCAACCTGGAACCTGCACCTTTTCTTACGCAAATGAAAGGGCAGCGAATGGACGAAGCGGATACGCAGTATCTAACTTTTGATCAGCTGGAGGATTATTGCTATCACGTTGCGGGTTCAGTAGGTGAGATGCTTTTGCCCGTACTGCACGATTATCCGAACGAACAGATTGTACAAGTAGGCATACAGCTCGGTAAAGCAATGCAAATCGTCAACATATTACGGGATATCGGGGAAGACCTAGAGCGCGGGCGGCGCTATTTGCCGCTTACCATTATGACTGCGTTTGATTATACGGATGAAGCTCTTCGTGCCAAAGAGCTATCTCCGCAATTCCGCCAGATGGTGGACAATATGATGACAATTGCGGAAAGATGGTTTGAAGAAGGCTTAACTGGTATCGACACGTATCCGGAGGACAGCGCATTTGCCATTACACTAGCTAGCAGCTACTATGCTGCCATTATGGATGTTATTAAAGAAAACGACTACGACGTGTTTCGAAAACGTGCATATGTGCCACACGTACGAAAACTGGCACTCTATCAAGCTGCCAGAAAACAAAAAACTAGCCGAAAACGAGAATCCATCACGTGATTTATCGCATTTTCAATGTTTGGCTGCTGATCGGTCTTTTCGTGCTATTGTTCTGGGAACTTCCAGAATGGTTATACTTTGCAAATAGTATTTTTATGATTTTATATACGGCGGCAGTTTTAGAACAAGGATATCCTTATTTTTTCCATAAAGCTAGAAAAAGGAAGTCACTCGCCATTCTAGTTTCGATAGGTGTGACGACGTTGTTAATCGAAGCGCTAAGTGTTTATACCGGCTTTCCTTTTGGTGAGTATGCATATACATCAATGCTGGGACTTCATATCCTGAATGTACCCTTTACAATTGCCATTGCTTGGGTAGGTTTCATTGTGAACAGCACCATGATTAGTACACAGCAAAATAAATGGCTTCGTGCTTTAGAGACTGGCGCTTGGGTAGTGTTAATTGATTTAATACTGGACCCGGTCGCGCTGGCGTGGGATTTCTGGCAATGGGGGAAAGGCGGATTTTATTATGGCATTCCGGCAACCAACTTTATAACGTGGTTCGTGCTGGCAGCAGTATTGTCTCTGCTGCTTCCTTTACAAAAAGATAAGGTTGCAGGTCATCCGTCATTTCGACTGCTTCAGCTTATGTTCTTGTTTTTCGGATTGCTTGCTTTAAAAAAAGGATTTGTCATCGTGGCAGGAATTTCCATTGTATTTGTATTGATTACACAAGGGAGGAAAATAATTGATCCAGGCAGAAAAAAAGCGCTGGTTCATTGAACTATTCGCTGCATATCAAAAATACTATTTACTTCCCCGTTATTTCGACCGCGTAGAAGCGACTGGTGTTGTGCAGTCACCAGTAAAGCCTGCCATCTTCATTGCGAATCATAGTTCTTGGTGGGATGGATTATTAATCTTTCAAGCGGCGGAAAAGCTTCTCAAAGGAAGTCATTATATGCTGATGGCGCAAGAAGGTATGGAAAAGCATCGTTTCTTTCAAAAATTAGGCGCCTTTTCGGTAGATAAACAAAGAATACGTGATGTTCTTATCACGCTTTACTATGCGCGGCAGCTGCTTGAGGATAAGAATTATGTCTGGCTGTTCCCGCAAGGTGAGATTATGCATCAAGACACGCGTCCATTCCAGTTTCAATCAGGTGTCGGCTATTTACTGCAGCAGTCGGACTGCCCAGTTGTTCCTGTGACGCTTCATTATTACTTTGGGGAAAAGAAAAAACCAAATGCTTCTCTCCATTTCGGTGACCCAATTATAGAAGACTGGCAAAGTATGACGAGAGACAGCATTAGTATGTATTTATCAAAAATACTTGAAGACCAAGCGGATATACAAAAACAGAATATCATAGGCGGGTCCAATACGAACCCGCAAGCACAAATCAGCTAAAAGGAGGAGGACGATGTTTCCTTTATTATTTACGATTATTTGCATACTCCTTCTGCAGCTGATTTGGAATCTCCATAATAGTCGCTCTTTCCCAAAAGCAGCTAAACATCTGCCAGCGGCAAACAAACAGCAACTGAGCGTGCTCATACCTGCACGGAATGAAGAAGCAACCATTGGCCGGTTGCTGGAGAGCTTGATTCCTCAGCAAGCTTACATAAAAGAGATTCTTGTATTAGATGACCATTCCAATGATCAGACAGCAGCTATTGTCCGTCAATATGAGCATAAACTGCCTTTACGTTTATTTTCCGGTAAAGCGCTGCCTCCTGGATGGACAGGGAAAAACTATGCTTGCCAGCAGCTTGGCGAGTACGCTAAGGGTGAGTGGCTTTTATTTCTAGATGCAGATGTCACATTGGAAGCGAGAGGACTTCAGCGGCTTCAGCACTATTTGGATGGCAGATTTCAGATGGTTTCTGCTTTCCCGAGACAGCGCGTCCATACGTTTATGGAACGAATGCTTATTCCGTTTATGCTTTTTTTAGTGATATGTCATTTACCGATTAAACAAGTGCAAAGAAGTTACGATCCTAAATTTGCAGCAGCTCATGGTGCTTTTATTTGCATTCACCAGCAAAGCTACCACGAAGCGGGAAGACATGCGGCTATAAAATCCGCTATTCTGGATGACATGGAATTGATGCGTTTAATGAAGCAAGCAAATTACCCGGTTGCCTTGCTTCGAGGTGAGCAGTTTGCCAGTATGCGAATGTATGAAAAGAATCATGAAGTTTGGCTTGGTTTTCGGAAAAACATATTCTCGGGAACAGGCAACAACATTTTCTTAACTTTATTTATCTGTCTGCTTTACAGTGTTCTTTATATTGTTCCAGTCGCATTAGCCGTTTTTGGTGCCGTGACCGGTGATATGCAGACGGTTCTCATGGCAGCGATTGCTTATGCACTTGGCGTACTGATTAAATTTCATATTGATTACCAAGCGCGGATACAGAAATGGCCATGTTTTCTTCATCCGCTTGCATGCAGCTTCTTCATCTTACTCGCTTTAGATGCTATACGTATTCATTGGCGAGGGGAAGGATACGAATGGAAAGGCAGGAGATATTACCAATGAGACGTGCTATTATCATCGGAGGAGGATTGGGCGGTCTTACTGCCAGCATTTATCTTGCGCATGCAGGCTGGCAAGTCCAACTCCTGGAAAAAAACAAAACACTCGGCGGAAAGCTGCAGCAAGTGAATGCTGCAGGATTTCATTTTGATTTAGGTCCAAGTACGATTACAATGAAACATATATTTGAACAAGTTTTTCATGATACAGGGCGAAAAGCAGAGGACTATCTTGATTTTTATCCAATTACACCAATCGGGAAGAATTTTTTTCCGGATGGTTCGGTTGTGGAGCTGACAGCCGACGTAGAAATGATGCAGGAGCAAATTGCTTTTTACAGCAAGGCAGATGCCAAAGCTTATCCAGCTTTCTTAGCTGAAAGCAAACGCTTGTTTCAAATTTCGGAAGCGGCGTTTCTCGAGAAGCCGCTATTTCTTTGGGAGGAAAAGCTGCAGCCAAAACTGCTGCTCAATTTTGCTCGTATCCGGCCTTTGCAAACATTTCAGACTCTGCTGCGCCGGTATTTTCGTCATCCGAATACGTGGAGACTTTTCGGCAGATACGCGACTTACATTGGTTCATCTCCTTATCAGGCACCGTCTATATTTGCGATGCTCGCATTTCTGGAAACCGGAAAAGGTGTATATGGCATAACGGGCGGTACCTATAAACTCATCGAAGCTTTTGAAAAACTTGCTGCCGAATTAGGCATACATATTCAAAAAGAGACAGATGTAACGAGTATTCAAGTTAACGATGGTGCTGTAACTGGTGTGACAACAACCAAAGGTGATTATACGTGTGATACATTAATTGGCAACGGTGATGCGATTAGTTTATACAGCGGACTCTTAAAAGCATCTGACCGGCCGCATTTTACGGATAAAAAAATAAAAAAAATGGAGCCTTCTTTGTCTGGTTTTACCATGCTTTTGGGAGTGAAGAAGCGATACAGTCAATTAGCACATCATAATGTGTTCTTTCCAGACGATTATCAAGCAGAATTTTCCTCGATTTTTCAGGAAAAGCAATATGTAAAGAATCCAGCTTTGTATATTTGTTTCTCGGGAGCGGATGACTCAGATTTGGCGCCAGCTGCTATGAGCAATCTGTTTGTTCTGGCAAATGCGCCGTACCTAACAGGCATAAACCAATTGCAGGATAAAGAACAGTACAAGAAGAAGCTCGTCCAGCAGCTCGAGAAGAGAGGTCTTACCGAGCTTTCGAAAGAAATCATTTATGAGGAAATCCAAACACCAGCAGATTTAGCCGTTCGTACACGCGCTTATCGAGGTGCTATTTATGGGATGAGTTCCAACAGTTTTGAGCAGGCATTTTTCAGAATCAGCAATAAAGACCAG
The DNA here is from genome assembly GCF_900162685.1 of Terribacillus halophilus. Lineage (GTDB taxonomy): Bacteria > Bacillota > Bacilli > Bacillales > Amphibacillaceae > Terribacillus > Terribacillus halophilus_A. Next base: position 1,733,517 of record NZ_LT727828.1, read on the forward strand.
CATATTAAAGGTTTATGGTTTGCTGGAGGATCAACTCACCCCGGCGGTGGCACACCGATGGTCACGCTAAGCGGAAAAATGACAGCACAAGCAATCATAAAAGGATAGATGCAAAAGCCAGGGGGAAAAAGAAATGACAGAACAACGATCTATACATAATCGAAAAGATGAACATATACATATTACGTTAAACGAACAAGTGCAAGGAAAGGGAATTACGACCGGATTTGAAGGATATCGTTTTGAACATCAAGCATTGCCTGAATTCAGCTTTAAATCCATTGACACCTCTGCTGCATTTCTCGACAAGCAAGTGAAAGTCCCATTTTTGATTAGCAGCATGACCGGGGGGACACCGCGTGCCCATGAAATTAATCGACATTTAGCAAAAGCTGCACAAGCGAAGGGCTGGGCGCTCGGACTCGGCTCCAGCCGCGTTGCATTGGAGAATAAGGAGGCAGCTGCCAGTTTCCAATTGCGTGAGGAAGCACCTACTATTCCCATCTTCGCCAATATCGGCGCCGTGCAGCTCAATTATGGTTACGCTGCTGCTGAATGTGAGCAAATTATTCAGATCACAGGAGCTGACGCAATTGTACTGCATCTGAATAGTATGCAGGAAATCTTCCAAGATGAAGGAGACACAGATTTTAGCAGCTTGTTGAGTAAAATCGCCGATGTAGCTGAAAAATTATCTGTACCCATTGGAGTGAAAGAAGTAGGGTTCGGTATCGCTCCGGATACTTGTAAACAACTGATAGAAGCGGGCGTTCAGTTTATAGACACGGCAGGGGCGGGGGGCACTTCCTGGATTGAAGTGGAAAAGTACCGCTCCCAAGATGCAATTAAGCAAAAAGCTGCTTCTGCCTTTCTCGATTGGGGCATTCCGACTGCTCTTTGCGTCGAGCAGCTGAGTAAGTTGTCCACACCGCCAGCATGCTTAATCGCGAGCGGCGGGATTACAAATGGTGTAGAGGCAGCAAAAGCAATTGCACTCGGAGCCAACATGGCAGGATTTGGCCGTTCCATCTTACCGGAGGCTGTTCAATCAGTTGATATGCTGATTGAAAGGTTCGAACAGCTGGAACTCGAACTGCGTATCAGCATGTTTGGTATTGGAGCCCAATCTTTATCTGCATTACGGCATACGGATAGATTAATCAGAAGAAACGCCTGAAATATAGGTAGTTGTCATAGTACATGTTCCTTCTTCCTTTCATATCTTATAAAGAATCCAATACAGAAAGGGGAAAGAACATGCGCAGAAGACACCATTGCCCGCCGCACCCAGTACACTGCGGGACGAAGACTGTCGTTGACCCTGTCATGAACAATGTACAACACACTTACTCTCAAGAGGTAATTGAGCATATACACCCTGTCCACACAACAGTGGTGAACCATCATAAAGTGAACAATGTTCATATGTACCCGCATTCAACATCCTTCGCAAATGAAGAAACGTGCGAAGAAACACATCTAAGCCCTACACATGACAACAAACCAATGCCTAATCCTTGCAAAGATTGCGGTCCAAAGCCAATGCCAATGCCAATGCAGCAGCCAATGCCGATGCCACAGCCGCAGCAAGTGAGCCCAGAAATGTACCAGCAGCCAATGCAGCCACAGCCGCAAATGGCTCCGAAACCGAAACCAACGCAAAAGAAATGGTATTAAACTGACAAAAGAGCTGGCGTAAGCCAGCTCTTTTATGTTTAGATAGTAACAGCAAGCAGATAGGAGAGCATGTATCTAATGAAGAAATTATACCTCACAGGATACAAGCATTATGAAATGGGAATCTTTAAGATGAACGACCCGCGTATCCACTATGTGAAAGAAACGATACGAGACAAGCTGCTCGGATTAATGGAGATCGGTTTGGAATGGGTGCTTTTATCCGGACAGACTGGTATCGAGTTATGGGCAGGGCAAATAGTGCTTGATTTAAAAGAAGAAGACTATGATATCCAGCTCGCGGTCATCCCGCCCTTCGATAACCAAGATGCACGCTGGTCGGAAGAACTGCAGGAAGAATATCAGGAACTGATCATGCTGGCGGACTTTTACCAGCCTATTTATGAAGGGGACTATAAAGGACCTCATCAATTCAAAGCACGAGATAAATGGATGCTGTCCAAAACCGATGCGGCTCTCGTCATGTATGATGAAAATCAAACAGGCAGTGTGGATTTCTTTTTGAAGGAAGCGCATGTCTATAAAGATTCACATGACTATGAACTGTACTATATGACGGCACTGGACTTACAGGACACTGTCGAGCGAGAACAGATGAATGATCCATCTTATTGGGATCAGACGTGAGTTGAAAATTGACAATCCCAGCTAGTTTTGAAAGAATATACTTATATACAATCGTATAAAGAGGTGAATTGTGTATGGCTTTGGCAAATATCCAACTAACACAAAAAGAGATTTTTGAAAAAAACTTCAAAACCGGCATGCGCGGTTATAATCAAGATGAAGTTGACGAGTACTTGGATAAAATCATTCAAGATTATGAGACATTCCAAAAAGAAATCGATCGATTAAAGAGTGAAAACGAACGACTGAGACAGCAGCAGTCAGGTGAGGACAGACAATCACGGTCTGTGTTGCAACAAAGGGAACAAGCACCGCAGCAAACTGCTCCTGTGCGAGAAACGCAAACGAATCATCAAGTCAATTATGATATTTTAAAGCGTTTGTCTAACTTGGAAAAAGCAGTATTTGGCAAAAAATTTGCTGAAAACGATGTTTGAGTCTGGACGGTCTTGACTATTAACGTCGAAACGTCTACAATAAGAAAGCAACTTTAATGAGTGTTTGAGTAATCGCTGCAGCAATGCAGAGGAAAGTCCATGCTCACACAGACTGAGATGTCTGTAGTGTTCGTGCTTGGCGAATTCATAAGCCAAGGTAGCATTATGTGCTAACGGCAGGCAGAACGCCTAAGTCTTCGGATATGGCCGACATGTCTTGAAAGTGCCACAGTGACGTAGTCAGCTTGGAAACTTGCTGAGTGGAACGAGGTAAACCCCACGAGTGAGCAACCCAAATGTTGGTAGGGGCACCCTTGATTATGGGAATTCAACCTAAAAAGGGACAGGCAATACGCTTGTAGATAGATGATTACTACCGTTGTACGAGGCTGACCACCGCTCGCAGTGCATCGGTACAGAACATGGCTTACAGAACATTCATTTTGGTCCACTGTATACAACAAACAGCCCTTTCTAACTGGTTTCAGCTAGAGAGGGCTTTTTAATACATAAAAGCGAGGTTTTACATGATGAACAGGCAAGTGACCCTGATTGCGACAGCAGCAATGGGCTTAGAATCTGTTGTGGCACGTGAAGTGAAGCAGCTGGGCTATCAAGACGTAAAAGTAGACAACGGAAGAGTGCTGTTTCAGGCAGATCCATCGGCAATTGCGCGCTGTAACTTATGGCTTCGGACAGCTGACCGGATTAAAGTGCTGGTTGGAGAGTTTAAAGCAACTACTTTTGATGAGCTCTTCGAACAAACGAAGGATTTACCATGGGAAACGTACATACAAGAAAATGGTGAATTTCCAGTTATCGGAAAGAGTGTAAAATCAACATTATACAGTGTACCTGATTGCCAGCGTATCGTGAAGAAAGCTGTTGTGGAACGTTTAAAAAGAAAATACGGTATTGCTTCGTGGCTTGACGAATCAGGTCCCCGACACCGTATTGAAGTTGCCATTTTGAAAGATACAGTAAGTTTGACGTTGGATACGAGCGGTACTGGCTTGCATAAACGCGGCTATCGCGTCGGACAAGGTGAGGCACCAATTAAAGAAACCTTGGCGGCATCGTTGGTACTTTTGACAAATTGGCGTCCGGAATTTCCGTTGCATGACCCGTTTTGCGGCAGTGGTACGATTGCCATTGAAGCTGCTTTGATTGGTCAAAATATCGCACCTGGGTTCAACCGTGAATTCGATGCGGAAAATTGGCACTGGATAAAATCCGATATATGGGAAAAAGCATTAGAAGAAGCAGAGGACTTGGCCAACTACGATCAGGAACTCCATATTTCAGGTTCTGATATTGATCATAAGATGATCGAGATTGCCAAACAGAACAGCATGGAATCCGGCCTAGGCGAATTGATTGATTGGAAACAGATGCAAGTTTCTGATTGGAATCCTAAGCTTCACAATGGCTATATGATCACCAACCCGCCGTATGGTGAGCGACTCGGAGATCGGCCAGAGGTGGAAAAAGCATATCGACAGCTTGGCGGAATTATGCAGGAAAACCCTTCTTGGAGCGGGTATATCCTGACATCACATGAAGGTTTCGAATCTTGTTACGGAAAACAGGCGACGAAGAAACGCAAGCTTTTCAATGGTTTCATTAAGACCGACTATTATCAGTATTTCGGTAAACATATCTGAAAAAGGGAGCGGATAGTATGTCAGATGCAACACAGCAATATTGGGACTTAATACAGGAACAGAAAGCCTACGAAGAAGCAATAGCCCTTATGCACTGGGATTTGCGTACGAAGGCACCAAAAGCCGGTATGGAACAGCGGGCTGAAGCGATTGGTTATCTGTCGCAGCAAGCACACCGCCTGTCTACATCTGACAGAATGAAGGAACTGATTGATGAACTGAAGCCAATTGCGACGGATGATATTTTAGTGAAATCATTGGCAGAAAGTGAAAAAGAATACGACCGTAATAAGAAAATTCCTGAAGCCGAGCATAAAGCCTATATTATGCTGCAGTCTAAAGCGGAATCTGTGTGGGGAGAGGCGAGAGAAAAAGGCGATTTTCGTCTGCTTCAGCCTTATCTAGAAGAACTCGTTGCATACAAAAAGAAATTCGCTTCGTACTGGAACCCTGATCAGCATGCTTATGATGTGCTTTTAGACCTTTACGAGCCAGGCATCACAATGGAAAAGCTTGATGATGTATTCCCGGCGCTTAGAAAGTCACTGACACATTTGCTGGAGCAAATTAAACAATCATCTGTAAAGCCAGATGTGAGCGTACTGGAAACGCACTTCTCCAAGGAACAGCAAAAAGCATTTACCGTTGCTGTCTTAAAGAAAATGGGGTATGACTTCGATGCAGGCAGACTGGACGACACGATTCATCCTTTTGAAATTACGCTGAATTCCAAAGATGTCCGAATTACAACGCGCTATGACGAAGAAGACTTCCGAATGGCTGTGTTTGGTACCATTCATGAAGGCGGGCATGCACTGTATGAACAAAATATCGGTGATGAATTGGCAGCTACGCCTTTAGCTGGCGGCACGAGCATGGGAATCCATGAGTCACAGTCTTTATTCTGGGAGAATTTTGTTGCGAGAAGCGAAGCATTCTGGAAAGGGCATTTCGAGGAATTTAAGACATACGCTCCTGCATCCCTAAAGGAGATTGATTTTGCTGCTTTCTATCAGGCTGTTAATGAAGTCAAGGCTTCTTTTATTCGTATTGAGGCAGATGAATTGACTTATGCTTTGCACATTATGATCCGCTATGAACTGGAAAAAGCCTTATTTAAAGATGAGATTACGGTTGCAGAACTTCCAGACATATGGAACAAGAAAATGGAAGAGTATCTTGGCATTGTACCAGAAAGTGATGCACAAGGTGTGCTCCAGGATATCCACTGGTCCGGCGGAGATTTCGGATATTTCCCATCCTACGCATTAGGCTACATGTATGCAGCGCAATTTAATAAAAAAATGCGAGAATCTTTGGATACAGACAGCTTAATAGAAGCAGGGGACTTTGCACCGATAAAACAATGGCTCACAGAGCAGATTCATCAATACGGAAAAGCGAAGAAGCCATTGGAATTGCTGCAAGATGTTACAGGCGAAGGATTGAACGCAGATCATCTTGTAACCTACTTGACAGAGAAATACAGCAAGATTTATCAACTATAATAAAAAACGATGCAGAAAATCTGCATCGTTTTTTTAGCTTAATGCCTGTGCCATGTCTGGTACGTTCAAGTCAGCTTCTTTATAGATACCCTCTAGGTCAGATTGGAATGTATCAAAGTGTTTCTGAGCTGCGTCGAAGTTTGGCTCCGCTGCCGAAGCATCAATACTTTTGCTGATTTCCTCAAAGTAAGACTTCAAAGGGTCAAGCGATTTTGT
>NZ_LT727828.1:1739877-1848229 GCF_900162685.1 Terribacillus halophilus
AAAGGGTCAAGCGATTTTGTATACGCTTCTTTTTGTTCGTCAGAAAGGTTGCTTTCCAGCTTGTAATCAGTAAGCTTAGCTGCCCCTTCATCAGCGGCTTTCTTTGCAGATTCTGCAGCTGTGTTTAATTCATCTTCTGTGGTAGCTTCGTCAGCTGCTGCAGCTTGGTAAGCTGCAATTGGCGCGTAATAAGTGCTGAAATCTGCTGTAAAGTCCATTTGTGTTTGAAGCAATTCTTTTTTAGTATCTGTTGTTTCAGTCTTTTCTGTCTTATCAGCACCGCTGTCTGATTTACTTTCTGAATCAGCACTGGAACAACCTGTTGCCAAGATAGCTACGATAGCTATTGATGCAAACAAATACATTAACTTTCTCAAACTAACATCCCCTTTCGTACTAGCTTTTTTAGTTTAATGCCAAATTTTTGAATTGTAAATACTTAGGAGAAAAGTTAGTCAAATCTGAAAACTCAAATAAATATGATAAACAGGAATTTTCGCTATTCTATTGAAACCGGAAACAAGAATGCTATAATAAGAGTCGGATTTTCTAATAAAGGAGCTTTTTGCATGGTGAATAAACAAAGCTTGGCCTGTTTTCTGGACGATTTATGGGCGAAGGGGTTTAAATTAACAGACGAAGACATTCAATTTATTTACTTTGGCAAAAACTTTGCTAATGCATCTGATTGGAAAGTTATTTTTGCTGTCCAGGTTACGCTGCGATTCCAACACGCATTTGATGGCAGTTTCTATCTAAGTGTATTGGATCTTATTAAAGAAGACAACGTACAAACAAAAAAACAAGCAGAAGATCTGCTTGCCAATAAAGGGTTACAGCTTCAATATCATTGAAGCTGCCGGATTGCTTCCCGTGCAAGCTGATCTGCTGCTTTGTTCTGTTTCTCAGGTATCCATTTAATGAAGAAATAGGGGAAACCGCTGCTTAACTGCAGGATTTGCTCTAAAAGGGGCTGAAAATCCTTGTTTTTTGTGTGTTCCTTATCGATGGCCTGTACAGCAGCCTGAGAATCTGAGCGCAAGGAGATGATTGCCTCAGGGTGATCGTTCTGGCAAATTTCCAGCGCTTTGATGATTGCCCAGAACTCTGCTTGATGATTCGTCATCATACCAAGCGGAACGCTGTACGTCTTCCGTGCACCTTCATTGACGATGACAATACCAGCACCGCTTAGTCCTGGATTACCGCTGGTGGCACCGTCGGTATAAACCTCGATCAATACCCATTCCTCCTAATCTTCCATTTTACTAGACATACGCTTTGCTCCGTATAAAAACGGAGTGGAGATAATGCTGACAACAAATTTCAGTACATACGTCGAGATAAATATCTCAATCCATACAGTCCATTCATATGTGCCGGCAAATGCAATCGTACAGAAGACAAGTGTATCTATCAGCTGACTGAACATCGTACTGCCGTTATTTCGCACCCACAAGTATTTATCATCTGGAAGCAGACGCTTGACGAGCGCATATAGCCATACATCTAAATACTGACTAATACCAAATGCTATCAAGCTTCCAAGTGTAATGCGTGGAATAAAACCAAATATCGTGCTGAGGGATCCTTGGGCAAAGTCGCTCTCTGCAGGGTCAAATAAAAGGACACCTTGCATAATGAGTGTCATCGTGATCAAACTAGCGAACCCGAGACCAACTACTTTTCTGGCTGTCTTTTTACCGTAGTTTTCGTTTAATATGTCGGACGCTAAAAAGATTGTCCCGAACATAATATTTCCCATTGTTGCTGTCAATCCAAATAGTTCAATGGTTTTCGTTACTTGTATATTCGCCACTACCGTCGCCATACCGACCCATACAAACAATCCGATTCGTCCGAACAAACGATACATGACTAACAGCAGAATAAAATTTATAACTGCAAATAGAATCCATAGAATCTCGTTATTCAATGCCGCTCCTCCTAGTGAAAATTACTTAGACAATGGAAGAGTATACGCTTTTTTCAAGACCGTTGCAACTTTCGGCAGTAAGGCATAAAGAAAAGCGGCAACCCGATGGATTGCCGCTTATGTACATGATTACAGTTTTACAACGTTAGCTGCTTGAGGGCCTCTGTCTCCTTCGATTACTTCAAAGGATACTTCCTGACCTTCTTCAAGATTTTTAAAACCTTCTTCCTGGATGGCGGAGTAATGTACAAACACATCGTTACCGTCCTCAACTTGAATGAATCCGTAACCTTTTTCAGCGTTAAACCACTTGACAATTCCGTTTGGCATATTCCTTATCCTCCTAAAGACGTTTCACAGAAAACGTTTAAAAAATACAAAAAAGACGTGCAAGAAATGAAAAAGGCAGCTTGCTAGAAGGGCGGAATACACGAGCTCTTCTAACAAGCTGCCGACGTTCGGATTCCGCTCATCTTGTTTTGCTTGACACCAATATAGCTTATTTTGAAAAAAGCGTCAAGAGGGGAAGAATACAGATGTATTGGGAAAGTAACCGCTTTCTTAGAGTGGAAAATGAACTGCACCTTTGTTTATTGCCGAAATATTGCGATATCTTTTGGTTATCTTCTGTATGAAACGCTCATTATTGAAGGGATACTGCGATTCCATTACAATATAAGAAATTACAAGTGTTGAGAGGAGGAAAGTTATGACGATTCAAGTCGGTGTGACGGGCTGGGGCGATCATGACAAACTATATACGGATCCGAAAGCGAGACAGCAGAAATTAAAAACATACAGCACGCATTTTGATGTGGTAGAAGTTGATGCATCCTTTTATGCCATCCAGCCAATGAGCAACTACGAAAAATGGACAGCCGAAACACCGGCTCACTTCTCTTTCGTCATAAAAGCACACCAAGATATGACTGGGCAGAGCAGGAAAAAGATGACACGAGCAGAAGCTGCAAGCTTATTCGAGGCTTTTTTGTCCTCCATTCAGCCGGTTATCGAAGCAGACAAACTAGCTGCTATTCTTTTTCAATTCCCGCCTTGGTTTAAGGTAGAGAAGGCAAGCATCGATCGGCTTCGCTATATCCGGGAGCTGACAAAAGGGCTGCCGGTTGCAATTGAATTTCGGCATCAGTCCTGGTATACAGAAGTTTATCGGAATCAGACACTTAACCTATTGCAAGAATTAGAATTCATTCATACTATTTGTGACGAACCGCAAGCAGGGAGTGGTTCCGTTCCAGCTGTTCCGGTAGCTACGAACGAAGAAATAACATTAGTTCGTTTTCACGGACGAAATGTCCATGGTTGGAACCAGCATGGAAGGGAAGACTGGCGTAAAGTGCGATTTTTGTATCGCTATAATGAGGCGGAACTGAAAGAATGGCAAGCGTCAGCCAAAAGTTTGGAGCAGTCCTGTAAACGTGTTGTGCTGCTATTCAATAACAATTCCGGGGGCGATGCGAGTGACAATGCCAAAGAAATGATGCAGCTGCTCGGTCAAAAGCTGCCAGATCCACCGCCAGAACAACTCCATTTATTTTGAATAGGAAGGATGTTGACTAATGGAACAGCAAAACCAATTGGAAGAGATGGAACGCTATGCACATACTATCTTTCGTGAAGATGCTACGGGGCACGACTTTTACCATATGAAACGAGTGGCAAAGACAGGGCGTAAAATTGCATTAAAAGAGGGTGCAGATCCATTTCTAACAGAGGCTATTGGCTGGATGCATGATATCGGAGATCATAAACTGTTCGATCGGCCGGCAGATACCATTGCTGAGGCGAAAGCATTCTTGCGAAGAATTGAACTGGAAGAAAGCATGATACGAGAGATTTTCCAAGTATGCCGGGATATATCTTTCAGCAAAGGACGTATACCAGAAACGTTGGAAGGAAAAATCATTCAAGATGCCGATCGTCTGGATGCTATTGGCGCCATCGGGATTGCGCGGACATTCGCTTTTGGCGGAGCTGCCAGCCGTCTTATTCATTGGCCGAATGATCCCAAGCAGTCGAGCATTCAGCATTTTTATGATAAACTATTAAAATTGAAAGAAACGTTACATACGGATACTGCTAACCAAATGGCAGAGAAAAGACATGCTTTTATGGAAAGATTCCTGGATCAATTTTTCGAGGAATGGGACATGCCGTGCGACAATATACGATAAAAGGAATGTGATAGTTGATGACAACCTCTGAACAAACATATCTGGATTTATGCAGATATGTATTAAATAACGGCACAAAAAAAGAAGATCGTACAGGAACTGGCACCGTATCTGTATTCGGTTATCAAATGCGCTTTGATTTGAAGCAAGGCTTTCCACTTTTGACGACAAAACGTGTGCCTTTTCGTCTTATCGCTAGTGAGCTGCTTTGGTTCTTAAAAGGAGACACAAACATTCGCTATTTGCTAGAGCATAACAATAATATCTGGAATGAATGGGCGTTTAAGAATTGGGTCGAAAGTGAGGCATACGACGGACCGGACATGACGGATTTCGGCCGCAGATCATTGCAGGATGAAGCTTTCCGTTCTGCCTATAATACAGAGATGGATAAGTTTAAACAGCTTATTCTCACTGATGATGATTTTAGTGAACAATTTGGTCATCTTGGTGATGTTTATGGGAAGCAGTGGCGAAGCTGGCAGACAACCAAAGGAGAGACAATCGATCAATTGCAAGACATAATTGAAATGATCAAGAAAAATCCAGATTCCCGAAGATTGATTGTTTCTGCATGGAATCCAGAAGATGTGCCGACAATGGCATTGCCACCTTGTCATACGATGTTCCAATTTTATGTTGCTGATAATAAATTATCTTGTCACCTGTACCAGCGGAGCGGCGATATCTTCCTTGGCATCCCGTTCAATATTGCCAGCTATAGTTTGCTGACACATTTAATTGCGAAAGAATGCGGCTTAGAAGTTGGTGAATTCATTCACACAATTGGAGATGCACATTTGTATACAAATCACTTGGAGCAAGTGGAAACACAGCTTAGCCGTACACCTAAACAATTGCCATCCTTGCATATTAAAAATAGTTTCAGCTCGGTATTTGACGCTTCTATGGAAGACTTGGAAATCATCGGCTATGAGCCGCATCCGGCCATCAAAGCACCAGTAGCGGTATAAGGAGGAACAATATGATTTCTTTATTATTTGCAATGGATCAAAATCGTGGTATTGGATATAACAATGATTTGCCGTGGCGCCTTCCCGGCGATTTGCGCTTCTTTAAGGAGAAAACGACAAATCAGATTATTGTTATGGGGAGAAAAACGCTGGATTCCATGAATGGCGCGCTGCCTAACCGAACAAATGTAGTACTAACGCGAGATGAGGCATTCCAAGCTGATCAAGTTATTGTCTTGCATGATATTAAGGAAATAGAGACGTTAGCGAACAAGTATCCGGATCAAGAGATATTTGTTATTGGCGGAAGCGACATTTTTGCGCAAACAGTGGAAATAGCAGACCGTATTTATATGACGTATATAGAGGAATCTTTCCCGGCAGACACTTTCTTTCCAGATTTCTCAATGGAAGAGTGGCAGGAAACAGCACGGGAAAAAGGCGTGAAGAACGATCGCAATCCATATGATTATTATTTTATCCAATACGACCGAGTAAAGCGCTGAATGTTGTATGTGCTATTGCCGCCTGCTTGTTTCTTTCTTCTAATCGTACTGACAATTTATTACCCCGTTTGGAGGAATAAGAGCAAGTTCAAGAAAGAAGGTGAATAAATGCGATCTTTTTATCATTATATGATGACGCATCGCGGACGAAAGCAACCGACCGATGAGAGCCGTCTTGCCGATTGGATGTTCAGTGAACATAATTTCCCAAAGCATAGTTCTTCCTATGATGAAATTAGCGAATACTTGGAGTGGAACAGTCCGTATCACGGATCTTTGCAGGTATTCGACCGTCTCTGGAGCACTTATGAATCGTCGGATTAAGAGAAAAAAACACTTATATCTATTGATATAGGTGTTTTTTGTACATTCTTTAGGTAGAAAATTGTCAAATATCATTGAAAGTTTACTTGTTTATTTATACTATGGAACTACGCAAGGTGGTGTCAGTTTATGGAAGGCGATGTGCTTGCATCGTTATGGATTATCCTAGCATATATATTTGGTTCCTTAAATGGAGCCTATTATCTGATGAAATGGAAACATGGAATTGATATACGGACGACCGGCAGCGGTAATGCAGGCGCTACGAATGCCGGAAGATCGATGGGAAAGAAAGGCTTTCTGCTCGTTCTTGTTTTTGATTTGGCAAAAGGTATGCTTGCTGTGCTGCTTGTCCGCTGGAGCGGAGGAACTGAAGTTGTCGCAGGACTAAGTGCTGTTGCGGCCGTATTGGGGCATATTTTCCCGATTCAGCTTCGTTTTCGCGGCGGAAAAGGTATCGCTGTGTCACTTGGAGCACTTGTTATCTTTTCTTATCAAGCTACCTTCCTCTTACTTGCCGTGTTTCTATGTATCTATCTTTTCATAAGAAAATTTAGTGCCTCGGGATTACTCGCTTACGTTAGTACAGCTGTACTGCTACCGTTTTTACAATTGGACGTATTTACAATCGCAGTTTACGTTGTAGTGACCGTCCTTGTCGTAGCAGCACATCACACACATGTGAAAGCGGCCTGGAATTATTTTCTATTACGTAACGAAAGGTGACAAACAATGAATTCGACACAATTACAGTATAAAATCGCAACAGAAACGTGGGAATTCGAACAAATACACGCTCTGAATTATCGTACGTTTACAGAAGAAATTCCTCAGCATGAAGTGAATGAGGGGCGCAGCCGAATTGATCGCTTTAATGAAGAAAATACATATATTATTGGTCTTGACGGACGGGTGGTCGTTGCCATGATTGCCTTTCGTTCAAATAGACCTTTTTCACTTGATCAAAAACTAGATAACCTTGATGATCTTCTTCCTCCGCATAAAGCCAAATGTGAAATCAGGCTGCTTGCAGTCGAAAAAGCTTATCGGAATAGCTTTGTTTTCTTCCGCCTTGCCGAGGCTCTTATTAACTATTGTCTAGATAACGGCTTTGATATGGCTATCATCTCCGGTGTTATGCGGCAGCAAAAGCTCTACCGGCATATGGGATTCGTTCCGTTTGGTGGTTTGACGGGAAATGGGGATGCGCAGTTCCAGCCGATGTATGTGACTGAAAAATTGTTCCAACGTAAAGCGCGGGCATTTCAGCGGATACTTTCCAAGCAAGAGCCGATTAGCTTTCTGCCGGGACCTGTTCCTATGGCGGACGAAGTAAAGCAGGCTATTGGTCAGACTGCGTGCTCGCACCGCTCACCGGCTTTTCTCAATCAGCTTCATCAGCTGCGTGAAAGATTAAAAAAACTGACACACGCTGAACATGTGCAAATTATGCTTGGGTCCGGCACACTTGGAAATGATGCAGCAGCAGCGCAGCTTTCGCTTCTAGGGCAGCGCGGACTTATTCTCGTGAACGGGGAATTTGGTTTGCGACTGACCGATCACGCACAGCGGGCAGGACTTTCTTTTTCCTCCCTGGAGATACCTTGGGGCAAAGCATTTGATTATCAGCAGATTTTGACAGAGGTAAAGAAGCATAATGTTGGCTGGATCTGGGCTGTACATGCAGAAACGTCCACTGGTGTACTGCAGGACTTGGATAAGCTAAAACAAATTGCCCAACATACGGACAGCAAGCTTATTTTGGACTGCTGCAGCTCACTTGGTAATACGCCAATTGATTTGAGCGGTGTCTTCCTAGCAACAGCTGGGAGCGGCAAAGGATTGGCTTCTTACGCAGGGTTAGCATTCGTTTTCTATCATCATGAAATCGAGATTTCAAATAGCATTCCGCGTTATCTTGATCTTGGCCTTTACCATTCATACGAAAGCTCACCCTTTACGCATGCTTCTAATCAACTAGCTGCATTAGCTGCTGCTATAGACCAGTGGGAGAAAAAGAAGATAATAGAGCGGGTTAGCTCGTTGACAGATAAGCTCGTCAACCTTTGCAATCAAAAGGGAATACCATACTTGGCTGACGATACATGCCGCGCTCCAGGCATACTTACAATCACCCTTCCAAAGGAGTTCAGGTCTGAGAGTGTCGGACGGATACTTGCGCAGAAAGGATTCCTAATCAGCTGCAATAGCAGTTACTTAATCGAAAACAATTGGGTGCAGTTAGCTGTCATGGGACATCATGAAGAGAAAGATTTGGTTCGTGTCACAGAGGAACTTGCCAGCCTGATCGGAAAGAAGGAAACAATCACCCAATGAGATTTTTGTCTACTGCCAAAGGATACTGCTCGGTTGGAGCAGTCCTTCTATTATGTAAGATGTATCTAATGAGTATCATCTATTTTGATTTGCCTTTGTATGAACCGTTTGATTACATACAGTTGTTTCTATCGAGTTTGACGTCTATCGCAGTTCTCTTGCTGCTATTATATGTTTTTGCACGAAAATTACGAGCTGGATCACTTTTGATTCTGCATATAATTCTGACGGGCGTTTTATACGGCAACTTGCTGTATTTCCGCTTTTACATTGACTTTGTGACATTGCCTATCCTGTTCCAATTCCAAAACGTCGGCGGCCTTAGCCAAAGCACGGTAGAATTGATGGACCCACTTGATTTAGTTTTGTTTGCGGATACCGTTTTGCTGCTTATTTGGTGGCTGTTCAAACGTCCGAAACCGATACGTCTGAACTGGAGAAGAAAAGGAGCTTTTACTGCCGGTATTATCTTGCTTATTGGTCTTAATATCGGTATCGGGCAACTTGGAGCGGGAGATCAGCATGATGGCAGCTATAACCGTACTGCTAAGGTTAGCACACTAGGTCCTGTCTATTATCACGGATATGATATTTATCAAACTGTTCGTGCTGAGCTCAGCAGTGAATTTGCGACAAAGACAGATTATGAGAAAGCTGCTGCTTACTTGGAGAGTTCAAACAAGGATGTCAGCTCTGATTATTTTGGTATTGCAGAAGGAAAAAACGTCATTCTTATAAATCTGGAATCAACACAGCAGTTTGTTATTGGACGAAAAGTGAAGGGGGAAGAGATTACCCCATTTCTAAATAGCTTAATTAAGGACAGTTTTTATTTTGACCATGTATATCATCAAACTGCCCAAGGAAAAACTTCAGATGCTGAATTTATGTTTGATCAGTCCTTTTATCCTTTATCGAGCGGATCTGTCTATGTACGTCGCCCGGATAACGAATACATTGCTATGCCAGAAATATTGGCTGAATCCGGTTATCATAGTGCTTCATTCCACGGAAATGTCGCAAGCTTCTGGAACCGGGAAGAAGCATATGATGCATTCGGCTACAACGACTTCTTCTCGATGAATTCTTATGACGTGACTGAAGCAAACAGCGTGAACTACGGTATCAAGGATGGCGCTTTCCTTGAACAATCCATGCCTTACTTGAAAAGTTTAAAAGAACCTTTTTACAGTAAACTATTGTTATTGACAAATCATTTCCCATTTATTTTGGACGAAGAGGATATTAAGCTGGATAAAGCCGATACAGGTGTCGATGTGGTCGATCGTTATTTCCAGACCATCCGCTATCAAGACGAAATACTCAAGAAATTCTTTGATGATCTGAAAAAGTCGGGTTTGTATGAGGACTCTGTTGTGGTCTTGATTGGTGATCATTATGGTATTTCTGAAAGCTATTATGACGGCATTGAAAAATACCTCGATGAGGAGCTGTCAACACCGGAAGAACTTGATTTGCAGCGTGTACCGCTGATCATTCACGTACCTGGTGAAGAAGGAAAGACAATTCACCAACCAGCCGGCCAGATCGATATTCAGCCAACCATCTTGCATCTGTTAGGTACTGATACGAGTACTTATCCTCATTTTGGTCAAGATCTGCTGGCAGATGTTCGTGATTCTTTCGTCGTCTTTCGAGATGGTGATTTCATTTCGGAAGATGTAATTTACACGAAGCAGCTTTGTTATGACAGAGCAACATCGGAACAAATCGATATGACTCGCTGTGCTCCTTTTTTCGAAAAACGAAACAAAGAATTATATTACTCAGATGCCATTTTAAATGGTGATCTGCTGCGCTTTGCTGAATGATGCGAGGCTGGGACATAACTTGTTTAAGTTATATAAAAATCCAAACAATACTGCAATTAACTGCAGAATTGTTTGGATTTTTTGCATGGGAAACGGAGATGAGAGCATCGCTTCGGAAATACACTCCGCTTTCCTACGGGAGTCTCCGTGTATTTCCTACGCTGATTTGTGTGATGGGAAACCTTCATTCGTGTAGGGTAGAATCGTAGACTCCTCGAAAATAGCGATTTTCTTGTCGGTGTCTACTTCAAAAGCCATTCTTATCCGACGATAACAACTAATGTTGGAGAGGCAGCAGCCGTCAGAGAGCTGCATTATCGTTCGCTTTTAGGATGAATCAATCTTGTTCTGTCCCAGTTTCATTTTTTGTTTGTAAAAACCATCATGGCTGTAGACAGCGTCTTTATTTGAGATATAAAGATATTTACATAATCTTTCCAACATGCTATTGTAAGAGAGGTTCAATTCATACTTAGTTGATAGGGATTATTGATTTTAGGGAGGGATTTTGGTTGGACTTATTTACAGCTATTAATATTATTGTTTTATTAGGATTACTTTTTGTTCTTTATTGGATGCAAAAGAAACACGTTTCCTTTTCGAAACGGGTATTGACTGGATTAGGGATTGGTATTGTATTTGGAGTTGCATTGCAATTAATTTATCAGCCTGCCTCCGACACGATCACGCAGACAAATGATTGGTTTGGAATTGTGGGAAGCGGATATGTTAAACTTCTGCAAATGATCGTCATGCCGCTTGTCTTCATTTCTATCGTTGCAGCGTTTACGAGACTGAAGAAGTCCACCAACCTTGGTAAAATCAGCGGGCTAGTAATTGGAACATTGCTTTTAACAACAGCTATTGCGGCTGCCATCGGTATTGCATCCACTGTTGGATTTGATTTAAAAGCAATTGATGTCAATACAAGTGATGCCGAGGTAGCGAGAGGACAGGAGTTGGAAGAGCGTTTAACTGATGTACAAAGCACAACAGTTCCTCAAAAAATATTGGAGTTCCTTCCAACCAACCCATTTCAGGACTTAACGGGAGCTAGACCAACATCTACGATTGCAGTAGTCATTTTTGCAGCATTTGTTGGGGTCGCCTATTTAGGAGTAAGAAGAAAACATCCTGAACAAGCTGACTTTTTCCAGAAGATAGTAGAGTCCTTGCACAGCATTGTGATGCGCATTGTAACACTCGTATTACGACTCACGCCTTACGGGATACTTGCTTTAATGGCCAGAACAGTTGCGGGAAGTGATTTTAACGCTATCGCAACGCTTGGTAAGTTTGTTATTGCTTCTTATGTGGCGCTGATTGCCATGTTCCTAGTTCATCTGCTTATTTTGGCTATTATGGGACTAAGTCCAAAACAATATGTGAAAAAAGTTATGCCAGTGCTTGTATTTGCCTTCACTTCACGTACTAGCGCAGGGACTTTACCCTTGAATGTTGATGCACAGCGGAACAAGCTGGGCGTTCCAGAGTCTATCGCGAACTTCTCTGCTTCATTTGGTATTACGATTGGCCAGAATGGCTGTGCTGGCATCTATCCAGCTATGCTGGCTGTTATGATTGCACCTTCACAAGGTATTGATCCTTTGTCGCCGTCTTTCCTTTCCACATTAATACTTGTCGTAATGGTTAGTTCGTTTGGTGTAGCTGGAGTTGGAGGAGGCGCAACATTTGCTTCTTTAATTGTTCTCTCAACGATGAACTTACCAGTAGCTTTAGCTGGCGTATTGATATCTATTGAGCCGCTTATCGACATGGGTCGTACTGCGGTAAATGTGAGCGGTTCTATGGTGTCCGGCCTGGTGACAAGCCGCTCACTAGGAGAGCTGGATACAAAAAAATATCGTTCAGATGATGTTTCCTCTGAAAGCACTGCAGTTTAAACTGCCTTCTTGAAATACCGTTCCCAGCCGGGAACGGTATTTTTTAATGAAATGAGATATCAATTAGCCGATTAAACGGAATACGAACAGGATACAAACGATCTGCCGTATCAAGAAGCAGATACTGTTCAACTGGTTTCAAGCCGGTCACAATACCTGAGACTCTATTCACTTTGTTGCCACTGCTGTAACTAATAAATGCTTTTGTCGCTCCTATTTGAATTTGCTGGACTTTTTGTTCCAGTTCTTCCAGCTGCTGTTCATCCAAAATGGGCGCTTTTTCTATACCAATCTCACGTCCCATTTGCTGCAGCATCTCCACATGTTCTGGCAGCATTAAAGATGTCCATTTTATTTTTCCACGATCATGCACCATACGTCATTCCTCCTGTCCTCATTATATACGAACAAAGGTTCCTTTTTCAAGTGACAAAGAACGTTTGTTCGTATATAATAACTGTAAAAATAAGCAGAAAGCAGGAATCTAAAATGGAACAAAGCGCAGTGGCAAAATTCTTGAAGCAGCAAGTAACTTTGATTTACATGGCAAAGGATGGCTCGTTAACAAAACGCTGTGTAACAATAGACCGTTTAACAGACACATCTGTCACTGGCTATTGCTATTTGCGAAAGCAGCAGCGTACGTTTCGACTCGATCAGATTCTTGCTATGCAGCCGCAGCCATTCTCGTGGCGAATTTCTTCTTGATACGAATAATCACCACCGTACTTCTTCCTGAATAATGTACTAGGGATATAACCAGGTAAAGGAGAACGTGTGATGACCACCTTGCTCGATATCCACAATTCAGAAAATCACCGGCTAACTTCATGGCAGAAGGAAATGCTCCAGTGCTTCCATAGCAAACTATCTGATCAAAAAAGCAAGTTTCCTTGCATACCGGCAACAGCCGGTCATGCGCTTGCCCAATTACGATATGGCTTTGCTGATAATCCAGCAACAGAAGACGCGGCCAAACAATTGGCTGGTTTATTAGCGTCATATGGGAAGAGTTCCCGAGAATTTGGCTCTTATACTTCCCTGATAGTGTTTTTCGATACAACAAAACTGCAAGAGCTCCATCTGGATGTTCCGGATTATTTTCAAGTCTTCTGGGAGCTGCTAAGCAAGGCAGCTGCCTATGATACAAGTAACTGGCCAGCGCATATTCCTGAAGACCCTAAAGAAATGCTATGGGAATATTGTTTTGGCGAGGAGAAATATTTTATGTATTGTGCGACACCATCTCATCAAGCAAAAAAGAGCCGAAACTTTCCGTGTATGATGCTTGCAATCACACCTAGATGGGTGTTGGAAGAGTTTCAATCAAAGCCGAAACCTGCGGCAGCTATAAAAAAGAAAATCAGGCAGCGAATACGCGCTTATGATTCAAATGAAATTCATCCTGACTTGAATGATTACGGTAACAGAGACAACCTGGAATGGAAACAATACTTCCTCCATGACGACAATACTTCACCTGCACGCTGTCCGTTTCACCGAAGAAAGCAAGACTAGCAATTTCCTGGCGGTTCTTCCCATACCACCCTTAAACAAATCATGCTAGAATAATAGCAGGAGGAATACGTATGAAACTATTGCATACCGCTGATTGGCATCTGGGCAAGATTGTCAACAGCGTACATATGACAGATGATCAAGCGCTCATCTTAGAGCAGATCAAACTGATCATAGAAAAAGAACAGCCTGACGCAGTTATTGTGGCTGGTGATTTATACGACCGAGCGATTCCGCCGCGTGATGCGGTCGAGCTCTTAAATAATACATGGAACTGGCTGATCGGCAAGAAGGAAATTCCTGTATTGTCGATCAGCGGTAATCATGACAGTCCAGATCGCCTTGATTTTGGCAGCCAGCTGTTTAGAGCAAGTAACCTTTATATTGAAACAAAACTGCGAGACGGACTTGAGCCAGTGACCTTGCAAGATGTGCACGGTCCAGTTCATTTTCATTTGATTCCATATACCGAACCGGCCGATGTCCGGGCCTTTTTCGAAGATGACACAATTACCACCCACCAGCGCGCGATGGAACGCATCGTGTCTTATATAACAGACAACAACAATATGGAAGAGCGCCATGTTTTTGTTGGACATGCCTTTCTGGCAGGAGGCATGGAATCAGACTCTGAGGAACGGCTTTCCATGATTGGAGGAAGCCCATATGTGGATGCATCTCTGTTTGAACCATTCACGTATGCTGCTTTTGGGCATTTACATCAAGCACAGCGAATTACTAGTGATCATATTCGCTACAGCGGTTCACCGCTTAAATATTCTTTTTCAGAAGCGAATCACAAGAAATCAGTGACCATCATTGAGCTGGATGAATCAGGATTCCAATCATTTGAGAAAATCGACCTTGAGCCAAAAAGAGATATGCGAATTGTCGAAGGCTATTTTGACGAGTTGATGGAAGGTATCACCGGTGGAAATCAAGCGGATTACTTGCATATCCGTTTGCTTGATGATGGACAGCTGCTGGATCCGATGGGCAAGCTGCGCAAGCTTTATCCCAATATCCTTCGATTGGAGCGAAAAGCAAAAAGCGGGGCTAGTTCCATGTCTGATATCAAGGAAATCAAAGAAAAACAGCGTATGTCTCATTTGCAGCTTTTTGCTGCTTTTTATGAGGAGATGAAAGGTGAAGCCATACCGGAACATCGTCAAACACAAATGGAAACAATCATTCAGCGTTTAGTTGAGGAAGAAAGGAGGGGTTGATATGCGCGCTATCACTTTACAAATGACTGCTTTCGGGCCTTATCACAAGCCGCAGACTATTGATTTTCGAGAACTCGGAGCCGAATCTATCTTTTTAATCACTGGACCAACGGGTGCCGGAAAGACAACCATTTTTGATGCAATTTGTTACAGTCTTTATGGACGGGCAAGCGGAAGTGATCGGGATCAGGATTCTCTTCGCAGTCATTTCGCTGCGCCAGGCGAGATTACGGAAGTGCGCTATTGCTTCTCCTTGCGCGGGACTGAATATGAAGTAATACGTTACCCGAAACAGCAGAAAAAGAAAGAGCGCGGTGAAGGCTTTACCGATGATCCAGCAAGAGCGGAATTTTACGAATGGAAAGACGGAGAAAAGTCTCTCATTACATCTCGAATCAAAGAGGTCAATGAAGTTATCGAAGAGAAAATAGGACTTGATTATGAACAATTCCGTAAAATGATCATGATTCCGCAAGGCGAATTCCGAAAGCTCATCTCGGAAAATAGCAAAGATAGAGAAGAAATTCTCCAGCGTATTTTTCGTACGTATTTTTATGAACGCATGACAGAAACGCTGAAGGACGAAGCCAAGCAATTAAAAGAGAGTTTGCAGCAGACCGAGTGGAAAGAACAGCAGCAAATCAGCAAAATTGAATGGCGTTCACAGGAGCCATCCGAAACAGACAGTGTTCCTGACATTATGAAAAAACTACAGTTTGAACTGGATGCAATGACTCTTTCTGTCACAAATGGTGAAAAAGAGCTGACAAAGCATAAACAAATCTGGCAGGAACGGCAAAAGCAGCTATATGAAGCAAAACAGCTGCTTGCTATCTTTGATCATCTTGAACAAGCATTAAAGCAAGAAGAACAGCTTCAGCAAAAGCAGTCGGACATGAAACAAAAGCAAGCACGCCTTCAAGAGATGGAACGCGCCAGCCGAATTTTGCCTTATGAACAGCAGCTTGCTGCCCGCAAAGACGAATGGCAACGGCAGGTAAGGCAGCAGCAAGAGACAAAAGCAAAGAAAAATCAGTTAGAGGAACAGTTCGAAACAATCAAGTCTTCCTATATAAAAGCAAAAGAACTAGAACCTCAAAGACAAAAACAGCAAGAGCAGCTTCAGCTTCAAAAGCAGCAGCTGGAACAGCTGCAAACATATGAGAAGCGTAAGCAAGAATTAAACAGCATCCAAAAAAAGCTGGAAGAAAAACAGCAGCAAATCAACAAACTAAAAGATGCACATACGGAACGAAAAAATCAACAGCTTGCGCTGGAAAAAGATATAAGCCGAGAATCAGCAATTATACAGGCTTATTACGAAGAACAGCGTGAAATGGAAAAGATCGAGCATCAGCTTACAGAAATAGCCCGCTTAAAAGATGCTTTCCGTCAGCTGCAAGAGATGCGTAGCAGTTACCAGCAGGCAGTGCAGCGGTTGCAGGAACAGGAAAAGAATGTGCAGCAGCTGCGTCAGGAAATTAAGAATATGGAAGAAGCGCAAGCTGCTCACCATGCCGCCCATTTGGCAGAGCAGCTGACAGATGGTGAACCATGTCCGGTCTGCGGTGCTACCAAGCATCCATCTCCAGCCCATACGTCTGTGCATGTCCAGTCTTTTGAACTGTTAAAACAAAAGAGAACACTGCTTGAAAACGTCCAACGTGCATATGATGAAGTACAGAAACACTATATAGAAGCTAAATCAAATGGGCAGGCAATCCGGCAAGTAACCGATGAATTAGCTCAGCATATTTTAGGTGAATCTGCTTATGATCAGGCGAAAGTAGATGAACTGACAGAAGAGATGCACAAGCGTAAAGAGAAAATTACTGCCTCATTACAGCACAAACAAAAAGAGCGCAAGCACATAGAGCAGTTGAAACAAGCACTCGAGCAGCTTAAACAAACGTTTGAACAAGAAGAAAAAGCTGCTGAAGAGCTGCAAACTGCTATACGAAGTCTTGAAGAGTCCTACCATCACGCTGAAGCGGAAGTTCGTTTGCAGCGTAAACAGCTGCCAGAAGTACTTCCGAATCCGTCAGATTGGGAGATTACCATTAAACAAGCAGAGACTGCACTCCAAAGAGAGATAAGCGAATGGGAAGCACTGCAGCACAACTATGAGGAAATATCTCGAAGCAGAGAACAAATTGCGGCTGCATTGGAATCAACTGTAAAATTCACTTCTGACTTGGAACAAACATACCGTCAGCAAGAAAAAGAATTTCTTACGAAGCTTGAAGACGCAGGATTTGTAAATAAGGAAGCATATATGTCAGCCAAAGGTACAGATATGGATTTGCGGGCACTGCAAGAAGAACTGGAACGCTATGACCAACAGCGCCGCAGTTTAACTGAACGAATCTTGGAATTGCAAAAGCAGACCGATCAGCGAGAGAGACCGGACCTCACGGTTTATGAGCAAGCTGTAACAGAAGCAGAGCAAGTTTTTGAAGAGGAGAATGCGAAGCTGAATACCGCAAGAAGTTATGTTTCGCAGCATGACGTTATTAAGATTTCCTTACTAGCACTCCAGGAAGAAGCAGCTGACCAAAAGGTTCGCTATTATGATATTGGGGAACTGGCCAATCTAGCTAAAGGAGACAACAGTCTTCGTCTATCGTTTGAGCGGTATGTTTTAACGAGTTTCTTAGATGAAATCATTCTCCAAGCAAATATCCGGTTAGAAGAAATGACAGATCACCGCTACCAGTTGAAGCGGAGCGGCCAAATAGCCAAACGCGGTGCACAAAGCGGTTTGGATTTGGAAGTGATTGATCATCATACTGGACAGGAGCGACCAGTTAAGACATTATCCGGCGGAGAAGGATTCAAAGCAGCTCTTTCCCTGGCACTAGGAATGTCGGACGTTGTCCAGGCACACGCAGGCGGCGTTGAGCTGGAGACCTTATTTATTGACGAAGGTTTTGGGACATTGGATGAGGTATCGCTGGAACAGGCCATCGATAGCTTGAAGGGGCTGCAAGCCAGCAATCGGGTGCTCGGTATTATTTCCCATGTGCCGCAATTGAAGGAAGAAATTCATGCAAAGCTGCAGATTGATAGTTCCCCGACTGGATCAGCAGCAAAGTTCATTTTCCAATAAGGAGGAGACAAGATGGGAACACCTATCAATTTTGAAACCGTTCTGCGTACAGAAGGAAAAGAAAAGCGTATTGACAGTAAAGAAAATATATTTCAGCTCCAGCTGCAAGGTTATCATCTATTTCCTCTGCACCAGCCAATCGAAATTACCCGTACGAAAGAGACGGATGAGATTGGGACAGCTATCATTGTCGAATTAACGCTGAAAGAGCAGCAAACTTTTTGTACGTATCAGCTAATCTCGTTATCAAGCGTCAATTGATGACAAATTTTGCTATTGCTTAGGGGTGTACGATGGAGAATACTGCGCTTGCCCGGGAAATAGTTAATCTAAAGGGAAATATCTTGCCTTTCTGCTGAATAGAATGGAACAGAATACTTCTTTCTTGCGTACACTGGTATAAATATTGACGCGAGAAGAGGTATAACAATGGCAAGAAATCCATTCGGCCCTCCAGTCCGCAGCGGGCAGGGTTTTACCCCTGTGCGCCGGAATCCGTTTCCTTCCAGGCAAATAGCTGCACAGCAGGCGCCACGCACGAATGGCGGTGTAGCTGGTCTTTTGCAGAAGGTTTTAAATCGCGGAGGAGGTGCTAAGACGCAGACAGCAGCAAGAGCCGCCCTGCCGGCAAGCACCAGTACTTCAAGCGGTATATCGTTACTTGACATGGTGAATCATACGCAAAGCGCTCTTAAAGCAGCCGAATCTTTTATGCCGATGGTTCAAGAATATGGACCAATGGTGAAGAATCTGCCTTCAATGCTGAAAATGATGAAGGCGTTAAAAGATATCGACTTTGACGAAGAGGAAGATAAAGAAGAGGGAAAAACAGCAGAGGAGAAAAAGGAAGCAAACATGTCTCCGAGTTCGCTCACTGATAAAAATAAATCAGAAGAGGATGCCTACGTAACCTCTGCAAAGAAAGATACGAAAAAAAATACCGGCGTTTCCCTTCCGAAATTGTATATATAAGCGTGCTACTTGATTTTTTTCTCCAAAAGAGGAAAATATAGAGCATACGATAAAGGAGGGATTTTTAGTGGCATTACAACACGCAACCTTTGCAGGAGGCTGTTTCTGGTGCATGGTAGAACCATTCACAGAACGTCCTGGTATTGAGGCTGTAGTCTCCGGTTATACAGGCGGCGACAAACCGAATCCCACATACGAAGAAGTTTGCTCGAATACGACCGGACACGTCGAGGCTGTCCAGATTACGTTTGATCCAGATGTTTTTCCTTACGAAAAACTGGTAGAGACATTTTGGCAGCAAATTGATCCTACAGATGCAGGCGGACAATTCCATGACCGTGGACAGTCTTATGAGACAGCAATCTTTTACCATGATGATCAGCAGCGGCAAGTGGCAGAAGCATCCAAAGTGAAGCTGCAGGAGAGCGGACGGTTCCAAAAAGACATCGTGACGCCGATCCTGCCTGCCAAGCCGTTTTATCCTGCCGAAGAGAAACATCAGGATTACTATAAGAAAAACAAGTTTCACTACAAAATGTACAAGCGTGGTTCAGGTCGTGAGGACTTTATCAAGCAGCATTGGAGTCCTAAAAAAGACAAAGCAAAATTAAAAGAAGTCCTAACGCCAATTCAGTATCACGTAACACAGGAGAATGGCACGGAAAGACCTTTCGAAAATGAATACTGGAACAACACGAATGAAGGAATCTATGTGGATGTTGTATCCGGTAAAGCATTATTCTCCTCAAAAGATCAATATGATGCTGGGTGCGGTTGGCCAAGCTTTACCAAACCAATCGATTCTTATGAAGTGAAGGAAAACATGGACCTTACACATGGTATGGTCAGAACAGAGGTCCGATCAGCAGAAAGTGATTCGCATCTTGGACATGTTTTCGACGACGGCCCAAAAGAAACTGGCGGCTTGCGTTATTGCATGAATTCTGCTGCGATGAAATTCATTTCAGTGAGCGAAATGGAAAAAGAAGGATACGGAGAGTATTTACATCTCTTTAAGTAAAATTTACAATTAGAAAATAATATAGCAACTGGCTTTGCTCTTGTTCGCTTGTTCATGGAACAGGAGCATTGTTTTGGACAAGGAGTATAAAACAATGGATTCTTCGTTATGGCTTGAATATGGCTGGATCTTACTAGTCCTGATTGGATTGGAAGGATTACTTGCAGCCGACAATGCGCTTGTAATGGCGCTTANCTGGATGACTGTTCTGAAAGTAGAGCTGGCAGATATTGCGTTTGCTGTGGACTCCATCTTAACGGCTGTTGCACTTGCTGCGTCTTTATCGGCTACACCGCTGCCGCATATCGGCGGAATGGATGGCGGTCAATTCCTCGTAGTACTTGCAGGCGGTATGATCGGATTAATATTAATTCGTATTGCTGCTTCTTATATCGTGAAAATTTTGGACAAGCGTCCAGGATTAGAGGCTGCAGCTTATCTAATCATTGGCTGGGTCGCTATTAAACTGGCTATCCATACGCTTGCACATCCAGCGCTGCAAATTATCTCAGAGCATTTCCCTGATTCAAAGGGATGGAACGCAACTTTCTGGATTGTTATGGCAATTATCGCGATTAGCGGCTGGTTCTACAAACCGAAAAGCGAAAGGTCATGATCTGAGTGAGCAGTACGAGTCACATTCGGCTTATTCTACAATCTTATGCAATTGCTGCTATCGGAGGCGGTCTCTTTCTTTTGCTCCATTTGCCGCTTCCGTGGATTCTTGGACCTGTGACTGCCCTGCTGTTAACCAAAATTATTTGGAATATGAAAACAGCAGCATCCAAGCGGCTTCGTAAAGGAAGTTATTGGCTGCTTGGAATTCAAATCGGTAATACGTTCACCGTGCACACGTTTCATAATGTGCAGCCTTATCTATTGAACTACACACTGCTGACGTTATTATTGATTGGCATTTGCATGGTGAATGCTTATCTTGTCAGCAAGTGGGTGAAGGTAGATATGAAAACAAGCATGCTCGGCAGTATACCAGGCGGTCTTTCTGCCGTTACTGCATTAAGTGAATCGATGAAAGCCAATACCGGTCTGGTTACCATCTTCCAGACAATCCGGCTAGTCAGCATTCTGTTTATTATTCCGTTTGCAGCAACGCACTTCTTTCTGGATAGCTCCGTTCAATCAGCGGTACAGCTCCCGCAAACAGAGCAAGGTGCTTGGTGGACAATTGGACTTTATGCCGTCATGTACATACTTGCCCGGCTTACAAGCAAATTTATTCCTTCATCCCTAGTTATTGTGCCGATGCTGCTTACCGCGGTACTCCAAGTAAGCGGGATGCATCTTTACCAGTTTCCGCATTTATTTTTCGTTCTGGCACAGTTGACAATTGGCGTATATTTAGGTCATTCTATTTCTATACGGGATTTAAAAAAAGCTGGCAGACTTTGTCTGTATTATACTGGGCTGTCTTTGCTTTTAATTCTGATCTCATTTGGTCTTGGTTATCTGTTCAGCCTGATCACTTCTCTGAATATGGCGACATCTATACTTAGCATGGCGCCAGGCGGACTAGTGGAAATGGCGCTGACCGCTCAGACGACCGGCGGCGATCCATCTATTGTTAGTTCACTGCAGACGATACGACTGCTATTGGTCGTACTTGTTTTGCCGTTGCTGCTGCAATGGACACTGCCAAAACTTGAGAAACACCATCGAAAGGAAGAATCATAATGATACACAAACATTGGCAAGATAACGAAACAATTAAACAAGTAGAATGTGTACACACGGACGCAAAGAAATACGTTGTAAACACAACGCTTACACCTGGAAAGATTTACGACGTGAAAAATGAGACAGAGGAATTCATCTTTATCGTCGATAATACAAATCGCGTAGGTGCATTTCGCAAAGATTATTTTAAAGAAGTGTAATAATTTGACAGTAAAAAGGCTAACCTAGTAGAGGTTAGCCTTTTTTGTAGGCTTGTTTTTTCCTGTACTTGTAATTGTCTTGTGCTTAACCGATAATAAGGCTAAGGATATTAAGAAGGAGATGGGGCTTGTGAAAAGGATCATTCTTGTTCGCCACTGTAATGCGGAAGGTCAGCATAAGGATTCACCGCTCACCTATGAAGGAATCAACGAAGCCCGTTCGTTAGCAGCTTTTTTGAAACGTTTGGACTATCCAGTTCAGCGGATCCTCTCCAGTCCCTTCTTCCGGGCCGTTGAGACAATCAAGCCATTCGCTGATGCTGCGGATATTCCAATTGAGCTAGATCGAAGGCTGCAGGAACGTATTTTAAGTGAAGAGCCTGTTGATGATTGGCTGGAAGTACTGGAAGAATCATTCACGGATTTCGATATGCGTCTGCCTGGAGGCGAGTCTTTCAATGATGCGAAACTTCGAGTACGTGCATTGCTGGATGAACTTGAATCAGAAGAGCAGGTAGAGAATGTCGTGTTAGTAACACATGGAAATCTCTTGGCGATATTATTAAAAGAGTTCCAGACTGATATTGGTTTCTCACACTGGAAAGGGTTCTCCAATCCAGATGTTTTTCTTGTGCAGCGCGGCGGAGGCAGCTATATGGTGGAACGGATTTGGAACGTTTAGTTGTTTTCTGTCTCTGTTAACAGAACCATTAAAATGCTGCTAAGCTTTTTATAAATAGTTTCGATCTGATCGATGGGCAAAGGATTTGTTCCTTTGCCCAATTCAATTGTAAAACCAGGACGCCGGTAGGCAGAGATAAACCAATCTTTAAACCCTGCGTAATTGTCCAATGTTTTTACAGCTTGATAACAGCTCACCTGTTCCATTTTTTCTGCTATGCGTGCGGAAACCGTCGGCTCCTTCTCCTCAAAACTCCAATAAATCTCTTCTCCCTGTGTATGCAGTGCCGCCAGTAAGTCGAAATTGCGCGATTCTACTAATTGATACATGCCAATAGATTCGTTTTCCGTTAGCGGCGTACGTCCAGGAAAGTCACGCGGACCAGGTAACTTTGGTTTGCGTTCCTGTTCATATTCCCATTTGGCAGGGTACTGCTTGTTAAGATCAACACCTGCTATATTTGCTTTCCACCCACGGAAGTCCACAGATCCTTCATTCAAGAAGCAGACAAGCTCTTCATATTCCTGTGCTGCCTTGCTGCCATGTATAACCAAATCTACGCCATCCGGATTTACCATCGGTACAACCGATAGTGTTACATCTCTGAATAATTTGCTTGCCGGATGTCCAAACAGCTTTTTATCGTGTGTAACAGCAAGCAAGTACATATTCACAAATCGCATTAGTGCATTTGTTGTAATCCATTCATTTCCATGAAAGCTCGCATTTATATGGATCTTTCTTTTACCTTTCCCAATTTGGAGTTCCGTTACTGGCTTGCCTAGCACGCTCTTATATATGGTATGCATATGAAAAATCGGAAATAGCTGATGCAATTCCTGAATGTCCTGAAGGAGGGTCGCATAGTCATACGCTTGATGGAATGTAGTTTGCGGCTTGGTGACGCTCCGAGGCAGGACAAGCTGTTCTCCTGCAGCAAATTGCGATTGACCATATAACAAGTTTACTTTACGAATCGGCATTTTATAGGCAGTGGCGAATGCTTCAGCGGAGAAATCACGATCCAACACAATTTTTTCGGCACGATAGCCCGGAACCTGAATTGCCTGTCTTGCCGGAACATGCGTGGAGAGGAAAGGATTTGCTGCAAAAAGTACATATGTTGGCAGATGAAACATCGTAGCAACTGTGCTGAGCTGGCACCCGTACTGCAGTATTATTTCCATCTAGTTCGCCTCCTTTGGTACAGTGTATGTCAAGAAGCATAAAATTATGGTGATGACCCAAGCTGTCAAATTGTTGAGGACGAGCGTTGTTATTATCGAATATTGTTGTTATAATTTGAAGCGATAGGGTATAAATACATAAAGCTCACTTGTATTTTGCGAAATAGCAATATACCTTGGTAAGAAACCGAGTCCTTTTGGCTGGTTCATTTATAGTAGTAGAGGAGGCTATATATATGGCTTTTGTCATCACTTCCCCGTGTGAAGCGGAAAAGGCCGGCGAATGTATGGAAGTTTGCCCGGTTGACTGTATCGCGGAAGGAAAAGATATGTTTTATATCGATCCTGACATTTGCATCGACTGTGGTGCATGTGAAGCGGTATGTCCGGTTGAAGCAATCTTCATGGAAGATGAAGTACCTGCGGAAGAAAGCAAGTACATCGAAATCAACCGTAAATTTTTCCAAGAGAATTAAGACAATCCACTGCCAAAAGGCAGTGGATTTTTTTGTTTACTCTGCCTGTAAATAGGTTAAGAGAGAAACAAAAGAGGGGGCTGACCATGTCTACTGGAAAACATGAATCTTATTGGACCGAAACAAGTAACTTTTCGCGCTTTGAGAAACTGCAGGAGGATGTTAACACAGAAGTGTGCGTGGTAGGCGGCGGTATAGCAGGAATTACATCTGCATATCTGCTTACTAAAAAAGGCTACAAAGTAACCTTGATCGAAGCATTAAAGCTTGGACATGGTACTACGGGTTATACAACCGCGAAACTGTCAGCACAGCATGAACTTATTTATGACCAGTTAATCAGTAAATTTGGTAAAGAAACAGCGAAAGTCCATTATCAAGCTGCTATGGAAACAATTGATTTTGTTCAGGAAACAGAAAAAGAATTGCATGCCGATTTTCAATTCAATAGAGAGCCTGCTTACGTATTCACGGATGAGGAAAAGCATATCCGTCAGATTGAAAAAGAATGGGATGCCTATGAGAAACTTGGCATACCTGGCGCTTTGTTAGATGATATACCATTGCCAGTATCCGCGCAAAAAGCAGTGCGTATGGATCAGCAAGCACAATTTCATCCATTATTGTTCTTACAAGCAATGACCAAGTATATCACTGCGAATGGCGGCACAATCTATGAGGATACACGCGCAGAAACAATTAATGAAGTCGGCAAAGCTACCGTGAAGTTAAAAGATGGCGGCAGCGTGACAGCTGACCATATCGTAATTGCGACACATTTTCCATTTTATGATTTCAAAGGGGCTTATTTTGCTCGTCTTGATATGGCTCGCTCTTATATTGTGTCTGGTAAAAGTCCGCTCGCTTATCCAGGAGGTATGTATATCTCCATTGACAGTCCTTCCCGGTCGGTTCGCAGCGCTAAGGATAAGGATGGGGAGACATTGTGGCTGCTTGGCGGAGAAGGACATCGACCTGGTAAAGGAAAACACATGAAAGAGCATTATAGCAACCTCCGAAACTGGGGACGTTCCGAATTTGAGATGGAAGAGTTTGATTATAACTGGTCATCGGAAGATTTTATCAGTTTGGATAGTCTGTTCTATATTGGCAGAATAACGGATCAAACGAAAAATATCTATGTGGCTACTGCTTTTCGCAAATGGGGAATGTCAGGAGGTATAACAGCGGCTAAAGAGATTACATCGTTAATCGTAACTGGTGAAAGCTTGTATCAGAACATATACGACCCAGCGCGTAACGATGGAGCAAAAGGTATTAGTACTTTAGCAAAGAACTTGGTTGAAGTCAGTAAGGAGCTTGTTTCAGGAAAGCTTGAAAAAACAACCAAATCCATAGATGAGTTAGAACCAGGAGAAGCCGGAAAGATACGCAATAAAGGAAAACTTATCGGTGTGTATAAAGATAATGACGGTACTCTCCACAAAATTGATACAACATGCACACATATGGGATGTGAAGTACATTGGAACGATGCCGAAACCACTTGGGATTGTCCGTGTCACGGCTCTCGTTTCCGAGCAAGCGGTGAAGTAATTGAAGGCCCGGCAGTGAAGGACTTGAAAAAAGCAGATTAAAGAAAAAACGCTCGGCACAGGTGCCGGGCGTTTATCTTATTTCAAACTTCCTAAAGCCTTGCGGTTTTTCTAAGTATTTTACATCAACATTTTTAACTTTCACTTGTGCATTCGGGCCTTTTTTCACTTCTTTGATGAATTTCTCCACCTGATTATCTTTCCCTTCTAAATCTAGTCGAACCGTGCCATCTGCTTCATTTCGAACAAAACCTACTAAATCGAGTTTACGGGCTTTCTCTGCTGCAGAAAGACGGAAGCCAACTCCTTGCACCTTTCCATCAACAATCATTTGAATGCATTTCATATACTGTGCCTCCTTTTTTTCAGGTGTTCCCTAGTAGCGTATACCAAAAACATCTGATTAACACATCGTTTCTTTGGCGAAAATGAAGTTATCAAACCATGTATGGAGGAGAAAGTATGGAACATAATCAAAGTTACTGGCGGGAGAAGACAAAAATTCCGCAGTTCGAATCACTCCGATATGATGCAGAAAGCGAGATTGTGATTGTCGGCGGCGGTATTACGGGTATCGTTACTGGATATATGCTAGCTCAAGAAGGTAAGCAGGTTACCATTCTTGAAGCAGATGATTTGTATAGCGGAACAACTGGCTATACAACTGCAAAGCTCACAGCGCAGCATGGACTTATTTATGACGAGTACATCCAGCATTTTAATACAGATATAGCAAAGACACATTATGAAGCATGTATGGATGCTATTACTTTTGTGAAAGAAACAGCAAAGGCGCATAAAATTGATTGTCACCTTACTGAACAAGATGCCTATATTTATACAAAAGAAAAGAAAAATATCCAAAAACTTAAAAAAGAATATGAAGCTTATCAGAAACTTGGCATAACCGGTGAACTAACAGATGCTATACCGCTCGCATTTGATGTAGAAAAAGCATTAGTCATGAAAAACCAATATCAATACCACCCGCTTCAGTTTTTGAATGGCTTACTGGAGGTGTTTTTGGAGAAAGGCGGGAAGGTATATACCAATACACCTGTCGACACCGTTGAGGAAGGCAGCGAGCCGGTCGTTGTAACCAAGAACGGATTAAAAGTAACGTGTAAAAAGATAGTTTCAGCTTCTCACTGGCCGGTCTATGACGGGATGGGTTTCTACTTTACCAGATTGTATCAAGACAGATCATATGTAGTAGCGGCTAAACCAAAAGCTACTTACCCAGGTGGTATGTATATCAATGCAGATACACCGTCTCGTTCGGTACGCAGTATGGATACAGAAGAACACGGCACATTGCTCTTAATCGGCGGAGAATCCCATCGGACGGGTGAAGGACATCCAGAAGAAAGGTATTATAAGGAATTAACCGACTTTGCTGCTTACTTAGGGACGGAAACACCTCTTTACATGTGGTCCGCGCAAGATATAGTTACATTGGATAACTTACCTTATATTGGCTATATCAGTAAGGGGAAGGATAATATCTTCGTTGCAACTGGCTATCGTAAATGGGGGATGACAAGCAGTATCGTTGCAGGTCTCGAAATAAGTTCGCTGATTTCATCCGGAATCAGTCGTTATAAAAACATTTATCAGCCCTCGAGGTTTCAAGCAGACCCGGATGTGGGTAGTTTAACTAAGAATGTAATGGAAGTGGCAAAGGAATTTGTGATTGGTAAACTGGAACAGCCTTACGAATATGTCCCGCACTTAAAACCTGGAGAAGCGACCAAAGTGCGAACCAATGGCTTGCTGCTTGGTGTCTATAAAGACGAAACTGGAGAAATTCATCAAGTAGATACAACGTGTACACACATGAAATGCGAAGTGAATTGGAACAGCGCAGAATCCAGTTGGGACTGCCCGTGTCACGGATCTCGCTTTACCGGAACAGGCGAAGTCATTGAGGGACCGGCGAAGAAACCTTTGAAGAAATTGGACCACGGTTTAAACAGTTAATGTTTCGTTTACAAATTCTCAATTCTTCCTTAACACCTTATGGTTTTTCATTACAGCACTGTTAGCATATAATGTTAACGAAACGTACCAAGAAATGTTGATGTTACAGGAGGATGAGTCATGAAAATTGTTGTAGCTGGTGGAGATGGTTTCTGCGGTTGGCCAACGGCACTATATCTGTCAAAGCAAGGTCATGAAGTAGCAATCGTCGATAACTTAGTAAGACGTAAGTATGATGAAGAATTACGCTCCAATTCCGTCACACCAATTTATTCTTTGGAAGAGCGGGTAGCCAAGTGGAAAGAGAAAACGGGTAAGGAAATCAAAACATACATAGGCGACTTAAATCACTATGATTTCCTTAGCGAAGTATTTCGTCAAACAGAGCCTGATGCATTTGTACACTTTGCGGAACAGCGCTCGGCACCTTACAGCATGATTGACCGGGAACACGCGGTTTACACGCAGCAGAATAATGTGATTGGAAACTTGAATGTACTTTACGCAATCAAGGAATTCGCTCCATCTTGTCATTTAATCAAGCTTGGTACAATGGGAGAATACGGAACACCGAATATCGATATCGAAGAAGGTTATATCGAGATAGAACATAAAGGCAGAAA
This sequence comes from Terribacillus halophilus, assembly GCF_900162685.1. GTDB lineage: Bacteria > Bacillota > Bacilli > Bacillales > Amphibacillaceae > Terribacillus > Terribacillus halophilus_A. The sequence continues at coordinate 1,768,128 of NZ_LT727828.1, forward strand.
GGACAAACTGCCATTCCCGAAACAGCCAGGTTCTTTCTATCACTTGTCTAAAGTGCATGACAGTCATAATATCATGCTTGCTTGTAAAATCTGGGGCATACGTGCGACAGACTTAAACCAAGGCGTGGTATATGGTCTTCACACAGAAGAAACGAAACTAGACCCAGTTCTGGCTAACCGTTTCGATTATGACGGCGTATTCGGTACAGCATTAAATCGATTCCTTATTCAAGCGGCAACCGGCCACGACATTACTGTGTACGGCAGCGGCGGTCAGACGCGCGGCTTCTTAAATATTACAGACACGATTCGCTGTGTAGAGATTGCTGCTGAGAATCCGGCAGATGCAGGCGAATTCCGGGTATTTAACCAGTTCACAGAGTCATTTTCTGTACAGGAACTTGCAGAGAAAGTACAGAAAGTGAGCCAGGAGAAAGGTCTTGATCCACAGATCACATCAATTGAGAATCCTAGAGTAGAAGCGGAGGAGCATTATTACAATGCTGTTAACACCCGTCTTCGTGACCTTGGACTAGAGCCGAATCTCCTTACTGACGACGTGCTGCACGCTATTCTGGAGACGGCGATTGAACATAAGGATCGTGTTATTAAAGAAAATGTACTTCCGACAGTTACGTGGAAATAGGAGCAGACGGTGAAAATCGTTATTATTACGGAAACATTTCTGCCATCGACTGATGGTGTCGTCACGCGGCTAACCGAAGCGATTAAATATCTCTGCAGCCAGAAGCATGAAGTCGTCGTTATCGCTCCGGATCTCGGGGTAAAGGAATATCAAGGTGCACTCGTTGAGGGGATTGGGACGGTAACTATGCCATTTTACCGATCTAAAAAGTTCTCCTTGCCGACAAGGAAGATAAAGCCTTTGCTGGAGAAACACCAGCCTGACCTTGTCCATGTGGCGAACCCAGCTTTAGTCGGCGTAGCAGGAATCCATTATGCGAAGAAAATGGGCTTGCCGCTTATGGCGTCCTATCACACGCATATACCGAAATATTTGGACTATTACAAGCTCTATAAACCGTTAAAACCATTATTCTGGTGGCATTTCCGCAGACTTCATAACGCTGCTGATTTGAATCTTTGTACGTCACAAGCAATTAAGCAGGAATTAGATGAACAAGGATTCGAGCGGATGCACGTCTTGCGCAGAGGTGTGGATGTAGAGAAACGGCATCCGGCTTATTATTCAGAGAATATGCGGGAACGTTTGCTGCAAAGTGCAACAGACAAGAAACTGCTCATCTTTGTGGGCCGATTAGCCATAGAAAAGGAAATCCATAAGATTCGGCCTTTATTGGATGAAAGAGATGACTTAGCATTAGCGATTATCGGAGACGGGCCTGCCCGTAAAGAGCTAGAAAAGGTATTCGAAGGGACACATACGCTGTTCACAGGTTTCCTTCATGGAGAGGAATTGTCCCAAGCGTTTGCTTCAGCGGATGCCTTTGTTTTTCCATCGATTACCGAGACACTCGGACTCGTAATATTAGAAGCGATGGCTTCCGGTATACCCGTTATCGCAGCGAAAAGCGGTCCAACCTTGGAGCAAATTGAAGAAGGGAAGACAGGATTCCTTTTTGAGAATGAAAATGTGTCGAGCATGAGCAAGGCTGTCGAACAGCTCGATCAACAGAAATTAGTAGCGGAAATGAAACAGAATGTGCGACTAGAGGCAGAAAACCATTCCTGGACAAATGCTTCCAGAGAAATGTTTGACTACTATTTAGCGACAATGCATGCAAAATCGCCGGTATATCAGGCCGTGCAAAACCCGAGCTCCCACTGAGGTAGCCGGGTTTTTGCATGTTTAGCAGTTCTTACATATGGATAACAATAAGAAAAAGCACATAAATGAGGTGCAGCAACATGAAGGGACCATCATTTTTTAAAGGATTGCTAATCGGGATCTTACTTGCTATTCCATTTTGGGCAGTGCTGATTTATTTACTTTTTTTCCGCAAAGGCTGACAATAGAAGGAGAAAGGGAGTCTTAATCATGAAAGCAATCAAATTACAAGGTTTCGGCGGCACAGAACAACTAAAGCTGGAGGAAACCGACAAACCAAAAATCAAAGCGGATGAGATTCTTGTTGCAGTCAAAGCGTCAGCAATTAATCGCGCCGATATTGAGAAAAGAAAAGGAAATTACCCTTCCTCAGATTTTGATCCGGTATTAGGATTAGAAATAGCAGGCGTTGTGGAAGAAGCTGGCCCAGAAGCAAGCGGATGGTTGAAGGGAGACCGTATATTCGGACTTATTCCTTCAGGCGGCTATGCCGAGTATGCTGTGATAAACAGCAAGCTGGCAATGTCAATTCCTGATGAAATAACGTATGAGCAAGCGGCAGCAGTTCCGGAAGTATTCTTAACCGCTTATCAAACACTGCATTGGCTTGGTGAATTGAAACAAGGCGAAACGGTTCTTATCCATGCAGGCGCAAGCGGTGTCGGCACAGCAGCAATTCAATTAGCAAAACAAGCTGGAGCAACCGTAGCAGTGACAGCTGGATCTCAAGAAAAACTGGATTTTTGTAAAGATCTGGGCGCTGATATTACCATTAATTACAAAGAAGAAGATTTTGCTGAAAAATTAGCTGACACAGGCGCTGACGTTATCCTGGATTTCGTTGGAGCACCATATTGGGATCAGAACATTAAAACACTAAAAACAGATGGCAGAATGGTTTTAATTGGCTTCCTAGGCGGAACAGAGCTTGAAAATGTAAGCATTATGCCATTACTTGCAAAACGCTTACACGTAAAAGGGACATTATTAAGCACCAGATCCATTGATTACAAAGCAAGATTAACAGCAGACTTAATTGATAATGTGCTGCCATTGTTTGAAACGGAATCAATCAAACCAATCGTTGATAAAGTATTTCCGTTAGAACAAATTGCTGACGCACATGATTATATGGAAAGCAATAAAAACACAGGTAAAATCGTTTTGCGCATAGCAGAATGATATAAAACAGATTGTGCAGTTAGATAGCTGCACAATCTGTTTTGTTGTATTTCGTCTCACTATCTCAAGAATACTCGGATAATGAGACGATAAACGTTACTTTGGATTAACTTCCGATAATATATATTATGTAAACTAGAAAAATAAATAAAATAAGAGCTGTTGCTATTGCTTACCCTTCTGCCGTTTGCTGCTGCAGATCGTGTGTTTGTCAGCCATTTGTTTTAGCTGCTAGTGGATAACTCAAAATAACTGCTTGTGCTGCTGGAATTAAAAATCTTTCAGTAGCTATGCATTTAATCCAATTGATTGCTATATTTTAATTCTTGTCTCATAACGCAGTTAATTCTTGAACATAATCTATTTGCACGTAAAAAAACTCAGTGTTATAACAATACGCATAACACTGAGTTTTTTTACTTTAGATTGTAATCGTCTGCTGCTTGTTATGTTTCTTATGCTGGAACGCTAAGTAAATAAATGCTACGGTTCCTGCCGCAAGCATTACAGCCCGAATTGCCGATACTTCTGTATATCCTAGCATCATACGAACTAATCCCATAACGCCTACGAACATTAGCAAGTAAATGCCAGCGATTTTATTAGCGGCTCTGTTCTTCAAACAAATCCCCCCTTTATTCACAACTATTTTAACATAAAAAATACCATTTTAATATAAAGTTGGTAATTGGAGGATTGCTATTAATATGCTGCTATTTTAAATGTCTTCATAAATAACACTACAAGCTCGCTCACAGTCCGATTCATACATTTGGAACTACGAGTCCTGTGTCTATCATTTCGCTTTCTGGATCGCCTTATTTAGCTTCTCGTGTAAAGCGAAAATCAATGAACGTTCATTTGTATAGTGTTAATCAGTATTATGCTCTAAACCAGAAATATACGTTACGCTGCATGCTGTATATATCCAAGAATTCAAGAAATCTGCAGCTGCGTTTATCTGATTTTGTCTGCAAAAATGCCCTTTTCCACGGGGTGCGAATGTATGTTCTGGTCATAAAAAGCAGTTGTTTTTGATGCTATAGAAGCGCTTTACGACCAGAAAAGCGTCTTTGTGGATCGAAATTATGCTTTATATCAGGGAAATTTGCTAGTTTGCATGTCACGATTTACGCGCTCCGGTAACTAAATTTGACTAAAAGTGCCCTTTTTTACGGGGTGAGAACATTTGTTCTATTCAAAAAGAAACGGTTTTGATATGCCATAAGCAGTTTACAACCACCTTAAACGAACTATTGCTACGAAATGTTGTACAAAAAGATCACTTTTTTCTCTAGGATTCCCATTTGTTAGTTAAGGTCATTCATTTGCTTTGTCAGTTCGTTAAATCGCTTATCCAATTCCTTATACGCAGTATCCGCCGCTGTCATCATGCTCAGTTTACCGAGTACTTCCTGCCGCTCATTATCTAACTGCAGCCGCATCGTCTCTTTATCTGAATTGCATTCCGTTTTATCGCCGCCATACCGTCTCTGTATGATTTCTTCTGCAATAAGCAGTTGTGCATCTGTCACCTTTTCCCGAAAATAGCGGTCATGTGATACGACAATCAGTGTACCTTTATAAGCTATTAACGTTTTCTCCAGTTGCTCACGTGAAGGCAAATCCATATGATTGGTCGGTTCATCTAGCAAGAGAACGTCTTTTTCCTCTAAGATATGCTGCATAAGCTTCAATTTAACGCGTTCTCCCATGCTCATGTCTTTAATCGCTAGTACCCAGCTTTCTGTCTCAAAACCGAGTTGTTTCAGTAAGTTTCGGACGAGTCCTCTTTCCGCAAATGTATCTCTGTGGAATAGATCTGATGGCGTCTTGTCTAAAGGCAGGTCATAGACGTTCTGAGATAGATATCCTATATTTGCGGTAGGTGCGACCCATATTTCGCCTAGATAATCCTCTTTTCCAACTATCATGTTCAAAAAGGACGTCTTGCCGCTCCCGTTTGCTCCTAGCAAGTTAATTTTTTCTCCGTACTGAACAGTAAAGTTTACATGCTTAAATAATGCTTTATTTTCGTATATCTTTGCTACATCTTTACATGCTAAAAATCGCTTGCCTACTTTCCCTGCATGCTGGAGTACGAAGGAGACCGCTTGCTCTGGTGCGGCGGCTTCTGTCTTTTCCCTGTCCAGTTCTTTCTCTAGTCGCTTTTGCTTCGATTTTATTTGTTTATCCATTCGTTTTGCTTTCTTTCGGTAATACTCTTTCGCACCTTCTTGCTTTGTTGATTGCATATGTGCTTTAGTGCTCCAGTTTTGTAAAAATAGCATTTGTTCTTCCGCACGCTTAACTCGTTTTTGCTGTTTTTCATAGGCATGTTGCTGTTCCGCTTTCTTTTTCTCTCTGAATGCCGTATAGGCCGTGTAATTGCCAGTTAGTGTATAAAGCTTATTCTGTTCAATAGACCAAATCTTTGTTGCAATCTGATCAAGAAAATAACGGTCATGTGACACGATAAGAAACGTTTTAGCAGATTCCCTAATCTCATGCAAAAGTACACGTACACTATCTTCGTCGAGATGATTGGTCGGTTCATCCAATAGCAATATATCCGCGTTACTTGCAAATCCATTTGCTAATCTTGCTTTTAGCTTTTCACCGCCGCTCATCGCTTCATAAGCACCAGTTGGTACCTTCCACAGATTCCGCAACTGCATTTCCTCTGCGTTAGTCGTCTTTGCTGAAAATATATTATTCTCTTGCTCTACTAGTTTTGTTTGCTGATTCGTTTTCGAACGCCATACTGATCCGCTCGTTGGCTTCCTCCTCCCTGCCAGTATATCTAGCAAGGTACTTTTCCCGGCACCGTTTCTGCCGATAATACCAATAATATCTCCTTGGTGAACGGTCGCCTCCGCTTTTTCGAATAAAACAGTTTCTGTATGCATGTATGAGATGTCCTGTAATTTTAGTAATTCTCTCAAGTAAATCGCTCCTTTTAGGCAGGAGGACAGAAAAAAATCCTCCCAAAATGAATTGGAAGGATTAGCCGTACCGGTTTATAGATACACTCCTAGCGGGAAATGTACCGTCACTCGATTGAAAGATGGGCAGACTAATCCTATTTTTTACGCGTTGAAAAATCATTTTTTCAATTCGTTAGAAAATAAGATTAGTTAATCATTGGCCACCCATCATCCTCTCGTGTTTGTTGCACTCAGTATAGCAGATAAGGAATGTGTGTCAAATAGGCAGTTAGATCAGTTGTTCTTTTCTTACCGTCCCTGGAGCTAGTACGCTCTCATCCAGTCCCGAACGATACGGTTTGTCAGCAATCGCTTGCTTGAACTCTGTCTTTGCTTGTTCAACAAGCGCCGGTTCACTGAACAAATCATAAGCTGTGAGTGCCATGATTTTAGCTGCATGATGCATGCCCTTTAGACCAATAGTGGTTCCGAACACAGCAGTTGCTTGCCATGCATGTACTTGCGTGCCGATTGGGCCGCATGTAGTGCTGATACTTGCTAATGGCGTAATCCAGCTTACGTCCGCAACGTCAGTTGAACCGGGCATTGTCTTTTCTTTTGCTGAGAGATCATAGAAGTTTTTGGTTGGCAGGATGTCGTTTGAATCGAGTTTCAGTTCGGTGCGAGAGGCTTCTATCAACTTGGGATCCATTGATTTACGAAGTATGGAAGAATAAGCTACTTCATCTGATGTAAAGCGCTGCATCGGGAAGTTCTCCATATTGCGGTAGTTGAGTGTATTCAACGTATCGTTTGTGAGCATATGATAACAATTTGCTAACAATTCATGAGACGTCGTCGTGCCAGTAATTAGAGCTGCTCCTTTCGCTATATCATGCATACGTGCGAGCATATCTTCTACTTGTTCACGATTTGCGCCGCGCAAATAGTACCAAACCTCTGCTTCATCTGGCACGATATTCGGTGCTTGGCCGCCATTTGTAATAGCATAATGAATTCGAGTGCCGTCCACGAGATGTTCACGCAAGTAATTGGCACCGATATTCATAATCTCTACGGCATCAAGCGCACTGCGTCCGGCATGAGGCGCTCCGGCAGCATGTGCTGGAATACCATGAAAACGATACTTAATCGATATCATCGCTTGCGAACTAAAGTTTTGTACCACATTGCTTGTTCCAGGATGCCATGTTAAACAGCAATCCAGATCATGAAATACGCCTTCTCTTGCCATAAATGTCTTGCCAGAAAGGACTTCTTCAGCAGGGCAGCCGTAATAGCGAATAGTGCCCGTTAATTGCCCATCATCAATCAGCTGCTTTAGTGCAAGGACAGCTTCTACTCCTGCGGTACCGAGAAGATGATGTCCGCACGCGTGACCTGGCTTATTCGCATTAACCGGATCTTTATATGGTTTTGTAGACTGAGCGAGACCAGGCAAGGCATCAAATTCTCCCAATATGCCGATTATAGGGTAGCCTTCTCCGTACTCCGCATAAAAAGCTGTCTGCATACCTCCAATAGAATCTGTCAGTCGGAATCCGGCATCTGCTAGCATATCTTTCTGGGCAGTACTTGCATATGTTTCTTCATAAGCAATCTGCGGGTTTTTCCAAATATTCAGCGCGAGACTGCCTGTCAACTGTTCCAGTTCTTCCAAACGACGAATTAGTTCCTTTTTACTCATTGGTCATCTCTCCTTCATGATTTAATTTGCTTGGTTTTATATGCTCCAACAACATACTGATTGCAACTGTCAGTATCATGCAGATTAATCCTTTGAAAAAGACAGGAACGGGTAGCTGTGTCAATAAAATACCGAATCCAAGACCAATAACACCAAAAAGCGGCTTTCGTATTGCCAACTGCGCAATCATTCCGCCGAATATAGCTGGAATAATGTAAGTGAAGGCTGCCTGTAAAGACTCCGGAATGATAGAGAGAATATACGAGCCTGCTAATATGACTGGGACCAATACGGCAATGTTCATAAAACTAGCTGTGGCTATAGCTAAGGTTGCGGCAACTTCTCCTTTCCTCGTTCCAGGCTCAGCACCAATTACTTGCTGTGCTGCGGCCGCGGAGGGTAAACACATATTCGCTATATTACCAGTCAAGAAACTAAGGTACGTGCCCGAAACTCCTAATGTGGCATAATAGCTGACTGGCTCCACCACCCAAGCAAATCCAACCAATGCTATATATGCAAGAAAAGCAGCAAATATTGCTTGCCAGCCAGGATGGTAGCCTGCTACGAACGAAAGATAAAGTGGTAAGGCGGCTGATAAGACGATAACGCTCCCAATCGTCAGTCTGCCCCAGAAATGTGCATTGACGTGAAATGCATCAAATGTTTGCTGCTGCGTTTCTACAACTTGTTTTTGTCCCACGACCTGCTCTGCTGTTTTTACCATTCTTCGTCCCTCCGTTTCTTATCCGATAAAATAACCGACCGTGAGACCGCCGATAATAGCAAACCCTAATGCCCATTCCTTCAGCCAGTTTTGCCGCAGCTTATTTGCTGCCAGTAATGTTAATATGGTAATAAGAATGCTCGTGACAATGACTACCGTATGACCGCTGCTTTTTACTGCTTCGTTGGCAGCGAAGTATCCAAAAGCGCCGAGCATGGCTGCCGTCGAAATAATGACCATCTTCTTCGTTCCGTTTTTCTTTGCTGTGATTTTCTTTTGGAAAGTACCGAGTGACTTTGTGAAGAACAGTGTGACAATGAGCCAGCCGGTTCCGCCGATACATAATGTCCAAGCAATCGTGGTGAATGCTTCCGGGCCAAAATTCGCTGCTCCTAACTCTGTGCCATAAGCGCTGGAAGCCATCTGTGCACCAAGCGACTCTGTTGCAGAGGAACCTATAATAGCACTGCGCATCATTGTTAGCGGGTTCCCGATCAAGGTCATTAGTGAGACAGCTATAATGATATTCCCTAGTGAAGGCCCGATAGCAGCAATAGCACCTGTCTTCATGGCACTTTTGGCTTCTTGCGCTGTCATACCGACACTCTCTCTTACCTGGAGTGCAGATCGGGTAAAAACAATTCCTTGAAATACAACAATTGCAACGACAACGAGACAAAAACCCCACAGTACGCCACTGTTCATGATTTCACCTATCTGCAAATTTCCTCCTCCTTAAAGTGTATAACTATTCTGACTATTATGTTAGCTGGTTCGTAATCTTCATGTCAAAACCTTTATGAAAAACAGGTCTATATATGCAACAAAGTTGCCATATCAACACGGAATACTACCTATCGCTTGTTAGATTCTTTAACAATCAGGAAAGATAAAATTTAATTATCAGCAGAGATTTTACATTTTGTGGTATATAGTTGTATTCTCTAAGAAGCAAAACTGTATGGAAGGAGTTAGATAGATGTCTGAGGAAGAAGTTTTGTTACCCCTAAATTCTATTATGTCACTTGTAATATCGCTAGCTATTATAAGCTTAGTAACATGGGGAATGATTGCTCTTGTAAAGATAATGCGGATGAAAAATTAAATAGATAAAAAAGTAGGACAAGCCTGCCTTGCCCTTATATCCACCAGTAGTAGCAACTCCGCGTAATGCTGGTGCTTTATTTAGCGCCATACTTTGCCATTAGTTATCCAGAATCCTTCTATGTTTAAAACACATTTGCCTCCTCCTGTACTATAACGTAATTATTATATATATTAGCAACTCCCTCTCCTTTCCCGTGACATAAACACCTCCTCGTCCACATACATCTAGAATATGGACAAGTTGAGGTGACTAAAGTGGGAAAACAATCATTATTAAAAGGTACGATTATCTTGGCTATTGCTGCTTGCTACAGTAAGCTGATCGGCTTTATGAATGGTATCGTGTTATCACGGCTGTTGGGACCCGAAGGAATTGGACTAGCTATGATGGCGATGCCGGTAACTGGCTTGCTGATTGCGATTACAGGTTTCGGTTTAGAAGTGGCGGTCGCCAATCTGGTAGCAGAGAACAATGCTTCCAACAATCGGACAAGACTGCGGCATGTGCTGTCTTTATCTTTTCTAATCACAGGGGCACTAAGTATTGTCACTTCTTTGCTGCTGTTTGGTCTTATTTCGTATGCGCCAGGATTGCTATTCGCTGATCAGCGAGCTATCTACACATTTACTGCTATTATCCCGATCATCCCGATCGTTGCCATTTCTTCGATCTTGAAAGGTTATTTTCATGGAAAACAATATATGTCACCTGGAGCCTTTGCTTCCATATTGGAACAAAGTGTGCAGCTAGTTGTGACATATATGCTTGTTCAATATTTGCTGCCATATGGACTGGGTGTTGCTGCCGCTGGTGCGGTAATCAGTATGGTTATTGGTGAAGCGATTTCCTTAGGTGTGTTAATGTTCGCCTTCCAAAGACAGAAGGAGTTCAAATGGCGTTTTCTTCATATTATCGGAGATCTAGTCCGTGATGGAAAACAGCATACACGCGACTTGATTCGCGTGGCACTTCCGAATACTGGGACGCATCTTGTCAATAGTTTTGCGGCCGTATTAATGCCAATTATTATTACACACAGCTTTATCACAGCAGGCCACACAGCAGAAACAGCAACAGAGACGTACGGATTATTGATGGGATATGTGATGCCGCTCGTTTTCGTGCCCACGTTCATTACGCATTCGCTTTCTACTAATTTACTGCCTTCTATTAGTGACTTATACGCCAGACGGCAATTTCAGCAAATGTATAGCAACATTAATCAAGTCATAACAGTCACGATGATGATTTGTATTCCTTGGGCATTGTTTCTTTATTTCTTCGCAACTGATTTGACGACTTTGTTTTATCACTCTGAAGATGCCGGACTGCTTATTCAGAAAATGATTTTCTGTTTTATGCTCAGCTATTTGCAAATCCCGCTGCAGGCTGTCTTGATTGGAATCGGCAAAAGCAGTGTTGTTTTATACAATAATTTAATTGCTGCGCTTGCCAGTCTGCTGGTTATTTACTTTGTTGCCTCTCAGCCGAGTATGGGCGTAAATGGCGTTATTCTCGGTCTTAACCTTGGTGAAGTTCTTGGGACACTGTTACATTTTGCAAGTTTGTACCAAGCTGTCCGCTTTCCTTTTGGTTTTGCTCGGTTTTATAAACTGCTCGTTGCGATTGTTTGTATGGCATCCGCTGCGATTTTCCTTTATTTAACGCTGGATTCTTACATTGCTAATGGGTATGTACTACTCAGCAGTGTATTACTTATATCCGCTGCCATTTACTTGCTGCTCCTTCACCGATTTCGTCTGCTAAAACAAGAGCAATAACGAATCAGGCTTGAAGCCGATAATTACGCTAGGTTATACTTATACTAGTAATTGAGGTGAAGACATTGTATAAATTATTGACGCATAACGACTTGGATGGTGTCGGCTGTGGAATTCTAGCGACACTTGCTTTTGGAGAGGATGTCGAAATCCGCTACAACTCCATCAGCAGCTTGAACGAAGAAGTAAAGAAATTCCTAGCCGATGAAACCCAGCATCATAAAGAACTATGGGTTACGGATCTCGCGGTGAATGAAGAAAACGAAGCCGCAATTTCTGCATTCATTAAGGCTGGAGGCAAAGCAAGATTAGTGGATCATCATAAAACAAGTGAACATTTAAACGCACACGAATGGGCTTGGATTGCGACGAAGCAGGATGATGGTGCACAAACATCCGCCACGAGCATGCTTTATGATGTTTTGGTACAAGAAGGACACATGGAAAAATCAAAATCGGTGAGCGAGTTTGTTGAACTTGTCCGCCAATACGATACATGGGAATGGGAAAAACGGCAGAATGAAGCAGCCAAGCAGTTGAATGCCTTGCTCTTCTTGCAAAGCATTGACGAATTTGCTGCTGTAATGATTGAACGTCTGCAGCATAGCGAATCGTTTGTTTTTAATGACTTGGAAGCAAAACTGCTGCAAGTACAAGACGCACAAACGGAACGCTATATTCGGAAGAAAAGAAAGCAAGTTGTCCCAATTAAAGTAGATACATATCTTGCTGGCGTTGTGCACGCAGAATCTTATCTATCCGAATTAGGCAATGATCTAGGAAAGACTTTCCCGCATTTGGACTTTATCGTGATGATTATGATGGGAACAAAGCGTTTAAGTCTCCGGACCATTCATGATGATGTCGACGTATCTGCCATCGCTGGGAATTATGGCGGAGGCGGCCACCAGAAGGCATCAGGTGCAACGTTAACAGAAGACGCATTTGAGCTATTTGTTAAAAACGCATTTGACCTGCAAGCGTTGCGTCCAGACGCAATGGAAAACAAATTTAATACGCCAGAAAACGATCTGGGAACGTTGTACTGCAATGAGCAGAATGATAAATTCTTTATCGTTCAGCAAAATCGGAAATTCTATATTATGAAAAATCAGAAGCCGGCAGAGCTTGGTTATGATACATTCGCAGAAGCGGAAAAACAGTTGAAGCGAGAAGAACTTGCATTTCTCGTTAACGATCACCGCTATGTAAAATATTTGAGTGAGCGCGTGAAAAAACAAGACCTTACTGTCAATAAGCCAGTTGTAAAAAAGCAGGAAGACTAAGAAAGAAGGCGGAATGCACCTGAATCAGTGTATCCCGCCTTCTTCTTTATAAACTCTCAGCTGTTGCTATCGCTTGTTCCATTAACTGAATGTCTTCTTGAATCAAGCTGCGAATCCCGGAATCTGGGCATCTTCTGTATTCGTCTTCAAGCCGTCTTAACTCCGCGTGAAAGATATCTGTATCCGAATAGTGCATATATACTGCCTCCATATGGCTTTTACTAATATATATGCCGAAACAGCACAGAAATATACTTCTTAAATAATAAAAAATATTGTTGTTCCTTTTTATGTTGTGTGATAGAATCTCTAACATAGTTTAAATTTCATTTATTTTAAATTGTCAAACTATTTAGAAAAAGCATTTTTGCCTATGGAGGTACTATTATGAAAAAATCAATTCCGTTTTCTTATGTCATCATTACTGGGTTCATGCTTTTTGCCCTCTTCTTTGGGGCAGGCAACCTAATCTTCCCGGCTTTACTTGGTCAGCAATCTGGATCGAATGTGCTGACAGCTAACCTAGGCTTTATTATTACAGGAGTTGGCTTGCCATTACTCGGTATTTTAGCATTTGCTATATCCGGTAAAAATGATTTGCAAGACTTAGCAAGCCGTGCGCATCCGATTTTTGGCTACGCATTCACGATTATCCTATATCTGTCCATTGGCCCGCTGTTTGCAATGCCGCGTACCGGAACTGTTTCGTATGAAATTGGTGTTCAGCCTTTCCTTTCAGGTGATTCCGGTGCATGGCCGTTAATCATCTATTCAATCGTATTCTTTGGACTTACGTGCTTCTTCTCTTTGAAGCCAGCAAAAATTGTCGAGGTTGTTGGAAAGTACTTAACACCAGCATTATTAGTTGTTATTGCCATTCTTATTGTTACCGTGTTGGTAAACCCTATCGGCAGCCCGCAGGAAGCAACAGAAGCTTACAGCAGTAACGCTTTCTTTAAAGGTTTCCAAGAAGGTTACCTGACGATGGATACTCTGGCAGCATTCGTATTTGGAATCATTGTGATTAATTCTGTAAAAAATATCGGCATTAAAGATCGTAAAAGTATTCTTGGATTCACATGGAAAGCAGCGGTTATTGCAGCCGTTCTTCTTGCTTTAATCTACACTTCTTTATCATACCTTGGCGCAACGAGTGTAGCAGGAATCGGTCAATTGGATAATGGCGGTTCCGTATTAGCGGGGGTCTCTGACTTTTATTATGGTAGTGCAGGTAATATATTACTTGGTTTGATTGTATTCGGCGCTTGTCTTACTACAAGCATTGGTCTTGTAACTGCATGCAGCAGCTATTTCAGCCGCCTGCTTCCAAATGTATCTTATAACGTTCTTGCTGTTGTACTATCCGTGTTTAGTGCTGTTATCGCAAATGCTGGTTTGTCCAATATTATTACCTTCAGCGTACCTGTATTAACGATCATCTATCCGCTAGCAATTGTGTTGATTTTCCTTACTTTCTTGCATGATGTTATCGGCGGAAGCAGAGCTGTCTACTTGACGAGTCTGTTGTTCACTTTTGCAGTTAGTTTGATGGAAGGTTTAAACGCTGCTGGAATCCCTATTCCAGGGGTACAGCAATTCTTAACTGAAAACCTGCCAATGTACACGTTAGGTCTTGGGTGGCTGCTGCCAGCAATTGCAGGGGCAATTATCGGCTACGTGATCTACCTTGCAACAAAACCTAGTAAAACTGAATTTAATAAAGCGAATGCTCGTTAATTAACAAAACGCCCGGTCCTTTGGCCGGGTGTCTTGCATGTTTAAGAGTTGAGTGATTCAATAAATACGTTTAATTGTTTAAGGATACCGTTCCAGCGATTCTGTTTCCCAAAAACTTGCTCCCCAGCAAAACCGAACTTTTTCTTCTAATGTCATATTATTTATTAGTGCATTGATATCTTTTTCCATGTTTATCATCCTTTCGTCTCCTTATTTCTACCCTGTACAAATCCAACTAAACAAAAAGGACCAGACACTAAGTCTGATCCTGCTAACGTTTATATATAGGGTTTTATCCCGCGTCTGTTTTTGGAACCGATTTGAGATCATAAGCGCAATCTTCTAATATACCAATAAAGATATCAACAATGTTCGGGTCAAACAGGCTGCCCTTACAGCGAATCAATTCAGCTGCTGCATGTTTGGCAGACATGCCCTTACTGTACGTGCGTTCCGTAGTCATCGCATCAAACGCATCTGCAACACCGACAATACGAGCGAATAACGGTATTTGCTCGCCTTTCAGCTGCTTTGGATAGCCGCTTCCATCCATACGTTCATGATGGAGCATAGCGGTATCAATAGAGTTCTGAAAGAAACGATTTGGTTTAATAGCGGAAAGAATACGCGCTCCGATTTCTGTGTGCTGCTTCATCAGCTCAAATTCATTGTCCGTCAATCCAGTTGTTTTTCGTAATATCCGGTCTTCGATGCCGATTTTTCCGATATCATGTAAAATCGCTGCCTGATAAAGCTCAAAGCACATCTGGGAATCGAGTTTCAATCTTTTCCCGATCAGCCAAGCATAACGTGCCACACGCTCTGAATGACCTTTTGTCAGGGGATCACGTGCGTCGAGCGCTTCTGCAAGCATCCGAATCATGCTAACGAACATCTTGTACAGCTCATCGTACATCTGACTATTATGTAAGGACAAAGCAGATTGCTCAGCCAGCATTACAACAAGTTTCATATTGCGTTGGCTAAAGAAGCGTCCGTTCTTCTTATTCATCAGCTGAATAGCACCCAATACGTTCCCCTTGGCTTGCAGTGGTACTGTTAACAGTGAGGTAGCGTGCTGATCAAGATAAGCAGTACAACAGGCAGGCAGGAGTTCGCCAGCATTTTCTACAAAATCCGTTTCTCCTGTCTTAATCACTTTCCCGACAATGCCTTCCCCTTCTGACAGTGTTAAATCAGAGAGACTTTCAACTGGCAAACCAACTGCCGCTTTCGCACTGATTTGTTTCTTTTCGTTTTCTGGCATCCATAATATCGCCACTTCCGCTTCCACGATCATCACCATTTGGTCAAGTATGCCCTGGAATACATCCTGCAAATCAATAGCAGCATTTAATTCCTTTAAGGCCTCTAGCATTTTAGATAGTTCCTTTACTTTTGATTCAAGCATCGTTATCGTGGCCACAGCACTTCCTCATTTCATCTATCTCATACTTCCGGCGTAGTCCTTTATTCCTGTTAACCTCTGTATGATTAAGTATAAGCGAACATAAGGGAAATTAGAAGGTGTTTCTCCTAGGGTTTTAAGGGCATAAATAAAAACTATATATCATGAAAACTACTATCCTATATAATTGGGGAAAGGGGGATTATATGTGAAACTATATGATAAAGCAATCGAATTATGCAATATATATAAATTGAATTCTAAAGTCGACGCAGCTTTTATAGGCGGGTCCGTATCTCGAGATTGGCAAGATGCATACTCCGACATTGAAATCTTCGTTTTATGGGAATCAGCACCAACAGATGCAGATAGAACCAGACCAATTAAAGCACAAGATGGCCGTATAATTGATTTCTTTCCTTATGAAGAGGAAGAATGGTCAGAGACCTATATTAGCCAGGGAGTAAAATTAGAGATTAGTAACTTCTTAACGTCTACAATAGACAAGTTATTAGATGATGTCGTATTGGCTTTCGACACAGACTTAAACAAGCAATGTTTGGCAGCTTCCGTCCTTGATGGTATCGCTGGGAGTGATAATCAAATATTACAAACACTGAAAGCTAAAGTTCACACCTATCCGGACGAATTGCGTGTTGCAATGATTCGAGACAATATGGACTTGGGTACAAAGTGGAATAATCGCGAAGCTTTACTTCAGCGCCAGGATTGGTTGATGCTATATCAGATGATAGCAGAAGTACAGACCAAATTAATGGGAATGCTCTTTGGTTTAAATAAACAGTATGTACACCATCCTGCATACAAATGGCAGCAGCATTCGTTAGCATTGATGCCTCTTGCACCGGTACATATAGCAGCCCGTTTCGAATCGGTCTTTTTAAATGATCCCCGGGCAGGTATTAGCGAATTGGAAGCAATTACAGAAGAAATTTATTGTTTGGTGGAGCAGCAACTGCCAGAAATGGATCTAGCAGAAGTTAGAATTCGTTCGTTATTCTTAAGGCCAAAAAATACCTAAATCTAAAACCGCAAGTAAGTGTTTCCTTAAGACAATGCAGTCTGTCTTATGCTAGGCTAGTAGTAGAATTGGAAGGAGAGATACAAATGGAACAACTACCTATCCCCGTAAAGAAATTTCATGATGGCTCCGTATATCCGGCTGTCGGCTTCGGTACATATCAGCTAAAAGGAAGCCAAGGCGTGCAGGCTATCCGCAGTGCTATTGATGCCGGTTATCGACTGCTGGACACGGCGTACAATTATGAAAATGAAGCGACAGTTGGTCAAGCGATCAAACAGCACGGCATCAAACGAGAAGAACTGTTGATTACGTCCAAGCTGCCTGGACGCTATCAAAAATACGACGATGCGGTAACAACCATCCAAGAATCTCTCTATCGTGCTGGTCTTGACCATTATGATCTCTACTTAATTCATTGGCCGAATCCAAAGCAAGACAACTATGTAGAAGCATGGCAAGCGTTGCAGGATGCTCGTAAATGGGGCTTGATCCGCTCCATTGGCGTTTGCAATTTCCTGCCAGAGCATTTGGACAGATTAAAAGCAGAAACAGGTGAATTTCCTGTACTCAATCAAATTGAATTGCATCCATATTTTAATCAAGAAAAGCAGCGTCAATACCACGAGGAAAACGGGATTGTAACGCAGTCATGGAGTCCATTAGGCAGAAAAACAGATTTACTGCAAAATCCTATACTCTCTGATATTGCAGCAAAATACGGAAAATCTGTATCTCAGCTTGTATTGCGCTGGCATTATCAGCTTGGCAGTATTGCTATTCCAAAATCAGCTACTCCAAGCCGCCAGCAAGAAAACATTGCTATTTTTGATTTTGAATTAAATCAAGCGGAAATGGAGACCATCAGCGGTCTGACTAAAACAGATGGCAGAGTTTCCAATCAAGATCCAGCTGTTTATGAAGAGTTTTAAAAAAGAGCCATGTGTGCATCGCACGCATGGCTCTTCTGATCTTCTTATTTCTTTTCAAATTCCATATTCCAGCTGTAATACTCATTGTCTGTATTTTTCTTATAAGATAGATAAGCTGAGAATTTTTTTCCTCGCTTGCTCGTCAAGCCTTTCACATGTGCTGTCCCGCTTTTCAGCAACGCTTTCACCATTGTTTTCGTCGGTTTCTTTCGCATAGAACCGAGGAACTTATCTGCTTTCCAAATGATAAAGCTGCATGATTTCTTGTAGTTTTTACAGCCAAAGCCTTTATAGCCTTCTACTACATCGCCGCCGCATGCTGGGCATTTGCCGAGCACTTCATGTGTTAATGTTTGCTTTTCAATTGTTCGTATCGGAGCAGCTTCATCTTGTTTCATTGTTTGGACAGCATCTTTCGTGAAGGAAAAGATCATTTCAAGGAATTCTTCACGGCCAACTTTTGCATCCTCAATATCCGCCAACGTCTTCTCCAGCCGTCCGGTAAAGTTCAAATCGAACAAAGGTTTAACTGGGAAAGTATCCACGAGCTTTCTGCCTGTATCTGTCACGTGCAACTCTTTGCCTTTATTGCTGATATAATGGATATCTTTCAGCTTTTTAATTGTTTCCGCCCGTGTTGCTGGTGTACCTATGCTAAAGCCGCGCAGCACTTCCTCTACTTCTTCTGCATCTTGTTTGCCTTTTCCGCACGTTTCCATTACACGCAGTAATGTCTTTTCTGTATGCGGCTTTGGCGGCTGTGTCATATGAGATGTAACCGAGGTTTCCCACGTATCCACAATCATGTCTTTTTGAACATCCGGCAGCAGTGTTTCTTTTGTTTGCTGCTTCTCGACCTTTTTCCAGCCATCCACGAGCTGGATTCGACCTTTAGAAATAAAGCTGCCTGGAAGCGACACTCCCGGAATGACAGTTACCAACGTTGTTTCTTGGTATACAGCAACCGGCATAAATTGCATAATAAAGCGATTTTTAATAGCTGTATACACAAGTTCTTGATCTGGCGTAAGTCGTTTTGGCAGTACATACGTAGGAATGATGGCACTATGGCTTGATACTTTGCTGTTATTGAAAACGCGCTTTGACCGGGTAAATTTAATTTCTGATTCATAAGGTAAACCAGCGGATACTTTCTTCAGTACACCAGCGGCTTTACCGACAAGACTTTCCTCCAATGCCGTACTGGACGTACGCGGGTAGGTAATATACTTTTTCTCGTAAAGCGTTTGTGCCACTTTAAGCACTTTATCCGAAGTCCATCCGCTGTATCTGCCGGTCATATACCCTTGCAAACCAGATAAGTTGAATAATGGCGGACAAAATTCCTTTTTATCTTCTGTTTGCTTGTCTTGAATTTGCCCTTGTTTGCCTTGTATTTGCTGAAGTATGGCTTGTAATGGTTCTCGTTCTTTGAACTTGTCCGTTTTGTCCTCTTTGTACACCCCTTCATAAAATTCCTTTTCAGGTGTGCGGAATGTTGCCAGCAATTTGAAATACGGTTCCGGTTTGAATAAACGAATTTCTTCATCACGGTCATAGATGATTTTTAACGTCGGAAGCAGCACGCGTCCAATATTGAGCACCTTCCCACGTCCGCTCTGATAACGGAGTGTCGCAACAGACGTCAAGTTAATTCCGATAACCCAATCCGCCCACTGCCGTCCGATACCTGCATCATAAAGTGGTGTTAACTCTGTATTCGGACGCATGGCTTGTAATCCGCGCAATACTTCTTGTTCTGTCCACTCATTCAGCAGCAGCCGGTAAACTGGTTTATTCGGTTTAATATAGCGAATAATGCTGTCTCCAATCAGCTGCCCTTCCCGATCGTAGTCACAAGCAGAAACAATTTTCTCAACGTCTCTTCGCTGCATAAGTCGTTTTACAATACTGATTTGTTTTTTTGCTCCTGGATCTGCATTATCTCGGTTACGAGGATTTGACTTTACTTTGTAGTGAAACGTTTCGGGCACGAATGGAAAATTATCGAGTTTCCATTTCGCCATTTTGGTGTCGTAATCTTTCGCATCATACAGCTGCAGCAGATGACCAAAAGCCCACGTGATAATATAATTAGGTCCCTCATAGAAACCATCTTGTTTTGTCTTAATTTTTAATGCATCGGCGATATTCTTCGCGACC
This sequence comes from Terribacillus halophilus, assembly GCF_900162685.1. GTDB lineage: Bacteria > Bacillota > Bacilli > Bacillales > Amphibacillaceae > Terribacillus > Terribacillus halophilus_A. The sequence goes on from NZ_LT727828.1 coordinate 1,787,939, forward strand.
GAAGGCTTCTCCGCCAATATGACAGTCATACTCATATATAGCTAAAACTCCTTTTAAACTAACAAACTAGTAAGCTTTATTGTACCATAAAAAAACACCAACCCATTCAACCGGGTCAGTGCTTACCATTTAAAGCGCATTCAGCAGTGTGGAATGAACGGTGCGCAGCACATCGCCGCGGCTGATCACCCCGACAACCTGTTTCTCGTCATTCAGTACTGGTATCTTTTTGAAGCGATGCTTGGCTAAAATGTTCACCACTTCTTCTAGCTCATCCTCTTCATGCACGGTAACAATTCCTCGTTTTTTAGCAAGGTTTAATACCGGATGATCTTTCAGTTCTTCGACAATCTTATCCAGTTTTTCTGCTTTGTAGCTTACCGTTAACAAATAGTTAAAGACGCTCGCATCTTTCGGCTGAATGCCTCGCAGAATATCACCGTCACTGACGACACCGACGATGTGCCGATTTTTATCCAATATCGGCATTCCGCTGATCCGCCGATTCACGAATATCTCCAATACCCGTTTCACTGTATCTTGTTCGTTCGCTGCAATCACGTCTGTAATCATGAAGTCTTTTGCTTTCATATAAAAGCCTTCCTTCTGTATGGGATGATTTGCTACACCTTTATTATACGCTTTCAAGTGATGATTCGCTAATAACAAGAATCCAACAGGAACTAATTTTGTATGTTTGCAGCAGCATACAGTGTTAGTGAATTTATGTTAAAATATGTATAGGAATACTTAGATTTATTATTCCCAAGAGACTATACACCGAAAGAACTGACATCCCTTCTATAACTAATAAAAAGGAGACATGCAGTATGTTCATGAGTGTAATTACGCTGGCATCCCTAGTCATCTGGATTACGGCCTCCCAAGAACTGATTAAACCTTCAGAAAAACAGAATAGACAAAAGATAATTACGTTAACTTCTGCGGGCACACTAACTACGGCAGCCGTAACCATTTCACTTTTCCAGAGTCTTCCGTTCTAAGCGGAGTGTAAACGACCTTTGGAATAACTCCGGAACACAATTCTTCAAAACCATATAGTAATCTTTCCATCAAAAAAAGCTCAGATTTTTATCTGAGCTTTTCGCACGCCATTCATCACTTTTCTGGCTTATTCTTTTTCAAAATGCTTTGTACTGCGCACCGTATCAATCGGACGAACGAGTTTTTCTATACGTTCCCGTTCTGGTTCCAGGAATGGAGGAAGCGACAACTTTTCTCCTAGTGTTTCATATGGCTCATCGCCCATGAATCCTGGTCCGTCAGTAGCGAATTCAAATAGAATTTGCGGAGCCACGCGTGAATATAACGATTCAAAGAAGTGACGATCCACATAACCGGATGTTTGGAATCCAAAGCTATGCATCCGTTCAATCCACTTTTCCAACACAGAACGATCCTCTACACGGAATGCAGCATGGTGTACCGTGCCGTATCCTTGCCTTCCATCTGGTAAAACAGTATTGTGCTCAACGATCACTCGCGCACCATTTCCGCCTTCGCCAACTTCATACAAGTATAGAGATCCTTCTTGCGCTACCGGGCGGAATTGCAGCACTTTCTCCAGCATTTCTTTGAAGTAATCAATATGAGCCGTCCGAACGTGAATTGGTCCAAGCCCTATAATCGCATATTCCAACGGAACCGGACCGTCTTGCCATGGCGTTCCAGACGCTACCCCTTCATCATGTTCATCACTGATCAGCTGGTATTGCTGCTCATCAAAATCTTCAAATGTTACTGTTTTAATACCAAACTGCTCTTTCACGCCGCGATGTTTCACATCCAAGCGATCAAATCGTTTCACCCAATAATCCAACGCTGCATCGGATGGCACCCGAAAGCCCGTTTTGAAAATCTCATTCGTACCGTGTGTACCTTTTGGAATGCCAGAAAAATCGAAGAAGGTCATGTCTGTCCCTGCACTTCCTTTGTCATCCGCAAAGAATAAATGGTACGTCTGAATATCATCTTGGTTCACTGTCTTCTTAACTAGACGCATGCCTAGCACATATGTGAAGAACTCATAGTTTTTTTCTGCACTGCTTGTAATTGCCGTTACATGGTGGATACCTTTTAAATGATTCATCTTTATCACTCCAGCCTATTGAATGGAATTACCTCGAATTCGAGATAATTATATTATGACGGATATACGAGCTGGTGTCAAATAGATAGAAATCAAAGAAATGCCGCTTATAATTTCAATCGTATCAATTCTTTTCAATTCGACATTTAATTGATGGTGTTGTTTCGTTTTTTTCGTCCATGTTTTGTTTTTTCACTTCATTTTTGCTGCGGCTTTCGGCTTCCGCGGCTTATCTAGTTTTCAATTTCAACGCAAAACAATAGAGGTTGTTCTTATCTTTAAGAACAACCTCTACTTCTAGATTTGATTCTCTTTTAGTTTCTTTGCTTTACTTCTTAAGAGATAGATTCCGAGTAAACCTACAATATAGATTGGACTGAACAACGCCAATACCCATAACGATTCTGGTATTGTCGCAGAGAGTGGCCACCAAGCAAATAATTGCATAAATAAGATAAATACCAAGAAATTAGCCACTTTCACATATTTATATGATCTTGAAACTGGATCTGTGTATATCTCCAATTATCGGAGCCATCACTTTCTTTACAAAAATATAACCAACCACCAAAACCCGTCACAAACTCCCAACCATCATCCTCAAATAACTGAAAATATTCTTGGTTTTGCAAGCCTGTTTGATAGTCTAGACGATACACCAGCTTTGTCGGTGATGTTGCTTTAAAATAATATGTAAACCAGCTGTAGCGCTCTAACTGCCACCCCTCCCGCGCCATTTTCTGGAGCCAGACTTCTTCTTTTTGATCTTTCCATGCCCAAAACCATTTTCTTACCTTCTTTATTTCTGCCATCGTTCTCCTCCTAATTGCTTCTCGCTGATTTCTACTAGTTTTTTAAGTCGTTTAAACTCTGCCAGCAGCAGTTCTTGCCCCAATTCGGTCAACTGATATGTCTTTTTCGTATCTTCCTGGTCTGTTTTCCGAATTAGCTGTAATTTTTCTATCTTTTTCAGTACACCGTACAACGTGCCAGGACCTAATTTGACGGTACCGTCACTGATTTGCTCTACCTCTTTCATAATTCCATAACCATGCAGAGGCCGACGCAAGACCATTAGGATGTAGTACGTTGTATGAGTTAAAGGAAGCAAATCTGCAATTCTTTTCAATTGAATAACCTCCCTGTGTATCGTCATGCGATATATATCGTATATCGATATAATACCATAATTTGTTTTGATAAAGCTACCATTTTTTCCATATAAGATGGTAATATAGCATTGTATAAAAAAGGATGGTGTACATGAAGAGCGCAATCGTTGATCGAGGTTTTCTGCTTTGGATTACACTTTCATTGGTTTCGCATGGCGCAGCTGTACTTTTAGCTACTGCAGAAAGTGATTCCTTCGTTTATTTCATCATCATTGGTTTAGTTTTCCTCGGCTTCTCTGTTCACCACGCAGATCGCTTCTATAAAGCACAAAAAACAAGCGCCTGAACATATTGTCCAGGCGCTTTACCAATGCTTAACATCCTTGAAATCCCGCATAATGATGCGCGATTTCTTGATATCGTCATATAATCGATATGGTTTGCTCGCCAGCCGAATTGGCAGCGTAAAAAGAAACTGACTTAGATCATCCCTGTACTCTGTTGTCATTCTGGAAGGCTTTGAAAGAAGCCGCTGCTGCCACTCTTGTATAAATTCTTTTTGCAGGTCAAGCCGAACATCGATGGCGTGATGGCATTGTGTGCAGCAGATTGTTTTTAGTTTGTCATTGATGTAGGTGATAGTAAATGGAGACTCTTCGCGACAATGGATACAATATAGATCTGCTTCCATGCGACTTTGTTTCACCGTTAACTCCTCTTTTCCTAAATATCCTTCCTACCTTGTACTTTCGCTGTTCGTATGCCAATATCCTGTCTATTTTCATCAATTATTATGCATACTGTTCAAATTGTCATAAACCAATTTCAATAAATGGTCTTCAATCACCGGACCATCTTCTTCATCTAACAAGCCGTTTAATACAATCGAAAAAACAACCTGTTCTCCCGTTTTGGTCTTCATATAACCAGATAGTGAGCTCACCCCAGTCAATGTCCCAGTCTTTGCGGTTACATTACTAGCAAGTTCTGAATCTGTAAAACGGCTGCGAAGTGTTCCGCCAAGCATTCGTTCAGGTTCGCCAGCGATTGGAAGGGAACGCCAAAAGTAAGGGAACCATGTTTCTTTTTGGATTTTTGTTAGTAAGGTCGTCAGCTGTCTTGCCGTTATACCATTCGCATGAGATAAGCCCGATCCGTCACGAATTATCATTTGTTCAACTGGCAATTGCAGCTGTTTGAGGTAGTGCTTCATTTGTTCGATGCCGTCTGGCCAGTTACCAGGCTTATCTTTTCGACCAATTTGTTTTATAAACATCTCCGCATGTCCATTGTTGCTCAGCTTCATAAACGGGAGCAGCAATTCCTCCAGTGGTGCAGATTCTCTATTTAATAGCGTTTGGGATTGGGACGGGGCTGCACCTGTTTTGGCTGCACCTTCCCAACTAATCCCGGCTTCCGTTAAATAGTCAGCAAACAGATGCAGCACATATTCCGTGGGCTCCCAAACCGCTACCCATTCCTGCTCCTTTTCCCCTTTTGCGATGCTACCAGAAATAACAATCTCATTTTCTCCGTGGGTACGAACGATTTCCAAATCCGTTTCTTCTTGCTCTCCCACAATTACAGCATTATTGCGTACCGTTATGTAATCTGTTGCTGGAGTTGTCCGAATTGCCGGTATCTGAGAAGAAGTATCTGCACTTACTTCAACCTTGACCGTTCCCGTATCATGATCTTCATCTGGTGAAACAGTCAATGCGCTGATTGCTGCACCATAATATGCGGATTCATCTTTCCATGTTGTATCCTCACTGTAACGTTCCTGATCAAACCACGTATCATCTGCGATTATATCGCCACTGATATGATGTATTCCCAAGTTCTGCAGCTGTATTGTTAGCTGCTGCAAATCTTGGTATGTCAGAGACGGATCACCTTGGCCAATAAGGTAAAGATTACCTTCTAACTTTCCATTTTTAATAAGCCCATCTGTGGCAACTTTTGTTTGAAATTGATGTGACGGACCTAATTCATGTAATACAGCAGCTGCCGTGAGCAATTTCATGTTGGAAGCAGGCCGCATGCGCACATCAGCATGTTGCTCGTAAAGTGTTTTTCCTGTTTCTGCATCTGCAATATGAATAGCTGCAACCGCTCCTAGCAGACGCTCTTCTGCCGTCAGGTAATTCTCAATCCTTTCTTTCATCATATCCTCTTTTCCGGCTACGTGAACATGCGTTCGAGGTACCATGCATAGGAAAAGCAGCAATCCGCCAGCTAGAATTCGCAAAAGTATGCGAAGCATTAGCATCCCTCCTTTTTTTGCACATCCTACTTAGCCTGTATCGTTTCTACCATATATATGTATTTTTAATTAGTTTATCAAACTTTCTGATATCTTAGAATGAACATATCGGCTAAATGCTCCAGGCGGTTTAGTTAGTGTTATCTTTTAAGGTCAAGAAGCTCACTTATGTTAAAATATAGGAGTATATAGAGTTTAAAGTGAGAAGGACAGATTTAAGCTATATCCATAAAAATATGCTTAACTAAATTGCCATAGTGTCTAGCAACTTTATTTAGATAGAAGGAGTTTAAACTATGAGAAGAAAAGTAATAATTCCATCAATTATTCTTATTTTATTGTTAATTCCCGTAAGCATTTGGGGATATTGGACTTTCCAGAAAAATAGCGCAGAAGACGCGGTACATGCATACCTAATTGACAACGGAAAACAAGAAAGCGACATCGTTATGCTTGAACCATTTATCGCAAATTTAAGCGGCAAGAAAAATTACATGGTGTCTGTTAAATTTAAAGACGACGATAGCACTTATTTTTACTATAAGAATGATTCAGGGAATGTTATTTTAGAATCAACTAAAACTGGTAATGTTGTGTATTAGGATAGCGCCAGGCAAATGCGAATTTACAACAATAAGGAAACTCCAAATTAAAAAGCCCAGCTTCTCTATAGTTTAAATAGAGAAACTGAGCTTTTCAGTTACTTCACTTATTTATTGAATTCATTAACCGGAAGAAGTAATCAGGGTTGTGAGTCTTATTTAGGTTATACCATGAATGTAATACAGCTGGTGTACATACATCTATTTTTTTCAGTACCTCCATTGCAAATTCCAGAGGAGCTATTCCGGATGCAGTAACTAAATTTGCATCAGATACCACAGATTCTAACTCATAGAACTTTTCTCCTTTATAGTTAGGACATACCATTTTAGTATATTCTAAGTTGTTACTTGTATGCTTCCTTGTATCTAAGTATCCTATATTCGCGAGGCCCTCAATGGCACCACAAATTGCAGCAACAATCGTGCCAATATCTAACGCTTGGCCAATTCTCTCCAATATAGGTCGATGAATTTCTTCACTCCAAGCAGCCCCTCCTGGTAGAATTAAAAGATCTTTACTCTCAAGCGTACATTCATCGAGGGAAATATCTGGTTTTATGCACAGTCCTCCCATCGTAGTAATCATTTCTTTATTAGCTCCTATTGTCTTAACTTTTAAAGGTGCTAAATCTTTTTTGAAATATCTTCCTGAGTTTAGTTCCGCAATTAGATATCCATATTCCCAGTCCGACATTGTATTAAATACATATAATAGGGCATTTTTTGTTTGCATGCATAACACTCCAATCACAATTGATATGGCTATAATAATATAACTACCCTGACAGTTACCGTCAGGGTAGTTATCATACTTGATGAAATGTTATTAATTCCGACAGAACTTCAACAAGTCTTGTCTTAAGACTTATTGGCTCAATGACTTTAATAGATTTATTGTAGGGTAAGAGTAAATAAGGTACATATGAATGTAGCATATCTTTCTCAATAAGAAAAACTGCTTGATTTGAAGTTCGTTCCTGTAAATAATGTCCTAAAAACCAATGTTGGCAAATATCAGTCAATACACTTTTATCCCCATTAATAACTAAAGAGATAATCTCTTCCTTATCTTCTGTAGTTGGAAGAATACTTTTTATAAAAAAGTCACGTGCCGAAAAATCTGCAGGCCGGTTAAACTTATTTTCAGTTAGCATTAGACTTTCCATTCGATTTACTCTAAAACTACGGATATCATTCCTAAGATGACAATATCCAATCACATACCATTTATTATTCCAATAGATAATTCTGTACGGATCGATCAATCTATAATTTAATTGCTTTTCGCCACTTTTATGGTAAAGAATTTTTACTGAGTACTCGTCAGCTACAGCCTGCTCCAACTCCTTCAAAAAAGGCTCGGTAGGGAGTGAATTTAATCGGTTTAGTACTTCAAGACTAGTTAAATGGTGGTTTATCTTCGTCTCCTGCTCTTGATTTGAGTATTTACTTAGTTTTGAGATAGCCCTTTCTAGTGCTTCACCTCCATAATATCCGGCTTCTTCTGCAAATATAGCAGCGTGGATTAGTGAAGTTTGCTCCTCGGAATCAAAAAAAAGAGGAGCCTCAATAAAATTGCTCAATATAGTGTATCCGCCGTTATGTCCTGGTTCTGAAACTATAGGTACACCACTTGTTGAAAGTGTATCAATGTAACGATAAACAGTCCTAATATTCAGCTCTAACTTTTCTGAAATTTGTTTTGCAGTAACTTTTCCACCCGAACGTAGCATCCATAGAATGGCTAACAGATTATCAATTTTAGGCATCTAATTCCACCTTTATATGTAAGTATTCTCTATTAGATATTTTCGGCTATGCCATAACTCTTAACTTTTCCTTTCCGATAGTTTTCTATATAATGAGGCCCTAGACACATATAATTCATAGTCTTATCTTTTTCTTTATAAAGCTTATGAGAAGACCATTTTGTTTTTGTTATTTCCCTCTCTACTCTGAATTCCTATTTTAAGAAAAATGTGACATTTAAAAAGACCAAGGCAGTTTTGCACTGGTCCGATACCTTATAATCGCCTTTTGTGCTGTAGTATCCATTACCAATAAAGTCATATAAGTAAATCAATCGATTTTTCGTGTGGAAAACAATTAAGTATCCACAAAAGAAGCTGAGCAAGCTTCATTAGTTATAGCTTATTTACTTGTCCAGTGCACATGGAGTATAAAAAGACGTAGAGAAACCTCTGTTTCTCAACGTTTCGAACACATGACCTTAACAGTCGGTTCACTCTGTATCCAGCGACAAGTAAACCGGGCAATGATCGCTTCCCAGTGTCTCTGCATGTATTTCTGCTTCGTTAATTCTGCTTTTCCATCTCTCCGATACGATAAAATAGTCAATCCGCCAGCCGATGTTTCTTTCTCTCACTTTGTTCATGTAAGACCACCAGCTGTACGCCTCGGTTCGTTCTGGATACAGATAGCGGAAACTATCGACAAATCCGGTATTAAGGAATGTTGTCATCTTTTCGCGCTCTTCTGTCGTAAACCCGGAGTTGCCGCGGTTTGTTTTGTAGTTTCTCAAATCAATCTCTTGGTGCGCCACATTTAAATCACCGCATAAGATGACCGGTTTGCGTGCATCCAGCTCCTGTACATAAGCGAGAATCCGATCTTCCCATTCCAGCCGTTCAGCGAGACGTGCTAAATCACGCTTGGAATTCGGCGTATAAACGGTAACTAAAAAGTACTTTTCAAACTCCAGTGTGATAATTCTGCCTTCAGGCTCTACGACATCATCTTCCAATCCATAAGTAACGCAAAGCGGCTCTTGTTTTGTAAATACAGCTGTACCTGAGTAGCCTTTCCGCTCGGCATAATTCCAGTATTGATAATAACCCGGCAAGTCCAATTCAATTTGTCCTGCTTGCAGCTTTGTTTCCTGCAAGCAGAATATGTCTGCGTCTTGTTCTTTAAAATAATCTAGAAAACCCTTCTTTACGCATGCTCGGATGCCGTTTACGTTCCATGATACGAATTTCATTTCTGTATTCCCCCGTTGTTGTCTCTAATCTGTGATGTGCAAGATGATTTTTCCTGTATGTGTTCTGCTTTCCAATAGCTGATGTGCTTTTGCAGCATCTTCCAGCTTGAATTCTTTTATTCTCGGAAAGGTAATTGCTTCTTTCTCAATTAAATTGATGACTTGGTTTGAAACAGCTTGCAGTATTTGTGGTCGCTTTTGACGTGTTGTTCCCAGACTGAAACCAAGCAGCGAACGGCAGCTCGCGTGAACATCTGATGTGGTCAAGCTTCCCGGGCCTCCGCTGGCATTCCCGTAATTTACTAACCTGCCATAAGGCGCCAAACAAGCTAGACTATCTTCTGTAATTCTTCCAGCAAGAGAATCAAAAATCAAATCTGCGCCAGCTTCTGCAGTTAATTTATTGACGTAGTGAGGAAACTTGTCGTACGTAATCACGTGATCTGCGCCCATTTGTAAAGGAACAGCGGCTTTGTCCGCGCTGCTAACAGTTCCAATCACCTTCCCAGCGCCGAATAACTTAGCAAGCTGAATTAAAGTCAGCCCGGTACCACCTGCAGCCGCGTGAACGACAACCGTCTCCTCTTTCTCCAATCTACCAACTCGCTGCAGCAGCATAAAAGACAGAAAGGACGGAATCGGACTTGCTGCCGCAACAGTTGTGTCGACATGGTCGGCAATGGGATAAGTGAGTTTCGCGCTTGCGATTGCATATTCTGCATAAGACCCATCTTTGACAAAGGCTATCACACGCTGCCCTGGTCGAAACTCTGCAACTGCCGATCCGACTTTGTCTATGATTCCGACTGCATCTAGTCCTAGAATACCAGGGTTTCCTTTCCCCTTTGTTCCTTTTCGTTTCTTTATATCTGCAAAATGCACGCTTGCTTTTAATACTCTTATGCGAACTTCCCCAGCTGCAGGTTCTGGCAGCATTGCTTGTCTGTATACCAGCACCTCCGGACCGCCTGTCGTTTCAGCTACAATTGCACGCATCGCTCATTCTCCTTTGATATGAGATACGGAACCTAAAGTCATAATTTACTTTTCTCCGCATATTTTATCATATTGCAGCATGTTTTCCGTCCCAAAACTCTTAGGAAAAGGAGCTGTACAATGAATACCGTTCATCTTAATGACGTAAAAGCGACAATTGATAAATACGTCGCAAATCTCGAAGCCAAGCAGGAAAAAGATGGCGCTTGGCGGATGTGTTTTGAAGGTGCTATATTGACAGATTGCTTTTATATAATGACTTTCACATCATTTCATAGAGAATTAGAGACTGTGGAAAAACTGAAGGCGCATTTGCTTCAAAAACAGCGTGACGATGGCAGCTGGGCAAACTATCCGGGAGAGAGGAACGGAAACCTGTCTGCTACGGTTCTCGCGTTTGCTGCGCTTCGTTTTTCGGGTGTAGAAGCAAGTCGTTTGCGACAAGCAGAGCAGTATATTAACCATAACGGCGGAATCAATAAAGCGCATTTTATGATTCGCTTTATGCTGGCTGTGCATGGCATGATTCCTTGGCCGCCATTTCTTAAGTTTCCGATGACTGCCTTGCTCGTACCAACAACATTTCCAATTAACTTCTTCCAGTTCAGTTCTTATGCCAGAATTCACTTTGTTCCAATGCTGCTGCTTTTAAATAAAAAGTTCAAACGGATTAGTAAGCATACTGTTTCACTTGACCACCTTTTGTACGAAGATGAATGGGATGAGCGAACAGATGATGGGTCACCTTGGCGGACGATAACAAATGAATGGAGCCGGCTTGCTCGGCTGCCAGCGCGTCTGCACCGAGCTGGTTACAATTATGCTGAACAGTACATGCAGGAACGCACAGAATCAGATGGAACGCTTTACAGCTACGCCAGTGCAACCTTTTTTATGATTTATGCATATCTGGCACTAGGATACGAAGAGAAGAATTCAAGAATACAGGATGCGCTGACTGGCATACACTCGATGGTTAATGAAGATTGCAACGGTCTCCATGTGGAGAACTCTACCTCTACAGTTTGGGATACTGCATTGCTTAGCTACAGCTTGCAGCAAGCAGGTGTTTCCAGCAAAAGTACGATGATTCGTTCTGCTACGCATTATTTGCTGCAACGGCAGCACAGTCAGAAAGCTGACTGGCAAATTCATGAGCCAAACGTGGAACCTGGAGGCTGGGGATTTTCTGATATTAATACTAATCACCCAGATCACGATGATACTGCCGCTGCTCTCCGGGCGCTTACAAGATCTGCCCGGGATAATATGAATGTCAAGCGAGCATGGAAAAAAGGCAGCGATTATTTACTAGCGATGCAAAACAAAGATGGAGGCTGGGCGGCGTTTGAAAAAGATACGGATTGGCGGCTGCTGACAAAGCTTCCGATTGAAAATGCGCGGGATGCTGCGATTGATCCGTCCACTGCAGACCTGACCGGCCGCGTACTAGAATTTCTCGGAACGTATGCCAGCCTGAAGCAAGATCATTATAGTATGAAAAAAGCAATCAAATGGCTGCAGAAGCATCAGGAATTGAATGGGTCGTGGTATGGCAGGTGGGGTGTCTGCTATTTATACGGTACATGGGCTGCTCTTACCGGACTCACAGCTGCCGGAGTGNGGGGGGGTCTGCTATTTATACGGTACATGGGCTGCTCTTACCGGACTCACAGCTGCCGGAGTGGAGCCTAGCGCACGATGTGTGAAGCGTGCTGTCAATTGGCTGAAAGCTGTTCAGCATGATGACGGCGGCTGGGGAGAATCATGCCGCAGTGCGGAAGTTGGCACATTTGTGGATTTGCCAATCAGTACGGTAGTCCAAACAGCCTGGGCAGTAGACGCCCTGCTTGCATGCAGAGAACAGCATAGCGAAGAGGTGCAGCAAGGAATCCGGTTTTTGCTTACAGCAGAATACCAGCAAGCCGCCGTCGACTATCCGACCGGTATCGGTTTGCCGGGTCAGTTTTATATCCGCTATGAAAGTTATCCGTATATTTATCCGCTGCTCGCTTTAAGTCATTATCATATTAAAATGAAGCATCATTGAATGGACTTTACCATACCGCCATCGACGACAAAGGCTTGGCCCGTTACATACGTATTCGCTGAGGAGACAAGAAAGGCAGCCATTTTCGCAAACTCCTCCGGCTTGCCGTATCGGCCGATTGGAATCGCTGCCTGGCTTTCTTTTTGGACTTCTTCCAAACGCTTACCTAGCTGGTCTGCGGATTTTTGATCAAGCTGATCTACGCGTTCGGTATGAATTTTCCCAGGTCCTAACGTGTTAATCAGAATATGATCTGGTGCCAATTCCTGCGACAGCGATTTTGCTAAGCCAACGATGCCAGCTCGAAAAGTATTAGATAGAAGCAAGTTATCGATGGACTGTTTGATAGATGAGGAGGCGATATTTAAAATATGACCTCCTCCGTTTTCTTTCATAACCGGCACAATAGCACGCATGAAACGAACAAAACTAAGCAAATTCAGTTCAAAAGCCTGCTGCCAGTCTTGATCCTCAAAATCGGCTAACTTACCAGCTGGCGGACCGCCGGCGTTATTAACCAGGATGTCGATGGAACCGGTATGCTGTTTCGCTGCTTCCACTGCCCGCGTTATCGCCTGCGCATCTGTTACATCACAAACAGAATAAAAAACAAGGCTGTTGCCAGAGACTTTAATGATTTCCTCTTTGGTCTGTTTGAGTGTTTGTTCATCACGGCTCAAAATATGGACGACTGCACCTTCTTCTGCTAACTGCATAGCTGTAGCCTTTCCTAAACCTTTACTTGCTGCAACAACTAATGCCGTTTTTCCTTTCATACCTAAATCCATCTTTATCCCTCCTTATTCTGCTAGTTTAGCAATCTTACTTCGTATCCAGCGTTTTGCTGTTTCTTCCGGAACTTCATATGTACCGCCTTCACGAAGCAGGTTGTTTTTATACATCGTCTGGACGAGCATCATTACTTTCATTTGCTCTTCCCCCTTCCTATGGCCATTATACACCGAAGCCGCCCTAGCTGACAGGCTGGGCGGCTTGTTTAAAATAATACGATATAATTTCGATGTACGACTGCTTTATGCCAAGTGGAAGCAGGCGCATGATCTCTTCGCTCGAGCATCTCTCGCAAATCAGCAGAAGAAATATCACTTATTCCGCGGGCAAGCAGTTGTTTCTCTTCTGTCATAATATCAACAACTGCTGAAGGTGAAAAGGTACCTTCTACTTCGGTGACGCCAATTGGCAGCAAGCTCTTCCCTTGTTCAAGCAGTGCTTGTACTGCTCCTTCATCGACAGTCAGAGTACCTGTTGCTCTTGCGTGATGCGAAAGCCATTGTTTGGTTTTCCGCTGTACTTCTGCAGCTTCATCACCAATATACGTTCCAGCACCTTCACCTTGAGAAATTGCCAGTAACGTAGAAGCTTCATTTGTTGTGCCGATAAAAACAGGAACCCCTAATTCCAATGCTGTCTGTGCAGCCAGCACCTTCGAATACATACCGCCAGTACCTACTTTCGATCCTGATACTTGTTCGATGGAAGCTTGCATTTCTGAAGGGATTGATTTTAGCCGATCATATCGTTTAGCATCAGGATACGTATTCGGATTTTTGTCGTAAATACCGTCCACATCCGTAATTAAAATCAGCAGATCTGCTTTGACTAAGCCACTCACATAAGCAGAAAGCATATCATTATCTCCAAATGTCAATTCCCGAATAGAGATTGAATCATTTTCGTTGATAATTGGGACGATGTTTCGCTTCAGCAGCTCCTGTAAGGTATTATAGCTATTGTTATATTGATCTGCATTAGTAAACACATCTCGTGTCAAAAGCAGCTGGGCACACTTCATATCGTGCTTGGAGAAAGCGTCCGTATATGCTTGTACAAGCAGTCCTTGTCCTATCGCTGCCGCCGCCTGTTTTCCCTCGATTGTTACCGGCCTGGACGGATAGCCAAGCTGACGAAATCCCGCAGCCACCGCACCGGAAGAAACTAGAATCACTTCATAGCCTTCTTTTACAAGCATCGCAATCTGTTCCGTATGCCGGCGAATCTTTTGTTCACTCATTCCGCCGCCCGCTTCTGACAGCATGCTGCTGCCTATTTTCACAATTATCCTTTTCATCTTCATTCACCTTTTCATCTTGCAAATCAAATTTTATTATTAATGATTATATAGCAAATTGACGTAGGATGTAATAGATTTTCTAGACAAACAGAAATGAAAAGCGTTAGTAGGCTGCTTAAAAGAAGAGGCGGAATAAGAAATAGGATATGCAATTAAGTACGTCTTGCAAAACCCTTTATTGAATGATTCTCTTACTCACTATGTTCTAACTTTGGAATTTGACGTAAAACAAACTCCATTCGATCAATCTTCTTGTTCTCATCTCTTATAAAACGAAGGGTGGATGGCATTTCTCTTATAGTAAGCTGAAACTCGTCGTTTCCGATTGGCTCAAGCAATGCAGCAGGCATTCCAGCTGTTGCTACATGCAGCTTTCCATCTTCTACATACAATTTATTCATCATACCGTCCCCTGATAGGAAAGTTCCCTCATATTCCATTAAATCTTCAGAAGCTATATCTGCAGTTTGAATGTTTAAGTGCGATGCATGAATTGTTTTATCCAGATGAAGACTGGCAAATGCACTAAAAAGCAATTTCGAAGATGGAGCTCCTGCTATATTTGCAAGCGAAATTCCCGTCAGATCAAGTTCAGGTAAGATATTCATCTGGGCAGTTACACCCTTCAGATCTCCGCCATGATGAATAAGTTTATAACCAAAGAAATCAGGAATGATAGTTAATCCGTAACCGTAAAAACTTTCATGCGCAGATTGAATATGCGGTGTTGTCATTAATTCCACACTTTCAGGTTTCAAGATTTGCACAAGACCAACCTTCCCAGCGTTACGAATAATTTCTGTAAACTTGAGCATATCATTCACTGTTGATTTTAAGAATCCTGCCGGGCGCATCGCAGGAGCGTCCCAAGGATTATTGGATCTAAAGATAACTTTTTCACCATCTTGCTCTCGGATGTCATATAAAACAGCTATGTCTTCCTCCGCGTCCATAGCAGCCTTGTAATGGAAACCACTGTTATGCATGCCGGCAGGCTCTAAAATATTCTCTTGCACATACTGTTCATACGTCGTACCACTGACCTGTTCGATTATTGCACCCAAAAGGGCATAGGCGTCATTAGAATAACTGAATTGTGTTCCCGGAGCTCCAAGCGGTGAAAATTCTGTCTTAGAAATAGAATCTATTAAGTCAGAAAATGTATCAATTGACGGAATCGCATCCAAAGGATTACCTTGCTGTTCATCTCCCCCGAATTTCGGGTCCTTTTCCATGCTCTTCTTAATTGAGCCGATTAAGGTGAGTAATGGCGGTATACCTGATGTATGTGTCAAGAAATGATGAATCGTCATTTGATTTGTGTACGCTTCATTTGATGTTTTAAATTCCGGTAAGTATGTAATGACACAGTCTTCTACTGATAGTTCACTTTTTTCTTGCAATTGAAGAATAGCTATAGCTGTAAAGGCCTTCGTAATGGAACCAACACCAAAAACGGTATCTGATGTTAACGGAAGCTGTGCTTCTACGTCACGATGACCAAACTCTTTCTCATAACATAATTCACCATCTTTAGCTAAGCCGATTACAAAACCAGGTACTTTGTATTTCTCCAACAACTCATTGGAATATCGTTCATATTCATAAACTTCTGTTCCTTGTTTCATGAAGTAAACCCTTCTCTCTTTTTATTGTCTTCACGTTCGTTTTTGAGTATGTTAGGCAGCTCTTCTATCTCTATTAGAACAGAATTTCCTAAGACTTCAGACCAATATATGTTGACAAAGACCTTTGAAGTAATTATTGAGCATTAACCCCGCCATTTGCATATGTCATACAATCATACCAAAATATTGTAACATCTATAGTCCTGCATGTATGTAAGTTTGATTAAGCTTCTTATCTAATGCTAAAAAACCAAACGATGCTTATATTGTCACAGCACCGTTTGGTTTCTCGCAGAGTTAGCTATAATTTTATTTTACTTCCACAGTCCAGCCGAACGTATCTTCCAGTTCGCCTTTTTGGATGCCTGTGATTGTATCGTAAATACGCTTGGCAACTTCTCCAGTTACGCCGTTGTTGATTTCGTATGTTTCTCCTTCGTAGGAAAGTTTGCCGACAGGTGAAATAATCGCTGCTGTGCCTGTGCCGAATACCTCTTCCAGTCTGCCTTCCTTCTGTGCTTGCACAACTTCTGCAATTGCTATGCGGCGCTCTGTAACTGGATAGCCCCAGTGATGCAACAGGTGCAGCACACTATCACGCGTGACACCTTGCAAAATGCTTCCGTTAAGCTGCGGTGTGACAATTTCGCCATCAATTTTGAAGAAGACGTTCATGCTGCCGACTTCCTCAACATATTTCTTCTCCACACCATCCAGCCACAAAACTTGCGAAAAACCAGATGCTGCAGCGACTTCTTGTGCTTTCAGGCTTGCAGCATAGTTTCCGCCAGTTTTGGCATCGCCTGTGCCGCCTTTGACTGCGCGTACATAGTCATTCTCTACTGCGATGCTTACTGGGTTAATTCCTTCCTTATAGTAAGCGCCCACAGGAGACAAAATGATGATGAACTTGTAGCTGATCGATGCAGCTACTCCAAGGAACGGCTCCGTCGAAATAATAAATGGACGAATGTAGAGCGAAGTTCCTTCTGCAGTCGGAATCCAATCCTTCTCGACCGAAATAAGCTGTCGCAATGCTTCTAAAGCCAATTCTTCATCTATTCTCGGAATACACAATCTGTCATTTGAACGATTAAGACGTTCAAAGTTTTTGTCTGGACGGAACAGCAATACTTTTCCTTCCTCCGTAACATAGGCTTTCAAGCCTTCAAAAACCGTCTGCCCGTAATGAAAGCACATCGCTGCTGGATCTAGCTCAAGCGGTGCATACGGTATAATCTGCGGATCATGCCAGCCAGTCTCAGCTGAATAATCCATTGTAAACATGTGGTCAGTAAACACCTTCCCGAATTCTAGTGTACTCGCTTCCGGTTTCTGTTTTAGGTTTTCGCTGCGTGTAAAAGCAAAAGTTTGTTGTTTCAAAGCTAGGACTCCCTGTCATTTTAAATTTTTCTTTCTTTTTTTCTCCTAAATTGTTCCTAATAATAGAATATTGCGACAACAATATCTTATCAAAGAATTATAAAGGAGATGGCGCACAGTTTCAACCTAAAATTTTAACAAAGTTGTCGAGTGTATGTTACGATAGACGCATATTAGGGTAAAGATACATAGAGAATTGAAGGAGGCACGCTATATGGAAATGGGTACAATCATGTGGATTGTGTGCGGTGTTATTGTTATCGGAGCGCTGGCGGTTGCTGCTGTTATGATTGCAAAAGCTACCAAGTCAATGCTTGCAACGAAGAATGATATCAATAAGACGATGGCACCGATGCAAGCGGATATGCAGACAATCAAACAAGAGCAGACTGTTCTGCAGCAGCACCAAAAAGAGATACAAACAAATGTCCAATCCATTACCGAAGGCACGAAAACAATTATTACATCTGTAAAAGAAGCACCTGCAGCTATGAAGAAACAATTCAAAGAAACACAGCTGGAAGGCAAATAACCAGCAGTCATCTCGACTGCTGGTTTTTTTATGCCTCGGTTAAATCATTCAATTGGCGCAGCACACTTTCTGCTTGGTGCATCGCTTTCCTTACATCAATAAGCTCGTTCGAAAAGCGCTGTATACTTTCTTCCGTTCGGCTGCTGACTTGCTCATTATTCTGTGAATGGCTCATGATTGTATCAAACTGTGAAGTAACATCCCCTAATTGCACAGTACCGCTTTTGATCAGTTCCTCCGCAGTGCCCATGAACTGGTTCACATTGCGTATTTGTTCATGCGTTTCTTGAATAAGCCCCGTAACATCGGAAACGGATGCTTTCGTTTCTTCCGCTAATTTCCGGACTTCACTCGCCACGACGGCAAACCCTTTTCCTTGCTCACCTGCCCGAGCAGATTCAATGGAGGCATTGAGCGAAAGCAAGTTTGTTTGTTCCGCAATTCCTTCCACCAACTCCACAATGCTTCCAATTTTCGCAGCTGCTTCTTCTAGCGTCGCAAGTTCTTCTTGTACCGCACTCATCTGTGTAGCGATCCGCTGCATACGTTCTTGCTGGGAGATAAGCCCTGCCTGTCCTTCTTCTGAGTGTGTGACAACTTCCTTTGCCGTCTGCTTCGTTTCCACGCTTTGCTCTGTCAGCGATTCAGAAGAAGCAACCAATCCCTCAACAGCTCGATTCACTTGTGTAAAAATACTGGTGAGCGTTTCAGACGTATGCTGAATACTACCGTGCAGCTGATCCTGATTTGCTATATGTTCGATATGTACCCGCTCATGTTCCGTGTTGTACGCATCCAGCACAATTTGCTGCTCGATGTTGAATATCTTAGTTGTCGCTAGCACTGCTCTTCGATAAGCCGGAAAATCCATTTGCTCATTTTCAAAGATGTGCAGCATTTGCTGCAGTAAATCTTGAAACGCACCCATATACCACTTTGGCTCTAGTCCAATTTTGGCATGAATCAAGGCAATTCGCTTTCGTTTTTCAATATAATCATGATCTACTCGGCCATTGAACATTTCCTGGATATGTTGTTTTAATGTGCCTTTCAGTCGTTCCACTGTACTGTTGCTTTCAATTATATGCAGCAAGTTATCTTGATTCATAATGTTTTGATAAAAACTGCTTACAATTCTGTCTATCTTTTGGCAAATGACAGGCTCTAATTCGGTTAGAATACGCAGGTCTTCCTTTGTCAGGTGAATCATATCCAGTTGTTTTTTTAGTTCGCCATCAATTTTTAATACTACTTCTGCTCTTTGTGTATCTAGGCTGTTCTGCCCTGTTTCTGCATTTCTCTCTCTTTTGCGTTTCGTAAACATACACTTCCTCCTCATTGATCCCCATTACTTGTATATCGGCACATTACCAGCTATCTGAAGGTATTCTGTCAAAATACTGGTAAACAATCTAACAAGTTACTGGATAGCACATGATTCTGACGGCATAATAAAAGCAGAACCTCCTAGATTGGAAGTTCTGCTGAATATTAAGGTAAAACAGTCTCACCCATGAGCTGAAGATCTACTTGCTTGGCAACATCTCTGCCTTCGTTGATTGCCCAAACGATCAAACTTTGACCGCGTCGGCTGTCACCGGCAGCGTAGACATTATCTACATTTGTACGATAATCTCCGTAAGCCGCATCTACTCGTTTGTTTGGGGTTACATTTACGCCAAATTCAGTAAGCAACGGCGTTTCTGTTCCTTCAAAACCAATTGCAATCAAAACGAGCTCTGCAGGCCATACTTTTTCGGAGCCTTCAACTTCTTGGTAGACAAACATCCCTTTATCATTACGTACTTTTTGCATATCTATTGTATGCAATTCTTTTAAATTGCCCTGTTCATCCTTCACAAATTTGGTTGTCTGAATGCTATATTGACGAGGATCCTCGCCATACGCAGCTTTAGCTTCTTTGTGTGCGTATTCCAAACCAAATACATGCGGATATTCCGGCCATTGATTATCTGCACTGCGGGCAAGCGGAAGCGATGGATGCTTACCGAATTGCGTCACGCTTTTTGCGCCTTGACGGACAGCTGTTGCAATACAGTCTGCTCCTGTGTCGCCGCCACCGATCACAATAACGTCTTTACCAGCGGCGTTAAATTCTGGCTGCGCATCTTGCTTACCATCCAGCAACGCTTTTGTTGATACAGTCAGATAGTCCATTGCAATATGGATACCTTTCGCTTCTCTTCCTTGAATGACGAGATCGCGCTGCTGCTGAGCACCCGTGCAGAGAATCACAGCATCGTATTGTGCGCGAAGGTCATCTGCCAGAATATCTTTCCCGATTTCGGTATTCAAGATAAAGTCGATTCCTTCTTGGCGCAGCAAATTGACACGGCGCTCTACGACATCTTTTTCTAACTTCATGTTAGGAATACCATACATCAGCAGTCCGCCAGCACGATCAGCACGTTCATATACCGTTACAGCGTGACCTGCTTGGTTCAACTGATCAGCACTGGCAAGACCCGCTGGGCCCGAACCGATGATGGCAACTTTCTTACCCGTACGCTTCGCAGGGATGCGTGGTGTGATCCAGCCGTTTTCAAACCCTTTGTCGATAATGGCACGTTCAATATTCTTGATCGCAACTGCTGGGTCGCTAATCGCAACGGTACAAGAACCTTCACACGGAGCTGGACAGACACGACCAGTGAATTCTGGGAAGTTATTCGTCAGCATTAATCGTTCCAATGCTTCCTTCCACTTCCCTTTATACACAAGGTCATTCCACTCTGGAATCAAGTTATAAATCGGACAGCCGGATGTGCTGCCGCCGATTTCCATGCCGATGTGACAGAATGGCGTACCGCAATCCATACAGCGGGCACCTTGTGTCTTCAGCGTAGCATCAGAGAAAGGAGCGGCGTATTCGTTCCAGTCCCGGATACGTATTTTAGGATCACGTTCATTTGCTTCTTCTCTTTTGTAGTCAATAAATCCGGTTGCTTTCCCCATACTTACACCTCTCTCTTAATGTACTGCTGCAGGCTTTTCGGATTCCTTCACTGGACGCGGCTGCTGGTTCTTCAGCACAAACGCCTCCATGACTGCTTCCTCCTGCGTAAGTCCGCGCTCTTGCTGCTCTTCGATTTGGTGCAGCATGCTGCGGTAGTCAATCGGAATTACTTTTACAAAGCTTGCAAGTTCTGCTTCCCAGTTTTCCAAAATGACGGTTGCTTTTTCGCTATTGGTATACGCCGCATGCTTCTCAATCATACTGCGCAGCACAGCAATTTCCTTTTTATCTGTTAGCTGTTCAAAATCAATCATTTCCGTGTTGCACAACTGCTTGAACGCTGCACGATCCGTTGAATGGATATAAGCAATTCCGCCAGACATACCTGCAGCGAAGTTCTTGCCTACTTCTCCAAGAATAACAACTTTACCGCCAGTCATATATTCACACCCATGCTCCCCGATGCCTTCGACAACTGCAGTGGCACCACTGTTCCGAACGGCGAAACGCTCACCAGCCATACCGTTGATATATGCTTCACCGGAAGTTGCTCCGTATAGAGCTACGTTCCCAGCAATAACATGCTGAGCAGCTGTAACCCGGAAATCAACTGGTTTTTTGACGATCAACTTCGCTCCCGATAAGCCTTTTCCTACATAGTCATTGGCGTCTCCTGTCACAGTCAAGGTCATGCCTTTTGGTGTAAAAGCACCAAAGCTTTGCCCAGCGGAGCCGTTGAAGTGTAAGTTAACAGCGTCTTCCGGCAGCCCAGCTTCAGCAAATTTCTTGCTGATTTCACTACCGGCAATCGTTCCTGCCACACGATTAATGTTACGGATCGGCAGCTCAAGATGCACTTGTTCTTTGCCAGCGAGTGCTTTTTCCATATGTGGCAGAATATCGGTTGTATCCAATGCGATGTCGATTTTATGGTTTTGCGGTGTTGTGTACGTACGCGTACCGTCAATTTGATGCAGCAGTCTGCTCAAATCAAGCTGACCAGCTTTCCAGTGTGTTTTAGCGCGATTAGATACTTCTAATACATCGGTACGTCCAACCATTTCTTCCATGTTTCGGAAACCAAGTTCAGCCATGATTTCGCGAACTTCTTGCGCGATGAAAGTCATAAAGTTAACAACATGATCTGGGTCTCCGATAAACTTCTTCCGCAGCTCTGGATTCTGTGTAGCTATTCCAACTGGGCATGTGTCAATGTGACAGACGCGCATCATCACACAACCAAGTACAACGAGCGGAGCTGTCGCGAAGCCATATTCCTCCGCTCCAAGCAATGCTGCCATCACGACATCACGGCCAGTCATCAGCTTGCCATCGGTTTCCAAACGGACGCGGTCACGCAACCCATTCAGCATGAGTGTCTGATGTGCTTCCGCTAGTCCGATCTCCCATGGAAGGCCGGCATGTTTAATACTTGTTTTCGGTGATGCGCCAGTTCCGCCGTCGTATCCGCTAATAACAATAACGTCCGCGCTGCCTTTTGCTACACCGGCAGCAATCGTGCCAACGCCGCCTTTTGCAACCAATTTAACACTGATTCGCGCATCGCGATTCGCATTTTTCAGATCGTGGATTAGCTGCGCCAAATCCTCAATGCTGTAAATATCATGGTGAGGCGGTGGTGAAATCAAGTTCACCCCAGGTGTTGATTTACGTACATCGGCTACCCATGGATATACTTTCTTCCCTGGAAGCTGACCGCCTTCTCCTGGTTTTGCTCCTTGTGCCACTTTAATCTGCAGCTCATTTGCCTGGACAAGGTAAGAACTCATCACGCCAAAGCGGCCGGAAGCGATTTGTTTAATCGCACTTCGTCTGGAATCGCCGTTTTCGTCCAAATGATAACGCTTGGCATTCTCGCCGCCTTCTCCGCTGTTACTTTTACCGCCAAGACGGTTCATCGCGATAGCGAGTGCTTCATGTGCTTCTTCACTAATAGAACCGAATGACATCGCTCCTGTTTTGAATCGCGTTACAATGCTTTCAACTGATTCCACTTCATCAATCGGAATAGAATTGACGTTTTTAAAATCAAATAAGTTTCTTAAGAATCCTAAACGTTCCTGATCAGCCGCCTCGGTATATTCTTTAAATAAATCATAGTTATTTTGACGGCAGGCCCATTGCAGCGTATGGATTGTTTTCGGGTTGAATGCATGATGCTCGCCATTTGCACGCCATTGGAACTCGCTGCCTGTATCCAGGGCAGAAGCTGCTGCTTTGTAGGCAGCTTGATGACGTTTTTTCGCTTCGGCAGCAATTGTATTCAAATCAATCCCGTCTATTTGGGAAGTTGTTCCAGTAAAATACTTAGAGATAACAGCATGACTAATGCCGACTGCTTCGAAAATCTGTGCACCGCGATAGCTTTGTACCGTACTGATGCCCATCTTCGACATTACTTTAACGACACCCTCCGTCATTGCTGCTGCATNATTTTCCTCTTCCACATCTAGGACGCCTACTTCAGAAGAAAGGATAAGATGATCATCCTTCGTCACATAATAGCGACCTGGACGTAATCCGTTTCGGTCGAGAACAGCACCAATTTGTTTGCCATTTGTAAAGGAAATGGCAGTCGGGCCATCCCACGGTTCCATCAATGTGCTATGATAAGCATAAAAAGCTCGTTTTTCTGCATCCATGTATGGATTCTTATCCCATGGTTCCGGTATCATCATCATGGCAGCATGCGCTGGTTTACGGCCAGCTAGCACAAAGAATTCAAAAGCATTATCCATGATGGAGGAATCACTGCCGTCTGTGTCTAATATAGGAAGAATCTTTGCTGTATCTGCTCCAAATGCTTTGGATACAAGCTGCTTCTGACGGGCACGCATCCAGTTAACGTTCCCCTGCAGCGTGTTAATTTCTCCATTATGAATAAGATAACGGTTTGGATGTGCACGTTCCCAGCTCGGGAACGTATTCGTGCTAAAGCGAGAGTGCACAAGTGCAAATGCACTTTCAAAAAGCGGATCTTGCAGATCAAGGTAGAACTGGTCCACTTGAACAGATGTGAGCATCCCTTTGTAGACAATTGTCTCACTGGAGAAGCTGGCGAAATACAAATGCTGCTGCATCTCTTTTGCTTCTTGTTCGGCCTGTTTGCGGATCACGTAAAGTTTCCGTTCGAACGGAAGCCCTTTTTCTGTTCTTTCTCCAATTCCAACAAAAAGCTGACGGACGAAAGGCTTCACATCACTCGCCATTGTTCCGATATGTGTGTCATCGACAGGAACAGTGCGCCAGCCAATTACCTGCTGCCCTTCTGCTTCTACAAGTGCGTTTATTTTGCTTTCCAGCTCTTCTTGCTGTGTATCTTGTGTGTTGAAGAATACCATTGCCACACCATAGGCACCTGGTTCAGGTAATGAATATTCTGTCTTTTCGGAAAAATAACGGTGTGGAAGCTGAACCATAATTCCAGCACCATCTCCGGATGCAGGATCGCTCCCCTGTCCGCCGCGGTGATCCAGCTGGCATAATAGCTGCAATCCTTTTTGAACGATATAATGGGCGGCTTCCCCTTTCATATGCGCGTATAAGCCGATACCGCATGCATCGTGCTCAAATTCCGGGCGATATAAGCCTTGTGCTTTTGGTAGAAAATGAAATGCCATTATTAATCCCTCACTCTCTGTCTCGAACCGACATGTTGTCTTATTAACCATTGTAAGGTTTTCTAATTAATCGAAACAATATATAATTTAGATAGAATCAATCTCATATTGAGATAGGTAGGAGGAAAACACCATGGAATTGCGTCAACTGCGCTATTTTATCGAGGTTGCCAAGCGGGAGCATATGTCGGAAGCTGCTGAATATTTACTTGTTGCACAGTCAGCCATCAGTCGACAAATCAGCAATTTAGAGGATGAACTGGGTGTCGATCTGTTTGAACGGGAAGGCAGAAATGTAAA
Source organism: Terribacillus halophilus (assembly GCF_900162685.1). Lineage (GTDB taxonomy): Bacteria > Bacillota > Bacilli > Bacillales > Amphibacillaceae > Terribacillus > Terribacillus halophilus_A. The sequence continues at coordinate 1,812,632 of NZ_LT727828.1, forward strand.
ACTGACTAAAATCGGCCGGACATTTTTGAATCATATTGAAAAAGCCATGCACGCAATTGATTACGCGAAAAAACAAATTGATGAGCATTTGGATCCAGAACGAGGTTCCATTAAGATCGGCTTTCCAACCAGCTTAGCAGGTCAGCTGCTGCCAACTGTTATTTATTCCTTTAAAGAGGCCTACCCGAATATACAATTCCAGCTTCGGCAGGGAACATACCAATTTTTAATTGAGCAAGTATCACGCGGTGATATTGATGTCGCCTTTATCGGTCCCGTACCAAGAGAACATGATCGTATCGAAGGCGAAATTCTGTTTACCGAAAGTTTTTCTGCCCTCGTACCAGTTGCACACCAATTCGCAGAACGCGAACAGCTGCAATTAAAAGATTTACAAAACGAGCAATTTGTTCTCTTTCCCCACGGATTTAAATTACGGCAGCTCGTGATGGACGGATGTAAAAAAGCAGGTTTCGTGCCAAAAGTGTCGTCAGAAGGGGAAGATTTGGATGCGATTAAAGGACTTGTCGCAGCTAATATCGGCATCAGCATTTTGCCGGAAAGTACATTTTATGATGCGACACCCCGGCTTACGACGAAAATTCCAATCACGTTCCCAGAAGTCAGAAGATCTGTCGGCATTATCATGCCGAAAGAAAGACAGGTGGCCCCTTCCGAACGCTTATTTTATGATTTTGTCCGCGAGTTCTTTTCTCGCTTGCAGCAGTTCAGATAAAAAAAGAGTAATTGTGCAAGATGCACAATTACTCTTTTTAGTTTGTTAAACTGTCAGCCGGACGCAGCAAACGGCTCAGCTTTGTTAATTCGAATTCCTCAAGCATAGTCTGCTTCTGCTTCTCGTCTACTTCCCATTTCGCATCTTCAAGTGAACAGCTGATCGGCACTTCACAATGAATAGCAGCAAGCTTTCTGCTTAAATGCAGGTTATCTAAGTCAGATTCAATTTTCTTTCGTACGCCATTCGGCAGTTCTTCTAACTTCTCTAGGAGCTGATCAATTGTTTCATATTGCGTAAGCAGTTTGATTGCTGTCTTTTCACCAATCCCTTTTACGCCTGGGTAATTATCGGAGCTATCCCCCATCAAGCCCTTCATATCAATGATTTGGGCTGGTGTCAGCCCTTTTTGTTCAAAAAAGCTATCTTCCTGAAATACTTCGTAGTTGCCCTCACCTTTTCGCATGATAGCAATATCTACATTCGGGCGAACCAGCTGCAGCATGTCTTGGTCTCCGGTAAGAACTGTCACATGGTGCCCTTCTTCCGCATACAAACAAGCCAATGTGCCAATACAGTCATCTGCTTCATAATTTTTCAGACCGATATTCGGAATACCATAACCCGCCGCAACTTGCTTTACTGCATCAAATTGCGGGATTAACTCAACAGGCGGTGCTTCGCGNCTGCTGCATATTGTTTCACAGCTTCCGGATAAGATAGCTTAATATCTTCGTTATCAATACTTTCTTTCAGCGTAGCATAAGCCAAATAAGGATGAATGGCATCTGCGCCATAGCCAAGCAGTGTCGCAACATGATGTACTTCCCGCACTTCTCCGGCAGAAGCAATCAAGCTAACTTTTGTGCGCAATCCCTTCCGAACAAGGTGCTGATGCAAGCCGCTTACGGCAAGAAGTGTCGGTACTGGTACATAAATATCCGACATCAAACGATCTGTTAATACAAGAACGCTGACTCCTTTGCTGATTGCTTCTTCTGCTTCTTGGAAAATTCGCTGCATGCTCTTCTTCAAATCTTCGCCGAATAAGGTGTGGATCTCCTGCAGTTTGAAATCGCCGCTTGGTTCAGCAACAAGCTGCTCCAGCTGGTTATTCGTTATAATAGGAGATGCTAACTTGATCCGTCGGCAGTTGGCTTCATTAGGATGCAGCAGATTGCCTTCCTTCCCAAGATAAGAAAGCGTGCTCGTAACGATTTGTTCACGATACGCGTCAATCGGCGGGTTTGTTACTTGTGCGAACAGCTGTTTAAAGTAATTGAATAAAGATTGCGGGCGATCAGACAATACGCTTAGTGGTGTATCATTTCCCATAGCACCGATTGGGTCCTTGCCTTCAGAAACTAGCGGTACGATGTATTTTTGAACATCTTCATACGTATAACCGAAAGCTCTCTGTTTGGTGACCAAATCTTCTACTGCGCTGTCATCCGTTTTAGTCTGATCTTCCAGCGATACCATATTGTTATCCAGCCAATCTTGATATGGTGCTTCAGCAGCCATTTCCTGTTTGATTTCTTCGTCTGGAATTAAGCGGCCCTGCTCNCAATATCTACATTCGGGCGAACCAGCTGCAGCATGTCTTGGTCTCCGGTAAGAACTGTCACATGGTGCCCTTCTTCCGCATACAAACAAGCCAATGTGCCAATACAGTCATCTGCTTCATAATTTTTCAGACCGATATTCGGAATACCATAACCCGCCGCAACTTGCTTTACTGCATCAAATTGCGGGATTAACTCAACAGGCGGTGCTTCGCGGTTTCCTTTATACGTATCCAACATCTCACTGCGGAACGTTTTTGAACCCATATCCCAACAAGCGGCAACATGTGTCGGCTCAAAATGATCGACAGCCGCGGCTAAGTGACGAATAAAGCCATGCAAGCCGTTCGTCGGCATGCCTTTCGAATTCACCATAAAATAATTGCGGTAAGCAGTAGCGTGAAATGCACGGAACAAGATCGCCATGCCGTCTACTAATAATATATGATTTTTCATAATGATATCTTTGTCTCCTTCATATCTTTCATCCTTATAGTTTACCATACTAGTACAAGCAGATTAAATGGGGTAAAATAAGTCATATGAACACCAGGAAGGAGCTAGGAACCATGACAACAAACTTTGCTAAAGCAACATTCGCAGGAGGATGCTTCTGGTGTATGGTGAAGCCGTTTGATCAATGGGACGGCGTAGAATCGGTTATCTCCGGCTATACAGGAGGCCATGTCGAAAACCCGACATACGAACAAGTGAAAACAGGCACAACAGGTCATTATGAAGCTGTCGAAATCACGTATGACCCAACAAAAATAGCGTACCAGCAAATATTAGACCTCTACTGGCCGCAGGTTGACCCAACCGATGCAGGCGGTCAATTCCACGATCGCGGCGACCAGTACCGGACTGCCATCTTTTATCATGATGCTGCACAAGAAGAATTAGCAAATTTCTCGAAGAAAGCACTTGAGGAAAGCGGCAAATTTAAACAGCCGATTGTCACCGAAGTATTGCCGGCAGCCGTCTTCTATCCTGCCGAGGATTATCACCAGGACTTCTATAAGAAAGAAACAGAAGCGTATGAAGAAGACCGTGCAAAATCTGGCCGTGATGATTTTATTGAAGCGCATTGGAACAAATAAAAGGAGCGAGAATTTTTCGCTCCTTTTTCACACACAATTGTTTACATAATACTATTATGATCAACCTCTTGTTTAATCAGTTCATATGATTTCCATTTTGCTTCTTTATTATAGATATTAGTAATCAGCATAAACTCATCTGCTTGATAAACCTCTTGCAGCCTTTCCAACTCCATTCTTACCTTTTCCGGCGTTCCAATCACACAGCGTTGGCGATTTTTTCGTATCGCCTCTTTATCCGCTTCTGTTAGTTCACGTTTGCTTATCAGCTCAGGGGATGGGATTTGCGTATCGCGTCCTTTCCCGACACTAAGCAGCCAATGATCTTGACTTTCCGCTAATGCTTCTGCTTCTTCTTCTGTTTCTGCACACACAACAAAAATACAAACAATGCCATATGGCTTTTTTCTCGTTTTAGACGGACGGAATGCTTCCTTATATAAAGGCATCGCTTTCGGCTTAGCAGGACTAATAAAATGACCGAATACAAAACCGATTCCTAAATCAGCAGCCCGCTTCGCACTTCCTTCCGATAACCCGAGCACCCATAATGGCGCTGCTTCTGTTATACGAGGAGATGCTTTTACCGAGCGATAAGGATGCTCACGAGGCAGCGTATTATATAGGAATCCTTGCAGTTCCTCCAGTTTTCTCGGAAACGCTCTCATCCCACTTTCCGCCCCATCAGCTAAAGCACGTCTCGTTTGCTCCGTCCCTCCAGGAGATCGACCAACGCCCAGATCAACTCGTCCGGGAAATAGACCAGCCAATGTATGAAATGTTTCCGCTACCTTCAGCGGACTATATTGAGGCAGCAAAACACCGCCAGTTCCAACTTTAATTGTATTCGTCGCACTAGCAATCCGTGTTGCCATAATTTCAGGCGCCACGCTTACCAATCCGTTTGTATTATGATGCTCCGCCAACCAATAGCGCTCATAACCTAATCTCTCTGCATACTGCGCTAATTCAACACTCTCCTGCAGTGCTTCTTCCGGCGAAACACCTCTCCTGATTGGTGCCTGATCTAATACACTGAGCTTCATACGCCCACCTGCCCTCTTCTCATACTCTTTCTTTATTGTAGGGAAAATGACAGCAAGCATACAAGGTATCCGCTCATAGACACCGGCATTCTGTTGGCTATTTATGATCTAATTTGAGTTTTCCGCTTTCATAGTACGTTATTAATATCTCATTATCTTTTCTTGTAATTAAATAGTCACAGCGTTTTAAAATGAAAGATATCTTATTAATGAGTGCAGTTACTCCAAAGAATTTTTATGGAACAATGCACACACCTGCTTTTTATTTAATAAGAACTTTAAGGTTGTTACAAGTTTTCCGGAAAATGTAACGAGCAATCTCATTTATCCATCTTATGATAAATTATTACAACAACTAGATTTTTTACTGCTCCTTTAAATGTTCCCGTTTTATGCACCAAAAGCTTATTGGAGAACTATATCTTCTTCAAGGTTGGAGACAATGATAAATTACATGGAGTTTGGGTTTTAGGCCCCTCCATCTATTCGTCTATTAGTAATGAAACAGGTTAATAAATGATAGTCAACTGAGATTCTCAATGGACACCTTGGCAAATTATTATGCATCTTTATGAGTGATAAATCAGCGTACTCTTCTGCACATAAGCGTTATAGCTGCTAATCTTCTGTATGATGAGCGCCTTACAGTTAATGAAGTTATTCAAAGGAACAACCATTTATCAAAAAATGCCACCCTAGAAGAGAATCCTGAGTTACATATATCTAAAAATCGACAAGAAAACTTTTTTCACAATTCTTACAAGTGGGAACAAAGGGTGATGAAATGCGTAAATGAGGGTGATAAAGATAACCTCAAAAACTATTTAAATACCCTGATTTTGATGAGCATTTAGGAATTCTTTCAAAAAAAAGTCATTTAAGAAGTCAAAAAAATTGGTTATAACATCTATCACTCTTGCAATGCGTTTGCCATTGAGAGCGAACTTCATCATAAATTGGCTTACACCATGAATGATCACTATATACAAGGGGTGGAAGACTTTAAACAAGTGTTAGGTATGGAGTCTTATCTTAATGAAGTCCTATATGCTTTTACAGATCGTGTAGATGAGATTAAACAGCAAAAATACACTCCTCCTATTAATAAGTGCCAATCCTATATCTTCAAACACCTTTATGAGGAAATTAAATTGGGACAAATGGCAAAGTTAGTGAATATGCATCAAAACTATTTATCAGCATTGTTTAAGAAAGAGCTAGGCATGGCTATAACGGAATATATTCTTAACCAAAAAGTAGAAGAAGCAAAAAGGCTTCTTACTCAAACTGAATATCAAATTTCTGAAATTTATACCTTGCTTAATTTTCACGATCAAAGCCATTTTACAAAAGTTTTTAAAAAGTAAACCGGAACCACACCTAAAAAATTCAAATACAATAAATGGAGTAACAGTAACCTTTTCATCTGACAATCCTTCTTAAACGAAGACTCTAATACTTAGTTACGTACTTATCATAAAACCTGCTGATCACATGACAAAACTAACACGAGGTTGTAGCCAGATTCTGTATCTCGGTATACCCAGTCTAGATCCCAATGCCCGAAAATGCTTGGAACGGTGTAATTTTTAATTGCTTTATCTGGAGTTATTGGCGTCGGGCTTCTTATTTGTTCCGAAAATATACGGTGTCGCAGAAATATATGTAATTTTTGTCTTTCTTATACAAAAATGAGTGTGAAAAAAGCATATACAGAGATTGAATTGTAACCCTGAGAGTAACACAATAGTGACGTTTACACCTTTGCTACTCTCTATCGGTTACGAATTACTTCTTACATACAACATTTGATCCCTTTTCAATTACTATCTATAAACCAATCATCAATACATATCGGCAATCGGCTGTTTGAAGGGCTTTTGATCGCTGTCTGAGAATGGGTCAGTCCCTATGTCCGCAACTTCTTCACTATCTGCTAAACCTAGCCAAAAATTGCTTTGTCCTTTCCTCCTTCGTTTGTTCAAATAATTCTTTTGGTGAACCTTGTTCCACTATTATCCCATCTTCCATGAAGATGACGCGATCTGCAATTTCATAAGCAAAGCTCATTTCATGCGTTACGATAATCATCGTTACACCGGTTTGTGCGACTTTTTTTATGACATCCAATGTTTCTCCAACTAATTCGGGATCTAGTGCTGATGTAGGCTCATCGAATAATATTACTTCCGGATTTAGCGCGAGTGCGCGGGCTATTCCGACTCGCTGCTGCTGTCCTCCAGATAATTGACGCGGGTAAGCGTCTCTTTTATCCTTCAAGCCTACTTTACTTAATAACTCCAGGCCTTTTTCATAAGCTTCTTCTTTAGGCACTTTTCGTGCAACAATAAGGCCTTCTACAATATTCTCAATTGCTGATTTATGATGAAAAAGATCATATTGTTGAAAGACCATTGCTGTTTGTCTGCGTACTGCGAGTATTTCTTTCGATTTTGCTTTCTTGAATTCTACTTTTGTCTGACCGATGCTGATTTCTCCTGCATCAGCTCTTTCCAGGAAGTTGATGCATCTTAAGAACGTGGATTTTCCGGAGCCGCTCGGTCCTAATATCACTACTACTTCTCCTTTGTCTATTCTCACGTTCATTCCCTTTAAGATAGCGTTTTTACCGAAGGATTTGGATATATTCTTAATTTCTATCATGCAAATTGTCTCCTTCTGCTTCTATGTGCGTATTTCTCGTATCCTGCCGTTACTGCTTCGATAGACGCACATACTCCCCAATAAATGATCGACACGGCTACATATGCTTCCAGATAACGATAATTCACATTTGCTTCAATTACCGCACCATTGAGAATATCTACGACAGATACCATCGAGACAAGAGAAGAAGCTTTAATTAAACTGATTAGCATATTATTCACTAAAGGCAATGCCAGCGGAATGACTTGCGGAATCATCACTCTTCGTAAAACCTGTAAGTTAGTCAAGCCAACAGAAGAGGCTGCATCAGTCTGCCCTTTTGGAATTGAAGCTAAAGCGCCTCTGAATATTTCCGATAAACCGCTTGTCGCGTATAAAGTGAGTGCAAAAATAGCAATCCATCTTCTATCTATGTCACTGAAAGAGATAGACAGGGCAAGAGAGTCTGCCATTGTATCAAATACGTCTGAAAAAACAAGGTAGGAAACGAGCAAAATTAACACGACTGGTATAGCTTTAAATATCGTTACAAACCATTTAAAGAATACAGCGAGTATCGGTATCTTATAATGACGTATTAACGCGATGCCCAACCCAATAGCCGAGCCAAATATAAGCGGCAGAAACCCTAATAACAGTGTAATAGGTAAATAGTGCAACGCAGCCAGAGAAGCTTCAAACATAAATGCAAAATCAAAATCCATACACTGAGCTCCTTCCTATTTGGTAAAGTCTCCTCCAAGATATTCTTCTGAAAGCTCGGCCAATTTTCCGTTGTCAATTAATTCTTGTAAAGCTCCATCTATCTCCTTTTGAAGTTTTGTATTATCTTTTTGATAGAGATAATATGTTTTAGACACATTCACTGGCTCACCTGATGTAACAAGATTTGCGCTAAATTGTTTGTTTAATTTATCGACATCATATTTGGTTAATAACGCTGCATCCACTGTCCCATTTTGAAGGTTGTTAATGAGCACTTCATTCCCGCCATCACCATAGACAATTTCAATTTTATTGTTATGTTCTTTGTTATACTGCTCTAAAAGGTAAGCAAAGTTGCTTCCCGCTGATGTGTGCACTTTCTTTCCCGCCAGATCGTCCAGCGTTTGGAAATCATTTTTGGAATCTCCATCTACAACTACATAGCTTGTATAATCTGTATAGCCGACTGTTCCAAATAGGTACTTTTCTTGCCTTTCTTCGTTGATTTCGTATTGATGTGCTGCTAAATCTACTTTGTTTGCATCCAATGCAGGCAGCACATTCTTAAATTCAAATGACTCATATTTAAATTTATATTGTGGCAGCAAATTATCTACTTCCTCCAAAACAGCTTTCTCATACCCTGTCAGCTTCCCGTTTTCATCCAAATACACAAATGGCTGGTAGGCGTTCCCTGTTCCAATCACCAACTCTTTCGCATCCGGATCATTGTTAGCAGCACTCGCTTCTTCTGCAGTATCTGCACTTCCGCAAGCGGTAAGCAGAAGCGTCATAAGAACAGCAATACCTAATATACTGTATATTTTGAATATTGAATAAATTTTCATGATCTTACCTCCTGTTTGGCTTTACTTTATGCTTTTTTGTACTGTCATTGCACTCTCGGCTCTCTCTAACGCTAATGGCTGCATGGTAACCTGTCTGCTTCTTTTAGGTGCATGCATCCTTTTTTCCAGCATATTGAACAGTTTCTCCAAGGAGATACTCAGGACAATAAAGATGATGGCAGCAATAAAGTACCCTTCTAACACGCGATAATATAAAGCTCCCAAGGTTTGCACTTTGCCCATAATATCCAGCACACCTAAAGAGAAGGCTAGCGACGTATTTTGCAGAAGGTTTACAATAGAAACACCAAGGTTCGGAAACGCAATTTTTCCCGCTTGTGGAATTAACGTTCGCCGATACGTCTGCCACTTAGTCAATCCTATGGATGCAGCTGCTTCATACTGCGATGCAGGAACACTTGATATTGCTGAACGGAAGATTTCCGAAAAATATGCGGATGTATTGATTCCATAAGTAATATAAATAAAATACAGCCTATTCCAATTTGAAATATCAATACCTATTACGCCAAGTAAGCTTGGAACTCCATAAAATACAATGAACATCTGGACTAGAATAGGCGTTCCTCGGATAAAAGAAACATAAACGGCACTAATTTGATTTACAATCGGTATCCTTTCAATCCTGCAATAAGCAATGATCATGCCTAAGAAACTGCCAATCAGCGTAGCAAATAAGACAATGAATAATGTTGTCGGCAATGCCGACAACACTTTCGGAAATAAAGTGATAACATATTCCCATTTGAAGAACTCATTCACTGTTGTCCCTCCTCTTTACTTAGAAGATTGTTCAACTTGCTTATCAGCAAATGGCGGAGTACCCAATACATTAGCATCAAATCGCTCAGGAATAAGAACTTTGTACATAAGTACGCCTAAGTCTCCATTATCATTTTCATGCTCAAAATATCGCTTATACCCTTTGCCCTCATACATCTGCAGCAGCCAAGGGTGTTTCCGACCAGAAGTTCCTAATGTATAAGCGGGTGCTTTGAATGTGTCGATTAACAATGTGTTCTCCACATAGTTCAGTAATTTGTTACCAATCCCTTGACCGGCTAAATCTGGATCTGTGGCAAACCACCATACGAATGGGTAGCCTGAAACCGGCGTCGTGCTTTCCCATGGGAAACGAATCGTAATAGTCGATAGCAATCTGCCGTCTCGTTCCAGGACGACCGCTGTCGAATTTTTAATGTTGTCTGTCACCATCTCCAATGTAGCTCTCGTTGACGGCCAATCAATTCCCATCTCTCCAAGTGGTTTAAAAGCACTAGAAAGCAGTTCTAAAAATGCCGGTGCATCGGCTTCGGTTGCAATACGAAAAATGTCTTTACTCATTATGATCCTCCAGTTTAAATATACAATGTTAAAGCTTCTTTCAAAGCTTCTATATCGGGTTTCAACACCGCTTGATAGGATGATGTTCCCGTACCTATTTCCACAACAGGAACATAGCGAATGTCATATTTCACCTCCAAGATATCGCGAAATGCGTCATTTCCTGTTACATCAATTGTTGAAAAAGGAATTTCTTTCTCTGTTAAAAATGCTTTCACTGTCTCACAATAACTGCAGCCTTGCTTGCTCCATACTACTATTCTTTTCTCCGCGGCCATCAAATACCCACCTCACCAGTAAATTTTTGATTATAATTGTCGTCGGTGTCTAATGCTTCTTTAAGCGATGTAAACATTGCAATTCTTTGCTCGATTTCTGCAATTGGTGATAGTACAATCACTTCGTCAATGTCATATGTTCGAGATAATGCATGCAAGTTTTTGCTTACTGTTTCTTTCGTTCCTGAAAGATAGCCTGCTTTCTGGATTTTTATAAAGTAGTCTGCCTTATCGGCGTCTTTCACAAGCTCCTTTGCATCTTGTATTGATCCGACATTAAGCTTTCTTCCATCAGAGAATGTTATCTTAACAGATTCTCTTTGTTTTATGTACGAAAGCGCCTTTTCTTCGTCTTCTGCCACAGCGACAGTGAGCGCCAGAAGAAATTTATGCTTCGCACCTTTAGGGCTGTGTTTTTCAAAGGACTCTCTAGCTTCTTGTAATGCCGCATTGTCTCCGTTTATAAAATAAGCAAATACAAAGGATATGCCTTGTTTTGCCGCAAGTTCCGCACTCTCGGCGCTTCCACCTAACAAAAACATTTCGGGTGCAGAGCTTGGAACTGGCGTCGCTTCTAATTTTTCTGTCCGTTCCGCTTTATTGAAGTATGCTTTCAGGTCGAGTAATTTTTGTGTAAAGCCTTTATGAGCTGGCTTTACATCTTCCTGTAATGCTTGCGTAGATAAATTTAAACCGCCAGGCGCCTTGCCGACGCCAAGATTTACTCTGCCCGGAGCAAGTGATGCTAACACATGAAATAGCTCTGCCACCTTGTAGGGGCTATAATGCTGCAGCATAACGCCGCCTGAGCCAATTTTTAAAGTACTTGTTTTCGCCAATAGGTAGCCGATAAGCGCTTCTGGAGCCGACCCCGCTACCTCTCTGCTGTTATGATGCTCGGATACCCAAAATCTGTGGTATCCAAGTTCTTCTGCGACCTGTGCGAGTCTTACCGTATTCTGAATTGCCTGCTCTGCTTGTTCTTCTTCTCCTACAAGACTTTGATCAAGAATATTGAGTGTGATAGACATCCATCTTCCCTCCTAAAGAACTTTTATACAATGCAAGCGCGTTGTTTAGCCGCGTTACTGCTTCTGAATCCAGCACGTATTGATTTTCTTCAAGTTTTGTAACTTGTTTGTCTAATACGAAAACGCCCGTATGAACCGCAGTGGCTCCCAAATTATGAATAACTGGTTTGAGTGCATAATCAAGGACAAGCAAATGCGCATTGGTTCCGCCTAAAATGAGCGGCAGCACCGGCTTACCTGTTAAACTTTTCTGCGGAAGCATATCTAAAAATGTTTTTAAAATACCGGAGTAAGCTGCTTTGTATACAGGCGACAAGAAGACGACACCATCACTAGCTTCCACTCGCTCAATTGCTTCTTTCATGTTTTTGTTAGAAAAATCAGCAGTCAGTAAGGCTTTACTTGGCAGCTGGTGCACTTGGATGACGTTCAGCTCCGCTCCTCCTGCTTCCAAAGAACGTTGTACATGCTGCAGTACGCCCGTAAGTCGGGAATGAACAGAATTTCCGCCGGCCACTAGGGTAACTCTTGTCATCGTGATCCTCCTTTTAATTCCACCTAAACCACTTGGAATAGTTGCTCATGTAAATTATAATAAGGCAAACAATCAAAAAAGTATAATTAGTTTTAGTAAATGCGCAATTCAGAACTTTGAAATCAGAGAGGAACGAGGGGTTATCATGGAGATTCGCGCTATCCGAACTTTTGCTACAATCGTCAAACAGGGCAACTTTTTAAAAGCTGCCGAAGTTTTAAATTATTCGCAACCAACAATCACCTTGCACATCAAACATTTAGAAGAAGAAATTGGTGAGAAACTGCTTGAAAGAGGAAAAACGTTAAAATTGACCGAATCTGGCCGAGTCTTCTACGAGCGAGCTAAATCCGTGCTGCAAGAGTACGAAAAACTGACGAATACGCTGCAAGATTTAGAAGTTGGTATGGCAGGATTGATTCGAATAGGCATATCGGAGCCTACTGCCAGCTTAGAGTTTCCTAGCATCATTGCTGACTTTAAAGAGAAGTATCCACATGTAGAATTATCGATACAAGTAGCAGATGCCAACACATTAAGCTCGCTGCTGTATAATGACGAGATTGACTTTGCCATTTGCGGAGCCCCGGAAGTTTCCATGAAGAATGTGTTTAAACCCTTGTATCAAGATGATATTGTGTTGTTAGTGCCCTCTTCCCACCCACTTGCAGAAAAGAGTACTGCAGACATAACGGAACTGCAGCATGAAACCATTTTATTCACACCGCATAATTGTCCGATACGCATTCAAATTGAACAAAATATCGTGGAAGCAATCGGGACAGCTTATAAAAAAATTGAAATAACGAGCAGTATGTCTCATAAACACTACGTGCAGGCAGGTTTGGGCGTCTCTCTATTTACACGCACTGCCCATTCCTTCTCCATCCCCGGTACTAAAGTGGTCGAAATAAACGGGATGACGGTTTCCCCGCCGATCGGTCTGCTTAGAAGAACACATGACACGCCAGGAAAAGCTGCCACACAGTTAATTGATTTAATAGAAGATGCCTTTCATAACAAGTCGGCTGCTGGCATTGCTCGTGCAGTTAGTAACTAAAAAAAGAGGTTAGCCGAACCTAGACTGTACCCTATAGAGTAGACACTTTGATAAAAGTCTACTCTATAGGGTACTTTTCTGTATAATGGGGACAAATTCAAATGTACGAAGTTGAGAAACGATGAGTAAAAAGATATTTAATGATAAAGATATACAAAAATTACAGGAGAACCCGTATGCTTCCAAAGGGATTACTTATACCGATGAGTTTAAGCGATTATTCATTGCAGAGAACGAAGGCAAAACATCTGGGCAAATATTTAGCGAAGACAAGGTTTTGATGTGGAGATGATTGGTAATAAACGGGTTCAATCACCGAGTAAACGTTGGAGAGATGCTTATCGGAAGAGAGGTATTGCGGGTCTCCAAGATAACTGTAAAGATAATTCAGGGCGTCCATCTGAAAAGAAGCTATCTGCCGAGGAGAATTAAAGCGTTTAGAGTCGAAAGTACGTCTATTGGAAGCAGAGAACGAGCTCCTAAAAAAGCTCGACATGATGGAAAGGGGGACCGAGAAAGATACTATTAACAGATATCACTTATCTTTATGATGCCAATGGAAGAAAAGCCTATCTACTATTCTGGATGGCTCAACCAATGAGGTGCTTGCTTATCACCTTTCTTGAGCTCTAACATTAGATATTGCGACCATTACGATAGAAAAATTGAAGAAGAATAACAACATCAAATTAGCCAAAGGAGCATTCATCCATTCCGACCAAGGTGTGCATTACACACATCCAGTTTATCAAAAATTATTAAAGCACTATGGAATCGGACAATCTATGTCCCGACGAGGGAACGTTGGGACAATGCTCCTCAAGAATCATTTTTTGGCCACTTTAAAGATGAACAAATATAAAGTCCTGTAAAACGTTGAAAGAGCTTCAGAAAAAAGTGAAAAGCTATATGACCTACTACAATCATTACAGAGGGCAGTGGAATCTAAAAAAGGTGACCCCTGTATCATACAGGAATCACCTCTTACAGAAAGTTGCCTAGTCTTTTTTAAAATGTCCTTTACAAAGGGTACAGTTCAACCAGGCTAACTTCTTTTCTATTACCTTACAGTTTCTTTAAGATGAACATTCTCTTTATATGCCAATCCAAGATTCCCCCGCAGCGTTTCAGCTTTGTAACTTTTATCGCAATAACCCTTTTCCTCTAATATCGGAATCACATGCTCTACCCATTCGTCCAGGCCGCTGGCAAGAATAGGAGCCCCAAAAATAAAGCCATCGGCAGCTTCTTCTTCCACCCATTGTATCAGCTGATTTGCAACCTGTTCATACGTGCCGAAAAACGCACTTTTAGGAGTAGTCACTTGTAAGGCCACTTCCCGCAATGTAAGCTGATTGTCTTTTGCTAGTTTTTTGATTCCATCCGTTGTCGATTTGAAGCTGTTTGACCCAATCTCTCCAATATCCGGGAATGGCTCATCCAATGGGAATTGACTAAAATCATAATGATCAAAAAATCTTCCTAAATAATTTAACGCTTCCTCAATGGATACTAAATTTTTGATGGCATCATATTTTTTCTCTGCCTCATCTACGGTACTTCCAACTATCGGGTGTATTCCAGGGAATATCTTTATTGCAGACTTCTCCCTTCCCATAGCCGCAGCACGATTCTTCACATCTTTATAAAAGGCCTGCGCTTTTGCCAGGGAGTCTGCATTCATAAAGACAGCATCCGCCCCCTTTGCTGCGAGATTTTTTCCCGCTTCGGAAGATCCCGCCTGGAAAACAACCGGCTGCCCTTGATCCGACCGTTCAATATTTAACGGACCTTTTACGGAGAAATGATTGCCTTCATGATTCAGCGTATGAAGTTTTTCTTTATTAAAAAACGTACCTGTTGTACGGTCTCTAACAAAAGCATCATCTTCCCACGAACTCCAAAGCCCATTCACAACTTCCAAGTACTCCTCTGCAATCTCATACCTTAGCGCATGATTGGGATGATTTCTGATTGTATGATTTTCAGCCGATCCCTCAAGCGGTGACGTGACCAAATTCCATCCTGCCCGCCCCTTACTTAGTTTATCGAGCGATGCAAACTGACGCGCAATAGTAAAAGGCTCGCTGTAGGAAGTCGAAACGGTCCCAACAAGACCAATATGTTTTGTTACAGACGCAAGCGCAGATAAAATGGTTAACGGCTCAAACCGATTTAGAAAATGCGGAATCGACTTTTCATTTATATAAAGACCATCCGCGACAAAAACAAATCGAAACCCTGACTCCTCTGCCTGTTTCGTTATCGATTGATAATAATCAATGTTCACACTGGCATCCGCCGGCACCGATTCGTCCTTCCATGCATTCATATGTCCACCCGGACCATGCAGCATCAATCCAAACTGAATTTGCTTCTTCCCTGCCATGCGCATCTACCCCTTCTGAATGTAATTGTAATATTTTTATCATAAGGCAGATTGACAAGTAAGTATAATTGGTATTTATAAAGTCACGCTTTATTAAATGTAATAGTTAGAAAGGATAGTGATACTGAGTCTGGAGAAATACGGAGGTTTCTTAAAATAAGGGAACAAGCACAATCATCTCTAAAGCTAGGTTTTTCATTTGGAAATTGTTATGTACGTTTCATATAATATTCTAACAATTATTTGAATAACGTATCACCTTCTTATATACTGTTATTCAAGACAACATTTGAATAAGGGGGACAACAAAATGACGAAAGATACCGCAGTATGTAATGTCACTTGCCTCCATGAGGATAAGGTTAACCGAGTGAAGGAAAATTTGTCCGATGAGCATATGCACGAGGTTACTGCTCTGCTAAAAGCAGTCGCAGATCAGACACGTGTAAAGATCATCTCTGCATTAACTATCGAACCTGAATTGTGTGTGTGCGACATGGCCAATATTCTAAATTGCAGTGTTGCTAGTACATCCCACCACCTGCGGACACTAAAAAAAGCAGGACTCACAACTACGAGAAAAGAAGGCACAACCGTTTACTATAAACTAAGCGATCATTATATGGCTGACTTCATCATGCAAGCAATTTCTCAGCAAAAAGAAAAAGCACTGTAAAGGAGAAGACGAAATGACCAATAATCATCAAAAAAGCTCCTGCTGCCAAGGAGCAGAGCAGCAGCCAAACGGTTGCTGCAGTACAAATAAGCAAACTATGTCTGCTGTATCGATAACCCCTAACGCTACTGTTACGGAACCAAACAGCGCGGTTAATGTAGAAGAAAGAGTCGAGAAGAAAGACGCTTGCTGCTCTGGTGACGACCCGGACGAATCAGATAGTAGTGACTCCTGCTGTTCTTCTGCTAACGTCATAGCGGAAGAACAAGACAACTGCTGTGAAGGCGGCACTTGCAGTTCTCCTTCAGTACAGCAATTCACGCAAACCAATAACCTTACCCTTGATTACAATGTCTCTGGCATGGATTGTGGATCATGTGCAAAGACAATTGAGAAATCAATCCAAAAGCTTCCGGGAATTCAAACAGTTGACGTGCAGTTTCCTGCCGGGAAAATGAAGGTTGCCGCTGAAAATGAGACAGCTTTGCAACCAATTCCGAAAACCGTTTCCAAGCTTGGCTATAGTGCTGTTGAGGTTCCTTCTAAGTCTAAAAGTGCAGAAATATATGTAGTTGATGGAATGGATTGCGGCGCTTGCGCTAAAACATTGGAAAATCACCTAAGGAAATTACCAGAAGTCAAAGATGTGGAAGTAAACTTCTCGACTGGAAAAATGAACATTGATCATAATACTGAGAAAGAGACAATTCTACAAGAAGTAAAAAAAGCTGGTTACAAAGCAACTTTAGCTTCCAAGCGAAGCGGAACTCAAGCTGAGGAACAGAAAGGATTTGACTCTGTTACCATTGCTGTTGCTTTATCTGGTTTCCTGCTTGCCCTTGGGTTTGGCTTAAGTTTCACTGCTATTCCTAATCTGGTATCTATCCTTCTGTATGCAGCTGTCATGGGAATCAGTGGATTTAAACCTGTGAAGAGTTCTTATTATGCGATAAAAAGCGGATCACTCGATATGAATGTGCTTATGTCGGCAGCTGCAATAGGCGCTGCCATTATTGGCGAGTGGCTGGAGGGCGCGGTCGTCGTTTGGCTGTTCGCTTTAGGAGCGGTTCTCCAAATAAAATCGGTCAACCGTACACGAAACAGTATTAAAGAACTAATGAAACTCACTCCGGCTGAAGCATGGGTAAGAAAAAATGGCGATGTCGTAAAAGTCGCTGTAGAAGATGTGTCCCTGGGCGATACAATTATCGTCAAACCCGGCGACCTTATACCGCTGGACGGTGAAATTATCAAAGGCGAATCAAGTGT
Organism: Terribacillus halophilus; assembly: GCF_900162685.1. GTDB lineage: Bacteria > Bacillota > Bacilli > Bacillales > Amphibacillaceae > Terribacillus > Terribacillus halophilus_A. The sequence goes on from NZ_LT727828.1 coordinate 1,829,902, forward strand.
CAACCAAGCGTCCATTACTGGCGAATCAATTCCGGTAGATAAAACAATCCATGACAGTGTCTTTGCAGGCACCGTCAATGAAAACGGGACGCTAGAAATTAACGTTACCAAACTAGCAGAAGATACAACTATTGCTAAGATCATTGAAATGGTAGAAGAAGCACAGGGCAAGCAAGCACCTACCCAAGCGTTCATTGATCGATTTGCAAATGTTTATACCCCTGTCGTGTTTGTCCTTGCTCTTCTCGTAATCGCTATTCCTCCTCTTTTAGGTTGGGGAGCTTGGAGTGAATGGATTTACCGCGGGCTTGAGCTGCTTGTTATCGCCTGTCCTTGCGCCTTGGTTATCTCTACTCCTGTCGCAATCGTTTCAGCTATCGGGAACGCCGCGAAAAATGGGGTCTTAATCAAAGGTGGAACCGCTTTAGAAACTGCCAGTAAAATTAGTGCAATTGCACTCGATAAAACCGGAACCATTACAGAAGGAAAACCGAATGTTACCGATATAGACGTGTTCGCAGGCACCCAAGAGTCCTTGCTGGAGATTGCCAAGACGCTGGAATCTTACTCAAATCACCCAATCGCGAAAGCAATTGTCGATTACACAGACGAACAGCAAATCACTGAATTACAAGGTGAAAAGTTCGAAAGTATTGCCGGTAAAGGCGTGTCTGCTCGTATTGGAGGGACCACCTTTTATGCCGGGAATGCGAAGTTATTTGAAGAAATGAAACTAGCTGTTCCTGCTGCTGTTTATAACCTGCAGCAGCAAGCCAAGACAATCATCATTGTCGGCAGTAACACAGAAATCCTTGGTGTCATCTGTGTAGAAGATACAATCCGCCATACAACCGTCACTGCAATCCAGGAGCTTGAAGCAGACGGCTTAAATGAAATGGTAATGCTTACTGGAGATAATGAACAAACAGCCGCACTGATGGCTGAAAAATCAAAGGTAACACGTTATTTCGCTAACTTAATGCCAGAAGATAAAGTATCCAGCATTAAAAAGCTGCAGCAGGAAAATCACAAAACCGCCATGGGCGGAGACGGCATCAACGACGCACCTGCTCTTGCCACAGCCGACCTAGGAATTGCCATGGGCGGCGCCGGAACAGACACTGCAATCGAAACAGCCGACATTGTTCTGATGGCCGATAACTTAGAGAAACTGCCATTCACCTTTAAACTCAGTAAAAAAGCTATGAACATCATTAAACAGAACATCTGGTTCTCAGTTTTAATTAAGGTAGCAGCTCTAGCATTCATTGTTCCAGGCTGGCTGACACTGTGGTTAGCTGTCTTGAGTGACACGGGAGCTGCGATTCTGGTTATATTGAATAGTTTAAGGTTGTTTAAGATTAAATAACAAAAACAATAAGGCTCTAGTTGACAGAATATTGTCCGGTAGAGCCTATTAACTAGTGCTTCTTCCAATTTAGAATCCTAACTCATTCTCAATACCAATTATTTGTATAATGTCATCTGTATCAGATGTAACCAAAAAAATCATTAAATCAAAAAGGCAAATGACACTATTATTTTTCTGGTCTGATTTAAGTACAAAAAACACTCCAAATGTACGGACTAAGCCTCTAAAATACTTAAAACTGTTAGAGGCTTTTGTTTTGTCTACCTATACTTCCAACTTAAATATTTTTAAAAGACTTATATTCTGACTACAGCTATATACTTTATAAACAGCTGAATTGACTATATAGGATAAATAATATATATTTATTTGCGTGCGCAAGCAAATTAATTATGTGAGGAGTGATAAAATTGGCAATAATTACAACGCCTTTTAAAGTGAAAGATCTCGAACTTAAAAATAGAATAGTTATGGCTCCGATGTGCCAATACTCTGTCGAAAAAGAAGACGGTATCCCTAATGATTGGCATTTTGTCCATTATGTTTCAAGAGCTATTGGTGGTACAGGATTAATCATTATGGAAATGACAAGTGTTACTCCAGAAGGTAGGATCACCAATGGTGACTTAGGGTTATGGTCTGATGATTCAGTACCTGCATATAAACGAATCATTGATGAAATTCATAAATACGGAACAAAAGCAGCTATACAGATTGCTCATGCTGGTCGAAAAGCTGAGGATGCTAAACAGCCTGTCGGCCCATCGGATATACCAGTCGAAGTATTACCTGAGGAGACAAAAAATGGCAGCCTCAAGCCGCCTAGAGCTTTGGATATTAAAGAAATCCAGACTATAATTACGCAATTCAAAGATGCTGCAAGTCGAGCAGTAAAAGCTGGATTTGACACTATAGAATTGCATGGAGCACATGGTTATTTGTTACATCAATTTATGTCCCCTGCTATCAATAACAGAGAGGATGCTTACGGTAAGGACCTTGCTCTATTTGGAGAAGAAGTAGTCAAAGCTGTTCGTTCCGTAATGCCAGAAGATATGCCGCTTATCATGAGAATGTCAGCGATTGAATATATTGATGGAGGTTATGAAATAGATCATGCAATAAAGATGGCCAAACGCTTTAAAAATGCTGGGGTAGATATGTTCCACGTATCAAGTGGTGGAGAAGGTCTTCCTGGAAAGAAAAAGCCCGGTAATCACCCTGCATACCAGGTTCCTTTTGCTCGTGCATTTAAAGAAGCTTTGCAAATTCCTGTTATAGCCGTAGGCAAGTTGAGTATTCCCCAAGTTGCAGAGGCAGCATTAGCAAATGAAGATGCTGATCTTGTAGCAATCGCTAGGGGCATGCTAAACGATCCTTACTGGGGATTACACGCTATAAAAGCTATCGCACACAAGGTTACACCTCCAGTACAGTATAGTAGAGGTATACGATAATTTTTATATGTACATCTTAAAACAACCAATCCAAACTGGATTGGTTGTTTTTCTTATAATTCTTATCTCTTTGGAGGGATAAATCTTTTTGCATTACTATCATTTGGATACTCTATCCCATTAGGATAGGTTATTAGCTCAATTACCATCCCCCATGGAGCTGTACCATAGGCAAATTGATTCGCCTCATCATTTCCCTCTATCTCATTTAAAATTTTCGTGGGTTTCGTATTTAATTGACCACCAGCTTGTTCAAACTTTTTAACAGCTTCCCCCATATCATCAACATATACAGCAAAGTGCTGAATACCCAAATCATCTGGATTGTTCGGTTTTCTTTGTTCTATACCTTGATATTGAAATAGCTCCATACTAATACTTCTTCCTATAGACACTACTCTCATGTGAACTACTTCTGATCCGTTCTTTAATCCAAGAATCTTCTCGATTTCTTCTCCGCCCATAGCTCCCTCTTCAGGCTTCTTGGAATCATAAGCTACTTTAGCGTCAAATGCATTTTGTAGAAATTCAGTCGCTTCTTCCATATCCGGAACTGTAATACCGATGTGATCAATACCTCTAATGAAGTTACTCATAGTGACACACTACCTTTCTAGTATATAAAATCTAAAATAATAAATAATCCAATGAATAAACACCTGGTCCAATAATAATTATGGCGATGGCAACAAAAATAATAAGTACGTTATATTCAGCGCCATTATTGGTAATCCAATAACCGTTTCTTCCTGTTACCGTGATTATCGCTGCTACCATGGCAGCTATAATCATGATGGAAGCAAGTGGTGTTAAAAGACCAAGGGCTAATAGCAATCCTCCTCCAATTTCAGAAAGTGCTGCTAAGAAAGCCATTAACTTAGGAGGCTTTAATCCCATATTGCGAAAACTCGCTATAGTCTTATTCCATCCGTTTCCCCCAAACCAACCTATGGTTTTTTGTAATCCATGTCCAATGAAAGTAAGTCCTAATAAGATACGGATTAACAAAATAGCTATACTCAATACCGTCACCTCTTTCTCACTACTCTAACCTTACACCGACTCTCTTTGTGGCTATCAACACTATAAATAGTAGTGTTAAGTTAATCTAAAGTAGAGAACGGTAACCAACCAGGTCGACTTTGCACGTATTCCCACATTGCGTCTGGTAAAGTTAAATCATCCCAGTCATTAGTCTTAATTTCAGTTCGGATCAACGACTCATCTCCATTGCTTACTTTCTCTATCCAATCTGGTTCTACTAGTAATGCTCTTCCCATAGCAACCAATGGTACGCCAGTGTTCAATGCTTTAATTGCTTCATCAGGTGTTTTAATTTGTCCTACAGTAATAAGTGGGATGTCTTCCCCAAGATGTCTCTTGATTGTTTGAATGACCGGTGTTGAATCCTCTTTATCTCTCAAGGAACTTTGCATGAAATGCCCTAACGAGATATGGATATAGTCTAAATTTTCTTTTTTAAGTGTGGTTAATAACTGCAAAGTCTGCTCCAATGTAATCCCTGGTTCTTCTATCTCTTCTGGAGAAATTCGATATCCAAAGATAAACGGATTTTTAGCATACTTTTCTATAGTTGCCTTTACCTCTCTTGTCACTTCTAACGGAAATCTCATTCTATTGCTAAGAGAACCTCCCCATTCATCGTTACGAAGATTAGAATGCGGGGAAAAGAATTGCTGTATTAGGTACGTATTTGCACCGTGAATTTCTACCCCATCAAATCCAGCAAGAATTGCGCGACGCGTAGCTTGTCCAAATGCTTTGACCATTTTACTTACTTCTTCTTGTGTAAGCTCTCTCGGCTTTTCAGCATCATCACGATATACAGATACGGAACTCGCACTAACCAACTGTTCTCCCCCGATTGATGTACTCGTTCCCATCCGGCCCACATGAAATATTTGCAATATTGGTTTTTAACCACTGGCCTTTATCGTGTCAGCTAACTTTGTAAGGCTTGGAATATGCTTATCTGAAGCTGCACTTAACGATCCAGGAAATCTACCGTTATCCATTACATGGGCACAGGAAGTAATAACTAGTCCGACTCCATTAGTGCGGCGTTTAAAGTAATTGTGTTCATCCGTTGTTACCATGCCATTCTCAAAGGACGATTGGGTTGTCATTGGTGCCATGACTATTCTGTTATTTACAGATGCTCCATTTGGAAAAGTAAAAGGTTCAAACAACTTGGTATACTTTTTATTTATATTCCAACACAGTTCTTTTATTTGCTTGCGCAAGCAATTTAATAACTATATATTATCCTCTCTTATATTTCTTAAACATGTTTTAGTTTGCAGCCGCTAATTCAATAAGGTATTCTTAAGTTAAGATACTAAAATTAGGGGCACGCTATGAAAACTGAGAACTTAATTGAAACTTGGTTCAACTTTTCCAAATACTACAATAGAATCTCAAACGCAATTGACTATACATTAAAAGATCATTTTGGGTTGGATATAAAAGAGTTTACTTTACTCTATACTCTTTCTGAAGTGAATGAAAAAAAACTACGATTACAGGAACTGCATTCGAAAATTGATTTAAGCTTAAGTGCTTTGTCGAGAATGGCATCCAGATTGCAAAATTATAAAGATGGAGAACTTGTATCCCGAGTAACCTCTCCTGATGATAAAAGAAGTGCTTATATAGTTTTGTCAGAAACGGGAGAGGAATTATTAAAATCCATGTTAAAGACTATTGATGAAGCATTACACAAATCCTTATTACCAAAAGATATATCAAATATAGAGGAATTGATTAAATAAGGAAGGGGAATTATCCCCTTCCTTATTTAAAATTTAATTGCTATCAAATTTATCACTTTCCTTAATTTTGTCCCAATTACGCGAGAATTTAAGATAGGAGTCATTTTCGAATCGAAGATGGAAGCTGCATATTTTAAATACTTAGTAGACGTCAATCTGCCAAAGTACACCGAATTATTCTTTTTTCAGATTCTCCATAGATTCAATAGCTTCTTCTACAGTCTTGGAAGTATCCACAGTATAATGAAACATAATCTTTCAGCTCCCTTTTGTTTGTTCTACGTGCATGTTAGTTAAGGATATCCGTCCATATTTTAATAGTTGTAGCTATAATCAGCACTGCGAGTATTACCTGAAGCAGTTTAACATTCATCCTCTTTCCTAATGCAGCCCCTATCGGTGAAGCAATAAGACTTGCGACTACAATAATAATAGAAGGAATCAACGGTACCTGACCTGTTGAGAGCTTTCCCGCAACAGCCCCTATAGAAGAAATGAATGTAACAGCCAGGGATGTGGCGATTGTCATACGAGTAGGTATTTTCAACACAACTAACATGATTGGCACGAGAAGAAATGCTCCTCCAGCTCCTACAATCCCTGCTCCTATCCCCACTAAGAAGGATAAACCTGCTGCCAATCCTGTAGAAAATGTAACGTTGGACAGCTCCAGATCATCTTTACCTTTCTTAGGGACAAACATCATTATTGATGCAATGATAGCTAATATTCCATATACAAGGTTGATGCCTTCCTCAGCTAAAAGACGTGAACCAAAGCTTCCAATAAAACTTCCAACCAAGACAGCAATCCCCATGGTCAGTATGAGACGTTTATTCAAGTAATTCCCCTTACGATAAGCAAATACTCCGGAAAGTGTCGAAAAGAATACCTGAACAGCCACAATACCGGATACTTGGTAAGCGTTGAAACCTGTAAAACCCAATAAGACAGGGACATATAATAGCAAGGGGTAGTTTATGATTGCCCCGCCGACTCCGAGCATACCGGACAGCAGCGAACCAATCAGACCTATGACGAATAGGATCAAAATGAAAGTGACATCCATTCTGCTGCTCCTCTCTTACTAAAAAAGAGGGAGTAATTCTCCCTCCTCAGGATTAACCTTTTTTTATCCAAAATTTCAATACGCCATCTTCCTCTGTATCCTGCAGTAAGTCATGGCCGCCAGATTTCGCCCATGCGCGAAGGTCGGCTTTTGCCCCTTTGTCAGTCGCATGTACTTCCAACACATCTCCTACATTTAACTCATTTATCGCTTTCTTTGTTTTGACGATCGGCATTGGACAAGCTAGTCCTTTCGCGTCTAACACTTTATCACTGTTCATTTTTATAAGCTCCTTTATTTCTTGATTTAACCATGAATGGCACAGCGGTTCGGCCCAATTTCCATTTCACTTTGCTCGTTTGCTTCTGGGCTGATTTTACCCATATTTGTTTGACGAATTTCTTGATAAGCATTCGGCTGAGGTGGTAGATTTTCTGATACAGCTTTACGGAATGTTTCTTCATCCATATTTAAACCATCATTCTTTTCAAATAAATCACCCAGTTTTGCCTGAACTGCTCCATTATCTCCTAGCTCACTTGTATTGCTGAAATGTGCAGGAAGGACGATAAGCTCATCATTTAGTTGTTCATACGTGTTATAAAGCGTATTACGTAAATTATCTGCCCAGTCACCTGCTTTTCCAGCAAGATCCGGACGTCCAATGGATTCCACAAACAAGGTATCACCGGTCAGCAAGTATTTATCATCCACAATTAAGCTGGTACTTCCGATTGTATGGCCTGGAGAGTAGATAGACTGAACTCGTACAGTCGCTCCACCTACTTGCAAATCTTTCCCTTCTTCTAACGGCTCATAGGCAAACTGAACTTCCTCCGCATCTTTTGGAGGTAAATGATAAACTGCTTCAGTTTTTTCACGTAACAGACGCCCTCCGGAAATATGGTCAGCATGAAGATGCGTATCTACAACATGCTTGATTGTGATGTTCTTCTCTTTAGCGAAACCAATATAACTATCTACAGATCTGCTGCTGTCAACGATGAGTGCCTCGCCATCCGATTCGATGAAGTACGAGAGACAGCCTTTACCAACGCGGACAAACTGATAGATGGATCCACCATTGCTAAGGTCCCCAATCTTAACGGGTTTAAGATACTCGCTCCAAGCTCTCATTCCACCCTGCAAGACGAGCACATCTTCAAAACCAGCTTCATCCAACATTTCTGCTACCATTTCGGATGATCCTTGTTTAGCACATACGACTAGCAAGTCTTTATCTTTTGGAATTTTATCAACGATTTCTTCGACACCTTCTATTAAATCGAAGTACGGCACGTTCAAATGTTCAATATGAAAGCCTTCAATTTTCCAATCACCAAATGCATCTTGGTTCCTTACATCCAGAATAAATAAAGGTTCTTTGCTTAATACCTTTTCTGCTGCTTCTTTTGCCGTAATTAATTTCATATTCCCTTTCCTCCTTAGAATGTCAAACTGATATTGGCATCGGACGCATAATGGATGAAGCTCGCTGCTCCCCGACTTCAATGCCTTCTATAAACTGATCTTTATCTAAACTCATTACATCCATTGTCATTTGGCATGCAATGATTTTCACACCTAACTCTTGAGCCATTTCCACTAGTTCAGGAATGGAAGGCACATTTTCCCGCTTAAAACCTTCTTCAAAATGTTCATTTCCTGCTGGAATTGGAAGCTGCTTATGTGCTTCTTTATGAATTAAATTCAATCCCTCAAAAGTGAAGAAAATCCCTACTTCTGCGTCGCTTGCTGCTGCAGCAGTTGCTACGTTGAATACTTTATATGCATCAAACAAACTTCCATTACTTGCGATGATTGCTACTTTAGTTGCCATTTTCAATTCCTCCTATTTGAGTTATTATTGATTCTTTTCTAATGGGCCAGACCATTCCACCATACCCTGGACAACATTCTTGATATTTTTGAATCCTTTTTCCTCCATTTGCTTAGAAGCCAAATCACTGCGACTACCTGTTCGGCAGACAACGTATATTTCTTTATCTTTGCTGATCTCGTCCATACGATCTTCCAGTTCTCCTAATGGAATAGATACTGCTCCTGGTATATGGCCAAAGGTATATTCAGCTGGCTCCCGAACATCCAGAATTACGACATCTTCACCTGCATCCAGTTTCTGAATAATTTCTTCGTTTTGAACGGTATGCGGGAAGTTTTTATCTTCTTTCGCTTCTGCATCACCTGATTTACGAAGGTAGTGTTTCAATACCTCTCCTTCTTCTGTTGAACCGAGATACTGGTGACCGCTGCTTTTTGCCCAAGCTTGAATATCTGCTAGAGAACCTTTGTCAGTGGCCTGAACCTCGATAACCTGTCCTGGCATGACCTCTTTCATTGCTTTCTTTGTTTTGACGATTGGCATCGGACAAGCTAGTCCTTTCGCATCCAATACATGATCTGTTTTAATACTCATTTTTCATCCCCCATTTAGGTTTATTCTGTTTCACTTTCCCAGTCATTCATGCCACCGGTCATATTCATCACTTTGAACCCTTTATCTGTTAACCACTCTGAAGCCAGTCCACTACGGTTTCCGGATCTGCACACCATGATGTATTCCTTATCTTTATCCAATTCGTCTAAGCGTGTCAGAACCTCTCCTAATGGAATGTGTTTAGCACCTGGAATTTTACCCAGAGCCACTTCATTCTGTTCTCTTACATCAATAATGTGAAGTTTCTCTTTCTTCCCTAGACTCTCAGCCACTTTTGATGGCAAAATTGCTTCGATTTCTGGTTTTGTACTCATTTTGCTCCTCCTTTATTGTTAGAGTGGTAAGAACTTATCCCTCACCCATATACCCACATGGGTATTATATAAAATAAAAAAATAACTTGAGAATGAGCTTTGTTAAGAACTAAAATACCCATGAGGGTATATTAGCAGACAAAAAAATTAATGTCAACAACGAAAATCTGTATTTAATTTCATACCTAATTATTCATGGTATCTTCATTCTTTACCTAATATAAGCTAAGATTACAAAACATTGACTTGATACCTATAAGGGTATATATTGAGTTGAGTAACACTCTGTTTTTTAATTATTACCAGATAATTGGTAATAATGATCACTGCGTTTCTAATCTTCGCGCTGCTTGTCTCTTTCAGCCTTTATAGAAGATACTTTCCTGTATTAAATGTTCCTTGTAGCGATGAATTATATTCACCAATAGATCAAGTGGTTAAAATAGACTTACGCTATTATAAAAAATATTACGTAACTTATGTAGACGATACAATTCAAATTCCAGTAGTGTATCTTAAACGGTATATGCACGGAATACGTATTGTAATTGCAATATACTAAAACTTACTTAAGGAGGAAACCTTATGAAATATGATAATCAAAGTAAAAATAGAATAAAACGTATCGAGGGACAGTTACGCGGTATATTAAAAATGATGGAAGAAGATAAAGACTGCAAGGACGTTATTACACAGCTGAGCGCTACAAGAACTGCGATTGACCGCACTATTGGTGTAATTGTGAGCTCTAACCTGGTGGAATGTGTTCGAGAAGCTAACGAGAACGGGACAGAAGCTGACGAATTGGTGAAAGAGGCAGTAAATTTATTAGTTAAAAGCCGATAAGTAAATAGTAGTGAGGTTGACTTTCATCCTCACACCCTGTAATATACCCCTATGGGTAATTTAGATATTTTTTTGAAATGAATAATACCCCCATGGGTAAATCGAAATATTGGAGGAATTAACTTATGCAAAGTAATAAAGTGTTAGATGCAAAAGGACTAGCTTGTCCAATGCCGATCGTCAAAACAAGAAAAGCGATAAATGAGCTAAATGCAGGAGATGCGTTGGAAGTACATGCGACTGACAAAGGGGCAAAAGCTGATCTCAGCGCATGGGCGAAATCCGGCGGCCATGCGTTACTAAAAGATACAGAAGAAGATGGCGTATTGAAGTTTTGGATTAAAAAAGCATAACAAAATTATACCTATATAGGTATCAAAGAATAGGAGAAATGAAAATGTCAGAAACGAAACGTACGACTATCGTTTTATTTAGCGGTGATTATGATAAAGCAATGGCAGCATATATAATAGCCAATGGTGCTGCAGCTTATGACCATGAGGTTACAATATTCCACACGTTTTGGGGATTAAATGCACTTCGCAAAGCGGAAGATGTTACGGTCAATAAAGGATTTTTGGAGAAGATGTTTGCAAAGATGATGCCTAAAGGTGCAGATAAAATGGGTCTTTCTAAGATGAACATGGCTGGAATGGGTCCTAAAATGATTAAAAAAGTAATGAAAAAACACAATGCAATGACCCTTCCGCAGCTCATTGAAATGGCACAGGAGCAAGACGTTAAACTCGTTGCTTGTACGATGACAATGGATTTACTGGGTCTGCAAAAAGAAGAATTGTTAGATGACATTGAGTATGCAGGTGTTGCTGCATATCTTGGTGATGCTGAAGACGGCAATGTAAATCTATTTATCTAATATTGATTGGAGAGAGAACTTTGGAATTTATCCTCCTATACATTCTTATTGCTCTAATAATCTATTTTGTTATAAGGAATCGCTTTTCGAACAAAGCAGCTACACAAATCAGTACCGCTGAACTGAAAGGGATTTTAAAAGATAAGAATAAACAGTTTATCGATGTCCGTACCTCTGGTGAATATAAAGCAAACCATATTAAGCAATTCAAGAATATTCCACTTCATGAATTGAATAGCAAAGCTTCGAGCTTAGATCAAAATAAAGAAGTGGTTGTAATCTGTCAAAGTGGTATGCGAAGTTTGCAAGCTGCAAAAATGCTTAAAAAAATGGGATTCAATAGCATAACCAATGTCCGAGGTGGTATGAATACTTGGCGTTAATTGTTAGAACACAAATCAAATAGTGCCCATCAAAAGAAAAGGAGCGTGAGTGTTAAACACTCACGCTCTTTTTCTATTTTTATTGCTATGAACTTCAATTGCTTATAAGTTTTTACTTTCTTGAAGCAATTTAGATACTCCGGTTCTCTCCCATGATTCAACGGTTTCATAAGCCTCTTCAGGAGAATAGCCTTTTCCGACTAGCACACCCATTAATATAAATTCTTGAAGGATGTGCAGCGAATTAACTCCCTTCCTTACGTCCTCGAGCCCTTCATTAACTAAGAATTGTGTGTGCTGTATCCATTCATCTGGAGTTTTACCGGAAACTGTTAGCTTGTCATTATGTCCATTATGTTCCGCTGCAAGAGCATCAGCTTTTGTGTTATGCACAGTCCCAAAAGGATGATTCGGTGGAGCATATATAGAGTAAAGCTTTAGGGGGATATTCCCTATATTCGTAAGGTTGTGCCACTTGCCAGCTGGTATCAAAATGGCATCATCATCTTTAGCGTATCTCTGAAATACTAGGTTATCTTTGCTGTCTCCCATTTGCGTAAAACCCTGACCTTGTTCAATACGTAAAAACTGATCAACATCTGGATGCATTTCTAATCCGATGTCTTCACCTGGATTAATACTCATTAATGTGACCTGTAGATGATCACCCGTCCATACCGCACTGCGAAATGTGTTGTTATACTTTGTTGCATCGTTGATATTGAATACGAATGGCTGCTTGCCATGATCTTGAACTTGTGAGTAGTATCCTTGAGTGAGATTATACCCTGTTGGATACATCATCTGACGTTGATTCAACACATTAACGGAATGTCTCGAATTTGGATGATACGTATATCCTCCTGTATTTTGGTTTAATTGGTTATATGAGTAATACATGCTTCTCCCCTTTCTTGTTCAAACATAGTTTATTCAAATATTTAAAAGAGGTACATCTAACTACTGAGGCATATATAAGAAATTGTAATTTTAGAAGAGAAATTTTTCATATCCCTTCGTTCATAATTACCATTTAACCCTTTTAACTTATAATTAGAATTGAAAATCACCATCTTCTTTTATTAATAATACTTCCGTTCCATCTTCTTTCCTCCCTACCACGTTCATATCTTCCGTACCAAAGGCCACATTGACTAATAAGAGGGACGTATTCAGTCCTGCTTCCCTCAACGCTTTTCCCGATAGGTTGCTGGCATGTTGTAGGTTGGAAGGAGAAGCATTACCAAGGCCAATATGGCAGGTCGTATTTTCATCAAACAAAGTGTTGTAAAAGAGCATATCGCCTGAGCCAGTGGAGAATGGTTAGAGACCAAGGCAATCTCCCTTATCTGTTTCGATGAGACGTTGTAACGCTTGCTGGCCAGTGGCAGCATCATAGGACGGAATCCGTCCATCGTGAAAATTGAGGGAAACATCATGGATGACTCTCCCCCGCCGATAATAAGATTCGTTCCTCGCCAGTCAAACTGGCCATCGTTAAGAAACGTTTTACGGAACTCAAGGGCTTGGTTATGATTTTCCAGTCTTTGATTGGATTTATGCCATTTGCCCGCGCTCCACTTAAGATGACTTGCCATAACAATTGCTAGAAGACGCCAGCGTACCTCATGAGACCTAACCTTTGCATAATGATATTCCAACTTGGTGCGGAAGGCCTTTTGAAAGCGGCTAATCCGTTCTGGGGAAACATCCTTAAAGACATCGAAGTTTTCCGAAATAATATGGATGTAAGCAGCACCTGCTTCGTCCCACTCCTTAAAGCGCGCATGCTGCCAGTCGAGAAAGTGATCGATGCATCATCTGTTGCATGTATATAAAATACTTGGGTAGACTGTTCGTCCTTCTATTCCATCACCACATTTGAAGCCCCCGCTTCATAGGCTGCAGTTTGGATAAGACGTGCAGAAGTTACGTTTTATTAAGTCAATATGAATAACCACTAATTGATTTTTTTTGCACATTTACACCAATTCGTACCGCAAGCTCTGCATACTTTTGCAAATGTTCTACACTAACAAGCTCATATATTCCTTTCATCATCACACTCAGCTCCTAACTTTTTATTCCTTGATAAAATATTAAATTGTAAAATTAAGTTAGAAAAGTATCGTTATGGATATGATGTTGCCTTATAAGTTGATCGAATAAGTAAGAAATTCTTAACCAGATAAGCTCATTTAGCTATGAATAAATGAATTTTACTCCTATCAAATAATACGTATTACTTCTTGAGTTGTTGGGACGAACCAAAAATTAGAAATAACTCGATGAGAGAAACATTCTATGGCTTACAAACTCATATAAGATCAAATACTGTTAATATTGTCCTTTCTTCTAGTTGTCTCTTTAAATAAACACCTTAAAATGTAGTTATGTCTAAAAAAATACCAGTTATAATTGTAGGAGGAGCTAATACAAGACCAATAGTTGCTGTTGACAAAATGAGTGTTAGTCTCACTTTCCTATCATGGGCAAAAAAGGAAAACTAAAAGGCAACCAGGGTGGTGATTAGTATAATGGTGATGACGCTATCAAGAAGAAATCTTAATTGCTTCCAGAATTCAGAAGTTAACTTTATGAGCAAGAGATTTGTTAGTCCTAAAGTTAACAAACATAAAGCGCACATAGTACTTATAGCAGCACGACCTTTAAAGAAGTCCTTATAACTCAAGAGAATACCCCCACATTTAAATGTGTAACCAATTTATACCAACGCTATGTTGTTATGTCAATGTTGTAACCGTTGTGTAAAAAAAACTAATTAATGCATAAAAAACCCCTGATAGCTATAGCTCATCAGGGATTTACCTCCATTTATGTTTAGATAATCGTTAAAGTAGTTTTTTATTCGCAAACAAGTACCTGCCTCGAAAATAGTGCCTTCACACCCTTATTGGCAACACCGCGATCCACTATCGTAAAGCCTGCTTTTAGAATCATCTCGTCCATATCTTCAATAGTTAGAATAACCATTTTATCCGCTATTCTTCTGGCATGCTTGATAATTGTGTACTGCTCCTCCGCAGTTGCGCGGGAATAGATATTGTAGGGCATATCTACAATCGCCACATCATAATGGCCTTGTTCGTCAGCAATGTCCTTCACTTCTGCTTGCCCTTGGTAGTCAAAATGGACAATATTCTCTCTGGCTCCTTTTACTACTAAAGGGTTTCGGTCTGAGCCGATAATTGGAATATTCATCGAGAGCGCTTCAACGAGCACCGTCCCTATCCCGCAGCAAGGATCGATAACACTGACACCTGTTGGATCTGGAACTGCTATATTGACAACAGCTCTGGCCAAACGTGTGCTTAGCGCAGTTGAGTATTCCTGCGGTTTCTTTACATGATGCAGCCACACCGATTCGCTTTCCAGGTAGGCACCAAAATACCAGCGTCCTTGAAACGGAACAATACCGAAAAGAATGTCAGGGTTATGCATATCTGCCTCTCCGATGATGTTCCAGCCAATTTCTCTCTCAATTTCACGTCGTTCTGCAAATTCAATTTTCTGGTCATTAGAAAGGTCATTTATTTTTAGGTAAAGTACCTTAAACGTTTGGTCATGAAGCTCTATCTGTTCCACTTGTTTGGAAATAGACTCCACATTATCACCTGTATAAAGAATTGATAGTCTTCCCTTTATGAACGGGCTTCTACTTGGATCTATGCTTTTCGTACTTCTAATAAGATTATCTGACTCTTCCCCGAAAAGCGCTCTTTGTTCTAATCCACAGAGAGAATCTTCTTCGAGTCCATGTGCGTACGTATATAGGTATTCTGGTTGTGCTTCGTTTTGAGTTATCATAATATAAGCCTTTCTTGACCACTATTTAAGTCTATTATAACAGAGAATTAGCAATAGCTATTTTTATAGAGGTTTCCTGACAGAGCTTGTCGAAGGTTTTATTGTCCCTCGGAAGAAATTCTAGAGAATATAGACATGACACAAATCAGCGGAGTGATCAATTGAATATAGCATGCTTACATGCCCACCACACGAATATAAACTATATTGAGAAGGCTTTGGCTCCCTACGATGTTGCATTAACACACTTTGTAGACCCAGCCCTGATGGATCATATTAAAGAAAATCAATCATTTAATCCATATCGTAAGGTCGAGGAACAAATAAATTGGATACGCTCAACTAATCCAGACGCTATCCTTATTACCTGTACGAATTATATTCTTTATTTACCAGCTAACATTAAAATAGAAATTCCAATTATTAAAATTGATGAGCCATTCTTTCATGAATTAGACCGATATGAAACTGCCAAGTTGTACTTTACGAATCCAGATACAGTACAAGGAACCATGGAACGGCTGCATTTATTCGTAAAATCCAGCCGCAAGAGGTATTCATTTGAAACTATCCCTAACGCGTTTCAGCTCATTATGGCTAACAGAAAAAAAGATTATACGGAAGCGATAATGGATCATGTACTTGCTGCAGAAGCTACTGAAGTTATTGCTTTTCCACAGTTATCTATGGTTGGTGCCGCAACACTTATTGAAGCTAAGTTAGATGTAAAATTAATAACCCCTATTAATGCTCTAACTATTTACTTAAAGAGAGAATTCCACCTTACACTTAAGTAACCAAAAGCTAGCCAACCAACTAAAGTTATTACGTTTTATACTACAAATAAGGAGAGTAACCACTTTTTAAGAGTTACTCTCCTTTAAACAAATACATACTAATTAATACGGTGATGGTTTTTATCTTCTATTATAACTTGATAGTCTTCCTGGACTGCTTCCTCTGAATCTTCTATTACTTGCCTAATCTTCTTCTCAAGATCAGCGGTATATAGCTGTGTTTTCTTATCCTTTGTTGATTCTATGTTTGTCTTAATGGTTAATTCAATAGATGGATATACGGAATATGCAATGCCTTCCACATGGTAGGATGGATTACTCATTAACATATCTCCTAGAAGACTCGTTATAACTGTCCAACGCATATCCTGATCCTCTTTTTTCGTTTCACGGTTTATCTCGATTTTTCCTATTTCCACACCTGTTGATTTACCCGCCTGTGTGGTAAAGTCTTTTATTTTATTTATATCCTCCTTTGCAGCAATATTATTAACTTGGTATTTTATGTCTAATGATCCCTCTTTTGTATGGTTAGTACCCGACTTGAGTATCAGATCTGATAGGTCATTTTTATTTAAAATATCACTAAGTTCTTCAGTAAACAGTTCTTCAGCTCCCATTTGCTGTTCATCTACATTGTCTACTATGTCTTCTTGCTCTTGCTTAACCGCCTGTTCTATATGCACGTCGAACCCCTGCACATTCTCTTTATGAAGAGTTTCTTCTATATAATTCTTAATTTGCTGTTTAGATTCGGTCTCTTCGTTATTTAGTGTAATGCCTATGCTTTTGTCTGGATAAGAAATATGAATCCCATCATAATTGTAATCCGCTTTACTCATCCCTTCCTGAATTATTGAAACAATAGAATTTTCTCTCACTAGTTCTCCAATAACTGGTACACGAAAAATTTTATCAGCCAATGCAGGTGATATGTATCCAGTACCTACAATTAGCAAGCAAAGCGCAGCTATTAGTGCAGGAATGGACACATATAAACGACGTTTTCTGCTTCTTTTTCGTCTAACGAGTAAAGAGCCGTTATCATCCAAATTACTTAAAAGTCTGAATCTAATTTCATCTTTTCTATTTTCGTTCCACTGCATATCATCTTCTAGTACCTTTAACTCTCTCTCACTATCTCGCTTTCGCATAGTGCTTCCCATCCTCCTTTTCCAGCTGTTTTTCGAGTGCTTTTAAAGCTTGCTTTAACTTTGACTTCACCTTACTATCTGACCAGTTAAGTATTTCAGCGGTTTCTTTCGTATTAAAATGGTGAACTTTCCGCAATACAATCACCTCTTTATAGGCTTTTTTTAAGCTCAAAATTGCCTTTGTTATTTGCTGTGACTTTTCTTTTATGTATACCTGATCATCTGGCCCGATCCCGTTATCCTTATATCGAGTAAAGAAATTCATTTCTTGAATTGTTGGCTTTTTCATTCTGAAATAGTCTACAGTCAAATTATGAGCAATACGGAATAGCCATGTTTTAGGACTTGCTTCATTTCGATAAGTAGCAATTGTTCGATAAGCTCTTATAAAAGTCTCTTGCATGATGTCTTCAGCTAGCTGATAATCCTTTGTCATTAGTACAATATATTTAATAATTGGTTCACTAAACTGGTCGTACCATTCTTCAATTAAGTCTTTCTTATCTCTATCTATCAATCTGTTTCACCCCTTTCATACAATAGACGAATTACGAAGCTGTTGGTTGTAAAAAAAAGAAAAAACTGTCGATATTTTTATCGACAGCCTCTAAAGTAAACAATAAGATAGATGACTGCACCCTAGCGTTCCACCTACAGTGCTTTATTAAGTCTGTACTTCCATGTGTAAGTTAGGTTAATTGCCAAGTCGCAAGCCAGCGGGAGCAAAACAATCCTTTAAATGCTTTTAGTAAAACCCTTCTATGCTCTTTATTTCGGCTTAGATGTTGTTAGGCGCTGGGATTCATATGTAATCCACTTAAGGCACGGTTACCCTAAACTCTTTTTCCGAAAAACCTTATACAATAGCGATGATAACAAGCCTCCCATCAGAACAAATTGCAATCACTAGCATTTAAATTTACACTTTTCTCTGTTCCTGAAGCGCTAAAGAATAGTAAGTTAAAAAAAACAGGAAAGACG
>NZ_LT727828.1:1848412-1877699 GCF_900162685.1 Terribacillus halophilus
TTATACGCACAAAAAAAGTCGCCAAGATTGGCGACTTTATCTGAATTACCTACTTAATAACGATCTGATTCTCGACTTTCTTCCACTGCATCTTCTGTTGCTTCGTTTGCAGATAAGGAACCTTGTCCAAACTTTGTTTTTCCTGATTCTCGTCCTGGAAGTTGGTCTTCCTGATTATTTTCCTTGATTTCTTTTAATTTTGCTTCAATGCCTTCCTTCACACGACGGCCGTATTCTTCATCTGCTTGCGTGAAGTGTTCGACCATGGCATCTTGAATAGATTTATCACATACTGCTAATGCGTCAGAAAGGTTATTGATCAATTCCTCCCGCTCCCAATCCTCTAAACTACGGTATGTTTCTCCTGCCTGACCGTAATTGTTAGGACGATCAATTGGTGCGGTCATTGCTGCTGCATTATACGTCGGACGGTGTGGTACACGTTCTTCTTTAGCTTCCTGATAACCGCCAAGCATGGATGGTTCATAATTGATATGTGGGTTATCGCCAGATTCTTGTGAATCACGTGTATCCATTTGGCCACGATGCTGATTGGTGCGTACAGGGGCTTTCGGTGCATTAACCGGCAGTTTCAAATAGTTTGCTCCTACTCGGTAGCGTTGTGTATCGGAATAGGAGAAAGTACGACCTTGTAACATCTTATCGTCTGAGAAGTCCATTCCGTCAACAAGAACTCCTGTACCAAAGGCAGCTTGCTCAATTTCTGCGTGATAATCGACTGGATTCCGGTCTAGAACCATGCGCCCAACTGGCAGCCATGGGAATTTATCTTCCGGCCATAGTTTTGTATCATCCAAAGGATCGAAGTCAAGTTCTTCGTGGTAGCTATCTTCCATGATTTGTACAAAAAGCTCCCATTCCGGGTATTCGCCGCGCTCGATTGACTCGTATAAATCCTGTGTAGCATGGCTCGTATTTTTCCCTTGAATGTAAGTTGCTTCTTCTTGGGTCAGATTTCGGATGCCTTGCTTCGGTTCCCAGTGGTATTTCACTAGGACAGCCTCACCTTTTTCATTTACCCATTTGTACGTATTCACGCCGGAACCTTGCATATGGCGGTAGGTTGCTGGTATGCCATATGGGGAAAACAAAAATGTAATCATATGCGTTGCCTCTGGCGTACGTGAAACAAAGTCAAACATACGCTGCGGGTTGGGCACATTTGATACTGGGTCAGCTTTAAATGCATGAATCATATCAGGAAACTTCATCGCATCACGGATAAAGAAAATTTTAAGGTTGTTCCCTACCAAGTCCCAATTCCCATCTTCTGTATACATCTTCACCGCAAATCCACGCGGATCTCGATCTGTTTCCGGGGAATCCTTCGAGCCAGCTACTGTTGAAAAACGAACCATTAAAGGTGTCTTCTTACCAGCGCCTGAAAATACTTTAGCGCGTGTGTACTTTTCTACAGGTTCGTCCCCTACTTTTCCGTACGTTTCAAAATAACCAAAGGCACCAGCTCCTCTAGCATGTACAACCCGTTCAGGTACCTCTTCTCGATCGAAATGGGAGATTTTTTCAATAAAATGATAATTCTCAAGTGTTGCCGGTCCACGGTCACCAATTGTACGGATATTCTGATTATCCTTAACAGGATGACCCTGCCTAGTAGTTAACGTTTTTCTCTCAACATTCTTATTTTTATCTTCAGCCAAATTGGAGTACCTCCTTAAGTATCTCAAAAAGATTCTTATATTCGTTACAAATTGTTTCCCGAATTTCATTTGATTTAAACTCTAATTCTGCACTTTTTCTTTTATAACTCAATGCTGTTTCTTTCACTGGATGTACAAAGAAACTTAACACCTATCACATCTTTTCTCAGGAGATACAGTTGTCAAAGTCATTAATCAAAGGGTATATAGCAGCTCCCCATCTTTGAATTAGAAAAAGACTTTTCGTGCATTAAAAGAACCTTTCAACATATCGAGGCTCGTCCACATTTAGTCTTCTCACCAAAAAGGTTGCTATTCAGCTTATCCATTTGCTAAATTAAAGTAGTTAGAATAATTGGCATACAATTCCACAGGTGCTACTGTTAAACAATACATAATTGAGTGTTTTTCTCTATAAAGCATTCTAAGACAATCATGCAACTGTTCGCTTCTCTACTTGTTACATCTCAATCAGAAGGGTGATTAGGTATGAAGTATATGGCATTAATTGGCGGTATTCTTGGCCTGCTTGTTTCGCTTGTAGCTCAACTATTTGCCGTTATTGATGATTCCTACACGTTTGGGAATATAGGTTTTTTAGGTATGCTTAGTGGAATCATCGCAGTAATTAGCTCCTTCTTTGTCACTAAAAAACCAATTATGAGCGGCTGGTTACTTATTCTGACTTCAATTACAGGCGTTTATGCACTTTCTTTTCTTTATTTAATTCCTAGCACGATGACACTTTTAGCGGGTGTGTATACGTTAGGCAGAAAAAATCAAAATTCATAAGTATATTAACCCTAAACGAGCCATAATCTGTTTTAAAAAACAAAAGTAAAGCCAAGGAAATGTCCTAGGCTTTACTTTTGTTTCTCAATAATAGTCAATCATCTTTTGATAATGCTATCACACTATGCACAATTACGTTATTAGTGATTCTGATTCATTAGCGTCCTACAAAGTTCTCTTTTTTATTTTTCGCAACCACGAGATTAATTATCATCCAAATAATTTGTACAGCCAATGGGATTATAAATACTAAAGTTAGGATGATAAAGCTAATCATTTTTGTTTCATAAGTTTGTTCAAATCCGGCTGCATCCACACTTCTGGTCCAAACAAATACTGAAATTGTAATAAAACCTATAAGAAAAATTGCATTAATAATCCACCAAGCAATCCAAGATACTTTCATAAGTATCACCCTCATTTATATGGTTTTTT
Organism: Terribacillus halophilus; assembly: GCF_900162685.1. Classification (GTDB taxonomy): domain Bacteria; phylum Bacillota; class Bacilli; order Bacillales; family Amphibacillaceae; genus Terribacillus; species Terribacillus halophilus_A. The sequence continues at coordinate 1,851,322 of NZ_LT727828.1, forward strand.
TTACCATATCATGAATTTATAAAATTGAACACCCTGTTTCCAGAGCCAGTAAACGATGACTGAATAACTTTGAATTACTCTATCTTAATTCTGCCACCAGCTTTGCTTCTTCTTGGTTGCATATTCGCTTGGCCCCACTAGAAAAATATTTATATCGCGGTTTACTAATACTTTTATTCAGAAAAAACACAAGTAAAAGGGCGAATAGATGCCATTAAAAAGTATGTTCTAAGCTCCAATTGATTAATTTCTTGTGTATCTTTACCAGCGAGTGTTGTGCTGGTAAAAAATCACCCGTTTACATGGTTAATTACTTAGTTGCCATTAATCGTAGCATTCAATTTTGTACGATACTTGTCTCTCCAAGTTTTCGAATCTTTTACTAACTCATCGCAAAATCCAGCCACATCCTCACCTGTGAGTTCAGTAACACTTTTGCCATTCGCTGCACCTTCCTCAAAAAGATCGAGAATACCACCAAAGATTCTTAAATTGTCATTCCAATCTGTGAGGCTACCGGAGCTCCACATATATTTTTTGATAGCGTTGTACGCTTTGCTGTACTCACTTGGAAGAAAGTTTGCGCGCTCCTCCATTGCTTTCCATTTCCGCTTTCCATCTATATTTCCAATAATTTTATTAAGAATATTCATTGTAATCCTCCTTTGGTTGTTTTCTTGTTTTGAGTTCATCAATTTTATTCGAAACAAAACGCCACTTTTCCCAAAAAGTAACAAGATGCTGCTGACCTGCTGCATTTAAGGTGTAAAATTTTCTAGGTGGCCCCATAGTAGAGGGCTTTTTCTCGATGTTCACCAAATTATTTTTCTCAAGTCGCATCGTAATCGTATAAACGGTGCCTTCCACCACATCTGTGAAGCCTAGCTCGCGCAGCTGTTGTGTGATTTCATATCCGTACGTTTCGCCACGACTGATGATCTCAAGCACACATCCCTCAAGCAAGCCTTTCAGCATTTCTGTAATATTCTCCAAGAATTTCTCCCCCGTTAGTATTCCATTCTTTCGTTTTGAAAAGCCTAGTATTTACACCTTAGTATTAAGTAATACTAAGTACCGGTATATAGTAATACTTAATACCATCTCTTGTCAATAGCCCCTCACATCTAACCAAAAAAAGAGCGTCACCACTCTTCAATCGGCGGACGCTCTCCTTTATTGTTACCTTTCTTTTGAAAACGACGTGCTAGTTCTGCTTCGACTTCCTGCAAGCTCACGTCTTGATTGGCGAGCAAAACGAAGCTGTGATACAGTAAGTCACTGACTTCATTGACTAATTCTTCTGCATCATTATTTTTTGCAGCGATAACGACTTCCCCTGCTTCTTCGATTACTTTTTTGCCGATTTTATCGACGCCTTTTTGGTACAGGTAGTTGGTATACGATTTTTCAACGGGATGTTTTTTTCGATCTTCTGCTTCTTCCATTACAGTGTGGAATATACTCGTTTCTTCAAATGTTTCTCCAGTAATTGACGTCTCGTTATAGAAACAGCTCACTTCTCCTGTGTGGCAGGCTGGTCCTTCCGGTATGACACTAATGAGGATGGTGTCCTGATCACAGTCTAGTTTCATATCGACGACTTGCTGGGTGTTACCGGATGTTGCTCCCTTGTTCCATAGCGCTTCTCTTGAGCGGGAATAGAACCAAGTTTGTTTTGTTTTAACTGTCTTCTCGTATGCTTCTTCATTCATATAAGCAAGCATAAGCACTTGCTTTGTCTGGCTGTCCTGCACGATAGCTGGGACAAGTCCTTTTGTAAAATCAGGCTTCACGGATGCGCACTCCTTCCTGTTGGCAACTTTGTTTCACTTCTTCAATGCTGAATGTTTTATCATGGAAAATGGAAGCAGCAAGCGCTGCTGATACATCTGTTTTTTGGAATACTTCGGTTATGTGATCAGGACTGCCACAGCCTCCTGACGCGATGACGGGAATACGAACTTTTTCCACGATTGCTTTGGTAAGCGGCAAGTCATAACCTGTTTTCACACCATCTGCATCCATGCTAGTCAGCAGAATTTCTCCTGCACCTCTTGCTTCTGCTTCCTTCGCCCATTCGATTGCATCGATACCAGTATCTTTACGTCCGCCGTGCGTGACAACGTGCCAGCCGTCGTCAAAACGTTTTGCATCAATAGCAACCACGATACATTGGGAACCGAACCTCTTTGCTCCTTGGGTGATCAACGCTGGATTGGCGACTGCCGCTGAATTAACTGCTACTTTATCGGCTCCAGCTTGCAGCATTGTCTTCATATCTTCAATCGTACGAACGCCGCCTCCAACTGTGAATGGTACAAACACATGCAGTGCTGTCTGACGCACAATATCCATCATTGTTGCTCGTCCTTCATGTGTTGCGGAAATGTCGAGAAAGACAATCTCGTCGGCGCCGCTTTTCGAATAAGCTGCTGCCATTGCCACTGGGTCTCCTAATTCACGCAGGGAAACGAAATTTGTCCCTTTAACAACTGTTCCTTCCTTTACATCCAAGCATGGAATGATACGTTTGGCGATCATTTGCTTTCCTCCTTGCGCACAGCCTGCTGGCTGCTTTCAAACACACTTTGCAGCAATAGCTGTCCCACTTTTTCACTTTTCTCTGGGTGAAATTGAATACCGCATATTGTACCTTTTTGTACAATAGCCGGGATTTGAGTGCCGTATTCTGTACTGGCGACAATGTATGCTGCTGGTGTATAGGCTTGATAGCTGTGCACGAAGTAAACATGCTTTCCTTGATGATCAGAATAAATTGGGAAGTTATCGCTCACTTCTAGTGCATTCCAGCCGATATGAGGAAGCAGATGCTCTGTTTCTATTTTGGCAACTGTTCCAGGCAGGAGGCCGAGTCCCGCCGTTTCCCCATGCTCAAAGCCTTTTTCAAATAGCAGCTGCATCCCGACACAAATGCCGATAAACGGTTTGCGAGATGCTAAATCAAGGAGCAAACCGCGAAGATTCCGTCGCTCGATTTCTTCCATCGCAGCACGAAATGATCCAACTCCGGGCAGAATAATATGTGTTGCTTGTTCAAATTCTTCTTTCTTATCCGTCAGAATCGTTTCATATCCTAGCTGCTTACAAGCATTGGCCACACTAGCCACATTACCAACACCGTAATCGACGATTGCAATCATTCAATCAGCCCTTTCGTACTGTTGACACCTTTAATAGCAGGGTTCACTTGAATGGCAATCGCTAACGACTGGCCAAGCGCTTTGAACAGGGATTCTGCTTTGTGATGTGTGTTGGAACCGTAATGAACCTTGGCGTGAAGTGTCACACCTGCATGTACAGAGAAAGCTTGGAAAAATTCCCGCACAAGCTCTGTATCAAAGTTTCCGAGTTTTGGATTTTCAAACAGTGCATCGAAAACTAAGAAAGGCCGGCCGCTGATATCTAGCGCGACGAATCCTAATGTCTCATCCATCGGTACAAAAGCATGTCCGTATCGGTTTATACCTTCTTTGCTGCCAAGTGCTTCTTTTATCAGCTGTCCGAGTACAATGCCGGTGTCTTCCACTGTATGGTGGCTGTCAATATGTAAATCCCCCTCTGCTTCCACTACTAAGCCGATTCTGGCATGACTTGCGAACAGCGTAAGCATATGATCGAAGAAACCGACTCCTGTATTGATGGAGATATTGCTGTTATCATCTAAATTAATTTGCATATTGATCGAAGTTTCAAACGTTTTGCGTGCTTTTTCGGCTTTGCGCATCGTACTTCCCCCTGTCTATTCCTTGAACCGGATGTTAATCGATTCTCCGTGCCCTGCCAGCTGCTCCTCTTCTGTTAACTGAACAACACTTTCTTGGCTTTGTTTTAGTGCTTGTTTATCGTAGTATGTGTACGTTGTTTTTTTTATAAAATCATCCACGCTAAGGCCGGATGAAAATCTAGCTGTGCCATTTGTCGGCAGCACATGGTTCGTTCCGCCGTAATAGTCGCCTAATGCTGTCGGGGCATAAGAACCTAAGAAAACGGAACCAGCATGTTTAATTTTACCTAGCTGTGCTTGTGGATTGCTTGTTTGTACTTCCAAATGTTCTGGTGCAAAGCTATTGGATAATGCAAAACTTTCCTCCAGCGAATCTGTCCGGACAATGGCGCTGTTCCCGTTGAGTGCTTCTTGGGCGATAGCTTTGCGCGGCAGCTTCTCAAGCTGACTTTCCAGCTCACGTTCTACTGATTGGATAAGCACCTCGCTGTTTGTCAAAAGCACAACCCTGGCATTTTCATCGTGTTCAGCTTGTGCTAACAGATCTGCCGCAACAAACGCAGGATCAGCTGTTTCATCCGCAATAATGGCAACTTCAGATGGTCCAGCAATCATATCGATTCCCACCTGTCCAAACACAAGCATTTTAGCTGCAGCCACATAAGCATTGCCAGGTCCGACTATCTTATCGACTGGCGCAATTGTTTCTGTGCCATAAGCTAAAGCCCCGATTGCTTGAGCACCGCCAATTTTATAAATCTTATCTACGCCAGCAATCTCTGCTGCAGCAACAAGTACTGGCGCAATAGCTCCGTTATCTTTCACTGGTGTCACCATAATAATTTCCTGAACGCCTGCCAGACGAGCTGGTATAGCATTCATTAAAATCGTGGATGGGTATACTGCTTTGCCCCCAGGTACATAAATACCTATTCGCTCCATCGGCAGCACGATCTGTCCCAACTGTTTGCCGTCTTCTGCAGTCATAATACGAGAAGGCGACGCTTGTTTCTCATGAAATGCTCGAATATTCGCAGCTGCTTTTTGTAAAGCAGCCATTGTTTCTGGGGCGACTTTTGTCTTGGCATCTTGGATTTCTGCTTCTGTTACAAGCAGCTGATTCGCAGTTGTACTGTCAAATTTTGCAGTGTACTTTCGAACAGCTTCATCTTTGTTCAAGCGAACATCCTGCAAAATAGCCGAAACCGTCTGCAGCACTTCTGCATCAAAACCGCTGTCTGAATTGCGAGTGCAAAACTGTTCCAGAAATTGCGCACTAGTCAGTCTCTTCATGATGTGCTCACTTCTTCCTGCAAAATTGTTAAGTAAGGCTGCAATATATCACGTTTCATCTTTAAGGAAGAACGATTGGCAATTACTCTGGCAGTAAAGTATTGAATATCCTCGATAACTTCTAATCCGTTTTCCTTCAACGTAGTGCCAGTTTCCACGATATCAACAATTGCATCCGCCAATCCGAGCAGCGGAGCCAATTCCACGGATCCTTCCAGCTTAATAATATCGACTGATTCGCCTTTATCTAGGTAAAATTGCTTTGTTATATTTGTGTATTTGCTGGCAATTCTTTTCTTCCGGTCAGGCCAAACCTTCTCTTCTTCGGCAGCAACCGCCATTTTGCAAGCGCCAAATGGAAGCGGAAAAAGATTAAACACATCTGGCTGAAACTCCGCAATGATATCTTCGCCAACTACACCAAGATCGGCAATGCCATGCTCCACGTACGTGGTCACGTCAACGCCTTTTGCGAAGAAATAGATAGCTTGATCTGTCTCCACACTCAATTTGCGCCCTTTTTCCACAAGTGGTGTACTATCTATTGCGCGCTCCTCCAAATAAGCAAGGAATTGTTTCTCAACACGACCTTTCGTTAACGCAATAACTGGTTTCATTTCGCCTTCACCTCATATTCTTCACCGTTTCGAACTAGCTGAAAGACTTGATCATATGATTCTGCCGTTTCATCGGTTCTTACATCTACGACAGCATGTGGGAACTTATCACGCAGTTTTTCCGCAGCAATCAAACCTTGTTCGTCTGTCAGCAGGCAAACTTTTTCACGCTTGGCTGCTGCTGGAATCGCTGCTGCGAGCACATCCATATCAAATGCCAATCCGACAGCGCTCATTCTGCCGCCAAACTGTTCATACAGCTCATCATATCTGCCTCCAGAAAAGCACTCTGCTCCGTTTGTAGCCAGAAATCCGCGGAACATTGCGCCATTATAGTAAGGAAGCTGTTTTACACGGCCAAGATCGACAATAACGTCCTGCCCAAGCTCTTGTAACGATGCTGCCAGCTGCTGCAGTTCTTGAATGACAGCAAGCAGCTTCGGTTTCTCTGCCCATTCCTGCTCGTATTTAGATAAAATAGCGGTTCCGCCGAAAGCATCGGCCAGATCAGCAACCGCTGCCGCTGTTTGTTTGCTTCCCGTTTCGTTAATCAGCCGATACACTTCATCTTTTCGTTTGTCATGCATAGCCTGCCTTACTTGTGAAGCTTTTTCTTCATCCAATTCTAAAGAGGTGATAAACGTTTCAAAGATCTCTGTATGACCAAGTTCAATGCTGTAACCCTCCACACCGAGCTCTCGCAAGAAACGAACTGCAGTGAACAGACTTTCATATTCCCCGTAAAGTCCTGGTGTCCGAATAATCTCAATCCCTGCTTGATGACTTTCAACGCCATTGTGGTCTTTTCGAAACACGGAACCCGCGTAAGCCCATTTCTGCTGCTTTGACTGCTGATTAGATAAAGCTCTTGCTACAGCGATTGTCCAATCAGGTCGCAGTACTTCAATCTCTCCTTCTTCATCAAACCATTTGAGCATCTTTTTCAGTGTCATGCCAGCGTACGAATTGGTGAAAGTATTGCTATATTCAATGACAGGTGTTTCAATCGCTTGATAATTCCGCAAATTCACAACAGACTGGAACGTTTCATATATAGCAACGCGATTGGTAAGCTGTTTGCCAGTCAAATCACGACTTCCTGCAGGTAAGAACATCTCAAACCCTCCGATTCTATCTTTATCATTCTACCACTTTACCAAAGTAAAGGATTTCTGTTGATTTGAATTTAACATAATGAGATACTAACGTCAATACATAACGAAAGGAGCAAACATATGATTGGAGATTTTCATGTACACACCCAATATTGCCAGCACGGATCTGCTGATAATATGGAGGCTTATGTCCTGCAGGCAATAGAAAAAGGAATGACTCATCTATCTTTCACCGAACACGCTCCGCTTCCGGGCACCTTTACGGACCCCGCTCCCCAGCAAGACAGCACCATGGATCGGGATAAAGTGGAAGCTTATTTAAAAGAAGGACAAGATCTGCAGAAGCAGTATGAGCAAGATTTGCAAATTAACATTGGATTTGAAGTTGATTATATCCAAGGTTATGAGCACGAAACAAAACAGTTTCTTGATATGTATGGAGCCGAAATAGATGACAGTATCCTCTCTGTTCACATGCTGCAAGCCCCAGATAAATCATTTTTCTGTATTGATATTAGTGAAGAAGCATTTGGTCGTGCAGCAAAAGCATTTGGCGGACTGGCATCACTCTATAAAGCTTATTATGACAGTTTGCAAGCGTCTGTTGAAGCAGAACTTGGCAGATTTAAGCCAAAACGTATCGGCCATATTACGTTAATTCAAAAATTCCAACTCGCTTACCCCCAACCTGCCGACTTTTGGGCAGAACAACGGCAGCTGTTAGCATTGATGAAAGAGAACGGTTACGAACTGGACGTTAATACGGCCGGGCTGTTCAAGCCATTATGTAAAGAAGTTTATCCATCAGTCCGCCTTATTCAACACGCTGTAGCACTTGGAATCCCACTCGTTCCTGGATCTGACAGTCATGCGGCCGCAGGAATTGGAAAAGGTTTTGAGGAATTGAAGGCTTATCCTTTGCAGCTACCGCAAACAATATAGTAAATGATAAAACAATAGCTGTGCTAAACAAATTCTAGCACAGCTATTGTTATCTAGTATAAAGCAAGTGACTACTTTAACAGTAAAAGTATGTTGTTTACCAATGAGATGGCCTCTCTAAATAAACAGGCAGCTTCGTCTTATTATTTCCTTTTGCAGAGTTTAAAGCAAATGAGCGAACTGTCTTTACATTCTTCTGGCGTACTCTTTTTCAACCCCTTCCTTCTCCTAAACCATATAATAATAGCAATCTATCACCTATAAATTTCACTATAAAATTACATTTAAGAAAATTTTTGTCTGCAGCGAATCCCCGAAAATCTCATCTCCGCTTCCTTTATATGGTACAATTGGATATAGTGTAAGTGCTAGTTTTGAGAACGAAAGGAAAGAATCATATGAAAAAGCAAACAATCATCACTTACTGCTATGCTGCCTTATTCGTATTATTAATGTTACTGACTGGGTGTGCGAATGGTGAAAATACGCAGACAGACGCAAAGGAGCTATCAGAACCTGACACGAGTTCAAATGATATTACGACAGATGATTCTTCCGTTAATTCTTTAGAGGAATCCGAAGCCAGTACTAAAGAGACTATTGAGCACCAAAAACAAGATAGCAATTCAGATCAAGCATATGAAAATGAGAATTTGTTAGCGGGATACTCCGATGAAGAAATTGAATATGCCCGCATCTGGCTGCAGCTCGGACCGAATCAGCAAATCGACGAATTGAATGTTACGCATATCCCAGCAGGCACACCGCTGGATCCTGAATATTTTCCAGTTGTGAACTATCCAGAAGATGTAACCCAGCTGAGCGGTTCTCGCATAGGAGATGGAAGCGTCACGTATAGTAGTAATGGAGATGGTACCATTAATGTTTATAACGTTCCTCTAAATGATCGTTGGTATGGAGGCTTTTCTCCACCAGAAAATATAGACGAAGCTGCAATGCGTGAAGAATTTGATCGTATTATCGCTAACACGAAGCATGTGTACGTTGATCCAGGAGACGATGAAGCAGTTAAAAGGCTAATTGAATTAATCAATCAATAAAAGTGCTCGACTATAAGGCAATAAGGATAAATTGTAAGGAGGAATGATTTGTTTCATTCCTTTTAGAGCTCAATAGTTATTTTTGAAGTTGTTTTTTCATCAGACTAAGGATGTGAGGATATTTGAAAAATTATACCCTTCCCTTTCTTTTCTCTATTCTATCCCCCCTTTTATCACTAATAGCAGTAGCTTTATTGGATATATATATCAATGTAGTACCGCCAAGTGTAGACCATGCAAGAGAAGTCATGAACATTCTAATAGTTGTGCTCTTAATAAATCCTCTTATCGGACTTGTATGTTCTTTCTTTATTAAAAAGAAAAAGTTTAAAATTCTTCTAGTAATTATTAATTTGATATTCTCGATCCTCTTTGTGATACCTATGATACTTTTATCTGCCTTTATTTATGGAGAAGCTTCATTTGCTCCCTAAAGCATACGATAGCGTTTAAATTATGAAGAAGTAACACATCAGATATTCCTATCAAAGGAGTGTACACTATAAAAACGAGAACCTTACTATACAAGGAAGTCCAAAGACCCCAGCCTTTTATTTGGTTAGTCTTCTTGTCCCTTGCCGCCCTTATGTGGTATAGCTTTATTTACCAAATTTTGCTTGGAAATCAGTTTGGAAGCAAACCCGCATCGGATGCTACTGTGATTGTATTTTGGGTTATATTAGGAGTCGCTTTCCCTTTGATTCTGTTAAAATGGACGAAGCTGATCGTTGAAGTTCATGAGGATGGTTTATACATTCGTTTTATGCCGTTTCATTTGCAATATAAGAAGTTTTTATACAAAGACATAAAAGACTGCAAATCAATCAAATTCAGCCCGCTCACTCGTTTTGGCGGCTGGGGATTTCGTGTAAATTTCAAAGGAGAAACGGGGTATATATCAAGCGGAAAGCAGGGCATTGAACTAACGTTGAAATATCAAACTGTCGTGATAAGCGCAACCAATCCGGATGAACTAATAAAAGCAATGGACATAAAAAATGTTTTATAATTAGGTAAGTATCTATTTTAGGTACTTACCTTTCTGAACCAGTGAGTAAAATCTAAACTATGAAAATCTTTATACACAGGATTATTTGTTCAGCTATTGTCAATTAGTTATCAGCTTCTATATCCCACATCCTCTGCACATTTACGAATTCTTTTCCCATAAATTCCATCTTATAAATATCCGGTTTTGACGTGCTATGTAAAAACTCTAATCCATAGTTACTGTCGAAATAGCCCATCAACAATGTCATTACAGCTCCGTGGGTACCTATTACGACTTTCTTACCCTGATAATTATCTAACAGTTCTAACAAGACACTTATCGCTCTCTTCTGACAATCAGCGTTAGATTCTCCTCCCTTTAAAGTGTAATTAGAATCCATAAATGACTTTTCCAGTAAAGGAATTAATTCATCATCTGCAACTCGATTCTCTTCAGAGGAGAAACTTCTTTCCTTTAAATCTTCATACACAAGAACTTCTTTGTTAATTTGTTGTGCTAACGCTTGAACAGTTAAAATAGAACGTATATATGGACTTGATGCAACAACATCTATTCCTTCATCTGCTAATATTGCCGTGACTCTTTGCGCATCTAAGTAACCGTTCTCTGTTAACCCTCTTGTTCTTTCATTTCTATTCTTTGGTGAATCCCCGTGTCTCACCATATAAATAAAAGTTTGCATAGCTACCCCCATCGTCACTTTCGTTTTGTTTATTCACTAATACGCACGTGCGGACATCGTTTTTTTAACTCACTGATAAATTCTCTTTTTAGTTCTGGAGCTATTTTCACACTTCCAGATATACCTGTTTTGTAGCATATTTCCAATGCATCTCTTGATGACAATACTCGATAACCTGTAAATATATCTTTCGTCGGATCAACTCTTGTTATTTCCTTGTAGGGAATACGACTTCTGAATGGTCCGCCTTTTACTATTAATTCATTCTCACAAAAAACATATTTAGCAGAGAAAGCTGGCCATACAATAAGGCCCACCATAAGGAAAAATGACGAGATTAAAATTAGAACTACTACCCAATTGACTCCCTCCATAAAAACGAGTGGCCAAAAACATGATAAAGCAATAATAGCCAATATTATTAAAATGAAATTCACAAAAAAAGCATCCACTTTGGAGCGGAAAATCATATGCGTCACCTCCTAACTGCATTTGAGGTTTCATACTAAAAAAGTGGAATCATTATGATTATTCAAAAGCGCTTGGTGGGCTAGTTTCTGTTGGGAATAATACGAACAACGATGTCTTTAATCAAGGTAAATACAATGTGAAGCACTGCCAGGAAACTAATAATCTTGAAATAAGGGTTCTCATACAAAGTGATATATTCCGTAAACAGCTGTGTGTTTACTACTTTTTGTGCAAAATTACCCATTAGGTTTAGGTTCGGTTCCAGAAATGTGTCATCAATAATGATAAATATTGTCTGCATAATAAAGAAGCCAATTGTCCATTTCTTTGTTAAACTTACGCGACCTTTCTTGTTACTTCTGTTCATTTAATTCGAAACCTCCTTCCCTTCGCCTGGTTCAAGTAAATCATATCATGCACAAACCATAATTTGTAAGTTAATAACATGTTTTATTAATTGATATTTGTTCACTTATTTACGAAATGTTCATCATTAAGTTTCAGCAAATAGACACAGCAAAAAAGACTGCCAGGAAAACCTAGCAGTCTCTTCATCTTGTCTTATTCTCTATCCAAGTCCCGCACGGCTGGACCTTCTACTACTTCTCCGACAGCTGTAAATCGTGAGCCGTGACAAGAGCAATCCCAAGTATGATCCGCATCATTCCAAGCAACGGGGCAGCCATTATGGGTGCAGGCTGCATTCATTTCATGCAGCTCGCCTGCTTCATCTCTGTAATAAGCCATTGTTTGACCGTCTTTCTCCAAAAGAGCGCCTTTTCCGTTGGGCAGATCATCCGGCTGGACAACCGTTTCATTACTGATTCGTTCAACGTCATCTTCCCCAAAACTAGCAGCTCCTGCTTCTTCCATGTCACGGCCGATCTTATATAGATCAGCAAACACATTTTCTTTCCCATCAATCAAGTCCGCTAGCAAGGTCGCAGCTGCTACACCGTTGGATAAGCCCCATTTACCGAAACCGGTGGCGGTATAAACACCTGGTGCTTCATCACTCACTTTCCCGACAAATGGCAGCTGGTCGGTTGTGAGAAGATCATGGCTTGACCAATGCTCATACAGCTCTTCTACTCCGAACTGTTCGTCGGCAAATTGATAGATTCTTTCATAGAGATCAAGTACCGAAGTACCATCAANCGAAACCGGTGGCGGTATAAACACCTGGTGCTTCATCACTCACTTTCCCGACAAATGGCAGCTGGTCGGTTGTGAGAAGATCATGGCTTGACCAATGCTCATACAGCTCTTCTACTCCGAACTGTTCGTCGGCAAATTGATAGATTCTTTCATAGCGATCAAGTACCGAAGTACCATCACCTGTCACATGCGATTCACCGCCGACCAGCACAAAGTGGTCTTCACCTTTTTTTAAGCTGCGAATGGATCGTTTTGGTGACTCGAGACTAATGTACATGCCTTTTGGATAAGGCTTTTTCGACTTAATTGCAATGCCGTATGAGTTTTTTGGATTCATATTGGAGGAAAAGTATTTATTCTCAAGCTCCAATGGAAAATGTGTAGCACTTACAACGTTATTCGCTGTAATGGAATAGCCGCTTTCTGTGTGAACAACTGGACGGTCTTCGGTATCAAAGGATACAGCCAAGCTGTGTTCGTAGATGCTTCCCCCGCGCAGCTCAATCTCTTTCAAAAGCCCGACCAAGTATTTTACCGGATGAAATTGCGCTTGCTGACGCATAACAGCTGCTGCTTTAATCGGTATATCAAGCGGCAGTTTATCGGTTAAATAACCGTCAATTTGCAGCTTGCGATACGCCTCGACTTCTTTCTCAATTGTTTCTGTACCTTCATCCAGCTGCGTATAAATATATGCGTCTTGCTCTTCAAATTCACAATCGATACCATGCTCTGCTGCTGTATCTTTTACGTAGTTGATGGCTTGCAAATTGGCTTGAAAGTATTGCTTAGCTGTTTCCTCACCATATCGCTCAATTAAGCCGTGATAAATAATATCATGCTGTGCTGTCAGCTTACTTGTTGTATAACCAGTAGTTCCGGATATAAGCTCTCGTCCTTCAATTAAAACGACACTGCGGCCACGTTTTGTCAGTTCATAAGCTGTTGTAATACCAGCAATCCCAGCACCTATTACCAATACATCTGTATCCAAATCTTTCTCAAGCGCAGGATATGACGGCATATCCGTGGAATTTCGCCAGTAAGATGATGGTTTATCCGAAAATAACTTTTTTGTTTGCTCCATAACTGCTAACCTCCTGGACTATTGCCTTTTGGTTATACAGTAACCTTATTTGCTAGCTATCAAACTTCTGTATGCAGCAGCGAACGAAAAATGGCAAGCGCTTGCTGAAGCTTTTGTTTAGAAGAGGTGTCTGTCAATGCTCTCAGCATGCCGCTATAATACCCTGCTAGCTGCTCACCAGCCTGCTTTTGCAGCCGCTTTTCTTCCGCTTGCCATATTTGGCTGTAGTGTTGTTCCATAGCAACAGTATAGTCTTTCAGAATATCCGTCAGCATTGCATCCAGCAGCTTTAATAGTTCTTCTTTTACCTTTTCTTTTTCGTTTCCTTGGAAAAATGCCTTTGCTCCTCGGTATAGCTTTTGCAATCGTACTATATCTGTTTTCTGGAACATGAGCTGTTTTTCAGGCGGCGTTGTTTCAGGAAGCTTGTTCTCGGCTGCACCAGCAACCGTTAGCGCTTCATTGAATTCCTGTACCGTTTGTTCCGCTCCAATTCGCCAGCGCTCCAACTGCTCCCGGACAGTCCTGTCGACGCGGATGGTAACTGCTCGATACTCCTGTTCCAGCTGCAATCGAATCTGATGGGAAAATTCCGTAATTTGACGGCCGACTTCCTCTCTGCCTGAAGCACCGCTGTTTTTAATACGAGAAGGATTGAAACATTGCTTGAATAGATCATTTGCTTCCAGCAGCTGTCTCTCTTTTACAAAGTGTAGCTGCTTTTCAATGCGCTGGCTGATAGCTTGTTTGAATATTGGCTGTGTATACGTTTTAGCTGTGCCCAGTACTTTCTTCTGCTCCACTTCGTATTGACGGACTTTTTCTTGCTTGGATTCTTCATCCAAGTCCATTGCATCCGCAAAAGCACGCAGTTGGTTATATTGTCTTTGCAGTTCTTTGCCCGCACTATCGATGATTACATCCGTCAGCTCATGACGAATGAAGCTGTTTAACTCTTGTTCAAGTTTTCCTAGCCCAGAATCCAGCTGTTGGGCTGATTGTTTCTCCTGTATGCCTAGTAAACTGCTTAAAGCAAAGAGTCGCGGCTGACGGATTTGGTAGGTTGCCAGATTTTCTGCGACATAATTGGTAACATAGTCTTTTTCCGCTTCATCCTTTGCTAAGTCACTGGCGTTGACAATAAAGAACATATTGTCCTTCTCCAGAGCACCTTTCACTTTTCCTAATTGCTGCAATACTTGTTCGTCTGCTTTGGAGAAAGCATGATTGTAATACGTAACGAACAATATAGCATCCGCGTGCTTCATGAATTGGAATGTAACATCCGTGTGGCGTGCATTAACAGAGTCAGCTCCAGGTGTGTCAATTAGCGTTACGCCTTGCTTTAGAAACGCATTGTCCAAATAAACTGTAATTTGTTCAATAAAACAACTTAATGATTCTTTTGTGACGTGCTCGCTGAACTGTTCAAATGGGAGCTCCCCTTCAGAGCCTAGCTGTGTTTGGACAAAATGGTAACCAGATTGGACGGCTTGCAGAAAGGATTGATGTCTTCTGTCTTTCGCCAAATCAGATGGATTTTCTGTCAAAAACGTTTCCATGTCGAGCTGTTTTCCGCTAAGACTTTCAATGTCTGCCTTGATGTGATCTTGTGATTTCCATTTGACAATGACGGTTTGGTGCGGATGCGTCTTTGTCGCCTGTTTCAGCATATTAATGGAGGCTGTTGTTGGATTTGGCGATACTGGCAGCAGACTCTCCCCAAGCAATGCATTCGCAAATGAAGATTTTCCTGCGCTGAAAGCACCAAATAAAACGAGTGTATAATCCTGATGTGTCAATTTTTCTTTTCTATTCTTTAGATCTTCAATAGCAGATTGAAAACCTTCCACTTCCGTGAGGGCAGCTGCAGCTATTTCAAGATGCAGTGCCATTTCTTCGGGTAGCAACTTTAATCCCAAGTCTTTCTGCATCTGCTTTTCGTGCTCAAGTTCAACTGGTTTAGCAGCTGCTTCATTAAACAAAAGATCTGTGTTGTTTTTTACTTCAAATCTGTTTGCTATTGCTTGCTGCGCCTGGTCGATTGTTTCTGTTGCCATACGGTCCTCTGTTCGATGTATGGCCGCAGATAATTCTTCGAAAGCAAGCTGAAGCTCATTCATTTTTTGCTGGATACGTTCATTCTCTGCTGCTTTTTGTTTATCCAGCTTTTCCAGCTGTTCTGCTTGTTCAAAAGCATTATCTGTCGTAGCGATAGCCGCTTCCACTACTTGCAAAGCAGCTTTTTTATACGCTAGCTTAATATGGTCCTGAACAGCCGCTGTGTAAACAAGTGTATAGGTTCCGTTCATACTTGCACCTTGCTGGATATGCTGCTCCAGCAGGTCAGCTGGCAAGTATGCTTTGAAATCCTGCAGCTGCTTTTGCACCGATTCGGTATACACATCATGCTGAGTGGCCCATTCAATCAGTTTGTCACGCAAACGCCAGATCAGCTGCTTTTCGATTTGTTTTTGGATATGCTCCTCTGTCTCAGCACGGCGTCGCTCCCTTTCTTCTGCTGTTTTTCGCTTACTGTTAAAAAGTCCGATTTTAAAGTCTGGGAACGTGGATTCTAGGTATTTCTCTGCGGATTCGCGCACTTCAAAAGGCATTAAATTCGCATTTTTAAGCGTCTGCTGGATGGTTTCCCGTCCATTCTCCTCTGCTGCTTTCTGTTTGTTTCGCCAATTAGCAGCTTCACTTGTAGCATCATCATTTAATTCATGAAGCTGTTCTTCCAGCGCTTCTTTTTCTTCGTCTGCTTGTTGTTTTGCTTCATTCAGATATTCCTGAATTAGCCGCTGCCTGCCCCGCTCAAGACCTGCTTTATGCAGCTGATCTTTCTCGGTAAGCAGCTGCTGCATCTTTTGCTTTACATCAATCAGCTGATTGTACTTATGGGCTGGATTTTTTAATGTGGTATAAAAGATGTTTTCGGGCGTAATCTGCCATTGTTGGAATACAGTCTGCACGCCATTCTGAAAATCTGTCCAAGGCAGCTCTTCGTCACGATGTTTATCTATTTGGTTAATAATCAGATAAAACGGCTGCTGCTGTGCTGAAAGCTCTTGCAAAAACAATAGATTCACTTCTGATTGCACATGATTATAATCCGTTACATAAAACATACTGTCCACCAGATGCAATGCCGATTCGGTCATAAACCGATCCGCATCATCACTGGCATCTATGCCAGGAGTGTCCATCAATGCAAGTTGCTCTGGAAGTCCGGTTTCATTATCTTGTATAGCAATTTTGCGAATATCTTTATTCCGACAATACGTATCAAGCGTTTCCTTTCGGTAAGGAGCCGGCAAGTTATATTTTACTTCATCCGATCCATACGCAACTACTTGCGGTGGCCCTTGTTGGATTGTTACAATATTGGCGCTTGTCGGGATTGGACTGGCTGGCAGTACTTGGCTGCCGAGCAGCGCGTTAATAAGGGAGCTTTTCCCAGCAGAAAAATGGCCCGTAAAACAAATAAAAGCTGTATGATTTTCCGCTTTCTCGACTAAATCAAGTGTTTTTCTGCTAAACTGCGCTTCGTTTTTTGCTTCGAAAAATTGATACAATGCCGACAGACTGAACAAGTCCTTTGTTTCTGCTGTACGCCGCATAGATGACCCCTCCTTGTATGTATGCGCATTCATATATTTTATTATAAAACAGGAAAACCGCACTTACCATTGTAAATGCGGTTTTCTGTTTATTCTCCCATATACGGAATACGAACATCGGTCTCCAATTCGCCTGTGAATTGGCTGATTGACAAGTCGTTTCCTTTTAGCCAGCTAGCAAAATCTATGTCGGTTGGCTCTTGATGACCGATAGCAAAAGCCATCTTTAATTCCTTTGGTTTGTAAACGGACGTATGAATCGTGCCTGCCCAGTTGCGATAGCTGTCGGAAAAAACATCATAGCCCGGGTCATTCAAAAGATGGAAACCTTCGTTTGCATTCATATTTTCTTTATGTTGTTCTTGAATAATATCCATTCGACGTTCACTATCGACAAGATAATGTCGGTTTTCTTTCGTCAGCACATCAAAATGATTCGTACTATAATGCGCTTTTTTCACAGCCGTTCCACGCGGACTGCCCTCTATTACGCGGCGCGTTCCAGCTGCATCGTTTAGAACATAGTTAAACGAATGCCGATGCGGCATTTCTGTCAGCTTTTCTGCCGCCTCTTCTGTAGTAGAAGATGTTTCTAATACGATCCGTGCCAGCATGTTGCAAATAAAGCCTTCCTCAGCAAACCGCTGATGCACAAAATTATATCCAATCGTCAATCCTTTCTCGTTCATCCCATCAATGCGGCCAAGAATCCGCTGAGAAGGTCCGATTGTAGCAAAGTACTCTTTATCTGCCGGCTGGAACAAAACGAAACGGCCTTCATACGTTTTTGGATGATAATCGTAATTACGGGCAAGAAAATCATTTCCAGTAACAATGGAGCAGCCGGAATTGATTCGGTATTCTTGCTGAAAACCGCTGTAATCCATCAATGTCTCTTCAATGGAAAGGCCAAGCGCATCACTCAATCCTGTCAGCTCTTCATAAATGCCAGGGTGGTAGCTGCGGAACATACGAAAAGCGTCCGCTGCAGCTACGGTGTAACGACGGCGGTTCCGCTGTTTCTGCTTTTGCTGATAAGCGTATAAAGGTGTATCTTTTAAACGTTCCCCTTGCATAAGGCCAAAGTCGTAATGCGATCCTCTAAAGGTGAACACGCTTGATTGTATTTGTTTCATAAGAGAACCCTTCTTTTTTCTATAGTGTCCTTCTATTATCCAATACAATACAGGGCCGAGGGAAATGATATGCTTAACCCTCCTCCACTTTACAAACTGTAAGCTGCATCGGATAAGACTCCAGAACACTAGTAAATATCACAGAAATCTCATCGCCATTTTCAACTGCAGGCGGTATGACAGCATCCTTTAGTACGTATTGTGTTTTTTCTTCAGACACAAGAAGATATTGTTCATCTTCTTGTGTATCCAGATAGCCAGTCATTACTTGATGGCATTCTTCTAGTGTAGGTTTAGCCGGGGCACAGCCTGCCAACAACATAGCTAAAAGCAAAACAGCCATGTACTTCACTTTTCTTTACCGTCTCGTCTTGGCAAATAAGCCGAAAGAGGCTTCCCTCAGCTCCACACCCCAGCCAGCCCTATGATTCCCAACGCAAGCCACACAAAGAAACGCTGCTCCAAAAAAAAGCATGCCGGAGATCATACCATACAAGACAACAATTGAGCTTAGTATCCGCACAATCCTGCTCCTTTCTTTTACTAACTGTTTATATCAGTTTTTTTATGTAAATTATTTCTAGATTGCTATTGATGAAAGGGAACAAATGTTCTAAAATAAAGAAAAGAAACTGATGAAGGTGGTATAGTTTGAGATGAGGCCAGAACTTACGAAAGATATAACTATTCAAGAGTTTCGAGATTATTACTGGTTAAAAGAAGAACTGCAGCACTTCTGCAGAGAACATGCTATTAGTGCTTCCGGTTCAAAGATGGAGATTGCCGACAGAATTGAAGTATTTCTTATAACCGGAGAAATTAAAAAACCAATCCGAAAGACGACAAAAGTTAAGCAACAGGCGCCTCAAGCGGCATTAAGTCTTGAGACAATTATTATGGACAATCACCGCTGCAGCCAAGAAGTCCGCGCATTTTTTAAGTCAGTTATTCCTAAGTTTCATTTTTCCACTTACATACAGAATTACTTTAAAACCAATGTTGGCAAAACGTATCAAGATGTTGTCGATGCGTGGAATGAGGAGGATGCACGTAAGCAAAGTCCCTTATATAAGAAAAATATTGCGCCCCAGTTTGAGTACAACCGCTTTATTCGTGACTTTTTTGCTGATCCGAAAAATCGTGAGAAAAGCCGCCAGGATGCTATAGAAGCTTGGAATGATATCAAAAAACTTCCAGGAAGTAATGCATACAAGTCAGCAAACTAGCGCTACCATGTACTTGCAAACCTTTAATGGTGGTCTTCACGATTGTTAAAGCAATTTTCACAAATAAAGATGCCCTCTTTCTTTAAGAATGCAATTATTTCTGTCATTCCCTTACGCCTTGGATATTGCATTTTTACATAGATAAGGTCACCAGCATTAATCTCATTACCACAATTCGAACACGCAGGCTTTTTCCCAAACATCGTCTACACCGCCTAATTTTATTCTTCATGTCTATACGATACAATCTATCAAAAGTTCCTAAAAGAGGACACAAAAAAGAAGCAGCGGCAAGCTGCTTCAATCATCTTCTCTATCGTATGTGATAGTAATAATTTCTCCGGATTGTGCATTGATAACAACATCTGCTTCGTCATCAGCTGTTTGGAGTTCCAATTCATAAACTGGCAGTCCGTCTTCTTCGTCAAACTCCGATTCTGTAACGCTGCCGCCTACTTCGTCAGTAGCAATCTTGATTGCTTCATCCATTGTAATCTTCACTTCAGCTTGTGATGCTTGTTTTTGTGGAGGTGTGGTATTTTTGTCAGCAGGCTGTTTCGTATCCGTTTCTGAACTATCTTCCTGCTGCTTGTCATCAGCAGAATCTTCGCCTTTCTCCGTAACTTCTGGCATTAATGTGGATTGTATATTACTTTCCTTCAAGTTAATTACCTCTCCGGTATTACCGTTTAAAGTCAGGTCATACCGTGTTTCTCCATTTTCCAAATCAATTTCATATCGTGGTTCACTGCCGCTTCGGTCTAATTCAATTTCAGTAACAGTGGCACTATATTGTTTTTCTGCCTGTTGACGCGCTTGATCAATTGTCATTTCCGGTTCTCCAGCAGATGCTTGCATCCGATAAAGACCAAAGACAGCAACAACAAGCACGGCAATTGTGACAGGAATTATCCATCTTTTCTTCACTCTGATCGCCTCCAGATAGGATTCTACAATTAGTATATCCTTCTCTCATTAAAGAAAGGCTGTGTAATTTATTAGAATTTCATGAGAGTCAACACGTCAGCGTGAGAGGATAATGGTAAAAACAGAACCTACGTCTGGGGTGCTGTTGACTTTGATTTGACCCTCATGCAGCTCGACTAGCTGTTTGGCAATCGCAAGGCCAAGACCACTGCCGCCTTTGGAACGGGTACGCGCTTTGTCGACTCGGTAGAAGCGGTCAAATATAAGCTGCTGTTCCTTTTCATCTAAGCCTTCTCCATAATCTGTCACAGAAAGAAGCGCCTCATCTTGTGTTGACGAAACAGAAACTTCAATGTGATCATCACTATATTTAATGCTGTTACTGAGCAAGATATAGATAACTTGCTTCAGCATGTTCGCATCACCCAATACCGTGACAGCTTGCTCTGCCTCCACTTTAATTTCGCGCTGATGCGCTGTCTCCATTGCTTGGGAGCAAGTTTTAGCTAGCTCACTAAGATTGACAGTTTCTTTGTCTAGCAATGCTGGGTCATCTTTTGCTAAAATGAGCAGCTGGTCGACCAGTGCCTGCATACGTTCTGTTTCGCTATGAATGGCTTGTACTGCTTCTTGCTGCACGGCAGGATCATCGGCTCCCCAGCGATCAAGCAGCTTGCTGTAACTTTTGATAATGCTAATCGGCGTTTTAAGTTCATGAGAAGCATCCGAGACGAACTGCTGCTGTTTGGAGAAGTTCGCTTCCAGCTGGTTTACCATCTCATTGAACGTATCACTTAGTGCCTGTAATTCGTCATGCCTTCTATTGTCGATTTTCATTCGTTCCCATTTACCGCTGTTGCGGATAGCCTGCATTGTCGAAGTTAATGCAAGAATTGGCCGCAGTAAAAAGCTCCCTAGCAATCTGCCGCCGAAAATACATGGAATCAGGATAATCAGTCCTGCGAGTGTCAAACTGTATTTAAGTACTTGAAGCGTCTGCTCCAGGCTGACCAGCTCTTCGGCGACTTGCATCGTATAAATATCATTATTGCGGATAACTGGAATCTCTACCTCGGCATACCAGCTTCCCTCATGGTAGTATGTATGATCTGTTTCTTGACTTGAAAATGTAAAAGGAAGCTCTCGATATTTCTCGGCTCTGGTAATGACGCCCTCGCTCTGGCCATTCGGACCGATAAAACGAACCATTCCCTCTGCCGGCAAATCGGCCTGAAACAAACTCGTGCGCGCTGTATCCTTCCAATCAACCGTAGCTGCTGTTTCTGCTAGTGCACGCCCTTGCTCATGGAGACGATCGAGGCTGTTATGTAAACTCACCTGCCGGAACAAGAAATAAATAGATGCATTCACGATCAGCAATAAAATAACGAGGGTCACAATTATATATAATTGGATCCTTGTGCGCAGCTTCACTTTTCTTCATCCTTAATTGTATAACCCACGCCTCTGACGGTCTTAATTAGCTTACGATTCATATCGGCATCAACTTTCTTCCGAAGATAGCGAATGTAAACGTCCACTACATTTGTATCTCCGGCGTATTGAAAGCCCCACACACGTTCCAGCAGCTGATCTCTTGTTAAAACTTGTTTTTCATGCTTCATCAGAAATAATAATAAATCATATTCACGCGGCGTAAGCTCCAATTCATTTTTACCACGCATTACTGTTCGCGTCTTTTCGTCTAACGTCAGATTGCCTACTTGTAATACTGGATCTTGTTCAGCAGCTGCGCTCGTATGGCGAAGATGTGCACGAATACGTGCCAGCAGCTCTTCGATTTCGAATGGCTTTGTCATATAATCTGTCGCACCAAGGTCAAAACCACTCACTTTATCAGGAACAGCATCTCTTGCCGTCAGCAGCATAACTGGTACATGGGCATCGTGCTTACGAATGCGGCGCAGCAGCTCCATGCCGCTTAACGATGGCAGCATCACATCCAGCAGAACAAGTTGATAACTGTTTCCATAAAATGCTTCCAATGCATCCAAGCCATCATATTTCACATCAACTGTGAACCCTTCATGCTCGAGCTCCAGCTGCAGCAAACGTGCCATTTTCTTTTCATCTTCCACAACTAAAATTGTTGTCTGCTCCATAGGCTTTGCTTCCTTTCCTTATGTCGCTTTGATCTCTCGGTAGCTTCCTCCATAATACAGGACGGGCTCCCCGTCACGCTGTACTAAGTCTTCAACTTCGCCAATTAAAATGACATGATCACCAGCTTTTACCTTTTCCACAACTTTGCAAGCAAGTGTAACTAGCGCACCATCCACAACAGGAACATCTTTCAGTTTCGTAATCGGCAGCGGCTTTTCCTGTGCCATCTGTTTGGCGAACACCATGCTCACTTCTTTTTGCTCTTCTGCGAGAACACTGACTCCAAATGTGTCGTTTTCCTGCAGAACGTCATATAACGAAGCCTTTTCATCTATTGACACAGCAATCAAATGCGGATCCAATGAAACGGACATAAAGGCGTTCACTGTCATGCCTTTCATTTCCTCAGCTACTTCTGTTGATACAATTGTGATACCTGTTGCAAATTTCCCCATTGCATCTCGAAATGTTCTATTATCCATCTTGTATCCCCTCCGTACAAATTATTATACGTAAAACTATACCATGCAAGTTAGTTTAACTGTCAATTATTCTATCCTTTAAGAGCTTATCCTGTGCCGGAAATAAAAAAAGGAGAGGCAATACGCCTCTCTAGTTTACATAATAATATTCTTGTCTACTTATTCCTCTTGCGGAAAAGCAATATCATAGACCGCCTGCGGATATGTGTCAATCACTTCTCCGTGCTTATCTGTATCTAAAACGTAAGATCCATTGCTGTAACGGTCATTGGCATTCAGCTTCATCGGCTCCAGCAGATGATTTTCTTTATCTTTTGTTTCAATATGAATCGTCATTTCTTGCTCTACTACATAAAGTCCAACAATGCGATGCGGACTTTTCTTTAATTCACGAAGCATCACAACACCACGCTTTGCTCTGCCGGATGGTTCAAACTCTTTCAGTTTCATCCGTTTTGCTGCACCTCGATGTGTAATAATTGCAATACTTGGTGCATGCCGCAGATCAAATGTCTGAGCACCTACGATGAATTCGCCTTCTTTCACCTGCATGCCTTTCACACCAGCAGCACGAATACCAATCGGACTGACTTCTTCTTCTGTGAACCATAATCCATAGCCCGTATTCGTGGCCATGAATAACTGTTTCTGTCCATCTGTTAATGCCACATGGCATACTTCATCATCATTTTTCAAATTGATGGCAGTGAGTGACTTATTCGCACGCGATGCTTCATACAGCTGCAATTCGCTTCGTTTTACGAGGCCATTTTTTGTGAAGAAAACAAGATAGCCGCCGTTTTTAAAATCACGAACAGGTATGCTGGCAATTACTTTTTCGTCTTTATCCATGCTGACGATATTAGCCAGATGCTGCCCTTGGTCTTTCCAGCGAATGTCAGGCAGTTCATGCACCGGCATATAACTGAACTTCCCTTTATTCGTAAACACGAGCAGTTTATCCGTCGTGTTAATCTCCTGTAAGCCAACGAGATGGTCTTCTTCTTTGATGGCCAATCCTTCGCCATTGGATGCTTGGTAGGAACGCAGGCTCGTCCGTTTAATATAACCATCATGCGTTACCGTTACGAGTACATCCTCTGATGCAACCATTACTTCTAGGTTGATTTTCAGTTCTTCGATTTCATTTTCGATCTGTGTACGACGATCGGTATGGAAGTTCTTTTTAATCGTGCGAAGATCCTGCTTGATGACTTTGTGCAAGACCTTTTCATTTTTCAGGATATCTTCAAGCTTTTGAATCTGTTCATCAAGTTCATCTGATTCTTTCTGCAACGCCGTAATGTCTGTATTCGTCAAACGATACAGCTGCAAGTTCACGATGGCTTCTGCCTGTGCTTCGGTAAACCCGTAAGCTTCTTCAATCCGACGCTTGGCATCTGCTTTATCTTTAGACGCACGAATTGTCGCAATAAGCTCGTCGAGTATCGAAATGGCTTTGATTAAACCTTCGACGATGTGCTTGCGGTCTTTCGCTTTTTGCAAATTGTATTGCGACTGTCTTGTTACAACTTCTTTCTGGTGCTCAATATACGCATCCAGCAGCTTTGTTAAACCAAGCAGCTGCGGTGTTTTATCTTTGATTGCTACCATGTTGAAATTATAGGAGATTTGCAGATCTGTATTTTTATATAAATAATGCAAAATACCTTGTGCATCTGCATCTTTTTTCAGTTCCACGACAATGCGCATACCGGTACGGTCAGTTTCGTCTCGTACTTCAGCGACACCTTCCACTTTTCGGTCCAGCCGCAGCTCATCCATCCGTTTGACAAGATTTGCTTTATTTACTTCATAAGGAATCTCATCGATGACGATTTGCTGCTTGCCGCCTTTGATGTCTTCAATGCTGGTTTTTCCGCGAACAATGATCTTGCCTTTTCCTGTCTCATACGCCTTCTTGATACCCTCGACACCTTGGATGATTCCCCCTGTCGGGAAATCCGGTCCCTTCATGACTGTCATCAATTCGTCAACAGTGACAGTTGGCTTGTCCATTCGCATAATAACTGCATCAATAACCTCACCAAGCTGATGCGGCGGAATTTCTGTCGCATATCCGGCTGATATACCAGTAGATCCATTCACAAGCAGATTTGGGAACTTCGCTGGAAGTACCGTTGGCTCCGCGTTTGTATCATCAAAGTTCGGAACGAATTCGACCGTATTTTTATCGATATCGCGCAACAATTCCGAAGCAATGCTGGAAAGTCTTGCTTCGGTATAACGCATCGCGGCTGGCGGATCGCCGTCGACGCTGCCGTTATTCCCATGCATTTCTACTAGCACATTGCGCACTTTCCATGTTTGACTGAGTCGCACCATTGCTTCATACACCGAACTGTCACCGTGTGGGTGGAAGTTACCGATTACCGTACCGACGGTTTTGGCAGACTTCCGGAACGGTTTATCATGGGTGTTCCGCTCATCGTACATTGCATATAAAATCCGGCGCTGTACCGGCTTTAAGCCATCTCTGGCATCCGGCAGCGCGCGGTCTTGAATAATATATTTACTGTATCTGCCGAATCGGTCTCCGATGACTTCCTCCAATGGCAGATCCAAATATTTTTCCAAAAGAAATCCCCCTTAGTTGTGCAGCTTGTCGTTTTCGAGGATATTTCCGTCTTCTTCCATACCGAAAGCGACATTACTTTCGATCCATTTACGACGCGGCTCTACTTTGTCACCCATCAGCGTCGTAATGCGGCGCTCAGCGCGTGCAAAATCCTCGATTGTTACACGAATGAGTGTGCGCGTCTCTGGATCCATCGTTGTCTCCCAAAGCTGATCGGCATTCATCTCACCGAGTCCTTTGTAGCGCTGAATTGTATAGCCGTTCTTCAGTTCCTGCACGATGATGCGCATTTCCTCATCGCTCCAGGCATAACGGATCACTTCTTTTTTACCCTTGCCTTTTGAAACCTTATACAGTGGCGGCAGGGCAATAAATACTTTGCCTTTTTCAATCAATTCCTTCATATAGCGGTAAAAGAACGTAAGCAGCAAGATTTGAATATGTGCTCCATCCGTATCGGCATCTGTCATGATGACAACTTTGTCATATTGCACATCATCTAAAGTGAAGTCTGCTCCGACACCAGCACCAATTGTGTGGATAATCGT
The DNA here is from genome assembly GCF_900162685.1 of Terribacillus halophilus. Classification (GTDB taxonomy): domain Bacteria; phylum Bacillota; class Bacilli; order Bacillales; family Amphibacillaceae; genus Terribacillus; species Terribacillus halophilus_A. The sequence goes on from NZ_LT727828.1 coordinate 1,877,170, forward strand.
AGATATTTCCTCGTTTTTCATTACATCCTGCAGCTTCGCTTTTTCCGTGTTAATAACTTTACCGCGTAAAGGCAGAACTGCCTGAAACTTACGGTCACGTCCCTGTTTCGCAGAACCGCCGGCGGAATCACCCTCCACCAAATATAGTTCATTTTTCTGCGGGTTGCGCGATTGAGCCGGTGTAAGCTTACCGCTTAGAAGCGTATCTCTGCGCTTCTTCTTTTTGCCGCTGCGGGCATCTTCCCGTGCTTTTCGAGCTGCTTCTCGGGCTTCTTTTGCACGAATCGCCTTTTTCACGAGCATTCCGGCAATATCCGGATTCTCAGAAAGGAAGTAAGAAAGTTTTTCAGAAACTAAAGCATCTACTGCAGATCGCGCTTCAGAAGTACCAAGCTTGCTTTTCGTTTGTCCCTCAAATTGAAGCAGTTCTTCCGGAATTCGGACACTGACAATTGCAGTTAGTCCTTCCCGAATATCTGTTCCTTCGAGGTTTTTATCTTTTTCTTTCAACAAATTATTACGGCGAGCGT
>NZ_LT727828.1:1877888-1977130 GCF_900162685.1 Terribacillus halophilus
TTCAACAAATTATTACGGCGAGCGTACTCATTAAATACACGCGTCATCCCGGACTTGGCACCCGCTTCATGGGTTCCGCCATCCTTTGTACGAACGTTGTTGACAAAGCTTAACATTGTCTCTGTATAGCCATCATTGAACTGAAAGGCGAAGAATACCTCAATCGCTTGCTGTTCGCCTTCAAAGGCAACAACAGGATGGAGCGTATCTTTTTCCTCATTCAAGTAATCAACGAATGACTGCAGACCGTCGGGATAAAGGTAAGTCTCCTCTTTTCCGCTTCGCTCGTCCTGGATATGGAAAGCTACTCCCTTCAACAAGAAAGCTGCTTCACGAAGACGCTCGGTCAGTGTTTCATAATTGTAAGTTGTCGTCGAGAACATAGACGGATCGGGTTTGAAGTGGATACTTGTTCCTGTCTTTTTCGTTTTCCCTGACTTTTCAAGCGAAGTAGCAGGCTTTCCGCCATTTTCAAAACGCTGCGTGTAAATAAATCCATCGCGATGAATTGTCACGACTAGACGTTCAGACAAAGCGTTTACAACGGAAGCGCCAACACCATGCAGCCCTCCGCTTGTGCTGTAGCCGCCTTGACCAAATTTCCCGCCGGCATGCAAAACAGTGAATATAACTTCAGGTGTTGGTCTTCCGGTAGCGTGCATACCAGTAGGCATTCCCCGCCCGAAATCCTCCACCGAAATACTGTTATCTTTGTGGATGATCACATTAATTTTTTCTCCATAGCCTGCCAGCGCTTCATCCACGCTGTTGTCAACAATTTCATAAACTAAATGATGTAAGCCCCGGCTGTCGGTGCTACCGATATACATGCCCGGTCGCTTTCTGACCGCTTCAAGTCCTTCAAGCACTTGAATTGAGTCATCTGAATAATGCGATGTTTGTTTAACCAATGCAACATCGGCTCCCTTCTTCGAACAAAAAGAACTGTTTCCAAGTCTTCTTCAGCACACGCTGAAGAGACAATACGCTATGTTCATCATAACACCGAACATACGTTTGTGTAAACTGGCCCCCTTGGTTAGCAGAGTCCAGTGTGTGCCTAATTAAAAGTAGCAGAATAATGCCAGTCAATCAATCCACATTTTGGGATTCACCCAAATTAAACGGTTGCTGAGAGCCTTTATAATAGTCATTTTTAAAATAAAATCAATCGATTGCTGCGTTTTCTATACAAATTGAAAGTCTCTGCTCTCTAACTATACGCCTATTATGTTATATATGTATACCTGCCCGAGGGCAGGTGGTGTATCATGTACCGCAAAAAGTCTGAAACGGTTCGTCTGGTTCAGGGGGATTGGCGGTGTACTTTGGATCAATGGATGCGTAGCTGTAAGGTTTGGAGACAGCTTCCAATAAGGAGTCAAACAACGTATAATCGCCATTTCCCGCCGCATCCAACGCCTCTTCTACCAGATAATTGCGCGGGATTACATGTGGATTCGCTTTTTGCATCGTCTGTCTGACTGCTTCTGGACGCACAGCGCTTGTGCGTTCATCCCACCGCTTTTTCCAAGAAAGAAAATCTTCGTTTGGTTCAAGCGTTGCCAAATCACCAATGGTCAATGCACGGAAAGTGTTCGTATAATCCGCACCTGTCTGCTCCATCCACTTTAGCAAATCTTCGACAAGCACTTCATCACCTGCTGCCGCTTCCTGTATACCAATTTTCCGATACATAATTTCCAGCCAGTACTTTCGGTAAATGCGCGGATACTCTTTTAAGATTGCCTCAGCTTTTTTCACCGCTTCCTCAGGTACGGCGTCAAGTAGCGGCAGCAATGTTTCCGCAAACCGTGCTAAATTCCAAGCGGCAATTGGCGGCTGATTCGCATATGCATAGCGCCCTTGTACATCAATGGAACTAAAAACAGTCTTCGGATCATATTTATCTAAAAAGGCACAAGGTCCGTAATCAATCGTTTCTCCGCTAATGGTCATATTGTCGGTATTCATCACACCATGGATAAATCCAACACTCACCCATTGGGCAATTAAAGAAGCCTGACGATCGACAACTGCTTGGAAGAAACGTAGATAACGGTCCTGTTCACCAGCTAATTCAGGATAGTGGCGTTCGATACTATAATCTGCCAGAGCGGTTAAGTCTGTTTCCGAACAAAATCTGCGTGCATATTCAAAGGTTCCAACACGAAGGTGACTTTTGGCTATTCTAGTCAGTATTGCCCCAGGCAGTACTGTTTCGCGATAGACAGGATCGCCTGTCGAGACAACAGCCAAACTGCGTGTTGTTGGGATGCCAAGTCCATGCATCGCTTCGCTGATAATATATTCACGCAGCATAGGTCCGAGCGCTGCCCGTCCATCTCCGCCTCGGGAATAAGGAGTTCTTCCCGCTCCTTTCAGCTGCATATCCAGTTTCTCACCAGCAATGTTCTGCCACTCCCCAACAAGTGTGGCTCGTCCATCGCCAAGCATAGTGAAATTCCCAAATTGATGACCAGCATAGGCTTGTGCAATTGGCTTGGATACTGCTGGGAAGCGATTGCCTGCCACCACGTTCAGCATGCCTTCTTGTTTGATACCGAGCTGTCCTGCTAGTTCTTCATTCCATTTGATTAGCTTCGGTTCGCTTACAGGATTCGGCTCCATCTCCGAATAAAAGACTTCCGGCAGTTTGTTTACGTATGAGGCGTGCAATTTATCGTCTAAGTACATGTTCCTTCCCCCTTTTTCAAGTTGGTACGTCTTATTATACGCGAATGAGACAGAAACCCCACCTGCTGAGAGCAGATGGGGCAAGCTTAATTATTGGAAGGTCCGACGAGTACACTATGTGCTACTTTAATGCAAAGATCCATCATGACCGTAAATCCTTCTTGTTTCAAATAGGCAGCTGCTTCTTCATCATAAACGCCTTGCTGCGCCCAAAAAACACGAGCATTTGTTTTACTGGCTTCCCTTGCCAAGTCAGGTAAGTACTCCGGCCGCCGGAAAACATTGATAATGTCGATTTGGTCTGGCACTTCCGCCAAGGAAGGGTATGCTTTTTCGCCAAGCACTTCGGTTATTGTCGGATTGACAGGAATAATACGATATCCTGCCTGCTGCATCGCCTGTGAAACACCATAAGATGTGCGAGTGGGAGAGTCAGATAGTCCAACTACCGCAATCGTTTTTGCTTTTGTTAAAGTATCACGAATTACGCTATTCTCAGGATTTTTAAATGTCATGTGCTTCTCTGCCTCCTTTAAAGTAGTCCTTCTTGTTCTAAAAATTCTCTTGCTACTTCTTTTGGTTTCTTATCTTCATAATCGACTTGATAGTTCATTTCTGTCATCTGCTCATCTGTTATTTTCCCTGCGAGCTGACTCAATATGTCTGCAAGCTCTGGGTATTTATCAAGTGTTTCTTGACGCATTAGCGGTGCGCCTTGGTACGGCGGGAACAAATTCTCTGGATCATCCAGTGTAACGAGGTTCAAGTCCCGAATGTAGCTGTCTGTGGAATACGCATCAATTACATCTACATCGCCAGATTCAATTGCTTGCTGACGAATACCAGGGTCCAACGTCTTCAGTTCACCGAATTTTACCCCATACACATCCTGAATACCTAGATAGCCATCTTGGCGATCGCTGAACTCTAAAGTAAAGCCAGCCGTCATATCGTCATCGATACTTCGAAGATCGCCAATCGTTTCTAAATTGTTTTCTTCTGCGAAAGATTGCTTCACGGCAAGTGTGTACGTATTATTGTATGCCATTGGCTCGAGATACGCCATGTCAAAACGCTCTGCCATGCCGGCTTCTGCTTGGTGATACACCAATTGCGCATCATTCGTCTCGGCTTGTTCGCCTAGGAATGTTACGAGAGCTGTTCCGGTAAATTCTGGATAGATATCGATACTGCCGCTCTGTAATGCTTCAAAAAGGAAATCCGTTTTCCCGAGATTCGTCTCTAATTCTACTTGTAAATCAGTCTGATCTTCAATCAATAGTTCATACATATTAATTAAGATAGAAGGCTCGGCACCTAGCTTGCCGCCGATAACTAAATCAGCTTGATTATCTTTGGCAACCACAAATGGTGTCACAACACCGATAACAGCTACAAGTAACAGGACTAAAAGTGACTTAAACCCGAATTTTCTGCTGGTACGTTCAAATACCCGAATAACCAAATCCAATAAAATAGCTAATAATGCTGCCGGAATTGCACCAAGCAAAATCAGATTTACATCACCGCCGCGATCAATTCCTAACAGAATGAGTTCTCCCAATCCTCCAGCACCAATCAATGCAGCAATCGTTGTTGTCCCAACAATCATAACCATCGCTGTCCGAATTCCTGCCATGATGATAGGCATCGCCAATGGCAGCTCGACTTTGCGAAGACGCCGGAAACTGTTCATTCCCATGCCTGTTGCAGCTTCTTTTAGTGCCGGGTCTACGCCCGCGATACCTGTATAGGTGTTTCGCAGTATCGGAAGCAGAGCATAGGCGATAAGCGCCACAATCGCCGGACGTGTTCCGATACCAATCAGTGGTATTAAGAATGCTAAAATAGCCAGGCTGGGTATCGTCTGCAGAACGGCTGTTACAGCAATAATCGGTTCCGCTAATCTTTTAGACCGGCTCAGTAACAAACCAAGCGGTACCGCAATTGCAATACTGATAAGTAAAGCGATAACTGATATTTGCAAGTGTTCGCCTAAAGCTGTCCAAAAAGAATCACTGCGCTGCTGAAAAACGTCAAGAAATGCATTCATTGTGTCACCACTCCATTCTTGACTTCCGTTTTACTGGCCAAAAAGCGCAGCAGCTCTTGCTGGGTTATCGTACCCATCACTTTATTGTCTTTCGTTACCGGCAAAACACTCGTTCCAGCTTCCTCAAACACAGCAACAGCATCTAATACATTCATGTCATTCGGCAATTCGCCTACGTCTTGCTGCTTCCCGTTTTCTACAGCACAAAGTAATTCGCCTTCACTGCCGGTTAAAATATAGGCAACGTCTTTGTCATACTGACCAGCTTCAAAAGCCTCCATTGAGAGCATATGTGAAGCAGTTCGAGAAGCGACGATGTCGACAGCAGTCTGCCAAGGTGATTTCTTGTCTCCGATAAAGCTTCGTACAAACGAATCTTTTGGCTCTAAAATCAAGTTCTGCGGGGTGTCTACTTGCACGATTTCGCCAGCTTTCATGAGACAGACACGGTCTCCAAGTGCCGTTGCTTCGTCAATATCATGCGTAACAAAAACGATCGTTTTCTTGATTTTCTGCTGCAATTTGCGTATATCCTTCTGCAGCCCTTCTCTGCTGAGTGGATCCAACGCACTGAATGGCTCATCCATAAGCAGAATTTGCGGATCAGCGGCAAGCGCCCGAATCACACCAATACGCTGCTGCTGACCGCCAGATAGTTCAGACGGCATTTTTTTCATGTAAATGGAAGGTTCCATTCCGACCATCTGCATTAATTCTTTTGCGCGGTTCTGGATATCTTTTTTCTTCCACCTTTTCATCTCTGGTACAACCGCAATATTCTCTTCCACTGTCATGTGCGGGAACAACGCAATCTGCTGCAAAACATACCCAATATTCCACCGCAGTTCATTGATGTTATAGTCTTTTAAGCGTTTGCCACTTATGTAGATATCGCCTTCTGACGGTTCTGCCAGCCTGTTGATCATTTTCATTGTTGTCGTTTTGCCGCAGCCACTCGGCCCGATCAATGTAAGCAATTCACCTTCTTGAATTTCGAGATTGAAATTCTTGATTGCTTCCGTTCCGTCTCGGTACGTTTTACTTACGCCTTTAAATTGAATCATTTAGTCACCTCGTTATGTATGTACAACAAAATCATATCATTCACTTTATTACCCTTGCTTCTAGGGAATTAATCCTATACTATGTAAAAAGTTATGCTATCCTATGATACTTCGTGCTAAAATGGATTAGCAAGTAATAGGAACGCCTTAGCTGTTAAAGGAGAATGAGAATGGTAATGGAATACATATTATTCATCCTGCTCGCCTATATCATCGGTTCAATTCCATCCGCACTGATTGTTGGGAAAGTAGGCTACAATATAGACGTCAGAGAGCACGGTAGCGGCAACCTCGGTGCTACAAATACATTCCGCACACTTGGTAAGAAGGCTGGGATTATTGTTTTAATCGCTGACATCTTAAAAGGGACAATTGCGACTATCCTGCCAGTTCTATTCGGACTTGACCTTTACTTACTCGTCATTGGACTAGGCGCAGTCATCGGTCATGTTTATCCAGTATTTGCACGCTTTAAAGGCGGAAAAGCAGTTGCCACATCCGCTGGTATTATTCTTGGTGTAAACGCACTGCTCTTCTTGATTGTCATCGCAAGCTTTGTACTCGTATTGCTGCTCAGCAAATACGTATCACTTGCTTCCATGACAGCAGGAGTCGTCAGCGTTATTGTTTCCATTTTTATTGCGCAAGACCTGATACTAACGATTGTTCTCGGTTTACTCGCAGTGTTTATTCTGTATAAGCACCGACAGAACATTGTCCGAATCATCAAACGGGAGGAACCGAAAGCGTCCTTCCTCGTGAAAAACAATTCCAGATAATCGGGATTGTTTTTTCTTTTCCGGATAATTTACCCGGCTCAGACAATTGAATTCCCCTTGATGCATCGGGTATACTTTAAGCTAGTCCATAGGACGCCTGAAAGGAGTACAAATATGCAACACCTACACACACCAACAAAAAAACAGCTGCCTGCGAAGGCAGAACGTCATAAATTATTCGGCTCCGTGCCGCCCGGTGAGAAGACAAAACCGGAAAATAAAGCTGAGATGGCTGATTTACAAAATACGAAAAAGAACTTTTTATTCCATATCGATGCAGTCGGTATTGCGAATGTGAAGCACCCTATCCAGGTGATCAGCAATACAAGCCCGGCAATGCAGACAACAATCGGAACATTTGAGTTTACTTCCAGCATTCAGCAGGACAGTAAAGGGACGAACATGAGCCGTTTTACCGAGCAGTTGGATATGTACCACAAAAACGGCTTCACTGTTTCTGTACAAAGTTTACAAACTTTTGTAGCCGAGCTTGCTGATCGTTTGAAACAAGACGATGCGAAGGTCAAGGTAACTTTCCCGTGGTTCTTCGAAAGAAGTGGCCCTGCATCTGGGATGACAGGTTTAAATCATGCGGATGCTTCTCTGGAAGTGTCTTATCATAAAGAGACTGGTTTCCGTACAACAGCTAAACTGTCCGGAACTGTCACCACATTATGCCCTTGTTCAAAGGAAATCAGTGAGTATAGTGCGCACAATCAGCGCGGTATTGTTTCAATGGAAGTGCAGCTGACGGATGCCTTCAACGAAGATGTGCAAGACTGGAAAGAAGATTTGATTGAAGCTGCCGAGAGTAATGCCAGCGCTCGAATTCACCCGGTATTGAAGCGCCCGGATGAAAAAATGGTAACAGAAACAGCCTACGAAAACCCTCGTTTCGTTGAGGATATGGTTCGGCTGGTAGCAGCTGATTTGTATGAGTTGGATTATGTGGAGAAATTCACCGTATCCTGCAGTAATCAGGAATCAATTCACTTGCACGATGCTGTCGCTACATTAAGCTACGACAAACGCGACGAGATGGAGTAAAACGATGGACAAGGTATTTCTAGCCTTGATCCGTTTTTATCGCCGTTTTATTAGCCCGCTAACGCCGCCTACTTGCCGTTTTTATCCAACGTGTTCACAATACGGATTGGAAGCAATTCAGATGTACGGCGCATGGAAAGGCGGCTGGCTCACGATTAAACGTATCTCGAAATGCCAGCCGTTTCACCGAGGCGGATTCGACCCTGTCCCAGGCTGCGGTTGTGAACAGCATGAAAAAAAGCAGTAATCCCTCGTGGATTACTGCTTTTTCTGTTGTGTGAGTCCAAATCTTTCTATTTGTTCATATTGCTGCTCTGCCTGAAGAATACGCCACTGATAGTCACCAATCAAATCAAAATGAGGCAAATCACCGTGTTCATCAATCCAAGCTTCTTTCAGCCCATACTGCGCCCCCCATTTTATCAACTTCCTTCGGTCCGCACAGCCTGCTTTGGTAACCGTCTTTTCACCAGGAAAACGATCGTCAAGCCAATAGTGCGTCAAGAAAGCAACTTCCCCGTTACGAACTTGCTGTTTCCAGCGTTTCAGTTCTTCCCGCTTCACACCAAATGCCATTGTTTATGCTTCCAATGCCTTTGAATAAGCAGCATGCCACTCTGGCAGAGAACGGCGAATGGAAACAGGCCGGAAGTTTTCCTTTTTCACGACGGTGTGCGTACTTGTACCAGAGACACATAGCTTCCCGTCTTCATTCCTAATTTCATAAGCATACTTCGTGCGAATACCATCGTAAGAATGAAGCCACGTTTCTATGACCGGCTTTTCCCCATATCGTACTGGATAATGGAAGTTTAATTTCGCATCCACCACTGGAGAAAGAAAGCCATCTTCTTCCATAGCAGCATAGCGCAAACCTAATGTTTCAATAAAATCTGTCCGGCCGATTTCGAACCACACAAGATAATTCACATGATATACGACACCCATTTGATCTGTCTCACCGTAGCGTACACTTATTTTTGATGTTGAACTTTTCATAAAGCACTTCTCCTAACCATATTCCAAGCATTCTCTATGTCTGCCTTATTTAACATATCCATATCTGTTTGCTCTTCTTCTATCAAGCGCAGCGATTGAAACTGAATTGCTTCATCGAGCAGATTTGTTACAAACCGTCCATTACCTGGCACCGTTTCCGTGCTCAGCTGCTCCTTCAAGAAATCTTCTGCCTCTTCTGCAAGGGCATAAGCATAGTTTTCCATTGCCCGCTTAAAGATAGCGACAAGCTCCTCACTGTTATAATCAGGAAACACAAAATATTTCTTGAAGCGAGAAGCAAGCCCTGGGTTGCTGTCGATGAATCGTTTCATCTCTTGCTGATATCCAGCGAGTACGACAACAAGGTTTTCATTGTGCTTTGTCATCTCATCCACAAGCGTATCAATTGCTTCCTTCCCGAAGTCCTGTGCTCCTCGGAATAAGCTGTATGCTTCGTCGATAAACAGCACGCCCCCAAGCGCATCGCGAATCACTGCTTTTGTCTTAGCAGCTGTCTGGCCGACATAACCTGCAACTAAGTCACTTCGGGAAGCGACAACAAGATGTCCGCGCTTTAGCAATCCGCGCTCTTTCAGTATCCCAGCGTATATTTTGGCAATTGTCGTCTTACCTGTTCCTGGATTCCCGGTAAATACGGCGTGCAGCTGAATTGGTACAGCTGGGGCTCCTTTGCTTTTGCGTTCTTGCTGGATTTGAACGAAGGAGGATAGCTTCTTCACTTCATTTTTTATCGTTTGCAGACCAATCAGCTGCTCGAGCTGTTCCAGCGGTTCTGATGCGTCTTCTGCTTTGTGCGGATTATTCACATCTGCAGATGAGAGCTTCATGTGATCAATCCAGGAGTCAGCCGTTAAGTTTCGATCAGCGCCTTTTTGGAAGATAATACGCAGTACAATATCACGTACTGTTCTTGCATTACCGAATGTATCATCCACTTTTGATTGCTCAATATTATCTTCTACAAGTCGTAAAGCTTCTTCTGTAAAGAAGAAATCATTCGAAAGCGCTGTATTTTCAGCAATTTGCAGCAATTCCTCTGTCTTAAAGTCTGGTAACTCCAAATAGTTCTGATCTGGTATTCGGCTGCGCAATCCTGGATTGGCAAAAAGAAACTGACGAGTTTCCTCTGGGTACCCAGCCAGAATGACAGCAAATCTGCCGCCATATTCGTTGCTTGTCATACTCGATACCAGTGTATCAATAACTGCTTGTCCATAATCATTGCCGCTTTGCCCTTCTCGTTTAAGACTGTATGCTTCATCAATAAACAAGACCCCGCCAAGTGCTTGCTGCACATAATTGGTTGTGTTTTCTTCACTTTGCCCAAGGTAAGAACCAACCAAATGAGAACGGTTTACCTCCACCACATGGTCCGATTCCAGCAGTCCGAGTTGATGATAAAGCTTTGCCAGTAATCTGGCAATTGTCGTTTTCCCTGTCCCAGGATTTCCAGTGATAACCATATGCAATCCTGGTTCATCTACCATTTGGAAGCCAAATTGTTTTCGTTCTTGCTGATAGCGCAAATAATGGTAATAATCATGGATATAATCTTTGACCTCTTGTAAACCAATCAGTTGGTCCAGTACTTCAAGCGGACGGTTCGCACTTGCCTGTGTCAGCACATTCGGCAGTGCATCCTTTACAGCTATTAATGACTTAGTTATCTGCTGAACGGTAGCATTCATCGCAGATACAGGGGAGCCTGTCTTTCTTTTTTCAATCGTTTCAATTGTTTGTTCCAAAAGAACAAGTAAATCCTCTAATTCTTCATAAGACCGATTATAAGCAGCTGCCAACTTGTTCGTCCCGCTTAGTCGGCGCGGATAAGTTTGCATTGCTTCTGTCAGCTGGTCGTGCAAACTTTGTGATTTTTTAAGCTTCGCAGGATCAAAGTCTGTTTCTCGTATCGACCATTGCGGCAAATCGGTGTTTATTAGCGTTAAGTAATATTGGTTCACCTGTGCAAACTGATCAATCTCCTGCACAATTGGATGAGTACGCTCAGATGCCGCCAACAGCTGCTTGCTAATTGGATCTTGCTGATGCACACGCATGATCCGATAAAACGCTATGATTCGATATAGTCCTTGTTTTAATGTTTCTTCTTCATCTGTTAATTCCGATGCCATACGTAACGCCTCTATCTCAGATAGAGGCGGTGTAATATCCATCGAACTCCATGCAATTACTTGTTCAATCAGGGTATTCTCTGTCTGTGCCACAAGTATGCCCCCTTTTCTCTAACAATTATTTTAGCATACTCGAGCCATACAGGTGAACTAACGGACACTAATCTGTCCACTTCTCCAATTGTTCTTTTGTAACAGGTCCTGGTATTACTTGCTGCTTGCCATTTTTAACGATAACAGTGAACGGAATTGCCTTTTGACGGAAGTGAGCTGCTACCTCCCCTTTTTCATCCAAGTAAACAGGTACATGCAGGTCACTCTTTTCTGTAAAGTTCCTTATTTGCTCGCCGCTTCGTTCACTTTTTGTTGCGTTCACACTGTACACATGGACACGATTCCCTGTGCTGTCAAAAAATGCTTCCAGCTCGGTTAAATCCTCCATACACGTCTCACACCACGTAGCCCAGTAGACGAGAACGATTGGTTTTTTATCGCTATGTGCAAGCAGCGCCTCCACGGATTTCAATTCCAATGTTTGGGCATGGACTATAGACGGCATACTTATTAGAAATAAGGTTAACAGTATCGTTATTCGTTTCAAATTGATTCCTCCTCGCCGTTTATTTTGGGCGAAAAGAAGCCATACTAACCAAAAAAAAGAAGCAGCCATATCGGCTGCTCCTTCCTCCTTATGCATGCTGCAACTTATTACGAAGCACCATGTTCAAAATACCGCCATGACGGTAATAGTCGATTTCTACTTCACTGTCAAATCGTGCGACCGCATCAAATTCAGTTACTTTGCCATCTTCAGCAGTTGCTGTTACTTTCACGATATCTCGTGGTGAAACATTCTCATCAATAGCTACACTGATACTCTCACGACCTGTCAATCCAAGAGAATCCGAACTTTCACCTGGCTGGAACTGCAATGGCAGCACACCCATCATAACAAGGTTGGAACGGTGAATACGCTCGAAGCTCTGTGCAATAACAGTCTTAATACCAAGCAAGTTCGTACCTTTTGCTGCCCAGTCACGTGAGCTTCCCATACCGTAATCTTCACCAGCAAAGATAGCCAATCCTGTCTGATCAGCTTGATATTTCATTGCTGCATCATAAATCGGCATCACTTCATCTGTCGGCCAGTACGTTGTATAACCGCCCTCTGTGCCCGGAGCCAGCTGATTGCGGATACGGATGTTGGCGAATGTACCGCGCATCATTACTTCATGGTTACCACGGCGGGAACCATAAGAGTTGAACTCACGAGGCGTTACACCTTTAGACTGCAAATATTGACCTGCTGGCATGTCTTTGGCAATGGCACCTGCAGGAGAAATATGGTCCGTCGTTACGGAATCGGCAAATTTCCCGATTACGCGCAAGCCTTGCAGCGGCTGTACTGTACCGCTTCCTCCAGCGATATTCTCAAAGAAGGTCGGATTTTGAATATAAGTTGAATCCTCATTCCATTTGTACAGTGGCTGATCCGTTGTTTCAATTTCATTCCATTTTTCATTAGAATGGAACACATCTTCGTACTCTTTGCGGAAGATTTCCGGCGTTACGACTTGTGCAACTGCTTTACGGATCTCCTCATTTGTAGGCCATAGATCTTTAAAGTAAACATTGTTACCGTCTTTGTCTGTTCCGATTGGATCATTATTCAAGTCAACATCGACCGTACCAGCAAGTGCATACGCAACTACGAGCGGCGGAGATGCCAAATAGTTCGCCCGCACAAGCGGGTGGATACGACCCTCAAAGTTACGGTTACCGGAAAGAACAGATGCTACCGTCAAATCATTGGAAGCAATCGCCTCTTCGATTTCCGGAGACAACGGACCGGAGTTACCGATACAAGTTGTACAGCCATAACCAACAAGTGTGAAGCCTAACTGATCCAGATACGGCGTCAAGCCTGCATCCGCCAAGTAACGCGTAACAACTTTGGAACCTGGAGCCAACGATGTTTTTACGTAAGCTGGTACATTCAGTCCTTTTTCAACTGCGTTCTTCGCTAGAAGCCCGGCACCAAGCATAACGTATGGGTTGGATGTATTCGTACAGGAAGTAATCGCAGCAATTGCTACTGCTCCTGTTTTCATTGTGGATGTTCTGCCATCCGGATGATTAATATCAATCGATTTATCAAATTCGCTCTTGTCTAGACCGAATCCTTGGTTCCCTGCTGGAGCAGTAATTGAATCATTGAAAGACTTCTGCATACCAGAAAGCGGGATAAGATCTTGCGGACGTTTTGGTCCGGAAAGATTTGGTTCCAATGCAGAAAGATCGATTTCAACCAGTTCCGTATACTCTGGATCACGTAAGTCCGAGGAATACCAGAAATCATTCTCTTTCGCATATTTCTCAACTAAGTCAATCTGCTCTTGGCTTCTGCCTGTCAGATGCATGTAGTTAAGTGTCTCGGCATCAATTGGGAAGAACCCGCATGTTGCACCATATTCAGGCGCCATGTTAGAAATAGTAGCACGGTCTGCAAGCGGCATGTCCGCTAGTCCAGGACCAAAGAATTCAACAAATTTACCGACTACGCTCTTCTGACGCAGTACTTGCGTTACTTTTAACGCCAAGTCAGTTGCAGTAGAGCCAGCTGGCATGGACCCAACAAATTTAACGCCAATAACATCTGGTGCAGGGAAGTAGGATGGTTGTCCAAGCATACTCGCTTCTGCTTCGATACCGCCGACACCCCAGCCTAGTACACCAAGACCGTTGATCATCGTCGTATGAGAATCCGTTCCGACGAGCGTATCCGGATAGGCAGTATAAGTACCTTCTGCATCTTCAGTTTCATGAACAACATTTGCTAAGTATTCCAGGTTTACCTGGTGGACAATTCCAGTTGCAGGCGGAACAGCACGGTAGTTATCAAATGCTTTTTGCGCCCAATTTAAAAATTCATAACGTTCTTTGTTTCGCTCAAATTCCAATTCCATGTTCACTTTCAGTGCATCCTGTGTTCCGTATTTATCAACCTGAACAGAATGGTCAATAACAAGATCAACAGGGATTTCAGGGTTAATGCGGTCTGCATCTCCGCCTAAATCCACCATTGCTTTTCGCAAGGATGCCAAATCTACAACTGCCGGAACGCCAGTGAAGTCCTGCAGGATAACGCGGGAAGGCTTGAATGGTACATCGGTAATGTCCCCATTCCCCCAGTTCGCTAAGCCTTCTACATGCTCGTCCTTAATGGCAAAACCATCATGCTGACGAATCAGCGATTCAAGCAGCACACGAATGGAGAATGGCAGCCGGGAAACTGTTCCGAGCCCTTTCTCTTCAAGCGCTTTCAATTGATAGTAATTGTACGTCTTTCCGTTTAATTCAAACTGTTTTTTTGCATTGTATGAATTATTACTCACCATCGTATGAACAAACCCCCTTGTGAATTGCCTGCCCTATCACAATCTTATGATAGAACAGCACGAGCTAACATTGATTTGCACTTTTTATTCTAAATGAAAACGATTCATAAGTAAATTAATTAAGAGCAAAAAACACGCGTAAAATGGGGAATCCTAGCGCATTTTGCACTCCTCCTAAATATTTTGATAACACTCGCATATTGCTTCTTAGCAGAGGGATAATAGGTGATGTGGAGGTGAAGAAATGGGAGAAAACAAAGGGAAACAGCGAAAGCACCCAGAGAAGGTTAACGAGCCGCTCAGCGGTTCAAAAAAAGTCAAAAACAAAAATCATAGCAGACAAAAACAGCATAGTTCTCATGATATGTAAAAACAACATGGCCTCTTAACGGAGAGGCCATGTATAAATATTAATTAGTTCATAACTGGCAGAAACACACTGAATGTGCTCCCTATTGTTTCATTTCGGTGAATATCAAGTTTGCCGTTATGTTTTTCAAGTATTTGCGTACATATCATCAAGCCGAGGCCTGTCCCCTCTTTCTTCGTCGTAAAGAAAGGCTCTTTCAGCTTTTCAAGTACATTATCAGGAATACCTGGTCCTTCATCGACTACATCCACGATACAAACTCCGTCTGCTTGTCTTTGACGAATATCAATCTTACCGCCATTTGGCATTTCTTCAAGGGCATTCTTGATAAGATTGATGAACAGCTGTTTGATTTGCGATCGATCACAGAGCAAACTGGAATTTTGTTCCTTCTCAAAATTGATTTGTACATTCTGCAAACGCGCTTGTGAATATAGAAGCGTAATAACATCTTGCAGCATTTCGTGTATCGTTTCCGTTTCTTTATTCTCTGCCACCGGCTTTGAAATGAATAGAAGCTCAGACGTAATAGTTTCTATTTTTTCAATTTCTTCAACCATAATTTTATAATATTCTTCTTTACGGCTGATACCGGCTTGGATTAGCTGTAAAAAACCTTTCAGACTGGTCAGCGGATTGCGAATTTCATGCGCAATTCCGGCAGCAAGCTGTCCGGCTACACTCATTTTTTCAGATCGAAACATCATCTCTTCGATTTCTTTCTTGTCAGATACATCCTTGGCAACTCCGATATAATATGGGGCATCAGACGCTTCAACTAAAGAAATACTCGCTTCCATCCATATATGTTTCCCGCGATTATCTAAAGCTGTCAGATGGAATCGCTGCGGCCATTCTGTAGTGGAATTAATCCGATTACGAAGTACAGGGACATCACAAGGATCCAGATAGGCTAAAGAAGACGTACCATGTACTTCCTCAGGAAGATAACCGAGCATCCGTGTAATCGATGTGGAAGTGTATTGGATAATGCCTTCGTCGTCACAGACGAATACGATATCAAAGCCGTTTTGATCAATCCACTTCAGCATCGGCTCAGGAAGTCCAGCAAAAGTATGTCCGTCAAAGCTCATTAAATCAAATGAAGCTGCTTGTTTTTGTTTATCTATCTTATAGTCGTCTTCTTTCAAGCTCCTTCGCCCCCTTATATGTGACCTTAATCGCGCATCTATGTATGTATAAGTCCTTTTGTAATGTATGTTACTACAATTAAGAGAAAAACAAAACGTTCGTACCATGATTTTCCTGAAACTTGTATAGACAATACTACTATACAAAAAAGACTTTCTTACGGGAAGAAAGTCTTTTTACAACATTAGGAGACTTGCATACGCCTCTCAAGCCGTTTATACTTCCAAAGCATTGCAATCCGCCAAGAAACGATCATACCGAAAGCTAGCAGGAAGAAAACACCGCCCATCTTCCCGATTTCAATTGTCTGACCAATCGCCACCTTTAGAAGCACACGTACGAAGACGAGTCCAACCAAGATAACAGCGAATGCTTTTGAAGGCTTCAGGAAAATCGACTCATCTCTCACTTCAAAATTCGAAGTCAAGATGAGTAAGCTGGAAAAAATCACTCCAACTCCTAGAGAGGACCATACTTCCCACCATGGAACCCGAAATACGGGAAACAGAAACATAAGTGCACCTGTACTCATAAAAAGCGGCGGCAGTATGATTTTCTTTGCTGTCACAGGTCTGGCAGCGGCACGCATGCGGATCATGGCTACAGCTAGACCCATACATGCTACAAGTATTGTACTAATGATAACAGGCAATGTCATACCCTTCACTTCTTTCAATTACAATCTAATTAAGCGAGAATTCGCTCCACCGTTTCTAGCACACGTGCATCTTCAAAAGGCTTTGTGATAAAATCTTTTGCCCCAAGCTCAATTGCCTGCATGACAATACGCTGCTGCCCCATAGCGGAGCACATAATAATCTTAGCAGAAGGATCCATACTGATGATTTCCTTCAAAGCGGCAAGCCCGTCCTTATGCGGCATAGTAATATCCATAAATACAATATCAGGCTTTGTTTCCTGGAATTTGGAGATAGCTTCATTCCCATCAGATGCCTCGCCAGCAATTTCATGATGAGCCTCCGTTAGCAGAGCGCTTAATGTTTTCCGCATAAATTTTGCATCATCTACTATAAGTATCTTGGCCACTGGTATTCTCCTCACTGGTTGAACGATCTTGTGCGATAGATAATATAATGGTTAAGGCGATACCGACCACGGTAAGATACACGCCCAAATCGAAAAGCGTTGCCGTTGCCAATTCCATCTTACCTATTAATGGTACATGTACATATGTAAATGTCTGACTAAGAAACGGCTGTCCAAATACAAAGGAACCTGCACTTGTCAAAATAGCAATCAGCACACCTGTCATCGTTAAAATACGATAGTTAATTGGCAGAACGTTGCTGACAGTCTTGAAGCCATAAGCCATATACATAAGCACTAAGGCCGCTGCCGTCCCTAGTCCTCCGATAAACCCACCACCTGGCGAATTATGGCCTGAAAAGAATAAATAGACCGAAAAACCAAGCAATAGGAAGGAAATTAACACAGTTGTTGTTTTAAAGATTAAATTGTTTGGAGAGTTTTCCACAAGCGACACCCTTTCCCTTCATATTTTAAACTACTTCTTGTCTTTTTTCACGAATTAAAAGCCATAAAAGGAGAAAAAACTAGCTAAAAATGCTGTAATCCTTGTAGTTAGATCAAATAAAAGTAAAACGCCAATAACAATTAGCAAATACCCACTCAGTTCGTGCAAAAGCTTTCCTGCTCTTTGCAGCTTTTGTAATTTGTACCCGAAGAAGCCCCAAACAAAAAATGGAATACTAAAACCTATTATATAAGCTAGCATCAGTGGAACAGCTTCCAGCGGCTGCAAGGCAGCACTTGTCATAATACCAGCTAGTATAGGACCTGTACAAGGTGTCCATCCCATTGCGAACGATAAACCAATGAGCATTGACCCAACATACCCTGGCGGCCGGTTTTTAAAGCGCACAAACGTTTTCGACGACTGCCATCTCCCCCCTAACAGGCCAATCTGTACGGATCCGAAGAAAATGAGCAGCACGCCTCCTAACACACGTATGTAGGACTGATAAACATAAAGCCATTTCGACAATGCAAAAGCACTATATCCCAGCAGTAAGAAAATGGCCGAAAAGCCGATTAGGAAGAAAAGTGTATGCCAAAGCCAGCCGGCAGCACGAGGTCCTTGTTTATCAAAGCCCGGATTTACTCCTGTTAAATATGAAAGAAACGCCGGATACAGCGGAAGTACACATGGAGAAAGGAAAGAAAGAAACCCAGCAGACAAAGCTAGTATAATCGTTACTCCCATCACATCTCCTCCACTCGCTACGTACAGTTAAAAGGAATCCCACCTGGGGATTCCTGCTTATATTTCATCTACACTATAGCACAGTTCAAAACATACCGACAGTCTGTGCATTACGATCTTTTATTACTTGATTGTTTACATAGCGATGGAAGAAGCCCTCACCAATTCCAATCACAACTGTCGAAATCAAAGACGCAAGAATAACATTATTATCAGGGCTCAGGAGTACCTCACCTAACACCCAAAGCACAAAAAATGTTAAAATCGCATCACTAATGGTAGCTATTGCATTGCGTTTCGTATAATCGCCACCTGGTTTGCTCCGATCGCCAGCTCTGCTTAGGATGAGCAAATCCCCTATTATATATGCAGCAACAGTCAATATAGCACTTATCAGCAGCGTATCACTAAACTCCGTATCGAACATTATGGTGAAAACAATCCACAAAACAGCAAGAATCATGATGAACTTCATCACTAGTGCTTTTACGTGCTTCATATTTTTCTCACTCCTTTTTGTCATTCACATACCTTGTTTTGTGATAAGCTAAACATCTTTACTGGGGCTTAAGTTAAGACGATTCCTATGTTGCTTAATTCACACAAGCGAATCATTATCTGATTATTTTGACAAATAAAGTTGAAGCATGCTACATTAAGTATAAATATTGAACAGGAGCGGGTAGCATGGCATTGTCTATCTTCTTTATTGGTAATCTACTGTACATCACAAATGTCCCTATTTTCTCGAGAGCAAATAAGACATTCGAATATTTATACTTATTCACATTCTTAACGTATGTCGCCATTGTTTCCAGTAGTATCATTGACATATCTAGTAATCTGTTTTTGATACTAACAACAGCAGTTTATGCTCCAGTTATTATCAAGCTGGTGAAAAAATATAGTTAGAAAATACTACGTAAGCGGCAACGATAATTCACATCACCTTTTTCCCGCTATGCAGGTTCACAAGATTGGGAACCACTGTTATGCGTGCTTTCCACTAATTGATTTGTAAAGCACATACTCATAAACCAGGCGAAATGCCAATAAAATTAGTAAGGGAATATATACAAATAAAGTTCCATCAACCCACAAATTAAATACATCTAAAACGGTAAAAACTATCCCAATAGATAACACTGTTCTAAAAATGATTTCGAATATATGATGCTTTGAGCCAGAACTTTTATCATTTATTCGGTCAATAAGTCCAGTTGTAGATAACATCGCGATAAAAAGCAAAAAAGGAAACACAACACTCTGGTAGACAAGCAGCACGGCTGCAAGAGCAATGGCTAGAACCGGGATTAAGAAGTTGCTCAAATCATCACCTCGCTTTTAATTTTTTGGTTTAAGAGTAAGCACCTTCCGAGTGATTAGTTAGAATGGTAACACAGTAATGTATGTATCGTTTAATAATTCTACGTATCGTCTCATCCATATAGTAAGCCTCCTCTTTTCTCCTTGTTAAGACAGATAGAGAGTTTATATTTCTTTAACATTTTTAAAGTTCTGCTGATCTCCATATTGTTTTATCAGTTTTGTTATCCCAATATGCAAAGAGCTCAGTAACATTGCCATTAGAGTTTGTTACTTTTTCTACAGTGATCCAATTCTTTACGTTGTCTTCTGCATAATACTTTTCTTGAATGACCGCTAGATAATGTTTTGTATCCTTCCCCCAGTCTGTAATATAATTACTGATCTTATCAACATCTGCAGATATTATGTCATTTCTTGTATGTCTATTTTTATACTTCATCTCTACAGAAATAAGTACCCTTATAACGCAATCTTTCCAATCTTCGTATTCAGCTTTTACGGGATCAATTTCTACAACTACCAAGTCAACTTTATTTTTATTAATTTGATATTCTGTATAAATACGCAAGTTCCTGGTGATTAAGTATTCTTCACCCAATCGTCTTCTGAGATGAAAATAAAAAGCATTTTTCAAAGTATCTTCTCTTAAAAGAGATTTTTGCTCATAGTCATTTTTTATATCTTCGTTCCACACTTTAAGAATAGTTTTATGTATGTATTCCAAAAGAATACTCCCCCTTTCTGTCTCAATTCTACAAGTTAAAGGATATTCCTTTTCGCAGCCCTCCAACAATTTCTTGGAGAAAATAATCCATACTTTACATTAGATAAATTGCTGCATTTCAGTGGCACGATTTATCTAATGAAACTTCTAACAACAAAAAAACCACCCTCTCTGCTTAATTTCTAGACAGAAAAAGTGGTTCCTGGATTTAATTAGCTCATAACAGCAATCAAACCCCTTGTTTGCAATGCTATACCGCCAACTTGAAATGTTAAAGCTATATAGAAATAATTGCTTATTTACCTTGTTGGTTGTTCATTGCGCGCATCATTTGGTTAATTTTCTTTTGTGATGGTTTTTGACCCATTTGCATCATCATTGTACGAAGCATCTGTTCATTAATTGGCGGGTTCTTTTTAAGATAGTTCATCATGTATTTACGAGCGATGAAAAATCCAAGAGCGACGCCGATAATCAATGTAGCCAGTGCAATAAGTACGATCCAGATCGTGCTCATATTGGCTTCCTCCTTCAAAATATCTCTAATCTAGTATAGACAATCAAAAGGAAGAATACAATAGATGAACCCGTGATTGCAAGTCATTTTTTATGATAGGCGAAATCCACCCGCAATTGTCAGCTGCCGGTTCAATTATAAAGAAGGAAGAATCAAACTGACGAAGCTCTGTGAATATGGTCTCTTCAGCGGTCGTTAAACTATCACAAACGATGCGAAGATAACGTGTATCTGTCTCAATATGAACATTATCTTCTCCGTGCTCTAGTGAGGCACCGTGCGGAAAGTCATACGTAATATAGTCGAGCTGATCTTGTACATAAGCTGTATTTTCCGCTTGACTGGAGAGGAGAAAGCGGTAGAGGATATCCGTTTTATAAAAATAGCGAAAATAAATCTCATGTTTCACCCAATAGACGAAGTATTCTTTCATAAGCTTGTCCTCCTTCACCCTTTGTTAATTAGTATACCCGTTAGGACTTGCTTAATCCCTCGGAACTTGTTGCAAAGAGACACGAAGATGCAGGGCTTTCATCGATTTTTGTCATATAAAAAGGTCGGCCATCGAAATGGCCGACCTTTCTCGTTAATCTAAGATAGATTCTACTTGCTTGATAACATTCTCGACAGTGAATCCGAATGCTTCAATCAATTTATTTCCGTTACCAGAAGCACCGAATGTGTTGATGCCGATCACTTTACCTTCATCACCAACATACTTTTCCCATCCAAGTGGGGAAGCCATTTCGATACCCACGCGTTTCTTCACAGCCGGAGGCAGAACGCTGTCTTTGTAGGACTGATCCTGCAGTTCGAAACGATCCCATGAAGGCATGCTGACAACAGAAGCTTCAATGTTTTTCTCACGAAGTGCCTCTTGTGCACGTACAGCAAGCTGTACTTCAGATCCAGTCGCCAACAGCAATACATCTGCTGTCTCTTTGTTTGCTGGGCTGACAACGTATGCACCTTTCTTCACGCCTTCGTACGCTGCCTCCTGTGTAGATGGCAGTGTAGGCAGATCCTGACGCGTCAATACAAGCGCGGAAGGAATCTTTTCTGATTCAAGCGCTAATCTCCAAGCAGCTTGTGTTTCATTGCCATCTGCTGGACGAACGACACTCAATCCAGGCATTGCACGCAAGGATGGCAATTGTTCAATCGGTTCATGCGTAGGACCATCTTCTCCGACAGCAATGGAATCGTGTGTCAATACGTATGTCACAGGTGCTCCCATTAGTGCTGATAGACGAATAGCCGGACGCAAGTAGTCACTAAAGACGAAGAATGTTCCGCCGTAAACTTTCAAACCGCCATGCAGCGCCATTCCGTTCAAAGCAGCACCCATCGCAAATTCACGCACACCGAACCATATGTTGCGGCCGCTATAGTTGTTTTTAGTGAAGTTCTCTTCTTTTGCAAGAAGTGTTTTGTTTGATCCAGCAAGGTCCGCACTGCCTCCGAATAGGCTTGGAACAGCATCAGCAATCGCATTCAGCACTTTACCAGATGCGGCACGAGTAGCTGTCTTGTCTTTGCCTTCTTCGTATGTTGGCAGTGTATCCGTCCAACCTTCAGGAAGCTCACCTTTTATTGCTGTAGCCAGTTCTTTCGCTAGCTCTGGATGTGCTTCTTCATACTTAGCGAATAGTGCATTCCAAGCCTCTTCCGCTTCTGCACCTTTTTTCACAACTTTTTCTTCAAAATCACTGTAAACTTCGTTCGGCACATGGAAATCATCATGCGCCCATTTGTAAGCTTCTTTCGTTAATTTGACCTCATCTACACCAAGCGGCGCACCATGGGAAGCGCTTTTCGCTGATTTATTCGGAGAACCGAATCCGATGACTGTTTTTACTTCAATAAGTGTCGGTTGTGAAGTATTCGCTTTTGCTTCTTTCACTGCCGCACGAATTGAATCCACATCAGTACCTTCTTCAACGCGGATTACTTGCCAGCCATACGCTTTAAAACGATCTTCGATATTCTCAGAGAAGCTATGATGCAAATCGCCATCTAGGGAAATATCATTGGAATCATACAATACAATCAGCTTGTCCAATCCTAAATGACCGGCAAGTGATGCTGTTTCATGTGAAATTCCTTCCATCAAGTCACCATCACCGCAAATTGCATACGTATAATGATCAACAACCGGGAAGTCAGCTTTATTATATTTTGCAGCTAAATGTGCTTCTGCCATTGCCATACCTGTTGCCATTGCGATACCTTGTCCAAGCGGGCCAGTTGTCGCTTCCACACCGTCTGTATGATGTACTTCCGGATGGCCTGGCGTACGGGAACCGAACTGACGGAAAGATTTTAAATCGTCAATAGATACCTTATATCCAGACAAATGCAAAAGAGAATAAAGCAGCATAGAACCATGTCCGGCAGATAATACGAAACGGTCACGGTTAAACCAATGCGAATTTTTCGGATTGTGGGTCATGAAATCCGTAAATAGCGTATAAGCCATAGGCGCAGCACCCATCGGCATTCCTGGGTGACCGGAATTAGCAGCTTCAATTGCATCAATAGATAACGTACGAATTGTATTAATGGAAAGCAATTCTGTTGTATGAACCATGTGAACATCCCTTTCACTTAACTTATTATGTACTCTTGTTCATCCTATACTGAAATCGCTTAATAAACAAGGATTTATATGAGAAAAAAAGAAGGAAAGGCTGTACATAATGTCAGCCATTTCCTTCTTATTCTTCATCACGCAACTTTTTTACTTTTTCTGGTGTAACGTCGTTGCCTTCACGGTCCACGACTGTCATTGTCTTAAATTGATTCTTGAAAGAAGAGCGAACATTCTTCAAATATTCTTGTCTTAGTTCTTTCTGCTCTTTCTGTTCTCCTAAAGAGAGACCTTCTGTTTTCGCTTTATGTGCTAGCGCATTGATGCGCGCCAATTTGTCTTTAGATATCATATGCGTATGCTCCTTTAAGCATTAAAGTTAACATACACTATGTTACCTGCTGGTGTCGTCTGTTTCAAGCGAAACATACTCCTGGTACCTTCTATGTACGGTCGCTTTTGATACGTCGAATCCCATCCCCCGCAAAACAGAGCTAATTTCATGGAATGTCAGCTTGTTGTTTCGCAGCCGTACAACTTCTTCAATAGGGAATTCAATTCGTTCCCTGCCAGGTGCAGCTTGCTGGTTACTCAAATTCTTGCTCGGATCATAACCGCCGGCAATTGCGCGCCGCATGCCTCTTTTTATTTTCATATTGTGAATCTTCCGCTGGTATTCTTCTACAATTCCTACGATTCGAAGTACCATATCATCCGATTCTGATAGCTGGAACTCGCCTTGCTGATTTAACGTATAGACCCCCACCTCCAGCTTTTGGAGATGGTGGAACAGAGCTATCTTTGTATTCCCCCTGCCCAGTCGTGTCTCGTCCTGGATTAAAAGACAATCCGCTTCACCAGCCGTAAATAAATCTAACATCTTGAAAATACCAGGCCGTTCGATCTCGTATCCGCTCTGTTTTTCTTCAATGATATCGATGACTTCAATATTGGATGTGGCCGCAAGACTGATAAGCTCCTCGCGCTGCCGTTCAATCGAGCTAGCCTGCTCGTCTTTTTCTGTACTAACTCTGCAATAGATGACTGCTTTCATTGGTGTATCCTCTCATTCAGCTAATTAAACACTCATGACAAGTGTAAAGTATAGGAAGAAAAGCGTGAAGCCGAATAATACATAATAGAACAAATCAGATTTTGATAGTTTCTTTAACATAGTAGATTCCTCCAAATAAAAAATGTTTTTAGGAACAAGCGTTCTTATCGTTAATTCCATTATATACGAACACAAGTTCTAGTCAAGAGGTTTTTTCGAACGGATGTTTGTATATTGAAATCTATCATGATATACTGTATGTAATAAAACTATATGCACGGGGTGTTCGATACATGATGAAACTATCGAAAAGACAGGAAGCAATTTTAGCTTACATAAAAGAGCAAGTTCTAGATAAAGGCTACCCGCCATCCGTTAGAGAAATAGGCGAGGCAGTAGGTCTGGCATCCAGTTCCACCGTACACGGCCATCTTTCCCGCTTGGAGAAGAAAGGACTAATCCGCCGAGACCCGACAAAGCCCAGAGCTATTGAAGTTCTCTCACTTGAGAATGAGGATGAGACAGATATCCCACGCGGTGAACCGAACTACGCACCAGTAATTGGTAAAGTAACTGCTGGTATTCCCATTACCGCAGTGGAGAATATTGAAGAGTATGTGCCGGTTCCGAATCACCTCGTCGGCCCGGATGATAATATCTTCGTCTTAGTCGTTGTTGGAGAAAGTATGATTGAAGCAGGCATTCTCGATGGTGACATGGTTATTGTAAAACAGCAGCAGATTGCTCAAAACGGCGAAATTGTTGTTGCAATGACAGAGGACAATGAAGCAACTGTGAAGCGTTTCTTCAAGGAAGAAAACCAAATCCGCCTGCAGCCGGAGAACAGTACAATGGATCCTATTATTCTTTCTAATGTAAGTATTCTCGGTAAAGTAATCGGTCTGTACCGCTCTATTCAATAGAATCGGCTTCGGCCGATTTTTTTCATAAATTTTACATACTTTCTAGCAATTTTCGACACATATTTCGGGTATATTAGAATATGATTTAACCAAATGTTAGAAAGTAGGTGGAATCGTGAAGCTGATTTACAAGTTGGTTTGCAAAATACGAGGCCGTCACAAGATTGATAGCGTTTCTGATACATGTAAATGCGGATACACACGAAGCTACCGCAAGAACGGACATAATATGGATGACTATTATCTAAAAGAACGTTAAACAGCTGTATAAATAAAGAGGAGCTTACCTATCCGGCAAGCCCCTCTTTTTTATTATCTTTTGTCTGCTTCTAACTGTTCCAGTATTTCAACATACAGTCTGGGCGTGTGATCTCCTCCCTCTTTATACTTTTCATTAATCGACAAGATTAGCTAAATCTGCACATTCATTTACAATTAAGTGACAAGTCAAATAACAGCTTGCGAAGAAATTACTTTCACTTGCAGAAAGAGGAATTCAACTTATCCATTAGTGGTATACAACTAATGGAGGTGAAATTATGACTAACTATCATACTACTCCCGATTGGAACGGCAATTGGCAGGTGAAAAAAGAAAGTGCAAAAAGAGCATCTGCTCATTTTGATACACAAAAGGAAGCCATGCGTTATGGTAAAGATGCAGCCAAGAAAGATAAAGGAGAGCATTTCATCCATGGAAAGGATGGAAAAATAAGAGAACGTGACTCTTATGGCAACGATCCATTTCCACCGAGAGGCTAATCCAGAGGGAACGCAGTTGATTTTGCTTTCCCTCTTAATATGATAAGTCAGCTGTTATTCACCATAAATGAGAGAATAAGCATAAAGAACGCCACGCATAAAGCGGCTATTTTGAGAGCGTCTATGTAAACAGGATGTACTTCTGTAAAGACAGACAGAATTACAGACAGCAGCAGTGACCCCATCATGATGGCTAAAGACAGTCGCAGGAGAAACCTCTTTTTGTTCATTGTTTTGCCCCCTTTCTAAAAAAGAATGAAAGCTTAAGCTGTTTCTTAGCTAAAAATCCGAGCATTCCCGCATACGTTTTCAACAGACAAATGCTATTTTTTTCCTCCCATTTCGTAAAAAGTTGTCTATCTCTATATACTTCCACCCTGAGCTTTGTGCAAAGAAGTTTTATAGATGCTTTATGCGCTGCATTTCCGGTATATCGCGGTCCAAATGCATTCAGCTTCTGCAGCCAACCACTCACCTTTCTTTCGGAGCAATTTCTTTTATTGGATTCATTCTTTCACCTTACTTATATTTATCGATTACATTTATGGAATCATATGTTAAAATTTTAATAAGTATTAATTGGATAATACTAGAATGATAATCAAGATTGAAGGATTAACTGATAGGTTGGAAGGATGTTTTCGATTTTGCTCATATTTATTATTATTATTTTGCTTGCTCACTATTTACCGTTTATCACGTGGCTGTCGCTGAGTTTTTTAAAATCTCACCGAAAGGAAGGGGAAGACCCCAACAGAAAGACTCGGTTTTCCAGTTTTTTGATAACTTTCCCGTTAATAAATGTTGTAAGTAGGATTTTTCATATAAGCGTTTCATACAGCTTAACAATAATGATTTCTATTGCTGTCTTGTTTAACATATATATGCTAGTCACAGTAATAAAAGATAAGAGAGCTATGCGTCTCACAGCGGAAAATTAATAGTTTCTGTTTTTTTACTTATTTATCCTTTTTCATTTATTAATCTCATCATAACAACGCAGATTATAATCATGGCAATGAAAGTACCTGTTGGCTCAGGCGAATAATTTAGCAGATACATATTTATAGGGAAATTTATTAAGAGTATTACGATCGCCATAACTATTAAGATTCGGTTTGTACGTATGATTCTCACCTCTGTTCCTAAGCTATGAAGACATAAATTACTTGGAGAAGACGATCTCATAGTTTAAATGAAAAATTAAACCCCTTCATCTATGGACAGATTCAATTAAGTCTTTAACCGGTTGAGAGCTTTCTTTTGTGGCAGCATACGTTTTATCTTCGTGTCCATCATATGTAAGCAGCCATCTTCCATCATCTGACTCGATAATATGGATAACTCTTTCTCCTCCAGACTCCCCTTCGCCGTAATCTAGCAACACATCGTAAGCAGGATCGCCTGTTTTCACCTCTTCCTTTCTAGCGCTGTTTATCATCTCTTCAAATAATTTCATTTCATTGAGACTGTCAGCATTCCAAAAAAACGCTTCGTTTAAGCCGCCATAACCTTTAGACTTAGAGACAGAGACTCTTTGAAGAGATTTCTCGGATGTAGCCATTCTTTCTGAGTTACTACATCCAGTTAACATCACTGCTATTAATACCGAAACAAAGATAATAAAACGCTTCATCAGCTTTCCTCCAAGCTATTTTGGATTATCTGCTCTACCTCATAGATATTGCAATATACAGAACATGTTATATGCTTACGTATTTCTTTTTTTCTTCTTTTTCTTATCCACTATCGTCAATAAAGCCCAGGTACTGCTCATAAACAATGGTCTAACTGTTGTCAGGTAAACCCAGTTTTTTTCGAAGCCTGCTTTTACTTACGAAATATAAGAAAAGGATAGCGTATACGATAGTAACGAGATACTTCAATTTTTATCTCCCTAAACTGTTATGTCACATCTATTCTCCATTATTTGGTTAGTGCACTTTCTTGTCAAGATTATCTCCCTCTTTAGGCACAGCTGTATTTCCAGATTATTAGGATACCAACTTGGAGACAGCTGTAAAACAGGGATAAGATGCCAAGATTTTTGACGATGAAAGAAGGATAATTCAAGGTAACGTGGATGAATTTAAATCACCATTCTTAAAGACCTACATAATTAT
Organism: Terribacillus halophilus; assembly: GCF_900162685.1. Lineage (GTDB taxonomy): Bacteria > Bacillota > Bacilli > Bacillales > Amphibacillaceae > Terribacillus > Terribacillus halophilus_A. The sequence goes on from NZ_LT727828.1 coordinate 1,905,867, forward strand.
GTAATAACACGCAATAAAAAGACCCTCCGCATAAGGGAGGGCTGTTATTAAGCAGTTTTAAAGAATTCTTCAAATGTTTCTGGACCAGCAATGCCATCAACACTAATACCTTGGTTGCGCTGGTAAGCACGTACCATGTCTCGCGTGTTAGTGCCGTAAATACCATCAATGCTTAAGTTGTATCCTAAACATACGAGCGTAGCTTGAATTAAACGCGTCCAACCTGGCTGATGATTGCTTATACTCTGTTCTGGCACGGCGGCTTTTGTTCTAGGACCCCATAAACCATCAATGGCTGTCTTGCCGAACAGCTGACAAATTCGCAGCAAAGCATCCATTGTTAGCGGACCATTTAATCCATCCACATCAAGCGCCCGAAAACCTGCTTCTTCCTTGTATTGGTTCGCCCATCTTTGTACTCTCTTAACCAATTCCGTGCCGCGAGACGCTGGGCTGCTGCTATTACCATTATTACTAGGCAGGGGTGTACTCGTGCCAGTACGATCAGTCAGACTTGGTCTGCTCCCTGCGCGCAGCTGGGCTGTAGAAAGACCGCCCGTCATCTCGAGGTGAGGATAGTCTTTGAAGCTTCTCCAGTCACCGCCCCATTCAAAGCCGAGACTTTTAGCGATAGCGGCTACCCGGCGCCAATTGTCATTTACTGTCCAAGTAGCTTTCGTGCCATCCCAAGTAATCAGGAAGAAATCTACCGCCAAGCCAAAGTTATGGTTGGACTGACCACCTTGAGCATTAGTTACGATACTTCCCGGCGCAGTCCGACCTTGTGCATACAATCTGTTCTGCTCTGCATATGTCCGCATACCCTGCGAGATCTGTACATTGATGCCTTCCTTATATGCCCGCCGAATTACCTCCAGCGCAGTCTGCTTAACGATAGGATTCATGCCATTCCCCATATTTCTTTCCGAACGACGCAGCAACGTGTCTAATGATACTCTAGCCATTCGTATCTAGCTCCTTTCGGTTTATCGTACGTAAGGGCTCCAGGGCTGTCCACGGTGTTTTGATTATCCTAGCAGACATTAGGCCGCCTTATTTATCTGATTAGGAAAAAGCTGCAGTTCAGAATACTTCTTTTCTAATCATAATTTACAGAAGCGAGCTACACACACCATTTGTATGGATAATTCACAAGAAATTCATCAAGTTATAAATGACAAATGTTATATTTGAGCAAACAAAAAAGCCCATTTCCCTATTCGGAATGGGCAATTCGCTCGGCAGCTTACTTTTTAGAAATTTTTTGCAGCAAATATAATGCATAAATAATTGCAGGTATTGCACCAAAATATAAAACTCTGCCTATTAAAATTTCGATACCCCACATAATATCCGTAATCAATTAATAAATTCCTCCTACTAATATACCTTCTCCATTAACTACATAATCTAGTGCAGTCGATTTGTTCGCTAGCCATTCCTGCCACAATATATAACTCATAATTTTCCTGTCGTCACATTTCGAATTCCTTTGTCAAAGTATTTGACTAGTTATATCTCAACCTCTTTATTAAGGTAATACTTTATCAGAAGGTTGATGTTTAAGCTCTGTCATTAGTTCATCTCCGAAAGTAATCCCGCCATTGCCATATACATTAGCAGAAAAAATAACTTTATCATCTTCCTTATCGTAATCAAATATGTAACTGTTCTCCTTGTCATCTTTCGTAACTATCACTTTAGCAAAGCCAGGAGTTGAATTTAATGAATTAAACAAAGGGTAATATTCTTCACTTATTTCATCTATAGAAATACCATAGTCTTGAATGTACTGATCGATTTTTTTCTCAGCATTATGCCTATCGATAAAATGAATACTTAAAAGTATTGTACTTATTAAAATAACAATTAATATAATTTTTTTCTTCATGATAGCTCCTTTTTAAACATACTACCACGCTGATGTGTTTCTAATGTGTCTTTTAGAACATGCTGCAGACTTGTATTTACTATCATTCATTCCCGTGAGTTTTTTCCAATCATTATACTTATCAGTTATCGACCTGTCTGCTTTCTTTATAATTGCTGCTTTTATTTTGGTACTGATTGCTGTTAGTCCTAACATTGAAAAGACGTCTTCTTCTTTCGGAAGAGCGCCTTCGTTTGTATTACCTAATATAAAGAAATTCCCTATAAAAAAACCTCTGATACAAATAGTATCAGAGGTTTATAGATCAATAGATTAGAAGTTCTCCATATACTGAGAACGTTCCCATGGATGTACCTGCGTGCGGAACATATCCCATTCGATTTCTTTTGCTTCAATGAAGTGTTCGAATAGGTGCTCGCCTAGTGCTTCAACGATTGTTTCGTCAGCTTTAAGCTGCTCAAGTGCGTCGAATAGTGTAGCTGGAAGATCTGCTACGCCGTTCTTTTCTCTTTCTGCTTTGTCCATCACGTAGATGTTGCGGTCGATGGAAGCTGGTGCATCCATGTTGTTTCGAATACCGTCTAGTCCTGCAGCAAGCAGAACGCTCATTGCTAGGTATGGGTTAGCAGCTGGATCGACGCTGCGTACTTCTACGCGTGTGCTCATGCCGCGTGCAGATGGAACACGGATTAATGGGCTGCGGTTTTTACCGGACCATGCAACGTAGCATGGTGCTTCGTAGCCAGGTACAAGACGCTTATAGGAGTTTACAGTTGGGTTCGTCACAGCCGTGAAGTTAATCGCATGTTTTAGAGTACCTGCGATGAACTGATATGCTGTTTCTGAAAGCTTCAACTCGCCACTTTCGTCATAAAACGCGTTCTTGCCATCTTTGAATAGAGACATGTTGCAGTGCATACCAGAACCGTTCACACCGTAAAGTGGTTTTGGCATAAATGTTGCATGCAAGCCATGTTTTCTGGCGATTGTTTTTACTACGAGTTTAAATGTCTGGATATCATCCGCATGCTTTAGTGCATGTGCATATTTGAAGTCGATTTCGTGCTGACCTGGTGCCACTTCATGGTGGGAAGCTTCGATTTCAAAGCCCATTTCTTCCAGTTCTAGTACGATATCACGACGGCAAGTTTCACCCAAGTCGGTTGGAGCAAGGTCGAAGTATCCGCCTTTATCATTCAATTCCAAAGATGGTTCGCCATTTTCATCTAGTTTGAATAAGAAGAATTCCGGCTCTGTACCAATATTGAAAGCAGAGAATCCAAGCTCTTCCATTTTCTTTAGGTTGCGTTTTAGGTTGTAACGCGGGCAGCCTTCGAATGGTTCGCCTTCTGGAGTGTAGATATCACAGATAAAACGTGCCACTTTGCCTTTTTCACTAGTCCATGGGAATACAACAAATGTATCCAAGTCTGGGTATAGCTTCATGTCAGATTCTTCAATGCGCACGAAACCTTCAATAGAAGATCCGTCAAACATCATTTCATTATCCAATGCTTTGTCTAGCTGGCTAAGCGGGATTTCTACGTTTTTAATTGTGCCAAGCAAGTCGGTAAACTGTAAACGAATAAACTTTACGTTTTCCTCCTTGATTGTTTTGATTACATCTTCTCTAGTAAATTTCGCCATTCTTTCTCCTCCTCTATTAATGGAAGAATCGTGATAATTCTCCCTGACGTAACGAAGCTTTGCCCAAGCGGCCGGTATCCATCAATTCCTGACGCAGCATCTGTCTTAGTGCTTTATCTGATATTTCCGGTTCAATCGGGGTTTCAAGCGTTTCTGCTGCTGGTTTCTCTCTAGTTGGCAGCATTTGCTTAATTCCGGCAAGGTTGATCCCTTTATCGATCAATTCCTTGATTTCCAGCAGTCGATCCACATCATTAAATGAGAAAAGACGCTGATTGCCTTCTGTTCTTGCTGGGAAAATCAGTCCGTTATCTTCGTAATAACGGATTTGTCTTGCTGTTAGTGCAGTAAGTGATTTTACAATTCCAATAGAGAACAAGGGCATAGATCGGCGATTCATATCACTCATAATCGTCCATCCCCTTTCCTTATGTACTCTACGCTTATTATATACGCAGGTAATTTTAAATGTCAACACATGTTAGCTTAGTTAACATGAATTTTTTTATTATGCTTCATTACTTGCTATTAAGCCTTTTTCTAATAGGTTTTGCGCTGCGTCTTTAATAGCGAGTTTAACGTGCGTATACGTGAGTCCACCTTGGACAAAAGCTGTATACGGTGCACGAATTGGCCCATCGGCAGTTAATTCCAAGCTGGCGCCTTGAATAAAGGTTCCGGCCGCCATAATCACGTCACTTTCATAACCTGGCATCGGTGCAGCTTGCGGCGTCACGTGTGCATTAACAGGTGATGCATGCTGGATAGCTTGGCAAAAGGCTATCATTTGATCAGCAGAATGGAAGTTCACGGATTGAATCAAGTCTACGCGTTTACTATCGAATTTGGGAGAAGTCGAAAATCCGAGCAGTTCCAGGAATCGGGATGTGAAGATTGCTCCCTTTAACGCCTCACCTACTACATGCGGCGCCAAGAAGAACCCTTGGAACAGCTCCTGCAGCATACCTAGTGATGCTCCTGTCTCTTTGCCAAGACCTGGAGCAGTCAGCCGGTTGGCGCATAGTTCAATCAAATCAGAACGGCCGGCGATGTAGCCGCCGGCGCGGACAATGCCGCCGCCTGGATTCTTAATGAGTGATCCAGCTATCAAATCCGCCCCAACATGCAATGGTTCCTCTGTTTCAGCAAATTCACCATAACAGTTATCGACGAAGATAACAGCTTCCGGATGCTTCTCTTTTACAAAAGAAACCATCTCACCGATCTCTGAAACAGAAAAAGAAGGCCGGTCGGCATATCCTTTCGAACGCTGGATTGCCACCACCTTCGTTTTTTGAGATAGCTTTTCTTCCACAGCTGTATAGTCAATTGCTCCGTCTTCGGTGAGATCAACTGCATCATACATGACACCAAAGTCCTTTAGCGATCCTGTATCTTCTGCCCGATTGCCAATAACACCTTCTAGCGTATCGTACGGTTTCCCGGTAATATACAAAAGCTGGTCATCTGGACGCAGAACGCCAAACAAAGCAGTTGTAATTGCATGTGTACCAGAGACAATCTGCGGACGGACGAGCGCATCTTCCCCTCCGAATACCTCTGCATATACTTGCTCCAACGTTTCGCGTCCAAAGTCATCGTACCCATAACCAGTGGTAGGATTAAAATGGCTGTCGCTCACACGCTGGTGGCGAAATGCATCCATCACGCGTTTTTGATTCTGCTCGACGATTTTATCAATCTTAGCGCGCTCGGCACTTGTCTCTTCTTCTGTTCTTCTTGCTGTTTCGTGTATCATACTTCATTCTTTCCTTTCAACTGATGGTAAAGCGGGTGTTCGCTCATAATATAGCCGCTCACCTCATAAGCATCCAACTCTTCGTTGAATGCACGTTTTGTCATAATGGTTTCCTGGGCGATCTTGTCCAAAAGACGCCCGCCAGATGCAGGTACGATTGTATCATACAATTCGCTTGCTTCCTGAATCATTTCCTGGACTTTTTCCATGACACGTCTGCGGTCTTCTTCTTTAAAAGCAGATATTTGCACATACGGATGCGCACTCGGAATGAAATCCTCTGTCAAAAGATCCGTCTTATTGTAAACAGTCAATATTGGTAATTGATTTGCCCCAAGTTCATCGAGCAATTTTAAAACAGTCGCTTGCTGCTGCTCATGATCCGGATGCGCACTATTGACCATATGAATGATAAAATCTGCTTCCGTTACTTCCTCGAGTGTTGATCGAAAAGCAGCGATTAAAGCAGTCGGTAAATCTTGAATAAATCCAACCGTATCCGTCAGCAACGCCTGGAAGCCTGACGGCAAACGCATACGGCGCGTCATCGGATCCAACGTGGCAAACAGCTGATCCTGCTCTAAACTTTCATTACCGGTCAATCGATTGAAAATGGTGGATTTGCCTGCGTTTGTATAACCCACTAAAGCAATTTGGAAAGCCTTATTTGTCTTACGGCGCTCTCGGTAACGCGAACGGTGAGACACAACCGCTTTTAGCTGATGCTTGATTTCATCAATACGGCGGCGGATATGCCGTCTGTCGGTCTCAAGTTTCGTCTCCCCAGGTCCTCTTGTTCCGATACCAGCACCAAGCCGGCTCATCTCCGTACCTTGGCCATATAGCCTTGGCAGCAAATACTGCATTTGGGCAAGCTCTACTTGTAGCTTTCCTTCTCTTGTATGTGCTCTTGTAGCAAATATATCAAGAATCAGCTGACTCCGGTCAATCACACGCACTCCGACCCGGTTGCTGATATTTTTTAATTGACCTGGCGATAATTCGTCGTTAGAGATAACCAAAAGCGGTTCTTCCTCTTCGACGAGATCCGCAAGCTCCTGTAGTTTTCCTTCGCCCACATAAGTACCAGGATGCAGACGATCTCTTTTTTGCGTGACAAAACCTGCCACTTCTCCGCCTGCTGTTTTTGTTAACGCTTCTAATTCGTCCAGCGATGATTGAAATCGCTCTAGTGTTTGATTCTGATGATGTACTGCCATCAATAATACACGTTCCATGCTGTCACCCTTTCCATATGTCATTATACCCTATAATAAGCTGAAAAAGCCTTCGCATTTATAACGAAGGCTTAGGAATTTAGGTTAAGTATTTCGACTGAGACATTATATCACTGCCTTTCTTTACTTAAGCCTACCTTCCTTCACTAAATCCCCTGTATTCACAATCTTTATTTCCACATCGTACTGCACGTCAGCATTGGCAAAATAAGTGTCCCAATCCTTCTTCATTTTCTGATAGTCTCTTGGGTAGGCAATCCGAAAGCTATCATAAAACTGCACTACATCCGTTTTAAAATCTTGCTGCAGCTTTTCCATCGTACCTTCCATTATCTTAACAACCTCATCTCCAGCCAATCTCTCCAATTTAGCTATATAATTTTCAGATAAATTGTTACTTGTTAGTGACCAATCTTCCGTAATCCAACCTTGTGCTGTTATTTGCACATCAAAAGACAATTTTCCATTCTGGTAATGAGGTTTTGGCTTTGCTTTATAATGCTGGATTTCATAGATAATCGTATTTCCTTTTTCGTCCTTGTAGTTAAGCAAACCGCCTTCTCCATTTCCTGACAACCAATTAATACCCTCTACCTCATTATCTGTTAAGAAACCAGCAAGCTTGTTATCTTTTGCGCGAATAACACCTGCACCATCAAGTCTAACTGTATTCTTCCCTTTCGTTACACTTGGCAAAATAACGCTTGTACCCGCTATCAGATTAGCCGTGACTTCCCCGAGACGCTTTTGCGGAAGAATCTTCATTGTGGACGATTCATTCTCGAAAAAATTATTAATATATCTGCTTGTTATTTCCCCCTCTATATTGACGTCTAACACATCACCCGCTGTCTGTTTTGTTAGTAAAACAGCTGGGCTAGAACGTGTAACATTATCACGAAGCATTTGATCTAGCAAAATGAATAGATCGTAATCGCTAGCTGTATCTTCATTAATCACAATTGTTTCCAGATGATCAGTAAATACTGGGTATGGCAGCTGCAGTGCTAAACTGCGCAGGATATCTTGCATACTATTTCCTTTAAGTGTAATATTTTGAAACAGTTTTCCTTGCTGCGCTGTTGCAGCTTGACCACCTTGTTTCTTTGTCGATGCAACTTGCGTGGTTAGCTGGATCGGTGCCTGCTCATCATCGCCAGGATCTATCCCAAATCCAATAGCGAAACCTATATTCTCAATATCAGAGCTATCCCAGCAGCCAGACAAGCACAAAAGCACTACCATGCACAGACTGAATTTACGCACTACTCCTTTGCTCATCATCCAGCTTCAGCCCCCTCATCCACGCAATTAAAAGCAGCAGCGCAGGCACTAAGAATGAAAATGCAAAGCTCGTCCAGCCAATAAGTGTTCCCATCTTCTCTAATTGATTTAGGTCACTTGGAATCAAACAGATAAAGTAAACTGCCGCTAAAAGCATGTAGCTCGCTTTTTTATAAGACAGACGTGTTAGTGTTGCCACTCCTTTTGCCGCAACATAGTGGCAAACGACGTAGGTAAGAAACATCTGGATTAACCATACTACTAAAAATAACGATTCAAACCGTTCAAACAAAACACCTCTGTATTCGTATTCTTGGATAAGCGCAAAAGTAGGCCATTTCTGATGCTTCATTCTTTCTACCGATAATCCTCCTGTAATGACGACAACCGCAAGTATATAAATAGATACCGGAATCGCCAGACCAATTAATGCGACCTTCTTCGCCTCTTTCGGTTTCTGCATCATTGCAATAAAAACAAGCAGGAATTCGGTACCGCTGAATGTTAGGAAAGTAGGGGTCAGACCTTTGAGTACTGGCGTAATTCCTAGTCCGAGAACAGGCCGCAGGTTATCTAACTCAAACACTTCCAGTCCAAGCAAGATAACGATTACAAAAATACAGATCGTAAGCGGGGTCAACATTTCAATTAAGCGGGCTATAGGATTAATACCGCTTGTTAAAAGATAAATCGCCACCCAATACATGCTAATCACAATGACAGTAATCGGTGTTTCTTCCAACAGATAAAACTGTGTTAGCTCGCCCATAGAACGGATCTCAAAAGAGCCAATCATAAGTGCGTATCCGATAAAGCCAACACTAAGCAGCGTTCCTATCCATTTACCGACAATTAATTTATTGAATTGAAAAAAGGTAAGCTGCTTAAAACGCAGACACAAAGACACGATAATCAAGCACGTTATATAACTAAATATCCCGCCTATTAGTGTGCTTATCCATAGATCCGGTGTACCAACTTTCAATGCCAAGTTTCTGGGTAGCGTAAAGATACCTACTGCAATTAAAGCAGATGATAGCAGTGCAATCATCTGCGTCGTCGTAATCTGGTTTGTCCCTAACTTCATCTTGCACAGCTCCTACTTTTTCTTCCTTCTGACTTGATCCTTTGGATAATATTCAGCCGGCCGTTTTCGCATTGTAAACAAGGGCAAACGGAGGAAGAAGTCTTTCCAATCTTCTTTACTGTATAACGTTCCCGGTGTCACATAAGGCAGCCCGAAGCTCTTCAGCTTGACCGCATGAATACATAAAGCTAAGAAAAACAAACTGATGCCGTATAAACCTAACAAAGCAGCAGAAAACATTGACAGAAAACGAAGCGATCGCAAGGCGATACCGGCATTGTATTGCGGAGAAACAAAAGAAGAGATAGCCGTAGCTGATACGACAATAACCATGATAGGACTGACTAATCCTGCCTGAACCGCAGCTTCTCCAATAATCAACGCTCCTACCAAACCAACAGTTTGCCCTACTGGCTTTGGCAGCCGCACCCCCGCTTCCCTTAATAATTCGATTGATACCTCCATCAACAATGCTTCGATAATGGTGGGAAAAGGTACACCGACTCTTGTTCCTGCTATCGCAAGTGCTAAGTCAGTCGGTATCAAACCTTGGTGAAACGAAACAAACGCAATATAAAAAGATGGCAGAAAAACACTTAAAAGAGCTGCTATGTACCGCAGCACTCGAATTAGCGACATCGGAATCCAGCGTTCATAGTAATCTTCTGGAGACTGCAGCATCACCGAAAATGTTGCCGGTGCAATCAATACATAAGGCGTCCCATCCAGCATGATCGCAACTCTGCCTTCAAGAATGGCCGCCATCACACGATCCGGTCGTTCTGTTGATTGCACTTGTGGAAAGATAGATAAATAATCATCCTCGATGAGCTGTTCAATATAGCCGGATTCCGCAGCGTGATCAATATCCAAATCTTCAATGCGTCTTTTTACTTCTGTGAGTAATTCATCATTGGCAATATCTCTTATATAAGCAATAGTGAGCTGCTTTTTCGTTCGCTCACCCACTTCGAAATCAGTGAAAGTCAGGTTGGGATCTGTCGTCATTCTTCGCAAAATAGCCGTATTGTCACGCAAATTTTCAATAAATCCCATTCTAGGACCTCTTACGAGTGGTTCTGATATTGGATCTTCTACACTTCTGGATATCCATTTCTTCACACTTAAAATGAGGACCTCGTCCAATCCATCTACTAGCAGCAGCACAGATCCCGACAGCAGCTGTCGAGCAACTTTGTCTATCTCTTTCGTAACTTTTATATCACTAACCTCAATTGTGTGGTTCAGCAAATAATCCTTGATACTTTGACTTCTGAATAGATTAAGTCTGGACTTCGCTTGCTTCCCATGCAGTAACGGATGCAGAACGGCTTGCTGCAGCTGCTGCGCATCGACTAGCCCATCAATATGAACAATGCTGCAGCTGCGATTATCATTGCCTAATTTAAATTGACGAAAGATAATGTCTGAACTGTCTCCGACAATTGCTTTAATACTTTTCACATTGGATGTTAACTTTTCTGTTAAAACAATATTTGACGGAATGAAATGCTGTTTTGGACGCACATTTGTTTTTCTGCGAAGCTCTTTTAGCTTCTTAAAAAGTAAAGCACTCAAAACTGGTACTAGTACAACAACAATTGTTCCAAGCCAAACATCTGTCCGTGCTAGAAATTCGATTATTCTCCCCATTATCCGCACTCCTTGCTACGTATCGTGCCCTATCACTTTCTGTCTATTCAAGAGAAATTTCTCTAAATAAAAAAGCTCTAGCTGTGGTCAGCTAAAGCTTTTACTAATGCTTACTATTCTTCTGCATTCAAATCAGCAACAGTCACTTTCATAAGTTCCTCGGTCGATAGATGGTGATCATGGCGCACGAGGCGTACTGCCTGCATACGAATCGCTTTCTCAAGTACATTACGAACAAATCGGGCATTAGAGAAGTCAGCTGTTCGCTTTGATTTTTGCTGCACAATAACTTCTTTCAACTTCCATTCTGCTTCTTTGGTAAGCTGATATTCTTTCTCTGCAAGCATTCCCTTGGCAATATCCATCAGCTGTTCTGACTTGTAGTCGGGAAATTGGAGCTGAATTGGAAAGCGGGAGCGAAGGCCTGGATTTAAACTCATGAAATTCGCCATTTCTCTTGGGTAGCCAGCAAGGATAAGGATAAATCTGTTGGAAGCATCTTCCATATGTTTTACTAATGTATCAATCGCTTCCTTCCCAAAATCCTTTTCCCCACCTCGGGCTAGCGAATAAGCTTCGTCTATGAACAAGATACCGCCCATGGCCCGCTGCACGAGTGCCCTTGTTTTTTGGGCTGTATGGCCAATATATTCTCCGACCAGATCGGCTCGTTCTGCTTCAATGAAATGTCCTTTATCAAGTACATTCATTTCGTGGAAAACAGCTGCGAGCTTGCGGGCGACTGTTGTCTTTCCGGTACCTGGATTGCCTTCGAATAACATATGCAGCACTTGTTTTTCCTGTTTTAATCCCGCCGCTTCACGCTTTTGGTTAATATGGACATTCGCATAAATTTCTTTGATGGTTTTTTTGAGCTTTTCCAATCCGATGAATGCCGCGAATTCCTGATCGATATGACGGAATGGATCGATATCGCGCTTGATGGTTGCATGCTGCAGCTGCTCCATCTCTTGTTGTCGGTTCTTCAGGACGATATTGATTTTACCCTTCGTATTCGTAACTTGAGCTTCCACATGATCACCCCTCACTGCAGTAGTTTACGCTCAAGACAGGCATGCCGTGACAAATGCCCAATGGTCTTTATCTACTGTATTCAGCAAGAAGGCGCTTTACCACCACAAAACAAAACGGGCGCCAGTGGCACCCGCTCTTTTTTAGCTTTGTTCTTTATAATCCAGCGATACATTCTTCACTGGCGAGAATGTAGAGATCGCATGTTTGAAGATTAATTGCTGTCTTCCTTCCGTTTCAAACAGTACTGTGAAATTATCAAAAGCTTTCACCGTTCCGCGGATTTGGAAGCCATTTGTAAGAAAGATAGTAACTTGCATACGCTCTTTGCGCAGCTGGTTCAAATATTGATCTTGAATATTTACAGATTGTGACATCTATTCCCCTCCTAATTTCTATACGGTTCCTATTTCTACCTTTCTGTCAGCATTCCTGCAAGTTCCTCTAAAATAATTGTAAACTTTTCTGTTTTTTCCGCTGGTGTGATAGTATACCAGTTGACTTCCATTTTATTGCGGAACCATGTATATTGCCGTTTGGCATAGCGACGGCTGTTTTGCTTCAGCTGAGACACCGTATCTTCCCAGTCCATTTTCCCTTCCAAATAAGGGATAAACTCCTTATAGCCGATTGCACGCATGGATTGTGTATCCCGCAGACCAGCTTCGAAAAATGCGCGTACTTCTTCTAGCAATCCATCTGCCAGCATGCGGTCAACCCGAAGATTGATTTGTTCATATAAAAGTTCGCGCTCCATCTCCAAACCAATGATTGTCGCATCATAACGGGAATCTAGTGCGGTTTCCTCATGATCACTCATTCTTTTCCCTGTGCGATGGTAAATCTCCAGCGCACGAATGACACGACGCACATTGTTCGGATGGATGCGTTCTGCCTGGATGGGATCTATCCTCTGCAGCTGCTCATGCAAATGCTTTGGACCATGGGTCTGCGCTTCTTTCTCCAGCTGCTGCTGGTAGCTGTCATCCCGTTTTGCTTCAGAAAAGTCGTAGCTGTAAAGTGCAGCTTGTATGTATAGTCCAGTTCCTCCAGCAATGACCGGAATTTTTCCTCGGCCGTGTATTTCTGCAATACAAGCCTGTACATCTTTTTGGAAGTCGGCAGCTGAGTAATTCTCTTCCGGATCACGGATATCAATTAAATGATGCGGAATTCCTTGTTGCTCTTCATCGGTGACCTTCGCTGTGCCAATGTCCATGCCTTTATATATCTGCATGGAGTCACCGCTGATTACCTCGCCATTAAATTTCTTGGCGATTTCAACACTCAGTTGTGTCTTGCCGACGCCCGTAGGTCCGACAACCACGATTACTTTTTGCTTTTTCATGTTAGTCTCCTTCTTGCCATCATGCCATTAGTTTAGCATAACGAGACAGAGAAAGATAAACGAAAAGCCGTGCATGCAGCACAGCTTATCGATTGGCATCAATAAGATATTTCGTCAAGCGGATGGCTTCATATTCCAGCTTGCCAAGAATATCAATAAGCATTCCAGCTGTCGCTTCATCTTCCTGCCTTCTAGCAAGCGGTATGCCGGTAATCTTGATCTCCTGCGCCAGCTGACTGTAGTCATGACGCAGTGTCTTTACTACCTCATAATCTTCATCATCCGCTTCTGCTTCCTGGATGGTTGCTTCCTGCAGAAATTTGCTCATTACGGCAATTGGTCTGCCGCCAATGGCAAGTATTCTCATTCCTAAACACTTCTTTATGTCATCCAGCTGCTTGTGCAAGTCCTCTGTGTATTGCTCAATTACGTAGCCGTATGGACCTTTCGCATACCAATGATAACGTTGAAGTTTCACATGCAGTACGCTTGTATTGGCAATTTGCTGGTTTAAAAAGTCGATAAGATGCTGATTTTTTTGCATAACTAACGCCCCCTCTGGCTGTCAGCATGCCCTAATTCAGAACAATCTATTCCATGTTTCCGGACCGACGATGCCATCCACACCAAGTCCATTATTACGCTGAAAGTTAAGGACTGCCTGGCGTGTGTTCGGACCGAAAATGCCATCGACTGTCACTCCGACGGCCTGCTGGATTTTCCTTACACTTTCTCCGCGCGAACCAGTTCGAATATAGCTTCCTGGATAAGCCGCACTAGCGGAATTCTGAGGGGAGCTGGCACTTGTTCCAATATAGTCGAGCGGATTAACCGCATTTGTTTTGTTTGCATTCCATCTGCCTCGATGCAGCTCAAAATGCAAATGCTGGCCAGTCGAATCACCTGTGTTTCCCATATAGCCGATAAATTGCCCTTGTCGGACTGTATCGCCTACTCCAACCTGCCTGGATCCGGAGCGCAAATGAGCGTATACCGTTTCATAAGTCTGTCCCCCTAGCTGGTGCACAATGAAAATAACTTCTCCATAAGAGGAAGATACATACGATCGGGTGACAGTTCCTGCAGCTGCTGTCACTACACGCACTGTTCCTGATTGTGCCCAGTCAACGCCATTATGAGAAGAACTTGCACCCCGGAACCCATTTGTCAATCTGCCTGCTGACGGTTTGATAAATAAAGCCATAGCACATACTCCTTCCTGTCATTTTTTGAGTTACAGGATAGTGTAAGCGTAAACCATAGCAGGCGAAACGGTTGATACCTAGACAAGCAAAAAAGGCGCAGTTGCCCTGCGCCTATTGCACTCGTTTGAATAACTTCTCCAGTTCATAAGAAGTAAAACGGATAATAATCGGTCGGCCATGCGGGCAGGTAAACGGATCCTGTGACGTACGGAGCTCTTCTAGCAAATGAAACATATCATCATAATTAAGATGATGATTCGCTTTGATAGATCGCTTGCAGGACATCATGATGGCAGCTTCTTCTCGCAATTTATGAATATCGATTTTATTTTCCTGCATTACTTGCTCGACAATTTCACGGATAACTTCTTCTTCGAAACCTTTCGGAAACCATTGCGGATGGGAGCGCACAATATACGTACTGCCGCCGAAGGACTCAAAGAACAGTCCAACAGCTTCTAATTCTGTTTGATATTGTTCTACGATTAGTGCTTCTTGTTTGGTGAAATCAAACGTAAGCGGAATAAGCAGTTCCTGGAGCTCTTTTTCCACATCACCAATTTTATCTCTAAAGTATTCATATTTAATCCGCTCCTGCGCGGCATGCTGATCGACTAGAAACAATCCTTCTTCATTTTCTGCCAAAATATACGTGCCGTGATGCTGTCCAATCGGATACATTACTGGTACCTCATATGCTGGCTCTTGTTCCGGCTCAATCGTTTCTTCGATTATTGTGTCTTCAGCAACTGTTTCTGGGCTGTACGCTGGTTCAGCAGGGAAAACGTCTTGTTGCTGTGCCAGCTGTGCCTCGATAATGGGCGGCGCTGTCTCTTTCACTTCGTCAAAGAACCACTTTTCAGGTTGCGATTCTCTAGCCGGTTTTGTTTCAAAGAATGTGAAGCTTTGCTGTTCACTTTTCTCCTGCACTTTTTTCGGTTTTGGTGCCGCCGCTTCCGGGATAAGACGCTGCTGCCGCAATGCTTTACTAACAAGCTGCTCCACAGCATCAAATAATTCCTTCTCCTTGCTGAAACGCACCTCAAGTTTAGCGGGATGCACATTGACATCGACAAGAATTGGATCCATCTTAATAGAAATCACCGCAAGCGGGAATCTGCCGATTGGCAGCAGCGTATGATACGCCTGCATCACAGCTTTAGCCAAAATAGGATTACGGATGTATCTGCCGTTTACAATAAATGATACATACTGCCGAGACGCCCGGTTGATTTCTGGTTTTGCAGCTAAAACCTCTAGCTGGTAATCCAATGTTTCATGCGAAGCGTTGACCATTTTCTTTGCCACTGAGTTGCCATAAATCTGCGCTACAATCTGCAGCATATCACCGCGACCTGTTGATTGGAACAGCGGCTTGTCATTATGCGTCAATTCAAAGCGGATCTCTGGATGAGCTAACGCCATCCGATTAATCACTTCTGATACATGGCCAAGCTCGGTATGAATGGTTTTCATATATTTTAAGCGGGCAGGTGTGTTAAAGAACAAGTGACGAACGGTAATTTCCGTTCCTTTACGCGCATCGCATTTGCCTCGTTCTTTTATGACGCCGCCTTCTAAAGCCAACTTCACGCCCGCATCTTCCCCAGTACTCGTTTTAATCTCCAGCTGACTTACTGCAGCGATACTGGCGAGAGCCTCACCGCGAAATCCGAGTGTACGAACGTGAAATAAATCATTTTCATTACGAATTTTACTCGTTGCATGGCGGAAGAAAGCTCGTTCCACGTCATCTGCTTCCATGCCTGCACCATTATCTACAATACAAATCTCCGTTAGTCCAGCTTCTTTAATAGCTACCTTGATGACCGTACTTCCTGCATCGATACTGTTTTCTACCAGTTCCTTGACGACAGAAGCCGGTCGTTCAACTACTTCCCCAGCTGCAATTTTATTTGCTAAAACATCCGGCATCAATTGAATCGCCATAATGGAACCTCCTTACTTCTTTGCTGCCATTTGCTGCAGTTTATATAATAAATTCATGGCTTCCATTGGTGTTTGCTCCATTAAGTTAATGGAAGCAAGCTCAGCAAGCACCTGATCGGCTCGCTTGTCTGATTCTTTTACTGTTTCTTCTTTTTTCGGCTCTGGTTCTGCGAAGAAAGACAGCTGCATGTCTTCCTGCACCGCTTCGGGCGCGGAGGTTTCCAGCTTTTGTCCTTGCCCTTCCAGCTCTTGCAGAATAGCAGATGCACGCTCGATAAGGCTGTCAGGCAGCTTGGCAAGCTTTGCCACATGAATACCGTAGCTTTCATCTGCCGCGCCTTCACGAATTTGGTGAAGAAAGACAACATTACCTTCATGCTCCTCCGCTCGTACATGCACATTCCGGAGTTTTTCCAAGTTGTCTTCTAGTGCCGTAAGCTCGTGATAGTGCGTTGAGAATAATGTTTTGGCATGAATGTTGTCGTGCACATACTCAATAATCGATTGTGCTAATGCCATCCCGTCATAGGTGCTTGTCCCGCGGCCGATTTCATCAAGCAAGATTAAGCTTCTATCTGTCGCATGCTCCAAGGCATGCCTGGATTCCAGCATCTCGACCATGAACGTGCTTTGTCCAGAAACAAGATCATCCGCTGCACCGATGCGCGTAAAGATCTGATCAAATAACGGCAAATCTGCCGCTTCACTAGGCACGAAACAGCCTATTTGCGCCATAATGCTCGTCAAAGCAACTTGTCGCATATAGGTGCTTTTACCGCTCATATTCGGTCCAGTAATTAGCAGGATATCCGATCTTTGATCCATTTGCACATCATTCGGTACGAACTCACCGGATTTCATCACTTTCTCAATAACCGGATGACGGCCTTCTGTAATGGATACGGATCTGCTGCTGTTAAACGTAGGTCGAGCATAGCGCTGCTTTTCACTCACTTCTGCAAAGCTTTGCAGCACGTCTAATTGGCTAATCTGATCTGCCAGCTGCTGGAGTGCAGGAATAAACGTCTTCACGTGGTCCCTGATTTCCAAGAACAATTCATACTCCAACTCCACACTTTGATCCTGCGCTTCCAAAATTAACGCTTCTTTTTCTTTTAGTTCAGGTGTGATGAAGCGCTCGGCGTTGCTGAGTGTCTGCTTTCGCTCATATTTCCCTTCCGGTAGCAGGTGCAGATTTGCTCTTGTTACTTCAATATAATAGCCGAATACTTTGTTATAGCCGACCTTGAGCGACTTGATGCCTGTCTCGATCCGTTCCTGCTGCTCCAGCGCCGCAATCCATTGCTTGCCGTTTCTGGATGCATCTCGGTACGTATCAAGCTGCTCGTGAAAACCATCCTTTAACAGCCCGCCTTCCCGTACGCCAATCGGTGCATCTTCATGCAGACTTTTCTCCAGATAGTCATGCAATGCTGGCAGCGGATCTAGCTCATGTCCCATTCGCTGGACCTCTGTTTCTGCAAAACCTGACAATACCTGCTTTAGTTCTGGCAGTTTTGCCAGCGTTCGTTTCAGCTGCAGCAAATCACGGGCGTTCACATTTCCATATGCGACACGACCGGACAATCTTTCGACATCGTAGACAGATTGCAGCAGCTGGCGAATTGTATCCCGTTCGAAGAAATGATCAAGAAATGCTTGGACTAAATCCTGGCGCCGTGTGATTGCCTCTTTTTGTAACAGCGGTCGTTCGAGCCATTTTTTCAGCATTCTCGCTCCCATCGCTGTGACTGTGTCATCGAGCACCCATAGCAAACTGCCATGTTTGCCTTTCTTCAGGATTGTTTCGGTCAGCTCTAGGTTGCGCTTTGAATACATATCTAGTGTCATGAAGGACTTCAGTTCCATGACTTGAAGCGGCTTCAGATGATCCAACCCGCGCTTTTGCGTACGCTCGACATAATGTAATAGCATAAAAAAGCAATCTAGCAACCTTTTATCGGTAACACCGCCGGCCAGTTTCTCTTGTGACAGACTGCTAGAGACTCCTGGCTCTTGATACGATAGCGTCACACCAAGCCGCATCTTTAGTTCGTCCTGCAGCTGCTGATCGAGTTGTTCTGAAACGACAATTTCCCGAACCGGCTGATTGTACAATTCGCTAAGCAGTGTATCAAAGCCGCCTTCCAGCAGAGCAGCACGGTTTTCGCCGGTAGAAAGATCATGATAAACAAGACTATAAGTACGGTCTGTGTTTTCGTTTACAGCCGCCAAGTAATTGTTTTCTTTTTCGTCCAGCATGCCATTCTCCATAACAGTACCAGGTGTAATTAGCTGGACCACTTCTCGCTTCACGACCCCTTTAGCGGTTTTAGGGTCCTCTACTTGTTCACAGATGGCCACCTTAAATCCTCGTGAAACAAGTATTCTTATATAATTATCAGCCGAATGATAAGGAACGCCGCACATAGGCACCTTTTCTTCTACGCCTGCATTTTTGCTCGTAAGGGTGATTTCAAGCTCCTTCGTCGCTTTCAAAGCATCATCGAAGAACATCTCATAAAAATCTCCAAGCCGGAAGAAGAGAAACGCATCCTTATAATCGGCTTTTATTCGTAAATATTGCTGCATCATTGGTGTGTAACCTGCCATTTTCCTACTCCTCTGTTTCATTGCAATTACGTTCATTATAACACAGGTCTTTTTCGCTTTTCCTGCCTTGTCTCTTTCTTTGCAAAACAAAAAGGCTGGGACATAACTAGCTCGAAAACAACGCCTTCAAACCCTTATTAGCAACACAACGATCAATAATTGTAAAACCAGCCCTCAAAATCATGTCATCCATATCCTTGATTGTAAGGATAACCACTCTGTCAGCAATTCTTCTGGCATGCTTAATAATCGTGTACTGTTCTTCCGCTGTCGCATTGGAATAGAGATTGTAAGGCATATCAACAATCGCAACATCGTAGTGACCTTCTTGCTTGGCAATATCTTGAACAACCACTTCTCCATGGTAGTTAAAGTGAACGATATTTTCTCGGGAACCTTTAACAGCCAGGGGATTGCGATCGGCTCCGTTTATTGCTATACCCATCGAAAGAGCTTCCACAAGGACTGTGCCGATTCCGCAGCAAGGATCGATAATACTTATACCTGCTGGGTCTGGAACTGCAATATTCACAACCGCTCTTGCTAGACGGGTACTTAAAGCCGTCGAGTATTCCTGCGGTTTTTTAGCATGATGCAGCCATACAGATTCACTTTCTAGATAGCTGCCGAAATACTAGCGTCCTTTGAAAGGGATAATTCCAGACCTTTGAAGAATTGGGAGAAGCAGTGTCGAAGGAACAAGATCACTTTGTTTATACACGAGGAACAAACCCAACCGTACATATAGCAGAACAGAAATTGGCTGAGCTGGAACGCGGAGGAGCCTGTAAATGCTTTTCATCAGGAATGGCTGCTATTAGTGCTGCATTGCTAAACAGTCTTAAAAGCGGTGATCATGTATTGTGTATTAGCAATGTGTACTTCTCTTCTATGGATTTACTTACTTATATGGAAAAGTTCAACGTTTCGCACTTCGTTATATATTCCACTAACGTCGCTGAAACCGAAGAAGCCCTGCTATCGAATACTAAAGTCATCTATTTTGAATGTCCGACAGACCATAATTTCCGTCTGATTGATATGAAGACTCTGGGCAGCTTGGCAAAAAAAGAGGAATTCGAACGATTATTGACAACACCTGGGCAACACCACTGTTTCAAAAACCATTAACACATGGCATTGATATCGTCGTGCATTCCACATCGAAGTATTTAGGAGGGCACAGCGATTTAATGGGAGGAGCAGTTATTTCCAATTAATTCATTTTATTTGGAGGAATAATGTCTCCTCAAGAAGCTTCCCAACTATTACGCAGCCTACGAACATTACCGATACGTATGAAGCAAGCCACATGAGGCAAATGCGTATAAAGTTGCAAAGTCCTTAGAAACTCATACGTTGGACAAAGCGCTGTGGATGATTTGATTAAAGATTTAAAGCAAGCTTTGGAATGAACATTTAGTCAATCCTCTTGGTATCTGTATAATACACAGTTATTTATGATAAGTTGAATAATAGTATATAGTTCAATGCGTTTTCCCAGATGTGACTTCAGGTTTTCAATACCGTTATTTTCATTAATTTGAGAGGGGATCAAACATGAAGAATGTAGCTCTAATTGGAGGTATTATAGGACTGCTCTTTTCAATAATTGCACAATTATTGGCTGTTACCGACGATTCATATACGTTTGGTAACATATGGTTTTTAGGGGTGTTTAGCGGAATCATTGCTATCGTTTGCTCTTTATACATATATAAAAACCCATTACTCGCCGGATGGTTACTGATCCTAACTACAGCAACTGGAGTTTATGCGCTTGCCGGACTATATTTAATACCAGGTACTATGACTTTAATAGCTGGTATTAATACCTTGGGCAGAAGGAATTAAAATGGAACAATTTAATGAAACAGGATTACAAAGCCAAGTCTACAATAGACTTGGCCAATACATGTTATAGAAAACCATTTATGTTCTATAGGCTTTTAACTCTAAATTTAAACTCTTTGTTTTGAAATAAACTTGCTGGTAAATACTGAACAATTTTTTGTATTTCTGAACATTAGCGTTTATCGGTTTGAATTCCTGCATCTTTTCAATGAAAACCTCAGCACAATCCTCGAGTGTCGCAAACCATCCAGCCCCTACAGCTGCAAGCATTGCTGCACCGACACCAGGTCCTTGTTCACTTTTTAAGCGGACAATACTGGCATCAAAAATATCCGCTTGCATTTGTAGCCATTTATCATTTTTTGCTCCACCGCCGATGGAAATAATAGTATCAATAACATTGCCATTTTCTCGGAATGTTTGGATTGATTCATTAAGTGAAAAAGTGATTCCTTCCAGAATTGCCCTTACAAAATCCTTTATATTATGAGAAGCATCCATACCAATAAAACTACCACGTATAACCGAATCAGCATGGGGCGTTCTCTCACCTGTAAGATAAGGTGTATATAGTAAACCATTGGAACCTACCGGAACAGTATCAATTCCATCAAGTAAATCGTCAAATTTATACTCTTTAGCGAATACTTTTTTAAACCAGGTTAGACTGTAACCTGCTGACAAAGTAACCCCCATCGTATAAAATGCATCCTTTTTACCATGGTTAAAATAATGCACCTTTCCTTCAAAATCCGAATCAGCATTATTTTCATAAGACAAGATTACACCCGAAGTTCCAATTGAGCATAATGTTTCCCCTCTTTTTAACACACCAGAGCCGATTGCTCCACAGGCGTTATCCGCTCCTCCTGCAAATACTCGAGTTGCTTTGGATAAACCTGTTTCAGAAGCAAAGGATAGTGTCAATGTCCCTATGCATTCATGTGATTCTACAAGCGGAGGACATAAAGAAGAAGAAATACCTACATCGTCACAAATTTCCGTACTCCATTTCTTTTCTTTTATATTCAATAAAAGAGTCCCAGCAGCATCTGAATAATCAGTAGCAAGATGACTTGTCATTCGATAACGCAAATAATCCTTAGGAAGCAGGAAAGTCGTTGCGCTCTTGAACAATTCAGGTTCGTTTTCTTTCACCCATAGTAATTTTGGCAAAGTGAATCCCTCAAGAGCCGGATTTTTAGTTACAGTCAGCAGCTTCTCTTTGCCCACTTTATTATAAATATCCTGACATTGCTTGGTCGTACGCGTATCATTCCATAATATAGCCGGGCGAAGAACATTTCCTTCTTGGTCAAGTAAAACAAGTCCATGCATTTGACCGGAAAAACTGATACCTTCAATGTCCTCTATATTTCCTTCGAATTTACTCAAGAGCCCTTTCAAGGCATTTTTCGTCTTACTAACCCACTCTTCCGGATCCTGCTCACTATAACCAGACTTACTTTGAATTAAGGGATAAGCTACTGTTTCTTCCAGACAAACTTTTCCTGTTCTATCAATAAGCAGGGTTTTAACGGCGCTAGTACCTAGGTCAAGGCCAATAACATATTTCAATCCAGCTCCCCCTTTACGATATAATAGGATATACCAGATTGAAGCGAAATTTATCTGGTATATCCCTTCTTTGTTCTATTTAGATAGAATGTTTAGCAGATATTGATTAATCGTTGCTTTTAATTGTTCCGTACGCCCGGAAGTATTTGTAATTTCCCCTAATCCAAGTGCGTATTCCTCAAGTTTGTGGAAGTTTGTTTCATTCTCCACTATCTGTTTTCCGATTCCACTTGCATAGCTGCTGTAACGAGATTCAATAAAATCTTCCAAAACACGATCTTCTAATAGTTTTTGCGCCGTTTTTAAACCAATTGCAAAACTGTCCATCCCCGCAATATGTGCATGAAAAAGATCATCTGCTTCAAATGAACCACGTCTTACCTTAGCATCAAAGTTTAATCCTCCTTTACCAAGCCCGCCGTTTTGCAAAATCTCATACATCGCTAACGTAGAAGCATATAAATCTGTAGGAAATTCATCTGTATCCCAACCAAGCAATGGATCACCTTGGTTTGCATCAACTGAACCCAACAGGCCGTTAATGCGCGCAACCCGCAATTCATGTTCGAATGTATGACCTGCCAACGTGGCGTGATTTGCTTCAATATTAAATTTAAAATGATCCTGTAAATCATACTTTTGGAGGAATGCTAAGCCAGTGGCTACATCAAAATCATATTGATGTTTTGTTGGCTCTTTTGGTTTTGGTTCAATCAAAAATTGCCCTGTAAATCCAATTTCTTTTGCATAATTTACAGCCATGTGGAAGAAGCGTGCAAGATTGTCCTGCTCAAGCTTCATGTCTGTATTCAATAGCGTTTCATAACCTTCACGTCCGCCCCAGAATACGTAATTTTCAGCTCCCAGGTCCTTAGCAACTTCAAGTCCCTTCTTGACCTTTGCTGCGGAATAAGCATAGACATCCGCATTAACAGCAGTTGCCGCTCCATGAACAAAGCGTGGATGTGTGAACATATTCGCTGTATTCCACAGAAGCTTCGTTTTACTAGTATTCATATATTCCTTTATCATGGAAACAATCGAATCCAGATTTTGATACGTTTCAGCAAGTGAATTTCCTTCAGGTGCAATATCTACGTCATGGAAACAAAAGAATGGTACATCTAGTTTTTCAAAGAACTCAAATGCTGCTTCAACACGAGCCTTAGCCAAATCCATGCCGGAAAACTTATCCCAAGGTCGCTGCATATTGCCGACTCCAAATGGATCTGAACCATCCATCGTCATTGTATGCCAATATGCAACACCAAACCGAAGTATTTCTTCCATAGTCTTGCCAGCAATTTTTTCCTCAGGATTATAAAATTTAAATGCTAAAGGATTTGTTGATGAAGCACCTTCGTACACAATTTTGTTAACGCTTTCAAAATAAGCCATCTTTTTTTGCCTCCTATTATTTTTTATTTGATATATCTACCCAAACTGCCAGGATAAGAATGAGACCTTTTACGATGTATTGCCAAAACGCCTCTATATTCATGATGCTCATGCCATTATCGATACTAGCCATTATTAGAGCCCCAATTAAAGCTCCGGTGATTCTTCCCTTTCCTCCCATAAGGCTTGTTCCTCCAATGACACAGGCAGCAATAGCATCCAATTCATACATATCACCAGCACTTACAGTTGCCGCATTCAATCTGCTTGTCAGCAAAATCCCAGATACCCCCGCCAAAGCTCCCATCGTGATGAATACCCAAAGCGTATTCCATTTAATATTGATACCTGATAGTGCAGCAGCTTCCTGATTTCCTCCAATGGCGTATACGTAACGACCGAATGCAGTTTTGTTTGAAATAAAGATGAAGATTGCTGCCAGTACTATTACAACGAAGATAGGGACAGGTATTCCTAAGTAGCGATTTAGCATATAGGTGGCCAATAGTATAAAAAATGAATATAATGATACTTTTCCATAATCTATTATACTTGCAGGAATCACCAATCCTAGCTGCTTCCGCTTAAGACGATTTCTGTAAGTACCATAGATTACTAATGCAATACTGATCACAGCAAGGGTGTATCCTAATATATATGGGAGGTAGCTGTTACCTATTTGTTTGAAGCTTTCATTCATAGGAGCAACCGTCTGGCCTTTACTAATTCCAATTAAAATGCCTCTAAAAACCAGCATTCCACCCAGAGTAACAATAAAAGCAGGAACTGCACGATATGCAACCCACCACCCTTGCCATAAACCTAGCAAAGCACCGGCAATTACAGTCACAAGGATGACTGGTATTGTTCCCCATCCAAGCCATACCTGTAATATAGCGGCAATCCCGCCAAGCAAGCCGACCAAAGATCCAACAGATAAGTCAATATGACCTGCTACTATAATCAATGTCATTCCTATTGCGAGTACAGCTATCACTGACATCTGCGTAAATAAATTGGAAATATTTCTTGATGATAGAAACTCCCCACCTGTGAAGATAGTGAATATCACTGAAATCAACACTAATGCAATAATGAGTGTGTATGCTTGTAAGTCAAATTTAAAAGTTAATTTAGGTTCACCTTTAGCCGATGGAAGTGGACTGTTCATTTTGTTTCCCTCCTGTGGCACAAGTCATGATTTTCTCTTGAGTGGCATCGGTCCGTAAGAATTCACCGGTAATTTTCCCTTCAGCCATAACGATAATTCGATCAGACATTCCCATAACTTCGGGAAGCTCTGAAGAAATAATGACGATACCGACTCCTTCTTTGACAAGTTCATTGATAATTTTATAGATTTCGTACTTAGCCCCAACATCTATCCCTCTGGTAGGCTCATCAAGTATAAGTATCTTTGGATTGTTCATTAGCCATTTACTTAGTACTACTTTTTGTTGATTACCACCACTTAACTGCCCAACCTTCACTTCTAGATTAGGAGCTTTCAACTTCATTTTATCAGTTACCATGGTTGCATTTTTGACTTCCAATGCTGTATCAATAACTTTTAACTTCATTACTTTATTAAGGGCAGCAAGCGTTGTGTTCTTAGTAATTTCCATACCCAATACAAGCCCATATCGCTTACGATCTTCTGATACGTAGGCCATTCCGTGCTTAATGGCATCTAAAGGTCGGTTAATATTTTTCTTTGTCCCATCTATTAGGACGGATCCTTTCTTCTTACCTTTCGAACCTCCAAACAAGCTAACAAATAATTCCGAACGTCCAGCTCCCATTAAACCCGAAAACCCTAGAATCTCCCCTTTTCGAAGGCGAAAAGACACATCTGAGATCAATCTTTTGCCTGATTCATCAGTAAAAGAGTAATCTTTAACTTCCAAAACATTTTCTCTTCCAATTGCATGCGGCTCATAAGGAAAAAGCTCTGTTAAGTCACGACCG
This sequence comes from Terribacillus halophilus, assembly GCF_900162685.1. GTDB lineage: Bacteria > Bacillota > Bacilli > Bacillales > Amphibacillaceae > Terribacillus > Terribacillus halophilus_A. The sequence continues at coordinate 1,931,372 of NZ_LT727828.1, forward strand.
ACCATTTTAGATATGATTTTTTGTTCTGACATTTCCTTAATCAGATCCGTGCTAATAGTTTTTCCATCTCGTAGAATTGTTACGGTGTCAGCAAGCTCCAAAACTTCTCCTAGTTTGTGAGAAATGTAGATACAGGTTACTCCTTGGGCTCGTAAGTCATTCAGTAAGGTTATCAATATCTTTACATCACTTTCTGTTAATGCAGCCGTCGGTTCATCAAGAATCAATATCTCTGTTTTCTTTGTTAATGCTTTTGCAATTTCCACCAACTGCTGTTTTCCTACAGTCAGGTCACCTACTTTAACCTGAGGATCTATATTCAGACCAATTTCTGCTAGCTTTTTTTTAGCTTCAGAATAAATCTTGTTCCAATCAACTATTTTTTGCCGCATTAGATCATGACTAAGAAACAGATTTTCTGCTACGGACATCTCCTCCACTAGCGCGAGCTCCTGATAAATAATTCCAATACCTGCTTCCTGAGATTCCTTAATTGATTTAAACTCTGCCTCCTTTCCATTGATATAGATTTGACCACTATAACTATTGTGTGGATATACTCCGCTAAGTATTTTCATCAATGTAGACTTTCCAGCGCCGTTTTCACCACACAGTGCATGTATTTCTCCTTTTCTTACGGAAAATGTTACATTATCTAAAGCACGTACACCTGGGAACTCCTTTGTAATATCTTTCATTTCAAGTGCAAACATGCCTGGTCTCATCTCCTTAAGTCAGTTGTTTTATTGGGATGCCGATAAGAGTCCCTGCAGTAGCATGAATACAGTACGGTCGATCAAAACTCTTCGGATATGATACAGAGAATTTACGTATTTTATTATGGAGATGTTGGTCGCTCACTTTCTGGTACATTTTTGTATACATCCTCAAACGTGTGGAATCCATCATCGATAACAGTCTCTTCCAAGTTCTCTTTATTTACTTGAATTGGGTCGAGTTTGATGAATGGTACATCCATTTTCCCATTATTAATGCTGGAATCAGCTGTTACATCTTCTCCCTTTGCAAGCTGTACTGCCACTTCAGCACTCTTTGTTGCTATCTCTTTAATCGGCTTATAGATAGTCATTGTTTGTGTGCCTTCTGCAATTCTCTGTACTCCGGCAAGATCAGCATCCTGTCCGGATATAGCAACTTTACCGTCTAATCCCTGAGCTTCAAGTGCCTGAATCGCACCACCAGCCGTACTGTCATTGGAAGCGACAACAGCGTCTACCTCATTTTTATTAGCAGTCAGAGCGTTTTCCATAATTTTTAGAGCTTCATTGGCATCCCAGTTCTTTACCCATTGGTCACCTACAATTTCAATATCTCCACTATCCACTAAAGGCTGCAAGATATTCATCTGTCCTTCTCTAAATAACTTGGCGTTATTATCAGTAGGAGAACCTCCCATTAAGAAGTATTTACCTGACGGCACTTGTTCCGTTAGATATTCTGCTTGCATTTCTCCTACTCGTACATTATCAAAAGAAACATATGCATCTATATCAGTACCATTAATTAGTCGATCGTATGAAAGCACTGAAATTCCTTCTGCTTTTGCCTGATCTACAACAGTGGAAAGAGCATCTGAATTTATCGCAATGATTACAAGTGTATCAATATCTTGGGACAGCATATTTTGAATCTGTGAAAGCTGTTTAGCTTCATCTCCATCAGCGGATTGTACAAGAACTTCTGCACCAAGTTCTTCTGCCTTCTCCACAAAAAAGTCACGGTCATGCTGCCAGCGCTCAAGCGTTAAGTCGGAAACAGATAAGCCAATCTTTAGTCTATTGTCATCACTATCCCCCTCCCCTTTGTTAGCGCTTTCATTTACTGCATCCTGACCACAAGCAGATAAGATGGTTACAAGCATACCGATTAACAATAGTGATAGTAAGCCCTTACATTTTTTCACGAGATTTAAGCCTCCCCTTCTCTTCTTACTCTATTTCCATTTGATGATATCACTGAAAACTTAGTTTGTCTAGACGATAAACTAAGTTTTTTCAAATTTAATAACTCTTGTTTATTCGCAGATAATCATATACTTTAACATCTTTTTATTTTATAATGTAAGTGCTTTCATATACTATCGTTTTCTAATCCCTAAACTAAAATAAGGGGGTATTATATTGAATAGAATTAGCAGTTACTTATACCAAATATTTGATTGGATTACTCGCTTTGCATATCTAAATGTTCTATGGATACTGTTTACAGTTGCCGGCGGTTTTATCTTTGGCTTTTTCCCTTCTACTATCGCAATGTTTACCATCATTAGAGATTGGTTGAAAGGAGAATCAAATTCAGCTTTATTTACATCTTTTTGGGCATATTTCAGAAGGGAATTCTGGAAAAGTAACCGATTAGGGGTATTTGTCACACTACTCTCTGTTATCGTTGTTATTGATTTCTGGTATATTCACATCCTTACAACATCCTTGACGTGGACTCACATCCCATTGCTGGTTTTCATCCTCTTTTCCTTACTTCTATTGTTCTATCTTTTTCCGACTTTTGTTCATTACGACCTAAGTGTCAGAACAATCATAAAGAATGCCTTTCTCATCATGTTGATTCATCCTTTGCACACCTTATTAATTCTTGTATGCCTCGCTTCCTTAACACTGATCATGTATCTGCTCCCTTCCTTAGCATTTCTATTTGGCGGCAGTTCATATGCGTTTATCACAATGTGGCTTTGCCTGCATGCCTTTACTGGTATAACAAGAAAAGCAACTATGTAAAAAGAGCAATCCATAAGAGGATTGCTCTTTCCCTTTTGTTTATCCTTTAACAGCACTAGAAGAAATTCCTTCAACTACTTTATTGCTGAAAAATAGGAAGGCAAGCAGTATAGGCAGCATACTAATGATAAGTGTTGCTCCAATTGCTCCCCAATCCGTCATATATTGCCCGATGAAATTTTGGATCCCGACCGTCAGTGTTTTATATTCGTCAGAACTGATAAATGTATTCACAAAGACAAACTCATTCCAATTATAAATCATGTTTATTATCACTGTAGTAGATATGACCGGAATCGTCATTGGAAAGATTATTTTAAAGAATATCCGATGAACGGAACATCCGTCCATTATAGCCGCCTCTTCTATTTCGCGAGGTAATGTGTAGTAGAACCCTAATAAGATCATTAAGGTAATCGGCAAATTATAAGCCGTATAAGTAATGACGATTGACCAAGGATTGTCTATCATATTGACATTTAAAAACATATTGAATAGAGGAATGATGGAAGAATGTATAGGTATCATCAAACCTACCATAAATAGACCTAGAACCAGTTTATTCCATCTCCATTGCATTCTGGTGATCGCAAAAGCAGCCATGCTTGCCAATAATACTGTGAAAACTATTGCTACTCCTGTAATCCAAACACTATTCCAGAAATAACTTCCGATGCCGCTTTCCCATACTTTTAAATAGTTTTCCCAACGAAACTCCGATGGTAAAGAAAATGGAGATTTGGAAAAAATCTCTTGGTTGTTCTTTAATGAGAAGAGAAATAGCCATAAAATTGGAAACACTTGAAAGACTGCTACCGCAGTCAAACAAACATAAAGAAGAATGTAACCTACTTTCTTCAATGCATAAACCCCCTCTAATATTGAAGTTCTTCCTTAGAAGCTGTGACTTTCCTTACAATAAAAGTAACTATCAAAGTGATAATCAACAATAAAAAGCCAATAGCACTACCATAACCAAAGTCATTACTGGAAAACGCTAGTTTGTACATATAAGATGCCATTACTTCACTAGCACCATTAGGTCCTCCGCCTGTCATGACGTATATTAGATCGAAGTACTTTAGTGAACCTACAACAGCAAGTACAATCGTCACTTTTACAACTCCCATTATTAGCGGTAATTTTATTTTATACGCAATTTGAAATGGAGTAGCTCCATCAATTCTAGCTGCTTCAACAATAGACTCGGGGATGTTTTTCAATGCTGCGTAATAAATCAAAATATAAAAACCAGCGTACTGCCAAAGTATTGGAATAAAGATGGCATACAATACCACATTAGGTTCAGCAAGCCACGCAGGTGGATTATCCACCCCAAAAGAAGCTAAAATGCTATTTAAAATGCCGTTGGAAGGATTGAATACTTTAATCCATAATTGAGCTATTGCAACGGAGGATAATAGCATCGGAATAAGATAAATCTTTCTCAGTAAATTGGAGCCTTTTATTTTTGATGCAAGAATCAGCGATATTGCCAAATACACAATCAAACTTACTGTGGAAAACAAGGCAAGCATAAAAGAATGAAAGGCACTTGACCAAAAAAGTCCATCTCTAATGGCATTAAAGTAGTTTTCCATACCTATGTACTTCATGGCACCGATACCATCCCAGTCCATTAAGCCATAGTATCCGGACAATAGCAGAGGTACAAAGATAAAAATACTGATCAGCAAAAATGCTGGAAGAATATACATCCCGATTATCCATTTATTAGACATAACTCTGTTCATAGTGATCAACTCCCTTTTATAAAAAAAGGGCAATCCAGCTATAGGCTTGCCCTCTTCTTCCGTTGATTTTGAGAATTATTTTGATAGAGCCTCTTCATGCTTCTCTGTGAACTCTTCCGGTGTTACCTCCTTGCCAAATAGTGATTGAATCATATCTAAATGTGCTTGGGCAACATCTGCACTCATCTGGACATCTGCAAATAATGTGATATTGCTTGCATTGTTCAAATCATCAAGTACATCGATATACATATCGGGTAAATCAAGCGAGGCAGCATCTACTTTTGTAGCCGGAATAACTCCAGCTTCTGTAACTGATTTCTCGCCCCACTCTTTCACGAAGAATGCGGCAAAATCTTTCGCTTCTTCTTTCACATCGGAATCTTCGGCAACAAACAAACCTACTCCTGGTCCCCCGACGTAACTGCTCATATCACCATTCCCATCAACTGTTGGGAATGGGAAGTAACCAACAGAATCTCTGAATTCCTGAGGTACATCTTCATTTGTTGTGTAATTCGGAAGATCCCAAGTTGCGATTAAATACATCGCAGCCTGTTCATTCATAAACATACTTTTTGCTTCCTCATCTGAAAGTCCATTAAATCCTTTAACGAATGCGTCCTTATCAACCAAGTTCTGAACTTCTTCAGCAGCAGAAACCAGTGCAGGATCAGTGAATGAACCTGAACGGTTAATAGCATTTGTTAAAACATCTCCCTCACCGATTCTGTCAGCGAAATACATGTACCATAGAGATCCCGTCCAGCGATCTTTATTACCTAATGCGATTGGTGCCACTCCATTTTCAGCTAGTGTTTCAACTGCATTTTGAAACTCTTCATATGTTTTCGGTGCTTCCAAACCGTTCTCTTCAAAGATTTTTTTATTGTAGAACACGGTTGCAATATTTAATTCAAGCGGTAATCCATAGGTACTGCCTTCAATCTCATATGCTTCGGGAATTCCAGAAACAAAGCTGTCTTTTAAATCACCTTCAAGTAAGTCATCTAAAGGTGCAAATTTCTTACCGTCGACATATGGTTCCAAATAACCTGCAGCCCAAGTCATACCAACATCGGGCAATTCATTGGAAGTAGATAACACTTTAATCTTATCCTTATACTGCTCGTTACTAAGAACTTCCAACTTAACCTTCACATCCGGATTGTCTGCTTCAAAGTCAGCGACAATCTCCTTTACGATTTCATTATGCTGCTTAGAGCTGCCTTCTGGCCATAGATGCATAAACTCAATCGTCTTGTCACCGGAACCTGAAGCTCCTTCAGAACCTGAACACCCACTGATCAACAACAACGAGGAAATAATAGCGAAGACAATTGTAACCGCTTTCTTTTTGCTCAATTAAAATACCCCCATTATTCATTTGGAATGGTTTGTTGCTGGAATCAGTGTACCATCGAAAACAATGTTTGTCTAGTGGCTGAACTAAGTTTATAATGTAAATAAACAATGGTAAAATGGAAATATTCAAACAGCAGAATGGAGCAGGCGAATGAAATCTCATACCTTTAATCAGCACGTTGTAAAAAAAGGAAACAAATCATTGGTTTTACAAACGATTCAAGAATATACCCCTATATCCAGAGCAGATATTGCAAATAAGACTGGCCTCAATAAAGGAACCGTCTCTTCCCAAGTAAGTGAACTTCTTGCGGAAGATTTGATTTTGGAATCAGGACCAGGTGTTTCAAGTGGTGGTAGACGTCCAGTCATGCTCTTATTTAATCACCTTGCAGGCTACTCTATAGGTGTTGATATTGGAGTGAATTACATTCTTGGTATACTGACAGATTTGCAAGGAAAGATCACTAATGAAAAAATCAGTCATTTTAGCGAATTGACTTATGAAGAAATTCAGATCCAATTAAACATGATCATAGACTCCCTGCTTCTTTCCATGCCTCCAAGTTCGTATGGTCTAGTAGGAATTGGTGTCGGTGTGCCAGGAACGGTTAGTACAAAAGGCGAAATTTTACTTGCACCTAACTTGAATTGGAGAAATAAAGACTTAAAAAGATCATTAGAGGAGAAATATGATGTTCCTGTTCTAATTGAAAACGAAGCTAATGCAGGTGCATACGGCGAAAAGAAATTTGGAGCTGGTCAATCCTCTGAAAATTTGATTTACATAAGTGTAGGCATTGGGATTGGTGTTGGCCTTATCTTAAATGGTGTACTTTATAAAGGCCACAGTGGTTTTTCAGGGGAGCTTGGTCACATGACGATAGAAGTGGATGGTCTTTTATGCCGATGCGGAAATCAAGGTTGCTGGGAATTGTATGCATCGGAAAAAGCATTAGTTAACAGTGCAGCAGAAAATGGGATCCGTGCAGAAGAAGGAAAAAAGCCCTCTCTTGAGATGCTGAATAAACTAGCTGAAGGAGGTGATCCAGTTGCGATTAACATCTTCCGAAACATTGGCGATTATCTAGGCATAGGGATTAACAATATCATCAATATTTTCAACCCAGAACAAATTATTGTTGGAAATCGCCTAGCCTCTTCCGGTAAATGGTTAAGAGAATCCATAAAAGAGAGACAAAAACAAATGCTTCGTACACATCAAAAAGATTTGAATTTCTGTTTTTCTCAATTGTCTCGTTATTCAGCAGCTTTAGGTGCTTCTGCCTACGCCAGTGAGAACTTCCTGGCAATTAACATTCAAGATGTATAAACTGCTTGTTATTCCGTATCCATTAGAAAAGAGAGGTTATTCAAATGACAACAATTCAAAATCCAATTTTGACAGGATTCAATCCAGATCCGAGTATTTGCCGGTCAGGAGAAGAGTACTATATTGCGGTATCCACATTTGAGTGGTTTCCCGGCGTGGGAATCTATCATTCCACAGATTTAAAGAATTGGCGGCTCGTATCAAGGCCTCTTAATCGGATTAGTCAGCTGAACATGATGGGAAATCCTGATTCCGGAGGAGTATGGGCCCCTGCTCTATCCTATTATGATAATAAATTTTGGCTGATTTACACCGATGTTAAAGTAGTAGAAGGTCAATGGAAGGACTGTCATAATTATTTGGTTACTTGTGATGCAGTAGACGGTGAATGGTCTGAACCGATATATTTAAACAGTTCCGGATTTGATCCTTCCTTGTTCCATGATGACGATGGTAAAAAATATCTTGTAAATATGCTCTGGGATCATCGAGTTGGGAATCATAACTTTCATGGCATAGTACTTCAAGAATATAGTGTTGATGAACAAAAACTAGTAGGTAAAAAAGACATTATCTTCAAAGGAACGGAGGTAAAGCTGACTGAAGCCCCACATCTTTATAAATTAAACGGATACTATTATCTTTTAACGGCTGAGGGAGGAACCAAATATGACCACCAAGCTACCATTGCACGTTCAAAAGATTTGCATGGACCTTATGAAGTTCATCCGCAGAACCCCATAATTACTTCGTTTCCTTATCCGAGAAATACGTTGCAAAAAGCTGGACATGCTTCCATTGTCCACACTCATACTGATGAATGGTTCTTAGTTCACTTAACTGGACGACCTTTACCACAACCAGATAAACCGCTGTTAGATCCGCGTGGTTATTGTCCCCTTGGCCGAGAAACTGCAATTCAACGTTTGGAATGGAATGACGATTGGCCATATGTAGTTGGCGGCAACCAACCATCTTTAGAAATAGAAGGGCCAGCAATAAAGGAAGTTAAATGGAACAGTGACTACGACGTGATAGATGATTTCGATGCCGATTCTTTAAATCTTCATTTCCAATCACTTCGTATTCCACTCGATGAGAAAATAGCAACATTAGAGGATAACCCAGGACATTTAAGACTTTACGGTAGAGAATCACTCACTTCGAAATTTACACAAGCCTTCATTGCGAGAAGGTGGCAGCATTTTCATTTTACTGCAGAAACAAAGATATCATTCAATCCAAGTAGTTTTCAGCAAGCAGCTGGACTGGTTAATTATTATAATACGCAAAATTGGTCAGCATTTCAGATCACTTGGGATGAGAATAAAGGAAGGATTCTAGATCTATCGATATGTGATAATTTTGTTTTCGAACAGCCTCTCCGAGATAATCAAATCACCGTTCCACATGGCTTAGACTATATTTATTTGAGATGTAATGTAAGCGCAAACACTTATAGCTATTTTTATTCTTTTGATGGAGATAATTGGACAGAACTGCCTGTAACACTTCCTTCCTACAAATTGTCAGATGACTATATCAAAGGTGGCGGTTTCTTCACTGGAGCATTTGTTGGAATGCAGTGTCAAGATACATCTGGTCAAAGACTGTATGCAGATTTTGATTACTTTGTGTACAAAGCAGAAGAATAAATATTAAGATAGATCACATTTCACTATCGATTCTTAAATAAGTTAAGCACTAAAAAATTAGTACTATCTTGCAAACTACAATAATAGACCAGTTCATTCTTTTCTAATTTAATGAACTGGTCTATTTCTTTATATTTTTTAGAATGTTGTCACCACTCTTTAATCGGCGGACGCTCTCCTTTGTTATTGCCTTTCTTCTGGAACCGGCGTGCAGGCTCTGCTTCTACATCCTGCAAGCTGACACCTTGGTTGGCAAGCAGGACAAAGCTATGATACAGCAGGTCACTCACTTCATTAATCAATTCCTCTGGATCATCATTCTTTGCAGCAATAACGACTTCACCAGCTTCTTCAATTACTTTCTTACCAATTTTATCGACACCATTTTGATATAGGTAATTTGTGTAGGAATTCTCAACAGGATGCTTTTTCCGGTCTTCTGCTTTATCCATAACAGTCTTGAAAATATTCACTTCTTCCTCTGAATCTTCCGTTATCGGCGTTTCATTGAAGAAACAGCTCACTTCTCCTGTGTGGCAGGCTGGTCCTTGCGGAATGACAATAATTAGAATTGTGTCATTATCACAATCAAGCTTCATATCGACGACTTGCTGGGTATTTCCATATGTTGCCCCCCCTTTATTTCAAAGCTCCTCGCGCGAACGGGAATAGAACCATGTCTCTTTCGTTGCCACTGTCTTCTCATACGATTCTTCATTCATAGAGTACTTGCTTGGTCTGGCTGTCTTGCACGATCGCAGGGACAAGTCCTTTGATAAAATCAGGCTTCACGAATACGTACCCCTTCCTGTTGACAGCTTTGCTTCATTTCTTCGATGCTGAAGGTTTTATCATGGAAAATGGATACTGCAAGAGCTGCAGATACATCTGTTTCCTGGAATACTTCTGTTATATGTTCAGGGTTGCTGCAGCCTCCAGAAGCAATTACAGGAATGCGGACTTCCTCAACTATCGCTTTCGTCAGCGGCAGATCGTAGCCGGTTTTCACACCGTCAGCATCCATGCTTATCAACAATATCTCTCCTGCGCCTCTTGCTTCTGCTTCTTTCGCCCATTCTATAGCGTCTATACCAGTATCTTTTCGACCGCCATGTGTTACACGTGCCAGCCGTCATCAAAGCGCTTCGCATCTATGGCAACAACGATACATTGGGAACCGAACATTTCAGCCCTTTTAGTGATCAGCTCTGGATCGGCTACTGCTGCCGAGTTGACAGCTACTTTATCCGCCCCTGCCTGCAGCATGGTCTTCATGTCCTCAATCGTCCGAACACCGCCTCCGACAGTGAAAGATGCAATACAGTTTGGCGCACAATATCCATCATCGTCGCACGTCCTTCATGTGTTGCAGGAATATCAAGGAAGACAATCTCATCTGCACCGCTTTTCGAATAAGCCGCAGCCATAGCAACAGGATCACCGAGTTCACGTAATGAGACGAAATTCGTACCCTTTACGACAATTCCGTCTTTTACATCCAGGCAAGGAATAATTCGTTTTGCAATCATATACTTTCCTCCTTGCTATAAGCCTGCTGGCTGCTCTCGAACACACTTTGCAGCAGGAGCTGACCTACTTTTTCACTTTTCTCCGGGTGGAACTGGATACCGCAAATATTCCCTTTTTGCACGATTGCAGGAATTTGTGTGCCGTATTCCGTGCTGGCAACACTATATTCTTCCGGCGTGTTTGCCTGGTAGCTGTGCGCGAAGTAGACATGCTTGCCGTTTTGTTCTGTGTAAGTAGGGAAATTGTCGCTTACTTCAAGTGAATTCCAGCCAATATGAGGAAGCAGATGCCGACAGCGCTCATCTTGCCGCCGAATTGTTCATACAGCTCGCCATATCTACCGCCAGAGAAACATTCATGAAGAAATACGGGATTGTATGCCCTCATCGGAAACCGAATCCTCATAAACAGATGGCTAAAGCCACGAAGGAGCATAAAGTTGTTCAGAATAAATTAAACAGACAATTTAAGCAGGGAACTCCCGGGAAAGTGTTATTAACGGACATCACCCGTTTACCATATAACGGAAATCATATGGCTTATTTATCGACTGTGAAAGACGGCTCTACAAATGAACTCTTGGCTTACCACGTATCTGACAGAATCACTTTAGACATCGCCATTCAGACTGTCCATAAGCTGATGAACAATAAGAAAATCGTGCTTGATAAAGATGCATTTATCCATTCTGATCAAGGAAGCCACTATACCAGCCCTCGCTACCAGAAGCTATTAAAAAAATACGGTTTGGGACAATCGATGTCACGAAGAGGAAACTGTTGGGATAACGCTCCCCAGGAGTCATTTTTTGGCCATTTAAAGGATAAAGTAAACTATCAATCCGCAAAGACACTAAAGGAATTAAAATCAAAAATCAATCACTACATGACTTACTATAATAATTATCGTTATCAGTGGAACTTAAAAAAGAAGACCCCTATTCAATATAGGAATCACCTTTTGGCTGTATAACTCTTTTTTTCATAGTGTTCTTGACATAGGTGCCAGTTTATAGCAAGCACCACTTTTTCGTTTACGAGATATGAAATCATTTTTGGAGACAAAGTTATTGATGTTGCTCATATTTCACCACAGAAATCCGAGGAATTACTTAAAATGATCAAAGAATTAAATTCTAGAGTAGACATCTAGAGCAGCTTAAACTATTTTTCACATCTCTTTTGATATAATTTCTGCAGTTATTTTAAACAAAAAAAACGAGAGCTGCTGCTCTCGTTTAATTATCGTGCTTCTTTTCCAAAAAGTCTGGATCCACATCTTTAAAATCGTCATCAGTAAGCTCGAAATCCCACTCTTCTTCCACATCTTCTACAACACAGCCATCAGGATCTACTTTCACACAAAGTTTCGTTTCTCCGATAACTTCTACCAGAAATTCTTTCTCGATTTCAACGAAAATCTTTTGACCATGCTGCACAATCTTGCATTCCAAGCAGTTCGGCTGCTGGATTGCTTTTGCATAAACCTCATATTCATCGTCAATACAATTTTCATCTCTTACACTCAATTTGACTAGTTCCTTGTAAGGTACACGCTCCGTGACTACTTCTGTCTTTGTATTGTCATTGTGCGAATACCACACGTTGATATCATAACTGCCCGTAATTTCAACACCCTTATCGCCTTTCTTTTTTGCGTTGTACAGGTGGTTGATGACCCAGCAGCCAAGGATGCTGGACGGTTTGTGTTCCGGCTTGATATGATCGATATTCTTGCTGAATTTGCGGCCGCGGCCGATAACTGCTTTCGTGATGATCTCACGGTAGGACTGATCTTGAAAACCCATGTACGAAAACCTCCTCTTTTTACATAGTCATGTTATGCAGGGTGTTCACCTATGGTGTCAGGAAATATATATTCCTTCACCAAAGCTGGACGCTCCTCCATTCTATGCAGATGCCTAGGAAGAGGTTATTAAATACTTGAAAGGATTTTATACGTTCTAATCACTTAATTAAGCGAAGCTGACATAGAAAGAACTGTACTTGCCCTATTGCATAAAATGCTAAAAAAAGAAAAGATCCGTACTTTTGCGTTGTATCAAGTACGAATCTTTTCAATATGGGAAGCTTATTTCTCCGTCTCTTCCTCTTGAAAGACGATATGCTGGATGTTTTGAGAGATGCTTTGCAAGATATGATTCGTGATGACTTGGGATTCCTTGAAATCCTGGACAACCGGGATACCGTCAATCTTTGCTTGCAGCTCGTCGATTTCCTGCTCCATTTGCAGCTGTGCTTCCCGCTTGCCATATGCCTGCAGATTGACTGCCTGCTTTTGTTTCATTTTAATTTGGTTGATATATGTCTGCACCTTTTTATTCTCGTTCAGCTTTGCCTCGAGCTGATGGAAATGCGCGATTTCATCCAGTCCGCGCATGTCTTCTGCCAACGCTTCTGCTTGTTTAAGAATGTCTTCGGTGGAATAATTCATTAGATGTGTACCTCCGCTGTTGTTTCTGCTAGTTCACCATCAAGTGACCAAGTTTTTGCTTTTGTCACTCGGACGGGAACAATTTTACCAATTACTGATGCGGGCCCCCGAAAATTAACAAGTTTGTTTTTTTCCGTATAACCTGACAATACTTCCGGATTCCGTTTACTTTCGCCTTCGACGAGCACATGCACGACTTTGCCTTCATATCGCTGCATAGACGCTGCTGCCTGTTGATCAATTAAAGCATTTAAGCGCTGGAGACGCTCTTTTTTTACTTCTATTGGAACATTGTCTTCCCACTTGGCAGCAGGTGTTCCATCGCGAGGAGAGTAAATATACGTGTATGCTGCCTCAAAGCCAATTTCTTCGACTAAAGACAACGTCTCCTGAAACTGCTCTTCCGTCTCATTCGGAAATCCGACAATGATGTCCGTAGTCAGTGTAACGTTCGGAATCTGTAATTTAATTTTTTCTACCAAACTTACATAATCCTCACGTGTGTAACGACGTGCCATCACCCGGAGGATATCACTGCTGCCGGATTGAACTGGCAAATGGATGTGGTCAAGCAAGTTCCCGCCTTGGGCTAGTACCTTTATTAGTTTATCATCAAAGTCACGTGGATGGGAAGTCGTGAAACGAATCCGGGGAATTGCAATTTTCCGAATCTCCTCCATTAAATCCCCAAGTCCAACATTTACATCGGTTAAATCTTTGCCATACGCATTTACGTTTTGACCGAGCAGTGTGATCTCTTGATAGCCTTGCGCCGCTAGCTGCCGTACTTCTTGGACGATATCCTCCGGGCGCCGGCTTCTTTCTTTTCCTCTAGTATAAGGAACGATACAATACGTACAGAATTTATCACAGCCGTACATAATATTGACCCACGCCTTGATCTTTCCTTTTCTCGCTTTTGGGAGATTTTCGATAACATCTCCTTCCTTCGACCAAACTTCAAGCACCATTTCCTTGCTGAATTTGGCTTCTTGGAGAAGCTGTGGCAGTCGATGAATATTGTGTGTTCCGAAAATCATATCAATATGCTGGTGTTTCTTTAAAATCCGATTCACGACTGCTTCTTCCTGTGACATACAGCCGCAGACGCCGATAATTAAGTCCGGGTTCTCAAGTTTCAATGGCTTAAGATGACCAATTTCACCAAACACTTTGTTTTCGGCATTTTCCCGAATGGCACATGTGTTCAGCAAAATAACATCTGCATCATGCGTATCGGCTGTCGGCTCAAAACCCATCTCTACAAACAAACCTGCCATCACTTCGGTGTCATGTTCATTCATTTGGCAGCCATATGTACGGATAAGAAATTTCTTACCTCTGCCGGCTTTCTGCATTGCTGGTGGAATAGTGAAATCATAATGGAACTTGACATCTTCCCTGCGCCGTTTCTTTGCCTGCTTTAAATCAGGCGGCTGATACGTCGTTTGGAAATACTTCGCGAAATCTGCTGTTGTTTTCTCATGCAAAGCTTTTTCTTCTTGTTTCGCATATCCTGCAGAAATAAAACGATCCGATTTACGCTGTTCATCATTCACTGAATTCGTCCCCTCCATGCATTGCATGCTATTTGCCTCTATTATAACAGTGACTGGACATGTGTCCAAGTATTGGAAATGAAAAAGCCCCGCATAAAGCGGGACTTATCTTGGTTCCACGATCAATTTAATGGCAGTCCGTTCCTCGTTGTCGATCATGATATCTGTGAATGCCGGGATACAAATTAAGTCTACTCCACTGGGAGCGACAAAACCGCGAGCGATTGCGACAGCTTTCACCGATTGGTTTAAAGCTCCTGCCCCGATTGCCTGAATTTCCGCTGAGCCACGTTCTCTTAATACGTTCGCGAGTGCGCCTGCTACTGAATTTGGATTGGATTTCGCTGAAACTTTTAGTATATCCAACACTGGTACCTCCTTCGTTTACTGGACTACTTTCCTTTTACTATATTTCTAGCGGATAGTAGATATGCCCATTTTAGGGCGATCTCTGAAAAAGTGGTACAACCTGTCCTGGTTCATCTTTGTAAACAAGAGACCTAGTGAAGGAGCAGCAAAGATCAATCCATATACGGGTGGTCATCATTGATTAGGATGCGTTTGATGGAGGTTGCCTTCCCCGTTTGCGGATCCAAATCGATTACTACTCCATTTAATTGTGCTTTACCCTTTTTGGGCACTTCAAAACGTACTGGCAAGTTCGTTAGGAATCTTTTGATAACTGCTTCTCGTTCCATACCAAGAATTGCTTCGTATGGCCCTGTCATACCAGCATCTGAAATATATGCTGTTCCAGCCGGCAAAATTCGTTCATCAGCTGTCTGGGTATGTGTATGCGTGCCTACAACTGCACTGACGCGTCCATCAACATACCAGCCAAAAGCTTGCTTTTCACTCGTGGCTTCTCCGTGAAAATCGATAAAAATAAGATTCGTCCGTTTCCGGGCTTCTTCGATAAGACGGTCCGCTTCTCGGAATGGATCATCTGCTGGCATCATAAAGGTGCGCGCAAGCAAATTGATAATTGCTACTTCATGTTGATTTATTTTCACATAAATAATACCTGTACCAGGTGTTTCTGGCGGAAGATTAGACGGGCGGACCAAGTATTTGGCATCATCAATGAATTCAAAAATGTCACGCTTATCCCACGTATGATTGCCCATTGTAACAGCTTGCGCCCCCCATTCGAGGAATTGCTTGTAAATCCGTTCATTAATGCCTTTCCCATCTGCGGAATTTTCTCCATTAATGATTGTCAGCTGCGGCTGATAGCGCTTCTTCAGACGAGGCAAATAATCTTGTACCATTTGTCGGCCTGGTTCTCCGACAACGTCTCCAATAAATAGTAGCTTCATAATCCAGTCCTTTCTGCATTTCCATGTATCTAAGATTAGTTTAACACATAAAAAAAGCGGCACAGGGCCGCTTTTTTTATTTAGCATATTCAACTGCGCGTGTTT
Source organism: Terribacillus halophilus (assembly GCF_900162685.1). Classification (GTDB taxonomy): domain Bacteria; phylum Bacillota; class Bacilli; order Bacillales; family Amphibacillaceae; genus Terribacillus; species Terribacillus halophilus_A. The sequence goes on from NZ_LT727828.1 coordinate 1,947,202, forward strand.
CACGGATAACCGTAACCTTGATGTGGCCTGGATAGTCCAATTCGCTTTCAATTCGTTTCCGAATATCACGTGCGACTTTAATGGATTCCAAGTCATCAATTTCATCCGGCTTAACCATGATACGAATCTCACGTCCAGCCTGAATGGCGAAAGATTTCTCTACGCCCTGGAAGGATTCAGAAATCTCCTCCAGTTTCTCCAGACGCTTGATGTAGTTCTCCAATGTCTCGCTTCTCGCTCCCGGACGGGCAGCTGAAAGGGCATCCGCTGCAGCTACTAGCACTGCGATGATAGATGTCGCTTCCTCATCTCCGTGGTGGGATGCGATAGAATTGATGACGACTGGATGCTCTTTGTATTTCATTGCGAGCTCTTTCCCGATTTCAACGTGGCTGCCTTCTACTTCGTGGTCGATCGCTTTTCCGATGTCATGAAGCAGTCCTGCGCGTTTTGCAAGTGTGACATCCTCGCCAAGTTCGGCTGCTAACAGCCCGGACAGATAAGCAACTTCCATTGAGTGCTTCAATACGTTCTGACCGTAGCTTGTGCGATACTTCAATCGGCCGAGTATCTTGACTAAATCCGGATGCAAACCATGTACGCCAACTTCGAAAGTTGTCTCTTCACCTGTTTCACGGATGTATTCATCCACTTCCCGTCTGGATTTCTCCACCATTTCCTCAATTCGGGCAGGGTGGATACGGCCATCTTGGACAAGTTTCTCGAGTGCAATCCTTGCAATCTCACGACGGACAGGATCAAAACCGGATAGGATAACCGCTTCTGGCGTATCATCAATAATCAAATCAATTCCGGTAAGCGTCTCTAGTGTACGAATGTTACGGCCTTCCCGACCGATGATGCGTCCTTTCATCTCGTCATTCGGCAAGTTAACGACAGATACTGTCGTTTCCGCAACGTGATCGGCTGCGCAGCGCTGAAGTGCAAGGGAAAGAATGCTTTTCGCTTTTTTATCGGCCTCTTCTTTGGCGCGATGTTCTGCATCTTTAATCATAACAGCTGATTCGAAGGCAACTTCCTTCTCGACTTTATCCAGCACGATTTGACGTGCTTCATCGGATGTATAGCCAGAAATCTGCTCCAATTTTAGCTGTTGTTCTTTCACCAAGACTTCCACTTTGCTTTCCAATTCTTCAATTTGTTGTTGTCTTTCAGTTAATGATTGTTCCTTTTTCTCTAACGTAACTTCACGCTTATCTAGCGTATCGCTTTTACGGTCCAGATTCTCTTCCTTCTGCATCAGACGGTTCTCTTGCTTTTGCAGTTCGAGACGGCGCTCACGCAATTCCTGCTCCGTCTGCTGACGCAGCTGGAAGTTTTCATCTTTCGCTTCGAGAAGCGCTTCTTTTTTAGCCGTTTCCGCATTGCGATGGCCTTCTGCGACTATTTGCTTCGCTAATTCCTCCGCACCGGAGATTTTTTTCTCAGCAATAGATTTGCGAACAAGATAACCAACAACACCACCGACGATTAGAACAAGCAAAATGGAGATGATCAGGTAAAATAGTTCCATGATTTCACCTCCCCTGCTATGAAATTGTACAAACATGTCTGTCGGCATGCACAATGTTTTCATTTAAAAAAACGATGGTAACCTTAGAAAAGTATAATGAAAAATAAAATTATACTACTTAATTTTAATCCTGTGTTCGCATGTTGTCAAGATAACATGGAAAGTACTAGAAAGTTGAACATATAAAAAGAGAATCAGACAAAAAATGAGCGAGTAATTTTACGAACGATCATTAACTAGGATCTTTTATTAAGGTACAGCATCTTTGGCTGCCACTCCGGCAGAATACGTCGCTAGTTAGTCTTTATTGACTAAACGATTAGTACAAACCGGAAATTCATGGAGAGCGGACTGTATCTCCAATGCGGTATCCAACTCCNGCGTTCTCTGCCATTTCGACAGCACATGCTTCGCTCACGGTACCTGCTGTTTGAATCGTTTCTTCCTTCACACCAAGTACATTCTGCTTCACAAGCGGAGAATACGCAACAATGCTGCCAAGGAACACCTCTGATGCACCGCTTATGGAAACGAGTGCGTCCCCGAACAGTCCGCCTGTAAGGCTCTCCGCGCTTGCCAATGTGAGCTGACGCTGTTTCAGCAAATCAAAGACCTGCTGCTGAACCGAAGTCTCGTCATAGCCATAAAAATAATGACCAACTCGATCCATTACATCTTTTTCTACTATATCAATCAGATGATCAGCTTCTTTTTTCGTATCTGCTCGCGCAGTAAGCCGTACAGCTACTTCCCCTTCGGAAGCGTATGTCGCAATGGTTGGATTCTCTTGAACCTGAATAAGATCAAGCAGATCCGTTTCCAGCTGCGATTCCCCAATACCGATGAAATGAAGCAAACGGGATTGCAATACAGAATGCAGCTGCCACTTTTCACGTGCATAAGGCAGCACATGATCAGACATTATTTGTTTCATTTCACGAGGCACACCCGGCATGAATGCCCAAACAGTACCATCATGTTCGACGAGCATACCTGGTGCCATTCCGACTGTATTCTCCAGTACAGCTGCACCTTCAAACACACGAGCCTGCTTGTGGTTGTTCGGTGACATTGTTCGGCCCCGCTTGTTAAAGAATTCCTGAATTGCGTCCATGGATTCTTGATCTTCATACATCTCCAGCCCGGAAACAAGCTGAAAAGCTTCTCTTGTCAGGTCATCCTCTGTTGGCCCAAGTCCGCCAGTTACCAGTACAAAATCGGCGTCGCGCTGTGCTTTTTCAAATGATTCTTGTACACGGCCAAGGTTATCGCCTACAACGTGGTGATAAAACACATTGATACCATGATCGGCCAGCTGCTTGGAAATCCATTGTGCATTTGTATTGTTGATTTGACCGATAAGAATCTCCGTTCCGACGGCGATTACTTCGGCATTAATATGTTTCATTTTATTTCGACTCCTTCATCACATGCCAGTTCTTCATAAAGTAGTCGACTCCGGACACGATCGTCAGGATAAGAGCAAGATACAGACAGATTGTAGCGAACGGAAATCCTAGGTAAGAAAACGGCCAGTTATGCAAAAGCAAGGCGCTGATGGCAACAATCTGCAAAGCTGTTTTCTGTTTGCCCATCTGTCCTGCTGCCAGCACAAGACCTTCACCAGCGGCAACAAGTCTTAGTCCTGTTACAGCAAATTCGCGGCTTATAATGATGATCGTGATCCAAGCCGGTGCTAACTCCAATTGTACCAGTAAAATGAGCGCAGCTGAAACAAGCAGCTTATCCGCTAGTGGATCGAGGAACTTACCTAAATTTGTTACAAGGTTGAACTTACGTGCATAATAGCCATCCACCCAGTCAGTGCAGGATGCAATAATGAAAAGAATTGCACCTGCTAAATGATTAACCGGCAAGTTGTTTTCGCCGATATCCAGCGTTCCCCAATCAAAAGGAACTGCAAGCAAAATGATGAAAATAGGAATTAGAAAAATTCGAGATAAAGTAATCTTATTTGGGATATTCATGACTGCCTCCAATGTATGTAAAGATAAACACAAGTTAAACCCTTTCCATAAACGTAAAGGGTTTAACTTGCAACGTTATTTCTGGATGTTAACCACGATTGTCTGGACATCATTATCAATTGGGAAGTTCAATTCCTGCCCGTTGATTTGCAATTTCGTCGCTTTTGAGAAACCAGTTCGAATGGAAACTGTCTCCAAATCGCTAACATCCTGTTCGACAGGCTCACTGCCTGCTGAAATTGTACCAGTATAGACATTACCCGCGTTGTTGCCATCACCGACTTGCAGCCAAGCGTCGCCGCCTTCTGCAGCAAGCGTTAATGTGACGTCTTCACCAGCATTTTCTAATGTATACGTTGTTACTGGATTGCTGGCCGTGCCTTCTTCATCAACAGACAGCTTCGGTTCTGCAGGCTCTTCTTCCTTTTGTGCTTCTTCCTCCGCTGGTTCTGTTTGTTCTTCCGTGTCAGCAGATTCATCAGCAGCTCCTTCTTCTGTGGACTGCTCACTATTCGGCTGTACTACTTGATCTTCGTTCGGCTGCTGCTGTGTTTCGGAAGCTGTATTGTTATCATTAGTCTCATTTGAGCCGCTGGCATAAATGAATACGACAACAACAATCGCGGCTATGACAAGCAAACCGATAATAATCGATGACAAATATGGAATACCTTTACGTTCACGGCGAGGAGGTCTGTCATTTTCCCGAGCCTGGCTGCGCTCTTGACGAGAAGGAGCCTCACTCTCTTCTTGCACAGGAGCAGCAGCTGTTTCCTGCTGTTTCGGTTCGAGTACCTCATCCGGATTAACGCCTACCGTCTGTGCATATTCTTTAATAAATGCACGTGTGTAGAAATCACCTGGCATCACACTGTGATTATTCTCTTCAATTGCCTTTAAATAGCGCTTTTGTATTTTGGTGCGCTGTTGTACATCTTCCAAAGTCATTCCTTTGGATTCTCTTGCTTCCCGGAGCTTTGCACCAATGTCCATTCTTACCACCATCCATCTTTAAAGTTGCTTACACCTGTCTAAATTCCGGTTCATAAATAATCTGTTCGTCATCATGATTCCGAAGTTCAATAATATAATCGAAATCATCTATTGTAAACTCTGTTTCTCTAACGAAGATATCCGGATGCTCAATTACCTTGGCTACAGGCAGCCGCATTACCTCGCGAACCAGTTCCCAATGACGCTCACTTGCACGGTTTGTTGAGACGATGCCGTCCATGATAAACAGGTTGTCCGAATTATATTCGTCGTGCAGCAGCTGGTTCCTAGCTGTCTGCTTCAATAAGGTACTGGAGACGAACAGCCACCGTTTATTGGCACTAACACTAGCCGCTATAATTGATTCTGTCTTGCCGACACGAGGCATACCTCTTATCCCTATTACCTTTGAGCCTTCTTGTTTAAACAATTCTGCCATAAAATCGACAAGAAGTCCGATTTCACTGCGAACGAAACGGAATGTTTTTTTGTCATCCACATCTCTATGTATGTACCTGCCATGCCGGACAGCAAGTCGATCCCGAAGTTTCGGCTCCCGAGATTTTGTAATATGCACATGCTCCATCGTCCGAAGAATAGAGTGCAGACGGATAATCTGCAATTCCTTTTCTGCTGCAAGCAGCATACCGCGCCGCTGATTTTCCACACCATTAATTGTTTTAATATTAATGTGTAACATCCCGAGCAAGGAAGAGATGTCTCCAAGTAATCCTGGCCGGTTAAGCTGGATTTCGTATTCCAAGTACCATTCCAATGATTCCATAAGAAAGCCCCTTTACAGGAAAATAGCGTTTAACTTAACAAAACCTATTCTTACTATAAAGGAAAACAAAAGATTAGAAAAGCCATAACAGGCTGGGAAAATAGCGATAAGAAAACCTGCTTCTTATAAAAGAAGCAGGTTTGAATGAAGTTGGCCGCTAAATTAGCGTGTATGGCCATTGTCTTGGACAAGCTTTACCATAATGTTGGCGATTGCTTGCTTCTCATCCTGGGAAGCAACTGTCCAAAGGTCACGTAAAATTTTTTCTTCCGTGTTCTTTGCATCTACTTTCGTCGCGAGATAATCACCAATTTCATACGCAATACCAGAGACAGTGCTATTTTCCATCCCTTTTCCTTGCGCCTGATGCAGGCGATCACCTAGGAAGTCTTTCCAAGAGTCGAAATTATCAAGAACTGACATGGTTTAATTCCTCCTTCATTAGCTTGCAGTTTAGCTTGTGACAGAAGAGGAAGCTCTATACACAAAAAAATGACTTATTTTTACCAGCCGCCGTTCACTTGGAGCACATGGCCATTTATATAAGAGGCGCTGTCACTTAGCAAGTAACTGACAGCCTCAGCAACTTCGCCCGCTGTACCGAATCGGTTCATAGGAATCTCGCCTGTCAGCTGCTCTCGCTCCTCTTTCGTAAGATTGCTGTTCATCTCTGTGTCAATCACACCAGGAGTCACTGCATTCACACGTACACCGCTTGTCCCCGTTTCTTTAGCCAGTGCTTTTACGAAGCCGATTTGCGCTGCCTTTACACTGGAATAAGCTGCTTCAAAGCTTGCTCCTCTCTCCCCCCAGATGGAGGAGATAAGGACAATTCCGCCTCTTTTCTGGGACAGCATTGGCTGCAGCATATGCTGGCACAGCCGCCAAGGTGCTTTTACATGTACGTGAAGTAAGTCGTCCATCTCTTCTGCAGACATATCCTGAAACAATCCGTAGTGCGCCATACCGCCTGCATACACGAGCTGATCAATCGGGAAAGCCAGAAAGCGAATAAGTTCATTTATGCCTTCTTCTTTCGTCAGATCAGCTTGAACAGTGCCGAGTATACTTTCCGGTATATCTCGCCGCAAGTCTTCAATCGCCTGTGCATTTCGATTGTAATGTAGCAAGAGCTGATGTCCTTCGCTGGCAAGCTGACGGGCGCAAGCAGAGCCAATTGCTCCGCTTGCGCCCGTAATAAAGATAACCCTTCGCATGCTTATGCCTCCTGTGGCAGAATCTGGCATATAGACAAACGATCTGGGCTGAACCAATTCTCCAAAAATTTGTTCGCGTCATCGGCTGTCAGCTTCTCGATTGCCGGAACAATCTCAAACAGATCTACGCCTGCTAGGTGATATTGGATAAACCGGTTAGAAACGAACTCCAGACTATTCATCGCTCGAAGAATCTGACCGATTGTCTTTTTCTTCATCCGATCCATTTCTGCTTCCGTAACTTTATGATTCTTCATTCGCTGCAGCATGTCTTTGACTGTATCTGCAAAACGATCCGGTTCTTTCGTATTGCCTCCAATAATAGAGAAGCCGAAGTTTTTCTCAAGACTTGTTTCAAAGCCGAAACTGTCATCGATCAAATCTTCTTTGTATAGCTCTTCGTAATAGATACCGCTCTTAGAGAAGTAATAATCAAGAACCATATCGGTCAGCAATTCTTTTTTCAAGTACGCTTCTGGTGACGCATAATCGGTCTTTTCTTTAATTCCAACCATACATTTCGAAACGCTGACTGGCATGCGAACTACCTTTTTCGTCTCCGCAACTGTTTCAGGTTCTTCTGGGAAGAAACGCTCAATTTTAGCTGGAGGCGCAAACGATTTTGCTGCTTGGTTCGACGTAATAAGCGTCATCATCTTCTCGGCATCAATATCACCAGCAATGAATAATGTCATATTCGATGGATGGTAGAAGGTGTTATAGCAAGTGTATAAATCTTCTTTCGTAATATCCTGAATAGATTCTACCGTTCCGGCAATATCAATTCGGACAGGATGAGACTGGAAAAGACTTTGGATTGTCCCAAAGAAGGAGCGCCAATCCGGCTGGTCATCGTACATACGGATTTCCTGTGCAATAATGCCTTTTTCTTTTTCCACCGATTTATCTGAGAAATACGGATCCTGCACAAAATCAAGCAGCGTTTTTACGTTTTCTTCAATATTAGAAGTAGCCGAGAATAAATAAGCTGTCTGCGTAAAAGAAGTAAATGCGTTCGCAGAAGCACCTTGTTTCGTGAAATCTTGGAACACATCACGATCTTCTTTTTCAAACAGTTTGTGTTCTAGAAAATGTGCGATGCCCTCCGGTACCGTAATTTTTTCTTCACCGTCTAGCGGAACGAAGGTTTGATCAATCGACCCATAATTTGTGGAAAAGATTGCGTAGGTCTTCGACATCTCTGGTTTTGGCTGCAGGAACACTTTCAGACCGTTTGGAAGTGTTTCAGTATATACTGTTTCCTGCAATTGCTCATAGTGCTTTTTATGCATGCTTCTCTGCCTCCTTGTTCGTCAAAAGATAGACGGTATCGAGCTGTACTTTTGCAGCTGCTTGCAGCACGTCGTCTTTTGTCACTTGACGAATCGCATCCAGCATTTCTTCTACTGGCATCTGTTTATTTCCTATTACTTGCTGATACAACGTCTCCATCAGCCCAACTGGATTATCAATTGTTTCGAGAATTTGACTGACAATCAAATCTTTTACTTCTTCTACTTCTGCATCTTCAAATTCGCCCGCCTGCATAGCTTTCATTTGCGCATCGATAATTTCTTTCGCTTTTGTGTAATCTTTCGGATCGATTCCGGAGAAAACGAATAATAACCCTTTGTGACTTTCAAAACGGGATGCAGCATAATAAGCAAGACTGTGTTTTTCCCGGACATTTCGGAACAGTTTCGAACTTGGGAAACCGCCGAATAGACCATTAAACACCTGCAGTGCTGCATAATCTGAATCACTGTAGCGAATATTGGTCCGATAACCAAGGTGAAGTTTTGCCTGCTGTACGTCCTGTGTTTCGATTACTTCTTTTTCTGTTTCTGGTGCTGGGCTTACACTGGCTGCCCACTCTTCATATGGTTCTGTATCTCGTTCCATAAAGCTTGAGACGGCTTTTTCTGCCTGGCTTTTCTCTACGTCACCCAAAATATAAATATCCATCTTATCTTGTTTTAGTATGTTTTTATATACATCATACAGCTTTGAACTGTTCAATGTATCCAAATCTTCCTCATAACCGTGAACATGCAAGCTATATGGCTCTTCTTTGCACATTTCATCCATCAGACGCATATTCGCATAGCTCATCTTATCGTCTTTAAGAGCCGTTATTTTTTGTTTTAATGTCTGGATTTCACGTGACACAATCGTATCCGAAAAAGCATCATTTTCGACTTTCGGTTCAAATACAATTTCACGCAATAAATCGACTGCTTTTTCGAATAAAGGTGTCCGGTCACTTAAGAAGTTTTCATTCGCCACATCCAAACGAATTGTAATGATATGTTTTTCACCTTTTTTTGTTCCGGAAATGGAAAGAACAGCACCATACAGGTCGTCCAGTTTAAGCCGAAGCGCTCGCGCATCTGGCAAATTGGCAGTTCCCTGCTGAAGTACATACGGAAGCAGCGCTCTCGCTGTGATTGTCTCCCGCTCTAGCGGTGCTTGTAATTTCACCGCAATGCTGATTGTCTTGTATTTTTTGCTTTGTATTAGATGCAGTGCAGCACCTTTTCCTGTGATAATTTGTTCACCTGCGATTTTCATATGGTACCTCCCTGGCTTCTTTATGTATAGCTTTTCTTGTTTTGCTTATATATATCCGACAATCCTCGCTACCATTACCATATTAATGAAAAAAAGCCTAGAAGTAAACGAATCGGATTGCATAAAAAGACCCGATGCATGTTTTGCGGGACTGACCCCCGTTTCTGAGACAGGGATCAAAAAACCTTCAAACAGCCGATTGCCGATATTGTATCGGTGATTGGTTGTTTAGTTTCGTTTGGATACGAATATTGTTATAATAATAAATATATTCTTCAACAGTACGTTCTACGATGGCAGTCGAAGTTCGATTTATGCTGTTAAGATAGAATGTTTCAGACTTTAGTATGGAATGAAACGATTCGATAGAGGCATTATCAGCGGGCGTTCCTTTTCGGGACATACTCATGGTAATGCCTTTTGCTTTTACAGCTTCTTGGTACTTATAAGATGTGTACACCGACCCCTGATCACTGTGTAATATGCAGTTCTCAGGCAATGGTGGCAGCTGATCGAGTGTCTCCAACACGAAAGCTGTATCTTGTTTATCTCCAATAGAGGACGCCACTACTTCGCCATTGCACAAATCTATTATACTGGAAAGATACATTAGTTTCTGACCATAAGGCAGGTATGTAATGTCGGTTACGAGCTTCTCAAGAGGACGATCAGACTGAAAGTTCCGATCCAATAAATTTTCTGCGACGGCATATGGCTGTCCAGTTTTCTTACGTTTCTTCACTTTAACCCGGCACTGCCATTGATTCTCCTGCATTACTCGCTGCACGACTTTGTGGTTAATGCATTGCTCCTGTCTCAGTAAGGCAGTAATCTTTCTGTAACCGTACCGATACTTGTGTTCTCGGCACAATATGCCAATTTGCTTTTTAAGTAGTTCTTTCGAATCGTCTTTCTCTTTGTTCTTCCAGCGATAATAAGATGCTCTCGAGATACCTAAATGTACACAAATATCCTGTATTGTCATTGTGTTATGCAGTGATTCTACAAGTTCGACTGCCGTTTCTCTATCAACTTCCTTTCCAATTCCTTGTACTTTTTTAAAACTTCATTTTGTTGCCTTAAAAATCGGTTCTCAGCTTGTAATTCCTCTACTTCTGAAGAATAGGCTGGCCCTTTCCCGTAGGTGTACTGCTTGCCAACTGGCTGTTCAAAACGATGCGTCTCTTCAGATTTATACCATCTGACCCATGTCTTCACTTGCGATCTACTCTTAATATTTAGTTCGTTCAAAATCTCTTTTACAGGTACGCCTGCCAAGCGCATTTCAACTGCCTTCATTTTTATCTCCACTGGATAACTGACTCTAGTTCCCATAGAAAAAACACCTCCAAGTATTATTTCGGATAACAATCGTCCGTTTTCAACCTTGAAGGTGTTTTTTATTTGTCTCAGCGTATGGGGTCAGTCCCTTGCATCGGGGCTTTTGGTTTAACGGCTTCCTTTGATATACGGGACACCACTTGCTTTAGGTGCAACGGAACGGCCGATGAAACCTGCCAAAGCAAGGATCGTCAGCACATACGGTGCAATCAGCAAGTATACTTGCGGTACATTTTCGAGTAACGGAATAGAAGAACCAACCACACTTAGCGATTGAGCGAAGCCAAAGAATAATGCAGCCCCCATCGCACCAAGCGGGTTCCATTTACCAAAAATAACAGCAGCGATTGCCATGAATCCTTGTCCAGCAATCGTAGATACGGAAAAGTTCAATGAAATAGTCATTGCAAATACACCGCCGCCGATACCTGCAAGAGCACCGGAAATGATCACTGCAATATAACGGGTTGTGTAAACTTTGATACCATTCGTGTCAGCTGCCATTGGATGTTCTCCAACGGCACGAATACGCAAGCCGAATGGCGTTTTAAACAGTACGTACCATGCAACGAACGAAAGTGCAATGGCAATGTACGACGTAATGTACATATTGTTAAAAAACATATCTCCAATTACCGGTATATCAACCAATCCTGGAACATCTTTTGTATATATCGGCTCCGAAATGAATTCCGTTTGCCCTTTGTTAAAGATTTGCTTGATCATGAATACACCGAATCCAAGTGCTAGCATGTTAATCGCAACTCCAGTGACTGTCTGATCGGCACGGAAAGTGATTGCTGGTATTGCTAGAAGTAAAGAAAATACCGCGCTTGCAACCATCGCAACTAGTAACGAAATCCACGGTGTCATAGCGCCTAATGCATCAGCATAAAGCAAATTAAACGTGACGGCCGCGAAAGCCCCAATAACCATGAGACCTTCTAACCCGATATTAATTACACCCGAACGCTCACTATACACACCGCCTAGTGCGGTAAAAATAAGAGGAGCGGCAAAGAATAGTGTTTGCGGAATAAGTGAATAAAGAATATCCAGCATGTTATTTTCTCTCCCCTTTTTTCAATTGCAGCAGTGCCCAGCGAATAATAAAGCCGGATGCAACAAACAAAATAATCAATGCAATAACAATTTCGATGATTTCATTCGGCACACCTGCAGTAGACATATTCAAGGCACCCACTTTTAGGAATCCGAACAAGCTTGCAGAAAGAATGACACCAAATGGATTATTACCGCCTAAAAGAGCAACAGCGATTCCGTCAAAACCGAGATTTGAGAATGCTGTATTGGTGAATGCAGTGCCGAAACTTCCCAAACCTTGCATGGCACCAGCAAGACCTGCGAACAAGCCTGAGATGACCATGGAGATGACAATGTTTCGTCCTACTTTCATACCAGCGTAATTTGATGCATGCTGGTTGTAACCTACAGCTTTTAATTCGTACCCAAGTTTTGTGCGTTCCAGAATAACCCACATGACGATAACCATGAAGAGCGCAACGATAAATCCTAAATGAAGACGAGAACCTGTTAATCCAATTAAGAAATCATTGGTTAAAGAAGCAGTCTGTTTCACTTGCTCCGTTGATTCTGAGTTGTCTGTCATCACATCACGGATCAAATAGTTTGTCAGATGCAACGCGACATAGTTCATCATGATACTAACGATAACTTCATGGACGCCTAGCTTTGCTTTCAAAATACCCGGAATAAACGCCCAAAAAGCGCCAGCAGCTCCAGCTGCAAGCAGTGCAAGCGGCAAATGAAGGATAGTTGGCGCATCAATTGCTGTTCCTACCCAAACAGATGCAATCCAGCCGACAAGTACTTGTCCTTCTGCACCAATATTGAATAAACCTGTCCGGAATGCAAATGCGATTGCTAGACCGGTAAGAATATAAGGCGTAATACGGTTGACTGTTTCCGACATAAAGAATCCGCTGTCGAAAACCCCATTCCATAATGCCTGGTAGCCAAGTATAGGATTATAGCCGAAAATAAGCATGATAATTGCGCCGGCAACCAGACCAAGGACAACCGAGATGATTGGAATAATGAAATTGAACTTTGTGCTGGAAAACATTAGTTTTGCGCCCCTTCTTTCTCAAGCTTCGAACCTGCCATCAGTAATCCGAGCTCCTGTTCATTTGTTTCCTTTGGATCAACTGTAGCGATGATCTTACCATCGAACATAACAGCGATACGGTCACTTACGTTTAGGATTTCATCTAATTCGAAGGAAACAAGCAAAACAGCTTTTCCTTGGTCACGCTGTTCGATCAGACGCTTATGAATAAATTCTATTGCTCCTACATCAAGCCCTCGCGTTGGCTGTGCTGCAATCAACAGATCCGGATTACGGTCAATTTCCCGACCGATAATGGCCTTTTGCTGATTACCCCCAGATAAAGCACGCGCTTTGGTAAGATGGCTTGGTGTGCGTACATCATATTCTTCTATCAATGCCTTCGCTTTATCGAAAATACGCTTGAAGGAAAGAATGCCGCCTTTTGAATATGGTTTTTGGTAATAAGTCTGCAAGACGATGTTCTCGCCAACCGAAAAATCTAAAACCAAACCAAGCTTATGACGATCCTGCGGAATATGACCAACACCGCTTTCCGTAATAGCGCGGACAGGCATGTTTGTAATATCTTGATTCTTCAATGTTACTTTACCGGCAGATTTTTTTCGCAGACCGGTAATTGCTTCAATCAACTCCGTTTGTCCATTTCCGTCAACTCCGGCAATTCCGACAATTTCACCTGCGCGAATATTCAGATTTAGCGCTTTTACCATGTCAACATGACGAGAATCCTGAACAGTCAAACCTTCAATTGAGAGAATGGTCTCTTTCGGTTCAGCTGCTTTCTTGTCGGTAGAGAAATGAATCTCTCGACCGACCATCAAGGAAGCAAGGTCATTTGGATTTGTTTCAGAAACTTCTACTGTGCCAATTCCCTGTCCTTTGCGAATTACGGTACAGCGGTCACACACTTCCATGATTTCTTTCAGCTTATGTGTGATCAAGATGATGGATTTTCCTTCTTTGACCAATGTACGCAGAATGACAATAAGCTCCTTGATTTCCTGTGGTGTCAGCACAGCTGTCGGTTCATCCAGAATGACAACATTTGCTCCGCGATACAACGTTTTCAATATTTCTACACGCTGCTGCATGCCTACAGAAATATCACTAATCTTGGCGGTAGCATCTACCTGAAGGCCGTAGCGGTCGGAAAGCTCCTGTACTTCGCGGACTGCTTTCTTCATATCAATTTTCAAGCCTTTTTTCGGCTCGCTGCCTAGTACAATGTTTTGTGCGACCGTAAAGGTGTCGATCAGCATAAAGTGCTGATGAACCATGCCGATGCCCAAACGATTGGCAACATTCGGGTCATTGATAGCTACTTGCTTTCCGTCTACACGGATTTCTCCCTTTTCCGGCTGATACAGACCGAAAAGAACATTCATCAAGGTAGATTTACCAGCGCCATTCTCACCTAGCAGCGCATGGATTTCTCCTTTTTTCACTTGAAGCGTGATGTTGTCATTGGCGACAATTCCGGGAAATTCTTTACGAATGTTCAGCATTTCGATTACATAATTCTCCATATTTTACACTCCTTCACGGAATTACGAACTTTCTTTGATTTCGTTCAAAAAAAAATCGTCAAATGAAGCGGGGAATTGTCTAGTTAAGAGACGCTTCAGTTGAAGATTTTTTTATAAAGGGCTAGAGTAAGCACTCTAGCCCTTCTGGTTTTATAGAGAATCTTGGTATTCTTTCAGTTCGGCATCTGTAGAAGGAGCAGTTACATCGCCATTGACGAGCTTTTGCTTCCATTCGTTTACAGCTGCTTTGATGTCCTCTGTATATGCATCTTTATTTGTTTCTGCAATATTGATTCCATCATCTTTCAAACCATAAGAAACGATTTCTCCTCCAGGGAATTCGCCGTCCTTGGACTGCTTTGCAACATCAGCAACTGCCACATCAACTGCTTTCAGCATGCTTGTCAACGTCACGTTGTTATCTCCAATTTGGCCTTCTTCATACTGGTCACGGTCAACACCGATTACCCAGTAGTTTCCTTCTGGATTATTGTTTTTCAAATCTTTCGCTTGTGCGAATACACCATTACCTGTACCGCCAGCAGAATGGTAGATTACATCTACGCCGGAGTTGTACATGTTGGATGCAATCAATTTCCCTTTATCAGGTGCACCGAAGGAACCAGCATACTGTACATCCACTTCAATATCTTTGTTAACTGATTTCGCACCAGCAACATATCCTGCTTCAAACTTCTTGATCAATTCACTTTCTTCTCCGCCAACGAAGCCGATTTTACCAGATTCGGACTTCATCGCTGCAGCTACACCGGCAAGGAAAGAACCTTGCTGCTCTTCGAAAACGATGCTTGCTACATTCTCTTTATCTACGACAGAATCGACGATGGCAAAATGCGTATCTTTATGCTGATCAGCGACTGTACCAATATCCTCGGCAAGTTTGAATCCAATTCCGAAAATTAGATCCGTGTTGGATTGCACAAGGCGATTTAAGTTTGTCACATAATCAGATGCACTGTTTGACTGCAGGTAAGAATAGCCTGCATCTTCTTTTAGGCCGTTGTCTCCACCAAATTGTGTCAGACCTTCCCAAGCGGACTGGTTGAATGATTTATCATCAATACCGCCAGTATCTGTAACCATTGCTGTTTCGAAGCTGTTATCGCTTCCGCCTTGCTCTGAGCTGCCGCCAGAACCGCATGCGCTAAGAACAACGCCTACGATAAGTAGCAAACCTAAAAGTACTGCATAACGACGCATTTTCAAGATAGAAACCCCCAAATGATAGATTGATAACCAAGTAGAAGCCAGGATTAAACATTAGTAAATAATTAGTACATAATTACTACATCTGCTCCACTCGAAACATAATATATCATCTTTTTTACAGAAAATAAACACTTGTTTTACAAAAAATACGAATATTTTCGTTTTATTTCACGTATTTCATCTCTTATTTGTCACATATTCCCGAATTATGACCTACGATAGTTTGTCCTCAGCCGTCTTGGAAACTAATACTTGACGCGGCTTGCTGCCCTCATATGGTCCTACAACACCCCGTTCTTCCATCGCATCAATTAAACGTGCTGCTCTCGTGTAACCAACACGGAATCTGCGCTGCAGCATGGATACACTGGCACTTTGCATATCCGTTACAAGAAAGACTGCGTCATGGTAGAGTTCATCTTCTACTTCGGACTGCACTTCTGTTTCTTCGTCAGGGATCATATCTGTCTGGTATTGCGCTTTTTGCTGCTCGATACAGTGATTTACAATACCTTCCACTTCGTCATCAGAAAGGAACGCTCCTTGAATACGCGTTGGCTTGGATGACCCAACCGGGATGAAGAGCATATCACCACGGCCCAGAAGTTTTTCCGCTCCACCGCTGTCCAGGATGGTGCGGGAATCAATTTGGGAACTTACGCTGAAGGCAATCCGAGACGGAATGTTGGCTTTAATGACTCCCGTAATGACATCAACGGATGGACGCTGTGTGGCAATGATCAGATGGATACCAGCAGCCCGAGCCATCTGCGCCAATCTCGTAATTGCATCCTCCACTTCACTTGATGCAACCATCATTAAATCAGCAAGCTCATCTACAAGTACAACAATGTATGGCAGGAACGGCTGCTCTTCTTCATTTTGTTCGTTTTGTTTTTTAATATAGGAGTTGTATCCTTCGATATTACGTGTGCTTGAATCGGAAAACAGATCATAGCGTCGTTCCATCTCTGCTACAACCTTCTTCAACGCTCTAGAAGCTTTTTTCGGATCTGTCACAACTGGTGTGAGTAAATGCGGAATACCGTTGTACACATTCAGTTCTACTTTTTTCGGGTCAATCATCATCATTTTCACTTCGTGCGGTTTTGCTCGCATTAATATACTCGTAATTATCCCGTTGATACACACACTCTTACCGCTGCCTGTAGCACCTGCTACGAGAAGATGGGGCATTTTGTTCAGTTCGGCTACAATAGATTCACCGGAGATATCACGGCCAAGTGCGAAACTCAGCTTGCCCCCGCTTTTCATCTGGCTGTTATCGAGCACTTCCCGGAGCGACACACTTGCTACTTCTTTATTTGGCACCTCAATACCAACAGCAGATTTACCTGGTATCGGTGCTTCAATTCGGATATCCTTAGCAGCTAGCGCCAAGGCAAGGTCATCATGCAGGTTCACAATCTTGCTTACCTTTACTCCTGTATCTGGATATACCTCGTATTTCGTTACAGCCGGTCCAACATGCACTTTGCTCACTTTCGCTTTTACACCAAAACTTTGAAACGTTTGTTCAAGCTTTCTTGCGACAGCTTGAATTTGCGTTCGCTCTTGTTTCTGACTGTTCTTCTTCGGCTGTTTCAACAACGTAATACTTGGCAGCTGATAATCACGATTTTCCAGCTCCGAAGCTGGCAATGCCTCTTTTTCAGCTGGCGTTTCTTCATTGCTCTTCTGCGGCTCCTCTTTTGCCTCAATAATTTCAGGCTGCTCTGGTTCCGCGTAGGCGATGTTCGTGAAATCCTGGATGATCGGCTCTTCATGCATAGAACTTGTTTCCGTTTCCGTCATCTCTGCTGCTTCTTCTTTTTCTGCTTGCATAACCTGCTGCTTCTCTGACCTTGGCTTTGGTTTCTTCCTTGGTCGATCAGATCGTTTTCTCTCCTTGTTCTCTGACAACTTGTCCTTCATTTTATCTGATGACGCATTAGCTCCTTTTTTCACGAGCGTAACAAGTTTTTGTACAACAGCGGAAAGAGAGGTATTACTTAAGATCAAGACACCGATCAGCACGAGAAAGAATGCGACAATTTTTGCTCCTGTTGAAGAGAACAGATAATAGCATAAGGCGAATAGAACAGCTCCCACCATTCCTCCGCCGAGTGCAGAGGGGTCAAGTGTATCTTCAATGTAAGCTAAATAATAATTCCAGCTCGTCTTAATGATAGACGGCTGCGACACTTGGCTTAATTTGTCCTCAAATGCTTGAATATGGGTGAACAGTAATACCCCAGCTACGACTGCGTACAAGCCAATTAGCTTTTTGTGAAACAAGTTCGGCTTTTTGCACTTGGCCATTAAATAGAGACCAACAGCACCCATAAAGACAGCCAGCAGGAAATACCAGCTGCCGAAGAAAAAGCGGAACAAATGCTCAAGCGCATTCGGAATTGCACCGTCACTGATTGCCCCAGCTCCGCTGCCGAAGACAGCAAGAAATATCAATAACAGTCCGATAACTTCAAAGCTCATAACATGCTTGAATTTGGTTTGTCGTTTTTTTGTTTTTCGTTTTGCCATTATAGCGAATCTCCTTGTTTTGCATTGCTTATGTATTTCTTTAGATGTAGAGAAAACCCCTGCCAAGGGCAGGGGTTTTCTCTCTTTACGTTCTCTGCCATCCTATTTAGTATAACATAGGCAGCAAAAGTGCGAACATACGTATTCATTTACAAGGAGAATATTTTCCCTGGAGAACAGCTTTCATCCAGAAAATGAGCTGGATCTGTCGACAACAGCTGATGTACGCGATATGTACCATTTCCCATATGTTCTGCATGGACGGTTCTGCCGCGATATTCCATAATTTGATATTCGGTAAACTGATTCGGTTCTGGCGGAAAAATATCTTCTGCTGCAAGAGGTGTATACAAAATCATTGCAATTCACCTTGTTGATTAGATTTATGCTCGTCCATCAATTCGGTCAGTTTGCGCATGGCATGCGCGACACCGCCAACTTCATGAATTAATCCATAGGAGACTGCATCTGTTCCAATAACATTGGTCCCAATGTCACGTGTCAGATTTCCTTTCGCGAACATAAGCTCTTTGAATTTATCTTCGGTAATAGAAGAATGAGACGTCACGAAACTGATGACACGATCTTGCATTTTGTCCAAGTATTCAAAGGTTTGAGGAACCCCAATCACAAGACCGGTAAGTCGGATTGGATGGATGGTCATGGTCGCAGTCGGTACAATAAAGCTATAATCCGTACTTACAGCGATTGGCGCACCGATTGAATGCCCGCCGCCAAGGACTATGGAAACAGAAGGTTTGGATAACGATGAAATCATCTCAGATATCGCAAGGCCTGCCTCTACATCTCCGCCAACGGTATTCATTAATACGATAAGCCCTTCAATTTTTGGGTTTTGCTCTATTGCAATCAATTGCGGGATAACATGCTCATATTTCGTTGTTTTATTTTGAGGAGGCAGCTGCATATGTCCTTCAATTTGCCCGATAATGGATAGTACATGGATACGGGAATCGGGTGCTTGCGCAACGGAAGTCTGACCAAGCTGCTGTATCTTCTCAATAATGGATTTTCCGCCAGATTCCTCGTTTTCGTTTTCTTGTTTTTCATTGCGTTCCTTTGCCATTTTCGTAACTCCTTTCCATACTTGCTTTTAGTATGGACAGCTGAAGGAACAGCATACATTGGAGACGCAGTAAGTGCCGTAATTTTTACAGCTCCTTGCATGAAGGAGCTAATGCCAATAAGGGCGCACAAAAAAGCCGACCAGTATTTTGCTTCGGTCATTTGAGGAACCACATTTTCACTCTTCCGCCATACCTATCATCTTACTGCATTATTCTTTGATAAGATGCTGCCGATGCTAGCTAAGATTAATTTATCCGCTATGTCGGTTGCGCTCTGTATCTCCATATTGAGAAAACAAAAAATAAAAAATCCAAACTAAGACGACATTCTCTTCAAGATAGTCGTTATCATTGTTTGGATTTTTTATTTGCTTCTTTCGTTGATTATTTCAAGAGGTTAGCGACGCTTTGCTTTTCCTCTTCTGTCAGCTCGACCAATGGCAGACGAACACCGCCGACTGCAATACCTTTTTGATTTAGTGCTTCTTTCACAGGTGTTGGACTTGGTGCTTGGAACATTCCCTGCATAATCGGCAGAATCTCCTGGTGAATGCGAGCAGCTTCTGCTACATTGCCAGCTTTATATGCCTGCAGCATCGCTTGCATTTCATTCCCGATTATGTGAGAAGACACCGATACAATACCGTCACCGCCGATTGCTGTGACTGGCAGCGTTAAATCATCATCACCGCTGTAAAGGCTGAACTCAGCTGGCGTGCCGCTAATAACCTTGGTCATGGCAGCTAAATCACCGCTGGATTCTTTAACAGAAACAATATTTGGAATCTTGGCCAGTTGAATTACTGTTTCTGGTTCTATTGTAATAACCGAACGTCCCGGAATATTATAAAGCATAATTGGCAGCTTGGTGCTGTTCGCAACTGCCTCAAAATGCGCGTACAATCCGCGCTGGTTAGGCTTGTTATAATAAGGCGCAACAATTAAACCAGCGTCAACACCGATTTTTTCTGCTTCCTGTGTCAGTCCAATACTGGCTTCTGTATTGTTGCTTCCTGTACCAGCTATGATTGGAATACGTCCATTGACTGTCTTCACTGTATGACGGAACAAATCTAGCTTTTCTTCATGGGAAAGCGTTGGTGACTCTCCAGTTGTTCCAGCTACGACAACAGCGTCCGTTCCATTATTTATTAAATACTCAAGCAGTTGGGAAGTCGCATCATAGTCGATCTTCCCACGACTGTCGAATGGCGTTACCATTGCTGTAATAACGTTACCGAATTTCATCGTAAAACTCCCCTGCCTTCAACACATTATCTGATTTAGAGACTAAGCTCGAATGTCGCATGGAGCGCATTCACTGCCGTCACTAAATCTTTCTCCTTAATCAATACCCAAATCGTAGTGTGGCTATCCGCGGATTGCAGAATATCTATTTCTTTATCCGTCAGTGTGTGAACAATTTTAGCCGTAACACCTGGTATGCCTGTCATACCAGCCCCAACTAGTGAAACCTTCGCACAATTATTGATAACTTGCGGTTCTAAATCAAGCTTGTGTAAGATATCCTTTGCAAGAATAACTTGTTCTGCCGCAATCGTGTATACAATACCATTCGGTGAAATATTAATAAAGTCCACCGAAATACCTGCTTCTGCCATTGCTTTGAATACACGAGATTGTATTTTATAAGCTTCCGTATCGGTTTCAATCTTGATTTGCGAAACGCCTGCAAGATGTGCGATACCAGTAATTAAACGATCGGGAATATCCTTGCCGGCAAATTCAGTTCGTGACGACGTAACTAGTGTACCTTCTGAAAGTGATCCGGTTGAACGGACACGCATCGGCACCTTTGCCTGCATGGCAATTTCCACAGCCCGCGGATGAACTACTTTAGCTCCTTGATATGCTAAATTACATATCTCTGAATATGTCACCACATCGAGTTTTCGGGCTTCTTCCACTACACGAGGGTCAGCAGTCATAATGCCTTCCACATCGGTAAAGATATCGACAAATTCTGCCTGTAAAGCAGCACCAAGTGCCGCAGCAGATGTATCACTGCCGCCTCGGCCTATCGTCGTAAACTCGCCGCTTTCGGTCATCCCTTGGAAGCCAGCTACAACGATAACATCATGTGTCTCTAGTTCCTTCCAAACTCTGTCGACACGCATTTCTTTTATTTTAGCGGCTGTAAACTCGTCATTTGTAATGAAGCCAGCTTGAGAACCAGTCAAGGCAGCGGCACGAATGCCTTTTGCATTCAGTGCATTCGAGAAGACAACGGACGAAATGACCTCGCCGCAGGAAAGCAGCAAATCCTTCTCCCGTTTCGATATATGCGTCTCTCCTGGCAGCCCAACTAATCCCAGCAAGGAATCTGTTGCATACGGGTCGGGATATCTCCCAATAGCTGATACAACAACGACCACTTTATTTCCTTGCTGAAGCGCGGCTTCAATATGCTGAATGGCTTCCGCCTGATTATCTCGAACCGACGTACCGCCAAACTTCTGGACTAACACTTTCATTTCTACACCTCAGACTGTAAGCAAGTTATGTTGAATTAAGCGTTCTGCAATCTGAACACTATTCCAAGCCGCACCCTTCAATAGGTTATCGGACACAATCCACAGGTGGAATCCATTATCGTGATCTGGATCCTTGCGCACTCTTCCGACAAATACGTCTTTCTTGCCAGCGGCAGATAGCGGTGTCGGGTAAGTTTGCGTACTTGGATCATCTTCTAGTACGATACCTTCTGCTGCTGCCAGTTTCTCATGAAGATCTTTGACGGAAAGACCGTTTTGACCCAGTTCGATATAAACGCTTTCGGCATGAGAAGTAAACACCGGCAAACGGACACATGTTGCAGAAACATGCATGTCTTCCGCATGCATAATTTTTTTCGTTTCATTGATCATTTTCATTTCTTCATACGTGTAGCCATTATCTTGGAACACATCAATTTGCGGCAGTGCGTTGAAAGCTACCGGGAAATGGCGTTTGTCGCCTTTTACAGGCAAGACACTTGCTTCCATATCTTCGCCGTTCAGGAATTGTTGTGCTTGATCCTTCAATTCATCAATAGCCACTGCACCTGCTCCAGATACAGCTTGGTATGTGGAGACGATAATACGGGAAAGTCCGTAAGCTGCTTTTAATGGTTCCAATGCAGCGACCATTTGAATTGTAGAGCAATTCGGATTGGCAATAATACCCTTATGCGCTTTTAAGTCTTCTTCATTTACTTCTGGAACAACAAGCGGTACTTCCGGATCCATCCGGTAAGCACTCGTGTTATCGACAACTACTGCACCGCGCTTTACCGCTTCTGGTGCCAAAGCTTTTGAGACAGAGCCTCCTGCAGAGAATAATGCAATGTCAACACCTTCAAAGCTCTCCGGCTTCGCTTCTTTCACTGTATAGCTTTTTCCTTTGAAATCTATTTGCTGACCAGCTGATCTGCTGGAAGATAATAAAGATAGCTCGCCGATCGGAAAGTCGCGGTCTGCGAGAGTTTCCAGCATTTTTTGACCTACAGCGCCTGTAGCGCCTACTACTGCGATATGATAACTTTGCTGTGCCATAAAAAAACCCTCTCCTCTATCTCAATGGATACGTATGATATGGTTGTTACGCTAAACCCTATCATATCATAATTTTTCTGTGATAGGTTATCGTTTGAGGAGTTTAGGAAAAACGTTGTACCAATACGGGCTGCAGCTGTTTATACTGCAAAGCAGCTTCAATTGTTTCTGGCAGTTTTGTCATATCCGCAACAAGGGAGTTCGGCTTTTTAAATGGATCATCTTGACCGAATGGAATGAAATACATGAATTTAGCCGCCATCAGCCGCATTAAATTAACACCATTCAGGCCTAGTGCATCATTTGTACTGATTCCAAGAACGATTGGTTTCTCGTTTCGAATTGTCGCTTTCGTTGCCATTAACACAGGGCTGTCAGTCAAAGCGTTGGCCAGCTTAGACATACTGTTGCCAGTCAGCGGTGCAATAACCATGCAATCCAGTGGTTCTCTGGGACCGAGTGGTTCTGCTTCCGGAATCGTCTTAATGATTTTTGTTCCTGTCAAATCACTGATTTTTTGCAGATGATCCTTTGCATCCCCGAAATACGTATCGGTAAATTGAACAGTATTACTTACAATCGGCACGACTTCTGCACCTAGCTTTACGAGATGTTCAATCTGCGGAAAAATTTCACTATAGGTACAATGGGAACCTGTAATACCGAACCCGATTCTTTTTCCTGCTAAACTCATACACTACTCCTCCTTCTAGTTGTTTGTTAATATCTGCTTGATAACCACGGATAAAATATTTCCAGCCGTCTTAGGTGCAACAATTCCCGGCAGACCCAAAGCATGAATAGCCTGAATCCCCCGTTTTTTAGCGTAATCGAAATCGACACCGCCTGGTTTCGAAGCTAGGTCAATAATCAATCCTTGTGTTGGCAGCTGTTCAATTACAGGTCTCTTCACTACAAGAGCTGGAATTGTATTAATGAGAATGTCGCTGTTCTGCACCACTTCTGGAAGAAGATCAAGGAAAAAGGCATGCATCCCCATTTGGCTAATCCGAGCAATATCAGCATCGTGAATCGACCCTACATGTACATCTGCACCAAGTGCATCAAATTTAGCCGCAACGCTCATTCCAACACGTCCAAAGCCAAGCACAGTAACTTTTGATCCATGGATAGTGAAATCCGTATGTTTGATGGCAGTCATAATAGCACCTTCGGCTGTAGGAATTGAATTGTAGATGGCTACATCATCTCTGTCGAACAGCGATACAAGGCGCAAGTTTCGCTTCTTGCATGTTTCCGTCAAATACGCATTTGTAATGCCTGTAAAAATGACACATTCTTTAGGAAGACGATCCATCCAATCTTCTGTCAGCTGAATATTCTTATCAGAGAAGACCGTCTCAATTTGACCATTAGGGCCCAGACCAGGAATCGGCAGGATAATGGCGTCCAGCTGTTCTGGGTCTATGTCTTCCATCTCCCGCTGAATACCGCCAGTAAAGCTTTGATTAATTTTTTCGAAACCCACTGCAAATACAGATGCATCCGCACTGCACTGCAGGCTGCGAATCATCTCCAAGTAGCGGGCATCACCGCCAAGGACAGCGATAGTCAATTCGGTGGTCAAACTCTCACCTCGCTCTGCAGCGTTATTTTCGTAGATTTTCTTGCAATGGAAATATTGCTTTCCAGTTATCATATGAGGATTACAGAGAGGAGTGCTTGAATTGGGGGATTGTGCAGACATAAATTGAGAGCTGTGACGAAAGGAGCGAAATCGACGTAACACGCTGCTTAAATTAGCGCTTGCCTTCCCTAATTCATCCATAAAAAAATCCAAACTCAAGATAAATTCTTCAATAAGAAATTATCCTAGTTTGGATTTCTAAATTATACTCATTTCCTAATTTATTACGAGTTAATAAGTATCATATGTTTACCGATCGTCTGAATCTCTTCCCAGGCAATGCGGTTGTCACTGCCTTCTTTGCGCAAGCCGAACCACTTATAATTCGGTATGAGAAAAGCATCAATCTTGCCTGTGACTGGGTTAAACTCTACATCTGTTTGACCGAGCACCCCTAAACGTTCACCGTTGTTCACATCAATGATTTCTTTATCTCCAATGTCCTTGAAACGCAAAGTCGATCAGCTCCTTTTTATTTTGGTGCTACTATCGCTCTAGCTTGTTCTTTGCCGAATATGTGATGAATAATGCCGTTCACATCGTCCATCGTTACATTGTCGATTTTCTCGATCAATTCATTAAAGGATGGATGTTTACCAAGCATTAGTTCATTACGGCCATTTCTGCTCATTCTGCTATTTGTACTTTCTAAGCCAAGCATATAGTTACCTTTCAGCTGCTCTTTGGTATTCTGCAGTTCCTTTTCCGTCAGTCCATCTGCTTTCAGCTTCTCCGTGGTTTGACGGATTGTCTCCTGCAGTTCATCCAGTTGCTCTTTGCCGGTACCGGCATAGATAGTAAGCATGCCGCTATCTTGATGCGTACTATGGTAAGAGAACACAGAATACGCTAAGCCCTTGTCCTCTCGCACATCTTGGAACAGCCGCGAACTCATGCTTCCGCCTAGTACGTTGTTTACAACCATAAGGCTGTAGCTTGCTGGGTCATCCAGTTTCAAGCCATTGTAACCAATTGTAAGATGCGCTTGCTCTGTTTCCTTCGCTCGGCGAATTGTATTCGGAAAGAATGGCGGTATTTCCAATTCCCGATGTGCTGAATCCGCTTCAAAGGAACCAAAATGATGTTCCACTTCTTTCATGAATGAATCATCCACATTTCCAGCAACCGAAATAACGATTTTTTCCGGTACATAATGTGATTCCTTATATTGTCGAACAGAATCACTGTTAAAGCTCATCACCGTGCTCTCTGTACCGAGAATAGGCAATCCAAGCGGATGTTTGGCATAGGCAGCTTCAGCAAGCCAGTCATGAATAATATCATCTGGTGTATCTTCTGCCATCTTGATTTCTTCCAAAACGACTTTTTGTTCCTTCTCAATCTCTTCTTGAGCAAATTGCGATTCAAAGAACATGTCCGCTAATACTTCCAGTGCGAATTCTTTATGCGTATCAAGCACTTTGGCATAATAGCACGTATACTCCTTGGAAGTGAAAGCATTTACCATGCCTCCAATTGCATCAAAAGCCTCCGCTAATTCTTTCGCTGAGCGTTTTTTTGTTCCTTTAAAGAACATATGCTCGAGGAAATGGGAGAGCCCGTTATTCTTTTCTTCTTCATTTCTGGAACCTGTTAAAATCCAGATACCAATCGTTACGGATCGTACCGATGGCATGTTTTCTACTACAACTCGTAATCCATTTTTGCATGTGTGTCTTTGCAGCAAATTTAAATCCTCCCAATCAGCAGCACGTGCTGCTGCACCATTATCTTCCTTCATTCAATATCGTATCCAAAGTCGACACACTGTACCCTTTTTCTTCGATAACTTTCAGCATGTCGGCAAGTCCTGCTTCTACAACAGGCGTTGGATGCATCAGGATAAATGCTCCTGGATGCAGTTTCTCAGTCACGCGTTTCATCATAACAGGTACTGTCGGTTTTTGCCAATCAATGGTATCCACAGACCACAAGACCGTCTCCATTTGCTGTTCCGCGGCAGCTTCAATGACACCTTGATTAAAGCTTCCGCTTGGCGGAGCAAAATAGGTAGGTTTATCACCTATAATGGCATGGATGATTTCATTGGTCTGGGTTATTTGCTCAACCGAATCTGCTTTGTTCATTCGTTTCATATCGGGATGATTATAAGCATGGTTTCCAATAACATGTCCTTCTTCTTTAATCATCTCGACAATCTCATTATTTTCCTTTGCCCATTTGCCTTCTATGAAGAAATTCGCCTTCACACCAGCATCTTTTAATGTTTGCAAAATAGAAGGAATATGTTTCTCTCCCCACGAAACATTAATCAGCAATGCTACCTGCTCTTGATCTTCTCTTGCTCGATAAATTGGCGAAGCCGGCAGTTCGTCCAATGTAACTTCTGGCTCGACTTCCTCTAATACGAGCAGTTCCCGATCAAAAGTTCCTGTCTTTTGCATCTTTTCTAAAGAAGCATCCACGTCAACCTTGACCCCTGCTTTACCAGGTATTTTCTTCCATATCTTATCAATTCGTGCGTTCTCGGACGGCTTTTCAACTTCCTTGCGTACCGCCTCTATTTCCTGCCGTAATTGTGCTTCATCAGATCTCACTGCTATATCAGAAAAAACTGGATGATGGCTTACAGACGCTGTCTGAAACGGCAGATTACCGCCATCAATCAGCAGAAAGATCAGCGTGACAAAAACAAGCAAGTGTATAATAATCCGATGCATTCCCATCCCTCCCCTAAACTAGCTTATGAGGAGATGGGACAAGGAAGAACAAGCAGGAAAAAAAAGAAACTGGCTAAACCAGTTTCTTGGGACTTGCTTATTCTTCAGTCGCGGACTGCTCTTCTTTTTCCTGCTTTGCTTCTACAAGCAGCTGTTTATGTGAAAGATTCACTCGTCCTTGGCGGTCGATTTCTTTTACTTTTACTTTAAGTTTGTCACCAATTTTGACAACATCCTCAACTTTACCAACACGTTCCTCTGCCAGTTCAGAAATATGGACAAGTCCATCTTTTCCTTTGAACAGTTCAACAAAGGCTCCGAATTTCTCAATTCGTTTTACTGTACCATCGTATATTTCTCCAACCTCAACTTCACGAACAATGTCGCTGATAATCTGTTTCGCTTCATCGTTCTTCGCAGAATTGGTAGAAGAGATAAATACGGTTCCATCTTGTTCGATATCGATCTTGACGCCCGTTTCTTCAATAATTTTGTTGATTTGTTTTCCGCTTGGTCCAATGACGTCGCGGATCTTGTCCGGATTGATTGACATTGTCAGGATTTTCGGAGCATAAGCAGAAAGCTCTTGCTTCGGTTCGCTTATTGTCGATACCATATG
Source organism: Terribacillus halophilus (assembly GCF_900162685.1). Taxonomy (GTDB): domain Bacteria; phylum Bacillota; class Bacilli; order Bacillales; family Amphibacillaceae; genus Terribacillus; species Terribacillus halophilus_A. Next base: position 1,974,633 of record NZ_LT727828.1, read on the forward strand.
GCTTAGAATTTCCAATCGACCTTTACGCGCTTGCGTTAATGCCTCTTCCAAAATCTCACGGCTCAAGCCTTCAATCTTAATATCCATCTGCAAGGCTGTTACACCTTTTTCCGTACCTGCTACCTTGAAATCCATATCTCCTAGTGCATCTTCCATGCCTTGGATGTCTGTAAGGATTGTGTAATCATCACCAGACTTCACTAAGCCCATTGCAATTCCTGCTACTGGTGCTTTAATCGGTACACCTGCAGCCATCATCGCCATTGTGCTGGCACAAATACTAGCTTGAGAAGTGGAACCGTTGGACTCCAGAATCTCAGAAACAAGACGAATTGTATAAGGGAAGTCCTTCTCGGAAGGAATTACTTTTTCCAACGCTCGTTCTCCAAGTGCACCATGTCCGATTTCCCGGCGTCCTGGTGCTCTGATTGGTCCTGTCTCACCGACACTAAAATGCGGGAAGTTGTAATGATGCATGAAACGTTTCGTTTCTTCTGTATCCAGTCCATCAAGAATCTGTACATCGCCCAATGCTCCAAGTGTACATACACTCAATGCCTGCGTTTGACCGCGTGTGAACAAAGCAGATCCATGTGTCCGAGGCAATACACCAATACGAGAAGAAAGCGGACGAATTTCATCTACACCGCGACCATCCGGACGGATCTTGTCTTTTGTAATAGCTCGACGAACTTCTTCCTTAACTAATTTGTCAAGAATTCCCTTCACTTGCTTCACTGTATCTTCATCAGCTTCCTGTTCTTCATAGAAAGCGACAGTTTCTTTTTTCACTTCATCAATCGCTGCTTCACGTGCTTTCTTTTCATGCACTTCGATTGCACCTTTCAACTTGTCGTAACAACGGTTTTTTACATCTTCCGTCAATTCCTTGTCCAAATCGAAAAGTTTTACATCCATCTTTTCTTTGCCAACAGCGGCAACGATTTCTTCCTGGAATGCAACAAGACGTTTGATTTCTTCATGACCGAACATGATTGCTTCTAGCATAATATCTTCCGGTACTTCTTCTGCACCAGCTTCTACCATGTTAATAGCATCTTTTGTACCAGCAACTGTCAAGTCAATATCACTCTGTTCTTGCTGTTCTTTTGTCGGGTTGATAATGAATTCACCATTTACACGACCAACAACTACACCAGCAATCGGACCATGGAATGGAATATCAGAAATGCTTAATGCGATTGAAGAACCGACCATTGCAGCCATTTCAGAAGAGTAATCTTGATCCACACTCATCACCATGCTGATTACTTGCACGTCATTACGGAATCCATCTGGGAATAGTGGGCGAATCGGACGGTCGATTAGACGAGAAGCCAATACAGCTTTCTCGCTCGGACGGCCTTCACGCTTAATGAATCCGCCTGGAATCTTACCAACCGCATATAGTCTTTCTTCATAGTTCACTGTCAATGGGAAAAACGGTAAGTCTTTCGGTTCTTTAGAACCAACAACAGTGGAAAGTACAGATGTGTCTCCGTACTGGATTAGGCAAGCGCCGCTAGCTTGCTTGGCAAGTTCTCCGATTTCCACAGAAAAAGTCTGACCGGAAATCTCCGTGGAGAACACTTGTTTTTGGTCTGCCATGAATAAAGCCCCTCTCATTTATCTTGCAACATATCCTGTCTGTATTATGCTCCAGTTCAGGCTGCGTTTATAACACTATGTAGAATAGGTTTTTTCCTATAGAAAAAGCGGGAAAAATTCCCGCTTCTTTGTCCATCTTATCGGCGTAAGCCAAGTTTTTGAATTAGATCACGGTAACGTGTAACGTCTTTATCGCGAAGATAGTTTAACAAGTTACGACGGCGACCAACCATTTTCAATAGGCCACGACGAGAGTGGTGATCTTTTTTGTGTGTACGAAGGTGTTCGTTAAGTGTAGTGATTTCCTCCGTCAATACAGCGATTTGCACTTCTGGTGAACCTGTGTCACTGTCATGTGTTTTGTATTCGCTGATTAGTTCATTCTTACGTTCTTTAGAGATTGCCATTTGTTTGTTCCTCCTAAAAAATCTAATAGTAACCCCATTCCCCGAGCAATCGCCGGAGTAGCGAATTGCCAAGCGAAGGTTTTCCATAGTCCAGATTACACCTTTTTGCTTCAGATTGCAAGTCCTGCAGTCAATTTCTATGCAAAATATGCGTTAACTTGTTGTTTATCGCGATTCAATTGACCAACTAGCTCATCAATACCGTTAAATTTCACTTCTTCGCGGATGAAAGATCTCCAAGAAACAGTCAGCTGCTCCCCATAGATTTGTTCATCAAAGTCGAGGATATGCACCTCTAAATTAGGGACTGCTGCGTCTTGCTGGAAAGTCGGTTTGAATCCAAGATTCGCCATACCATAATAGGTTTGCCCTTTTACCAGTACTTCTACCGCATAAACGCCTACTTTTGGCAGGAAATATGCTGGCTCAATGCGAATATTAGCTGTCGGATACCCGATTGTACGACCGCGCTGATCACCTGTA
>NZ_LT727828.1:1977213-2086240 GCF_900162685.1 Terribacillus halophilus
TCACCTGTAATCACTTCTCCAGTCAATGTGAGCGGATGGCCAAGTAATTTAAACGCTTTTTCTATTTCTCCAGCAGCCACTAACTCCCTGATTTGTGTGGAACTGATTTTTTCATTTGCGTTTTCTACTTTTGCTACCGCTTCATAGCTGAATGCATTGCTTTGTGCTGCATCTTGGAGAGATGCAGCATTTCCGGCGCCTTTTTGCCCGTACGTAAAATCGAAACCAGATACAAGATGCTGCACCGACAGCCCATTGATGAATCGATCAATAAAGCTGTCCGGACTTAAACTTGCAAGCTCTTTCGTGAATTCAATTAAATAAAGATAATCAATACCCATCTTCTCAAGTATTGCTTCTTTTTCACGAAGTGGTGTTAAATAATCTTCTCTTGTCTCTGCTTTACCAAGAATAACTGATGGATGCGGATGAAAAGTGATGACTGCGCTTTTAAGCTGTTTTTCCTTCGCATAGTCAATCGCACACTGGATAACCTGCTGATGGCCGCGATGGATTCCATCGAAAAAACCAATCGCTGCACTGATTGCAGGCATATCATTCAATTCCATTGTTTCTGTATATTGTAGTTTAATCGTTTGCATCTGTGCCACCTGCTTTCCCTGATACGAATACTCGTTTTGGCTTTAATAGCTGTGAATAAGAAGGATGCGTCTCATAAATGCCAAGCAGCTGTTCTCCTCTTTGGACACGATAAAGATCCGCTTGTGCCGGCCGAGGAAGACGCTGACCGTATCGGACCTTTTGTTCGATCTCGGCATCTGCTTCGATGAGCGGCAGATAGTCAACTGCTTTCGTGACAGGCTGCAGCAGCTGTTCTATCGTCCCTGCTTCCATTGCTTCCTCTATTTTAGCAAACGTAACCGTATCTTGCGCAGAAAATGCTCCAGCTTGTGTGCGCACCAAACTGCTCATATGCGCCGGGTATCCTAGAGCCTTGCCGATATCAACACAAAGCGTACGAATATAAGTACCTTTTGAACAGCTTACCGTAAAACCAAACACACTGCCATCTTCGCTAACTGAATCTTGGTGCAAGTCAATGCTGTGGATTGTAATTTGCCGAACTGGACGCTCCACAACTTGTCCTTGTCTGGCGTATTCATACAGCTTTCTGCCTCCTACCTTTACAGCAGAATACATGGGCGGTATCTGTTTCGTTTCACCAAGAAAGCTTTTGAGTACTTCTTCAATAGCAGGTAAAGAGATCGGCTCTGTGATCTGTTTCTCTTCAATTACCTCTCCGCTTTTGTCTTCTGTTTCCGTCGAGGTACCAAGCGTTACTTCCGCTACGTATGTTTTGGAAGTATCCGTCAAATACGGAACAATCTTAGTAGCTTGTCCGATACAAAGCGGCAAAACACCTTCCACATCGGGATCAAGTGTGCCGGTATGCCCGATTTTTTTCGTTTGTAATAGCTTGCGTGCTTTGAACACACAGTCATGGGAGGTCATCCCTTTCGGTTTCCATAACGGCAGGATTCCATCCAATGCCAGCACCCCTTTACTATATGTAAAAAGAATCCCTTCTCCCATAAGGGCGAAGGGATTCTTTTCGTGTTCTTATCTTTCGGAATCGTCAAGCTCTTTTAGCAAATGCTCGATGCGATTTCCCTGTTCTACTGCTTCATCGAATTCGAAGGCTAGCTCCGGCGTTTTGCGCAAACGGATTCGCTTGCCAATCTCAGAGCGAATAAATCCTTTTGCTTTCGCCAATCCGAGAAGTGTATTATTTTTCTGCTTTTCTTCACCGAGGACGGAAATATAAACTTTCGCCTGCTGTAAGTCACCTGTAACTTCTACATCGGTTACTGTTACAAAACCAATCCGCGGATCTTTAATCTTTCTGGAAATAATGTCGCCGAGCTCTTTTTTCATTTGCTCTGCTACACGATTTGCACGTAATTCACTCATATATTCACCTCATCGTCATTTGGAGGGATTCTAAAGCCACTGTTTATCAGCAGCTGTTCTCTCGATCTCCGGAAAAGAATCAATCAAAGCAAGTGCCTGGTCTATTACCCGCTCAGCACGGACACGGTCAGGAGAAGTTGTTACCAATTCAAAGCAGGTGCGCTGCCATAAATCATGATAATCCACTTCACTGATGGCGATATTGAAGGAACCGCCAATCCGTGTCGTGATCCGTTTAACGACCGACCGCTTATCCTTGAGGGAATGCGCGTCATAGATGATACATTCTACAACCGCAGCCAGAATCATTTTCTTTCGATTTCTTCCATCACATATGCTTCAAAGGTGTCGCCTTCTTTAAGATCGTGGAAGTTTTTCAGCGTAATTCCACACTCATAGTTTGTAGCAACTTCACGTACATCATCCTTGAAACGTTTCAAGGAGTCGATTTCGTCTTCTACGATTACGACACTGTCACGAATAACGCGGATAGATGCATCACGTGTAATCTTACCTTCTGTTACATAAGAACCTGCAATGGTACCGATACGAGAAACCTTAAAGATTTCACGAACTTCTGCCTGTCCAATGACTTTTTCTTCAAATTCTGGATCCAGCATGCCTTTCATAGCAGACTCAATCTCTTCAATTACTTTGTAAATGATACGATGCTGTCTGATATCAACATTCTCCGATTCAGCGGCTTTCTTCGCATTTGTATCCGGACGAACGTTAAAACCGATGATGATAGCATTCGAAGCAGATGCAAGAATAACATCTGATTCAGTGATAGCACCTACACCAGTGTGGATGATACGTACTTTAACGCCTTCCACTTCAATTTTCTCTAAGGATGCAGCCATCGCTTCTACAGAACCATGTACGTCTGCTTTCACGATTAAATTGATATCCTTCACTTCACCTTGTTTAATCTGGTTAAACAGATCATCAAGACTTACACGAGCACCTGAAGAACGGTTCTCTTCTACTTGTCTTTGCTGTTTTGCTTCACCAACTTGACGAGCTTGCTTCTCGTCTTTGAATACCATAAACTGGTCGCCGGCATTTGGCACGGAATTCAAGCCAGTAATTTCAACAGGTGTAGAAGGTGCAGCTGTCTTCACACGGCGTCCTAAATCGTTCACCATGGCACGGACACGGCCGTAAGAGTGGCCAACTACGATGCTGTCACCTACATGCATGGTACCGTTTTGTACAAGCAATGTTGCTACAGGTCCGCGGCCTTTATCAAGCTGCGCTTCAATAACTGTACCTTCTGCTGGACGATTTGGATTAGCTTTCAATTCTTCTACTTCCGTAACAAGCAGAATCATCTCAAGAAGATCATCAATACCTTCACGCTTCTTCGCAGATAGCTGAACGAAGATTGTGTCGCCGCCCCAATCTTCTGGAATTAAGCCATGCTCAGTCAGTTCCTGCATTACACGATCCGGATTGGCACCTTCTAAGTCAATTTTATTTACAGCGATAATGATTGGTACTTCTGCAGCTTTCGCATGGTTGATTGCTTCTACTGTCTGTGGCATAACACCATCATCAGCAGCAACAACAAGAATAGCAATATCCGTTACCTGCGCACCACGGGAACGCATGCTCGTGAACGCTGCGTGACCTGGTGTATCAAGGAACGTAATCTTCTTACCGTTATCTTCAATCTGATATGCACCAATATGCTGTGTGATACCGCCAGCTTCGCCTTCTGTAACTTTTGTGTCTCTAATCGAATCAAGCAATGTTGTTTTACCATGGTCAACGTGACCCATAATTGTAACAACCGCAGGACGCTCTTGAAGGTCGTCTTCCTTGTCTTCAATTTTGTAGTTGTCAAGGTCTGTAACATCAACATCTACTTCTTCTTCTACTTCTACGTTATACTCCGCACAAATTAATTCAATAGCATCTTTATCAAGCTCTTGGTTTTTCGTTGCCATGACACCTTGCAAGAAGAGTTTCTTGATAATTTCTGTGGACTCCCGGTGAAGCTTCGCTGCCAATTCACTGACAGCCAAAGACCCTTTGAAGGTGATTTTGTCTGGAGTCGGCATTGCTGGACGTTTCTGCTGCGGTTTCTGGCTGCGGTTGTTGTTCCGGCCTCCGCGTCGATTTTGTCCGCCTTTGCCAGGTCGGTTGTTGCCGCCCCGCTGTTGGCTGCGGTTTTGTCCGCCGCCGCTTTTGCCTTTTGGCTTATTGTTTTGACCATTATTTGCTGAGTTGGATGTGTTTGCTGAGTTCCCCGTTTTAATCGCTACTTTCTCGCTACCCGCGCTTTTTACTGTGAAGCTTTTATCCAATTTATCTTTTGCCGTTTCATTAATCATCGACATATGATTGGACACTTCAACATTCATATCTTTTAACTTATTAATAATTTCTTTACTTGAAACGTTCTTTTCTTTTGCGTATTCATAAACACGAATCTTTGACATACGTTCACCTCCGAGTGGATTCAGTGAGCAAAGATTTCAATTTGTCTGCAAAGCCTTTGTCTAAGACGGCAATTGCGACTCTGCCGGATTTACCAACCGCTTGTGATAATTGCTCCCGGTCCTCCTCTACCTGCAGAAAGGCGATGTTGTAAAAATCGGTCTTGTTGCGAAGCTTCTTTAAGGTTTGGGGACCGATATCACTGGCAGCTATTACTAGCTTTGCTTTCTGCCGCTGTACATCCCGGACGATGGCTTCTTCTCCAAAGGTACACTGTCCGGCACGCACAGCCAGCCCTAACAAATTCAAATAATTTTTACTCATGATTGCTGACCTTTCGCGATTCGCTCAAGCTCTTCATAAATAGAATCATCGATCTTTGTATTAAGATGGCGCGCCAGCGTATCTTGTTTCTTCGCTTTCTCGATGATCAGTGCATCCTTTGAAACATACGCACCGCGACCGTTCTTCTTGCCTGTATCATCCACGAACACTTCGCCTTCTTTGTTGCGGACGATACGAATCAATTCCTGTTTCGGCTTCATTTCATTGGAAACCACACATTTTCGAAGCGGAACCTTTTTTTGCTTCATATACAGCGCCCCTTATCAATATGTGTCTTCGTCAAAGTCATCGAAGTCGTCTGCTTCGGTATCTTGTACTGTCAAAATTCCGAGGTCTCGTGCTTCTGTCTCGGATTTAATATCGATTTTCCATCCAGTCAGCTTCGCTGCCAGACGGGCATTCTGGCCGCGTTTACCGATTGCCAGGCTTAGCTGGTAATCTGGCACGATGACCGTCGTCGCTTTTTCTTCTTCATCCACTAATACTTGGATTACTTTAGATGGGCTTAATGCGTTTGATACATACTCGACTGGATCTTCAGACCACTCGACAATATCAATTTTTTCGCCTTTTAGTTCATTTACGATTGCTTGTACACGCTGACCGCGCTGGCCAACACAAGAACCAACTGGATCAACTTCCGGCTGTGCTGCATAGACAGAAATCTTGGAACGGTCTCCAGCTTCTCTGGCTACGGAACGAATCTCCACAGTACCATCATAAATCTCAGGCACTTCCATTTCAAACAATCGCTTCAAAAGACCCGGGTGTGTCCGTGACACAAAGATGCTAGGTCCTTTGTTCGTGTTCTCCACTTTTGTTACAAATACCTTTAAGCGGTCATGAATATCATATTTTTCCGTCGTCATCTGTTCGCTCTCAGGCAATTTCGCTTCAATCTTGCCCAGATCAACATAGATGAATCGCGGATCATTTCTGGAAACAATTCCCGTCATAACATCTTCTTCACGATCTGCATATTCACTGAAGATGACGCCGCGTTCTGCTTCACGCACACGCTGTGTTACCACTTGTTTGGCTGCTTGTGCTGCAATTCGCCCGAAGTCTTTTGGTGTTACTTCGATCTCAACAACGTCACCGATATCATATGTACCGGAAACTGCACGAGCTTCGTCTAAAGTCATCTGCAGCTGGCTGTCCTCGACTTCTTCGACGACATCCTTGCGCGCAAAGACTTTCATAGAACCAGTAGTTTCATTCAAATCAACACGTACATTTGTAGCAGATTTGAAATTCTTTTTATAAGCGGAGATCAAGGCTGCTTCCAGCGCTTCAATAAGGACGTCTTTATTAATCCCCTTCTCTTTCTCCAAATAATTAATGGCATCAAAAAGCTCGCTGCTCACTCGTATATCCCCCTTTAGTTAAACGTTACAGCCAGACGTGCCTTGGCGATTTTTTCGTAAGGAAGTGCCACTTCCTTCTTTCTCGCTTTGACCATGACTTCTAAAGTCAGAACGTCGTCTTCGAACGCTTTCAACGTACCTTCGTACTCTTTCTCGTTATCAATCGGCTCATATAGCTTTACGTATACATTCTTGCCGATGTTTTTGGTAATTGCTTGTTTCGTTTTAAGCGGTCTTTCCGCTCCTGGAGAAGAAACCTCCAAAAAGTATGGGAAATCAACCGGATCATTTTCATCTAGAATGGCGCTTAATTTTTCTGAGACCACTGCGCATTCCTCGATGTCGATGCCTTCTGTCTTGTCGACATACACTCGCAAAAACCAGTTCTTTCCTTCTTTCACGAATTCCACATCGACTAACTCAAGCTGCAGCTCTTCCACGATCGGTTGTAGATAATCTTCCGTAACTTCCGTTATATTGGCTGCCAAAATGCTTCCTCCTTTACTGCACGCTTTCAGACATTTATTACTTCGAATGGGTGGGGTGTGCCTCTCATCAATAGAAAACCCTTGCCCGAAAAGGAAGCAAGGGAACAATGTTTATCATGTGCATTTTGCTACAAAACAACGAAGAGGCGCTCCCCGTACAAATGATGCCGAATCCATGGGTATGAAAAAGAGTGGGTAATCCCACTCTTGATCTGGTTCGTATCAATACCGCTATTGGATAATATACCACAAGTTTCTTGTTTAGGCAAGAATCCTGTTAGAATAGCGAAAGCTGGTTCTGGTCTGCCATGCCTTCCAGACAGCCATGCTGATCCATATACTCCAACACGGTTTTACTGATTCTGCTGCGCTCACGCAAGTCTTCCTTCGACAAGAACTCGCCATCCTCCCGCACTTTTACAATATTAAGGGCGGCATTGGTTCCTAGCCCATCAATTGCATTGAATGGTGGAATAAGACTGTTTCCATCAACAAGGAAGTCAGTTGCACTGGATTTGTACAAGTCTACTTTTTGGAAATGAAAGCCGCGTTCACACATTTCAAGTGACAATTCCAAAACCGTAACAAGACTCTTCTCTTTTGGAGAAGCATCATTGCCTTTTTGATTAATTTCGTTAATACGCTGACGAATGGCATCCGACCCTTTGACCATCGTATCCAATTCGAAATCGCTGGCACGCACACTAAAGTATGCTGCGTAGAACAGTATCGGGTGATGCACTTTGAAATAAGCAATCCGTACTGCCATGAGCACATACGCCGCAGCGTGGGCTTTCGGGAACATGTACTTGATCTTCAAGCAGGAATCAATGTACCAATCTGGTACATTATTCTTTCTCATTTCTTCGATCCATTCATCTTGCAGTCCTTTACCTTTACGAACAAACTCCATGATCTTAAATGCAAGCGAGGAATCCAGCCCTTTGTGCATCAGATATACCATGATGTCATCACGGCAGCCGATTACTTCAGGCAACGTACAAATACCCTTATTAATTAGTTCCTGAGCGTTGCCTAACCATACGTCGGTACCATGTGACAAACCAGAAATCTGAACAAGTTCTGCAAAGGTTGAAGGATTCGTATCTTCCAGCATCTGCCGAACAAATCGGGTACCAAATTCCGGCACGCCAAGCGTTCCTGTTTTACACATTATTTGTTCTGCCGTTACACCTAAAGCCTCTGGTCCGGAAAAGATCTTCATCACTTCCGGATCATTTGTCGGTATTGTTTTCGGATCAATACCGGATAAATCCTGCAGCATACGGATTACGGTCGGATCATCGTGTCCGAGTATGTCCAGCTTCAGCAGATTATCATGAATGGAATGAAAGTCGAAGTGTGTCGTTCGCCATTCCGAGTTCCGATCATCCGCCGGATACTGAATCGGTGTGAAATCATATATATCTTGGTCATCAGGTACAACAATTATACCCCCAGGATGCTGACCAGACGTTCTTTTTACGCCGGTACAGCCTTGAACAAGGCGATCGACTTCTGCGTTTCGGATATGCAGCTGATTATCGCTCGCATAGCCCTTTACATAACCATAAGCCGTCTTTTCAGCTACCGTACCAATTGTTCCGGCACGATACACTTTATCTTCACCGAATAACACTTTCGTATAGTTGTGTGCTTGCGGCTGATACGTACCTGAGAAGTTCAAGTCAATATCGGGAACCTTATCTCCTTTAAATCCAAGGAAGGTTTCAAACGGTATATCCTGGCCATCACGATTCAGCGCTTCTCCGCAAGAAGGACAAGCTTTTTCCGGCAAATCATAGCCGCTGGCTACAGATCCATCATCAAAGAACTCGTTAAACTTGCAGCTTGGGCACACATAATGCGGCGGCAGCGGGTTAACTTCGGTAATATCGGTAAGCGTTGCGACCAAAGAAGATCCGACAGAACCCCGCGAGCCGACAAGATAGCCATCTTCAAGCGATTTCTTCACGAGCTTATGCGATATTAAATAAATAACGGCAAAACCATGACCAATAATACTTTTTAACTCCTTCTCAATCCGTTTTTCAACGATGTCCGGGAGTGTATCTCCATAGATGCTTTTCGCACGGTCGTAGCTCATCTGGCGCATTTCATCCTCTGCCCCGTCGATATTCGGCGTATATAGATCTTCTTTTACCGGTTTCACATCTTCCATCATTGCAGAAACTTTTTGTGTGTTCGTTACAACGATTTCTTTTGCTTTTTCAGCTGGCAGGAAGTGAAAGCATTCCAGCATTTCTGGTGTAGTGCGGAAATGTACATCCGGTAAAGTCTGCCTGCTGAGCGGATTACCATTTTGAGATTTAATTAAAATATTCCGGTACTGTTTTTCGTGTTCTTCTATATAATGCACATTTCCTGTTGCGATCACTGGCTTGTCTAAGTCATCGCCCAATTCGACGAGGTTGCGCATAATATCGTAGAGATGAGCTTCGTTCTGCACAAGTTCCTTCTCAATTAAATGATAATAATTGGACGGCGGCTGAATCTCAATTACATCATAGAAAGCTGCTGCTTCTGCTGCTTCTTCCTTTGATTTCTGCATCATTGCTTCAAAGACTTCACCTTTATCACAGCCAGAGCTGATGATTAAGCCTTCTCGATGCTGTACCAGCTTAGAGCGCGGAATACGCGGCACACGATAGAAATAATCGACGTGCGACATGCTCACAAGTTTGTACATGTTTTTTAAGCCAACCTCATTTTGTACATAGATGGTGCAATGGTATGGGCGGGAACGCTGATATGCATTTCCTTGTCCCATATAGTCATTCAGCTGATTGTGGTTCATAATCTCTTGTTTGAACGCTTCCTTCAGCAAACGCCACAGCAAATACCCGGTCGCTTCTGTATCATAGATCGCACGGTGGTGCTGTGTCAGTTCAATATCCAAGAACTTACATAATGTATTCAATCTGTGATTCTTCAGCTGCGGGAATAAAAATCGAGCTAATTCAAGCGTATCGATGACACCATTTTCTGCTTTCGGCAAGCCGATACGTTTAAATCCTTGATTTAAGAACCCCATATCGAAGCTGGCATTATGGGCAACTAATATGTCATCTCCCATCCAAGCATGAAAGTCTTGCAGAACTTCATCGATTTCGGGTGCATCAACAAGCATATCATCGGTTATACCAGTCAGATCGATAATTGTCTGACTTAGTTTTTGATGTGGATTAGCAAACCGCTCGAATCTGTCAACGATTTCTCCATCGCGGAATTTTACGCCTGCTAATTCAATAATTTTGTCATAGGAAGCAGACAAACCTGTTGTCTCTACGTCAAATACGATATAAGTTGCTTGTTCCAGATTCATATCTTTTGTGTTATAAGCAATTGGCACCCCGTCATCGACAAGATTGGCCTCCATGCCGTAAATCACTTTAATATTATTCTTTTTACCGGCAGCATAAGCTTCCGGGTAACTCTGTACAACAGCATGATCAGTAATTGCAACACTATCGTGACCAAATCTGGCTGCGGTCTCAATCAATCTGCTAGCAGAAGTGACAGCATCCATTTGACTCATAAGCGTGTGCGTATGAAGTTCAACACGTTTCTCGCCTGCTTGTGCTTTATCTTCACGCAAACGGACAGTGACTTCATTGATATCATTCGCCATCATTGTCAATTCATTGGTGAAGGTATCTGTTTGAATGCTTCCCCGCGCTTTAATCCACATGCCTTTTTTAAGCTGCTTGAATCGGTCCGCATCTTCATTATTGCCTTTAGAGAACATTTTGATTTGGAAGCTATCCGTGTAATCTGTCACTTTGGCAATAAGTAAATGCCGCCCGGAACGCAATTCGCGAATATCCACATCAAATACATAGCCTTGTACAGCCATACGCCGTTCTTCATCTTGTATATCACGCATCGATGTTAGTTCATCATTTATTGCATACCCAATCATAACTGGGCCTTGCGGAACATCGTCTTGTTTCTTCGCACGTTCTTCTTGATCTTTCATTGCCTTTTGTACGAGCAAGCTATCTTCTAGTGCTTTTTGTTCTCGGAATTTCGTTATTTCTTCCATGTTTTGCTCTTGTACGGTGACGGTCAGCATATAAACGCTGGCGCCGATACGTTGACAGTACGTTTGAAATGCAGGTTCAAGCCTTTTTTTCAGTGCACTTGCTTCTGCTTGATTCCTCGCAGTTAACATAATCTTATTACCGTTAACTGCAGGTACTTGCGACTGGACTAAATCCTTATATGCTGGTGACATTTGCGGATAGGTAAGTACAAAATCCTGCCAATAGTCAGCAATATGAGCTGACTCCAGCGTATTAGAGACACATTTAATTGACCAATTCACCGCAGCAATATGCGCAAATGTGTCTGTCAATTTTGTCGTGAAAATTTTATATATAGTTGGTGGCAGCAGATTGGCCAGCTGAAAATGGAAATGCCAGGTTTTTGACTTTGGATCAACTTCCAATTTTTCCAGCTGACTTTCTTTAAAATGAGCAGTGATGGTTTCTTCATCAAGCTGGATTTGATCTAGCAGCATGTCCATTTTCTGATTGCTGGTAAGACTCATATTGACCTTCTCCTCCCCCGCTACTAAAATGCGGTCTTACGAAAGCCCCTGTCAATAATTGACAAGGGCTTGTACTTTTTATAGATAAGCAGCTAGTTGATCTAGCAGATCATTTTCATGTGAAACTGCTTCTTGTTCTGTATCACGGAACTTCACTTCCACTTCGCCATTAGCAGCTAGTTTACCTACCGTAACGCGAACTGGAATACCAATCAAATCACTATCAGCGAATTTGACACCGGCACGTTCCTTACGATCATCGTACAACACATCGACGCCAGCTTCAAGTAATCTTTCATAAAGACGGTCTGACAGCTCACGCTGTTCGTCTTTTTTCGGATTCAAGCTGATTAAATGCACTTGGAATGGACTGATTGCTTTCGGCCATATAACTGCTCCGTCCTTGCTATGCTGTTCAACAGCTGCTGCAAGCGTACGGGAAACACCGATTCCGTAGCAACCCATAATAAGGTTCTGTGCTTTCCCTTGTTCGTCAAGGAATTTTGCCTGCATCTTATCTGCATAAAATTCGCCAAGTTTGAACACTTGTCCAATTTCAATTCCTTCTGCAAACTGGATAGTACCTTGACCATCTGGAGAAGCGTCTCCAGCTTGGATGAATCGAAGATCAGCATATTGCTTCACTTGGAAGTCACGCTCTGGATTTACGTTTTTAAAATGGTAACCATCTTCATTCGCACCGCATGTAACATTAGCAACATACTTCACACTATTATCAGCAATAACATCTACTGCTTCTGGTACATTGATTGGTCCAAGCGATCCAAAACCTGCTCCAAGAAGTTCTTTTACTTCTGCCTCATCCGCAAGCTCAACCAGCTGTGCCTGATACAGGTTTTTCACCTTAATATCGTTAATATCATGATCACCGCGCGCGATAACCATTACGAGCTGTTCATCCACTTTGAAGACGACTGCTTTTAAGCCTTCTTCTAACGTATGACCAAGATAATCTGCAACTTGCTGCATCGTTTTTACATGTGGTGTTTCTACCTTCTCTAATGGCAGCGCTTCTGTTTCCGGCTTTTGGCCTTGATCAAGCACCTCTGCCATCTCAATATTAGCAGCATAATCTGATGTATCACTAAAGGCGATTGTGTCTTCCCCGACAGAGGCAAGCGCCATGAATTCATGCGTATCTTTTCCGCCCATTGCACCAGAATCAGCAACAACTGCTCGGAAATTCAATCCTACGCGTTTGAAGATTCGATGGTAAGCATCAGACATTGTCTTATAGGCTTCATCTAGGCTTTCATAATCTGCATGGAAAGAATAAGCATCCTTCATAATAAATTCACGTCCGCGCAGCAGTCCAAAACGCGGACGCTGTTCATCACGGAACTTTGTTTGGATTTGATAAACTGTAAGCGGAAGTTTTTTGTAACTGTTCAACTCATCACGCACTAAGCTGGTTGTCACTTCCTCATGTGTAGGTCCGAGCGCAAACTGTCGGCTATTTCGGTCATGCATGCGCATTAGTTCAGGTCCGTACACCTTCCAGCGTCCTGTTTCCTGCCAAAGTTCTGCTGGCTGCAATGCCGGCATTAGCATCTCACTTGCTCCTGAACGATTCATTTCTTCCCGAATGATGGCTTCCACTTTACGCAGCACTTTTGTACCTAGCGGCAGGTAGCTGTATATTCCGGAGGCTGTCTGACGGATATAGCCACCTTTGACGAGTAGCTGATGACTGATAGCTTCCGCATCAGCCGGTACTTCTCTTAATGTTGGTATAAATGTTTTACTTTGTCGCATTCTTCCACCTCTGCATCATAAAAATAACCGCTGTATATCATTCCAGGTGACCACAATCATTAAAAGCATCAGCAGTGCGAATCCAATGAAATGCACTACTGCCTCTTTCTGCGGTTCAACTGGTTTACCGCGCAACGCTTCCACACCGATGAATAGGAGTCGACCTCCATCTAGAGCGGGCAGCGGTACGAGATTAACTATTCCTAAATTGACGCTCAATAAAGCAGTCCATTGAATCAAGTTGATCAAGCCAGTCTTCACTACTTGGTCTGTCACATCATAGATTCCAACCGGACCGGATAAAGCATTAAAACTAAGCTGGCCAGTGACGAGTTGTCCTAGATTCGTTAAGATCAACGTACCAAATTGATAGGTTTGCTGGAAACTGTATGGTATTGCACCCCAGAAGGATTTTTCCATCGCGAGTGTCACACCAATCTGTCCAATCTTTTGGTCTCCGCTCTCCACGAGCGCAGGAGTGATTGGCACTTGCTGTTCTTGACCATCCCGTACAATCGTAGCTTCCAATTCTTCTTCCGGGCTGTCTTGAACAATTGCTGTGAATTCCTCCCACGTCTGTACAGGTGTCCCATCGATGGCTGTAATGTCATCACCGGATTGCAGTCCTGCTTCTTCTGCTGGGGAATCCTTCTGTACGGTTCCTACAGCAGCATTATCAGCCGGGATGCCTTGTATAAGTGCTAGCACAAAGAAAAGGAAAATCGCTAGCAGAAAATTCATTAAAGGCCCGGCAAATAATTGCATTGCCCGCTGCCTTTTGTTCTTTGACGCAAATTGACGATTATAAGGTGCAATCTGCGTTTCGGTCTCGTCCATAACGTACATGGCTTTTTCATGAACAGGGAATGACAGACGTTCTTCCTCCCCGATTTCATAGCCATAAATCATTAGACTATGATCCAAATCTGCCCGTTCTACTTCAATGACACGGGAGTTTGGGTGCTTCGATTTATTGTTGACGATAATCTTTGTTACTTCTTGTTTGTCGTTGAATTCCAAGCCGATATGATGGCCTGGTTTTAATTCCACAATTTCCGGATCTTCCCCCGCAACGCGGACATATCCCCCAACTGGAAGAAGCCTAATTGTATAAAGTGTCTCATTTTTCGTCCAAGAGAAAATTTTCGGCCCAAAGCCGATAGCGAATTCACGTGCTAGCATGCCAGCACGCTTTGCAAATATCAAATGTCCGAGTTCATGCACGAACACGAGCAGCCCGAACACGAGAATAAACGCAATAATAGTTGTCATAATGAGCACCTGCCTTTATTGGATATAGGACCTCACTTGACTGCGTGTGAGTCGATCAGTCTCCATAATCGTTTCTAAGGACGGGAAAGATTCATAGTCGTGTGCATCAAGCGCACGTGCGACATAATCCTCAATCGTGAGAAAGTCAATTTTCCCAGCAAGAAACTGTGCGACCGCTTCCTCATTCGCAGCATTCAGTACCGTTGTAGCGGTACCGCCTGCCCTGCCTGCTTCATAAGCCATGCGCAAACAAGGGAACCGATCCAAACTCATTTCTTCAAAGTGGAGCTTGCCTATTTCAACTAAGTTTAACCTTTTTGAGACAGCTAAATCAAGTCTTTCCGGGTAGGTGAGCGCATACTGGATCGGAACACGCATATCTGGTGTTCCAAGCTGTGCAAGGACACTATAATCCTTGTATTCCACCATGGAATGGATAATACTTTCACGGTGCTGAACAACTTCAATATCATCATAATCAATGCCAAAAAGCCAATGCGCTTCAATTACTTCCAAGCCTTTATTCATCATTGTGGCAGAATCGATTGTA
This sequence comes from Terribacillus halophilus, assembly GCF_900162685.1. Classification (GTDB taxonomy): domain Bacteria; phylum Bacillota; class Bacilli; order Bacillales; family Amphibacillaceae; genus Terribacillus; species Terribacillus halophilus_A. Next base: position 1,991,962 of record NZ_LT727828.1, read on the forward strand.
ATCTTTTGCCCCATGCTCCAGTTCGGGTGGCGCAGTGCATCCTCAAGTGTTACCTTTTTCAGTTCGTCTCTCGTATAATCGCGGAAGCTGCCGCCAGATGCTGTTATGATGAGTTTGTTTACATCTTCAAGCTTCTCCCCATTCAAGCATTGGAAAATAGCTGCATGCTCGCTATCCACTGGAAGCAGATTCACACCATGTTTCTTCGCTTCTGCCATGACAAGATGTCCAGCAGAAACAAGTGTTTCCTTGTTCGCAAAGGCTACTTGCTTTTTCGCACGGATTGCTTCCAGTGTCGCTTCTAGTCCGATGCTGCCGAGCACCGCATTTACAACAACATCTACCTCACGTGCCGAACTAATGGCCACCATACCAGCTGAGCCAACCAAGATGTCGATGTGAGGCATTGCCTGGTGAAGCTTTTCTTTTGCTGTTTCGTCCTGTACGACGACAACCGATGGCTTAAATTCTTTAATAAACGGTACAGCTTTTTCAACGTTACGTCCGAATGCCATACTGTGCAGTCGAAAAGCTTCCGGATGATTTCGGATAACATCTAAGGTTTGCAGACCAATTGAACCGGTTGCCCCTAATAATGCGATTGTCTTCATCGGACACGCCCCTCTCTATACTCTATTAAAAGAATGGAATTAAATGCAGAATTGGAAAAACAAAAATCATACTGTCGAATCGATCTAAAATTCCGCCATGACCCGGCAGTATCTTACCGGAATCTTTTACAAGATAATGCCGTTTGAATGCGGATTCGACCATATCACCAAGCTGTCCGAATACAGCAATTAGAATACATACCCCGATGACGGCCCACATAGAGGCACTTACCGGTGAAATAATCTGGAAAATAACACCGACCAAACAACCAAGCACGAGACCGCCAATACCGCCCTCAATCGTTTTATTGGGACTGATAGTTGGCCAAAGCTTATGCTTTCCGAATGCCTTGCCGAAGAAATAAGCGCCAGAGTCTGTTGCCCATATCACGACAAGTACAAAAATAAATTTAGCTAAACCAGTAACAATATGGCCTTCAACAATAACATCCGGGGAATTTCTCGTTATTAGGAAGTAAAGGAACCCAAATCCAATGTATACGACTGTGATGAGCAGAAACCCTGCATCTTCAAATGTGAATCGATTCTTGGCAAGTACCGTATAGCTTAAAAGCAGAATTACCGAGAACAACAGAATGTCTGTCTTATTGATATGTACATCAAATATGGCATTGATCATGCCGAGTTCCGGTGACAATAGACCCCAAAGCATCAGGATACTGACGACCGATGGTATTTTATATTTTGCGATTTTGCGCATACGCAGCAGCTCTATGAAAGCAATGGTAGCGATCAAATAAACGAACGCTTCGAACCATTCCCCACCGAGCAGTACGAATATCATGAAAAATATGCCTGCAACAACCGCTGTGATTAAACGTTGCTTCATTATTAACTATTCACCTCAAATACCGCCATAGCGCCTTTTTCTGTTCTGGAAGTCACTCACAGCCTGCTCAAACAGCAGCTCATCAAAATCAGGCCATAATACTTCCGTGAACCAAAGCTCTGCATAAGCACTTTGCCATAACAGGAAGTTGCTTAAACGATGCTCGCCGCTTGTACGGATAATCAAATCTGGATCTGCCATTTTTTCTGTATATAAATAACGAGATATGCAAGACTCATCTACTTCATCTAACTGCAGCTTATTCTCTTGAACATCCTGCATGATACTTTGAACAGCGTTCACCAACTCATAACGACCGCCATAATTTAACGCAAAGTTAAGGATCAGCCCATCGTTATGCTTTGTCTGTTCCATTGCTTCACGTACAGCTTCTCTTGTAAAAGAAGGCAGTCCTTCTAAATCACCAATTGTTTGCACTTTCACATTTTCTTCTACCAACTCAGGCAGATACGTTGTCAGAAACTCTTTTGGCAGCTTCATTAGAAATTCGACTTCTGCTTGCGGTCTTTTCCAATTTTCTTTAGAAAAGGCATACAAAGTCAGTACCTTCACATTAATACGGTTGGCAGCTTTTACGATTCGCCGTACAGTAGTCATACCTTCTTTGTGACCAGCTATACGCGGAAGTCCTCGTTTTTTGGCCCAGCGACCGTTACCATCCATAATAATAGCTATATGATTTGGAATATTCTCCAGCTGTAATGTTGTCGGCTGCAATTCTATTCTTCTTTTCCTGTTAAAAAAAGGAAGTTTAATCATTTTGAATCCTCCATTGGGCTTATTTCTCTGCTGACTGCATGAGTCAAACTGGGTGCCCTGTACAGTACTTGCTCCTTAGCTCTCGCAAAAAGAGCAAAAACCCCCTTTAGCAAGAGGGTCTTGTACTGCTTATTTTACATGGTTAAGGGTCAAACTTCCATTATTTCTTTTTCTTTGTCTTTAGCAAGGTTTTCCAGTTCGCCGATATGATGATCTGTTTCTTTCTGCACATCATCCTGGAAGCCTTTCAAATCATCTTCTGTAATTTCTTTATTCTTCTCAGCTTTCTTCAGCTGATCATTGCCGTCACGGCGTGCGTTTCGGATTTGAACTTTCGCTTCTTCCAAATACTTGGATACAACTTTAACTAGATCCTTACGACGCTCTTCCGTTAAAGCTGGGATGCTTAGACGAATGATATTTCCGTCGCTGGAAGGAGATAAGCCTAAGTCTGCTTTTTGGATAGCTTTCTCGATATCTGAAATAGCTGTTTTGTCATATGGTGTAATAACAAGCATACGTGCTTCAGGTGCCGTAACGCTTGCAAGCTGATTAAGCGGTGTAGAAGCGCCATAATAATCAACATAAACATTATCTAATAAGGACGGGTTAGCGCGTCCTGCACGTACAGTTGCCAACTGTCTGGAGAAAGCTTGTACTGTTTGTGTCATTTTACTTTTTGCATCATTTACAATTGCCGTTGACATTATTTATTCCCCCTGATAATTGTGCCGATATCCTCACCGGCAACTGCTTTTTTAATATTGCCTTGTTCACTGATTGAGAAAACGAGCAGCGGGATGTCATTATCCATGCATAGAGATGAAGCAGTCGCATCCATAACACCTAATCCCTCATTCAGGATATCCATGTATGTTAAGGAATCATATTTTACAGCATCTGCAACTAATTTCGGATCCGCATTGTAGACACCATCAACATTGTTTTTCGCCATTAAGATAACTTCTGCTTCCACTTCAGCTGCACGAAGCGCTGCTGTCGTATCTGTTGAGAAATAAGGGTTCCCCGTTCCGGCTGCGAAAATAACAACACGCTTCTTCTCAAGGTGACGAATTGCTTTTCGACGGATATATGGTTCAGCAACCTGGCGCATTTCAATGGAAGTTTGCACTCTTGTCGGAATGCCTAGGTTCTCCAAGCTATCTTGTAAAGCCAGTGAATTCATCACTGTAGCCAGCATACCCATGTAATCGGCATTTGCACGATCCATGCCCATTTCACTTCCGACTTTGCCGCGCCAAATGTTACCGCCGCCGACAACGACAGCAACTTCTACGTCCATTTCCGCAACTTCTTTTACTTGTTCCGCAATATTGCGAATTACAGATGGCTCGATTCCGTAACCAACTGTTCCGCTCAATGCTTCTCCACTTAATTTCAGTACAATTCTTTTATAGCGCGCTTTAGTCATTGTTGCCTCCAAAGGTATGTATTTTGTAAAAAAGGGAACACTACGTGTCCCCTTTTTTGTCGTGCTTATTTTTTAACTTGGCTCATTACTTCATCAACGAAATTATCTTCGCGTTTTTCCATACCTTCGCCGACTTCATAACGAACAAAGTTCACGACTGAAGCACCTTTGTCGGATACATATTTTTTCACTTTGTGATCCGGATCTTTAATGAAGCTTTGCTCAAGCAAGCAGATTTCTTCGAAGAACTTGCCAAGACGTCCTTCTACCATTTTTTCTACGATGTTTTCTGGTTTGCCTTCGTTTAAAGCTTGTGTTTTCAATACTTCACGCTCGCGGTCGATTTCTTCTGCAGCAACTGCATCACGAGAAACATAACGTGGGTTAACAGCAGCAACGTGCATTGCAACATCTTTTGCAAGGTCAGCATCAGTTGTGCCATCAAGCAATGTCAATACACCAATACGGCCGCCGCCATGCAGGTAAGCACCGAATGCTTGGTTTTCTGTTTTGCTTACAAGTGCGAAACGACGAAGAGAGATTTTCTCACCAATTTTAGCGATTGCAGCGTTGATGTATTCACCAACAGTTTGCTCATCGTTCATTTTTTGCTCAAGCGCTTCTTCCACGTCTGCTGGTTTGTTAGCAAGGATATGCTGTGCCAAATCATTCAATAGTGTTTTAAACTGATCATTCTTTGTAACGAAGTCAGTTTCACAGTTTACTTCGATTAGTGCTGCAAGATCGCCTTCTGTAGCGATGAATGCAAGACCTTCTGCTGCGACGCGGTCAGCCTTTTTCGCTGCTTTCGCAATACCGTTCTCGCGAAGATAGTCGATTGCTTTTTCCATGTCACCATCAGTTTGTGTTAGCGCTTTTTTACAGTCCATCATTCCTGCGCCTGTTTTTTCGCGCAATTCTTTTACCATTTGTGCTGTGATTGCCATCGTAAATGCCTCCTTAGGGTTTGGACAATTTATTTCTTGAAAAAAGGGTGATAAAAGGTCCCCCCTTATCACCCTTCATCCATTACTCGCTTACAGTTTCTGCAGCTTCTTCTTCAGCAGCTGGAGCTTCTTGTTCTTCCAACTCTTCACCTTGCTTGGATTCCAAGATAGCATCCGCCATTTTGGAAGTAAGCAATTTGACAGCGCGGATAGCGTCGTCATTCGCAGGGATCACGTAATCGATTTCGTCTGGATCACAGTTCGTATCAACGATACCGATGATCGGGATGTTCAATTTGTGAGCTTCTGCAATTGCGATTCTTTCTTTACGCGGGTCGATAACGAATAGAGCGTCTGGAATTCTTTCCATGTCTTTGATACCGCCAAGGAATTTAACAAGACGTTCTTTTTCTTTAAGAAGACCTACTACTTCTTTCTTCGGAAGTACTTCGAAAGTACCGTCTTCTTCCATGCGCTCGATAGATTTCAAGCGGTTGATACGTTTGCGGATTGTTTGGAAGTTTGTAAGCGTACCACCCAACCAGCGTTGGTTAACGAAGTACTGACCAGAACGGATCGCTTCTTCTTTAACAGATTCCTGTGCTTGTTTCTTCGTACCTACGAATAGGATTGTACCGCCATCAGCAGCAAGTTCCTTCACATAATTGTACGCTTCGTCAACCTTCTTAACTGTTTTCTGAAGGTCGATGATGTAGATACCGTTACGCTCCGTGAAGATGTATTTCTTCATTTTCGGGTTCCAACGGCGAGTCTGGTGACCGAAATGAACACCAGCTTCAAGCAATTGTTTCATTGAAATGACTGACATAGTGTTTCCTCCTAATGGTTTTTTCTCCTCCGACTGCTTCATCTTTTATCGGGAACTGAATGAATATCAGCACCTCCCGTAAAAATCGGCAGACGTGTGTATTAACACCAAAAATAAATATAGCACAGCTATTGCCTTCAATCAAGTTTATTAGACATGTTTTTATACTTTCTCAGCTTTTTTTATTTGTTTTGCCATTATTCCTCATTAAAAGGATTAATTCTACTTCTGTCTTCCCCATTCCAAGCTTTTTGGCAATCTCTGCAGGAGCGAGCTTCTGCTCATGAAGCTGAAGGACGCGGCCGAGATTAGACATCGATACTTGATCTTCCTCCTCGGGCTGCGGAGGCGCATAATCTGCAGAACGAGGGGCTTCTTCTACTTCCTTTACAGGCTCAGCAGCAGGAACAGCATTTGGTTCCTGCTTCATGTTATTTACCGGCAAAACTTTCTCATTCACTTGCTCAGCTTGAAGCAATCGTTCATTTTCTTCTTTTAGTTCATCTAAGATAGAGCTGAGGATTGCCTCATAGGACTGCTTTTCTTCCTTATGTCTGCTTTCTTGTCGCTGCACGTTTGATTGAAGTGTTCGAATAGCAATAAAGGTTAGAAGATGCAGCAGAAGACTGGCGGCTACTAGTAGTGTAAGCATGGAGAACCTTCTTTCTATACAAAATGGAAATAGCTTTCAGCTGATAGCTGAAAGCTTTGCCAAAGATTCCCTTAATTTAAAAATCGCACGTTTGTGGATCTGAGAAATTCGGGAAGTTGTTAATTCCAGTATGTGACCAATCTCCGTAAACGTCAATTCTTCCTTATAGAAGAGACTGATGACAAGCTGTTCATGTTGATTGAGCAATTTTATGCAGTCTGTGAGCTGATGCAGCAATTCCTTCTGCATGATAGCATCCTCTGGCTGAGGCGTCTTTAAATCAGGCAGAACATAACCAGCATCTTGTTTTTCCTTTTGAGGCTGAGCAGGCTTATCGTCCATAGAAAGCACATTGGAAAACAGTGAGTCTCGCACAGCTTCTTCCACTTCTTCTTTACTAAAACCAGTTTGTTTGGCAATTTCGGAGCTAGTGGGCTGGCGTTCAAGCGACTGTTCCAGACTGGCAGCTACTGCTTCAATTTTCTTCACTTTGTCTCGTACGGTGCGAGGAAGCCAGTCCTCTTTTCGTAATCCATCCATAATGGCGCCTCTTACACGAAAAGAAGCATACGTTTCAAATTTGAAATCCCGGCTCGGTTCGAATTTTTGCAAGGCATCATACAATCCTGTGTAACCAAAGCTTCTGACATCATCTCTGCTCACACTGGAGGGAAGATGAGCAGCGATGCGCTGGGTGTGATAATCTACTACATGCATATACATTCGCATCAATTCATTGGCAGCTTCGCTATCTTTCTTTATCAACCAGCTGTTCCAATAGTGCTGTTCTGTTTCTGATCCATTATTGATCATGAAACTCCCTCCTTCGTTTGCTGTTGCGTCATAGGCATAAAGCTGCTCCATTATATGATCGCTTCCTCTTTATTTACTGTTTTGACCTTCAAAGCACACGTATCTGTATCAAACTCAATCGTCCGTCCATTGTTTCCGCCAACATCCTTACTTTCAATTGGAATTCGATATTCTTGAAGCTTCCGTTCAACTGCTTCGATGTTTCGGGGACCAATCCGCATTTTTTCATCACTTGACATGAAAGAAAACATTTGTGCTCCCCCTGCCAGCTTCGCCTTAAAACGCATTTTGCTCGCACCTAAACGCAGCAATTTCGCAATCAGGTCGTCCATCGCAGTATCTGCGTATTTATTACGATTCATCTGTGTCTGCCTGGCAAGACTTGAGTCAGGCAGCATGACATGTGCCATTCCAGCAAGTTTTGTTTGCCTGTCGTAGACAACAACACCGACACAAGAACCAAGGCCTGCTGTGCGCAAATGCTGCGGAGAAGCAGCAATTTTTGCATCCGCGATTCCGACATGCAACACCTCTGTATCAGTCATGCGCTTCGACTCCTAAAGATCGGAATAGTTGACCGAACGCATCTGGATCCAACAGCAGAAGAAATTTCCCTTCGATCATGTGTTGTTCCTGATTTGGGTTGAGTAAGGATATTACTGTATCAATGACAACGGTATAGTCGCTTTCCTGAGCAATTTCAATAAGTCCATTCGCTAAAATAGCACCGCCCATATCTACACTTATTTGCGGAACTGATGGCTGCATGTTTACATCGGCGAAATCACTGATAGCCGACAAATAGCTGCCAGCCAAAATATTGCCCATCTCTTGTAAAGCAGACAAATTGATATCATCATGGGAGGTGTTCGACCAAGCGAAAGTCTCACTGCCCGTAATGTAATGAACAAACATTTCTGCATCTCCTGGTTCTAACAGGAAAAACATATTTCCTGGAGCATCTCCTTGAATCCGAAGATAGATGGCTGCTACTGGCTGCTCCGCTCCACCTGTCGAATCAATCAATTCATTGAAATGACATATCCGCACCGCAGGAACCTGCATGTCGATATCACGACGAAGCAAAGTAGAGAGAGCAGTAGAGGCATTTCCTGCTCCGATATTTCCAGCTTCCTTTAATGCATCCAGTTGATCCTCTGTTATATGCCTTAAATCATACATTAGTTTTCAATAGACTTGATTTGCTCGATTTCATGGAATTTAAGCACTTTTCGCAAATCAAGCAAAATGATTAGTCTGTCATCCAGTTTCACAACACCGTCAATATAATCGATGTCAATTGCACCAATCACTTGTGGTGCTTCTTCAATTTTGTCGACAGGTATATCTACGACATCATTGGCAGCATCAACAATTAAACCGATGGATGTATCAGCAAGATCAACAATAATAATTCTTGTATTCTCATCAGCTGGTGTTTCCTCTAGCCCCAGGCGGCTGCGTAAGTCGACAATCGGTGTGACGATACCACGCATATTGATAACACCTTTAATGAAGTTTTCTGTATTCGGCACTCTCGTGATATGCTCCATCTTCTCAATCGAACCTACTTGGGTTACAGGTACTGCATATTCTTCATTCTTTAATTGAAAAACAATTACTTTCACGTCTTGTACGATTTCTTCTGCCATAATGAACCCTCCTTATTTGATTAACGCATTGCTGTCGATAATAAGTGCTACTTGTCCATCTCCAAGAATAGTAGCTCCGGAGATTGCAAAAATGTCAGTCAGATAGTTGCCAAGTGATTTGAGCACAATCTCCTGCTGACCGATAAAACCATCAACGATTAAGCCGGCAGATTTATCGCCTTTTTTAATGATAACAACGGAATAATGATCCGTTTCTTCATTTACTTCAGGTACTTGGAACACATCTTTCAAAGAAACGAGTGGCACAACTCTGCCGCGGAAATCTATTACTGCTTGATTATGAACGTGCATGACATCCGATTTTGAGATAATCGCCGTTTCGATGATAGACGAAAGCGGAACTGCATATTTTTCTTGTTGTATCTCTACAAGTAAGACACTAATAATAGATAATGTCAGCGGTAATTCAATACTGAATGTGGAACCTTTTCCTTCTTCAGAATCGATTGTAATTGCTCCGCCAAGCGATTCTATCGTGTTCCGCACAACATCCAACCCGACACCTCTTCCAGATATATCCGAAATAGTATCTGCAGTGGAAAAGCCGCTTTCCATGATGAGACCGAACACTTGGTTATCTGTCATAATTGAGGCTTGTTCTTTTGTGATTAACCCATTATTAATCGCTTTCTCGGTCACTTTCTTGCGATTGATTCCAGCGCCATCATCACTAATATTAATAAAGACATGATTACCAGAATGATAAGCTTTCAGTTTAATGGTTCCTGTTTCCGGTTTTCCTAGTTTGCGTCTAACTTCCGGAGTTTCGACTCCATGATCTAAACTGTTCCGGATCAAATGTACAAGCGGATCACCAATCTCATCGATTACAGTACGGTCAAGCTCTGTTTCTGCCCCTTCAATCTGAAGGTCGATTTTTTTGTTAAGATCCTTGGCAAGCTGCCGAACCATACGTGGGAAACGATTGAACACTTGGTCAATAGACACCATCCGCATTGTCAGTACGATACTTTGCAGATCACCAGATATCCTCGCCATCCGTTCGACTGTTTCATTCAGTTCTGGATGCTTTACATCTTCGGCAATCTGTTCTAGTCTGCCACGGTCGATCACCAGCTCCTCAAATAAATTCATGAGAATGTCCAAACGCTCGATATTTACTCGAATTGTCTTATTGTTGTGCTGCGCTTTTTTCTCTCCGGTTGTTTCCTGCTGCTTTTCTTCATTCTCAGGTACCGGTGTTTCTTTCGTTTCTGGAGCCGTATCCTGAACTTCTTTATATGTATCCACGAAAAAGTCTTGGATGGAAACTGTGTCAATCTCTGAAACTCGAAGAATTTTCTCTTTGATTAGGTCCATCGACTGCTGCGTTACGAACAGCACTTCAAAACTTAAATCAAATGCCTCATCTTCTAACTGGGAAACATCCGGATTCGATTTTACAATTTCACCTAAGGATTCTAATACTTCAAAGACCATATAAACCCTTGCAGCTTTTAACATACAATCTTCACGTAAAGTGACTTTTGCGTAGAAGTTTTGGTATCCTTTTTCTTCACTTTCCCGGAGAACTGCAAGTTCAAATTCGTCCAAAGCGATACCTGATGTGTCATTGTTTGTTTCTGTTTCTTCAGCAACAGCTGCTGCCGTTTGCAACACAGCTTCGCCTGCTTCAATTGCTTCTAGCTGGCGAACAAGTTCACTGACTTCTTTCTTCCCTGTTCCGCTTGACTCAATATCGAGCACCATCTCTTCCAGGCTGTCTACAGCTTCAAAAACTACATCAAGGATGTCCGGATTGATTTTAATTTGATGATTACGGATTCCATCAAGAACATTCTCCATTTGATGCGTTAAATTAGCTAAATCCTGATACCCCATCGTAGCAGACATACCTTTCAGTGTATGAGCCGAACGAAAAATTTCATTTACTAAGCTGAGATCTTCGGGCTGCTTTTCAAGCTCAAGCAAATGCTGGTTTAATGCCTGGAGATGTTCTTTGCTTTCTTCAATGAATACATCTAGATACTGATCTGTTTCCATTAATTGACCCCCTCTAAAAGATTGATTCGCTGGTGAATGGCTTGTGCAATCGACTGCACAGGACAAACATGATGAAGCAAACCCGCTTCAGCAGCTGCCCGAGGCATACCGTAGACGACACAAGTTGACGCAGATTCTCCAATACTGTAAACAGAAGACAGCTGATTACTAATCTTGCGCAAGCCTTCTGTCCCATCAGCTCCCATGCCAGTCATAATGACTGTACATACATCCACATTTTTCAAAGCACTAATAGATTCATACATTCGATCAACAGATGGGCGGTGTCCTCTCACAGGTGGCTCAGTCGTCAATTTAGCAACTAGTCTGTCTTCTGACTGCACAATTGTCAGATGATAACCGCCAGGAGCGATGTATACTGTGCCATTACGCAATATTTCATGCTGCTCGGCTTCTTTTACTTTCACAGCACTCAAGCTGTCCAATCTTTCTGCCAGCGACTTGGTAAAACCTACTGGCATATGCTGCACAACGACAACTGGAGCAGAAAGAGATGCCGGTAGTTTACCAATTACTTCCTGCAAAGCTCTTGGCCCTCCGGTGGAAGTTCCGATAGCAACCAGACTATGAGCAGAACGCCTCTTCGTTGGTGTTCTGCTGATGACTTTAACTTCCGGTTCCTTCACTTGCTGCTTAGCAGAAAGCCGGGATGAAGCTGCTGCCGCTACTTTGACAACAAGTTCATCTCGGACCTTATCCAGATCCAATGAGATGGATCCCGATGGTTTGGCGATGAAATCAACTGCACCAAGTGACATCGCTTGAATGGTCATATCCGCCCCTTGTTTTGTGAGACTGGAAAGCATGACAACAGGGAGAGGATGCTTCTTCATAATTTCTTTTAGTGCTTCCAGACCGCTCATAATAGGCATCTCGACGTCCATCGTCACAACATCTGGTTTCAGCTGCTGTATCTGATGGAGGCCATCCTGTCCGTTCCTTGCTGTTCCGATCACTTCCAGGCGGTCATCGCCATTCAGCAGATCTGAGATAATTTTCCGCATAAAAGCTGAGTCATCAACGACTAAAACGCGGATTTTTCCCATTGCGTGTTCCTCCTTTCAGCCAGATATCTTTCAACCGGCCAATGAATGATGTTGATTCTTTTGCTGCTGTATCCAGAACTGGCTGTTGGTAGCTGGCTGCAAGCTGCCGAATAGCTGCTGCAGCCTTTGAATCTTTTTGTTCAAAAAATGGCTGTTGAAGCTTCACTGATCTTGTTACTTGCTTATCCTCGGGCAGTATCCCCAAAAGCTTAATTTCTGCCTGCAAAAAAGTTTGTACCACTTCTTGCATTCTACTTGCTGTTTCTTGACCTTCTAGCCGATCAGCAGCTCGGTTTACAAGCAAATGCATCGGTAAGTCCGCATGCCGCTGTTTAATATGCTTGACCAAAGCGTATGCATCCATCATGCTCGTCGGCTCTGTTGTCGTAACAACGATACTTTCATCTGCCGCCAAAATGAAGGCCGCACTTTCTTCTGTTAATCCAGCTCCCATGTCCAGGAAGACATAATCATACTGGAGCTGCGCTCTTTCGAATTCCGCTTGGAAATGGACAAATCCAGCGTCATCCATCTGGAACAGATTATTCATCCCTGTTCCCGCCGCGATGAAATCCAGGCCGTGTGGTCCAGATTCCACGATTTCCTCAAAGTCTAATCGTTTTTGGATCATGTCAATGAAGGAATAATTAGCTGATTTCCCTAACAAAATCTCAATATTCCCCATACCAAGATCTAAATCGATTAGCAGAACAGATTTGCCGAGCTTACATAGAGCCAAAGAGAAGTTCAAAGCAAAATTGGACTTCCCAACGCCTCCTTTTCCACTAGCAATGGCTATTGTACGACCTGATTCGGTACGCTGGACACTTGCCCGCAATTTCGCAGCTTGATCACGCACGAGCCGTCTCCTCCATTACGCGTTTTGCCAAATAATCTGCAGTCGGAGCTAAAATATCATCAGGTACATCTTGTCCGTGTGTTAGATAAGCAACCCCAATATGTGCTTGCTGCATGAGATTCAATATTCCGCCGTAGCGGCTTGCTTCATCTATTTTTGTGAAAATAAACTGCTTGATTGGCAGATGAGCAAACTGCTGATAGATATCTGCAAGATCACTTGCTCTAGTAGTGATAGCTAATGTTAAATAAGTTTCTGCATCTTGCTGCAAATCGAGTGTACGCTCCAGCTCTTTTACATACGCAGCATCTTTAAAGTTTCTGCCAGCAGTATCCACGAACACTTGATCATATGCAGCAAACTTCTTTCTTGCTGCTTCATAATCTTCAAGTGAATAAGCAACTTCCATTGGCACATCCAATATCTTCGCATATGTCCGCAGCTGATCAATGGCAGCAATACGGTATGTATCCGTCGTGATAAAAGCTACCTTCTTGTTATCGACCAACGCGCTTTTGGCTGCCAACTTGGCTATGGTTGTCGTCTTGCCCACACCAGTGGGACCGACAAGATGAACAAATTTTTTATCAAAACTTGCCGGTTGCTGCACTTTACTAAAACGCTCTGTAAGCAGTTCAAGCAGCTTGCTTTCTGCGTCGTCAGCGTAGCCCTGTTCGATTAATCGTTCCATCAGACCAGAAGCGATTTGAGGAAGTACCTCATTATGAAGCAGTCTTTCGTATAAACGCTGCAGGGGCATGGCATAATGCCTTGTCTGGCCGGAGATTGCCGCTCTTAATTCCTGCTTTAAGGCAGTCAATTCTGAGGACATATCTGTTTGCCTTTCGCTCCCTGTTTCTTTGCTTGCTCTATTAGAAGGTGTAGCAGACATAGCTGCGACGCTCTCTTTGACAGTTTCGCTTTTGCTTACGTCAGGATCCAAAGCTGCAATAACTTCAATCTGCTTCTTTTTGAATAAACCGAGAAATCCGCCGCTTGAGAACTCTTTTGTACGCAAAATAACTGCGTCTTTTCCAAGTTCCCGTCTTACTTGTATCATCGCTTCAGGCATAGATGCCGCTGTATATTTTTTCATTTTCATGCGACATTCACCATCCCCACACTCTTGATCTCTGTTGTATTGTCCAATTCATTATACGAAAGTACTACTGCATGCGGCAGACTGCGGTCAAGCAGCTGTCTGATATACATCCGAATTGTCGGAGAACAGAGCACGACAACCGTTTCCTCCTGCAAAGACAACCGTTCTGCCTGCTGCATGACAGATTGGACGATTTGTTGTTGTGAATCTGGATCGAGTGATAAATAGTTTCCGTGCTCTGTCTGCTGGATATGATCAGCAATCAGCTTCTCTACTGTTCCAGAAACAGTGATTACTTGTAACGGTTGATTGCCTTGTGCATATTGTTTCGTAATTTGCGGTGCCAGTGCTTGGCGTGCATACTCTGCCAAAAGGTCGGTATCTGTCGTCATTCTGCCGAAATCAGCCAATGTTTCAAAGATTACTGGCAAGTTCCGGACGGACACATGTTCCCGCAGCAGTTTTGCCAGCACTTTCTGCACATCTCCGACAGAGAGCGGATCTGGTGTTACTTCTTCCGCTAAAATCGGATACGATTCTTTCAAATGATCAATTAGCTGCTTCGTTTCCTGCCTTCCAAGCAATTCATGCGCTTGACGTTTTATCGTTTCGGTCAAATGCGTAGACACAACAGAAGGAGGATCAACTACTGTATAGCCAGACAGCTCGGCTTCATCTTTTATATCATCGCTAATCCATTTAGCTGGCAAGCCAAATGCTGGTTCCAGTGTATCAATTCCTTCAAGTCCGTCATCTTCCACACCTGGACTCATCGCTAAATAATGATCCAGCAGCACTTCTCCTGCTGCTACTTCATTGCCTTTTATTTTCAAGCGGTATTCGTTCGGGCCTAACTGGATGTTGTCACGAATACGCACAACCGGTATAACGATACCCAGCTCAATCGCCAGCTGTTTACGAATCATAACAATTCGATCAAGCAAATCTCCACCTTGATTTGTATCAGCTAACGGAATGAGTGCATAACCAAATTCAAACTCAATTGGATCCATGCTAAGCAAACTGACAACATTATCCGAGGATTTCATTGAAGCTTCTTCTTTCACTTCCTCTGTTTCTACTTCTACTGTTTCTTGCTGCTTTTGTAATCTCGATAAGAAGAATGCAATGCCTGCTAATACACCGGCAAGTGCTGTCGTCAAGAAGAAGTTAATTGGTGTTAACCCTAACAAGAAAATTGTTCCTGCAGCGATATATAGCATACTTGGAAAACGGAATAGCTGCTTTGTCACATCACTTCCGAGGTTTCCTTCAGACGCTACACGGGTTACCACGATACCTGTTGCAGTTGAAATCAGAATAGCTGGTATTTGAGAAACCAAACCATCGCCGACTGTAAGACGCATGTATGTATCAATAGCTTCTTGGAAACCCATGTCCAGCTGGACCATACCAATGATGAGTCCAAAAATGATATTCATTAACAGGATAATAATTCCAGCAATAGCGTCCCCCTTAACGAACTTGCTGGCACCATCCATCGCACCGTAGAAATCAGCTTCATGCTCGACTTTCTGGCGGCGTTCTTTCGCTTGCACATCGGAAATCATACCTGCATTCAAGTCAGCGTCAATACTCATCTGCTTACCGGGCATCGCATCTAGTGTAAAGCGAGCCGCTACTTCCGAAACACGCTCTGACCCTTTCGTGATGACAAGGAACTGAATAATAACTAAGATGACGAATACAACAAAACCAACAAGCGGGTTGCCTCCAGTTACAAAGCTGCCGAACGTATCTACTACCCCGCCGGCTTCCGCTTCTGAAAGAATCGATCTAGTCGTTGAAACATTCAACGCCAGCCTAAACAGCGTAAGCAACAGTATGAGAGAGGGGAAGATCGAGAATTGCAGCGGTTCCTCGGTATTCATCGA
The DNA here is from genome assembly GCF_900162685.1 of Terribacillus halophilus. Taxonomy (GTDB): domain Bacteria; phylum Bacillota; class Bacilli; order Bacillales; family Amphibacillaceae; genus Terribacillus; species Terribacillus halophilus_A. The sequence continues at coordinate 2,007,476 of NZ_LT727828.1, forward strand.
CACCAAAATAACGATTAAAGCAAGTGTGATATTAATTAGGATTAGAAAGCTGAGCAGCCAGCCTGGCATTGGGACGATCAGCATCACGATCACTAATATTACCGCTATAAGTACTGACATATCCTTCATTTTCATATGGTTATTCCTCTTCTCTTACATTTTACGCTCCGTCCGGTAAACAAAGGCAAGCACCTCCGCTACCGTCTGGAAAAATTCTTCCTGTATCGGCTGGTTAAGCTCTACTTTACTGTACAGTCCGCGAGCAAGCGGCTTGTTCTCTACCATCGTAACGTTGTTCGCTTTCGCTATTTCTCTGATTTTGAATGCTACATGGTCCATCCCTTTTGCTACGACAATCGGAGTATCTGACTTCGATTCGTCGTATCGAATAGCAATAGCGAAATGCGTCGGGTTGGTAATGACGACATCTGCTTTTGGAACTTCACTCATCATGCGCATCGCGGACATCTGCCGCTGCTTTTCTTTTATCTTGGAACGAATGAGCGGGTTTCCTTCCATGTTCTTATGTTCATCCTTGATGTCTTGCTTGGACATCTTAATATTTTTCTCAAAGTCAAAGCGCTGGTAAACGTAATCAATCACAGCAATGAACAGCAGCACAACTGTTGCAGCAAATCCCATATACAAAGTAATTCTGCCAAAGAACTGTAATGCATTTTCTGCGGTTTTCGTGAACATTGTCATCACCGTGTCCATGTTCTGCCACAGAATAAAAAATGTAACTGCTCCCACCATGCTGATCTTGAGCAACGACTTTACTAGCTCCACTAAAGCTCTCGCAGAAAAAATACGTTTAGCACCTTGAATCGGGTCCATTTTTTTTAAATCAAATTTTATAGCCTCTGGGCTGAAAAGGAAGCCAAACTGCGCAAAGTTGGAAACTACTCCTGCAATAATGGCAATACCCATAACTGGTCCTACAATTTTAGCTAGTGAGATGCTCATCTCTACCAGCAAGGTCTGCACAGTATTCGCAGTAATATCTTTTGTGAGATATTCATCAAATACATGGGTAAAGAGATAAAGAAACTGGTTCTTAAAATATCCGCCCATTAAAGCGAGCAAACCTAACGATAACAAAAGCAGAAAAGCCGTATTGATATCTTGACTCTTGGCTACCTGCCCTTTTTTCCTTGTATCTTGTCGTTTCTTCGATGTCGCTTTTTCCGTTTTCTCACCAGCGAAAAACTGCAGGTCTAAACGGTACTTCATTTAAGCCCCTCCAAACAAGACCATCAAATCACGCATTGTGACTAACATATAGTCAAACAGCTGTCTCACAACGGTCATATAAACGCCTATTGATATGAAAAGCAAAACAAAAGCGACCAGTATCTTGATCGGCGGACCGACAACGAAAACATTCAGCTGCGGAACGGTTCTGGCTACAATACCAATAGCGACATCAACAAGAAACAGACTGCCAACAATCGGAATACTCATTTGGAAGGCAATAAGAAACATCTGACCAAATGTATGAAGAACAAGATCTACAATATCCTGGCTGCCGAATGGTACCATTTCATCCAACGGAATAAGCTGATAACTGTAGAAGATACCGTCGATTAAAAGCAAATGTCCGTTTATCGAAAGCAGGAATAAAGTAGCAATCGTATATAAAAACTGTCCGGTCAAAGGGCTCTGAGCTCTTGTGACTGGATCAATGACGTTAGCAATGGCAAATCCCATTTGAAAATCGATTAATCCGCCTGCCACATTGATTGCCTGCATAACGATGAAAGCAAGCAGCCCAATGGATAAGCCTACTAACGCTTCCTTGAAAAGCAGCAGGAAATATGTTGAATCAACCGGTATTGTCGGTCGGTCAATGGTAAAGAAAATAATCATGGCCAGAAAGAAGCTAAACCCTATCTTAAAAGTCGTCGGCACATTCTTGTACGAGAATAACGGGACTGTGACAAAGAACGCAATTAAGCGGACTAAAACCAATGCAAATGCTGGTACAACGGTGTAATCAATCTGAGATAGCATCTATTCAGCCCACAAACCGATCCAAATTCTCTAGGATACCTGCTGTAAATTCAACCATCCTGGTCAGCATCCACGGTCCAAAAAATATAATCCCAACTAATACAGCAACAATCTTTGGAATGAACGCGAGTGTTTGTTCCTGTATTTGTGTTGTCGCTTGGAATATGCTGACGATCAACCCCACTGCAAGTGCAAGAATTAGCAAAGGACCAGTAATAATAAGTACTGTATAAATACCGCGTTCTGCGATTGATATGACAAATTCACTGCTCATAATGCGTACGCTCCTTCATTCTAAAACCCTCTCAACAGTGAGGAAGTCACCAGATACCAACCGTCTACCAAGACGAATAACAAAATTTTAAATGGTAATGAGATAATTACCGGCGGAAGCATCATCATCCCCATTGACATCAAGATGCTGGCTACTGCCATATCGATAACCAGGAATGGAATAAAAATCATGAATCCCATCTGAAAGGCGGTCTTCAATTCGCTGATAGCAAAAGCAGGTACCAGCGTCGTTAACGGAATATCATCGATAGATTCCGGTTTATCCATTCCGGCATAATTCATAAATAAAGATAAGTCCTTTTGTCTGGTTTCTTCCGCCATAAACGCTTTTATTGGCCCGCTTGCCTCGGTATACGCCTCATCTAACGACATTTCATTATTCATTAAAGGAGAAATCGCTTGATCATTTATCTCGTTGAAAGTAGGTGCCATAATAAAGAATGTCATAAATAGCGCAATCCCAATTAATACTTGTGTTGGCGGTGTTTGTTGGGTACCTAAGCTCATTCGAACAAAAGATAAAACGACAATAATTCGGGTAAAGCAAGTCATCAAGATTAAAATCCCTGGCGCCAAGGAAAATACGGTCAACAGGAGCAGCAGCTTTACCGAGGTCGATACACTCCCGGGGTCGGTTCCAGAAAATACACTTATAAAATCATTCATCGTCTGCGCCCTTCCTCTGCTGCTGTTTCAATTTACTTCTTGATTGCTTCAATTTCCCTAACTCTTGCTTGAAAAGGGCTTGAAACCGATCTTGGGATTCATCCTTTTCTGTTGCTGTTACTTCCTTACCAGCAGCTTGCTGTTTTCTGCCTGGCAGCATGCTTGTCAGCAAAGTCGAAGCCTTCATTTCCTGTTGTTCATTCTCCGTTAGTTCCTGAATTGTTTGTTCATCGGTAATCTCGGTGAGTAAGTCTACATTGTCTCCCACACCGATCATATACACCTTCTCGCCAACTCTGACGATCTGTACTGATTTGTTGTTTCCTAAAGCAATCCCGCCTATATTCTCCATGGCGCGCACTTGCTGAAACAATCGATTGCGTTTGTTTAAAAACTTCAGTAGGACATAGATCAGTCCGAGCACAACCACTAAAGCCAATGCAAGCTTGACAAGATTCAGAAAGGTAGATGTACCTCCGGCTGCCGAATCAGCCGTATCTGTTGTTGGTGTATTTTCTTGTTGGTTACCGGCTTCATTCATGTCCTTGCAGGCATCCGTTTGCGCGGCATCTTCTTTTAAGCAATCTCCTACACTTGCCGCAGCCGAGACTGTGACTGGCGAAACGGCAACATGCAGCACTAGCAGAAGCACGCATGCCCAGACTGTTCTTTTTATCATTTCCTACTCACCTTTTTTAGCTTAAAGCTTTTGTAATTGCTTCTACAACACGATCTGCTTGGAATGGTTTAACGATGAAGTCCTTCGCTCCAGCTTGGATAGCGTCAATAACCATCGCCTGTTGTCCCATCGCTGAACACATAATAACTTTTGCATCAGGATATTGGCTTTTAATTTCTTTCATAGCCGCAATTCCGTCCATTTCCGGCATTGTAATATCCATTGTTACGAGATCTGGTGTTAATTCTTTGTATTTCTCTACCGCTTGCTGGCCATCTTGGGCTTCTCCTACAACCTCAAACCCGTTCTTTGTCAAAATGTCCTTAATCATCATGCGCATGAATGCCGCGTCGTCTACAATTAGAATTCTTTTCCCCATATTATCTCTTCCTCTCAATGGTCAAATTAGTTGATTGATTTTAATCGATCTGTCTGGCTTAGGATGTCTGTTACACGTACACCGAAGTTTTCTTCAATTACGACAACTTCTCCCTTAGCAATCAATTTATCATTAACATGAATATCTACTGGCTCGCCAGCAAGCTTGTCCAGCTCTACTACAGAACCAACAGAAAGCTCTAGGATATCTTTAATGGTTCTTTTCGTACGGCCTAGCTCTACTGACACCTTTAATGGAATATCCATCAATAAGTCCAGATTGCGCGGCTGTTCTGCCGGCGGAGCAGCTGGTGTATCAAACGTTGTGAATGCTGCTTGCTGCACATTGGGAGCAGGCTGACTTGGTGCTGGCTGCTGCTGTACAGGTGCTGGCGCTGTTGGCGCACTTTGTTGTGCACTTGATGCTGGCTGTGTACTGCTTGCTGCCGGCGCCGGCTCTTCAGCAGCTGGAGCAGGAGGGTTAAGCAATTCATCTACCATATCTTTCGCAAACTCAGTTGAAAGCAGCTGCATAATAGAAGAATCTATTAAATCTCCAATCTTCAAGTCGAAAGAAACACTTACAACTTGATCATCATCTGGAAGCTTTTCAGTACCTGTCCCTTCAGAAAGATCCATTAGTGCTATGGAAGGCGGGGAGATATCCACTTTTTTACTGAATATTGTACTCATGCTAGTCGCAGCAGCACCCATCATTTGGTTCATCGCTTCCTGCACGGCACTTTGGTGTATCTCATTGAATTCTTCAGCTGGAGCACTTCCGTCACCGCCAAGCATTAAATCAGCGATAATGGCAGCATCACTTTGTTTGATGACAAAGAGATTTGCACCAGTAAATCCTTCCGTATAACTTACTTCAATGGCCACATTCGGCTGCGGGAACTCCTCATATAAACTTGATCTTTTAACCACAGCTGTCTTCGGTGTTGTGATCTCTACTTTCTGATTTAGTAAGGTAGAAAGCGTTGTTGCTGAACTGCCAAAAGAGATATTACCAATCTCCCCTAATGCATCCACTTCCATCGTTCCCAAGTCATCTCCAGGGAGGAGCTGCTCATCGCCTGTGGTAGTTGAAATATCGTCTGAACCGTTTAATAACGCATCTATTTCTTCTTGGGATAACATATCACTCATTTTCTTCCCCCCCTGTATCAATCTCTTCCAAAATTTGAATAGCCATTCTATTTTTCTTTTTGCCTGGCTGCGCATTAAATTTCACTTGATTATCTACCTTAACTTGCAAAGGGGCGTCAATGGGCTGATTCAGCATCAACACATCCCCTTCCCGAAGATTAACTAATTCTTCTACATCAATCGACGTTTCTCCGAGTATCGCTTTCACATCGACTGAAGCTCTTTGAATTCCTGCAGAAAGATCACGCCATTCTGTCTCGTTTCCTTCTTTATTTGAAGGTGCTTGCATCCAGTAATGAATGGACAGCTTCGATACAATTGGTTCTAATATGACATGTGGGATACAAATATTAATCATGCCGGTTGTTTCTCCAATTGTAGAATTCAACGTAACAACTACAACTGTTTCATTAGGTGAAACCATTTGCAGAAACTGCGGGTTAATCTCAAAGTCCTCAAGTATCGGATCTACATCTTCAAGCGATTGCCAGGCAACTTTCAAGTTTTCCATACTTGACTCAAATAACTGCGTCATTAATGTCGTTTCGATTTCAGTCAAGTTGTTTATCTTATTCACATTGCTTCCTTGCCCGCCAAGCGTTCGATCAAGCATTGCAAATGCAATGGTAGGATCATACTCAATGAGTATTTTCCCTTCAAGCGGTGACAAACTGTACGTGTTCAAGATAGTCATCGTCGGAATCGAGCGAATGAACTCTTCATAAGGCACTTGATCCACTGAAGCAACTGCTATCTGGACAAACGTTCTTAGCCTGGCTGAATAATAAGTAGTCAGCATTCTGGCAAAGTTCTCATGTATTCTCGTCAGACTGCGAATCTGATCTTTAGAAAAACGGAGTGCCCGCTTAAAATCGTACGTCTTCACTCGCTTGTTCTTCTCGTCTTGTTTCAGCTCGTCGGCATCCATCTCTCCGGAAGATATAGCGGATAACAGTGCATCGATCTCATTCTGTGATAAGACCTCTTCTGCCATGCACGTCACCTCCGTTCCTGCTTCTCACTGGTTTATTGTAGTACCTTGTTGATCGTATACACATCATCGATCTTGCCTTCTTGCATTTCTTCATTCAGTTTTTTCTTCAGACTCTCTTCCAGCTCAGTTAAGCCTGATTCAATATCTTCTTTATTCATTGTCGTCAGTTCCTTGATAACGACATTTTTCAGCTGGAACTGTCTCGCAGTCACTTCTTCTTTGGCTTTCTCGCCATCTGTAATAACTTGGAACTGCAGACGGACAATGCTGCCATCTTTTAGATTTGTTGTAATTTCGTCAGTTGTCACAGAATGTTCAGCAAGCTCCGTTGCAGATGGTTCCTTTGCTTCCGCCTCTGAAGTAGGGCTTATAAAGAAACTCCAAGCTGCATAGCCGCCCGCTCCTAAGATGATTACAACTGATAAAATGATAATAATTAGTTTAGCGTTCATTTTTCTCTTGCTTCTCCTTTACAACGACCAGACCGATAGTTTGGTAGAATTCGCGTATTTTTCTCGCAACCTCTATCTCAGGTTCCCGTACGATAATTTTCTTACTGGAAGTCAGTGTGATCGTCGTATCAGGAAACGACTGTATCTGCTCAATGAACAATGCATTTAACGTAAATGTCTCTCCGTTTAATCTAGTTAACAGAATCATGTTATGAAAGGGAGTCTGGAAAACCCCCTTCACCTCCTTCTTAACGCTTCAAGTTAACAAGCTCTTCCAAAATTTGGTCAGAAGTTGTGATGATTCTTGTATTTGCCTGGAATCCACGCTGCGCAATGATCATGTTTGTAAATTCTTCAGATAGGTCAACATTGGACATTTCTAAAGCGCCGGATACTATTGTTGCTGTTCCATCTTCTCCCGGAACGGAGATACCTTCACCCAACAGACCTGCGTTTGGTGTGTTTCGATACGTGCTGTTACCGTTCTTTATCAAGCCATCTGGATTAGAGAATTTGGCCAAACCAATTGTACCCGCTTCTTCAAGTTCGCCATCCTCTGTATTGTAAGAAACTAATCCTTGAGAATTAATGCTTAAATTCGTTGCTCCTTCAGGAACTGTAATAGCATCACCAGCTGTATCTAGCAAGAATAAACCACTGCTGTTTACAAGTCTGTTTTCTCCATCCAGATAAAAGTTACCAGCTCTTGTGAATCCAATAGCTGCAGAATTCAAATCGGTATTACCTGTTGGTGATTCAGCAACAATAAACATTCCATCTCCCTCAAGTGCCAGGTCTAATGTTCTGTCTGTATTTTGACGATTCCCTTGGGTATGTACATTATCAATGGATCCTATCTTTGAGCCTAATCCTACTTGACTGGCATTTGTACCACCCGTTATCTCAGTTGGATCATTGGAAGATTTGATTTGCTGATTCATCATGTCCTGAAAAGTGATTCTGCTTTTCTTATAACCTGAGGTATTAACGTTTGCAATGTTGTTTCCAACAACATCAAGGTTTGTTTGGAAACCTTTCATACCAGAAATACCGGAATATAGTGAGCGTAACATTCATCATCATCCTTTTCTTTAATTGTTTTATTCGTTGCTAACCTTCGTCACCGCATCTGCGAAAATTGACTTTCCGTTCTCCAATTCAAGCACCGCATAACCACCCTTTTGGGTAATGGCTTTTACTTTGCTTGTAATAGTGTCCGTAACCGTTTGACCTGTTTCCTCATCATATTCGTTATATGTCACTTGTTTATCAATCATATGACTATATTGGAGAACTGGCGACATGCTTGTTTGCTTACCAGCAATTTTTTGAACAGCTTCTGAAATATTCATTACCTGTTCTAGGTTAGTGAAAGTGGTCATTTGATCCACAAACTTTGAATCGTCCATAGGACTGGTCGGATCCTGGTTCTGTAATTGAACCATTAAGATTTGGAGGAAATCATCTTTATCAAGCGTAGCACTTGGCGTGCGTGTTGATTGCGAGTCCAGATAGTAGTTAGAGTCTATAGCTCCTGTTGTCTTCATATCCTTATCTCCTTCTGTTCAGATAATATATCTGCAAACGCGAAATCGGTATTCTCTCGTGTAAGATTATTTCGCTGTTCCTGCTGTTTTTCTTTTCTCTCCTCATCAGCATTATCTTGAAAACTTTGGTCCGTGTTTCTCTCTGCCTGAGACCCGTCCGGTTGATCAACTCTTTCCAAAATACTCACCTGATGAGGCGAGAACATGTGCTTAAGACTAGATATATTAGAGTCCAGCATATCCTTGGCTTGTTTAGAAGCAGCAATTATCTGAACTGTAATCTCACCATTTTCACGATGTAACTTTACTTGTAAATCCCCTAAGTTACCGGGACGAAGCTGTATTGAGAGTTCCTTCAGGCCATTCCTGTCAGATAATATTCCGCTAAATTTTACTGCTTGCTCTATTTTTTCTACTAGCTCTTTACCTGCTTGCTGCGGAACTTGATCAGCTTGTTTTAAGTGGAAGACAAGCTGTTCCTGTTTAGACATCTGGAAATTACTCACTTGCTTCGAATCTAATGGTATAGATTCCTCTTGCTGCTGATTCACAACATTACCTAACGATGATTTTCCAGCTCTGTTAGAAGACTCAACAATACTTTGGATTGCTTTTGCTGTTTCCGTAACTGTCTGCTTACCGACAGCGTGCTGCATGGATGCGGAAGCGTTACTAGGTTGCTGTTTTACTGTCAATTGATCTGTCGGCGTATTTTTTTTTACAAGCGTCTGTGTTCCATGAGATTCTGAAATTGAGGTTCGACCTTGTAATTTCAACCAGGCTGCATTCGATTCTGTCTCCTTAACTGGAGCTGCTTGACCAACAGTAGTCTTTTGCAAACTGACTGCAGTGTTAGCTGGTCGATTACCCATTAATTCACTCGAGAATACGTGTGAAGAGGCTGCTTTTTCTTGCGCTGCGTTTTTTGACACGTAGTGAATACTGTCCGTGTTCATAAGATATGATTGCAACCCTTGAAGTTTCTCTAGAAGCCCTTCAACGGATAAATTGTTATGATCTGCCTTTATGTCTTTAAGAATTGTCTCTGCCTTTACTTTTATTTGATCGGGCAAATAGGCAGTAAGTTTATCTTCTCCTAGCACTTGCTCCATTAATTCCCAAGCATTTGCAGGCTGTTCTTTTAACTGCATAGATCCATTGTCTGGTAGTTTATCAAAGAATGCTTGTAAAATAACCTGTATATCCTGCTTATCTTGTAAGTCCAGATCCTGATTGCTCTTGGAGTCTTTATTTACTGCCAGCTCGGTATTTTTATCTGTACTAACTTGCTGAAACAGACTTTGAAAGAGGCTATCCCCTGAGGAAGATTGATTCTGTTGACCTTTCACAATCCCCGCCGCTTGCAGCAGTGGTGTAATTACATTATTCAACCGCTTATCCCCCCTTCTCGGCTTCATCCACCATGGTACTTGTGTATGACGCTGCAGCTTCCGGATCCATTTCTGCTAGAATTGTTCCTCGCTTCTTACCAGAAAGCTGCTGAAGGACACCTAATGCTTTTTCACTGTCCAGCTTACTGATGATTGCGGCAGCCTTGCTGTCTTCCATTTTATTAAAAGAAGTTGCAGCTTCTTTATAAGGAGATATTTCTTCTTCTCCCTCGGCCTCACTATTACTGCCGGCCGTTTGTGCTGTTGCATCACTAGCTGGTTCAGCACCGTTTAATTGGTTCTTTAGCTTGAGGATTTGTTGATTCAGATCATCAATTTCTGCGTTTTTCGCGTCTTCCGTCTCTTTCATCATATCAATGGCCTCTTGCTGCTCTTTCAGCTGTTTTTTAAGTTTTTCTGTATCTGCTGAACTAGTGGCTGGTGCTGCAGTCTCTTCACTGACGAGATTTCCAATTACCGGGATACCAGAAGCTACCTTTGCAACAGATACGCCCGAGAATTCGAGTATCGCGACGACAAGTAGTGCTGCTAGTACAATTGGCAAGAGAAAATAAAGTAAGAATCCTTTGCCTTTTCCTTTTTTCTTTTGTTGATCTGTTTTTTGTTTTGCCATGCTATCGTGCTCCATTTGCTAAGAATTGCCGGATTGAAAGCTCGTCCATCTGCTTGTTTTCTTCTTCTTGCAGCTTTCGCCAAGCTTCTTGTCGTTTTTTCTCTAAAAGCTTATCGATTTTCTTCACTTCTATATACGCCTCAGAGAGCAGTTCCTGCTTCTCTAACATCGCTGTGCGGGCAAATTGTACCGCAATCTGCGCCCTGTCGATTTGCCGGTTAATTGTTTCCAGAAATGCATGATGCTCTGATAATCGCTGTATAGGAAGTGATGCTGCTAAGCCATTGGCTAGGAGTGCTTCTGCATCTTCTTTTTTCTTCAGCAATTCATATAAATTGGTTGCAGCTTTTTCAAAATGTTCTTGTTTTTCAGTAAAAGCTTGCTGGGCCGCTTTGCGTTCACGGTCCTTCATACGCAATATCTTTTCAAATACCTTCGTATCGGCCATCAAGTCATCCCTTCCCGAGCAGCTGCCGCATCGCCTGCATCGTGTCGCTGCGGTTGGTAAACTCATGCATGCCTTGCTTGAGAAATTCAAGAATCGGTTTTTGATACGTGATCGCTTCATCGATTTCTTGATTGGTGCCTTTTCGGTACGCACCGATTTGGATTAGCTCCCGATTTTCCTCAAATAAAGCAAGCATTGTTCGCAGTCGCTGTGCCAGATGATAATCTTCTTGATCTGTTATTTGCGGCATCACACGGCTGATTGATTTTAGAACATTTACAGCAGGAAACTGCCCCTGTTCTGCTAACTTACGATCCAGCACAAAGTGTCCATCCAAAATTCCGCGTACAGTATCTGCTATTGGTTCATTCATATCGTCCCCATCTACAAGCACAGTGTAAAAACCGGTAATAGCTCCCGTATCATTTGTACCGGTACGCTCGAGAAGTTTTGGCAGAGCTGCGAAAACCGAAGGTGTGTATCCCTTCGTTGTTGGCGGCTCGCCTGAGGCAAGACCGATTTCCCGCTGTGCCATTGCCACTCGTGTTACCGAGTCCATCATCAAATTGACATGCATTCCTTGATCACGGAAATATTCACAAATAGCAGTAGCTGTATATGCTCCTTTTATCCGCATGAGTGCTGGCTGATCCGAGGTGGCGACAACGATAATCGATCTTTTAATACCTTCTTCGCCCAAGTCTTTTTCAATAAATTCTCGAACCTCTCTCCCGCGCTCACCAATTAGAGCAATCACATTCACATCTGCACTCGATTTACGGGCAATCATACCGAGTAAAGTACTTTTCCCGACACCACTTCCGGCAAAGATGCCTACTCGCTGCCCTTGACCGACCGTCAGCATACTGTCAATAACTCGCACGCCTGTTTCCAAAGGCTGCAAAATCCGCGGCCTTGTCATCGGGTTCGGCGGGTTTCTATCTGTCGTAAATGACTTTAATCCCTTCGGAAGCATGCTGCCATCTAACGGTTGTCCTAACGGATCAATAATGCTGCCAATTAAGCCATGTCCAATCTTCACTGACAACGGTTGAGCAGTAGCTTCTACTAAACAGCCTGGACCTACATCCTTTAATGGAGCAAACGGCATGAGCAATACTTTTTCATCATCAAATCCGACGACTTCTGCCAGAAATCTTTCTCCTGAGTTCGAAGAAGGATGGATGTAACAAACCTCTCCAACACTCGTAACCGGTCCATGTGATTCAATCAGTAACCCGACAACCCGATGAATTCTTCCGTATCTTTTATACGTATCCATTTTATCAATTTCATCAAAGTAACGTTGTAGCATCAGACATTTCCCTCGCGTCTAATCTCGAACAGCTTGTCTCGCAGAACGGTCAGCTGGGAATCGATGCTGGCATCAATTCGGCCGTGCTTGGTTTCCAACATACATCCTCCTGCCTGCATATCGTGCTGTGGCAAAATGGAGATGTCGAAATCTTTCCCTGCCAAGACTGCGAGCTCTTCTTTCTGCTGTAACACAAGTTCATAACTATCCGGATGAACAAAGATGCGCACGTCACTTCGCTCTTTCCAATCAGAAATGGCACCTTTTACAAGCTGTACATAACGTTCTTTACCAGCCGTCAATTCTGCATGCAAAACTTTTTCTGCCAGTTTCAGCCCTAACTCGAGAACAGCATCCTCGCTTGCTTCTACTGTTGCTTCATAGTCTTGCTGTGCTAAAATTGCAAGCCGCTTCGCTTCGGTAATACTCGCTTGGTATGATTGAAGACCTTCTTGCTGTCCGGTGGCAAAGCCTTTCTGATAGCCTTCCAGCTGTGCTTGTTCCACGAGTTCCTGTCGATCCGTTTCCCATTGCTTTTTCTGTTCTTCAATTTTAAGTTTAGCAGCAGCTAACATCTGCTCCGCTTCCGCTTTGACTTCTTGAAGATGTTGATTTTGCAGCTCTTTCTTTGCCTGTAGATCAGCGTTATAGTTTGTGTCATCCATCACTTCAAAAGAAGTTCGAATTGGTTTCAATTCAATTACTTTTGACTCTTTCACTGCAACTGATTGCCAGATATTAGACAATGATGTCATCTCCTCCACCACGAGATATAACTATTTCGCCTACTTCCTCCAGTCGTCGAATCACAGAAACAATTCGACTTTGTGCTTCTTCCACATCTTTCAAGCGAACAGGTCCCATGAATTCCATTTCTTCTTTAAATGTCTGTGCCATTCTGTCAGACATATTTTGGAATACGATATCCTTCACTTCGTCACTTGCCACTTTTAGGGATAGTTTCAAGTCATCATTTTCCACTTCACGGATCACACGCTGAATAGCACGGTTATCAAGTGTAACAATATCTTCAAAGATGAACATTCGTTTCTTGATCTCCTCAGCCAAATCAGGGTCCTGGACTTCCAACTCTTCCAGAATGGTACGTTCCGTGCTCCGGTCTACTCCATTTAGCACTTCAACAACTGCTTGAATACCTCCAGTTTGGGTATAATCCTGGGTCGCCGTTGCGGATAGATTTTTTTCTAATATCTGTTCAACCTGACTAATAATCTCAGGTGATGTACTGCTCATCGTGGCAATACGCTTCGCTACATCAGCCTGCATGTCTTGCGGTAATTCAGACAAAATTTGACCAGATTGTTCCGCATCCAGATAAGATAGTACTAACGCAATGGTTTGCGGATGCTCGTTTTGAATAAAATTAAGTATTTGGGTTGGGTCCGCCTTTCGCGCAAAATCAAATGGTCTGACTTGCAAAGTGGAAGTGAGCCTGTTCATGATAGCAGCTGCCTCATCTGCTCCAAGTGCCTTTTCTAATACGGATTTCGCATAGCTAATCCCGCCTTGCGATATATAATCCTGAGCAATGGCAATTTGGTGGAATTGGTCAACAATGGACTCCTTTTCTGCACTATCTACTTTCTTAACAGAAGAAATCTCCAATGACATACGCTCAATTTCTTCTTCTGTTAAATGCTTATATACGTTTGCTGCCGTATCAGCGCCAAGAGAGATCATCAAGACCGCCGCTTTTTGTTTTCCTGTTAAACGTCCTTTCACAGCTGCCATTCCTTCATTGCTCCTTTAATCTTCAGCCATCCAGCTTCGCAATAATTTCGCGAAGTCTTCTGGTGACTCTTGTGCTAATTTTTCCAATTGTTTTTGCTTCATTGTTGCTTCTGTTTCCGGTGCATCATCAATTTCTTCCACATTAACTGTTGGGGATACAACTTCTGGTACGTCATCCATTTCACTTTCTTCGACTTGATTTCTTCTCGAACGAATCAGTATGAAGACTAATACCACTACAGCCGCTAATAAAATACCGCCAGCGATATAGGCCCAAATTGGGATTCCTGCTTTCGCTGCGTCATCAGCTTGTGTACCCGTACTCTTTGCAAATGGCTGGAACACAACTGAAATACTGTTTTCCGGATCGATAGCCTGTACCGCTTCTGCATCAACTGATGTGGACACAATGGAATTTAGAATCGAAGTGATACTTTCTTCAACCTCGGTTTGCTCTTGCGCACTCAGCTGTTCTGTCTCACCATTTTGTGCAGCTGTGTTTTTATTGCTGTCTACGGCTACCTGGATACCGATGTCTTGGATGCTGTATGGACTCTCTGTGATTTCTTTCTTGATCTTATTAAACTCATAGTTCACAGACTCTTTTACATTGTTATAAGCACCATCACCTGCTGTCTCTTCTTCAGCAGCGACGTTTGGAACCTCTTCTTGACCAGTTCCCGCTACGCCCGCTTCATCTCCAGGCTCACCTTCGTATGTTTCTGTGATGGTTTCTACACTCACTGGCAGACCTTCATTGTTTTCTTCATCTACTGGTTCAACCAGTTCTTCCGTACGTGTTTCCTGATCAAAGTTTATGTCAGTTGTTACGGATACGCGTACATTTTCGGCGCCGACCATAGCTGCGAGCATTTGCTGCACACGCTGCTGAAGTCCTTGCTCCACTTCCTGCTTGATGCCCATTTGATTTGTGTAAGCATCTCCGCCGCCGGATTGCGCTGTTTCCATATTGATGTATTCGAAGTCCTGGTTAGTGATAACGATATTATCCTCAGGAAGATTAGGTATCGTTTTCGAAACAAGTCGATACATTGCTTCTACTTGATTCGGCTGAAAATCGTATCCTGTTTCTGTGTTCAGCACGATGGAAGCGGAAGCTTCTTCCTGCTCATCGGTGACAAATACAGGGTCAGTTGGCTTATTAATCATCACTTCCGCACTTTTAATACCGTCTATATTCGTCAATAATGTTGCCAATTCCGTTTGAAGGGCATCCAGCTTGATAACATCAAATTCATTATCCGTCATGCCCCAGGATGCATTGTTACTGAAGAAGGAGTAATCAATGCTCCCTGTCTTCGGCAGTCCTTCAGCAGCCAAATCGACAAGCAATCCTTCTGCCTCTGTATCTGGCACAAGGATAGTGGTACCATTTCCTTCTAATTCATAGGTTACACCTTTAGCGTCCAATTCTTCCTTGATCTGCCCGGTCTCTTGCGCAGATAGGTCTTTGTACAGCGGCACCATCGTTTCTTTTGATGCAAAAAAAGATGTGATACCGATGATTAAAATCAGAAGAATTGGGGTACCTATTAGTAAAGCTTTTTGCCAGGCTGGTCTTGTTTGCCAGAAACCAGCCATTTTTTCTTTGTATTGAGCAATTTGCTGATTCATTTTGTTCCCCCAAAGCTAGGTCAAATTCATAACAACAGCATGTCTGATAAAACAAAAGATATTCCTTCTGTTACATAGACATGCGCATCATTTCTGTATAAGCGTCAATTGCTTTCCTTTGTACTTGAACAGCCGCATCCATCGCTACACTTGCTTTTTGAGACGCAATCATAACATCATGCAAATTATTGACTTCACCAGCTGCCAGCGCTTCTGTCATTTTATCCGATGCTTGCTGGGTTTCGTTTAAACTATCAATTGCTGTTTTTAGACGTTCGGTGAAACTGGATTGTGCTTGTGCTGGTGTAGCTTGTTTGACTGAAGATACGCCATTCAACCCGCTTAATCCGCTAATTCCTTCAACTGCCATGTTTTAACCTCCTTTATTTACCGATTTCCAATGCTTTTTGAAGCATACCTTTTGTCGCATTCATTGCAGTTACGTTCGCTTCGTAAGAGCGAGTAGCGCTAATCAAATCTGTCATTTCCTTTAGTGGATCGACATTGGGCATCGCGACATACCCTTGTTCATTTGCATCTGGTGATGTGGGGTTGTATACCATTTGGAAGGGTGTTTCATCTTCAGTAATCTCTGATACCCTAACACCGCTTGAGGCTTGCTTTCCGCCTTGTGCGCGTTCTAGAAAGGAAGAAAAAGTATTAGAATCGCGTGATTCCAGAGATACCATTTTTCTTCGGTATGGAACATAATTCCCATCTTCATCAATCGTTGCCCGAGTTGTCTCTGCGTTTGCAATATTGGACGAAACAACATCCATTCGCAGACGCTGGGTTGTAAGCGCGCTCGCACTCATATTCATAGATGAAAAAATCGTCACAATTAATTGCCTCCCTTAATAACTTTGGATAAGCTGTTGAATTTACCACTTATCCGATCAGCAAGCGCTTGGTAGTATAGTTGGTTATCGGCTAATTCCGACATCTCCTTATCTATATCTACGTTATTGCCACTGTTCATATAGGAAGTGCCTTCCCTTTTGGTTACTTGAAAAGCTGATGAACTTTCAGAACTGCCGAAAGTGAGGTGTTTGAGATTGGTACGCTTAGCAGAAAAAGTAGAATTCATTGTCTGCTGCAAAGTGTCCTTGAAGGAAACTGTTTCTGCCTTAAACCCGGGTGTATCGGCATTCGCTATATTATTGGCAATGGTCTGATTTTTAAGATTGGCATAATCCAATGAACGATCCAATTTTTGAATCGCCCCCCCATATAGGTCCATTGTCGTCCCTCCTAGAGTGCTATGTATATTGTCGAATTAGCTCTAATGTACAGGATAATTGTATTGAAAGGAGGTACGTGTGTCTATATGTTCTGTGATAAATTTCTTATATTTTACAAAATAGTCTAAGCATACTAATCCTATATACCTATTTCAATTACAGTAACTTACATATTTTGCGGATATTACGATATTAACTTTTTTGCACAACTGATATTAATCTACTAGGCAACTCATCTATCCTGCTTAATTACCTTTCTTTTTCTAGCTATCTGAATATATTTTACTAGACTAAAATATTTCTTTTCGAGATACATGTAAGGGTTTTCTTAAATTTTTATATCTTTCTAACAACTTTCTAGTATAAGAGTCACGCTTTTAATACAAAAAAAAGAAGCAGGGCTGAATACCTGCTTCTTTTTGATTAACTCGTATGTTTTTGTAGCTCTACTAAGAATTTATTGTTAAGAACTTTGATATAAGTTCCTTTCATACCTAACGAACGAGATTCGATAACGCCTGCACTCTCAAGCTTACGCAGTGCGTTTACAATAACGGAACGCGTAATACCGACACGGTCGGCAACTTTACTTGCCACAAGCAAGCCTTCACTTCCATCCAGCTCTTCGAAGATGTGCTCGATTGCTTCTAATTCGCTATAAGACAATGAACTAATCGCCATTTGTACAACAGCTTTACTGCGTGCTTCTGTTTCAATTTCCGCTGATTTTTGATGAAGTATTTCCATACCTACTACTGTTGCACCGTATTCTGCTAGAAGTAGATCATCATCACTGAAGTTCTCTGCGATTCGGCTCAAAATCAAAGTACCAAGACGCTCTCCACCGCCGATAATTGGTACAATTGTTGTTAATCCGCCTTGGAAGAGATCTTTATTCTCGACAGGGAACGCTGTGTATGGGCTGTCGATATCAATATTAGCTGTTGTCTGCTGAATTTGGAATAAACTATCTGTGTATTCTTTCGGGAACTGTCTTTCTTCAAGCATTTGTTTCATCCGGTCATTTTCAATTGCCTGGTTAATGCTAAACCCGAGCAGTTTACCGCGACGACTGACAATGAAAGTGTTACTCTCAATAACTTGCTGAAGTGTTTCCGACATATTATTAAAGTTAACAGCCTTTCCTGCTGTCTTTTGCAGCATAAAGTTTATATCTCTTGTTTTATCTAATAATTTCATGTTGTCCTCCTGTGATTTATAAAATATACTGGCTTAAATCTTTATTCTTTGCAATGGACGCCAGTTTGTCATCTACGTAACTTGGTGTAATCTCTATGGTACCCATGCTGATATCTGAAGCTTCAAAGCTCAAGTCCTCCAGCAGCTTCTCCAAAATCGTATGAAGACGACGAGCACCTATATTATCTGTTTCCTGATTCACTTCAAAAGCCACTTCTGCTAGTCTGGTAACAGCTTCGTCTGTAAACACAACATTTATACCCTCTGTTTCCAATAACGCTTGATATTGTTTCAGCAGCGCATTGGATGGCTCGACGAGAATTTTTTTGAAGTCCTCTACAGATAGTTTTTCTAGTTCTACACGGATTGGGAACCTGCCTTGCAATTCCGGTATAAGATCAGAAGGTTTTGCCATATGAAAGGCACCTGCTGCAACGAACAGGATGTGATCAGTCTTCACCGGCCCGTACTTTGTTGTAACAGTCGACCCTTCGACGATAGGAAGAATATCACGCTGTACACCTTCACGCGATACATTGGCGCCTTGATCTCCCTTAGCAGCTACTTTATCTATCTCATCAATAAAGATAATACCGGACTGCTCTACTAACTGCACAGCCTCTTGTGATACTTCATCCATATCAATCAGCTTTTGTGCTTCCTGCTGCACGAGCAGCGGGCGCGCTTCGGATACCGGCAGCCTGCGCTTTTTCTTTTTCTTTGGCATGAACTGACCGAGTGCATCCTGCATATTCATCCCCATCTGTTCCATTCCGGAGCCTTGGAGCATATCAAACATGGATGATTGTTGTTCTTCGATTTCGATGGTCACCATTGTATCTTCCAATTCACCCATCTCAAGCATACGCTTTGTGCGTTCACGCTTCGATTCTGTCTCTTCGGAAGGTTTTTCATCTTGCTCTTCGTGCTGCTGCTGATTGAAGAGCATCTCGAGAGGATTTTTAAAGTTGTTATGCTGCTTCTTTGTTTCTGGCACAAGCAGTTTCACAAGCCGTTTATGCGCTTGCGCTTCCGCCTTCTCGGTCACAGATTCCAGTTTGTTTTCCCGTACGATTCTGACAGCTGCTTCAACTAAATCACGGACCATGGACTCTACATCACGTCCGACGTAGCCAACTTCGGTAAATTTTGTTGCTTCAACTTTAACGAATGGCGCATTGACAAGCTTTGCCAGTCTTCTGGCAATCTCTGTTTTTCCCACACCCGTCGGACCAATCATCAAAATGTTTTTCGGCGTTATCTCATCACGTAAGTCACTGCTTAGCATCATGCGGCGATAACGGTTCCTAAGCGCAACAGCAACCGATTTCTTGGCACTTTTCTGTCCAATAATATACCGATCCAGCTGCGCCACAATTTGTTTTGGTGTCAAATTCGTTTCCATTTTAACGCCTCCTATTCCAGAGTTTCCAACGTGATTTGATCATTTGTGAATACACAAATTTCTCCAGCAATCTCCAAGGCTGCACGAGCAATTTCAGCAGCAGACTTTTCTTCGGAATATCTTTTCAGCGCACGGCCGGCACTAAGGGCGAAATTACCGCCGGAGCCAATTGCCAAAATATCGTCATCTGGTTCAATTACTTCTCCAGTTCCGGAAACTAGAAACATCTGCTCTTTATTCATGACGATGAGCATTGCTTCAAGTTTTCGGAGCACTTGATCGCTCCGCCATTCTTTTGCCAATTCTACAGCGGCGCGCGCAAGATTGCCATTATAGGCCTCAAGCTTGCCCTCGAACTTCTCAAACAGTGTAAAAGCATCTGCAACGGAGCCCGCAAAACCTGCCAGCACCTGTCCTTTAAATAGTCGTCTGACTTTCTTCGCTTTATGCTTCATGACTACTTGATTGCCAAGTGTTACCTGTCCATCTCCCGACATCGCACACGTACCTTTATGGCGTACGGCGAAAATCGTGGTCGCATGAAATTCCGAACTCATGTTTAGTCCAACTCCTTTATTCCCGATTCGCTCTCGGATGGCTATTCATATATATCGTACGCAAACGATCTTTTGTTACATGCGTATAAATCTGTGTAGAAGATAAATGCTCATGTCCGAGCAACTCCTGCACTGCACGCAAATCAGCACCTTCATTCAGCATGTGCGTGGCAAAAGTGTGGCGCAGCTTGTGCGGATGCAGGTGCATATGTACAGCGGACTGCTCCACCAATTTATTCAGAATGAGACGAATACCCCGCTCTGTTATCGGTTTTCCTCTGCTGTTCAGAAATACTTTAT
Source organism: Terribacillus halophilus (assembly GCF_900162685.1). Lineage (GTDB taxonomy): Bacteria > Bacillota > Bacilli > Bacillales > Amphibacillaceae > Terribacillus > Terribacillus halophilus_A. Next base: position 2,027,532 of record NZ_LT727828.1, read on the forward strand.
CGGTGTTTTCTTGCGATTTCTCTAAAAGACGTCGGCGGCCATCCTCCACATAGGTCCGGATTGCTTTCTCCATAAAGCTGCCGAACGGAATATACCTCTCTTTACGCCCTTTCCCTCGCACTAGCACAGTGCCAATGGACAAATCGATATCATCCAAAGTCATACCAGCACATTCACTGACTCGCATTCCTGTTCCATAGAGAGACTCCAAAATAGCTTGATCCCGCTGTCCTAAAGGCGAATCCAGGTCGGATGCCTCAAACAGCTTATCAAGTTCCTGTTCATAAAGAAAGCTCGGTACATAAGCTGGCGCTTTCGGTTGTACAAGACGTAAAAATGGATTAGCTGAAACAACGTCTTCGCGTTCTAGAAACTTATAAAAAGCACGCAAGCTGGATATCTTCCGGGAAACAGTTCGTCTGGAAAGCTTACGATTATATAATTGCGTAAGAAACACGCGGACAACACCAGGATCAACCTGTTCAAACTGAATTGCTTCCGTTTGAAGGAAATCAAGGAAAAAATTCACATCATTCAGATAATAGTAAACGGTATGCGAAGAAGCATGCTTCTCCACTTGCAAGTACGATTTAAACGCTTGTACGTACTGTTCTGCTTTTTTCAATTTGATCTCCCCACTTCAAGCGTATAAAGCTTATCATAACTGCGAGCGCATAAGCAAACGATAATAGCAAGTTGTGGCAAAATTCTGAAATAGAGTCCATGCTGACCAGCAAAGCTTGTGATTGCTTCTGCTTCGTTGGCGGTCCATTTATATCCATTACTGTCTATATGCATCTAGGCACTTCGCTTGTACCTCTCAAGTGTCAAGCAAAATCCCTTTCCAATCCGTTATTATAGACCTCGTGCAAAACTGTGTCAAATTATTTCCCGTATATATTTTCATTTTCACTAACTCTTAACAGTTTAAACAAAAACTCCGACTTATCAAAAGCCGGAGTCTGTGTGCCCTACTGCTGCACTTCTTCTTTATAATCACAGCTGGAGCATGTAATTTGTGTGCCTTTCTTCGCTTTCTTTTCGACAAGCATCGAGGAGCATTTTGGACATGGTCTGGATATCGGTTTGTCCCAGCTGAGGAAATCACAGTCAGGATAACGATCACAACCATAAAATACCCGATTTTTCTTCGACTTACGCTCTACAACTTCGCCCTCTTTACATTTCGGACATGTTACACCGATTTTCTTCAAAATTGGCTTTGTATTCCGGCAGTCCGGGAAGTTGGAGCAAGCCAGAAATTTACCGTAGCGTCCCATTTTATATACCATCTCATGGCCGCATTCTTCACAATCGATGCCGGCTGGTTCATCGCGTATTTCGATTTTTTCCATTTCTTGCTCGGCCTTTTCCAATCTTGTGTCAAAGCCTTTATAAAACTCATCGATAATGGTAACCCACTGCGTCTTGCCATCTTCTACATGGTCAAGGTCTTCCTCCATCTTAACAGTAAACTCTAAGTCAATAATCTCCGGGAAAAATTCCTTAAGAATATCAATCACAATTTCGCCTAGTTCTGTTGGAACAAAGCGTTTATTATCTAGTGTTACATAGCCGCGGCGCTGGATTGTATCCAATGTCGGTGCAAATGTGGACGGTCGTCCAATTCCCTGCTCTTCCATCGTACGTACGAGCCGCGCCTCTGTATAACGCGGAGGCGGCTGCGTGAAATGCTGATTCGGCGTAATTTCTTCTGCTTTCACTTGCATGCCTTCTTCCAGATTTGGAAGCATTTTATCTTTCTCGTCCTTATTATCATCATTTCCTTCGACATAGACTTTCATAAACCCTTTAAATTTCACTTTCGACCCGGTAGCACGAAACTCGACACCCTCATTGATTAAGTGCACAGTCATCGTATCCAAAACCGCTTGTGACATCTGGCTTGCAATAAAGCGTTCCCAGATAAGCTTATACAGTCTGAACTGATCACGAGAAAGAATTGCTTTCACACTATCTGGATGTCGAAAAGCAGATGTCGGACGAATACCTTCATGGGCATCTTGGGCGCCTTCTGTTTTCTTCGCTTTCGCTCCAGCTCCGAGGAATTCCTCGCCGTAAGTTTCTTTAATGAAATTGGCTGATTCTTCCTTCGCTGTATTAGAGATTCTGGTAGAATCGGTACGCATATAGGTGATTAAACCGGTAATGCCGCCTTCTTTCTTCCCTAAATCGATACCTTCATACAGCTGTTGCGCAACCATCATCGTTTTACGAGCACGGAAGTTCAACTTACGAGCTGCTTCCTGCTGCAGAGAAGAAGTTGTAAAAGGAGCTGCTGGGTTTCGCTTACGTTCCCGTTTGTTCACTTTATCTACCTGGAAATCATTACCGCTCAATTTCCCAATAATTTCTTGCACTTCCTCTTCAGAGGCAAGGCTGACCTTCTCGCCGTCCACTCCGTAAAATGCTCCTTCAAAGCTATTTTTACCGGATTGGAACGCTGCATCAATTGACCAATATTCTTCAGGAATGAATGCTTTAATTTCATTTTCGCGATCCATAATCATTTTCACGGCCACAGATTGGACACGGCCGGCACTTAATCCTTTTTTCACTTTTTTCCAAAGCAAAGGGCTGATGTTGTAACCAACAAGCCGATCCAAAATTCGACGTGCTTGCTGTGCATCGACCAGATCCATATTAATGCTGCGCGGATGCTTGAAGGATTCTTTAATAGCATCCTTTGTAATTTCGTTAAATACGACGCGGCAATCTGAATTTTCATCTATATTCAGGCTATGCGCAAGGTGCCAGGCAATTGCCTCTCCCTCGCGATCGGGATCGGCTGCGAGATACACTTTTTTCACTTTCTTAGCAGCACTTTTTAATTCTTTCAGCACAGGACCTTTTCCGCGGATAGTTATATAACGAGGCTCAAATGATTCTTCGACGTTGATACCCATCTGACTTTTAGGCAAGTCACGAATATGTCCCATAGATGCTTTTACTTTATATTTTTTTCCTAAATATCGTTCAATTGTTTTCGCTTTTGCTGGAGATTCCACGATTACAAGATAATCTGCCATATTGTTTCCTCCCAAGAGGTTTTTCTTTTCTGTTCTCTTTTTGTATATTGTTTGATAAATCTTCCCTATTATTGAATACTTATCTTCTGTTTGTCAAACATAACTTGCTATTTTTTGTAATATAAGAGCTTTAAAAATGCTAGTTTCTACTATTATAGTGTGCCCAATTTGTCTTATTCTGTTCCCATTCCTCAAGCAGCTGTCCTGGTTCAAAAATAATTCCAGCTCCCTCTGAAATCATTTGATGACAGCCTGCTGTTTGGGCGTTGAGTGGATCACCTGGTATGGCAAAAACTTCCCTTCCTTGTTCAAGTGCATGCATCACCGTATGCATGGAGCCGCTTTGCTTTTTCGCTTCCACAACGATGGTGCAAAACCCCAGCGCACTAATGATTCGATTGCGTTCTGGGAAATGATACTTGCGTGGCGGCTGATCAGGGTAATACTCACTAATCAGCAGCTGTGACTCTGCCATTGTCTCGAATAATTTCTTATTGGATAGCGGGTAAATATGCTGTAAACCGCTGCCCAGAACAGCAACGGTGCTTCCATGAACGCGTAATGCAGCATGATGAGCCATGCTGTCTATTCCCTTGGCCATACCGCTAACAATTGTCCATCCAGATGATGCTAAAGGCTCTAGTAAATATGCTATCTTCCCTGGGGCAGCAGCTGTGGGCTGACGGCTGCCGACAACACTGACAGCAGGCATTTGGTCAAGAAGCTCAAGTCTGCCAGCACCGTACAGTACAAGCGGTGCATCCGGAATAGTCCGCAGAATAGCTGGGTAAGCTGCATCTAAACATGTTATCGTATGAAAAGTTTGCACAGCTTGTTCGATTGCGTACCGATGAGAAGCGTTTTGCAGTGCGTGGAATAGTTTACCAGCAAAAGTCTCAGAGAGGTGGTAGTGCAGCCTCAATTCCTGTGAGGATGCCTGTAGGAGGTTATCCAGTTGAGGATCGCATGCGAGGATATGCCGCATGACCTTGCGCCTTCCTTGCAGCACACGATGTAACAATAACAATCTTTCCCGTTTCTCCAATATCTCACTCCTGTCTCTTAAAAAGATAAGAAAGCGGGCCGACTCATCGGCCCACTTTCATCTTAATGTGTCTGACAGATTTCGTACAGCCCTTTTTCTTTTAGTACTTCAATTAGCGTTTCACCCATAACAGCAGGTGTATCCGCAACCTTCACACCGCATGCTTCCAAAACTTTCATTTTTTCAGCTGCAGTACCTTTCCCGCCGGAAATGATTGCCCCAGCATGTCCCATTCGTTTTCCTGGAGGTGCTGTTGCGCCGCCGATAAAGCCTACTACCGGCTTTGTCATATTATTACGGATCCATTCAGCAGCTTCTTCTTCTGCCGTACCGCCAATTTCTCCAATCATAATAACAGCTTCCGTCTCACGGTCTTCATTGAAAGCTTTTAAAACATCAATGAAGTCTGTGCCATTTACCGGATCTCCACCAATACCGACAGCTGTGGACTGTCCAATACCTGCTTGTGTAAGCTGATGCACAGCCTCATACGTAAGGGTGCCCGAACGGGATACAACACCAATATGACCTTTTTTATGGATATAGCCTGGCATGATGCCGATTTTACATTCGTCAGGTGTGATAACACCTGGGCAGTTCGGTCCTACCAGTCTTGTATGCTTGCCTTCCATTGCGCGTTTCACACGTACCATATCCATAACTGGAATATGTTCCGTGATGCAGATTACTAAGTCTATCTCTGCATCTACAGCTTCCAAAATTGCATCGGCAGCGAATGGAGCCGGTACATAAATAACCGAAGCAGTAGCTCCAGTTTCGTGTACAGCCTCTTTCACTGTATTATAAACCGGTACGCCTTCCACTTCCGTACCGCCTTTTTTCGGCGTAACACCCGCAACGATTCGGGTACCGTATTCAATCATCTGCTTTGTGTGGAATAATGCAGTTGAACCAGTAATACCTTGTACGAGTACTCTTGTATCCTTATTAATGAAAACACTCATGTATTTGTACCTCCCCCGTTAGTTTACAAGTGCAACGATTTTTTCAGCCGCATCAGCCATGGAAGATGCTGAAGTGATATTCAGACCGGATTCTTCCAACAGCTGCTTGCCTTGTTCTACATTCGTACCTTCCAGACGCACAACAAGCGGAATGTCCAACCCGACTTGACGAGATGCACCAATGACACCTTCTGCTATTACGTCACACTTCATGATGCCTCCGAAAATATTAACCAAGATACCTTTTACATTTTGATCGGCCAAAATGATTTTAAACGCCTCGGTTACTTTTTCCGTTGTAGCACCGCCCCCAACATCGAGGAAGTTAGCGGGATCTCCGCCGTAATGTTTAATAATATCCATTGTGGCCATGGCAAGACCAGCTCCATTTACCATACAGCCGATATTCCCATCTAAGGAGATATAACTCAAGTCATATTTTGACGCTTCAATTTCTTTTTCGTCTTCTTCGTCAAGATCGCGAAGTCCAGCGATGTCTTTATGTTTGTATAATGCGTTTTCATCAAAGTTCAGTTTAGCATCCAGCGCCAATACCTGACCGTCGCCTGTCGTAACAAGCGGATTAATCTCGGCAATTGAGCAATCCTTCTCCACGAAAGCCTGATACAAACTCATCATGAAGCCGACAGCTTTATTTAAGGACTCTGGCGGAATATTAATTGCAAATGCCAATCTTCTAGCTTGGTAGCCAGTCAAACCGACAACAGGGTCAATCGTTTCTCGGAAAATCTTTTCCGGCGTCTTTTCAGCAACTTCCTCAATCTCCGTGCCGCCTTCTTCAGAAGCCATCATGACGATACGGGATGTGCTGCGGTCAAGTACAAGACCGATATAATATTCCTTCTGGATATCACAGCCCTCTTCTATGAGAAGCCGTTTAACTTCTTTCCCCTCAGGGCCTGTTTGATGCGTCACAAGCGTTTTGCCTAAGATTTCCTCCGCATATGTACGAACTTCATCCAAGCCTTTCGCTACTTTAACACCGCCTGCTTTACCGCGTCCGCCGGCGTGGATTTGCGCTTTGACAACGCATACATTTGTGCCTAAGCTTTCAGCTGCTTCCACAGCATCTTCGACACTAAACGCCACTTTACCAGCAGGAACAGACACACCAAATTCACGTAAAACCTCTTTGCCTTGATACTCATGAATATTCATTCTGTACCCTCCCCGTCAGATTCCGTGCAAGACTATTGTAAACGATTTCTTTTAGGAATGTCTACCAAAAACTATAGAAAATACAGAATCTATATAAAACTTATAAGCACATATGAAGAAGAGAGTGCAGGTTCCAATAAAGATTTATGAAAATGCTTTCATAAGAGAATTTATGGAAAAAAGCATCCTGCAGTAGGATGCTTACTCTCCCGCCTGTTTGTCCGCTTGATAGATAAAAGCAAAAACTTCTGCCACAGCTTCGTATAAATCTGCCGGAATTGTATCGTTTACCTTTAATTCGCTTAATAGACCTACCAATGCAGGGTCTTGCTGGATTGGGACACCATTATCTTCGGCACGCTTGATTATAGCTTCAGCGGTTAGACCGTGCCCACTCGCTGTAAGCACAGGGGCGCGCTGCTTCGCTGCATTATATTTTAAAGCTGCTGCTTGGCGTACAGGATGCTTGTCTGTCATATCCGGAAATCGACTCCTCTCTGTTCAAAGGATACGTTTGGCTTCGCAGCAGTATACTGACTGCCTGTATTAGCTTTTCTCGACAAAGAATATTTTACAGAGGAGAGATGATAGCCGCTATTTTCTAATGCTGCCTTCAACTTGTTCTGCAGCGGCCGCATTGCAATCTCTGTTGCTTCAGATTGTGTATAAATATGCAAATTAACTGTCTTTTTCTGCACAAACATGTCAACTGCCAGCTCTTTCAGAACCGGCATATCCAGATAGAACATGATCCGGCAATGTTCTGCAGATAATTGGCCATCAGCTTCTTTTCTGCTCTCGATGTCCAGGAGCATATCCTTGTCCAGACCAAACGGTGCACCAGGCAATTGCAGCTGAATATAAGCCATTTGCTTGTCATCTTGAACTTGCAGCAGCTGACTGCCAGTAATTTGCTGCAGCAGCTGAGAAGATAGCTCTGCTTTCTCGGCCCCTGATGCATAATGCTGAAGAAGCAATCCTTTTAAAGGCAGCTCCGTTACAGCATGTGCCAAATCGTGTTCATAGGAAAATCCCGTCACCCGAAACACGTCTTGCAACAGCACTTTAAAAAATGCACCATCTTTGCTTTGCTCATTCCGCTGCGCCAACTGGAGAAGCTGCAGCATGTCTGAAGTTTTTGCCAACAGTTCCTCATGCTTCGGGTTGCTGTTTGTGAGCATTTCTTGTAATTTCTGAGATGTTGAGACCATGTTGAACGCATCTAACGCCTTGCTTACGCTGGCTTGAACATTTTGTGCTAGTGGCTGGTCCGGGAACATACGAAGCAGCTGCTGCGCTGTAGAAAGTGCTGTTTGAGCATTTGACTGCGCAGCAGCAATCGGTTTCGCAGCCTGTTGTATTTCTTCCATAAATGATTGCAAAGCAACCGAGAAAGGAATTTTGCCTTCTTTCGAAAAGCCGTTTATGACTAATTGCTGCAGACTTTGCATATCCATTGCTTTTAGTGTCTTTGCGTCAAAAGTCAGCCACTTCTCTTGCCACGTGTTATATGCTGGCGGATTGGAGGAAAAAAATGGTCGAATCGCTTGATACGTATCCTGCTTTCCTGATTTCACTTCGTGGACGATCTGCTGCACAAGCTGTGCGTTATTTCCTATGGCACTACCAGGCGCCAATTTACCAAGTACGTTCTGAAGAGGCAAGTTTATCTTTCCGTCCGCTGGTGAAGCTTGCGCCAGCTGCCGTATGGATGCTGTCATATCCATCGTTTGACGTGCTGTGATTGCTTGCAGCACATTTGCTGATAGCGGCAGCTGTCGTTTTAGCATGACTTGCAATGCTTCTTTGCTGACATCTATTACGCGTGGCTCCTGCTGCTGAAGAAGCTGTAATGCTTGTTTCAACTCTGGCATCGTAAAAGAAATTTGCTGTTTTCGCAGTGTTTCTACAAAGCTGCTAGCCGTGCTGTTTACCTTATTGCCAGTGAACTCAATTAAACCTGCGATACTGCTATGCTTTTGCACTGTTTGCGGAAGCACTTGCAGCACTGGGCGCTCGCCGCCTTCTTTTACTTCAAACCAATAAGTACCCCCAGCTGCTAACTGCGTTTGTAATTCCGCAATCACCTGCTTGGCACCAATTTGCAGCAGCGCTTTGTTATCAGGAAAAAACTTATTGATTTTGCCTGTAACAATTTCACCTGCTCGCAGTGTTTTTTCCTGCTGCTGTGTTGCTTGCATAAGCCTCCCGGCCGCTTGAATTGATTGTTGATACATGCTGTCGCTTCCCTTCTAGATGCGGGAAAGTTCCTTCACAGGACCAAAAGTTGTCCGATGAAGAGGCGTTGCTCCTTGCGAATGCAAAGCTTCAAGATGCTGCTTTGTGCCATAACCCATATTGTCTTTAAAGCCATAGCCCGGGTATTCTCTATCAGCATCTTTCATGAGCCGGTCGCGTGTTACTTTGGCAATAATGCTGGCAGCCGCAATACTTACACTCCGCTGATCTCCTTTAATAAGCGATTCATGAGAACATGACAATGTATCCAGCGGCATGGCATCAACCAACACATGATCAGGCTGTTGTTCCATTGCTTCGACAGCTTCCATCATTGCTTGCTTTGCAGCTTGATAGATATTAATCTCATCGATCCGCTGACTGGAGACAATACCTACCCCATACGCGGTGCAAGAAGCAATTATTTGCTCATATAATGCTTCCCTTTTTGCTTCACTTAGCTGTTTAGAATCATTTAATCCGGCTATGTAGACTTCTCTCGGTAAAATAACGGATGCTGCAACGACCGGCCCAGCAAGTGGCCCCCGGCCCGCTTCGTCGATGCCAGCTATATACTTTTTCCCATCTGCGTAACGAGCATTTTCAAAGCTGCACATCTCGGTGTATAAATCCCGAAGCTCTTTTTCTTTCGCTTCTTTTCGTTGATGTGTCGCTATCAGCTTTTGAACACCTGCACGATGGTCTTCCTGCCAGGAAGTGAGCATCTCATTTGAATACGTGCCTTCATGTAAATGCGTGCGTATTTGCTGAATCGTCAGTGCGTCTTTCATAAAACTATCTCCCTTTTCTCTGTTTATCGGTCAACAAAGCAAAAAATAAAGACATACATAAAAAATATGTATGTCCAATTATTCTGCTGCTGGTTTTTCAAATGTAACATTAGCTATTCGCTTACTGCGAAGGTCACGAATAACAATTTCGTACGTTTTTTCATAGTTAATCATACCGCCGCCTTCAAGAGCACCGCGCATACGTCCAATATGCGTGAACATCTCCACTACGTCAATTTCAGCAAGATTATCAATTCCGTATCTTTCGGAAAGTTGTGCTGGATAATGTTCTTTTAAATAGGAAAGGATGAATGTCGCTACTTCTTCCATCGGCAAAATTTGATCTTTAATTGTACCAATTGCAGCTAACACAAGGCCTACTTGCGGATCTTCAAATTTCGGCCATAAAATCCCTGGTGTATCCAGCAATTCGAAATCTTTCTTTACTTTGATCCATTGCTGCTGCGTAGTGACACCTGGCCTGTCGCCTGTCTTGGCAATTTTCTTGCTGGCAAGCCGGTTGATTAATGTTGATTTGCCTACATTCGGTATACCAATTATCATTGCGCGGCCGGGAGGAGGATTTTGCAAGCCTTTGCGTTTCCATCTTTCCCGTTTGGCTGCATGCATGTCGTGTGCTCGCTGAATAACACGCTGCACGTCACCTTTTTCATCCGCATTAACAGCAAGTGCCGGAGTTCCTTGTTCCTCGTAATAACGAATCCAAACATCTGTGACCGACTTGTCTGCTAAGTCTTTTTTCATGAGTACAACCATTTTTGGCTTATTGCCGAGTACTTTTCTGAGCATCGGATTTTGCGATGCCTCTGGAGCTCGTGCATCAACCAGTTCAATGACAAAGTCCACGAGCTTCAGTTTTTCTTCTACTTCTCTTCTAGCTTTGGCCATATGACCGGGAAACCATTGAATCGTCACGAGAATATGTTCCTCCTAATTAGTCAGACCGATGCGATTTAGCGGCCAGAAAGTCAGCTGTACTTTCCCAACAATCTGTTCCTCGGGTATTAGCCCAATGTATCTGCTATCGGTTGAGTTTCTGCGATTATCCCCGAGTACGAGTACATAGCCTTCTGGAATCTCCTCGTAATTACCCGGCAAATCTTCAAGCGTGAAATCATTGGTCAAATTACCGCCGTCTGTTAGCGCCTCTTTCTCGCTTTCCAAATACGGCTCTTCCACAACTTCACCATTTATATATAAGGTATCGTCCATCATTTCAACATGATCGCCCGGGATACCAATCACACGTTTTATATAATCTTTCTCTTCCGTAGCATGGAAAACAACGATATCTTTCCGTTCCGGATCATGCAGATGATAGCTGAGTTTATTTACAATCATAAAATCATTATCATGCAATGTCGGCTGCATGGAAGGCCCGTCAACTACAATCGGGGCAAACAAAAACATCCGAACCACAACAGCAATGATAACAGCAATGACTAGTGCCTTTAGCCAATCCAGCCACTCGTTTTTTTGTTTGGCCATGCAGAAGCCTCCAATTGTCTAATAAAATGTCATAATAGCAAAAAAAGAGCTTGACGAAGCAAGCTCTCTTTTCTGGTACTTAGCGGATTTCTTTGATACGAGCAGCTTTTCCGCGAAGTTTACGTAGGTAATAAAGTTTTGCACGACGTACTTTACCACGACGGCTAACTTCAATTTTATCCAAACGTGGGCTGTGTACTGGGAAAGTACGTTCCACACCAACGCCTGAAGAAATCTTACGTACTGTGAAAGTTTCTGAAATTCCACCGTTTTGACGTTTGATTACAACGCCTTCAAATAGCTGGATACGCTCGCGAGTACCCTCTACTACTTTAACGTGTACTTTAACCGTATCTCCGGCACGGAATTCAGGATGATCAGCGCGAAGCTGTTCTTTTGTAATGTCATGAATTAATTCCTGCATTCTGTTCAACTCCTTCTCACCAATGCTCATTCTCGTATAAACGACAGCGGAACATTGTAATATGATGCCTACCGTTGTAAGCACAGCATTAAATATATCATATTTACTTCATGAATTCAAAGCATTATTTAATCTTTTTGCCACTTTTTCACTTGGTCCCGTTCTTTGTCGGACAGTGCTGCATCTGTAAGCAGGTCAGGCCTTCTTGTAGCAGTTCGATACAGCGATTGTTCCCGGCGCCAAGCTTCGATTTTACCATGGTCTCCTGATGTAAGTACCTCTGGCACTTGCATACCGCGGAAATCCGCTGGACGTGTATAATGCGGATGCTCCAATAAGCCAGTCGAAAACGAATCTTCTGGGGCAGATGAGGCATTACCTAGTACATCTGGCAATAATCTTACTACACTATCGATAACAGCCATTGCACCGATTTCTCCGCCTGTAAGAACATAATCACCAATTGAGATTTCATCCGTTACCAGGTTTTCGCGAATGCGTTCATCATATCCTTCGTAGTGACCGCATATAAAAATCAAATGCTCTTCTTTCGCTAATTCTTCCGCTTTCTTTTGGTTGTACGGTTCCCCCTGCGGACACATGAGTACGACACGAGGCTTAGCAGCTCCTTCTGTTACATGCTCAATCGCATCGAAGATAGGCTGCGGTGCCAATACCATTCCTGCCCCGCCGCCGTATGGATAGTCGTCAACCTTTTTATGTTTGTTTGTTGTAAACTCTCGGAAGTTCACTAAGTTTGGCTGAAAAGCACCAAGTTCCTGTGCACGCTTTAAGATGGAATGCTGCAGCACACCTTCGAACATTTCCGGAAATAAAGTTAATATATCAATTTTCATAGATCCAGTAATCCTTCCATTGGCTCAATGACAATTTTCTTTGCATCTATGTCGATATGTTTGACGACGTCTTCAATATAAGGCAATAGCAGATCTTTCTGCTTCACACGTTGCACAACCCATACATCATTTGCTCCAGGTGAAAGGATTTCTTTCACTTTACCGAGCATTTCTCCTTCAGTTGTTTCGACAGAGCAGCCAATAATCTCGTGGTAATAGAACTCATCTTCTTCTAGTTCACCAAGCTGATCCTCTCGTACTTTAAGGATACCGCCTTTCAATTCTTCCACTTGATTGATATTGGTATACCCTTGGAATGTAAGCAGATCAAATGACTTGTGCTTTCGGTGCGTTTGAATAATTAGCTTCTGCGGCTTGCTGTTTTCATCTTGAAACCAATAAAGCTCCTGGCCAGGCTCAAACCGTTCTTCAAAATCGGTTATCCGAACAACACGGACTTCACCGACAACTCCATGTGTATTAACAACTTTTCCTACATTAAACATGTTTATATCCATCATATCTCACCTTTATTATTCGATCCGGATGACAGTACCATCCTGGATGACGATTTTCTGTGTTGTAAGCTCGTCCCACTTCATGCCTACTTCAACTTCAACAAGAGCTTCAACCTCTTGGACCAAAATCTCACTGCCAATTGGCAATACGTCCAGCTGACTGAGCTGGAATTCAATCGAAGCTCTTTTTTCCTGCCGCTTTCTAATTTCTGATTGGAAACGGTTATGTACATCTTGTTTGGATACACCTTGTTTCTTTTCTAGTTTCCGTTTCTCGAACAACAGCTGTTGACTCTCTTGGTCAAGTTGATGCGCAGCCTTTTGAAGACGCTCTCTGATTGCTGTTTTGCTGGATTCAGTAATCACTTCATCGACGCGCAGTTTTCGGATGATCTTCATTGGACACCCCCGGCTTTCTGCTGGCAAAACTTTTTTACATGGTAAAAAAGGGAAAGGTTTCCCTCTCCCTTTTTACCTAATATCCAGATAAATGCGTTTTCCGTAATCAGCGCCCGCCCGCAGCACCGTACGCAAGGCACGTGCGTTGCGGCCGTCCTTGCCGATCACTTTGCCAATATCAGATTCATGCACGTGAAGCTGATAGGTAACCTTATGCTGCTCTTCCTGTTCGTACACGACGATTTGCTCAGGAAAATCAACAAGCGGAGCAACCATCGCTTCAATGAGTGCTTTCAGAATCGATCAGCCCTTTACTTCTGGTTTTTTGCGTCGTGGAACTTTTTCAAAATGCCTTCGTTAGAGAAAAGATTGCGAACTGTATCACTTGGTTTCGCACCTTTAGCCATCCAATCAAGAGCTTTCGCTTCATCCATTTTAACCTCAGCTGGGTTAACTGTTGGATTATATGTTCCGATTTGCTCGATAATACGTCCATCACGAGGAGAACGAGAATCAGCAACTACTACACGATAGAAAGGGTTTCTTTTAGAACCCATACGTTTTAGACGAATTTTTACTGCCATGTTGTTGCACCTCCAAAATAATGTTTCTCACAAGAATTGATTGTATCAGATTAAATTATCACTGTAAAGGGTTTTTACATTACATAAACGGAAATTTCATTCCGCGCTTCTTTTTTCCCTTTTGCATGTTGGTCATCTGCTTCATCATCTTCTTCATATCTTCAAATTGTTTCAGCAGACGATTGACCTCGGAAACGCTGCGGCCTGAGCCTTTTGCGATCCTTTTTTTACGACTGGCATTAATCAGAGATGGCTCCTGACGCTCTTTGCGCGTCATGGATTGAATAATCGCCTCGACATAAACAAGCTGCTTTTCATCCAGCTGTACATTTTTCATGCCTTTCATTTTGCCTGCACCTGGAAGCATATCTAATAGATCATCCAGCGGCCCCATTTTCTTCACTTGACTCATTTGCTCAAGAAAATCATCAAAAGTGAAGCTCATGCTGCGCATTTTTTCTTCTAAATCACGCGCCTGTTTCTCATCAACATTCTCCTGTGCCTTCTCGATGAGAGATAGTACATCGCCCATGCCAAGGATACGGGATGCCATGCGCTCAGGATGGAAAGCTTCCAGCTGATCTGTCCGCTCACCCATCCCGACAAATTTAATCGGTTTGCCAGTCACAGCACGAATGGAAAGTGCCGCCCCTCCTCGTGTATCACCATCAAGCTTCGTCAGCACAACACCAGAGATGTCAAGCTGGCTATCAAAACTCTCGGCCACATTAACTGCGTCTTGTCCTGTCATCGCATCAACAACGAGGAAAATCTCAGCAGGCTTGACATCTGTCTTAATCTGCGTCAGCTCATCCATGAGCTTCTCGTCAACATGCAGACGACCAGCTGTATCGATAATCACGTAATCATAATGCTCTTCTTTAGCTTTCTTTATTGCCTCATTGGCAATATCCACCGGATTAGCTTCTGTTCCCATGGAGAAAACAGGCAGACTGAGCTGCTTCCCTAGCGTCTCTAGCTGATCAATGGCCGCTGGACGGTACACGTCAGCTGCCACCAGCAATGGATTGCGGTTATGCTTTTTACGCAAATGATTCGCCAGCTTACCGGTAGTCGTCGTCTTACCAGCACCTTGCAGACCGACCATCATTATGACAGTCGGCGGACGATCCGCTGTTGCAATCTTGCTTTGCTCACCGCCCATAAGCTGCGTGAGCTCTTCCTGGACGACTTTAATAACCTGCTGACCAGGCGTTAAACTTTCCATTACTTCCTGTCCAATAGCCCGCTCTTTAATTTTATTAATCAGTTGTTTAACGACCTTGAAGTTAACGTCGGCTTCCAATAATGCCAATCTTACTTCACGTGTCATTTCTTTTACATCTTGTTCTGTGACTTTACCGCGCCCGCGTATTTTCTGAATCGTACTCTGCAGTCGGTCGGCTAATCCTTCAAATGCCATGGAATCGACCTCCTAATCTAATTCTTTTATCTTCATGATCAGGCTATGAGCATGCGGCTGGACTTCCGAGTCTATTGTGTCCTCGAGCTCATCCAGCAGCGTACACCTTTCCTTAAAACGATCATACAAGTTTAGTTTCTTTTCATAACTTTCAATCATTGTTTCCGTGCGCCGTATATTATCATAGACTGCCTGACGGGATACATCGAATGATTCCGCGATTTCCCCTAAAGATAAGTCCTCTAAATAATACATTTCCATATAACTGCGCTGCTTCGGCGTGAGCAGTGCTTGATAAAAATCGAAAAGATAGTTCATTCGCGTCGTTTTTTCTAACATATAGCGCACCCCTTGTTAAGTGAAATGCCTTTACAAAATTGTAGCCAACAAAGTGCACAGCTGTCAAGAACCTGCTACTCTGCCTGTTCTTCTTCCTGCATTAAATCAGCAAATAAACCGTATACGAAGGCGTTCGGATCGAATTCCTGCAAATCTTCCATTTGTTCACCAAGACCGACGAATTTAACCGGAATCTGCATTTCGTTTCGAATTGCCAGCACGATACCACCTTTTGCGGTACCGTCTAGTTTTGATAGAACAATTCCAGAAACCTTCGCAGTCTCCTGGAATGTTTTCGCCTGTGCCAATGCATTTTGACCTGTCGTAGCATCCAGCACGAGTAATACTTCATGAGGAGCACCTGGTACTTCACGCTCAATCACACGATGCACTTTATTCAGCTCATTCATCAAGTTAACTTTGTTCTGCAAACGGCCGGCTGTATCACAAAGCAGAACATCCGCCCCGCGTGCCTGCGCTGCCTTGATGCCATCATAAATTACAGCAGCTGGATCGCTTCCTGCGTTATGACGGATTACTTCCACGCCTGTGCGCTCTCCCCAAACTTGAAGCTGCTCAATAGCTCCAGCTCGGAAAGTATCTCCCGCCGCCATAACAACTTTTTTTCCTTCGTTTTTAAGCTTATATGCCAGTTTACCAATGCTCGTTGTTTTACCGACACCATTAACACCAACAAACAGGTAAATCGTCAGCCCATCTTCGTTCATTTGCAGTTTTTGCGGCTGTTCATCTTCGTCACCTTGGTAGATTTCGACTAGTTTTTCTGAGATAACGTCTTTTAGCTGACTGCTGTCTTTAATATTCTGCCGTTTCGCTTCCAAACGAAGCTCGTCTACTAAATCCATCACAGTCGTCACGCCGACATCAGAACCAATCAAAACTTCTTCCAGCTCCTCGAAGAAATCTTCATCGACTTTCCGGTAGCGCGCCATCAGGTTATTCATTTTGTCAGAGAAGGTCGTTCTGGTTTTTTTTAGGCCTTCTTTGTACTTTTCCGGTGTTTGTTCATCTGTTGTGTTGTTTTCAGGGTTTTTGAATTTATTTTTCAGTTTCTGAAAAAAGCTCATTTTGTTCTTCCTTTCTTATATCTTCACTAGTGCAGGCGTATCTTCAAGACGGACAGATACAAGCCTGGAGACACCGGATTCTTGCATGGTAACGCCATACAAGACATCTGCTTCCTCCATTGTACCTTTTCTATGCGTAATCGCAATGAACTGGGTCTTTTCACTGAATTGCTTCATATATTGAGCAAACCGGCTGACGTTTGCATCATCCAACGCTGCTTCCACCTCATCCAGAATACAGAATGGCACCGGACGGACGCGCAAAATGGCGAATAACAACGCAATGGCTGTTAATGCCCGCTCGCCGCCTGACAGCAGACCTAGATTTTGCAGTTTCTTACCTGGCGGCTGCGCAATGATGTCAACGCCTGTCTCTAAAAGGTTGCCGCTATCTGTCAGTTTCAGCTCCGCATGACCACCGCCGAAGAGCGAACGAAATACTTCTGTGAATTCGGTTTTGATTTTCGTAAACACATCTTCAAATAACCGCTTCATCTCTTCGTCCATTTCTTCTATAACCGCAAGCAATGTGGCTTTTGCTTGATATAGGTCATCTTTTTGTTCAGTAAGGAAGCTGTATCTTTCATTGATACGATCGAATTCCTCAATCGCACCTACATTGACAGTTCCCAGCTCTTGTATAGCACGTTTGATCAGTTTTACTTCGGTTTGCGCGCTCTCGATATCTTCTGCTCTGCCGAAAGTGGCCAAAGCTTTTTCGAATGTCAGCGAATAGCTTTGCTGCAAGTTTAACAGACGGTTCTCCAGCTCCACATCCAGACGGTTTGTGCGAACTTCCTGATCTTGTACTTGCTGTACTAGATTTTGGTGCTGACGATTCGCTTCTTTAACGGCCAGCTCTTCCTGCTGCACCCACTCATGCCGCTCTTGTCGTTCTGCTTTGCGTTCCTCTACTAACGCTGTTGTCTGCTGCTTATGCTGCTGTTTCATTGTAATTAATTCGATAATCTCTTCTTCTGTCTGAGCTTTCTCACCGACTTCATTCATTTGCTGCAGTGTGCGCTGCTGCTCCTCGAATTTCTGCTTCGTCTGCAGCAGCTGCTCCGTCAGCTCACCGATACGCTGTTCTTGGTTTTGAAGCTTCGTAAGACTTTCTGCTGATCGTATTTGAAGTGTTTGCTGCTCTTGACGTTTTATTTCCTTCGTATCCTGCCATGCTTGATGTGCTTCCGTAAGCTCTTTGATTTCCTGCTGTATTTGCTGCAGCTGGTCATCCAAGTTAGCAAGCTCCTGCTTCAGCTGCTCCGTACGCATTTCTACTTCCTTGCGTTCGGCGTCATACTGCGCATTGTCTTGGTCATACATTGTCAGATTATCATTCGCATGCATAAAGCGGATACTTGTCTCCGTAAATGCTGCTTGCAATTCCTGCTCTGTTTCTTGCAGCTGTTTTATTTGCTGCCTAATTTCTTCTGAGGAAGTCTCGACTTGCTGCAGCTCTTCCTTCAGCTGTGCGACTTTACGTTCAAACACTTCTGTACGAGCCTGGAAATCAGCAAGCTTTTCTGTTACTTCCTGCATCTCTTTTTCTCTTGTGAACAAAGACTGTCCGCTCCGCTTTTGGGCACCGCCTGTCATAGAACCGCCAGGATTAACAACATCACCAGTTAAAGTAACAATCCGATAACGTCTGCCTAGTGCAGCTGCAATTGCATTTGCATGCTGTAAATTTTCAGCGATTACGACATTTCCTAGAAGAAAATCAACAGCACGCTTATACGCTTCATCTACTTGTATTAAATCAGCTGCAACGCCGATAAAGCCTTCGCGGTTTATCGCATTCTGCAGCACATTGGACGGAATTTGCTTCGGTTGGATGGAGCCAAGCGGCAAGAAAGTCGCCCGTCCGTTATGCGTCTGCTTCAGCCAATTAATAGCTTGGCGCGCACTCGCTTCATTGTCGACCACGATATGCTGGGCTTGACCTCCTAAAGCTGTTTCCATAGCTGTCACATAATCGTTTGGTACATCAATCAGTTCAATGACAGCTCCTTCAATGCCTTCGAGCTTTTGTTCTTGACGCGCTTTGAGCACAGCCTTTACACCTTGGAAGAATCCTTGGAATTCCTCTTTCATCTCCTGCAGCATTTCCTGCTTAGAGCGGAGTTTTTCAATATGCTGGTAGCCGGTATACAGTTTGCTTTGCGCATCCTGATATTGCTCCCGTTTTTGTGTCGACTCACCGCGAAGTGCTTCTGCTCGGTCCTCCGCTTGTTTCCTGCTTGCAGTTGCTTCTTCCAAACGAGTCGCTAGTTCTTCCCGCTTCGTTTCTATTTCGTCGCGATTTTGAACAACATCTTTATATTTCGTCTGCTGGCGGTCTTTCTTCGCTTCTATAGCCGCAATTTGCTGTTTTAATGAGTTTGTTTCATTCCTTTTAGCAGCTTGCTCGTTCAGCAAGTCAATATACTCACTTTTCTTTTCTTCAATCTGTTCACTCAAATCTTCTTGCGTGCGCGACAGCAATTTGTCCAAATTCCGCAGTTCTGACTTGATTGTTTTATTCTCGCCCTCTAATGCCGTCAACACGGACTGCTCCTGCTCGAGCTGCTGTGTTTGATGCGCGAGGGTGCCGCTGAGCTGTTCGGTATCTTTCTCCAGCTTTTCTTTGTTCTCAGCTAAATGCTTGGAGCGTTCATTTAACAGCTGTTTTTTACCTTCTAAGTTCTCAAGCTCTTGTGTCACAATGAGCAATGATGCTTGGAGTTCATCGATAGAAGCATCTAAAGCTTGGAGTTCATTCTTTTCAGCCTCCAGCTGCTGTTCCTTTTGATTGATTTCCTGCTTTTGGCCTTGCAGCACTTGCTTGTTGCTTTCCAGCTCTTCCAGGACAGCTTTCCACTCTTTATGTAGTTGTTCAATTTCTGCTACAAGCAGTCCAATTTCCACATCTTTGAGCTGTGCTTTTTTCTCCAGATAATCTTTGGCAATTGTTGCCTGTTCGCGCAGCGGCTCCAGCTGCCCTTCAATTTCAAATGTGATATCTTCGACCCGGTTCAAGTTTTCCTGGGTTTCAGCTAGTTTATATTCCGCTTTCTTTTTCCGCTGCTTGTATTTCAGCACGCCGGCAGCTTCTTCAAAAATGGATCGTCTTTCTTCCGGTTTGGAGCTCAAAATCTCCTCTACTTTACCTTGACTGATAATAGAGAAGGCTTCTCTTCCTAGTCCGGAGTCCATAAATAAGTCAACGATATCCTTCAGCCGGCAGCTTTGGTTGTTGATCAAAAACTGACTTTCTCCAGAACGGAAGACCCGTCTGGTCACACTCACTTCCTGATACTCCAGCGGTAATGTCTGATTTGCATTATCCAATACGAGTGTTACTTCTGCTACATTGAGCGCCTTTCTCGTATCACTGCCTTGGAAGATAATATCCTCCATTTTGGATCCGCGCAAGGACTTGGCTGATTGCTCACCTAACACCCAGCGGATGGCATCGGTAATATTGCTTTTCCCGCTGCCGTTTGGTCCCACCACAGCTGTAACACCTGGTACGAAATCAAGTGTGACTTTCTCAGCAAATGATTTGAATCCGACGGTCTCTAATCGTTTCAGGAACATATTCATTCTCCTATATAAAAGCATTTCGCTTATTCTGCATTGTTGGTAATTTTTCTTTCGTTTTTAACTTATTTATTTTATCATAAACTAAAGGTACATAATAGGTATCAATTACGCGCAAAGGAGGCTGACCATGCAGCTTGAACAAGCATCAGAGGAGAATTTAGCAATCTTGATTAACACGATTGCTGATCGCCTCTCTGTCGTTAACCGTTCGATCATGCAGCCGGAAGATTATCAGCTGGAGAAGTACCAGGATATTAAAGATCTGTATGATCATATTGAATCGCAAGGACAACTAAGTGTATATGAAACAGAAGCTTTCATCCAAGAGCTGGCAAGATACAGAAAGTGAAAGCAGCTAGGACTCAGCAGAGCGTTACAAAAGTTTTTTTCGTCCGTCCTGAATTACCAGTTTTTATGTCGATCCCATATCTAGCACAACTAAAAAATCCGAATCAATGCGAATTCTTGTTAAAGAATCTTCATCGGTTCGGATTTTCCTCTGATTTAAGCACTTCTCCAAGCTTCTCTTCCTATGCCTTCAAAACTTCCAATGCAATACGGGCAGCGTTCTGCTCCGCTTCTTTCTTGGTACGGCCGACTCCAGTGCCTGCCAAGTCACCTTGAATTTTCAGTTCAGCAACAAATTCTCGGTTATGTGCCGGTCCTCTTTCGTCGACAATTGCATAAGTGATCAGCTTATCCTTATCCTGCTGTACGACTTCCTGCAATCTGCTCTTATAATCCATCGCATGTGAAAAAGCACCTTGGCTGATTTTCGGGAATACGATTCTATCGAAGAACCGGAGTACCACTTCAAAATCCTGGTCCAAATACAACGCACCAACAAATGCTTCAAAAACATCTGCCAAGAGTGCTGGACGCGTTCTTCCGCCAGTACGCTCCTCACCTTTGCCAAGCAGAACATATGCACCAAGATCCATCTCTTTAGCAAATAGCACAAGGGACTCCTCCCTGACGATTGCTGCTCGGAGCTTGGTCATATTTCCTTCCGGCATATCAGGATAATGCTTGTACAGGAATTGAGAAACGCCAAGTTCGAGTACGGCATCGCCCAAAAATTCCAAGCGTTCATTATCCGTCTTCTTCAGGTGGCGATGTTCATTCACATAAGATGAATGGGTTAAAGCATTCTGCAACAAAGCTTCATCATGAAAATAGATTTCTAGCTGCTCCTGCAGTTTTTGTAATGTCATACTGCTGTCCCCACTTTCCTAAATGGTGTGATAATGCGGAGAAAGCCCCGCCTAATTAAGCGGGACTTTCACCTATGCATCTTATTTAAATCTTACTGTTTGCTGTTTATGTAGTTTACAGCGTCACCAACAGTTGCGATTTTTTCCGCATCTTCATCAGAGATTTCCGTGTCGAATTGATCTTCCAATTCCATAACCAATTCCACTACATCAAGGGAATCTGCTTCTAGATCTTCTTTGAAAGAAGCTTCTAGTGTTACTTTGGATTCGTCTACATCAAGACGATCAATAACGATTTGTTTTACTTGCTCGAATACATCTGCCATAGGAAACTCACCTCCCTTCGTTATTATAGGACATTTTGTCCCGGAAAACTACAGGTTTTTTTATGGAATTACATTACCATGCCGCCATCGATGTGCAGCGTCTGTCCAGTCATGTAATTACTGTCCTCAGAAGCGAGGAATCGTACGACACGCGCAACATCTTCCGGCTTACCAGGTTTGCCAAGCGGAATCATACTTTGCATTGCTTGTTTCTGGTCTTCTGTCAGTTCATCTGTCATATCTGTCGTAATAAATCCTGGCGCAACAGCGTTAACTAGGACATTACGAGCTGCCAATTCCTTCGCAGCTGTTTTCGTCAATCCGATAACACCCGCTTTAGCCGCAACGTAATTCGCTTGTCCAGGATTACCGCTTACGCCTACAATGCTCGCCACATTAATAATACGTCCAGCTCGCTGCTTCATCATCTGACGTGTAACGGCTTTTGTGCAAAGGAAGACACCTTTCAAATTCGTTTGGATAACTGCATCGAATTCTTCTTCCTTCATGCGCATTAGCAGATTGTCACGTGTGATACCAGCATTATTTACTAGTATGTCCAGACTTCCGAAAGCGTCAATTGTCTCCTTGACCATAGCTTTGACGCTGTCTTCTTCGGCTACATTCGCTTGGATTACGATAGATTCCTGCCCAATTGCGCGAATTTCTTCTGCAACAGCCTCGGCTTTTTCTTTGCTGCCAGAATAGTTGACTGCCACATTCGCTCCTTTACGTGCAAGCTCTAGTGCGATTTCTCTGCCAATTCCACGGGATGCACCTGTTACAAGTGCCGCTTTGCCTGTTAACATTACGCTTCCTCCTTATACCACGTCAAGAAAGCCTGCAATGATTCAGAATCTTGGACGTTGAAAGTTGTTGTGCGACGGTTGATTTTTTTGACAAGACCACTTAACACTTTGCCATTTCCTACTTCTACAATTGCATCAAGGTTATCATCCTGCAGCATATTCACAATCGTCTCTTCAAAGCGCACAGGGGAGTAAAGCTGCTCAATGAGAAGCTGCTCGATATCTTTATGGTCTTGTACTTTATTTGCTGTTACGTTGGCATACACCGGGATTGATGCATCTGTCTTTTCAACTTCTTTCAAGACAGAACCAAATTCTTCGGCCGCTTCTTTCATCAAACGGGAATGGAACGGACCGCTCACATTCAGCGGAAGCACACGCTTTGCACCGGCTTCCTTCAGCAAAGGCTCGGCAAGCTCAATGCCATTTTTCGTACCGGAAATAACCACTTGGCCAGGGCAGTTAATATTAGCTGCATCGACAATTTCATTATGCGTATCATTGACTGTTTGCAGGACGGCCTGAATCTCTTCTACTCCAAGCCCAAGAACAGCTGCCATAGAGCCTTGTCCAGCTGGATAAGCTTTCTCCATAAGCTGACCGCGCTTGTTGACAAGCACTGCTGCATCTTCTGCAGAAAATACGCCAGCAGCAACTAGTGCGCTGTACTCACCTAAGCTGTGACCAGCTGTAACAACTGGACGAACACCTTCATTTTGCAATACCTGAAAAATTGCTGCACTTGTTAATAACAGCGCAGGCTGTGCGTTCTCCGTCTTTGTCAGTTCTTCGGCTGGCCCTTCGAACATTAGGGGTGTAATTGGGTGCGGAAGCAATTCATCTGCAGTCTGGAATAGACTTTTGACTTCCTGATATTCATTGTACATTTCCTGTCCCATGCCTACTGCTTGGGAGCCTTGCCCCGGAAATACAAATGCTACTCTTTTCACTTATACTTCCTCCTCATCCGTCTTGATTTGCTTAATCGTATCTTCAATAATTCCTGTTACATTTTTTTCTGCCATTTGTTTTGTCTGCTTGATTGCAACTTGAATTGCTCGTGCGTTAGAGGAACCATGTGCCTTCACAACTGGTGCTCCTAATCCGAACAACGCTGCTCCGCCGTATTCCGCATATTCTGTGCTGGCTTTAATTTCTTTCAGCTGCGGCTTCATCATGCCTGCTGCAAGCTTTGTTTTCATATTCTGCAAGAACGCTTTTTTTATCATGGAGAAAAACATCGAAGCCGTACCTTCAATTGTCTTTAAAGCAATATTCCCGCTGAAACCATCTGTCACGACTACATCAAAATCACCAGATAGAAAATCGCGGCCTTCTACATTACCGACAAAATTAATTGGTGCTTGGCTAAGAAGTTCGAACGCCTTCTTCGTCAAATCATTGCCTTTTCCGTTTTCAGCACCAACATTAAGCAGTCCTACTCGCGGATTGTCAATGCCGCGAACTTTTTCTGCATAGATGGAACCCATTACCGCATACTGGAGTAAGTGAGTTGCTTTCGCATCAATATTCGCTCCAACATCAAGCAGTACAAATCCTTTTCCGTCCACTGTAGGCAGCGTTGGTGAAAGCGCAGGGCGCTCAATTCCTTTAATTCTTCCGACAACCATGAGGCCCGCCGTCATAAGTGCACCTGTATTACCGGCCGATACACAAGCATCAGCTCGCCCTTCTTTCACTTCTTGCGCTGTCAGTACAAGAGAGGATTGCTTTTTGCGCCGGATAGCTCGCACCGGTTCATCGTCTGCTGTAATGAACTCCTCCGTATGTATAATTTGAATGTTCGACGGTCGTATCTCGCCAAGATGCGGTTCGATCTTTTTCTGATCTCCAACAAGCGTCAGCTGTAAAGAGGCATCCTCTGTTGCTGCGAGTACGGCACCTTTGACAACTTCTTCTGGTGCGTGATCTCCGCCCATTGCATCAATTGCGATTCGCATAACTTAATTCCCTTCTTTGACGCTCGAGCGAAACATCTCGAACGTACCTTTGAATACTTGTTCTTGTTCTACAGCACTTTCTACTTCAATGACTGTTCGTTTTCGATCCTGACGAATGACCTTCGCCTTGGCAACTACTCGTTCATGCAGCTTTACTTGTCTAGTAAATGTAATCTCCGAATGAAAGGTCAGCGCCAGCGGATCATCTATCAAGGCGACTGCCAAAGAGTTCGCTTGTGCAAATAAGTGATGCCCTCTGACAATCTGATTTCGTGTGAACACATGCTCTGGTTTAATATCTAATATACTTATTGCCCGTTCATCAAGCTCCAAATCAATAATCTCACCAATTACTTCATCGATATTGATAGATTTTACGGTTTCATCCCATTGGGAATTAGCAACATGCTTAATCCGTTCCCTCAGTTCCGGTATCGTCAGCTCCATTCGGTCCAGCCGGATTGTCTGAATACTGACACCAAACTTTTTGGCCAATTCCTCGTCTGTAATGAACGGTGTATGTTCAATCGTTTGCCGTAACAAGTCCTGTCTGTCTTTTTTGCTTCTTCTCATTTCTCCACCGCCAAAATTAAGACTAGGTACTAAAGGTAATATATAATAGCAGGCTTTAAATTGCAACAGCCGTTTTTAGTCAAGCACTTCTCCATTCAATGCAAATTGGGCATCTAAGGCTTCTAACAAATTGCGATAATCCGGATCATTTTCTAATTTTTCTTCCGCGATAATTTCTTCTGCATCCTTGCGCGCAGTTTCCAACGCACGGTAGTCATGCACCATATCCGCCACCTTGAATTCTGGAATACCGCTTTGCTTTTTGCCAAAGAAATCCCCAGGTCCCCGCAGCTGTAAATCTTGCTCAGACAACTCAAATCCATTGGTTGTTTCGGTCATGATTCGCATCCGTTCTTTCCCGATTTCTCCTTTTGGCTCTGCAATTAGGATGCAGTAGCTTTGTGCATCTCCGCGTCCGACACGCCCTCGCAGCTGGTGCAACTGCGATAAGCCGAACCGTTCTGCATCATATATGATCATCAAAGTTGCATTCGGTACGTTTACCCCGACTTCTACAACTGTCGTGGAAACAAGAACTTGTGTCTCATTATCGGCAAATTCCTTCATCACAGCTTCTTTCTCATCTGGGTGCAGCCGGCCATGCATGAGTCCGACCCGAATGTCTGGTTCAAACACTGCAGCCAGCATCTGATGAAGATCAACTGCATTTTGGATATCCAGCTTGTCTGATTCCTCTATTAACGGACTAATCACATAGGCTTGATGACCTGCTGCTACTTCTTTACGGATAAAATCCAACACCCGGTCAACCGTATTTTCTTTTACCCAATAAGTCTCTATTTCTTTCCGTCCTGCTGGCATTTCGTCAATAGCAGAGACGTCCATATCGCCAAAAGCGGTAATCGCCAACGTACGCGGGATTGGGGTAGCAGTCATAAACAAAACATCCGGATGCAGTCCTTTGTCACGGAGTGTTCGACGCTGCTGCACACCGAAGCGATGTTGTTCATCGACAATTGCCACCGCAAGCTCCTTGTAGTGGACTTCATCTTGGATGAGTGCATGCGTACCGACAACAATGTCAACCTCGCCATTCGCTATTTGTTCGAGGATAGCTTTACGCCGTTTGCCTTTTACACTTCCTGTTAACAAGGTTACCGTTGCGTACCCATCCAGCATAGCAGCCAATGACTGTGCATGCTGTTCTGCCAGTATTTCCGTCGGCACCATAATGGCACCTTGCTTCCCGGCAGTTACCGCAGCGTACAGCGCAACAGCCGCAACTGCTGTCTTACCTGAACCTACATCCCCCTGCAGGAGACGATTCATGCGGTAAGCTGACCCAAGATCACGCATGATTTCTTTCAAAACGCGCTGCTGGGCATTTGTCAGCTGAAACGGAAGCGTCGTTATAAAGTCTTTCACTTTTTCTCTGTCATAATACAAACTGCCGCCAGCGCTCGCTTCCCGTTTTTTCTTACGAATGAATTGCATTTTCAACTGAAAAAGCAAAAATTCCTCATACGTAAATCTCCGTCTAGCATGCGCAAGCGACTGCCTGTCAGCTGGAAAATGCATATGTTGAAGCGCTGTTTTGCGATCTGGCAGTTTGTAGCTCCTCAAAAATGTACTTGGAAGGACTTCCTTGATAGCTGTTTCGAATTGATCCAGTGCTTGCTTTACGCTTTTTTGGAGCTGCCGCACTGTCACACTGCCCTTAACACCATAGACAGGCTGGATTGGTGTCATTTCATCTGCATCGCCTAGCTTAAAATTGCTAACGGTAAGCTGCAGGCGGTGCTGGTCCCACTTGCCCGTCATCGTCACTCGCCGGCCCGGAAGCAGCTGCTTTTGAGCAAAGGCGCGATTGAACATGATGGCCTTCACTGCAACATTTTCTACAAGGAGTGTTACAGTCAGCCTATTTTTCTTACGGCCATAATACTGTACTTGGGCAGGGGAGGCGATTTCCCCTTCAATTGTCACTTTATCGTCGTGAATCAGTTCAGCTAGCGGCTGGACTTCGAAAACATCATAACGGTATGGCAGATGAAAAAGGAGATCTTCCACGGTGAAGATCCCCATATTCGCCAATCCTTCCGCAAGCTTGTCACCGATTCCTTTTACTTGATCAACCGGTTGCTTCAGCACGTTTCTCACTCTTTCTCTTTTGTTATCCCATTAATCATAGCTGCTAGTCGGCGTCCAGTCGGTGTATCCGCCAAGCCGCCTTCTGCTGTTTCTCGAAGGGATGATGGCATCGAACGTCCGATACGGTACATCGCTCCTATCACTTCATCGCAAGGAATTCTGCTCGTAATCCCCGCCAACGCCATATCAGCAGACACAATTGCGTTGGAAGCACCAGCCGCGTTCCGTTTTACACATGGAACCTCCACTAACCCGGCAACCGGGTCACACACGAGCCCTAGCATATTCTTTAACGTAATCGCAAATGCTTCGGAACTTTGTTCTGGTGTCCCGCCAGCCATTTCGACTACCGCTGCACTAGCCATTGCAGCCGCAGAGCCAACTTCAGCTTGACAGCCTCCTTCAGCCCCGCTGATGGAGGCATTATTCGCTACCACAAATCCAAAAGCTCCTGCTGTGAATAGGAAACGAATCATTTGCTCGCGAGTCGGCTGCAGCCTTTCTTTAACAGCGAATAACGCTCCCGGTACACAACCTGCACTTCCTGCAGTCGGCGTGGCGCAAATCATTCCCATCGCGGCATTTACTTCATTCGTTGCAACAGCTTTACTTACTGCATCCAGCAGCAGATGACCAGAGAGTGTGTTGCCTTTTTCCATATATTGCTGAAGCAATACAGCATCATTTCCGGTTAAGCCAGAATGAGAGGTTACCCCTTGCAAACCTCGTTCCACAGCTTCCTCCATGATTACTAGATTTCGCTCCATCTGTCCCATCACTTCCTCACGAGAGCGCTGATGGACATCCATTTCCTGGCGAATCATCACCTCTGAAATGGAAATGCTATCTGCTTTTGCTTGTTCAATCAATTCCGCTACGTTGCGAAACATGTTCATTCCTCCTGTCAACTCATCAAGCGGGACACACGGTTTATATGCGATGCATGCTCCAAATCTTTCATCACATTGTCCTCCACGTTTTGGTCCGTCTCAATCACCATTAGTGCGTCCTTCCCGACATCTTTACGGGAAACTTCCATATGCGCAATGTTAATCTCATGCATAGCTAAAAGTTGGGTCACTGAAGCAATTGCACCAAAGCGATCATTATGCATAATCAAAATAGCCGGCTTATTACCTGACATACGCAGTTCAAAGCCGTTCAATTCCGTAATCTCTACTTTTCCTCCGCCGATAGAAACACCGACGAGCTCCATGCTGCTATCTTCTGTTCCGAGCTTCACTCGCGCTGTGTTCGGATGTTCTGTAGCTGCTGTATCTTCAATGAATTCTATTTTCATATTTTTCTGTTTTGCAGTTTCTAATGCGAACCTGATTCGATCATCATCTGTGTCATAGCCTAAGAGACCGCCAACAATAGCCAGATCAGTTCCATGTCCTCGATACGTCTTCGCAAACGAGCCATACAGGTGAACGGTTGCCCACGTTGGTTCTTTACCGAAGATAAGGCGCGCCGCTCGGCCGATACGCACAGCACCGGCAGTGTGCGAACTAGATGGACCGACCATTACCGGTCCGATAATATCGAATACGGATTGATATTTCATAGGCTCACTCCTCTTTCTTTACTCTTATATCTATTTTAGCATGTATTCAGGCATGCAGCACACATATGTTCCTACTGCAAACAATGAAAAAAGCTCCTGTAGCAGGAGCTTTCCCTTCCTTATTCAACTGCAACAAGATACGTATAAACCGGTTGATTGCCGTCATGTATCTCTAGTTCTGCATCTGGGAATTCTTCTTCGATGAATGCTTCTAATCGCTCACCAGAAGCACTTGCATCTTCTCCGCGAATGACTGTAATCAATTCATCATCTTCTTCATCAACCATCTTGCGAAGAAGCAGCTCTAAGGCTTCATCCGCATCGGAAGCAGCAGATATAATCTTCCCTTCCAAAATAGCGATATATTGCCCTTCCTTGATGCTGACGCCTTCAATCGTCGTATCTCGTACCGCATGCGTAACTTGGCCGGATTTCACCTGCGTCATCGCATCTCTCATAGCAGCTGCATTCTGATCAGCTGCCTGTGTCTCGTCATAAGCAAGCAGTGCGCGCATTCCTTGAGGGATTGTTTTCGTAGGGATGACAAATGCATTTGTATCTGCCATTTCAGCTGCCTGTTCTGCAGCCATGGTGATATTTTTGTTATTCGGCAATATATAGACAGCATCAGC
The DNA here is from genome assembly GCF_900162685.1 of Terribacillus halophilus. GTDB lineage: Bacteria > Bacillota > Bacilli > Bacillales > Amphibacillaceae > Terribacillus > Terribacillus halophilus_A. Next base: position 2,056,723 of record NZ_LT727828.1, read on the forward strand.
ATTTGCGGCTTTGATAGCATCTGCAATATCCTGCGTGCTCGGATTCATTGTTTGACCGCCAGATATAACAACGTTCGCACCTAGACTTTCAAACAATGCTTTCACACCGTCACCCATTGCAACTGTTACAATACTATGCTGCTTGTGCTCTCTCGCCGCTTCTTTTTTGCCAACAATCGCTGCGTGCTGTTCCCGCATATTTTCTATTTTCATATTAATCAAGCTGCCGTATTGCTGACTGTACGTCATCACATCGCCAGGATACTCCGTATGGATATGCACTTTCACGACGTCTTCATCTGCTACAACAAGCAAAGAATCTCCGCGTTCATTTAGTTCCTCGCGATAAGCTTGCTCATCAAAAGGATGCTGCTGCAGCTTGTCCGCTTCGAACTTTACCATAAACTCTGTGCAATAGCCGAACGTGATATCCGCTGTATCTAAGAAGTCCTGCGCTTGCTTGTGGTGTTCGGCACTAACAAGGTTATCCATGCTGCCATGCTGAACTGCTTCCGGCAGTTCTTCGCCTGTCAGCGATGCTAAGAACCCTTCATAGATTGTTACCAATCCTTGACCACCGCTATCCACTACGCCAACTTCCTTTAAAACTGGAAGCAATTCTGGCGTTCGGCTAAGGCTTTGCTTCGCAGCTTCCACCACATAACGGAACAATTCCACAGGATCGGCCTCTGTCCGTGATTTCTCAACTGCTGCAGCTGCTGCATCTTTTGCCACCGTCAGAATCGTACCTTCTACCGGTTTCATAACTGCTTTGTATGCTGTCTTCGTACCAGCATCCAAAGCATTAGCGAGCTGGCCGGCTGTTAATTCACTTTTACCTTCAAGCGCTTTACCAAAGCCTCTGAAAAGCTGGGAAAGGATGACACCGGAATTACCGCGCGCACCCATTAATAATCCTTTAGCAAACGCTGACGCAATCTGACCTACTTCCTTGCTGTCTGTCTCTTGCACCGCTTTCGCACCAGCTGTGATTGTTAAATTCATATTCGTACCTGTATCACCATCAGGCACAGGAAATACATTCAGTGCATCAATTGTATTGGCATTATTTGATAGATGGTGCGCACCTGTGAGCAGCATCGCTGAAAATGTCTTACTATCTATATGTCGAACACTCAAACTGTTTCCTCCTCAAATCTGCCGGCTGTTTAGTCTGCAGAAACGCTGACGCCTTGTATATATATGTTTACAGAGCTTGTCAGCACGCCCAATGCCCGATCCAATGTATACTTCACTTGGGATTGCACATTATGCGCAACCTCCGATATTTTCGTTCCATAGCTTACGATAATATGCAAGTCGATCTGGACCTTGTTGTCCGCCTGGGTAACAACTATTCCTTTTGAATAGTTTTCCCTGCGAAGAATTTCTGCTATTCCGTCGCGTAACTGATGTCTGGAAGCCATACCGACGATGCCGTAGCATTTTTCCGCAGCACTTCCAGCCAATGTCGCGATTACATCCGTCGCAATTGTAATATTTCCATCTTCCGTAGTAAGATGAAAGCTCATAATGGCTCCTCCTAACGCTACTCAAATCTACACCTACTATACTATATGGAAGCTGTATTTGAAAGCGGATTAAAAATAGCCCTTTTTACAATGCCCGATAAAAACTGCACTGTCAAGTAAATTTTCTTGATGTATTTTATTGCATTACGTGCTGAGTTATGATAGATTTATTTAGTGTTACAATTAATCGTCATATTAGGAGGGATAACATGGGACGCAAATGTGTAATCACTGGACGTACTACTCGTTCTGGAAATGCTCGTTCTCATGCCATGAACGCTAATAAACGTACTTGGAAAGCAAACGTTCAAAAAGTTCGCATTCTTGTTGATGGTAAACCTAAAAAAGTTTATGTATCAGCTCGTGCACTTAAAAAAGGTAACATCGAACGCGTATAAATAGCATTTCTAAAATACTTTTATGGAGCATTCGCATGCGACAAAAAAAGCACACCTTTCATGGAAAGGGTGCTTTTTTTTTGTGCTAATCTTTCTTAAATGTGCCGATAATGACGCGAACAAAGCCACCGATGAACCTCGGGAGTTTAAAGGTATAGAATTTCATATGGTCCCCTTCCTCCTTTTTCTGAGCAGCTTAACGCTGTAGCTTTTGTACATCCTTGCTCTTTATCATTATTACTATGCCTGTAACAAAAGAATAAGTACCAGTTTGTGCAACAAGCTCATTAGAGATGGACAGCGTCCCCCCCCATTGGATGCCGGCATCTGTTAAAGGATATTTAAAGCCGGTCAAGGTTAGACCAGTAACTTGCTCAGAAAATGAAAGAAATGAAATATAACGGTAGTTTTGGTCTTGTTCTATATGATATGTACCTGGTCGGTGCATCTGAACACTATTTTGCCTATCAATGATAATAGAACGAGAGAAGCTATCCAGCAGGCGGTATAGCATTTGAATATTGACCAGCTCATGATCAAGCCGCCCGCCAGTCACGCCATAAACAGCTATCTCATCTGCTTTTATCTCCTTGGCTTGCCGAATAGCAAGCTCGAAATCTGTTTCATCTTTCTCAGGAGGAAAGACGGTTACTTCATCAGCGTATTGCTTGATCGTCTCTAGCTCCTCTTCTGAAACCGAATCAAAATCACCTACAGCAAACTTCATTCGAATACCAGCAGATGCCAGTGCTAGTGCACCGGCATCTGCTCCAATCCATATCGTATGCGCAGCTGGGTTCAAGTCAGGCAGGTTTCCCGAACCGCCGACAATACCGATACTAAGCTTGGCGCTCATGTTTTATTCAGCCGCTTCCCGAATCGCAGCAATCGCTGCTGCTCTGTCTTCCTTGCCATAGACAGCACTGCCAGCAACTAATACATCCGCTCCGGCATCCGTACATAATTTTGCCGTTTCTACGTTCACACCGCCGTCAATTTCGATCTCGAAATCAAGTTCCAAAGCTGAACGGAGCCGGGAAAGCTCCTCGACTTTCTTCAATACAGACGATATGAACTTCTGTCCTCCAAAGCCTGGATTAACTGTCATCAACAGAACCATATCTAATTCCGGAAGTATTTCTTCAATCAGACTGACAGGCGTTGCAGGATTTAAAACCACACCAGCTTTCAGCCCTTGTTCTTTAATTAACATAATCGTACGGTGAAGGTGGATACAAGCTTCTTGATGTACGGTAATAATATCAGCGCCTGCTTTTGCGAATGTTTCTATATAGCTATCTGGATTCTCAATCATCAGATGAACATCAAGAGGCAGCTTTGTTACCGGACGGATTGCTTCGACAATTAACGGTCCGATGGTAATGTTCGGTACAAAATGACCATCCATCACATCTACATGGATATAATCTGCTCCGCCTTTTTCCACATCTAAAACTTCATTTCCTAAACTTGCAAAATCAGCTGAAAGAATAGATGGTGCGATTTTTGTCATTATTAATACCTCGGCTTTCTTGATTTGATTTCTTCTAGGAATTGCAAATAATGCGTATAGCGGTATTCTGGTATCTCCCCTTCTTCTACCGCTTGCTTCACTGCACATTTCGGTTCACGGTGATGCATACAGCCACGGAACTTGCAGCCTTCCTCTCGTTCTCTGAATTCTGGAAAACAAGAAGGAAGCTCCTCGGACTCAATCTCGGTAAATTCAAGCGAACTAAATCCAGGCGTGTCAGCTACAAGTCCGCCTCCGATTGGGATAAGCTCCACATGCCTTGTCGTATGTCGCCCGCGTCCCAGACTTTCGGAAATTTCTTTTGTTTCCAATTCCAAGCGCGGATCAATTGCATTCAGCATGGATGACTTTCCAACACCTGACTGCCCGGCAATAACTGATATCTTGTCTTTCATATGATGTTTTACTTGCTCCAAATTCGTTTCTTCTTTTGAAGATAACATCTCGACAGAATAGCCGATTTTTTCATATTCCTGCTTATAAACTTCTATTTTTGCAAGCTCGTCCTTTGTCAGCATATCAATCTTCGTAATAAAAATGACCGGGTCAATATGCTTGGATTCCACCAACACAAGAAAGCGGTCCAGCAGTACTGTACTGAAATCAGGCTGTGCAGCTGACGTCACGATAATCGCTTGATCAATGTTGGCGATTGGAGGCCTGACAAGCTCATTCTTGCGCGGCCGTACATCATGCACATAGCCTTCCAATTTCGTTTCGGCATCGAATTCTACTTCATCTCCAACTAAAGGTGTGATTTTCTGTTTACGGAATACGCCTCTGCCGCGGCATTGGTAGGTTTCTCCGTCTGCTGTAAGCACATAATAAAAACCGCTCAGTGCTTTCATAATCTTTCCTGTTGGCATCTATTCACCTTCCCTGTCTTCATACGGTACCGTTTCTTCTAAATATACTTCATCATCACGCATTACCCGGTATTCGGCTTCTCCCCCTGCAGGAATACTTAGTCGCAGCGTTACTTCTTCATCTGCTGTGATCGAGCGCTCGTCATAAAGCTCCGTAATATCGTGATCAGCATCCCCAACATAAATCTGCACCTTTTGCGGCACCGGCTCTTGTTCTTCCTCTGTTGCTTCATCTGTCTCTTCACCTGATTCAGGTTCAGCTGGCTCGTACGGCACAGTGAATGTCACAGTATGCGTCGCAGGCGGAAGGTTTTCTGGTCCAGTGGAAATATACACATCCACGCTGCCGTTTTCTTCGACAGAATTCCCGGCAGCCGGCTCTTGGCGGATGACAACTCCTTGTTCTACTTCATCAGATGGCTGCTCAATGAAGCTGCCATTCAAATTGTTTTTGTCCAAATAGGACTGTGCCTCTTCTTCTGTCATACCGGAGAGATCTGTCAGCGTAACAGCTTCCGGCCCCTTGCTCACCTCAAAGATGACAGTTGTTTCCTCCGGCACTACTCCTGTTCCCGCTTGCGGCTGTATCTGCGAGATGATCGTTCCTTCTGGTTCATCCGAAAATTCCTCATAGGAGCGGACATTTTTGTAGCCTTTATCTTCTAACAGTTTTTCCACCTGGGAAAATGATTTCCCCTCGTAATCTGGAAAATCTTCTTTTTCCTTCCCGATGCTCGTATAGACGGTAACCCTTGATCCCTCTTTAATTTTGTTGCCCGCCGTAGGATCCGTCTTCACGACATTTCCTTCTTCAACTGTATCTGATGCTGTTACTTCTCGTTTTACACGCAAATCCAAATCCGACAGTCTGTCTACAGCATCTGCGTAAGGCTGGTCTGTTACATCAACCATCGTTATTTCCTTTGGCGACATTGCTAAGACAACACCAACTCCTACTACAGCGAGCACTATAAGAACAACGACAGCCCAAAGAAAAACTTTCCAGCGTTTCTTTTTCTTCTTCGGCTTTTGTTCTTCTGTTTGTTTTGGCGGATTTGTATTTCCGTTATGAACGATCGTATCTGCTAAGGAAGCCTTGTTCAGATCATTTTCGGTAATAATCGGGATAGCCTTCGTTGTGTCCCCTTCTTCTTTTGGCGGCTCAAAACGCATTTCATCAGCCCGGCTTGGCTCTAAGCAAGTTTCCAAATCCGACTCCATATCATACGTGCTCATATAGCGATAAAATGGATCTTTCGTTGTTGACTTCAGCACAATGTTTTCGACACTTTGCGGAATATCCCCAGCCCAGCGTCTGACAGATGGCGTATCATTTTGCAGATGCTTTAAGGCAATACTAACTGCAGACTCACCAGAGAACGGGAGACGTCCGGTCAGCAGCTCAAACATGACAATTCCTAGCGAATAGATGTCCGATTTCTTTGTTGCTATGCCGCCTCTTGCTTGTTCCGGTGACAAATAATGCACAGATCCAAGCATTGCATTGGTCTGTGTTAAGGAAGTAGCACTCAGCGCGGTCGCAATGCCAAAATCGGTCACTTTCACTTTACCGTAATTATCAATCAGGATATTTTGAGGTTTAATGTCCCGATGCACGATTCCGTTAGCATGGGCATGTGAGATTGCGGAAGTGACTTGTTTCATAATATCTACCGTATCTGGCACCACAATTGGCCCATGCGCCTGTATGTATTGCTTTAGCGTCATACCGCTGACATATTCCATGACCATATAGTAAATGCCATCCTCGTCACCGACGTCATATATGGTAACGATGTTTTGATGGGAAAGGCTCGTTGCTGCGTGTGCTTCCCGATGAAACCTGGCAATGAACTCATCATCATTTGCGTATTCCAGCTTTAAGACTTTAATGGCTACTTCGCGGTCCAAAATAATATCCTGGCCCAGATAGACATTCGCCATACCGCCACCGCCGATTAGGCGGTGAATTTCATACCGCTCATTCAGCGTACGTCCTTCCAGCATGCTATGCCCCCTCTCGGACTGGTGCATCCGCCAAATCAGCAATTACTAAGGAGATATTATCCTCCCCGCCGCGATCATTAGCGACAGACACGAGCTGAGAAGCGATTTTCTCAATATCTTCTTCCGATGTGAGGTATTGCAATAACTCCTGTTTGTCCAGTTTGTTTGATAAACCATCAGAGCATAGCAGCAGACGATCACCGGCATCCCAAGTAATGGAGAGCACGTCCATCTCTACATTTTGATCCGTACCAAGTGCGCGAAGCAGGACGTTTTTCCTCGGATGGTTTTCCGCGTCCTGTTCGGTAATCTCTCCGGACCGGACGAGCTCATTTACAAGAGAATGATCCTCCGTCACTTGCTTGAATCCTTCTTCATTCAGCAAATAGCAGCGACTATCTCCAATATGTGCAATCGTAACGAAATTATCTGTACACAGGGCAGCAACAATTGTTGTTCCCATACCATTCAGCTCTTCGTTTTGGCGGGATTCTTCATAGACATGCAAATTGATTTCTCTGATGGCTTGTTGAATCGCTTCTTCCGCTTCCTGCGGAGAGACGAACGCACTAACCGTATCCCACCACTGTCGTAAATGTGATATAGCCAGCTCACTGGCAACATCGCCTGCTTTATGCCCGCCCATACCATCGGCAATGACAGCTAAATGCTGCGCATGGGCATTTGAGAATACCCCGCCCGCATCTTCGTTATGACTTCTAATCTGACCTCGGTCGGTAATGAAATAACCTCTCACGCTACTCACCTCATCTATATGCAGTCTGTTTGCTGCTCCAAATTTATCCTACCACATTTTTCACGCTTTTCTAACAAGACGTACAAGGAAAAATCCATCTGTATCAAAATCCTGCGGGAATATTTGTAAGCCATTTGAACTTAGACCAGGCGCATCCTGTACCGCTTGCGGCAACTCATGCTGAAAGGCCGGATCAACCTCATAGTTTGGATGCTCAGCAAGGAAGGATTGTACCACTTGCTCGTTTTCGGCCTTATCTACTGTACATGTACTATAAACAAGCTTTCCGCCGACTTTTAGAAGCGGCGCCACATCATGCAGCAGTTCCGCCTGGATGGAAGCAAGCGACAAGACATCCTGCTCTGATTTGTGATATTTAATATCTGGTTTTCCACGCAAAACACCAAGGCCGGAACAAGGTGCATCAAGCAGGATACGGTCAAAGGTCTCCGGTGCATGTGTCTCTTGCAAATGACGAGCATCAGCTTGATTTGCTTCAATGATGGTGAGCTTCAATTTTTCAGCTTTCTGACTAACCTGCTTCGCTTTCTTCGCATGCAGGTCATAAGCAAAAAGCTTTCCTTCGTTTTCCATCGTTTCAGCAACATGCGTCGTTTTACCTCCAGGTGCGCTGCAAGCATCCAACACAGTCATCCCAGGTGCAGCATCAACCATTTGACCAGCAAGCATACTTGTCTGATCTTGTACTGTTACTTGGTTAGACAAAAACAAATCGCTTTTTAGGATATTTCCTTTTTCTATAATAATTCCTTGTGGATTAATAGCCGAGGCACGCACTGTAAATCCTTGTGACGCTAGCTCCTCCATTGCAGTTTCACGTGTTGTCAGCATAGGCTGCACACGGACGCTTATTGGCTTTTCCACTTGATTGACGGCACACATTTCCCGAGCTGTTTTTTCGCCATACTGAGAAATCCAACGCTCCACAAGCCATTTTGGATGGCTTGTCTCCAAAGAAATGCGCTCAGCAGGATCTTGTATGTTATCCAAGTTCGGGAATCCTTTTCGCTGTACATTGCGCAGGACAGCATTAACAAGAGAGGCAATTCCTTTATGCCCGCGCTGTTTAGCAATTTCCACCGATTCATGAATAACCGCATGGTCAGGCACACGATCTAATACATACATTTGATAAAATGCCGATAAAAGCAGCCAGCGGGCCCAGTTTTCTAATTTCTTGTTAACAAATTGACGCAGAAAGTATTCCAGCGTCAGTTTATAAGATAATGTTCCGTAAACGATTTCGGTTAACAGCGCCGTATCACGGCTGTCAAAACCTTTCGTTTGGATTGTTTTATCAAGCAGCAGATGACTGTAGCCCCCTTGATCCCCAATCCTGGAAAGCAGTGTGACTGCCGTATCACGTAATTCATACTTCTTCATTCTGGCCCAACCTTTCTCCAGCTTGCATATCTTTACCTACACCGCGCAGGAAATCTGCCGCCGTCATTTGTTTCTTTCCTGCTGGTTGTACTTGCGTTAATTTAACAGCCGTGTTCTCAGCACAGATGACAACAATACCATCCTGTTCACAAGCTGCAATTTGCCCAGGTTCACCTTCGTATTTTTGTTCAAGCAATTCACTCCACCAAATTTTAAATGGCTTGCCTTGATACGTGGTGAATGCTACCGGCCAAGGATGCATGCCGCGAATATGATTGAAAACATCCCAGTTCGAACGGTTCCAATCAATTACTTCCTGTTCCCGCTTGATTGTCGGCGCGAAGGTCACTTTGGTTTCGTCCTGCTGAATAGGATTTATTGATTTTGCGAAGATGTCTGGCAGAATAGCATGCACCATCTCTGCTCCTAATACAGCTAATTTATCATGCATCGTACCGACGTGATCTTGCATCGTAATTGGCACAGAGCGCTGCAGCAGCATATCCCCTGCATCCAATTTCTCTACCATATACATAATTGTCACGCCAGTCTCTGCTTTCCCTTGCTGAATAGCATAGTGAATCGGTGCTCCGCCGCGTAGTTCTGGCAATAGTGATGCGTGCACATTGATACAGCCATATTTCGGATAATCAAGCAGCTCTTTTGGCAGAATCTGCCCAAACGCAGCTGTTACAATTAGATCTGGCTCATAGGAGAAGATTTCTTCATAGCTTTCTTTAATCTTTTCCGGCTGGTAAACCGGGATTCCGTGCTTTAATGCTTCCTCTTTAACAGGGGAGCTGGTGAGGACTCTTTTGCGGCCTTTCGGGCGGTCCGGCTGGGTGACAACGAGCACTACCTCGCACTCCTCCTCTGTCAATTGTTTTAGTGATGGTACAGCAAAATCAGGTGTACCCATGAATACAATTCGTTTCATTTTAAAATAGCTCCTTTCTTACATGAGCGAATACGGCTGTAAATCAACATGTATTTGCAAATCTTCTTTTTTCCGTGCGTCTTCGTAATAATGGAGAATTCTCCGGATTACATCACGAAGGTTCGGTTCGTTTTTGTATTTTATCATGCACTGGAAGCGATATCTATCTTTGATTCGCGCCAATGGAGATGCAGTAGGACCTAATATCCTTACTTGGTCAGACAAATGCTTCTGCAGCAGCTGGGCGATCGTCTGTGTTGTCTGCATGGCTTTCACTTGGTTTTGATGGCTGATTGTCAGCAGCGCCAAGTAAAAATAAGGCGGATATTGAAACACTCTGCGCGTTTGCATTTCCGTTTGGAAAAACGGCCGGTAATCGCCTGAGGCTGCAAGCTCTACACTGTAGTGTTCCGGTGAGTAAGTCTGAATAATTACTTCTCCCGGAAGGGCATGTCTGCCAGCACGTCCGCTCACTTGTGTGAGCAGCTGGAACGTTTTCTCCGCAGCACGAAAATCCGGCAGATGCAACATGGAATCAGCCGCTAAAACGCCTACTAGTGTTACGCGCTCAAAATCCAAGCCTTTTGCAATCATCTGGGTGCCGAGCAGAATGTCAGCTTCTCCTCTTCCAAATGCGCCGAGCAGTTTTTCATGGGATCCTTTCCTTCTTGTCGTATCCACATCCATGCGAATGATACGTGCTTCCGGCAGAAGCTGTGTTAATGTTTCTTCGACTTTTTGGGTTCCGGTACCAAAATAGCGGATCGTATCACTTTCACAGGACGGACAAAAATGAGGAACAGGTTCTTCATATCCGCAATAGTGGCATTTCAGCTGCTCACTGCTGCGATGATACGTCAGCGTAATGTCACAGTGCGGACATTCAACTGTATGACCGCAATCGCGGCACATAACAAATGTGCTGTAACCACGTCGATTCAAGAATAGGACTGTTTGTTCCTTCTTACGAATTCGTTCTTTCATCTGATCCAGCAGCTCACGAGAAAAGATAGACCTGTTGCCTGCATGCAGTTCATCGCGCATGTCGATGATTTGATAATCCGGCATTGTTGCATCGTTTACCCGCTCAGGAAGTTTGAGCATTTGGTAGACGCCTNACCACGTCGATTCAAGAATAGGACTGTTTGTTCCTTCTTACGAATTCGTTCTTTCATCTGATCCAGCAGCTCACGAGAAAAGATAGACCTGTTGCCTGCATGCAGTTCATCGCGCATGTCGATGATTTGATAATCCGGCATTGTTGCATCGTTTACCCGCTCAGGAAGTTCGAGCATTTGGTAGACGCCTTTTTCTGCTCTGGCGTATGATTCAAGTGATGGTGTTGCACTGCCAAGGACGATGGGAGCGTGGTGATACTTGCCGCGGAAAATGGCGATATCTCGAGCATGATATTTGGGATGATCCTCTTGCTTGTAACTTGTTTCATGTTCCTCATCAATTATGATAATGCCCAAATTCTCAAATGGCGCAAATATTGCCGATCTGGCTCCGACGGCAACTTTCACTGTCTTACGTTGAATCTTACGCCACTCATCGTATTTTTCACCTGCTGACAACGCGCTGTGCAGCACAGCAACATCAGAGCCAAACCGCCCTTTAAAACGATTCACAGTCTGCGGTGTGAGGGCAATCTCAGGTACGAGTACAATCGCTTCTTGCCCTTTGTCCAGCACCTGCTGGATTGCTTGCAAGTATACTTCCGTTTTTCCGCTTCCGGTAACGCCGTGCAAAAGGAAAACATCATGCTTTTCAGTTGAAATACTCTCCAAAATTGGTTGGAGTGCTTGGGCTTGTGAATCAGACAATTCCAATGGCCTTGTTGGCTCTATTTTTCTATCTTCATACGGATCCCGCATTATTTCTTTATCATATGCCTGCAGGATACCTGCATCGAGTAAGGGCTTTAGTGTAGAAGCTGTCGTCTGGTAAATCGATAGCAGCTGCTTTTGCGCTACCGGTCCAGGTTCTTCGATGAAATGCTCCAATAGTGCTTTTTGCTTCATCGCCCGCGGGTTTACCTTGGCAAGCTCCAATTGCAGCTCTTCGGTTTGCTTCTTTGTATCAATCATGCGGACTGTTTTTTTCGTTTCCTTGGAGTTAACTTGATAGCGTAGCTCCACCTGTCCTGCCTTGATAGCTTGCTGCAGCAAAGCAAAAGAGACACGCGCTTGTTCGAACTGTTCAAATAAAGCTGTGTCATCATTAGAAAATACCGACTGCAACTCGTCTGGTATGTCTCCAGTACGAACTAGTATTTTCTTATAGGTCGCTTTCATCGCTTGCGGCAGCATCGCTTGCAATGCAGTGATGTGAAAGCTCAATGTTTGTTCGCCCATCCATACACCTAAATCGAGCAATTCCGGAGTCAGTGCTGGGAGCAAGTCCATTGTTTCCTGAATTTCCTTTAGCTTGTCCACTTCGGTTTTATTGCTGATTTGCAAAACAAACCCCATGATACGACGGTTGCCAAATGGAACAATCACACGCATCCCCGGCTGCAGGACATCCATCAGCTTTGCTGGAATCAGATAGTCAAAGACGCGATCGGTCTGACTAGCCGGGACGTCCACAACAACCTTCGCGATATTCATACTTCATCTGCCTCCATGTCGGCCAAAATTTCGTTTAGAATTTGATGGGCAATTTGCTGCTTCGTATTGGAAGGAAAATACTGCGTCTTGCCTTCCTTGTTTAGATACGTTACTTCATTGGTATCTGATTGGAAGCCGGCACCGTCTTTACCTACTGTGTTCACACAAATAGCATCCAAGTGCTTTCGCTCCAGTTTTCCATATCCATACGCAATCGCATCATCTGTCTCAGCAGCAAAACCAACTAGGAACTGCTGCTGTTTACGCTGACCAAGTGTTAATAGAATATCCGTTGTCCGCTCCATCTCAATAACAAGATTGCCAGCTTGCTTTTTCATTTTTTTGTCTGAAGTTTGAACTGGACGATAATCGGCTACCGCTGCCGATTTGATGACAATATCTTGCTCATCATATACAGACAGCACTGCCTGCAGCATATCATCCGCACTGACAACATCTACTTTCTTCACACCGGCTGGCGCTGTCAGCTGGGTAGGACCACTTACCAACGTAACTTCAGCTCCTCGTTTGACGGCAGCTTCCGCTAAGCTATAGCCCATTTTGCCTGACGAATGGTTAGTAAAGAAACGAACAGGATCAACCGTCTCTTGTGTCGGACCAGCAGTCACTAATACCCGCTTCCCAGCAAGATCTTGCGCTTGTCCTGATTGTTCTTCCAAGATTCGAATGATCGATTCTGGTTCTTCTAATCTGCCTTTTCCAACATATCCGCAAGCAAGATAGCCAGCTTCCGGCTCGATGAAACGATACCCCCATGCATCGAGCTGCTTCATATTACGAATTACAGCAGGATGGGCATACATATGTACATTCATGGCTGGTGCAATATAAACTGGTGCCTCTGTTGCAAGTAATGTTGTGGTGAGCATCTCATCGGCAATGCCTCCAGCAATTTTACCAATCAGATTAGCTGTTGCCGGTGCAAGCAGGAACAAATCTGCTTTGTCTGCTAAATCAATGTGAGCGATTTTTTCCGGATGCTTTTCATCAAATGTGTCTGTATAAACAGGGTTGCGGGATAATGCCTGGAACGTGAGCGGCGACACGAATTCTGCTGCGTGCTGCGTCATAATAACGTGAACATCGGCACCTTTTTGTGTTAATTTGCTTGTCAGCGCACATGCTTTATAAGCCGCGATTCCGCCGGAAACCCCTAGACAAATCGTCTTGCCAGCTAAATTCATTGTGTTTTCCCCTCCTGATTACAATAAGAAAGAAACCCCCGCTTGGTCTTCACCAACGCGAGGGCATCTCAATCGGATGCGCCTGGCATCCTCACCGTTTATTCTTCTGTGTATTCCAATAGATCAGCTTGAATCTCTTCAAGTGCGATACCAACGGTTTTATACGATTTCGGATTCGCAATTTTCGTCGTTTTCGTTACCTGCATCTGACGGGCACGCTGTGATGATAACGTAACCAGTGTGTATTTAGAGTTGATTTTTTCCTGCAGTTTGTCAATAGACGGTTCTAACATCATATTAGTTTACCTCCAATGCTTTCTTGTATTCTTTGGCAACACGCTCACGCTTGCAATGCTCACCTTGCACGATTGATTGAATCTTAGAGACAGCATGATTAAGCTTGTCATTCACAACCACATAATCATATGCATCCATCATCTCAATCTCATCGCGAGCAGCATTCAATCGGTTTTTCACCAAGTCTGGTGTCTCCGTGCCACGGCCAACGATACGATTCTTCAATTCCTCTAGACTAGGCGGGATAAGGAAAATGAAAACACCTTGCGGGAAGTTCTCTTTCACTTGCAATGCTCCCTGTACTTCAATCTCCAAGAAGACATCGTGACCAGCTTCTAAAGTTTCTTCTACATAATCACGCGGTGTGCCGTAATAATTGTCGACATAGCTCGCGTACTCCAAAAGCTTATTCTGCGTAATCAAACGCTCGAATTCTTCCTTTGATTTATAGAAATAGTCTACACCATCTTGTTCTCCCGGACGCATATTTCTAGTCGTCATACTGATCGAGTAACGTAAATGTGTATCCTGTTCAAATAATGCCTTCCTTACCGTCCCTTTCCCGACACCTGATGGGCCGGACAGGATGAAAAGAATTCCTTTCTGTTCAATCATGTGCTTCCTCCTAGCTATTCCTCAGATAGTTCATCGTCACGCAGGACACGCTGCCCTACTGTTTCCGGCTGTACTGCTGAAAGAATGACGTGATCACTATCCGTGATGATGACAGCTCTTGTTCGCCTTCCGTAAGTAGCATCCACCAGTTTGTTTGCATCACGTGCAACCGTGATGATTCGTTTGATGGGAGCCGATTCAGGAGAAACTATTGAGATTATTCTGGTTGCGGAAACGACATTCCCGAAACCGATATTAATCAATCGTAAGCTCATCTTGCTTCTCCCCCTTGCTGTACTGCTCTGTTGAACGGCATTCAAAAATTCCGATAATGTATGTAAACCGCTCTCCATATGAAAGGGCTTATCACCATTATACCCTTATCATCAAATAAACTATATCTTATACATTATAATTATACTTATTAATAAACTCAACACTATTCTATATTTTGCACTTGCTCTTTTATTTTCTCCAGCTCCGATTTCATGCTCACAACAATCACACTAATGGAAGCATCTGTTGATTTGGAACCAATGGTGTTTGCTTCCCGCTGCATTTCTTGCAAAATGAAATCACATGTTCTCCCAATCGGACCTTCTTTATCCAGATTATTGCGCAGCTGTTCAACATGACTTTCTAATCGGATAATTTCTTCCGTAATGTCACCTTTTTCAGCTAGTAAGGCTATTTCCTGATACAAGCGGCTGTTTTCCGGCAGCCCGCCGTCTACATAATGATTAATTCGCTCTTCCACCCGGTTTTTATAGGCCTGCATTACGTGCGGCCGCAGTTCTCGAAGCTCCTGCAGCATTGATTGTAACCCGGCTATTCTGTGTCGAATATCTTTCGCGAGCGCTGCTCCTTCGGTTGATCGCATTTCGATAAATAATTGCATCGCACCTTGCAGCGCCTCACTGACCAAGTCAGGCAGCTCTGTCAGCTCCGGCTGTTTTTCTTCTAGTAAAATGTCGGAAGATTGTGCAAGCAACGTATCAATTGTAATATCCCCACGCATGCCGAAAGCATTTCGTATTACTTTCAGCTTATCCATATATGTCTCTGCTAATTCCCAATCAATGGAGATTTCCCTGTTACGCAATCCCTCCCCATCGATATCTATTGTGACTTCAAGCTTACCTCTGCTGACAACCTGCTGCAGCTGATTTTTAAGACTCGGTTCCAAGGAGGCCGCCATTTTCGGAAGCTTATATTTAATGTCTAAGTATCTGGAATTGACACTCTTTAATTCTGCTGTGACGGTGAGGCTGTTTCCTGAAGCCGTGCTTCTGCCATAACCTGTCATACTTTTTGTCAAGAAAACCCCTCCGGTTTCATGGTAGTTCTAGTTTATCAAATGTGAGGGTGTTTGTCGTGTTTGAGGGATGGGGTCAGAAGAGTCCAACAACTATAAGAAAATTCGAGAAGGATGTATATTTCTCACAAAATGCTATCTCTCGTAAAATTAGCCTTTGCAAGTAACCTTACAACAAGCAATTCTTTAAGCTGTATATCTGTTTTTTCATCTTTGTCTTCCACACAGTATATGCAAAAACGATTTGGGAATCTTAATACTATCAATGTAGAAATAAGGAGAAAAAGTTTATGTTAGATAAAGAATCCATCAAAATTGTTAAAGCAACAGCTCCTGTACTAAAAGAACACAGCAATCAAATAGGAATAACATTTTACAGATTATTATTTGAAAAGGCCCCTGAATTGTATAATATTTTTAATCAAACCAATCAAAAAAGAGGCCTTCAGCAGGAAGCATTAGGATATGCTGTATACGCAGCTGGTGAGCATATTACGGATCTTAGTGAACTCAATTCGGTCATTGAAAGAATATGCCACAAACATCGAGCAATCGGTATCATGCCAGAACAATACCCTGTTGTCGGAGAAACGCTTCTTCAAGCTGTAAAAGAAGTTCTAGGCGATGCTGCTACAGATGAGATTCTCGAAGCTTGGGGAAAAGCCTACGACTATATTTCTGAAGCATTTATCAGCTTGGAGAAAAAGCTGTATGATGAAGCCGAAGAACAAATTGGAGGATGGAGCGGATACCGAGAATTCTACGTAGATAAAACTATACAAGAAACGGACGAAATAACTTCTTTTTACTTAAAACCAAAAGACGGGAAAGAAATAGCCACCTATAAACCGGGGCAATACTTAACGATAAAAGCAAACATTCCTGGAGAACAATACACTCACATTCGGCATTATAGTATTTCTGATGCTCCGAATAGAGAATATTATCGCATAAGTGTAAAACGGGAAGATGCCAGTGAAGATGGACCATCTGGAATTGTATCGAATTACCTTCATAAAGAGATGAATAGAAACGAAACCTTAGAATTTTCTGCACCAGCGGGAGATTTTGTACTGAAGGCTAATAATCGACCAATTGTATTTATTAGTGGGGGGATTGGAATTACTCCTATGATTAGTATGCTTAACGATTTAGCCGAAAACGATGACCAGCGGCAGGTATCCTTTATACATGCTGCTGCCAATAGTAAAAAACATGCATTTAAGGAGCATGTCAAAAAGCTCGCAGCTAACAAATATAATTTGAAACTCCTATTTTGTTATAGCATGCCGACACAGCAAGATATATCCGAACAAAACTTCGATAAAGAAGGTTTCCTTGACGCTGACTTACTAAACTCTATCCCTAGTTTGAAGGATGCCGAAATATACTTTTGCGGATCGATTCCTTTTATGCAGGCAATTAATCATACGCTGGAAAAACTAAAAGTGCCAGCGGAACAAATAAACTACGAGGTATTCAATCCTATTGCCATGTTAGATGAATAAAGCTAATAAGATGCATTTTAAACAGAATATGGTATGTTTTCCAACATTTTTTCTAAAGCGATTACGAACTAAAAAAACGTCCGGAGACGGCGAATGACTAAGGCGCTATTCGAGTGAGCCTTCCCTGCACTCATATCTTAAAACTTCTGTCGTAAAAAATTTAGAAGTACTTTTGCATTACCGGACTAAGAACAAAAAAACTTGAAAGTCTATGTCTCTGTCTCTTGCGAAATGGACGAGCTCATGCATTGCTTAGGAAAAAGCCGGACTATTTCATCATAGCCCGGCTCTTCATTGCAAAAAAATTGCTGTATTCTCTTCCTATTTCTTAATAAACCCAAAAAGTACGGTCGGTACAGCACTCAACCCCATAATCAGCAGCCAGTCTCGAAGCAATATATCTGTTGTATGGAAAATCGGCTGCAATGGTGTTATATAAATAACAGCGAGCAGGAGAATCATCGATATAAGAACGGCACCGATAAGCCAGATGTTGCCGAGCGGATTACGGGCAAATACTGATTTCTCACTGCGGCAGTCAAAAACGTGAATGAGCTGGGCCATTACGAGCGTTGTGAATGCTGTTGTTTGGGCGTAAATAAGATTGTCTGGATCACCTTGGTACATGAGCATGAAAGCAATGATGGTGACCGAGCCGATCAAGATACCACGTGTAACGATTTTTGTGCCAAGTCCGCGGGCAAATATTCCTTCATTCGGATGACGTGGTTTTTGTTTCATTACTTCATCTTCTGCTTTGTCCATACCTAAAGCAATGGCTGGCAGTCCATCGGTCACCAAGTTCACCCAAAGAATTTGAATTGGGACGAGTGGCATGGGCAAGGCTAGAATCATGGCAAACAGCATGACGAGTATTTCACCGACATTCGAGGCTAGCAAGTAGCGGACAAACTTACGGATATTCGAATAAATGGTTCTGCCTTCTTTAATTGCCGCTTTAATCGTGGCAAAATTATCGTCCATTAGTACAAGTCCACTTGCCTCTTTGGCAACATCTGTGCCTGTGATGCCCATGCTGATGCCGATATCACTTGCTTTGATAGCTGGTGCGTCATTCACACCATCACCTGTCATGGCAACAATATGACCAACATGCTGCAATGCTTGTACAATTCGGAGCTTATGTTCTGGTGTAACACGCGCGAAGACATACATGCTATCTACTTCGGCACGCAACTCTTCATCGGACATACGATCTAGATCTTTTCCTTCTACTACTTTTCCGCCAGCCGGCAAGATATGGAGCATCTTGGCGATGGCTGCAGCTGTCTTCACATGGTCACCAGTTATCATAACTGTCTTAATTCCTGCTTTTCGGCAATCAATGATCGCATTCTTCGCTTCTTGGCGTGGCGGATCAATCAGTCCATTCAATCCGATGAATGTCATGTTCTGTTCTAACTCTTCTTCTTTCGGTTCATAGCCGGCTGGAAATTCGCGAATACAAACCGCGATTGTGCGCAGTGCTTTCGCCGCCATCTGATCGACGGCCTCGTACAACATTTTTTTGTCTTTCGAAGCAAGCGGCTTCTTATCAGTACCAACCTCTTCATAAACAGCTTTATCAATTAAAACATCCGGTGCTCCCTTGGTTATTGCGACCAGCTTTCCTTCTGGCGTTCGAATGAGTACGGTCATGCGCTTCCGTTTACTATCGAAAGGCACTTCATGCACGAATTCATAATCTGTCAGTTTGTCAGCATCCAGTCCTGCTTTTTTTCCAGCAACAACGAGCGCGCCCTCCGTCGGATCACCGTCAATGAGCCAACGCTTCTTTTTATGAATCATTTTTGCATGGCTAGCAAGAACACCGTAGCGAAGAAAGCGGATGAGCGCTTTATCATTTGATTCCTTTTCGTCTCGGTAAAATCCGCCTGAAGGATCGTATCCGCTGCCGGTTACCGTATAGCTGTTTCCGCCGAGGAATATTTCTTTTACTGTCATTTGGTTTTCTGTCAATGTTCCGGTTTTATCTGAACAGATAACAGTTGCTGAACCAAGCGTTTCTACAGCTGACAGTCTTCTGACGATGGCTTTTTGTTTAATCATGCGCTGCACTCCGAGAGAAAGCGCTACGGTCACGATAGCCGGAAGACCTTCTGGGATAACAGCAACTGCAAGCGACACACCAGCAAGCAGCATGTCATAAAGCGGGTTGCCGCGGTAAACACCGGCAAGTACCGTTAGTGCCGTCAGAAGCAAAGCAATAACGATTAGTACTTTACCAAGCTTTTCTAATCTTTTTTCCAGCGGTGTTTGTTTACGCTTTGTATCAATGAGCAGTTCTGCAATTTGTCCGACAGCTGTGTTGGAGCCGGTACCAATGACAATGCCCGTACCGTTACCTCGAGTAACTAGTGAGCTCATAAACGCGATGTTCACTTGATCTTGCGGACCGAGCTGTTCTTTGTTCAACGGTTCTGTCATTTTGGCCACTGGCAGTGATTCGCCGGTAAGTGCTGATTCCTCTGTCTCCAGGCTGGTTACAGCAATTAAACGCAAGTCAGCAGGCACGCGATCACCTGCTGTCAGCGAGACGATATCCCCCATGACCAGTTCTGCGGAAGACACTCTGGACCATTGGCCGTCCCGCAGCACACGTGCCATTGGCGCATTTAACTCTTTTAACTTGCTGAGTGATTTTTCGGCATTTCTTTCTTGAAAGAATCCAATCAGCGCATTCAAAAAGACGATGAGCAAAATGGCGATGCTATCGATGTATTCACCTAGTATTCCTGATATAACAGTAGCAGCAAGAAGCACTAGAACCATGAAGTCTTTGAATTGTCCAAGAAATAACGCCAGCTGGGATGCGCTTTTCTCTTCTTTCCATTCATTTCTTCCGTCCCGCTTTAGCCGCTGTGTGACTTCTTTTGAAGCCAGGCCTTTCTGTGGATCAGATCCTGTCTTCTTGGCTGTTTCTTCTGCAGAAATTTGATACCATCGCACAATGCATACCTCCACCTCTTATTTCTAGTGTAAATGTATGCGTGCTTGTCCGATAAAATGCTATACTAGCAGAGAATGAGGTGAAACCATGGCATTTGATGGAATAGTAACAAGAGCGATTGCTAGAGAATTGGATAACACATTATCTACTGGCCGACTATCGAAAATATACCAGCCGACTGATACGGAGATCGTGCTAACCTTCCGCAGTCAAGGGAAGAATCACGCCCTATTACTATCGGCGCATCCTAGTTACGCACGTGTGCATATAACTGACGATACCTACCAGAACCCGCAAAATCCACCGATGTTCTGCATGCTGCTTCGCAAGCATCTGGCAGGCGGTTTTTTGGAAAAAGTAGAGCAATTTGAAAATGAGCGTATCATCCAGCTAACCTTTATTAGTAAAGATGAACTTGGTGACAAAACTTCCAAACGCATTATCATGGAAGTAATGGGTAAACACAGCAATATTATGCTGGTAGATAATGAAACAGATATGATTATCGACAGCATTAAGCATATCTCCTCTAGTGTGAACCGGCACCGTACAATTCTTCCAGGGCAAACGTACAAGCTGCCTCCAAGTCAGGAGAAACTGAATCCATTCACTCTGGATCCAGCTGACTTTGCTCGCAAGCTCGATTTCAATAGCGGCCGTATGCCCAAGCAGATTTTAAACCTACTGCAAGGTGTGTCTCCTGCTTTAGCAGGCGAACTTGCGGAACAAGCTTATATGGGAGATAAGGAAGCTTATGCCGCTGCGTTCGCAGCTTTCATTGATAAAATGAAGCAAGACAGCTACGAGCCAACCTATTTCAAAGGAAAAAAAGAAGATTTTTATGTAATGGATTTACGCTCTATTGAAGGGACACGGGAACATTACGATACGATGAGCAGACTCATTGATGCGTTTTATTCCGGGAAAGCAGAGCGCGACCGCGTGAAACAGCAAGCAGGTGACTTGATCCGGTTCTTGAAAAATGAACGTGAAAAGAATATCCGGAAACTTACCATTCATGAGAATACGTTAAAAAAATCAGAAGAAGCGGATACGTACCAGCGAAATGGTGAGCTGCTGACAGCGCATATGCACCAAATCAAGCAAGGTGATACCGACGCTGTCGTTACGGATTATTATGATCCGGATCAAAGTCAGGTAAGTATTAAACTGAATCCAAATAAAACACCTAGCGAAAATGCACAAAGCTATTTCAAGCAATACAATAAATTGAAAAAGTCACGTACGATGGTAGAGCAGGAGCTAGAGAAAACAAATGCGGAAATCGAATATCTAGACCAGCTCGTACAGCAAGTGGAAGGCGCCCGAGAGCAAGATGTCGAGGAGATACGTGAGGAATTGCGTGAGCAAGGCTATTTGAAAGCTAAAACACAGCAAAAGAAAAACAAAAAGCCAAACTTGCCTACACCAGAAACGTACACCGCAACAGACGGCACCACCATTCTGGTCGGACATAACAACAAGCAGAATGAATACTTGACGATGAAGCTTGCACATAAACAGGATACATGGCTGCATACAAAGGATATTCCGGGATCACACGTCGTCATCCGTTCAAGCGAACCTTCTGAAGAAACATTAGAAGAAGCAGCTAAATTGGCAGCATGGTTTAGTAAATCCAGATTATCCTCATCCGTACCGGTTGATTATACACTTATACGACATGTCAAAAAACCAAATGGCGCCAAGCCAGGTTTTGTGACATATGACCAGCAAAAAACATTGTACGTCACGCCTGGAGAAAGCTTAGTCAAGAAGTTAGCTGTGAAATAAAGCAGTCACCTGCAAGGCAACTATACAATTGTATTTCAGCTAGATAAAATCCAAACGATGCGCCGTTTAAGCAGTGTCGTTTGGATTTTTTTGCATTATTAGAGTTAATTGTTTTTATTATGTCGCAAGTTCTTTACTTTAAAGATTATTATGGTGATGCCGCCAAATAATAATCCAATTCTGATCAATGTTCCATATAAAAAAATGACCTCGGCACCATACCGAGGTCATTCAACAAAAAACGATATACTTTCTAATTAAACTGATCAGACTGCTTATAAAAGAAGATAATGTTGTTTTTATAAAAACAACCCAACAATCGTTCCAGTCAATATGGACCCCATTGTTGCCACTAACAACACCTTCAGTCCAACTTTAGCAAGCAAACTTGCCTGCTTTTGATCAATTGCTTGTACGGTTCCTAAAATCATTCCGATCGAGGAGAAGTTAGCAAATGAAATTAAGTAAGCTGAAATAATACCGACTGTTTTGTCAGACATGACAGGGACTAGCTTAACGAAATCTGAGATGGCGACAAATTCATTGGCAGCTACTTTTGTCCCCATAATGGAACCTGCATTGACAATTTCAGAAGTTGGAATTCCCATAATAAATGCCACAGGTGCAAAGATATAACCAAGTATTTCTTGGAATGTCATGCCCACTAAGCCATTGAATACGAAGTTAA
This sequence comes from Terribacillus halophilus, assembly GCF_900162685.1. Taxonomy (GTDB): domain Bacteria; phylum Bacillota; class Bacilli; order Bacillales; family Amphibacillaceae; genus Terribacillus; species Terribacillus halophilus_A. The sequence continues at coordinate 2,079,163 of NZ_LT727828.1, forward strand.
TCATGGCCAGTAACGCCATATACGTTATTAGCATGGCACCTACGATCAGCGCCGTTTTACCACCTAATAAGGTACCGTTTCCAACAGCTTCAAAAAATGATTTATCTGTATTCATCTCTTTTAGGTCAATATCATAATCTTCTTCGCTTCGAACAGGAGCAACAATAGAAGATAAAATTAAACCAGAGAATACATTTATCGGCAATGCGACAAGCACATACTCAGGTGGTATCAGCTGCAAGTACCCTCCTAAAGTTGAACAAGACACCGCGACAAGTGAAGATGTTGCAACGATAAACAAACGGTTTGGGCTCAGCTTATGAAGTTGAGACTTAACCGAAATAATTGCTGTCGTATCACCGAATATCATAGAATTTACAGCCACAAAGGATTCAACTTTTGGCAGTCCCGTTATTTTGGACACAATACCGCCTACATACTTAATCGCTAAAGGCAATATTCTGAGATACGTTAAAATAGACAATAATGCAGAAATAAAAATGATCATCATAAGAACATTAAGGAAGAAATAACCTTTTGTGGACAAATCACCAAATACGAATGAAATGCCTTCGTGTCCAAAGGAAAGGACTTTCGTGAATACCTCGACTATTCTTCTTATGATCGTTCTGCCAATTAACGTATTAAGCAAGAACCAAGCTAATATGAGCTGCACAGCCAACATGATACCAGCTGCGCGATAATTGATATGTTTTTTGTCGTTTGACATTGCCCAGGCAATAGCGACTAAAACAAGTATTCCTAAAACTCCAATAACAATAGACACGCAATTTACCCTCCAACCTTGCAGAACCAACCGTGGATTTTTGTACATAGCTTATAAATATAAAGTTAATAGACCCGCACCCTGCTGCTGCAGCTGCGATTCTATACTTGGACTTATTTATAGGATTAACATAAATCCGTTATCATAAGCAGATTATAAAAATGTTAACAGTATCTCCTGCGTACTGGCGTCTATTATGACACATATCATATTTCGTGATAACACTTTTATTATTAGTTGCATTATTAACATTTTTTATAAAAGTATTTCAATTTCAATAACTACAACTGCTAAATATTGTATGCTGCTGAACATTTGAAAGAGAATAGAGGGAATTTGTGAAGAAATAGAAGGAATAATCATGTATAATTTATTACCCTAGATTTTAAACGCACAAAAAAACCGGACAATACGGTGCATCTCCATGCTTGAAAATTGCCGTCTTGTTCGGATAAAAGTTAACGAAATATCCACTTTAATAGATTTTTAGAGTGGATATCTCTTTTCATAACTTAGAACTTATCACCTGCTCCAATTCTAAAATATTTAACAGAATTGGTCTTATTTGCAGATTAATTCAATTTTTTGTAATAAAAATTGCCATCTTTGTAATTGCCGAATGCATCTTGCGCAAATGCTGGTACTTCTCCATACAATACATAGCCTTCTGACTGGTATAACACATTTGCTGGTCCTTGTTTTTCTGTGTCTAGCAAAAGCAGCGTTCTTCCTTCCTGCCGGGCGGCCTGCTCAGCGTGCTGCAGCAGTTTTCTTGCAATGCCTTTACGTTGAGCGTCCGGGTGTGTCATAAGCTTAGCGATTTCAGCTCGGTGGTGGCCGTTTTCCTTATCACTGAGATGTAATTGCACTGTCCCTGCAATTTTACCATCCAGTAAGCCAACAAATAGGCGTACATGTTCGGAGAGGACGTTATGCCAATACGCAGTGGCAGTTTTATGCTGCATCGGATGCAAATAATTCATAGAAGCACCGGCCGCCACTATTTCCTGAAACAAATTAGCCAATTCTTCTTCATAAGCACTTATCTCTTTTATTTCCATAACCTGCATGACTTTCTCCTCCATTCCCGCCCTATAACTACTGTTCTTGTTTCCTATTGTTCTATTATAAAGCAAAGCAATGCAACCTTTTACAATATCTTAACCCACTCTTTCAGATTAGGATGTATGACACACTAGTAACTTTAAATAGAACGAAAAGTACAGTTAATGGCAGCTCACAACCGGACTGTCTCCTCCTTCTAATAACTTATTCTTTTTTCCATCAAGGCAGAGACTTCTTGGAAGCCAAGTTTTTGATAAAGGTGTTTCGCCTGGTTTCCTGCAAAGACGTTTAACTGAACTTTATGAAGACCTTCTGCCTGTAATTGCCGGAACGCTGCCTCACATAACTTTTCGGCTACTCCTTGTTTACGATAATGCGGCAGCACATATATTTCGAATATAAACCCTGCCATTTCATTATTGTAATGATCGCTTGATTTTCCTACACCGATCCACCCTTGGATATCATTACTTTCATTATGAACGAGGTAATATCCTCCACTATGCAAGAATGAAGCTGCCATTTGCAGCACTTTATCGCTTGTTAATTTCCCATACCCCATCGTTGCTTCATTAAAAACGACGGAAGAATGATTCCAGATTTTTTGTGTCTCATTACGTGTAGCTCTTCTAATTGACATCTGCTTAAACATCTCCTTTACTACATATAAGAATCTCTGGCCACGATATCCGCCACACATTGGGACCCAACTGCTTGTGTGTAAGAAAACTGATGTTCATACACTGCACCGGTATGGCAGATCATTCCCTGTATCTTTTCGTTAGTTTATGTGGCAAATGGGTGTTTGTGCGATATCGCTGTCATCACCTATTGGGGTGTTTTGATGTAATATGAGATGAGGCGTAAAAAGGCTTTAGCTCCCTTACTTTCGGGGCTAAAGCCTTCGCACATTTTATATAATAAATCTTTACAGTGTGTTGCGCCAATCCAATAGTTCCTGCTTTTCCTGAGATGTAATGGTGCCTCTTGCCACAAGTACCTCCGTTAATGAATCAAAGTTAGTGAGCGTTTCAAATGGAACTTCCACCTCAGCAAAGTTATCATCCGCTTTTTGTAAGTTGTAGCTAAAGATAGCTAATACCTTTGTAACGATCGCCCCTGCTTCTTTTAGAGCTTGCACGGTATTCAGAACAGAACCGCCTGTCGAAATAAGGTCTTCGATAACGACCACATGCTTACCAGCCACATCTGCTCCTTCAATCTGATTGCCTTTGCCGTGTCCTTTCTTACTGGATCGAACGTAAATCATAGGCAAATTCACTTTTTCAGCAAGCCAGGCAGCGTGCGGGATTCCTCCTGTGGCACAGCCAGCAATAATTTCGGTTTCCGGTAATTCTGCCAGTATGTCTTGGAACTGTCTGCTAATCTCACTTCGGACTTCAGGATGACCTAATGTAAGCCGGTTGTCACAGTAGATCGGAGAATGAATGCCGCTTGCCCATACGAACGATTTGGAAGGATCAATTTGGATTGCGTCGATAGAAAGCAGTGCTTCTGCTAAATCAGTTGTCGTTGTCATCGTTTTTCCACTCCTGTATTGCCTGGTTGTAGGCTTGTTTTGGATTTTCCGCTGCCGTCACACTTCTGCCGATGACCAAGTAATCAGCACCCATCTTCTTCGCCGCAGCTGGTGTGGCAATACGGTGCTGGTCGTTTTGCGCAGAACCAGCCAGGCGAATGCCAGGCGTGACAGTTAGAAAGCTATCGCCGCAGGCTGCCTTGATGCTCGCTGCTTCATGCGGAGAACATACAACGCCATCCGCCCCTGCGCGTTTAGACAGCTCTGCTAAATGACGTGCATAAGCAGCTAATTCCATTGGCTGCTGTAAATCTGTTTGGACTGTTTGTTCATCCATGGAGGTCAGCATTGTCACACTGATCAGTTTTGGTACAGTATCTGCTGCTCCGCTATGTAATCCTTCTTTCGCTGCCTCTATCATCGTCGCTCCGCCAAGCGCATGCACATTGACGATATCAACATCAAGTGCTGCTAGATTACGCATTGCTCTTTTAACCGTGTTGGGAATATCGTGCAATTTCAGATCAAGAAAGATTGGATGATTTTTCTCTTTTAATTGATAGATGATATGCGGCCCTTCGCGGTAGAAAAGCTCCATGCCAACTTTTACTGGCACTTCATCCAGTTCATGCCTGTCAAGAAAATGCAGTGCATCGTTTCCTGTCGGAAAATCAAGTGCGAGATAAATGGGTGTCTGCATGTTCATGCCCCTTTCCGATTGCGTCTTCCACGCTTGAGAAACCATATTTCTCGAGTACAGCCGGCAACTGCTCAATAATTTCCGGACAAACAAATGGATGCTGGAAATTGGCGGTACCGACTGCTACTGCTGAGGCACCCGCAAGCAGGAATTCCAACACATCTTCTGCTGTTGTTACGCCGCCCATGCCAATGATCGGTAAATCCGTCACTTGGCGGACTTGGTAGACCATGCGAATGGCAACAGGTTTAACAGCTGGCCCCGACAAACCGCCTATTTTATTCGCAAGCAGCGGTTTTTGGCTCGCTAAATTGATTTGCATGCCTGTCAGCGTATTAATTAAAGATAAGCCATCTGCACCGCCCGCTTCTGCTGCAGAAGCTATCGCTGTGATATCCGTGACATTCGGTGACAGCTTCACATATACAGGAACCATGCTAACTTCTTTTACTGCAGCAGTAACTGTCTGAGCCAGTGCTGGATCTGTTCCGAATTGCACACCGCCTTCTTTTACATTCGGGCAAGATATATTCAATTCGATTGCTTTGATGACTGGATGTGTGCTGATCTTTTGTGCTACTTCGACGTATTCTTCAATTGTGCTTCCTGCTACATTTGCCATGATAGGCGTATCGTAAGTTGCTAAGAACGGCAGCTCTTGTGCCATAATTTGATCGACACCTGGATTTTGCAGACCGATTGCATTCAGCATGCCGGCATCTGTCTCGGCTACACGTGGTGTCGCATTGCCGTATCGGGCTGTGCCAGTCGCGGCTTTAATCGTAATGGCACCTAGCAAGTTCAAATTATACAGCTCTGCGTACTCTTTGCCGAAGCCAAAGCAACCAGAAGCTGGCAAAATCGGATTTTTCATTGCTAAGCCTGGCAGATGGACTGCTAGATTCATGTCAACACAACCTCCTTTGCTCGGAACACAGGACCGTCTTTACAGATTTTTTTATACCCACTTGCACTATCCGGTGCGGGAACAACGCAAGCGAAGCAAGCTCCGATGCCGCAGCCCATTCGCTGTTCAATGGAGATAAATCCTTCCTGATCAGAAAGCTTCGTAGATACAGCTTTCAGCATACCAGTTGGACCACAAGTAAAGTACTGATCATAATCCAGCTCTTCTGCGTCAATAATATCCGTTACAAACCCTTTTACTCCTGCACTGCCATCATCTGTTGCGAGATAGTAGGTTCCGAGAAGCTGGAACTGGTCCTCATAAAAAACGTGCTCTTTATTCTGAAACCCTGCCACCATTGTGACGTGCACACCTTTCTGTTTCAGACTCTGCGCCAGGTAGTAAAGCGGCGGTACCCCAATGCCCCCTCCGACAAGCAACGCTTTTTCCAGTTGCAAGTCGTCGACAGGATAGCCTTGCCCGCAAGGACCGAGCGCATCCAGCTGATCTCCTAATGCCGCTTTAGCTAATGTGTTTGTTCCTTCTCCCAGCAATTTAAAAATGATGGTGATGGTAGAAGCTTGTTGATCTACTCCCGCAATGCTGATTGGGCGGCGGAGCATATGATTCGTCCCTTCACCTACAAGCAGATGAAGAAACTGGCCTGGGAGAATTTTCTCCTGGGCCATTCTTCCGCGGAAGGTCATCTCTACTGTATCTTTGGCAATATATTGTTTACTGATAATTTCGAGTTGCTCATGAATCAAGACAGTACGCCTCCTGCCACAACCGGCTTAGCAGTAAAGGTCATCGATTCAATAATGCTTGCAATTGCTTTGGCTGTATCCAAGCTCGTCAAACATGCGAGTCCGTGCTCCACTGCTTCGCGTCGGATTAGGAACCCATCAGATCGCGGCTGTTTGCCGGAAGTCAGCGTGTTGACGACAAATTGTACTTCGCCATTTTCAATGATGCTAATGACATTTTGCTCTGCTGATCCGACTTTACCGACGGTTGTGACCGGAAGTCCTGCTTCCTCTACGGCTGTACTTGTCCCTTCTGTTGCATATAATTGGAAGCCTAGTGCATAGAACAGTTTGGCGATTTCCATTGCTTCTGCTTTGTCTTTATCTGCTACTGTCAGAAGTATTGCTCCTTCCTGCGGCACAGAAAGTCCGGATGCGAGCAACCCTTTGTACAATGCTTTTTCAAGCGTCCGATCATGACCAATTGCTTCTCCTGTGGACTTCATTTCTGGTCCGAGCAGTGTATCGACACTGCGCAGCTTCTCAAAGCTGAATACTGGCACCTTTACAAACACATCTTCTGGTTCTGGCAGCAGGCCGCTTACATAGCCCATATCAGCTAGCTTTTGACCGAGAATAGCTTTTGTCGCAATATTAGCCATTGTTACGTGAGTAATCTTAGACAAGAATGGAATCGTACGACTTGCCCGCGGATTCACTTCCAGCACGTAAGCTTTTCCTTGATGGATAACAAATTGGATGTTGATCAGACCTTTTACACCAAGTGCTCTCGATATCTGCATCGTCGCCTCGATACATTGCTGACGGCATTCTTCTGTAATCGTCTGCGTTGGGTACACGGCGATAGAATCTCCCGAATGGACACCTGCGCGTTCTATATGTTCCATAATGCCAGGGATGATCGTTGTTTCACCGTCACTGATGGCATCGACTTCCACTTCAATACCAGTCAAGTATTGGTCGATTAGTACTGGATGATCATGACGGACATGAACCCGTTTTTCCATGTAATGGTGTAATTCTGCTTCGTTGTAGACGATTTCCATGTTGCTGCCGCCGATGACATAAGACGGGCGGACAAGTACCGGATAACCGATTTTAGCCGCTGTTTCTGCTGCATCCTCAAGTTTTGTAATAGATGCACCTTCTGGCTTCGCAACTTTCAGTTCGTCTAGCAATCTTTCAAACTTATCTCGGTCTTCAGCAGCATCAATTGCTTGCAGTGATGTTCCTAGTACTTTCACGCCGCGCCGTTCCAGCCCTTCTGCTAGATTGATTGCTGTCTGACCGCCGAATTGAACGATAACGCCCA
>NZ_LT727828.1:2086400-2281999 GCF_900162685.1 Terribacillus halophilus
AATTGAACGATAACGCCCAGCGGATTTTCCAAGTTGACCACATGCATGACGTCTTCTAAAGTTAGCGGTTCAAAATACAGCTTATCAGATACACTGAAATCGGTCGAAACGGTTTCTGGGTTGCTGTTGATAATAATTGCTTCGTAGCCCGCTTCCCGGATTGCCAGGACAGAATGAACTGTGGCATAGTCGAACTCGATTCCTTGACCGATGCGAATTGGACCGGATCCAAGCACAATCACTTTTTCTTTATCAGAGGCAATGGATTCATTTTCTTCTTCGTACGTGCTATAGAAGTACGGTGTTTGCGACTCAAATTCTGCTGCACAAGTGTCTACCATTTTATAAACCGGTGCGAGCTGGTTTTCCATGCGGAACTGATAAACTTTGTCTTCGTTTGTGTTCCACCAGTGCGCAATTTCACGGTCAGAGAAGCCCTTTTGTTTTGCTTCCTTTAACAGTTCAAGCTCCCACGGCTGTTCTTGTAAGGAAATCTCCATTTCGATAAGTGCTTCTATTTTCCAAAGGAAGAAGCGATCAATCTTTGTCAGTTGGTGCAGCTGTTCAACGGAATAGCCGCGGCGGAATGCTTCTGCCAGTATGAATAAGCGCTCATCATCGGCTTTGACAAGGCGATGCTCCATCTCGTCGTTCGTCATTTCATCTAAACGCAGGGAAGCCAGGCCGTTTGCTTTATTATCGAGAGAACGAACACCTTTCAGTAACGCTTCTTCGATATTGCGCCCTATTGCCATCACTTCTCCTGTTGCTTTCATCTGGGTGCCAAGCTTGCGATTGCCGCTGACGAATTTATCAAATGGAAAGCGCGGCAGTTTTGCTACAACATAATCGAGCGCCGGCTCGAAGTAAGCGTATGTAGTACCTGTTACAGGGTTTTTAATTTCGTCCAGTGTCAAACCAACCGCGATTTTAGCTGCCATTTTGGCAATTGGATAACCAGTTGCTTTAGAAGCAAGCGCACTAGAGCGGCTGACACGCGGGTTCACCTCTATGATGTAATAGTTAAAGCTGTGCGGATCAAGCGCAAGCTGAACGTTACATCCGCCTTCAATTTGCAATGCTTTAATGATCTTGATCGAAGCATTTCGAAGCAGCTGGTATTCGCGGTCGCTTAGTGTTTGCGATGGCGCAACAACGATGCTGTCTCCCGTATGAATACCGACTGGATCAACGTTTTCCATGTTACAAACAACGATTGCCTGGTCATTTTTGTCGCGCATCACTTCGTATTCAATTTCCTTAAACCCGGCAATATTGCGCTCAATCAAACATTGTGTGACGGGAGAAAGTGCAAGGCCGTTCTTCGTAATTGTCTTTAACTCCTCTAAGTCATAGCACATACCGCCCCCTGTGCCGCCAAGTGTATATGCAGGACGGACGATCAGCGGAAACCCGATTTCCTCAGAAAAGGCTACGGCTTGATCTACAGTTGTGACAATTTGGCTCTCTGGTACTGGTTCACCAAGCTGGTGCATCAAATCGCGAAATTTCTCCCGATCTTCCGCCTGCTGAATAGCTTCCAAAGAAGTTCCTAACAGCTCGACACCGAATTCTTTTAAAATACCAGAGTTATCAAGGGCTACTGCCAAGTTTAAACCTGTTTGACCGCCAAGTGTCGGCAGCAACGCATCGGGTTGTTCCTTGCGTATAATTTTGCTTAGGAATTCTACTGTGAGCGGCTCCATATAGACGATATCCGCTACCGTGTGGTCCGTCATGATGGTAGCTGGATTAGAGTTTGCAAGAATGACCGTATATCCTTCTTCACGCAGTGCTTGGCAAGCCTGTGTGCCGGAATAATCAAATTCTGCAGCCTGCCCAATGACGATTGGACCGGATCCAATAACAAGGATTTTTTGAATATCAGTACGTTTAGGCATAAGTAGCTTCCCCCTTGGATGATGGTTGTGTTGTTTGTTGTGTCATGTCCAGGAAATCATCGAACAAATGTCGGGTATCTTCTGGTCCTGGAGCTGCTTCTGGATGGTATTGCACACTCATAACTGGGAATTTTGTGTGCTGAAGCCCTTCAACCGTTCCGTCGTTTAACGCTACTTGCGTTAATTCAAGCTCCGTCGAAGCGAGTGATTCTTTTGTAACGGTATAACCGTGATTTTGAGATGTTAGATAGGTTTTCCCTGTTGCTAAATCTTTGACAGGGTGGTTGGAGCCCCGGTGGCCGAATTTCAGTTTTTCTGTATTGGCGCCAGCTGCAAGTGCGATTAGCTGGTGGCCGAGACAGATACCGAATATCGGTACTTGACTGATCAGCTCACGAATGGTTTTGGAGGCAGTATCCACGTCTTTCGGATCTCCAGGTCCATTTGTCAGCATAACGCCATCAGGATTTAAATGAAGGATTTGTTCTGGCGAGTAGTGCCAAGGTACAACCGTAATATGACAGTCGCGTGCTGCAAGCTCACGTAAAATACCATGCTTCATACCGAAGTCCATCACTACAATACGTTTGCCGCGGCCCGGAACGACATATGGCTTGGCTGTACTCATGCGCTGCACTTGATCATTTGGCAGGGAGATTGCTTTCCAAGAAGCATCTGTTTCCACCGTTTCGGCTGCTTCTGTCAATCTAGCTTTCATCGCACCTTGTTTGCGAATGATTTTTGTTAGTTTACGAGTATCAATGCCTTCGATACCAGGAATCTCATGAAACTTTAGGAAGCTGTCCATTGTGTGCCGCTTCCGGAAATTAGAAGGAGCGGCACTTGCTTCTTTTACGACAAGTGCTTGGATGGATGGCTGAATGCTCTCGAAGTCATCACTATTGACGCCATAGTTGCCGATTAACGGATAGGTCAGTGTGACGATTTGTCCGCAGTAGGAAGGGTCAGATAGAATTTCCTGATAGCCGGTCATTCCTGTATTAAAAACAATTTCCCCCGTTGTTGACTGATCGCTTCCAAATGCTGTTCCGTTGAATACAGTCCCATCTTCTAGGATAAGTTGTCGTTTCTTCATTTTACCGCTTCCTTTCTGTATACAATTTCTCCGTTGCAGATTGTCATTGTCGGCTCTCCTGTATAACGCCAGCCGATAAATGGTGTGTTTGTTCCTTTTGATTGGAATAAAGTCGGGTCCACTAGTCCGTCCGCTTGCAGATCCAGTACAGTCAAATCTGCAGCTGCTCCTGCCTCAAAGCGCCCGTACGGCAGCTCGAATGCTTGTGCTGGCTTGATTGTCAGCCAGTCGATAAGCTGACGAAGCGTGAAGATGCCTGTCTCGACAAACTGTGTGTACAGCAGACTGAATGCTGTTTCTGATCCAACGATGCCGAATGATGCATCAAGCATGCTGACATTTTTCTCTTCTGCTGTGTGCGGTGCATGATCCGTTGCAATCATATCGATTGTGCCATCCAGCAGTCCTTCGATAAGTGCCTGACGATCCGCTTCGGATCGAAGTGGCGGATTCATTTTGAAGTTGCCATCATCATGTTTGATATCTTCGTCTGTTAAAAGTAAATGATGCGGTGTTACCTCTGCTGTCACTTGAATTCCGGCGCGCTTCGCATCACGGATAACACGAACGGACTCTTTTGTACTAACATGGCAAATGTGATAATGACAGCCCGCTGCTTCAGCTAGTAAAACATCTCGGGCAATATGTACTGACTCAGACACATTATTAATACCAGGCAATCCTAGTCTTTTGCTCGCTGTTCCTTCATGCATGACGCCTCCCGGCACAAGACTGTCATCTTCACANGCGAGCACCGCTGTTCCTCCGATAACATACACACTGAATATCCTTGTAATCGCCAGTACGCCGATGTTCTCTCCGTATGTTGTATTTGGCGGACCTCCAAGCATAGAAGCAATTATGGTCGCTACACCATCTCCAGTGATGGATTTGTCCAGTCCAGGCTTCACCAGCATGTTTTTATCTACGATTTTGGATAGCGCTAACTGGTGTCCGATATGCTCCGATACGGTAACAACCGCGATTGGCACCATGGTGAAGAACAGCTGCCAGCTGAACACATCAGCGACATTGTAATCTACAAATGGAACCGTGAAGTTCGGAACATGGAAGATGCCGCTAAAGAATGCTCCGACGGAATCAGCCGTTACAATTTGGTTCCAGGCTGCTTGCACACCACTTGTATCAACGATCCCCTGTGTTAAAGCGAAAACATATCCACCAACAATTCCAATCAAAACTGGTATCAGACCGAGGAACCCTCGCAGGAAGATAGAAGCTGCTACTGTGATTGCTAATGTAACAAGTGCTACGATAAAGTATTTGGTGCTGTATTCTCCTGTATCAGGAGCATTCATTGCCATGTCTACTGCAGTCGGTGCCAGCGCCAAACCGATGACGATAATGACAGGTCCGACAACGATCGGCGGCAGCAACCGGATGATACCTTTCATACCGCCAAGTCGGATGGCAATTGCAATAACACCGTAAGACAGACCCGCGAAAAAGCTGCCGATCATGGCACCACCGATACCAGAAGCATCAATTGCCTGTGTGATAGGGTAAATGAAAGCAAAACTGGATCCAAGATAAGCTGGTACGGATCCTCTTGTTATAAGGATGAACGCCAGTGTTCCGACCCCGCTGGATACAAGTGCGACAGCCGGATCAAGGCCTGTCAGCGCTGGCACAAGAATTGTCGAGCCAAACATTGCGAATAAGTGCTGTAAACTAAATATTATCCATTGGTGCCATTTTGGTATGTCGTGTATTGCTAGTGCTGGTTTCATCTGTGTCTCTCCTCTTTTGGGCTATAAAAAAAGCCTCTTTGCGATGTCGGTCGCAAAGAGGCACACGTCTGCCACTAGTCGTGACGACGTTGTTGCTTGCGACCTTGTAAGCCTCTCTGGACTTCCATTAAAGGTCCTATTTAATTTTCGTAAATATCTACGCTCTCGTAATCGTCTGTTTCTTCCAATTCAACGACGATAATTTCCGATTGCGATGTTGGGATATTCTTCCCAATATAGTCAGCACGGATTGGGAGTTCCCTGTGACCGCGGTCAATCAAAACGGCAAGCTGAATCTGCGCTGGACGTCCCGCGTCCATAATCGCATCCATTGCTGCTCTGACTGTTCTTCCTGTATATAACACATCATCAATTAAGATGACTGTCTTATTCGTCAAGTCTGTTCCAAGCTTAACTGGCTGCACCGTTGGTTCTTGATTATCAGAAGCATGTGCTAAATCATCACGGTACAATGTGATATCCACTTCTTCCAGCGGAACCGTCGCTTGTTCAATTCCTTCTATCTTTTGCTGCAAGCGTTTGGCGATGGGAACACCTCTCGTTTGGATGCCGACCAGCACTAAATTCTCTGGTCCTTTATTTCGCTCGAGTATCTCATGAGCAATTCGCGTAAGAGCGCGGTTAATTGCCGCTTGATCAAGCAAAGTCGCTTTTTTGTTCATTGTTGTCCCACCTTTCTGAAGCTATGAAAAAACCCCTTATCACCATGAGGTAATAAGGGGCATGGATACACACTTGTATCCCGTTCATTTCCGCTTCCTTATCAGCCTCTCTGGACTGTCTTAAAGGTTCTTATTCAACTGTAATTAGTATCGCATAGGGTTGCATTACTGTCAAGTGTTCAGTTTTAACTTGTCCAATTCCGCTTGAAACACTTCTGGTACAGGAGCTTCAAAACGCATCCATTCTCCTGTAATTGGATGATGAAGGCCGAGTACAGCTGCATGAAGCGCCTGTCCGCCAATGTCGAGTGTACGGCGCGGACCATATTTCGGATCTCCTGCCAGCGGATAGCTAATATACTGCATATGGACACGTATTTGGTGTGTTCTGCCTGTTTCCAGCTTGCATTCAATGTAAGTAAAATCTTCGAAGCGCTCTAACACCTCAAAGTGTGTTACTGCTGGTTTCCCATTTTCTACAACAGCCATTTTCTGACGATCATTCGGGTCACGTCCGATTGGTGCTTCAATCGTGCCATATTCATGGTCGATTACACCATGAACAATTGCACGGTATTTACGTTCAATATCGTGATCCTTGAGCATATCCGTTAATTTCTGATGTGCTTTGTCATGTTTGGCGACAACTAACAGACCACTCGTATCTTTATCGATACGGTGAACAATCCCCGGACGAAACGTGCCATTGATACCGGAAAGATCTTTAAGATGATATAACAATGCATGTACCATTGTACCAGACTGGTGTCCGTTGGATGGATGAACCACCATTCCTCTTGGCTTGTTTACGACTGCAATATCTGCATCTTCGTAAACAATTTCAAGCGGGATATTCTCCGCTTTGATTTCCATTTCCTCGGGCTCTGGAATCGTCCATGCAATTTCGTCGCCTTCTTGTACGGTATACTTATTTTTTACTGTCGTGCCATTCACTGTCACAAGATCTTCTTTAATCCAGCTTTGTGCTTGGCTCCGGGAAACATCTTCCTGGATATCTGACAGCAGTTTATCGATGCGCAGACCCGCTTGCTCGGCTGCAACTGTATGTTCAAACTGACTCATGTTTCTTTTCTCCCTTTCTTTCGCTCATCAAGCAGCATTGCGATGATGATGAGGATAACGCCGACAACCAGACAGGAATCTGCCACGTTAAATATCGGATAATGATAATCGCCAAACCTCGTATCCACAAAATCGACGACTTCTTTACGGAACAAACGATCGATGAAGTTTCCGACCGCTCCTCCTAGTACTAGCGCAAGTGCTGTGCCCATCAACTTGCTTTCTTTGCTATATTTCACAATATAGTAACTGACTATAACAATAACAATCGCTGTGACTAAATAAAAGAACCAAAAATGCCCTTCCAAGATTCCCCAAGCTGCTCCCCGGTTACGGTGAGAAGACAAGTAGAAGAAATTGTCGATGACTGGAATTGACTCTCCTTCTGTCATATTCTTCACAACAGCTAATTTCGTTAATTGGTCAATAATGACTGCGATGATCGCGATGATAAAATACATGGACTCTATTTTCCCCCGTTCAATACAATCTATCTTGCATTTTACCATAATTACACACAAAAAGATTGTATAGATAAAAAAGAAAGCTCCGCCTTACTGGCGAAGCTTTCTCTCCTTTACGCCTGATAATGAGCTTCTACAACGCTCGCACAGCGGGAGCATAAATCCGGATGCGACGCATCTTCGCCGACCGTTTCAGATGCAACCCAGCAGCGTTCACATCGTTTTGCTGGGTGTTTTTCCACACATACAGCAACATGTTCATAATTAGCAGCTTCTGGATCAGCATCCACTACATTTGCTTCAGATACGATAAGCAGCTGATGCAAGTTATCGATGCTCTGAAGCAGCTGTTTTGTTGCTTCATCTTTCGCAGCAATTGTCAACTTGGATTCAAGCGATTTACCGATTACTTTCTCACTGCGCGCGATTTCCAAAGCTTTCAAGACATCATCACGGATTTCCATGAAATGATCCCATTTTGTCAGCAGGTCATCGTGATCTGCAATAGACAGCTCTTCTGGGAAGTCAGTCAGCTGTACATAGTCAGCTTTCTCGCCGGGGATATAGCTCCATGCTTCTTCTGCAGTATGCGCAATGATCGGTGACAGCATCTGTACGAGCGCTTTGATGATCTCATAATACGCTGTTTGGATGCTGCGGCGAGCTGGATGATCAGCAGATTCGATATAAAGAATATCTTTCCCGAAGTCCAAGTAGAACGAGCTTAGCTCTACAGAACAGAAGCTTAAGATAGCCGAATACACATCAGCGAATTCGTATTTGTCATAGCTTTCACGCACACGCTTGATCAAATCAGAAAGCTTCACAAGCATATAACGGTCTACATCTTTCATGTCAGCAAATGCAACACTGTCCTTCGCCGGCTCAAAGTCATGTAAGTTGGCTAACAGGAAGCGGAATGTGTTACGGATTTTGCGGTATCCTTCAGAAGTTTGCTTAATGATTTCATCCGAGATACGAACATCGGATTGATAATCGACGGAAGCAACCCACAGACGAAGAATATCGGCACCGTACTGCTTCATGATTTTAGACGGTACAACAATATTACCTAGTGATTTACTCATCTTCTTCCCTTTACCATCAAGCGCGAAGCCATGGCTTAAAACTGCTTTGTAAGGCGCTTTGCCTGTTACAGCAACAGCAGTTGTCAAAGAAGAGTTGAACCAGCCGCGGTATTGGTCAGAGCCTTCCAGGTATAAGTCAGCTGGACGCTGTAATTCCGGACGATTTACAAGCACACCTTGGTGAGAGGAGCCGGAATCAAACCAAACATCCATGATATCTGTTTCTTTTGTGAAGATACCATTCGGGCTATGTTCGGAAGTAAAGCCTTCTGGAAGCAATTCTTTCGCTTCTCTTTCAAACCAGATGTTCGATCCGTGCTCTAGGAACAAATCAGACACATGCTGGATTGTTTCTTCTGTGATGATTGGTTCACCATCTTCTCCGTAAAAGACCGGGATTGGTACACCCCAGGCACGCTGACGAGAAATACACCAGTCTTCGCGGTCACGGAACATATTGTAAAGACGTGTTTCGCCCCATTTCGGAAACCATTCCACTTCCTTAATTTGTTCGATAATCTGATCGCGGAATGCTTTAATAGAAGCAAACCATTGTGCAGTCGCACGATAGATAACCGGTTTTTTCGTACGCCAGTCATGCGGATAAGAATGTGTAAAGAATTCTAGCTTTAGTAAAGCACCTTTTTCTTCAAGAAGTTCGGTGATTTCTTTATTTGCTTTATCATAGAATACACCTTCAAAACCAGGAGCTTCTTTTGTGAAGACACCTTTATCATCCAATGGGCTGATAACAGGCAGCTTGTATTTTTGACTAGCGAAGAAATCTTCTTCCCCGTGTCCAGGCGCTGTATGTACACAGCCTGTACCGCTGTCTGTTGTCACGTGCTCACCAAGGATGATAAGGGATTCTCTGTCATAAAACGGATGCTGTGCTGTAACGTATTCCGCTTCTTTTCCAGTGAAAGTTTTCACTACTTCTGGATTTTCCCATTCAAGTGTTTCTGTTACGCTGCTTAACAAGTCTTCTGCTACGACAAATTTTTCGCCGCCAACTTTAGCGACCACATAAGTTACTTCCGGGTGAAGGGAAATCGCTACGTTAGAAGGTAATGTCCAAGGCGTTGTTGTCCAGATGATGAATTTCTCATCTCCTTCAAACAAGTCTTTGCCATCTTTCACTTGGAAAGCAACATAAATGGATGCAGAACGTTTATCTTGATATTCGATTTCTGCTTCTGCCAATGCAGATTCAGAAGATGGAGACCAATAAACCGGCTTCATACCCTTGTAGATGAAACCTTTTTCAGCCATTTCACCGAAAACTTTAATTTGGGCTGCTTCATAATCTTTTGTCAGCGTGATGTATGGATTATCCCAATCACCGCGTACACCAAGCTGTTTGAACTGGCTGCGCTGATTATCAATTTGCTGCATCGCATACTCTGCACATAGACGGCGGAATTCTGCAACCGTCATTTTCTTACGGTCAACCTTCTTCTTCGTAAGCGCCTGCTCAATCGGCAAGCCGTGTGTATCCCAGCCTGGAACATATGGGGCATGGAAGCCAGACATGGATTTATAACGGACGATAAAGTCCTTCAGTACTTTATTTAGTGCATGACCCATGTGTAAATCACCATTTGCATACGGAGGTCCATCATGCAAGACGAAAAGCGGTCGTCCTTCGGTTCTTTCTTGTACTTTTTTGTAGATATTTTGTTCTTCCCATTCCTGCTGCATTTTTGGTTCTTTGTTTGGCAAGTTGCCGCGCATTGGGAATGCCGTGGACGGCATCAGCAGTGTGTCTTTGTAATCCAATGTTCTTCCTCCTTATCATGACCAGATCTTTTCCGGGTAAATAAAAAGAGCCCCTCATCATCCCAAAGGGACGAGAGAGACTCGCGGTACCACCCTTATAGACAGAAGTATACTTCTATCCACTCGAATTCGTAACGTGAATGAGACGTCCATTTCTACTGCTTGCGGTTCGAATGGAAACTAACGGGTGATGTTCGGAAGAAATACCGCACCAGGCTCTCACCTTCCCTGGCTCGCTTCAATCGGCATGGACTTCTTACTGTCCCGATCACAGTCTTTATATCTAAGTCATGTTGTTTGCTAATAATAGTAAGATTATATGTAAGTTTGCGAAAAACGTCAAGCGCGTCTTATTCAGCCGGCTCTTCTTGCGGCTCATAAGCTACTTCTGTCGCGAACAAACCATCCCAGTCATCTGTTTCAATCATCTCTAGCTGCGCTTCAACAAGCATTTTTAAACGAGTACGGAATACTTTTGCCTGTTTCTTCAGCTCTTCTACTTCAAGTGCGATTTGACGAGATTTCGACAGTGACTCATTGATAATGCGGTCTGCATTTTTCTCTGCTTCTTTAATGATCAGCTTCGATTCTTTCATCGCATTGCCTTTCACTTCTTCTGCTGTTTCTTGGGCTACCAAGATGGACTTGTTTAATGTCGTCTCAATATTATTGAAATGACCAAGACGTTCTTCCAGCGTGCTTACTCGCTCCTCTAATTCCTTCTTCTCACGGATGATAATTTCGTAATCTTTAATCACCCTGTCAAGGAAGTCGTTTACATCATCTTCATCATAACCGCGGAATCCGCGGGCGAACTCTTTATTATGAATATCCAAAGGTGTTAATGGCACAACGGCCACCTCCTATTAATAGATCTATAATTGCTGTTATTCGACAAAGATAGCACAAAAGAGCTGATACTGCTACTTTAATTTTTCTAATGTAATACGCTGCTTGTCCTTCTTTGTCGTGCCTTTCACTTCCGTCAGCTTCCCTCTGCCTTTGCCGCGTAAAGAAATTAGATCTCCTTCGGCTAGCGGGTAACTGCTATCTTCGACTGTTTTAAAATTAACTTTGACAAGGCCTTTCTGGATGCTTAATGATGCTTGCTGCCGCGACATTCGATACAGTTCTTTCATCACTGCATCAAGGCGGAGAGAGGAAACAGACGCTTCCATCTGCATCCATTCTGCTTGTTCTGGCCGAAATCTGGATGCATCAGCAAGCTCCCAGTTTACTTTCGCGCGTTTTACTTCCGTCAAATTGGCCCGTATGTACACTGCAATGTCAGCTGTTGTAAATAGCTGCATAACACCATCTTGCACGCTAATATCACCCAATTTTCTGCGGTCTATCCCAAGAGACATAAATGCCCCCATCACATCACGATGCTCCAAGGAAACAAACTTAACTGGGTAAGTCGCTTCCAGCATCACAATATCAAAGTCACTGTTTGCAACAGCATCATAAAGCGGTGCGATGATGCCGCGTTTTCGTTCTGCCGCATCAGCACCGCCAGAAAAGGCCCACTGCAGCTCAGACTGCCCGCCGAGCAGCTGCCGGAAAATAAGCTGTTCTCTTGGATCAAGAAAATCAGTAACACGCGGCTGATAAGTTCGCTCTACTTGTTCCATCCAGGACAGAATCTGGTCAATGAAAGGACGTTCTTCTTCCCGGTAATGCTGGTAAATACTCACGCTGCTGTATACTCCTTATTAGAAGATCATGAAATAAACTGTCGTTACTCCACTTCGCGCCAAATTAAGAACAATCAACGCGATAAGCGGCGATAGATCGATCATTCCAAGTGGCGGAATAAACCGACGAAATACGTCTAAATATGGTTCACAAATCCTGCCGAGCATTTCACCAAATGCTGATTGTCTTGCTCCAGGGAACCAAGACATCAGAATATAAATGATTAACGCAAAGGAATAGACCGTGAAGGCTGTACTAATTATGTTTAAAAGCATCTGCTTCTACCACCTCTTATTATACTCATCCTGTTCCTCTATCATATCGGTTATATTACCAGTAAGTTCGATATTGTCAGGAGCACACAGGAAGGTCTGGCTGCCTAGCTTTTGGATATCCCCGTTCAGCGCATAAACCGTACCGCTGAGAAAATCCACAATCCGTTTCGCTTGCTGATGGTCAACTCGCTGCAGATTGAGTACAACCGCTTTTCTGTTCACTACATGATCAGCAATTTCCTGCGCTTCGTTATATGTCCTCGGTTCGCAAAGGACTACTTTTGAAGACGACTGGACACTCTTCAAACTGACAACGTTTTGGTTGTGATTTTGATTGCGCTCCCTGCCGTTAGGGTACGGTTCTACTTCATCCGCTTCGTTCGGCTGTTCCTCCACGTACTCATACTCTTCATCATCCACTGTAAAGAAGTTCCTCATCTTATTTTTGAAACTCATATTTTCACCTCGCTTATTCGTATGGACCTACAAGGGCCGAGCCGACTCGGATATGAGTGGCTCCTTCTTCAATTGCTATTTGGTAATCATTGCTCATTCCCATCGACAACAATGTGCAAGGTGCATGCGCCATACCTGCTGCTGCTACTTGATCACGAAGCTCCCTTAACCCGCTGAATACCTGGCGAAGCACATCTTCATCCTCTGTATGAGGTGCCATTGTCATTAGTCCTGCGACTTGTATGGCAGGAAATGCTTCCAGCTGCTGGATGAAAGAAAGCGTCTCATCAGGTGAAACACCTGCTTTTGTTTCCTCACCGCTCACATTAACCTGTACAAAGCATTTAATTGATTTTTCTGCACGTTTTTGAATTTCTTTAGCAAGTGATAGTCTGTCAAGCGCATGCAAATAGTCTGCCTGATTAATGACATCTTTCACTTTCCTAGATTGCAAACTGCCAATGAAATGCCAAACAGCTCTATCTCCAATGGCCGCCTGCTTCTCTAAGAAGCCCTCAATCCGATTTTCACCTAAATCGACAATACCGGCATTGACTGCTTCCTCTGTTCGTTCAATTGTAACATATTTCGTAACGGCTAGGAGTGTAATATCCTCATAATTCCTGCCTGTTTTAGCTGCTGCTGCTTTTATTTTTTCTTGAATTTGTACGAGATTTTCCTGTACTGGGTTCATAATTGCTCCTCTTTCATTCCGATAAAACCAATCATCCTGCCTGTTTTACCTTGATCTTGCCGATGCGAATAGAATTCCGGCATTTCATATGTACAAAATGGCGCTGTCTTTATATGTTCATCCTTCACACCAGCGTCCAGCAAGTACAGTCGATTTAGCGCTTGCAAATCCAAATAATACTTGTCCGATTCGCCATTCGCTGTGAGTACTTCCTCACGAAACCGCTCCGGAATATGCCGGAAGATGCGATCATCCACTTCGTACTTTTGTTTCGAAATACAAGGGCCAATCATTGCTTCTATGTTAGCAGAATCGGTGCCTTGACTGCATAATGCTGCAATCATCTTTCCGGCCATGTCACCGACCGTGCCGCGCCAGCCAGCATGTGCCATGCCAATCCAGCCAGTATTTGTATCAAAAAAATACAGCGGAACACAGTCTGCAAAAAAAGCTGCCAGAAGCAATCCCGGTTCATTCGTTATCAGACCATCAACTGACGGTATACTATCTGATAACGATTTGCTTCCCCGACCGGCATCCTCTTTTGGAATAACTGCAATCTCTGTGCCGTGTACTTGCTCGCCCAGTACCCAATTCGCTAGCGGGAACTGTATTTCGGCTGCAAGGAGCTGACGGTTCTGAATCACATCAGCTTCCTGATCGCCGACATGCAGCCCCATATTAAAACTAGTAAATGGTGATTTGCTTACACCATTGTTCTTCGTTGTAATACCGCTTACTATCCTATTAGGAGCTGACCAGCCGCCAAGCTCCATATACAATCTTTGTTTATTGGAAGCTGCTTCTCTCATATGGTACTCTCACTCCTCTAATTCCTTTAATAGTACCATATTTCAGCTTTATACTGTATAGGATTACTTCCCCTCTTCTTCTGCAGCAGATACAGCTTCCGGGCTTTTAATCAAGATAACATCTGTTCCGATTGTAATAATCTGATGCCATGGAACGACTAGCTCTTCTTCCTTGCCAAACAACCCCATCGTTTTTCCTCGAAGTGTTACAACAATTGCTGCTATATGACCATTCTGCTCATTAATCTCTAAATCCGAAACATTTCCTACCCTTTTCCCGTTTTCCATCAAAATAATGTCCTTCATTTGCAATTCGGTTAATGTCATCTAAGCCAGACCCCTTTGTTGTTTTATACTATTCTATGCGGCCAAGCTGATGATATGGCAATTATTATAAGTGAAG
Organism: Terribacillus halophilus; assembly: GCF_900162685.1. GTDB lineage: Bacteria > Bacillota > Bacilli > Bacillales > Amphibacillaceae > Terribacillus > Terribacillus halophilus_A. The sequence goes on from NZ_LT727828.1 coordinate 2,100,584, forward strand.
TAGTTTCTGGAGCGGGGATTAAAGTACATTTCTATATAAAAAAAGACACCTATAAAAGGTGCCTCTCATTCAAACATCTGCTTATTCATTTCTTCGATTGCTGCTTTCTCGAGTCTGGACACTTGCGCTTGGGAGATGCCGATTTCATCTGCTACTTCCATTTGCGTTTTGCCTTGGAAAAAGCGTTTGTTCAGTATCATTTTCTCACGTTCGTTCAAACGATGCATGCCTTCTTTGATCGACAGGTTATCAAGCCATGTTCCATCGTTTTCAGATTCATTTCGCAACTGATCCAAAACGAATATCGGATCTCCGCCATCATTATAAATTGGCTCAAATAGGGAGACCGGATCTTGAATAGCATCCATGGCAAACGTGATGTCAGAAGGCTCTATACCGAGCTCAGCTGCAATTTCTGCTGTTGTTGGATCCTTAGAAGTCTTGGCTATCAGCTGTTCGCGCACTTGTAAGGCTTTATATGCCGTATCGCGTAATGACCTGGATACACGAATCGGATTATTATCCCTTAGGTATCGGCGGATTTCGCCGATGATCATCGGCACTGCGTATGTAGAAAAACGCACATTATGCTTCAAATCAAAGTTATCAATGGATTTCATTAGTCCAATACAGCCTACTTGAAAAAGATCGTCGACATATTCCCCGCGATTATTAAAACGCTGAATCACACTGAGCACGAGGCGAAGATTTCCATTTACGAGTTCTTCCCGGGCTGATATGTCGTTCTCTTGCTGCATGCGAATGAATAGTTTTTTCATTGCATCATTTTTTAGTACTGGCAGCTTCGAAGTGTCTACACCACATATTTCAACTTTTTGTCTCGACATGTTCTCTTTCCTCCCGATTGAAGATACGATCAAGCACAGTATCTCCTCGCGGGAAATTTTTTATGCAGAGACAAAAAGTGCCTGATATTGTCTACGAAGGACAAACACAGGCACCAGTTGGGATTAAAGCATTTTATTAAATTCTTTTTGCAATCTTCTAATAATCTTCTTCTCTAAACGGGAAATATAGGATTGGGAGATGCCAAGCATATCTGCCACATCCTTTTGTGTCATCTCTTCCTGCCCAATAAGCCCAAAACGAAGCTCCATAATTTGTTTTTCTCTATCATTAAGCTGTTCTAAAGCTTTTTTGAGTAGATTTTTATCTACATTTTTTTCTATATCTTTCGTGATAATATCGTCATCTGTACCTAGCACATCCGATAAAAGTAATTCATTTCCATCCCAATCAATATTGAGCGGTTCATCAAAGCTTATCTCCGATTTCAGCTTGCTGTTGCGACGCAGGTACATTAGGATTTCATTTTCAATACAGCGGGATGCATACGTTGCGAGCTTGATTTTCTTTTCTGGGTTAAATGTATTAACAGCTTTAATTAAACCGATTGTCCCAATACTTATTAAATCCTCAATATTGATGCCTGTGTTTTCAAATTTTCTCGCGATGTAAACAACAAGACGGAGATTTCGTTCTATAAGCATAGCTCTTGCTGATTTATCACCTGTAGGCAAGAGCTGCAGCAGTTTGAATTCCTCTTCCTTCGATAACGGGGGCGGCAATGCCTCACTGCCGCCAATATAATAAATTTCCTTTCTCTTGATTCCTAGCTTGACCAGAAGTTTATACCACCAGATTTTGAGCTTCCATACTTTTGTTTTCATGTTTATCTCCCTTCTTTTATCCTGCTTGCGTGCTGGCATCATGTACGAGTGACGGATGCAACAGACAGTGATATCGCCGATCTGCAGTGAGACTGCCGAATTGGATACCAATCCATACCCGATCTGTTGCTACTGATCCTTTATCTAGTTCTATTAAGATAGAATCCGGCTTCAGAACAAGCATCAAAGCTCCTTCCCCATTTACACCTTGATAAGGAACAACCGAAAAATTATAAGGCCAGTTAGCCGGCAGCACATCCAAATCTAGTTCCTGGTTTGCTTGTGACAATAACTCCCACTCTTTCTCTCCGAACCAATTTTGGAGAAAATGCTGATCACAAATCACAACAGGGCGCTTTGTCATCGGATCTGATAAATGATTTCCGCTATCGATAAAGCCTGATGTCTTATGTGTGATGCCATTAATGCTAACCTGAACGTCATGAAGCTGGTCGTAACGAAATTGTTCAAACCGCTGCTTGTCCATTCTGTTTTTCGTAAAAAATAACGCGACTGGAAATGTGACGATAACAAATATCCAGCTGATGTGATCTCCATAACCAGTGCTTACAGTCAAGAAGGAAGAAGGCGTGAATGCTAACTGTGTCTGCAGCATATAATGAACGGCGAACAAACTGCCGCCCACTGCAAATGTTACGAAATAAAAAAGTAACAGTAGTTTGATAAAACGTGCGATGGAGCGATATCCGAAAGCACACCAGATAATAACCATAGAAAACATCAGTTTGCCTATAGGGTGTACTGCGACACTTTCCGGAAAGTAGACAGTCACAGGGACGATGAGAGAAGCAAGGAGTGCACCTAGGAAGACACGCAGCTTACTTACTTGCAATCTCGCAATTGCTTGTGTACTTAAGAGCAGCAGCCAGTCCAAAAATAGATTGAGCGTCCAGACAGCATCAAGATAGATTGTCACACCAGCCCGTCCTTTCATCCTTAATAGATGAAGTTAGTATAACGGAGCAAGCATTCAAAAGCTGTCAGTTTATGCCTGTTACGATCCACTATTTTTATGTCTTTTCCGGGCTTTTTGTCTAACGTTTTTTCGCATAAAAAAAAAGGATAGCATCCATGGATGCTATCCTTTCCCTGATTCCTTATCTTCTGCGGTTGCGGTTGCGAAGGAATGTAGGAATATCAAGTGTTTCCTCTTCCTGCTTGCGCGGCTGCGGTGAAGAAGAAGGTGTCTCACGACGAAGCTCTTCACGCTCTCTTCTTCTTTCTGTGTTCGAAGGCTGCTGCTCTGTACTTTGCGTTTCCTTTTGTACAGGGCGTGCTTTCGGACGCGGCTGGTTCATTGCTTGCTGGATCTGCGTCTCATCAAATCCTGTAGCAATAACTGTTACAACGATTTCATCTTTTAAATCTTCATTAATTACGGAACCGAAAATAACGTTTACTTCCTGGTCAGCTGCACTTGTCACGATGTCAGCAGCTTCCTGCACTTCATACAAGCTCAAGTTCGCGCCACCGGAAATGTTCATCAAGACACCATGTGCACCATCGATGGATGTTTCCAGCAATGGAGAACTGATCGCCTTTTTGGCAGCTTCCGTTGCACGGCTCTCTCCAGTTGCGATACCGATACCCATAAGAGCTGAACCTTTGTCAGCCATGATTGTCTTCACGTCAGCAAAGTCAACGTTGATTAATCCAGGTACAGCAATCAATTCAGAAATACCTTGTACACCTTGACGCAGCACATTATCCGCTTCACGGAATGCTTCCAGCATCGGTGTATTTTTATCAACGATTTCCAGCAAACGGTCATTCGGAATAACAATCAGTGTATCAACACTGCCTTTTAACGCTTCCGTTCCAGCAAGTGCTTGTGTTTGGCGTTTCCGGCCCTCAAAGGAGAACGGACGAGTTACGATACCGACAGTTAGGGCACCAAGTTCTTTCGCTACTTGTGCAATGACAGGTGCGGCACCTGTACCAGTTCCGCCTCCCATACCAGCTGTTACGAAGACCATATCAGCACCTTGAAGTGCCTCTTGAATCTGTTCTTTGCTTTCTTCTGCTGCTTTTCGGCCAACCTCAGGATTTGCACCAGCACCAAGACCGCGCGTCAGTTTTGCACCGATTTGCATTTTCACATCCGCTTTGGATAGATTCAATGCTTGAGAATCTGTGTTTACAGCGATGAATTCTACGCCTTGGACGCCATGTTCAATCATTCGGTTAACGGCATTGCTTCCGCCACCGCCGACGCCGATGACTTTTATCGTTGCTAATGTTTCCATATTTGTGTCAAATTCTAACATCTTAACGTCCTCCTATTTACAATCGTTCTTCCTGTTTTAATGGAAGAATCATGTCTGTCTTAATCGAAAAAGTACTTGAACAGGTTAGCAAACCCTGATTCTTTCTTTTTCTCTTCGCCTTTTTTCTTTTGTGTTTTTGCAGGTTTTGCCGGTCTTTTCTCCGGCTCGTCAAAATCTCCCTCAGATACTGCTGAGAAGATTTCCTTCCCTTGTATTCTCGCATTACGATAAGCAAATTGCAAGATTCCGACAGCGCTGGTAAATTGGGGTTCACGCACGCCTAGATAATCAGGAATTGCCAATCTGACGTTTGCCTGGAAACAATCTTGTGCAAGCTCCAGCATCCCTGGCATCATCGCCGTTCCACCTGTCAGCACATAGCCGCCAGGCAGTTCAGGAAAGCCCATACGCTTGATTTCACTATCAGCATAAGCGTAAATTTCTTCCACGCGGGCTTCAGCAATGTCCGCTACATCAATCTGGGAAAGTGTTTGTTTCTTATTGCTGCCAATCATGGAAGCTTCAAATGTCTCTTCTTCTCTGGCGTCGTCATAAAAAGCATGTCCATATCCCAGCTTAATTTCCTCCGCTTCTTCAGAGGATGTTTTAAGACCAATAGATATATCTTTGCTGATATTCTCTCCGCCAAGCGGGACAACACTTGTTGACATTAGCTGACCATTCCCAAAAACAGAAACAGTCGTATTGCCTCCGCCAATGTCAATCAAACCGACACCTAGATTCTTTTCATCTTCCGAAAGGGCAACAGCCCCTGCAGCTAAAGGCTGCAGACATATATCCATCACTTCTAGGTTGGCCTTCTCGACGCATTTTAATAGATTATGTAAGACTGTACGAGAACAAGTAATAATGGTCCCTTCCATTTCAAGCCGTACACCGAGCATGCCGCGCGGGTCATTGATTCCGTCCAAACCGTCCACGATGAATTGCTTAGGAATTACATCAACGATTTCGCGTTCAGGAGGAATGGATACAACCTGTGCTGCTTCAATTACTCGAGAAATATCCTCATCGTCAATTTCTCTTGTTTCACTGGACACAGCAACTACTCCATGACAGGACTGCAGTTGAATCTGATTGCCATTGACTCCTACTACTACCCGTTCAATCTGCATACCGACCATTCGCTCGGCTTGTTCTACAGCATTGCGAATCGATTGGACAGTCTGATCAATGTCGACGATGGCGCCTTTTTTCAGACCGTTTGATTTTGCAGTACCGACACCGATTATGTTAAGGGAATCTTGAAATACTTCCCCAATAATCACTTTAATTTTTGATGTTCCTACATCTAAGCTGACTAAAATTTCACTGTTGTTCATGTAAGGCACCTCCTAATCCTAGAGACATGTGGCCAAGAAATCATTTTTAATTTTACTCAATTTTTGTATTTGTGTGCAGACACGCATAATTATAACAAATTTCACGAGGAAATTTGCTGAAAAAGCGACATTCTGTAAGAATTTTGCCTATTACTCTAGTAATTGACTCGACTATACCTTATATAGCTCGTTTATTCTACATAAACCGACAAAAATTCTCGGCATTTCTGTACTTACTCGTCTTTTTCTTTTTTCTTTTTAGCAGGTTCAAAATAAACACCTGCTCCCATGTGCAGTACACCATCCACATCGGGATTCAGTTGCGCAGCGATACTCGGGTATGCCTCCATATTGTTGGCAAAAGTCCGAATCGTGCCTTGCACTTCCATTCCGTCATTCATAAACAGCTGAATGACGTATTTGCTATCTTCCGATGGCTTGTAGTGAATCTCTGAAATGAGCTGGGTGATAGACGCTGGAAGCTGATCGAGCTCTTCGGCCATTTCCTCCAAGTACTCATCATCAGAAAAACCATAAAGTATCGGAGCATCTGACTTTGGCTGAGACCATTCCTTCTCTGAAATGCTTCCATTGGCAAGCAGCGCACGATATCTTCCATCCTGCTGCAGATAACCAACTCTGCCAAGTTCCGTTACTTGGATTGTAACGGTTGCGGGAAACTCTCGGCTGATTGAAACTTTCTCGACTTCTTCATTTTTCTGTATTTGGTTGATTGCTTTGTCCTTATCAATTCGCCAAATATTGTCCGAAACAGTAAGACCACTGCTTTGGATAATGACATCATCAGACAGAAACTCGTTGCCTTCCACCTGCAGACGATGAATATCGCTTAATGGAGATTGTAAGTACACGATGATGGAAATCAGTACAAAGAAAATAGATAAATAGAATACAAGTCTTCTATTTGCTTTCTTTTTTCTAGCTTGCTTTAATTTTGGGATACGATCTTCGATGGAAACAATTTTTTTCTTTTCGCTCATTTCCTCTTCTTCCTATGCTGTACAGTTCAAAACTGCTTGTATTGTAATTATAAAATTATAACACATTCATATAGCGGAAGTAGTCTCCAAACCATTAAATTGTCAAATATCCGCTAGTAAAAGGGGTTCTTTACCTAATTACATAAGAAGCCGCTAATTTCCTTCCTCCAAGACGAAGAAATGATAACTTCCTTGCAGGATTTTCTTTCTCATTCTACCATGACATTCGATTGTATGCCTTCGGTTCTGGCGGTCACGGGCTGTTTTTTCATTTAGTAATTTTAGCCAAGTGGTTTAGGACGCTTAGTAAAGACAAACTTAGTAAGAGATACAAGCCTATCATGATACCGTTCAAACGATACGACAGCAGGATAAATTGCTGCAAAATACAGCCAACTACCCTATTACCCCTTTTCACCAAGAAAGAAACCTCTATTTAAGTAGAGGTTTCTTCCCATAAATTATTTGATATCCCAACAAGTTGTTTTGCAAGAAAATCACGCGCCAAGTTGTTAGATGGTCCCATTACCATACCGGCTCTGCTATCTCGGTAAAATCGTTCCAACTTCCCAATCTTATAGCCGTAGCCGCCGGTAATGTCCATGGCAATTTGCGCAATCTCATTCACTGTTTCAGAAGCATGAATCTTAAATGCCAGCAAATCTTGCTGTGTAGAGAGGGCGAGCATTTCTTTGTTCTGAAATTGCAGATCAATGTCGTTACGAAGTTGTTGCAGCCACGCAGCCAATCCTTTGTATTGAATGGCTGCCTTGGCAAGCAATCCACGAATAACTTGATAGTCACTTAGGCTTTTATTCACATCTTGGTGGTGATTTCGCTTCGCATATGCTGTAACCTCTTCTACAATCCCTCCGGCCAATCCTGTCCAGACAGAACCAAGTCCAAGCAAGTAAGCGACACTATGCTCAATAATTGTTCTGCCGCCTCCTTCACCTCCAAGCAAATCTTCCTCTGGTACTCGTACGCCAGCCAGCTTCAGTGATGCGCTATGATTTCCTCTTACCCCAAGCGCATCCCAACTACCCCAGGTTATACCAGGATCTGAACCTTCCATAATAAAATAACTCAAGTCATCTGTTGCTTCCGCTTCTGGCGACCCAGTTTGTACGACATAAAAATCTGCAAAGCCACTGCTTGTCGTAAAGGATTTTTCTAAATCCAGCTGATAACCTCCTGACGTGCGTTTTGCTCGACTGGCGTTAATCCAGTATCTGCCCCCAGATATCCGTTCACTTGTTGATGTTGTACCAAATTTCCCTTCTTGTATTGGCAGCAGCCACTTTTGGTGCTGCGCCTCGGTACCGTGCCGATAAATCGCATCAGCTGCTTCGATGTGCATTGTGTACACAAGGCCAGTGGATGGACAATGCGCGGCAATTTTTTCTGCTACAACAGAGAATTCAGTATAGCCCGCAGCAAGTCCGCCAAGATGCTCAGGAAGCAGAATGCCGTTCAAGCGTTTTGCTGCAAGTGCCAGCATGTTTGCTTTCGGAAAAATCTTTTCCCGATCAAGCTGGTCTGCGGAAGGGGCTATAACCTGTTCAATTACAGCATCAACCAAAGTCCGAATTGTCTCTCGTTTTGTATCTTCTTTATATAGCATGTTACACCGTCTGCTTTCTTGCCTGCTGTACTGCTTTCCCAGCTTGTCGCGCAGGATGACGATCCGGAAGTTTGCTGTTTCCACTTAAATTTTCACGGAGCGTTTTTCCCTCGTATTTCTCTCTAATTCTTCCACGCTTCTGTAAAATCGGGACAACATAATCAGCAAGATCTTTAAATGTTCCTGGTGTAACCGCATAGGCAATATTAAACCCATCGACACCTGTTTGTTCCACCCAATCCTCCATCGCGTCTGCAACTTGTTCAGGTGTTCCGGCGACAACAGGACCAATCCCGCCAATACCGACAAATTCAGCAACTTCACGTACCGTCCATTTTTTGTTAGGATCTATCTTGGTAAACGTCTCTACCGCTGAGTGAATTGCTTCATTCTCTACAAAACGCAATTCTTCCTCTGGGTCATATTCGGAGAAATCGATACCAGTCCAGCCTCCTAGTAAAACAAGTCCGCCTTCATAGCTTGCATAACTGCGATATTCGTTTAACTTTAGCTGGGCAGCTTCTTCTGTTTCTGCCACAATTGGTGTAAACAAGCTCATTACTTTAATTTCTTCCGGATTTCGGCCTTGACGCTTCGTCTCCTCCCGCAGCTTTTCTACATAGCGCTTTGTCACGGTAACCGTCGGTGTACTGATAAACACACATTCGGCGTGCTTAGCAGCAAACGCTCTGCCTTTTGGGGAGGAACCTGCCTGGAAGAGCACTGGCGTCCGTTGCGGAGAAGGTTCGGACAGATGTGCTCCCGGGACTTGATAATACTTGCCGTTATGATGAATGTCATGGACTTTCTCCGGATCAGTGTACACTTTTCGCTCTGTATCGCGCACAACTGCATCGTCTTCCCAGCTGCCTTCCCAAAGCTTATAGCAAACCTCTACGTATTCCTCTGCAATGTTATAGCGCTCATCATGTTTGATTTGTGTATCTAACCCTAAATTTCTAGCTGCGCTTTCTAAGTAAGAAGTGACAATATTCCAGCCTACCCGGCCATTTGTTAGATGATCCAATGTGGATACACGACGCGCAAAGCTGTATGGATGCTCATACGTAACGGAAGCTGTAACTCCAAAGCCTAGATGTTTGGTAACTTGCGCCATCGCCGGTACAACTAGCAGCGGATCATTGACAGGCACTTGAGCTGCCTGGCGTACCGCTCCTTCCCGGGAGCTTTGGTAAACATCATACGTTCCAAGTACATCCGCTAAAAATAATGTATCAAACTGTCCTTTTTCTAAAATCTGCGCTAGCTCTGTCCAATAATCCAAATCCTTATAACGATGTGCTTGATCTTCCGGATGCGTCCATAAACCAGGAGATTGGTGCCCTACACAATTCATGTCAAAAGCATTGAGATAAATTCGTTTCTTTGTCATTTGTTATTCCTCCTTTGATTATCGAACAGCGAGTCCATCGGTCGTCGCATGCAGTTGCGCTTTCGCAGCTGGTTTTAAAAATACTGTTAAACAGAAACTGAGCGCATACATAATGGCAAATCCCCACACAACACCGACAATCCCTAGATAATTGTTAAGAACACCAACAAGTACTGGTCCTACAAACTGACTAGCTCCTGCACCTAAATTGAGTACCGAAATTGCTGCGCCTCGGTTTGCCGGAGCCAATGTAGGCAAGATAGCCGACAGTGGAACAAAAGCTGCAATTGCTGCACCAAAAAGAATGGCATTCAGTGCAAGCAGCGGAATATTTGCCCCGAACGCAACTGGTATATAGTAATAAAGCAAGGAACAAATTGCTGCACCAAAGCAACCAAACCAACGAACAACCCGCAGCCAGCCAATTCGGTCACCGAGCATGCCAAACAAAACCCCCATCACCATATTACTGACAGACTGGATAGCCCAGAGCTGCAACCACTGACTCGTGGTGATATCCAAAAAACTCGTAAAGAAACCCGGCATCACAACGACAAACCCGTACCACCCAGCAGTATTAATGGCACGCAGCAAACCACCTGCTGCAACGCGCGGACTTTCCCAAAGAATCGTTATTCCTTTCAACGCTTCCGCCCATTTATTTCCCTTCACCTGGTCTTGAATTTTAATACCTTGCCGGTCTTTATCATCGACAAGAAACACGCCAAGAACGCCTCCGATAATAATCCAGATAAGGGAACTCCACAGCGTTACCATTTCACCAAAAAACGGAAGAAAAATACTAGGATAGTACGAACCGAGGAACCCGATTCCACCAGCAAACATAAAGAAAAACCATCCCATAGCCGTTGCCAGTTTATGTTTTTCCGTACGGTAAGCAATCCACACGATAAAGGCGAACGCAAACAGTGGATATCCGAAACCACGCAATCCGTACATAAGCACCATCATCGAAAAACTTTCTAGATACAGACCGAAGTAGAGAAAGCCTATTTCAAAGAGCACCCACGTGATGAGACCAAGCAGCATTGTTTTTTTCGGACCGATTACTTCTCCGAGTACGCCGGCAAGCCAAGAAGCTACTGTAAGTACAATGCCATAGGCGCTGAACATAATGGCAGATTGATTAGCAGAAAAACCTATGTCGACAACATACTTTGATAGAAAAGCCTGCTCAATCCCATCACCAGTCATAAACAATAAAATCGCAAGCAGCCCTCCGATAATTTGAATCGGCATACCAAACAACTTCTTTTCCGCTAACGGTATCTGCATAACTTCTCCTCCTTTATTTCACCAAACTAACTGTATCGTTACGGCGGATTGCTTCGATAAGGTGATTTGTCTGTGCCTTTAATCTTGCAGCTGTATCTTCCTCCGCAATCGGCTCTGTTGGGTTGTCTTTTAATATGTGTTGATCACATATATAAACGCCTTGCAGAGACTCACCCTTTAAATTAGCGATAAGTGGTTTTAACGCATAATCTATTGCTAGCAGATGCGCCGGACTCCCGCCCGTCATAATCGGAAGTACAGGTTTGTTGGTGAATATGCCTTGAGGCAGCACGTCCAATAACGCCTTCAGCACCCCTGTATAGGAAGCTTTGTAAACTGGCGATGCGATAATGAGTGCCTTCGCATTCTCAATTGTTTTGCCAGCCACCACGATAGCAGGGCTATCAAATCGCGCATAGACCAAATCCTCCGGTTTAAAATCTGTAATGCTGATTACGTCAGCTGTAAAGCCTTGCTGCTTCACCAGCTCTCCTGCATAGGCTGCTGCTAGCAGCGATCTCGACTTTCGTGATGGACTTCCAGATAAAATAATAATGTCAGACATGTTTCTTCTCCTCCTTTTTTTCGGTTAAAGTGACGAAACGAAAAAAAGCTCTCTTTTCCGAAGAAAAGAGAGCTTTGAAAAAATCGCCCGCACTCTTATCTTCCAAGAAATTAATCTTGCTGGAATTAGCACCTTTCTGACAGTGTCAGAGGTTGCTGAAGCTTCTTCGGGCCAGTCCCTCAGCTTCTCTTGATAAGAACTATATGAAATTAATTTACATGATACGTGGGCTGGAAAGGAAAGTCAATGCAATTGTGCAAATATTTTTAAAATAGTACTTTGCTCATTTCTTAAGGGAAAAGCTCTTTTAACTTAAGGTAAGCATTTTTGTTAGGACTTAAGACTGCCAGTATTATACAGCAGTCTTTGAAACGAATTTGAAAGGAAAGTCTAAAGCTTACTATACCGGCTGACATTCAGTAATATCCCGACAGAACTTAAGGTCAGAGTTAGTGAGGATCCGCCGTAACTTAAAAATGGCAATGTAATACCGGTAACAGGAATCAATCCGGTGACGACGCTGATGTTTATCATCGCCTGAATTGCAATCATACCTGTAATCCCTAAAGCCAGCAGACTGCTAAATCCATCAGGAGCACGGAGCGCTACCTGAATGCCCCGCCATAAAAACAGCAGGAACAAAAGCATCACACCAGCACCACCGATGAAACCAAGTTCTTCGGCCAAGATAGCAAAAATAAAATCCGTCTGGGGTTCAGGCAAATAAAAGAATTTTTGCAAACTGTTCCCTAACCCTAGTCCCATAAGCCCGCCAGGTCCAATAGCGTACAGCGATTGAATGATTTGGAACCCTTCTCCCAGCGGATCTTCCCAAGGATCCAGGAAAGCGGTTATACGCTTAATTCGATAAGGAGCTGACAGGATCAAGGCTGCAAAAGCTCCAACTCCGAGTAAACCGAGTCCGACAAAGTGAGAAATCCTAGCCCCGCTGACAAGAATCATCACCATACAGGTGAGTACAAGGACCACGCCTGTTCCAAGGTCAGGCTGAAGCATAATCATTCCGAATGCAGTAAAAACGAGCAGCAGTGATGGAAGAAATCCTTGCTTTAAGGAAGTGATGTACTTCTGTTTGGCTGATAGATAGACGGCTAAGTAGATGATTAAGCCAAGCTTCGTAAATTCGGAAGGCTGGATACTGAATGCTCCGATTCCGATCCAGCTTCGGGCTCCGCCTCGCACCATCCCAATGCCTGGTATGAGAACGGCGATAAGCAAAAGGAAACAAATGAGCAGAAGCACTTTCGCATATCGGCGCCAATTCTCGTAATGCACCCTGGAGATGATCAGCATTGCAGCCAGTCCCACCCCGGCAAACAATAACTGTCGCTTAGCAAAGAAAAAACTGTCACCGAATTTATAGCCCGCCCAAATTGCTGAAGCACTGTAAACCATAATGATACCGACTGTCAGTAAGCCGCCAATAGAGAAAAGCAACAGCCAGTCCGTCTTTGGAAGATTACTTTTACGCAAAGAAAAACCCCATTTCCTTGATTGGAATTGGGGGTCCGCATGCAGCGAAGCGGCTGAGCAGGACAAGCCCCTACTCTAATGTATGCACCGCTTCTACAAACATGTTTCCTCTTTCTTCAAATGTTCTGTACTGATCCCAACTTGCACATGCTGGGGACAGCAGGATCACATCACCGCTCTCAGAAAGACGATAAGCGGCTTCCGCTGCTTCTTTTACGTCTTTTACATACTCAATAAGCTCAATACCGGCCAAATAAGCAGTTTCCCGCAGCTTTTCAGCTGTTTCACCAAATACGACTAAAGCTTTCACATGATCCATGAATGGGACAAGTGTTTCAAACGTATTACCGCGATCCAATCCGCCGGCAAGCAGAATAGTCGGCTGCTCAAACGATGATAAAGCTTTAGACGTGGCTAATATATTGGTAGCCTTGGAATCATTGTAAAAAGCTCTCCCGTTCAGATGCTTGATATACTGCAATCGATGTTCCACGCCTGAAAAAGTCTTCAATACATGCTGAATACCTTCATTCGTAGCTCCAGCAAGCTTTGCAGCAGCTACTGCTGCAAGAATATTCTCCAGCTGATGGCCCCCTACAAGCAAAATATCTTCCATAGCAGCCACGGCTTCGTCTTTAAAATAGACATGCGTCTGATCATACCATGCTCCATCAGCAAGCTTCCTGGAACCAGAGAAAGGAACAAGCGTCGCCTTTGCATCTTTGACAATATGCTGCAAACGCTCATCCTCTGCATTATAAACAAGATAATCTCCCGCATCTTGGTTACGGAAAATATTCGCCTTCGCTTGTTCATAATTTTCTAAGGAATGATGGTAATCTAAGTGAGCTTCAAAAATGTTCAGCATGACGGCAATATGAGGTCGGAATTGATCAATTCCTTGCAGCTGGAAAGAGGACAGCTCCAAAACAAGTCGATCATCTTCGGTTGTTTTGTTCGCCACTTCTGATGCTGCAGTACCGATATTGCCTGCTACATATGTACGCACTTGACTTTCCTTGAGCATTTCATATGCAAGTGTTGTTGTTGTTGTCTTGCCGTTCGAACCAGTAATACCGATTAGTGTTCCTTTATGAAGCAAACCAGCAAGCTCTACCTCCGTCAAGACCGGAATGTTTCGTTCAATTGCTGTCTGCACGATCAGATTTTCGTAACGGATACCTGGATTCTTGATGAGGACATCCATTCCATCGAGGAGTTCGATTTCCTGCGGTCCAAGCTTCACTTCCGCTCCCTTTTGCTCCAGAATCGTTACTAACTCATCCTGATTGGAAGCATTTAAATCACTAACGCGTACACTGCGTCCATGCGCTAGCAAGGTGCTGGCAGCTGCAAAGCCGCTCTTCGCCAAACCAAGCACAAGAACGCGCTTATATGGGAAGTGCGTCTCAAAATCAGACATTATAATCCCACCTTCATGTACACGCCGATGACAGCGAATAGTAGTCCTACAGCCCAGAATGTAGTAACAACACGCCATTCAGACCATCCGGACAATTCATAGTGGTGGTGAAGCGGGCTCATCTTAAAGACCCGTTTCCCCGTTGTCTTAAATGAGATTACCTGAATCATGACAGAAAGTGTTTCGATGACAAACACACCGCCAATAACGATTAACAAAATCTCCATCTTTGTCAGAATGGCAACAGCAGCAATTGCACCGCCAAGCCCGAGTGAGCCTGTGTCTCCCATAAATACTTTTGCAGGGTGCGCATTAAACACAAGGAATCCGAGCAAAGCCCCGACAACAGCCAAAGCAAATACAGTTACCTGTGTTTGTTGTACGTCATAATACGCGACTACAGCGAATGCTCCGAAAGCGATTGCTGCGGTACCTGCAAGCAGTCCATCCAGTCCATCGGTCAAGTTGACTGCATTGGATGCACCAACCAGCATAACAAGGATTAAGAAGAAATAACCCCAGCCAAGATCCCATTGAATCGACGTTCCGGGAATTTGTATGTAAGTACCGAAATCATTGTAGCGAAGCAATGCATAAAAAACGATTGCAATAATAATTTGTCCAAGCATTTTTTGTTTGGATGTTAGCCCAAGGTTACGCTTCATCGCAACTTTGATGTAATCATCCAGGAATCCAAGTAAGCCATATCCGACTAGCACAAACAGAAGAAGCCATGTTTCTAAGCTAATCTGGATACCTCCGATTGCATGCATAATCCATGTTGAGGCGACAATGCTGATGATGATCATAACGCCGCCCATTGTCGGTGTACCCGACTTCTTCATATGGGATTTAGGTCCTTCCTCACGAATACTCTGACCGAATTTCAATCTGCGTAGAAATGGTATGACTATTGGAGAAATAAGGACGGTGACGATGAATGCTACCGCAATTGTCACAAGTAATAGTGCCACGTTCATTGTTGTTTCCTCCTTTAAAAAAGCACCCGTCCAATCATTTCAAGATGCTAAGAAAAGCATCTGTTTTGGCGTTTCTAAATACCAGCTATTAATTTTCTTTCATAATGCCAATTGTGTCAAGTATGGATTCCAGCTTCATACCGCGGGAGGCCTTGAGCAGCACAATTGTATCTTCCTGCAGCAGTGGCAGAAGTGCTTCTGCCAAAGAAGCCTTATCTGAAAAGTGGGCACTTTGAATAGATTGATCTGTTATTGCTGCTGAAATTTCTTCTGCATCTTCGCCAATTGTGAAAACATAAGCCGATTTTGCTGTAATTACGTCAGCAATTTCACGATGGTAGCGTTTAGATTCAGCACCAATTTCGTAAATATCCCCAAGTACAAGAATTTTCGTTTCAAACGGAAGTTCCTGTACTGTCTGGATAGCAGCTTTCATGGAAGTTGGTGATGCGTTATATGCATCATTGATAATCTTGCTTCCATTTTTTCCTTCCAGCTGTTCCATCCGCATCCCCGTCATTGCCGGAGCTTGTAATGCCAGTTGGATTTGATCCTTACTCACACCAAGTTGTGTGCCGAGTACAATTGCATAGCCTGCATTTCGTACATTATGCGCACCTAGCAAAGAAAATGAGTAACTTTCACCATTAACAGAAAAAACTGTTGCGCTGTCGCCTGTCTGTTCAATTACCAACTTCTCTGTGTTCTGTTCTCCAAAACCGCATGTAACGGTATTTTCTTTCCCGTGATGGAAATCTAGTAATGACTCGTCTCCATCAATAATCAAGATTGAGGTTTCTCCCATTCCGGCAGTTATCTCACTCTTCGCCTTGGCAATACCTTCTCTGGAACCGAGAAATTCGATATGGGACTCTCCGATATTCGTAATGATTGCATAGTCTGGCTGTGCAATGCGGGACAATAACTCAATCTCGCCAAAGTTGCTCATGCCCATTTCCAATACGAGCACCTCACAAGATGGCTGCATGGACAAAACCGTGAGCGGCAACCCAATATGATTGTTGAAATTCCCCTTTGTCGCGAGCACTTCATATTTCTCATTCAGTACACTCGTTACAAGGTCTTTTGTCGTTGTTTTACCATTTGAACCGGTAATACCTACAACAATTGGATCAACTGCTTCCCGGTGAGCCTGTGCCAGTTTCTGCAAAGCTTCCAGTGTATCATCAACAAGAAAGAGCACAATTGCAGAAGCTGCCTGCGGGACCGGTACGGAACGGTCCCACAGTGCTGCTGATGCCCCTTGTGCTATTGCCTGTTCGATAAAGTTATGGGCGTCAAAACGCTCCCCGCGAATCGGAACGAAAAGACTGCCTGGCGCATCTTTTCTGCTATCGGTATTAACTTGGCTGATTGCAAATTCCTGCTGCTTTGTTGCATCAGGGAATAAACTGTATAGAAACTCACTTGAAAATAGCATTTTTATTCTCCTAATCCCGCATGTTTTATTGCTTCCGCAGCAACGAGGCGATCATCAAAGTCCAGTACTTGATCTCCTACAATTTGATACGTCTCATGACCTTTTCCGGCAATAAGAACAATATCGTCCGCTTCTGCAAGCTCTACTGCACGCTTAATTGCTTCTGCCCGTTCAGGCACAACAACATATGCTTGCTCGTCTAATCCTGCAATCATGTCTTCCATAATCGCATGCGGATCCTCTGTTCGCGGATTATCAGCTGTAAAGATAGCTGTGTCGGAATATTGTACAGCAGTTCCGGCCATTAACGGACGTTTTGTTTTATCACGGTCTCCGCCGCATCCTACTACTGTAATTATCTTACCCTTCACGAATGATTTTATCGTAGTCAGTACATTTTCCAGTGAATCAGGCGTATGCGCGTAATCGACGATAACCCCAAAACGCTGACCAGCCGCAACCGGTTCGAATCGTCCTGCTACCCCAGTAGTCTCACACAGGGCACTGCAAATTGTCTCAAAAGGCACGCCGCTGCATAAAGCTGCACCAACCGCTGCAAGCATGTTGTATACGTTGAATTTGCCCATCAATTTGCTGTGGATCGTTGCCTCGCCTTTAGGCGTGTGCAACCGGAAAGATGTTCCATTGGCCGCAAGCTCAATGTCAGTAGCCATAATATCGGCTTGCTTTTCAATCCCATAGCTGCAAACTGGCTGTGCCGTCGATTTAATCAAAGCGTCCGCATAACGATCATCTGTATTGATAACCGCAAATTTCGGCTTATTCGAGTCAAACGTATTGCCTAGCTGGGAGAATAACAAACTTTTCGCATGGAAATAATCCTCAAAGCTATTATGGTAATCCAAATGGTCTTGAGACAAATTCGTAAATACAGCAACATCAAGATCTGTTCCGTGCACCCTTCCCATATCCAAGGCATGGGAAGATACCTCGATAACTGCCGTATCTACACCTTGGTCAACCATTTTCCGGAAGCCTTTCTGCAGGAATAGTGCGTCAGGTGTTGTATTTTTAACCGGATAAGTTTCCTCTTTAATTTTCATCTGAATTGTGCCAATAACCCCAGTCGCTTCCGCATTAGCTCGGAAAATACTCTCCAACAAGTAGGTCATGCTCGTTTTTCCATTGGTGCCCGTAATCCCAATGATACGCATTTCTTTTGATGGGTGTCCATAAAAGTGAGTTGCCAATGCAGCCGAAGCACGAAGCGTGTCCTTTACAAGGATAACAGGTACATTCACATCAAGCGGGCGTTCCGCGAGAATTGCTGCTGCCCCTTGTTTCTCTGCTTGACTGGCAAATCGGTGTCCATCGACAAGCGCTCCGTTTATACAAATAAATAGATTGCCAGATTCGACATTCCGAGAATCAATCGTCAAGCCGTTAATGTTGATTTGTTCATGTTCCGCCTGCGGTTCATAGAATGGCAGTGCGGATAATAGTGCTGCCAGTTTCAAAATTGCCACGTCCTTCATTTATCCTTACGAAAAGATGTTTGATTTTATAAGGCTGCTTATCAAAAGACCTTATTATACTAATCTTGATTTTATACCAAACACCATTATACCAGAATTTATGTCTGCAGGAATGGTTCATCCGATTTATTCCGGCGGGTTTTCCGACAAATACAATCGTACTGTTGATCCTGCCTCCACCTTTGTGCCTGCTTTCGGCTCTTGATCAATAATAAAGTCACCAGAACCGCTTACTTCTAATTGGAGCGTTGTGTAGTATTCTGTTAGCTCCCGTTTCTTCATCCCAATGAAGTTTGGCGCTTCCAATGGCGGTTCCTCTGGCCAGCTGTACGATTTCTCAAGTCCGTCTGTCTGTGGCTCCACCCCCATAGAACGCAAGCTGTCTTCCAAGATATCTCCTACTATCGGTGCTGCTACTTTTCCGCCAAATTGAATCGTGTTCTTCGGGTTATCAATAGCGAGATAGACAACAATTTCCGGATCATTTGCTGGCGCAAATCCGATAAAAGATAGGATATAGTTGTTATCCATGTATCTGCCGTTGGTGCCAACTTTTTGTGCTGTCCCAGTCTTGCCGCCAATGCGGAAGCCTTCGCGATAAGCACCACGCCCTGTCCCCTTCGCCACAACTGTTTCCAAAGCTAAGCGGACCTGTTCGGACGTGTCCTCTGATACAACGCGTCGCTTCATCACCGTCTCAGTCGCCGTTTCTGTCTTATTTGTTACAGGATCTTTCCACGACTTGGCAATATGCGGCTGATACAGATAACCACCATTGATTGCAGCTGATACGCCCATCACCTGCTGGATAGGTGTGACGGAAACTCCTTGACCGAAAGCGGTAGTTGCCGTTTCTACTGCGCCGATTTTGTCTGGGTTGAATAAAATTCCTTTTCCTTCTCCTTGCAGATCAATTCCTGTCTTTTCCCCAAATCCGAAATTCTTAATATACGAAAACAAGCGGTCCGTGCCGAGCTTTTGACCTAATGAAACAAAACCCGGGTTACAGGAATTTTGCACGACTTCCAAATACGTCTGGTCGCCATGTCCGCCTCGCTTCCAGCAATGCAGCGTAGCTCCATCCACTTTTATCGAACCACTGTCGTGAAAATGGTCTTCTTCCAGGTCAACAACTTTCTCTTCCAAAGCTGCGGCGAGTGTAATAATTTTAAATGTACTCCCTGGTTCATACGAACTCCAAATTGGTAAGTTTCGGTTATATGTGTCCGGGTCTGTTTCTTTGTATTTCTCTGGGTCAAATGACGGACGGGAGGACATTGCCAAAATTTCTCCATTGTCCGGATCAACCGCCAATGCGATGGCGCCGTCTGGATTATACTTTGCTTCCGCATTGTTCAGTTCTCGCTCCACAATCGTTTGGATATCCGAATCAATTGTCAGCTGCAGATTTTCACCGTCGGTTGGCGGCTGATAGACATCTGCCATATCCTCCAACCGGTGTCCTTTAGCATCAGAGAAGAAGGACAGACTGCCCGCTTGTCCGCTCAGCTCTTCATCATAATATGCCTCCAGCCCCATCAAGCCTTGGTTGTCGATACCACTGAAGCCAAGTACATGAGATAAATAGTCACCGTTTGGGTAGTGGCGCTTAGAATCTTTGGCAATATAAACCCCTTCCATGTTCAGCGCCTGGATTGCTTCTGCCTGCTCTTCAGTTATCTTCCGTCCTTCTGGATGAATTCTCTCAATTGAAGCTTTCTTGGTCACATGCTGCATAGCCTTGTCCTTTTCCATCCCAAGTATTTGCGAAAGCTTTGTTGCTGCTTCCTCTGGATCTTTAATTTGACGCGGTACGACCATGACAGTTGGTGCCGATACATTCTCCGCCAGCACATCCCCATTTCGATCTAAAATTCTTCCTCGTTCCGGTTCGAACGTAATATTTCGGCTCCAGGAATCCTCTGCTTTGTCCACTAAGTCTTTGCCAAGAACAAATTGGACATATGCCAACCGGATTCCAATAACAAGGAACACGATAAAAGCCAAAATAAAAACAGTGACTAACCGCTTGCGCATCGTAACATTGGATACTCTTCTCATACAAATCTCTCCCTCATACACAAAGGTAGGCTTGTATCCATGTTATGACGGTACGCAAGTGGATAGACCACTGTTCGTTATCCTTATGTCGAAAATTCGACAGCAAGGTAGTCGTTTTTATTCAGTTTTGTGCCTTTTTTGATGCTTTGTATCTTCGCATAACCGCTATCGATCGTTTCCACATCAAGCTCCAGCAGTTCGCTTAACTCTAATACTTCTCGCATCGACCAGCCTGTAATATCCGGCATCGTCGGCTTATCGGTTACAATAAGCGCACGCTGCCCTTCAATCACTTTCTCTTCACCGTCTACACTCGTCTTGGCAACATCATCTCCGTCACCAATTACGACGACTTCCATGCCAGCATTTTCGAGCGCTTTCTTGGTTGCGCGAGTGGACATGCCGTCGATATTAGGAACTCGTTTTTCCGTAATTTCTTCCTGATCGCTCGTCTGATCAGGGCTAATATCCATATAATGCAGCGCATTTTCCATTACGTTTTTAAAGATAAACGAAGTAGGTGCAGAGTCTGCTTCACTCGCTTCCAATTCTGGCTGCAGAACTGACACATACATCACTAATTCTGGATCATCTGCCGGAGCCATGCCTAGGAAAGAAAATAGATAATTCCCCTTCCCTCCCATATAACCGCCATTAGGTGACGGAATCTGTGCCGTACCAGTTTTTCCTGCCACACTATAATCGTCCAGTTTATACGGCTTTCCAGTTCCATGCTCGGAGGTAACCACTGACTCGAGTATCTTCAGCGTCTCATCCGCAGTTTTTTTGGAAATTGGGTTGCCTTGTACTTCTGTCTTCTTCTGTTCTACTACTTTGTCTGTATCCGAATCGACTATTTTGTCGATAATATGCGGCTTTATCATCTTGCCATCATTAGCAATAGCCGTAGCTGCTGTGATCATCTGAATTGGAGTTGCCGTAGTACCTTGTCCAAATGAAGTACTAATTTTCTCCGACTGGTAGTTGTACAAAATCGTACCAGGTATCTCTCCCGGCAAATCAATGCCTGTCTTTTGATCAAAGTTGAATTTTTTCAGATAATCCAAGAAGGTATCTTCGCCGATCTTCTTATCCACGAGATTCGCAACCATGACGTTAGATGACCGCTGCATACCTTCTAAATAAGAGATTGAACCCCAGCCTTCACCGTTATTCCAGTCCTTAATTGTAGCTGTATTATCCACTTTGTACGTACCAGACTTATATTTTTCTTCCGGATTCCATTTCCCTTCCTCTATCGCAGATGCTACCGTAAACATCTTCATTGTAGAGCCAGGCTCCATTGGATTGGAGATGCTATCATTATACCAGTTTTCGACATTTTCCGGATTGTTCGGGTCATAGCTGGGCCGGTTGCTCATTGCGACAATTTCTCCGGTTTTTGGATTCATGACGATGGCACTGACTTTTTTCGGATTGTACTTTTTGTCAACTTGCGTGAGGGTGTCTTCCAGTAATGTTTGGATTTTCTGATCAATCGTCAAGTAGACATTTTTTCCATCATGAGCGGCCTGCACTTGTTCATTCGGGTTGATTAATTTCGTCCCATAACCATCGCGCTCATAAGATATCTTGCCGTCTTTGCCAGCGAGCTGTTCATTGAGCTGCTGTTCAATACCTGTCAGCCCAGTGATAACTCCATCTTTTCGCTGTGCCAATCCGATGATTTGGGAAGCAAAGGTTCCATTCGGATAGAAGCGCTTCGCTTCTTCTGTGAATTGAATGCCAGGTAAGTCAAGTTCCTCAATCTTTTTCTTTTGATCTTGTGAAAGGCCGCTTCCTGCAGCACCGAATTCTACTTGCCATAAATCGTCATCGATGCCCTTCTGCAGGCGTTTCTCTAAATCTGCAGCATCTGCTCCTATTATGGGAGCAATTTCTTCAGCTGTTTTGTCCACATCGGTCACATGAATTGGATTATCTTTATCTGTGGAGTATTCTTCCGTAACGATGGCATAAATAGAATAAGTTGGCTGATCGTACGCCAACTCCATTCCATTGCGGTCTAATATCTTCCCACGAGTTGCTTCTAACTTATACGCATCGGTTCGTTTATCTGCCGCATACTTTATTAAATTTTTCCCTGCCACTTCCCCAGAGGCCTGGATGAATAAAAAGCGTCCAGCTAAGACAAGAAAGAGCACGGAAAAGATAGATAATAGCGTAATCGCCATCTTTTGTGTCGTCTTGTTCTTTTTCATAGTGCTAACAACCTCGCTTATTCAGAGACTTTATTTGCCTCTTTTACTTTCGTACTCTGCACCTTCAAGCCCGCATCACGCGCGATATCAATGATGCGTTCCGGTTTGCTCAATTCCTTTACTTCATATGTGAGGTCTTGGTTGGCAACCTGCTGGCGATCAATTTTGGACTCCAGTGCTTCCAGGTCACTATTGACGTTGTAGGTAGACGCTGCGAAAGTTACGAAATAAGATGCTGCAGCCAAGATGATTAAGCCAAAGAATGCATAAAGAACCTTCTCTCCTGGCGTTATCCACGTTTTTTTCTGGACTTTTACTTTTACCTGCCTTTTCGGCTCCTGCTGCGGTCTTTGTGCCGGACTGCCTTGCTGCCAGCTTCTAGCTCTTTCTGCACTCAAGCTTATTCCTCCCCTGTACTAGAATTCGAATTTTGAACTCCACGGTTTTATTTTTTCTGCTACGCGAAGTTTTGCGGAACGAGATCTTCTGTTATCTTCTAGTTCCGACTCACTTGCAACAATCGGCTTTCTCGTAACAAGAGCAAATGGTGCCTTACTGTCTTCCGGTAATATTGGGATGTTACGCGGCACAGGAAGTGGCGTACTCCAAGCTTTAAATGCTTGCTTGCACATCCTGTCTTCCAGTGAATGGAAGGTTATGACAGAAACCCTGCCTCCTATTGCTACAATCTCTGCTGTTTGCTGCAGCGCGTCCCGAAATGATTGCAGTTCATCATTTACTGCGATTCGGATCGCTTGAAAAATCCGTTTGGCCGGATGGCCGCCTTTTCGTCTTGCAGGTGCAGGTATGGCTTCCTTGATCACTTCTACAAGTTCAAAGGTTGATTCAATTGGTTTCAATTCTCGTCTGTTCTCTATTTTTCTTGCAACTTGCTTGGAAAATTTCTCTTCGCCGTAGCGGAAGAAAATCCGTACAAGCTGCTCGTAAGACCACGTATTGACCACCTCGTAGGCAGACAGCGTTTGATGTTGGTTCATGCGCATGTCCAGCGGCGCATCGTGCTGATAGCTGAATCCTCTCTCTGCCTGGTCAAGCTGGGGTGAAGAAACACCAAGGTCAAATACAACCCCGTCCACTTCTGTCACACCTCTTGCTTCTAGCTCACTTTTCAAATCACGAAAATTAGCTTGGATATATTCGATTCGATCGCTGTATTCCGCCAACCTCGCCGATGTGGCCTCTATGGCTTGCTTGTCCTGATCAAACGCATACAGCTTTCCTTTATCAGACAGCTGCTTCAAAATCACTTCCGAGTGACCGCCTCCACCTAGGGTGCAATCGACATATGTACCTTCTGGCTTCACAGCGAGTCCTTCAATTGTCTCTCTGTTCAGCACACTATAATGTTCAAACAAGCTATACATCCTTTCGGCTGCCATCAAATATCGAAATCAAGCATATTCTCAGCAATTTCAGCAAAAGATTCTTCAGATTCATCGAAATAGGAATTCCATTCGCTCTCCGCCCAGAATTCGATCCGTCCAGACACGCCGATAATGGCAACGTCCTTCTCTAGATTCGCATATTTCCGGAGCGGTGCAGGAATATTGATCCTTCCCTGCTTATCAAGCTCGCATTCCACTGCTCCTGAAAAGAAGAAGCGTGTGAATGCGCGGGCATCCTTTTTGGTCAATGGCAGCTTTTTTAGTTTTTCTTCTAAGAGTCTCCATTCCTCCATAGGGTAACCAAACAAACATTGGTCCAATCCGCGTGTAAGTACAAACCGCTCACCTAAGTCCTCGCGGAACTTTGCAGGCACGATAATACGTCCTTTCGTATCGACCGTATGCTGGTATTCCCCCATGAACATAGACTCCGCCCCCACTTTCCATTTTCATAGTACCACATCCCCCCACATTACACCACCTCAATATTCACACTTTTTACTAGCATTTTCTCCCGTACTTAGCGGTTTTTCGGAGATAACTGCACAAAAAAACGTGCCTGGTCGTCGACCAAACACGCTTCCTGTGTCATCATACCGAAACAATATAATGTTCTGTAGTAAAATCATAGTTTTTCTGCCATAATTCACGCCAAATCCCCACGCCGGATGTATTCCAGATTGCAAATACGTTTAATGTCCGCTCCTGCAGCCCATTTTCGGGATGCAGCGCAACTTGCAAATGCTCAAAATGTGACAGCGCTACATGGTGCTGCTCTTTAATCCTAGCTTCCATTCTGCTTACAAGGAAATCAATATCTTCTTCCAAATGAAGCAGGTTCTTATCTGCAAGCCGACCAAGATCATCGGCAATTGATGAAGCACTTTGCCGAAGCGGCGCGTGCAATTCTGCCATTGCTTGTTTTACTTGCTGTGACAATACAGACAGTGGAGGCTGCGCTTGAGCGGCTAAATACTGAAGCTTTTCTGCATTTACTCCGTCCGCGATTGCTTTTTCCGTATTCAACTGATAGCGATGCAGCAGTTTTTCTGTTTTGCTGTCCAGCATCGTAAACGAAAGCCGCGGCATAATTGGCGGCATTTTAAAACCGACGGCATGGAATCCAGCTTGCAAATTCGACCAATAAGAAATCTCTCCAGGACCAGCGATAAAAGCTAGCACTGGCAGAAGGTAGTCTTGCATAAGCGGGCGTGTTACCACATTATTACTAAGTCGTTCCGGCGCAGCTTCTGCCATGTGCACTATCTCGTCCTCGGTAAAGACCGCTTCATCTGCTTTCCCGCGCCATTTGCCTTCCTCATCACGTATCAAGAGTGTTCTTTCGCCATCAATATAACAGAAGAGATTGGCATCCTCTATTTCCGGTCCTAATGTATTAGAATAGCCTTGCTGCTGCAGCTCCTGTGCTGTTTTATACACCCCTGCACTTATTTCCTGCTGTTTTTTGATCAGCTGCTGGAAAAACGGCCCTTCTATCCGTCGAAGCTGTTTATCACCGGAATCCAGTAAAATCAGACCTGAATCTTGATAAAGATGGTGGATAAGTCTCGCAAAGAAGTCGACAAAGGTGTCGGATTGATCCAGTAAGTCGCTAACAATTTGATGGATATCCTTCGTATCTGCTGTTTCTGGTAAAGCAGCAATCACTTCCTGCAGAAAGCGATGCGTCAGCTCTTTATCAAGCACCACATCGGAAGCTGCCACTTTTTGTGTCAGCTGCTGTTTCCATTTGAATTTATGTAATTTATGTTGTTTCGGCAGATAAATGTGGTTAATCTCTTCTACATCATGGTCTTCTCCGGCAATCCAAAATACTGGAATTACTTTGGTTCCAAGCTGTTCACTCTGCTGTGCAGCAAGTGCAATAATAGAAGTGATCTTATGCAGCGTCAATAACGGACCTGTAAATAGACCTGCTTGCTGACCGCCAACCACTGTAACGGTACTAGGGTCTGCCAAGGCTTCTGTATTGTGAAGCGCCTTGTCGTCTGCTCCCCACTCTTTATTTCGTTTATATAGCAAATCAGCCAGTTCTCCTCGCGGAAAGCTGCGTTCTTTCAACTCTTGCTGCCGGGCTTTATAGCTATCCTGGCGAAATGGTGCGTAATCGAATTTATCTATAACAGAAGGATGCTCTGCCCGATAATCGGCCACCAATTTATTCGGACTTTCCAGTCTCATTGGTTGTATTACCATAGTAAGTACTCCTTTGTTTAAATTAACAGTTATATTGTATGTATTATTGCCTAATGAATGTAACGATAATGCCTGCTACGAGCAGCAGTGCATACAGCGGAGCAAACATTAAGAAGCAAATGCGCAGGAACATACGCCAAATATGCTTGAAAACAATCTCGCCTCGGTATTTGTAATTCATAAATACGATGAGCATAAACAATACTGCAAGAAATCCTATCATATATCCGATGACAGCTTGCTGTAAAATGATTTGCAACATTATCATAACAGAAACGATGTAAAACACGGCTGTCGTTTGAACTGTATGCAGAAAGGCATTCCGTCTTTTCCGAATGAACCTTCGAACAATAAGAAAATATATCCAAGTTGCAAGCGGCGGTACTGTAATGGCTGCTGCCAGAAGGTAAGCGATAAAATGCGTCATAAGCTAGTCCTTTCTTGCTGTCTTGTAAGTCCAAGTATACTATAGTAGACAAAATCCGTATAAGGAACGGCTCGTTTAGCATGCTTTTGCACATATCCTGAGATGGATTCCACTTCGGTCTTTCTGCCTGCTTCAATATCTTTTAACATGGAAGAACGATTGCCTTTGGTGGCCATAATAATCTGACGTACATACACCCATTGTTCCGCGAAATCGAAATCCAGTGCTTCCGCTGCTTCCTCACATAGTTTCTGCGCTATCGCACAGAACGCTGGACGTTCAAGCAGCTCCCCGTTTTTCACACGATATATCGCCGTCAAAGGGTTAATCACTGCATTGGCAATCAGTTTCTTTCCAAGCATACGATGCCAATTCTTCTCCAATAGAAAAGGGAAGTTCGGGTCATGTAAATGTTTGACAAGCATTTCGGCGCTGTTACCCGTTAGGTTTGCCAGTCGGATAACTGCTTTTCCGGTATGCAGCACACTCTGCTGATCTACCCGCAGGGCACCCTGTTCCACAGATCCGACAATGATTGGATAGTCAAACGCCGCAGACCGCAGCATATCCGTGTGAGCCATTCCATTTTGGAGAAACACGACTGGTGCTGCAGCATGGGACACTAGTTTATCCCATACAGACTTTACGTCGTATTGCTTCGTACAGACAATATATAGATCAGTTGATTGCACAGTATACAAATCATCCAATGTTATAGCTTTTATATGTATTGTTTCTCCATCCAGACGAATGCCTTTCGCAGAAATTAATTCGGCTTGTACGTTTGTTCTTGTCAAAAGCTGCACCTGATGCATGCTGCTAAGTTTTGCGGCTGCAAGCAGTCCGATTGCACCTGCACCGATTACAGTGATTCTCATCTCCGTCCCCCCCATTTGACACATACCTAATTGTTTATTTTAGCAAGGTAGCTGCCAAAAGGATATAAGAAATATAACGCTTGAATTTGCAAACGTTTTCATATATGCTGAATGCATAAGCACCTAGCGATTTTTTTTAATACGGAGAGGGGAATCTGTATGACAGTAGCTAAAGTGGAAAAATTGCCAGTGAACTATAAAACAGCAGAGGATTTTGAACGCTTTGCAGCTCAGGGAAATGCAGAGCTTTCGATGTTCGATGAATTTCAGCTCAGCTTAATTGAGAGTGACGATGACACGCTTTTTTACGGCATTTATATGGATGAACAGCTTGCCGCAAGAATGGCACTCACTTTCGTAAGCGAACAGAAAGATAATACATTTTATCCTCCAAAAGGATACGTGGAGATTACCAAACTTGAAGTGCTGCCAGCATACCAAGGAAAAAAACTCGGCTCATCCCTAGTTGAATTTGTACAATCCTTTACGAAACCCGTACGTACGAAAGCACGAGTTAATTCTGAGTCCTTCTGGGAACAGTGTTATTTCAAAGAGACTGGCAAAAAAGAAGATAACTTGTCTGTAATGACTTGGCAGCCGACAAAATAAAAAAGCCCCTTTGGGCTTTTTATTTTGTCTCTGCTTCCTCAATCACCCAACGACACAGCTTTTCCATCTCGATACATGCATCTTGATACCGTTTCAGCTGATCTTTAAGCTTCCCATTCTCTATTTGCAGCGTGCGCAGTTCTTCATCAGGCTGCTTATCAGGAACATGGAAATTTTGTTTCACTTTTTCCAAAAGATCTATCGCAGCCTCCAAACTGACAGAATCCTTTCCTGCCTTCTTCGGAGCAGCCTCTGGAGTTGGTTCTGCACTTTGCTGCTTCCTATTTTGTTTCGCTATTTCAATATCCGTTTGATAATATTGCCGAAGTGAGGCATTCCAACGAAAACCGCAAGCTGCACCTGTTCGGTTAAGCTTTACCGCAACATCCCGAAATGCATCCAGCTGTGTTTTACCTTCCTGAATATAATCCAGCACTGTATTTGCTAATAGCACATCTTCTTTGTCAGTCCATGCATCCTGCCTTGTACTTTTCACAAGCTTCCCCCCTCTTCTATCCTGCTATCAATGTATGCAAGAGGGAAAAATGCTAGACTAGAAAAAAGTAGATAGAATATAAAAAAACACCTATCATCATTTCTGACGATAGGTGTTTTTCAGTTCTTACGCTTCAACCACTGCTTTGCCATCATAATGTCCGCAAGATCTGCAAACGTGGTGTGGTTTTGCAAGTTCGCCACAGTTAGAGCATTCTACCATTCCTGGTACATGCAATTTTTTGTGTGTACGGCGTTGATTTTTAACTTTTTTAGAAGTTCTTCTTTTAGGTACTGCCACTGTCCTACACCTCCTTCAATCATTCACATGCTTATTCGTCGTCCTTCTTCAAGAGAGCCTGCAACTTCTCAAGCCTCGGATCGATCTTGTCCTGCTGTGCATCCTCACTGGCAACCTGCCAGCCTTCTCCTTGTTTGACGGCATTATCCAATACCTCTTCATCATCGGAGAAAACACGGAAAGGAACATCCAAGAGAATATTTTCCTCTATATACGGTTTCAAGTCAAGCAGTTCTCCATCAACTGGATGAATTTCCGACTCGTCATCCGCGCTTGCATAAGGAGACAAAGTAAACAGTTCAGTCGCATCAATATGGAATTCATACGGCACATCCGCCAAAGTACGCGCACATGGCAAGATCATCTTGCCGTCTATCGCAAACTTAACAGTAATGTCGTTACCATAAGAAGTCGCCTGACCGCTGACCTTCACCGGATCAATACGACGAATATCATTCTTGCCCTGGATGTCAGACACATCCACTTGCTCTGTAAATTCGAAAGGTTCAAGACCTTTAGCTTTAAGCTTTTGAACCGGAATTTTCACGTTAATTCACCTCATGGCAACAAAAGTAATTGTAAAAAAAAACAGAAGCTTTGTCAATATATTTTCTTTACAGCAAGGCAATAATTAGCCTATATTCATATTAACACACTAGAAAAGCGGAAGAAACCGTTTAGAAACGGAGGAATAGGTGAGAAAGCCCGGAGAGTGATGCCTTTCCACTCGCAGGGATTTATCACCTATACCGCAGTTTCTGGTTTCTGGAGCTAGACACAACCGAAAAGCGTAGAAAACCGTTTAGAAACGAAGCGGTAAGTGAGAAAGCCCGGAGTGGGCGTTTTCCCCACGCAGGGATTTATTGCTTACAGCACAGTTTCTGGTTTTCGGAACTAGACATCACTCGGTAAATGAGAAAGCCCGGAGTGATGCTTTTCCACTCGCAGGGATTTATCGCCAAAAACTATCCCTACCCCAAAAAGGAGGTCCCACATGAAATCATGCGGTATTGTCGTTGAATATAACCCATTACATAACGGTCATATTTATCATATACAGGAGGCCCGTAAATTAACCGAAAGTGACTGTATGATTGCTGTGATGAGCGGTAACTTTATGCAGCGGGGTGAGCCAGCTATTTTGGATAAGTTCAGCCGTACGGAGGCTGCTCTGCAAGCTGGCGTCGATTTGGTAGTAGAGCTTCCTTTCCTTTATGCAGTTCAGCATGCTGATTTATTTGCGAAGGGTGCTGTAGCTATCTTAGATACGTTAGGCGCTGACCACCTTGTATTTGGTTCTGAAGATGGCACTATTGATGCTTTTCGTCAAGCACAGCTAAAACGTACACAGAAGAAGGAAGAATTTGACGAGATCTTGAAACAGTCACTCGAACAAGGCTTATCGTATCCAGAGGCAAGCCGGTCTGCATATGAAAATATAGGAATAAATTCAACTTTAGATTTGCAAAGTCCAAACAATATTCTCGGGTTCGCGTACTTGCGAGCGGCTGAGCAGCTTCACGCAAACATACAAGTGGATACCATTCCACGTATAAAAGCAGACTACCATGACGAATCCATCACTGGACCGATTGCAAGCGCAACCTCTATTCGGTCTGCTCGGCTAAGAGATCAAGCAGAAAGCATAAAACAAGCTGTGCCCGAATCTACATACGCTGCCTTACAAGATTTGGAACAGCTTCATAGTTGGGAAGACTATTTTCCATTGCTGCGTTATCTCATCCTAACCCATACACCTGAAATGCTGCGAAAGATTCAAGGAATGGACGAAGGTTTAGAATATCGGTTCAAGCGATACATTCAGCAATCCGGTAGCTTTGAGCAATTCCTCACTCACGTCAAGACAAAACGTTACACGTGGACAAGGCTTCAGCGCGTTTGTGTGTACCTTTTGACGAATTCACACAAGCAGTTCGTCACCGAGTGGCTGGATAACAAACAGCTGCCATACATTCGAATTTTGGGGATGAGCAAAGCAGGTCGCGCATTTCTGTCTTCTAAAAAGAAGCAGCTTGAGGTGCCGCTTTTCACGCAGTTAAAGGATAACAGCCATCCAGTAGCTGATTTAGAGCTTCAAGCATCGGATGCCTACTACAGCACTTTAGCGCCGGCAGCAGCTGCTGCCGCTCGCAAACAAGAGATTTCGCCTCCTAAATTCATATAACAACACAGCCAATTAAAGCGAAACTTTATTAGTCCTGCATATTAATTTTGATGTAGAAAAAAATCCAAACGATGCTCGCAGTATCGTTTGGATTTTTTATATAGCTCTAACCTATTATTTTATTTCTCAGGCAATTTTTCTAAGTATTCTTTTGCTTCCTCAAAGGTGTCTACTGGAACGACTTTCATGTCTGTTTTAATATCTTCTGCTGTTTGTTTTGCGAGCTGGTAATTAGAATCTTCTGCACCATTTTCATTTGGCGCAAAGAAAACAGCACAGCCTTCCTTATCTGCTGCCACAACCTTCTTATCGATGCCGCCAATACGGCCAACATTTCCTTCGTAATCAACTTCCCCAGTACCGCAAATTTGTAATCCCTGCGTCAAGTCTTCTTTTTCCAGCTGATCATAGATTTCCAAGCTGAACATCAGTCCTGCACTTGGACCGCCAATTTCTCCGCTTGAGAAGGTAACTTCCGGATCTTCGTTTACTTCCCTGTCGGTTACTAATGTAATACCAATACCAGGAATCTGGGTATCAGGCAAGGCTTCAAGCTTCAATTCCTTCTCCAGCTGCTTGTCGCCGCGATTAATTTGCAAAGTGATCGTATCGCCTAATTGTTTAGATGTCACGTATGTTGTCAGATCTGTTGCTTCATTCACAGTTTTATCATCTATACCGGTTATATGGTCACCTGGCTTTAGAATTCCATCAGCAGGCAAATCATTTACCACGGATACGACATAAACCCCTTGATAATCCACTTGCAAATCGGCATCTGCTGCTTGATAAGCAACGACTGTAGAGGCTTCCTGTGAGCTCTCCATTTGCATGAGTTGTGCCTGGGTATATTCTTCCTCGGAAATGCCTTCTGGAATAACATCCTCCAGTTTCTCAATCTGATGATACGGGAGAATGTGTGCCATCACATACTGAAATGGCGTTGCCTGTCCGCCCCGTACGGTGACAAGATGCATATCTCCTTCGCTTTTATCACTGCCAGCCACCGAAACAATTGGATCAAGTGCATCTGCTCCCCCGGGTTTGTATATATAATACGGCATTCTGTAAATCCCGGAAAAACAGAAGACAATGAGCAGCAATAGCACGATAAACAGGGTATAGCGCGTTTTCTGTTTCATCTTCAGTTCCCCTTTTGTGCCCTCTTTCTCTACTAATTCAGCAGAAGAAGCATAATTCTCTTTGAAGCACGCGTATAGTTAAGGTAGCCTGTACCAACAGACTGAATTCAAGTGTACTACTTCGATATCAAGAAGTACAGCAGTCACAAATCGGAGGGATCATTGTGCAAAAAATGAAATCGATTTTGTTCGCTGGGGCAGCGCTGCTTTTAGCAGTCAGCCTGATTACATATCCGGATCCAGCACTGCAAGCAAGCATACGCGGGCTGAATATGTGGTGGGAAGTCGTATTTCCATCTCTGCTGCCTTTCTTCATCACAGCAGAGCTGTTAATCGCTTTTGGGATGGTTCGCTTCATCGGTGTATTCTGCGAGCCGATCATGCGGCCTTTGTTCAATGTACCAGGTGTCGGCAGCTTTGTACTGGCAATGGGAATGGCTAGCGGTTATCCATCGGGAGCTAAACTCACCAGCAGATTGCGGCAGGAAAAACAACTGACAAAAACAGAAGCAGAGCGACTCGTATCCTTCACAAATGCCAGCAACCCTCTATTCATTGTTGGCGTAATCGCTGTTAGTTTCTTCGGTGACGCCGAGCTTGGGCTCCTGCTTGCTATTGCACACTACGGCGGGAATATACTTGTAGGTATCTGCATTCGATTTTTCGGCCGGAATGAAAATCGCCCTTGCTTNTTTTACGGCCGTAATGAAACTCGCTCTGTCTATGTGCGTGAGAAAGGACTAGTAAAACGCGCTTTTCGGGAATTGCATGAAACACGTTTGGCAGATAAGCGCCCTTTCGGTAAGATCTTTGGCGATGCTGTCATTCAATCTATCCAGACACTGCTGATGATTGGTGGATTTATTATTATGTTTTCTGTCTTCAATAAGCTTTTATTTATACTAGGTGTCACCGATTTCCTGGCAAACGGGCTAAAAATAATTACCAGTTTGTTTGGCATCCCAGCTGATTTGGTCCTTCCAATGCTCTCTGGTTTCTTAGAAATCACGATGGGCGGACAAATGATTGCACAAGCAGCCGGATCTGATTTCTTCTTCCCTATCGTAATTGTCAGTTTTGTCCTCGCATTCAACGGCTTTTCCGTGCAAGCCCAAGTAGCGAGCATTCTTGCGGATACAGATATTCGATTTGCACCCTATTTCTTTGCGCGTATACTGCACGGCTTTATTGCAGCAGGTTTGGCAGCTTGCTTATATGTACCACTTTACGCAAGACATAAAGAAACGAGTATCTATACTTTTCTACATGAAAAAACAGCTCCAAATTCCATGGAGCTGCTGGAACGGATAGCATCTTTCGGGCCGCTGTTTACAATAAGCATCCTTGCACTAGGTACACTTATTCTGCTGCGACGACGTCTATCCCATTAATTTCTTAAAATTTCAGTTTGATTGCCTTATGTACAGGGGGCGGTACAAGCTTACTTATATCCGCTCCATAACTTGCTGCCTCTTTCACAATGCTGGAACTCAAAAAGCTGTATGCTGCATCAGCTGTGATGAACAGCGTTTCTAATTCCGGTTCTAAATGGCGGTTAATACCGCTTATCTGCATTTCACTTTCAAAATCACTAACAGCCCGCAGCCCTCGAATCAGTACGCGCGCGTCATATCTTTTTGCAAAGTCTACAGTAAGACCTTCTGCTTTTGCTACGGTCACATTCGGGAAATGTTTCAGTGACTCCTGTACAAGTTCTACTCGCTCTTCTGCGTTGAAAAGTGGCTGTTTCTTGTTGTTCACAGCTACTGCAACAATCACTTCATCAAAGATAGTGGCTGCTCGTTTGATAATATCCACGTGGCCGTTCGTTACAGGATCAAAAGAGCCTGGATACATTGCGATTGTCATCTGTCACCCTCCTGAGCAGCTTGGTAAATTGTAATAGCAGTAGTGTTCCCATAAGTTTCCCGTTTCACCGCTTGAAAACCAGCGATAAATGCTGGCAGTTCTTTACGTCCATCGTGTTCACAAACAATTTGTCCGCCAGTTCCAAGTATACCAGTCTCGCTAATCTGCTCCAGTAAGCTCTCGTATGATACTTTTTGATATGGCGGGTCTAAAAAGATAAGATCAAACCGCTTCTCTCGTTTCGCAACAGCTTTCAGCGCACGCAGTGCATCATTTCGATACACTTCGGCAGCGTCTGTCAGCTTCAACGTCGTCAAATTCTGATGGATCGTCTCAACAGCCTTGCCTTGCTTATCAACAAAAATACAAGTATCCATTCCTCTGCTAAGCGCCTCAATACCAAGCCCGCCGCTTCCTGCAAACAAATCAAGACACGCGCCTCCTTCAAAGAATGGGCCTAGCACCTGAAACAGGCTTTCTTTTACTTTGTCAGTCGTTGGTCTTGTCAATTGATTGGGCACGGCTTTTAGTGCCCGTCCTTTATGCTCTCCAGCAATCACGCGCATTGCTTTATCACTCCTTCAAAAACGATGTATAATCCTGCTAAAGCCAGTCCATACTGTACTACTGAAGCGGCTATCACGCTTATAGCTGCTTCATGAACACGGAGAAGACTTACGTTTCCCCATAAGCTCTTCCTCCGGTTTCTCCTCTCCCTTTGCCTGTTTGTTTTCATCGGAAACAAAAGGCGCCTGCAGGGCTATTCCCTGCAGGCTTTTTTTATATACCGATCTTATAATCGTATTCTTTTGCTTTATCCTGTATTGCATTCTCAAAATCTGTACGTACAAATGGGCGGTACGATAACGCTGTTTTAGATACGAACGGCAGCCTTTGTAATACTGCTTCTTTTTCTTCTGCTTCCTCCATGTTCACATAAATCATGGCATACTTTTGCTTTTTGGAAACAAAGACCAAATGTCCGTGCCGCTTCAGCTGCTTTATATTTTTCATATGTTGGAACCATACGACGATTCCCTGACGTTTTGTCAACATAAGTGATGTTCCTCGCTTTACAGCTTTTTTACTAGTGTAGCAAAGCCTGCCCCACTGGAGCAACATAAAAAACCGGCAAGCCGAAGCTTGCCGGTCGTTTTTAAGAGGCACAGCCGCAAGCTCCGCCGCTGCCGCAGCCACAGCCAGAGTCCTTCATAGCCGCACCAGACCGCGGTGCTTTCACAGTTTCACTCACCGTAGCAGCGAGTGTTCCGCTTATTTCATCGAGCAGTTTTTGCAGATTCCGCTCTGCTATTTTAAATGCCGCAACATTGGCATCCATGTCCATCTCACGCTTCTTGCTGCGAATTTCTTTCATGATAGAGCTGTAATCCGGGTGGTATCTGCCGAATCGCTGCACTTCTTCATATTGTTCCTTTACAGCAGTGAATGCGTCAATTTTCGCTTTTGTTTCACTATCCTGGTAGAGCGCTTCTTGCGAAGAATTATAAGCAGCCATTACTTCCGAATCTCGAATCATTCTGCCTAAATTCTCGGATCTCTCCAATAGCTCAACAAATTCCACAGTTGCAAACATATAACCACCTCCACTATTATCATACCAAATAATAGGGAAATGAAAAGACCTAATCCCGCATTGCTCTTGCCATCTGTATCAGCATGTTCACCATACTCAGCTGTTCCCCGAACTGTCCCATGCGCTGTGGTACGGTTTTTCCGTAAAAATATTTTGCCTGCTTCTCCATATCTGCAAACGCATTTGGATCACGTGATAGCGTTCGATACCAGACAGGGTGAAGTCTGACAAAACGCAGCAGCTCTTCCCGCTGCTTGAGCCTTTGATAGATATCCTGCCGCATCATACCCATCTCCTTCTAGTCTTTGTGAAAGAATGTCGGCCCTTTTTTCTTTGCCGGAAGCTGTTGTTTCACACCTTGATATTGCCCGATTAAATGCTTCACGTTATCTAATGCGCCATTCAGCTGGTGGATATGACCTGATAGCTTCTGCAAATCGAATTGACTTGCCATGCCCATCATCTTACTAACCATTTCGTTTCCTTTTTCGGCTGATTCCTCGTCTGTCTCCATCTGATTCGTCTGTGCAGCTGCTTTATACGCTTGCCAGCTCGGATCTTCTTCTCCTAAAAGCACCCACTTTTCATAATAAGGCTGCCATCCAGTCTGTTTCTGCCTCGCTTCTTCAATAAGCTTCGGGTGCTGCTCGACAAATTGCTTGAATGCCTGAATCGATGGATGCAGATTCGTTTCTGACATTACGATTCAACTCCTATCCAAAAATTACTCTCTCTAAACAATGTATGAAAGCCTAAGCAGAATGACACACAAAAAACCGAGTTTCATGAAGAAACTCGGTTATTGAAGCAAGAAGTTCTGTGTATAGTAATAGCGGTAAACGCCTACCCCCAACTCTTTATAGGTTGAATCAAGCATTGTTTTACGGTGCCCCTCACTATTTAACCAGCCAACCATAGCGGCTGGCGCGTCCGTGTAGCCGGCAGCGATATTTTCACCTGCATTTTGGAAAGGTACTTGACCAGCTGCCAGGCGATCCCCAAGCTCTTCACCACTTGGTGTGACATGCGAGAAGTATTGCTGCTTCTGCATATCTTCACTATGACCAAGTGCGACTGCCGCCACATTATCATTCCATTCAAGCGGAGAAACATCGAATTGAGCGCGCATCACATTCGTAATCTCGATAATTTGCTGCTCCATACCTGCTTGTACTTGCTGCCACTCTTCTGTTGAGAGCTGTGGCTGCTCAGGAAGCTGACCTGTATACGTAATATCGTACGGACGTTCCATAATCAGCTGCTCATCGGTTATGACACGCACAGCAGCTAGTTCGTCCTTGAATGTGTCAAAGTAGAACTGGGCGAACAATCCGTCTTCCAGCTGTGCTAAAGGCTGAATCTGCTGATCCTTGTCCTTTAGTTTAAACGTGTATCGGTTACCATCATAGCGGAAAGACACCTCGTTCTCCAACGTATAATCCTGTTCTACTTCTTCACGGCTTTCACCAAGTTTCACTTCAGCTAAAGTTGCTTCCCCCACAGCAAAGGCTGTAACGATACGGTCATCTTTCACTCCGTACTGTGCATATGCGTCTCCTTTATCATATACATACCACTCATACCCGTAAGAAGATTTATCAACATGATCAGCTTCACCTTGATCTTTCTTCAGCGTATCAGGGGCTTGATTGATCCAGCGCTCTATATCTCCATTCGGTTTTTGGGCAGCTTCTGCCTTTTGTGTATTTTCCGTATTTTTTGTCTTGGCATCTTGGGCAGGAGCCAAATAATCATTTCTATTCCAAATGAATAAAATACCCGCTCCCACTACGAGCAACAATAGCACGATTCGCAAACCTTTCATGCTCCAGCCCCCTTCTTTTCATGCGTTGCACTGCACCTATTATAATACAAAACAGCATGTGGAAATAGCTGACTTTTTCGACAACCTTCACAAACCATCTGCAGGAAGCAGCTGCCCATATGTTCTAAATTGAACCAGCCCATCCGCTTGTCCGAGTTTATGGAAGCCGCAGCGTATCAGCACTTGCTGCTTTTCTGCTTCTTGTGGCTTACAAAACGCATGAATTGTTTCCACGCCTTGCTGCAACAGCCAGTCACAGATGCCGACAATCGCTTCCTCTTCATATCTTTTGCCAGCCATCTCTCTCCGTATATGGAAAAAGAGTTCAGCATGAGGAGCTGTCTGGCGGATAAAAATGTCACCCACCATCTCCTGCTTATATTTTGTATGTACAATCCACGGTCCAAAACCGAAGTTTGTCTGTCCCGTTGCAAGATCCTCCAGATAAAGCGGCAGCTCCGCTTTTAAAGCATTGGATGGCCAGTCCGTTACATACGAAATTTCCTGTTCATAAAAGAACCTAATTGGAAATCGGACAAGCTGCTTTCCCATATCGGTTGTTATTGCCTTTAAACTTAAACGGGGTGTTTCCATATCCATTTCTTTACCCTCTCTTCGGTGCACGTTTATGGTCTTTATTCCCAAAACGATGCACTCGATAAACACAAAATATTTAGAGCCAACATATAAGCGGAGCGCTCTAACTGCTGCGCTGAAAGAATACGCCGCTAGTTTGGCAGGACGTGATAAAGTCCGCTAGTAAAAAACAGCTGGCCGAAGTCTCTACTCCATTTTACACAAATAGCTCCAAGAAGAGACATAACAGGAGTTGCTCTTCATTCCATATAACTGGATGGTAATTTGACTATCTATTTGTAGTATAAATAAAAAAACCGAACCTAAGTGAATTCTTGTGAAAGAATTCACTTCCCAGTTCGGTTTTAAATTCAGACACTTTACAACAGTGTCTTTTATTAGAAGATTGCAGGTGTTGTGAATACAACAAGTGCGATAAAGAAGATCATTAAGTAGTTCAAGCTGTAGATAAACATCCAATTTGCCCACTTTAAATCATCTTTCATGAAGAAGCCAGCAATTCCAATTGCGAGCCAGCCAACGTTCAATACAGTAGCAATGGCAACAAACACAGTTCCCAAGGTTGTTAAATAGAACGGAAGGGGAAGCAAGCATACTGTATATACAATAATTTGACGCTTCGTAATTCCAAATCCATATACAGAAGGCAGCATTGGAATATTCGCTGCTTTATAGTCTTCTGCCTTTTTCATAGCTAAAGCTAAGAAATGCGGCGTTTGCCAAATGAACATAATAGCAAAAACAATCCATGCTTCCGTGCTCAAACCGCCATCAATGGCAGCATAACCGATTAGCGGAGGCACTGCGCCGGAAAAACTGCCGATAGCAGTATTAATGGTATAGCGGCGTTTTGACCACATCGTATAAAGGATGACATAAGCAAACCAGCCAAAAATACCAATCGCTGCTGCTTGCCATGTTGTCAAGAACAAGAAGCCGACACCGAGAACGGTAAATCCAATTCCCATCGTGAGTACAACGGAAAGCGGTATAGTTCCGGTTACAGTCGGGCGTTTCTTCGTCCGTTTCATTACATGGTCAATGTCTCGGTCATAGTAGTTATTGATTACACATCCGCCAGCAATAACCAACCCGCTGCCGAGCATCATATAGATGAATGTCGGAATATGATGAACGAATTGCTCATTCGTCATGTAAAGCGCAAGCCAAAAACCGCCAAATGCAGTTAATAGATTGGAGTTAATAATTCCAGTTTTTATAAGTGCTTTGAAGTCTGTCCATAGACTAGTGTTTGAATCGGCGTGTTCTGCACCATTCAATACTTGTGAAGAAGTTGATTCGGCTTTATTCACACCAGCACATCCTTTCTGCTTGGTTACACATAATTCTTGTATTCTATTACACTTTTCATATTGTAACACGTTATATTCTAAGATAAGAAACTGTTTTTGACAATTTACTGAACTAACCTATTCTTTCAGCTAGTAATTACTTCCCCAGGTGACTACAGGTCATAAAATTGACACGAAATCTCTGATTCTTCTTGTTGATTTCATGTTACGATAAGCTTGATGTTTTTTGTAACGCTATAAGTTTGTATATAAGAGGTGTTTCCTGCATGAAATTATTAAAATATTTATCTGTAATCAGTACTGTCGGTATGTTGTTCATCCTTCTTGGGGGTGCTTTGGTAACAAAGACAGGATCTGCGGATGGTTGCGGTCAAAGCTGGCCTTTATGTGAAGGAGCGCTCACAAATGTAACTCCCGAGCTTGTCATTGAATCAGCTCATCGATTTGTTTCTTCCACAATAGGAATTGTCATTCTCTTACTGGCTATATTTGCTTGGCGCAAAATCGGTCACATTCGAGAGGTTAAATTCTTATCTGTCCTGGCCGTGTTTTTCCTTGTTTTGCAGGCATTAATCGGTGCTGCAGCTGTTGTTTGGCAACAATCTGACGCAGTCCTAGCACTGCATTTCGGTATTTCACTCATTTCCTTCGCTTCTGTCCTATTGCTAACATTGATTGTTTTCGAGGTGGACAAGAAGTTCGATGCACGTGCGCTCGTTATTAAAAAAGGGATGCGTATCCAGTTTTACCTGCATACAATCTTTATTTATCTTGTTGTATATACTGGTGCACTCGTTCGCCACATGCATGCCAGTCTTGTTTGCGGAGACTTTCCGCTTTGTTCAAACGCTGATCCGGGCTTATTTGGTCTCAGCACTGCTCAGATGGTACAGATGCTCCACCGTGGAGCTGCGATGCTTGCGCTTGTCTGGTCCTTCATCATCATGGTCCAAGTGCTGCGTCGCTACAAGGGACATGCTGTCATGACAAAAGGATGGATTATTAGCTTTTGCATGCTAGCAGCACAAGCAGTAGTCGGTGTATTAGTCATCTTCACAGGTATGAATCTATATATCGCCTTAATGCACTCCTTGATTATCAGTATCTACTTTGGCATGATGACGTACTTTATCATGCTATCCTTCCGAAGTGCGAAATTCGAAAAAGAACAATAAGAAATCCACTGCTTATGGGGGACTGACCCCCGTTTCTGAGACAGGGATCAAAAAACCTTCAAACAGCCGATTGCCGATATTGTATCGGTGATTGGTTGTTTAGTTTCGTTTGGATACGAATATTGTTATAATAATAAATATATTCTTCAACAGTACGTTCTACGATGGCAGTCGAAGTTCGATTTATGCTGTTAAGATAGAATGTTTCAGACTTTAGTATGGAATGAAACGATTCGATAGAGGCATTATCAGCGGGCGTTCCTTTTCGGGACATACTCATGGTAATGCCTTTTGCTTTTACAGCTTCTTGGTACTTATAAGATGTGTACACCGACCCCTGATCACTGTGTAATATGCAGTTCTCAGGCAATGGTGGCAGCTGATCGAGTGTCTCCAACACGAAAGCTGTATCTTGTTTATCTCCAATAGAGGACGCCACTACTTCGCCATTGCACAAATCTATTATACTGGAAAGATACATTAGTTTCTGACCATAAGGCAGGTATGTAATGTCGGTTACGAGCTTCTCAAGAGGACGATCAGACTGAAAGTTCCGATCCAATAAATTTTCTGCGACGGCATATGGCTGTCCAGTTTTCTTACGTTTCTTCACTTTAACCCGGCACTGCCATTGATTCTCCTGCATTACTCGCTGCACGACTTTGTGGTTAATGCATTGCTCCTGTCTCAGTAAGGCAGTAATCTTTCTGTAACCGTACCGATACTTGTGTTCTCGGCACAATATGCCAATTTGCTTTTTAAGTAGTTCTTTCGAATCGTCTTTCTCTTTGTTCTTCCAGCGATAATAAGATGCTCTCGAGATACCTAAATGTACACAAATATCCTGTATTGTCATTGTGTTATGCAGTGATTCTACAAGTTCGACTGCCGTTTCTCTATCAACTTCCTTTCCAATTCCTTGTACTTTTTTAAAACTTCATTTTGTTGCCTTAAAAATCGGTTCTCAGCTTGTAATTCCTCTACTTCTGAAGAATAGGCTGGCCCTTTCCCGTAGGTGTACTGCTTGCCAACTGGCTGTTCAAAACGATGCGTCTCTTCAGACTTATACCATCTAACCCATGTCTTCACTTGAGACCTACTCTTAATATTTAGTTCGTTCATAATCTCTTTTACAGGCACGCCTGCCAAGCGCATTTCAACTGCCTTCATTTTTATCTCCACTGGATAACTGACTCTAGTTCCCATAGAAAAAACACCTCCAAGTATTATTTCGGATAACAATCGTCCGTTTTCAACCTTGAAGGTGTTTTTTATTTGTCTCAGCGTATGGGGTCAGTCCCTGGGATCCGTTCCCAAAAGCAGTGGATTTTTTAGTATTTATTCAAACTCTACAAGCAAATCGCCTACTTGGATTGGTTCTCCGTCTTTTACGTAGACTCCTTTTACTTTTCCATCGAAAGGCGCTTGGACTGTTGTCTCCATCTTCATTGCTTCCGTAACGAGGAGCTGCTGTCCCTTCTGCACTTGATCACCTGGTCCAACAAGTGCTCGGATTACAGTACCTGGCATTGTGGCACCGATATGCTTTTTATTCTGCTTATCTGCCTTCGGTGTTGTTTTGACTGTTGCTTGCACTTGTTCATCGCGCACAAGTATTTCCCGCGGCTGACCGTTAAACTCAAAGTACATCGTTCGCATTGCATCTGGACCAGCTTCGCCAATTGCAACCAGCTTAACAATCAACGTTTTACCAGATTCAATTTCCACTTCGATTTCTTCATCCATTTTCATGCCATAGAAGAACGTTGGTGTTGTCAATACGGATAAGTCGCCGTACGCTTCCTTGAAAGCGGCGTATGTTTCAAATACCTTCGGATACAGCGAATAGGCGACAACATCTTGTTCCGTAACTTCACTTTCAAGCTTTTCCTCTAGTTCTCTGCGAAGCACATTAAAATCAACGGAAGGAAGCAATTCACCCGGACGTTTCGTAATTACTTCTCTATTCTTAACAATTACCTTTTGCAGTTCTTTCGGGAAACCTCCATATGGCTGACCAAGATAACCTTGCGCAAATTCAATAACAGAATCAGGGAAGTCTAAGGACTCTCCTTGTTCGATGACGGTCTTTTCATCTAAATCATTTTGAACCATGAAGAGCGCCATATCCCCGACTACCTTTGAGGATGGTGTTACTTTGATAACATCTCCAAACAGATCATTTACCCTTCTGTACATGACCTTCACTTCGTCCCAGCGATCACCTAAGCCGACAGCATTGGCTTGCTGCAGCAAATTACTGTATTGTCCGCCTGGCATCTCATGTAAATAAACCTCTGCGTGCGGAGCTTTCATTCCACTCTCAAAATCACTGTAGCGCGCGCGCACATCTTCCCAGTAATGGCCAATCTCATCATAATTATCGACATTTATGGAAGGTTTACGGTCCATTGCTTGCATCGCATGATAGAACGAGCTGGCACTAGGCTGAGATGTCAGGCCAGCCATCGGCCCTGCTGCAACGTCGACGACATCAACACCTGCTTCCACAGCTTTCATATAGGTGAGCACACCATTACCGCTTGTATCATGCGTATGCAAATGAATTGGCAGAGATACAGTGTTTTTCAACGCATGCACCAGTTCATATGCCGCCTGCGGCTTGAGCAAACCTGCCATATCTTTAATACCAATAATATGAGCACCCGCTTCTTCTAATTCTTTGGCCATCTTCGTGTAATATGCCAAATCATATTTTGTTCGGCTCGGATCTAATATATCGCCAGAATAACAAAGCGCTGCTTCCGCTACTTTATTTTGCTTGCGTACTGCTTCAATTGCTGGTTTCATATTTTCAATCCAGTTCAAGCTATCAAAAATACGATACACATCAATACCGGCCTGCGCACTTTCCTCCACGAATTTTTCTACAACGTTATCCGGATAGTTTTTATATCCTACTGCGTTACTAGCACGCAGAAGCATCTGGAATAATACATTCGGCATTTTTTCTCGCAGCTTCGCCAAGCGATGCCATGGGTCTTCTTTCAAGAAGCGATAGGCAACGTCAAAAGTAGCTCCGCCCCACATTTCGACAGAGAAAAGATTTGGCAGCAGTTTAGCCGTTGGTTCGGCAATCGCAAGCAAATCTTTTGTCCGAACGCGTGTGGCCAAAAGGGATTGGTGTGCATCTCGGAAAGTAGTGTCTGTCAATAGCACTTCTTCTTGATTCTTCAGCCAATCAGCAAGCCCTTCTGGTCCATGTGCATCAAGTATTTGTTTTGTCCNAAGGCCTTTGTGCAGCTTGGGTATCCTTTGGGGCGGAAATACAGGTTTTTCTACTTTGCCGCTTCCGTCAAAGCCATTGACCGTCGTATAGCCGATATACTGAAGCATCTTTGTTCCTCTGTCCCGACTTTTCGGAAAATCGAACAGTTCTGGCGTTTCATCAATAAAGCTCGTAGTGTAGTCCGCCGATAAAAACTTTTCGTGCAAGACTAAATTTTCCAAAAACGGAATGTTGGTTTTGATACCTCGAATCCGGAACTCGCGCAGATTTCTCTCCAATTTATAAGCTGCTTGCTGATAACCAGCTGCCCAAGTTGAGACTTTTACTAACAAGGAATCATAATAAGAACTTATCACCGCACCTTGGAAGGCATTTCCTCCATCCAAACGGACACCAAATCCTCCACTGGAACGGTAAGCCATAATTTTACCCGCATCCGGCATAAAATTATTTAACGGGTCCTCCGTCGTGACACGTGCTTGAATGGCAAAGCCATTTGTTTTGATATCAGCTTGTGCAGGTATGCCAAGTCGCTGATCAGTTAGGCTGTACCCTTGCGCCAGCAAAAGCTGTGTCTGCACAATATCAACACCTGTCACCATTTCTGTGATTGTATGCTCTACTTGGACACGCGGGTTAACCTCGATAAAGTAAAATTGATTATCTGCTACAAGGAATTCTACAGTACCCGCATTCAAATAGGATACGTTCTTCATCAATTTAACGGCTGCATCACAAATCGCAAGTCGCAGCGACTCTGGCAGACCGACACTTGGTGCCACTTCGATGACTTTCTGGTGACGTCTTTGAATCGAGCAATCACGCTCGTACAAATGAATGACGTTGCCTGCACTATCACCAAGAATCTGAACTTCAATATGCTTCGGATTCTCAATCAGTTTCTCTACATACATTTCATCACTGCCAAATGCAGCTTTCGCTTCTGATTTCGCACGTTCATAGGCTTCTGCTACTTCTGCTGCATCACGAACGACACGCATACCACGTCCCCCGCCGCCAAGCGAAGCTTTTAT
Source organism: Terribacillus halophilus (assembly GCF_900162685.1). Taxonomy (GTDB): domain Bacteria; phylum Bacillota; class Bacilli; order Bacillales; family Amphibacillaceae; genus Terribacillus; species Terribacillus halophilus_A. The sequence continues at coordinate 2,145,219 of NZ_LT727828.1, forward strand.
GATGATCGGATAGTCATGTTTGGCAGCAAAAGCTTCTACCTCTTCAAGATCTTGGACTGGTCCATTACTTCCTGGAATGACTGGTATTTCTGCCAGTAATGCTTGCTGTCTTGCTTTTACTTTATCCCCGAACATATTCAGCTGTTCGCTGTGCGGCCCAATGAAAGTAATGCCTTCTTCTTCACAGCGCCTCGCAAAATGAATGTTCTCAGAAAGAAAACCATAACCTGGATGAATAGCATCCGCTCCAGAATTTTTCGCAATTTCAAGAATATTCTCGATATCAAGATAGGCATCAATCGGCTTTTTCCCCTCGCCGACCAGATATGCCTCATCCGCTTTAAAGCGGTGACTGGAGGATTTATCCTCTTTTGAATAAATCGCAACCGTCTGTATACCGAGCTCAACACAAGCTCGGAATACACGAATAGCGATTTCCCCTCTGTTTGCAACTAAAACTTTACTAATTCCCCTTAGTTCGTCCATCGTTCTCCTCCTCTAGTCTTTCCCCTGTTTTGTGTAGTTGTACTAGTGGTGCGGATCCTCTGTCGATTGGAGGGACGTTTTCCCCGCTTATCTTGTGTAAAGGTGCTGTCTGATACAATCAGTTCCTGTGAACGTACATACTTGGCAACATTATTCAAAATGCCCATAGAAGCGAACAAAATCAGCAAGGATGTACCTCCGTAACTGACAAACGGCAGTGTTACACCTGTAATTGGCAATAGGCCGGTGATTGCACCCAGATTAATAAAGGTCTGAATACCCACCATCGACGAAATGCCTATTGCCAATAATGAACCAAAACTATCTCGGCACTGCTTGGCAATATAAAGACCCCGCAGCACAATAATGGCTAGCATAGCCAGTACTGCTGCTACGCCAATAAAGCCAAGTTCCTCTGCTATAACTGCCATAATAAAGTCTGTGTGCGGTTCTGGCAAGTACCCTAGTTTCTGTACGCCCTGACCGAGACCGTCACCAAACACACCGCCTGTACCAATGGCAAGGTAGGATTGAACGAGCTGGAATCCGTCATCTTGAACATGTTCCTCATCAAATGGCTGGTAGGCACCCGTAAAACGGGATACTCTTTCTTCTGTAACCATATGGGGCCACACCGCCAAAATTAATAAAAGCCCCGCAACAATCAATAAACTCAAATGCCTAATCTTAATTCCGGCGCTGAAAATAATCGAGCAGGAAATCAAGAATATAATCGAGGCATTCCCAACATCCGGCTGGATAACTATTAAACCAAGAATCATTCCCAATGCTATTAATGGAGGCAGAACTCCCTTGGAGAAACTATCTAAATAGCTTTGTTTCTTCGAATAAATAGATGCTAGATAAATAATCATCCCTACTTTAGCCAATTCTGCAGGCTGCACACTGAAAAAGCCGAGACTGAACCAAGATCTGGAACCGTTTACTTTACCAGTAAATAATACTAAAACTAGCATCAAAAAGATAACCAGCATCAGCGGCTTAATCACCTTATGATATTTTTTATAGGGTACGAAACTAAAAAACGCAAACACTGGAATAGCTAATGCAAACCATACAAGCGTCCGTACAAAGAAATGAGTCGCTGCCCAATCATATTTGACTACAGCAACTGTATAGCTGGCACTGTAAACCATTACTGCACCAAAAGCAGTCAGCAGTAATGGTGTGAACATCAAAGTAAAGTCGAAATTACGCAATCTTTTTTTCATATTAAAGCTCCCAGTATGTATTTTACGATCATCACTAAACCGCAGTATGGATGGAATAATAAAAAAACCCCGCCGAATTTGAAGGGCAAAGGGTTTTCATCTTTCATATGGGATGCCCGTACAAGTGTATGACAAGCGGCCTGCCCTTTGTATTAAGAACGCATAGACCGCTGTGCCGCTTCATGCAGCACATTCAACTGTCTTTCCAAGTTTTCCAGAAGCTCTTTTCCATCTTCTTCTTTCACAAGGTTCAATCGAATAGCAAAATCTATCTCACGAGACAATCCAAACATTTGTGTATCAAGCACTTCTTCATAAAGCGGACATTGCGGCATCATCAGATTGTCCATCTGTACTTTGATTAGTTTAAGTATCTTATCAGCATCCGCCAAAAGAAGGGCATATGCTTTCTCTTGATTACTAACGGTGATCTCAGATATCAAAATTATCCCTCCGTTAAACAGACTTCTTCTATACAATTCTAGCGGTACTCCCGCTAAATTGCAAGACACGTCCTCCTATTAATTTTGTCGAATCTTTGTCATTCGACGCATTACTTATGTTAAACTACCAATATGTTAGTCAAAAAGAGAGTATATTCTGTTAAAGGAAGTGTCTCCATATGATAATTACATTGACAGGCAAGGTGGAATTTCCACTCACACTTGACCCATCAGTCTGGATTTTTGATGATCGCAAAGTCCTTTTTGAAAACGCTTTTAAAGAGGTGGAACCTGTTCCTGATGCGGAGGAAAAACATTGGGATCGTTCTGTTTACCAGCAAAAGATGAAACCGCCTATTAACAAAAGTCTTACACGGGAAGAACGAAAAAAAGCACTGGAGAACAGCTACGTGATGCCAATTGCTGATTTTCTTGCTACTGCTAACATACAGGAGGATGCTACACATGCCGTGTTCGTGACAGAAACCGGGGAAGAAAGCGTTGCTTTGGACGATCTCAAAGCGAGTATGTTCTTATTTGCAGTAGACGGACGCAGCATTAAAGAAACTGGTCCTGCACACTGCTACCTTCCCAGCAAACAAGAACATCCTATAATGGCAATCCGCCAAATACGTATTAGCTAAGCTGCTGTATAGCAATGCCTCGTATTGGGTAAGACTGCGAATGCCGGCGCTAAGCACAAAGTCGTATCGTATGGTAAACTGAAAAAGTATTATACTTTCTGAGGTGATAGCATGCGAGTAAAGTGCGTAATTTGCGATATAGTCGAAGAAATAGATGATGGAAGTCCACAAGCGAAGAAGTTGCGCAATCGACGTAATACAATGCATATGTGTACAACTTGTACAGAGCGCATTACCTTACGAACGAAAGAAAGAAAAGCAACCGGCAACTTTCAGTTATATCGGGAATCGAAGACAGATGAACCTTTAATTTAATCAAATGAGGTGAAACGATGTCAAAAGGACTAGCTTTATTAACTGCCATTTTGGTAATTGCCTGTTTTGTAGCAGCAGGCGTGACAATCAGCTACCAGAATTACGGTTGGATGNAAAAGGGCAATAAAAAAGACGGGCTTCCGTCTTTTTTATTTTAACTCAATTATTTTAACTCAATATAGTCATCAATTAATTCTTGATGGATGCTTGTATTTGCCGCTACTACTGTTGTCCTGTTTAAGAAATCGACTGGCTGTCCAGAAGCATCCGTCAATTTGGCTCCTACTTCCTCTAATAAAACATAGCCGCCTGCATAATCCCAGGGTTGTAAACTAAAAGTCAAATATGCATCTGTAATACCTTCAGCAAGAAAAGCGAGTTCTAAAGCTGCTGAACCATAAGCTCTCGTTCCTATTGCTTTGTATACTAGCTGCTGCAGCTTTTCTTCATTTACACGACGGTTTGGGCATAACCAAAAATGATTCAGTTCAATCAAGCATTGGTCGAGCGTTTTTTCCGGAAGTTTTGGAAGATGCTTATCATTTTTGAAAGCACCTTCTCCTCGTTTTGCATGATAAATAGTGCCCTCTATGACATTGTAAATCAAACCAATTTCGGCTATACCTTCATGAATAATCCCGATGGAAATGGCAAAATTGGTTTTTTGGTGGACAAAATTCATTGTTCCGTCAATTGGGTCGATGATCCAAACGGTACCGGTAGTCTCATAAACAGCTTCTCCTACACCTTCTTCACCTAAGACTTTGTGGCTTGGATAATTTTCTTCAATTTTCTTTAAGAAGAAAGATTCCACTGCTTTATCCATTTCAGTCACAAGATCTTTTGGGCTTGACTTTGTCATAATTTCCAATGGTGTATCCATTTTCTCTTTGATCAGCTGTCCAGCTTCCAGCACCCATTGATAGGCCTGTTCATGTAATGTGTGCTTCAATGATTGCTCCATCTGTGCTCCCCCATTCTTTCCACTAGCTTAACATAAAACATCTTATGATTCGAATTGATTCAGACGCTCTCGCAGTATATTCAGCCTTGCTTTCGTCTCTTTAATTACGGTCTTATCATTCTCCTGTATGGCATCATGCAACGTAACAAGCTGATAATCGATTTCCAGGCGAATCGCCGGCACTTTCTCCTCTGCTTCCCTTCTCCGCAATGCCTCCACTACATCACGCATTTCCCTTCCCTCCTTCATGTTTTTTATCATTCAGTCAAGTTGTTTCTTTTTACCACTGCAGCGCCGTTTGTAAACCTTTCCTTACTTGCAATCTTCCTGCTTGACAGGTATGATGAAAAAGATTTAACGGACAGATTTCGGCAAGGAGTGACACAAATGTCAGCATTATTTACACAGCAGGATTTTGATGTATTTACGATAGATGGATTGGAAGAAAGAATGGAAGAGCTGCGCAGTCGGCTGTCTCCGAAGTTAGAGATGCTTGCAACTGAACTGGCTCCCTTTGCAGAGCAAGTGACGGATGAAGATATGTATGTGCATGTTGCTAAGCACGCTCGCCGTACGAAAAATCCTCCAAAAGATACGTGGTCAGCTTTAGCATCCAGTAAGCGAGGGTATAAAAAGCTTCCTCATTTTCAGATTGGCCTTTGGGGCAGTCATGTATTTGTTCAATTTGCCCTTATATACGAAAGTCCTTTTAAAGAAGCAGTTGGACAGAAAATGACAGAAGCAAAGCAGCAGATTCTAAATACCATCCCATCCCACTATGTCTGGTCAATGGATCATATGAAGCCAGATGCTTCACCTATCTCCGATGAATTGTACGATAAGATAGCAGATCGCCTGCAGCATATTAAGAAATCAGAATTGGTATGCGGTGTTCATCTGCAGCCTGACGATCCGGCACTCGCTTCAAAAGCAGAATTTCTTAAGGTGTGTCAAGATGTCTTGAAACATACAGCTATTTTGTATGAACAAGCAGCGCATCAACATGCTTAATAAATATCAAATCCCCTTCCTAGCTTGGAGGGGGATTTTGCTTTACATATTTATTTTTTCTCCAGGAGATGCAGCTTTTGCTTTTTGAACTGCCCGATAACTAGAGTATCCAGAGTCTTTTTCAAATTGTGCTCCCAATTGTTTCTCTTCTGACTTGGAAGGCACTATTTGTTTAAAGCGCTCATAAGCAAGCAGCAAGTCGTCCCGCAAAATGCCATCTTCATATGTACGCTCGACTAAGGAGAAGAAATTTACAACATCAATAATTTCCTCTTTTGTCCACGTTTCATCTAATGGATAGCTATAGCTCATTTTACCCCCTCCTTCTCTGGATAATAGTGTAACACGAAAAGAGCAATCCATGCGAAGCTAGTAATCACAAGCTAGTTTTGCTATAATTCTTTTGTTTTTAACTAGTAAAGAGGGTGTCAGCAAAGATGTTTTCACAAGAACAAGCACCATTGTTTGATGGCTTGCGTAAGCATGCCGCGAACAAACCACTTCAATTCCACATACCTGGTCACAAAACAGGCAAAGGAATGGACAGCGCATTTTCCGCTTTTATCGGAGAAAACGCACTTTCCATCGATTTAATCAATATAGAACCATTGGATGACCTGCATCATCCACATGGCATGATTCAAGAAGCACAGCAGCTTGCAGCCAAAGCTTTTGGCGCGGATTACACCTTTTTCTCCGTTCAAGGTACAAGCACACCAATTATGGCAATGGTAATGAGTGTATGCAAACCTGGAGATAAAATTATTGTTCCGCGAAATGTGCATAAGTCTGTCACAAGTGCACTAATCTTTTCAGGCGCCATACCTATTTTCGTTCATCCGCAGCTGGATCATCATCTTGGTATCTCACACGGCATTACACCTGCTGCTGTCGAGAAAGCATTAGAGGCAAATCCTGATGCCAAAGGAGTACTCGTCATTAACCCGACGTACTTTGGTGTTGCGGCGGACTTAACTCAAATTGTAGATGTTTCGCATCGATATAATGTTCCTGTTCTTGTCGATGAAGCACACGGTGTTCATATCCATTTTCACGAACAAATGCCTGTCTCAGCAATGGCGGCAGGAGCAGACTTAGCGGCAACAAGCGTCCACAAGCTGGGCGGTTCTTTAACGCAGAGTTCTATATTAAATCTGCGTGAAGGGCTTGTTCGGCATGAGCAAGTACAAACGGTGCTTTCCATGCTTACTTCGACAAGCACTTCCTATATCCTGCTGGCATCTTTGGATGCAGCACGCCGCCAGCTTGCCACAAAAGGTGCGGAAATGAACACACGTACGATCCAGCTTGCGAATGATGCACGAAAGCAAATTAATGCCATCACTGGTCTGTATTGTGCTGGTGCAGAAATACTTGATTCAGAAGCCGCATTTGCTATCGACCCGACGAAGCTACTTGTGTCAGTTAAACAGCTTGGTATTTCTGGGAGTGATGCAGAGCGGTGGCTGCGACAAGAAAAAAATATGGAAGTAGAACTTTCGGATTTATACAATCTGTTATTCTTAATTACGCCGGGTGATACAGAAAAGGAAATCCAGCAGCTGCTGCATGCTTTAGCTGACCTGGCTGCATTGCACCAAGGAGGCATTTCTGCTCCTAACATGGAAGTCTCTGTTCCTGAGATGCCCGTTTTGTCACTTAGTCCTCGTGACGCATTTTACGCCGATACAGAAGCAATTCCGCTAGCGGAATCTGAAGGGCGGATTAGTGCTGAATCTATTATGGTCTATCCACCAGGCATCCCGATTTTCATTCCCGGTGAAATTATAAGCGCTGAAAATATCATCTATATTAAACGCAATATAGAAGCAGGTCTCCCCGTACAGGGGTTAATGGATGAATCGAGCGAATATATTCGTGTCATTAAAGAACATCGCGCTTTCCGGTAATAAAGCGAAGTAATCGGGTTATACATGAAGGCAACAGATTTAACGCTTCCCCGACTCTTAAACAAGAGAAAATCCGAGCTACGTCAATTCTTATTAAAGAATCGGCATAGCTCGGATTTTTGTTTAATGCACGTTCATTGTTAAGATGGTCGTTCAATTGTTTCGGGATCTACTAGTGTGAAGCCTTTGTCTCTCAAGCCTTTCACAATTTCAGGAACAGCTGCTGCTGTCCATTCTCGGTCATGCATAAGCAGATTCGCCCCATTTCCGAGCAGCTCTGTGTTTACCATAATATCTGCCAACGCGTCTTTGTCCTGGTACTGACTTTCCCAATCGTACCCATAGGTCCAGTTCATGACTGCCATTCCTTCATCTTCAGCCAGCTGTCTTGAGTAGTCCGTATTTTCTCCAAATGGGGCACGGAAGAACGCTGGCTTCTCCCCAGTAATTTCTTCTACCAATTTGTTTACTTTTAAGATCTCTTCTTTTGTTTCTTCCTGTGTTAAGTCATTTAGATTCGCATGACTATATGTATGGTTTCCGATAGCAAAACCCATGTCATGAATCTTTTTTAATGTCTCTTTTTCTTCATCCGTTGTCAAAAAATGTCCGTTAACAAAAAAGATTGCCGGCGCATTTAGTTCTTTTAATGTTTTTGCAATTTCTAATGCATGCTTATCCGGCGCATCGTCAAATGTCAGCAAAGCTACCTGTGCTTCTGCGTTATCAATAGGTACAATGGAAGAAATTTCGGAAACCTTGTACTTCGGTTCTTGCTTCTCCTCCTGCTTTACCGCTTCTTGTTTTTCCTGTTCTGCTTCCTTTTCCGCTTTTACTTCCTCTTGCTTTTCTTGTTCTTGTTCCTGTTCTTGGGACGTATCTTCCTTGGTTTGCTCAGATGATGACTGATCCGCACTTGCACAACCGGTAAACACCAGAACGGATAATACAGCTAGCAGCGGAAATACTAAGTATCTCTTCATAACTTACACCCTCCAAAATGACATGTTATTGCCATTATAGAGGAAACACCTGCTCATGTAACGTAAGAAGGCCTTTCCTGTCGAGATGCAAGGAATTATATCAATAATGGTTTATTTAAATCGAATTATGGGTATCAAAAGAAAGTGATAATTTGTTATAATGGTTATTTGCATAAGAAAGTACAAGCTTTTAGCGGAAAGGATTGACTTATGAAAAAAACAACTAGTGTATTCTGGTGGGGAGTCGGAATCGTAATTGCTTTTCTAATTTGGGGAAGCATTCCTGAATCTATTCTTCCAAACGGGAATACAGCGAATGTTACAAACATTATACAAGCTTTTCTAATTGATCAATTTGGCTGGTTCTACTTAATTGCTGCTACTATCTTCCTTGGTTTTGCCATTTTCCTCATGTTTTCGAAGTACGGGAAAATCAGACTGGGTAAACCAGAAGACAGACCGGAGTACAGCTACATATCATGGTTTGCAATGCTGTTTAGTGCCGGTATGGGTATTGGTCTTGTGTTCTGGGGAGCTTCAGAACCTCTTAACCATTTCAATACGCCTCCTACAATTGTAGGCGAAGCAAGCTCAGCAGAAGCTGGAACAACTGCCTTAGCGTACAGCTTCTTTCACTGGGGTCTGCACCCATGGGCTATTTATGCCACACTAGCTCTGGCAATTGCTTACTTTACTTTCCGTAAAGATTCGAATGGCGGTGTGATTAGTTCCATTCTTGAGCCAATCTTTGGTAAACGTGTTTTGGGGCCATTAGGTAAGACAATTGATATCATAGCGGTATTTGCTACTATCTTTGGTGTTGCAACTTCTTTAGGATTGGGCGCCATTCAAATCAGCACCGGTTTGGGGTATGTATTTGATGGAATTGAGTCATCATTTGGTCTTCAGTTATTAATTATTGTTATTGTGACAGTACTGTTCATCACTTCTGCATTAAGCGGTGTTGATAAAGGGATGAAGTTAATCAGTAACGCTAACATCATCATCGCGATTATTTTGATGCTGGCAGTACTTTTCCTAGGTCCAACTAACTTTATTTTAAGTTCATTTTCCACGTCACTCGGACAATATATCCAGCATCTGCCGGAATGGAGTTTCCGTTTGACACCTTACGATACCGACAACGCATGGATCGGTAATTGGACTCTGTTCTACTGGGCTTGGTGGATTGCTTGGGCACCATTTGTTGCGACATTTATCGCTCGCGTTTCTCGGGGTCGTACTATCCGTGAATTTGTGACAGGCGTTCTCTTAGTGCCAACTATTTTCGGTGCTATCTGGTTTGCTGTATTTGGTGCAACAGGTATTCACATGGAATACTTTGAAGGAATTGACTTGTTCAGTGACATTTCTCAATTCGGCTCAGAAGTAGGCTTATTTGCACTGTTATCCAATATTCCAGGTGGAACAGTTCTTTCTATTGTAGCTTTGTTGTTGATTAGTACATTCTTCATTACATCAGCGGACTCCGCTACCTTTGTATTGGGTATGCAGACAACAAATGGAGATATCCATCCAAGCAAGAGCGTACGTCTTACTTGGGGACTTATCCAATCAGCAACAGCAGCTATTCTGCTCTTCGTTGGCGGATTAAATGCCTTACAAACAGCATCCATCATTGCAGCTTTTCCATTTGCGATTATAATGGTACTTGTCGTTGTCTCACTCATTATTTCGTTTAAGCAAGAAGCTAAACGTCTTGATTTAACAGCTACATCGAAAAAGGAAAAAACGGGAGAGTAATTCTCCTGTTTTTTTGTTTGCAGGAATTTTGTTCTCAACGAAATTCAATTAGCAAGAGGTGAATTTCGCGGAATTAAAAGAAGATATTTTGCAAATACGAGATACTTCCTACACTATCGGTTAAAAAATAGGTGCTTTTTATGCTGGCAACTCTATACTGAACCAATTTAAGCAATTATCCGCTTCTCATACAAACTACCAAGAGATACAAGATCTGTTCTCCTCTTTTGCCCCTCATCTTCTAGATGAACTAGAGGAAATTGCAGATGGTATAGGTATTCATCCTCTGCAAGCTGCTTCTTTTTACAGCGGGTATAATATGCAACGCCCCCATGCTCTTGGCTGCTCTGCTCTTGGGAACCATGCTGCCTATGTAAGAAATTATGATTTTACACCTGACTAATATGATCATTGCTTAAGCTTTTTGTCTCCAACTGATGTATATAGTACAATCGGATACAACCTTCAGCTAATTGGTAGACACGAGGGAGTAAATGAAAAAGGACTCGTCATTGGACTTCATTTCGTCAGTAATCAAGGCTTCAGCAAAGGCTTGGCTGCTTGGACTGCTGTCCGTATAGCACTTGATACTTGTGCAACAACTAATCAGGTGATTGAGTTATTTAAGCTGCTGCCCCATGCTTCTTGCTATAATTTTTCTGTAGGAGATGCAAATGGACATCATGTCGTCCTAGAAATAACCCCGAATACAGTTTATGTTCGCACATCGGATACAGGCTTAGTTTGTACGAATCACTTTGTGCAGACAGAAAAGTATAACCGAGAGGATGTGACTAGCACGCGCGCTCGTTACAGCTTTCTGTCTGCACAAAGAACTGCCTTGATGAACCAGACAGATTTATTCAAGTTATTCGCAGATCCTGCTTCTCCCCTCTTTTTTGATGACTACGACAACTTATTTGGTACATTACATACGTTTGCTTATTCGTTTGAAACAAAGCGCTTAATTACATCTTTAGCTCAAGGAGCTCTATTAGATATAAATGCTTCAGATTGGTTTTCCGGAAAGAACCTCTCCAAAAAAGCAATTTATGGCTATATAGCAAAAAAGCCTACCCAAAAAGGGTAGGCTTTTAAGAATCCATTATTTTACGATATGGATTGGTGTGCCGATTGCAACTTCAGCCGCTTCCATTGTGATCTCACCAAGAGATGGGTGAGCATGGATTGTAAGTGCGATATCTTCAGCAGTAATACCAGACTCAACAGCTAGGCCAAGTTCAGCGATCATATCACTAGCATTAGGACCAGCGATTTGCGCGCCTAGGACAACACCGTCTTCTTCACGAGTAACAAGTTTCATGAAACCGTCACTGTCGTTAAGAGATAGTGCACGACCGTTAGCAGCAAATGGGAATTTAGATGCTTTTACTTTGTAGCCAGCATCTTTAGCAGACTTCTCTGTATGACCTACAGACGCAAGTTCTGGCTCAGAGAATACTACCATTGGAATACCATTATAATCGATAGCAGATGGTTTGCCGCTGATTGCTTCCGCAGCAATCTTACCTTCGTAAGAAGCTTTGTGAGCAAGTGGCGGTCCTTCTACGATATCACCGATTGCATAGATATTTTCAACATTTGTACGGCACTGTTCGTCGATTTCGATCAAGCCGCGGTCAGTCATCTTAATGCCTACTTCTTCTAAACCAAGTTCAGAAGTGTTCGGACGACGACCTACAGTTACAAGTACATAATCAGCATCAATTGTTTCTTCTTTACCGTTTGCTTCATATGTTACTTTAACGCCATCAGCAGACTCTTCAACGCCTTTTGCCATAGCCTCTGTAACAATGTTAACGCCTTTTTTCTTCAGTCCGCGGGAAACAAGTGATGTCATTTGTTTCTCGAAACCGCTAAGGATATCTTTCATTCCTTCAAGAACTGTAACTTCAGTACCGAAGTTAGCATAAGCAGTACCAAGCTCGATTCCTACGTAACCACCGCCGATAACGACAAGTTTCTTAGGAATTTCTTTAAGATTAAGTGCACCAGTTGAATCTAGTACACGATCAGTGTACTTGAATGTTGGTAACTCGATCGGAGTAGAACCTGTTGCAATAATACAGTTGTTAAATGTGTAAGTTTGAGAGTTCTTCTCATCCATTACTTTTACTGTATTTTTGTCAACGAAGTAAACTTCACCTGATACTACATCTACTTTGTTTCCTTTCAATAGACCGCCAACACCAGAAGTAAGCTTGTTTACAACGCTAGCTTTCCAGTCTTGTACTTTAGAGAAGTCTACTTTTGCTCCTTCAGTAGAAATACCAAGATCAGCATCACCATGTGCATATTCTACTTTGTGACCAGCTTGGATCAATGCTTTAGAAGGAATACAACCAACGTTTAAGCAAACACCGCCAAGGTTGCCTTTCTCTACTACTGTTACTTTTTGACCTTCTTGTGCAGCGCGGATGGCAGCTACATAGCCGCCAGGTCCCGCACCTACAACAAGAGTATCTAATTCGATTGGGAAGTCTCCTACTACCATTCCTTATCCCTCCATCATGATTAGTTGTGGATCTGCTAATAGACGTTTCAAGTGGTTCATTGCTGTTTGAGCAGTTGCACCGTCAACGATTCTGTGGTCAAAGCTTAGAGAAAGCGCAAGCACTGGAGCTGCAACGATTTCACCATCTTTAACGATTGCTTTTTCAGCGATACGTCCAACACCAAGGATTGCTGCTTCAGGGTAGTTGATTACCGGAGTGAACCACTGACCACCTGCAGAACCGATGTTAGAGATAGTGCTGGAAGCACCTTTCATTTCGTTCGGTCCTAGTTTACCGTCACGTGCTTTAACTGCAAGCTCGTTGATTTCCTGGGAAATAGTAAACACGGATTTACGATCTGCATCTTTAACAACTGGTACTAGAAGACCTTTTTCAGTGTCTGCTGCGATACCGATGTTGTAGTAATGTTTTGTAACGATCTCGTCTGTCGCATCATCGATGGAAGAGTTCAAGATCGGGAAGTTTTTCAATACAGAAACAAGCGCTTTGGCAACGTATGGAAGATACGTAAGCTTGATTTCTTTTTCAGCAGCAACTGCTTTGAATTTCTTACGATGTGCAACAAGCTCAGTAACATCAACTTCATCCATCAATGTAACGTGAGGAGCTGTTGTTTTAGAAGTTACCATCGCTTTTGCAATCGCACGACGGATACCGCTCATTTTCTCTCTGGATTCTGGGAACTCGTCGCCAGAAACAACAGGAGCAGAAGCAGTAGCTTTTTCTTCAGCAGCTGGTTCAGCAGCATCTGTTTGTGGAGCAGCTTTCGCAGCACCGCCATTTTTGAAGCTGTCGATATCTTCAGCTAGTACACGGCCGCCTTTACCAGAGCCAGATACTTGCTTGATGTCAACGCCTTGCTCACGAGCATATTTACGTACAGAAGGCATTGCAATAACTAGGTCTCCTGATGGAGCTTCTGCTTTAGGGCCTTCTTCTTTAATTTCTTTAACTGTTTCGTTAGATTCAGTTCCATTTGCTTGGATGGAAGTCTGTTCTTGCTCAGCTGGAGCCGGAGCATTTCCGCCTTCAGCGTCGCCGCCTTCTCCGTCGAAAGTGATAAGTGTATCACCAACAATAGCTACTTCACCTTCACCAACAGAGATTTTAGAAACAGTACCATCGTAAGGAGATGGAATTTCTACTACTGCTTTATCGTTTTGAACTTCGCAAAGTACGTCGTCCTCTGCTACAGTGTCGCCTTCTTTGACGAACCATTTTACGATTTCACCTTCGTGAATACCTTCACCGATATCCGGCATTTTAAATTCGAAAGCCAAAATAATTACCTCCTGATTCTGCTTTTAGAAATTGATTACTTCGTTCGCTTTTTCAACAATGTCGCTATGGTTTGGAAGCCATACTTCTTCTGCTTGTGAGAAAGCAAATACAGTATCCGGTGCAGTAACTCGCATTACTGGAGCATCAAGATGCAGGATAGCGCGTTCTTGAATTTCAGAAATCAAGTGAGCTGCAACACCAGCTTGGCGCTGTGCTTCTTGAACGACTACTACACGGCCTGTTTTCTTAACAGAAGCTAGAACTGTATCAAGATCAATTGGGCTTACTGTACGCAAGTCAATTACTTCAGCAGATACGTTGTTTTTCTCAAGCTCTTCAGCAGCTTTCATGGAAGCTTGTACCATAGCACCATAAGCGATAAGCGTTACGTCAGTACCTTCACGTTTAACAGCTGCTTTACCGATTTCTACAGTGTACTCTTCTTCAGGTACCTCTTCACGGAATGAACGGTAAAGTTTCATGTGCTCAAGGTAGACAACCGGATCGTTATCACGAATCGCGGAGATCAAAAGACCTTTTGCATCGTATGGATTGGATGGGATAACTACTTTCAGACCAGGCTGTTGCGCCATAAGGCCTTCTAGAGAATCCGCATGCAATTCAGGAGTGTGCACACCGCCGCCGAAAGGAGCGCGGATTGTTACTGGAGCACTTTGCGTGCCGCCAGAACGATAACGCAAACGAGCCAATTGTCCGCTGATTGCGTCCATTACTTCGTATACGAAACCAAAGAATTGGATTTCCGGAACTGGACGGAAGCCTTCAACTGCAAGACCTACAGCCATACCGCCGATTGCAGACTCAGCAAGTGGTGTATCGAATACACGTTCTTCGCCGAACTCAGCTTGCAAACCTTCAGTCGCACGGAATACACCGCCGTTTTTACCAACGTCTTCCCCGAAGATCATAACGTTTTCGTCATTCTTCAGTTCTGTACGTAGAGCATCAGTGATTGCTTGGATCATTGTCATTTGTGCCATGACTTACTTCGACTCCTTTTCTTTGTACACTTCCAATTGTTCTTTAAGGTTAGAAGGAAGTACTTCGTACATATTGTTGATCAAGTCGGATACTTTCATCTTAGGATGCGCATCTGCTTGTTTAATCGCGGCTTTAATTTCTTCTTTCGCCTGATCGATTACTTTGTTTTCTTCTTCTTCGGACCATAGGCCTTTTGCTTCCAAATACTTACGGAAACGAACCAATGGATCTTGTTTTTCCCACTCGGAATCCATATCTTCTGTACGGTAGCGAGTTGGATCGTCACCAGCCATTGTATGCGGGCCGTAACGGTAAGTAAGAGTTTCGATCAATGTTGGGCCTTCGCCGTTGATCGCGCGCTCACGAGCATCTTTAGTAGCTGCGTATACTGCAAGTACGTCCATACCATCCACTTGGATACCATTGATACCTACAGCAACTGCTTTTTGAGCAAGTGTTTTAGCTTTTGTTTGTTTTTCACGTGGTACAGAGATAGCGAATTGGTTATTCTGCACAACGAAGATTGCTGGTGCTTCAAATGCTCCTGCAAAGTTCATACCTTCATAGAAGTCACCTTGTGACGTACCGCCATCACCAGTGTAAGTAATTGCAACAGCTTTCTTGCCGCGGCGTTTCATACCAAGTGCCACACCAGCTGCTTGCGTGATTTGAGCACCGATGATAATTGCTGGGCTGAGTGCGTTTACACCTTCAGGGAATTGGTTTCCGTGGAAGTGTCCGCGAGAGAATAGGAATGCTTGGTAAAGTGGAAGACCATGCCAAATTAGCTGTGGTACATCACGGTATCCAGGCAAGATAAAGTCTTCTTTTTCCAAAGCAAACTGGGTACCAAGCTGGGACGCCTCCTGACCTGCTGTCGGCGCGTAGAACCCAAGTCTACCTTGTCTATTCAATGCAATGGAGCGCTGATCAAGGATGCGCGTATACACCATTCTGTGCATTAATTCCTTCAATTCTTCATCTGACAAATCCGGTAAAGCTTCTTCGTTTACGACTTCGCCATCTTCGTTAAGAATTTGAAACATTTCAAATTGATCTTCGATTCCTTCTAGCGTACGTTTCAAAGCTAGTCACCTATCCTTCCTAGAACTATATTTTACTGTAATAGCCTTTCCAAAAACACGGGAAGTACCACAATAGTTTACTGTACCCATCTCGTCCCCCCGTATAACCGGATAAAACAGAAGTACACAAAACTGTTACATTAATCATGTTAACAAATAGTGATACAATTCATGTCCTGTTATAGTTTAGCTTATTTTGCCGGAAAAGGTCAATAACTTAGATTTGATATTAATAAAAATTTATGAAAACGTTATTAATAGAATCTTCGCACTTCTCCTGTTTTTGAACTGTACTACACATAATTTTAATACTGTATCAGTAATTAAAAAACCCTTTTCTTTTTTGAGAAAAGGGTTTCACTGTTTACTTCGTCTCTACGTCTAATCCTGCAGCTTCATAAAACTGCTGTTTTTGTTCGTTAAATGCTTCTGTCTGCTTATTAAATCCATCATTGGCCGTCTTGATGTTTTCGTAACTTGCGTTAATCTCTTCAATTTGAGCAGTTAGTTCGTCCTGTGAAATGTCTTCTTTCTGGAACATCTCATATAGTTTCTCGTCTTGATCGAGTGCAGTTGTATACGCACTGTGAAGTTTTTCATAAGCATTATATCGAGCTTCCATTGTATCGTAGAGTGATTCCGCCTTCTGTTTCGCTTCCTCATTCTCTAAATCAGGGATAACGGATTCAATTTCCTCGAATTCTGCTTGTGCCTTCTCTAAACTCTCCTGTTCCTTTTCCAGCGCATCTCTGCGCTGCCCGATCACATCAATCGCTTCTTTTGCTTTGCTTTTGATCTGATCCAGCTCGTCTTCTCCCAACTGCAGGATTTCATTGTATAAGTCCTGTTCCCGTTTTTCTAACTTCGTCAGGGGCTCTTGCTGGTCGACGTATCCTGATTCAAGCGAAACCGTCTCTTCCAGGTGATTATAAACCTGTTCCTCCGGCGATGCATTGTTACATGCAGTGAGTCCCACAGCACTCCCTATCAGGAGTATGCTTAGTCCTAACTTGCGCAAAACGTATCCTCCTCTGCCATGTTTCCCACAGCTTCTATGTAGTCCCACCCATTGTATACCAAATAAGAAAATGGTGAAAGAAATTCGATAATTCAATTTCCAGTTTGATTCTGGTGTCATACATGCATACTTGTGATAGACTATAAAATTGAAAAGTAACAGCGCAAGGAGTGATCAACATGATTACAATGGATGATATTATCCGGGAGGGGAATCCCATTCTCGAGCAAGTAGCGGAGGAAGTAGAGATTCCTGCTACGGAAGAAGATAAACAAACGTTGACGGAAATGCTTGAATACTTGAAGAACAGTCAAGATGATGAAACAGCCGAAAAATATGGTTTACGTCCTGGTGTAGGTTTGGCAGCGCCGCAAATCGGCATTTCAAAAAGAATGATTGCTATTTATTTTGAAGATCCGAACGGCACCCTTTATGAATATGGTTTGTTCAATCCGAAGATCGTCAGCCACTCTGTAGAAAATACGTATCTGATGAGCGGAGAAGGCTGTCTTTCAGTTGATCGCGAGATACCTGGATACGTACCTCGTCATTCCCGTATCACTGTTAAAGCAGTAACATTGGAAGGAAAAGAAGTTAAACTTCGGTTAAAAGGTTATGCTGCCGTTGTCTTCCAGCATGAAATTGATCATTTGAACGGCACGATGTTTTATGACCGAATTAACCAAGAAGATCCTTTTGCGCAGCCGGAAAATTCAAAACCGATTGAACTATAAGAAATGCGCACTCCGCTGAGTGCGCATTTTATTTATATCAATCCAGCTTGCTTCAGACCAAGTGCTAATCCATCTTCATCTACATGGGCTGTCTGAATATCAGCAAGCTCTTTAAGTTCGGGTACAGCATTGCCCATTACAATTCCTGTCCCTGCATAAGCAATCATCTCTAAGTCATTCAGGCCATCTCCGCATGCATAGGCTGCATTAACTGATAGTTGGGCAGCATCTAATAATTTCATAAGGCCGACCTTTTTGGATCCATCTCTAGGAAGTACATCACAGGATAGAGGATGCCAACGGATAAAGCGTACATGGTCATGATGGGAAGCAAATGTTTCTTCTTCCTTCTCTTCACAAAATAAAAGTGCTTGATAAATTGGCTCATGGTGAAAATAATCCTTATCAATTTCCGGGTATGTAAATCCAAGAGAAGCTAAACTCTCTCTTATAAATCCATTATCCGTTTCGGATGCCTTCATAATGGATTCGCCCATAAAGACCATAGCGAGCTCTTTTTCAGATGCTTCATTATATAAATGCAGCAGATGTTCTCTTGCAATCGGATTCTGATGGATAACTTCCCCTTCGAAGACGACATATTGCCCGTTATAACTAACAAAAGACGTAATATCAAGTTCTTGGCGGATATCCTCAAACATGAACGGAGCCCGCCCTGTAGCGATTGCGACGTAATGGCCGTTGTCTTTCAGTGCCTGAACTGCTTCCTTTGTCGCTTGCGGAATTTTACCTTGCGAATTTAAAATTGTGCCATCAATATCTAAGAATACAATCTTTTTTTCCATACTATATCCTCCTCCTCGTTCCCCCTGCCCTTGCATCTTTCCTCTCTACTTCTTATAATCGAGTATAAGTTATGCAGGTTCGTCGAAAAATATCTTTACATGAATCCCAAGAGAAAACAACCATTCCTTCCTTTTACAGGCAGTTTTTTTGAAACTCTATAGTGTTTTTGTTTTCATCTTAGCGTTTTCATACTATACTGTAGGTAAGAGGGATTGGACGGGTAAACGTTTTTTCTTGCTTTTCTGCGAAACGAAAGGAGTTGCTTCGTGTGCTCAAGCGTTTGAAGGAAAAGTTAAAGAAACGGTGGAAAGATTTATTTGGCCAAAAACGACGAGTGCCTACAACGTGCGGACAAGATCTAACTGAATAGCATTACGTCAGCAATTCGGTTGTGTACAGACTTGCTCCGTTCGATATGGACATAAAGCAATTGTCAACCATAAGAATAGGAGAGATAAATATGGTATTTAAAGTATTTTATCAAGAAAACCCATCCGAAATTCCAGTACGAGAAGACACAAAAAGCTTGTACATGGAAGCGGAGAGTGTAAGACAAGTACGTAAAACTCTAGCAGATCGCAACATTAACATCGAGTTCATCCAGCCGCTCGATAAGGAACATCTTGCATATGAGCAACAATCCGAGCACTACAAATTGGAGCAAGCGAAATGAAATTCGTAAAAAATGACCAAACAGCTGTTTTTGCCATCGGCGGACTAGGTGAAATTGGCAAAAACATGTATGGTGTCCAATTCCAAGATGAAATTATTATTATTGATGCCGGAATTAAATTTCCTGAGGACGAGCTCCTTGGTATTGATTACGTAA
The DNA here is from genome assembly GCF_900162685.1 of Terribacillus halophilus. Lineage (GTDB taxonomy): Bacteria > Bacillota > Bacilli > Bacillales > Amphibacillaceae > Terribacillus > Terribacillus halophilus_A. The sequence continues at coordinate 2,164,264 of NZ_LT727828.1, forward strand.
TCCCTGATTTCACTTATATCATTCAAAATCAAGATAAAGTAAAAGGCTTGTTCATTACGCATGGTCACGAAGACCACATCGGCGGTGTTCCTTACCTTCTAAAAGAAGTGAATATCCCTATTTATGCAGGTAAACTTGCGATGGGAATGATCAAGAATAAGTTGGATGAACACGGCTTATTGCGTAATGCAAAACTTAACATTTACGGCGAAGATGATGTGATCAAGTTCAGAAAAACTTCCGTCAGCTTCTTCCGCACAACACATAGTATTCCGGAATCATTCGGTGTAGTAGTCAAGACCCCTCCTGGCAACGTCGTGCACACCGGTGACTTCAAATTTGATTTCACACCAGTCGGACAGCCTGCTGATATTGCGAAAATGGCTGAAATAGGCAAAGAAGGCGTACTTTGCTTACTATCCGATTCTACGAACAGTGAGGTCCCTGGCTTCACAATGTCTGAGCGTGTTGTTGGCGAAAGCATCAACGATATTTTCAGAAGAGTAGACGGACGCTTAATTTTTGCTACCTTTGCTTCTAATATCCACCGATTGCAGCAAGTAATCGAGTCGGCAGTAAAAACAGGCCGTAAAGTTGCTATCTTTGGCAGAAGCATGGAAACAAATATTAACTTAGGTATCGAGCTTGGATTCATTAACGCACCGAAAGACACGTTTATTGAATCTCATCAAATTAACCGCTTGCCTGCGAATGAAGTTGTTATCCTTTGTACTGGTTCCCAAGGTGAACCGATGGCTGCCCTATCTCGGATTGCCAACGGCACACACCGTCAGATCCAAATACAGCCTGGTGATACAGTCGTCTTCTCTTCTTCACCAATTCCAGGTAACACAATTAGTGTAAGCCGTATAATTAACATGCTGTATCGTGCTGGAGCAGATGTCATTCATGGTCCATTGAATGAGATTCATACTTCGGGTCACGGCAGCCAAGAAGAACAGAAGCTAATGCTTCGTTTGATGAATCCGAAATACTTCATGCCGATTCACGGGGAGTACCGGATGCTTGTCGAGCATATGAAGCTTGGTAAGCTTTGCGGCATTGACGAAGCCAATTCCTTTATCATGGATAACGGAGACGTCTTGGCCTTAGGTAAAGACAGTGCAGCAATTGCAGGTAAGATTCCTTCTGGTTCTATCTATGTAGACGGAAGCGGTATCGGTGATATCGGAAATATCGTTTTACGTGATCGCCGTATCCTTTCTGAAGAAGGTCTTGTCATTGTTGTTGTCAGCATCAACATGAAAGAATTCCGCATTGCATCTGGGCCTGACATTATTTCTCGCGGTTTCGTATACATGCGTGAATCAGAAGATCTGATTAACGAAGCACAAAAAATCGTCTCTGCCCATCTAAATAAAGTGATGGAAAGAAAAACGACACAATGGTCTGAAATTAAAAATGAAATCACAGATACAATTGCACCGTTCTTGTTTGAGAAAACAAAACGACGCCCAATGGTACTTCCAATCATCATGGAAGTGTAAAGCACAAAAAAGCCTGAGCTTACGAGCTCAGGCTTTTTTCTTATTTTAAAAGACGTTTTACTGACTCTTTCATATTCGGCAATTCTATTTTGCCGGTGGAGAAAAATTCTTTAATCAGATATTCCGTGTATTTAACAGCTTGCTGGTAAGAAATTTTCCCTGGCAGCGGAGCTAAATCCTCAATCACGACATCAATGACAGCCGGTTTATCAGAAAGAAAGGCTTGTTTTAAACTAGTTTCCAAGTCCTCAAATTTTTCTACACGATAGCCTTCTCCCCCACAAGATTCACCAAACTTAGCAAAATTCATCTCACCCATATCAATACCGTAGTTCGCCGAACCAATCGTTGCTTGTTCAAATTTTATTAATCCAAGCTGGCTGTTGTTTAGTACGATCACTTTAACCGGCAAGTCGTATTTCACCGCCGTAACAAAATCCTGCATGTTCATGCTGAAACCGCCATCTCCGCATATTGCAATCGCCTGCTTGTCAGGGTATGCCATTTTTGCTGCAATTGCTCCCGGTAAGCCGCATCCCATAGTAGCTAATCGCCCGGAAACGACAAATTCCTGTTGGGTTAACGGTAAGTATCGCGTCGTCCAGACCGTTACATTACCCACATCAGAGGAAATAACTGCATCTTTGTCCATGTTTTTTTCTAACGCATACATAATTTGCGGCGGCTGAATCGGGGATTCTTCTCTTTTCTTTTGCTTTTGCAGCTGTGTATGCCACTCTTTCATTTTGTCTTGATATTTCTCAATAAAGGCTGTTTCCTGTTTTTCTTCTGTTGTTGCTGTTAATTCCGCCAGCACTTCCTTTGTATCTCCTGGCAATCCAACTTGAATTGGATAAATGCTGCCAATTGTACTTGGTTCAATATCAATTTGTATGGCTGGAACATTATCAGGCAAGAAAGCACGATATGGGAAAGTGGTTCCTGCGAGCAGCAGTAAATCCGCCTCCTGGATTGCCTCATAAGATGGTGTGGTACCTATTTGGCCATTTTGCCCTAAATTGTAGCTATGCATGTCTGGAATGACACCTTTTGCCAGCAAGCTTAGTATGATTGGTGACTTAATATGTTCAGCGAACGTAATCAATTCAGCACGTGCATGCTTCGTCCCTCTACCTGCAAGAATAACCGGTTTTTTGGCATTATTAATCAGTTTGATTGCTTCCTGCAAATCCTGCTTCGAAGGTGAAATACGTGGTTTCGCATAGTTGGCAGAGGTTTTGCCAGAATTCTCCGGATGTTTCTGTGCGAACAAATCATCAGGAACAACCAGTACACTCACGCCAGAGTTAGCATAGGCTTTGCGAATTGCTTGATTCATTAAATCAGGCAGCTGTTCAAAAGATTCTGCTCTTTCATTGAAGACCGCTACATCTTCGAACATTTGCTCGAGCTTAACTTCCTGGAAAGCTCCTGTGCCTAGTTCATGGCTTTTCACTTGCCCAACAATCGCAAGGACCGGCGCCTTATCTTCTCGTGCATCATACAACCCGTTCATTAAGTGTACCGCTCCAGGTCCTGCAATTGACAGACAGACACCAAGTTTACCAGTTAACTTCGCATAAGCAGCTGCCGCGAGTGCTCCTGCCTCTTCATGGCGGACTTGGATAAATTTCAAGTCCTCTTCCTTTCTATGTAAGTCACTAATAAATTCATTGACAGAATCACCGGGAATGCCATAAACATGGTCTACACCCCAGTCAACCAACTGATCAGCAAGGACTGCTCCAGTTCTTCTTTCAAACATCTAACCATCTCCCGTTTCAATTTTTTGTCTCCTTTTATATGTAACCTTTTTTAGACACAAAAAAACCCCAAACAGGTAAAACTGTTTGGAGTCTGTTTTTAATCTTCTGCCAGGGAGCGTTCAAAACGGCCAATATCGCGGTCGGCACCGATCACAATTAGTACGTCATCCGCACTAAGCTCTGCATCCGGTGAAGGGCTGACGTTAATTTCATTTCCCTGTTTAATTGCAACAACGTTACAGCCGTAAGCGGCCCGGATGTCAAGCTCAATAAGAGATCTTCCAGCCATTTTCTTACCAGCTTGCACCTCTACAATACTATGTTCGTCACTCAGCTCCAAGTAATCGAGGATATTGTTGCTGATAATTTTATGCGCAAGCCGCTTCCCCATATCTCGTTCTGGGTGAACAACATGGTCAGCACCTATTTTGTTTAACACTTTTTCATGATAATCGTTTTGTGCTTTTACTGTAATTTTTTTAATACCTAGCTCTTTTAGCATGATTGTCGTTAGGATACTCGCTTGAATGTTTTCTCCGATTGCGACGATTACGTGTTCAATATTACGAATTCCCAATTCTTTCAGAACCTGCTCATCTGTCGTATCAGCAATTACTGCATGCGATGCTATATTGCGGAATTCATTTACTTTATCTTCTTCCATATCTATCGCGAGTACATTGAAGCCTTCCCGACTCAATTCCATACAGATACTGCCGCCGAACCGGCCTAATCCGATTACTGCAAATTCTCTCTTCATCGTACTTCCTCCACTATTTACAAACTAATAATAGTCTATCATAAACAGTCAAGGTTGTATCATTTCTTTCCTTTCACATATTCTGCATCGAAAAGAAACATACGCATCACGAGTATCAGGGATGGAATCAGCATGAGCAGACCGCCTCCAAACGCCAATAGCAATGCGGTGCCCATTGCCGGAAGCGTCGCATCAGCCGCTACTTGAATTTGATCGTACAATATATAAGGCATATGTGCGATACCATATCCTAAAAGGGCAAAAAAGAACTGCAGCATCACACAGATGAACGAAAGTCCGAAACGTTTTTCTTTGTAAATTAAGTAAACTGCGATTAAAAAGAATAATACTGACAGCCCAAACATCCACCAAAGATTAAGCATATTGTTGTAATGCTCTGGATTTTGTCTGCTTATAGCAATAAATGCGGTCAAACTGGCAATAATCTGCGGTGCTGCCCAAAACAGCGCATAAGAACGCAAAAGTTTCTTTGCTGGCTCATCCCCCGCTTTACTTGCGTAATATGTCAGGAAGTTTGCGCTGATATATAAGACAGAAACAATTGCCAGGAAGACAACTGCCCAGGAGAATGGATTTGTCAGCAATTCTGTATAACGTAAGTATACACTGCCATTCGCCTCTCTCAAGAATCCGCCTTCTGAAATTGTAAGCCCAGTAGCAATTGCAGCTGGAATAAGCAATCCGCTTGCTCCATATAGAAACGTATACAACAAGCTGCTGCGAGAGCCGTAATTCTCGAAGGCATAAAAGGACCCTCGAATCCCAATCAAAACTAAAATTATGGAACCTGGTATCAGCATAGCAGAACCGTAGTAATAACCCGCATCAGGGAAGAAACCAGCTAGTCCATAATAGAAGAAAATGAAAAACACATTTGTGATTTCCCAAACTGGTGATAGATAGCGTGCAATCAGCCTGTTTAAGATATGGTCTTTCTTTGTTTGCTTTGCATAATAAGCAAAGAACCCCGCACCGAAATCAATTGACGCGATAATCAAGTAAGCAAAAAGGAAAAACCATAGAGCAGAGAGCCCTAAGATTTCGTAACTCATTTTTGGTCACCTCCAAACAACGTATCCGGAAACCGCTGTTCCCACTCCTTCTGAATCGGGTTCTTCTTGTACAGACGGACAAGTACAACCGTTACAAAAGTACCGAGAAGTACATACAGAATCAGGAACATGGCAAAGGCAATATGGACATACGGCGAGGAGACAGCTCCTTCTGCCACGCGCAAATACCCACGCATAATCCATGGCTGCCTTCCTACCTCTGCATAAATCCAGCCAAACTCGAGTGCAAGCATGGCAAATGGGGCATTGATGACAATCGCTCGCAGCAGCCATTTGTTATATTGGTCTCTTTTTTTCCAAAACATAAACAGTACAAACAGCATACTAATCATGATACTGTATGCGCCAAGTGTGACCATCAAATCAAACATATAATGAATCCACAAAGGCGGTATTAAATCTGCATCTACCCGATCCAACCCAATAACCTCACTATTGAAGTCACCGAAGGATAAGAAACTAAGCAGCTTTGGCAGATGAATAGCGCCTTTCACTTCATTGTCTTCTGTTAATTTTCCGAAAAGAATTAGATCGGCTCCTTTTTCTGTTTCGAAATGCCATTCTGCCGCAGCCAGTTTTTCAGGCTGATACGAGGCTAGGAATTTGGCGGATGTGTCACCCGCAATTGCTGTAAAAATGGAAAAAATCAAAGTTACAATCATGGTAACTTTCAATGCTTTTTTGTAGTATTTGTTGTTGCCGTACTTCAATATAAAAAACGCGGTAATCGCAGCTAGAACTGCTCCACATGTCATATAAGAAGAAGTCAGTACATGAAAGACCTTAGATGGCGTTGCCGGATTCCAAATCGCTTTTAGCGGCTCTACCGAAGTGATGGTCCTTCCGACTAAAGTGAAGCCTTGCGGTGTGTTCATGAAAGCATTAACGCTTGTAATAAACACGGCACTCATACCGCCGCCGATAATAACAGGTAAGGAAAGGTACCAGTGCGTATAGCGTCCTTTAAATCGATCCCAGGTATAGATATAGGCTCCAAGGAAAATCGCTTCAAAGAAGAAAGCGAATGTCTCCATAAAAAGCGGCAAACTAATGACATGACCAGCTATCTGCATAAATGTTGGCCATAAGAGAAATAACTGCAGACCGATGGCAGTACCGGTTACGACACCGACTGCTACTATAATGACAAAGCCTCGCGTCCATCGTCGTGCTAATAATACGTAATGCGGGTCTCGTTTTCTAATTCCGATATATTCGGCTACACTAATTAACAGTGGCACACCGACACCAATCGTTGCGAAAATGATGTGAAAAACCAGCGTCATGGACGTAAGCATTCGAGCTAAAATGACACTATCATATGCGAACAACGTGCATCCCTGCTTTCTTTATAGAATAATCGCTTCTCTTGTTATGCCCATAGAAGAAAAAATTACCCAAAAGAATGAGGCGGGATATAACGGAAGACCGCAACAATCGATTCTCATAAAGGAAGCATCCTGTCCAATAAAAAACGAACGATGGTAAATTCTAATAAAAGAATTCACCATCTTTCGATTCACACGCTGCATGATCTTCGTCTAAATTAATGCTCTTCGGATTGGAACTGTGTTTTTACGAGTTCATAATAATTCCCTTGTCTTTCCATTAAACTGCTATGATTGCCTTGCTCTAAGATGCGTCCTTGTTCAAGGACGATGATATTATCTGATTCCCGAATAGTGGACAGTCGATGTGCGATCATAATTGCTGTGCGTCCTTGCAATAATGTTTGCAGGGCATGCTGGATCTTGAGTTCTGTTTCTGTATCAATACTTGCTGTTGCTTCGTCAAGAATAATAATTCGTGGATTAGCAAGCATCGCCCGCGCAAATGACAGCAACTGTCGTTCTCCTGCTGATAAGATATTTCCCCGTTCCTCTACTTCTGTTTCGTAGTCATCCGCCAATCGCTGGATAAAATCATCTGCACCAACGATGCGTGCAGCTTCCCTTACTTGTTCATCGCTTGCTTCGGGGTTGCCAAAGCGTATATTTTCCATGATTGTTCCCGAAAAGACAAACGTATCCTGCAAGACAACACTAATTTGCTGTCTTACATCTTGCAGCCTTACTTCACGTAAGTCTTCCCCATCTATTTTCACTGTACCTGCAGTTGGATCATAAAATCTGCTGATCAAGTTAGCGATTGTTGATTTTCCGGAACCTGTGTGCCCGACAAGTGCCACTGTCTGGCCTGCTTGGATGTGTAAATTAATTTCATGCAGTGCAATACGATCTGAATTGTAGGCAAATACCACTTTTTCAAAGCGAATATCCCCTCTCATTTCGGGAAAACGTTTCGCATTTCTTTGTTCTTTAACATTTGGTTCTTCATCAAGAAATTCAAAAATTCGCTCCGACGATGCCATCGCTACAAGTAGCTGGTTGTATATTTGACCTAAGCGGGAGATTGGCTCCCAAAACATACCTAGGAAGAAAGCAAATGTTACGAATGTGCCGATTTCAATCTGATTGGTCAATATCAAATGAGCACCATATGCAATTAGAATGACTGTTCCGACCGCATTGCTCATTTCTACAAATGGACCGAAATATGCGCTTTTTTTCGTAGCGATCCGCTCACTCTCAAAGTTATCTCGGTTAAGTGCTTCAAAGTAATCGGTATTCTCCGGTTCCTGAGCATAAGACTGCGTCACTCGTATGCCTTGAATCGCTTCATTCAGGTGTGAATTAAGTCGAGATTTCTGCATGCGCACTTGCTGCCAGGAACGCCGGATATTTCGTCTTAGTCTTGTGGAAATGAAAAACATAAGCGGCAGTATAATCAGCACTGCTATAGCAAGCTTAGGACTAAGGAAGAACAAAATGGCAATGATCCCTATTAGCATTACAGAATCTGTTAACAAGTTAATAATTCCGTTGGTAAACAGTTCCTGTAACGAATTGATATCATTCAAGATTCTAACCAAGATCGATCCGGCAGAACGAGTATCAAAAAAGCGATGAGACAAATGTTGTATATGACTGAAAAGCGCTTTACGCAAATCATAAATCACATGCTGACCAAGGATATTCACCCATTTGATCCGAAATATATTGGCTGCATAGCTTAAGATATACAAACCGCCAATCAACATGACCAGATAAACGAGATAACGTGTATTTCCTGTTGCGATGGCTATATCAATTGCCACTTTTCCGATTAAAATTGGAATGAGCAAGCGGATGAGCGTTGCTAGCAGCATCGTAATAATCGCACCAGGCAGCAATGTTTTGCTGTACGGTTTTATATACGCGAGTAGCCGTCTTATCTGCCCCCAATCAAAAGGCTTTTCCATGACTTGATCCTGCGAATAGTGGAATCTGTTTGTGTGCCGTTGCTGATTCGATTGCAGGTTCTCCACTGTTTCCCCTCCTTACTGCGCAGAGCGCATAATTGCTTTTTGATCTTGGTATTGGATGTCATAAATACGTTGGTACAAACCACCATTTTGCAAGAGAAAATCATGCGTCCCCCGCTCGGCAACTGCTCCGTTATCTAGTACGATAATTTCATCTGCATGCTTAACCGAGGAAATACGGTGAGCAATGATAAATGTCGTCCGGTTTTTCATCACTTCTTTCATTGCCCTTTGAATCTTCACTTCTGTCTGCATATCTACTGCACTTGTCGCATCGTCCAAAATTAAAATACTCGGGTCTATCAGCAGTGCTCGTGCAATCGCGATACGCTGTTTCTGCCCTCCAGACAGACCCATCCCACGTTCGCCAAGCATCGTGTCATACTGATTGGGCAGCTCCATAATAAAGTCATGTGCTTGCGCTCGTTTCGCTGCAGCGACAATTTGTTCGAAGCTGATGTTATCTGGATTTCCATAAGCGATATTTTCTTTAATCGTTGTTGAGAAAAGGAATGCCTCTTGCAAGACGAAGCCAATATGCTGCCGCAGCGACCTTAAATCATAGTCCTGCACCAGCTTTCCATCTATGTAGACTTCGCCTGAAGCAGGTTCATAAAAACGCGTAATCAGCTGCGTGATACTTGTTTTACCCGCTCCTGTTCCTCCTACCAAACCGATTATTTTTCCAGGAGGTGCATCAAAGCTGACATCCTTTAACGCTAAGTCATCTTCTTTCGTATATTGCAAGGATACTTGGTTGAATGTCACATGACCGCGAATCTTTCTTTTCGGAAGCGGCTGTGTATGCTCAACGATATCTTCCTTTGCTTCCAAGACTTCAAGCAGCCTCTCACCAGAAGCTTTCGCTTGTGAAAACATATTGATAATAAACCCGAGGTTGGCAAGCGGTCCTAATATATAAGTGACTAAGCTGAAGAAGGCAACAAGAGCACCAAGCTCAAGCCGTTCCGTTATGACTAGATAGCCTCCATATGAAATAAGTACAACCATGCAAATATTGCCGATTAGTTCCATGAGCGGGAAAAACTTTGCCCATATTTTTGAAGTAGAAATGTAGTTATCACGGTATGTGGAATTATTGGTGGTAAAACGACCGATTTCGAAATCTTCTCGTGACAATGACTTTACCGTGTTCATGCCACTGATATTTTCCTGTACGCGCGTATTGAGCACGCCGAGAGAGGATCTGATTTTGCGGAAAGCTGGATGCACACGACGATCGAAACGATATACTACAATCGCCAGAAATGGCATAGAAACCATTGTGATAAGGGCAAGCGGAATGGAATAGAAAAACATAACTCCTAAGCTGATAACAATTAATAAGATAACTCTCAGTAATTGCCCTACTCCTGCTGATAGGAAAAAACGAATCCCCTCCACGTCAGCAGTCAGTCTGGACATCAAATCGCCTGTTCTGGCATTGTCATAATACGTGAAGCTTAACCGCTGGAGTTTTTGATACAAGCTGTTCCGCATTCGGAAAACAGTCTGTACACCAAACAAGTCCCCTAAATACTGCTGCAGAAAATTGGATATCCCTTTGATAAGCATCAACAAAATGAATACAGCTGACAACATAGGAATAAGCTCATACTGGTTCCCCAGCACAACATCATCAATCGTAATTTGCAAAATGACTGGGTAAACAACTGTAATTGCAGTTACAACTGCAATAAACAAGAGTGAAAAATAGAAGTTTCGTCGGTGCGGCCAGTAGAATTCCTTTAACTTTCGGAAAATATTCAAAGCCCTTTCTCTCCCTCCACATTTCGTCGCATGTTCTAATATATCGGGTTCCGAACTAATTTACCAGCATGAATTTACGATAATTTAAAAAAGTCTGATTTCCGGGCAAATAAAAAAAGCATCGATTAAACGATGCTCTGATAATGTTCCTTTAGAAAGTCGACATAACGTTCCAAATCTTCTTGGGAAGAGAAACTCGCCTGTGCCACCTGCGCATTTCCTCCGCCCTTACCGTTGAATTCAGCTAGTGATTCACGGAACAAACTGCCGCTATGCACACCTTCTAAATGGCTGGCCAGTACTAGTTTCTTGTCCGAATAGTTGGACAGAATAACAAAATCTTTACCCGATTCCGCTGCCGTACCTGCCATTCGCTGCAATGCTTTGACTGTCTTACCTTCCAAAGAGCGAATAGTCATGCGCTCTTCTGTTTGCATGATTTCCTTTAGCTCCAACTCCTCGAGCTGATTTTCTAGTTCCTCTGCATGTTTTACAGCAGATTGCAAATCAGCTGACTGCTTTTCCAGTCGTTCAAGCACGTCCATACGATTTGTTTGAAACTGCGCTGCTGCTTTATCCACAATCTCAAATATAGTTTTTGTTGTTTCAAATGCCCGCTTACCACATTGGAAATATATCCGTTGTGCTTGTTTTTGTTTCTCCACCTTTAATATCTTAATTATACCTACTTGACCTGTAGATCGGACATGTGTCCCTCCACAAGGATTATATTCCACACCTTCAACCTCAACAATCCGAACGTTTTCCGTAACAGTCGGCTGCTTGACAACGGGCAGCCTCGCTAGCTGCTCGGAAGTAACATAATAACTGGAGATGCCTATATCATCGTACAGCAGCTGGTTTGCTTTGCGTTCGACTTCTATAAGCTCTTTATTGGTTAGTTTGTCACCTGCTACGTCAATTGTTACGTCATCCTGTCCGAGATGGAACCCTTCCGTTTCCCGGTCAGCTGTCATTCTAAAGCTAGCAGACAATAAATGCTGTCCCGTGTGCTGCTGCATCAAATCAAATCGATGCTCCCAGTCGATTTGGCAATCTACCTGTTTATTCACCTGCGATTCCAAACCATAATAAGGAACATCCTCTTTCATTTCAACCGCCTTCACTTCTACTCCGGCAATGGAACCTTTATCGGCTGGCTGTCCTCCGCCACCGGGGTAAAATGCTGTTTCCTGCAACGCAACAAAATACAGTCCATCTTTCTCATATGTATCGGTCACTACCGTCTGCCAGTTCTGGCAAAAACTATTCTCTCTGTATAGCAGCTTGCTCATATCGCTCATCCTTTATTTTCTGATAGAGCAAGCTTACCATGAATTGCTCACAAGGAGAAAGCATGCTTAACTGTATTTCAATCCATCGAGCTGTTTTGTCAGCATCGTTGTAAAATTACCGCCTGCTTGTATATGCCGTAACCTTCCGTTTCTGTCAATTAAGGCAATACTGGGCAGTTTCTGAACACGAAACGTATTCTTCATTTGATGCTTATGATCCAAGTAAACGGGAACGTCTGATTGCTGCATATATTCCTTGATCTCATGTACAGCCAAATCCGCTGCTGAACGTGGAACATGAACAAATAGCATATCAAAAAATGTCGATTCCTCTTTGGCAAAGTGTAAAAAGCTAGGCATTTTTTCTTTGCACATCGTACAGCTTATCGACCAAAAGAAGACAACTAGCGGGCGACCTCCTGTTTGCTGTTCAGGCTGGATGAGCCAATTTTTCGACTGCTGATCAATGACGGGAGGTAATTGAGATAGCATATTATACCTCCTCCTGTTTAAGCTGTTCGTCACCTGGCTGCCAATTCACACCGCAAGCTCCTCCTGTCTGAAGAGCCTCCAATACACGCAGCAATTCTGTTGTTTCTCGTCCTACCAAGTCTGCATGCATGACACAATAGCAGATAATTCCAGTTGGGTCGATGATGAGTGTCATCCGTTGCGACGTGTAGTCTCCTGCATTTAACGCGCCATAAGCTTGGGACACATTACCTGTGAAATCCGAAGCAAGCGGATATGCGGTACCTTTTATTCCGTTTTCCTCTCGCGGCGTTTGCTGCCAGGCCAGATGAGATGCGAGACTGTCTGTAGAAACCGCAATGACGTCTGCATTTAATGCGTCAAAAGCAGACATCCTATCTGACAAGTCATTTAATTCCGTTGGACAGACGGTACTAAAATCACGTGGATAAAAGAAGAGCACAAGCCATCTTTCAGACCCTATACTTTGTTTCAGGCTGACAGCTGCTGTCCTTCCATCCGGCATAATAGCAGGTATCTCGAATTGAGGTGCAATTTTCCCGATCACGAACTCTCCTCCTTCTTTTCACCAGTGTCACTATATGCCAAAATCACACCTTGCGTTACATGACGTTTCATGTAGAATGTAACAGGGAATACACCTAGAGTTGATAATCGGAAAAGGAGACATTCTATGAATTTTTTAACAGACGGACTAAATTTTAATTACGACGGGTTAATTGAGGTCATCATCTCAGTTGGTCTGCAACTATTGCTAATAGTAATTGGTTATTTTGTTTTACGAGCAGTAGGTAAAAAACTTATTAGCTCCAGCTTAAATAAAGCCAGCACTAAACAGCGCATATCAACCAGCAGAATGGTGACGCTAGAGAAGCTGTTGCTCAATACATATGGGTATACATTGATTTTCCTGCTTGTTGTTATGATTTTTGGCGTATTTGATATTCAAATTGGACCGCTAATTGCCGGAGCCGGTATTATTGGATTGGCCATTGGTTTTGGTGCGCAAGGATTAGTAAGCGATGTGGTGACAGGGTTCTTCATCCTACTTGAAAGACAAATCGAAGTAGGAGATGTGATTACGGCTTCAGGCTATAACGGGGTAGTAGAAGAAGTAGGATTGCGCACAACGCAAGTTAGAAGCTTTGATGGGACATTAAATTTTATCCCGAACAGAAATATTACCGGTATTAGCAATCATTCTCGTGGAAATATGCGTGCGATGGTCGACATTGGCATCAGTTATGAAGATGATATCGATCATGCACTTCGTGTTCTTCAAGGTATCTGTGAAGATTTCCAGCATGACGAACGCTTCCGGGAAGGCCCGGACGTAATCGGTGTACAAGAACTGGGAGCATCTGAAGTGACATTGCGGATCATCGGGCACACTGCCAATATGGAACAATATGGCGCTGAAAGAGATATGAAAAAGGCAATCAAGGAAGCTTTCGACAATGAAGGCATCGAAATACCTTATCCACACCAAGTATTTCTGCAGCGGACAGAAGAAAGCGCAAAGCAATAAGCTTTGCGCTTTTTCTTTATGCTTCGTTTATATACGTTAAAACCGCTTCAACACCGCAGTTTATCGCTTGTTCGTCCGGCGTCAATTTACTGTGATGCAATCCATACGGAGAATTGACTCCCAGCCAGAACATAAAGCCTGGTATTTCCTTCAGCATGTAACCAAAATCTTCCCCAGTCATGGCAGGGTTGGCCTCTTTGTATGTTAAGGAAGTCCTTGCTATCGCCTTCTGAAAAGCTTCTACTTTCGTGTTATCGTTATACACTTGATAATAATTGGAGCCGTAATCAATACTAATCTGGCAATCATGGCTGATCTCCAGCCCCTTCGCCTGCTGCTCGATATGCTGTTTTACTACTGCAATTGCCTCTGGATCCATCGTCCGTATTGTTCCTTCCAACCGAGCAGTCTCCGCAATTGTATTCTGCACAAACCCGCTTTCCATTTTACCAATCGTAATAACAGCACTTTGTAAGGGATCAAGATTACGAGCGACTATCCCCTGCATATTCGTTATGAAGGTACTAGCTGCAACAACCATGTCCTTTGTTAAGTGCGGATATGCAGCATGACCGCCTTTGCCTTTGAAATCCAGAAACAGCTCGCTAGTATTAGCAAAGAGAATACCTGGCCTGGAGGAAACCGTTCCGACCGGCAGTTCTGGTGCAATGTGGAGCGCAAAGATTTCATCCGGCTGCCATTCTTTCAACACGCCGCTTTCTAAAAGCGGCAGTGCGCCTCCTGGACCTTCCTCAGCAGGCTGAAAGATAAAAACGATATTCTGCACAGGTTGTTTATTTGCGCAGGCCGTTAGTGCGCCTAATGCAATTGTCATATGTAAATCATGACCACAGGCGTGCATACGTCCTTCATGCTGCGACTCATAAGGCAGTCCCGTTTCTTCAGTTATGGGCAATCCATCAATATCGGTTCGGAAGCCAATTGTTTTTGACCCGTCAGCCCCCGTAACACTTACAATAATGCCTGTCCGCCAAGTTTTAATCTGAAGATGCTCCTGCGGCAGCTGTTGTATGTACTCGAGCAAATACGCTTGTGTTTTTTCCTCTTGGAAACCGAGCTCCGGAATTTGATGTAAATCTCTTCTGATTTGAATCAACTTGTTTTCCATTTTTTTCACCTGCTTTATGTGATAATAAAAAAAGGAGCAGCAGCTGCTCCTTTCTTTGTTAGTTCAATTTACGAAGTTCTTGACGAATCTCTGTCTTGGATTTCGTTTGATCATCAATTTCTTTTAATACGCGTGCCGGTGTTCCGCCAACAAGTGTGTTTGGAGCTACATCTTCTGTCACAATCGCACCTGCAGCAACGATGGAACCTTTTCCAACTGTCACGCCTTCCAAGACGACAACGTTCGCACCAATCACAACATCATCTTCAATAACAACTGGTTTCGCAGATGGCGGTTCAATTACGCCTGCCAAGACAGTACCTGCACCAACGTGGCAGTTTTTACCTACAGTAGCACGCCCACCCATTACAACGTTCATATCAATCATTGTTCCTTCGCCGATTACAGAACCGATGTTAATGGAAGCACCCATCATAATAACTGCTCCATCACCGATTTCCACTTGATCACGAATCACTACGCCTGGCTCGATGCGGGCGTTGATACCTTTCATATCCAAAAGCGGAATAGCTGAATTGCGACGGTCATTCTCGATGACATAGTCTTCAATCGCGCCTGTATCTTTAAGGAAGCCTTCCAGCTCGCTCCATTCACCAAAAAGAACTGCCGTATTTGCTTCTGGGAATGCTTTAACACCTTCCGGATAAGTTAATTTATCCAAGTCGTTTCCTTTTACGTATACTTTAACTGGTGTAGATTTTTTACTATTCGAAATGAAAGAGATAATTTCATTTGCATCCATCATTTTCATGGTTTTGGCCTCCTATGTAGAACGTATGGAATTACTTTAACAAAACTTTTACTAATCAACAAGCATTTAAGCGGGGTTCATCGCATAATAAGTACTAGTTTACGCATTGGTCTTATCCCCTGCAGGGTGAAAATGCACTTGCTCATGCAGATATCTGTTCATCTGCTTGAGGATAGCGCGGCGAGTCAGAATTCCTTCAAAGTATCCTTCCTCATCCAGCACACAAAGAAAAGCTTGATTCACTACAGCTTTCAATGCGGTCAAAAATGGGTCTGATTTCTTTAAAATCGGCACATCTGTCAGCATAGTGTCCAATACCTTTAATTCAGAAAGCTTCTCCATCTCAAATCTCTCCATACCAAGTACTTCATTTAAGATAGCAGTTTTCGATATCATACCTTGCAGCTTGTACGTATGGTCAAGTACCGGAATGACAGAATAACCAGATTTAACAAGCACAAGTAAGGCGTGCTCCAATGGATTATTCAATTGTACATGGGCGACTTTTTCAGATTCAATCATTAAGTCTCCCACCATCATTTCAGTGAGTTCCTGAAGCTCTAATTTTGCCATTCGATCTCTCCTTTTGTCTGTGGCAATAGAAGGAGGCAATTACCCCTAACAGTTTACCACATCCCTAGGCAGGCTACCAATTTCGACATCGTCTGCAATGTGTCACATTTGGGCAGCTGCACCATAAAATATTTCCATGATTGAACCGCTTTTAATGGTGTTAAGCTAGAAAAAGCATTATACTGAAACAAAGCAGAAATGAGGTAAATAATTGGAAACATATATTTTTACAAAAAAAGAGGAAACAGCGCATTCTATTACTCATGGTTTTGGTGCTTTACTTAGTATAGCGGCCCTTGCTGTTGCAATCGTCCTGTCGAGTTTTTCGAGTGACCCTTGGGTTATTGTCTCTGTCACCATTTTTGGGACGACGATGCTGCTTATGTATCTCTCCTCTACAATTGTGCACGCATTACCGGAAGGAAAAACAAAAGATATTTTCCAGATTATTGATCATGCGGCTATCTATTTATTTATAGCCGGTACGTATACACCGATACTGCTGATCAGCCTTAGAGATCCGCTCGGATGGACGATTTTTGGGATTGTATGGGGAATCGCCATCGCCGGAACAATATTTAAAATTTTCTTCGTTAAAAAATTTCTAATCATGTCAACGATACTTTATCTCCTAATGGGCTGGATGATTATGTTCATTTGGAAACCATTGCTTGAAGTATTGCCGCAGCAAACGCTTTTGTACTTATTCGTTGGCGGTCTGCTTTATACAATTGGTGCTGTATTCTATGTTTGGCGAAAGATCCCTTATCACCATGCCGTGTGGCATATGTTTGTACTTGCGGGATCGGCGTTTCATTTCTTCGCCATTCTTTTTCTCATTTAAAGACAAAAGGCATTCTTCCATTTATTTTAGGGAAGAGTGCCTTTATTAACGGTTAAAAGAAGGTGCCTTTATGAAAAACAACAACAAAAAATGGCTATCCGCAGCTGCCGGAACACTGCTTGCAGGCGCAGGCCTTGGGCTTACATATGCCAGATACATTGAACCAGCAAAATTGGTCACCAAATCTTATACGCTGACAAATGAGCGTTTGCCAAAGGAATTCAGCGGTCTGAAAATTGTGCAGTTTAGTGATCTGCATTTAGGTTATCATTACTCTATTAGGAAACTCAGACGGCTTGTTCGTCACATTCAAGAACAGCAAGCAGATTTAATTGTATTCACAGGAGATTTCGCCGATCGACCAATCCGTCTGAAATGGAAGCAAGAAATCGTTGACTGTCTAACGGACTTGCACGCTCCACTCGGAAAGTACTGGATCTTTGGCAATCATGACTATCGCGATGAGAGTGAAGCAATTGTTGCAAAATATATGAAAGCCGGGGGCTTCACAGCACTTCATAATACAGCTACTCTATTAAAGCGCGAGCAGAAACATATTATTCTTGCAGGCATCGATGATGTTATACGAAGTACACCAAACTTGCATGCTGCTACACAGCATAGCAATGATGACCTCTTCACAATTCTGTTAGCGCATGAACCTGATTTGGCCGATAATGTAAAACATTTACCAGTAGATGTTCAGCTTTCTGGACATTCACATGGTGGTCAAGTGCGTATTCCTTTTTACGGAGAGGTAATTGTCCCGCCTTATGGAAGACGCTACCCGAATCGTTATTATGAGATTGGCTCCCGTCCTTTGCATGTATTCGTATCTAGAGGCGTTGGAACAACCAGGATGCCAATCCGATTTGCATGTCCGCCCGAAATCAGCGTCCTTACCTTAAAACACGGGCAGCAGAATGTTGAAAAGCTGTAAAAAAGAACTTGCCAACGGTACAGCTTTTCTGTACGATAGTACCATTCTCCGCTAGGTTTATTCCTGCAATAGGAGGTTACACAATTGAAAGAAAATACAACATTAAATGATATTGCGAAAGCATTATTTGTTGTTAATCGCCACGCGAAAACAGCACCTGATCCAAGCTACTTATACCAATTAAAGAAACAGACCGTGGCCAAGCTGCTTGAGCAGAACAAGGCAAAGAAAATTGGTTTGCACTTTTCGGAACATCCAAAGCTTAGCCGCCAGCATTCAACGATGCTGGTGCAAGTTGCAGAATATTATTTTCACATTCCCGCTGCTAAAGAAGACTTTAAGACACTGCCGCATCTTGGAGAATTGGACAAGACCTTTCGGAATCCCAAGCCGAACCTCTCCCTCTCTCAAGCAAAACGGATTCTTGCGTCTTATTTGAATCTGTCACCGCAAGAAGCCAAGAAAAAACAGCAGCCACCAGTCAGCAGATCCGCATACTATACGCCATCCTCCCTTGGTCAGTTTACATGGCCCGATAAGAAAAAGCGACGCAGTTAATAAACTGTACGCTTTTTCTTTTTGTATTCCAGTAATTTGACTAAAACGAGAATTCCGCATGCTGTTGTTATCATCAGCTGTAATTCCCTTTGTGAAAAAGGCAATGGAAGCCACCCCTTACTTAGCAGATAACTTAACAGCATATGTGCACAAAGTACCGATAAAAAGGCATACCATTGCTTTTTGACAAACCATCGAACAAACAAGAATATAACTGCAAAAAGCGACACCGCCCCTATTATTCCAAATACCGGTATAATCGTCATTATCATCCCTCCCTTCCAAAAGCTTCGACCAAAATTCCTTTTTCTAAACGAAAAAGGAATCCCGTCTACGCGGGATTCCTTGTGTGATGTCACTATGTTATAATGTATCAATCGTTATTCCATATGATCAGTTTGGATACCGTACTTCTTATCCAGCGATTCTTCAATTCGGAGCATCTCCTGATCATCTTGTAATAACTCATTTTTGTTTTGCGTGACTAATTCTTCTAAAGAAAGCTTACGAGGTCTCATATATTGGCCTCCCTATTTATTTTCCCTTAGCTATTCCCAATGTTAGCACGCTATAATCAAAATTGTTTGAACATTACGTTAAGAAAGTATGAAAAATGGAGGGGTTTTGATGGAACAGCATATCAACCCGCATGTAAAAGACATTCAAATTTCCGGTATTCGACGGTTTTACAATTTGGTAGCAGATAAAAAGGATATAATCAGCCTCACAATCGGTCAGCCCGATTTCCCGACTCCGCTTCATGTAAAAGAAGCAGGTATCGAGGCAATCCGCTCTAACCAAACAACGTATACACCGAATGCTGGCTTAATGGAATTACGACAAGCAATTCAAACATTCTATACAAAATACGCACCGGCCTATCAAGCCGAGAGTGAAATTATTGTGACGACGGGAGCTTCCCAAGCAATCGATATAACGCTGCGTACAATTCTGCAGCCAGGAGACGAAGTTATTTTACCAGGTCCAGTTTATCCAGGTTATGAACCGCTTATTGCCCTTGCAGGAGCAAAAGCTGTCCTTGCAGATACAACAGCAAATGGATTCAAATTGACAAAGACGGTATTGGAGCAATACATGACGCCGCAGACGAAGTGCGTTATTCTGCCTTACCCATCTAATCCAACAGGCGTAACACTTACATATGAAGAGCTGGAAGAGATTGCAGTATTTTTAGCTGATAAAGATATTTTCATTTTATCCGATGAGATTTACAGTGAACTAACATACGATCAGCCTCATGTTTCAATTGCAGGTTTTCAGCAGGTTAGACATAAGACAATCATCATTAATGGGGTAAGTAAATCCCACTCTATGACAGGCTGGCGAATCGGATTTACTTTAGCACCTGCCTGGTTAAGCACCCATATGCTTAAGGTACATCAATACAATGCAACATGTGCTTCTTCTGTCAGCCAGTACGCTGCCGTTGAAGCATTAACAAACGGTTTGGAAGATCCTGCTGAAATGCGTCTAGCTTACCGAGAACGTCGTGATTACTGCTTGGAACGTCTATCAATGATGGGATTAACAGTCGAGAAGCCGAATGGTGCTTTTTATATATTTCCAAAGTTCCCGATCAAGCAAATGACTTCACTCGAACTCGGGTTAGCACTTGTCGAGAAATCCGGTTTGGCAATCGTGCCAGGGGATGCATTTTCACAGC
Organism: Terribacillus halophilus; assembly: GCF_900162685.1. Lineage (GTDB taxonomy): Bacteria > Bacillota > Bacilli > Bacillales > Amphibacillaceae > Terribacillus > Terribacillus halophilus_A. Next base: position 2,184,341 of record NZ_LT727828.1, read on the forward strand.
TTGGAGAAGGATACATGCGCCTTTCCTACGCATACAGCATAGAACAACTTCAAGAAGGAATGGACAGATTGGAGAGATTTCTTTCCTCCAACCAGCTGTCATAATAAAAAGGACAGGTTTCGGCACCTGTCCTTTTTATATTTTCCGTTTTGCTTCGTATAAGTTCAAGAGCTTGTCTAGCTCCTGGCTTTTGGCAATGGATTCACTGCTTGTAAATCCTTTTTCAAAAGCTACTTCGGCCATTTGCTCACGAAGTACTTCGATTTGCCGTGTGAGCCTATTTAAGTTAATTAATTTATTTGAGTGTTGCAGACAATATCTGGCGTGCTCAGGCAAAATCATGTCATCACCATTATCCTTCATAAGTTTCAAATCTTTTCCATAGCTTATCATGCCAAAAGTTTGTCAAAAAGTAAAGTTTATCGCTTACTTTTCACACATTTTACATATGTACTCGACAGGCCCCGTTCATTCCTCCTAACCTTCGGCAAAAGCTGACATTTATTCGTTTTCTTTGTCATACAAGCATTTAGTTCGCCAGCTATACATTCCATATACCCTAGCTAAAGAAAAACACCTGTAAAACTGGGCGGATGACCATACACCTTCTGGCTGTTTGCCATATAGTAAGGTGTAAGCATTAGGAGGTGAAACAAAATGGGTTACGGATACGGTGGCTTCGGCGGTTTCGGCGGCGGTGGCTATGGCGGCGGTTGTGAAAACACTGGCGGCTACGGCGGTGGCAACGGTTTTGCATTAATCGTTGTACTTTTCATCTTGTTGATTATTGTAGGTGCAGCATTTTACTGCTAATATCTTTAAAAAGACGGCTACCCGATTGGGTTGCCGTCTTTTTTTAACCAATGATAATACGCTCTTTCGGATAATGGTAATTAGCTCCTGAAGACTTGCGATGTAAAGAATAAAGGAATGTCAAAATGCCGACTCTCCCAAGGAACATTAAGAGCATCAGAATGACTTTACTCACATCGGTCAACTCAGCGGTAATACCAAGACTCAAGCCGACAGTTCCGAATGCACTGCATACTTCAAATAGTACTTCAGTAAGTGAAAATGGCTCAATCGATGCCAGAATAACTGCCGAGGTGAAGACGATCAGAATACCGAAAATCGTCACATTGACTGCCTTGAATAAATCTTCTGCGTGAATTTCTCTGCGGAAAATATTAATCTGCTTGTTCCCTCTGGCAAAGTGATACAGAGCGATGACAACCAAAGCGAACGTCGTTGTGCGAATTCCTCCGCCCGCGCTGCTAGGTGAAGCCCCTATAAACATAAGTGCCGACATAAATAATTCATTTTGTTCGGTAAGCTGTGCTACGTCCATCGTGGACAACCCTCCGCTACGCGTCGTAACAGATTGGAAAAGCGAATAAAATAGGATCTCATGCCATGATTTATCTGCAAAAAAATGACCGGAATCCAATAAGGCAATGACAATAGCCCCCATAACAATCAGTACTAAAAATGTAACTGTCGTCAACTTTGTAAACAAAGTGAACCGGATAAAATTCCGTTCTTCATTAGATGCGAAAATAAAATGCTTTACTTCGATAAGTACAGGAAAGCCAATAGCACCAAGAACAATCAGAAGCATATGTACGAACTGTACAAAATAATCATTTTGAAATGGAATAAGCGACTGCCCAGTAATGTCAAATCCACCGTTTGTCGTAGCACTTATAGATGCAAATAATCCTTGGAAATACGCTTCTCCAGCAGTTGGAAAGTACTGCAGATAATAGGTACCCAATACTAAGAATCCAATAAGTTCAATTGTCAGGACAACAATGAGAATTTGACGCATTAATGACACGGCACCTTTAAAAGAACCTTGATTCTGATCAGCCATGATGAGTCTTCGCTCTTTGAAACCAATTTTCTTACCAAACAGCAGCCAGACGAAAGTACCAAGCGTCATAACTCCGATACCACCCAGCTGCATCGTGAAAGCGATTAGAATAATACCTGTTGTATTAAAATATTCATGAATTGGCACGGAAGAAAGCCCTGTCACACTAATAGCGCTTACCGCTGTAAATAGCACATCTATAAAAGAAAGATCGGTGTTTTTCTGATGTGCTATTGGCAATGCCAAAAGACAAGTAGATATTAATACCGCTGCTAAATAAAATAGAATAATCAATCGAGTTGGCGATATATTATTAGCCCAACGCCAACGCGGGTCGTAGGTACGCATACTAGAACTCCTTTATTGCACGTTTCAAACGTTTATTATAGCAGGGATATAAAAGAATAGCTTGTTTTTTTAATGCCTTATTCTGCTAAACCGGTTCCGTTTACAAGAATTTCACTTTCCGCTTTACCTTCCTTGCGCAGACGTTTGATTGTCGTGAGTAAATCAAGCCGATCCTCTCTTCTTAAGTTGCCCCTCATGATGACATTACCTTCTTCCTCTAAATCATTGACTTCCTGAACTTGAATAAGGAATAAAGCTGGACGATTTTCTGGCTTCGTGATCCGCACTTGAGCAAGCACTACATTTCCTTCTTGTGATAATTTACTTACGATTACCAAATCTTCTTTGCCTAGTACAGCTTCTAACACCCATTCGTTATCTTCTTCTTTATTAATAATTAACCCCTCTGTAAGCTGCATTTCCTTCCCTTCTAAGCTATCTTGGTTTGTAGGGTATAAGATAAGTTCTGCTAATTTGAATGTTTTCATAAGTACCACTCCTATCCATTTGTCTTCATAGATTTGTTTTCTCTATCTTATCAGAACTTATCCTTCTCGTAAGCAATGTGTTTTTGTAACAAGTCTTACGGGTAAGGAAACAGGATATACGGAGGAAGGATGATACGATGCAAAAACTGGATTTAATTGTGATTGGTTCAGGTGTGAGCGGCCACAGCACCGCTTCCGCTGCGAGAAAAAAAGGCTGGTCAGTAGCCATCATAGACGATAAACCGTTTGGGGGTACCTGTCCCCAGTGGGGATGCGACCCAAAGAAAGTGCTAGTTGAAACTGTAAAGATTCAAGACGCCTTCAACCGGATGGAAGGTTATGGGCTTACCGGGAACTCCCAATTGAATTGGAAACAGTTACGTGACCATAAAGACACTTTCACCAAACCAATTTCAGAAGCGACAATAGAAGAATTCGAACAAGCTGGTATTCATGTTTATCATGGGCATGCTAAATTTGTTGACGATTACACGTTAGAAATTAACGGAGAAAAGCTGCATGCCGCTTATATTTTACTTGCTGCTGGTGCCTCTCCGGCAAAGCTTCCAGTGGATGGTTTCGAGCATTTGACAGCAAGTGATGCATTTTTTGAATTAGATGCACTGCCAGAAGAGATTATATTAGTGGGCGGCGGATACATCAGCTTTGAGTTCGCCCATATTGCCGCAAGGTTTAGCAGTAAAGTTACAATTGTCCATCGCGGAAACAGGCCTTTAGAAGGCTTTGATGCTGATGCGGTCAGCCATTTAGTTGATTACAGCCGAAGAATGGGCATTGATGTCCGCACCAATACGGAACTGGAGTCTGTTGAAAAGCAAGGCAATACGTATAATGTGCACGTAAAAACCGGTAATAACGCTGAACAATTGACAGCGGATATAGTTATTCATGGTGCTGGCAGAACTCCAAATGTCCAAAATTTAGGCTTGGATCAAACATCTATTGCTTACAGTAAAAATGGTATAAAAGTTGATAAAAATCAACAAAGTATTTCAGCACCTCATATTTACGCTGCAGGAGATTGTGCTGACGATGGGAAACTTCCGCTCACCCCACTCGCAGGCGAAGCAGGCAGCCGCGTCATCAAACATATGCTTGATGAGAAACAGCAGGACGCTTTCCAGCATGTTCAGCCTTCTGTTTGCTACACAATGCCAGGTATCGCCTCTGTTGGTATCCATTCAGAAGATGCAGCTAAAAATCCGGAAGACTATACAATCCTAGATCAGGATCTTAGTTCCTTCTTTACAAATAAAACAACAAGACTGCAAGAAGGTTACAGCAAAATTATTTTAGATAAGCAAAAACAAACAATTGTAGGAGCACATCTATTCTCCCCATACGCTGAGCATCTCATTAATTTGTTTACATTAGCTATCGAATTACATGCAGATATCCAAGTACTGAAGTCACTGCTTTGGGCGTACCCAACAGCCGAAAGTGATATTCCAAGTATGCTGAAGAAAAGTTAATGTAATATCAACGCTAAAAAACCGCCAAATGGCGGTTTTTATGCTTTATATGCTTTTACATAGTAAAGTTCCTCATGCAGCTGCCCTTTCGTAACTTCAAAGCCAGCTCCTTGCAATTTATCAGCTACCAAGTCAACACTGTGATCTTTACTGTAACCAAGTGCCAAAAAGATACCTTTTTCAATCGTTACCCGATAGATTTCTTTAGCTGCTAATTCTATATCGTCTGTACTATCTAAGACGAATGCCGCAAGACCACGCTGAAAGGCCGAGTCAGGAAAATTAAGTCTTCCTAAGCCGCTCGGCATTCTGTCAATGTTCGTTAGTGTCTCTTCTTCTGCTCGAAGTGCCAGCTTATCTAATAAGCTCTCATCTTTCTCAAGCGCTGTCACACGGTCCTTCGTTTTGTGTGCAATCGGAATAACCAAGTCGCCATTTCCAGCACCAAAGACAATTACTTTCTCGCCGCCATCTATTTCCAGCAGCTCCACTACTTCAGCTGCCGAAACATCAGTTGTTTTATTTGCCATATGACTCTCTCCTTTTTACGATCAATTAGTTCTGTATTGCCTTTCCCATGCGAAATGAAACGTCATGCCAATAGGATTCGCAGTTACGTACTTTCTATCCTTACACAAAAAAACAGCAGCTAGCTGCTGCTGACTTTAACTTGTATATTTATCTTGTTGTACTTTACGATCAATAAAACTGCACAAATCTCCTAGTTTGGGGAACTGCTCAAATTCTTTATCAGTAGGAAATTCCTCATCAAGTAAGGCGATTTTCCAATAGCTCAGCAATTCATAATAGCTCGCCTTAAACAGCTTACGATCTCCATTGTATACCTTAGCTAAATCGGAAGATGTCGTCATTATGGTTTCCTTCGTCGAATCTGGCCGGGCATGTTTGTCCACGTACTTTACCACAGTCAAATAAATCTCATATTCAATTCCTTTTGGCCTGGCAAACTGAAGCATTCGTTTCTTTGTCCGTACCTGATCCATATCAATGATATTTGCCATAACGCTTCCTCCTCCCGATTATATAACCAGAAAACATTCAAAGCGCTTTTCTTTAAGTTTATCATATATGCGAACAGATGTATGCTTTTCTCTAGGGAATTATATAATAGTTTAACTTTGTTATCTGCGGGTACATATTTACTATCACATTAATTTTTGAAGGAGAGATTCACATGAAACCATATTTGAGAGAATACGCAAACGATGAAAAACTACAAGAAGACATTCAGCTGCTGAGTACAAAAGGCGTTAGTAAAAATAATATCTACGTCCTATCACATGATGATGATCGCACGAAACGCGTATCAAGCAAAGTAGATGCGAACACAATCGGCCTTTCCGAAATGGATGCAAAAAGTGCAGTAGGCAGCTTGTTCAGTAAACAAGGTGATGAACTGCGCGCGAAACTAAAAGATATTGGCTTCTCTCAAGAAGAAGCGGAAGATTTTGAAGAAGACTTAGATGAAGGGAAAATCTTCCTTATCGTCACAGAAACTGAAAATGTGGAAGGCTTGCTTATCTAAAGCAAAAGGCACTGTCCAAATGGACAGTGCCTTCTTTTTTCACTTAGGAAGAATAAGTTTGGGCTGTGCGAACACTAAAATAATAATAACTGCAATACTAGCTATAAAACTAGGTAATAAATAAGAACCATTATAGATTAATGAATAAGCCCATACTGATTGCCCAGGTGCAGCTGCGCTGCCGAAGAAAACCATGCCGCCTATAAAGTGAGCAGCAAAGCGTCCAACACTTCCAATTAGCGTTCCAATAAAGAGCACACCGGCAAGCCGCATTCGATTGTTTGCTTTCGCAGCCTTACGTGCAGATCCTGCAGTAACTGCAGCCAAACCGACAAGAGTAAAAGCTGCCGGATAATCTAAGAATCCTTGGACAACATGTATTATATAAGGAAACGTAATCAGCTGCAGCAGCCCGGCAACTAATCCAGTTGTCAGTCCGCCTTTCCAGCCCCAGCGGAAAGCCATCAAGAAAATCGGCACCATCTGCAAGGAGATACTGCCTCCTTGTGCCCATGCTTTAATGGAAAAGAAGTCCAAAACAAATGCTAGCGCGGCAAAAATCGCCACTTCTACTAAAAATAAAACCTTGCTTCTTGATTGCATATTGCTTCTCCCCTATAAAAAGAATGCAACAAAAAAACAATGCTGCAGCGGGACTTCCGATGGCCCAAATGTGCATTGTTTTCCCATCAAAGAAGCTACATCCCTACGCGAGTGCTAACTCACAGGTTCAAAGGGTCTGAACATACGTCCATCTCAGCCATAATGGCTCCCCCTGCAGGCTTTTTGTACCGATTGTTTTCTGTTGTTTTTCTATTATAAAGAAAAATGACAACGCTAGCAACAAATATTAATTTTTCCTTTAGTTGTAATAATGCCCAAGTGCCAATTTTAGCAATTGTTTTACTTTTACTTCATATAACAAAATTGTTTGAATTCGAGAAAAACTATAACGTATAATGGACACTGTTCGACAAAAAGGGAGGATTTTTTATTATGGATACACCAGCTACAATCCCACAAGGGAAGAAGCATCCAAAGGGATTGTATCTTCTCTTCTTCACCGAGATGTGGGAAAGATATAGCTATTATGGTATGCGTGCTGTACTAATGCTGTATCTGACTGCCACGGTAATAAGTGGCGGGTTAGGAATGGATACTCAAACCGCAGCGCTTATATATGGTTTTTATACTGGTATTGTATACTTCACCCCTATTATTGGCGGTTGGCTTACAGACAGGTTTATTGGACTACGAACTGCAATTACAATTGGCGGTATTTTAATGGCTATTGGTGATTTCAGTTTATTCCTTTTCAATACACAAGCAGGCCTTTACGTCGGGATGCTGTTCTTGATTATTGGTAACGGATTTTTCAAACCGAACATTTCCACACATGTCGGTGAATTATATGAGCCGCTTGATAAACGGAAAGATGCTGCGTTCACAATTTTCTATATGGGAATCAATATTGGAGCCTTCTTCTCTCCACTTGTGGCAGGTTTCTTAGCAGAAGATCTTTTCCACACCGTAGATGCGTCTGGAATTGAACACTTTGGTTTTAAATGGGCATTCCTAGCATCATCAATTGGAATGATTATCGGGCAAATTATTTTTAACTCTTTAAGCAAACGATATCTTGGCGACATTGGTACAAAACCAGCAAGAAAAGTTGCAAGTGTGAATGGCGGGACTCCTGCCAAACTAACAAAAGCGGATAAAAAACGAACTGTAGCTGTATTAATTCTAGCTTGTTTCGTTATCTTTTTCTGGGCAGGCTTCGAACAAGCCGGGACTTCCCTAACGCTTTATACACGTGACTTTATCGATCGAACTATTGGAAGCTACGAGGTACCTGTTTCTTGGTTCCAATCCCTGAATCCAGTATTTATTGTAATTCTGGCTCCAATTCTTTCGGGTATATGGTTAAAACTAAGTCGAACAAAACGCGGAGACATCAATACTACTACCAAAATGTCTATGGGGATGGTTCTACTAGGAATTGGTTTCATCATTTTAGTACCAGCAGTATTATTTACTGGTAGTAGTGAAGCAGATATCACCCAAAAAGCAAACATTTTGTTCATCGTATTTACTTATCTCTTCCATACACTTGGAGAATTATGTCTATCACCAGTCGGGTTGTCAATGATAAGTAAAGTTGCTCCTATTAAAATAGCTTCCCTATTAATGGGTATCTGGATGGCAGCAACAGGAATTTCCAATATCATTGCTGGTCAACTTGCAGCTTTAACAGAATCTCTCGGATACTTGGAAATTTTTAGCGCAATCGGGATTGTAACCATTATAGTAGGTCTTATCCTCTTAACTGTATCCAAGAAACTGCAAACTATGCTAGATGCTCGAGACTAACAAAAACACAGTTCCGTAAAGGAGCTGTGTTTTTATATGTATGCTTTTTCTTTTGCCAGGTAGACTGCCTGCGAACGGTTCTGCGCTCCGAGCTTATCTAATAGCTCAGAGAAGTAATTTCTGACTGTACCAGGTGACAGGAAGAGTTCAGTGGCTATTTGTTTTGTGGAGTAACCCTTTTCTGCTAGATGCAGAATTTCTTTTTCCCGTTCTGTTAATGGGTTATTGGCACCTTGTACAAATTGATATGTTATCTCCGGACTGATAACTGTACGTCCGTTATACACGATATCTCGAACTGCTAATGCCAGCTGATCACTCGGTGTATCTTTTAGCAAATAACCTTCTACCTTCCATTTCATTGCTTCTTTCACATAAGCGGCTGTAGAGAAAGTTGTCAGCATTAATACTTTTTCAGTTCTGTCTTGTTGCCGCATTAATTTTACTACTTCTAATCCATTGTATATCGGCATTTCAATATCCAGAATCACTAAATCAAACTGCTGTGTGCGCATTGCCTGGAGTACTTCTTCCCCATTTGCCGCTTGGCTGGATACATGAAAATCTGCTTCTAAATCAAGCATCGTAGCCATTGCTCCACGCAGCATGTTCTGATCATCCGCTAACAGCATATGTATCATCTGTCTCTCTCCCCCCCAGATGCAAAGGAACACGAACGACCATGTGCATCCCGCCTTTTGCTCGTGCATGAATTTGCACCGTCCCCTTCATTAGACTAACGCGCGTTCTAATGCCGCTTAGTCCATTCCCTTCCTGTAGTTTTTTCATGTGGAAACTTCCATTATCCATAAGTTCGAGACAAAGCTCCTGTTCACTCTCCATAAAACGTATCGCACATTCGCTAGCGCCGCTGTGACGAATTATGTTTGTAACAGCTTCTTTCACAACATAAGCAAGCATCATTTCTTTTGTACTATCTTGAAGTTTTGGAATCGGGCTTTCCAGCTGTATAGCAATCGATGCCTCCAGCAGACGTCGATGTGCTGATTCTAATTCCTCCTTCAATGTCACACGTTTCATATCACTGACAATCTCACGCATTTCCTGAAGCAAACTGCGAGATAAATGCTGAATGTCACGAATTTCCTGTTCAGTGCGCTTTTGATCTTGATATAACAGTTTCATAGAAATGTCACTTTTGACGGAGATAGTAGATAAAGTCTGTCCTACCGTATCATGCAAATCTCTGGCAATTCGATCTCTTTCTCGTTCCTTGATTAGTTCTTCTACTCGTTTATTCGCTTCAGCGAGTTCTTCGTTGACTCCTTTCCACTTTTGGTTCCACTGCTCTTGCACTCGCATGACAGCTGGGGTAATAAGAGCGATTAGGATACCTGGGAAAATGTATTCCCATGTCCACTCCTTCAATTCGAATATATCAGCGATTATCATACATCCTGTTACCGCATTAATTGCTGCGTATCCCGCCCAAAAATGTACCCGTTTGTTTACAATATAGAGCATATTAAATGAATAGAGAAGCAGATAAAAGAATATTTGATTAAACAAAAAAATCAAACTGCTGGTTAAAATAGCAAAAACCAATACTACAAGAAATGCTCTTTGAGGACGCCAAAACGTCTCTCGATAACAAAAAAAGAGCGCAATTAGAATACATAATGGCACCCAAAACCTTACGCCATGCTCGCCAATTAAGTAAGTACAGGAATAATAGAAATAAAGCAGCCAGAGATGCGGTATGTAGCCAACTTCTTTCGGAAACAGCCGAAAACGCTTTATAAGATCAGCTCCTTTGTTTGTACTGCAAAAACACTACTCCTATAAAGGATACCAAAAAATAACAAACAAGTAGTATAATATTTGAAAATGCCAAACTTCCAGTCGCTGCAATACGCCAAGCACCTTGTGCGTATATATGAGATGGAAGCCATTCACCAATTGCTTGGACCCAATTTGGAAATGTCTCTAGCGGCATCCAAAGCCCGCCTAGTATAGCAAATGTCAAAACAAGGATGTTCGCCGTAACAGAAGCAGTCTGTAGCTTCTTCGTTTGAGCAATCAGTATGCCGATTGCCAGAAAAAGTATGGATCCCATTAACAGCCACAAACTAATCACCAGCCATTCGCCAAGCGGACGGTCAAATTGTTTCCATGCATTTGAGATAAAAAAGAAGAAAGCAATAATCAGCGTATTGAGCAGCAGCTGTGTAATCATACGGGCTGCAAAATACTGTGCAGCTGAGATCGGATGCGTAAACAGATATGCCATCCAAGTTTGTTTCCGGTCATACATAATCTGTATGCCGAACGTTTGAACCGAGGTTACAACCAAGCTATAGCAAGTCATAGAGATGAGAAAATAGTAGTCGAAATCGATCTGTCCGATTGCTTGCCCGCGGTTTATATAAGTAAATAAACTATAGAGTACAAACGGCAGAAGAAGTGAGAACACGAGAAAGTATTTATCTTTTAGCATGCGCTTGCTTTCCATGCTGACAGTAAGCATGATTGGCTTCATAATAGAGTTTCCTCTCCTTCCAGTTCTTCAACATACGTCTCTAACGTATTGTTTGTCACCTCAAGTTGTTCTAATGGAACAGCAGCATCTAGCAGTACTTTTATCTCCTCCACTGTTTTTTTCGTTAATTTCCGGTAGATTCCATCTTGATATTGATATCCCAAGGAGAGCAGGAGCCTGTTATATTGTCTGCTGGCACGAAAAGTTATCGTTTGTTGGTCTTGTTTAATCTCCTCAATGAGCCGATCCTCCCTAATCATGCCTCCTTCCAGATATAACAGCCGATCCGCAAGCTGCTCGGCTTCTGAAAGAATATGCGTTGTTACTATAAAACTCATCCCTGTTTGACGCATAGCAGCCAATTGGCGGTAAAACTGCCGCTTTGCTTCTAAATCCATCCCAGCTGTAGGTTCGTCCATAATCAATAATTCTGGTTTTTCTATTACAGCGAGCTGGAACAATAACCGCTTCATCTGTCCGGCACTCAAATTCTCCGCGATTTCTTTTTTCTTTGCTTCCAGCCCCGCTTTTCGCAGCGCTTCAAGGGTTTGTTCCTTTCTCCCATGCAGCGCTAGTAGATAAGAAGCAAACTGCCAGACAGTTAGATTGCCAATCATGGAAGGCGACTGAGGTACATAACTGATTCGGGACTTCTCCAGCGACGATTCTATCATTCCGCCATCCGGCCTTAACATCTTCATGATAATTTTCAATAAAGTAGATTTTCCTGCACCATTTGCCCCCAGCATGACGACGCTCTCTCCTTGCGTCATTTTGAACGTAACATCCTCTAGCACAGATTTTCCTTGAAAGGATTTCTTAATGTGATTCAGCTCCAGCATCTATGCCCACCTCCTGTTTTCAGAATAGCAAGATACCTTTGGAAGTGTAAGGAAGTTTTGTCACTGTTAAAAGTGACAAATGTCATACACGTACACCGGAGCTACCATTTAAGAAACCAAAAAATAGTCTGCATCCTATCAACATAGGACCCAGACCATTACATTTTTTTAATTTTTACTCTTACTACTCTTTTCCTTCTTTAAATCTTCATTCATAGCCATTACAAGTGCCACAACCATAAATAGCAATATGAAAGCAAATGGAAAGGCCGACACGATGGACGCTGTCTGTAATGCATTTAGCCCACCTGTTGCAAGCAGTACTGAGGCAGTTGCCGCTTGAATAATTCCCCAGATCATCTTAATTTTATTGGAAGGGTTCAAGCTGCCGTTTGTAGTTTGCATACCTAGAACGAACGTCGCAGAGTCAGCAGATGTAATAAAGAAGGTACTGATTAAGAACAATGCAATAATTGTTAGAACGGACGACATTGGCATCCCTTCAAACAAACCAAACAAAGTTTCTTCTTGCGCTAAATCAGTAAGACCCGTGTTGATACCATTTATCTCTTGGAACAAGCTGGATCCGCCAAACACGATGAACCAGAATGCACAAAAGATAGTTGGTATGAATAATACACCTATTACAAATTCACGAACTGTTCTCCCTTTTGATACACGTGCAATAAAGGTACCAACGAAAGGTGACCAAGCAATGAACCAAGCCCAATAAAATATAGTCCAGCTTTGAATCCATCCGTTGAAATTATCATTAAATGAACCTGTTTGGAAACTAAGGGAAGGCAAGGACTCCACGTAAGAACCCATAGTAGCAATAAATGTATTAAGAATAAATTGCGTTGGTCCCAAGAATAACGTTAGTAAAAGAAGCAAGACAGCTAATACAATATTCGCGTTACTTAGCCACTTAATTCCTTTGCCAATACCTGACCAAGCAGATGCCATAAACAATATTGTTACGATAATAATAATGATGAATTGTGTTGTAAAGTTATTCTTAATATCAGAGATAAACGACAAACCGCCCGCAATTTGAGAAGCTCCCAAACCTAGAGAAGTTGCAACACCAAATATAGTTGCAAATACCGCAATAATATCAATAACATTACCAATCCAGCCTTTTGTTCTTTCTCCAATCAAAGGTTCGAATGTTGAACTGATGAGGCCTGGTGCACCTCTTTTGAATTTGAAGTATGCAATTGCTAAAGCAATTACTGTGTATACAGCCCAAGTCTGTAATCCCCAATGGAATACCGAGTAACGCAGTGCATTTTTAGCAGCCTCAATGCTTTCCGCCTCTGCTTCAGGCGGTGCAGCGTAGTGAGCTAACGTCTCTGCCGCTCCCCAGAAAATAAGGCCGATACCCATTCCGGCGCTGAATAGCATGGCAAACCAAGTAATTCTATTGTACTCCGGTTTTTCTCCTTCTTTTCCTAAACGCATATGACCAAAACGGCTAAAAATAAGGTATATGGAAAAGACTAAGAAAATAGCAACTGAAACAATATAAAACCACCCGAATTGCGAGGTTAAGAAAGATTGCGCCTCGTTAGAGATATATTCTAGATTTTTTGGTGCTGCTACACCCCAAACAACAAAAATAGCTGAGATGGCCAAAGATATCCAAAAAACTTTGCCCACTTTACTCATAAAATATTCCCCTTTCATGTACAACTAAGTTCTAAAGCAGCTGCTATATAGCTAGTAAACTCTATCCTCGTATTACGAGCAGCAGTGAAGAACTATCGTAGCGAGTTAATCTATTTAGATAGAACGACCTTTCTATTTTTACATATAGATGTTTCATAATCAATTGTTTAGCGCTAATTGATTTGATTTAATCTACCTATCAAATTCTTTAGATAGATATACAAGAACGAATTCCTTGGTCAAAACACAGTTTGCACTACAAACTATTGCTTGACTCTAGTTACTGGAAATTGTAACTTGTAATTTGGTTCTAATTAATTTAAGGAGCAGTTAATCATATGAGTCGATCAACTAAAAAGGATATGTTGCTACAAGTAGCGGAACGGTTGTTTTACGAACATGGGTTTCGCGGTGTGGGTTTAAAGCAAATTATTAAAGAAGCAGATGTAGCTACAATGACACTATATAATCATTTTCCTTCGAAGGATAAACTAGTAGAAGAAGTACTAAAGCGACGTGAGGAACGTTATTGGTCCTACCTTGATTCCTCTATAGCAACAGACTCAGATTCTCCTTTTATTCTAGCTGTAGAAGGTCACTGTCGCTGGTTAAAGGAACATTCCTATAATGGGGATATGTTTTTGCGAGCGATAGAGGATTATACGGGAACAGACAACGAGATTGAAACTATTGCAAGGGAACATAAATCAAAATTGCTTCATTATTTTCAGCAGTTAACAGAAGAAAAGCAGGGTGAAAATCAGCTGCATTTGGCCAACCAGCTCACATTACTGCTCGAAGGAACTACTTCTATGACAACCTTAATAGGTGCTGACAAAGCAACTGAATACTCAATCTCCATGGCAAAAGTTCTTTTCCAACAAACTTCGTAACATGGCGTAAGATGCAGCGTTTTTATATTGGATAGAAAAAATGGACCAAACAATTAGATACCTCTAAATGTTCGGTCCATCTTCATTACTTATTAATTTTTTAGTTTTCCTATTTTATTCTGCCGTCAGGCGCAAGAATTCTTCAACGTCTTGCTTGCACACTTCAATTGCTTTCAGCCAGAAGTCTTTTTGTGTTAAATCTTCTTGTAAATGTTTCATCGCCAGATCCTCAACCGTCATGCGTCCTGTATCTTCAAGCAATGCATTATAAGAGCTTTCAAATGTTTCCGGATTTTCTGCTGCTTTCGCATAAATACCCGTACTGAATAAGAAACCGAATGTATAAGGGAAATTGTAAAACGGTACATCCGTTGCATAGAAGTGAAGTTTGGAAGCCCAGAACGTCGGATCATATTCCCCAAGCTGATCACTGTACGCCTCTTTTTGAGCCTCGACCATTAATTCGCGCAAGCGCGCTGCTGACACAAGTCCATTTTTGCGTTCTTCATAAAATCTAGTTTCAAATAAGAAGCGAGCATGGATATTCATGAAGAAAGCGATACTGCGCTGGATTTTCTCCTCGATTAACGCAACCTTTTCATCCTTTGCTGCTGCTTCTTTTACGGCAGCGTCTGAGACAATCAATTCAGCTAAAGTGGACGCTGTCTCCGCTACGTTCATTGCATATTCCTGATTCAGCTGCTCAACATCATTCATCGCATAACTATGGTAAGCATGTCCTAATTCATGCGCAAGTGTCGATACATTATTCGCTGTTCCGCTAAACGTCATGAAAATACGGCTTTCCTTTTTGTCTGGGAAGCTTGTGCAGAATCCGCCGGGACGTTTGCTATTGCGATCTTCTGCTTCAATCCATCGTTTTTCAAACGCTTGTTGAGAGAAGTCAGCCATTTGTGTACTATAAGCACGGAAATGCTTTACAATAAAGTCCGCTGCTTCATCGTATGTTACTTGCTTCGTAGTGGAAGATAATGGTGCATCAATATCATACCAGCTCAATTTTTCCAATCCGAGTAAATCAGCTTTTCGCTGAAGATATTTTACAAAGGTATCTTTCTCATCTGAAATCGCGCCCCACATTGCATCCAATGTTTGCTGGGACATACGGTTGTATGCTAACGGTTCTTTTAAGACGTTCTCCCATTTCCGATGCTTGTACGTTTGCAGACGAAAACCAGCCAAATGATTGAGCGTTTCGGCAAAGAAGTCCTCTTTTTCTGTCCAAGCTTCCTGCATTCTTCCAAATACATGCTGTCTCACTTTACGATCTGCCGCATCTAATTTATTTGCTGCCTGGCCAACAGAATACGTTTTCTCTTCCCCATCAATCTCCAATGGCACTTGAATACTGCTGACAATAGTGTCGTACATGCTTCCCCAGCCATGGTAACCATCGATAGCCAAATCATTCAACAGTACCTCCTGTTCTGGAGATAGCTTCTCAGCTGCTTCTTTTCTGCGTTCCTCAAGAACAAATGCATAATTAATCAGTTCATCCTTCTCAAGCATCTGTTCCCATGTCTGCTGCGGCACTTGCGTAATGACTTTATCTACACCCGTTAGTGTTCCACTGTAGGCAGCCATGAGCTCATCCTTTTTACCTGACCACTGCTTCGCTTTCTTATCTGTTACATCTTGTGCCACGAGACATTCCACGAACGCAACAACCTCAAATACACGTTTCGCAGATCCTTCCCATTTTTCTACTATACTTAATAAACCAGCAGGATTTGCGGACTCATCTGGTACTTGGAAATCCTCCAGCGCTTGTTTCCATTCTTGTAATGCTTGCTCTGCTTTCTGAGCGTATTCAGAAAGTTCACTTGAGTCACTGCCGCCCGGGAAAATTACATCCAAATCCCATGTTTGTCCATATTTATTTGTCATTATGTATGCCTCCTTCAATTACCACTCTATTATACGCCTCGAACTATTGACTGAAAAGTTTTAGTGTTCGATATTTTTCATCAAATAAGGCTATAGCACTATTCGTTACTATAGCCTCCATGCATTTATATAAAACGGATACCATTCAAATTACGCGTCTCAGCAGCTGCTGAGGTTACATTTGAGACGGGAACAACCGTCACACTAACTGTATAGGAAGCACTCCCCGTTGCAGGAGCGACATCTACAAATGTATTTGGGATGAGTATTCTTTGGGTACCGGCAGCCTGACCTGTCCTTGTAATAGTAACTTGATTTATAAGAGTACCTCCCCTGCGAAGATTGAGTACAATCGAAACAGTCCAGTTTGCAGTAACTACTATTGCCACTTGGGCGTTTAAATCCAACTTTATATTATTCCCTATAGTTACAGCAGGAGCTATTGTGTTTATTGTTGTCTCTGTATTTAGAGGAATTGGCAGCGAAGCAGTTGCCTGATTTGCTGTAATTGCAGCAATAGCAGGCAGAGCACCACCGGTTGGTCCTGTTGCTCCGGTGATTCCTGTCGCTCCAGTGAGTCCTGTTACTCCTGTGATTCCTGTCGCTCCGGTAACTCCTGTCGCTCCGGTGAGTCCTGTTACTCCAGTAAGTCCTGTCGCTCCAGTGAGTCCTGTTACTCCTGTGAGTCCTGTGGCTCCGGTAACTCCTGTCGCTTCGGTGAGTCCTGTCGCTCCGGTGAGTCCTGTGGCTCCAGTTGCACCCGCAGGTCCGGTCGCTCCAGTTGCACCAGTGATTCCAGTCGGTCCTGTGCCAACTTCTGTCACACTAACATCATCCACTAAAATATCAGCCGATCCTGTGTCAGGCAGCGTGTTGATTAATAAAAAGACTTGAGCTGCTCCTGCTGGTGCGACATCGGTAGTAATCGTAGTCGCTCTCCAGCTATCTAGTCCGGCAAACGGTATGTTTTCTGTTGGTACGATTAAGAACTCGCTTCTTCCAACAGCTTGAAAGTCAGCTGTTAGAAAGAGTAATTGTATCTGCACTGGTGGCGCAGGAAGCGTACTTGCCTTTGCCAAATATAGCGTTAACGTATATCTGTTTCCTGGAACGATTGGTGACGCGTACTGTGCAAGATAAGCAACGTTTTGCCCTCCGTCTAGTAACGCTGCAAAGCTTCCGCTATTCGTATATTACTGCGTGATAGATGCAAAAGATGAGACCCAAGGTACTAAACTACCAGACTCGAACCCGCCATTAACAATAATATTCTGGGGGGACATCGAAATTATTTGCCTCCTGTCAATAATAATTAATTCTCTTCATGCGACCTCTTCTTATGCTTATTCGCTTTGATATCGAACTGACCCCGCCAGCTACCCTATATCTCTGCGTTTTTTTCGTTTGTTACTGGTAATCATTTGCTGTAAGTAAAGTCTATAAAAAAGTTTCTTGGCAAATTTTCTCACAAACATCCCCACTGCCATCCTTTTGTTAACGCTTTCAATTTAATTAAATCATTTAAAGAATCTGAAAATTTATTGTTTTTGCTGTTGACCTAGCTCTAGTTAGGCGTTATGATAACTGACAATTAACCAAATAAAAGAATTTTCGAATTATTCAAAAATGAAATGCATCACACTAAAAAAAGAGAATTTATTGCAATTGGGAGGTGTTTTGATCTTATGAGAAGTGACATGATCAAAACAGGAATTGACCGGGCACCACACCGCAGTTTGCTGCATGCGACGGGTGTAAAAACGTCCGACCTAGGAAAGCCATTCATTGGAGTTTGCAACTCCTACATTGATATCATTCCTGGACATATGCATTTGAACAAATTTGCTGAAGTTGTAAAAGATGCTATTCGTGAGGCAGGCGGTATTCCGTTCGAGTTTAATACAATCGGAGTTGATGATGGTATTGCGATGGGACATATCGGCATGCGCTACAGCTTGCCAAGTCGAGAAATTATTGCTGACAGTGCAGAAACAGTTATACAGGCTCACTGGTTCGACGGCGTCTTCTATATACCGAATTGCGATAAGATTACCCCAGGAATGCTAATGGCGGCAGCGAGAACAAACGTCCCTTCCGTTTTTGTATCCGGAGGTCCAATGGAAGCTGGTGTTAGTCCAGAAGGCAAACCATTGAATCTTGTATCTATGTTTGAAGGTGTAGGCGCCGTTCAAAATGGCACTATGACAGAACAAGAATTAGCGACCATCGAGACACTAGCTTGTCCGACATGCGGCTCCTGCTCAGGTATGTTCACTGCCAATTCGATGAACAGCCTTATGGAAATGCTTGGCATGACCGTTCCTGGAAACGGAACACTGCTGGCAACGTCAGAAGAGCGTCACGAACTAATCTACGAAGCTGCCAGACATTTGGTTCGCCTCGTAAAAGAAGATATTCGTCCTCGTGACATTATGACAAAAGAAACCTTTGATAATGCCTTTGCTTTGGATATGGCAATGGGCGGATCTACCAACACGGTACTCCATACGATTGCAATAGCACATGAAGCAGGTATTGATTATAACTTAGCTGATATTAACAAGATTGCTGAAAAAGTGCCTTATTTATCTAAAATCAGTCCAGCATCTGACTATTCTATGCATGACGTTCATCTCGCCGGCGGAGTAAGTGCCATTATTAAAGAGCTTTGCAAGATTGATGGGCTGCTTCATAGAGAACGCATTACAATTACCGGCAAAACAATTGCAGAGAATGTAGAAAATTACGAGATATTGAACAAAGATGTGATTCGTCCGCTGGATAACCCTTACAGCCCTGTCGGCGGTCTAAGTATCTTATATGGCAACTTAGCGCCAGATGGCAGTGTCATTAAAGTAGGAGCTGTTGATCCTTCCATCAAAAAGTTCCTAGGAGAAGCAATTGTATTTAATTCCCAGGATGAAGCGCAAGAAGGTATTTCGAATGGTACGGTGCAAGCAGGTCACGTTGTTGTTATCCGTTATGAAGGGCCAAAAGGCGGACCAGGAATGCCAGAGATGCTAACCCCCACTTCTGCTATTGCCGGACGCGGGTTAGCAAAAGAAGTTGCCTTAATCACAGATGGTCGTTTTTCTGGGGCGACCCGAGGTATCTCTGTCGGACATATTTCTCCTGAAGCAGCCGAAGGTGGTCCAATCGCTTTTGTTGAAAATGGAGATCCAGTTTTAATTGATTTAGAGACACGCAGCATTGAATTGCTCGTCGATGAAGATGTACTCGAAGAACGCAGTAAGAACTGGGAACAGCCGGAACCAAAGATTAAAACCGGTTACCTAGCAAAATATGCAAAACTCGTAACCTCTGCTAATACTGGCGGTGTTATGAAAATATAACCAAAACAAAGACGGGACCATAGTGACGGATACATTATATTCACAGAGAGCCAGGGGTGCTGAAATCCTGGCAATATAATCCGTCATCTCTCTTCCCCGAGTGCAAAGCTGAAATCAGAGTAGGCTGAGCCAGGTGTGCAGCACCTGTTATCAAAACGGAGCGGAAGTTCAGCTCCACGAGGCAGTTTACCGTGAGGAAACTGTGAACTTGGGTGGTACCGAGAAAAGAAAAGTCTTTTTTCCCCATTTCTTGCAAGCTTGCTTGAATGGAGAAAGAAGGCTTTTTTATATATAACAAACAATCTTTTGGAGGGATAAAACCATGAAGGTGAAGGCGCAAGCCGTACAGGAAAGAAATCCTGCCGCAAAAGTTCCCAAGACTGGTGCTGATCTATTCGTAGAAGCATTGCAAGCAGCCGGTGTCGATACGATTTTCGGTTATCCAGGAGGAGCAGTACTTCCAATCTACGATGCCTTGTATCGCGCTGAACCACAATTCAAGCATATTCTGACCCGTCACGAACAAGGTGCCATTCACGCAGCAGAAGGATACGCACGTGTATCCGGAAAACCTGGCGTTGTGATTGCTACTTCAGGACCTGGTGCTACCAACCTGATTACCGGGATTGCTGATGCCATGATGGACTCTTTACCTCTAGTTATTTTCACTGGCCAAGTAGGCAGAAGTGTGATTGGTACCGATGCCTTCCAAGAATCAGATGTGATGGGTATTACGACACCAATTACGAAACATAACTATCAAGTGCAGCGACAAGAAGATATGCCGCGCATTGTCAAAGAAGCATTCTATATTGCGACAACAGGACGACCTGGTCCCGTTGTGATAGATATTCCAAAAGATATTTCAGGCGAAGCTTACCAAACGGCTGTATCATCACATGCGATTCACCTTCCAGGTTATCAGCCGACAACAAAACCGAACAGCAATCAAATAAAAAAACTGATTCAGGCAATTGAAGAAGCAAAACGTCCAGTACTTCTAACAGGTGCAGGGGTATTGCACGCAAAAGCAGCACAGGAAGTTGAGAATTTCGCAAAACATTTCAAGCTGCCTGTCGCTTCTACCCTTCTTGGACTTGGTGCCTTCCCTGCCAGTCATCCACAATTCCTAGGAATGGGTGGCATGCACGGCACCTATGCAGCTAACCGCGCCCTGTACGAATGCGATTTGCTAATCAATGTAGGCGCTCGTTTCGATGACAGGCTGACTGGAAACTTAGCACATTTTGCTCCTGAAGCAACAATAGCGCATATCGATATTGATCCAGCTGAGATTGGTAAGATTATTCCAACAAGCATTCCCGTTGTTTCAGATGCAAAAGCAGCAATCGAGGCGCTTTTGGCAGAAGAATCGAGTGCAACTGCTAGTGAAGATTGGTGCAATCATTTGCAGCAATACAAAGCAGATTTTCCGCTCTGGTATAACAATCCAGTACAAGATCTTACCCCGCAATGGGTCATGCAAGCTGTGCATAAAGCAACTGACGGCAAGGCGATCATTACGACCGACGTCGGGCAGCATCAGATGTGGGCGGCGCAGTATTACGGTTTTGATCAGCCAAATAGGTGGGTCACTTCCGGCGGCCTCGGTACAATGGGCTTTGGCTTCCCTGCAGCTATCGGAGCTCAGCTGGCATGTCCTGACAGTACCGTTATCAGTATTGTTGGCGACGGTGGTTTCCAAATGACGATGCAGGAATTGTCTGTTCTGCAAGAACGCAGACTGCCTGTCAAGGTACTGATTGTAAACAACCAAAGTCTCGGCATGGTAAGACAATGGCAGGAATTTTTCTACCAAGAGCGTTATTCAGAATCATTGCTAAATGTACAGCCTGATTTTATCAAATTGGCGGACAGTTACAGCATCAAGGGAGTGCGGCTTGATACACAGGAACAGCTGGTCCAACAGCTCCCTTCCCTACTTCAATCTGATGAACCTGTCGTTATTGATTGCCGCGTGCTACGGCAGGAAAATGTATTCCCAATGATCGCCCCTGGCAAAGGTTTGCATGAAATGATTGGAGTGAGTCGATGAAGCGAGTCATTACTGCTACTGTTCAAAATCGAAGCGGAGTACTAAACAGGATTACCGGTCTGATGCAAAAACGGCAATTTAACATCGACAGCATCTCTGTTGGCAAAACAGAAGTCGAGCAAATCAGCCGCATGACATTCGTCGTCGAAGTTGAAGACATGCAGAAGCTGGAACAGCTCACAAAGCAGCTGCACAAGCAAATTGATGTACTGAAAGTTGCTGATATTACCGATCATGCCATTGTGGCCAGAGAACTTGCGCTAGTGAAAGTTGTCTGCCCCCCTGCCAGCCGCAGTGAATTACAAAGTATCATTGCTCCCTTCCGCGCAAGCGCGGTTGACATTAGCAAAGATAGTATGATCGTTCAAGTAACTGGCGACTCCGATAAAATCGAAGCCTTTCTCGAGCTGGTTCGACCTTATGGAATTAAAGAATTGACTAGAACTGGTGTAACGGCCTTCCTACGTGGGCACCAGCCGCAAACTGCGGATGGAAACACGTATTCACTTATAACAAACTAAAAACCTATTAAAAACAGAGAGGAATGACACGTTTATGGCAAAAGTAGTCTATCACAATGATATCCAAGAAGAGGTACTAACAGGTAAGAAAATCGCAGTAATCGGATATGGCTCCCAAGGTCATGCCCATGCTCAAAACCTAAAGGAAAGCGGATTTGATGTTGTTGTCGGTCTTCGTCAAGGTAAATCTTGGAACCAAGCAATCGAGGATGGACATGATGTTCGTTCAGCAGCCGAAGCCGCACAAGCTGCGGATGTCATCATGGTACTTGTACCGGATGAGCTGCAGCCTGCTGTTTATAAAGAAAGCATTGAACCAAATTTGGAAACCGGCAATGCACTAGTATTCGCGCACGGTTTTAACGTTCATTTTAATCAAATTACACCTCCTTCAAATGTTGATGTGTTCTTAGTAGCACCAAAAGGTCCTGGACATCTCGTTCGTCGTACTTTTTCAGAAGGCGCTGGCGTCCCTGCACTTTATGGTATCTACCAAGATGTAACCGGCACAGCCAAAGAAGTCGCACTTGCTTATGCAAAAGGGATCGGAGCTGGCCGTGCCGGCATCTTGGAAACTACTTTCCAAGAAGAAACCGAAACCGATTTGTTCGGGGAGCAGGCAGTACTTTGCGGCGGACTTACAAGTCTTGTGAAAGCTGGATTTGAAACGTTGACAGAAGCTGGCTATCAGCCTGAAGTTGCCTACTTCGAATGTATGCACGAACTGAAGCTGATTGTTGACTTGATGTATGAATCTGGTTTGGAAGGAATGCGCTACAGCATCTCTGATACAGCTCAATGGGGTGACTTTGTTTCCGGACCGCGTGTTGTGAATGCTGAAACAAAAGAGCGCATGAAAGACGTATTGACAGATATCCAAAATGGTACATTCGCTAAAGGCTGGATTTTGGAAAACCAAGTCAACCGTCCGCAGTTTAATGCAATTAACGCTAAAGAAACAAATCATCCAATTGAAACTGTCGGTCGTGAGCTCCGCGAATTGATGCCATTCGTCAAACAAGGCAAGAAAAATCAATCCGCTGAGGAAGTGATCGTCCATGGCTCAAATAAAATTTTTTGATACAACACTTCGGGATGGTGAACAAACACCGGGGGTCAATCTAAACAAACTGGAAAAGCTTGAAATTGCCCGTCAGCTGGAGCGCCTCGGTATGGATGTCATGGAGGCGGGATTCCCCGCTTCCTCCGAGGGGGACTTTCTTGCAGTTCAGGAAATTGCCCGTTCTATCAAGACTACCGCGGTTACCGCATTAGCTCGTGCAAAGAAAAGTGATATCGATACTGCGTGGGAAGCCTTAAAGGATGCGGAACAGCCAAGAGTCCATGTGTTCTTGGCCACCTCCCCTATCCATATGGAATATAAGCTAAAAAAGACGCTGGCAGAAGTATTGCAAACTGCTGTCGAGATGGTCTCTTATGCCAAGGAACGATTTCCCATCGTTCAATTTTCGGCAGAAGATGCATCTCGCTCTGAACTTAGCTTTTTGGCACAAGTTGTGGAAGCTGTCATCGAAGCGGGCGCAACCGTGGTGAACCTGCCTGATACAGTCGGTTACGCGACACCAGCTGAATACGGCAAAATGTTCGCTTATATGAAAGAACATGTGCCCAATATCGAAAAAGCTGACCTCTCCGCCCACTGCCATGATGATCTAGGAATGGCTGTCGCCAATAGTATTGCTGCTATAGAGAATGGTGCCACTCAAATCGAAGGAACAGTCAATGGCATTGGTGAACGCGCCGGAAATGCGGCCTTGGAAGAAGTAGCAGTTGCTTTGCACATTCGCAAAGATGCTTACGAACATACATCTCGTCTTGTTTTACAGGAAATTAAACGAACGAGCAGCCTTATTAGTAAACTGACTGGTATGACTGTTCCAGGAAACAAAGCGATTGTCGGAGATCATGCCTTTGCTCATGAATCCGGCATTCACCAGGATGGCATGCTCAAACACGCTGAAACGTATGAAATTATTACACCTGCTCTAGTCGGTATGAACGCTACCAATCTTGTGCTTGGAAAGCATTCAGGTCGCCATGCCTTTAACACAAGGGTAGATGAATTAGGCTTTGTTCTTTCTGAAGTGCAGCTGCAAGAAGCATTCGACCGTTTCAAACGTTTAACCGACAAGAAAAAAGAAGTGACAGATGATGATTTATTCACCATTGCACTAGACGTCCAAACGAAGCATGATCCTGTACGGACATATGAAGTAAAAGCGCTGCAAGTAACGATGGGGCCGCAAAATCTGCCGACGGCAACAATCGCTTTACAAACACCGGACGACGGAATTAAAGAAACGGCCCGAACTGGTCACGGGACAGTAGAATCTATTTACAACACGTTGGAAGCTTTAATTGCCGAACAAATAACACTCACCGACTATCGCATTCATTCGGTCGGCAAAGGCGAAGATGCACTGGCTGAAGTACATGTGCAGCTGCAAGTGGACGGAGAGCCGTTTACCGGACGTGGTACAGCTAATGATGTATTAAAAGCTTCGAGCCATGCCTTTGTAAATGGCGTGAACCGTGCACTACGGGCAGCTACCCTGAAGAAAACACAACCGATAACCTAAAACTTGTTTTGGAGAGTGTTGATTATGCAAAAAACAATTGTCCTGCTTCCAGGAGATGGAATCGGCCCTGCCGTAACAGAAGCTGCGGCTTCTGTCCTGCAGCAAGTGGCTGCTAATTTTTCTCACACGTTTACCTTACACACAAAAGCAATTGGCGGTGCAGCAATTGATACAGCTGGTGAACCGCTGCCAGCTGATACGCTGCATGCTTGTGAGGAAGCAGATGCTATTTTATTAGGTGCTGTAGGAGGTCCGAAATGGGAGCAGCAAGCCCCTCATTTACGGCCAGAGAAAGGGTTGCTACAGCTGCGCAAGGGGCTTGGCCTTTTTGCTAATTTACGTCCTGTGAAGACCTTCCCTTCCCTGCTGGACAGCTCACCGCTTAAGCCGGAAATTGTTGCAGGTAGCGATCTATTAATTGTACGGGAATTAGCTGGCGGCCTCTACTTCGGTCTCCCAAGCGAGCGTCGTGACAATGGGCAGACCGTGGTAGACACGCTGCATTATGAGAGAAGCGAGATTGAGAGAATTGTGGAGATTGGTTTCCAAAGTGCAATGCTCCGGAATAAACGCCTTGCTTCTGTTGACAAAGCGAACGTTCTCGAATCCAGTAAGGTCTGGCGGGAAGTTGTTAATGAAAAAAGTAAAGATTATCCGGAAGTAACTGTTGAACATATGCTCGTTGATTCCACTGCAATGAAGCTAATTACCAATCCGACCTACTTTGATGTCATTGTGACAGAGAATTTGTTCGGCGATATCCTGAGCGATGAAGCATCCGTACTTACGGGATCTCTCGGCCTCCTCCCTTCTGCAAGCCTTCGAAAAGATGAGCTTGGACTTTATGAGCCAGTGCATGGCTCCGCTCCGGATATAGCCGGAAAGGATATCGCGAATCCGCTAGGTGCCATCTTGTCGGCAGCTATGCTGCTGCGTTATTCCTTCGGGTTGGAAAAAGAAGCAGATAGCGTTGAAGCTGCTGTAGACCATGTTCTAACGAAAGGATATGGCACAACTGATATGCAAGCTGACCCGGAGCTTACTGTTGGCACCGAGAAGATGACATCACTGGTTCTAGAGCAGCTGCAAGCTGCGAAAGTACGTGCGTAATGAAAGGAGTAAGATTACGATGAAACAGCCCAAGACAATCATCCAGAAAATCTGGGAAAAACATACCGTTGTACAGGAAACCGAAAAGCCTGATTTGCTGTATATCGACCTGCATCTAGTCCATGAAGTAACATCTCCGCAAGCCTTTGAAGGACTGCGCTTAACAGGACGCAAAGTACGTCAGCCGGAACGAACATATGCAACAGTGGATCATAACGTTCCAACAATCAACCGCCCATTAATTCGCGATGAAGTTGCTCGTAAACAAATGGATACATTACGATCCAATTGTGCAGAGTTTGGCATCCGCTTGGCCGACATTGATCACCCCGACCAAGGAATCGTCCATGTAATCGGACCCCAGCTTGGCCTAACCCAGCCTGGTAAAACGATTGTTTGCGGTGACAGTCATACGTCGACACACGGTGCATTCGGAGCACTTGCTTTCGGTATTGGAACGAGCGAGGTTGAACATGTTTTAGCAACCCAGACGCTTTGGCAAAACAAGCCAAAAACTTTGAACGTCCAGATTGACGGTCCGCTCGGTCCAGGTGTGACAGCAAAGGATTTGATTCTTGCTATTATCGGTACATTCGGGGTCAAATTTGGAACTGGTTACGTGATTGAATACACAGGAGAAGCAATTCGCGGGTTGTCTATGGAAGAACGCATGACAGTCTGCAACATGTCGATTGAAGCTGGTGCTCGTGCTGGCTTGATTAGTCCAGACGAAACAACATTTGAGTATTTGCGCGGCAGAAGATATGCACCCGATGCTGCAGCTTTTGAGGAAGCAGTGGAAGAATGGAAACAGCTAGCCACGGATAAAGACGCCACTTATGACCATACCGTTACGCTTGATGCAAGAAAAATAGAGCCGCAAGTAACATGGGGAACAAATCCCGGTATGTGTCTGCCTATTTCTGCAAGTGTGCCAGACCCTGCTTTGATTGAAGATCAAGACGAGAAAAATGCAGTACAACAAGCGCTGGCTTACATGGGACTAAAGCCAAACCAACAGCTAACATCAATTGAAATACAGCATGTATTTATCGGATCCTGTACGAATTCACGTATTACCGATTTACGCAAAGCAGCTAGTGTCATTCGCGGACGAAAAGTACATCCTTCCGTACGGGCAATGGTTGTTCCTGGTTCATTCACGGTCAAGATGCAAGCCGAGCAAGAAGGACTGGACACTCTCTTCCGGGAAGCAGGATTTGAATGGCGTGATGCAGGCTGCAGTATGTGCTTGGCAATGAATGAGGATGTTGTACCTGCTGGGGAGCGCTGCGCTTCCACTTCAAACCGGAATTTCGAAGGACGTCAAGGTAATGGGGCAAGGACCCATCTAGCTAGTCCAGAGATGGCAGCAGCAGCAGCCATAGAGGGTCGTTTCGTCGATGTGCGGCAAGTGATGGCACCAACTGTGTAAGGAGGATGAATAATGGAACCAATTAACACACATAATGGCCTCGTGTACCCATTGCCAAAAAGAAACGTCGATACCGATCAAATTATTCCGAAGCAATTTTTGAAACGGATTGAGCGCTCAGGTTTCGGCCAGTTTCTTTTTTATAACTGGCGTTTTGATGACGATGGTCAGCCAAGACAAGATTTTACATTAAATGAGCCAAAATACAAAGGTGCATCTGTATTAATTGCCGGCGATAACTTTGGCTGCGGCTCCTCACGCGAGCACGCGCCATGGGCCCTATTAGATTATGGATTTAAAGTGATTATTGCACCGAGCTTTGCCGATATTTTCTATAATAATACGACAAAGAACGGCATTTTAGCTATTAAACTTTCGGAAGAGCAAGTAGACTACTTGCTCAAGCAAGCAGAAAAAAATTCGTATATACTAACAATAGATCTGAAAAATCAGATAGTATATGATAATCTTGAGTTTAAGGCAGGCTTTGACATTCCAGCCTACCATAAGCATATGCTTTTAAATGGACTAGACGAAATCGGTATTACGTTGACGTATGCCGATCAGATCAAACAATTTGAACAGACACATAATTAAAGGAGTGTGAAGGGCATTGGGGATTGCTTAAGTCAGAAGAAAATACAAGCAGCAGCAGCTTATTTGAAGAACTTGGTGCATCACACACCGATTCGTACTTCTACCACTTTGGACCAATCGGTAGGAATGAACGTTTATCTGAAGATGGAGAACGAACAAAAAACAGGTGCTTTTAAAGCGCGTGGGGCTTGCTTTAAGATTGGCTGCATGAATGATGAAGCGGCAAAACGCGGTGTTATAGCAGCTTCTGCAGGCAACCACGCACAAGGTGTAGCATTGGCTGCAGCAAAACGGGGTATTCAAGCAAAGATTTTTATGCCGATTCATACACCAAAGCCTAAAGTCGAGGCAACCAAGAGTTACGGAGCCGCAGTTGAGCTCGCAGGCGAGAACTTTCAAGAAGCTCTCTTCGCTGCCCAAAAAGAACAGCAGCAAACAGGAAGCACGTTCATCCACCCCTTTGATGATATTGATATTATTGCAGGTCAAGGTACGATAGCCATCGAAATGCTCACAGATCAGCCTCAGCTGGATACCTTAATCGTCCCTATCGGTGGCGGTGGTTTAATTAGCGGTATTGCTTTTGCAGCTAAACAGATTAAACCGTCCATCCGTATTATCGGCGTACAGACAGAGGCAGCTTGTGCAACGTATCATACTTTTCACAAGCATCTGCTTCCGTCCTTGACTTGCAAGACAATTGCTGAGGGAATTGCTGTAAAGGAACCTGGCAAGGTGACGATGCCGCTGATTCAGCAATATGTGGATGATGTGGTTACCATTTCAGAACATGATATTGCAGCAAGTATTCTGCAGCTGCTTGAACGGCACAAAACGCTTGCAGAAGGAGCTGGTGCGGCAGCATTCGCTGCCTTGATGCGCCATCATCAGAGTATTCATTCCAAGCATTGCGGGATTATCATCAGCGGTGGGAACTTCGATCTTCAGAAGCTGTCTGAGCTGCACACACATACTATGCATCTCCCCGCCAACAGCATGGCATAAAAAATGAGCAAGAAGCACATCGCTTCCTGCTCTATTTTTCTTTCTCTGACTTCAGTCGCCCAGCTTGCTTCAGCTGCTCGCGAAGCAGATATTCGATTTGAGCATTCACACTGCGAAAATCATCGTCTGCCCACTTCTGCACCATATCGTAAATTTCCTGGTTTATGCGCAACGGAAAACTCTTCTTTTTTGCCATAATACCCCTGCTTTAATACAGCGATCCATTGTTTACGACGGGCTGTGTCCCGCGATCGGAAACAATGGCCACCATCAAATTATTCACCATCTGTGCTTTACGCTCTGCATCAAGCTCTAAATCACCGTCATTCAAAGCTTCAACAGCATCCATTGACATGCCGACCGCACCTTCTACAATCATTTTACGTGCAGCAATGATGGCTGACGCTTGCTGACGCTGCAGCATCGCTTGTGCAATTTCTGTTGAATAAGCTAAATGCGTGAAACGCGCTTCCATAACTTCCACACCCGCTTCACTCAAACGCGCTTCCAGCTCTGCTTGCAGTTTCCCGGTAATTTCATCTCCGTTTTCACGCAGCGAATATCCAGTTTCATTAAAATTATCGTACGGGTAATTGGAAGCAATATAACGCACTGCCGCTTCACTCTGTATCGCAACAAACTCTTCGTAATCATCCACGTTAAACGCCGCTTTGGCCGTATCTATTACACGATACACAATCACGGCTGCTATTTCAATTGGATTCCCTTCTACATCATTTACTTTAAGCGTCTTGGAGTTGAAGTTGCGGATACGCAGCGTAACTCGCTGTCTTGTTGTTAATGGAAAAGTGAGGAACAGCCCATTGGCACGGATTGTGCCGATGTACTTTCCGAAGAAAGTCACCACATAGGATTGGTTTGGAGGTACAATAACAATACCAGTAATGAGCAGCAAACCAACAATAAACAGAAGGATAGCCGGAAAAATCACCTCTTGTGTCAAACTAAAGATACCAGCACCCACCAGCGCGAGGATAATCAATACTCCTAGAAAACCATTCAAGACGGCAGCCTGCTTTTCTTTCATACACGTCACTCCTACATTTTAATATTAAAGTGATATCACTTTAATATTATTATATATTCAGATAACTTACTTTGCAACCTGCTGACAAGCCGATATACTAAAAAGAAAAAGAACGGAGAAAATATATGCTTTATCACATCAGCAGACCGTTTCGCTTGCTGCACCGTCAGCTAGTCGATAAGAATTACCCACCTGGCTCGCACATAATAGAACGATACAATGTCATACGAAAACTTGGTTCAGGAAGCTACGGCACAACTTATCTATGTGACGATACTGTGCTAAATCAAACATGCACTGTGAAACAGCTGCGGCGCAGCAGACAAAAGCGCAAAAAATACTTCGCGATGTTCGAGCGCGAATTTGAGCTTTTGCAAGCACTTCAGCATCCCGCCATTCCCGAAGCTACATCCTTTTTCCATACAGAACATGGCTATTTCTTTGTTATGGACTATCTAGCTGGCGAAAATATCGAACAGCATATTTTTGATACAAAGAAAAAATACACCGAAAAAGATGCACTGACGCTGACAATGGATATCGCCCTTATTGTAGAATACCTGCATGCACAGCGTATATACCATGGCGATATTCGCATTCCGAATGTCATGTTAATAAAAGGGCATGCTTCTTTAATTGATTTTGGATTGGCAGCAAAATTTACAGGTTCAGAAACGAGAGAAGAACAGCTGCGCAGGGAACAAGACTTGTTTGATTTAGGTGATATCCTTCTTTACCTCTTGTATACAACTTTCGAACAGACAAATAAAAAAGCCCTTCCTTGGACAGAAGAGCTTACCTTATCAGCTGATTGCAAATTTGTTCTGGAAAGATTACTTGGCATTCGAGATCCCTTCGCCACGGTAGCAGAAGCAGTTAAAGCAATGGAAACAGCAAAAGAAAAAGCAGCAGATTAACTGCTGCTTCCATAACCCCGGCGTTTATATCGGCTGCTGCCTCCATACCGATTGCGACCATAACCGCTGCTTCCGCTCGAACCATGACGACGGCGGCCGCGATGGCTGCTGGAATCATAGCGACGGCCACGGTGACCGCTGGAATCGTATCTTCTGCTGCGACGATGACTGCTGCCGCCGGCGGATTCTTTTAATTTACGGATAAACTTCTTGAACATAAGCTTTCCTCCCTTACTTCTACTGTTTCCTATACGATTGGTAATCCAACTAAGTTCCTCAAAAAACGTTTCTTTATTTCTACTTGTTCATTAATGAAATAATTTTATCGAGTTTCTGAGCGAAGTCCTCCATACGGACAAATCGGCCTTCTCTAATTTGTTCCTTACCTCCTGCAAACACCAAAATCGTTGGCGCACCGAAAGCCATAAACCTGCCGACTACTTCTTGCACCTCACTTGCATCTGTATAAGCTAGCTGTACATCAGGCAGACTAGCCGCAAGCTCTTTCATACGAGGCAGAAGTGCCTCACATACACTGCATCCTGGTGACGAGATAAACAAGATGGCAAGCTGATTCTCGTCTACGAAACGCTCTGCCGCTTCTATACTATGCAATTGCACACGCATCACTCACCTTTTGGTTCTTCTCCTCATCATATAGAAAATCTCCCTTGAAAGCGAATGATATGTTATAGTAGACTCTGGTAATATTCAAACAAATATTGACAAAATTTTAGTTAGCAATTAAAGGAGACACCAATATATGCCTAAAGAAGAAAGACAGGAGCTGCGCAGATCGCAGAAAAAACGGAAGAAATCACGTAAAAAGCGTGTCATCCGAAATATCTTTCTGATTGTTATACTCTTGCTCCTTATCCCGGCAGCATACGCCGGTTATCTATACGTGAAAGCCGGAAA
Source organism: Terribacillus halophilus (assembly GCF_900162685.1). Lineage (GTDB taxonomy): Bacteria > Bacillota > Bacilli > Bacillales > Amphibacillaceae > Terribacillus > Terribacillus halophilus_A. The sequence continues at coordinate 2,215,836 of NZ_LT727828.1, forward strand.
TTTGGCCAACGATTCCTATCAAGATGATGGGCGCGACAAATCTTCCCTTCGTGACAGTGCTGTAGATCCAGCTAAAGACAGTGTCAGCGTGCTGTTTATCGGTTCTGATTCCAGTGAAAAGCGGGAAAATCAAAACATCGGTAAACGGTCTGACACCATGATTCTTGCAACATTTAATAAGGATGAGAAAAGCATCAAAATGCTTAGCGTTCCGCGTGACACGTACACATACGTCCCTTATTTGGAACGGAACACCAAAATTAATAGTTCCTATAATGGCGGGCCTACTGCAACAGTTGAAGCTGTAGAAGAACTGCTTCAAGTACCTGTCGATTATTATTTGGATGTAAATTTTGAAGCCTTCATTAGTGTCGTTAATGCATTAGACGGCGTTAAAGTTGATGTCCCATATGAACTGGAAGAGATGAATTCCAAAGATGAAAAAGGCGCTATCCACCTGCAGCCTGGGGTTCAAAAGCTGAACGGTGAGGAAGCTCTAGCACTTGCCAGAACGCGTAAGCAGGATAGTGACTTTGCCCGCAGTGAAAGACAGCAGCAAATCATCAAAGCTATGATGGATAAAGCAACGGACCTAAGTTCTGTCCTTAAGTATTCGGATTTATTAGAAGCTGTTGGAAGCAATATGCAGACAAATATGACATTCGATGAAATGAAGAGCTTTGTCTCTTATGGAGTCAATAATAAATTGTCTATGGAAACGATACAACTTGAAGGTCAAGGAGGAACTGGTATCGTTCCCGGATACGGTGCTTGGGCATTTGTTCCAGATCCCACTTCACTTGCTAACGCTACCCAAACACTGCGTGATCAATTGGAGCTGCCGGCGCTTGACTCTAGCACTCCCACAACCTCGCCTTAATAAGGCGGGGTTTTTCTTATACTGTTTTTGGTACAATTACCCGAATTTCTTCGGGCAAAACCTCAGCTTGGAATGGAAGCGGCACCCCTTCATCCCCATCAATATTAACAACAAGCTTTGTATCTGATTGAACCCGAATTGACTTCGCTTTAAAATAAGCTACTTGCTCATTCGCACCTAGCTTCCCTTTGACAAGGTCCGGAATAATGGAAGCTGCCTTTGGGATAGAAAGGTCTTTTAATAGGAAGATATGAAATTGATGGTCATCTACTTTGGCTTGCTCTGCAAACTTCTCAAATCCAGCCACGGAATTTGTCATTGCTGCTAGCATCATATATGCGTTGTCATGGTATGCTTCTATCCCGTCCGCATCCATTTGCAGCAGAAACGGTGTCTTGTTACGGAATGCTTTTGCACCCTCCCTCAAATAAGCAAAGTGGCCGTACTTGCTTTTCTCCTCCGGCGTAACATCGTAGACAGCCTCTGCGATGACGCCAACTGCTAACACATTCATAAAATACCGATTCCCCAATTTACCGATATCCACGCGCTTTGTATGGTAACCTTCCAGTAAATCTAGCGCCTCTTTCGGCTTCTTTGGAATCTGCAATGCACGGGCGAAATCATTTACTGTCCCAAGCGGAACAAAAGCAAATGCAGGCTGCTGCTTCTTTTCAGCCAACCCATTGACACATTCATTAATTGTACCGTCTCCGCCCATAGCAAGCAGTGTTTCATATGTACCGTCACAAGCTTCAGCCGCAAATTTTGTCGCATCCCCCGCTTTTTCTGTGTATCTTATTACGACTAAATCATGCCGCTTGCCAAGCACCCCAACTGCCCTTTCTTCATAGTCCATTGCCTTTTCCTTTCCCGATGAAGGATTAATAATAAGCATAGCTCGCACCGTTTTCACCTCTCTTTGTTTTTTCCTGTCTATACCTTTTCTTAACATAAATGAAACCACATCTAATTTGACTTCCATCTAATTAGATAGTAATCTAATCAAAAGGAGATGATCTAATGCAGCTTGATAAAATCGTCCGCTTCCACAAAGCTGTTGGAGATACTACAAGAATGCGAATCATCGCAGTGTTAAAAAGAGGACCGCTTCACGGGCAAGCTATCGCGCATAAGCTTGGATTAAAGCCGCCCACCATCACACACCATATAACAAAGCTGCGTGAATCCGGCATTATTTATCCAATTAGGGACGGTAACAGTATTTACTTTTACTTAGACGAACCGCACTTAGAACGATTATCAAAAAGTATCTTGCAGCTCGGCGAAGAAAGCGTGCACCCAAGTGCGCAAGTAAATCCTGAGGAAAAGCTTAAATTAGTAAAGAATTTCTTTTCTCCCGATGGTAAGCTCCTCCAATTACCGGCTAAAGAGAAAAAACGCGTCGTTGTTTTAGCTTATATGATACAGCATTTAGAGAAGCACCGTGTTTATGAAGAACAAGAAATAAATGGTTATATCCAGCGGTACCATTCCGATTATGCGACCATCCGACGAGAGTGGATTACGCACCAATTTCTTTATCGTGACAATAATAAATACCAATTGAATCCTGAGGAAATGTGGCCCGCTAGCTTTTGAGAGCGGGCCGTTGCCTCACATCTAATTAGATACTCATCAAACTACTAGGAGGAAAAAGATGAACCTATTGGTCAATCGTGATTTTCGTATGCTGCTTGTTTCCAGTATCTTTTCAAGTTTATCCATATCTATGTATTTGCTAATCGAACAATGGTATGTGATAAATAAGTTAGGCGCCCCAAAACTAGTCGGTATCGTTTTATTAGCGACAACACTGCCTCGTGTTATTTGTATGTTTTTCGGCGGAATACTTGCTGATCGACTGCGAAAAAGCCGTATTATTTTCTGTTCACTTTTCGTTAGGAGTCTGCTGCTGATGCTGGCAGCTTTCCTTACAGACAACAACATGTTGCATTTTGCTCCTCTTTTACTTTTCGCTATTATTTTTGGTATATCGGATGCTTTTTTTTGGCCAGCACGAGACAGCATCATCCCGCAGATCATACCAGAAGCCAATTTAGCAAAAGCGAATGCAATAATGCAGACTATAAATCAGCTCGGTGTCGTGCTCGGCCCTCCCACTGCCGCACTCCTAATATCCAGATTTCCTTATGCAGCGGTGTTCTGTATGGTAGGCGCATCTCTTCTTTTAGGCAGTCTTTGTCAATTGATGATCAAGGAGCCTAAAAATGAAGGCCAGGTTGACTTTTCCATGCGCACAGAGATGAAAGAAGCAATTCATTTTATAAAAACAAGCCCTACACTCAAACTGCTTATGTTGACATTCATTGTGGATAATTTACTTTATATAGGTCCATTGATGCTAAGCATTCCGCTTTTTGCTGAAAACATTCTGGAAGGAAATGCGTTTACACTTAGCTTTCTGCAACTCTCTTTTTCAGGCGGAATTGTCGTTGGCGGATTCCTGCTTAGTTTCTTTCTAATAAAAAAGCAAGGACGCTGGATTGCAGCTGTCTTGCTTTTAGAAGGTTTTTTGCTCGGTATATACAGCCAGTCAGGCAGCTTTATTTTTGCTAGTGTACTTCTTTGCCTGCTCGGTATGTGCGTCTCTGCCATCAACATACCTGTCATCAGCATCATCCAGCAAATTGTACCAAAACACTTAATTGGCAGAATAATTAGTGTAAGTACACTTGTTTCCATTGGATTGGTTCCTTTATCTTACGGAATTGTTTCGCTATTATTAGTAGCAGAAATCTCCATTCTATCCATTCTGCTCGTATCGAGTTCTATCATCATTCTATTCAGCACGGTCCTTTTGTTGCAGAGAAACGCTTTACGCAGTATATGACTATCGCTTAATAAAGCAGTTGCTTAGCTAAAAAATATCCATAAAACTGCCAAAGCTATAATAATAATTAGCAAGATAATGCCTGTACCTTTCCAACCTAAACCGCCAACTAAATCTGCAAGGTTGCTATGTTCAGAACGGTTTAACCCATCATGAAAATTGCCGCCAGGATTATTCTTTCGTTCCTCTTGGCGCAACCTTTCTCTTCTTTCTTCCGGTGATTCTTTCTCATTACTCATGCCGTCACTCCTTTTCTTTTGAATATATTGTTCTATACACAATTACAAATATAAAATAAAGCCAGCTTCCTCAAGAAGCTGGCTTTAAGATTAATTTAAACCGTCAATGGAGATTTGTTCTATTGTTGCTGATGAAGCATCTTCTTGCATCGCAGCTTCGAAGTTGACTTGATCCCCTTCTTTCAAGAAGATCGCATATGGCGCATCAGCAGAACTGATGCTATAAATGGTATCTTGACCTTGCAGCAGGAATTGAATTGTTTTCGTCCCGGAACTTTCTCCAGAAATGTACAAGCGCGATACTTTTCCGCTCACCTGCTGTACAGGCGCATCACCTGTAGATTCTGCGGTGCTTGGATCCGTTCTGAGCTGCAATCGATAAGCCTGCAGTGTACTTTCTGCATCATCCCCGAACACAACATAATCAGAATCAGCTGCACGCACGTAGGCATATTTCTTAAATATGCCATTGGCATCAAGTACACTGACTACCCAAGTCGGATTACCGTCAATGTTGTACAGAACCGGCATCTTTCCTTCCCACTTTTTCTCTGGATATTCCTTTTCAACAACTTGCACTGCACCTGAGGAGTCCATTATGCCATTGTTCTTTTCACCGCCGTAGAATGTTACTTCACCTGTTCGGCCATCTACCATGCTATAGCCTAGCGCAGAATCAATATTTTCTTTTGGTGATTTAAAATCAGTAAAGTATTGGATGCTGCCGTCCTCAGAGAAAACAGCTGTCACACCATGCTCTGTGCCGTTATCATTAGGTATCTTCACACCGGATTTCCCAAAGTATCGATTCCAGAAACCGCCGCTGTACTCGCCATAATACGTGTTAAGTTTGCTTGCCATTTCCGGAGCAATCGTATTCTCAATAAAGGCAGGTGCTTTATCAGCATCATAAATCTTAGACTCGCCATTATATGGATTAACTACGACCACTTGAATGTCATCTCCATTTGCCTTTCCAGTGAACAATTTCGGTTGGTATACGGTCTGCACATACCATGCTTTTCCATCTTCATCGATTTCCAAACGAGCCTCTCCTTCTCGAATGTGAGTTGGATATCGTGAATAGATAATACGTTCTAGGTCTTTGTGAAAGTATGCAGATGGTACATAAGTTAGCTTGTTTTCAACAAATTCCGGCTGTGCGCTTAAACTAGTTGCATCGATAACAAAGTACCCTGACGTTTCGCCGCCTTTTATCCATTTAAAAAATCCATCAAATTCAACAGGTGCAATATATTCATTTGTATCCCCGACTGTCTGTGTTTGCAGACTGCCAAGCTGATACAGCTGCGTCTCCGGAACGACACTCATCTTCTTGTTCATCATATTACGCACCGAGCTCGGCGCAATAGCAATTGGTGTTTTCTCTTCATCAAGCGGCTTTGCTTCATCTTCGGTTGATTTGACAACATGATCATATGCCGATTGATAAACTGCGAAATTCGCAATCACACAAACAACTGCTCCTATTAGCAGCACTGCAAACAATCCTGCTGTCAGTTGCAATCCCGTATTCTTTTTCGTTTCCGCTTCCGTCCGTTTGCTTGCAAAAAGCACATAAACAGCGAAGAAAATACCGATGGCGTTCAGCCAAAGTATATTTTGAATAATAAATGCAGGCAACACGAAGTATATAATCAAGAAAAGCACAATGTAACCAGCGATTCCTGTTAGAATATACTGTTTAAGTCTTGCTTTTCCTCCCCCAGCTGCTAAATCAGCCAAAGCAATTAAGATAAAACCAGCCATGCTGGCTAACGCGATAAGAAAAATCATGCTGTTCCCCCTTAAGTGTCGTACTTTCTATACGAAACAGAAGCAGAAAAGTTTCACTCTCCCTATATACGAAGACCTTACAGTATATCTTGTAAGGTTTTCTCAAGAGCTTTAAAACGGAACGTATAGCCTTCCCGCTCTAACCGATCTGGGACAACCCAGCGACTTTTTAAAACTAACTCTGTTTCCGTTTTAATCATAACGGACCCGAATTCCAGTATCCATTTAGGCGCAGGCAAGCCAAACGGGACACGCATGGTCTCTCTCAGCGTTCGCATTAACTCATGGTTGGAAACCGGCTCCGGAGACGCACAATTAAAAATACCGCTTAGAGATTGTTTCTCTTGTAAGAAAAGAATGATTTGATATAAATCTTCAATATGTATCCAGCTGAACATCTGATTCCCCGTCCCCTGATTACCTCCGAGTCCGAATTTCACTAAGTTCTTGTAAGGCGTAATTACACCGCCATCTTTTCCTAACACAATAGCTATACGTAAAGCAACTTGCCTTGTTTTCGGCAGTTCATATGAAAAGAAAGTCTCTTCCCATTTTGTCCCTACATCAACAGAAAAGCCAGTTCCAATGTCTCCCTCAGCTTCTGTCATTGGCCGATCTTCGGCATGCCGATATATGGTGGCTGTACTGGAATTGATCCACAATGAAGGCGGGTTATCACACGCTTGGACAGCTTCTCCTAATAATGTTGTCGTCTTTACCCTAGAATTCATTATTTCTTTTTTATTTGCTTCATTATAGCGGCAATTTACTGATTTCCCAGCTAAATTGATGAGCAGTTCTGCTCCTTCTACAGCCTTTATCAGTCCTAGCTTATTGTCCCAAGAAAAATATGGATTTTTCCTAGAGATAACAATAACCTCATAACCTGAATCTTTAAATTTATTAGCTAAATACTCTCCAATAAAACCAGTTCCGCCTGCAAGTACAACTTTCATCTAATTCTCCTTTCTGATTCTTGTTTACCTCTTATTTCACCTAATGACATTAAAAGTAGCATAAAGAATAATAGCTCCATACGGTTTTATCAACCTGTACTCGCCTTCTGATATGTTATAATCCAATACATCAAAAGACGCTGTGAATCTGCCTTCTGAATGCGGAAACAGAATTTGAGCATCAGCTAGAAAACCTATATTCTTTTTAAAGGGTACCTGCATCCATTCACCATTAACTTTTTTCTCAATCACATATTCTCGCCCGACACCTATCTGCTTATCTGTATTATTTCTTATCTTGTAAACTATTTCATCTTCCTCCATTGTTATCGTAACATCCTCTGCAACGAGTGTTATTCCAGTCGACTGATCCATCTCTAAGATTTTGTTTTCATATGTACTTGGTTCTAAATGTTCTACTTGCTGATTACAACCAGTTAACATCATTACTAGACACAAAGTTAACCCACGTTTTTTCATCTTCCCTCTCCCTCTAGTTTCCGTGAATCATCCTCTTTGACAGGTATATAGTTAGACATCATTCTTTTATCCCTGTATGTATATACTTCTAGTTATTTAGAGAATTCCCTTGTTAAAACAATCACAAAGTCTTCTTATTTCTGCTAAACATGCGTCTCCCTTGTTTCACCGTACCAAGTTATCTATACTTAAAGTTTAGGAGGGATAAAATGAGTGAAGATATATCGAAAATCGATTACCGGGAAGTTATTGAATATTCACTGAATCCCTTGATTGTACATACTGATCTTAAGATACTTTATGTCAATGCTGCAGCTGAGGCTTTTTTCAGAGGTAATAGGAATGACATTGTTGGAGCTAGTCCTTTGGATATTTTTCAAGAAAGTTCAAAGTCCTCCATTGATAAAAGAATTCAATCAGCTTATGAAACCCCTGCAGAAGTGATAGAAGAAACAATCTTCAAGCTGGACGGGGAGAAAGTTGACGTCGAATTATATTGTCACCCCGTTTTAATTGGTAATAAAAAAGCAATACAAACTTATGTAACAGATATCTCGGAAAGAAAAGCAGCAGAAACGAAACAACAGTTATTAACGAAGCATATAAACGAGCTTTCCGCTACCTTAGTACCTTTATTAAAAGGAATTGCTGTACTGCCCTTAGTAGGTGAAATTGATGAAACATGTGCCTTTCAACTACTCGAGATAGTGCCGGAGAAGGCAAAGCAGCAAGGTATTGATTGTTTAATCATTGATTTTTCTGGTACTTATCAATTACATCAAGTTGTTACAGATTACTTGTTTAAACTCAGCCATGTTCTTAACTTATTAGGCATAAAGTCAATTTACACCGGTATACAGCCAAACCATGCTTTAGAAGCAGCAAACATGGACATAAGCCAGCTTCGAACGCCGACTAAAACTACAGTAAAAGATGCGTTAGAATACCTTGGTGTGCATTAAACTGCAATCCCTGCGTTTATTTTAATAAAAGCAGGAAAAGAAAATCCTAAAATGGATTTTTCTTTCCCTGCGAATGCGCCAACATGTTCTCAACCTTATAACTCCAGATTCAAAGCACTATCCTCTTAAAACTAATGGCAGCAGCGCTCTCGATTCCTCGATATAAATGAAAGCATCATATCGCTGAGACATGACAGATGGCACATAATTACCAAACTGTTCAAACTCCGGCGATACACAACACCAATTGCGCGATGCCCTATTCGCTGCTGAAAGATCTTTTTATTTTCCTCGTTAAAAATAAGTACTTTGTCATACGCACCTGCTCGATGCAAGCAGGCAAATCTCCTTCCACGGCAACAAAAGTAAAATTTTTCTCTGTGATAAGTTTCTTTGTTAGCTCCGCTCGTACAGTATAGAATTCCGAGGTACCATGAGACGCCTCCCCCAGCAGGACAAATTTTGCTTCTCCAACTCCTTCCTCTAAAATGTCCAAGTCAACAGGACTTGTTAAAGGAACGCTATAATTTTCTATTGCCTTTACTACTTTATTTTCCATACTACCCCATCTTTCGTTTGTGATATGGGGTGACTTTTTGATATTTCCTTTAATAGATACTTTATTTTATAATTCTTTTTTTCACTAATATTACTCGGTTTATTGCCTCCAAAAAAATCAAGTAGCGTTTTCTCCTTCATTGATATTTTTAGTCAATAAAATAACAGGTTTATACTGCTTTGGCTTGGGTATGGATAAGAGATACATAATAGGAGGTAATCATGAATAAACAAGTTTGGAAAAATCCTGTATTCATTGTTTCATCTCTCGTTATCCTCACTTTAGTAGTAGTCGGTTCCGCTAAGCCGAAAGCTTTTGGGGCAGTCGCAAATCGAATCTTCCATTTGTAAATTTCAGCTGGTTCTATTTACTCGCCGTATTTATTGTCATTGTATTTTTAGCTTGCTTGGCAATTAGCAAGTATGGTTCAATCCGACTTGGTAGAGAAAACGAAAAACCAGAATTCCATTTTTTCACTTGGATCGGCATGTTGTTTTCAGGCGGATTTGGGGCAGGTCTCGTTTTTTGGGGTGTAACCGAACCAATGAGTCACTTCTTCTCCTCTCCTTTCCCTGACCAAGAAGCACAGACAGAGGAAGCAGCTCGAGTGGCGATGGGCTATTCGTTCTTTCATTGGGGAGTTAGTCAATGGTCCGTTTTTGCCATTGTAGGACTTGTTATCGGCTTTCTGCAGTTTCGAAAAAAGAAAGATGGTTTAGTCTCAACTGCACTTGAACCTGTTACAGGAAAGAAGCCTGCTGTAAAAGGAACAATTGATTCGCTTGCAGTTATTGCGACAGTAATGGGTATTGCTACTTCGGTTGGATTAGGCGTTATGCAGATGAATGGCGGTTTGCATGCAGTATTCGGCACAGAAAACGCAATCGGTACTCAATTCTTGATTATTGCTGCCATGCTCATTGCCTATACGATATCTTCAGCAACCGGATTAAAAAAAGGGATTGCTTATCTAAGTAACTTGAACCTTGGCATTGCCCTTCTATTACTAGTGTTTGTTTTTATTGCCGGACCAACCGTATTTATTTTGGATACTTTTGTCGTGGCAATAGGAGATTATATTACGAAATTCATTCCATACAGCTTACGTTTACAGCCTTACCAAGGCGGCGAATGGGTACTCGATTGGACGATATTCTACTGGGCATGGGCAATTGCATGGTCACCATTTGTAGGAGCATTTGTAGCGCGCGTTTCCCGCGGAAGAACGATACGGGAGTATATTATTGGCGTTATGGTCATCCCGCCAGCAATCGCGTGTTTATGGATTGCTGTTTTCGGCGGAACAGCGCTTTATAATGATTTAAATAATGGAACCGCAATAGCAGAAGCTGTAAATCAAGATTTGAATTCTTCTCTTTTCCAAGTATTTGAATACTTGCCGCTCACACAGCTTGTTTCTGTTCTTGCCATCTTACTTATTTTTACTTTCCTGGTTACTTCCGCAGATTCAGCTACCTACATCTTAGCCAGCATGACAAGCTATGGAAGCCTTAACCCTTCGCTGTATGTGAAAATTATTTGGGGTTTGCTAATGGCTGCCATTGCAGGTGTACTGCTTTATGCGGGTGGACTTGATGCCTTGCAAACCGCATCGCTCATTTCGGCCCTGCCGTTTACCATTCTCATCCTTCTTATGATAGTCAGCATGGTTATAATGCTAAAAAATGAACCACTTCCTATCCGCAAAGCTGACTTAAGGCGTTACCGCCGCTTGGAAGAGGCCGCCAACAAACAGAAAGATAAAGTGAATTAAGCATATTTAATAGCAGAGGGAGAAATCAATGTTTCCCCCTCTGCTATTTTTTGTTAATTTAGTCTCTACAAATAATGGATTCACAAGGAGAAAGTTGAAAATATAATAAAACATGCTATACCAGACAGCAAGTTGGGGAACTATTAAGAAGAATTTATTATCCAGTACATCTTCTAAGGAGCGTATTATCTTGCATCATTTCAACGAAACATTTATCCAATTACTTATCCTGCTCGCCATTTCTGTAACAGTAATCGCTTTATCCAAAACATTTAACAAACCTTATTCGATTGCCTTAGTTCTTGTCGGATTAATTTTAGGTCTTGTTGATATTCCCTTTTTAGAAGAAGCAGAGAACTATATCGTCCAATCCAATGTCTTCCAAGCAATCGTGATTTCTTTATTCTTACCAATATTATTGGGTGACGCGTCTATTAAGTTACCTTTTTCTCACTTGAACCAAGAGAAGAAACCTGTAATTGCAATGGCATTCGGCGGAACATTAATTACATTTATAGCCGTCGGCTTCAGTGTTTATTATTTCATGGATTTGCCAATTGTCGTTGCCTTTACATTTGCGGCATTAATGAGCGCAACCGATCCAATTAGTGTTATCTCCATCTTTAAATCTTTGGGTGTGCCCAAAAAACTGACTACAATCATTGAAGGAGAATCATTATTTAACGATGGTATTGCCGTTGTGCTGTTTCAAATTGCATCTATGTATTTGTTAACATATATAGAAATGGGCTGGGCAGGTCTTGGTCATGGTTTGTTATTATTTTTGAAATTCAGTGTAGGCGGTGTCGTTGTCGGGTCTGTATTAGGCTGGATTATTTCTCGGATTTTCAAATTCTATGATGACTACCCATTAGAGATTGTGTTTTCCATGCTTTTATTCTTCGGGAGCTATTTTATTGCCGAGCATTTTGACGTTTCCGGTGTTATCGCAGTTGTTGTTTCAGGACTAATTTTAGGAAACTATGGAGCAAAAATTGGTATGTCTGAAACGACGAGGATGAATATCGATTCTTTCTGGGATACCATTACACTTATTGCCAACTCACTCATTTTCTTAATGATTGGGTTAGAAATACAAAATATCGATTTATCGGGAAAATGGAGATTGATTGTTGCCGCAATCGTCATTGTATTAGCTTCAAGAACGATTGCTATCTACCTAAGCACACTGCCAATCAAAGGCTTCGAATCAACATACAAGCTTATTTTAAATTGGGGCGGGCTCAGAGGAAGTCTGTCCATCGCATTGGCATTAAGTTTGCCGCAGTCTTTTGAAGGCAGAGATAATATACTCATCTTAACCTTCGGGGTTGTACTATTTTCTTTGCTCATCCAAGGTCTTACCGTTGGTCCATTAATTAATAAGCTGAAAATAGGCCAGAAAACAGCGCAATCAGACGAATAAACTTCTATACCTGTAAAGAATTTGAAAAGAAGCCCTTTACAAAAGTACTTGTTTTTCTTACTATATACCTAACAATTGCATAAAAATTACGACGCACTAGGGGAGCTGGCAACGGCTGAGAGGACTTTTTCCGACCCTTTGAACTCGATCTGGATAATACCAGCGTGGGGAAGTGCAGCCAGAATGCTCTTACTCTTTTTGTATATATTCTGCGACTGCACCCTATGGTGCAGTCGCTTTTTTCATGCAAAAAATAGGAGGATCTGTAATGGAGAATGTTTGTGGAACAAGCCGCATTGCCGGCTGCAGTTTTTCGATTTACCCGATGGCAGACAAATTTAAGGAAATTATTTTAGACGCACTTAATCAAGTAGACACGTCAAAGGTATGGATAGAAACAGACGATGTGACTACACTTGTGCGCGGAAGAATCCCTCATGTATTTGATGTTACATCCGCAATTTTTTTAGCGGCCGCAAAAACAGATGAACACGTTGTTTTTAATGGCACCTATTCAATCGGCTGTCCAGGCGATTCAACTGGCGATGTGTATATGGCCGAAGACGAAACAAAACAGAACATGCCCAACATAAAAGATATAAAACTGGAAACCGCCTCTAAATTTTCTCTCTATCCGTTAGGCGGCGGTAATTATATGGATACCATTTATACACAAATTGAAAATATGCGAGCTCGAGGGATTACGGTATCGAAATCACACTACTCCACTCGTCTCGATGGCAATGCATACGATGTATTTGTAGGATTGGAGCACGTCTTTACCGAAACAGAAGCATCTGGTTCTTCTCATACTGTGATGACAGTTACCATGTCGGCAAACAGTCCTTCTGCCAAAGGAGCAACCAAATGAAGAACTGGCGTATGAAAGATATTGTCGTCATGGCAGCACTAGCTGTCGTATTTGGGATTGTGTACTTGGTATTTCTCCCTGTCAACGTTGTAATGATGGGACTGATTGGACCCATTGGAACAGACATTATTTTTGGAGTTTGGTTCCTTGTATCCATTGTTGCTGCTTATATTATTCAAAAGCCTGGCGTTGCGCTTATTTCGGAGACAATCGCTGGAATTGTTGAAGTGCTAATTGGCAGCAGTGTCGGACCGATTGTTATTCTTTCTGCTGTCGTCCAGGGGTTTGGGGCGGAAGCTGCTTTTACTATAACCCGTTATCGTTCTTATCACGTATTTGTCCTGATGGGAGCCGGCATAGGAGCAGCGATTACAAGTTTTATCTGGGGATATTTCCGCGGCGGTTTCACTGCCCTAGATCCCTCTTATGTTGTACTTATGCTGGTTGTGCGCATCATTAGCGGTGCGGTAATCAGTGGTTTAATCGGTAAAGCAATCAGTGAGGCGCTAGCCAAAACAGGCACATTGACGAGCTTCCCGCTCGGCAAAACCTATCGCCAGCGAAAAGCCGGATGAAAGATGTCCTGCTGGAAGTTAACCAATTGTCCGTTACATTTGAAGAGGAAAGCCACCCTACTCTAAATGAATTGAGCTTTAGCATAAAGAAAGGAGACAGCATTCTCTTACTAGGTCCAAGCGGCTCTGGCAAGAGCACGCTCACTTATTGTTTAAATGGATTATATCCAAAAGAGCTTGACGGGGAAATGGGCGGAACAATATCATTCTCCGGCAAACCCCTTGATCAATATGCCAGCGGGCAGCTTAACTTAGAAGTCGGAACAGTATTTCAAGACCCAGAAACACAGTTTTGTATGCTGACAGTGGAAGATGAAGTTGCTTTTGGCTTGGAAAACAAGAAAATGGCTCCCGAGCGAATGGATGCAGAAATCGAGCGGGTCCTCTCTCTTGTCGGGTTAGAGCATCGAAGAAAAGATACAATTCATACACTCTCTGGCGGACAAAAACAAAAACTCGCTTTAGCAGCAGTTCTTGCGTTAAGCCCTAGTATGCTTATTCTCGATGAGCCAACAGCTAATCTGGATCCGGCCGCCAGCAAAGAGCTGGCAGAGACAATCTGTCAGCTGAAAAAGCAGCAAAATCTCACACTTCTAATAATCGAGCACAATATTGATTACTGGCTTCCGATAATCGATCGAACGATAGTATTAGACCGAAATGGCTCCCTATTCTTTGATGGTGAGATGACAGAGGCAATCAATCAATATGATGCCGAACTCGAGCAGCGCGGGATTTGGCTCCCTGAGGTAACCCGATTTGCCAAAGATGCAAAGCTAGCAAAGCCATGGCCGATCACAGCCGATCAGCTGCCTAATGGATTAACTTTGCATGCAGCGAAACAAGCCGCTAACCACTTTGGTAAGATTATGTTACAGATTAATCACGGCAGCTTTAAAAGTAAAGATAAGCTCCTACTGGACATTCCATCACTTGCTATCCATCAGGGGGAGTTTATCGCAATTACTGGCAAAAACGGCAGCGGAAAAACACTTCTATCCCAGATGATGACCGGCCTGCGAAAGTCCTCATCTGGAAAAATTGAATTTCTAGGCAAACAGCTCAAACGGTGGAAACAGGAGGAACTTTATCAGCAAATTGGGTACGTGTTTCAAAATCCAGAACATCAATTCCTATCTGACTCAGTTCTAGATGAAATTGCCTTTGGCCAACCGGCTAGTACAGCTAAAACGGAAAAATTAATAGACGAAATCCAGTTAGCCGAACATGCCGATAAACATCCTTTTCTGTTAAGTCAGGGTCAAAAAAGACGACTCAGTGTCGCTACGATGCTGGTTCATGAGCCGCAGCTGCTCGTACTGGATGAACCAACATTCGGCCAAGACAGCACTACGACAGCTATGTTAATGCAGCAAGTGACGGCGCAGCATCAGCGCGGTTGTACAATTGTCATGATAACGCATGATATGGAGCTGGTTGATCGTTACGCATCTCGTGTCCTCCTTGTTAATGAAGGGAAAATTGTACTTGACGACACACCTGAAGCCATTTGGAAAACGGCCGATTTATCAGAATATGGGCTCTCTCTGCCCTTGAAAGAAGCTTATCAGCAACGAGAACTGAAGGTGAGCCTCCATGCATAACATCAACCCTAGTGTAAAAGCAGGTACGGTTACAATAGCCGCAATCGCCGTTGCATTTCTGTTTGACCCAGTTACCTTGCTGTTATACACCGGCTGGACAATGGCTGTCACCTTGCTGTTAGGGAAAATACAGATAAGAAAGTACTTCCTTTATCTGCTTCCCTTCACGATTTTTGCACTTGGCATGCTAGTTTCAACTTTGCTATTTGCGAAAACACCAGCGCATCCTTCTGTTACACAGCAGTTTCTATTCTGGAATTTACCATCGGAAACCGTGCAGGATGCACTGGCATTGGCTATTCGTGTATTCAGCTATGCCACGTTATCCCTCTTGTTTGTCCTGACGACCGACAAGGTAGCCTTTATTTTAAGCTTAATTCAGCAATGCCGTGTATCGCCTAAGCTTGCATACGGCATACTAGCCGGTTATCGTTTCTTGCCATTACTGACAAACGAATTAACCACCATTCGATCTGCCCACCTTGTTCGGGGAGCCAGAACAAAAACAAGCAGACTGACGAGATATAAACAATATACGATTCCTTTGTTGGCAAGTGCTATTCGTAAAGCCGAAAGAACTGCCGTTGCCATGGAATCCAAAGGGTTCACCGGAGAAAGAGATCGAACATATTACCGCTCTTATCACATACGATGGACAGATTGGGTATTCGGTTTTGTCATGATTTGCGCGCTTGGCTTGTGCATTGTCTTTTCTAAATCGTTTCAGTAGCTGTCTGAAAGGTTATACTGGAGAAAAAAAGGAGCTTTAACATGTGCGGCAGATTTACACTACTCACGCCCTGGGAAGAACTTTTACGGACGTATGACGCTGTCTCGGAAATAGAATCACTTGAGCCAAGCTACAACATAGCACCAACTCAACAAATAGCAGCAATCATTCATGATGGCAAAAAACGCAAGCTAGGAAGTTTGCGCTGGGGTCTAATTCCACCATGGGCACCAGATAAGAAAATCGGCAGCAAAATGATCAACGCCCGAGCTGAAACACTTCAGGAAAAACGCAGCTTCAAGAAAGCCTTTCAAAAACAGCGCTGCCTCATTCCTGCCGACAGCTTTTACGAATGGAAAACCAAAGACGGCAACAAGCAGCCCATGCGCATCCAGCGCAAGGACAAAACCCCTTTCGCCTTCGCCGGCCTCTGGGAGAAATGGCAAGACGACGATGGAAGCACCATCTACACCTGTACCATCATCACCACCGAAGCCAACAGCTTCATGCAACAAATCCATCACCGCATGCCCGTTATTTTACCAGCCAATTCACAAGCCATCTGGCTGGATCGGAATGAGCAGAATACAGAAACACTACAGCAAATACTGAAGCCTTTTTCAGAGGAATTGACTGCGTATCCCGTTTCCACATTAGTTAATTCGCCGAGGAATAATAGGGAGGAATTGATTAATCCATTGTGAGAGGAAGCATGTGTAGGGCATGCTTCTTTCTCATATAAAAACCGAAACTCACGACTTGTAAATATCTAACATCGTTCAACTTTTCACTCTCCCGTTATGGAAATTAAAATTTATGTAACGCTTTTAAACGAATAGCGAGTATTATACGACCGTCTCTAGGAAAAATACAACCCAAAATTTAAGTGCCAAGGCAATAAAACAACTCCCTTTCACATTACCAATTGTTTATAGCCACGAGCCTTGTCAATCTCGTTAGTTTGTCAGCCATTCCATATCATAACTATTCCTGCCATGTAAAATGTCATCTCGCCTATTTATCGTACTTCTCTCGCAAAGCAATTATTAAAACAGAATGCCTTGATGGTACTACCTTCATGAGTTATGAATTTCATGTAGACATTTTAATTTGTCCAAAGTTACATTCCTAACAAAAAGCACTTGTTGCCATTAGTAGACACAATCAAGCGCTTTATTCAGTGTTTTACTTCCTGTATAGTTTAGTTGTGTAACTATAAATTCCATAAATAAAAGCTATATTGAATCTTTTAAAACATCTACATCGTTTTCGTTTAATACTGCTTTTATTTCATTACCTTTAAAAACAACCATATAGTCATTTGGTAAAGCAAGAACTTGAATGATTTCTGGTTTAATTTTTAGTAGTTGATAAGCATATAGAGCATACAACTCTGTAGTATTATTATCCTCTACAGGTCCTATATACCAACCTGAATCTCCTTTTTCAGCATCTCCATTTCTTTGTAAATATATTTTTTCGAGTTCTAGTACACCTTTAGAAAGTATGATTTTATCACTAAATTTTATTGATAAACCATCTACATTCATATTTCTCAAAAAATGACCTTGTTCTAGTTGTACCCACAATGCTAAAGTTAAATCTTCTGTTATATCTTCAAATGGATTTTTAGAGTAGTCAGGAGTAGTCAATATAAAATTCCCAGTTTCTCTCTCCTGTAAATAATAGACGGACCAACCAACTTGTAATGAGAATCCATGAATTAATTTATTACGGTCTACCTGTTCTAATATAGCAAACAAACTTTCTACTTGAGGTTCTAATTCTTTTTCAGCAGTCACTATAATGGTTTTACCCATAATACTCTTTTCAAATTTCTTCATTTCTTCAACCTCTCTTCTATAGCTATTTTTAGAGCTTCTCTAGCCTGTTTCTCTTTTTCAAGCATTTCCATTCTAACATTAACAGGAACCTCTCCCATCTTAGAATGTCCTTTCCAATCAGCCCAACTATGAGCTCCCTTAGATGCATTCGAAGATTTTCCAAGACCAACAAAATTATCTTTTAGATTTAGAATTTCTATTTGTTGTTCTCTAGTTAACCTACTAAATCCATCCATTTCAGTTATTTCTTTCATTGAAACAATATGGTCTGCTTCAAACTTATCTACTTCATACCCGTACACTGGATCCACTTTAGGACCATCTGGATTAACCATTTTTCTTATATCGTTACTTGGTGTCTTTTTCCTCAAGTTTTTATATTCATCTTTTGTAACACCATTATCCGTACCCTTAGAAACCGCCCCAAGTCTATCCACTACCTTCGCAGTCCCTGCTTCTAGTTTATTAAAATTACCGGGAGATGCAAACATTATGCCATTACCTGTTGCTAAGTTTGCTTGCGGGAACATATGGAGAACTTTTGTGATCCCCGCATCTCCCTTTTGTGCGACTTTGATTGCTTCTTCGCCGAGTTTATTTTTGAGAACGCTCGTAGAGTTCTTCACAGAATGACTGGCGTTTCTTAATCTGGATGATGTTTGCTGTCCTGCTGTTTCTACTAGTTGTTTCACTTTAGATGTTTGATGAGCGGTTTCACCTGCTAGTGAGGAGCTTAGTTTTGTTTTATTTAGTGCGCCCCCTAAGTCGACCACTTTATTAGTGGTGCGCGCTGTTCCTGTGAAGGTTGTTGCGGCTTTTCCTACCGGCAATATATCGACTGGTGCCAATATTCCTCGAGTCCAGCGCTCCGACGTATCCAGCTCCCGTCCAGATGCCCAGTCCTTCCCGGAAATAGCACTCCCCATTTCAACGCTCGCATAGGCGGCACCTAATACCGCTCCCGCCGGTGGACATACAACTGTAACGGCAACGGTAACGACAAGGGCGGCTATGTTAATCCAAAATTCCTTGGTGAATTGATCGTCTTCTATGGACTCATATTCGAAAGCTCGCGTGTTGACCGCAAATATCACAGCCATATTTCTTCAGCTCTCGTTGGATCAGCACCTTAACAATATCCGACCGCCATAATCGGCATGTGTTCAGCACTACCACATAATCAATTTGGGCAGACGAAAGGTGAGCCAACATCTCCTGTAAGCCCACCCTGTCAATTTCTAATGCTTCTTCATTTAGTCTTGCGCCACTAATTCCTTCATCTCTAAAAATATGAATCTAGTTTAAGCCTTGTTCTTCACAGTATGCTTTAATTTCATCTTCTTGATATTTCAAGCTATATCCCTCTTTAGCTTGCCCTTGAGTGGAGACTCGTATATACCCAACAACGTTCAACTTTTCACCCTCCCGTTACATAAATTTTAATTTTCGTAACGTTTTTTTACGAATAGCGAGTATTATACGACCGTCTCTTGTAAAAATACAACCATAAGTTAATTTTCTTATACAATAAAACAGCACCTCTTTACGTTACCCATTGGTTATCGCCACGAGCTTTGTCATTGTCTTTAGTTTGTTAGCCAATACATGTCATAACTACCCCTACCATATAAAATGTCATCTCGCCTAATTATCGTACTTTTCTTACTACCCAAGTATTAAAACGATACTCCATGATAGTACAACCATCATGAGCTTTCGATTCTCAAACAAATCACATTCTTATTGTCTCACTCAAAAATCTTCACTTTTTATTATTCACTATCTTTATGTATCCGTATCGATACCACCTTTAGCATTACGAGTTTTATCATTTTCATTAGTTTGTGTGTTTTGCAGTACCATAAGCCCTCTTGGCATGTAAGATGTCATCTCGTCTCGTTATCGTACTTCTCGCAATATTCAAATATTAAAATAAAACACCAATTATGGTAATACCTTCATAAGCTTTGAATTTCAAACTGGTCTCATTCACCTTGTTCTTACTTCACCAAAAATAAAAGCACTTGGTTGCCTTTTAGGTAACCAAGTGCTTTTATTTTTTATTTTTCTTTAAATTCCTTCATTCTCTCTAATAAATTTAAATCTAGCTGTTCTTTGTTTTGACTTATATATTTATATTCAAAATACTTAATTCTATCTGTTGGACCAAATTCACTTTCATGCCAATTTGTATAGTCAAAATGTACGTTTAATTTACCTGCATCATTTAATATTAATGTCACTGAAAACCACGGATCTTGGTCATTATCAATAAATTTTTTTTGGAGTTCAACAGTAAGTTGAAATAATTTATGTAGTTCTTTATTATAAGTCCTCTTATCTACACTATATAACTTTGGAATATAATGTGAAAAAATGTGTTGTTCCTCACCTTTTGGCGTAAAAAAGAAGAAAACTCCTCCTTCTCCCTCCTTAACTTCACCATTAAAATAGAAATTATCCCATTCAGTTGGAATCATATCATTAACCTGTTGTGCAATTTCTTTATATAACTCGTTTAATTCTGTTTCAAAACTCATCAATATCAGCCTCCTGATTTATTTGCAATCTCGCGAATCACTGGAAATTGGCCTTCAATTTCATATTCTATCATAAAGGAATCTGGTCGCATTGAATTATTAGAATAGATCGGTTCTATACTAACAGAGACTTTCTTGGGCGGTACCTCTTTCAATGCATTGGCCCATTCAGTCTCCATTTCGTACCAAACTCCACCCCTCCTATTAATTTGACTATTTTGTGGTACAAGATTATCAATATCAGGAGGACCATTAAATTGTGCCCCTATTAAATGTCCGCCATCATCATCTAGTAATCTGTCTTTTCCCCCTACATTTGCTTGAGCGTATTTATTTCTATTAGCCTTTTTCAATACAAGTTCGGGAGCATCTACATTTACAATACGTCCAAGTTCATCGGTATTATATTTGTAGTTATCATTGGTTACGTACTTAGTATTTGGGAGTAGTTGTTTCTTACCATTTTCACCTTTTATAATGTGCTTTCCAAAATCAATTTCTTTAACTTTGTTAACTTTATTACCATTATCCGTACCCTTAGAAGCAGCCCCAAGTCTATCTACTACCTTCGTAGTCCCTGCTTCTAGTTTATTAAAATTACCGGGAGATGCAAACATTATGCCATTACCTGTTGCTAAGTTTGCTTGCGGGAACATATGGAGAACTTTTGTGATCCCCGCATCTCCCTTTTGTGCGACTTTGATTGCTTCTTCGCCGAGTTTGTTTTTTAGAACACTTGTGGAGTTCTTCACCGAATGGCTGGCGTTTCTTAATCTGGATGATGTTTGCTGTCCTGCTTTTTCTACTAGTTGTTTCACTTTAGATGTTTGATGAGCGGTATCACTTGCTAGTGAGGTGCTAAGTTTTGTTTTATTTAGTGCACTTCCTAAGTCGACTACTTTATTAGTGGTGCGCGCTGTACCTGTGAAGGTTGTTGCGGCTTTTCCTACCGGCAATATATCGACTGGTGCCGCTATGCCGCGTAACCAGCGCTCCGACGTATCCAGCTCACGCCCAGATGCCCAGTCCTTCCCGGATATAGCGCTGCCCATTTCTGCTCCTGCATAAGCTGCTCCTAATACGAAACCTGCCGGCGGGCATACAACTGTAACGGTAACGGTGACGACGAGGGCGGCTATGTTAATCCAAAGTTCCTTGGTGAATTGATCGTCCTCTATAGACTCATATTCAAAAGCCCGTGTGTTAACCGCAGCAGTTCGGTAGTCTTCTTCGCTGATATCTTCGTCGGGGTTTTCAGCTTTATATTCTGCAAAAGAAGTTTTAATCTGATCGGCGTAATAATTATCCCCGCTGAGGATATCGTCTATGTTGATTTCCTTTTTCTCTGTCTCATATTCCGAATAGGCCCCGTACCCATAGGGCATGCTTGTTACTTCAACTGCGCCGATGTGGTTTTTTGTTGTATAGTTGGATATAGATGCATCTCGGACTGTATGGACAAATTTATCGATGTCTTCATAGAAGGGCTGATCAATGGTATCTTCTACAATATTGCCTACCTTTGCAGTGAATTTTTCCAAGACCTTATAATCTTTATACAGCTGCTGGTACTTATTTTCATCACTTTTGTAAGAGAAGGAAACAACGCCATCTGGGTCATTCCTTCTCACTGCGTCACTGGCATCCTCTAGGTTTTTGGTGACATCCTTCATTGTATCAATGCCGCCTTTTCCCCAGCTGCCTAATTCAATAAAATCACGGATACCTTCCCTGGTGTTTTCCCATTGCTTGCTCCGATAATGTACATCCAATCGCTATACCTCCAGTTCATCGATAATTTTTGCGGCGATGGCTTGATCGGTTTCTATCATCTTTTCCAGTGTGTGAACGACCAATGTTGAGATACGCGCGTAATGGTCTTGCAGTTCCATGAATTTATCGTTCGCATCTGGATAAGCTTCTATCGCCTCCATGGCTTTACCTGATTTGTAGAAATTAGAATCCTTAATTTTGTTGATTGCTGGAAGAGCGTTGGATTCTAAATCGTTCATAATAGCGAGCAGCGCTTTATATATACTCGTGATTTCCGTTGGATCAATCGTAATACTAGCAGTTGAACTACCTTGCGATGCGTGCAATTACCTTACCTCCTTCTGGCGATATGGAAAGTCCAAAGCATCAAATAAAAGTTTTAAAAACCAATGTTGACTTGCTTGGTAATATTGCTTTTTATACGTATCAATCATAACCAGCTTTTCAGCTTTCGTGAGGGCGATCCATTGCTGATAGTAATTTGGGTTGCTAGCAGATTGCGGTTTAACGCGCGGATGGAATAGCTCTATATTGACCATATCCTCGCTCGCTTCCAGCTGGTTAATTTCTTCCTTATCTACTTCTGTAAGTTCACGCCTTAAGAAATTTAGCTCTCCCTCCAGTGGCTCACGGTTTATGAGTGGAACTTTCTCTCCTAGCAACTTAAGCACAAGCGCTTTTGCCATAACATAAAGTCTGTAAGATCCTGCTTCCGTCTCCGCCAGAATAATCACTTCATCCGCCTCTTTCTCACGAAAAGCGAACATCAAATTATTAATCCGGACATATTTTTGGCTAAAAAAGTATTCATACAGTGATTGAATAATGACGATGCCATCTTTTGTCATTTTACCCTCAGAAGTGAAAATGCCTTTCTTTATAAGGCGTTCATGCGCTTCTCGCCAAGGTTCTTCTCCTTGAAGCTGATAAGCTTTCTTGTCAGGTAGTCCGAATAAAGCTTCTGCATCAAAAGCTGAAGCAAGCAAATACAATTCGGTAACATGAAAACTATCTGTTTCTTGCTGGCTCATAGATTCTTCACTTCCCTAACTGTACTGTGGCTAGAAAAGTCAGCTTTATAGTCTTCCAAGTTATCCAGTGCTGTTTTCTGCAGATTGGCTGCATCTTTCAGATCACCATGATATTGAATCAGCAATTCTAAATAAGCTAGAAAACTATCACGAGATTTGCCTTTCCAATTCGACCCTTGTACTTGGGCTAGCAGGCTCTCACTTTGTGTATACGTGTTGTTCAAGGATTCTTTGAGCTTAGCTGCGGCTTCTTTAGCATTATTCAATTCCTCTTGATCAATCACAACATCTTCAGCCATTCGTTAATCCTCCTTTGCCTCTTCGATCGCTTTACGCTTGTAATACAAATACCGGTCATATGCCTGATTGCTTGCTGTAACAAGACTGCTTCGATAGTCCATTTCTTCGTCCATATAATTGGAGAATTGCTTATCTAAACGTTCTTGCGCAGGAAGGAAATCATTGCTAGGCATCGAATCACTTGCTACACAAGGCATGCTGTTTTTGTAAGAAGAAAAGGCAGATTCCGCTTCCTTAATCAGATTGTCGTGTTCTCTCCTCAAGTCTTCTAACTTATTGTAAAGATCATGATACTCGTCTCTTTTCCTCTCATTTTCTGTACCAATAAGCCAATCCCACATTTGGCATCCCCTCCCCTCTTCCATTCAGAGATTCTAGTTCGGTATTTTCACCTTCACATGCTGATGATCCATTGCTACATAGCATTCATATGCTTCTGGATATTGCTCCTGGCGAATGTACGGCTGCTTGAAAATATCCTGATCACCCAGGCGCATCCCGACGAGTCCAAAGATAGCTTGGCTTCTAAGGTACTTGGGAATTTGTTCGTAGCTGATGCCAAGATAGGTATAATCGCTGCAGATAATGAAGTGTATACCTGCTTTTGAACCGCGTTCCATCATATAAGTAACTTCATCCAATGTCAGCCCGGAGCGTTCGATAAAGTCCTGTAAGTCTGCAATTTGGATAAGCCATTTTGAATTGGTATTATTACTTGCATTTCGCTGTTTGATTTCACTTATAACTTCATTCTTAATTGCTGCAATGCCAACATCTTCGGATACGTAGTTATGCATACTGCTCCCGATGTCGGAGAAATCTTGATCAGCAGTATCAATCAGCATCGTTTGGTATGTTTCTTTCAGCAGCGTGACGTTTTTCGCCACTGACAGAATCATACGATCCAGTCCATCTTTGCGGTCACTGACGACCGTTAAGTTGCCGTGTTGTGCGGGGTTAAATGCAACCGGCAAAACTTCCTCGAAATCTAAGCCAAGTGGTATTTTTTTCTCTTCAACCATTCGTTTTGTTCTGCGTTGTTCTTTGAATTGCTGGAAGTCCACGACTCCTTCCGGCATCATTGGAATTGGATCTGGATAGTCGCCATCCCATACGTCGTTCATCTCTTTTGCTAACCCTTGGATGTTGTCGAGTATTTGCAATGGTTCTTCGCCGTAAGCTGGAAGCATGGTCTGGAACAGAGCGGGATCTTCCAGTTTAATAAGTCCTCGGCCAGCAATTTCTTCAATTTCAATTTCAGTTCTTCCAACAATTGAACGCGCTTCATTACCTTCAATTAAATACAGTGCGATTTGTGTCTTGATATTGGACAATAGCGGCATACGCATGGCACTCTGACGACCTGCACTGATAATAAGGTGAATACCGATGCTGGCGCCTTCTCGGGCGACTTGCGTAATCACTTTTTCGAAATCATCACCAAAATCACTGTCTTTAACCGATTCATAGTTATCAATTACAAGACAAATGTTTGGGACGGTCTCCCCGCTTGCTCTTTCAAACAATCCTATATTCGCTACCCCGTATTGACTCAGCTTCTGTTTGCGCTGCTTCATCACGCCCGTCAGCATCCGAACGAGCTTTCCGACTTTCTCTGTCTGATCGACGAGGAATGTATCGGCCACATGCGGCAGGTTTTTCAATGGCAGCAAACCATTTGTACCAAAGTCGAGCAAATAAACATGCAAATGCTCTGGATTATGCTGCTTCACTAAATCCATCACGACGGTTTGCAAGAAGGTCGACTTCCCGTAACCTGGACTAGAGAATACTGCTATGTGCCCGTCTTTGGAAAGATTCAATGTCAGCGGTGCTTGCTGCTGCAATTCCGGCTGATCAAGCAGTCCGATCATTGGCTGCAATGGCTTCTTCGACTCTTTCCATGCATCTTGGAATACAAGAGGATGGAGTTCCGGTCCGAATAGCTTCTCTGAAAGCGGCGGCAGCCAAGGACGCGCCAATGGTTCCATTTTCTGCTTTTCCGTGTAATCTGCAATATGATCAATAACCGCATCTAGTTCAGACGGTATTTTGGCAACAGTTTCTTTCTGTTCCAGGCCACTAAGATCTTCGGTCAAAATATCGTACTGCCCTAAATCATTGATGGCATAAATCGTTAAATCAACATGATCTTCATCATTCTTATCCGGCACGTAATCCGCTCCGCTCCAAGCACTTTGGAAAAGTTCGTAGATTTCGTTATTACCGACTTGTAAATAAGCACGCCCAGGAAGGGTAATTTCGGCTGCATCAGGTGTTTTTAAAATTTCGTTTGAATCTCCAGCATTTTGTACTTTCAATGCTAATTTGAATTTCGAGTTCGACCAGATTTGATCATCGACAACACCGGTTGGCTTCTGAGTAGCCAATATCAAATGGATGCCTAAGGAACGTCCGATCCGAGCAGTGGAGACAAGCTCCTTCATAAAGTCAGGCTGTTCGGATTTCAACTCGGCAAACTCATCCGATATAAGGAATAAATGCGGCATTGGCTCATCCGCTTCTCCTTGCTTGAAGAGCTTTTGATATTGATTAATATGATTTACTTCATATTTTCCAAACAGTCGCTGTCTCTTTTGCAGCTCCGCTTTAATAGAAGCTAAAGCTCGCATGGACTGCGCTTTGTCCAAGTTGGTAATGGTACCCATCAGGTGCGGCAGCTTGTTGAACAGATTGGCCATGCCTCCGCCTTTATAGTCAATTAGCAGGAACGCGACTTCATAAGGGTGAAAATTGACAGCAAGCGATAGAATGTAAGACTGGATGATTTCCGACTTACCAGAACCTGTTGTACCGGCTACTAAACCATGCGGTCCGTGGGCTTTCTCATGGAGGTTAAGCTGAACAATATCTTCTTTACCGCGAAGCACTAATGGAACCGCCAATGTCTTGTAGGTTTCGTTACGCTGCCATCGGTTCTGAATCGCGAGTTCTTCTACTTTTTCTACACCATACATTTCTAAGAAAGTCACTTGCTCGGGTATCGAGTTTTTTAGGTTTTGTAGGTGGTTGAGTGGTGCCAGCGCTCGTGAAACAGCTTCTTTATTGAAATTCTTCGGAAAATGATCTGGACGGAATGCCTTATTAACGAGTTCGCCTTCCTCTAGCACAATCTTACCGTCACTGCTGTCGCGAATATCAATTACGGTTTTCACATGCTCCGGCAACGCTCGCAATACGTCTTGAACGAATACAAGCGAAACGCCATATTCACTTGGGTCCTCATTAAAGAATTCCATAATTGTATGATCAAGAACGAGCTTTTCATCCGTAAGCAATACAACATAATGCGGTGAGAAATATATCTTCTCATTCGAATTTTTCTTCTCATCGACCTGCTGCTTCCGTTCCTTCAGCACTTGGTACATGCTGTGCAGAACTTGGTCACGTGAGCGTTCATGATAAACAAATCCGCGCACATTGATGTCACGTACACTTGCATGCGGGAGCCAGCGCATCCATTCCCAATCTTTCTTTTCTTCTTCCGGAAAGACAGTAACAAACTGCAAATCATGATAGCTGTGGAAAAGCGACAGCTGCATGACAAGCAACTGCAATTGTTCTAATACTAATTTTCGCGGTCCAATGTATCCGACTGGTCCTTTTCTCAAGGAAGTAATCACAGGAACGTCCCTTAGCTCATCAAATTGGCCCAGCAAATGTCTGGCTTCATCTACCAGTTCATCTTTATCTTGTGTGAATTCTTCTTCGTTAAAAGAAATCTCAAAGCTTGCATCCACGCTTCCTAAGCCTGTCCGGAAGTTTAAGAAATCGTGATGATACATAGTTTTTTCATAGATACGTGCTTCTGTAGCAGCAGCCATCTCTGAGATTCCTTCCACATCCGGATAGTGGTATTGCAGTGCATGCCGCTGTTCTTCACTGGCGGAATACAATTCCTTCGTCTTCCGCTGCAAATATTCCTTATATGTTTTTTCGCGATGCTTCATGTTCGCTTTATATTCTTTCACACTCTTTACATAAGAGGTAATTGAGAAAATAATCGTAACTGTCGTAACAGCAACCATAACGATAATGAAAATACCTCGCGGCTGTATTAGTGAAATAATTACCAAGGCCGCAATCATAACTAGCGGAGGTATGATAGTTCTCGCTAACTGTTCACTTGGCTTGCTTGGCTTATTGGCAGGTTTAGCAATGGTCCTTTTTTCATCTGGCTCTCGGTAGATAATCCTTGGCGAACGATGATAATCTGGATATTCGCCACTATAAGGTTTTTCTTGCCCAATCAATTCTAATAATGACGTATCTATCGCTTTATTTGCTTGTAATTCAATCGTGTCCATACTTACTTTTAACAGTACACCGTCAGCGAATAGGATATCTCCTTCTTCTACCAACACCTCTTGATTACTCGATACAAGCTGATAATTGTGGTAGACAGCCCCACTTTGAATATCCAATTCAAAAACAGGTAACGATTCTCTTCTCATCAGAACAAAGTCTGCTTTCCAATTCTTTTTGCTGATTGCATTATAAGAAGCTGCACCAAAGGTGAGACTAGACTGGCCAGCAATATCGTACATAACAGACGTATGCTCGTCTATTACATATAAGGACAGTTCTCCTAGTCGCTTAACAGACTCGATTTCTTCTTTGCCATCACGTAAGTTGTGTCCATCCCATTCCAATACCAATTCATCTGTGAACGCAGCTATTGTTACCTGATTCTTACGGCTGTTTCCAATGGTTATCGTTTGGCCGGAATCTGCCGGTAAATGGCATTTATGCAATTTATCTTGATATGCAGCTAGCAGTATTTTATGTGCCATCGTTCCTTCTTCCTCTCTATGCACGCCATCCATTGCTGATCGACATTATTTCTCTTCTTGTTTTTTCTCTTCTTCTGCCTGTTTCTCTTCCTCTTTCTTCTGTTCTTCTTGAGATGCGGTTTGCTGTTCTTCGCTTGCTGATGCAGCTTCCTGCTCTGCTTCTTCTGTTCCGGTGTCTTCACCAAGAGGATCAAGATTGTATTCTTCGAGCAATTTATCTAGCTGATTTTGTAAGTCTTCTACTTGTTTATCGCGTTCTGTTCCCGAGATGTCTGGGTTGTTTTTCACTTGTTCCATTTTCTTAATTAATCCATAGATAATCAGCTGCGGATCGTCGATAAATTTCGCTTTTTCTAAAGAAGCATCAAATTCACCCTGGCCGTTATAAATCCAATAAAGCAAATAATCTTGATCGCTTTTGAGCGTTACATTATTTAAAATAGATTTCTTTTCTTCGTCTGAGAGAGATTCGGCTTGAATGTAGGAATATGCTAAAGCATATTTCGTCTGACTTGGGAGTTTCTCAGGATCTTCTCTTTCCAAAGTAGAAATGACTTTGTTATAATCCTCTGCCAGAAACTGCTCAAATGCTTCTAGCTGCTTGTCTTGGAAAGGCTCTTTGATCAGCGCGAAGTAAACAAGCGGAACTGCTAGTAAAACACTAAGAACAATCATAACAATCGACAGCCGCTTATAAAGGCGGAAGCGTTTGGTTGGAACAAAACTCATTATTTTATCTGTCTTCTTTTGTTCTTTTTCATAGCTGTCTTGAAGGAACTTTCGAAGCGCTTCGATCGTTCCAGCTTGTTGGACACCTTTTTCGAAATCCGATTCATTTGCGTTGTCTAAGGAACCATGATAGAGCTGGTCAAATGTATACTTTTTTGAAAACATTGCAATGCTCATGCATTTATATTGTTTTAGGAAAGTTTCTGACTGTATGTCAAATGGGGGTACAGTCTCACGCACACCGCGATGTATAATTTGCGGCATTAAATTCTCATCGAAAACTAAATTGTCTGGATGAAGAAAGAACGTGATTCGACTGGAAAGGAATCGTTCAAGCTTACCGATATTGCTGAGAATACGCAGCTTATCGTGATGACGCAGCTGTTGCGCCTCGGACCATTTTCTTCGCTGATTATGGATATTATAGGTGAATTCTAACGTATCCTCATCATCTTGTACTTCCATCGGTACAAAAAACTCAGAAGGCTGCTGCATTAAATGCAGCTGTCGAATATCTTTAACAGCTGTTTGTGATTTCGGTATAGTAATTTGAACTGTTTGGTTGTCGCGCCGCAGATTATATATGGCGTTATCCAATTCTATCTTTTTTTCATTCATAGTGGGCTAGCTCCTTCACAATCAGCACAGATAGGCAACTTATAAGACTACAAGTACGTCGCCGTCTGTTACTGGATAGTCTCTCAGATGGTCATCATCCGCTAATACAAGATTCTTCGTTAGAATCTTGATTGTGGAAATAGTGCAGCTTTGTTCAATGTGTAATGTTTCCATCACATGATGAAGCAGCTGCTTTACCGTCAATTGGGTAGGAATACGTAGGTCATAAGCAGAATTTTCTCCGCTGACACGATGAAAATCCATTGTTACGTTAACATGTTTCGTGTTAGCCATCGTCTGTCTCCTAGTCTAATAATTTTCTCATCAGCATGTACAAACCAACACACAGTACCAGCGCAATTCCAATTAAGAAGATTAAAACACCTTTACCAGCGTCCTCCTTCGTCTCATCTGATTCCTCCTGCACAGTTGCTGCCTCAGAAGTATAGTCAGATGTAAACAACGACTCCTGTACTTGTTCATTACGCGTTGGCTCATTAATCTTAAGTGTGAATATAGTATCTTGAAGTTCTTCTAATTCTGTTTTTTGCTTTTCGGATTTTTGCTGAATTTCTTCGGTTGTATCAGCTTTAAATAAATTTGGAAACTTCTTTTCCTTTTCTGTTTCTTGGTTTTCCGTTACGACATTCTTGTCTTTTTGAATACGGTCGATTTGTAAATCTAAGCTTCCATTTTCATTTTTATCTTCAGAATGAGATTCTGCTGATACTTCCATTGGAAGTATCAGCAGAAAGATAATGAATATGAACGCCAAATCAAACCGTTTCTTTTTGGTCTTCATCGGCAATATCTACTCCTTTGTCCGTTTGACTGAACACCAGCAGGTTCACAAGTGCCCCTGCTGCTGCGGCAACAATCAAAATGAATATCGCAGCTGTATAGTTGACGGAACCTTCTACAATACGAAGCATAAATGTTTCCATGTACTGCAAAGGAGAAAACTTTTCAATAGCTGGGAAAGCTGTGCTTGCTGTCCCGATTGCATTTGTAAAGAACAGATACAAACTGAATATCGCTAGCAGGATGAACATACCAATCATTTTTAGCTGTCTCAGCAGGTACGTTGCTACTAGCAGCATAGCTGTAATAAGAAACGCCATAACAGCTGTTATCTGCAGCTTGTTCATGTCATCGATAGGCAAGTAATAACTTGATACGATACCGATAACAATACCTTCTAGCAAACCAAGACCGGCGGTAATAATAGTAATTGGTACATTTTGTGCAAATATGGAGCTTCCCGATGCAAATTGATCACTTTGTTTACGCTTCATGTGCAACGTCGAAATCACGTAAGCTGTAAACAATACGACAATAAAGCTAATCAGCACAAGATAATAAGGCGTGAAGATCGTTTCACTTTGTGCTGCGATTGTACCCTCGTTACTAGTTTGAACAGGATTTGACAAGAATTCATACAGATTTTCATTCTGTCTTTCCCCAACTCGGCTATTTTCCAAGACCTCTGTAAAGTTTTCTGTAAAGTTACGGTCATCAGATAGTTTATCGGTCATATTGGATGCGAGCTGTTCCGCCTCACTTACTAGCGTTGTACCGCTTTCTTCGATCTGTTGCGCTTGTGTATCAATATTTTCAAAAGTGTCATAAACTTGTTCGGCTGTATTTGTATTATTCTGAGCCTGTTCAGCCAAAGCTTGACTTGATGTTAACAGCGGCTGAAACTCACTATTAAGTGTAAGAACTGCTTCCTGCTCGCCCTGTGCGTTTGTTTGAATCTCTGCCTGCTGCTCAAGCAATGCCAGCATCTGATCACGCCATGCTGCTACATCCTCTAATGTCTGATTCACACTTTGGTTCAAGACTGCAGCTTGTTCGTTAGTGGCAGCAACTTGATTCGTCAGCGTATCAGCATTTGCAATCGTCTGCTGCAGGTTTTCTTGATAATTGCTAACTTGCAGACGGAATGCTTCGGTCGGTGTACGTAGCTGTTCTGTTACACTGCCAGTAATCTGACCCGTCATATAGTCTGTTAGCAATTGTTTAATATCTTTTTGATTGAATAGATAGTGCAGTGAATCCTTTGTCGCCAGACTGGATAAAGACTTATCATTGAAATCTTCAGGAAGACGTTCCAATTCAAAGCCATAATAGCTTTCATAAAGAGAACCTAGCTCTTTATATGCTGAGATTGAATTTGTCACCGTATTAATTAAGGTCTCTGTTGTATTGTCTAAGCCTATCTCATCAATCTCTTCTAAAGAAGTACTAATTCTATGCTGGATGATATTATTTTCTACATACAGCTTCTCTGGCTCTTGTTCTTCTTTGTCTTCCTTAGGCTCTTCACCATCAAGCTTTTCTTCTTCATCTTCATTTACAGGATTATCAGTTCCAGAATCCTCACCGGCATCTCCATCAACACTCGGGTTTTCTCCACCAGCAGGTTGATCAGGTTTTTCATCTTCATTTCCCTGATTATTACCTTGCTCGTCTTCAGGTGTATCTGTGTTTCCTGAATCTGAATCGCCATCATTGTTTGGTTCCTTGCCTGCATCCTGATTCGGTTCTGTTTCTCCGTTTTCTTTAGGAGGCGTAGTAGAGTTTGTGTTACCTTCTGCTTTACCTTCTTCAGAGTTTATATTTGTTTCTGCATTGATATTTAAAGAGGCGAGCAGTTTTCCAGGAGTGGGTGCATATGCCAATTCGTCTGGCTTGTCCACATCTTTAAGGTCTTTCTGTTCTAACTTCCATCCCCAATTAATTGGTTTATATACATCAAACTCTTTTTTCTTCTTTTTAAGTGTAAGGTTAACTTTGAACTCACCTGCGCTGTTTGCGGGCAGCTTAATTTCTCCATCGCCGGAGTGGTAAGCGTTCATATAGCTTTTTTCTTTTTCATCTGGCAGTTGGAGTTTTAGATTTTCAACGGTGAATCCTTTTGGTACATCCAAGCTAAATATTTGACCTTCTTTTTTATTCTCATTCTCAAGGATCTCTACCTTGTCTGTTACTTGAACTCCTTTCACAGTTAACTTTTCATTCAAACGATTAAAATTATCTTTAAGGATTTCAGATGGATCTGGATTAATCTCTACATATTCGTTTTCTTTACTCGTACGATACTTTTTCGTGATCTCTATAACATTTGCAATATAGTTTTCTGTTTCTTTTGGTAATCCTACACCTCTAAAATCTTCTGAATTCAAAGAGGGAAGTCTACTAATAACAGTGTTAATATTTTCTTTTGCTTCTTTATCAGGTTCCTCAAAGAGCCTATTAATATTTAGCTCAGAATCATTGGCTAATTCCTGCTCAATTGTACTCTGAATTCTTTCCCCAATCTTAGCTCTGAATTGCTCGTTGCTTTCTGTTAAGTAGGCATTGATGTCTTCCTGTAAAGCTGCCACTCTTTCAGAAGATTGCTGCAGCTGCTGTTTTAATGAAACAGAGCCAGAATAGATATTAGCTGTATTCAGCGCTGTGACAGGTCTGCGCATCACTGTTGTATTTGCAGCATTCTCACGATTAGCCGTAAATTGTTGATTAATAGCTTCATTTGTAGCTGCTAGTTGATCGAGCTGCTGCTCTACCTCTGCAGAAGTGAGCCCTTCACTAAATTGCGCCATTTGTTCTTGGAAGGTTGCTAGATTTGTTGTATTCGACTCTTTAAGTTTCATTACTTCGTCTAGTTCATTAACAAAATCTGCGCCCGTCTGTGATTCATCTACTAACTGTTCTTCATAAGAAGCTAATAGATCTTCGAAACTTGTAAAGCTCTCTTTGGAAGCTTTCGTATTGTCTTTCACTCTGTTAAATTGGTCTGTATAACCTGATAGCGGCTGATATACATTCGAATTATAGGAATTCGTATAGACTGCCTGTCGGTTCACCATTTGCCCGATACTATCTTGTGCATTTTGCAGATTTCCGATGATGCTCGCAAAATAAACGTCAATGATTTGACGATTAAAGTCATTCAAGACATCGCTTGCTGTCTTTTCTGCTTGCTGCTTTATTTGAGGCGATTCTGATGCATTAACCTTATATTGAAGCACTACTTGCTCTGGCGCTTCAGCTGTTATGTTTAACGATTTTTCTGAGAAGTCATTGGGAATTACGATCATCATGTCATATGTATTATTCTTCAAGCCGCTTTCCGCAACTCCCCGACTCACAACGAACCATTCATTATTTTCGTTCTCACTTACCGAACTGACAAAGGCATCGCCGAAAGCTAGCTCGGTTTCATTGAAAGTAGAGCCTTTATCTTCATTAACGAGAGCGATAGACATATTTTGTGTCTTCGGCTGCTCAGCTGTCTTGGTCGTTTCTTGGTGAAGCGTTAAGTAAGATAAACCAGACGCCAGCAATACAATCAGTACTAGAAACAAAATCCATCTTTTATCAAACTTTTTCAATGTATTTTCAACTCCTGGTGTCTCCAGTTTGTATATTTTTTGTTTTAAAAAACAATAAGTAAAACAGCATGGTACATTATGACCTGTCTTTCTACATTAATTAGGCTGCATAACGCATGCGTCATGCAGCCCACTCTGTCGTCTCATGCGACGGTTACGCAGCAGCCAGATGGGTGCTTATCTGAAACCGAAGTTTTGGGATAGTGCTTGATCTTGCTCTTGTACGGCTTGTGCTGTTTTTTCCAACTGAGCTTGAATATCAAGCATAAGCTGAGAGAATTCTTGAACTTTTGGTCTAAGCTGAACGAATTGATCATCAAAGCGATCGAATGCTCTACCTTCCCACTCTTGGCGAAGTTGGTCTTGTAAATTAGATAAGGTGTTTAGAACATCATCAATTCGTTGTGAACTAGTACCATATGTTTTTGCGTGGTTTTGTAATTGCTCTGGGGTCATGCGAATTTGTCCAGACATTTACTCAGCTCCTTATTATTTTTTACAGAAGGTTGTATCTATTCCAATAAATGTATACCCTTCACCTTCACATTTAAATCCTAAAGAAAGAAAAAATTAAAGTCAACGGAGTATGAAACGATTTCCAGAAATTGATTAGTAAGTCACGGTGTTTGCTAGGATTATATCCCGGTTATTGCAACAGAATTATAAAGACCTGTTATAAAAGTCTTATAAACTGGTAAAATGAGGATTATTGTCGAGTTGCATACTATCCGTATATTTTCATATAAAAAATAGAGCATGTATATACATGCTCCTGCTCACTTAAGCAATCAATTTCAATCCAACTGCAGCTGC
Organism: Terribacillus halophilus; assembly: GCF_900162685.1. Classification (GTDB taxonomy): domain Bacteria; phylum Bacillota; class Bacilli; order Bacillales; family Amphibacillaceae; genus Terribacillus; species Terribacillus halophilus_A. The sequence goes on from NZ_LT727828.1 coordinate 2,250,405, forward strand.
TAATATCATCGCAATACACACAATCCTCTTCCAATCTTTGGATTCTTGGAAGAAAAGCATTCCGACAATGGCGCCTCCTGCCGTTCCGATTCCGGTCCAAATAGCATAAGCGGTTCCCATCGGTAGAGAAGCCATACTATAGGATAAGCATCCAAAGCTGCCTGCAAACCCTAGTACAAATACGCTTATATTTAATGCATTTGGTTTTTGATTTATCTTATTGATCATGGTCACCCCAAGTACTTCAAACAAACCTGCAATTATTAATACAATCCAAGCCATCACATACTCTCCTCCTTCTGGTTATCCCCTGTTACAAACTTAAGTCCAATTACCCCCACTAGCAGTACGGCAATCAATACTACTTTTGCAAGCTGGAATGGTTCTCCAAAGAAGAGCATATCTGCGATAACTGTACCAGTTGATCCAATCCCAACGAAAACGGCGTAAACCGTTCCGACAGGCAAATGCTTACTCGCATGTAGCATTAAATAAAAACTGAGTAAAATACAACCAACCGTACCAGTCCATTCCCAAAAGTTACTCGCATGCTTCAAACCGATCACCCACAGAACTTCAATAATCCCTGCCAGCAAGACATACAGCCATTGTTTTGTCATTTTCGTTTCCTCCAATCAAAAAGCCTGGGAGATTTTATCATCTCCCAGGCTTTTATCCTTCCGTGTCACAGCAATACTGTGTGTTTTCTCTCGGACCAGGCCAACATGCAGCTGCGGAACCCTAGAAAACTATCTCCGTATTTATTTCTGTCAGTATAAAGGCTTAGCGAGCAGGATGCAAGCATGAAAAGATTAAGACCTTTATAATAAGGTTAGAAGGAAGTGTATGTATGCATTCGTTTAAAGCATTACTAGAACAGCGAATTGGAATAACCGAAAAAGTAACCTTTACAACCCTGCCGATATTTTTAGAGAAATTTTCACAAGCAATACCATTTGAGAATCTACGTATTATAAATCAACAAACAAGCCCGCTCACACAAGCTGACTTGGAGAATAAGATTCTTCTACGAAATGAAGGCGGCGTCTGTTATGAATTAAATACGCTCCTCTACCATTACTTACTAGATGAGGGATGGAATGTTACCATGCTGACAGCCTGCATCTATAATCAGCAGGAAAATGCATGGAATGCAACAGGTAATACGCATGTAATAATCCTTTTAGAGCGTTACGGTAAGAAATATATTGTCGATGCAGGGTTTGGAGCAAATATTCCTCTTGCTCCTGTACCTTTAAATGGCCAAACAGTCTCCACTCCTAATGGTCTTTTTCGGATCAGACAGGAAGATATGTTTCCTATACTTGAATTAAAATTAGCAAATCGTGATCATGTATGGCGCACAGGTTATCGCTTTTCAGAAGGAAACAAAATTACAGATTTAAGACAATTAGAACAGATTCAGAGACTAATCGAGACTGATGCTGCTTCACCCTTCAATAAATCACCTTTACTTACGAAGCGAACAGCAGCCGGGCTCTTTACTTTGACGCCAACCTCGTTTACAGAATGGGGCAACGGTGCAGCTGCTAAACAGTCAATTAATGAAGATACGTATCATATGTTGCTAAACACTAAGTTTAATATGAAATAGCCGCAGATATTGCGGCTATTTTTTTTACAGCGCTTGTCAGCAGCACATAAAATTTTCTCTTTATCCTTCGCATAATCCCCTGACTTGACCACATACTAAGGGAAACAAAAAAGGATGGATGAGCTGATGAAAAGCAAACAATTCGGCGTTCATGAGATAACAGATTTAAGGGAACTTAGTAACTTCAAATGGGCTTGCCTGACGCAAACACAAGCCCAGCTCCAGCAAGTTGAAAACAACGAATTAAAACAACTTCTTCAAGCAAGTGCAGAACAAGACAAGCTAACGATCAAGCATATGCAGCCTTTCTTGGAATCGGCCAGCCAATCGTTTATGCACGGGGAGGGATCTGTATGAAAGAACAACCATTATCGGTAGCTGATCGCGGTATCGCTACCGATCTATTGTTTAAAACAAAAGCTTCCATTAAAGACTTATCGGCTGCCATTACAGAAACTACAACTGGGGAGCTGCATGAACTTCTGACAGATGAACTGCATAAAGCCATTCAGCAGCATGAAAAGATTTATGGTTTCCTGCAAGACCGTGGTATTTATGATGCATATCGGGTTCCGCATCAGCTCGAGAAAGATAGCAGTTATATTGCTGAAGCACTAGAGGGGACAGGTGGAATGCAATGAAAGCTGGATTACATGAAGAACTCGAGCTACAGGAACTGCTGCATTTTAAAAGTCTTTGTCTGACCAAATCGTCCATGATGAAAGCTTTTGTTTCGGATCCCTCCTTAAAACAACTTATGAAAACCGACACCGCTACATCACTTGAGCACGTCCAAGAACTAACGCGTTTGCTGGAAAGGACGAAACAAGTATGAACGAAATGGTAAAGAAGCTTATTGGGATGGGAGCTTTTAGCGACCAAGTGATTGCATCTGATATGCTGCAATCGGCAAAAGCAGGTATTAAAAGCTATGCACTCGCAATTACCGAAACTGCCACCCCGGAAATAAGACAGGTACTTATAAAACAATTAGACGATAGCATCAAGCAGCATCGAAACATCTCTTTATATATGATGGATAAAGGCTATTATCATCCTCATGACACCGCTCAGCAGCTAGAGCAGAATCTAATAATTGGACATACAGCTATTTCATTAGCTAACGAAAAAGACTGACAGTTACGAGCTAGTACTATTTCTCGGTTTAATTACTTTTCTCAGCAACAAGCCGATAGCGTATATAGATTCTGTAACACTGCACACAAACAAAAAAGGATGACCGCTGTGGTCATCCCTTTTTATTAGTTTATTTTCTCACCTTGATAAACATCCACATCTAATGGTGCGCTTAGCATTTCCTTCGCTGCTTCACTGAATTTTTGAAAGTGGCTGCTGCTGTTATGCGCTTGTACGGCATCCATGTCTTTCCAGTTTTCGATCATGATAAGGCTGTTTGCGTCTTTCGGATCTTGGTATAGGTCATAGCTATTGTTACCTGCTTCTGCCTGGCTTCCTTCTATAACAGCATCAATTTCTTTCAGGAATTCTTCTTTCTTCTCAGGTTTTACTGCCATTCTAGCATGAATAATAATCATATTTATCTCTCCTTATTTCCATTCTGTAATTTGTTCTACTGGCAAACGATAAGACTGATGGCCATTGTCCAATGCTTTTCCTATTGAGAGAAGCATAACTGGCACATAGCGATTCTTATCCAGATCAAATGCTTCTGCTATTTTATCTTTCTCAAAACCGCCGATTGGATTCGTATCGTATCCATAAGCTTTGGCTGTAAGCATAATCTGCATGGATACAAGTCCGCTATCAATCATGACAGAATCACGATTTCCTTGTTCCGAAATACCAGATAGCAGGCTGCGGATAGAAGTTACTTGCTGCTCTTTCACATCCTGTGGCATCATGCCAAGTTCAACAGCTTTGCTGTATATCTCTTCAAGGTAATTAAGATTTTGTAAGTCACCGAATACTGCAATTACTGCTGATGATGTCTCAACTTGCCGCTGATTAAACCATGCCAGCGATGCAAGTTTTGCCTTTGCCTCTGGGCTTTCAATGACAACAAATCGCCATGGCTGTAAGTTGACAGAGGATGGTGCTTTTGTTGCGGATGCAAGAATTTCAGTCATTTCCTCTTTGCTGATTTTAACACTTTCGTCATAGCGGCGAATGGAGCGGCGGTCATGTAAAACTTGCAGAAACGCCTCTTTATTATAAGTTGATGCCTGGTTCATTTTTCTCCTCCTAGATGCTGTTTCGTGACGCGGGAGACATTATCACTAACTTTGCTTAACATATGCAGAAATTGCTGCAATTCCTCTTCTGAAAAATCAGCCAGTGTCTCTTCTATAAATTGACTCTTTTCCTGATAGGATTGCTCAATGTGTCGCTGTGCCTCATCATCCAGCTTTACCCATGTAGCTCGCTGGTCGTCTGCTTTCTTGTAACGAACAATCGTACCGGCAGCTTCTAGTTGTTTGAGATGTCTGGTCACAGCTGCAGCATCAATGTTAACTTCCTTTTGTAAGGAAGATTGAGGTACTTCTCCGTGCTGCAGCAGGTAATGAAGTATCTCCACTCGGGAAGTACTAGCACCGAAACATGTCTCAAACTTTGAGCAAAGGTCCTTATTTACTGCCTGCAGCTGTAAAAAAATCTGTAAACGGACAGAACAAGAATCATTCATTGGCAAAACCCTTCCCATATAATTGATACATCAACGATTGATAGGTCAATGATATATCGTAAGTCTCTTCCTGTCAACGAGCTTGCTCAACTGAAAAAGGGTGATGCTTACGCATCACCCTTTTTCAGTTGTTTCTTTCCAGCTGTCGTCCATCACCATTTTACCTGGCCATGTGTAAGCAGTCAGTCCGCCATCAACAACTAAATCTTGCCCACTAATGTAGGAACTGTCATCGGAAACGAGGAACAGTACTGCTTTCGCAATTTCCTCCGGGGCACCAAGTCTGCCCATCGGAGCCATCCATTTGTTCGCTTCACGGAATTCCTTGCCTTGCTCCTCTGCCTTTGAGCCAGACAATTCGTCAATTAACGGTGTTTCAATCGTACCTGGTGAAACAGAATTTGCCCGGATGCCTAATCTGCCATAATCGATAGCCGTTGCTTTCGTGAAGTTAATGATACCACCCTTGGCAGCATTATATCCAGAACGGTCCAGATCAGCAAAGCTGCCGCTCATGGACGCATTGTTCACAATTGCTCCCTTACCGTTCTCCAGCATAAGCGGAATGAGGAACTTACTCATTAAGAACGTTCCGCGCAAATCTGTTTTTTGAATTGAATCGAATAATTCAATCGGATATTCATGCACCTTGCCGCCTTCTTGGTCAATACCAGCATTGTTGAAAAGTACGTCTACTTTACCGTACTTTTCTTTTACGGATCTGACGAATTCCTGCACCCCTTCTTCGTTAGATACATCTACTTCAAAAGCTTCTGCTTGTCCTCCATCTTTTTGGATAGTCTCCGTCAGTTCAGTTAAATCATCTTTCTTTAAATCAGCTACAAGCACAGCAGCACCTTCTTTCGCAAATAAAGAAGCAGTTGCTCTGCCAATGCCCGTTGCTCCACCGGTAACAACTGCAATACGATTATCTAATTTTCCCATGTCTAAAAACTCTCCTTCGCCATTATGCTTTCTGTAATGTTTTACCGGCTTAGCACAAAACGAAACATGTACATAATGAGATGAGGTCAAGCATGGATTGCCTTTCGACAAATTTCAGCAAATTCTTCCTTAAAATGTATATTAATGCTGTTTAATCTGCTAAAATAAAGGCAGATAACCGAACAATCTTCTTGTAAATAAAGAGAAAGGACTGGAATATATGCAAGTCATTTCGAAAGATAGTTTTCATAATTCGCTTATCAAATGGTACGAACATGTTAAATTGCATGAGACAGCCGAGGCGTTAATACTTCGTAATATGCTTGAGGAGTTACCAAAGTCAGCAAGGGAATTGATGCTATTCAGACTATTTGAAGTAAAGCATTTGCTGCAAAACCATTACATAGCAAAAGCAAAAGGTTTAATAAAGTCCATATCTATACAAGAATTAGATCCTAACTATTTGTTTTATTATTGTCTTTTCCAATCTGATATTTTTCTTTTAGATGGCGAATACAAGAAAGCAATTTGTACCTTGGAGAAAGCGGAAAATTATGTGGCGGCTGTAGAAGAGAATGACTCAGCGGAACTGCATTACAAGCTCGGAACGGGTTTTCACTATCTTGGAATAACACCTCTTGCAAAGCTTCATTTCGAGCAAGCATTTCGAATATTTAGCAAGGATACTGCTTCTTTAGTGCGTAAATCACATGCACTTATGGGTATGGGACTTACTTCACTAAGTGCTGGAGAAGAAAAAGATGCCGAAAAATATCTTCTGCTTGCAACAAAGATAGCTGAGAAGATAGAGCATAAACAATCACTTGCTGCTGTCTACCATAATCTAGGTGCGTTATTTCTTCATCAAAACAGAACTGCAGACGCACTTTTTTATCTTGAAAAAGTTAGTGAACTTGCAGATTCTTCCCTCCTTATTGCGAATGACTACTTGCGTACAGAGGCTTATATGGAACAAGGAAATCACCAGAAGGCTTATCAGGCTTTTGAACATGGATTCCAATTATGCAAACAGGAAAACAGTCAACATTATCTGTGGCGTTTCGCCATGCTTGTGAAAAAGTTTAATGATCCAGAGGGCTTTCGTGTATTAGTAGAACCTAGCATGTCCCAGCTTCAAGGAGCAAGACACGAACATGCAACGGAGCGCTTCCGTCACTTGCTGACTACATATTTTACAGAAAACGAGCAATTTGACCAGGCAGTTAAAATTCAACTCGCTACCTGTTAGCGATAAAATACATGATTTCCGATTTGCTTCACTTGCTCTTGTGTATCGGCTATCCAATTCGTTGTAGCAGTTTTTGGGTTCATGAACCAAACAATATTATTCATATTATCTTTCTGAATTAGTGCATCCGCTACAGCTTGTTCTGTCTCTTCTGTTGGTTCACTCTTCCAAATAACACCAGTCATTACTGGCTGGAACTGCCCCTCTTGCATAATGACATCATGAATTGTATCCGGAAATTCTTCGCTTTCTATGCGATTCAAGACAACTGTCGCAACTGCTACTTTTCCTGGATAGTCTTCTCCGCTCGTCTCGGCTTGAACTAGCTTCTGCAGAAGATTGATGTCCTCTGCGTTATATTGTTTTTGTTTAAACGTTACTTCTTCCAATTCTGGTTTTTGCTTCTCTTGATCTGATAAGACAAGGGAAGCTGGTCCTTCTACTGTATGCAAGTTTTTTTCATTTAAAAAAGGCTGCAATCTTTCATCTGCGTAGACTTTTGCTGGATATACACCTTGCTTCATATTTTGCATCGGCAAATAAAGCAATAGACACAAGTTACTAACAACAAAGAAGATCAATAAGGAATGCGAGAGTAGTTTTTGCATAATCCAGTCCTTTACTATGTTTATGTAAGTTAAAGTTCAATCCATAAACGATTTATACCCATTCATCTCTAATGACAAACATGGATTTGCTATGGCTAGTGTATGTGCCGAACGTGAAAGCTAGTCCTGTTAATTGCTTTCTGACTTGGAATTCTTTTCACCTCTTCAAGTTACTTGCCCATCCTTTACTGGACGATTGTGCATACAGTAAAGAGATAGGAGGAATGAACATGAGCTATACACATTACACGTATCATCCAGCACAGGCAGCATATACACATCCTTATCCGCGAAATAATGGGGAAGATCAACGGTTTGGGTTTGCATTCATCCCATTTCTTGGCGGACTTGCTGGCGGGCTACTAGGCAGTGCTTTCGTAAACGGTCCGGGGTATGGTTACAAATACAGCAACCCTTATCCGGTTCCTTATCCAGTCCCTTATGCCTATCCTGCACCCTACCCTTACAGCAACTACTATTATCCAGGGCGGCCGCGTTAATATAGATGGGCAGCTATTGCTGTCCCTACATATTTTTTGACAACAAAGCCACACTACTAGTCAGGAGGTGGCTTGATATGCAGCAAAAACAAACTAAATCCGTTCAGCGTGATGAAGCAGCAGAAGCAATCGGACTGGATCAAGACGAGCAAGCAATGAACGGAGAGTACGGTCATCCGGAAACGGAATATGAAAACAATGTCCATAAACAAGAGAAAACACAGCGATAATAGCTGTGTTTCTTTTTGGATTATATAAATTTAGAAGCGATATAAGTTACAACAAACCATACTGCGAGTGCCACAACAATACCTAACATAAATCCTCTCATAAATGAATACCGACTGCGCACGTACTAGCACCTCTTTTTGCTTTTAACCCTAGTCTGCACGTTCTTGCATCTTTTTATAAGTACGCAGTCTGTTTCAAGCTTACTTTTTAATAGCGGTTGAATTAGTCTTTGCATTAACTTTAGCTGCCTGCTGCTGCTTTTGATAATCTTCTTTAAATTTTTCCTTTGCCGCAGAATAGATGCAGAACATGCTCGACCCTCCTCTTTTGTTTGTTACTTCTGTTTTGCCAATTTGCTGATTATTAAAACTCATTTTTTTAACTTTTATAAGATAATATGCGAATTTATTTTCGGGTATGCCAGGTAATTAGAAGAACATGAAATTAAAACCTTATTCGGCTGCATAGTACGCCTCGGCCGCTTTAGCTGCCTGCTTCCTTAACACAGAAAACGGCATGCTTCCCTTCTCTCTTTTCAGCTTTACTAATAATTGCTGCCATATTGCTTCTTCACGAATACTGTCCAAAAGTTCATGTCCATCCCAGGTTAGTCCGTAAATGAGCAGCTCCTCTTCTTCCTCTTCCTCATCAAGCACCGTTTCCAATTTGATCAACTTCGCTTCCTTCATCAGCTGCAAATGATAATTCATTTCCTCTTCTGTATAGTCATCCTCCTCTGTCACCTCCAGTGCAAATCCGCCCTCTGTGTATTCGGATTCAATATCCAATAGAAGGTCTCTGATAATACTCATATCACGCTTCATGTGCATCACCTCATCCCTTATTTCTGCCTTGATTCGTTTATTCCTTCAAAAAAAGACTTCCTTCTAGAAGGAAGTCACGCACTACTATGTTATCTCTAGCCTCGTTGATTCAGAAATGAATGTCGTTTGCTGCCCCTTTACTTGCAGTGCTACACGATCGCCTTCCCGCCAAGCTGTAAGAGAAATGGGTGAGAAGCTTGATAATCCATATTACCATCTTGTATGACGTAATGTCTTTCTGTTCCTTGGAATTGGCTGTTTATCTTGCCCCGCAGTCTCTCTTCTCTGGCCGGAAACACGCGCTGCTGCTTTAACTGCTTTGCTATACCTGTGTTCTTGCAGCTTCTTCTATTCGCTCATCTTACTGAGAAAATGCTTAAGAATATTGCATCTACGATTTCCATTCATTTTCGTTTTTATTCAGAAGTATTTGTTTCCATTGTTTTAAACCAGCGTTCCACTTGTTCTTGCTTTCGTCGATAGTTATTGCGCAATTCTATTGGTGAAACGGTTATGTATCCTTCTTTTAATAGAAGATAATCACTCGTCGGATGAAAAGCCGCAAGCTCTTGCAGCTGATCCTTCAGCCAGTAATACACTTCTCCATGCGGATCACGCAGACCGACAAAACGATAACGGGATACACTCATATCCATCGGAATAACTTGGATTCCCTTGCATTCCCGCTTGTCGATATTTGGTAAATTCACATTCAGCAGACCGATTGACTTTGACTTATGCTGCAGCAGTACCTCGGCAACCTGATAAAACAATGTCTTAACCTTCGAGTAGTTCACATGATTTTGGGAACTGCAATTCAAACTGACAGAAGCAGCCGGGATGTTGTAAAGGGAGGCTTCTATTGCTGCTGCCACCACACCGGAATAATAAACATCCCGCCCTATAGCAGGACCGAGATTGATTCCAGAAAAGATAAAGTCCAGCTCATCCGGTATTAGAACTTCTACTGCTAATTTTACACAATCTGCTGAAGTCCCATTGAGACACCATGCACCTGCTACTCCCGGAAAATGATACATCTCTTTGACACGGATTGGCTGACGCGATGTAACAGGATGACTGATACCACTGCTCGCTTGATCCGGACAGACAACATACACCTCACCAAAATGCTGAAGCGTCTCAATCATCGCTTCCACACCCGGCGAAAAGATGCCATCGTCATTGGTAACAAGTATTTTCATATCACACGCTCCTTTGCCTGCAAATGCTGACGAATGAAGGAAAGATTCTGATTCCAAGAGACAGAGGTCGTATCCATTCCTTCAACGACATTTTTTTGATTCTGTTGAAGAAAGTGCTGCAATACTTCCTCCGGTATAAGACCCGTCCCTAGAGGTACATGCATCTGTGCCGCTGTGTTATCGCTGATATGAATCTTGTCACAACGGTTCATTTGATTAAAAAATAATGGTGCATCTGATGGCTTCGTGATATGAGCCACATCAAAAGTTGTGTACATATCTGAAAATGGCTGAACCAGCTTATTCATTACGTCAGGAGTAACAGCTACCTCCTTCGGTCGCTCTTCCATTAATTCCAGCGAAATACGTTTGCCTAGCTCACCAGCTCGCTGATAGATCCAGTAAAGTGCTTCCTGCATCAATTCCTCGTAGAATGTTTGTGTCCAATTTGCCAAACTCTTATACCCCGGATGAATTGTAATCGAATCTGCATTCAATTTGTCGGCTAGTTCGATTGATTGAATAATACTGTTTACAGAAGCAATTCGGACGCTGTAATCAATACTTGTAATATTCAAATCCCAGCTTGGAGCGTGCATGGTAAACTGCATTTCGGTCGGTTTGGTTTTACGGATGATGCGTGGATCACTTTCTTGAATGAACACGTGCGGCGCCCAGATCTCTATACCTGGCAGCTGATCACTTGCAGCCTGCCGGACAACTTGTTCAACAGACTCATGCCAAAGCAAAGTTGAAGAAAAATATATATTCTCCAATACACTATCTCCCTTCGGTTGTTCTTATATTGTTAACTGTACAAGCCGAATATGAAGCTAGTGTTTAAAATATTGTGAAGATATGTTTAATTAATGTAAAAATTTAAAAAATGAATAGCGGAATAAAGCCTTGCCATTTCTCTCATCTCCAAATAAACGCACACCCATAACGTAAAGAATTTACACTGTGTTTACAAAAGATTATCTCTCCCCTTATAAGAAGAAGCTGCTATATAATGAATTTTCTCCCTTGTAAGAGCGGCGAAAATTACGGCATTGTAAACGAATTGCTCTGATTTCTCGGGCAAGGCCTAAGTCTTTAAGTTGCACGGCTTCAAAGAGCAGTAAATCCAGAAAAGAGCTATTAGCAGAGTTTAATCGTTCCCCTAAAGTGACTAGGAAAAGAAACAACCAAGGTTAACCATATTCACGTATTTTCACGGCGGAATAGGCATTAAATTATATTTATTATGGAAACCCTGAGAAATTAAGTTTAAAACAGCTTTATTGTGTTATTATAGGAAATAGGCTAGATTCAAACATAATCTAGTGAAGTTTTTAGATTCTAGGAGGCAATATAATGGAACAAGGTACAGTAAAATGGTTTAACGCAGACAAAGGTTTCGGTTTTATCGAAGTTGAGGGTGGAGACGATGTATTCGTACATTTCAGCTCTATTCAAGGCGAAGGCTTCAAATCATTGGATGAAGGCCAAAAAGTAACGTTTGATGTTGAACAAGGTCAGCGTGGACCACAAGCAGCAAACGTTCAAAAAGTATAATTAAACCCTAATAAAATAAACTTTATTTTGGTTTGGGACTGCCCCGGTCATTGAGACTGGGACAGGAACACTTACAAACAGCCAATCGCCGGTACTCAATCGGCGATTGGCTGTTTTGTTTGCCTGCAAATACTCTATTTATAAGTCTAACATTTTTCGCCAGGATATCCGTTATAACAAACTGTCTCCAAGAAGGAATATCTGTTTCTTCTACAGCATTCGCTTCCTCTCTGCCCAGGTTTTATGAAAGCATTCTTCCATACTTTAATTTCATGACTGAAAAGAGAGATTTTCACCGTTTTACCACAAAACCTTAATCTAATATTCACCTCTGTACCTATACATGGCTATACTGCTATGAGAAAATAGCAATAGATCGAAAATAAATAGGTGAGGAAGTGTGTTCGATGTTCAAAATAGCACGAGAAGCGAACGGAACGAAAACCTACCTAAAACATTCAAATACATCTTCAGATATGCTGTTTCTTAATGAAGCGGATGCCGCTGATTTGATAGAGAAACTTAAAACCCACACGAAAAGCAATGTCGTTTGGTCGGTCCAAGCTTGCATAGATTAAAAGCCATATCCTTTTACGGTTATGGCTTTTCTTTTGACTCTGTTATTTGCTTCCTTGTAATTAAACGCTCAAAAAGTGGTTCTATTATATTTTTCTCTTCTTCTTTTACATGTTTCTCTAAAAAAGGTCTCTCGTTTTCCAGTAGTTGTAACACAGCAGCTGCAGCCCTGCCATGACCGGTTGGTGTTACATGTTCCAAGACGTCCAGTAAGTTACTATATACTGCTGCTGGTAAGAGCTGCTGGGCTCTTTTTAGACCCAGCAGGGCACGTGTCGGTGCGTAATGATGCAGCAGCATTCGCGCTAGCGGCTCTGTTACTTGCTGGAGCATCGCAGCAGCCCATGCCCCATTTCCTCTTAAAGCTGCTTTTCGGTACTGAAACAGGAACCACGTCAAATCAATTACTTGTTCTCCGTACATTTCATCCGTTATTGTCAATGTCTGCGTTTCTTTAAATCGTTGGAGTCGATTTTCCGGATCATAAAGAACAAGAAACTGATCGGTTTGCTTAAATGTCTCCTCCGTCACGGTAAACAAGTCCACATGCAGTAAATTATCATACACAACAATTAATTGAGGCGCGATAATAAATAGCTCTTCGCTATAGAGGACTTCGCGATATGCTGCGAGCAGAGACAATCTTTTCGCTAGAAAAGCTTGCCTTTCTGCTTCCTCTACCAGACAATACAAATCAATATCGGAAAACGCATCTTCTTCTCCTCTGCCGAAGGATCCTTTCACAAAGACTGCCTTTACTTCCTTTTCGCTTGCTAACAAATCAGCTAATTTATGTAACGCTTCTTGCTGCATCTTCTCTCCCCTTTATATATATTCCATAATTTTTACATAAAATAGAAAAAACGCCAACCCTCAGATTGAGCGTTGGCGTTTTTGTTAGTTAAGGTATGAACGCGGATCGACCGCATTTGATTTGGAATTATTCCAAGGACCTGTATGCAGTTCGAAATGAAGGTGCTGTCCATGTGACATACCTGTGTTCCCCATTGTGCCGATTTGCTGCCCTTGTGATACGTGCTGTCTTGCGCTTACGTTCATCGAAGTTAAGTGAGCATACACAGTGGTATACGTTTTGCCATTAATCGAGTGTGTCACGAAAATCACATTTCCATAGCTAGGTGAATAATATGCTCGTTTAACTTCCCCGGATGCAGCTGCCCAAATTGGAACTCCTGCACCTCGTTTAGCAATATCAATGCCGTAATGATATCCACCAGATCTTGGTCCGAAACCAGAAGAGATGTAACCTGGTGCTGGTGTAATGAAATTAGCACTGGAGGCTGGAGCCTTAGACTCTTGCTGCTTCTCTTGCTTAGGTGCAGGGCTTGCCGGTTGTTTAGGCTGTGCTGCTGGCTGGGAGTCGGCTTTCTTCTCCACTTTTTGCTTCGGTTCGGTTTCAGATGAAGATTTCTTGGCAGCAGATGCTACACGCTTCTCTTCTGCTGCATCTTGTTTTGCTTCTTCTTGTTTCGCTGCTTTTTGCTGCTCAGCATCCGCCTGAGCTGCTGCCTCGTTTGCTTCTTCTTTTTCAGCTTTCGCTATACGCGCCGCTTCTTCCTGCTTCGCTTGCTCAGCACGCTGGCGTTCTGCTTCCTTACGAGCCTCTTCTTCTGCCTTCTGTTTATCACGATGTGCAGCTTCAGCCGCAATTGCTTCTTCTTGAGCAGCTAATAACTCTGCTTCTTCTGTCAGGCTGAATAACTCTTCAGATGTTATATCATATTCATTCATGACATCTTCGATAAGCTTGTCCTTCTCATTTTGCTGATCAGTCAGTGTTTGTTTTGTTTCTTTCAGTGCTGCAGCTTGCTGCTCCGCACGTGCTAGTTTCGATTGACGCTCTGTCTTTTTCGATTCGACGTCTTTCAGGTCACGTTGCTGCGCATCCATTAATTCCTGATCCGCGCCCATGATTGTGCTTACAGCATCTACACGGTTTAGGAAGTCAGAAAAGCTTTTTGATTCCATAATGACAGCTAAATAGCTGACTTGGCCGCCATTTTTCTGCAATGAATGTATCCGGTCTTTCAGCAAACTATGACGCTGTTCAATTCTTTTTTCTAAGTCTGCAATCTCTGTTTTTAATGATTTAATATCAGATTCCAGCTCAGAAACCTCTGATTCAGTCTCTGTTAGTTTTGTATTTGTTTTCCCTATTTTACTATCAATCTCTGTTAAATCTACGCGCAGTTTCTCAGCAGCAGCTTGCAGATCGTCCTGCTTCTCTGTCTTTTCTGCCTGCTCCTTATTAATGTCTTCTTTTTTCCGTTCGACTTCTTCCTTCTTTTCATCTAAATCTTCATAGGCATATGCAGCATTTCCTGATACCGGCAAAACTAACGCAGCTGTTCCGATCACTGCAGCCAAGCCAATATGTAGCCATTTTCTTTTCAAATTGTTTCCCCCTGTGAATCTATTGTATAGGCGTTAGCATTCCTAGTTCGATTAGTCTGCGATGAATTAGAATAGAAATAAAGTAATCTCCGGGAACAGTATACTACACGAGAGTCTGACAAAACATTACAATAATATTTCATTTTTCATATGCTGGAGAATTATCTCAGTACTTTTGTAGAAAAATAAAAAACATGCACGGAAGCGCACATGTTTTAGAAGATAAATAATACAATATATGACACGATATAAATAAATGCTAACACTATCGCTAAAATTGTAAATGGTAATCGCATTTGCTTACTCTTTACAGCTCCAAGAACTAAGAGCCCGACAGTGAGCAAAGCAAACAACGAAATGACGATTAAACGTACTACTGGTGGCATGAAATGCATCTCCTTACTAATAATCTGCACTTATTATACCATGACAGCGTAACGCTGAATTTCTATTTATGACCATTCTGTCACAAAAGTCCTTCATTTCACAGACTCTTTTATTGGAATCTTGTATTGCAAAATGAATTTATGTCTATTGTTTGCTCTTTTTCCATTGCCATCTCGCTCAAAACCTCACCGATTGCACTGGCGAACTTGAAGCCATGACCGGAAAAGCCAAGCGCATACAAAATTTGCGGATAGTCTGGATGATAGTCTATTAGAAAATCTTCGTCCGGCGTCATGCTGTACATACATGTTTTTCCTTCCCGCAACTTGAATGAACCCTTTCCCATGAATTGTGTCAAGAAACGAAGCAGCTCCTCTGTATCTCCTTCATGGTAAGGCGCATCCTTATCATCTGGATGGATTGGTGTGCCGGTATCATGACGTCCAATCTTTAATCCGGTATTGTTGATGTCTGGAAAACCATAATATGTGCCCAATTCTGTATCAAAGCTAAAGCATGGGAAACTGCCTTCCCGAAAGTTTTTATCTGCATGAAGCCAAGCAAACGTCTTCCTAGTCACTTGAATCGGCAGTTTTAGTCCAAGCTTTGCCAACAGCTCGCCTCCCCACGCGCCCGCCGTTACGATCAATTTCTTCCCTCGATATGTATGTTCCTTCGTCTTAACTTCCACTAAACTTCCTTTCATTTGGATTGCTTCCACACGTTGTCCGCCTGCCACAACAGCTCCATGAGAAGCAGCCAAATGTGCGTAGCCTTTTAGAATTTGGTCTGTCAGCAAGTAGCCAGCGTCTTTTTCGTAGCAACCAATATAATCAGGCGGAACGGTAAGTCCGGACCAGCGTTTTTTCATTTCTGCAGAAGTAAGCTGCTCTACTTGCAAATCATAAGCTTTCCCGCTTCTTATAACGTTTTGAATGAAAGGACTTGTTTCCGGTCCGCTATTTAGTACACCAGTCTCAACAAAAATGTCTTTGCCTATCTCCTGTTCAAGCTCTTTCCACAATGCTTTTGCCCTCAGAGCCAGCGGTACATATGCTTCTCCTTCTCCATACGCATAGCGTATAATTCTCGTTTCCCCATGATGGCTCCCATGTACATGCGGCGGGTGATATGAATCCAGTAAAAGCACCTGCTGTCCTTTTTTCGCAAGCTGGTAGCCCGCACTCATCCCCATTGACCCAGCTCCCTGAACAATTACATCGTATAACATCTTCATTCACCTCATTTTTTCATTAACGAAAGTGTATCGAACTACGTGAGGTCAGACAAGCTTTTCCAAATAAATATGCCATCATTTGACCTAGTATAATAGATGCAATTATGAGCTATTCTAATGAAGGTGTTCACAAACTAAGATAGGAAATGAAACCTAAAGGACAGGAGGTAACGCAAATTGAATCGACAAATGGACCAAGCCATAAAATTTATTGATAAAACACTGAACGAAGGTCTTTTTGACCCGCTTGCAAGACAAGAGATGCTTCGAATGAAGCAACAGCTTGAGCGCGCAGCAAAACAGGGAAAAAGTCCTTAAAAACCTTTTTTCATGCCGATTGTGACCTTACTGACTTTGGTTGAATATACAGAAACTATCCTTTATAGTTGTTTTTGCCATTATTAAATCTTAGTCAGGAGCGATTTTATGGAACAACAGGAACGAGGAACCCGGGCAAGTAATCAGCTCAGTATTATGGATTGGTTTTGGACGCTGTTATTAATTGCACTTCCAGTGGTAAATATCGTAATGCTCATCATCTGGGCAGTTGATCGAACGAATCCAAGAAGAAATTTTGCGATTGCTTATTTCCTCTTATTTGCCGTTATGATCGTGCTTTCTATACTCTTCGTGATTATATTTACAATCATAGGCGTTTCCTTAATCCCTGATACAGATCCGACATATTCAACCACTTATACGTATTGATGATTTGTCAGAATGTTAACAATTCTACCTCTAGCCTTCTAAAATCTCCGAAAATATCATATGATAGAGGTTGCAGACAATAATAGAGGAGTTTTTCGTCGTGACTGTACTTACAAAAACTGAAAGTCTGGATAAAGTTCTTGCTGAAATGAACATGCGTTCCAAGAAAAAGCGCGCTCGCAAGAAATTCATCAAGCAGGCTATGCAGCAGCTGGAAACTGAAAAGACTACAGCTGCCGTGAAAGCTGAAGCACCGCTTGCAGAAACAAAAACAGCAACAGCATATGCTTATCATAAGCTCCCTGTTGGATTCATGATTAAGACAGGTAAACAGCACTTCCCAGAAGAAGCTGTCTTCCGTTTCTATTATAATCAGAACCATCCGGAGGAGTACAAAAACAAAGATTTGCTGACAGAACGTTTCCAGACATTAGTGGAAGCAGCATCTGGTTCAACCAAAACTAGTTTGATCGAAGCGCTTGATCAACAGACTTCCAAATAAAAATGACCGCCCGGCCAATCATGTGCCAGGCGGTCATTTTTGTATGGTGCTGTCGATTTCGATTTTTTTCAGAGCCTGACTGGCAAGCTGATCCGCTTCCTTGTTCTGCTTACGATCCACATGTGTGTACTGAACAGAAAGGCCGAATTCCTTTAGTAAGTCATCTGTTTTATCCGCCCAATACTGCAGTTCTTTCTCATAAACCGGCCACTCCCCAGACATTTGCATGATGACAGCACGAGAATCAGCGAATACTTCTATCTCTTGATTTTGTACACCTAGCTCCCCTAAGATACCGATTCCAAAATGTAAAGCTGCAAATTCTGCTTCGTTATTAGAAGCAAGCTGTTCCACTTCTCGATTGCGCCGAAGACGAAATTCCTTCTGATTTTGTTCGTAATGTACAACACAGCCGAGCCCTGACCGTCCCGAATGTTTCTCAAAACCGCCATCAGCAAACAAACGAACATGATGCGGTTCAATCTCGAGTTCCTTCATGTAAGCTCGTAATTCCTTTAACGTCCATTCTGTCTCATACTGATCAATCAATTCCATTTGTACCACTCTGCCATTTTGCTGCATGTCCTCCATTAACAGCAATACAGCTCCAGCCGGCATAAATTCTGAATGAAATGCTGCTTCCGTACCTCTTGGTGTGCAATAAATGATTTTCATTCGAAGTTTCATCTTGTATCCCTCCTTCTATAGCTTACCCTATTTGACTGATTTTTTATTTTTTTAGGTAAAAACCTTTGCTTTGTTTTCTGAATTATTGTATAGTACCAAAGGGCGAACGAAATAAAAGATATAACCAAAAATAATTCGTCTTTAGAGGGGTATAAACATGGAAAATGTATTTGATTACGAAGATATTCAGTTAATTCCTGCAAAATGCGTAGTGGAGAGCCGTTCAGAATGCGACACAGCGGTCACACTCGGAAACCATACATTCCGTCTGCCGGTCGTACCAGCTAACATGCAGACGATCATTGATGAAACAATCGCCACTTACTTGGCAAAAAATAATTATTTTTATGTGATGCATCGCTTTGAGCCAGAGACACGAATTGCTTTTATCAAGCAAATGCAGGAGCAGAATTTGATTGCTTCTATTAGTGCGGGTGTAAAAGAAGACGAATACGGCTTTATTGAGGAACTAGCCAGCAAGAATTTGGTTCCAGAATACATCACAATTGATATCGCACACGGTCATTCAAATGCCGTTATCCGCATGATTCAGCACATTAAAAAGCATTTACCTGAGAGCTTTGTCATTGCCGGAAACGTTGGTACACCAGAAGCAGTCAGAGAACTTGAAAATGCAGGTGCTGATGCTACAAAGGTAGGAATTGGACCAGGTAAAGTATGTATTACGAAAATCAAGACCGGCTTCGGTACTGGCGGCTGGCAGCTGGCTGCACTTCGCTGGTGTGCCAAAGCAGCTAGCAAGCCAATCATTGCGGACGGCGGTATCCGCACACACGGTGATATCGCAAAATCCATCCGTTTCGGCGCTTCTATGGTTATGATTGGATCTTTATTCGCTGGTCATGAAGAATCTCCTGGCGATACAGTTGAAAAAGATGGCAAACTGTACAAAGAATATTTCGGTTCTGCGTCTGAATTCCAAAAAGGCGAGAAACGCAACGTCGAAGGCAAGAAAATGTTCGTTGAGCACAAAGGCGCTCTTCAAGATACATTGACAGAAATGGAGCAAGATCTGCAGTCCTCCATTTCATACGCAGGCGGAAACAAACTAGAAGCAATTCGCAACGTTGATTATGTTGTTGTGAAAAACAGCATCTTTAACGGAGATAAAGTTTATTAAGGAATTTGGGGCTGTCTTGCACAGCTCCTTTTCTTTTATCGTTGATAATCATTCTCATTGACTACCTACTTTTTTTCTGATACCGTTAAAGAAGAATCAGTTAAATAAGGAGGCAATCCTATGTTTGTCAATCAAGTTATTTTTGAAGGTGACATTGCCAATGAAGATAAAATTATCAATAAAGTAAAGCATACGATGGAAGAACTGACAGATGTTAGCGGCTTACACACAGCTGAATGCTGGAATAAAGATACAAAGAAAAGTGATACTGTTGCTTATGCAATTGTGACGAAATGGGATAAAAAGCAAGATTTCGTCGCTTGGATCTCCCGTGAATCACATGTCGCTGAACATCGTGCAATGCGCAAAGAGAAAAAAGATGAAGCTCCTGTTATGACAAAAACATTATTGCAATACGAAGAAGCCATGTTAGCATAAGAAAATCCCCTTTGCCTTAGCAAAGGGGATTTTCTTTACGCTCTATTTATGCTAAATACAAATGACTGTTCTTCTGCAGCTGCTAATCTATGCTCCGGATGTACTGGTGCACCCCAGCTATCGTCTCCCCCAACACCCATCTGCTTGCCAGCAACAGTTAAGACTGTGTAATGGACAGTCGGCAGTTCATAAGCATGATTCGCTTGCTCTATTTCTAAAGCTGTATGTGGAGAAGCATTGCACGTAATTGGCGCATCTGCCGCTTGCAGCTGTATACCGCTGCCTTGATCGTTCGTAAGTGTCAGCCAGCGGACTCCTGTTCTCGTGCCAGACTCCTGGGGTCTTGCATATGCTGTTCTGTTAGTTTCCACCGTATTTTGGAAACGACACAGTCTTGCACCGTGACTACGGTCTTCGTAATTCTCTTCTGGTCCTTTGGCAAACCATTCTAGATTGCTGTAATCAGCACTCGTTTTGAAAGAAAGAGCGAACGTTGGCAGATCTGGCAAGTTTGCTGCACCATGGTATACTGCTTTCACACGAACCTCTCCATCAGGGAATACAGAATAAAGGCTTTGTACAGTCACCTTCTCAGCCATGGCAAACGTGTAAGTGAAAGTTACGTCCACCTGCTTTTCGTCAGCATGCAGCGCTACGTCTGTGCATTTTCTCGCTGTACTCGCCGCCAGCCACACGCCAGCCGTATAGCTTTGCTGATAGCCATTGTCATTATCTGTACTAGCACGCCAGAATGTTGGATAAGGAGGTATCTCTATCATTTCCTTTCCATCATAACGAAGTGACGTGAGACTGCCTGCCACTTTCGAGAATTGGACAGCGAAATCTTGGCCGTGTACCCCGATATTCACATCTCCTTCGACAACACGAAGTTTTCCGGATGGTTTCGGTGCAACAGGCTGCTTTTCCCAAACATATTGGCCAAATGCCACTTCAAATCCTGCTTCGGCCCATGCGGAGGACTTGGCTAATTTCATGCTCGCATCTATTGTAAAGACACCTGCTTCAGCTAATACATTCTCTGGAATAGCAATGCTATATGCTGCTTCCTCCCCGGCTTTGACATTCTGCTCAATGGATTCTTCATACATCGTCACACCATCTCTTCGCAGTGTCCAGACCAACTCATAAGCTGATGTATCTACGAAAAGATTTTCGTTTCGTACCTTGATTTTTTTATCTGTTACATCTAACTTAATGTTTTGATACAAGTATTTTACTTCCTGCATTTTTGGTGAAAGTTTGCGGTCGGCAAAAATGAGTCCATCGGTACAGAATATATAATCCGTCGGACGATCATGGAAATCTCCCCCGTAGGCAAGAAATTCTTGACCATAACGATCTTTTTTCACTAATGCTTGGTCTATATAATCCCAAATGAACCCGCCTTGATACATCGGATACTTATTTTCCAGTTCGGTATATTTGTACATTCCGCCCAATGAGTTGTTCATCGCATGTGTGTACTCGCAATTGATAAAAGGTTTTTCCGGATCATTTTCCAGATAGGTGATAATATCAGCAGCTTTTGCATACATGCGGCTTTCCATGTCACTTGCTTCATCATACTCTCTAGCATGGAACACACCTTCATAATGAACAAGACGGCTTGGATCCTTTTGTCGGAAGTAGTTCGCTACATGCACAATTACTTCGCCCGCGTATGATTCATTGCCGCAAGACCAAATCAAGATAGATGGATGGTTTTTGTCCCGTTCTAGCATCGAGATTGCCCGGTCCATAACAATATCCTGCCATTCCGGCAAATTTCCCGGGATGTTCCAAGATGGCTCCACCTCACCGAGCTTCTGCCATGACCCATGTGTTTCCAAGTTCATCTCATCAATAACATACAGACCGTACCTATCACATAGTTCATACCAGCGGGTCTGGTTGGGATAATGTGATGTGCGGACAGCATTGATATTGTGCTGCTTCATCGTTTTAATATCCCACAGCATATCCGCTTCCGAAACAACTCGCCCAGTACGAGCGTTAAACTCATGTCGATTGACACCCTTGAATACAACGCGCTCTCCGTTCAGACACATTACTTTATCAATCATTTCAAAACGACGGAAACCAACTTGCTGCGGGACAACTTCCACAAGCTGCCCTTCTTCGTTGTAAATTTGCAGATACAGTGAATACAAATAGGGATCCTCTGCACTCCATAAATTCGGTTTGTCGATATCAATAGGGACAACTGCTGTTTGTTCGCTGAATAGCCCTTCTGCTTCCTGCACCAAACTGCCGTTTCTGTCGTATAGACTGCCAGTTATTTTAGCGGCAGCTGGCAGTTCTTTTTGGAATAGCATTGCTGCTTTTAAGGAACCTTTCGAATACGTTTCGTCTAATCTTGCTTGTACTGCCAAATCAAACACATGCATTTCTGGTGTTGTATAGAGATATACGTCACGGAAAATACCAGAGAAACGCCAGAAATCTTGATCCTCCAGCCAGCTTCCTGTGCTGCGCTGGTAAACTTCCACCGCTAATTTATTGTCACCTTGCTGCAAGTAATCTGTCAGATCAAACGCTGCCGGTGTAAAAGAATCCTCACTATAACCCACAAAGTGACCGTTCAGCCACACATAAAATGCAGATTCTACTCCTTGGAAGGAGATGAACAAAGGCATATCTTCCATATGCTTTGGTACTGTAAACTGTGTCACATAACTGCCGACTGGATTATCCTCCATCGGCACCTCTGGCGGTCGAATATCATGTACCCCATCCCAAGGGTACATTGTATTTACATATTGAGGTGTCCCGTGTCCTTCCAGCTGAATATGTGCCGGTACTGTAATGGTATCCCAGTAGCTGCAATCAAATTCTTGTTCATAAAAGGAAGCCGGCCGAACTGCGGGATTCTTGGCATAATGGAATTTCCATTGGCCATTTAAGCTGTGGCGCCACGACATCTCTCCGCGCGACTTTGCCTGTTCCATCGTCTCATAATACAAGTGATCAGAATGTGCAGCAACACGATTGACTTCAAAAACACTTGTATCCGATAGCCAATCCAAACTTGGTGTCACCTTTGTATCATTTGTCATAAAATCTTCCTCCCTCTTGTATCTATTACTTCACAGAGCCCATCATTCCTGCTACGAAATGCTTTTGCATAAAGAAGAAAATGATCGCTGTCGGCAGTGTGGCGATAACGATTGCCATCATGATCATCCCGTAATCTGGCGAGTAACTGGAACCTAGATTTGAAATAAGTAACGGAATGGTTTGTTTTTCTGGCGACTGTAGCACAACTAGCGGCCAGAGATAGTTATTCCAGCTTGCCATAAACGTAATAATGGCAGCTGCTGCATAAGTCGTCTTCATGGTTGGTACGTAGATACGGAAAAAGATGCCGATCTCCTTCAACCCATCAATACGACCTGCCTCTAGTATTTCTTTCGGGAACATTTTGGTACTTTGCCGGAAA
This sequence comes from Terribacillus halophilus, assembly GCF_900162685.1. Classification (GTDB taxonomy): domain Bacteria; phylum Bacillota; class Bacilli; order Bacillales; family Amphibacillaceae; genus Terribacillus; species Terribacillus halophilus_A. The sequence continues at coordinate 2,273,355 of NZ_LT727828.1, forward strand.
AAGAAGATTAGGAAAGCTGTTGTGATTGTCGGAAGAACAACAGCCGAAAGTGTGTCAATTCCAATGAACGGCAGCACTGGCGTAATCGAACCAAACATCCGGAATAAAGGCACCATCAATGCAGCAAATGGAATCATCATCGATAATAGTAAAACATTAAACACAACGTCCTTTGCTCTGCTGCGGTATATTTCAAACCCATACCCTGCTAAGGAAGCGATTAGCAAGCTCAGTATAGTCGTCCCTACTGCTATAAGAGCTGAATTTGTTAACGCTGGCACAAGGTCAACAGTCTGCAAGAGGTTCTTAAAGTTTTCTATAAAATGCCCGCCCGGCAGCAGTTTGCCTCTTGTAACATCTGCTGAGGTGTTGGTCATACTAACGACCATCCAATAAAACGGAAAAATAGAGATGATCGCACAAATGCTTAGAAACAAATAGCCAATTACTTTATTCGGTAGTTTCATTTTTTATCACCTGCCGCTTTAAATTGGATGATTGAGAAGATGACAATTAAGAAGACAATGCCGTACGATACAGTCGCAGCGTAGCCAAAGTCAGGTGTGTATTTGAATGAGAGATTATAGATATATTGAGAGATGGTCATGGTTGCATTCCCTGGACCGCCCGCTGTAATATTCATTACTTCGTCAAATAGCTGCAAAGTACCGATTGTGGAAGTGATTGAGGTGAACAAAATAATCGGTTTCAGCATCGGAATGGTAATCTTAAAGAACTGCTGTATAGCGGAAGCACCATCAATCTTAGCAGCTTCATAGATAGATCGATCCACGTTTTGCAGCGCTGATAAATAAAAGATCATATTGTAGCCGGTCCATCTCCATGTGATAGCCAAGATGATCGTTATTTTTGCCCAAAATGGATCTGTCAGCCACTGAATTGGTTCAGCGACCAGATTAATCTTAAGCAGCATCATGTTGACGATGCCATCTGGTGCGAACAAGTACTTGAACACAACAGAGTATGCAACAAGTGACGTTACGCACGGCAGGAAGATTGCTGTTCGGAAAAACCCTTTCCACTTCAGCGTCTTGTTATTCAGCACAACAGACAAAAATAATGCCAATAAGATCATCACAGGTACTTGGATAATTAGATAGATTACGGTGTTCTTCACAGTGGTAAGAAACACAGGGTCTTGGAATAGACGCACATAATTCTCAAATCCGACAAAAGACAGATTTACACCTGAACCGGATTGAAAAGACAGAATTAACGCTTGCACCATCGGATAGAAATAGAAGATTCCGATAAGCAGTGAAGCTAAGGAAACAAATGACCAGCCAACGAGCGTATTTTTCAATCGCAAAGACTGCGCCGGACGTGGCGCTGGCTTTTTAGCAACTTTTTCTGGTCCGAGGTTCTTTGGTATATTCATATAAGTTCTCCTTTCTAAAAAAGCCCCGGGAAGCAGCATGATTGTTTGCAGCGTCCCAGGGCCATTGATTAGTTCGCTTGCTGTTCTGCCAGCGATTGTGCATTATCCATAACAGTATCCAAATCCTCGCCATCTAGATACTTCTGAATTTCATTTGCAAGAATGTCTTCAATGACGTACGTGTGCAAACCATAGTTTACTTGCGGAATTTCTTCCGTCCAAGCAGCGAAGTCAGATAGAATCTTCTGGCCGCCGAAGAACTCATCTTCTGCTTGATATGCATCTCCTTCAAGTGCTGGCTGGTAAGTTCCTACGCCGCCAACTTCCTCAACAAATTGCTGATGAAAGCTGCTCTCTGCTCCGAATGTTTTGCCTAGGAATTCAGCTGCTTTTTCTTTACCAGGGATATTCAACACATACCAAGAGCTTCCACCCAGGTTAGATGCACTGACAGATTCCATACCAGGCAGTTTCGGGAATGGAGCTACTGCCCAATTACCAGATTGCGATGCTTCTGCTTTAATGGAAGGTGTAATCCAGTTACCGCTCGGCACCATGGAGATATCTCCGTTATTGATTGCCGCAATGAACTGACTCCAATCCGCATGCGGTTTAACCAAGTCTGCATCTATCATTTCTTTGTACAAGCGGAAAGCTTCTTTCAATGCTTCGTTATTGGCGATATTTGGTGTTACACCATCTTCCTCTAAATACCATGCACCACTTGTCTGAATCATCATGCGCAGCAACCCCAGATCTTTAGGATCCTGCGTAATCATTTGCTTGCCTGTTGCCTCTTTCACAGCTTTACCAATTTCAATTACTTGCTCCCAGTCTGCATTCTGTAAATCTTCACTGTTGTATCCTGCTTCCTCTAAGTAGTCAGTTCTTACATATAAACCAGCTACACCAGAGTCAAAAGGTACACCGTATTGCTTACCTTCGAAGCTTGTAGGCGGAATTTTATATTTAGCAAATTCTTCTGTAGTGATAGCATCATCTACCGCATAAAACATATCCGGGTAGGATTGTAAGAAACTTTGTGCACGATAATCCTCAATCAACACAATGTTCGGCATCCCTTTTGTCGTACCGGAGCTAAGACTTGTGTTCAGCTTCTGAATAATATCGTCTTGGGCATTTTCAATGATTTCAATGTTCAGCTCACTGTTTTCTTCTTTATATGCTTCTTTGGCAAGCTCCATCGCTTTTACATTGAAGTTCGGATCCCACGCCCAAACTTTGATATCGTTTGTGTCGGCATCAGCTTCGGAATTGGAGCCCGAAGAACATGCAACCAAAACGAGCAAACTAACAAATAAAAGTGCTAAAAACTTCTTCATCATATAACCCTCCTCATTTTTGTAAGCGCTATCTTTATATTCTTATCGTAGCATGTGCACTTCCTTCTTTGTTAGGAAATTCTTTATCCAAACTAGGAGTAAATCACTTTGTTGATAGCGCTTTCATTATGAGGATTAGGATTATTTTTTGTAATTAGCACTTTATTTTGATTAACTGTTCTGTCTAATTGCAGGAATTGAAAGTGTATCTTTCGCCGGTTCACCAACCAATTTTTTATCCTGCATAATCAAGCTAGTTGGCGAAAAAGCTTGACTATGCACTTTCCTGAGACGTATGCTCACATAACAGTTTCCTCAGCCTGTTCCATAGGAATTGCCGGCAGCCGCAGCTTTACGGTAGTTCCTTCCCCTGCCTTGCTAGTAATCGTTACACCGTAGTCGGTACCATACAACAGCTGAATTCGCTCATGCACATTCTTTACCCCTATTCCGGAAAATAACTGCCGATTTCGGTTTGTATTGGGAAGCTGCTTATCATCTGTTGCCATGCCATCGCCGTTATCCGCTATTTCACAGAGAAGCTCATCTGATTCCTTCCATACAAGAACAGAGATTGTTCCTGCTGCTGTTTTATTAAACGCATGGAAAAAGGAGTTCTCAATAAATGGCTGGAGAATAAGTTTTGGTATCTGGCATTGCAAACAATCTGGCGCTACCATAAACTGCACCTGAATCTTGTCTCCATAACGTTTCTGATTGATAAGTACATAGTTTTTTAAATTGGCTAATTCCAACTCTACCGTAATGGACTCATCCACATTCCCAATTGTGTTTTGCAGCAATGTAATGAACGCATCAATCGTTTTCTCAGCTTCCGTACGTTCTCCCATTATCACTAGGAATTTTATTGAAGCCATTGTGTTATAAAGAAAATGCGGATTAATTTGCTGCTGTAAAGCCGCCAGCTCAGCATGGCGCTGCTGTTTTTGCGCTTTAAGACGTTTCTCTACATGCACCTGCAATTCATCCATCATACTGTTAAAAGCCAAGCCAATTTGTTTTGTTTCATAAGTACCTGTATAATCCAGCCGCCGCTTCAGCCCTTTTTTAGGTACTGCCTCGATGTCGTTAACGAGCTTAGAAAGAGAATTGGTTAGCCGCTTGGTAACAAGGAATACGATTATAAGTGCAAGCACAACGACGCCTGCTAGCAATAAAATAATCTGTTTCGTATCAATTAAGTTTCCGACTGCCGCTTGTTTATCCACCATATTAACGAGATACATATTAAAGTAGGGCAAATATTCTGCCACCATTATCTGACTTGTATCTTCCTCATTTATTTCCTTGAATAACTCCCCATCTTTCACCATCGTTTCAGCTTGTTGATGAAGCTCGGGGAGCGATGTACCAATCGCATTGGATAAACTGCTCGAAACAACTTCTCCATCTTGATTCAACACATAAAAATCGTTCCCAGGCTTCACATAATCTTGATAGAAAGAACGCAGCTGCTCTTCCTTAATTGGAAGATACACAGCACCATACGCTTGATCTGTGTCGCTATCCATAAGTGTCTTGGCAGCAACAACGTAATCATCAGAGGTGCCTCGCGAAGCTTGAAAATAGCGTAATTTATTCGGCTCAGCTGTGATTGCTTGTGTAATACGGTGTGCACGAATGTCCGTGGATGCAGCAGGCCAATATGTAAAGTTTGTTGTATAAATAATTTCCGTTTGATCAGCAATGGCAATTTCAACATTCTGATCTCCAAGCTGCTCCCGCAAATTATCTATTTGCCGCATAACCAGAAATAGACTGAGTATCCGTTCATTATCTCGTGCCTCCTCTGCTAACAAGTATCTTTCAATTGTACTGCTTTTACTGATGTCTGTAGCAGCCATTACAATGCTATAATTCAACTCCTCAAAATCATCCTGGATCTGATTAATAATTTGGGAATTTGTAATACTGAACTTCTCGACGAAAAATTGCTCTGCCATTCGGATTGTTGCAAGTGTTACTGTAACAGCCACTAGCATAATAAGCGCAACAGTTATGAAAAACATTTTCATAAACAGACCATTAGGATGAAGACGGTCTCTAATGAATTTCATCCAATTACCTCCTCAAGGCGCTATCCTTTTCCGCCGGTATTGGGAAGGAGAATAGCCTGTTTGCTTTTTAAAAACGCGGCAGAAATAACTATGATCAGAAAAACCCACTTGCTCACTTACTTTTGCAATTGGTATATCATTCTGTCTGAGCAATGTGATAGCCGCCTCAATCCGTATCCGATTGAGATATTCACTGAACCCCTCTTTGCTATGAGTAGAGAAGTAATTGGACAAATAAGACGGGCTGAAATGGAAATGCTGTGCAATGTCAGAAAGTGATAATGACTCATGATAATGCGATTTAATATAGTCCATCAGCTTACGCATATGCCCCTGTTCTTCCTCCGTCTTTACAATCCCTTCTGCATCTGTTAGGAATGACTTCACCGTTTCGTTGGCGGTATATACATCTGCTGCTTGGCTGATACGCTGAAAATACGCATACTTCTGTGCTTGCAACACTTCAGTTTGGTAGTTCAAATTACCAAGCAATACTATCAGATTGAACAGAATATTATTAAGAAATGCTTTGTATTCATCAACATCCTGCCGATAATCTTGTGCCATTTGTTCCAGATGGGCACTTAAATAGGAAAAAGCTTCATGAAAGTTATCCCTCTTGCAAGCCTCTATAAAATAGTCCAGCTGAAACACACGTCTTTCGTCAGGTGGCGACGGAAGTGTGCTCTCCGATAGAAAAGTATCTTCTGGAAAGAAAAACTGATACTTCTCTAGCTTTTCCAGTTCCTTTTGTTTGTCTTTAAGTTCGGAAAGCTTATAAAAAGCATTCGTACCGCAGACGACGCTGGATTTCATTAAATCTGAAAAAGTGTCTTTACCGAGCGCCTCCCTGCCATTCCACAAGTAAACATCATAGTCCGCTGTTGATTGCAGCGTCATTAGAGTACCGTCCAATTTCTTGATCGCACGAAAAATCGCCGCAGTATCTTGGTCAGCTTTATTCTTATAACTGATTACTTGAAAAACACTGCACAGAAATTTTGCCGCTGCTTCATTTTCTATGTTGATGTCGTTTCCTTCATATAGTTTTCGCAGTTTTTCATTTAGTGTCTGTTCATGTGCTTCATTCCTGTTCAGCACCATATCGTCTAATTGACCTGCTGCTTGACGCAACGCTTTGAGCAAACTCTCTGCATTCAGTTTAGGCTTCAGAATATAGTCGATAACGCCATTTTGAAAGGCACTTCGAACATAATCAAATTCACTAAAACTGCTCAAAACGATTAAACCGATATGCGGGTATTTCTCTTTTACAGCTTTTGTTAATGCTTCACCGTCCATAATTGGCATAACAACATCAGTAATCACAATATGCGGCTGCTGCGATTCGATCAGCTCTAACGCTTCTTTTCCGTTCGATGCCTCCCCTACGATTGTAAAGCCTTCTTTCTCCCAATCTATATAATGCTTAATTCCCTGTCGGATAAGAATCTCATCATCTACAATCAACGTTTTGCATAATGCCATATGTGTATGACACTCCTTTATCCAGTCATCGCTTCGCACATCAGAAAGCGCTTTCTTTAATAGTGTTAGCATTTCCTTCTTTTGTCAAGATTCAGTCAAATCCGCATATAATTAACTTACATATATTGTAATTCGATATGTTATGATAAGACTACCAATATTGACTTAAGGGGAGATGCAACTTGACGCCTCGTGAAAGAAGGAGACAGCGAAAAAAGGAAGAAAATCCAAATTACAAATGGGATATCATCGATTTACTATTCTGGGTTCCGGAACTGCCCATTCGTTTTGTTCTTTGGATTGGACGAGGTATTGTGCGTATCTTCCATATGTGGACTTAAGAGCTGATTACTAGTGGGAACTTTATTTAAGCACTATCATGCCAGGATGCCTAAACTTCTCCAGGAAAATCAATAATGAACGCACAAAAAAGCACCAGCCGGCACTGGCTGGTACTTTCTCTCTTTTATTAGGAAGATGTATATTGTCCGCCGTTAATATGAATAGTTTGACCAGTCATATACGAGCTTTCATCTGAAGCCAACATTACATATGCCCACGCATGCTCAGATGGCTGTCCAGGACGGCCCATTAAATTGCTTTGACCGAAGTTCTCAATATTATCAGCAGGAATTGAAGCCGGGATAAGCGGTGTCCATACAGGTCCCGGTGCCACAGAATTAGCACGAATGCCTTTTCCTGCTAAACTCTGCGCAATACTTCTAATCCAAGCTGTAATCGCGCCCTTCGTAGCAGAATAATCCATGAAGATGGCATTACCTTGGAAAGCATTGATAGAAGACGTTGCAATAATAGAATCACCTTCGTTCATATGCTTCACACTAGCTTTAGTCAAGTAGAATAGCGGGAAGAAGTTTGTGCGGAATACTTCCTCGAATTGCGCACTAGAAATCTCAAGGACATCATCGACAACATATTGAATAGCCGCATTACTTACAAGGATGTTTAACTTGCCGAATTCCTTCACTGTTTTCTCAACCAAGTTGATACAATGCTCTTCATCTTTAATATCGCCAGGAAGCAGCAAGCATTTCCGACCCTCTGCTTCGACTAATCGTTTTGTTTCTTCCGCATCATCTTGCTCATCCAAGTAAGAAATAGCAACATCTGCACCTTCTTTTGCATAGGTGATAGCTACAGCACGTCCAATACCAGAATCGCCTCCGGTAATCAGCGCTACCTTATCCTGCAGCTTGCTAGACCCTTTATATTCCTTCGGCTGATGCGGCAGCGGATCCATTCTAGATTCAATACCAGGCTGGCGATTCTGCTCCTGCTTTGGTGTTCCATCTGTTTGCATGTTTTTTGGTTCCATGAATATCTCTCCTTTGCTGAGTTATCTCATGGATACTCTTTCCACATTTGGATGGGCGTGAAACAAGGAATAATTTATGAGATAAAGTCAGCATTGGGAGAAGGATTCTAGCATAACTCTTGTAATCCTATTTGGTGCTTACTAGGACAGAATATAAGTGCTGTCATTCAATGACTGCCGCTCTTCTCTCTTTCCCTTGCAGCACTAGTTCTGCCCGTTTTATATTTTCCTTTAAATAGTTTGGTGAATGAGGATTCTCAAGTACCTCCTGCGTACTCATCCACATTACAGCAGCCACTTCTTCCTCACTCTTGGCATAAGGTTCACGTGTTATATATTCACAAAGAAATACAATATCAATCACATGTGTTCCTTTATCGGTAACAAAGGCGGAACTGTTCACATAAGTAAGATTACTAACTTTTATGCCAACTTCTTCATAGATTTCCCGCATTAATGTACGCTCTAAAATATCAGAAGACATACCTTCCATGTCACATTTTCCTCCAACCATGGAAATAGCGCCAGCTGCATGCTCTTCTTTCTCACTTCTTTTGATGAAAAGCCATTTGCCGTTACGGTGAATGGCCCCTTCTACGTTTACTATAAACACTACATCTCCTCCTCACCTTTTATCTTGGTAACTGGCACTCTTAACATTTCAGGTTGAATAAGGATTAATAATTTCTTCTATTTCTAAGGACATAAGTGTATATACTGCCAATAATGCTTAGCGAGAGTACAAACATTAATAAAACCGTCGGCAGATGTTCAACTTGGAATACGTCAAACATATCCACGAGAATACATACTAAAATAATACCTAAGTACAAAATTCCGTAAAGTAAGTTATTTCTTTTCCGTTGAATTTCTTTCCCTCTTTCATCCTTTCCTTCTTCACTACCATCGAATCTAAACATATACATTTGACTGAAAATTATGATGATCATTAATATTATAAAAAGCAGATTAGACATCTTGATTCTCCTTCCTATAATAAA
>NZ_LT727828.1:2282234-2555189 GCF_900162685.1 Terribacillus halophilus
CATCTTGATTCTCCTTCCTATAATAAAAAACATCGGTTATTGATTTCTCAAAAGCATTTGCAATTTTGAAAGCTAGAATAATGAAGGGTTATACTTATTTTTTCAAGCGTTGCGATAGTTTGACGACTGACACCCATCTTTCTAGCTAATTGTTCTTGTGTCCAATCTTTTTCCGCCCGACAAATTACTAATTTGTTATGTAACACAAACAACACCTCTAACAGAAATTGTCATTTATTTCTTACATATTGGAACATTATGTATGTCTACTTTTAAGAATGAAACACCTCGAAAAGGCATCGAAAACCGTTAGCACAAATACAACTATTAGTTTAGTTGTATTTGCCTAAAGAGCGTACTCTATCGAATCATCAAATGATTACGGTAAATTAGAAAGGTATGCGCCAAAAGAAAAGATACCTACAAGAGGTACCTTTTGGAGACACATTATATTAGGAGAAAACTGAGGAACACGAAATAATGACTTCACTTCTATAAGAGAAATATTCTGTGTTCAGACAAGTAGTCCAATCCACTTCCGTCAAAAGGAAACGAAGCTGTGTTGATCTTATTCTGCAGCAACTTCAGTGACTTTAAAGCGTAGTCCTTCAGTTCGGAGGGATAGCCATATTTTATAGCATTTGATTCGAATTCTTCTTTATCTATAACTTGCCACTTCTCATTTTTCTTCCTGATTACGTCCAGGTCTAGGTCGATATAATGGATTTCATCTCCATTCCATACCGACGGCGTAGCAATATTACAATAATAAGAGCGTATTTCTCCTGCTCCTATCTCCATCGCGACAGTAAAACCTTCCTTAAAAAAGAAGTATTCCAGTGATGTGAGATCTATTGTAAATGTAATGCCCTTCGTATGGTGTTTCAGCTCTCTTCCTTTTTCACAAAGCACCATAGCGTAATCTGGCGTTTTGTGAAGCAAATGTCCTCTCCATTCATAGTGCGGAATATTGGGATACTTATAAGATTTTAAATGAATGATTTCCTTCATCCTATTTCTCCTGTTTACTAGCGTCTACTATTAAAGAAGGAGCAACCAGTTTTTCACCTTGATTTCGAGGATCATACTTTTTAGAGCGAAAAATAACTCCATCAGCTCCATCCCACGATTTCTCATGAAAATTTCCTTTTTTATCACAATACTCAAGCAGCGTAACCTTAAATCCGGCCATCGTGAACATATTAGTCAGCGACTTGTAGTTATAGACAATTTTATGACTTGCCGCTGTATGGTCTTTGGGTCCAGGGCCTCCAACCTGCACCATATTCTGATACGCTTCATCAGGAAAATAGCCGTCTGGTACCGCACATCGAATATAGCCAGATGGCTCTAGATAGTTAAAACAAACTTTTGCAGCAGCTACCCCTTCTTCAAACGTAAGATGCTCCCACACATGTTCCGCTAAAATAGCCTTTAGAGAAGCCTTGCTGAATCTTTTTTGCCATGTTTGCTCGTCCAATAGATTTAACTCATCTTTTTGTGTATGAATCCAGCCCGGGTTATTCATATAGTCTCCTGCGCCAATAACTACTCTATTGCTCATAATCATTCATACTCCTCCTCCGTGTTAAGGTGTATATATTAGTGGGAACTTTCAATATATTTGAGTTAGCATATTTCAACATTTATGATATTATCTAGACAGAAAAAGAGAATAGCACTTTAGTTTTTATCGCGAGTAAAGATAGCTGGCTGCTAATTAGGAAACATGCCCTCTAGAGACTCTCTTACCCTATCTTTACCTATTTGCCCATTGATGATAGATTTCAAAAGTTTGAAGTACGAGATGGAAGTATCCCTTGTTATAGAAAGGAATTAGCAGTAACAGGATGAAATCAAAAAGATGGAGAGGATTCTTATCCAATATTCATCTTGTACAGTGTTACTAATCTATAAATTTGCTGCTCATTACTTACTAACTAAGAAATCCAATTTAAAGAAATCAGCATAATTCTCTAACTGGTAATCCGCTGCTTCACACTGGCCCTGAAACATACATGTACGAATGCCCAATTCCTTTGCTGGAAGTAAGTCCAGTTCTCTATCGCCGATTGCCAAATCAATGCCATGTCTGTTATGTAAGTACTTATAAGAAGCCGCATTTGGCTTCCGCGGAAAACCATCATCACCGGCTACCATGTCGACAAAGTACTTTTCCCATCCGTAGTACTGCAGAATGGCTAGAACTTGTGCTCTCTTTTTATGCGTCATAATCACATTCTTGTCTGCAAATTTCAATACCTCTTCAATTTGATCTAATGGCTTTAAATCAGTCGGGACCAGTTTCTTAATAATCTCTTTTATTTCAGCTTCTTTTTCACTCGAAACGTCATAATATCGCGCTGCATGTGCGAACGAAACTTTTAATTTTTGGTAGATTTCCTTCTCCGGGATGTCCTCACCAACTACTGCCGAGAACGCACGTGTATAAGCTGGATAAGTATCAAATAATGTTCCATCGAAATCCCATAAGATATTCAAAGCGTATCCCCGCCTTTTACTTTTATATTGTTTTGATATGACAAGTCTAACATAACTATAATAGGAGTTAGACACGTAGTTTTACAGATACTTATTGAAGATTAGGAGATGTACATTGACACAAATCAAAAAAATTGGCCGCTTTTGTGCAAATGATGATGGCGGTTACATCATAAACGAAGCAAATCAAACGAAAATTGCATCTGTTTATAAAGATTTAATTGAGAAGGTTATACTTACTTATAAAAACATGCTAGGTCCAAGTCTGCATAGCATCTACATACGAGGGTCTATTCCGCGTGGTCTGGGGATCTTAGGAGTTTCTGATTTAGATACAATTTGTATCACGAAGCAGAGAACAGATGATATAGATCTAGCTTGGGTTAGCAGCGCCGAAGAAGAATTAAATAACAGCTTCCCTTGTGTGAACGGTATTGAAATGAGCTTTTATCCTATCGAGGACATCTGCGATACCGATACTTTTTCCATCATTCCATTCATGATCAAAACACATAGTATATGCGCATTTGGCGAAGATGTCAGCCTGTATTTTCCTTCTTATAGTGCTGATAAGGCGATAGCTAACCATCACATTGTCCATTTACAGAACCAGATTGAACAGGCGAAAATGGAACTTCAAGATAATGAAGATAAGGAGGATGTTTTAGATTGCTGCAGCTGGATTATGAAGATTATCGTCAGAGCTGGCCTTGCTTTCGTACTGGACTATGAAAAACGCTACACGCGAGATTTATACCCTGCTTATGAAGTATTTGCTAAACACTATCCGCAGTACAAACCCAATATGAGGCAAGCGCTTGAATATGCGATTAATCCAGTTTCAGATTGGAAGCAATTAGTGGCTTTTCTAGATGAGTTGGAAGAATGGCTGGTTAGAGAAGCTGACAACTGGCTGTTGCAGCATAACCCACACAGACTCAGAAACATGAAACTGCATCCCTAAAATAAAAGCCCGCCTGTTTAGCAGGCGGGCGACAAATGCATATTCTACTTAAAATCCAGCTTCATACTGCTTCGGTACATCAGTCTCTTTTCGCAACTGTTTCGCTGCTTCCAAAGTCCAGTATGGATTTCGCAGCATACCTCTTCCAACTTGGACAAGATCTGCTTCTTCGTTTCCGATAACAGCGTTAGCCAATGTTGGGTCATCAAGTCTGCCGACTGCCATTACTGGAACTTGTAGTGCTTCTTTAATTTGACGTGCTAATGGCACTTGGTAAGCTGCATGTGTTCCTGGTCTTCCCCACGCAGCGATCTGGCCTTCACCGCCAGAAGAAATATCAAACACATCTGCTCCCGCATCTTTATATGCTTTGGCGAACTCGATACTTTCCTCAATACCATACCCGCCTTCCACATATTCTTTTGCGGAGATTCGCATAATTAACGGCATATCAGCTGGCATTTCCGCTTTGGCTGCCTCAATAACTTCACGGCCGAATTTCGTTAAATCTTGACCATATTCATCATCACGCTTGTTCGTAAGCGGAGAATGAAACTGGTGGATTAGGTAGCCGTGTGCACCATGAATTTCAATTGCATCAAACCCGGCTTTTACGGCACGTCTTACTGCCAAACGGAATTTCTCTACCATTCCTTTCACTTCGTCCGTTGTAAGTGCTCGAGGTGTTTTGGAGTTCTCATCAAACGGAATCGCAGATGGAGCTACTGGCTCTGCTGCATCCTCTGCTTTACGTCCAGCATGTGCAATTTGAATGGCAACTTTAGCGCCATGACTGTGCACTGCGTCTACAATTCTTGTCAGAGCTGGGACTTGCTCATCCGACCATAAACCTAAATCATAATCCGTAATTCGTCCGTCAGGCTCTACATCTGTCATCTCTACGATAATTAATCCTGTTCCGCCAACTGCTCGGCTGACATAATGCTGATAATGCCACTCATTCGCGATACCGTCTTTCTTTTCAACGGAATATTGACACATCGGCGGCATAACAACTCTGTTTTTCAGTTCGAGATTCTTTATTTTGTATGTACTAAACAAATTTTCCATGTTTAACACTCCTCTATTTAAATACATGCATTACACATGCATTTAATTTACCGTTTCTAAATCGTTCTGTCAATTTATAGACTTCATCAAAAAAAGTACCCTTTTAGGTACCTTTAAATCATTGTTATTATAGTTTCTGCAATAATTGCTGTATGATACCTTCCGAATCAACTGCAGAAAGGTTCGACTTTAGAACTTCATGAAATGCTTCCAAGCCACGCTGCAGTTTTTGCTCCCCTATCTCTGTAAGCTGCGTATACGTTCCTCTGCGGTCATCTGTACATTCCTTCTTTTGCAAAGCACCACAGTCGCTCGCTTCCATATTACCAACCAACCTGGAAAGTGCACTTTGACTCAAACCTATCAATTCCTGCAACTGCTGTAAGCGAAGCTTTTTTTCAGGAGCTTTGGAAAGATAGTATAAAACATAAAACTCTTTGATTGATAGGCTGTACTCTTTTTGAAGAACTGTTTCCAATTCCTTTTTTATTTTTATTTGTAAGTTGTCCAGTGCCAACCACTCATCCATGAACACCCGGTTTGTCATAAGAAATTCCACCTATTCTTATCTCGAATACTATACGTCTTACTATACTGGAATTGGTAGAACAGCTCAAATTTAATTTGCAAGCACAAAGAAAAGGAGGGCAAATTACCCCTCCTTCAAATCTTTTCGCTAAAGAATCATTTCTGCTTACCAAGCATAGGCTTGCGGAGCGGGGCCACCGGGACCTGGGAAAATCTCATCCAAACGTTGTAAAGCAGCTGGACCTAGAGTCGTTTCAAGAGCAGCAAAAGCACTCTCAAGCTGTTCAACCGTACGCGGCCCGATAATCGGTGCCGTTACAGCGGGATTAGCAAGCTGCCACGCCAGAGAAACTGTATCTTGGGATTTTCCTAATTCTTCACACAGACTTTTGAATTGTTCCAATTGTGTTCGCTGCGCGTTTATTTTTTCAGCAATGTCTCCACTGCGACTTCCAGGCAATTTTTTAAGTGCATTCCGACCGAGCAACCCCCCATCCAGCGGACTCCATGTGATGATACCGATACCGAGTTGTTTTGCTGCGGGAAGTACTTCTAATTCAGCATACCGACAGTTCAAATTGTATTTATGCTGTTCTGACACAAGACCGAGAAAATGACGGTTCTTAGCAGCACCCTGTGCCACAGCAAGTTGCCATGCCGCAAAATTACTTGAACCAACATAACCGATTTTCCCTTGGCTGATACCTATTTCAAATGCTCCCCATAACTCTTCCCAAGTGACGGCAGGATCAATGTGGTGCATTTGGTACAACTCGACATGATCAGTTTGCAAGCGTTCAAGCGATGCTTCAAGATGTCGCCGTATCTTATATGCTGACAATCCCGATTGATCATTCGGACCATCTAAAACATCATGCATGGACCCGTAAACCTTTGTACCCAGCACCACTTTCTCTCTCCTTCCTCCACCTTGCTTAAACCATTTGCCGATAATGGATTCCGTCAGACCAGCATTTTCACCACCATAAACATTGGCTGTATCAAAGAAATTGATGCCAGCATCAAGTGCCGCATCCATAATACGAAATGCTTCCTTTTCGTCTGTGGCAGTTCCAAAATTCATTGTGCCTAAACAAAGCCTGCTCACTCTTAAACCAGATTTACCAAGGTATTGATAGTCCATGTTTGGATCTCCAATCTAACTGTTATTTACGAAGCGATTAATAAAGGGTACGAAAAATTAATTTTCATTACTTGTAATAACGATCGCTCGGGTTTCCCTTCTTTTAACCCAATCCTATTCAGGCAAAGAAATGAAAAAGATATTGCCCAAATCCCTCAAAAAGGATTTCTACATTAGCACGCTGAATCCCTGTATTAGCGAAAGTTTCTGTTATCACCGTCTTTCCTCCTGACTAGAAGTGTCAGATCAGTTCGTCTATCGTCTTATGAAAGAAATGCTGACAGTCAACTTGAAATTTCGCATTTATATTTAAAATTAGGCGAGAACAACACATGATGTACACAAGAGATTCTTATAATGAGTACAAACGAAAAGGTAAGGAGATATAAACATGTTATTGTTCTTATTCGGCTTCCTTGTTGTAGCCATTATCACATTCTTAACGCCCAAACACCTTTTTCATTGTCCTGAGGAAATCTCTGCGGCAGCAGCACAACAAGCAAAAACGGAAGCGGCTAATTACTTAAACGCAAACCGCAACAACAAGGTTAATCACTAAAATATTCACGTTAATAGAGCATCTTGTTATCTGGACAGCGAATAACCATAACAAGTTTCCTTCTACTAGTTCACTTAAAAATAAGTGGGCTATTTTTTTGAAGCATTCTGGAAGTATTATGATAAAATAGTTGGTAATATATTGAATAATTTCTATAATCAATATAGCAGGTTGGTTAAAAAAGGAGGAAATTGCTTGGAGATAACAAGAATTAGAAATGAATTATCAGTCAAAAGTAAAAACGGGATAGGATTTTTACTATCAGCTGTTGTCATCTGGAGCATCATCACTATATTGTTTATGCTGCCTTTAGAGTTAAACCAGAAAAACATCTTTATGTTATTTGCAACAGGCCTAATGTTTCCATTATCCGTTGGCATTTCCAATTTAATAAAAGCTGATTGGAAATCCAAAGATAATCCATTGGGCGATCTAGGTTTATATTTAAATCTTGCTCAGCTGATCTACTTTCCTATTCTTTTTTGGGGAATTATAGAAAGCCCGAGTAACGCCATTATGTTATTTGCAATCATAACAGGAGCTCACTTCTTTCCTTATGGTTGGTTTTATAATGCGAAATCATTTTATGCAATGGCACCAATAATTTCGGTAATAATTATGCTTTTAGGACTATTTTTAGATGTGAAAATTCTATGGTTAGAACCACTTGCAATGGTTGTTCTTTTACTATTTTTAATTTTAATGGTTCACTTGGACTATAAGAAAAAATCAATTAAATACATAAGAAAAGGTGCTTGATTACCCAGGTTCCTTTAGTAGTCTGTTGCTATGTTATATTTCAAATCCGCGGTTAGTAATCGAAAAATAGTCTTATCTCTTTATATGACAAATCAATACATTCCAATTTCCTCTTTCTGTTCAACCCAAATAGATAGTTTTCATATCAATTACGAGAAAATTGTATCAAATAACCTTAGATCCTTTATATGGAAAAGTGAAAGTATCAGAAAAGAATAAGGATGAATAAAATGAGTTTGTTTTTATAGGAGTTATCGGCATTACCGCTGCACTATTAATCATCGTAGACAAAGATAAATACAAATGGTTAATTGCACCAGCAGGATTCAAAAACAATCACAAAGCATCTATCATCTTTTACGCTTTTGGCGGAGCCGCATTAATAATTTGTGATGTTATTAATCTCCCGTACATAATTGAGTTTATCTTACCAGCTTTCATTGCGTGTTTATCTCTTTTTACAATCTTAATCGTGAGAAAGCGAAATGATGATGATCCAGTCGGTTAATTACAAAAGAAATTTTCTTTAATACAGTGACAAGATAAAAAAAGCAGAGAAATTTCACCTCTGCTTTTTTCTTGATACATCATTAGAATAATAATTAAATATACTAGAAAGGTTTGTTTGTATTCCATTAATGCCTCCCCAAAAGAAAAACATCTTATAAATGCCAATGCTAACTGTCACTGCTCTGTCTTCTTACACTAGTTGTCCAGAACTGTGATACAACAGCGAAAAAAATCATCTTACATAGCAGGAGTGTAATTACAGATATAATAACGAGAAGTAGAAAATATGTATGAAAAAAATTAAATACTATACGCATTTGCTATATTGAGTAATAGGTGCTATACTAAGGTTAATTATTTTTGTTCGGTGTAAAATTTGCGAGAAGAGAGATCTCTCCTTTAGAATTTTTTATCTTAAAAACAAGGGTAGTAATATAAGTGTGGGACATCCCACCACAGGAGGCAATACTATGGAACAAGGTACAGTAAAATGGTTTAACGCAGACAAAGGTTTCGGTTTCATCGAAGTTGAAGGCGGAGACGATGTATTCGTACATTTCAGCGCTATCCAAGGCGAAGGCTTCAAATCTTTAGACGAAGGTCAAAAAGTATCTTTCGAAATCGAACAAGGTCAACGCGGACCTCAAGCTGTTAACGTAAACAAAGGTTAATTATAAAAAAAGACTCCATATGGAGTCTTTTTTTATTTGTCCCTTTCATATAAACAAAAGAAATTTGAATTCATGATATCTACTTAATATCCCAAGGTTCGAATAAATTATTAAGTTATGAATTCTCGTATTACCCTTACATACTTTTCAGGTTCCTCGAACCTCGGAAAATGTCCGCTTTGACTAAACATAGCTATCTTACGGTTGGCCTGACCATTTGCAAATGCAGTCAGTTGATTTTTACTGGTTACCCAATCATATTCACCTTTAATTAGTAGCATCGGACAAGTAACAGAATCGAGTTGCGGTAACAAAGATTCAAATATTTCCCCTTCTTGATAGAGCTTTTGTTGATGATTATATGCCCGTTCCCAATTTTCTTGTGGAATACCAGAGTTTTCAACAAGATAATCAAAAAAATGTTTATCTTCTCCATGGACATACAAATTGTCTTTATATTCATCCAAATCAATAAGAACCTCTATACATTTTTCCCAAACTTTTTCAGTATCTCTTATACTTGAAGCAGCATAGTATTCATTGATCTTTTCATATTTTCCTAATCGTTCGTACTCCTGAAGCGCTCCTGCAATTAGTGAGCGAGCAGAACTACCCAGATCAAGCGTCGGGCATTCCAACAAAAGATATGTCACCTTCTCAGGATATTTCAATTGATATTGCACAGCCAAATAACCACCAACTGAATGACCAATGATTCCCCACTTTTCTATACCAAGTTGGTCACGGATAGATTCGCAATCATCTATTAAATCATGAATTCCGAACGGCTCTTCATCCTTAATTGGATCCGAACGTAACACCCCTCTTTGATCAATTGCAATTATCTTCAGAAATTTTGAAAGCTCTTGACCTTGATGTTCAATAAAATCATAGGAACCAGCTCCTGGTCCGCCGTGTAAATACAAACATACAGGTAGATGGGCATCACCATGAACCTCATAATAGATTTTCTTATTTTTAACTGTTATATAGTTAGACACACACTCTCTCCTTTCTTATGTGAATATATACTGCTGAATATGCCATAAGCCATCAGACCATTCAATATGTAATAAAACCTATAATAACATTTCAACACTAGTATCTAGAACTAAGTCTTACACATTATTGCCATTTAACGCATTAGGGGCTGCCTATTTGACAGCCCCTTCTTTAGGTATAGGTGACATACAATGAACAATCAGGCAAATTGCTGTAGATCAAATTAATTCAAGCAAGCCATAGCCATTCACTACATCCAGAGCGTTACATCCAATTTCTGAATTTTTGAGTGGGAAATTAAAAAAACATTGCCTAAAAAGTCGATTTTTTCACCTTTCATACAGATAGGTTGCCCGTTTGATTCGAATGTTTGCTTACTAAAGAATTTATACGATACAGTTTTTAATCTTAGGTTTCTAGATTTCTATGTGTGAAGCATCTCTCAAGGAAACCTGTATATTCCTCATGTAGGTTTGTCTTAATATCTGCTTTCTTCCCTCACCTTTGCGAACTAAAGCAGTGATAAACTCGTATAGCAATTATTGGTAAATTATGATATATTTTTAAGGTATTTTTATAAAGGTGGTTTTCTACATGACAATTAAAGTTACTCGGCAAAAGAATTTTTATGGTGGTTTAACGCGCATTAAATTGTATGCAGGTGATCAATCGCTAACTAAACTTAGAAATGGCGAAACTTATGAGTTTGAGCCGGACAGCAATTTCGTCAATATAAGAACTACCGTTCAAGGCGGTGGATACAGTAATAAGATTGAAGTTAAGGATGATTCATCAGTTACAATAAGTGTGAATCCCGTGACAAAAACTTTATATTTCATTGGCGTTTTAAGTATAATTTTGGCCCTGCTTGTCAAATTTGAATTTTTCATAGTTTCCTCAATAGTATTCGTTACTATGGCAATCACAGCCTTTAATAAAAGTCACATTTTAAATGTAGATAACGAACCCGTAAAATAAGTTATTTGTACATATCATTAGCTAAACTACATGACATAGCAGCTGACAGGGATACAGGAAGATGAAACATGCTAGCTGTAACAATACACGCACAACATACAGTATACCTTTCTCTTTTGAACTGTATGGAATATCTCAAAAAAACGTTAATTACCTCAAAGAGGCAGTTCTACTTAAGTGACTCCATTCAAACAACTTGAATAACACTGGAAAAAAGTGAACAAAGAAAAACCCTAGATCTGTTTCTGATCTAGGGTTTATTTAGTGACTCCGATAGGGCTCCATTCTTACTGGCGTAAACTTTAACTTTCTTCTGACCCACTGTTCAGATTAAAGTATGTTGGATCTGTTCTTACCATTCAATCGTATGATTATACATTCGCTTAGGTTCATTGAAACTAACGGATGAATCAAATCTCTTCGGGGGCTTTTTGTTTGGAAAAATGCAGCTCCTTTTTTACGCAAGGATGGCATATGGAATACCAAATAGCAAAGCAGCAACAATTACAAAGCCTAACATAACAAACCCCTGTGTCTTCCAAAAAGACTTCTTCTCCTCCTTTGATTTAAAAGGAAACCTAGATAGGAAAAAAATTATAAACGTCAATAATCCGGCAGCTAAAATCGTAATTGACCCCATTAGGAACATCCCAAGAAGTATCCCATCTGCTGTATTCCATCATCTATGGATTTGGATACGTCATTCAAGCCATAGTCTTCCCCTTCAATACTACAAATTGCACGATAAATCTATTGAATAACCCCATATAGATTTCCACCATAAGGCTAAATAAATTACTGATGCAAAATCACCTATTATTTCTGAAACGCTATTAATCAAAAATAACCCTCTACTATAAGTATATCCCAAGATGGTGTCGTCACGTTTATCCTTTCTGAAGTAGCTAAAGAGGAAAGAGACTTTCTATTATCCTCAATAGATAAATATAATACGGATAGGAATGCACCTTCGATTTATGTATTTAGAGAGAGTTCCTACCAATACTCTAAAGATAAAAAAGGAAATTCAATTCCAAGTGCGGAAACCTATGATAGACTTAGGTTATCTAAGTTTAAAGTATAAATATTACTGCTTGATCAAACCATTAGAGCAAAAAAGGTTAATAAGCAAAGTAATTATTAGGGGGGGAATATATGTATAGTCCGCAAGTTCGGGATAAATTTTATAACGATACCATTACTAATTTGACATCTTCTGATTTGGTTGAGGGTATCGTTAGGATAGGTTCTGGAGTAATTGGCTACAACGACGACTATTCCGATATCGATTTAATGGTTTCAACTACTGATACAACCAATGTTGAACATATAAAGGATTATGTCCATCAATGCTTAGCTCAGCTTGGCGCTGTCTATATAAAGGACAAAAGACATAGAGAAAATGTTTATATCATAATCGCCATTTTGGAAAATGGCCTAGAGTTTAACGTTTCCACGTTACCCACATCTTATTTGAGCGTAAGGTCTCCTTTATGGAAAGTTATTGTAGATAAAACAGGAAGAGTATCAGAGGAAATGAATATGGAACAAGAGCGTTTCGCCTCCCAATTTGTAAAATATGATGTGAATGAGGATATTCCCTTTGAATTTGTATTTAGTATGAGGAGATTTAATATAGAACTAAAACGGAACAACTTAATTTATGCATTGAAAATGTTAGAGATGATGCGCGATTATGTGCTTGAAATAGAGGCACATAATGAAGGTAAAAAGGTCCACCAATTCAAAGCGTATGAAACGTTACGTCCTAGTTTTATAGAAGCATTTCTTGATACTCATCCTAATGAAGTTACTGTTGAAAGATTATTGATTTCAGCCGATAAATTAAAAGATTTGTTCTTAGACACTATCTATAAAAGTGAATTGTTCATCATTGAGAATGGACTTATTAACCTTTTAAATAGTGTTGGAGATGATTGATACAATTCTGCGAATAGTTACACTTCAAGTAATGGGTGCGTTAGTTCAATAAGACTATACTTTATAATTAGGTCACTAAGCACGGATTGCCTTAGACACTGCTACTTAATATTATCTTCTGTCTTTCATGTTTATTTCCCTTCAAGAATAAAACAACTGGACTCCGTTGCACTCTAATTACTTCGTATTGTGGTCCGTTATATTTCATCGTTCACCAATTAATATACTTATGTAAGCATTTGCCCCTCCACCGACCTTGGATCACTCTGTACCAGAAAAACAAAAAAAGCTTGAAACCCTTTAGTACATCTTTAGTACATAAGGGTTTCAAGCTTTTTATAGTTAGTGATTCCGATTGGACTCGAACCAACGACCCCTACCCTGTCAAGGTAGTGCTCTCCCAGCTGAGCTACGGAATCATTATGTAATGTGACGTCTTGTATTATTTTATTCTAGATGTTGGGGCTTGTCAACGCTTTTAGGAAAAGCGATTTCGGGTACCCTATACCATATGCGTTGACTTCCGAATTATAGGGGCGTATAGTTCCAATAGTAACTTTATGGTTTTTATAAAACTCATAAGTTTTTGAAGTGAGGGAATGTGGATGGATCGGAAGACAGAAATCATATTGGCTGCGAAACAGAAGTTTGCGGAATTTGGTTTCCAGCAGGTGTCAATGCAGTCGATTGCGGAGGCTTGTAAAATATCAAAAGCTTCTATTTATAAGCTGTTTGATTCCAAGGAGTCGCTATTGGATGAGCTACTTCAATATAATCATCAGCAGCTGACAAATATGGCTGCTTTAATTGAGGTTGATAAAAGTTTATCTGATGAAGCGCGATTTGAGCGTAAGATTGTGTTGGAGATCGAATCTTTTAAAGAAAACAAGCATTTGATTCAGATGTTGATGTTCTCCCCTCCTTTTAAGGAGTCATCTGAACTGCAGCGACATATGAACAATGTGCGGGCTATACTTATGCGATGGCATCAAGAAATGCTTCTCAATCTCTATGGAGAAAAGGTGGAACCACTTAAGTGGGATATGACGCTGCATCTGCTCGGTTTGCTTAACCCTTACTTAAAGATGATGGCGGATGGCGTGATTATCCGTGACCCAGCTGAAGTAGCGCATGAGCTGAAGCTGGTGATGGATGCGATTGTAACAGATAAGCTGCGGCGGGCTCCGCTTTTGGATGAGCAACATATCCAATTGCATTACCATGCAGACTTGCCCGAATCACCTGGTAAAGCTGAGTTAATGCATACAATATTTTTGCAAATCCAGGATGTTACGACGAATACGCTGCAAGATGAAACTTTGACAGAGGCGGCAGACCATTTAGAAAACGAATTAGCAAAAGATAAACCAGCCGCCTATCTTGTGGAAGCTTTGCTGACGTACTTAGATCAACAATCATTACTAAAAGAAAGTATCCGATCCATTCGGTTACTCATGTGAAGGAGGAATACACATGGCGGAACAGAATATGCAAATAAACAGAAAAGCGACAGTGACGATCTTTATAATCGGAGCTTTCGTGACGATACTGAACCAAACGTTATTGGTTACAGCGCTTCCTCATATTATGAGTGACTTTGATATTACCGCGGATGAAGGGCAATGGCTGACAACCGCCTTTATGCTGACGAACGGGATCTTGATTCCTATCACGGCCTTCTTAATTGAAAAGTATTCGACCAGAAGGTTATTCTTGTTTGCCATGACAACCTTCAGTATCGGGACACTTGTTGCAGCAGTGGCACCGGCTTTCAGTATTCTGCTGTTAGCTCGTATCATCCAGGCAATTGGTGCTGGCATCATGATGCCGCTTATGCAGACAGTCTTCCTTACCATCTTCCCTCCTGAAAAACGCGGGACGGCAATGGGTATGTTCGGACTTGTGATTGCGTTTGCACCGGCAATTGGGCCGACACTTAGCGGTTGGATTGTAGATAGCTTCTCTTGGCACTATTTGTTCTATATTGTACTGCCGATTGCGGTTATTGATTTGATTTTGGCTATTTTCATCATGAAAAATGTAACAACACTTCGGGAATCGAAAATTGATGTGCTTTCCGTTGTTTACTCTTCCATCGGTTTTGGTGGTATTTTATACGGATTTAGTTCTGCCGGTACAAGCGGCTGGGTCAATTTGGAGGTTATGGGCACCCTCGGAGTAGGGGCGCTGTCGCTTCTCTTATTCATTCTTCGCCAGCTGCAGTTGGAAAGACCATTGTTGGAGTTTAGAGTATTTAAGAATTTCACATTTTCGATTACTACCATCATGGGGATGCTTGTTTTTGGTTTAATGATTGGTACAGAGACAATTTTACCGCTGTACACGCAGAATTTACGAGATATTAGCGCTTTCCATTCTGGTCTAATGTTATTGCCCGGAGCTGTTGTAATGGGTGTTCTATCGCCATTTGTCGGAGCTATCTTTGACCGAATTGGTGCTAAACCGCTGGCTATTGTAGGCTTCTTACTGATGACAGCGACAACTGTTCCGTTTGCTTTCCTAGAGCTGGATACGTCGATTACCTTTATCGTAATTATTTATGCATTACGGATGGCTGGTACAGCACTTGTTATGATGCCGCTAACCACTGCGGGGATTAACGCCTTGCCGAATCATTTGATTCCGCATGCGACGGCAATGAACAATACCTTCCGTCAAGTTGGCGGTTCAATTGGTACAGCCATTTTAATCACCATCATGACGAATACGATTAAATATGGTGATTTCACAAACCCTGCAAAAGCACAGGTAACAGGCATGGATGCAGCGTTCCTTGCGGCTGTCATACTGTCAGCAATCGGCTTGGTTTTGTCTTTCTTCTTAAAAAAAGGTAACAATACAAGTAGGAAGCAAGCTCAATCAGAAACAGTAAGTACCGAAACTTAATATTCATTTGAAATAAAGGCAGAAGCAATCTCCATAAAATTGCTTCTGCCTTTTCATATCCTCGGTTTTCCTTTATTGTTAAAATTATGATAAATAACAAACAAAATGTATTATAATACTTTTGTACTTTATAACCAGAGTGGAGCAGATTATTATAGCTAAAAAGACGAAAATGCTGCTGGTCATATCATTAATTGCAGTACTTATTCTCATCGTGATCTTGATTATTATGCCTCGAATGTATGTAAGTCACGATAAAACATTAGATGCAAGTCTTAATGAACAGCTGCAAACAGCGAGTTCTGACACTTTTGATTTTGGAGATCATATTGATTATGAATGGAAAGAAATTATTATCTTCCCTCCCTACAAGGATGAAACATATATGAAGGAAAAGCTTGGTATGCGATTCCACGATCCAGTAGATATGTCGTTAAGAGATGATATAGAACTCGTTGTCGTGATTAAGGATAATGGAACATTTGCATACGCCACCAATCAATACAGGAACTTGCAGCAACAAGAATCCAATATAACACCTGAAAACGACGTAATTGGTATTTCTAAACCTTATTAATCTTACATACTTCATCAAAAACAAAACCGATCAGCAGCTGCCGATCGGTTTCTTGTTTCTCGGTTTACTTAAGCTTAAATTCAGCTTTCTTCCCTTTTGAAACATCTTTCGCATTATCGTCATACAACGGTCCAAGCTCGATATTGAATGCTTTGTCTTTCCAAATCTTATCGTATTGCTCTTTATCAAGCACGTATACCTGGAACAGTTCGCCAGTTCCTCCTGCTGAAGCAATCTCGCCGTAATCATGAGGAGACAGCATTCCTTCGTTCATTTGATATTGAGCGCCATCATTTACGTACAGGTTGGATCGTAAATTATCCAATGCAATGTTTGCAGAACCTTTGTTATCTACATTGAATTTTACCGTTAGCAGCGCAATTCCATTTTTAAAATTCTCGAATCGAGGCGCTTCTATTTCATTCGGTTTAAATTCAGTGAATTGGTAACCGTCTAACGTGATGGTTGCATCACCAAGCTCTTTGCTTTCTCCAATACCTTCTTTTTGTTCAATCATTTTCTTGTCGCCCATGTTTTCTATAGACACTGCATCTTGATAAAATTCCTTGTTACTTTCCGTTTCTTTTGCTCCTGCTTCATCAAAGTTAATCGTAAACTTACCTTCTTTTCCGATTGGATTTCCAAAATCAGCTGCTTTTGCTTGTGCAGCCGGAACTTCAATTAACGCAGAACCTTCACCCATTACTGTTTCCAACTCAGCTGTTCCAAATGGATACGCCACAAATCCCGTTATAGATTCACCAGCTTTAAGCGAATATTTAGTATCTGGAGGTAATTTTTCAAACAACTGTTGGTCTTCCGGAAGAAGTTCTTTGTAATCATTATTGTAGACAAGTCCGCTCGAGTACGTTAAGTCAAATCTAGGCATGTAAAATACTTCTTTGTCCGAATCATTCTCCACCGTGTATTTGGCAAGAATGACAGCACCACTTGTCTCGTCATCGAACGGAATACTGAAATCTGTATGGAAATCCTTGATTCCCACAAGTGAATAAGCATCAAGAGAGACAGCTACGCCTTCCATTTCGTGTGTTTGAGGTTCCGTATGTTCATAAAAGACTTTGGTTTCTTCCGCATCAGTTGTCGTTTTCATATAATCAATTAGTTCAGGGAAAGTTGCAGCTTTAGAATCAGCTGTTGTTTCTTCATTTGTTTTATCTTCATTGTTTTCACTCGCTGTTGTTTCTTCAGCGGAACTTTCCTCTTCGTCTGCGCTGGCTTCCTTACTATCAGACCCACAGCCTCCAATTACAAATACTGCAAGCAGTGCTCCAAGAAGAAGCATCCATTTTTTATTCATTTGTTCATCCTCCAATCAAAACTAATCACATGGTAACACGTTCAAAATATTTACAATACCAGTAATAAGTAGCAAAAAAAAGGAGCCTTTTCTGAAGTGAAGAAAGTTATAGTATAAATTACACTCCACTTCAAAGACTTGTGTGCTGCCAATATGTCCAGCTGGAAAGCAGCACGAAAAGAGACGTAGAAAAAGGATTTACAACATTTAAACTAGCTTCATCATTTGATTACTACTCTACATATTTCCCTCTAACTTATAGATAAATAAGGTATAAGTTCTATAAATTAACATATTAAAAGGATGTTTTTACTACAGGACTGTATTCCCTTTAATTCTGAAATAGCATATAAAATGGCTTGTAGTCTAAGAAAAGTTTTGTCTTGCTATAGCGTTACGAGCCTTGTTATCTAATTTGCCTACTAGAGCAATCACACTCAATTAAAAAAGCCTAGATATTTTACTTATTTTTACAAAAATCAACAAAATACTTCGTGCTTTTTGTCTTTCATTCTATTATAATTTGATAACGCAGTTGCGAAATAATGAAGGTGGGCACGAATTTGTTCAATAACCTTTTTGTACCAGGGCTGAACGGTATCGCTAGTTTTGTCTTTTGGTACCCATTTGTTATGTCTCTGTTTTGGATTGCCGGTACACTTGTTTACATTTGGTTTCGAGACAAAGATCAAAAAATTGATTTTGAAAAGGTCGATTGGCCGCTAATTAGTTTTTTGGTCCCGTGTTATAACGAACAAGCTACCATAGAAGAAACATTGGATAATTTGCTTGGCTTAGATTATCCGCGGAAAGAAATAATTTTAATAAATGATGGCAGCAAAGATAATACAGCCGCCATACTGAAAAGGCTCAGCCAAGAACATCCTAGCATTCGCGTGATTCAGTCATATGAAAATCGCGGTAAAGCGAATGCACTGCATCTTGGTGCGCATGCTGCTCGCGGTGAATACCTGCTTTGCTTGGATTCGGATGCCATTCTTGATAACGATGCCCCCTACTACTTGATTCATCATTTCCTGCATAAAGGAGAACGCTTAGGTGCTGTAACGGGTAATCCACGCATTCGGAACCGTAATACGTTGCTTAGTCGGATGCAGTTGGTGGAGTACTCTTCCATCATCGGAGCTATCAAACGGACACAGCGAATCCTTGGTAAAGTAATGACCGTTTCTGGAGTTGTCGTGGCATTTCGGAAACGCGCTTTACTCGATGTTGGGTTATGGGATCGGGATATGATTACAGAGGATATCGCGGTAAGCTGGAAATTGCAGCAGCGCTTCTGGGATATTCGTTATGAGCCGCGGGCGCTTTGCTGGATGCTCGTGCCAGAGAGCATAAGCGGCATCTGGAAGCAGCGTGTCCGTTGGGCACAAGGCGGCCAGGAAGTCATGCTCCGCCACTGGCGTGTGCTTTTCCGCTGGAACCAGCGCCGTATATGGATTGTGTATTTAGAGCAATGGATCAGCACCTTTTGGGCGTTTGCTTGGCTGTTCGTTACCGTATCACTTCTGATTACTGCGGATACTTTCCAAGAAATGCTCATTTGGCTGACGTTTACTTCTTTTGCACTTATTTATGAGTTTGATTCAGCTGTTTATTTCCTTACAGATAGATTCAAAGTATGACAAAGTAAGAAGGTTCTATTTATGGGCCTCTTGGTATCCAGCTATCTATTGGATTGTCAATACTGGCGTTGTCATCAGCGCGCTTCCTCGTGCTATTGCATCACGCTATAAAAGAGGCTATGCGACTTGGAAAAGCCCAGACCGCGGGATCGGGAGGAAGAAGTAATTATTCTCGAAAAACAGCCGCTGCCGCGTTTTATCATCAGCCTGATTTTCACTTTATTAATATGGATTTACAGTGTGTTTGTAGTGTGGTTCTTTGCTTCTGCCTTATTTAATACAAATGACAGATATAGCGGCGTATTAAAAATTGTATTTAAGACTTCAAATGCAGAGGTGCGAACCTTTATGCTGATTGGCATATGTATTTTCTTAGTTTTTCTTCTCTATTTTCTTTTCTGGCGGACGTATAACAAGAAACGCTTTGGCAGTAAGTCCCGACGCAAACAGCCAATGCCCGTCACGGTAGATGATTTGGAGAAGCTGGAGCTCATGCCGCTGGAAACGATTAAGAAACTGCAGGCAAGTAACTACATTGAGTTCCATAAAAATCCGGTGCGGGATCTGGAAAAATGAAAAAAGTCTTGCTAATCCTTGCCTCTGTATGTGTTGTCGGATTAATCACCTTTCGTGCCATCCACTTATATGAAGCTAACGAGGCAGAAGAGACGACCATTAATCATGCTTTAAACAAGGGTGGCTGTCTTGGATTGAAATACCACCGAGTGCGGCGGCCGACTATCTTTAATAAGACAGTCTCTCTTGTCACACGATCTGATGAATTAACACGCTATAGTGTTTATACAGATGATTTTGAAGAACAGCTGCAGAAGCTGAAGGCGTTGGATGCCACATTTGTTACACCAGAAGAACTGCGCAATTATCAGCGTGACGGGGAATTTCCTGAACGCTGTGTGTGGATCAGCTTTGATGATATTGATCGCACTGTGTATGAAAATGCTTTTCCGATACTGGAGCAAGAGAACGTACCATTTACGCTATATGTTATTGCCGGACATGTGGGCGACAATGACTTCCAGAACTTGCAAATGGCAACTTGGCCGCAGCTGCAGGAAATGGTGGATAGCGGACTGGCTACAATAGGTTCGCATACATACGATATGCATCGACTTGAAGACGATAAACCGCTGTTTTTACATGACAAAGATTTGAAGGCTTTTCGAAAAGACTTAGATAAAAGTATAACCACCATCAAGGACCAGTTGAACGTAACACCAACCACGTTTGCTTATCCATACGGCAATACCAATGATGCGGTCGCACGAGCTGTTAAAGAAGCCTGCTTCAATCAAGCAGATATTCTTGCACCGCAGTCCATCACACCAAACGATTATCCTTATTACTTGAACCGGATTGTTACAAACCCAGATACATTCCATGCTGTTATTTTGCCTTATTTAGAGGCACAGGAACAAGGATGAAGCCACTTTGCTTCATCCGTTTTTGTATGCTTCCAACCGCTCTTGCAGCGTACCCGTGTGCAGTTCGAATAGATTATTGTCGTAATCATAAAAATAGATGGATTCTCCTTCCCCACCTATACGACTTCGAGAAGGTTTCACTTCCAGTCCTGCCTCCTCGATTCTCTTTTTGTATTCTGCCAGACTTGATTGATTAATCTGAAATGCTACATGATGATACGTTCGGTTTACGATCTCTTCTGTTTCCATAACTGCAATCCATTGACCGCCTACTACGTAAAACCTTTCTCGATACAAGGAATGATGTTCTTCCCCGCTATCATACACCTCTTTGGCGTCCAGTATTTCACGGAAGACCTTATCTGTCCGATTCAAATCTTTCACAACAAAAGTGATGTGACTGATACCGCTGATCATCTTACCGGACACGCAATTTCACCTCTGCATCTGTCACAATCGCTTTCCGCAATTCCTCCAATACCGGGTGAAACGCTGTGTGCGGTGCTAACAGATAGACCATTTCCTTCTCAACTTCCAGCCATGTTTCCACGTCGGCTTCATTATGCTGCAGCTGCGCCTCCAGCTTGTCCAATGCATTAGCTACCTTCGCCTCGAATGTTTCTTTCGCTTCAAATTCCATCCAAAGTTCCCGTAAATCGCTGCCTTGCGCTTCCTCCAGCATAGCTTCGATGTTTTCCATTGCTGCATGTTCTGCCAAACGTTTTTGTTCTTTCCTGTCTTCATCATACAGTGTATCAAAAGCTGGTACATCTCTTGCTTCTGCTTCCACTAAGTCATGAATCATGATCATTTTTAGCAGTTTTGCCATATCCATCCGTTCTTCTATATATGGCTCCAGCAAAACAGCCATCAGTCCTACTCGCCATGTATGCTCTGCCACGCTTTCTTGGCGTCCGTTTGACAGCCAGCTGTGACGCATTTCAAATTTGAGTTTTTCGGCAAGTTTTAAAACGTTTAAAATTCCTGTGATTGCATTCATTTCCATCCCTCCAAACTTTTATATTACCATAATTTTCTTTATTGTGTATGTCGAGTTTTGCCTAAAGTAAACTTATTTTCTTTAAGCTTTATTTTTTGGGAATATGCACTTGACTTTCCTGTCCGCATACTATAATTTTGCACTAAGGAAACACATGTGTGACTGTCTAATAATCCGTACGAAAAGAGGAGTGTTTTACGTGAAAAAGCTGCTTTCTTTTGCTGCCCCTTTGTTGATCATTTTCTTACTTGCTGGTTGTGGTGCTTCTGACTCTGGTTCTGACTCCGGATCTGATGGAGAGAAATTGCAGGTAACAACGACGATTGCGCAAATTGCCGATGCTGCTGAACAGATCGGCGGTGACCATGTAGAAGTTAAAAGTTTGATGGGGCCAGGAATTGATCCGCATCTGTACAAAGCAACGCAGCGTGACATGAAAAAACTTCAAGATGCGGATGTCATTCTTTATAACGGTCTGCATTTGGAAGGACAAATGCTGGAAGTTTTCGAAAGTATGCAAGATAAAACGCCGACAGTTGCGATTGGTGACAGCATAGACCCCTCTCTTCTGTTATCAGATGAAACAGATGCCAATTTATCGGATCCGCATATCTGGTTTGATATTGCTATCTGGAAAGATGCAATTAGCAATATTACCGATTCGTTTGTAAAAGAAGATCCTGCTAACACAGCAGACTATGAAGCGAATGAAGCGGATTATCTTGAGAAGCTGGATGAGTTACAGCGTTATGCGAATGAGCAGATGGCGTCTATCCCTGAAGAACAACGCGTTCTCGTGACTGCACACGATGCTTTTAACTACTTTGGTGAAGCGTACGATATGGAAGTAATGGGACTGCAAGGACTTTCTACTGACTCTGAGTATGGTTTGGCTGATATTCAAAAATTAGTAGACACATTGACGGAACGAAATATTGGTGCTGTGTTTGTTGAGTCTAGTATTTCCGAGAAATCAATCAATGCCGTTATGGATGGTGCAAAGGAAGCTGGTCATGACGTGGAAATCGGCGGGGAACTATACTCTGATGCAATGGGTGAAGCAGGTACTGAAGAGGGTACGTATATCGGTATGTATCGCCACAATGTCGATACGATTGCAGAAGCATTGAAATAGGAGGATGACAAATGCATGCGTTAGAAGTGAAAGATTTGCAGGTGGCATACGATAAAAAAGCTGTTTTGGAACATGTAAATTTGACAATTCCTAAAGGCAGCCTAACTGCCATTGTTGGACCGAACGGTGCGGGTAAATCAACCTTAATGAAAGCAATTCTTGGTATGCTGAAACGCTCTTCAGGCCACATTTCTGTACTCGGCAAACCTTACAGCCCAAAAAACCGCAATGTAGGCTATGTACCGCAGCGCGGATCAGTGGACTGGGACTTTCCGACAAATAGTTTGGATGTCATTTTGATGGGTCGCTACGCACATATCGGCTGGTTCAAGCGACCTTCCAAACAAGATGTCACACTAGCGAAAGAAGCTTTGCAAAAGCTTGGTATGGAGGCATATGCAAATAGACAAATCCGTCAGCTTTCCGGCGGACAACAGCAGCGGGTATTCCTGGCGCGAGCACTCGTACAGGATGCAGATGTTTACTTGATGGATGAACCATTTGTCGGAGTGGACGCAAAAACGGAAAACGCAATCATCGATTTGCTGCGGGAACTACAGCAAAAAGGTAAAACAGTCATTGTTGTACATCACGATTTACAAACGGTACCGGAGTATTTTGACCATACGCTCCTCCTAAATAGAACGGTCATCGCCAACGGTCCGACTGAACTCGTTTTCACAAAGGATTTATTGCAAAAAACATACGGCGGTGCGCTGGCTTTCTTCACAGCACCTGATGACCGGATAAGCGGGTGACAAGATGATACAGGATTTAGTCGATAGCCTGCTGTATCAGCCGAATACCCAGTGGGTCGTGTTGAGTACGATGCTGCTCGGCATCGCCAGCGGTGTCCTTGGCTGCTTTGCTTTATTAAAGAAACAAAGTTTAATTGGAGACGCGGTAGCGCATGCCGCACTCCCAGGTATCTGCATTGCTTATTTACTGACAGGTGAAAAACAGCTGCTCGTGCTTCTATTAGGTGCCACAGCTACGGGTCTGCTGGCGACTTACCTGATCCAGCTGATAACGGCTACAACTAGAATCAAGAAAGATGCCGCCATTTGTATGGTATTGAGTGTTTTTTTCGGCACTGGCATTGTCCTTCTTTCACGAATTACACAGCAAGCAGAAGGCAATAAAAGCGGCTTGGATCACTTTATCTTTGGGCAGGCAGCAGCAATGACACGTCATGACGTCTATACAATGGCAGGTGTTGCTGCAGGACTGATTTTCATCTCCTGCCTTCTATTTAAAGAATGGAAATTACTTATTTTTGATACTGATTTCGCTAGGAACAGCGGGTTACCTATCGGTTTACTGGAGACTCTTTTCTCTACACTGCTCGTGATGACTGTCGTTATCGGCATCCAAGCTGTTGGGGTTATTTTGATGGCAGCCCTGCTCATTATCCCTGCTATTAGTGCGCGCTTCTGGACAGATCGACTTGGCTGGATGGTCGTTATCTCCGGCGCTATCGGAGCAGCTTCTGGCGTGGCCGGTGCGTTGATTAGCACCATTCGAACTGGTTTAGCAACTGGCCCGCTCATTGTTGTGACGGCTGCCTCTTTCTTTGCCGTCTCGTTTATCTTTGGCCGCAAAAGAAGCCTTGTCCAAAAACTGACTGCCCATCGCATCCACACAGAACGTGTAAAGGAGGAAAGTGTATGACCTACGAAGGCTGGATTCTGCTTACAGCTTGCTTGGTCGGGATAAGCTGCGGTACTGTGGGGTGCTTCTTGATTATCAGGCGGATGACGATGCTAGCTGATGCCATCAGCCATAGTGTACTGCTTGGTATTGTTCTCACCTTTCTTATAGCAAACAGTTTGGATGGCATGTATATGCTGATTGGCGCAGCCGTTATCGGTTTCGTTACCACGTTCGCCATACAATCGCTTCATCAGGCAGGTGTGCAGGAAGACGCGAGTATCGGTATTGTTTTTACGACCTTCTTTGCCATCGGTGTTATCTTACTCTCGTTATTCGCAAAAGATGTTCACTTGGATGTGGAGCATGCACTCATGGGAGAAATCGCCTTTCTTCCGTTAAATACACACACGCTTTTCGGTTTCGAAATTCCGAAAGCAACTAGCATGCTACTCGCAATTACTGCATTTACCTTAGTGGTTATCCTGCTATTTTATAAGGAACTAAAAATAACGTCGTTCGATGCAGCGCTTGCTTTGACACTCGGCCTTCCCGTTACGTTGATCCATTACCTGCTCATGGGGCTTGTCAGCATCACAGCTGTCGGTTCATTTGATGCAGTTGGCGCTATTCTGGTCGTCAGTATGCTTGTCGTGCCCGGTGTATGTGCCTACCTGCTCACGGATCGATTGTCGCTCATGCTGCTCTACAGCTGTATATTCGGGATTGCCAGTGCCGTGTTTGGCTATTATGGCGCTGCGTGGCTCGATGTTTCCATCTCTGGGGCCATGAGTACCGCAGGCGGCATCTTATTCCTATTCACATGGATTTTCTCCCCGCGATATGGCTTGCTGCAACGACTTACTTCAGCAGTCTCAACTTAAGCAAATGGCGCCTGCCATTTGCTTTTTTCATTCGTCTTGTTATCATTCATGGTAAAATGACAGCATAACCCTTCACAAAGCGAGGTTTAACAGATGAAACGTAACGGAAAAATGGAAAGCGTCGTCCTAGACAGTATATTTTTGGACGAAAGCTTGGAAGTACGCTGGTACAAACCCGAAACATTTTCTCCCTTGTATAAGCATCAGCTATGCATTATGCAGGATGGCAATGATTACTTTCAAATGGGCCGAATTGCAACATTAAGTGATCAGCTTCATAGCGAAGAAAAAATCCAAAACACTGTATTCGCTGGCATTCATTATCGTGACCGCTACGACCGGATAGATAAGTACTATCCGACTGGCAAGAAACATGAGGCATATCTGCAGTTCCTGCTGCACGAGGTGCTGCCGCTGCTTGAGGATGATCTGCCGACATTACATATGGGTGCAACAAGAACCCTAATGGGTGATTCCTTGGCCGGCACATTTGCGCTTCTTGCTGCTGTACGGTTTCCTCATACCTTTGGCAGCGTGGTGATGCAGTCCCCTCTCGTCGATGAAACAGTTATGCAGGAAGTAAAAGATGCCAAACAGCTAGATAGTCTTTCTATTTATCATACAATTGGAACGAAAGAGACTGCAGTTCCGACTTCTTTTAAGAAAGAAATGGACTTTGTAGAACCAAATCGCAGTTTGCAAGCATATTTTCAGTCCAAAGCTGTCGATTATACGTATCGGGAACTAGAGGATGCTGAACATACATGGAAGTATTGGCAGCGTGATATGAAACAAGTGCTGCTTGATGTCTTCGGCTGAATCGAACATCGCATACAGCACGCCGGAACTTTGGTATAATAAGAGACAGAAGCAAATGATACGCAAATTATTCATTCTTATTTGGAGGTATGTAAGATGAACTACACGGTAGCAATATTCCCATCCGAGCAAGTGCAGCAAGAAGCCAATTCGTACCGAAAAAGATTTGATGCAGCTTATGCACTTATTAAACCTCATGTAAAGGTGAGGCAGCCCTTTGCGCTAAACGAGAATGATTTGATTGATGCTGTTAGTGAACTAAAGCGAATTGCACGTGAAACAGCCCCCTTCTCCTATACAATCGAGAAGGTGAGCACATTCGCTCCAGCTCACAATACACTTTACTTTAAAGTGTCTCCAACAGAAGAGCTGACGAACTTACATGAGCGTTTGTATCATGGCTTCTTCGATGGAGAAAAAAAATATAATTTTGTTCCGCATATTACCATCGCTCAAGAACTTTCTAACGGAGAGTACGCCGACTTACACGGAACGCTTAAGCTGAAAACCTTCCAATTCCATGAAGAAGTGACCCAGTTCCATCTATTAGAACAGCAAACGGATAGCAAGTGGACGGTAAAAGAATCATTTACATTAGGTGAGGAATAAATAATGAAGATAACAGTAGCAGAAAATAGTTTACAACAGCAAGATGCCTTCCAAGTAAGAACGCTCGTCTTCGTAGAAGAGCAGCAAGTACCCGCCGAACTCGAGATTGATGAATTAGAAAACGATAGCATTCATTTCGTCGGTTATGAAGAAGATGTGCCGGGGGCAGCTGCCCGAATGCGCTATGTCGATGATTATGCTAAATTGGAACGCATCTGTATTCTCAAGGATTTTCGGGGCAAGCATTACGGTAATGACCTTGTCTGGGCAATGGAAGAAGAAGCGAAAAAACGCGGCATGAAAAAAGCAAAGCTAAACGCCCAAACAAGAGCCATCCCCTTTTATGAACGACTTGGCTACACTGTCGTTTCTGACGAATTCATGGACGCGGGAATCCCGCATAAAACGATGACGAAACAATTGTGAGACTTCCATATCGGGAGTCTCTTTTTTGTATACGCTTGTGTCCTTTGGGAAAACTTTCTTTGAAGGGATGTGAAGAAACGTGGGTACCTACGCAGAGATAATAGTAGAAGTTATTTTCGGATTCATTGGTCTGTTTCTTTTAACGAAAGTACTTGGAAAAACACAAATGAACCAGATTACAGCTTTCGATTTTATCGCCGCTATTGCTGCAGGAGAATTGTTCGGGAATGCTATATTCGATCCCGAAGCAGGATTAACGCATATAGCCGTTGCCATTATCACTTGGGGTTTGTTGATGATTGTCATTGAAAAAATCACCCAGCGCTTTAAGCGAACAAGAGGATTTTTTGAAGGAAAGCCGTCTGTTATCATCTCCCAAGGTGAAATACGCTATGAAGATATGAAAGCCAATAAAATGGACTTTAACCAGCTGATGCATCAGCTTCGAACAAATAATGTATTTTCAATTGCAGAAGTGGATTATGCCATTATTGAAGCAAACGGCACCTTGAGTATCCTAAAGAAAAGCGCCTACCAAACACCAACCCGGAATGATTTAAAGCTTCCGGAACAAGCTAACCCGCTTCCTGTCTCCTATATTCTAGATGGAGAAATTATTAAAGATAATGTGATCAACAGCGGACAAACCTTGGAATGGCTGCACCAAGAAATTAAAAAACAAGGCTTTGAGAAAGTGGCAGATGTGGCGTACGCGGAATGGACATCTACAGATGGTTTATTGACAAGAGCCTACAACTAATAACCTAATATTGTGTGTCAATATAACGTCCTTTGCCAGTCAGCATGCTGAATGACTCGCTGTCAAAGGGTGTTTCTTTCGCGTTTTTTTTATTATTAGCGTTAGACAAAGTTGCTTGATAAACCAGGCGGTCCTGGACCCGCTGCTCAAATGTGTCACGTGCTTGATCTGGTGTAACCGGATTGACACTTTCAATTGTATAGCGATTTCTCCGTATTCCTATCACTCTGTTTTGGTAATCCATATACTGATATCCCGGTACTGGCACTCCCCAAGTCATGGGCATCTCCTCCTCCTTTACTTCTATTCTTCTATTCCCCCGTTTTTCCCTTGTTTAACATAAAAAAAGCAGCCACGGCTGCTCTCTCACTTAGAACCAGAAATTCCGGCGTCTTTTATCTGTATCTTTATGTTCGTTGTCTTCCTTCTTATCTTCACGATCATTCTTCTCATCATGATGATTTTCTCTCTCTTCGTCTCTTTTACGATGCGGACCAAAGAAGGGATCATGCTGACGCTTTTTATGATGATCGCGCTCTTCTTCTTTCACATCATCTGTATCGAGTATAACTTTATCCGCTTTGATAACTAAGTTTTTTACATGAATTACTTTTTTCTCTTCCGACATACGTTTCACTCCTTTTCCCAAACTCAATTCTGGAATAGTCTATGTTAGCAGCGAAAAGGTGGTGTGCATAGTATGCCTATTATAGAGAAGGACTTAGCGATTCCTTCATTACCTAATAACTTATTTAGCAATCGTGGCAAACGCCCACACATAACACCGGGCATCCCATATCTTATTAAGGACGATACGTCATTACTTTATCTTTTTGAGAGGGGTTAACATCATGAGCTGTGGATGTGAAAAAGGCACAGGCTGCGTAATCGATATCCTAAAAGAAATCGCTAATGCACAAAAGGATATCTACACAGAATGCTGTGCAACAAGTGCGGAACAATCCATCAACGATCTTCTAGGCAACTGGGGAGGATCCACTGGTTTTGATACAGTACCATTTATTCTTTACAACCAGGACGGCACTCCATTTAGAGGTCTTGGAGTCGTACCAGGATCTGTACCAGGAGCACTTGGACCGCTTGTTGCGAGCTTCTACTTCCGTGTGAAGACAGTATACGAGGACGGATGTGCGGTATTGGAATTGCTGCGTGATCCGGCAGATCTAAACCTAACACCAGATACAATTGATGTCCAGGCGGTTGCGAACTTGACTGCAACTGGCGTTTGCTTCACTGTCGACTTGCACTGCTTCTGCCATATTTCAACGCTTCCAGCAATCTCTGCTTTCAACGGAAATACTGGAACAACACCATCTATCTAAAGAGAAAAAGTTCAATCTTGAAATTCAAGATTGAACTTTTTTCTTAAAATCCAAGCAGCTTGATATCCTTGATGGCTGCTAACTTAATTTCTCGTTTAAATGGACGGCGTACCGATTTCACCTGAATAACATCTTCATCTATCCCCAAAATAATTCCAATAATGCTAGTTTCCTCGGTTACAATTTCACATTTCATCCGCGGAATTTGAGAAGGAAGATTCAAGCAGTAATCAATCCTCTCAATTAGCGTCAGGTCTTTGAAATTCCCCTTCTTTTTCTGTTTTGGAACTTCTATTTCCGCTGACTTTTCTTCTTCTTCCAAACGCACAGCTTCTTCCGTTATTTCCTTTAGTAGTTCTTCTGGTATCTCTTCTGCTACCTCTTCTTTCCTCTTTTCTTTCGTTGTTCGGTAAGCTTGCTGCATGGCTGCTTTCGGCAAATCCAGTTTTGGCTGGGAGATAAATAACAGCGGCTGCTCGCGTCGTACTTTCCCTTTAGACATGCATTGTCCTCCTCTACATTAGGATTCCTACCTAGTGTATGCATTTCCTTACAAGTCGGTGCCCAGATAATTGCATAAAAAAAAGACTGTCCGCAGACAGCCTTTATTCTAATACCTCTCGTAAATCGCCTACATATTCACCAGAACCTGTAACGATAAGCATGTCATCCAATCGGAGCACGGTATCGCCATGCGGAACGATGGAATCCTTTCCACGGAAGATACGGACAATAATCAAATCCCCATGAAACGGAAACTGCCGCAGAGACACGCCATCATAGGCAGGATTCTGCACGGAAACTTGATAAAGCGCATTATCCTGGTTGGTCATAATATTGACAACACTAGGCGCCTCAATCAGCGCTTTAAATAATGCATTCGTTGACAGCAGCACAGAAAATACCTCTACATCTTTTTCCTTCAATGCATCGCTTATCGTTGGCTGTTCAATACGAGCAATAACTCGTTCGACTCCAAGTTCTTTGGCATGAAGCGCGAGTTCTTTATTTCTCTCTTCATCCCCAGATGAAACAACCAGGATATCGACATCGAACACCCCGAGAGCTTCCAGTTTTACAGGATCGTAGTCTTCCAGTTCTCGGATGTCAAAGCGTGATTGTGCCAGGCTCTCATCAAGTTTGTCTTGTTTTGTGTGGTACAAATGCGTCCGATAATACCGCTCATCTAAATTGCGCACAGAAGGCATCGTCAGCTGATTCGCACCAATAAATCCAACATCATACTTCTTCTCTGTTTCCACATAACGCACATAAAATCGCTTGAAGAACCATGGTGTAACAATACAGCTGATAACAGCTACCAAGATGAGTGCTCCTTCCATCTTGCTGTCAATAACGCCAATCCGCTCACCGATTGCAGCGGCAGCAATAACCAACGATAACGTAGACGTCAGAATGGTACCTGCACTAATGACAGAGCGCCAATCATACCATCGTCGTAAATATAGCACTGGCACGATTTTTGACACGAGCAGCGCAACTAGAAGCAGCGGAATGAGCATTAATATTTGTGGATCTGTAAGCAAGGAGCGTAAGTCCATCTCTACTCCGATCATTACGAAGAAGATTGGAATCAAGAAGCCATACCCAAAACTGTCCAGCTGATGGACAAGTTCCTGATTTGGCGACAGCAAGGAAACGAGTGTCCCAGCTAAGAAAGCACCTAAAATGTTTTCAGCACCTACGGATTCGGATACGGCTACAAGAACGATAATTAATGTAAAGACAGCTCTTGTCCCAATCTGGACAGTTCCCTTTGATAATGTTTCAACAAAGGATCGCTTTTGGAATATCTTCCCGACAAAGTAAAGCAGAATACCAACACCAAACAGAATGAGCAATAGCCACATGCTGCCGCCTTCATGTCCATAAATGGAGGCAAATACAGCGAGCAGGATCATTGTGGACAAATCTGCAATGACTGCGATCATCAAGATTGTCTGTCCAAAAGTCGACTTCATCATTTGTGCTTCTTTCAATGTTGGAACGACAACACCTAATGAAATCGTTGAAATGATTAATGTCATTAAGAAAACATTATCGATAAAGCCTGCCAGAACAAAGGCATAAGATAACCCGACAGATAAAATAAGAATACCTGCAAACACAATAACCGATATAATAAACGGAGATTGTGTTGGCTGACCTTCCTTCTTCCTTTTCTTCTTATTCGCAAAGATGGAAAAGTCAATTTCCAACCCGCTTAAAAACATTAAAAAGATAAAACCAAGTGTAGATAAAGTTTCCAGCCACGTGCTCTGATTCACTAAATCAAAACCACTTTGGCCGATAATAATACCAACGATAATCTCTGCAACAACGACCGGGAGCGCACGGAGCTTCAGACGATTCATTAAAATCGGTGTGAGGAATGCTGCTAGAATAACTACTACTAGGGAAAGAATGGATTCATGCTCCATGCTGGACCCTCCTTTTTTCTTCTATTGTGTAATAAATCCCATAAAGGCTGTTGCCAGCCCAAAATAAATCAAGATGGATATAATGTCATTGATTGTCGTAATAAAGGGACCCGAAGCTATAGCCGGATCTATATTCATTTTGTGCATGAGAAGCGGAATAATGGCTCCTGCTAATGTTGCAATAATCAATGTAGTAAAAATGGATAGTCCTACAAGTAAGCCAAGATAGACATTATTCTGCCAAATCGCAACTACTATGGTAATCACGATACCGCAGCTTAATCCAGTCATCATACCTGTCAGGCCTTCACGCAGCACCATACGCATCTTACCGCGCTTGGCGATATCACCCGTTGCCATACCACGTACTGCGACTGCAAGTGCTTGGGTTCCTGTATTACCTCCCATACCACCAATGAGCGGTATGAAGCTTGCAAGGATAGCAACTTGGCTAAGCGTTGATTCAAAGCGGCTGATCAAGCTAGCCGTGATCATACCAAGAAAAAGAAGTGCAACAAGCCACGGAAGACGTTTTCGTGCAGATACAAAGGCACTATCTTCACCTTTTTCGGTATCACTTACACCGGCTAGTCGGCTGTAATCTTCATCCGCTTCCTCTTCCATAACGTCAAGAATATCATCGACCGTAATAATCCCAAGGATATGATTTTGAAAATCCACAACTGGCAGTGCTAGGAAGTCATAATCACGCATCATTTGCGCAGCGTGTTCTTGGTCATCTCCGACAGCTACACTGACAATCCGGTCACTCATCACTTCCGATATAAGCCAATCTTTTTCTGCAATAATTAAGTTACGCAATGAAATAACACCGACTAGTTTTTTGTCGATATCGACGACGTACGTATAATAAATGGTCTCAGCATCAGGTGCTTCTGCACGCAGATGCAGCATCGCTTCTCTTACTGTATCGGCGGCACTGACACTGACGAATTCCGTCGTCATAATACTTCCCGCCGTTTTATCCTCATAATGAAGAAGATGCTTAATTTCATCCGCAGCTTCTTTTTCCATTATTGTAATGAAGCTAGCAACCTTATTCTTGTCCATTTCCTTCAATATATCAACCGCATCATCGGCCGACATCTCCGCCAGTACCTGGGCCGCATATCGGGAATACATCTCGGTGAAATATTCGTCCGCATTTTCTTGATCAACGTTTTCCATTATCTCGGCTGCTTCTTCAGGGGAAAGATAGGAATAGATCTGTTTACGAACCTCTTCTGGCTGCTCTTCGAAAACGGCAGCTTGATCATATGGGTGCAGTTCTAGGTATTCTGCACGAAATTGATCAATCTGCTGGTTGGCTAGTGCTTCCCTTATTTTATTCTGATATAGTAAGACTTCTTGGTTTTCTAAATGATCCATAAGCCAGCCTCCTCGCTTGCACGAAAAATCAATAGTATGCAACGTGCCGTTATTTGTCAACGGATAAACGCTCGTTTCCTAAAAGGTTTAAAAAACTTTAATAGTGTTCACTTAATTTATCCGTAATTTTGTTGTAAACTGTAACAAGATTATATTCCACTCATTTGCAAAATCTAATCGCTTTTATAGCAGCTAGAGATGCGGAAGGAACGAAAGAAAGGTTTTGTGTATGAATTCTAACAAATTTCGGTTAGATCTAACAATTATATTAGTTTTGATATTACTTGGTATCGTCTCTTCGTTTACGTTACATGAACTGCAGCCGACTTTATCTGGCCTTGCAGCTCAGACACAATATATGCCGAAACAAATTTTATGGTATGTACTTGGCGCCGTTGTCATCACCGTTATGATGCTGCTTGATTACGACCGCCTGCGCCAGCTTGTGTGGATATTTTACGGAATTGGTATTGTCATGCTGCTCATGCTCTTCTTCAAGTTTCCAGCAGCCATTATCAATGAAGCAAACGGCGCGACAAGCTGGTTTATCCTGCCTGGTCTCGGCTCGATGCAGCCGGCTGAATTTGTTAAAGTATTCGTCGTTATCGCTCTGGCTCACGTGATTATGTCCCATAATGAGAAAAATACGGTGCGCACGAACAAAACTGATTTAATTCTGCTAGGCAAATTGTTAGCTGTCGCATTGCCCCCAATGGGATTAATTGCTTCGCAGCCTGACCTTGGTGGTTTCCTGGTACTATGTGCTATTCTCAGCGCTACCATTCTCGTGTCTGGTATCAGCTGGCGGCTTCTGCTGATGATTCTCGGTGTGGTGGTAGGTATTGCAACGATTGTAGGTTTGCTGGCGTTTATTTTCCCGAATCAGGTCGGATCTTTCTTGCAAGAAACAATCTTCAAGCATGTCGAAAGCCGTTTTCTCGGCTGGCTATATCCAGAGAAATACCCTGATTCCAGTTATCAGTATCGGTTAGGTTTGATGGCAATCGGCTCCGGCATTCTGCTTGGAAAGGGAACGTCTAATTTCCAGGTATCCATTCCAGAACGCCATACCGATTACATCTTTTCTGCCATAGCCGAG
The DNA here is from genome assembly GCF_900162685.1 of Terribacillus halophilus. Lineage (GTDB taxonomy): Bacteria > Bacillota > Bacilli > Bacillales > Amphibacillaceae > Terribacillus > Terribacillus halophilus_A. Next base: position 2,316,312 of record NZ_LT727828.1, read on the forward strand.
CAATATGGATTCATTGGTTCGGCAATTGTCCTTTTCTTGTTCTTCATTCTTATTTATCGAATGATCCAAGTAGGTTTAGAAAGCAATGAGCCATTCGGCAGTTATTTAGCTGCCGGCTTCATCGGAATGTTTACATATCAAATATTCCAAAACATCGGTATGTCGGTCGGTCTCGTTCCAATCACTGGCCTCCCGCTTCCGTTCCTTAGCTACGGCGGAAGCTCCACGCTCGCTTACATGATTGCGATAGGCATCGTACTCAATATTCACTCACGAACAAGAACGTACATGTTCGAAACACAGAAATAACTAGACGTAAAAAAGGGAAAGCTTTCATCAAAGCTTTCCCTTTTTATATAGGAGTGATTTGAATGAAAATCGATTTTATAGGAGATGTTCATGGCTGCTTGCCGGAACTACTGGATCTATTCCATGAGCTGGGTTATGAAATGAAAGATGGTCTGCCTGTCCATCCCGACAGCCGGCAGCCTTTTTTCATCGGCGATTTAACCGATCGCGGCCCAGATTCTATTGGTGTCATTGAACTAGTCTATCGTCTGACAGAAGCCGGACTGGGCTTTTATGTGCCAGGGAACCATTGTGATAAGTTATACCGCTACTTACTCGGTAATAATGTGCAAGTCAAGCACGGGTTAGAAACAACGGTAGCCGAGTTACAAGCATGTGAACCGAATAAACGCCGTAAACTCTCGAATATGTTCATGCAGCTTTACAAAAAAGCACCTCTGTATAAACAGCTTCCGGAAATAAACGCAATAGCAGCACACGCTGGAATAAAGGAGTCTCTTATTGGAAAAGAGGGGAAAAAGGTAAAAAGCTTCGTCCTGTACGGTGATACGACCGGGGAAATGGATGAGCTCGGCCGTCCTGTCAGACGTGATTGGGCCAAGCATTACCACGGCGATAATTGGATCATATACGGACATACACCTGTCATTGACGCCCGCATCATTCATCATACAATAAATATCGATACTGGCTGTGTTTTCGGCAACAAACTGACTGCCTGCCGCTTCCCGGAACGCACGCTTTATAGTGTTCCATCACAGCAGCCATTCGTTGATGAAAAGTTCCGCTCATTCGATTAAGAAGTCAGCTGGTATTGCTGAGTGGAAAGTGAGCACGCGCTTCGTAAAGGGATGGGTAAAGCGCAGCTGCTGGGAGTGCAATGCTTGTCTCTTCAACAAATCAGTTCGACCGCCATAAAGTGTATCTCCGGCTAATGGATGATCTAGAAAAGCCATATGCACTCGAATTTGATGCGTCCTTCCTGTTGCAAGTTTCATTTCCAGCAATGTATGACAAGCAAACCTTTCTTGTATACGATAATAAGTCAAAGCATCCTGGCCATCTTGTCTAACTTCCCGCTCAATAATGGAACCTTCTTTTCTGCCAATCGGCTGATGAATTGATCCAGCTCCCTGTATGAGCTGCCCTTCTACAAGTGCGGCATAAGACCGATAAATTCTCCCCTGTTTTTGGTCTGCCGCCAAGAGGGTATGCGCATATCGATGCTTGGCAATAAGCATCAGACCAGAAGTATCACGATCCAGTCTTGTCAGAATATGAACAGTATAAGCAAGCCCTTGCTGCTGGTAATGCCATAGCAGACCATTGGCAATTGTTCCATTTGGCTGGTTCATCGAAGGAATGACAGCGACGCCTGGCTGCTTATCAAGGACGATAACATGCTCATCTTCATAGACTATTGTCAGGTCAATCGGCTCTGGCTCCATAAAACCACCCGCTTCCTCATCTGGAAGCTTTATTTCCAAGCAATCGCCCGGTTTTCCTGTATACCAAAGAAGGGCCGGCAGCTGATTGAGTGTTACCAGCTCCGGCTCCTCTTTCAATGTTTTGAATAATCTTCTGGACACGCCTTGTGACTTCAAGAAGTCCTTCAGGCTGACTTCTTCCTGTAAAGTCCAACTTAATTTCATAAGGTCTACCTCTTATCTGCGATGAAGGAGTCATGCACTCGTTTCCAAAACGGGAACGGACGAAAGCGAGCAAAGCGAACGCGCTGCTTGGCTACAGAACAGGTAATAGACTCAATATCGGTATGGTTCTCGGTCATATGATCAATAGCAATGAAGAAACTCTTATCCAAGACAGGACGAAGCGTACATGGATGATGGCTTGGCAGTATAAGCGGCGAACCGATTGTCCGGAATACGCGATTATTAATAGAAGCAAGCTCTGTCACCTGGATGGATGCAAGTGACGGATGGATAATCGCTCCGTTTAGGGCCTTATTGTATGCTGTACTGCCTGATGGTGTGGAAATGACCAGGCCGTCTCCGCGGAATGTCTCAAAGTGCTCGCCCTTAATAGAGAGATCAAGTACAACCGAACCGTCCGGCGTCTTAACGGAGCATTCATTCAATGCTAAATGCTCGTCCACTCTGCCGTCCTTATGGGCAATCGAGATTGCTAAGAGCGGGTACTCTACAATATGGTACGGTTTATTTGCTATTTGAAGCAGCAGCTTCTCAAGTTCCTCTGGGACCCAGTCAGCATAAAATCCTAAATGTCCAGTATGGATACCAATAAAAGCTGTACTGTCCAGCCGGTGGACAAACGTATGGAAATTCTCTAGGAAAGTACCGTCACCCCCAACAGAGATGGCAAGATCAGGCTCCTTTTCATCATAATCGAAATTGAAATGAGCGAGATGGTCGACGATCGTCTCTTTGATACGATCGGACTTCTCATCTCCCCTTGAAAGTACCGTATATTTCATCCCAGCTTACACTCCTATTTATGCTTTTTTATTTGCTGCTGATCACGATAGATCCGTTGTGCTTCTCGTACATCATCCCGGATTTTAGACATTTCCTCATCCAGGCGGAATGCAGCTTCTGCCGCCCGTTTTAATCGCACTTTCAAATCTGCCGGTATTTGGCCATCATATTTATAGTTGAGTGAATGCTCATTCGTGGCCCAAAAGTTCATCGCCAGCGTCCGAATTTGTATCTCTGCCAGCACTTTTTTCTCACCATGAATGGTTTCAACTGGATACTCAATAATCATATGATAAGAACGGTAGCCGCTCTCTTTTTTCTGCACAATATAATCAATCTCATCTACTATAATGAAATCCTTGCGCGCTTTCAGCATACCTACCACCGTATAAATGTCATTCACAAACTGTGTAACGATCCGCAAACCAGCAATATCTTGGATTTCCCGATGAAGCAGATCGACAGTAACTTGCTTTGTAGCTGCCTTCTGTAATATACTGCTTACCGGTTTCACACGACCTGTGATGAATTCAATTGGTGAATGACGTGATTCATATTCGAATTGGGAACGCATCCCTTTCAATTTCACTTTCAGTTCTTCAACCACCTGTGCATATGGTGCCAAAAATACTTCCCAGTTCATGCTTCACATTGCCCCTTTTCTTACCAGCCCCGTCTAGTTGTTCCAGATGCATTATCTCTTCATTCAGTGTATCATAAAAGCAGCTTGGCATAACAATGGAAAACAACAGATGTACGTACAGGGGGTAATAACATGCCGCAAGAATTAGAAATTGAATTTAAAAATCTGCTCACAGAAGCAGAGTTTGAGACATTATATAAGATATTCAAAATGGAAAATGAATCTGTCATTCAACAAGTGAATCATTATTTCGAGACAAAGGATTTTCAACTCAAACAGCATGGTGCGGCCTTGCGAATTCGAGAAAAAAATGGAGAATACCAATCTACGCTAAAACAGCCCTTTGAAGACGGACTGCTGGAAACCCACGATTCCTTGACAGCAGAACAAGCGCATGCTTGGATACAGGGAGAGATCAAATTAGGACCTGAAATCAGTAAGCAGCTGAAAGAGCTTGGCATCTCCACGGAGAAGCTTGCGTACGGAGGTAGTTTGAAAACGACTCGACGCGAAACCGCTTATCATGATACGACGGTTGTACTCGATCGAAGCGAATATGGAGATACAGTTGACTTCGAGTTAGAATTAGAAGCTAACACTTTTGCACATGGACAGTCTGTATTCCAAACTATTCTTGCCGAGTATGATATTACAAAACGTGAGACACCAAACAAGATTCAGCGATTCTATGACTCTCTTGAAAACAGATAAGTTGCTCAACCAGCGCATTGCCTGCTAAAATAAGTAACAGTTGACCCCACAAGCAGGGGCAATTGTTAGGTAATCGCTTTGTATTAGAAAGGAAGAACGATGAATCATTCGGAATCATTGTACGAAAACATCGGCGGACAGGCTGCACTCGAACGGCTTGTGGATGCTTTTTACCGGCGCGTAGCAAAGCACCCACAATTAAAGCCAATCTTCCCAGAGGATTTAAGTGAGACTCGACGCAAACAAAAGCAGTTCCTTACTCAATTTTTCGGCGGACCGCCACTTTATACAGAGGAGCATGGTCATCCAAAATTAAGATACCGGCACCTCCCTTTTGAAATAACAACGACGCGTAAGGATGCTTGGCTTTCTTGTATGGCAGATGCCCTAGAGGAAACTGGCATTGAAGAACCTTATAACAGTATTATTTTTGAACGACTTGCGCTAACCGCACATCATATGATTAACACACCAGACGAAGAGAAAGGAGAATCGATATGATCTGGGAATCTTCCAATTCAAACCAGCAAATCTCTGAGGATGACTGCGGCGGATTTTGCGGATTGTCTTCCTCTTCAAAGAAACCTGTGGAGATTTACGTTTTTATCGATCCGCTTTGCAAAGATTGCTGGTCCCTCGAGCCTTTACTCAAAAAACTGACGATTGAATATGGACAGTATTTCACTTTACGTCCAATTTTAACTGGAGATTATCAGCCACTTGTTCGTGAAAAAAGTGAATGCACGTACCCGAAAACTGTTTTGCAGCCGGATAACTTGCTGCTAAACAATGCTGTGTCCTTCCCATGGCGAACATCCTTGGCAGTAAAAGCAGCTGAGCTGCAAGGAAGGAAAGCTGGCACTCGTTTTCTTCGTACCATTCAAGAAGCACTTTTCTTAAATAAGCAAGATATTACAGCAGATGAGATTTTAATGGATTGTGCAAGGATTTCTAATTTGGATCTGGATGAGTTCCATGACGATATGTATTCTGCATCCGCAAAAAAAGCATTCCAGTGTGACGTTAAACTCGCCAAAGAGTTGGAAATTGATGAATCGCCGTCCATTGTCTTTTTCAATGAATCAGAAGAAGACTCAGGAATTAAGATTTCCGGCATATACAGCTATGACGTATACGTGAATGTTTTGCACCAAATGCTGCAAAAGGATCCGCAGCCGGCGGATAAACCGTCTGTGGAAGAATTCCTATCCAGTTACAAATTTGTTGGCAGCCGAGAGATTTCCTTGATCTTTGATTGGACAGCTGCTCAGACAGAGAAGGAAATGAAAAAGCTGCAACTGAAACAGATGGTAGAACGCATTCCTGTTAAACATGATACTTTTTGGAGATATAATATTACTTCTAAAGCTGAGTAAAGCTTGCTGCACTTATTTCAACAGCCGCACAACATGTGCGGCTGTTTTTCGTTGCATCGAAACGGGTATCGGAACAAAGATTCAGCTGAAGGAGGATATATTATGAAACAATGTTATATAGAATCAGACGGCTTGCAACTTGCTTACCTAGACAATGGTGTAGAATCGGATCATGTTTTAGTTCTGATGCATGGCCTCTTCGCTCGTGCCAGCTTATATATCCCATTTATGGAGCGTACGAAAGATTGGCGGATTGTTGCTCCAGATCTGCGGGGACATGGAAAAAGTGGTCATGCAAAAACACAGGCAGATTACGACCGCGCTTCCTACCTCCATGACCTGGAGGTATTGCTTGATGAAATTGGCGCGGCAAAGCACCTGATACTTCTCGGCCACTCCTTATCCGGCGTTACAGCCTATCAATACGCCGCAGCTCACCCTGACCGCATTGATGGCCTTATCATTGAAGATATGGGCCATCAAGTATCCGGCGAGCTGTCTTATGCAATGAAATTCCAAGAGCCTGCACCAACGCTTACTGCTCTATGTCAGAGCATTGAACAAGCTCAAAATGAAAATCATTACCTTTATTATGCCGAAAGTGCTTATGAAGCAGAAGATGGCTGGCGTCTTTGCTTCGATAACAAAGGCATCAAAGCATCGCAAGATTATTTGAACGGTGACTATACAAAAACATTTCAAAATGTCTCCTGCCCTGCTTTGCTCATGCGTGGTGCCAACTCCCCTATTTTGTCTGAAGATGTCTGGGAGGAAATGAAACAACTGCATCCACATGCAGAAGTTGAACAATTTAAAAAGTGTGGTCACGCTATCCACTTTGAAGACCTGGATAGCTTCACCACCTCTGTTCATCAGTTTCTAAACAAATGGAATATATAAAAAAAGGTCTGCCTAATGGCAGACCTTTTTCATGTATAACTTCTACTGAGGGGATGGGAGAACAATAATCCAAACAAAGGGGACTTGTTTGTGATGTTTCTCACAAATATAATGTACCAAATATGCTTTTGAATAGCAACCTTTATGTGCATTATTTCACAAAAAAGACACAAGCTTGGCTAGTCTAGCTATTTCCCCTTCTGCATACAGTTAAGATAGCGGAGGTGAAGCGATGAAAGGTATTGGCATTCTATTGATAGCCTTAGTTATGTTTGCCCTTTGCTTTAACATTCTTGGATTGTTGCAGCTCGTATCATTAGCGATCACATTGCCTGTATTATTTTTATCCCTATTTGCTCTTTGTTATTTCCTGACAAGAAAACGACAATTTAAAGGAATGAAAAAACCGACGCGTTAGCTAGCGTCGGTTTTTGCCTTTTATTTCTGTAACAGCTCTTCCATTTCGTTCAATTTTGCTTCAAATACATCAAGTGCTGAAAGAATCGTCTGCTTGTCGTTCATATCCACACCTGCAGATTTAAGCACTTCAATCGGGTAATCACTGCTGCCTGCTTTTAAGAAGCCTACATATTTATCAACAGCAGATTGTCCTTCCTCCAAGATCTTAGCAGACAACGCTGTAGCAGCTGCATATCCTGTCGCATACTGATATACATAGTAGTTGTAGTAGAAGTGTGGAATACGAGCCCATTCCAACCCAATCTCTTCATCAATTGTCAATTCTTCACCGAAATACTTCTTGTTCAAATCATAATACATGGATGTGAGTTTCTCTGCTGTCAGCACTTCACCATCCTGCTGATGCTTGTGAATCATATGCTCAAATTCAGCAAACATCGTCTGACGGAAGACAGTGCCGCGGAACCCTTCGAGGAAGTGATTAAGCAAGTACAGCTTCTCTTTATCATCTTCCACACTATTTATCATATATTCGTTTAACAATGCCTCGTTACACGTAGAAGCTACTTCCGCAACAAAAATAGAATAATTTCCGTAGCGATAAGGCTGGTTCTTACGTGTATAGTAACTATGAACCGAGTGGCCGAATTCATGTGCCAGTGTAAACAGGTTGTTTACATTATCTTGCCAGTTCATTAAAATATATGGATTTGTACCATATGCACCAGAAGAATAAGCGCCGCTGCGTTTGCCTTTATTTTCTTCCACATCCACCCAGCGATTTTCGAAGCCTTCTTTAAGAATGGATTGATAATCTTCGCCTAACGGCTCTAATCCTTTAAGAACAAGCTCTTTTGCTTCTTCATACGATACCTTCATATCGACACCTTTAACAAGCGGTGTATACAAATCGTACATATGCAAGTCGTCAAGACCAAGTACTTTCTTGCGAAGCTCTACATATCGATGAAGCAGCGGCAAACGCTCATTTACTGCCTCGACTAAATTATCGTACACTTTTTCCGGAATTTTGTTATTATCAAGCGCTGCTTGACGGGCTGACTCATAATTTCTGACCTTTGCGTAGAAATTATTTTTTTTCACCGTTCCAGATAATGTCGTTGCAAATGTATTACGGAATTGACCAAATGTATCATACATGGACTTGAACGCATCTCGACGTACGCGCTGATCACTGGACTCCAAGAACGTGACATAGCGGCCGTGTGTAACATCGACTTCTTCCCCTTCTTCGTTCTTAATGCTAGGGAAAGTAAGATCTGCGTTATTTAGCATACCGAATGTAGCTGCGCCATTATCTGTCACTTCAGAAGCTTGAGCAAGCAATGTTTCTTCCTTCTCTGACAATACATGCGCTCGCTGACGGCTTATTTCGTTTAATGTATGCTCGTACAGCTTAAGATCATCGTTTTCTTTCAGAAAGGCCTCAATACGCGATTCATCTATCGCAAGTAATTCCGGAACAATGTAGCTCATCTTACTTGAAATTTGGGTAATCAATAGCTCTGCTTTGGATTGAAGTGCTTGGTAGTGACCATTTGTTGTGTCCTGGTCATAACGCATATGTGCGTATGTATAAAGCTTACCTATACGCTCTGAAAGCTCGTCCTGCAGCTTGAACATCTGATATAATGTATCTGCAGATTCGTCTAGTTTGCCTTGGAATGCAGAGATTTTGTCTCCGTCTTCAGCTAACGATTTGCGTTCTTCCTCCCATTGTTCATCACTTCCGAATATATTCTCTAGGTTCCACGTGTTCTCCACTGGCACCTCGCTACGTTTTGGTAAAGACTTTGATTTTGCCACGAACATCCTCCTCCAGTACTCTTGCCTTTTTCTGTTCCTAAACTATTTCGTATAATTGGTGGGAAAATCCTTCATTTACAAGCATTTTCTCTCTTCTTATTATATATAAAAACTGCAGTTTCATGCGAAGAAAACGATTGTACAGCGAACTCCTCAAAAAGGGGAAGCTTTTTTCTTCACATAGGAACCATCCTTATTCTGTTCAAACAAGCCTATTTGACAAAGCTTCTCCATATAGGTTTCCACCGGATGCTTATTTGTATGTACGGCAAACGGCTTGATTGCTGTTGCCCATTTTTGGCACGTATATAGCAATTGCGCAATCGTTATATTTTCCCCGACAGTAGCTGGGTGCAATTGATTGAGCCACAAATCTGTTTGCCAAATAAAAGGAGGTACCGACAAGCTGTACTGCGCCTCCACAGGCTGCAAAACAGAAACCGGAATATCCTGCAAAAGATACCCTTTCTCATAAGTTTGCATTATCCATTTTTTCACCGATCTTGGAGCATAAGTTAGCGGCTTTGCGACCGTTCTGCTTTGAAGTTGTTTCCAAGCAAGTTCAATTGCTTGCTGATGTTTGGGAAGAGGATGAAATAACTGAGGAAATCTTGTCTGTTGAAGTGACCGGAAATAAAATTGTCCGACTGTCTGTTTCTTTCCGGTTAGAAGGATATGTTGTACATTGCAAAATGCTTGCGTATCAGCACAATAATAAAGCATCTGCAGAGGCAGGTTTTGTTTTAGTTTCATAAGAAAACGCTGTTCTTTTTTTGGTAAATGAAGCAGATAAGTGGACGTTCGCTTTAAACGGTTTCCGCCAAGAATCCAGACAGCTTTGATTCCTCGCTGCTGGTACACTTCATTCCGGCTAATCAGTTCGTCATCAGAAATAGATGCACATTGATACTCGATGGCCATTTTTTTGCCATCTTTTGCATGTACTAGTAAATCTGGCCTTCTTTGCGCGTTTGGAATACGTTCCTCTACATTCACTGTATAACCTTGGTTTTTCAGCCAGTGATAAAGCTGCAGCTTCCCGCGCAGATGATATAAACCTTCCCCTTTTCCTTCCATTTCACAATCTTGTATATGAACATGAGCAAAATGGGGAATGACTTTCTTTCCTGCTCGTATCTTGACTGGTTTGCGGCAGGCAGGGCAAAAGAAATGTGCTTGGCGGAAAAATTGGATTTGTTCTTTTCGATAAGCAGCAAGCAGAATCATTCTGCCATCATCCAGCTGAGCCTGTAACATGCTAACCACCTCCTCACAACCAGTATACACCAGCTGCAGAGCGAGGAAGAAAAGCGCTGTGAATTTGTATTTTACGCATAAAAAAATAGACATTCTTGTAGGAATGTCTATTTAAGAGGGAAAAACTTCTTCACTTGTGCGAGTGCGTCTTCAGCGAAAATCACCTTGCCATATTCTTCTAATCGATAAATCGTTGTCTGGCAATCATAGCCGAACTCCAGCACCTGACTCAAGAGATTTTCTTGCTCATCATCACCGAGCACACTATCATCAAATTCTACATAAAGCATATACTTATCTTTGTAATGGAATAGTCTATTCTCGATGCCATATGTCTCTTCAAAATAATGGCTAAGCTGAATGACATCTTCAAAGTCACGGAATTGGATTACAAAGGATAGTTCTCCTTCGTCCTCTTCTTCAGCTGCTTCATTGTGGGAGCCGAACTTCTCTTCAAGAACAGAGTCGACTTTATCTTCGACAGATGCTTGAATTGTTTTATCATCTACATTCAGTTCCAAGCTCTCGCCATCTTTGGTAAGTTGAGCTTTTGTCACAACGATTTCTAAACCTTTGTCCATCGCTTGCACTTGAATCCAAAGCGGACCGTCCACACTAAAGTCTTCTTTATAATTCACTTCATCCATCATTTGCCAAAACAATTGTTCACTGCGTTCACGGTTGTACCAGATATCTTCTTTATCAAAACCGCGGTCTTCAATGTCTATATAAGAAATATAAAATTTAATCGTATTTTCATTAATTCTTTCGATTTCCATGGTTTTCTCTCCCTCCAGTAAAGTGGCAGGTGAAAAACGCCCTCTCGCATTTACACTTCCCGCATTCCCTTACCCTCAACCAAACTTTTTCTGTGTCTATTTCTATTTTATGATAAATTGTCCCTAATGGAAAATAGAAAGGCCTAGGATTGCCGAAAAAAGGCGAATGACCCCATTGGGATTCTGTTCATTGTAGCGCATTTCAGATAATTTGTCATCCGCTTTACTCAAAGCAAAAGGGCGCAAATCCCGTGGGATCTGCGCCCTTCAACAGCTAGAACTAGTTGACCATTCGCTGTGCTTCTCGAAGCTGGAATGTACGTACTGTTCTTGGCAGGAAGCGACGAATTTCGTCTTCATTATATCCGACCTGCAGTCGTTTCTCATCAAGGATGATCGGACGTCTTAACAGACCAGGGTTTTCTTGAATCAAGCTATATAACTTTTTCAATGGTAATTGATCTAAGTTCATATCTAGACTTTGGAAAACCTTCGAGCGTGTAGAGATGATTTCATCTGTACCATCTTCTGTCATACGCAGGATTTCCTTGATTTCTTCAAGTGATAATGTCTCGGAGAAGATGTTCCTCTCTGTAAATGGAATATCATGCTCTTCTAACCAAGCTTTAGCTTTGCGGCAAGATGTACAACTTGGTGAGGTATAAAGTGTTACCATTTAAACTTCACTCCTCAATACAGAATATGTTTCTATTTCTTTGCCCATGGAAAGATTTTATTTAAAATAATTTTAATGTAATCTCTCTATGTACAAGTATACTACAGCGGTCAAGTATTTGAAAGACTTCTTAAAAGATACCACAGTTTTTACACAAATATACGTTTGATTCGTTCCTATGGTTCTTGTTTACCCCACTTGCATAATCTAAAACCAATTTTATTAAATTATTTCTTATTATCTTTTAATGTATGGAAAATACTATCCTTTGCAGTATCTTTCTCAAAGCTCAGCACTTCATCAGCTTCCTGATACGCTTTTCCATATAAATCTTTATCTCTATATGTATGAATTTGCTCATACATATTCCGCATCGCCTGGTAGATTTCCTCTTCCGTTTCATCATTTGGAGCCCAGAACAGGATTTCCATTGGATTCTCTTCATTTGTTGCTAAAGAGCGGCGGTTATAACCTATTGCCTGCGCATGCCGGAAGCCTTGTTTCTCGTAAAAACGCAGCCGTTTTTCCGAATCGGAATCTTCATATTGGATAGGCTCTACTTCTAAAAGAATAGGTTTGTTCTTCGCTTTCAGCTTATCAATCAGCTTCCCGCCAACCCCTTTTCCCCGTGTCTTAGCAGAAACATAGACGTAATCAATAAACAGAAAGTGATCAAATTCTGCATACATCAGCACATGATCTTCGCTCTCGTCTTTAAAATATACATCTGCTTTTTCTTTTAGCAGTAACTCCATATGTTCTTTTGATTTCATCTCTTCAATCGGAAAATATTTACTCAGTTTTTCATACCAATTCATAGGGCAGCTCCTTCAAGTGACGTTATAACTAATTATTCCCCAGAGCGCTTGCTCTAAACAAAACAGCCCCTTTTGAAGGGAGCTGTTTTTGTCTTATGGTGTATAATCTACACCCTCTGTGTAACTGTTGCCCGCATTCCAAATGAGAAATTCGTCGATTCCATTCTCATTTAGCGCACGAATTTGATCTTCTACCTCTTGCTTACCGTATTGTTTCGAGGAAACCCATGGTGCTTCAAAATCTTGGATCCAAGGTCTGGATTCTGGAGCATTTTCAAGTTTCCCTAGTACCTCATTCTCAACTTTGGCATACTCAACTGTAAGCTTATACGGATGATCATTTGGAACATCAATACCAAAATAAGAAGTCCAGTGACTCGGATATATCATAGAAGAAATAACATCTACATTAGATGAAATCTTAGAGAAGTTCTGGCCGATACCCGGTGCTTCTTCCAATGTGGCAGAATAGCCGAATATATCCACAGAAGTTTCCACATCATAGTTAGCCAGCTGCTCTTTGGCATAAGTAACAAAGTCTGTCACCGCATGGACACGCTTTTGTACATTGTCTGTATCCTTATCTGCGTAATCGCCATGGTCGTATTGTAATACGTCATCCTTTGATTCAAATCCTTCCGGGAACCGGACATAGTCAAACTGGATTTCTTGGAAGCCCATCATCGCAGCTTCTTTCGCTAATTCAACATTATATTCCCAAACCTCATGCTGGAATGGGCTCACAAATGCTTCTCCGCGTCCATTCTTCCAAACACTTCCATCCGGATTTCGGAAAGAAAGCTCCGGTTTTTTCTCTGCTAACAGTGTATCCTTAAAGACAACAATTCGAGCAATTGGATATATCTTATGCTTTTCTAATTCCTTCAGCATTTTTTGCGGGTCGTCTATATAATCCTGTGCTATATCGTAGTATGGAGATTTTTTATCTGGCTTATATGTAATGTTGCCGTGATCATCCTTAATATCAATAACCATTGCATTGAGATCTGTGTCATCCACAAGCTTTACGAGGCTGTCGAATCTTGCCCCTCCCGCACTAGGACCAGTCACATAAATACCTCTTACAGCGTCTGGGTAGTCAAATGACAAATCCGATGAGTACGTGAATCGTTTCATAACTTGCGGTACTTCATACGACTGAACAGTCGCTGTCCGAGCCTTCAGCTGTTTTGTTTCCAGCGTTTCTCCTTCTTCTGCAGCAAATGCAGCTGTTGGAACAAGAGCAGTGACTGTAAAAGCGGCTGTCAGCATTACATTCTTCCATTTTCCCATTCTATCAATCTCCTATATGTTGGTTACTTTCATTATAAGGGAGATATATGGCAGATGAAACCGCTTTTTTGCAAAACATTGCCGAACTGCGTCATTTGCTGTACTCCCTATTTCTATTTATCCTAATTTACTGAAAAGGAAACCTGAATACACAAAAAATCGCAGCTTTTGGCTGCGATTTTCTATTATTAGTTTGTTACTGTGTTTTGCTGCTCTTTTTTATATGCTTCGAATTCCTTCGTTGTGCATAGCACCCAATGTCTTGGGCTGATTTCACGAAATTCTGGTTCTTCACTTGTATCATGCTGACTTGGATCATACACAATACGTTTGCGATTACGCTCATAAATTGGATCTGGAAGCGGAATGGCAGACAACAAAGAGCGTGTGTATGGGTGAACTGGATTTTTGTACAGCTCTTCTGCATCAGCAAGCTCAACCAGCTTACCGAAATACATAACACCAATGCGGTCACTGATATACTTAACCATAGAAAGATCATGGGCAATGAACAAGTACGTTAGGCCCTTTTCTTTTTGTAGCTTTTTCATCAAGTTAACAACCTGCGCTTGAATTGATACGTCCAGGGCAGAGATTGGCTCATCAGCAATGATGAATTCTGGATCTACAGCCAGTGCACGTGCAATTCCTAAACGCTGACGCTGCCCGCCGCTGAATTCATGAGGATAACGGCTCGCATGCTCTTTATTCAAGCCTACTGTCTCTAACAGCTCATAAACTTTTGCTTTTCGTTCTTCCGCATTTTTCGCAAGTCCGTGGATATCAATACCTTCTGCGATGATATCCATTACCGTCATACGCGGGTTTAGAGAAGAATACGGATCCTGGAAGATCATCTGCATCTGACGGTTGAATTTCTTCAACTCCGACTTGTTTTTCTTCCCTTGAACATTATCGCCTTTAAAAAGTACTTCTCCATCAGTGGAATCATACAAACGGATGATAGAGCGGCCAGTTGTCGATTTCCCACAACCCGACTCTCCAACAAGACCGAATGTTTCTCCTTTATAAATATCAAACGTCAATCCATCTACTGCCTTGACGACGTTATTTTTCCCGAGTTTGAAATGCTGCTTCAAATTTTTGACTTCAACCAATTTATTCTGACTCATGATCGCGTCGCCTCCTCAGAATGATCCATTGAATCAATACGTTTCTTCACTGACGCGGGCGGCTCAACCTTCGGTGCATCTTCATGCAGCAGCCAAGTAGCCGCATAATGCGTATCAGACACCTTAAACATCGGTGGCTCCTCTACAAAATCAATCTCAAGAGCAAAACGATTACGTGCTGCAAAAGCGTCACCTTTTGGAGGTGCAATCAAATCGGGAGGAGTACCTGGGATTGCAAATAGCTCCTCTTCGTCACTCTCTAATGTTGGCATGGAACCTAAAAGCCCCCATGTGTACGGATGCTTCGGATTGTAAAACACTTCATCAACAGTTCCCGTTTCCACTATCTTCCCTGCATACATTACCGCAACGCGGTCTGCAATGTTGGCAACAACGCCAAGGTCGTGAGTAATGAAGATGATGGAAGTGTTTACTTTCTCTTGAATATCTTTCATGAGATCAAGAATTTGCGCTTGAATTGTTACGTCCAGCGCTGTAGTAGGCTCATCCGCAATCAGTACGCGCGGGTTACAAGCAAGTGCCATTGCAATAACAACACGCTGACGCATGCCGCCAGAAAATTGGTGCGGATATTGTTTCATACGCGCTTCTGGATTCGGAATTTGTACCAAGTCCATTAGCTCTATTGCTTTTTTATGCGCTTCTGCCTTGCTTAGTTTTTGATGTTTCAGCAGGCCTTCCATAATTTGAGTGCCGACTTTCAAGGTAGGATTCAGAGAAGTCATTGGATCTTGGAAAATCATTGCAATGTCTTTACCACGAATCTTCTGCAGATCTTTATCCTTCATTTTCGATATATCATTATTATCAAATTTAATACTTCCATGTTTAATAAAGCCATGTGGCTTTGGGAGCAATCCCATTAACGCTTTTGTAGTAACAGATTTACCTGATCCTGATTCACCTACAATCGCAAGTGTTTCCCCTTCATTCAGATGTAGATTCACGCCTCTGACTGCTTGAACTTCACCACTGTACGTATTAAAAGAAACATGCAAATCATTGACTTCTAGGAGTCTATCCATAAATTTCACCTGCTATCATTTTTTATTCAGTCTTGGATCAAACGCATCACGGACACCGTCACCGAGAATATTGAATCCTATCATTATCAAGGAAATTATTACAGCTGGGAATACTAATATAGATGGTGTTGTCTGCAATGCTGCAAATCCATCATTAATTAACGTTCCTAGTGATGCTGCTGGTGACGGTAACCCTAGGCCGATAAAGCTTAAGAAGGATTCAAAGAATATAGCTGATGGGATAGAGAACATTGTATTAACAATGATTAGACCCATCACATTCGGAATTAAGTGTCTCAAAATAAGTCTTTTATCCGGAGCACCGAGTGTTCTCGCAGCAAGAACAAATTCTTGTCCTTTTAATTTCAAAATTTCACCTCTAACAATTCTGGCCATACTTGTCCAACCTGTTATGGTTAGTGCAATAATTATAGCCCAAAGACCAGGTTCCAAAATTAAAATCATGAGGATGACGACTACTAGATTCGGTATACCTATAACGATTTCTAAGAAACGCATCATGATATTATCGACTTTCCCGCCATAATAAGCGGCGATACCTCCATAAAGAACCCCTATCACCAAATCAATTAATGCTGCAACAACTGCTATTAGGAGTGATACTCTAGTACCATCCCATGTTCTCGTCCATAGGTCACGACCAAGTCTGTCTGTACCAAAATAAAAATACTCATTTTCATATCCACTAGCAGCATACTTATTGTAGGTAGCTTCTACTTCAGCTGAGTTTGGTGTTCCATTTCCTTCACTAACTATATCAAACGAAATGAAATCCTCATTTTTATATTGCAGCGATGCCTTTTGTTTCGCTGTTTCTACGTTGTTACCATTAAATGTCTTTGACTCCATTCCATCTAATCCGAGCCAAGATATATTCTCAAGTACAGGAATTCTGGGACCAAGCAATGATCTGTTTAAATCCTGTTCGCGGGTAGTATAGTCACTGAATATTGGAGCAAAAATACTCATTAAAACGATAACAAGTAAGACCACAACCGCTATCATTACAAATACATTTTTCCTTAAACTCCGAAAAGCATCTTGTAAAAGCGTGCGACTCTCTCTTACAATATTATCACTTTGTTCATTAGTACGATCTACGCGTTTGAATAGTTTCTGATCAAATTGTTTTTTATTTTCCATGCTTTATTTGCCTCCAGATATTCTAATTCTAGGATCGATTATTCCATAAAGGATATCTATAATTAGAATCATGGCTATAAATACTACAGCAAAAAACAGTGTCGTACCCATAATGACCGGGAAATCATTTGTTACAACAGATGAAACAAACTGTTGACCAATCCCAGGTACAGAAAAGATTTGTTCAATTACCAATGTACCAGTTAGCAAGCTGACTGCAAGAGGTCCTAAAACTGTAATCAAAGGAATTAATGCATTTCTAATACCGTGTTTAAAAACGACTGTAGTACCAGTTAACCCTTTAGCTCTTGCTGTAGTAATATAATCTTGATTTAGAACTTCAATCATCTCTGTTCTTACAAAACGTGCACATGTTGCAAGCGGGAAGATAGCTAAAGCGATAGTTGGAAGAATTGTATACTCAAATCCATCCCAAAATGCTACCGGTAACCACCCTAACTTAACAGCAATGAAGTATTGCATAACCCCTGCAAAAATGAAAGAGGGAATTGATGTACCTAAAACAGCAACAACAGTTGATGCGTAGTCTGTAAAACCATTATGGTAAACAGCAGATAATAGCCCTAATGCGACCCCAAGTATTGTACCTAGTAGCAACGCTTGAATACCTAGCTGAGCAGAGGCAGGGATACCCTCGCCCAATATACTTGTTACAGGTCTATTATCAAATTGGAAAGAAATCCCCAAATCCCCTTGTACCAATCCTATTAAGTATTTTCCATACTGAACAGGAATGGGATCATTTAAGCCATAGCTTTCCAATATAATCTCCCTCTGTTCGGGGCTAAGCTTATCTGCAGCTGAAAGCGGCGTCCCTGGAAGGAACTTCATTAAAATAAATGAGATTGTAGCAATTAAAAATAACGTTATCACCATGTATATTAACCGTTGTCCAATATACCGAGCCATGATAGCCTCCTAATATGTTTGAATTTTTACTCTATTTAGACAATATTCTACAATGGGAAAGAGAGTATAAACTATCAGGCGTTTATACTCCCTTAACCAACACTTCAAATATAAGTTGTTAACTTATTGTGCATTTTCTGCCGCTGCGTTATCGGCATATGCCCACTTGTATTCCCAACGTGCACCAGTTTGGTTCTTATATACATTTTGAAGCTTTGGACTGATCAAGTAAGAGCGACCGTCCTGATAAATAGGTGCAATTGCAGCATCTTCCATTAGAATTTTCTCTGCTTCAAGTGCATCGTTCCAGCGAGCTTCTGGATCAAGAGCATTTTCATTTACAGATCTCTCAACAGCAGTATCATATGCTTCACTAGAGTAATTCATATGGTTATTCTCTCCTTCAGTTTCAAACAAACTTAGGAAAGTATATGGGTCAACGTAATCTGGATTCCAACCCGCAACTTCAATGTCGTAATCTTCTGCTGTGTCTAGCTCTAATCTTTGTTGGAACGGTACTTTCAACGTTTTAACAGTAAGACCTTCTAGATTTGACTCCAACTGCTCTTGGAAATAGTCAACCATTTGAGTGGAAGTAGTTGTATCACCTGTAAGGATTTCTACAGTCACTTCTTCTGTACCTAGCTCTTCTTTTGCTTTCTCCCAAGACTCTTTCGCAGCGTCAACATCATAAGTCAAATAGTCTCCACTTGCTTCACGGAAGTCTTGACCATCTTCACTTGAGTAGAAACCTGCTGGAATCAAGCCATTGATTTCAGTAGAACCGTTGTTCAGCACTACATCAACTAGGCCTTTTTTGTCAATAGCCTGTGCAATAGCCTTACGTGCATTGATATTTGCTAGTGGCGTATCTTCGCCATTTCGTTCTTGGTTAAGTTTCAAATACCATGGACCTGCTTCCAAATAAGTAGCAAAACCAGGGTCATTAATCTTTTGATTTACAAATTCAGAAGATAATGGTGTACGGTCAATTTCTCCAGTATCGTACAAGTTGACACCTGTAGCTAAATCTTTAACAACTTCTACATTAATTTCTTCTAATTGAACTGTATCTGCATCCCAGTAATCTTCATTCTTTACAAATTTAAAACTACTTCCATGATTCCATTCCGTCATCTTAAACGGACCATTTGAAATCATTGTATCTGCTTCAAGGGCGAACTTATCACCTTGTTCTTCTACAAACTTCTGATTAACAGGGAAGAAAGTAGTGAAAGCAGTAAGAGATTCGAAATAAGGAACTGGCTTTTCAAGTTCTACAACAAGCTTGTAATCGCCATCTGCTTTTACACCAAGTTCAGATACATCTTTCTCACCTGTTGCAATAGCTTCAGCATTTTTAATAACGCCGCCCATCATGTACGGACCATATTCAGACTTTGTTTCTGGATCAACAGCTCTTTGCCATCCGTAAACAAAATCATGTGCTGTAACAGCTTCACCGTTACTCCACTTCGCGTTATCGCGTAGATTGAATGTCCAAGTTAAAGCATCTTCACTAACTTCAGGCTCACCTTTGGCAATACCTTCAGAGATTTCGCCATCTTTCATACGGTAAAGTCCTTCATATGTTTCGGAAATCCATTGACTTCCTGCTGTGTCCGTTGAAACTTGCGGATCCATAGAAGGAATGTCCGTTGATTCTGTAAGGTTGAATACCTGTTCGCCATTCGCAGATCCTGAAGCGCTGTCTCCGCTTCCGCTGCCGCCATCTCCGCCGGAGCTATCAGACCCACCGGAACATGCTGCTAAAAATGAACTAAGTACTAAAACAAGTGCAACTAATAGCCAGTTCTTCTTTCTCATGTAAAACATGACCTCCCCAAAAATTCTAAATTTTATCAACTTTCAACGAACAACTTGTTCGCAATTAGAATTATACAAGTTTTCTCACAATTTGTGCACCCCTAAATTTATAGCAATTTTACAAAAGTGCGAAAACATTGCATTTTCATAACAATAAACAGGACTATATACCTAGTTTATTTTACTGATTTTCCTCTTTATTTTATGCTTTTCACACAATTTACAGAATTAGATTCTTAAAGACCGCTACTTTTACCCAAATGTTCGATTACTAAAATACTAGGAAGCACATATGCTATAATGGTTCATCATATTACGAAGGCGGTTATATATTTTGTTTGGTAAAGGGCATTTTATCTTATTAACGATCAATTTAGTCATCACATTTGTTCTATTTCTGGCTTCAGATGAACAAAATCTGCTTACACTTATTAACTCTTTCTTTTATGTAGCTTTTTTCTATTTTGTCGTTGCTTTACTTTTATTTGTTGTTAAAGGCAGAGTGCTCGATGGAATTACGAGAAGCTTTCGCAGATTCGGTAAAATGATGAGCAAGGGTTTATTAGATTTTGAAGAAAATGGAGAGCCGTCTCAATGGGTGAACCGCTCATTTCTACGCTACATGCAGTTCCAAGCAGCCGTCCTAATCGCACTAATGCTCATCTTGCTTGCAATATATTACCTCATTTGACAGACCGGCTTGCAAACCGGTCGCAAGATGCATATAATAGTTAACTAACAAGTTTTAAAAAGCGAAGATGAAAATGTAGTACGGTACTCCTCTAGTTGAAGAGAGCTCGTGGCTGGTGAGAACGAGCACTATGGGTAGCGGAAATTGGGTTTTCGGAGCTGCGGGATTGCCTCCCGCCGTTTTGGCAGGCGTTAACTGCGTAAAGTGATCCTCATTAGAAGGATAATTAGGGTGGCACCGCGGTCTATTCGTCCCTGCATGCAAGCAGGTTAGCGAATGGATTTTTTTATGGACTTTTTTAGGAGGAAGATGACAATGAAGACAATCTTTTCAGGTATTCAGCCAAGCGGCAGTTTAACGCTTGGTAACTATATTGGTGCTCTTAGCCAATTTCCAACATTACAGGAAGAAAATCAATGCTATTTCTGTATTGTAGATGAACATGCGATTACAGTACCGCAGGACAGATTAAAGCTGAAAAAGCAGATTCGCTCACTCGCAGCTCTTTATCTGGCTGCTGGAATTGATCCAGAAAAATCGGTTCTTTTCATCCAATCGGAAGTGCCTGCGCATACACAGCTGGGCTGGATGATTCAATCGATTAGTTATATCGGAGAATTAGAACGGATGACACAATTCAAAGATAAATCAGATGGCAAGGATGGCGTCTCTGCTGCTTTGCTTACGTATCCCCCGCTGATGGCTGCTGATATTCTTCTATACAATACAGATATTGTACCTGTCGGAGATGATCAAAAGCAGCATCTGGAATTGACAAGAAATGTGGCGGAGCGGTTCAATAATCGATTCAACAACATATTCACTGTTCCAGATATCCAAATCACCAAAGTTGGCGCGCGTATTATGTCTTTACAGGAGCCAACAAAGAAAATGAGCAAGTCAGATACAAATCTAAAAGCTTCTATCTTTATCTTAGATGAACCGAAACAGATTGAGAAGAAAATTAAGAGTGCCGTTACGGATTCTGAAGGCGTCGTACGCTACGATAAAGAAAATAAACCAGGTGTCAGCAATTTGTTGACGATTTACTCTGTTGCGACAAACAAAACGATTGCAGAAAGTGAACAAGAATTCGCCGACAGTGGTTATGGCGATTTTAAACAAGCGGTTGCCGATGCTGTTGTGAATATGCTTGCTCCGCTGCAGAAGCGTTATTATGAATGGTTGGAGAGCGATGAATTAGACGAGGTGCTTGACAAGGGCGCAGAACGCGCACAGGCTGCTGCTAATAAGACGTTAAGAAAAGCTAAAAAAGCGATGGGATTAGGTCGCGGCAAATAAAAATGACCGGCAGCTAAAACTGCCGGTCATTTTTTATGAGGTTTTCGCCTGGTCATTTTGCTCTAGTTCCCATAATTTTTCGTAGAATGGCTGTCCTTTCACCATCTTTTCACATAGTTCTTCTTGTTTTCTGCTCCAGCCAATGGAAACACCTTCGTATAGTTTCTGCCACGCTTCTTGGAAGTTCAGGGATCGATTCACATGATATTCCTCCGGCTTCCATTCCGTCAGCCAGTAGCGGACCTGTTCGAGGTTTTCGCTCGTTTCCAGCTGATCCATCGCCATCATAAGCAGCTGTTTTAACTGTCTTTCCTTTCGTGTCAGCCCAACCATCAAGTCTGGCTGCAAAGATAAGATATGATACTGCTTCTCCTCTTCATCTATACGCCAATCGAAACTTTCCGGCTGCGAATCTTCAATCATCTGATAAACAAGTCTTTCCTGACGAGGAATAAGTCTGCTTTTTCGAACAGGAGTGATATACCCCATCGTATCAATGGCCAGGATTGCTTTACCGTTCGTTATGATGCATGCATAATCGATGGCAATTCGTTCTTGATTTTTTCGCAAGAAAGCTTTTCGGTGAATCAAATCCAGCATTGCTTTCGGCAACTCTTGTAAGTCATTTTCAATGTAGGCGAACAGCGAATCTTCTATGTAGAGCAGTGGTACTTGATCCAGCAGTTCGATACCATCTTCCTTACGCCACTCATGGAATGAGCATACGTTATAGCCATTTTCTTCACCTTCGAACCAATTCACCCAAATATCATGCATAAATAACATAGATAACCCTCACTTTGCTTTTCGATTCTGCTAATCCGACACTGGTACGCACTTGCATGCTGCTATATCTATTGGGTGTAGGGAGCGCGTGCCGTGTGGCTTGTAGTAGGATACATTATGACCAACCAGCAAAGTTTTATTCTTCTGAACCATGAATCAAGTAACAAAAAAAACCTCCTAATTAGATAGGAGGTTTTTGCGTTTATTGATATTGCTTGAATACAAGAGCAGCATTGTGGCCGCCAAATCCAAGTGAATTGCTTAATGCTGCACGAACAGCTTGCTCACGCTTCACATTTGGTACATAGTCTAAATCACAAAGTGGATCTTTCTCTGACTGGTTGATTGTTGGCGGAACAACCGCATCCTGAATGGATTTGACACAGATAATCGCTTCAACTGCTCCAGCAGCTCCAAGCATATGTCCTGTCATTGATTTCGTTGAGGAAATAGCTGTTTGATAAGCATGATCTCCTAACAGCTGTTTTAAAGCAGCCGTTTCGAATTTATCATTCAATTCTGTGCTTGTCCCATGGGCGTTAACGTAATCGATATCTTCCGCTTGCAACTCCGCGTCTTCCATCGCTTGACGCATAGCACGGACAGCTCCTTCGCCTTCTGGAGCTGGAGCTGTAATGTGGTAAGCATCACCTGAAGAACCGTATCCTGCGATTTCTGCGTAAATTGTTGCACCGCGTTCTAGTGCGGACTCAAGTGATTCTAAAATTAAGATACCGGCTCCTTCTCCCATAACGAAACCATCACGGTTTGCATCAAATGGACGGCTTGCTGTAGCTGGATCATCGTTAAAGGAAAGTGCTTTTGCAGCAGCAAAACCAGCGAATGCCATTTTGGTAAGCGGCGCTTCTGTACCGCCAGTAATCATGATATCTGCATCTCCGCGCTGGATAACTTTAAAAGCATCTCCAATGGAGTTTGCACCAGATGCACAAGCAGTAACCGTACAAGAGTTAATACCTTTCGCACCAAGCTGAATGGATACTTGTCCGGAAGCCATGTCCGGAATCATCATTGGGACGAAGAAAGGACTCACACGGCGTGGACCCTTTGTCATCAGTTTCTCGAACTGTTCTTCATATGTTCCCATACCCCCAATACCAGATCCGATCCACACACCGATACGGTTTGCATTTTCGTCGGTAATAGAAAGCTTCGCATCTTCTACCGCCATCTTACTTGCAGCAACAGCATACTGTGTGAATAAATCCATCCGTTTCGAATCTTTCTTTTCCATATAATCTTCTGGATTGAAGTCTTTTACTTCCGCTGCCACTTTTGCAGGGTAGTCGTCTTTATTTACTCGGGTAAGATGGTCTATACCCGATTTTCCTTCTAAAAGGTTCTGCCACATTGTTGCAGCGTCATTTCCTACTGGTGTCACTGCGCCAATACCTGTGACAACAACTCTTTTCTTTTCCATACGTTTGTTCCTCCTCCTTCAGCAAAAATACTTGCTGAAGCTGTTCTAACTGGTTGAAATAAAATATGACCATACTTATATAGATAAAGTGCATAATCTGAGATATATTGTAACGTATTTTTGGTGTTCTGTAAGCTTAAAATATATAACAAACTTTCTTTTGCTAGGTAGAGGCATAGCCAAGAGGCACTTTCCAGACATATTGTAACGTATGGAGGTGCGTTGATGAAACGAAATAATTCCCGTATGGACGCTTTTTTATTTGGTACTAGGAAGCAAGAGGCTGTGAAGGAGGAACCAAAAAAAGAGTTTAATTTAATGGAGACTGCCGGCACACTTATGGAAACGTATGACCAGCTTTCTCCATATGTAAAACACGTAAAGAAACACGCCATGAAATTTCTTTCAAAATAAACTGTACGGAGCAGGGGCTTATTTATAAAATTGACTGAATTTCGCATAGTGTTGATGTAAAGCGGTTAAATCATCCTTCAGATTGCGCGTAAAGGCAATAACTGTCCGATCTTCCTGCTCCGGACAGACCTCTTTAGCATAGAAACGATAGTTCTTGGATCTCGTATCTCCCGCTAGCAGTTTGCTGACAGTTTGCATGACTGGCTGGATCGGCAGCGCATGTGCACGGAAAAAGGCATCATCAAAAGGAATATTCTTTCCCTCCCATTGCAGTGCGTCTGTGTCTCTTGGCATCCATTCCCCATACAAGATCGGCAGCAGAATTTGTACTTCTGCATTTGTATCATCTGATCTATGATAATGCAAATCCACACGTTGGGCTCCAACTTGCCTTTCTCCTTCTCCAAAAAATGTCACATAAGCAGCATAATCTTTCTTTTGGATACCTTCCTTAAACAATGCATGCCGCCCAAGATACATACTCAAATGTGCTTCCTTATCGGATAAGACGGAAGAATGGATACCTGTTACTTCATGCCCTTCTTCCAATAATGTTTCCACCAGGTGATAACCTTCAAAAGAATAACAGTTGTCAATCAGAAAATGCATACCAGACCACCTCTTCTATTCATGTGAGCAAATGCACAAGAATCGTTTTCTTTTTAGCCGGAACCTGCTATGATAGAAGTATATGTGTGAATAATAGAGGTGATACTAATGCGATTTATCGTAACCATTATTTGGGGATTCGTTCTTAGTGCTGTTGCAGCGTTCGTACTGACAAGTATGTCTGGTGATCCTTATGACATGTCACTTGTGATCGTCATGACAATTATCTTCAGTCTAGGTGTCTGGACTGTATCTGCTGTACTTCCAAATGCGGAAGACAATGAATAAAACCTTGCCAACTGGCAAGGTTTTTCTATTACCATGGAATCAAGCTAAGTGCAGCTAGACCAGCGAGCGGCAAAACTAATCGGCGCAGTCGATTGCGCGGACCGTATCCGTAACCATATCCGTAGCCATATCCCGGATAACCAGGATAGCCATATCGATAGTCATCTTGCTCGACATAGTCATACTGTTCCGAAGCTGGTATTGCGAGATGGATATACTCGTCATCTACATCTAAGATGATACCATCCATCTGATAGCCATCCATTAACTGAACCATTACATACTGATGTTTATGCTGCTTACATTTATCCATCATCTGCTTTAATTGCGGATACTGTTCATAAGAATGTGTCACGATGAACCTTCCCCCTTTTCACCCACAGCCTATGCAGGGAAAGGTTTGGTTGTGCAAAAAAACCTCCTGCTTATGCAGGAGGTTTTTGCATCAATCTGGAATTCCGAGCGCTATTTTAGCATAGCGGGACATACGGTCTTTAGACCATGGCGGACTCCACACAATATTTACTTTCGTTTCTTTAACTTCGGGAATATCCATTAAAACTCGTTTAACATCCTGTTCAATGTGACCAGCAAGCGGACAGCCCATTGCTGTTAATGTCATCGTTACGATGCCTGTACCGTCTTCATCTATGTCTACGCCGTACACTAATCCAAGGTTCACGATATCAATTCCAAGTTCGGGGTCGATAACGTTCTCCAGTGCACCCATCATATTCTCTTCTAATGCCTGATTCATGTCTGCTCCTCCTTTAAACCAGTTCGAATAACTGTTTGTCTGCATCTATTTAAACATATTTTCGTCAAAATAGAAATAAACTCCTTACAATACCGTCTCTAGCCATGCTGTGCCGGCCAGCATTGCTTTTCTGGAAACCTTATGACCCGTACCTGCTTCTGACACGTAGGTGAACTGATCAGGGCTTTTCGCTTTTTGTTCCATTATCTCGTAAAAACTTCGAGAATGTTTATACGGAACGACTGGATCTTGATCACCGTGCCAGAAGAACAGCGGCCGGCTGCCGATTGTTTCCGGTTGAAGTGACAAATCAATCTTTTCGAGCTGTGTGTAAAGTTTTTCTAACTCGTCATCTGCAACATTCATTTGCATACCCGATTGTTTTACTGCTTCTACCATTCCTCGTGCAAAAGCAGAAATTTTTGGTGATCCCATCATGACCATACCAGCATTTACCCAATCAAATTGTGTCAGTGCTGCACAAGTCGTAATTCCGCCCATACTAGTACCACCGATTGCAAAACGATTATCCTGAATGAAGCCATTTTCGGATGCGTATTGATAAATCCGCTCTAAGTCGTGAAGATTTTCCTTTACGATTGCGAAAAATTCCAGCTGACGCTTACTGCTGCTGATAGCATCTTCTCGTATCCCGTGGTGCAGCGCTTCGGGTAATAAGACTCGATAGCCTTTTTCTGCAAGCATATAAGCCATTGGTAAATTATGTTCTCTTGCGCTCGTGAAACCGTGGAAATATGTAAACACTGGAAGTTCCTGACCTTCAGCACCCGCTTGTTCAACTCGAAGCAATGGTACCTCGTTCCAGACTTCTTCTTTAATGACGATCATTTACTTCATCCTCTTCTTCATTTTCCATTACCTACTGTTTCATCTTAGTTGTCCTGATGTTTTTTGTAAATTGATACTCCTCCGTCTTGACGATTTCTTTACAGATAAAGAAGAGAGAGATACACTATAATGTACAATACAGAGGTGATAAATAATGGAGAAACATTTAATAGCACTAGATTTAGACGGAACACTGTTAACAGATGATAAACACATATCTGAAAAGAACAAACAAGCAATTGAAGCAGCTATACGAGCAGGTCATGTTGTCGTTATTGCAACAGGAAGACCGCATCGGGCTTCTCTCGCTTACTACCGAGAACTAGGTCTTACCACTCCAATGGTTAATTTCAATGGTGCGCTCATTCATCATCCTGACGAAAAAAAATGGGATGCTGTTCACTCACCTATGCCAATTCGTACGGCGAGGAAAATCGTCGAAACTTGCCATAGGCTCGACGTCAAAAATATCATCGCTGAAGTCATGGATGATGTTTATATTGATCGGTACGACCAATACTTATTAGATCTGTTTCATTTGGAAGAGGAAGATGATCCGATTAAAGTCGGCAGTTTAACATCCCTGTTGCAGGATGATCCTACATCTTTACTTATTTATCCACACGAAAACCAAGTTGCTTCCATACGGGAAACGTTAGAACAAGAGCATGCCGAGGTGATTGAACACCGACGCTGGGGAGCACCTTACCACATAATTGAGATTATCCGTAAAGGCCTAAGCAAGGCTGTTGGTCTCCAGAAGATTTCCCACTATTACGGCATCCCGCAAGATCGCATTATTGCTTTTGGCGATGAAGATAATGATCTGGAAATGATTCAATATGCAGGTGCAGGCGTAGCAATGGGGAATGCAATTGCGCCTTTAAAGGAATTGGCCAATTATACAACTGGTACGAATATGGAAGATGGTATTGCATCCTTCCTTCATTCTTATCTAAAACTTGAAACGCCAGCAAATTAATTGGGAATTTTTTCATCTTATAATCTATCCGTTATGGGTGCAAAATAAGAGCGTAATCGGGTAAAGCCGGTTATGCTTTTACTTCTTAAGACGTTCGGAGGGGTAACGAATGAGCAAGAGAAGTAAATCAAAACGTATCACAAGTCAAGGTGCACAATCGGTGAGGCAGCATGACGAGATTTTCGTTTACCGCGAACGCTTCAGCGATACGGTGAAGAAGCAAAAATCAGAAAGCCATAATGGAGGGTTTTAGGATGGAAAACTTCTTCGAGAAAGCAAAACACAAAATGCAGGGCTTGACGAACAAGCCAAGTCAGGATGACTCTGCCACAGCGCAAGAGGCCATCCAATCTGCATACAACGACGCAACTGCAGAAGAAAAGCAGCAATTGCAGGACTTCCAGCAGAAGCTCGACCAGTAACAGAAAGAGGCAGATCCGATATCGGATCTGCCTCTTTACTGTTCTTCCTCTTTTTTATAAGCGATGAACCCTTTATTGCCATGCTGCAGAATGGACTGCAAAATAATCGTCGATAGCTTATTGGGCGGATAAGGCTTAATAAGATAATGATTAATTTCATATTCTTTTGCCTTCTCCATTTCCTGAATCGCACTGGATATGAAGATTGGTACGTCTTGTAGAAACGGCTGCTGTTTGATGTGATGGATAACATCCCAGCCGTCCACACCTTCACCAAGCATTAAGTCAATAACAAAAGCTGCGGGCTTGATATTGTGCAGTTGGTTTATCAGAGTTTCGCCTGAGACAAAGCGATTAACCGTAAAACCTGCATCTTTCAGTTCATCTTCCAGGAGCATTGCTAAACTCCTGTCATCCTCAAGCAGAACAATTTGTCTGCCATTTTCTTCTTTCTGCGTAACTGTATGGTCATCTGTTTCAACAAGCGGAAGGACAAGACTGAACACACTTCCTTCACCTTCTGCAGAGCGAACCATGATCTTCCCGTTATGCGCTTCTATAATTTCCTTACATATCGCCAGTCCCAATCCAGTTCCGCCGATTTTACGTGCGCTGGAATTATCAAGCCGGTTGAATTTCTGGAAAAGCCTGCTTAATTCTTGATCCGGTATTCCAATGCCTTCATCGGAAACGTGTACGAACAGCTGATGTTCCTGCTGCTGAATGGAAACAACTACGTCTCCTCCATCTGGTGAGAACTTGATTGCATTACTAAGCAAATTCGTCACTACCTGAATCATCTTATCCCGGTCAGCAGCAACATAATCGTTATTACTGTTCTTCTGGATAACCAAGTTATGATGAGGACTTGTAGTTTGGAAGTTCTCTACAACTTGCTCTACAATTGGTGTAAATGCCTGCTTTTCTTTCACGTACTCTTGTTTTCCTGCTTCCATACGTTGCAAATCAAGAAAATCATTGATCAAGTTCGTCAATCTGGTTGCTTCTTGATGAATCGTCGTTAAATATCTAGCTTGGCGCTCTGGCTTCAATTCCCGATTAATCATTAATTCCGTGTAGCCGAGGACACTGGCGAGCGGTGTTCGCAGTTCATGGCTAACAGTACTGACAAGATTCGATTTCATTTGATCTACTTCGTATTCTGCTGTTATATCGCGATAGACGAATAACGTGCCAATTTTTTCACCATGGCGTTTGATTGCCACATGATAGAGCAGCAGTACTTTGTTTTCCATACCGCTGACACGCAGCCGCAAACCGCCTTCTGGCTGTTTCTCTTCAAAAATAGCCTGTTTAATATATTGTTCATACGCTTCTTGATTATCAATATACGTTTTTGTATAGTCCATCCAGACTTCGTAGCTATTACATGCATTCCGGTGAGCCGCAACACTAGCAAGCTGCAAATAGACCTGCCAGTTGGCGTTATACTGCAATAGTTCTCCGTTTGTACTGACAAACTGGATACCTTCATTCACATTGTCGATGATATCTTGATTCAGCTGTCTGTTGTATTCTGTTAGTTCATACGATTCAATTTTATCGAGGAATAAGCTGAGTCGTTTCAGAATCCAGTTCAGCTCTCTTTTTTCACTATCACGGAACGGCATTTGGAACCTTGTGCAAATAAAGATTGCAACAAGATCACCAGCAGAATTATGGACCGGTATATGTAAATCCTCACTAATGCCGTTACCGTGATATCCTTGTTCTGTGTGCGCTGCTATTCTCTCCAAAACAAACGATTCCGGAGTATCTTTCAGTCGGTTGACCACATGCTGGAAATGCTCAGCTACTGGTTCTTCGAAATGTCGATTAAGACCAATCGCTGCCCATTCTGGTGTCTCGGTCATAAAGACTAAACCATAGTCATATCGATAAATAGCTGCCAGCTCTGAAATTATCGTATCCAGCAGTGCCTGTTTCTCCATCGTTACCGACAGCGTATTATTCATCAGATTCATCCGTTCGATCCCTTGTTTCGTCTCTTCCGTCTCGCGTAAAGACTCACGAAGTTTCTTTTCAGATTCCATAATACGCGTAATGTCTTGCTCAATAACGATTAACTGTTCTATCATCTGGTCTTCATTCGTATAAGGCACAATCGTTGCATGCACCCAAAAGCTTGTTCCATCTTTCTTCTGGTGTTCGAGCGTTCCACTCCAGGCTTGACCTTTGAACAAATCAGGAAATACTTGACGGATATCTGTTGTAATTTCTTCATGGGAAGTAATACTTAACAAATTTCTGCCGATTAATTCTTTCTCCGGACATTGAGAGATAGAACTAAAATTAGCATTTACTTGGCTGATGACACCTTTGTTATCCAGTACAATTACCATTGCTGATTCATTCAATGCCCAATTCAGATTACGCAAATCATACACAAAACCTTCCAGTTGCTGCTGCTGTTCTTTCAGCTGTGCATTTTGTTCGGAAAGGTTTTGCTCCCGATTTTGGATTCTTTTCGTCATCTCCCGGAATGCATCTGACAAAACCCCTATTTCATCTTTGCGCTTCAGCGGTGCAACCGTCACATTCTTTCCTTGCGCAACGTCATAAGCAGCATTGGATAATTCATACAGCGGCTTTCCAATATTTCGTGTGAACTGCCTGTTGAAGAATAAGAGCACCGCGAATAGGAACAAAACAAACAAGAACAGCATATAAGACTCCTGATTATTATCATCCATAAAGCGATCATGTAATTGAGTTACCTCCGCTTCATTTAACTGCCTTAAACGTTCTGTTACACGAAGAATCGTATTGATGTCTGAAATTCGCTCATCGGCAACTTCATCTGTAAGATCTTGCACATTATCTGAAGAAATCGCTTCCTGAAGCTGCGGATAATAAGCATCCCAATAAAGGTTTTCAAAACTTTGGAGCCGTTCTACATACGCTTGTTCCTGACTGGAAAGATCAGTTGCTTTCAACTGCTCCAGGTTCTCCTCCAAGGAGGCATGCGCATCTTCTGCAGTCGTTCTTTCTTCTTCGCTTATATAAAGAGCATAGCCGCGCATATGGAAAACCATTTCGCTAACATTATCTTTAATTGATTGAATGACTCCCCGCTTCTCCACAAGTATATCGCGCGCTCTCTCATATTCCTTGTTGGTGGAATCGTGTATGTAGAAAAACGTAGTCATACCGAGAAGCGTTGCTAACAGTACAAAAAATAAGATGTAAAGAAATTGCCGCTTAATTGATTTGCGAAAGAAGTTAGGCATCGAGAATATCCTCTACAAGTAACACCAGCTGCATAGGACTAAAAGGTTTAGCCATATAATAAGGAATTCCAGCTTTCTTTGTTTCCTCAATGTCCGATTGCTGCGTCTTTGCCGTAAGCATAATGATTGGATATTGCTGTTTCCATTCATCTGTGAGCGAATGTGCCACTTCTATCCCTGTCATCCCAGGCATCATATTATCTAATATCACCAAGTCATATATTTCTGTTTGCAACTTTTTCAGCACATCCCGGCCGTCTACTGCATTGTCGATGTTATGCCCTTCGTCTTCCAGCGTATCCGTAATAAGCATACGAAGGACTTCTTCATCATCTGCCACTAAAATTCTTGCCATCTATTCTATCTCCTCCTATGTACGGAGTATCATCCGTTTAATTCTGGCTGCAACTTCTTCGACACAGAATGGTTTGGTCATATAATCATCTGCTCCAAGTTCCAGCGCCTTTACGACATCTTGATTATCCTGCCTGCCTGTAAGCATCATAATAAACAGGTTTTTCTCATTCGGGAATGTCCGAAGCATACTCAGCACCTCTAAGCCATCCATATCAGGCATTACACCATCCAGCAGCACAATATGCTTGCCTGCTTGTTTTATCCAATCCGAAGCTAACAGCGTACTGCCGTTGGCAAATGTTCGCAACTGTATTCGATAACCATCAAGCTGTAAATCTCTTAAATTATCATCCAGCAAAGAGCGAATGACTGCATCATCATCTACAACCGAAAGATAGAGAGATTTATAAGGCTCTTCCATCATCTGAAAGCGCGTCTCATATACATTCACTTGTTGCTTTCCATTACGCTTTCCGTAATATAGGGCTTGGTCTGCCCGCTCAATAAGCTGATGCAAAGAAAACCGCTGTTCATTCGAATTGGATGAGATGCCAGCGGTAAAGGAATTATAAATCGTTTCCTGTGTGAGTTCCTGAGGTTTTTGCATGTATCCTTCCAACATATCGCGCAAACGATTGGCTGCTGCATCACCCGATATACCCGGCATCAGCAGCAAAAACTCTTCTCCGCCATAGCGGATCACATAATCTTCTTCTCGAACGGCATGTTTTAAATACGCTGCAAAATTACGTAATATAGTGTCTCCGCTTGCATGTCCATATGTATCATTTACTTGTTTAAAGTTATCTATATCAAGCACTGCGCAAGCAAGTTCTGACATTCGGCCAATTGGAAAACTGGCGAGAAATGAGCGGTTATATACCTGTGTTAAAGGATCTACTACCACTCGCTGCTCCATTGTATCCAGCAGACTCAAGCGATTGAATAGAAGCTCGATCACCAGTTCATCTACTTCAGCTGCGTCGAGAATGTCTGTAATACCATTACGCAAATAACGCCGCTTTTCTTCCATCGTCAGTTGTCCGCCGATAAACATGACAAAAGAGAACATTTTTTGCTGGATATATGCTGTGTCTTCTTTTGCTATATGACCTCTCCAATTGCCGTCAATCAATGTAATGAGCGGATGCGAATCATAAAGGTGAGCAATGGCACGTTCTTTATCTGCAGCAACAATGACTTGAAGACCTTCTTTTTCTATACGTTCTCTTGCTCGCATGAGCCAATCATTATTACTGGATATGAGAAGAACGGGCTCCTGTCTAATTAGTTCTCGCGGACTTGGGGGCATTTCCGGTTTCTGCTGCAATTCTGCCTCAATTGCATCTATTATCGGAAGCCAGACAGCCTTGCTGAGACGCGAGTCCTCAATTTCCGCAATCTATTTCAATTGAGTTTCTGCAACTTCAGAGAGCGTATCCAATCCAATCGATGCACCGGTACCCTTTATTTGATGAACAAGTTGATACAAGTCATCCTTATAAATTACGTCTTGCTGTTTAAACATCGCAAAGCTTTCATTAATCTTTGACAAAAAAATCTCTTGGTATTTCTTCAATCTGTACACCTCTACCTTTTTTTACACTTGACCTGGTGTATAAGCTAAGATTGCAGATTGATTATAACATAACGACCTTCTGCCCATCTGAACACCATTAAAAAATTTACGTTTTCATTATATCTGTCAGTTTTACGAGAAATATACCATATAACAAGTGCCCGGTATACCAGATGAACAACGCATATCCGTCTCCCATCGCCGGGACAGGTTTCACAGCGAGCATGACTAATGGGAAATAAACACCTGCCACAACAGTACTCATTATCATTCCAATTAGCCACTTGTTAACAGTTAGTCTTCTCTTCAACATGATATAAACAGGAACAATTGCCCAGGAAATAATTAAATGAAACAAATTAAGCAACAGTTGATTCCACTCCACTTGTTTTAAGAGCGGAATAAAATCCACATTCATTAAAAGCGTATAAACACGGATACCTGTAAGCTGCTGCCAAAGAAACATCCATCCAGATAATATAAGTCCAGCAATGCTGCCAATCAGCAGAATTCTTACAAACATTCCCATCTCCTCCTTTTCATTTGAAGATACCCGTACAACGCTGGAATGAAGCTAATTATTTCCCGCTTTTTAAAATGGTGTCTATCTGCTATGATAGGGGTAAGTATGGACGCTAGGAGGTCAAGAGCATGAGTATTAGAGTGGAAAATACCCCGAATCCGAATGCAAAGAAATTTACAACTGATAAAATGATTTTTGAAGGGAATGGCAGTGTTTCTGTTATGCCTGGACAAACGAGCGAATATGACATCATGAATCAGCTGATGACAGTTGAAGGTGTCGATAATGTATTCGGTTTCCAAAACTTCATTACAATTAACAAGCTGCCGAACGCAGATTGGGACGAGCTTTCCGCGAAAGTCGTCGCAGTTATGGAAGAAGCAGGTTACTAAAAAAGCTGAGGAGCTACTATATGCTCCTCAGCTTTTATTTGTCTTTCCGGAAGAAACCGTAAATACCTGCTGTCTCGACAACGTTCATGAAAGCAGCCGGATCCACTTCCTTGATGATATGCTCTAAATCATACAATTCATAACGTGTTATAACGAGCATCAGCATATTTTTATCTTGTTTCGTGTAACCGCCTCGAACTGGAATAACGGTAATACCGCGAACCATCTTATTGTAGATGGCTTGTTGGAGTTCGTCCGATTGAGAGGTGACAATCATAGCAGTTACTTTTTCATAACGTGTATGAATGGCATCAATAACCCGGGTAGAGACATATAATGTGACCAGTGTATACAAGGCATTGGCAGGCTCATTAAGTATGCCAGCCAGAAGAATGATAATTCCATTCAACATAAGGAAGTAAGTACCTACGGGTCTATCTTTCAGGCGAGACAGAATCATGACAACAATGTCCATCCCGCCAGTAGAAGCACCCCACTTCAATGTAAGACCGACACCCACACCAGCAATTACCCCACCAAATACTGCGTTTAGGATAATATCATCCGAGAGCGCATGGATCGGCAGCAGCTCCAGCATGACAGTCATACAAGCAACAGAGAAGAGGCTGTAGATCGTAAAGCCTTTCCCCACCTTCATCCAGCCTAGAATAGCTACTGGAACATTTAATAGAAAGAGCCAGATACCTGTCCCAATCGCGGTTGTTCCTACTACTTGAGCAAAGAAATCATATAAAAGCTGGGCAGCACCGGTAAACCCGCTGCCATATACACTTGCAGGTATTAAGAAGAAATTCAGTGCCACCGCATTAAGCAAGGCGCCGAATATGACAACAATGATACGTTTGATTTCAAAATAAAACAACTATGTACCTCCTTCTAAAACACTCATAAAAAAAGCTTGCGCAGATCGGTAGAAAGCTATTCCTGCGCCAAGCCCGCGAATCATTATAGCGAAAATGAAAGCAAAAGAAAATAGTTTTATTATGTAAGGAGCAAAAAAGCTCCCTGATCAGGTCATGCGCGTATTTTCACGTTATAGTGGCGCAGCCAGTAATCAATTTGTGCCAAATGAGCCAGCAACTGTGGTCCTGTCATCAATTGACCGAACCATGGAGCTGTTACATCCTGCCCTTTGCTTTTCACAAGGGCTTCGATTTCCTGACGGTCGAACAGATCGAATAATCGTGCATCATTATCTCGCAAAATTTCTTCCATCCATTTAACAACGGCTGCCGTATACACTGGATTATGTGTTTTCGGGTAAGGACTCTTCTTTCGGTACAGCACTTCATCGGGCAAAATACCTTCGAGTGCCTTTCGCAAAATGCCCTTCTCCTTATTTCCATGCGTTTTTATTTCCCATGGTATGTTCCAAACATATTCCACTAAACGGTGATCACTAAACGGAACGCGTGCCTCAAAACTTGCTCCCATGCTCATGCGGTCTTTCCTGTCGAGCAATGTCGGCATAAACCAGTGCATATTCAAATAAAACATCTGTCTTCGCTTCGCCGCCTCTGCTTCTTCGCCTGGCAGCTGCGGTGTTTCATCAATAGTAGCTTGGTATCTGCTGAGCATATAGCCGTGCAAATCTAAGTCTTGCTGCCATTCTTTTTTGAGCAAATTGTTCCGAACTTGAGCGGATCGAATCCATGGGAAACCTTCTCTGTTAAGATCATCTTCTCGATAAAACCATGGGTAGCCGCCAAAAATTTCATCTGCACATTCTCCTGATAAAGCAACAGTCACGTCTTCTTTAATACGTCCGCAGAACCAAAACAGAGAAGCGTCCACGTCTGCCATGCCTGGAAGGTCACGAAGAATCGTTGCTTCTTTCAGTGAATCGGCAAGCAAGTGATTATCCATCACATGCGTCGTATGATGCGTATCAAAAGCTTTTTGCATCTTTTTTACGAAGGTCTGATCGCTCTCCGGCTGGAATTCGCTTTTCTTAAAGTATGTGTCATTGCCGTCAAAGTCGATAGAGAATGTAGACAATTGCCCTTTTCCTGTCTCTTTATAGTGATTTGCTGCAATTGCAGTAATAGCGCTGGAATCAACTCCGCCAGAAAGGAACGTTCCAAGCGGTACATCAGAAACAAGCTGCCGTACTACAGCATCTGTCAGAAGCTCCCGAACTGTTGCTGCCGTTTCCTCTATGGAGTCGGTATGCTCTTTGCTTTCGACATTCCAATAGCGTGTCAGTTTCAAACCGTTTCGGTCGAACTTCCCAACATGACCTGCTCGCAGTTCATTAATGCCTTTAAAAACGCCGTGACCAGGCGTCCGTGACGGTCCAAGTGAGAGGACTTCTGAGAGACCATCTTGATCAAGAACTGCCTCTACTTCAGGATGAGCAAGGATTGCTTTTATTTCCGATCCAATTAAAAGGCCGCCATCCTGCTCCATGTAAAAGAAAGGTTTTACCCCTAATCTGTCTCTGGCAAAGAAAAGCATTTCTGATTTGTCATGCCAAATGGCGAACGCAAAAATACCATTAAACTTTTCGACACATGCATCCTGCCATTCGATATAACTCTTTAATAATACTTCTGTGTCAGAATGCCCTTGGAAAGTCCAGCCGCGCCGCAACAATTCTTTGCGGATATCTTCTGTGTTGTAAAGCTCTCCATTATAAACCAATGTATAAGTACCACGTTCATCGGTATACTGCATCGGCTGCTTGCCACCTGCAGCATCTACCACGATTAGTCGTCTATGTCCGAACAACACATGTGACGCACCCCAATCGTTATACTCATCTGGTCCTCGTTTTGATAAAGTCTGTGCCATCTTTTGAATCACAGGCTGTTCTTGTGTCAGATTTCGTTTAAAGTTAATCCACCCAGTAATACCGCACATTTTGCCGCTCTACTCCTTTACTCGCCGATTTCATGTCGTTAGCCGTTACTTCTACAACATATGAAAACCTGCGATAAACGTGAGTATTGAAAAAAGCCTGCCAGAAGTGGCAGACTTATGCAGGTAAAAATCCCATCGGCAGAATACCGAAGCCCAGCAGCAGTGTTATCACAAGTGCGATGAAAAAGATGATCCACCATGCTTTTGCTGATTTTTCCTTTTTCATTTTGACAAGAATCATTTCCATGCAGACAATAACAAGCAAGCCTGCAACACCCTTAATGATTGCTTGGACAGTAAAAGAAGATCCAGATGCGTCAAAGTATCTCCATAATAGTACAAATCCGGTATACAGAATGACTAAATAGTCCAGTCGCAGTATCATG
Source organism: Terribacillus halophilus (assembly GCF_900162685.1). Lineage (GTDB taxonomy): Bacteria > Bacillota > Bacilli > Bacillales > Amphibacillaceae > Terribacillus > Terribacillus halophilus_A. Next base: position 2,353,789 of record NZ_LT727828.1, read on the forward strand.
TGCGGAATCGTTGCTTGTTTACTTTTCTTCTCGTTGTACAGAACAAGTGCTGCAAAGAAGAGCACTATTCCGAGGCCCCAGCCAATAACATGAGTCAATATCATGCCGTCCATTATGTACCTCCTTTTGAACAATTCATTTCTATCATACCATGATTCCCTCTTATTTCGGCATCAAGACACACGCTGCATTTTTTTCTTTCGCAACGGCTGTATTTTCCCGTATGTCAGAATGCGCCACAACCATTCCACAGGTCCGAATGTATAATATCGGAACCAAATTCGGCTCACGATTACTTGAAATACGAATACCCCTATGACGAAAGCAACAAAGCCAATCAAAGAGAATGATGCGTATAATCCAAAACCGATATTGTAAAACAAGAAGAACATAAAGACAGATTGAAACAAGTAGTTAGATAAAGACATACGCCCAACGTAGCTGAGCTGATGTGCAATCCAGCTAAAAACAGGCAACCGAGAGACAAGCGTGATGAGCGAGAGGTAAAATAACGCACACGCAGGTCCACCGATGGAATCTTGTGCAATACTCAGCCAAAGTGGCGCACCAATTAAGTATGGCCCTGCCTTGAAGACAAGAAAAATAGCACCTGTAATAGTCGTGAACCAAATAAGTTTGCGTCGATTTGCAACCGGATTATGCAGCAGCTTCGTGCGTGCAAGATAAGCGCCGAGCAGCAGCAGCGGTAGTATCATGAAAATACCCATGATTAACCCTCCAACTCCATTCGAGCTTGACCAGTCTATCCAGTTCTGCTGCAAAATATCACCATACGACCCATTTCCATAAGCAGTAAGTTTATTTGGAATATCCATTGACTCAACCATATACGCATCCATTTCGCCTTCAGGCAGAAGTGAACCGAGAAGTGTACTCAATGTTAACAGCACGACAATCGGTAACAGCAGAATCGGAATCATCATCAATAATACCCATCTCGGTGTATAAAGAAAAGGAATGAGCAATAAACCTAAAATTGCATATGTAAATAAAATATCTCCATGCCAAATGAGAAACGCATGGATAGAACCCAGAACGAGCAGAACGAGCATTCGTCTGCTCAAAAACCAGCCTGGTCTGATGCCATCTCGTTTTCTGCTGTCAAAGATAAGCTGCATCCCGAAGCCAAAGAGAATGGAAAACAACGTATAAAAACTTGCCTGGAAGAAGATATCGATGCCGCCGAGCAAAAAGTTATCAAGGGTTGAATCCCATTCTGGTGAATCCATGCCTGGCATGTAGTAAGGAGACCCGAAGGATGGTGCGTTCACCATAAATATACCAAGAATGGCTGCTCCTCTTGCTGCATCAATCCAGTTCAAGCGTTTTGTCTGCGGCATAGCTCGCAACGTTTCTTTCATATGTTTCCGCCTTTCCTATTCACATTAGTCCAGATGCACCATTTCAAAAAATAGATGGATACAAGCTGTCAGAATTGCTAAAATTAGTATATCACATGCTTTCGCAGCAGAGAGGATTGTTTTATGTTTAAAAAACTAGCTTCAGACGCTTTAGGTCTATCCGATATTGGTAAGATTATACCGCCTAGTGATTATGATAAAACAGATGCCGATGATTACGTCATGAATGAAGATAATGAAAAAATCTACTTCCTTATTAAAACAAGGCAGGATGAATATTGTTTTACCAATCTAGCAATCATTCATGTAGACGGTGATAGCGCCGTTTCCTCCAAGCGCACACTACGCCGCTACCCATACATGCAGCACCGTATCAGCAATGTTTATTTAGAAACAGCTGGAAAGGTAGATTTAGATATTGAAATCAAGTTTACAATCGACGGTCAGGCAATCAGTATTGATGTAAAAAAAGACCAAATCGATCAGTTGAAAGATTTGTACAAAGCTTTACTGCGTATTGCCGAGATTAACTATGAAAACAGCTTGTACACAGATATGGCGCATACAAGTCTGGATAAAGCTGCTGCTATTCTCCAGCAGTCCCGCTATACGGATGGCACGTTGGACGACACGTACAAAAAGCTGACCGAATTCGGCTTCGAATGGTTATCTTCTACCAAAGATAAATACCATACACATGACTTTGGTTTCATTTATGAGAAATATATCAACAACTAAAAAGAAGTGGCTTCGCATGTTGCGAGCCACTTCTTTTTAGTTCAGAGAGGTCCTTCCCATACGCCATCGTATTTCTTATCAGAACTGAGTACTTGATGTGCGAATGTGCACACAGGAACGATTTGTTTGTCCTGTTTCTTCGCGTAATCAACCACATAATCTATTAATTCAGTCCCAAGACCTTCTCCTTGAAGTTTCTCTTTTACTAGCGTATGTTCGATCACAATATCATCTGTTTCCTGAAAAGACACTTCTGCATCCGGTTCCTCCCTGTCCCCGACATAGAAACGTCCTTCCTCTTGTTTTATATCAGCCATCCTTTAGCCTCCTTTTTCCGTCTGCTTTTACTCTACCCCCCTATTCTGACAGGTATGCATCTTGCCAAATCTGGTTTGTTTTTTATTTAATATGGGAAAGGTTAGAAGAATAACATCAATGAGAGAGGCGTCTTCTATGCTTACCAAACTATTACCAAGATCGGTACGAAAAATTTTGCATATGTCGCACAGGCAGCGAAAGCACGAATTGCAGCAAAATTTATGGCTGATGCCAACTATATATATAATAGGAACCTTGCTTCTCGTCTCTTTACCTTTGCTGTTAGATCTCGTTTTAAACTTACCTTATTACACAACGGGATTTTTTAATGCTTCTGCTTCTAATACGGGGACACTCGTCAGTGTATTAGTGAGCGGCACCTTGCTGCTTGCTGCTTATACACTGAACTCCATTCTCGTTGTTCTGACAAGTTTCAGCTCAGAATATTCACCTCGAATGCTGTTTAACTTTATATCCGATCGTACAACACAGCATATATTAGGCCTATTCTATGGAAGTTTTGTTTTTATGCTTATTTCTTTCCTCTTTGTGACAAATAGTTCCAGAGATTATTTCACAGCCGTACCAATCTCCTGTACACTCGTTACACTGGCAGCTGTTATCGGCTTCACTATCTTCGTGAACCATACGACAAATTGGATGCAGCTCCATAATATTGTAGACGCCATGAAAGATGAGTCAGAAAAGATTATTAAATCAACAATAATCGATGAACTGGAACCATACCGAGTCGATGAACCAGGGTACACATTTGAAGATTACCCTGTGTATACTTATAAAGCTTCCAAAGCGGGCTATATTCAGCTTGTTAATTTTAAGGACATGATTAAACAAGCAAAAGAAGACAATATCGTCGTTAAGCTGGAAGCCAAATCAGGTGATTTTGTTCTTAATGGCAACTGCTTATTCTGTTACCGTGGCCCCGGAGCCCAAGATTTGAAAGTCGAAAGATACAGCAAACTCATTCAAGTTGGACATAAACGCTCCGAAATCCAGGATGTGGAAATGAGCATGAATAAATTAAGTGAGGTTGCAATTAAATCAATTGGGAATGATGACCCAACATCTGCTATTAATACTTTCCATCAAATGGCAGTATTAATGATCAATATGGATGCGTCTACTACACTGCACCCTTACCTTCAGGATGATGAAGAGCAGACGCGTGTTGTCTATAAATCCGTCACTTTCTCCACCTATTTGTACGAAGGATTTGGGAGAATCCGTCATTATGCAGGAGAAGATTATTTACTAATTATTGAGATGATGCAGATATTCATTCGATTGACCGACTCCATTTCAGAAAAGAATTATCCAGTAATCTGGGAATTTGCCAAAGACACCGTATTTAACGTTCCAAATTCTGCTTTCTTTCATGCCGATCGCGTCCGCTTACTCAAAAACATGAAGGAATTGGCTGATGCCACCGGTCATACGAGGGAATATTATGCATTGGAACGTTACCTGAAAACCAATTAAAAGGGAGACAGCACGTGTGATGCTGTCTCCTTTTTTATAGCTGCCGCAAAATTCCCTTATCGAAAAAGTAAAGATACCTTTCTTTGACTGGCCTTTTCCATATCCGCTCAATTGCATTGGCGTATAGTTCAATCTGCACACGGTATTTCTCCATAAGGACATTCGCCCTTCTTTCTGGATCGTCTCCAAATAACGCGTCTGTTTTGTAGTCAAGCAGTACTAAACCGTCCTCTTCTACAATAATTTGGTCGACAACTCCTTGAACGACTACCTTATCAGAAGCAGCTCCTGTCCAATCGTTATACAGTTCATTCGCAGGCAGTGCCAATGTGAACGGCGTTTCCCGATAGGATTGTTCTGCCTGGCGTATACGCTCTGCAACCGAAGATGCTAGGAAATCGAGAATTTTCTCCGCGTCGATTGCCGCTAACGCATCTTTCTGCAGAAACTCTTTCTCTACTAACTCTAGCAGAAATTCCTCCAACTTCTGTTTACTCCACTCCTTGTGGACATCAAGTTGCTGCAATACTGCATGCACAGCACTTCCTCGTTCTGCTGGGGTGAGTTCCTTCGACTCCTGCAGAAAACGTGGTCTGCTAGCAATAGGCGCTCGTTGTTGGATTCGATTTACTACTCGGATATCACTATAGCTATCTCGAATTTCTCGCTGCCGTTTAATTTCTGTCACTGTCTGTTTGGCACGAAATCTCGTTGCCTCTGCATACGGATAACGATACGTGAGCCGATCGTCTACTTCTGCTTTCCATTCTGTATTTTCTTCGCCAGGCTGCCAATTGCTAATACGCTGGAGCAGTTCTTGATTTGCTTCTTCTTCTTGCTCCTCTGCCAGCACATACTCTTTGCTAGCTTGCAAGCAGATTCGCCATCTGGATTGGTCCTTTGTAATCTCTTGCGGCAGATTAGCAGCAAGCTCTTCAGCACGAAGCTCTTCTGCTTGTTCATGCCGCATCAACGCAGGAGCTACCCAATCCAGATAAGATGTCGCTTCTAAACGGTAATAAGATGGCAGCACCCAGTCAGGATGTTCGGCTATCTGCCGCCATTTTTGCAACTTTTTATCTAAAGAAGCCACATTACCAACCATGACAAGCTTTTCCTTCGCTCGCGTCAGCGCTACATATAATACCCGCATTTCTTCAGCCAAAGATTCTCGCTGTTTCTCCGCTTTTAACGCATGGTAAATTAAAGTAGGGTACATAAGCCGTTTCGCAGGGTCGATATATTTACTGCCAAAGCCCAAGTCCTTATGCAGCAAATAGCGCTCCCGAAGATCCTGCTGATTGAACATTTTGTCCATAGCACCTGTAATAACAACAGGGAACTCAAGTCCTTTACTTTTATGGATAGTCATGATGCGCACTACATCTTCTTGCTCACCTAAAGCCTTGGCAGCTCCCAAATCATCTCCGCGTTCTTCCATTCGTTCGATAAACTTCACAAAACGGAAAAGTCCTCGGAATGATGTGTTCTCATAATTTCGCGCCCGGTCATACAGTGCACGTAAATTCGCTTGGCGCTGACGGCCTCCTGGAATACCACCGACAAAGTCATAATAACCTGTTTCTCGCATAATGGACCAAATGAGAGCAGATAATGCACCTTGTCTAGCTTCCATTCTCCAGCTGTGCAGCCACTCCAGCAGCCGTTCAATTTTTACGGAGATAGCATCATTTGCTGTTTTCACATATGATTTAGCTGCTTCAAAGTAACTGCTTCGCTGATTAGCTAAGCGAATCTTAGCAAGATCATCTTCTTTCAACCCAATGATTGGCGAACGAAGAACAGCTGCGAACGGGATATCTTGCAATGGATTATCGATTATTTTCAGCACGCTCATCATTACTTTGATTTCAATTGCTTCCAGGTAACCAGTCGAAAGCTCTGCATATACTGGAATACCTTGCTGCTTCAATTCATCAACAATAGCTGGCGCCCACGTCATGGAGCGCAGCAGAATGACAATATCACGATACTGAAGATCACGCTGCTGCTGCGTGCCTTTATCAACTACTTGCATCGCACCTTCGCCTTCATGTCCAATCCATTGCTGAATCATCCGAGCGTAAGCACGTCCTTCCAGCTGCGCTTTCTCCAAATCCTCCACCATTTCCGTGTCGGTATCCGCCTCGTCTGTTTCCTCCGATCCATCACGGTTGATGACAAGGAGCTCGACGTCGGTATCTGCTTGTTTAAGTTCATCGTACATCTTATTGGCATAAATCAGTTCCGCTTCCTTCTCATACTGCATCTCTCCGACATCCTCCGAAAATAACTGGCGGAAGATATAGTTTGCACCATCCAGTACTTGCTGGCGGCTTCGGAAATTGCTGGCAAGGTCTATTCGCATACCAGGATGCTCCGCTTCGGAAAAGGCTTTGTATTTCGTTAAGAACAAGGATGGTTCCGCATGCCGGAATCGATAGATACTCTGTTTCACATCTCCAACCATAAACATATTACCGCTTCCCGAACGATCGGAAAGTAAGGTGACAAGCGTCTCCTGCACCAAGTTTGTATCTTGGTATTCATCCAAAAGCAGTTCCTTGAAACGGCTTTGATAGCTTTCGGCAATAGCAGACGGAATAATATGTTCTGGAGTACTATTTTCGTCAATCAGCACTTCCAAGCAAAAATGTTCTAAGTCTGAGAAATCGACTAAAGCTCGCTCACGTTTTTCCGATTGATAGCGGGTGCGGAACTGTTTAACGAGCAGAGCCAGCTGCTGAATGGAAGGATAAAGCTCTTGCATATCAGCTAAATAGACTTCCAGATTTCGTGCAAACCAGTCACCGGCAAGCTTACCCCATCTTTTTTTATAAGAATCGCGCAATGACTTGGCTTGTGCTTTTTTCGCATCATCACACTCTATTTTTTTACCCGGCAATCGACCGAATGACTGCTCCTTGATAAAGCTGACGGCGTCATTCCAGCTGCCGCTTACAAGTTCTGTTGCTTTTGCGATGAATTTCTTCTCGGCTTCAAAGGTTCCGGCATAATGATACGGCCCATCCGCTTCACGTGTAAGCGCTAATGCCTGCTCTGCTTCCTGCAGCATGGCCTGAAGCTGATCATTTGCTTCCCGCTTTAATACTTGAAGCCATGGAAGCTCGGCTTCTTCCTCCATTGCTGCGACATCATATAACTGTGCCATTTGATCCAGCCATGTGTCTGGATACGGATTCTGCGTCGCAAAATCATACAGCTTGAGAATGAGGTCTTCTACTTCCAAATCGTTTCGGTCATTACTAAAACGGTCCACAACACCGAAGAAAGCAGCTTGCTCTTCGCCCTCTTTGCCGTACCATTCTTCCAGCAAATCGCCCATTACTTCCTGACGGATCAAGTCTGCTTCCAAATCATCTGCAATACGGAAACTCGGATCCAGATCCAGCATGTACGCATACTTTCGCACTACGTCGAGACAAAACGAATGGAGTGTGGAAATAGATGCGTGCTGCAGCAAAGAAAGCTGTTTACGAAGATGCTGGGAAGATGGATCTGCTTCTAACGCTTTTTCAAGTGCCGTTCCGATTCGGCTGCGCATTTCCTGTGCAGCTGCATTCGTAAACGTAACAACGAGCAGCTGATCAATATCGACTGGATCGTCTTGATTTACGAGCTTTTGGATAATTCGTTCTACCAGTACAGCTGTTTTTCCTGAACCTGCTGCCGCTGCTACTAAAATATCATGTCCTTTAGCGTCAATTGCCAGCTGCTGTTCATTTGTCCACTGAACCATCTTGTTCCACCTCCTTCTTAATGCTGTTTAACACTTCGTCATCTTTCATATCTTTTATTGCACGGTATTGGTTGCTGGCAAGTGATGCATCAAATTGGCATACTGCCTTAAAGTCACAAAATGTACATGCGCTCCGATCGTGATGGCGGTATGGATTCAAATGCACACCGCCGTTTGTTATATCAAGACCCGCTTGCTCCATCAAGAATCTTGTATGCTGCTGTAACGCACGGAAAGTATCCTGATCGGCTGTCTGAGAACCAGAACGGAAAGCTCCATCCTTTTTCAACCCCGCCGGAATGATTTTACTCATGCCAGATTCAAGTGAGGTATCCATCATACGCGCAACCGATTCGTTTTCCAGCAGCATCCCTTGCATCTTGAACTTTTTAAAGATTTCTTCCTCGATATCTACTTGTGATCTGCTTGATTGGGAAATAAGCGGATTATGCACATGGAAATACAGCACACCCGCTGGAGTTGCCCGCAGTCCAAGCCACTGTTCCGAATGGGAGAGAACTACATCCAAATAAGCAAGCATTTGGAGTGCGAGTCCGTAGTATACTTCAGTCAGATTCAATGCTTTGCTGCTGGACTTGTAATCAATAATTCGAAGAAACAGCTCTTCTTGATCAATCGCTTTATCTACTCGGTCAATCCGCCCTCTAAGCTGGATGTCATATCCATTCGGCAGTGTAAGTTCAATCGGCGGAAGTGTCTGGTTCTCTCCGAAATCAAGCTCCAGGCCGACCGGTGAAAATTTACTCTGCCTCGCTTGCTCGCTTAGTGTATAGGCTGCTCGGGAAATAATTTCTTGGAGCTTCTGTTGAATATATTTGAATCGATTCGAGCTGTGCAGGATTTGATTTTGAAGAACTGGCGCCAAATTCCCCATTGCTCGCTTCGCATATCCCGAAGCATCCTCTCGGTTCAGCTGTGCATAATTCCGTCCCTCGAGCTGCACCCAATCCGTGATCTGTTTTAAAGCTTCATGGAAAAGCTGCCCAATATCAGGCGCATCCAATTTGTATGTTCGCCTGTTTTCCAAGCCAAGGCTGTACTTAGCAAAATGCTGGTAAGAACAGCGATAGTACGTTTCCATTCGTGACACACTTGCTTTCACCTTTTTCGGGAATAGCTGCTCCTTCGTCTCTTCAGCCAAATCTTCTACTTCATTTCGATAGAAAAGACTTTGGAGAATTCTTCTTGTCAGCTCTTCCTCGCTCTCATGCTGGATGAACCAGTTTAGAACACTATCCCAAATCGGATGAATCGGATAGCTCCGCATCTTCCGAGCAAGCTGTGTTGTCAGTGCTGACCGGCTCTGATCAATTGTCGCAACAAAACGTGCTGTGTCAAGACTGTCCTCTGGGTCTTGGAGCATTCGCTCATCACAGCACCAGTCAAAGAGATCCTTCACTCGCTGTACGAGCGAAGAAGCCATCTTGGCCTTTCCTTCTTGGTCACTAATCGGGTAACTCACCCACAGCCGCTCACTCGCTGCCGTAAAAGCAACGTACATATAAAAGTTTTCATCCAGCAGCTGCCGCTTGCTTCCGGCCGCAAGCTGAACACCATACATAGCCAGCAGCTCCCGGTCTTCTTCGCTGATCAAGCCATCTGGCTTCGGCTTCATCGGCCAAACACCTTCGTTAACTCCTAACAAAAATGCACATTTCAGACCGCTCACTTTACTGTGGTCAATCGTCCCGACGATTACTTGATCCAAACTTGGCGGGATATGGGCAAACTCAAGTGACTCAAAGCCCGTCTCCATCGTGTGACGGAAGACCTGCAGCGAAACACGTTCTTCTCCTACGATCTCCACTGCTTCATCTAAGAGCTGGAGCACAGAATCCCATACTTGATCCTGCTCTCTTGCTCGCTCCAATTCTCCGCGTTCATCGAATGTCATTTGCATTTCTTCCAGCCGCTGCGGAACATGCAGCTGCTCCAGCCAGTTATAAACCGCAATTGCGCGCTCCCGGAATGTCTTTCCTTCACGCAGTTTGCGATCAAATTTCTTCATTGCATCCGCTACTTGGCGGCGATAATGGTTAATCCGCTTTTGCGTTTCCATTTCCTTGTCTGTCTGCCGAGCCGAATCGAATCCGCGGAAACGCTGGAAAATCCAGTCTTCCTTTTGCAGCCACCGATCTCGGGAACGAATCCCATATTCCAAGCAATAATTTTCTAATTCATCGATTGCTTCTTCTGTTAGCGGGTATTCGTCATCGGACTTGGGAATGAGTCCTGTCTTCAGTACACGGAACACAGCTTCATAACGCCAGTTGCCGTCCACAACTTCCATTCCAGAGCGGATGAGCTCGAGCAGCGGGTGGTGAATCATCGGTTTCTTTTGATCAATAAATACAGGAATATGATAATCAGCAAATACGGTTTCGATTAATTCGTGATATACATCTGCTTGTCTAAGCAGCAGCGCGATGTCTTGGTAACGATAGCCTTTTTCACGTATGAGCGTAACAATCTCTTGTGCTACACCTTCTACCTCTGCTCGCGGATGGACTGCTTGCGCCAGCGTAACCGGTACTTCTTCTTTTACAGCAGGAGCCGGCCGTGTCTCAAAATGCTTTTCTAAATGAAGAAAAGCAGGATTATGACCAAATCGACCTTCCGCTGGATCTAGTTTCTCTATTGATGTGATTGGCACATTCCGCTCTTGTGCTGTTTGCTTTATTTGAACAAACGTATCATGTGTGCGCGCAAACAAATCTAGCTCGTCCACATCCTGCCGATCAGCTCCGTCTAATGTCAGCGTAACAGTTACCTGCTTCGCTTCCGTCATTAAGCTGCCAATAACTTCTAACTCTTGCGGAGTGAACTGATGGAAGCCATCTAAGTATATTTCCGAATCCTTCACAGAACGGGATAGCGGTATTTTAGATGCAAGTAGATGCAGCTGATCTTCACTGTCAATATATTTATCCCGCAAAAGTGCGGTAAGTCTATCGTAGATATAACTAATGTCTTCCAGCTTGTCCTTTAGTGACCCTTCATTAGAATGCGGCTGCTGGAATTGTTCCATTTCGCGAATTTGGTCTTGGAGCAGCTCAGGTGTAATGCGATATCGCTTCAATTCCGAGATCATGTTCTCCAGCTGTTCCATAAAACCGTTCTTTTCAATCGCTTTTTGAAACACATTCCAATCTGATTTTCGTTCCTCTGTAATTTTACGCAGCATCATTTGGACACCCGTCGAGGTTATGAACTGTTTTGTCGCACCGCCGGTTTCCTGCAGAACATACCAGGCCAGCCGGGACAAACTATAAACTTGTGCTCGAATACTTCCTTCTACGCCAGTTTGTCTGATCAGCGCTTGTTCTTGCTGAAAGGTCATCTGATCTGGTACTAAATAAAATATATTCGGCCCCATTGGGTCTGTTTGCAGCTTGTCTGCAATTTCATCCAGACAAGCACGTGTCTTGCCGGCTCCGGACCGGCCGATTATAAAACGTACACCCATGTTAGGCTTCACTCCTGTCTTCCATTCTATTATTCTTATTTTACCACGTTCCGTGTAGCAAAGGAAAAAGGATAAGCACATTTGTTCGCTTGCATTTACTGGAAAGCGAAGTTTATTGTTCGAAGCAGCAGCCTAGTTCACATGTTCTAATGTAAAAAAGCCGAGCAATTCTGGGATTCACACCTCAGAATTGCTCGGCTTTTCGTTTATTAAAATCCTGTCGTTACAGCCTCTATTCACCAATTCCTGCTGCTGACATTGGCCAAAAGCGGGCGTCTACTTTTCCGACGACTTTTTCGATCGGTATAAAGCCGAATGATCGGCTGTCAAGACTGTCTCTGCGGTTATCACCCATGACGAACAGCTTATCTTCAGGTACTGCTGCCCGATCCGTAACTTCTTCCAGCGTAAAATCTTTGGTCAGCTGGCCATCCACTTTATCTCGGTAGTTTTCCAAGTAATGTTCCGGCCTGTATACACCATTGACGAACAGCTTATCATTATGAACTTCGATTGTGTCTCCCGGCATTCCAATGACTCGCTTTACATAATCTTCATCTTCTGTAGCATGAAATACGATGACATCAAAACGTTGAATACTAGACGCATCATCCATGAACTTATTCACCATTAGGAAGTTTCCATCCTGCAAGGTCGGCTCCATTGATTGCCCTTCAACACGGTAATCCGCAAACATTAATTCTCTGGCAAAGAAGAACACAAGCAGTATGCCGCCTAAAGAGAGTAACCACTTCCAGTGCTTCGTCTTTTTCATGTGTTATCCTCCGGTGTAAGTGTTTTGCAACACTTTACCCCGGCTTAGGATGCTTTAATCCTTATGAGAATGCTCTAGTTTTTTGTTTTTCTTCTTCAATCTAGTTTCCACATACTTTCCAATTATCCAGAAGAGGATAATCGCGCTCGCTACAACAACAGCTTTTATTGGATTTTCAGCAAAGGAAGTCAGGCTGTCCCCTACATAAGCGATAGAGAAAATCATTAATGCTTTACCAAGAATAACCGCCAGCGCGAATTGCTGCAGGCTGATTCTCGATAATCCAGCTACTACATTAATGATAGCAGAAGGCGAGAACGGGAAGCATAACAATATAAACAGCGGACCAAAACCATGTCGATCCAGCCACTCGGTTATCTTCTTCACTTGTTTATTGTTCCGCAGCCAATTGATCATGCGTGTATGACGATAGCGCCGAATCAGCCAAAACACAGTGATTGCGCCAAGTGTCGTGCCCACCCAGGAATATAGAAAGCCCCATAGAAGACCGTATGCCACCGTATTAGTAAGAACGAATACGACGAGCGGCAGAAATGGCAAAAAACTTTCCAAATAGGGAAGTACAATGCCGGGTATAGGACCCAAATTTTCGTATTTATCTAACAGGGACTTTGCGTAATCGTCCCATGTTCCATTGCGGAACATTTCCATTACATCGTTCCAACTAAAACCTAAGACCATCTAACCATTCTCCTATTCCCTGCAAAACACCTTTTTTCCATTTTAAACGAAAAGTCCAAGCATGCAAAGTCTGTTGGATAACTCCTTCTTTTCCTGCATTTGGTTATTCAATTATAAATTACCGGTATGATCCTGTTTTCACTTTACAAGCAATAGGGTATAATGGAACATACGTTCGTAATAGGAGGGGAAGGCAAATGCGTTGTCTTAGTGAGTCGGAATACAGGCTGGGGTCACGCTTTCTGTTTTTATCTATGGCCATCGTTGTTCTGCAGCAGGACATTCAGATTGTGGAGGAAGGAAAGCACAAAATTAAAACCCATTTGCTGCATACATTACAGTCTATGGAGAAAGCAGCTTTAGAAGAGCGCCGACAGCTGCGCACCAAACTCCGAGCGAGTAATATGCAAATTGTAACAGCTGAAAAAAATGATGCCTTTACTACCTTCTTGTTTATCACAAAAGAATGCGAAGAGAAGCGGAATTACTTTAATCCTGCTATACGAAAGAAAGTCGAGGCAATCCTGCTTGAGCTTACAGAAAGGGTTCCGCAATCTGGTCCCCGCCATACTTCCACAAATGCCTGATTCGCTTATCCAGCAAAAATCTGTATTGGGCTGTGCGCTGCACTTGGTTCATCATAGAGCCATAAGAGACATCGAGTGTGAGGGTATGATCATTTTTGAAAATGATGCGTGTACGCTGATGAGGTGCAGCTTCCATGAGCTTGATGTGGGAATGAGAAATCCAGGAGCATGTATGGGAAAGCGGCGAGGAGGTAGGAAAGAAGTACATACCGCTGACAGGATCAATTGATATTGGCGCTTTATGCGTTATACCACAAATTTCTTTAACGCCTGCCTGTCTTCCTTTCAAACTGCTTCCATAAAACTTACAAGCTAAGTCAATGAATTTACTTGGAGGGGTGCGGTAAGAATAGCTGTTTTCTGTTTCCAGTACTTCGCAGCCAGGATGGCCGTTTTCAAGGCTTTTCGGCAATACCGCCATCGTAAGCGGTGTAAGTTCTGCCACTGCGGGGCTTTGATTTATCATTATGTCATCCTTTCTGATGCAGGAAAAGAAGGATTGCTTTTACAATAGCAAATAAAACGTCGAAAAACAGTAGAATTTTGCTTTCTTAATAGAATCCTTACAATATAAAAGCAGAAGCAAGGTGTTTCATCATTGCTTCTGCTTGTTTTCAGCATATTCTTTTATTGTTTCAATACGGTCTTGCATAGGCGGATGGGTAGAACGAAGCCATGTAATAATCGGCCAAGGATCTGAGTCTCCTTTGGATACGCTTTGCATCTTCTGAAACATGCTAATACCAGCTTCTGTATCAGGTGCATGCTCCAGTGCATAGGCATCCGCTTGCTGTTCCATCTCCCGGGAAACGTATAGCGATACAGGCTGACTGACAAGCTGAAAGGCAGTCAGCATGAGCAGGAAAAGCGGCACGGCTTGCAGCTGATGCGCCTGCAGCTGTCTCTTGGCCAAATAGTTAGCAGAAAGTCTTTTTGTCATCCACAAGAGCAGGAGCCCGAGCACAAGAAATCCTGCTGTACCCCAATACACATGATGCAGCACATAATGTCCGATTTCATGAGCCACAATGAACAGCACCTCCTCCTGCTCCAACCCTTCAATTGTAGTGTCATAAAGGACAACACGTGCACTATCAAATACTCCTGTTACGTAAGCGTTATACGTTACCGTTTTGGCACTCTTCCCTATCTCCAGCAATGTTGCCTCCGGAATACCAGCTTCACCAGTCAGCTGTTGAATTTGTGTACGCAGCTGTCCCTCTCGTAAACTATGAAAATCCTCATAAATCGGATCAATCCAGATTGGCTGTACATAAACGACAAAGATAGCGCACGGGACGAGCATAACCCAAAGAAGAATCCACCAGTTTTTCTGAAACTTTTTCATAAGCAGCTGTGAAAGATAGACGACTGCTGTCACAGCCAAATAAAGCAGCAGCAAACTTAATGCATACTCCCCAAGCCAATCAAAGAAGGGCTGTACACTAATAGCGGCACTGCGCGCATTCCAGTATCCTGCCAGCCGGAATGGCAGCTGAACGACACCGTAAAGCAAAACCAGAACCAATACAAAGACTGCTGCAGCTGGCAGCCTGGAGAGTCGCCTTTCCAGACTAGCTGCAAGCTCCTTCCAACGCCGGCTTTTCCAGACGAAATACAATAACACTGGCAATAAAGGAAGACGCGCGAAATATACTGCATGCCCAATACTGGCATAACGGCTTGCATTCGTGTTAAGCTCCGGATAAAAAAACGGAAAGAAGATCCAAATAGCAATCACGTACAAACTGTAAGCAAAAACGAGCCGTTTCATCATATTCCTCCTAGAAAAAAAGAGACGGCCCGCAGGACGTCTCTATGAAAATCAGTACATCAAATCGATGAAATCATCTTTATCAATCTTGCCAAGATAATGGCTTACATTCACATCTGCCAGTGCTTGCTGAATAGCAGCTCGTTCATAGCGAATACCTTGCAGTTTTTCCTCAAGTTCACTAACTTCTCCAACACCGAAGTAATCACCGAAAATACGAATTTGCTCAATCATCCCTTTTTTCACATCTAAACGAACATCCACATTTCCCGCCGGGAACTTGTGTGTTTGCTGGATATTGAAGCTAGGTGATTTGCCATAGTTCCACTCCCATTGTTGGTATCTTTCTTCGCTAAGTTTGTGGATAGCTTTCCAATCTTCTTCTGTCAGTTTGTAACGCGGCACGTCTTTCGTATCCTCGACGTCGAAGATATAACGAAGCAGCATATCTCTGAATTCGTCCATCGGAAGCTTATGATCCATGAATTCTGAGATATTCGCTACACGACTGCGAATCGATTTGATTCCCTTCGATTCGATTTTTTCTTTTTTCACCTTCAGCGCTGAAACAACATGTTCAATCTCTGAATCATACATCAATGTCCCATGGCTGAACATCAAACCTCTTGTAGAGAATTGTGCGTTTCCTGAAATTTTCCTTTCGCCTACAAGTAAATCATTTCGTCCTTTTAACTCTGCTGGCACGCCTAGTTTATTCAACGCGTCTGTCACCGGTTTTGTAAACTTAGCAAAGTCTTGGAAGCTGTTGCCATCATCCTGTGTGATAAAGCTGAAATTCAAGTTTCCAAGATCGTGATATACGGCTCCGCCCCCAGATAAGCGACGCACAACGTGAATGCCATTATCATCTACATATTTAGTATTAATTTCTTCAATTGTGTTTTGGTTTCGGCCAATGATGATGGACGGCTCATTTATGTAGAAAAGCAGATAGGTATCGTCTTGTCCGAAATTTTTTAAAACGTATTCTTCGATAGCGAGGTTAATCCTCGGATCGTTAATCCCTTCATTATCAATAAAGCGCAAAATAAAAACCCCCAGTGTCAATAAATGTTTATCCTAGTAATATTCTACCGAATCCGAAGCCCGATAGCAATTCAGAGAAAAAGGGAAGGGTATTACCCTTCCCACGTTAATCCTTCATATGCAAGGTTCACTTTGCCGCTAAAAACACTGCCTGCTTCCTCTAATAGCTGACGATGCTCTCCGAAATGCGGCAGATGACTTAGAAACAATGTCTTTACACCAGCTTGTTCAGCAATGCCACCGACTTGGAGACTATTCATATGACCAGCTGCTTCCCCATCCTGATCTTGATAGAAGTTACAATCGGTAATAAGAAGATCCGCTCCTTTGCTGAATTCTGCCCATTCATCCAAATAACTGGAATCAGCTGTATACACAATATCTGATTCGCCATCTGAGATACGCATACCGTAGCATGGTACTGGATGTTTCGTTTTCATAAAGCTAATAGCAAAAGGACCTACGCTAAGAATCTCATCCGGTTTGTAGGCAATACCTTCTGTAAATTTATGAGTTAAGCTCTTAAAGCCTGTCTCATTTTCTGCGTGCGCATATATTGGCAGTACATCTTCTGTTCCTTTCAAGCTATTCTGCACTTGCCATACATGCTGGAGCGCTCCTACATCAGCTACATGATCGGGATGGTAATGACTTAAGACCACCGCATCCAACTTTTTCGGATCTATAAAAGCCGGCATCCGGGATAAGGCACCGCTGCCGCAATCAAGTAATAGCGCATAGCCATCCTTTTCTACTAAATAACAAGAGCTCGCACTTTCCCATCCTGGATATGCGCCCCAAAATCCAATCACTGTCAATTTCATATTTTGTGCACCTCTCCTTCTGTTATTACCATTTACCGATTATTGCATAACTAAACCTGCTTATCGTTTAGGAAATTGTTTGTCAAGACTAGTCTGCAAACTGCATATATGACATAATATAACAAAAAGAGAGAATAAAAACAGTTGACGGGGGATAACTGATGAGACCAGAATTGACACGCACAACAGATGCAGATGCTTTTTTGGATTATTACTGGCTGAAAGAAGAACTCATACAATTCTGCCGCGAAAATGATTTGCCGGTTTCCGGCTCTAAAATGGAGCTTAGTGCTAGAATTGAGCATTTTTTAAGAAGTCGCATGGTAGAAAAGAAACTTACTAAAAAAAGACCTCGAAATAAAAAACGATCCAATCAACCACTCAGCCGTTCCACTATCATTACCGAAGACCATCGCTGCAGCCAAGCTGTACGCACATTCTTCAAGCAGGAGATTGGACCGCATTTTCATTTCTCTACCTATATCCAGCAATATTTCCGAGTGAATGCTGGTAAAACCTATCAAGATGCAATTGATGCATGGCATGAAGAAGAAAAGAAACATCAGCAGGGTTCCACATCCAAGAAAATAATTGCACCGCGGAGTGAGTATAACCGATTTATCCGAGCACTCTTCACGGATACGGTAAACAGAGAAACAGAACGTGAACAAGCAATTGACACTTGGACCAACAATAATGACGAGCCTTATTCTCATAGTACTTAAGACTATAGATGTAATACCTCTTTGTTTGTTTAAAGAGGTTATTTTTGTATGGCTGAAAGAACTCATGAAGATAAGAATGTACGTTGCTGAAAGGTACCGCGTACCAGCATGCATTCGAGGACATGCTGCAAGCTTATCAAAATCTGATGCAGCACTTATTACGTTTTCCGAAAGCAGTGCAAATAGAAATGGTAACCGTAACTAGAGAAAAAACAGAAAGATTCAAGACACCCTCCCTTTTTTTACGTACTAAAAAAGCTCCTCCTTTAGGAGAAGCTTTTTTCACGTAAGTAAGCAAGTACATTCTGCACGGCTTGTTCACCGCTGTCAATACAATCCGGAATACCAATTCCGTCGTAGGAACCACCTGCCAAGTATACCCCTGGAAGATGGATTGCCATGTTTGCCCGTACGTCTGCAACCCGCTGCAAATGACCGACAACGTATTGCGGCATTGCTTGTTTCCAGCGACTGACGACCGAAAAGAGCGGCTTGCTTTTTATTCTCATTATTTTATTCAAGTCTTTTAACGCAATCTGGACGATTTCATCATCAGATAGATCCACTACACCACTATCATCTGGTCTGCCGACGTAGCAGCGGAGCATCACTTTGCCTTCTGGCGTTGTGCCTTCCCACTTTTTATGTGTCCAGGTACAAGCAGTGATGCGATATTTGCTATTACGAGAGATAACAAAGCCTGTTCCATCGATATCTTTCTTAATTGCAGAAGCATCAAATGTCATCGCAACCGTGGCAACAGAGGTTGCTTTCATTTCTTTTAGCTGCTCCATGAAATCATACTGGCTCAGCATGCGCTGAACAGCAAAGAAAGGCGAAGCGAGCACAGCAGCATCAGCTCGGAAGACTTCTCCATTGCCTAGCAGCAAGTGATAATGATCCGCTTTGCGCTCAATATGGTCAACACTCGTATCCAGCTGGACAGTGCCAGGTTCAAGCTGCGCTTCCAGACCTTCTACCAATGACTGCAAACCATTTTTTAAAGAAAGAAATGCTCCCGGAGGCTTAACATCTTTTTTCTGTTTCGGCGGCTTCGGCATCGTCGCCTGCAGGCCTTTGACTACACTGCCATACTGCTGTTCCAACTCATAAAACTTTGGATATGTAGCCATTATACTCAGTTCATCGATATCTCCAGCATATACACCAGACAAAAGCGGCTCCAGCACATTCACGACTAGTTCGTCACCAAAACGGCGGCGGAAGAATAACCCCATAGATTGATCCTGCATCTTTTTCCCCTTAGGCAGCATCGGTTCAACGCTAATGCGCGCTTTTCCTTTTGTGGATAACAGACGCGATTGATAATATGGTTTCAAGTCGGTCGGAACACCCATGAATGCACGTTTAGGCATCTTGTGCAGCTTCTTACCAGCAAGGATATACGATTGTCCCGTATTGTTGCGTATAAGATCCTTTTCCATGCCAATATCATGAATCAGGCGAGACGCAGATTCTTTACGTGCTAAAAAGGAGTCTGGTCCTCGCTCAATTGTAAATCCGTCTTTTTTTAGTGTATTAATCTTCCCGCCAAGACTGCTAGATGCTTCAAACAGCTTCACTTCATAATCAAGACGATATGCACGAATCTGTTTCTGCAAGTAATAGGCAGTCGTCAGTCCGGCTATGCCGCCTCCAATGATCGCAATTTGTTTTTTATCAGCCATGGCGCTCAACTCTTGCCTGCTGTTCCAATACCACCTTCGCTAATGTATTGATGAATAGCTGGTCTGTGTTTGGCATAGCAGGACGATAGTATTTTGCACCTAGTTCGTCACATACGACCTTACATTCATAGTCATTATCATAAAGCACTTCTAAATGGTCCGTAATAAAGCCAACTGGCGCATAAACAAAGGAACGGTAGCCTTTTTGCTCATAAAGCTCGCGTGTAAGGTCTTGTACATCTGGTCCAAGCCATGGATCTGGTGTATTACCTTCACTCTGCCAGCCAAGTTCTACATTCTTAATACCAGTTTGTTCTTGAATCAAATCAGCAGTGCGTTTCAGCTGATCAGGGTATGGATCGCCATTTTGCAAAATTTTCTCCGGCAAGCTGTGTGCAGATACTATTAGTGCTGCTTTCTCACGCTCTTCTTTTTCCATACCTGCAAAGATTTCCGCGATATTATCAGACCAGTATTTGATGAAACCTGGTTCATCATACCAGCTTTCGACAGAAGTAATCTGCAAGTTGCCAGCTTCTTGTGCTGCTTTATGGGCACGTTCATTGTAAGATTTTACACTGAATGTACTGTAATGCGGTGCCAAAACGATAGAGATAGCTTCTGTAATACCATCGGCTGCCATTTTTGCTACACCTTCCTCAATGAAAGGTTCAATATGCTTCAAGCCAAGATATGCTTTGAATTCAATCACATCTTGGTATTTGTTCAAAGCTGTCTCTAAAGCTTGAGCTTGCTCTTCTGTAATACGTGCAAGCGGGGAAATACCGCCGATTGCTTTATAACGGCTAGTTAAGTCCTCCAGCATTTCAGGTGTCGGCTTACGTCCATGCCGAATATCTGTATAATAACGTTCAATATCTTCTTCTTTATATGGCGTACCGTACGCCATTACAAGTAAACCAACTGTTTTCTTTGCCATGTCTTACACCTCTGGTTATAGAATTGAGTTTTGTTTTGCAGAATACGAATGAATGAAGGCAGTCAGCTTCTTCAGAACACTTGGGCTTATTTCCGGCGTCACGCCATGTCCAAGATTGAATACATGCGGACCAGCTTGGCGGCCCTGGTCCAAGATGTCCTTCGTACGCTCCTCCAGTACATTCCAATCGCTTGTGAGGAAAGCTGGATCAAGATTGCCTTGCAAGGTTTTCGTAATACCTTTGTTTCTTGCTTCTTTAATGGAAAGTCTCCAATCCAGTCCAATAACATCTACCGGCAGATCGTTCCATTCCAAGATTTGATGACTAGCACCTACTCCAAACAATATAAGCGGAACATTCAATTCACGAAGTGATTGGAAAATATGTTCCATTGTCGGCTTAATAAATGTGCGGTAATCTGCAGCATTTAATGCGCCGACCCATGAATCAAAAATTTGAATAGCAGAAGCGCCAGCCTTCACTTGGGCTTTCGCATACGTAATAGAAACTTCTGCGAGTTTATCCATTAAAGCAAACCATGCTGCCGGGTCGCTATACATAAGCGATTTTGTCTTATGATAGTTTTTAGATGGTCCCCCTTCAATCATATAGCTCGCTAGTGTGAATGGTGCACCGGAAAATCCAATTAACGGCACTTCCAGCTGTTCTTCTGTCAGCAGCTTGATCGTTTCCAGAATATAAGGGATATCTCGATCCGGATCTAAACTCCCTAGTTTTTCTATATCCTGAAGATTCCGCACAGGGTTAGCAATTACTGGGCCAATACCCGATTTAATATCAACATCCACGCCAATACCAGGCAATGGTGTCATAATATCCTTATAGAGGATTGCTGCATCGACATTATATTGTTCGACTGGCAGTCTTGTCACATAAGCTGCAAGCTCAGGCTGATGCGTAATTTCAAACAAGGAATATTTCTCTTTTAATTCCCGATATTCTTTCTGCGATCTACCTGCTTGACGCATGTACCATACAGGTGTGTAATCCGTCGCTTCTCCACGGAAAGCACGCAGTATCGTATCATTTTTGATCTTAGACATAATCGTTCTCCTTTGTCTCCTCATTATCCGTTTCCAACTATACGAAATTTTATGAGCATTTGTATAGCGATTGACTCATAAAAAAAGCTATTTTTTGAAGAATTGTGTCAGAGTCGTGAAATTCGTCAGAATCCGAATCCAGACAAGACAGTATGGTTGGATTCTGTGCCGCTTTCATCTGTCAGCGGATTGAAAGGCACTACATAATAAGAAGTATCTTTCAGCAAGCTGACTTTATCTACTGTGTATGATCCCTTGCCCTGTACTTCCCCTATTTTCTCCGCGCCGTCATCGGTTTCTTTGTAGACATGATACACAATTCGTTTATCATCACTTGCCGTCCATGTCAGATCAGCATTAACGATACGCAGACCTCCAAAACCATAGTCGATGGAAGCATCCGTTATCGTCGGCAGCTCGACCGGTCCGCCAATATCCTCGGCATTTTCCGGTTTTTCGAAACTAGATGATATCGTCCGATACTGTGATACTTGGCGCAAAATCGATTTTGTCAGTGCAGTCGGTTTTGAGCTGCCGCTTTCAAGGTAGTTGTCTTCTGAAGAATTATCATAGCCCATCCAGCTGACCGCCACGAATTCCGGCGTGTAACCGGCAAACCAGGCATCCTTATCCTTACCCTCTACTAAAGGATGCTGTGTGGTCCCTGTTTTCCCAGCCAAGGCACCGTAATAAGTGCCAGCAGTTCCAGTTCCGCCTGTAATGACACCTTGCAGCATACGTGTCATATCCCATGCAGTTTGTTCCGAGAATACTTGTTCAGTCTGCGGTTCCGCATTGTAAGCTGCCTCTCCGTTTCGATCATAGATAACATTAATGGACTGCGCTTCAATCCATTGTCCTTCATGTGCAAACGTTCGGAAACCTTCCGCAATCTGAAGCGGCGTTAGTCCTTTCTCAAGTCCGCCCAAGGCAATAGAAAGGCCTTTGTCCTCTGGCAGCTCAATTTGCATTTTTTCCAGATAAGACTTGCTTGTCTTTATACCAATTTGGTCAAGCAGCCAAACCGCCGTCGTATTTTTCGACTCCTGCAGTGCTTCGTACATCGTAATGTCGCCCTCATACTCATCGTTATAATTGGATACTTTGTACTTACCGCCATCATACGACTTCTTCTCATCCGGCAGTTCGCTGTACGGATTATAATCCCCTGTTTCCAACGCTGGTCCATAAACAGCTAGAGGCTTCATAACAGATCCTGGCTGCCGCTGTACCGTAACGCGGTTTAAATCACCATATTCAAACTTACGCGCTCCAGCCGCTGCTACGATTTTACCTGACTTTTGGTCGAGCATGACAAACGCTCCTTGGATACCTTCTGATGAGCCATTAAAATACGTATCGTCCTGCATCGTTTTGTACGCTGTGCGCTGAATATCTTCATCTACGTTTACCACAATCCGATATCCGCCTGTACGCAATTCTTCAAGAGAAAGGTCATATTTTTCTTTCGCTTCCTCTGCAACCAAATCAATATAACTTTCAATCCATGGACGTTCTTGCTCCTCTTTCGGCTCTGTTACGCCGAGATCTTCTGCTTGGGCAGCTTCCTTCTCTTCAGTCGTAATATAACCGTGTTCTTCCATTTCTTCTAGTACTAAATTTCGTCTTTCCTTCGCCAAATCCGGATTATTATTCGGCGAGTAAGTATTTGGTGCCTTTGACAAAGCTGCCAGCATGGCGCTTTCCGAAAGTGTCAAATCACTGGCGCTTTTATTGTAATAATAGTTAGCTGCTGACTCAATTCCATAAAGACCGTGCGCAAAATAAATTTCATTCAAATAATATTCAAGAATATGCTTCTTTGTGTAATGACGCTCCAAGTAGACAGCAGCCATCGCTTCCTTCGCTTTACGCGTAAACGTCTTGTCATTTTTAAAGAATAGATTCTTAGCTGTCTGCTGTGTGATTGTACTTCCGCCTTCTACTTTGCTTAATGCAATGATATCCCGGTACAATGCTCGGGCAGTTGCACGGAGGTCAATCCCGTGGTGTTCGTAAAAACGTGCATCTTCAATTGAGACGAATGCATTTTTCACATGATCCGAAATCTTATCAAACTTCACCGGCTCCCGGTTTTCTTCATAAAATTCCGCAATTACTTCTCCGTCTTGATTCTCGACTGTTGAAGCAGCTTTCAACGTTAAATCTTCTTTATCAATAACGAGTCTTCCCCCGAAAAAGAGCAGGATATAGGCAGCGGTCACGAGTGCGAGCACGATACCTGCTCCGAAAAGATAAAACGTCTTCCGGCGCATACGCATTCGCAATTTATGTTCTGATCGTTTCATTATGTTTCTTTCACCTCTTACGTATCCCCATGTCATTGTATAGCTTTATTATACGACAATTTATGCCATTTACCCATTATTCCTTACAAAGGCAGGACACTGCTTGCTTTTGAATGGGAACAATTGCTAAACTGACTCTAACATACTACCGGGAGGATGAATAGAATGGTCGCATATTTCACCAATGGTACAACTGATTTTCTTCGTAAGCTAAAAGCACAGGAAACAGCTAAGGTTTGGGTGCTAGAAGGTGCTGAAGGCGCACTTGCTTACACAGAGGAGCCTAATGCTGCAAGCTTTACTTCCCCACGCGCGTATGAACAAGTAATTGGAACAGGAGAGCTTCCTGATAAAGGATATATTGCAATTAATAATATCCCAGTAACGGATGAAGGAAGACCACTATTTGAAGATATGTTCAAGCGCCGAGCAGGTAAAATTGACCAGACCCCAGGTTTTCATGCACTCCGTGTCCTAAGACCGCAATCTGGCAATACATATCTTGTGTTAACAGCTTGGGAATCAATGCAGCACTTTGAAGACTGGAAACAATCAGAAGCCTTCCAGCATGCACATAAAAAAGATGTTGACCAGCCAAAAAAACCACCATTTAGCGGCGGACCTGCTTATGTTACTACTTATCATATCGACCACGAAGCATGAGCAAATAAGTACTTCATTAAAAAACGGCCTATATGCGACAATATGCATATAGGCCGTTTTCTATATTTCAAATCAATAAGAGCGCACTTTCTCTCTTCCAAATTTATACTGAAGCCACTTATAAAGCAGAATCCAGATAATCAGAAAGATTAATCCAAACGAATAGCCGCCCAAAATATCTGTTACGTAATGAACACGCAGAACATAGCGGCTCAAGCCGATTAATAAAACAAGAAAACCAGCCACGACAGTGATGGTAAAGCGCAGCCTTTGCTTTAGATACTTCCAAAGAAAATAGACGATGATACCGTATGTAATGAAAGATACCATCGAGTGACCAGAAGGAAAACTAAACCCTTCTCCGTCAACGAATGCCAATATAGTAGGTCGTTCTCTTTGTACCATTTTCTTAATAAGAAAATTGAATTGATAACCGAGAGCTGTTGCTGTAAACACAATCCCTGCTCCGATTAGATCCTTTCTTTTGATCGCTAAAAACAGACCGAATACAAATGCCAACACACTTAAAACCGTACTGGAGCCAAGCTCTGTAATCCAGCGGAATAAGTCATACCAAAATGTCCCTTCCAAAGTTGCAGGATACGAAGATGTCCATTGGTCAAGTAAAGGTACGGGGTGCAATCTGACATCCATCATTAATAGGAATGCCAGTATGATGGAGATAGTAAATAGCAATATATATCTTTTTTTGTGTGGAAGTTCCATTATTTCACCTCATCCAGCATTGTACTATGCGTATTGTTTAGAAAACAAATCAAAGGGGAATATACATGATTAGATAGCCAATCAGAAAGGATGATAAACATGGCAGACAATATTAGAAAAATCAAAGATGACTCTCAATTACAGGAACTGATTGATGGCTTGAACGTAGACTTAGCGAATGAATATGCCGCTTCCATCATGTATACAACATACGGCGCAGCTGTTTCCGGCTTATACCGCACCGTTTTGAAACCATTCTTCGAGGATGAAATCACAGATGAAATCGGGCATGCGAAGTATTTGGCGGACAAGATTGTAACACTTGGCGGCACGCCTACTACTTCTCCAGCAGAAGTACCGTATCATACAGATGTAACAAAAATGC
This sequence comes from Terribacillus halophilus, assembly GCF_900162685.1. GTDB lineage: Bacteria > Bacillota > Bacilli > Bacillales > Amphibacillaceae > Terribacillus > Terribacillus halophilus_A. Next base: position 2,379,184 of record NZ_LT727828.1, read on the forward strand.
TTACGGAAGCACGTGACGCAGAACAAGCTACAATAGAACGTTACGAAAAGCGTAAGCAGCAAGCTGAAGATTTGAACATGACCGAGCTTGTTATTAAGTTGGAGGATCTTATCTCCGATGAAACAAATCACCGTGACGAGCTGAATCGCCTCTTAAGTGACTCTCGTTTATCCTAAACAATAGAAAAGCTGAAACATCCGTGTTTTAGCCATCGTCCAAACCATCCTCTTCATTAAAGGTGGTTTGGACTTTTTATTACAATAAAATGGGATACAGAGCAGTGTTTCCAATCAGTCTCCCCTATTAAGTGTTATAGGCAGACTACTTTCTAGATCCTCTCACATCTTGTTTTCTGAATAAAGTAATTATTAGAGTGTAGAGTTATGCTATACTGGACTTATTTCATATTAGGAGGCGGGTTTCGTATGCTAACGAAGTTATTTACTAAAATTGATGAATTCTATGAAGATATGGTTGCTACAAGAAGATACCTGCACCAGCATCCAGAACTGTCCTTTAAAGAAGAGAAGACAGCGGCATATATTGCCAATACATATGAAGAACTCGGCATTCCTTACCAAAAGAACGTTGGAGGAAACGGAGTCGTTGCCACATTGCAAGGCGGAAAGCCCGGCAAGAAAATTGCCTTGCGAGCTGATTTTGATGCCCTGCCAATACAAGAAGAAAATGATGTATCGTATAAATCGACTATAGCAAATGTGATGCACGCTTGCGGTCATGATGGTCATACCGCAACCTTGCTCGGTATCGCCAAAGCAGCCAAGGCGTTGCAGGACGAATTACCAGGTACACTGGTGTTTGTTCATCAGCATGCCGAGGAATACGCACCAGGCGGAGCCAAGCCAATAATTGAGACTGGTATCCTTGATGACGTGGATGCTGTTTTTGGCACTCATCTTTGGTCTAATACACCGCTTGGCACAATTGAAACCGCCGATGAAGCGTTTATGGCTGGTGCAGATCGTTTTGAAATCGAAATTATCGGAAAAGGCGGCCATGGCGCTCAACCGCATCAGACAAAGGATGCTGTTTTAATTGGCTCCCAAGTTGTAACTGCCCTTCAGCAAATCGTCAGCCGACGCTTGGATCCTTTAAGTACAGCTGTTGTAACAGTCGGAACATTTGAAGCAGGTGCTGCGTTTAATGTGGTTGCCGGTACAGCCAAACTAACAGGAACAGTACGTACATTCGATACCACTGTACAAAAACAGATTAAAGCGGAAATTGAGAAGGTGCTTCAAGGCATCACAACAGCCAACGATGCCGGCTACTCGTATGAATATATAGAAGGTTATCCACCAGTAATCAACCATCCAGCTGAAGCACAACTGGTGCTGAAAGCTGCTGAGCAAGTAACAGAAGTAAAGCATGCAAATAGCGTGCTGCCGACAATGACAGGAGAAGATTTTGCTTATTACTTGCAGAACAAGCCTGGAGCGTTCTTCTTTACTGGCGCCATGAAAGAAGATCATTATTATCCGCACCATCATCCGAAGTTCGATTTTGATGAACGCGCGATGACTGTTGCAGCAAAAACACTGCTTAGCACCTATATTGCGTATCAATAAAAAAAGATCAGCGTGAGGCTTTCACGCTGATCTTTTTTAAGTTAACATGCGGATTCGATATGCATGCATCGCTGCTGTTCCCAATTGTTCAAGAAATTTACCATTGATAATGGCACCAACAAAAGCACCGACACCTGGCAAGAGCTGCATCATTTTTACCAAGTCAATATGATCACGATATTCCTGCTGCAGAACCCGCCAATTCACATCATCAATTGCCCCAGTTACTTGATTCCAATTACGAATCTCTTCCCAAAGTTGTACTCTTGTATTTCCGCTGGAAAAAGTAGCGCTGAAAACCTGCAATAGAAACACGCGTTCACTGAATGCCGTAACATCAAATCCGTAAATCCTACCTATATCAAAAAGACATTTCATTTTAATGCTCAGCAACAGGGGGAAATCCGCCATCCCCAAAATCACGCCGCCGGCACCTGTGCCTGCTCCTTCAATTCTTGCAGTCGTTTTATATCGATTAATTACTTTTCTCACTTCTTTTTCTCTTTCTTCAAAACTCCAGCTTTCCTCCACGTTTATAGGAAGAATATATTTAGAAGACGTCAGGCTCAGCTCGATCATTTGCCGGACGGCTGTCGTAATCGTGGTGTGAACAGCCTTAGGAATTCTATCTGTAATGATATCCTGCGTCCCTTTTGACATGCGCTGAAACCTGCCGCCACGGCGCTGCAGAGAGTTGTAATAGAACAATGCTTCCTTCCGTTTTCTTTCTTTGTAATGATCGTCCTGCATCTTCCATCCCTCCTATTTTAAACGTTTTGATACGTATAAACGCACAAATCCAATAGCGAAGGCGATCCCGGCAGCTAACGCTAAGCCAAAGCCAATAATATCTGCATGCAGCAAGAAGACAAGGCTCAATAGTACTGCTTGCATAATTCCCAATATCTGCAAAAGAGATAAAAGCGCATGCTTACGTGAATCATCTTGTACGGGGTAAAGATCCATCCATGCGATTGTCCGATGATGTTTCCACATACCGACAAGCTGAAAACCTGTTAAATATAGGAACAGAATCGCAAATGCCAGCTGAACCCAAAGATTTGGTATAAAGTAAATGATCACGCCAGCAAGTATTGTCAGCCGCAGAAAGAGACCGAAATAGTCCCCGCCTCTTACAAAGGTAACGCGGAATAAATAATCATACGTATGCCGTTGATCAAATGGAACCCTTCTTATAAACAGATTAACTATTGCTTGCCGCTTATGTACTTTCGTTTTCAAATGCGGCACATCGGCAAACTGATTTGCGATGCGGTAAAACGCCTGCATGCGGGCTTGATCCTTCTCAATGAGCAAATCCCATGCCAAACCACCCTGCTTACAGCTTAAGCTGTAGTTTGTAAACAGCAAAGCCACAAATAAAACAGTCAAAACACCTGCTGCTAACAAATCACCGCGTACGAGCAGCCAAAAGCTGCCCACATTGAGAATAACCCGGAGTGTTTGTTCTAGTCTTCTGTGATTCACATTGCGTATCTTCAGCATCCACCAATTCATATACAAATTCCAAAGCTTAAAGATCAGCATAACAACAAAAATAAGCAAATAGGAAGTGAAATCCTCCCCCAAATTTGCTGCAAAAAACAAAGGCGCAAGTGCCGCAGCAGCTAAAAGCAGCAAATAAAGCTGCGTAAAGAAACTATACCCAATCGTTAATCTAAAATAACGATGCATTCTTGGTTCGAGCGGAAGCAAGAAAATTAAATCTGCTTCCTTTAGCAGTGTTCGCACTGGACTATAGCTGACAAGCAAGCCGAACACTGTACCAATTAGCAGTGCCGCAGGAAAATCTTTAGACAATGTCTCCAGCCATTGCTGGTAGTAATACGCCAGTCCAGAAATGATGAAAAGCATGGCAATAGCTAAATGCTGATTGAAAATATAGCGCAGATAGCGGTTCAGTTCCTTCATATGGTCTGAAAGCCGCTGTTTGAAAAAGATGTCCGCATTAAACATGGCTGTCTTCTTCCTTTGTCAGCTGTACATACAAATCGTCCAGTGTAGCGTTTGGCATATGAAATTCATGACGAAGCTCGTCCATCGTACCAGCCGCGCGCAGCTTCCCATCATGCAAAATAACAATTCGGTCGCAATAGCGCTCCGCAGTGGCAAGAATATGCGTGGACATTAACACACCTGCTCCATTCTCCTTCGCTTGATTCATTAGCTGTAAATACGATTGAATACCAAGCGGATCCAGACCAACGAATGGTTCATCCACAATATAAAGATCCGGTTCAACAAGGAACGTACACATTATCATTACTTTTTGGCGCATTCCTTTTGAAAAATGAACAGGAAACATCTTAAGCTTCTTCTCCAGTCGGAATTCTTTCAACAAAGGCGGCAGCCGTTTATCAAAATCTTCTTTAGATACATTATATGCTTGAGCAGTCAGCCGCAAATGATCATATAGTGTCAACTCATCGTAAAGTACCGGCATCTCCGGTATATAGGAAAAATTACTTCGGTATGTTTCTGGTGATTCAGCAAAATTACTTCCGTTTATCCGAATGCTGCCTCCCTTTGGCTGCATCAAGCCAATAATATGTTTTATGGTCGTGCTTTTACCTGCTCCATTTAAGCCGATTAGTCCGACAATCTCGCCCGCATTGACGTGAAACGACACGTCTTTCAACACATTCTTATGTGTATACCCACCGGTTAGTGCATCAATATGTAATAAAGGCTGCATGGGCCCTTTCCCCTTTCTCCACACTCTACTGCTAAAAGTTTACCAAAGCGAGCCGTATTTGCCAAAATAAAACGGTTATAACTTTCGTCAGCGTGCACATACTATTCTTGAAGCAAAGAAGTTGCCAAGAGGGTTTCCAAAGCAGGACCCATTTAATGAGATGAGGTGTTGGTAGGAGATACAGACCGCTACGTCCGAAAGTAAGCTGATTTACAATCGTAAGCAAGCTGAAAGTGTACTGGCGCTAACTACGTAAGCCGCTGTACAGTTCGAAATGGTTCTTTCCTCTTGGCACCTTGCTTCCGAGGCAGACACTCCCAAAACGCGAAGAATTCCAATATTCCGGCCGTTACGGGAGGTCTGCCTATTTTTATTCGACTTACTTTACAAGCATGTCCATTCCTTTATACAATATGTATACATGCCAAAGGAGTGATCGTATGCACGAAAAGGATTGTATTTTTTGTAAAATTGCCGCAGGTGAACTGCCATCTGCAAAAGTGTATGAAGATGATGAAGTTCTTGCTTTTATGGATATCGGCCAAGTAACAAAAGGCCATACCCTCATTATTCCTAAGACACATACGAAGAATATATACGAAACATCGCCAGAACTGGCTCAGGAAGTGTTTGCACGTGTACCAAGAATAGCAAATGCCATTAAAGAGGCATTCCAGCCTGCAGGTATGAACATACTTAGCAACACGGAAGCTGCAGCAGGTCAGACCGTGTTCCATCTGCATGTACATCTTATTCCTCGATACGGTAAAGATGATGGTTTTCACGCTACCTTCGAGCAGCATGATAATATTGCCAGCGACCATCTTGGCGAATTAGCAGAAGTAATCAGCAGCAAGATTTAATAAGCTCGTACGATGAGGTTTCACTGCTACATAAGAAGAGAACATAGTATAATGAAGTAGGAAGGAGTGAGATGATGGCTAGTAGCAAATCAATCGCTTTAGGTATACTCGTTGGGAGTACAGTCAGCGCCGCAATCACACTGCTGACAGCACCATCCTCTGGGAAGGATCTGCGTTCAGATGCGAAACAGCGCAGCGACGAATGGAAGGTTACATTCAATAATCTTAAAAATGAAGGAATGCAGCTGAAAGAACAGATTGCCAAAACTTCTAAAGAAGGCTCTGTGATGTTCAAGGAACTATCAACTGATGTAAAAAACTCCATCGACAGCTGGAAACGAACAGTTGAACCACATCAAAAAAATATCCAGAAAAGCTTAACTCAAATCGAGAAAAGCTTGAAAGATCTGGAAGAAAAAGCAAACCAAAAAAATGATCAGTAAAAAAAATGCTCTCCGTGAAGGAGAGTGTTTTTTTTATTGGTAACTAACGTAAGAGCAGTGCTTCGAAAATACACTCCACTGATTTGTGCTATGAGAAGACTTCATCGTGTAGCCAGAATACGAAGGCTCCTCGAAAATAAGAAGCAATTTTCTTATCGGTTCAAAAGCTATTCTTGTCCAACGGTAACAGCAAGAGTTGGAGAGGCAGCAAACGTGAAAGGACTGCATTAAAAAAGTATCGATGAATTAATCGTTGCTCATAAAATGTGTTAATCTTGTTCTGTCTGTCCCAGACGGTTTTACAAAATAAAAAACCTCTCCCGCATGGAAGAGGTTTCTCCAGTTATTCTATTATTTTGCTTCAAGATCCTCAATGGAATCTGCATCTACATAGTCAGGTACGACAAGCCCTGTTTTTGCACCTTCCAAGTTTGGTCCCAAGTCAACAACTTGGTCTTTGTATTGGTCATACAAGTCACCATGCGTTGTTGGAAGCCAAGCTGCTACCATTGCGTCTGCTTCACCTTGTGCAACAGACTGCCACATAACAGCGTTATCAATTGGCGTAATTGTTGTATTGAAACCTAGGTCATCAAGTACCACTTTCATAACGTTCGTAGAAGCTACCTCAGAGTCCCATTCTACGTATGCAAGGCTTACATCTCCGCTGCCTTCCTCTACGCCTTCTGTCCACTCAGCCACTTTGTCAGAGTTGTTGTCTACCCAGTTGCGAGCTGCTTCAGCTGGATCTGTACCATCGCTAACTTCCAGCATTACTTCTCCCATATCTTCGGTTGTCCAGTTAAACTGATCTAGCACTTTGTTAGCATCAGGCATATCGTCTGCAAAACCAAGACGTGTCATTGTATTGATTGTTTCTTCTTCACCGAAAGAACCTTTTGGATCTTCCAAATATTTCAGATCATATTTACTGAACATCCAATGTGGTGTCCAGCCTGTGATAATGATTGGTTCTTCGTCTTCAATAGCGTTGCCTAGCTCTGTCGCCATAGCACCGCTGGAAGATGGCTGCAATGTCCAGCCTTCTAGCGAATCATAATCTTCAATTGCTTTTTCTGTCGCTTTCATTACGCCGGCACCAGCTTCAATACCTGTAACCGTATAATCAACTTGTTCACTAAAGCTGCCAGAAGCAGAATCGTCATTTCCGCACCCTGCTGCTACCAATGTCAAAGCTAACCCTGCAGATACACCTAATGTTTTCCATTTCTTCATATAATTAAACTCCCCTTTTCTTACGTTTATTGAAAGCCTGTAACAGGCATTTCTACTTATTTAGATTTGTCTTTATAAACATTCTGCGTAAAGCGGTCGATGATGATTGCAAGCACAACAATACTTAGTCCAGCAACAAATCCCGGCCCTACTTGCGCGCGTTGCAGAGATGACAACACTTCGCGGCCAAGTCCAGGCGCACCGATCATGGATGCGATAACAACCATTGATAGTGCCAGCATGACTGTCTGGTTAATACCAGCCATAATTGTATACTTCGCCATCGGCAATTCAACTTTAAACAGTTTTTGCGGCCCGGTTGAACCAAACGCATCAGCAGCCTCTACTAATTCATCGGATACTTGGCGTATACCAAGGTTTGTAAAACGAACTGTTGGCGGTGTAGCGAAAATCAATGATGCAAATATACCAGGCACCACACCAATACTGAAGAATGCAACAGCTGGAATTAGATAAACAAATGCAGGCATTGTCTGCATAAAATCAAGTATTGGCGTAATAATAGCTTCAGCAATCTTGCTCTTAGACATTAAGATACCAATTGGGATACCAATGATGACACATAAAATACTAGCTGTTAACACGAGTGTAAATGTGTCCATCAATTCGCTCCATAACTCTTGATTCCATATGAAAAGCAGCCCGACAATACTGAATATCGCCAAACCAAACTTTTTCCCTGTCATAAAGAAGGCTAATATAGCGATTACCAAGATAAAAATGACAGGAGGAATTGCATCCAGGCCTTGCGTTACCATATCCATGAAATTCCCTAAACCATCTTTTATTGGGTCAAACAAAAAAGAAAATGTATCCGTTAATAAATCAACAAAATCACTTATCCATTCAGCTACTGGCAGCGATTTGACGTTCTCCATAAAATTAAGCATTCACGTTCACCTCACCCTCACCAGCAAGTGCTCCGATAACTGCACCTCTGACGATAATTCCTAATAGCTTGCCATTCTCCGTTACTGCGAGAGGAACTGGCGAATCATGGATAACAGCAAACAAATCATGCAGCTGTGTATCTTTCTCTACTGTCGGTACTTCACGCTGAATAATTTCCGATAAGTTCGTCACTTCATTTTTACGAGCTTCATTCGCTGCATCTGCCGTAATTATTCCCTGCAGCGTCCGTTTGCTATCGACAACAAAAATACTGGACAATCCAGCTTCTCGCATCCGTTCTAACGCAACACGCGGACCATGCTTATCGATATTAATTGTTTCTGGACGTTTCATAATCTGATGAGCAGTCAGTACTTTCGCACGATCTACATCCTCAACAAATTTCTCAACGTAGCTGTTAGCTGGATTCATGAGAATTTCTTCTGGTGTTCCGATCTGCACAATATTACCGTCTTTCATTAAAGCAATGCGATCTCCGATTCGAAGTGCTTCATCTAAATCATGCGTGATAAACAGAATGGTCTTTTTCATTGATTCTTGAAGATCAAGTAATTCATCCTGCATATCTTTGCGGATAAGCGGATCTAATGCAGAAAATGCTTCATCCATAAGTAAGACCTCTGGATCATTCGCAAGTGCTCGTGCAAGACCAACACGCTGCTGCATTCCTCCGGATAGCTGTCCTGGATACTGTTCCAGATAACCGCCCAAGCCAACTAGCTCCAAGGATTTCTTTGCTTTCTCCGCTCTTTCTTGCTTATCTACGCCTTGCACTTCCAGTCCATATTCCGCGTTTTGCAAGATTGTTCTGTTCGGGAACAGCCCGAAACGCTGGAATACCATGCTCAGCTTTTCACGACGCACACGGCGAAGCTCTTTTTTATCCATTTTCGCAAGATTTTCCCCTTCAATGAAGACATCTCCGGTTGTTGGTTCAATCAATCGGTTAATCAAACGGACTAAAGTGGATTTACCGCTGCCTGAGAGACCCATGATGACAAATATCTCACCTGCTTCCACTTCAAATGAAGCGCGATTAACCCCAACTGTGCTCCCTGTTTCTTTTAGTATCTCTTCCTTTGTTTTTCCAGACTCAGCCAACTGAAGTGCGGCCTTCGTATTCTTTCCAAACACTTTAGAGAGATTATTTACTTGAATGATTGGCACAGTATTCACCTCTTTTTCATTAGTTTTCTGTCATGTTCCTGTAACAATAAGGAACAATTACCCATTACTATGTTTCGACTCTATTAATTCTAAACATAAACTAAAAACAAATCAAACGTGATGAAATGTCATTACTGAACATTTAGTACGTACAGAATATACTGTACGCACTAAACGGAATGTTTGCTTTGAATTCCTTTGATTTACTCTATAATGCTTTATTAAGAGATATTTCCTTTCTGCAAAAGTTTCATGTAAGCTTTACCTACGGATTACATATATAAAGAAACAAAGGGGGGGACTCTGATAAATGAAAGCGCAAAACTCATTGTACGATTCTCTCATCATGGAATTAACGCGGACCGGAGAACTGTTCCGTTTGTCACCTACAGAAGCACGGCTGCTTGCCGTTTTATATGTAGAAAACTCTTCGCAGACATTAGATCAAATGGCTAATTTAATTGGAAAAAGCAAAACTGCTGTCAATATAGCTATCCGCAATTTATCTCACTTAGGACTTGTTGAACGAGTGTGGGTAAAAGGTGAAAGGAAGGACTATTATACTAGCGCCAATTCAGTATACAAGAAATTGATGACGCTTCAAGTAAAACAGTGGCATACGCAGACCACGCGGCAAGTGGAAGTGATGGAGCAATTCAAGCAGGCAATACCGAAAAATAATCCGCAACGGCTGCAGATGCAGGAGAAACTATCTGCCAGCTTACAATTTCACGAACAAGCAGCTGGTATACTCAAAAAAATAACCGCTATTAGCCAAAGCTAATAGCGGTTTTTCATGTCCAATAAGATCAGTTCATCTACCAGACTTTTGTATGTATCATCTTCTTTTTCCTCGCGAAGTGCCAGCAGCACTTCCCAATAATGAAGCTTTTCCGGCAGCATGCCGACAAATTCAAGTAAAAGTGACGTGTAATCAAGTAAGCCTTCCTCTTTTTGTTCCAGAAATAATTTGTTTAATCGCTGAAACAATTTTAAGACAGCAGCATACTCCTCCTCATTTACATTGCGTTCAATGAGAAGCTTCCGAAAAGGATATTTGTCTAACACACCCGTCTCTGCAATTAACTGCAAATGAAAAGACAGCGTACTCTTTTTTTCTTCCTCCATAAAAACGCTTCCTTTGTCTTTAAAACTGACCGAATTGTACGATCGTAACTTGTCCTTTTATTTTAAAGTAAATTTTCTAAGAAAGCTATTGATTTTCCCGTTAAAACGTACTAATATCTCTTAAGTGACGAAGGCTCACCGTATTTTCTAGTTGACCGAAGGGAGCTATGAACAATGAACTGCTGGAGAAGTGTCAACGTCAAGAAAGATCTAGGGAAACACCGCATCTTACTTGTCTCCACTCTCATAGGAATTCTAACATTCATTATACTTTATCCGATGCTGACGCTGATCCATCCTAATTTCAAGATTGAAGAAACACATTTATTGTTAAGCATGCTATCTATTTATATACTTCCTTTTATCCATAGCATCTCACATTTGATACCTTTTTGGATTACAAAAAAAAGTTGTATATACAAACTGCACTGGATTGGCCAGTGCTCGCCAATGTTTCATTTTAAGGTTAGAACGGAAACCAGCCGGCTTATTCCTTTCTTTTCTTTATTAATGCCGACAGTACTAATAACAATACCTTTGTTTGTAGCTGCTGTACTCTCAAGTACGATGCCGATTTATTTTTTGCTCCTTGTTAGTGTTAATGCGGCTATGACATTCTCGGATGCCTTCTATTTATGCAACCTGCTGCAGGCACCGCGTAAATGTGTCATTTCCGGCACAGAGAAGAGTTATGATATATTAACGAAGTAACGCTCCGCATTAGGAGCGTTTTTACATATGGAAAAACTGTGGAATCGCCCCCATAGGTTGCCTTTTCGTATCTAATATGTGATATATTGTCTTATGGGGAAACGGCGGACAAGCCGCCATTCAAATTCAAGTGGATTAGGAGTGTTTATTTACATGAAGAAATTGGCTATCGCTGCAGTATTCGCGACAAGCGTTGTCGCACTATCAGCATGTGGTTCCGGTGAGACAGTGGTAGAATCAAAAGCTGGGGACATTTCCAAGGAAGACTATTATCAAGAATTGAGTGGCAAATACGGCGAACAAGTATTGCAGACAATGGTACTTGAGAAAGCCCTTGATGATAAATACGACGTGGAGAAAGAACAGATTGACAAACAAGTGGACAAATTAAAAGATCAATATGGTGATTCATTTGATTCTGTTCTTCAGCAAGCAGGTTACAGTGATGAAGATGCTTTCCGCGAAAAAGTGAAAGCAAGCTTGCTTCAGCAAAAGGCTATTGCTGACGGTGTGGAAGTTACCGATGAGGAAATCCAAACTCGTTATGACCATATGAAGACAGATTTAAATGCGAGTCATATACTTGTAGCAGATGAAGATACTGCAAAAGAAGTGAAAAAGAAGCTAGACGACGGAGAAGAATGGGATAAACTCGTTGAAGAGTACTCTACAGATACTGGTACAGTTGAAGCAAAAGGCTCTCTAGACTGGTTTAGCGCCGGCTCAATGGACGCAGCTTTTGAGAATGCAGCATACGCATTGGATAAAGGCGAAATCAGTGAACCGGTGGAAAGCAGCTTTGGCTGGCATATTATCCGTTTGGATGACAAACGTGATACAGAAAATGAAGTTGGCTCACTTAAAGAAGAAAAAGAGCAAATCAAGACAGAACTTGCAGTTCAAAAAGTTGACTCTGCTGAACAGCAAGAAAAAATCAATAAATTACTAAAAGATGCTGACTTCGATATCAAAATCGAACAGTACGAAGATTTGATTGATAATATGACAGCTGCTTCTGCAACAGCTGGCTAATACAAGCAAAAGACCGAAACGTCATTCGTTTCGGTCTTTTTCATGTGTATTTATTTGTGTGTTCCGTTTAGCTCGCTCCTCTTCCATTCGCTCCATATAGACATTTCCTTCCCGCTCGATGAATTGCTGCTCTGTTTGGTAATCGTGCCGCTGCGTTCGGAATGCCATGAAGCCGCTGCCTATCATACAAAGAAAGACGAGCATGACCCACATCGGTATATCTGGCATGGTTTATTCCTCCTTGTCCTATTGGCTAATATCTATGCACTAGGACAAGCAATTATGTCAAAGTCAGGAAGAGGCTCGTTGTTCTTTATGATATCGTTTAAACATGGCTTGATACACGAAAGCACTGAGCAAAGCCAATAATGCAAGAATTGTAAATGTCAGCTGATAACTAATGTAGCTGACTAATACTAGGCTTAGAGGTGCCAGTAGCTTACCAAGTGTAAACCGCAAGCTTGCCGCTGAAAAATACTGCCCGCGGCTCTCTTCTGACGCCAATGTTGCTACAAAGCTTTCCTGCAGCCCAACTACCATCAGTTCTCCCATTGTAAACAGGACCATCGCAATGACAAAGATCCAGAAGCTTTCGGTCAAACCATATAACCAAATACCGGCTGCATACGCAATACTAGATGCAACGAAGACACGTGCAATCCGAAATTTTGTGACCAGTTTCGTTATATATACGGTAAGTAAAGCGACTAATAAGCCATTTAGAGCCAGAATAAGCGAAAATGCTTGCTTTCCATCTACTTGCATCCTAAAATCACCAATCGCAAAGACAGTCTGATTGTCTATAACCTCACTTGTATAAACAGCAATTAGAATATCCAGCTGCATGAACGTCTGTGCAACGAGGACCCCAGCAACAATAAAGAGCAGGAACGTTCGGTCTTGCGCGATAAGCCGATAAGTTTGCAGCTCCCGCCATACCGCCTTGTACCAGGTACCATGGTCCGCCTTTGCTTGCTTCTGTTCCGGAACAGTCTCTCTGATGAACACTTGCATAATGACGAATAAAATACTAGTAAGTACAAATCCAGCAAGAAGCATCTGAAACCGGTAAGAATAAAATAATATCGTACCAATTAGCGGTCCAACAACAACGGCAATATTAAGACTTGTATAAAAGACTGCAAATACGGAAGCTCGGTGTTTCTCCTTGACGACATCTGCCACCATGGCATGCGATGCCGGCCAATACAAAGCACTCCATATACCAAGAAAGCTAAATGCCAAGAAAGTTAGGGCTGATGATGACAGCCAAGGAGAATTGGCAAATGCAAACACCAGAAAAGTGATAGATTGACCAGCTACTGCAATACTCATCATCTTTCTCCTGCCGAAACGATCCGCACAATATCCTCCTACTAAGCTAGCCAGCACAGAAAGGGCTTGCGAAAACATGAGCAAGATCCCGGCACGTCCTTTCCCGAACGCGTCTTGAAAAAATATCGTCATGAATGGAAAATAAGCCCAAAACAAGAAATGCATCATCGCTTCTCCAAACAAGCGGATTTTCAGGTTACGATCCCAATCTTTCCATCTCATATTCTCCCTCTATTCTATTACTCTCTCTATTTACTCCCGCTCAAAAGCAGGCTTATAGAAACTGCGGTTCTCCATAGAAAAGATACGCTCAGAGAAATCTCCTGGCGCGACTTTATCCATCACCCGCTGCAATGTATTCATTTTTGCATCGATTAAGTCAATAATATGCAACAGCTCTGCCTCCCGGACAAGCGGCGGCTTTGGACTTCCCCATTCCCCTTTGCCATGGTGGCTCAAGATCATATGCTGCAGCACCATTACTTCTTCTGCTTCGATTTTTAGCTCTCGAGCAGCATTGGCAATCTCATCTGACATAATGGAGATGTGACCAATTAGCTTGCCCTCTATCGTATAAGATGGATTAGAGGCACCTGATAATTCCCGCAATTTACCGATATCGTGAAGGATGATTCCTGCATACAGCAAATCTTTATTGATTTCGGGGTAAAGGTTTTTTAACTCCCGCGCAATGCGTAGCATCGACACAACGTGGAATGCCAAACCTGACACAAATTCATGATGATTGCGAACCGCTGCTGGGAAAGCCAGCAAGTCATCCTGATAATTAGAAAGAAAGTAGCGTGTGATCCGCTGCAAGTTCGGGTTCTCCATTTCAAAGATAAAAGAAGTGAGTTCCTCTAACAGCTGCTCCTTCGAAAGCGGCGCTCGCTTAACAAAATCATGCGGATGCACGCCGTCGTTCGGCTCGGCCAGACGAATAGCTTGAATTTTTAGCTGCAGTCTGCCGCGAAATGCATTCACTTCACCTTGTACTTTTATTACCTGGTCTGCTTGATACCGCTGTTCATCAGCAGACGAAGCATCCCACAGCTTGGCTTCGATATCACCTGTATCATCTCCGAGTATTAAGGTAAGGAAAGCTTTCCCATTACTTGCTACGGCTTTGTCTGCCTGCTTAATTAGTAAATAGCTATCAAATTTGTCTCCTACTTGAAAATATCCAATTCCTTTTTTCAATGTCTTTCTCCTCCCTCATAAATACAGCCCTTACTATACTAGCAAGGGCGTTTACGTTTCTTTCCAATAGCTTATCTCTTTGGCGGCTTTGGAACGTACTTAAATATCTCTCCTGATTCTACAACATGTAAAAACTTCAGAAGCCATGTATAATAATCACAAGCATATAAAAGACGGTCTATATCTTGCTCAATTCTTTGACGAAGCTCCGCATCATCTGTCGATTCCTTCAGCTGATGCAGCTCTTCAATCGTCTCTTCTGCTTCTTCCAAGTTAGATTGTGTTGTTTTCTCCCATTTATTTCCAAATAGAGCTGTAAATGACTTGTACCAGTCTTCCTCTGATTTATATAAATCTTTGCGCATACCCTTCTTATAAGCAGGCTCCACCATCTTCATCTCTGCCAATGCACGTACGCCTGTGGACATGCTCGTTTTGCTCATTTCTAAAGCATCTCTCATATCATCCAGTGTCATTGGACGACCTGCAAAATACAGAGCTCCATATAGACGGCCAACAGATGAGGTAATTCCGTACAAATTCATATTCTTGGCGATGACTTGTATGAATTTTTCAATCGATTCCTCATACTTAGCCCAATTCTCTTCATTACTCGGCAATGCCCGTCCCTCCAGCTTACAATAATACAATTTTTTATCCTATAAGTTTACCATCATTGACGTTTTTTTGCGACTGCTAAAACGTTTACTGATACGTTTCTTGCATTTTTTTCAGGCAAAGCACTTTTGCTTGCTTGGATAGCTCTGCTGCAGGTTCTTCCCATGAGAATAAGATGAACTGCTGTGCATCTTTCTCTTCATGAAGGATGCTGTAAAACATTCCCCTTCTGCTCTGATCCGAGTGACTGAACGCATCATCAATTAATAATGGTAAAGTCTGTTTTCTTCCTATCTTCCTCGAAAGAGCCAACCTCAAACAAAGGTAAAGCTGCTCCACCGTTCCATTGGACAAAGACTCGACTGAAAATTCTCTGCCGTAACGGTTCTTTACAACTAAGCTCCCTGACTCTGTTAATATCAATTGCTCATAATGAGTAGTCACTTTCGAGAAAAGACGAGAAGCTTCCGATAATACGTCCGGAAATCTGTCTTCTTGAAATGCTCTTTTTGTTTGAAGAAGCATATCATATGCCAGTTTCCTTATCACCCACTTGCGACCAGCGGAGAGCAGCTCCTGCTTTTGATACTGCAGCTCATGATATGCACTTGAAGCAGCTGCATCTGATTCAATCGAAGCAAGCTTGACCTCCAGCATAGCCGCTTGCTTTCGACATGTATCTAACTCTTCTTCGACAGCCTCCAGCTTTGTCTCCAGTTCGGCAATCTTTCGTTCTGCTTCTTCCTGCAAGCTACTAGGCTCTTCTGCAGCCAATTCTTCCTCAGGCAGAATTGACCGTGCTTGCATGTTATAGTGCTCTAAATCTGCATCTAACTGTTTTCTTTTCAGATAAAGTTCCGATAAGTTCTGAAACTGCTTGTCGTTCTCTGCTCCGACTGCAGCAAGCAGCATTGCTTTTTGTTTTCTCAAGGGGTTGAGTTGTACTGCCAACGATTCCATTCGATGCCGAATGTCTGCTGCTTGAACTAGCAGCTGTTCTTTGCCATGCCTTAGCTTTCGCTGCCTTTCCAATACATATTCTGCTTCCTTCATAATCTCTCGCGCCGGTAATGATTCGGATGATCCGACGATTGCGCCTGCCTGTTCCACGACAGATGTGTGCTCGCGCTGCAGTTGTTCTAGCTCTTGATTTATTTTTTGTTGTTCTTGATCCATCTGCTCCTTTAATTCCCATTCTCGCGCTGCTTTTTCCCAGTCAGACAGCGGTATATCTTGCAAAAAGGGATATCGTTCCACGTGTGCCACTTCTTGGGCATGCAATTCCTCATACGCGAGAAGCTGCGTTTTTTGCTCCTGCTGCAGATCAGCAAGCTGTATTTCCAAAGGATGACGCTGTTCCTCCAACTGACGCCACCTGAGCCGCAGCTCCTGCTGCTCTTTTATCTTTTCCTCCACGTAGGAAGATATTTCTGGCTGAACATTTGCTTTTTTCTTCTCCAGCCGCCAAAGCACTAATGCACTACCAAGAAGAATAATACCACTGGCTGCCAAAATCCAGCTAGTCATTATTATTCCGCTTCCAGCAAGCAGAACAGACAAGATAACCTGCAGTTTTATTGCGAAAAGTTCATTTACATTTGGAGAATGTAGTTTGTTATTGTCTCTCTGATCATGCAGCAGCCGATATTCCTTCTCTGGAATAAGGTTTTGCTGCAGTCGTTCTTGAAAAGTATTAATTTTGTCTATTTCTTGCTGCTTTACCGTGACCGCTTTCTCTGTACGTTCTCGTTCTGCGTTGTGAATCATGACTTGTTCGTGTAGAAGCCGCCACTGATCTTTTGTATCCGTTCTGTATATATCACCGGTGAAACGCTCCGGATATGCATAATGAAGATTCATAGTACTTGCTTCCATCTGCAGATTAGCTGCTGTTTCCTGCAGTTTTTCTATGCGCGCATACTGTCCTCGCCAGTCGGAGCGCATCATCAGTTCTTGGAATTGGTTATATGCGTCTTCTTCAATCTGCTGCTCTTCTATCGAGAGCAATTCTTTGTTCATTCGTTCCGCTTCTTGCTGCTTTACATGCTCTTGCGCTTCTAATGGCTGCAATTGGGTCTGCAGTTCTTGCATACGTTTTATTCCATCTGGCGGAAAGGCTTCTATATGTTCTAGTTGCCGTAATTGCTCTTTTGAAAAAGCGGCTTTCTTTAGCCAAGGAACAGCTAGCAAATATTGTTTTTGTACAGGAATTTGTCTGCGCAAGTCTGCTTTTTCATTTTGCAGTTCCTCAATTCTAGCTGCTGTTTCCTGCAGTTTTTCTTTGTCTGGCAAGTAGGACTCTTCCTTATTGTGCAGTTCTCGTACATGTTGTTCCTGTTCAGCAAACGCACGCAGCATGGTATTGATTTCTGGTTTTCTGCCTTGTGGGCGATAGAGCTGCTGTAAATCCTGAAGCAGCTTCTTCTCTAATTTATGAACCGCGGCTGTGCCGGCCTGCCCTGCTTCAAGCAGAACTCGACCTAGCTGTTCTTTATCTGTAAGCTGCAAAGATGACAGTGTTTCTGTGTCCAGCGTAAATACTTGCTTGTATACGGCAGCATCAAGCCCGCCAAGCTGCCGCTCCAGCCACTGCTGATCTTTTTGGTCCGCTTTTGTATAACAAACTGCTTGTCCATTATGTCGGTCTTGGATGCGTTCCACCACAACTTCACCTTCCGGAAAGAGCAACTTGAGCCTGCCGCCTGGTGTCCCACCTGTCCTGGGCAGATACCGCTGCAGCTCTCGTGGACGCATGCCGAAAAGCATATAAATGAGAAAAGCTTTAAAAGTTGATTTTCCTGTTTCGTTCTCACCATGCACGATGACAAGCGATTGGTCTAAGAAGTTGAAAGTAAAATCATGCAGTTTACCAAAATCATAAATATGTCCGCCGCTAATACGCATGTTCATTCTACCTCCATCACAGTTTGGAGCAGGAGCTGTTTTGCTTCTCCTACCAGCTCCTGCATCTCTTCTTCGGTATATGCATGCTTGATTTTTCGGAACTGACGATTAGCCATGAGCTCATGCAAGCTGCGTTTGATATCCTCCATCTGGTACGAGCAGGAAAACAAGGCGGCGGTAAAGTCATCCCGTTCCAAGAGCTGCTCTTCATCTAATTCAAATTCAACCTGCACTGTAAACCCTGCAAGTACCGTTAACCTGCCAAGCTGCATTTGCTGTTCATTGACCATATCAATCAGCTCCTCCAGCTGATTCTCCTGCTGCCATTTCACAAGCGGGTTGGCAGCTTCATGAAAATGTACATATAAGACCACCTGTCCGTACATTTCCTCCCATGCGGCACTCGCTTCCATTAATTTGGCTTCTGCTTCATATAGTTCCCAGGCTTCTTTGACAGAAAAGGTTACTTCTTCAAATCGGATAGCTTGTAAAGGAAGAAATGTCAGGGTGCTGGACTGTCCTTCCAATTCGACTAAATAACAGCCTTTCTCGCCTGTCTCTTTACGATGTCTACCTTGGATGTTACCCGGATAAATAATTGGCGGCTGCTCTGTCAGTATTTCTCGTTTATGTATATGACCCAGCGCCCAATAATCAAAATCGGCTTGTTTTAAGTCCTCTATCGTAAAAGGTGCATAAACATCTTCTGGGCCGCCTGTCATAATGCTCCCATGCAGCATGCCAATCTGATACATATTATCTCCCACAGATTGGTACTGTTTGCTGACCCTCGTGTTCACATGGCGGGCTGTATAACTGAAGCCATGAATAGCTGCTGCGGGTACTTTGTTTTTCGAATGGATGAACGTTTCTACTTGCTCTGATTGAAATATATGCACATTGTCCGGATACATCATCACCGGTTTATTCCCTGTATAATCATGATTGCCGTATTGCATGTACACATCTATCTGAGCAGCACGCAGCTCCTTGCATGCTTCACGCAATGCAACCAACGCCTTCAGCGATTGCCTGTTAGAATCAAAAATATCTCCGGCCAATAAGATAAAATCAACTTTATACGATATAGCATATTGTACAAGTCGTTGTAACGCTTCAAATGTACTTTCTTGAAGACGCGTTTTCATCTCAGGGTGCGCAGCAGTCAATCCTTCCATTTTGCTATCCAGATGCAGATCAGCGGCATGGATAAACGATAATTTTGGCGGCATAGACATCCCTCTCCGTTTTTATTTCTATAGTAGCATGCACAATGTGCGAATGCACGTTCGGTTTGTAAATATAAAAGAACTCCTTACCGTTTTGGTAAGGAGCTCTTTACATTATTGCTCTTCTGATTGACCGTAAAGCTCTTCAAGCGGCTTTGTAATAATACGGCTGATATCATTGATTGCAACATTCAAACGTTGTTCTTGTTCCATCAATTTTGCAATGGATTCGTTTTGCTGTACGACTTGTACAACGCTTTGTGCTTGCTGTACTTCTTCTTCTGTGATTTCTTGTCCTTGCATTTGCTTCTGCTGAAGTTCCAGCTGAACATTACGGAAGTTCTCGAACATCTCTTTAGAAGAAGAATCGTTCATTACCGTATCATAAGCGGCTTTCAAGCCTTGGAATTCTTCACTTTCACGAATTGCTTTCTCTAGTTCATACGCATGATCGTACATATTAGCCATGGGTACGTACCTCCTCAAATTTACTCAAGTTCCACTATAACAAACAAGCGAACCGCTGTATAGTTCAAGCTATCAGACAAACAGCGCGATAATGCCTTGGACAATGCCGATAATACCGCCTAACAGAAAACCAAGATAAGTGATTAGTTTGAACTCCCGCTTGGAAATCGCCAGCACAAGGTCTTCGACACGATCCAGCGGAAAACCAGACACTTCTTGTTCAACCATCTTGGCAAGTTCCAGCTGCCCCATAAGAACTGGCACCTGTCCTGCTAAACGCTCAAGCAATCGTTGAACGAGCAGCGACACTTTTTCTGATAACACATTGTCTTGAATTGGCTTTGTATACACGGAAACCGGTGTATTAAGTAACCGGTCCAATGGAATAGCGTGCGCAAGCAGCTGCTTTATCCCTTCTTCCACTGTATCTTGTCCAATTACATTCGTTACATCATTTATCTTTCTGTTTAGCAGTTTATCCATTTCACCGGCTAGCAACTGTTGCAGCCAGCGATTCGTGCCCTCAGACCCAACTGACTCTGTAATAACAGGCTGGATTTTATCTGCGGCACTTTCAGGGTCCATAAAGGAAGATAGCATACTGCCGAGAAACCCTCTTCCTTGCAAGAAGCTGCGAACAAGTTCCTGTATTTTTCTGCGGCCATCATAGCTGTCTACATAGGAAAGCAGCATTTGTTGAATATGAGAAGCAGCGTGGGCTGCTGCAGCTTCTTTCCTTTGCTTTAGTTCTTCAGGAAGTAAACTGCTCAGCTCCTGGTCACCATGCAGATACAGCTGTTTACTTACAAGTTTTGCCGCACTTGTATAGAGCGTTTCAGCTTTTAGCTCGACGTTGATATCTGCAAGCAGCTGTCTGATGGTCTTTTCGGAACGAAGGAAGCGAAGAACCTCTCGCTGCACCCCTGCGTCCACTTTGTTTTGAAAATCTTTATCGCGCAGCTTCGCCTGCATGCCTGCAGGTGTAAGCAGGTGCTCCACGACCGTTTTCCCTAGGGAACGCGCTAAATCATCCCTACGTTTCGGAATCAATCCCGGTGTAAACGGAAGTCTCCATTTCCCTATATAAATGGCGCGATGAGGCTTGAACAGCATCTTGATCGCTAAATGATTTGTGATTCCCCCAATCAGTGCTCCCACGACCGCCATAGATAATATCAACCAAATATCTCCACTATTCATGTTTTATCGACCTTTCTGTTTTCTTCGGTTTTAGTATAATACAATTAACACCAATTACAAAGAAACTGTCTGTATGAATAGGAGAGGTACATATGCTGGATGAACTGGAAAAAATGATTTCGGGCATCATAAGAGCTGCTAGTACGGAAATGCTTGATATGGAAAATTATCATTGGTTTCGTTTGGAAGATGGTGAAAGTATTGGTTTCCCAGTTGAGCAGCTGAACGAACGAGAACTCGCTTTACTTCATCATCTCGGTTCTCCCATTACCATTCCGCGAGGATCAAGCAGAGATACAGACTGGTACAACCTGCTTCACGGCATAAAAGACACAAACAACTTTATTGCAGACCCGCTGTATGCTAATGGCTGCCGGTTTATTTTCTTTCATATTGATGGCTACATTGGTGCTGATGTTTTCAGAGAAGCGATGGACAGTCTGACCGATTATCCGCTTGCATGCGTTTGGTATAATCGCCAATCCGGAATGTTGATTGAAAGCCGCCAAAAAGAGTCTATCTCGTATGAGGAAGTGGTGGATATGGTGATGTATGATTTATCCGTTTCTCTCCGCCTCTTTGTGAGTCCGTGGCTTGCTTCTTTGGAAGATGCACCTGCTCAATATACGTGGCTGCATTCGGCTTATAAACAGATACCGCTTCACGCAGCCAAACATGTCCTTCACTTTCACGATAGCATTCCGCAGCTTATAAGTACGCTGCTGCCAAATGCAGATCGAAATTACATCATGCAGCATATTCTGCAAGGTTTAGATGCAGATGAGGAACTGTTGCGGACAATAAAAATGTATTTCGCCTGCAACCAAAATCTTACCTTGACTGCTAAAAAGCTGTTTATTCACCGAAATAGTCTTCATTACAGATTAGATAAACTAACAGAACGCACCGGACTTGATATTCGAAAATTTCAAGATGCATTTGCTCTTTACTTCGCCATTCAGAATATGTAAAATTGTCGGTTGTTTAGAAAGCTCTTTAGATGACACTGCCACCACACATGCAAAGTCTTCATGCAGTTTCGCACAGAAAAGTAAGCAGGTGTACCCCACAAGAAAGGGACACCTATTAGGTGCCCCTTTAGCCATTCGATATGAAATTAGAATTGTTGTCCGCCGTTAAGCTGCTGCTGCGCAGTAGCTACAAGACGTTTCGTGATTTCTCCACCGACAGAACCGTTTGCACGGGATGTTTCGTTACCATCTAGAGAAACACCAAATTCTTGTGCGATTTCGAATTTCATTTGATCAAGAGCTTGTTGTACGCCAGGTACTAGCAATTCGTTTGAGCTGTTGTTGTTCGCCATGTTTGTTCACCTCCTATGCCTATAGTTTGAGCAAGAAGGTGTTTTTTATCAGGCTTATATAATGGAACTACTGGCCAAACATGGCAATTCTTATTTCGGGTACGTCATCTCTTCTGGTTTGATATAAGATTCGAATTGTTCCTCTGTCAAAAGACCGCTTGCCACAGCCGCTTCTTTTAGCGTTGTATTCTCCGCAAAAGCTTTTTTGGCGATTTTAGCTGCATTCTCATAACCAATATACGGGTTGAGAGCAGTTACAAGCATTAAGGAATCCTGCAAATTCTTCGCGATCTTATCTCGATTTGGTTCCAATCCTACGACACAACGATCATTAAAGGAAAGCATACTGTCCGCTAAAAGCTGTGCAGATTGAATGAAGTTATAAGCAATAACAGGCTTGAATACATTCAATTCGAAATTACCTTGGCTTGCTGCAAATCCAATTGCTGCATCATTCCCCATCACTTGCACCGTTACCATTGTAACTGCTTCGCTCTGTGTTGGATTCACTTTTCCTGGCATAATTGAACTTCCAGGCTCATTAGCCGGAATTTCAATTTCACCAATACCGCAGCGTGGGCCGCTCGCCAGCCAGCGGACATCATTGGCAATCTTCATCATATCGGCAGCCAAACCTTTCAGTGCACCGTGTGCAAAAACGATTTCATCATGGCTTGTTAGTGCATGGAACTTGTTTTCAGCAGAGCGAAAATCTTTTCCTGTAGCAGCAGCCAATTCTTGGCACACCTTTTCTGAAAACTCCGGATGTGCATTCAATCCCGTACCCACAGCCGTTCCGCCAATAGCCAGTTCTTGGATGTACGGGAGACTTGTCCGAATCATCTGCTCCGATTTTTCCAGCATTCGATGCCATCCGCTAATTTCCTGTCCAAGTGTAAGTGGAGTTGCATCCTGTAAATGGGTACGTCCAATCTTGACAATATCCTGGTACGCATCAGACTTCTCTTTTAATGTCGTCTTCAACTGTTTCAGAGCAGGCAGAACTGTATCTTCCAACTGCGTCACAGCAGCTATATGTAATGCTGTCGGATACGTATCATTGGAGCTTTGCGATTTGTTAACATCATCATTCGGATGAAGCCTTGTATCCTTGCCTTGTTCCTCCAGCCACTTATTGCCTACAAATGCAATAACTTCATTCACGTTCATATTAGACTGCGTGCCACTGCCCGTCTGCCAAACAACAAGCGGAAAATGGGTATCCAGCTCGCCAGATATAATTTGATCAGCCGCATAACCAATTGCATCGCTTTTATCTTCCTCTAAGAGACCGAGTGCACAATTAGCTTTTGCAGCACTTTTTTTTAGCAAAGCGAAAGCGTATACAATTTCTTTCGGCATTGTTTCCGTACCAATCGGGAAATTCTCTTTACTTCGCTGCGTTTGCGCTCCCCAAAATTTATCAGCTGGTACCTGGATTTCACCAATCGTATCTTTTTCTACACGAAATTCCATTATTACTTTCCCCTCTCCAGAACTTGATTTTAAGTCTCTTACTTTCTTCATCAGACATCCTTATTGTATCAAATAATCTGCATTTTTGCGGCTTCTGCGACACAAGGTTGTGTATCTTTTCATTTTTGAAAAAATTTAATAATTTCCCTACCCATCTTTCTTACAATGTGTTAAAATCGAATTGAATTAGTACACAGATTAGTTAATCACGTGCAGTATTTACAAGCACAAATGGACAAGTAAGTTTTAGGCATCCTTATGCCGCTAAATTAGTATGTGACCTCCCATCACATAAATATGGAGCCACCGCCTTCTTCAAGGCAGTGGCTCTTTTTCAGCTCTTTAAGTCAGATTTCATTTGAAAATGTTCCTCTAATGTTACGCCCTCTTCCTGTATCTGTTTTGCAAGATCTTTTCCAACGTAGCGGATATGCCAAGGTTCATAGCTGTATCCTGTAATGTCTGTTTTCCCTTTCGGATAGCGCACGATAAAACCATGTTCATAAGCATGATCCGCCAGCCATTTTCCTTCATCCGTATTAATAAACGTCTCTTCCAGCGCAAGTGCCATCTCCGCTGATGTTAAATCGATCGCCAAACCAGATTGATGCTCACTGCGGCCTGGTCTTGATGACACTTTATCTGTTTCTTCCTGGCCTTGTGTAGCGACGTTATTTTCATAAATCTGCTTCTGTCTCGCTTCTGAGCGATATCCGCTTGCTGCTACAAGATCCATTCCATCTTTCTCTGAAGCAGCGAATAGTTCCTCCAGGGCAGCGGCAGCTTCTTTACGCATCTTTCTTTTCTCCAGATGTTCGTTAAAGTAAAATGGTACGTTCGGCTCCACGAGATCCTTTGGTGCCCATCCATCCGGGAACTGTCTTGTTTTGTTAACAACCACTTCTATGCTATCCGGATTATCAACTGTTACTGGTTTTTCAATTGTGCCAATAACATCGTCTGCTTCCTTCTGATGCTGATCCGGCTTCGCTTCTGCAGGTTCTTCCTCAACAGCTGCTTCCTCTTCCTTTGGCTGCTCTGCTTGTTGATTCTCCGTCTGATTCTCTGTTATTTTCGTTTCGTTCGTATTTTCTTTCTGGCTTGTTTGCTGGTCTTGACAGCCAGCTGCTACGAGCACGGCACCTAGTACAGCAAACAACATCAAACGCTTCATTTCGAATTTCTCCTCTGTGTTACTTCTATTATAAAATTAATTATAGCATAGCCATACGTTTATTTCGCACACAAAAAGACCCGTCTTGTCCACTGCAAAACGGGTCTTCTTAGTTTTTATATAGTCATTCTAATGTGTAAGGTCGGTACGCGGCACTTAATTCGTTAAACAGCACTTGGTTGTTTTGATCAATACTGTCATTAATTTGGGCTTCCAGTCTGTTCTTGTTCCAAGTAAAAAGAAATTCATCCAGCATAAGTTTAGCAGCAAGTTTCACTTCAAACGCAATCTCTCGTTTAGCAGTTACATAAGAACGCTTTCTGTTCGTTCTTTGCAGACGGTAGACAACTTTATGCTTTTTCATGGAACGATTCCCCCTGGTTCCTTTTTTTCATTATGCTGGATATACATCAATTTTGCAACAATTTTCTGACTTGTTCGTTAAATTAATGTAAATGCGGAACTGGTTGGTGCTTATGATTCTTTGGATCAGGGGGTTTAATGAATTTCAATGTTAATAATGCTGCAAGAAAAGCTGTACCGCTAAAAGTAACAATCAGCCAAATAAGGTCTGTTTTTAAGAGCAAAGCAACGACTGGCGGGCCAGCAGCTACGCCGACATAACGCATCGCACTAAATAGGGCAGTAACTGTTCCTCGTACGTCTTTTTCCATATTGCTTGTAATAAGAGAATCCAGACAAGGTAGGCCTGCGCCAATTCCAATACCAGCAATAAGGAACACAGCCATCATGAAGACGACTCCTTTTGAAAAGTATAAAGCGATTGTAACTACTCCTGCACAAACAATGCCGGTAAACGTAATCCACTTCATCAGTTTGCCGTTGCTTTTAATCCACTTCCCTGTCAAATATGATGCTAGACATAGCGCAGCAAGCGGAATTGCCAGTACTGCCCCTTTCACGATACCATGCATTCCATATTTCTCTTCTAGAACTGTACTCAAGTAGAATAGAATACCAAAAAGAATAAACATAAGAATCGCGCCTATAAGGAAAATCGCTGTTAACCAGCCGCCATGCTTATGAAACGTTGCTTTTGTGCTTTTAAGGAACGTTTTAAAGTCATTTCCCTTCTTGTCATCTTTCGGCTTTTTAATGAGAAAGAGAACGAGGACAAAAGAAATAGCGCAGAATACAGGAATTGCATAAAAAGGCAGATACCAGAGAAAACCTGCCAGAAGCGCTCCCAGTACAGGACTCAGCACCTTTCCCAAAGTATTAGCAGTTTCGACTATACCAAGTGTAGCACTGACATCTTCTTCTTTTTCGAACATGTCTCCAACAAGCGGCAGTACAACTGGCGCTGCCCCAGCCACGCCTACCCCTTGCAGTATTCGGCCAATCATAATCCAAAGGTACGGGTTTTCACTGCCTACCGAAAATATCCCAGCAATCAGCCCTCCGGCCCCGGCAATTATCAGGGAAGGCAAAATCACGACCTTACGCCCAAATCGATCGGATAAAAAACCAGCAACTGGGATGAAAATGATGGCTACAATTGAATAGAATGTAATGATAAAGCTTGATTGTAACTTGCTTATCCCCAACTCTTCCTCCATTAATGGAAGGACTGGAAGCAGCATGGAATTTCCGAGTGTCATAATCAGTGGAATGGATGCCAGCGCAACTATTGCCCAGCGCATGTTTTTTGGTGAACTGCTGTTCGATGTCTTTTTGGTTGTTGCCATGAACTTGTCTCCTGCCTTTCGCAAACTACTCCTATCGTTTGCAAAGCATGCACTTTTTATCCAAATAAAAAATCCCTGCACGGTGGCTGGGATTAATTTGCCTGCAGCAGTTCAGCATTATCCAGATAAGTCCAATAACAATTGCGCCAGCCCTGCTCCCTGGCCAGCATGTCAAAACTCTCTGCATCACTCCCATAGAAACGAATGATTGCTTGCTCGGGAGTAACTTTCCCGGGGTCGATAATAATATCCAGTTCTTTGTAAAAACGCATCCCTTCCAAGCTGCCTTCAATAATAACTTTTTCCTGGTTCATTTTTTTCCAACCCCTTCGTATATTGATGTAAATGAAGAATATAATGTATTATCTTGTACCCATTCTGGACATGCAGTAATCTTTCCTGCCCCGGAATGAGATCGGAGGAATCTTTACATATGGGCCAGTATGATAACCTTAAAGCAGGCGAGAGAGGAGCAATGCTTAGCATCGCGGCTTACTTGGTGCTTTCATTTATTAAATTACTCGTTGCCTACATCGGAGATTCAGATGCCCTGCTGGCAGATGGCCTGAATAACACAACCGACGTTGTTGCTTCTGTCGCTGTACTGGCCGGATTAAGAATCTCACGTAAACCACCTGACTTGGATCATAAGTATGGACATTTCCGTGCAGAAACGATTGCTTCACTTGTTGCTGCATTTATTATGATTTCTGTAGGTCTTCATGTATTACTTGATACACTTGAGCGGCTAATGCAACCCGACTACGTGCAGCCGGATATGCTGACAGGCTGGACTGCTATAGGATCAGCAATGGTCATGTGGGCGGTATATCGCTACAATCTTGCGTTAGCAAAGCGTATTCAAAGTCCAGCTTTAATGGCTGCAGCGCAAGACAACCGTTCGGATGGAATGGTTAGTATTGGCGCGTTTATCGGCATTTTTGGAGCCCAGTTCGGTTATTATTGGCTAGATCCACTGGCAGGATTCATCGTTGGGGTTTTAATTTGTAAAACAGCATGGGATATTTTCTATGATGCTACGTACTCCCTTACTGATGGTTATGATGTGGACAGGTTATTACAAATACGTCATACGATTGTGCAGGATGAGGATGTGTTGGAGGTCGTAGAAATAAAGGCGAGATTGCATGGAAATCAATCTCTCGTTGATGTAATTATCCGAGTAGATGCCTCCCTCAATGTTGCCCAAGGACATGCCATAACTGAAAGACTGGAAAAGCTGCTCGCTAAGAAGCATGATATTTTCCATACATTGATTCATATCGAACCATAGAAAAAAGCCTATACCGTTTACTGGTATAGGCTTTCCATATCTTTATTCCTCATCTTGATCTGTCAGGATAACAGGACCATCTTTCGTAATGACAATCGTATGCTCGTACTGAGCAGACAGAGACCCATCAACGGTACGCGCTGTCCAGTTATTATCATCCATTTGACTGCCCCATTCCCCGATATTAAGCATCGGTTCGATTGTAATAACCATGCCTTCTTTCAAGCGCGGGCCTTTATTCGGCAAGCCAAAATGCGGGATATGCGGATCTTCGTGGATAGTTGGCCCAATACCATGACCAGTAAAGTCACGTACGACAGAGTAGCCTTCTGCTTCTGCATATTGCTGGATTGCATGACCAATATCCCCAATGCGAGAACCAGGAAGTGCCTTCTCAATTCCTTTGTATAAAGAATTCTTCGTTACTTCAAGCAAACGCTCCGCTGCTTCACTTACTTCTCCAACCGCGTAAGTCCAAGCAGAATCAGCTAATCCGCCATTCAAGTTTACAACCATATCAATTGTTACAATATCTCCATTGTTCAATGGCTCGTTTCTCGGAAATCCGTGGCAGATTTCATCATTGATGGAAGCACATGTTGCATAAGCGTAGCCATTGTAGCCTTTCTGCTCAGCAGTAGCACCATGCTTTTCCAAATAGCTCTCTACAAATTGGTCGATTTCCATCGTTGTAATACCGGGTTTAATCATATTGCGAATTTCTTTATGAATAGCAGCAAGCAGCTTGCCCGCTGCTCGCATCATTTCTATTTCACGCGCACTCTTACGATTAATCATTCGTTTCTCTTCCTTTCTGACGACAATGCTTCCTAATCCATTATAGAGTGTATCATATTATGCCAATACGGTTAAATTGTTACGCTGCTTATTTTAGTCAGTCCAGCTCCTCATTTCCCTTTATATTGGAATGATTGGCAATGAGCAGTGCACAAACAAGAAGTACGATAGCCATCGCATACAACAAAATTGTCAACGGGTTTTCATGGTCAATAATAATTAAGCGGATGATGGCTGTGATACCGATGTAAATGAAGTATCGAAGCGGAAAATGATAGTCATGTGTGAAGTATTTAATTATCAAACTGATAAACTCAAAATAAAGGAAATAAACTATAATTCCTTCTGCGAGATAAAAATACGTAACTTCTTCGTTACGAATTAGCAGCACATCAAAAATAAATACTGTCTTTTTTAATAGAAAGACAACCAAAATCATCGCAAGGATGGTTAATGTGATATTAAGTACTGTCTGTAGCAAAACGGCAATCAATGCAGTCTTCTTTTGTAACTCCCGCATAGCTATCCCCCCTGAGCTTGTCTTAAATATATTGACTGACACGATAGGATATGCGAAGTCATATAAGCTTTTTTTATAGAAAATACGCTTGAACAATTGGAAGATAACAGACAGAATGGAAGTATCAGACAGGAGGTTGAAGCATTGATACAACTTGATCACGTCCATAAACAATACGGCAGTAAGAAAGCTGTCAACGACATTCATTTAACCATTCCAAGCGGAAAGATTTTCGGTTTTCTCGGACCCAATGGTGCTGGCAAATCCACTACCATTAAAATGGTGACAGGTATTCTGCCTATTGATTCAGGTTCTATCACAATAAACGGCAAAGACATCTCGACCAATACGATAGCAGCAAAGCATGAATTTGGTTATGTGCCGGATAGTCCTGATTTATTTTTACGGCTGAATGGTATTGACTATCTACATTTTATTGGGGATATATACGGAATATCAGCAGACGATCGAACTGCACGAATTGAGGAATATGCCAATATGTTCAGCATTTATGAAGCACTTAGCGATCAGATTAAAACATATTCACACGGCATGCGGCAGAAATTGTTCATTACCGGTATGCTCGTTCAGCAGCCATCTGTCTGGATTCTTGATGAACCAATGACCGGTCTTGATCCAAAGTCTTCTTATCAGCTGAAAGAATTAATGCGGCAGCACACAGCAAAAGGAAATACCGTCTTCTTCTCTTCTCATGTGCTCGAGGTTGTCGAACAGTTATGTGATGAAGTGGCTATTATCCGTAAAGGAGAACTGTTGTTTCATGGTACATTGCCGAAAATGAGAGAAAAATTCCACTCTGATGAAAGCTTGGAGCATATCTTCCTGGAGCTGACACAAGATGCATAAACCGATTCGTGCGCTCATTCGTATTCAGTTGAAAATGCAGTATCACAATGTATTTAAAAAACCGAGCGTCATCATCGGCTTCGTTTTCGGGTTATTAGGAATACTCTTTTTAGGGCTCATGTTAGGCGGATTTGTCCTGCAAGTAATTGATTTAATTTACACAATGCTCGAACCGTCAGGAAATTCGGATATTATTTTAGGCTCTCTATTTCTCATGAATTTCATCGTTGTGCTTCTTTTGTCATTAACTTTAATTATGAATGGTTTTTACTTTACCGAAGATATCACCTCTTTCCTGCACTTTCCTGTACATTCCTATCAATTGCTAATCGCTAAATCAGTGAACCCGCTTGTTTATGTTTACCTAGTTACGGCGGCGACGTATTTCCCTGTCAGCATGTACTATGGTGTTTTGTCTGGTGCAGGAATCGTATATTCTATTTTCGCACTGCTCCTATTTTTCGTTATTCCAATTATTCCTTATTCACTGGCATCCGTCATCGTCATGTTTGCGATGCAGTTTGTAAATAAAGGAAAGAACAAAGATAGAAGCAAAGTAATCGGCGGGATTCTCGGCTTTATCTTGCTGATTTTGTTAAATATAGTACTTCGCTTACAGCACGATCCAGAAAAAGTTGCCGAAACTATTGCTTCCAGTGCAGAAGGTGGCGGGATGCTGCAAATGGCTACTATGTATTATCCTCCTGCATGGCTCATGACAAACCAATTGACAACAGACAGCTTGTGGATGAGATTGTTGTACTTGATTATCGTTCTAGTGATTGCCTTAGTTTCGTTTTGGCTGTTTTATGCAGCATCACAAAAGCTATATTTGAAAGGTGCGTTAGGGCTGAATACTGGATCAGGTAAACAATTTAACGGCAAAGGACTGTACCGCAAACAAACCTCAGTTGTTCACGCTTACCGCAAAAAGGAAATACAGACTATCTTTCGCACACCAACATTCTTTCTGCAATGTGTCGCTGGCACACTTATTATGCCGGCTTTATTAGTCGTCATTGTTTTCATGGGTGATTTTACTTCTGCCGCTTCTTTGGCAAAAAGCTTGGACGGCAGCGGCCTTTACGTTGCCATACTAGCAGTAAACATTCTTACAATAGGACTAAATCCAGTAAGTATTGTGAGCTTTTCAAAAGACGGTCACAGCTGGGAAGCCCATCTTTTCCTGCCGTTGAAAATGTGGCAAATTGTTTTGGCCAAGCTGCAAGCCGCCTTTTTAATCAATCTTTTACCGATCACCGTCATGTTCCTCGTTGCCGTTTTTGTTTTGCAGCTGACTATTTGGCAAGCCATGCTTTGGCTGTTTCTCGCTTTGTTAGTAAATGCAGCTGTGACAATTATCGGGATGCTCAGTGATCTGTTTTATCCTAAACTAGGCTGGTCAGAGGAGACAGAATTGTTCCAAAACAGACTCGCAAGCCTCATTGCCATTGTTCTTTCTGTTGGCTCCTTAGGTATTTTGATTGCATTGTTGCTTGTACTGAACATGCAGATGTTTGTTTCGCTGCTTTTCACAGTTTTATATATCAGCTTGCTTGTTGCTGCATTATTGTACACTGTCAGCCGGCTGCTGCGGTCTGCAAATCGCACAACGCTGACAAAGTAAAAAAGAAGCTTTGCATAATTTCATGCAAAGCTTCTTTTTTGTTTATATATTAATAACAGCAGCCACTGCCGTATCCATAATCGTAATTGTTGCCACCTACATAGCAAGAACCAACGATAATTAAAAGAATAAACAATACAACGAGAAATGCGAAACCGAAACCTTCATTTCCATTTTCTTTGGACATCAGTACTTCCCCCTTTTCCTACAGGATAATGTATCGTATGTACACCACCTAGAAAAGGAAAGGGCGGATACCCAGTTCAGCTTAAACATAATCCTTCACAGCATATCGTTTGCCATTTTCTATACTTTCTCCTGTGAGAATATCCACAAGCACGCCTCCTACAAACATTGGGTCACGTAATGACTTGTTCGTGACATAGTCTTTGAACTTCTGAACATCCTGAAACTGTTCCGGCTCACTGGACCGAATATCAGCCTGCATATCTGTATCCATAATTCCTGGGTTATAAGCAATGGCGATATTACCGGAGTCTGCCTCACTTTCTTCCAAGGCAACCGTTTCCGTATAACGGTTCAATCCAGCCTTCGATGTACTATAAGCGCTCCAGCCATGTACCGAACGTTCAGCTGCGCCAGAAGTGACATTTACGATTACTAACGGTATGTTATATGTTTTTGCATACTTTAAGAAAATGGAGCAAGCAAGTATCGGCGCCGTCAGATTAATCGCCAGATGCGCTTCCAGTTCCTGCAGACTATAAGCATCAGCAGTTGCTATAGGACCGACCACACCAGCATTATTAATTAAGTACACTGTGTCCTTAGCGGTTGAAAATATGTTCGCGGCTAAGTCCTCAAAAATTTGCGCACACGCCGCTGTATCCTGTAAGTCTCCATAACGATATGCATAACTAGCATTTCCCTTCCCTTCATAGGAAGGAAGCGTATTACTGTCTTTTCTCGCGACACCAATCACGCTGATTTCCTTATCCATTAAATGCTTCGCAATTGCTTCTCCCAACCCGCGGGATGTTCCTGTCACTACTGCTGTTTTCATTTAATCTCCTCCTCTATATCCTTTAGGACAGCTGGTAATTCCGCATAAATGTGCACAATGTCAGCCATCGGCATTCGTACAAGTCCGCTTGAAGATGGAGCAACAAATTCAACTACATTAGAAGTAACCGAAGACTTTTGTAAGCCCCAGTTCGTCTGTTTCACTTTTCCATACTGCTGATAAACACCTTTTCCGACAAAGCATGCGATCTTCGGCTGGTAGTGAGCTAACTTCTCCCGAAGCAGCTCTGCACCTTCTATGTATTCTTCTTTCGTAATATCAGCGGCTGCCTTCGACGGCCTAGCCACGATATTTGTAAAGCCTATTCCCTTTTCAAGCAATTCCCGATCTTCGTAAGGCTCATATTTACGATCTGTAATACCCGCTTGATAGAGAATGTTCCAGAAGCGGTTATTGCGATTTGCGTAATGATGACCAGTTTCCGCAGATCGTACACTTGGATTGAATCCAATAAATAAAAGCCGCAGCCCCTTCTTTAAATGATCCGGTATTGGTTCAAGCTTCATCTCAGCACCTCCATCTTCCTACATTGTAGCTTTGACTACTTGCAGACGCAAAAAGAAGCACAGCTTATCAGCTGTGCCTCTTACTTATCAATGTAAATAGCCTGGCTGCCTAGCTGTTTCCAAGCCTTTTCAAAATTCTCCCTGTCTACTTCTTGGTTTTTCTGTCCATACGGATTATTAAGCAATACCGTATCCTCCGTATAGCCTGTGACTGCCACACTATGAACACTGTATGTGACATCTGCTTCCCCATTAGGTGTTTCCCAAGTCTCCATATCACCAGTCTGTGTGAAATTTACGGTGGTAACAATCCATACCGGGTTACCTTGATCGAGCGGTTCGTAAATAGCTTCTTTTACTGTCTCTCCCGTTTTATCAACAGCTTTGTCACCCGCTATTTTTTTAGCAAGATCCATGATAGGTCCGTGATAAACACCAAGCCCTGGTCCATTCTGCATGTCACCGACAAATCCTTTGTTCGGGTTTCCTCGAAGCCCGTTATCATATTGCAGCGGGACATATGGGATTTGTTCAGCTAATTCATTCTTTGTCACATCATAACCCGCATATAAGAGAATCATTGCTAAACTCGTCACTTCACACCCATTATATAAACGCGGCGCATCCATTTGGTTTAAAAGCGGAACATCTAAAGGTCCGTCTTTAACCGCAGAAAGCTCTGGTACTTCCTCTTTAATAGCTGCTTTATACTTTCTAGCAGCAATATCCGTTGCTTCCGCCCGCAATTCGTCTGATCTGTTTTGGTACGTAAGCACTGCCAGAACAAGCGCTATCACTGCCAGTGTACCAAGCATGATTACATATTTGTTTTTCATATATTCTCTCCTGTCAAAAGGATCACCAGGTTTACTATCTATTATAAATTAACCTATACCGCCGGAACAATATACATGAATTATGTTTAATAAAAAATTACGATGCACCACATACTAATGCTTGAGGTGATTACGATGCCAAAAAACAACAGCCGTAATAAAAATGCGGCTACAAGCGTAAATAAGCAAGGACTTACGGAAGACACAGCCAATCAAGAGCCGAAAAGCCAGCTTGAACAGCGTGCCAAGAAAAAGAATACAAAAATATAAAAAAACACAGCCTCAACATGAGGCTGTGTACATTATTTTTTTCTTGCAACGACAAACCAAGACTGCACATCTTTCTCTGCACCTCGCTCAAAATCAATTCGCTGATTATGAAGTGTCATTTCAACAATCTGGTAATCATCTTGAAGCATCTCTTGCAATTCGTTTTCATGGAAGAAATGCATGATTCGATTCTCCACTAGGAAGGTATCTTTCTCCAATTCCACACCTGCGCCATAGTATTTTTCATCTCTCGCTGACAAACAGGAGAATATCAAAAGTCCATTTTTACGCAAATGAGAAGTGAAATGATGAAAAAGGTTTTCTCTTTCTTCCCCTGTATACATATGAAGTATGTTTGATAAATAAATGCCATCGAATCTTTCTGTCGAAGGAAAAGGTAAATTCAAATAATCTCCGACAAAATGCTTTACATTGGACAATCCAACTGCCTTTGCATGATTACTGGCACGTTCAATTGCCACTTCTGAAATATCGCAAGCTGTTACATGGAAAGCATATTCTCCAAAGAAGTTACTGTTTCTTCCATACCCGCAGCCTGGTACGAACAGCCGCTTTGCCTGGTCTGCTGCAAAATATGGATATGCCATCACTGCTGATGGTGTTGCTTCCGTTCCCCAAATGTCCCCTGCTTCAAAACGATTATTCCAATAGGTTTGTAACGTTATACCCACAGTGCCATTTCCCCCAGCATAGAGTGTTATACATTGTTTCAGTAAATTACTTTACAAAGAATTTACTAGACATAGTGTAACATGTTTAGACAATGTTTAAAGGTTATTTTCTGAAAAAAAATGTAAAGAAATAATCACTACAATTTGTGCACTTTTTCACTTATACCATTCTTCTCGAAGCAGCCCCATCCGAATAGAATCATAGTATTCACCGTTGTAATATCGGCATTTCCGCATCCGAGCTTCCAATGTCATGTTAAGCTTTTCTCCCAGCCGCATCATACGTTTATTTCCAGACCATGTTGTATACCCTACTCGCACAATTGGCATGGTGTCGAATAAATGAGTGATCCACTGTTCAAATGCTGCTGTTCCGTAGCCGCCATTCCAGTAAGCTGGATCAAATATAGTTATACCCATCTCCAGCCATCTGGACGGTTTGTGTTCCCAATAATAGCTGACAGTCCCAATGACTGTTCCGTTAGTCTCTATCACCCATTGATCTGGCGAGTGCTCACCAAATTGGTAGCTAGCCAAAAAGTCCTCTTTTGTTTTGTGCGTCAACGGAAAATAGGGAGCATCCCACTTTTTCCATTCCGGTTCCTGTTCTCCATATTTCAGTTTCCATAAAAGGGCTCCTTCTTCTTCTCTTGGCGGTCTAATTTTCACATCAGTCATTTATATATTCCTCCATTCGGACACGCGGCCACAACCGTTGCCAATTCTTTTTGTTAACTCTTTCAAGGTAGATAGAATGATACGGTGCGCTTTTCACATAAAGAGGCGTCGGCGCAATACGACAAGCGAGCAGATCATTTACCCCAAATGGTGCAATTAATTGTAGTTCGCCATCCTCTAATTTCACCCCAATACTTGTAGCTGTTTCTGGATAGCAAGCAATTGCATGCGCTGTATCACGAAAAGCAGGCATCTGATTGATTTGATGCATTCTCGCTTGGTTTTTCACGGACCATGGTACACCAGGCATCACTTTTGCAAGCATGTTTTCAAGTTCTTTCTCGGCTGCTTTGTCTGTATCTGCTGCATCAAAATAAACAACATCCACGTCTGTAGGCGGCGTTCGTTCTATGTAATCATGCTGCACATCCCATGCCTTTGCTCTGACAAACCCTGCACTTATGCAGTAATCAGGAAGCTCTAGCTTGGCTGCTGTTTCCAGTATTGACATCATCCATATATCTTGTTTGATTGCTTCTAGTAAGTCAGCTTCCGTCTGCAGCTGACAAGCGTGAGGGTTATCTAGGTTCATAGCGATACTCCTCCAAATTCACACGCCCGTTTTGTACTTCCAACCCTTCCTCATGCAATCGTTCCAGTTGCTCATTCCGTGTTTCTTGATCTTGTATTTTCAGTTTTCCGTCAGCACTTATCACGCGGTGCCATGGGAGTTCGTGTTTTTGACTCATGCTATGTAAAATCCTTGATACTTGTCTTGCTCCGCGCACTCGCCCTGCAGCTGTACTAATTTGGCCGTATGTCATCACTTTACCTTCGGGAATTGACCGAATGATACGGATTACTTCCTCCGTGAATGAATCCACCGTACCCCTCCTTTTTTTAGAACTATCTGTCAATTAGTATAGCAGAACATCTTGTCGCTATGATAAGCCAAATAGAATATGATAGACTCTAATTAAATAGTCTAATAGGTCATCACCTGTTTAACATCTTGCTGAACGGGCTATGTAGTAAACGAGAGGAGAATGTATAATGAAACATATTGTGTTCTTTGATGCAAGCTGTCCCCTA
Organism: Terribacillus halophilus; assembly: GCF_900162685.1. Lineage (GTDB taxonomy): Bacteria > Bacillota > Bacilli > Bacillales > Amphibacillaceae > Terribacillus > Terribacillus halophilus_A. The sequence continues at coordinate 2,415,864 of NZ_LT727828.1, forward strand.
TGTTCCACTGCAAAGCAAGTGATCCAAAAATTGGATTGGCTGGATAATGTGAAATGGATACCAGCACAAAATATCGAGAATTATGAACGCTTCCGTTTTCTTGCCAAAGGGGATGTATACGACCGCATCCATATGATGTCTTTCAAAGGTGATATTTACAAAGGACATGAAACCGTCAAAAAAATATTGACATTGCTGCCTGCTACTGCAGCATTAGGTTGGCTGTTGTATCTGCCATTCTTAGACCCTTATTTGGAATCTTTATATAAGTGGATATCAGATAACCGCCATGACTGGTTTGGTACAAAACAATTGAAAGCCATATAAAAAAACGGGCACCTCTGCCCGTTTTTATTTATAGATATTTCTTCATGACGCGCTGCCCTTCATAACTAAACAGTACGTTTTTACCTTCCACAACTGTCTCCATATGAACAAATCTGCCCCAAAGCTGGTAGATATAAGGTAATGTTCGTTCTAAATACGTCAAATCTAATTCGACACCTTCATATTCATGCTTCAGATACAGCTCTCCGTTCGACAAATAGTCACCATCTGTGACTGTCAGATATGGAAAACCGCCATTCACACGCATTGTTATTAACTGATCGCGTACTTTCTCCCAGTCTTTATCCGTCACTTTATACTCATTCCCTTGTTTTTGGAAAAGGTACATATCTTCACGGTGAACTAATTCCTTGGTTAAATAATTTCGTAAGAAGGAAATATCAGATTCAATTTCTCGGACTTCGAACATCTTCTCTCTGCCTGATCCCGGCTTAACTCCATACCGCTGCATTTCTTCCGTGGGGTTATCAAAACGTTCTTCGATATCCTCAAAAATCTTTATGCCTAAATAATATGGATTAATCTGCGTCGGTGAAGGCTGTACGACACCTGCATTTAATTTTGCATATTCAATCGCTTCATCACTTGTCAGGTTCATCTCTCTCAAAATACGTGCATGCCAGAAGGATGCCCATCCTTCGTTCATGATTTTTGTTTCCAGCTGCGGCCAGAAATACAGCATTTCTTCCCGCATCATTGTAAGGATATCGCGCTGCCAATCCTCCAAATTACGGCTGTATTCCTCGATAAACAACAGGATATCTTTTTCCGGGCGAGGAGGGAAAGTCTTTCTTTTCTTGTCTTTTTTCTCGCTCGTTTTTTTCTGATCAACAAACCAGATGTCATCATATTCTGTTGCTCTTTCTGGAAACTCATCATCTCCTGTGTCTTCAGCGTCCCACCCTAGCTTTGGCCGCAACAGAGACGGATCAATATGCTCTTGGATCGCAAGCACTGCATCGAGGAAATCTTCTACTTCCTTTTTCCCATGTTCCTTCTCATAAGCTGCTACCCGCTCTGCTGTTGCTGCCATACTGTCAACCATATTGCGATTCGTATTTTGAAAGCGGACATTATTTTTGAAGAAATCACAATGAGCCAATACATGTGCAACAATCAGTTTATTCTGAATTAAACTGTTAGAGTTAAGCAGAAAAGCATAGCAAGGATTTGAGTTGATAACAAGCTCATAAATCTTACTTAGCCCTAGATCATATTGCAGCTTCATTTTATGAAATTGCTTGCCGAAACTCCAGTGTGTAAACCGCGTCGGCATACCGTAAGCACCAAATGTATAAATAATATCTGCCGGACAAATTTCATAGCGCATAGGGTAAAAATCAAGTCCAAATCCTTTGGCAATCTCAGTAATTTCTCCAATAGCCCTTTCCAATGCCTGCGTGTCGGATAGCTGCACGGGCTTTCTCTCCTTTGTACGTAATAGTATTTATACTTATGCAAAGGAGGCAGAAAAGAGACCAGCTCATTTGGCGACAGACCATGAAAAAGGAAAAACTAACGTTATAAGACTGGAATCCTACTTGATAAGTTTCAAGCTGACTTTAAATGTTGTTTTAATATACGGAACGCTATGTAATGAAATCGAACCGCCCATCTGCTCAACCAATCGCTTGGATATAGTCAAACCTAAGCCGCTTCCTTGATAATGCTTGTTTCTAGAGTCTTCCATCGTGTACATTCTTTCAAATACGTCATTTTGGTGCGATTCATGGATGCCTTTGCCTTTATCATAAACTTCCATACATACCGTATCCTTTTTCTTGCTTATCTTAAATCCAATCATATTTCCTTCTGCTCCATAAGTAATTGCGTTGGATAACAGATTATTTAAAACCCTTATGATTGCTTCTTCATTTCCCATTACATAGAAGGAATGTTCCGGAATTTCAATTATTACATCGAATTGCTTTTTCTCCAGGATACTCGAAAAGTCCAATATGACCTTTCTGCTTATTTCACAAATATCCAATTTCCTAAGTTGAATATCTTTGTCTCCTGACTCCAGCTTCGCCAGCTCAAAAAAACGTTCAATTAGACGCAGCACTTCTGTAGATTTTAATTTTAGTGTCGCTAGCGTGCTAACAAGTGTTTCGTCTTCCAAATTTAGATCACTTTCCGCTATTTCAATGTAGCCTAATATTACCGTGAGAGGTGTTTTAAGATCATGTGATATATTAGACAGCATCTTTCGCATAGAACGTTCTATATGCATATAATCAGCAGCAATTTGGTGATTCCGATCAAGTAAAATATTTAACTGAATTAAGAGATTTTTGACTGCTTGATTACTCGTATGTTGCAAGATCCTTTCTCTCTCATCGACATACGTTATTTGACGCAGTTTGTTTTCTATGTATTTCAGTTCATCTTCTACACTTCGCTTACTTTTGAAAAGCAGGAGATTAATAAACAACGATACAACTAGCAACCCTGTAAGTACTATGACTGTATTCATATCTCACCTAACTTATAACCAATCCCCCATAAAGTCTTTATATATCTTGGGTTGGATGGGTCATCTTCAATCTTCTCTCTTAGTCGCCTAATATGCACGTTGATGACATTCTCATCTCCATGATAATCTTCTTTCCAAATCAAATGATAAAGCTGTGCTTTAGTATATACATTAGAAGGATGCTGCACGAATAGTTTCAGAATACTGAATTCTTTAGCAGTAAGGCTGATTTCTTGACCAAATTTCCTGATTGAGTAGTTATCAATATCAACCAGCAAGTCGCCTATTCGCAAATACTGCGCTTTCTTTTCTGTCGTCCTCATATAATGCTGTTCTCTGCGCAATGTTGCTTTGACCCGTGCCGTCAATTCAGCAATAGAGAACGGTTTGGAAATATAATCATCAGCACCTAACCCCAGCCCTATCACTTTATCTGTATCTTCTCCTTTAGCAGACATGATAAGAACTGGCACCATACTTCGAGAACGAATTCTTGTTAAGCATTCAATTCCATCAATTTTTGGAAGCATCAAGTCCAACAAAATTACATCATATTGATGATTTCTGCAGTTTACTAAAGCCTCTTCCCCATCATATACTGCTGTCACATCAAAGCCTTCTTTAGTTAAGCTCTCCTGAACCATCTTGTTTATATAGAAATCATCTTCCACAACCAAAACGCTTGCAATCACAATAAACACTCCTAACGTTAGAAATAGCGCCTCTACATTCTTATAACATATATATAGAAGAATCACATTTTTTTCCACCAATAGAGATATAGAAGTTTTTTATAGAATACAGAAAATGCTGCCTGAAATCAGGCAACATCTCGTTTGTCAATATGGCGATAAGATTGGTAAGCAATGGCCAAACCAAGTAATCCTAATGCTAATGGTATCCAAATAAATTGGAATAAACTAACTGCTTCACTTCCATTTGATATTGTTCCGTTAATTAAGATACCAATGATAACAGCCCATGTAATCGTAGCAGCGGCTGATTTCTTTTTCATACCGAAAAATAAGGGAATTAAGCTGACTCCAGCAGTCATTAATGCATTTATAAGTGTTGCTGGGAAAATTAACATTATATCGTTCCATTCTAAAGGAGCCTCAAACAGAAACAGATGCGGACTTATCAAATAAGCAAGCAAATACGTAATAAGCGTTGCCAGAACGATACTAAAGAAACAGAAGGCAAAAACTACAATTAATTTTGCTTTCATCAGCTGCTTGCGTTGTACTGGGTAAGTGAACAGCAACTGAATAGTGCCTGTTCGAAATTCTTCAATAACAATCTTGGCTAAAATCACGCTAGAAAAGATGAGAAAGACCGTCCTGATAAAAATATCAGCTAATGACATAAAACTTTGAAAATCGGGAAACATTGGTTCAATTTCATTTCTGGATCCCCACCCCATGAGAGCAACTACTGCAAAAGTGGCTGCGATACACATTATTACAACTGGAAAATACCCAAACAGTTTATGCTTTTTGTATTCTAGCTTCATTAGTTTAAACATCTTAATTCTCCTTTACTTTTACATTATCTTTTTAAGTTTCTAAAAGCTGTATCTCCTTTTCCTTCATCGTATTAATGAAATACTCTTCTAACGAACTATGTTTTTTATTAATACTATCTATTTCAATATTTTCTATTACGAATACTTTCGTTAATTCACTTTGCGTTAATTTACCATCGTAAATTCGAATTATATTCTCATCAAATATTTTATAGTTTCGTGCTTTCAGTTTCTCCTCAAGAACATATACTGCTCGCTTAACGTTCTGTACATGAACTTCGATATATTCTGTTTGCTCGCCGCTGATGCTTTTCATTGCCACTTCTTTCACTAACTTGCCGTCTTGAATAATTCCTATTGTATCGGCCATTTGTTCCATCTCTGCAAGAATATGGCTTGACACTATAAGAGTGACACCAAAATCCCTGGAAAGTAATTTGAATAATTCTCTTAAATCTTTTATACCTACTGGGTCAAGACCATTAATCGGCTCATCCAATACAAGTAATTCAGGTTTAGTTGAGATTGCTCTCGCTATGCCTAATCTTTGTTTCATTCCTAAAGAAAAGTCCTTTACTTTCTTTTCTCCGACATTGTGTAGCTTAACAAGCTCCAATGCTTGCTCGATTGCCTTTTTATCATAATAGCCCATATATTCGCAGTGCAGTGCCAAGTTTTCTTTAGCAGTCAATCTGTCATAAAATACGGGGTATTCGATAATTGTCCCCATTCTTTTTAATACTTCCACAGATGTCGCTGTTAATTTATTTCCAAACAATTCAATTTCCCCGCTTGTAGGTTTGATAAGATTTGTAATCATTTTCATGATTGTTGTCTTTCCGGCTCCATTCGGTCCTAAGAAGCCATAAATCTCACCCGCTTTAACGTGCATGTCCACACCCGATACCACATCATTTCCGCCGTAAGATTTTGTAAGCTGGTATGTTTGCAAGATGTATGTCATCTGATCTCTCCTCTCTGTTTCTATAGCTATTATACAAATCGGTTTTTTCTTTTCTCTTACTAAATTCTTAATTCTTCCTTAAGTTCGAACTGGCAGAATGAAGAAGCAAAGGTATGATGTTTACCAAACACTTAAGCTTGTGAATATTTTAAAGAAACTGCAATGATACGTCCCTAGACATACGGGATAGAAGGTTGTTTCGAGTTACTCCATTTCTCTCAACTAACTTGTTGCTAATAGCACATTAAAAAATGCTGTTCTTAAAAGAGTATTAAGACAGCATCTAATTTGAAAATTCATAGTTATATTTGAAATTGGTAATCTCAATCACATCTCATTTTAATTAATCTGTTACACGTATTAGTCCATCATCACTTGTTAGACTTAACTTATTAGTCCCCTGACCAACCTTTCCCTTCTTAATATTTTCAGTATCTTCGCTTTCCTCAAGTCCTTTTATATCAAGATCTATATCAGAAGATGCGCTCTCAGCAGTAACCGATAGAGAAGTTGGTGCCTTCTTATAAGACACTTTTATGTCACCCGATTCTGTATTCACTTCTAAAGATTTCCCTTCATTTACTTCTTTTATTGAGATCAGCCCATCTACTGAAGTAACCTTTGCCTTAGAACTAGTTACATTTTCCATGTAGTTGTCACCGCTAGCAGAAGTTATATCCAACTTATCAATGGAACTATCTTCCACACTTAACATTCCATCCATAGATGAAAACTTTCCTGATTTAGCCGAAACACCTTCCACTTTCCCATCACCAGCATTGCTTTTAACAACAATATTACCAACTGCGATTTTGCTCATTTCTATATCACCATCTTTAGTTGTTAATTCAATATTATTTATACCTGATTCAGGCATATTAATACGGATTGTCCCCTTCTTCCCAAAAGTAAATCCTCCAAAAAAGCTACCCTGTTTTGATTTACTTTGTTTGATTACTATTGCTTCTCCTTCTCTCTTGAATGTAACAGGATCATCATCTTTTTGATTCCCTTCAGCAAATATAGTTAACTTATTTGATTCACTCTTTTTAAATCTTACCTCCCACGAATCACTATCTACTTTTATACTTTCAATATTATCTGTGTTATAAGACTCATTCTTCTCAAAATTATTACCCTCTGCACGATAGCTATAGGCACCAAAAGCAAGTCCGCCAATTACAACAAATGCTGCTGCAGTTGATATAACTTTTTTCATTTTGCTTCCTCCTAATTGATAGATTTATGCGGTTTCAGGTTTTAATGTATATTCATCATTACTTTCTACCTTTAGATACAAATTGACATCTTGAATAAACAATTCCCATTAACTTGGACTAACTGTTTCTTATCCATTTGCTCTCCTCCTCCGATTTATATTTCCATTCTAAAAAATAAAGATTTCTTTCCTCTTACTAATTTCTTAATACTTTCTTAAGTTACTTTTCTGTGCACCATGAGAGATGGAGTAGCAGAAGTCCATAGATTTGTTTTTTTGAAAACATAAAAAAACAAGCAGTCTCAAAATAGAGAACCGCTTGTTTAAATTGATTTCAAAAACCAGACCATCAGGCAAAAACAGGAGACATAATTAAGCCGCCAGCTACTGGAATTTGAATAATCCTTATTCACTTACTTTTTCATAATAATAAACCAATGTCTCCATCCCTTTATCAAAGCTTTCCAGCGGGAAGCTTTCATTCGGGGAGTGCAGTCTGTCTTCTGGCGTGCCAAATCCAAGCAAGATGACAGGCATTTGGTAGACAGTATCAATCCACTCCACAACTGGAATGGATCCACCCATACGAACAAAGACAGTTTCTTTGCCAAAGGCTTGTGTTAAACTGTCCGCTGCTTTTTGTATCAGCGGATGATTTGGATCTACTTTATACGCTTTTGCTTTGAACGGTTCCGGTCTAACCTCGACACGCACCCCAGCTGGCGTATGCTTCTTGATATGTGCTGTTATTTTCTCCACAATGTCCGCTGGATCCTGACCTGGAACAAGGCGGCTCGTTATTTTCGCAGTTGCTTCGGATGGAATAATCGTCTTCGTTCCTTCTCCTTGATAACCGCCATACATGCCGTTAACCTCTAATGTTGGGCGGGCCATTGTATGTTCTTTCGCTGTGTAGCCTTTTTCCGAAACTGCTTCCGGAACGCCGACTGTTTTGGTAAAGTCTTCTCCTGGGGCTTGTGCCATTAGCTTGCGTTCTTCTTCCGGCAGTTCCTCAACGCCGTCATAAAACCCTTCCACTTGGACTACTTCTTCTTTATCTTTTAGAGAACTTAAGATATGCGTCATCGCTTGCAGCGGATTACGGACGGCTCCCCCATACAAGCCGGAATGCAAATCTCGGTCTGGTCCGTAAACCGAGAACTCGAGTGCAGCTGCTCCCTTTAAACCATAAAGCATTGTTGGCTGTCCTGTTTCCACCATGCCCGAATCGCTGATAATCGCAAAATCAGCTTGGAACTGCTCTGTTTGTTCATGCAGAACCGCATGCAAATTCGTGCTGCCGATCTCTTCTTCTCCTTCAATACATACTTTCATATTGATTGGGAGTGCTCCTTCTGTTTTCATGAAAGCTTCAAAAACAGCTAGATGCATGAACACTTGTCCTTTATCATCACTCACACCGCGAGCGTAAATGCGTCCATTGCGCTCTGCCGGCTCAAATGGCTCACTGTCCCAAAGCGGAAGCGGGTCGGCTGGCTGGACATCGTAATGTCCATAGAAAAGTGCTGTCGGTTTATCAGAACCTGCACCAAGCCATTCACCTGTTACGATTGGGTGTTTTTCTGTCTGTTGAACGGTCACTTTATCAAAACCAATTTCTTTTAAATAATCAGCTGTAAAGGCAGCTGCCTTCGCAACATCTTCTTTATATGTACTGTCTGTGCTGATACTTGGGATACGCAGATAGCTATACAGCTTTTCCAGCAGCTTCTCCCGATTTTCCTGTAAATAAGCGACTACTTGATTGGTCATGTGTGCCACCCTTTCTTTTCTTTCTAGTTTAGCACAATTCTTGCGCTTCTTGTTTAGCTTGCACCTCCTAGTGGAATCGTAAAAGAAATATGACATTGCAGGAGGTTACCTATGGGTAAGGTATTAATTGTTGCAACCAATCATGACAGCTTGAAGCAGACACCTGAAACGACCGGTCTCTGGTTCAGTGAGCTGACGAACTTTTATGACAAGCTGAAAACCCGTCATTATATGACCGTTATCAGTCCAAAAGGAGGCAATATACCGATTGATCATCGCAGTCTGACAGGCTTGTTCAAGAGTCACAAACTGCGCAAATATTATCGCGCCCCAGGATTTCAAAGACTGCTGCAAGAAAGTCTTTCACCTAAAGACGTAAAAGCTGCTGACTATGATGCCATTTACTTCACTGGTGGTCACGGGACCATGTGGGACTTTCCAGAAAGCAAAGAGCTGCAGCAGCTTACAAGAGAGATTTATGAAAATGGCGGCGTTGTCGCTGCAGTCTGCCATGGTCCGGCAGCATTGTTAAACGTCAAATTGTCAGACGGAACATACTTAATACAAAATAAAACAGTCACAGGTTATTCGGACCGCGAAGAAACAGCCAGCTTTAATAAGCATGAAATTCCTTATTCGTTAGAGGAACAGCTAAAAAATCGTGCTCTTACTTACCATAAAGCCAAGATTCCATTCAAAGGACATGTAGAAGAAGACGACAGAGTGATTACTGGACAGAATCCAGCCAGCGTGAAAGGTGTAGCTAAAGCAGTTATTAACCGATTAGAACAGAAAGCATTCGCTGAGCACCCAGATTCTTTCCGTGCTGTTTTGCGCATTTCAGTTGAGGATCAAATATTAAGAAGAAAGCCAGCCCCTTAAATGGGACTGGCTTTGCTTATTCTGTCAACGCTTGCTTTAAATCGTCGATAAGATCCTCACTGTCTTCAATACCAACACTAATTCGGATCAATCCTTCTGTAATGCCTAATTCTTCTCGGCGGTCTTTCGGAATAGATGCATGTGTCATTTTAGCAGGAAGCGAAATGAGACTTTCTACTGCTCCCAAACTTTCCGCCAATACGAAATACTTGGTTTTCCGCAATACTTGGTCAGCTTTTTCTCCGCTGCCGACGTCAAAGGAGATCATACCGCCAAACCCTTCCGCCTGTTTTGCAGCGATATCGTGCCCTTGATGCTCAGCTAATCCTGGATAATAAATTGTGCTCACACTAGGATGCTCTTTAAGGAACTCTACCAGCTTTGAACTGTTCTTTTCAATTGCTTCCATTCGGATACCAAGCGTCTTGATGCCACGCAGAAGCAGCCAGCTGTCTTGCGGTCCAAGTACAGCACCAGCTGAATTCTGGATAAAGTGCAGTTCTTCTGCTAGTTTGTCACTGTTCACGACGACTAGACCAGACACTACATCACTATGGCCGCCGATATATTTGGTAGCACTGTGCAGCACAATATCGGCTCCTAAATCAATTGGATTTTGCCAGTAAGGTGTTGCAAACGTGTTGTCTACAATTAACAGTAAATTATGTTTCTTTGCGATTTCCGCCATTTTCTTTATATCTGTAATTTTCAATAATGGATTCGTTGGTGTCTCTACATATATTGCTTTTGTTTCCGGCTTAATTGCTTGTTCCACTGCCTCTGGTGAACTTGTATCAGCAAACGTATGGCCTAACTGATAACGTGTCAGCACTTTTGTGATAAGACGGTAGCTGCCGCCGTATACATCATCTGTCATTACTACGTGATCACCAGATTCAAACATCATCATAATGGAAGTGATTGCAGCCATACCAGAACTAAAGGCAAATCCTGCTTTCCCATTCTCCAACGCAGCAATTGTTTCTTCTAGCGCATGTCGTGTTGGGTTACCTGTCCGGGAATATTCGTAACCTGTATGTTCACCTGGTCCTGGCTGTTTATACGTACTCACCTGATAAATCGGAACACTTACGGCCCCCGTCTTTTCATCTGTTGTAATTCCGCCGTGAATCATTTTCGTTTTCCGTCTCATTTTAACCCTCCTTGGTAAATCTGCTGGCTGAGGTAGCGTTCGCTGCTATCCGGGAAAATCGTTACTATTGTCGTTCCCGGCTTTGCATTTTCTGCTTCTTTCAGAGCGGCACAGAAAGCCGACCCGGATGAACTCCCGACAAGCAAACCTTCTTTTGCGGCCAGCTCTTTCACATAATAAAATGCATCATCATCTGTAATGGTATGAATAGTGTCAAAATAAGCGGTATCCATATAACTTGGCAAAAATTCCATACCAATTCCCTCCGTCCGGTGTGAGCCAGGCGCTCCGCCGTTTAAGATAGAACCCTCTGGTTCTACGATGACCGTCTTTATCGCTGGATTCTGTTGCTTTAGATAACGAGCTGTCCCCATAAAGGTACCGCCCGTACCTCCTCCTGCCACAAAGATATTGATCTCGCCTTCGAGGTCATGCCATAGCTCCGGACCGAGCGTTTTATAATATGTTTCTGGATTGGCAGGGTTTGCGAACTGCTGCGGGCAATAGCTGTCAGGAATCTCATCCAACAGCGCTTCCGCTTTCTTAATAGCACCCGTCATCCCTTCCGATGTCGGTGTATTGATCACTTTTGCACCCAGCGCTCGCATTAGCTCCTGCTTCTCCTGACTGAATTTCTCCGGAACACAAAAGATAACGGATACTTTGCGCTGCTGCGCAGCAAGTGCAAGGCCGATTCCAGTATTACCTGCAGTTGGCTCAATAATTGTGCCGTTTTCCTTTAGTTTGCCTGTGCGGACAGCCTCATCTATCAAATGAACGCCAAGCCGGTCCTTCACACTTCCACCTGGGTTATAAAACTCCAGCTTCGCAAATAAACGAACTCCCTCGGGCAGAGAGAAGTTCGTAATTTGCACAACTGGTGTATTTCCAATCAGTTCATGTACAGATTTGTAAACAGCCATTTTCTCCCTCTATTCAGCGAAAACTTGACGCCATTCATCTTTTTTAGATAGCATTTCTTTTGCGATCTCTTGTGCACCCTCTAAGCTATGGTTAGCAGCCCAGCCGCACTGTATTTCATTACATGCTGGTACTTCTGTTGCATTTAGCACATCTTGCAGTGTCTTTTCTAGTGCAGCCAAGATTTCATCATAGCTGTCATTGTTCAGAATTGATACGTAGAAGCCTGTCTGGCAGCCCATCGGTCCGATATCAAGGATGTTTTCAATATGATTGCGGATATTCTCAGCCATCAGATGCTCCAAAGAATGCAGTCCTGGCATCTCCATATACTCCTGGTTCGGCTGTTTGAAGCGGATATCATATTTGTATACTTTATCTTGTGTTCCCTCTGTAATACCGACAAGACGCACATACGGCGCAGCAACTTTTGTATGATCAAGGTTAAAACTTTCTACATTCATTTTTTTAGTCATTTAATATCTCTCCTCTTACGCTTTCTCTGCTGTGATTAAGTAGACGAAGCGGTTCATTTGCTTAAATGTAACATAGAATCCGTGAGCTTGAAAAATACTCTTGAGTATTTCTATTGTCGTATAATATTCTGTCGTCAAGTCTTTAACAAGCCGGTCATAGCCTTTCTCTGTCTCATTCTGAATGAGCTTATCACGGCCATCTTCACTTGAAAAAACAGTGTCCGCAAAGATAATCTTCCCGCCTCTTGGCAAAAGCGCTGCATAGCTGCCAATTGCCTGGTCTTTTTCATGGTCGGTCAGATGATGAAACGCCCACGTACTCACTATAGAAGAAACCTGCTCTGCCGGTTCTGGAAATGACAGAAAGTCTCCATCGGTAATGGAAAGCTCCGGAAACTTCCTTGATGCATGCTCTCGCATTTCTTTAGATGGTTCAATACCAGACACTTTCAACCCCTTTGCAAGCAGTTTCGCGGAAAGGTTACCGGTGCCTACACCGAATTCCAATGTATTTCCTTCTGCTGCATCAGCAACTGACTGTAATATCTCGTGATACTTCTCAAACACATCTTTATATTGCGGATCCTGGCCAGTAACTGTATCATCATATGATTCTGCCCATTCATCGAACATATCGATAAATTCGCGACCCATTTCATCACCTCAAGTGTTATATTCTTATATCCGAGTAAACTAATAAGAATTATCATGTTTATGTTAGAAGAATACCATAGTATCGCAATATATTCAATGAAAACATATACCGACAGTGTCGCTGTTTTAAACTATAAAAAAAGTGGAAAAGTTATAAATTCTTGCTATATAATAGGAAAGAGAGGAGTGTTCGCCATGATTGATCTACGCAGTGATACAGTCACCAAACCAACGGAAGCGATGCGCAAGGCAGCTTATGAAGCAGAAGTCGGAGATGACGTATACGGAGAAGATTCTGCTGTGAATGAGTTAGAAGAAACGGTTGCCGATTTACTCGGAAAAGAGGCCGCACTATTCGTGCCTAGCGGTACCCAGGGTAATCAAATCGCCATACTTTCTCATTGCAGCCCAGGTAATGAAATTATTCTGCAGGAAGATTCACACATCTTCCTTTATGAAGGTGCTGCTGCATCCATTTTTGCAGGCGTGCAGACACGTACAATGAAGGGCGAGCGAGGCGCTATTTGTCCAGAAGATTTGGCTTCTGCTATTCGCCAGGACGATATCCATTTCCCGGAGACCGGCTTGATTTGTCTTGAAAATACCCATAACAAAGCTGGCGGCGCTGTTATACCGATTGAGAACATGATGGTAATTGCGCAAATTGCACGTGAACACCATATACCAATTCATTTGGATGGTGCACGTCTTTTCAATGCAGCCGCTGCGTCCGGTATTAGTGTGGCAAAATACGCGCAGCTGACTGACACGGTTCAAATCTGTCTTTCGAAAGGACTCGGTGCCCCAGTGGGTTCTGTCATCGCTGGCTCAAAGGTATTTATAGATAAAGCCCGGAAGTGGAGAAAACGTCTCGGAGGAGGCATGCGGCAAGCAGGCATTCTAGCTGCTCCTGGTCTTGTTGCGCTGCGTGACAATGCGGACCGGCTAGCCGAGGACCACGATAATGCCAGACTCTTAGCGGATGGACTAGCCGAGATTGACGGAATTGAAATTATAAACAGAGTGGAAACAAATATTGTACTCGCTGATGTGCAAGCTACGGGTATGACTGCTGATGCGTATGTGCAGCTTTTGAAGGAGCAGCAAGTGTTAGCAAATAGTTTTGGGCCATATATCGTTCGTTTCGTAACACATTATGATGTTGGAAAAGGCGCGATTAAAAAGGCGCTATCTATTGCAACATCTTTAACCAAACAGCCAAATTAAAGAGGCTCCCATCATTGTGGGAGCCCCTTTTTATCTTTCGTTATTCGGGAATACGCGATTCAGCATGTTGCCAAATTCAAGGAAGAATCCTTTAACCGGTTGTCCTTCATCGATTTTGTTATTATAATCCTCTGCCATTCCCAGGAAATCCGGGTCAGCTGATACATACACATTATCGATGTCTTCATCTACTGACTTAACCGCTTTTTCTACATCTTTTTTCATTTCATCTGTTACATCATTATTTTTATTATCCCCAGTGTTTTGGGTATCTCCAGTACTGATGTTACCCATCCCATTATTACCAGAATTGTCATTGTCATCGTTGTTGTTCTGCATGTCAACTGCAACAAAAGCGTTGTTATCCGTTGTAAATACATACGCATTGTCTACGCCTTTTACTTCTTTAACTTTTTTTGAAATATCATCTGCAACTTGATAACGCGGCTGCTGGTCATTTCCATTTTTTTGACGGTCATCTACATCCATCGTATCGTCACTATTACGATGAACAAGATTATTGTCCGTATTATTAAATCTGGTAGGCTCCACATTACGCCCCATACCCGATTCATTATTATCGTCATTCTGACATGCTGTAAGGGTGATAGCAGCTAGTGCCGCCATACTTAACAATTTCCATTTCTTCATCTGATGTTTCCTCCTTTAGAAGTGCAATACTGCGCTTAGTATGTACGGATTCAATCACCTTATACAGATGAAGATGAGGCCTTCGCTTCTTATATCTGCCAGTGATTATCCCGCTCTTTGGAGAGATACTATATGTACCCTGGCAGGAAGGGGATGCCGAATGAAAATCCAGGATTATGAAAAAGCATTAATGTTCACGATTTGGGGACAGTGGGATGACCTGCTTGTTCTTATGGTGCGTACGAATGATGACTTGCTTTCCAAACGGATTGAGATTTTCCTGCATGCATTCCATTATCCCTCCAAACAGCATGCTGTAGTGAGTTCACACGAAGAATTGCTTCAATATATTGATCATGCCCTTGGGCATACATCGTTATATGCCTTGGATGTATAAAAAGAAGACTCGAGCACTTTAGCTCGAGCCTTCTTTATTTCCGCTTCTTATTTTTCAAACTTTTTATACCGCAACTCAAATAAATCTTTGCGGCGGTCACGTAAATGGCGAACTGTACCGGTTTTGCGCTGCCGCTGTAAAATTTCCAAGTCTACATCTCCAACAACGACTGTTTCAATATTTGGCGGACATTCACCGACAATACCATCGCGTGCAAATTCAAAATCAGATGGTGTGAAGATCCCGGATTGTGCATATTGTATATCCATGTTCTCTACTTGAGTTAAGTTCCCGACAGTTCCAGCAATAACAGTGTAGACCTGGTTCTCCACTGCTCGTGCCTGCGCACAATAACGGACACGCAAATAACCTTGACGATCGTCAGTACAGAACGGGACGAAAATAATATTGGCACCCTGGTCAACTGCATAGCGTGCAAGCTCCGGGAATTCAATATCATAGCAAATCTGAATTGCAATACGTCCGCAATCAGTATCAAACACCTGCACCGCATCACCGGGCTGAATACCCCACCACTTTTTCTCGTTTGGTGTCACATGAATCTTATACTGCTTCTCAATCGTGCCATCTCGACGGAATAGATAAGCGATATTATATATATGGTCATCTTCTTCAACGAAATGGGAACCGCCGACAATGTTAACATTGTAACGAACAGCCAGAGCAGTAAACAGTTCTATATACTGCTCTGTAAATTCAGACAATTTCCGAACTGCTTGAGACGGTACTTTTTCTTCCAAGAAGCTCATGAGCTGGGTTGTAAAGATCTCAGGGAATACGGCAAAGTCCGAACCAAAATCATATGCTACGTCCACATAATACTCTACTTGTCTGGCGAACTCCTCAAACGACTCGATCTGCTTCATCATGTATTGAATAACAGTGATACGTACTGGATAAGACGTTTTATAGTGCCTTTTTGACTTTGCATGGTATTCAATGTTATTCCATTCCATCAGCGTTGCAAAGGTTGCTGATTGCTTATCATCCGGCAAATAGTCACGATTGATTCGCATGACTCGGAAGCCATTCATAACCTGGAAAGTCAGCACCGGATCAAATATATTCTGTGCCTCGACTTCCTCCACATATTGCCTTGGAGTCAGTTCATGACTGTATTTATGGTAATTCGGGATTCTTCCCCCAATGATGATGCTTTTTAAGTTCTTTTCTGCAGCCAGTTCCTGCCTCGCTTCGTAAAGACGCTTACCTATTTTCATACCCCGGTAGTCTGGGTGAACCATTACCTCAATTCCATACAAATTGAACCCATCCGGATTATGGTTGGTGATATACCCTTCATCTGTAATATCATCCCATGTATGCTGATCATCATATTCATTGAAATTAACAATTAAGCTGGAACAGCTGCCGATGATTTTCCCATCCACTTCTACACAGAATTGGCCTTCCGGAAAGATGTCAATATGACTTTTCAAATGACTCTTTTTCCATGGACTCATACCTGGAAAGCAAAGTTTCTGCATATCCAGGATTTGATCAATATCGGCTTCTGTAATGTTGCGCAAAACCACTTTCTTCTCAAACTGCGACAAATCAAGTTCAGACATAGGCGGTATCCTCTCTATTGAAAAGTTCACTTCGTACTTACCCTTCATATTGCGCATATAGTCCTGTTATTAGCCACAGACAGCCCTATTTTTATTCATTCGAATCAGAATTATGGCCTTTGCCATGCCATCCCCGACTCTCCTTATCGTCCTTTTGCGTATCAGATGATGCATGCTTCTTCTCTTTTTGTTTGTCATGGCCATATTTATTACCCTGTTCCTGCGCACGAGCCACTTTCTCTTTTGCCTTTTCCGACGCATGCTCATATCCTTGCGAATGGTGTTTATTCGGGTTATGTTCTTTTTGATGCTTTCCCGCATCATGATTATGTGGTGTCTGCATCGATCGTTTGCTTTCTTCCTTCGACTTCCCGCCAGACTCACTTGTTTGAGGAGCACCTTTCACATTTTGTTTTACTTCTTTCTGATTAGAAACGGTTATATGATTTTGCTCCTCGTCCGCCTTCTTAATGGGACCTGTTGTACGATCCTGATCTTTTTCTACAGAGCGCTTTACACTCCCATTAACAGCGTTTTCCTTCTTTACAGTTTTCTCTTCTTTTTTTACTGATTCTTCTTTCACAGCATAAGCAGGTTTAGGATCAACGCTATCTTTCGGTTTTCGGGAAGTCTCGTCCTGTGCTTTCCTGTCTACTTCCACATCATCTTTATAGAAATCTTTAATAATGGCTGAATCTGATTGTGTTAGCGACGGAACAGACGTAGACAAATAATTCCCTTCTAAAATAGACTGCGCCATAATCTCATTCATTGATTTTTGCTTATTCTGTGCAACTTCACGTACCTTGTCCGGCACTTGGAAGGATGCAATATGTAGGGAGTTGTTGAATTTGTTTACAGAACCCTCCAGAATGTTCGTCAGCTTTTTATCATCTTGTCTCGTATCAATATAATTAACTCCAATAATAATACTTTCCGAGTCAGCTAAAAGACCTAAGTCACTCGACTTACGCAAAATATTCGCTGCAACATCTTCAACAGCTTCTCCTTGCCAATCATCAAGATTAGCAATAACCGTTCTTGCTTGTTCGTTTAAACCTGTGATAGAAACAACATCCATCCGGTTATTTACTTTTAATTCGATGCTTGGGTTGAAATCCAGACTGACATACGCGTACGCTTTGTTACCAACGTACCAGGAATACATAGGGAATAATGCCAACACAAACACAAGCACCAATACTGCTACTCTCATAAGATTTTTCACAGATGGGGTCCATTGTCTGATTTGCGTTCTGCGAATCATTTCTTCTGCAGTAAATTCAACTTCCTGTCCAATTTCTGTTTTACCTTTTGCACTGATTTCCAGGAATGTGCCTTCACTGGTCAGCACGATGGTGCTCCGTCGGCTTTGCTTCACGACGACTCCTCTTTTCACTAACTCACCCCCTTCATATAATCCTTCAGGTAAATATAATCCTCGCTAAAGATAATAAATACAGCGAGAATGTACTTTCTGTTCCTTTCCAGTGTCTTTTTACTAACAGAAACCTTTTCCACAAGCTGTTTGATCGGAATCTTCTTTTTCCGAATTACATAATTCCGCAAGTCCGGATCAGCATGCAGAATCTTAGCTGATTCGATTGCCGTTTCTCTGGCATCACGGTGTTTCGGAGCAACGTTAATTAACTCCTGGAATGACAGCTTGTATTCTTTCAGTTTCTTATCATACTCCTCGATCTCTGCTCGGCGGTACCAAGATTCTGTTTCTTGGATAAAAGCTGTCTGCGCAGCTTCTGCCTCTCGCGGATTTTCACTGTCATCCTCAAATAATTCATCCAATGACGCCGCAGGAAGACGAATTCGTTCACGTCTGATATAGTCAATCGTCTTCCGTTTAATGACGAGCTTGGCAAATGATAAGAAAGAACTGCCTTTGTCATCTGCATATGACAGCATTGCTTCATTAAAGGCAGAAAGACCGACACTGAATTCCTCGTCTTTAACAGGATCAATAAATCTTTTGCATACCTCTGAAACTGACTTTGCAATAAACGGCTGATACTTCTGAATCAGCTCATTTTGTTTGTCAGTATCACCAGCTTGCACTTGTTTGACTTGTTCTTCTAATTTCCCGCGCTTAGGATCATTAGACTGGCGTAGATACAAGACCTAACACCTCCAGCCTTCTATATTTTTCGTAACATAATTGTAATTTTCGGGTGTGACGTTTTAATTTCATTTGTAAAGTTCGTATATATTTATGTGTATTTTTTTTATATGACATATGACTTACTCCAATACTTCACCAATATGCCTATCATACATCATTACACAAGAGAGTCGCTTCACAAAACAATTACAAAATAATTAAATCTCTGCAACAATTGTCACCCTTAAAAAGACCGCCCTGTTTACCAGGACGGCCTAATTTACCCCGCAGATTGTTTGATACCGCTCTGCTGCATCAAATACATCTGATAATATTGTCCTTGTTTCTCCAACAGAGAATGGTGATTCCCTTTTTCCAATATCTCACCATGTTCCAAAACGAATATTTGATCAGCGTGCATAATGGTGGAAAGCCGGTGCGCAATGACGAGTGTCGTCCTGCCCTCTTTCAGCACTTCCAAGGCACGCTGGATAATCGCTTCTGTTTCTGTGTCAATATTCGCTGTTGCTTCATCCAAAATCAAAATAGATGGGTTGAAAGCCAAAGCTCTCGCAAAGGAGACAAGCTGCCTTTCTCCCATGGAAAGTGTTGCTCCTCCTTCTTTCACTGGCTCATCATATTGTTTCGGCAGTTTGGAGATAAATTGTTCCGCTCCTACTGCTTGTAAAGCTTTTATAGCTATTTCCCGAGAAATATCTGGATTGTTCATCGTTACATTCGTCAAAATTGTCCCTGTGAAAAGGAATGGATCCTGCAATACGATTCCCATACTGCTGCGTACTTGCTGGCGTGAAATTTCCTTGGTGTCAACACCATTGATTGTAATGTTACCTTTTTGGTGATCATAAAAACGAAACAGCAAGTTCATAATAGAGCTTTTACCAGATCCAGTATGACCGACAAAAGCTGCCGTTTGTCCGCTCTTTACTTTGAAGCTAAGATTTTTTAATACATAATCTTTCTCGTTATAAGCAAAGCTGACATCTTCAAATGCGACTTCACCGCGATTTTTTTCGCGCTTCGCCTCCAAGTCCACATCTTCGCCTTTTTCATCAAGCAGCTGAAATACACGAGAAGCAGCTACACGCGCCTGTTCTAAAAGCGGCAGCTGGTTTACCGCGTCTGTCATTGGATTAAATAAGCGATTCAGGTAATCGACAAAGGCATACAGTACCCCAACAGTAACGATAGAGCCTCCCGCAATAGCTGCGCCGCCGAAATACCAGATAAAAGCCACAAATGCTAAATTGCGCAGCACTGTTACAAGGTTATGAGAAGTAAGCGCACTTAGCTTCATCAGTTTCCGCTGATAAATAAAATTCCGTTTATTCAGTATCTCAAATTCCTTTTCTGTCTCATTTTCTCTATTAAATGCCTGAATGATTGGCATCCCTTGGATCGATTCATTGATGCTGCCATTAATTTCACTTACTGTTTTGCGGACGACTTTGTTGTATTTGGTACCAAAATACTTATACACCTTCATCCAAGCCCAAAAGATTGGAATGACCAGCAAACAAATCGCAGCAAGTCTAGCATTTAGTATGAACATCGCCACGAAAATACCGCCCATATAAACAAAACTTGTCACAAACGTAGCCAGTACTCTTTCATACAAATCGCGAATTGCTTCTGTATCATTTGTAATACGCGCAACAATAGTACCTGCAGGTCTGTCTACATAATAATTAATCGGTACCCGCTGTGTATGTGCGAATATATCATTCCGCATCGTGCGGACGATTTTATTGGAAGCTTGCTGCAGCAAGAACGTTTTCCAAAACTGAAATATTGCTGCAATGAAAAGCAATGCTGCATACACAATCAGCAAAATAATAATCGGCTGGAACTGCGGACGGAAAAAGTCATAAAGTTCGCCTGCTGATAGTCTGGTACCGGCAGCTTCCTCTATACCTTGCTGACTATCCACCTTAATCGTACCGCTTTCATATGATCTGGAACCATCTAGCGGCAGAACAGCTTCTGTAAAATAAAAATGCTTGCCAATCTGCAGAATGGTGGCTTCTCCTAGGGCAGCTTCATCTGATGCTAATTCATCAGAACGGATATATGTCTTACCCTTAAACTGGACCGTCTTATCTGTCTCATTCTCTACTTCATACCACGTAGACTCAATACCTAGAATGTGGTGATCAATAATACGGGCAGCAATTAGCGGACCAGCCAGTTCCAACACTACAGCAATAAGCAGACATACAAGTCCAATATTAATTGTTCGTTTGTTACTTAATGCATAACGAAACAGCCTTCGTTCTGTCGTATTTTTTTTCATGAGGATATTCCCTCCTTATCCTCGAGCTGCTGCAAATAATACTGGCTCGCATACCAGCCATTTGCTGCAAGCAGTTCTTCATGAGTTCCTCGCTCTGTGATTTTTCCTTCCTCAAGCACAACAATCTGCTCTGCGTGTTTAACGGCAGATAGTCGGTGAGCGGCAATGATTGTCGTCTTGTCTTGACGCTCTTGTTTTAAATGTTCAATTATATTCGCTTCCGTATTGCCATCCACCGCACTCATCGAATCATCGAGAATTAATATCTCCGGGTTCTTAATAAACGCACGCGCTAGCGCCACCCGCTGCTTCTGACCGCCTGATAAGGTTACTCCGCTCTCGCCTACTTTTGTATCTAATCCTTCAGGAAGACTTTGAATATCGGTGAGAAAATGCGCTAATTCCATTACACGAAAGATCTCTTCATCTGTTGCATCGCGTTTCCCATATTGGATATTCTCTCGGATCGTTTTTGAGAAAAGAATCTGTTCTTGCGGTACATAGCCGATCCAGCTGCGCGTCGTTTCTAAAGTAAACTGTTCAATCGAGATTCCGCCTAATAGCAAGCGCCCCTCGCTTGGGGGATACTGGCGCAGCAGCTGCTTGAAAAGCGTCGACTTGCCCGCCCCCGTCTTTCCGACGACACCTAGCGTACTGCCTTGCTGGATTTTTAAGTTTACAGCTTGAAGACGCTCGATGTCGTTACCAGGATAGCGAAAGCTCACCGATTCGAAAACGATGTCTCCTGGCTTCTGTTGATTGACTGGTTTTTCGGGATCTGTAACATCAGCTGGATAATGGAGCGTCGTATTCACCCGATCCAGAGATGCATTTCCGCGCTGCAGGACATTGATTAATTCTCCTACCGCAAACATGGGCCAAATTAACATTCCAAGGTACATGTTAAAAGCAACCAAATTGCCGAGCGTGATTTGATTTTGGAAAACAAGTAATGCACCATACCCAATTCCAATTGTGTAAGAAAGCCCGACCAAAACCTTCATCGTTGGCTCAAACAAGGCATCAATCTTTGCTACCTTGATGTTTTTCTGATAAACATCCTCCGTCATATCCTGGAATCGTTGCTCATCTTGCTTTTCTTGCACATAAGCCCGGACAACACGGATACCACGGATGGATTCCAGCACTTCATTGTTCAGATTCCCAAACGCTTCTTGTGCTTCCGTAAAGCGCTCATTGATTGCATTGCCATACTTATGCATAACAATGGCCATGATTGGCATCGGAATTAAGGCTACCAATGTTAGCTGCCAGCTAATTGTTATACCCATGACGGCAATGATCATTATCATAAAAATACTTGAATCCACTAAGGTCAAAACGCCAAAGCCGCTTGTCATATAAATAGCTCTCAAGTCATTAGTGCCTTGAGCCATCAGGTCGCCCACTTTCTTCTTGTCAAAGAAGGTAGGTGTCATTCGGAACAAGTGCCCCATCAATTTGGAGCGCATCAATCTCTCCAAAATAGCCGATCCGCTGAAAAGTGTATAATCCCACACATAGGAAATGACATAATGTAAGACAATTAACAAAACGAATAGCCCAATTACCTGCCAAAGCCTTTCTGATGTGAGGGAATTATAACTTATCTCGTCAATTGTCAAACCAATTAGCTTCGGTGGTACTAGCCCGATTAAACTAGCCAACAGAAGGGCGACAACCGCAATGGTATATCGCTTCCAATATTTCAAGAAAAACCAATCTAACTTCTTTAATACATCAAACATACTTTCCCCAACCTTCTCTATCAATTTTCCCGCTGAAGTTCAGCTAACCATCATCATTCCAATCTTCCACCCACTGCCTTGTTTGAACAATACACATATCCATCCCTCCTCAAGTTTTGTTTTATGATAAAAAGCTGATTAAGATGTTCAGCCTGTATCAATTATCTTGCAATTTGGGCATAAAAAAACGTGTACGCCCGCAGACGTACACGTTCCTAAAGTATGCAGCAAGCGATTGCGGCAGACCCCTTCAAATGATAATACAAATGATCAAGAATCCGAACAAAGGAGGAACTGCCCAGTATGAAATTGGCTGAATAAAACTAGTTTCCGGTTATTCATCTTGGGTTCCTCCTCTCCACTGTTAATTTATGCATAATAAGTATATACATACCGTTTCTAAATGGTCAATATATTTTCAAACAATTTGCATAATAAACAATATGTAAACAGTTGTGCTGATGTGGTAAACTAGAACAGACAATGTAATAAAGGAGTGGCTCAATCTATGTTATTAGATGACATCTTAGCTTATAACCAGAAATTCGTTGAAGACAAAGCATATACACCATATGAAACAGACAAGTTTCCTTCCAAGAAGGCTGTCATTCTAACTTGTATGGATGCGCGTTTACTTGAGTTGCTGCCTAAAGCAGTTAATTTGAAGAATGGCGATGCGAAGATTATTCAGAACGCAGGCGCTATGCTCGTTGACACTTCCGATAGTGCGATGAAGAGTATTTTAGTAGCCGTTCATGCTCTAAAAGGAGAAGAAGTATTTGTAATCGGTCATAAAGACTGTGGCATGCATCACCTTCATGGAGCAGACTTGCTGGAACAAATCGGCAAGCAAGGCGGAGATGTCGAAACCTATTTGCGCCAAGCAGAGAGTGAAGATGTTGCCAATACGTGGTTTAATGGATTTAACAGTGTGGAAGAATCGGTGGAAAGCAGTGCATCACTAATTGCAAATCATCCCCTTCTCCCACATGACGTTCCGGTGCACGCGCTCGTCATTGATCCGGCTACTGGTGAATTGACTACAATCCGGAATGGATATGAGAAAACAAATAATTAATTGTTGAAATGAAAGAAAAGGATCACACAATTAGACATATCTAATATGCGTGATCCTTTTCTTTTTCTAAAATTCTTTTAGTTGGATAACGAATAATTCTTTTCAGGTTCTGTTTTGACATAAAAAAGGATAGTTATCCCCAATGGACTAACTACCCTGTAACATGAGTTTTCAATTATTTTTTAGCATGTTCTTTTATAATTTCAATTACACGTTGTTTTGCTTCTTGGCTTTCATAATGGCTCATATTGCGCAGTATTTCATTTCTATGCTCTTTGAGATCCTGTAAATGCTGAATCAAGGTTGCACTGGTTAGATCTTCTTCTTCTAATACATCTGCATAGCCTTGTTTTTTGAACGAGCTGGCGTTCAACAGCTGATCACCGCGGCTTGCCTTCTTAGATAATGGAATGAGCAGCATCGGTTTGCGCAATGCAAGAAATTCAAATATAGCATTTGATCCTGCCCGTGACAGAACATAATCAGATGCTGCAAACAAGTCATTCAGCCCGTCATTCACATATTCAAACTGTACATACCCTTCTCTTTTGACGGATTCATCCAACTGGTTCTTTCCGCAAATATGGACAATCTGAAACTCCTGTAATAGCGTATCCAAGCTCGAACGAACTGATTCATTGATAATCTGAGAGCCGCCGCTGCCGCCCATGATAAGCAGAACCGATTTATCAGGCGAAAAACCTAGCTTCTCCAACCCTACTCGCCGATTTCCTTGAATTAGTTCATCCCGAACTACTGCTCCGACCCACTCCGCTTTCTTAGCAGACACATGAGAAACAGTTTCAGCAAAGGTAGTAACAATTTTCTTCGCAAACGGCATTGCCAGCTTATTCGCTAATCCTGGTGTAATATCAGATTCATGAATAACAGCAGGCAAGTTGCGGAGCCAGGAAGCAAATAGAACCGGAACCGATACAAATCCACCTTTAGAGAAGATAACATGCGGCTTCACTTTCCCCATAATTCGGTAAGCCTGCATCGTTCCCTTCATCACTTTAAAAGGATCTTTAAAATTCTCTTTAGACATATAGCGCCGCAGTTTTCCAGTGGATATACTGTGGTACGTTACGCCTTCTAACGGCTCAATTAAATCTCGTTCAATACCATTCTTTGAACCGATATAATCGATCTTCCACCCCTCCTGCAAGAAAACAGGGATCAAAGCCACATTCACGATTACATGGCCAGCTGTGCCGCCTCCCGTAAATAGAATCCGTTTTTCCTTCATGTTGTAAATCCTTCCCTTTCCCATTAAAAGCACTTCTCTATTTAATATAAATGTAATTTATTTGTAATATAAACGAAACATTTCATCGCCTATTCTATCCTAATGTATATTGCAAAAAAAAGAAAGGGCTTTTTGTCACATGACCAATATATGCTTTTTCAGTCCATATTTTGCCACAATAAAAAAAGAACAGCAGGAAAACCCCTGCTGTTCAGACGGAAACTTGCGCTTTCTCATTCGAGAAGAATTGCTGCATCGCATAGAACACATCTGTTTTCTTACGAAGTACATAATACCGAAATTTGGGATGTTCCAGTTTCCGAAAAATTTGCATTAATGTTGAATGGCGATTATATTGATTGACTTCTCCGTAGCCGAAAAGACTGGACACTTCAATCAGCTGATTGATCAACCCGACACACCTGCTGTTATCTGAAGTCAAGTTATCACCATCCGAAAAATGGAATGGATAAATATTGTAAGCAGACGGCGGATATTTCTCATCTATTAACTGCAGTGCTTTTTTATAAGCCGAAGAGCAAATCGTACCACCACTTTCTCCTTTCGAGAAAAAGGATTCTTCATCGACAACATTCGCTTCTGTATGATGCGCTATAAACTCAATCTCCACTGTCTCATATTTTGTCCGAAGAAATCGAGTCATCCAGAAGAAGAAGCTTCTTGCAACGTATTTCTCCCAATTCCCCATACTGCCGCTCGTATCCAGCATAGCAAGCACTACTGCTTTGGAATCCGGCTTTTCAATGTTATCCCACGTCTTATAACGAACATCTTCTGGATAAATTGGTGCAAATGAGGAACTTCCACCAAGTGCATTACGTTTAAATGCTTCCAACATCGTTCTTTTCTTGTCGATATTTCCGGTCAGACCCGTCTTGCGGATGTCATTAAATGCAATATCTGTCACAATCATTTGTTTTTCATCTTTTTGTTCTAAATTAGGCAGTTCCAGCTGGCTGTAAAAATTCTCTTCAAGCTCTTCAAACGAGACTTCTGCTTCATAGTAATCGTGACCCGGCTGGTCGCCAGCTTCCCCTTGTCCTTTACCTGGAGCTTTCTGCTGATCACCGGCGCGTCCAAGTACATCTCCGACCTTGCTGTCCCCTTTTCCTTGACCTGCATGTTTGTTTTTATCCTGACTATAACGGATTTTGTATTCATCCAATGATCTGATCGGAATTTTAATCAAATCTTTTCCATTAGACATGATGATATTTTCTTCAGTTATCAAATCGGGCAATTTATTTCTTAATACTTCCTGGACCTTATCTTGATGCCGCTTTTGATCATCATATCCTTTTCGATGGAGGGACCAGTCTTCTTCTGACACTGCAAAATGGTTGGAATCAGTCATTCGCCAGCCTCCTTAAGATAATTAGTCTATCTTATGCAGGACAGCCGGCATTGATTAAACAAACTCCAGAAAAGCGTTAAATTATCTGAAAATTCCACGTGTTCGGACGTTTACTTTAATATGCGGAACAATTTCTATATCCTTGTAAATCTTATCCCAGTCAAGTTTTTTCCAGTAGTCGGGATAGTGACCGTAGATGCTTCTGCCAATACCAAATACATCACAATCAGCATCCTGAGTGGTTTTTATTATATCTGATGCCTCTTTTGTTAATGCTTTTTCTATATCTTTTGTAAGTCTCGGTAAGACAGAGAGCGAAAGATCATCTGTCGGATATTCCTCAATCATCACAGTCATTTCAAGATTAATATCCGTTCTTACTTTATGTTCTTTGCTCGGTTTCGATTTGATTTTACTAGTGTAATCCTCAACGTGTACTGATACATAATTATTAGGTTGTGGCTCCTTCCCATCGTAAAGCTTTGTTGTCATGCTGGCCACTTTTCCTTTCACATTCTTCATTAATAAGAATAAAGTCGTGTGGTCAAATGGTATGTCTTTACCGGTATAACTCGATTTATGAAAAAGCGCTAACCCTTCATAGGAGACTGTCTTGCCTCCATCTCCTACTTGCATAGCCGGCACGACAAAATCTTGTCCATTCTCAAAAATCTCAGCTCCCATTGTTTGCAAATTCACTTCCATAGACCTTGTTGTTTCTACATTTGATTCGAGTATTCCTTCTATATATTCACTTGGACGCATCTCTGATTCAGGAACTACCTTTAATGCCTGCTCTGCATTTCCCTTCACCACAGCCAGTACTGCATCCAAATGCAGACGCGGGTCACGATAAAAAGCATCTATATACGGATAAATGTCTTTTTTAGCTAGGTTTTCACCGAGAAGTAAGACATCCAACTGAGAAGGACTATAAGAGGAAGATAACCGCCTGTCTATATTAGCTCGCGCTTCTTGCGGAGTGCCTCCAGTAGCAGTAAGAAATTGGACTGACTCTTGGCCTGGTCCGGCGGAGCTGCTGTTTTGGACGTTTGGAATTAAAATCGTATTTGTATATACGTTATCTTCTGTTAAATCATATGCCGCCGTAATACCAAGTTTAACTTCCTTGAATTCTCTTGTATCCCAGCATCCTGACAATACTAGTGTGCAGCTTAACAAAACAACAACAACTAATCTTTTCATGATGCTGCCCCCCCTTGTTTATCTTTTCTGCGGAGAAAGGATAAAAGAAACAATAAAATAGGAATAACAAGTGTGAAATATTCGGTAATTTTATCTTGAAAATCAATAATGATTCTTAAGTTTCTTTCGTTTAATCCTCCCCATACCGAAACTCCCAGTACAATAAGCGAAGTGGTATACACATTGATCATTTTCTTTTGGGGCTTAGGAAGTTTTGCAAATGCTTTTTCTGCTGCATAAAGATAAGAAGCAAATGCTGTCATCGCGAACACAGTCCATAAGCAGAGGACAAAAATATCAATCCTTGTAATAAGAATAGAATCGGCAGTCCGCAGCATATAAAGAATTGGCTGCGAAATATGTTCCAACTGTTCGGAACCAAAATGACAGAACGAAATTAAAACAGTATAAAGGTAAAACATCGCAACGACTATATTAGCTCCAATCGCTACACGCCTCTTCTGTTTGTAGCTGCCTTGTGTAAAAGGAAGGAATAAGAATAGCAGGACAAAACTGCTTAACGAATAAACACTGACACTGATTCCATCCAGATAACCCGAAATCGTTGCTTGACCCATTGGCTGTAAGTAAATGAGTTTAGAATTAATAAACCCAAATAGAAACAATGCAGAAATAAAAAATAAAACAAGCGCAAAAAAGGTGAAAACCTTCGCCATGACTGTGAGCCCTCCCGAAATGGTGTAGAGCGCACTTAATAGAAGCAGCAAATACAACAGCAGAACCGGCGTCTCTGGGAGCAGCCATTGGTTAATCAATTCTCCATATGATGTCAGGAGGTAAATGGCAACAACAAGAAAATAAACATAATAACCGAACCCTGCTAAGCTTCCGAGTTTCTTACCTAAGCTACTTTTCAAAATGCCAAATAAATCTTCACCAGGATAACATTTGCTCGTATGGGTAATCATCAATACAAAAACGATGGAAATCAATCCGCCGATAATTAATGTAATCCAACCGTCAGCACCCGCTGATTTATGCAATACCGTGGGAAGATTTAAAATATCTACGCCAATTTGACTCTGGATATAAATATAAGCAAATTGAGATAATGTGATTTTCTGATTCATATTACTTGCCATTATTTTCACCAAGCTTATTTGATTTATAAGGTCGGGGCGAATTAAGCTGCTCAGGTCGGCGCTTCATTAAAAACTGTGGAACGCGAATAATCGTGTCTTTTATATCTCGGAATTGAATTGGTGTAAAATAGCTTAGGCCTAATGACTCCATTCTGCACAGATGAATTAGCAGAAAAAGCAGACCGAATCCGATGCCAATAAACCCCAGAACAGCACTCATCATACAGAGCGGAAACGTTAATAGACGCAGCGCATCACTCATCTCATTTGATGGAACCACATAAGAAGCTAATGATGTAAGAGCAATCACAATTACCATTAAGTTAGAAACCAAACCTGCTGTTACAATAGCATCACCGATAACGAGACCCCCGACAATACCAATTGTAGAGCCGATTGGAGAAGGCAGACGAATAGCTGCTTCTCGTATGACCTCTAATATAATAACCATGAGAACCGCTTCTACTAGCGGCGGATAAGCGATATCTCTGATTGCTCCCAAAACAGGAGAAATTAACTGTTCAGGAATTACTTCATAGTGGAAACCGATAACTGCAATATAAAAAGATGGCAAAGTAATAGATAAGATAAAACTGAATAAACGTATCAACCGAAGATAAGTAGCAACAATCCAGCGTGTATTATAATCATCCGGCGTTTGATAAAAAGCAAAGAATGTAACCGGAGCAATCAGACAAGTCGGGTTATTTGCAAACAGAATGGCAATTCTGCCCTCCATGAGTAATGCCGTTGTTTTGTCTGGTCTTTCTGTACTTAAAAATTGCGGAAAAATACTGTACGTCCGGTCTTCAATATACTCGGTAAAGGCTCCTGCACTGAGAAGTGCATCCGTGTTTATACTGCTAATTCTTTTTTCTAGTTCTTTTACAACATCCTGGTTCACTACACCATCGACATAAACCATCGCTATCTCAGACTCTGTGTAATCGCCGATTGTCATTTTCTTTACGGTAAGACTGCGGTGTTGGATACGGCGTCGAATTAAATTTATATTAGTCTTTATATCCTCGTTAAAGCCATCATGCGATCCTTTAATGACCTTCTCATTGACAGGTTCCATGATTGTTCTGCTTGCATCCATCTGGACATTGAATAGATAGCAAGTGGCATTACCTTCTACTAAATAGACGGCTTTTCCTTCGATAAGTGCTGCTACGGCTTTATTTAGGTCATTGCTTTCTTCACGATCTTTAATCCTTCGAATATCTCCGTCTGTTTTCAATAACGGTTCAAATATATATCGCTGCATCTTATCGGGATCTGTTATATCATCCAAGAAAATCAACGCCTGTTTACTGTCTGGCAGCAAGCGAATTTTTAAGTCTGCTGAGTTGCGCATTTCTTCCTTAATATAAGCAATGTTCTTTTCCAAAGAAGTTGTGGATTGATGCGGCGGCACCTTATCTTCCCGTATGACTGTCTCCTGTACAGCTTCTTCCTTTTTCTGTTTGAAAAATCCCATATCTACGCACCTTTACTAAATCATTTCCGTTAGTTTGTACATTTTATGGCAAAATATGTAGGAGAAGTAAGCACAAAAAAAACGCCCTCAAAAGTGAGGACGTTTATATATGAATTAACCTTCCAACAAGAGATCATATGGGTCTTCAAGTAACTGCTTGATGCGAACGAGGAACTGGACCGCATCTTTTCCATCAACGATACGATGATCGTATGACAAGGCAAGATACATCATTGGGCGAATCTGGATGGTATCATCCGGCATAGCGATTGGTCGCTTTTGGATCGTATGCATTCCCAAGATACCGACTTGCGGCGTATTTAAGATTGGTGTGGATACAAGTGAGCCGAAAATCCCGCCATTTGTAATGGTGAAGGAACCACCGTTCAACTCATCCAAGCTCAAGTCTTTATCACGAGCTTTCTTACCTAAGCGGGAGATTTCACTTTCAATACCAGCAAAATCAAGACGGTCCGCATCTCGGACTACTGGAACCACAAGTCCATCATCCGTAGATACCGCAATACCGACATCATAGAATTTCTTCAAGACAATCTCGTTATCCTGGATTTCGGCATTAATGTAAGGAAATTCCTTCAGCGCACCCACAACTGCTTTCGTGAAGAAAGACATAAAACCAAGCTTTACATCATGCTTCTCTAGGAATTTATCTTTCCGTTCACTGCGAAGTTTCATAACTGCTGTCATGTCGACTTCGTTAAAAGTAGTCAGCATCGCGGAAGTTTGCTGCGCTTCTACTAGCCTCTTGGCAATCGTCTGACGGCGGCGAGTCATTTTCACACGCTCAATCGGTTTCTCAAATTCCGTCTTCTCCGACTGTTTCGGCTTATCAGCCTTTGCCTGCTTAGCAGGTTTTTCTTTTGGTTTCGCTGCTTCCTCAACATCTTCTGGACGAATACGTCCAAATGGATCGCGTGCTGTAATGTCATCAAGACTGATGCCAAGCTCACGAGCACGTTTACGTGCTGCCGGAGAAGCTAGTGTATTCTTATTAGAAGCTGCCGGTTCAGCGGTTTCTGTTTTCTTCTCTTCAGCCGGAGCTTCTGCTACAGCCGCTGCTTCTGCTTTTGTCTCTTCTGCAGCAGATGAATCTTTTGACTCTTCGCCAGCTTCCCCATTTTCATCAACCGTAGCGATAATATCGCCTACTTCCACGTCGTCACCAGCATCCTTTAAGATTTCTTTGAGCACACCGCTGTATTCTGCATTCACTTCAACATTTACCTTATCTGTTTCCAATTCCAGAACAGGATCCCCTTTTTCAACACGTTCACCCGGATTGACTAACCACTCGGAGATTGTTCCCTCTGTAATTGATTCTGCCAGCTCTGGTACCTTTAGTTCCTTCATACGCTTACTCCTCCCTTAGACAACTTTAAGGCTTGATTGATAATCTGCTTTTGTTCTGTTTTATGGATGTCAGGCTTACCTACTGCAGGTGATGCACGATCTGGACGCCCGATGTATTCTAGTGTCTGATCTTCTGCAAGAATTGCTTCGATTCTGTCACGAACAAATGTCCACGCCCCCATATTTCGCGGTTCTTCCTGCACCCATTTCACTTCACGGATAGAAGGATAATCTGCTAGAATCTGCTTAATCTTCTGAGCCGGGAATGGATAAAGCTGTTCAACGCGAGCGATATGCAGCGCTTCAAATGCACCCGCTTCTTTCTCCATCGCTTCTTCGATATCGACCATCACTTTCCCGCTGCCTAATACGAGTGTTTTTGCTGTTTCTGATGTTGCTTCGTTATTCGGCTGCACACGTATAGAAGAAAAACTTCCTTCTGTAAATTCTTCTAGTTTGCTAGCCAAGCGCGCACTTCGCATCAAGCTTTTCGGTGTCATTAGAACAAGTGGTCTTGCTTCTTCTCTTCCACCAAGTTTAGCCTGCCTGCGCAGCAGATGGAACAGCTGGGCAGAGCTTGTTACATTCGCGATAATTAAGTTATTCTCAGCTGCAAGCTGCAGGAATCTCTCTACTCTGCCGCTTGAATGCTCCGGGCCCTGACCTTCATACCCGTGCGGCAGCAGCATTGCCATATTAGATGCTTCTCCCCATTTTGCTCGGCCCGCAGCAATAAACTGGTCGAACAGAACCTGTCCAGTATTGGCAAAGTCGCCGAATTGCGCTTCCCATAGTACAAAAGCATCCGGGTTTTGGACACTGTAGCCATATTCAAAGCCTATTACGCCTGCTTCTGATAATGGACTATTGTGTAAAGCAAACGATTTTGCATCCTCCAGTCCGTGCAGCGGTGAATAAGTGGCATCCGTCTCCACATCATGCAGCACCATATGGCGGTGAGCAAACGTGCCTCGCTCGGAATCCTGACCTGTCAATCTAATTGGCGTACCCTCCTGCAGGATACTGGCATACGCTAGAATTTCACCGACAGCCCAGTCTGCTTTTCCTTCTTCCTCAAATGCTTGGTGGCGTTTAGAAATAATCTTTGTCAGTTTTTTAAACACCTGGAATCCTTCCGGCCGTTTTTGCAGCTGTCTGTTAAGCGAAAACAGCGTATCAGCTGGAACAGAAGTCTGCATCTGTGGCAAATCACAACGCAATGCTTCCGGCTCATCCTTTGGCATTTTCTCTTTCATCTCTTCCTCTTTCATATTTTGGAAGATTTCTTTGAGATGATCACCTACTTGAGCACTGAGTGTATCATAGCCTTCCTGGTCAGAGATGACTTTCTCTTTTTCCAAGTTAGCAGCAAATATTTTCGCAACTGTATCATGTGCGTCAATATCCTGATAAAGAATTGGCTGCGTCGAACGCGGTTCATCCATTTCGTTATGTCCATAACGGCGGTATCCGACAAGATCAATTAGAAAATCCTTATGGAAACGCTGACGGTATTGGAATGCTAGCAGCGCTGCAGCGGAGCAGGCCAATGGATCATCAGCATTTACATGTACAATCGGAATTTCAAAACCTTTCGCCAAATCACTTGCATATCGAGTAGAGCGCCCATCACGGCGGTTCGTCGTAAACCCAACCTGGTTATTCGCGATTATATGAACGGTACCGGCAGTGCTATATCCCGGCAAATCACCTAAATTGAGCGTTTCAGCTACAATTCCTTCCCCGATAAAAGCAGCGTCCCCGTGGATGAGTATGCTTAGCGCCTTGGATGGGTCTTGATCCGGATAGCCTGGCTTTGAAGTGTCATCCTGAACTGCTCTTGTAAAACCTTCTACGACCGGGTTAACGAATTCAAGATGAGAAGGGTTATTCGCCAACGTGACGGTTGTATGCTTCTCTTGTCCTTCGTGATGCTCTGTTACCGCACCAAAATGATACTTTACATCCCCAGCCCAGCCGCCATGCAATCCTTTAGAGCCTTCTGAAGGCAGAAGTGCTTTTTCTCCCGTATGATTAAACTCGGAGAAGATGAGATCAAAAGGCTTGCCTAAAACATGCGCCAGAACGGATAATCTTCCTCTATGTGCCATACCAAGCATTACATTGTCTGTATCTGCAAGGCATGCTTCTTTAATAATTTCATCAAGCATCGGCACCATTGATTCGACACCCTCAATGGAAAAACGCTTTTGGCCAACAAAAGTACGAGACAAAAATGATTCAAAGCCCTCCACATCTGTAAGCCGTTTTAGAATTGCTTTTTTATCATCGTCGCTCCATCTCGGCACATAGGAAGCAGTTTCTATTTGCTCCTGCAGCCATTTGCGCTCATCATGGTTGCCAACATGGTCATATTCGAAAGAAGTTGTTCCTGCATACCTTTCCTTCAAAAGCTGTACGGCATCCAGTGCCGTATGCACATTACCCGGCGCTTCCTCCCAGACGAAGTTAGCTGGTATATCTCGTAAGTCACTTTCCGTCAAGTCGAAATCTTCCATTTTCGTAAGTACAGATGATTCTCCATTATCTCCGCCGACCGGATATATATCTGCTTCCAGATGACCATAGCGGCGGATTGCTTCTACAAGCTGTATAGCTGCTGTGATTTTCTTGATTGGAGCGTGCGCCGACTGTGCGGATGGAGCGTCTTCCCCTTGACGCTGCATCAGGCGCGGTTCTCCATGCGTTTCAAACAATTCCTTCAATGAAGCTTCCACTGATTCCGGATTTTGCCTGTATTTGTCGTATTGCTCTTCTACATAACCCATGTTTGGGCCATGGAAGTTCTCCCAGAATCTTTCACTAGATTCCTTTTGTCCCACGACTGTTCCCCCCCAATAGAAGTAACTTTTTTTAAAATCGAAAAGGCTTTTTGAATTGGAAATTATTTTAAGTAACTTATTATGAATTTACACTCTCAATATACCGTAACGAAACGAAACTTACAACTAAAATGAGAAAATTTTTAAAACGCTTTCTTCATTGATTTAAAAGGATTTGTACAAGTACTTTACATAAATATCAACATTTTGAAAGCGTTTTTACATTTTTCTTTTTATAAGAAAAAATCATTGCTTTTTTTAATTAAAAAACGGATAACCGGAAGATCTTTTTTCCAGTTATCCGCCAACTATTTATTTGCTTGCTGCCTTACGTTTGTTTACCCAGAATAACGCTGCTCCAAGAACTAAAAGTCCAGCTCCAGCCAAGAGGTAATTAAACAGCTGACTTGCTGTTTGCGGTAAAATACTGCCGAATGTTGTCGTTTTACCGCTATCACTCGAAACAGGCTTTATACTTGCTGCATCATCGATTCCTGAAGGTGTCTGCGGCACCGTATTAACAGGCGCTTCTCCATCGTCATGTTGACCTGTAGGCTTTTTATTATCATCGCCTGGATTCGTAACTCCATCATTCGTGTTATCATCGCCTGTTGGCGGGGTCTCTCCGCCGCTAATTGGTTCTGGATCTGGCTCTTCATTATTTCCATTCGTGTCATCTGCCGGCGGTTCGTTCCCATTATCTTCAGGTGACGGTGCACCACCGCTTGTCGTGAATGTCCAAAGATCAGATTTTGTCTTTCCGCCATGAGCATCTTCTGCAACAGCGTACCAAGCGTACGCATGGTCGTCAGTTAAGCCTTCCCATGTAACAGAAGCTGTATCACCGCTTTTCACATTATCTGCAGTGCCAATTTCCTTTGTACCAAATACATTTACTTCCACATAGTTAGTAGCTACGCGCTTCTTCTGTGCATCCAGTTCCAGTCCAATTGTAAATTCATCAGTGCCTGGGAAATCTTCTTCATCGTAATAGTTGTAATCATCCATATACGGGGAGTATGTCTTCACTTTGATTTGGTCTGTCTCCGCGTCAAAGAGCAGCATGCGCATGTATCCTTGTCCACCTTCAGGTCCAGCTTGATAATCAGCCAGCATTTGATATACTTTTCGATCGGTTACGCCATCGCCATTATCATCAATTTCATCAATAAGCATATCCGCTGCATGATAATGCCCGCAAAGAACAGCAAAGACATTCTCATTCTCAAGGACAAGCTCCTGATACAGCTGCTCACCAATAGGATGACGATTTCCGGAAGATAATAGATACTCATGGAAATTCAGAATCGCTTTCCGGTCAGGATGGGCCTTCAGCACTGCATCTGCCCAGGCAATACCCTCTTCTTCTATACCCCAGCCAAGATAGACCATGATATAGTCATTTCCATTAGAGGAGATCAAGTCATAATGTCCTCTATTATTCTTATAGGAACCTCCGTACCAAGGCTTATCTTCGAAGCGGTCTGCTCCGAAATAACGGTAATAATCCGTGTAATCGTTGCTCTTTTGTTCTACATCATGGTTTCCTGCTAATACACCGTAAGGAATGCCCGCATCATCAAGAACTTGCATCGCTTTATCTGCAACTTCCCATTGATATTCCTGATTGGAGAAATTGACTAAGTCACCAGTATGGAGTACATAGTCAATATTATAATTGTCTTTGTTTTCCGCAATCCAGTTCACTTGTTCGTTATAAATATGCGGGTAGCTCTCTGAGTAATATTGAGTATCTGACATCCAAACGAACGAGTAATCATAATCTTCTTCCTCTATGGCGATCTCATCCTGGATCAAAACATTAATTTTGTAGTCTCTCACGAAATTATCCACATTAACTGTTCCTTGCAAATCAAAGTCTTCATCACCGGCCACTTTATAATTGACAAGCTGCCAATCTTCTACCTTATGGTTCCATGCGTACATGGAAACTTTCCGGCCTGGCAGCGAGTTACCGCTCCAATTAACTTCAACGACATTTTTATTGTCTACATCTTTGGAAACAGGTACCTCAAACCGATGATAAGGGAATTGTTCCGTACTATCATTGATCAGATACTTGTCGTCCACATTCGCAACTTTGTCGATGTCCGTATCTGTGAAGGCTTGTTCTCCTTTTGGCGCGTAGTCAGATGGCGGTTCATAATCTGCAGCATTTTTGAATGCTTTTATGTCACTGTCTTGGCTTACTTTGTACTTATGCCCTTGATAGAAGGTAACATCCATTTCATCATCGGTAGGGTCCGTTACTTTCACTTCTAGCTCCGGATTTCTTCCAACATCTCCCGCTTCATCCTCCGGCTTGATTAATTGCGGTGCGATAGGATGCTCTGCTGGAGTAACAAATTTGATTGTACGCACTTCTTCATTTCCAGCCTTATCCACTGCACGCAGGACAAGCTGGTGGTCTCCGGCAGTTAATGCGGCCGATGAAGTTTCATATGGAAGATCAATTTTTTCTCCATCCAATTCAGCAGACAAGCCGCTCAAACCACTGCCAGCATCTTCAGCGTTGCCGTCAATAGTAAATGCGCCTTTATATGACTTCCCATCTTCTATAGNCGGTGCTGTATTGTCTACTGTTACAGACACTTTATCAGTAGCTTGTCCATCATTTGCTTCAATCGTATGCACGCCATCTTCTGCTGCTGCAGTATCCCATTCATAAGCATTGGATTGGAACTTCTCCTCATCAATGGTAAAAGTGAAATCCTGTACTGGGCGATAATTACCGTTATCCCCAACATCTATTACTTGAGCTGGGTCGGCAAACGCCGGATCATAGAGCACAGTTCCATCGCCTAATACGAGCCGCACATTTTTCGCATCAAAGTCATCTCTATTCTCTGGAGATTCAAGCTGGAATGGAGATGCCTTGTTTCCAGAGTGGATACTAATTGTATTTTTACCAGGATTTAATGTATTTGGATCAACTGGTACTGTGATCGTTGTATACGTATCAATCCAGTCATCAAATACATGCAGGACCTTTCCATCTTGTACGACAGCATTTTGGAAATACGTATTGATACCATTTACATCAAAAGCAAAGTATGCTTGTGTTTCTAACGCTTTGTCGGTTTGCTCCACTTTCTTACCATCAATTAGTAAAGAGATGTCATGTTGCTTCATTTTGTCGGAAGTAGCCTTCAGTTTGTAAGTTCCAGACAGTAGCTGCCCTTCCTCTACATTCAGACGCGGACTGCTTTCTTTTTGCTCCTGTTCAATGGTCACGCGCTTCGTTTCCGTTTTTGTCTGATTGAATCCATCTGTAGCTGTCACATAGTATTCTACAAAATCTTTCCCGATCAGTTCCGGCGTATAAACTGTATGGTGATAATTGCCTGACTGCTCATTCCAAATTAAGTCTGTTTGATTAAAATCTGCTTGATCATCTGTACGATAATATACCGTTACACGCTTAATAGCTTTATCGTCAGAAGCTTCTACTGTTATATCTAAGTTTTCCGTTTGCTTAACTGTTTCTTTATTCGTCAAATCTGTCACTATTGGGACTTCTTTGTCTTCCTCGATTTGAACTGGACTTCCAGGGACTTGATCTGCTGTAACAGTTCCAGGAGTTCCAACCTTTGTGCCAGCATCTAACTTCAGCATATTTGCAGAGTCATCCATCGGGTACTTAAAGTTGATTCCCATATTAGCAACTGTATCATCCGTACCATCAACTTCATTATATGTGGCATTTACGATCGGACTGCCAGCTTTGGTAGCCACACCCAGACTGCGCTGGCTCCCGTTTGCCATTCCCCCAGTCTGGACCTTGAATAAATTCTCACCCAATGTAAGTGATGTATGGTAGTTGGCATTAAAGTCTTCTGCTGTTAAATCACTATTTGCACCATTGTCAACCCAGAATACGACTGTTTCTCCCGGCTGAATTACTGGGTATTCATCTGGAACCCACGTTGTCACTCTCGTATCAGGATACGTGTAAGTCAAATGATAGTTCTGCATATCAATTGGAGCAGTTGTATTATTGTATACTTCCATAAACTCGTAACCATCTGCACCGTTGACATTAGTAGAGTCCGGCGTAACTTCTGTAACCAAGAGTCCAGGCAAAGAAGTGAAGTCCGTGTCTGGCTCCTCTACGTTCACTTTGTATGTGTCTGTTTTGGCACTATTAAAACCATCAGATGTTTCAATGTAATACTCCAGTGTGCCTTCCTTTAAGCCAACAGTAGGAATTTCCGCTTCGTAAAACTCTCCTGCTTGCTGCATGTTAACCTGCTGGAATTCTGCGTCGCCTTGTTTCTTAAGGAAAAGCGTTACATGCTGAATAAAGTTTTCCTCTGTTACCTTCGCTTTAATAGATAAAGGGTTAGGGACTGTAACCTTCTTTACAGCTTCATGTGAGATTGCAGGCGCAGTCTCATCTTTTTCCACTTTGACAGTTTCCGCAGGGACTTGGCCGTCAATCACTTCTCCTGGAGAAGCAAATGTCTGTAAGCCAACCTTTGTCATCTCTGCCGTCCCGGAGGCTTTAAATGTGATACCTTGATTCACTTTTGTATCATCGATTCCTTCTGCATCATTGTAGCTTGCTGATACAAGCTCTGCTCCGCTATCGGATTGAAAGGCAATTGTCCGTTCAGATCCGTTGGCCATACCGCTATTAGCAAGCTCAATAACTTGATCCTCACTCAAGCTGGTATGATAATGGCTGTTAAAATCAGCAAGGTTTAATGACTGGTTTGCATCATTCTTAATCCAAAAAATAGCCTTCCCTTTTGGCTCCAGCTGTACTGCACGATCAATATCCCAATCCGCAGACGAACCATTTGGATATTGATAAGCTAGTTTATAATCTTGTAAATTCAGCGGTTGATCAGAGTTGTTGTACACTTCAACAAACTCATATGCATCAGATCCACCAACATTATCACTGTCCGGTGTAATCTCGGTAATAAGAACTGGCGGCTGTTTTTGCGGATCAGCTTCTGTTTGCTCTATTTCCGTTTGCTGATAGCCGTCTTCTGGGTAGCGCATTTCAGACGCTGCCCCCTGCACTTCAATGCTGTATTGAAAAACCGGGCTCCAAAGTGCGTGTTTCGACACAACCGCTTCCCAATTTCCGTCCCCTTTATCCGTCATATTCACTGTTTGTTCGCTCATGCCTGGTGCGGTTGTATACGTAAGGATTACAGACGCATCGTCACTATTCTCAACAACTGCCCGAATAGTAAGATCCTCGCCGCCTTTTGCTGCCGTGACCGGATCATGTACGAGTGTTAGCTGCTCAGCTTTTTCACCCTTATCTGCTTGCTCCTGCTCTTCGTTTGCAGGCTGTTCTTCCTTTTCTTCAATTGATTCTGTTTCACCAGTAGCATCCTCCTGCACGACTTCGCTAACAGGTTGTTCGTCTTTTGGATTTTCCGATTGCTTTTCTTGTACCTCATCCTTTGTTACCGCATCGGATTCTTCTTTCGCATTAGCAGTGGTTTCTTCGTCATCTTGCTTCTTCTGATCAGATGTGTCTGCTTCCTTCTCTTCTGGAGCTTGTACGATATCAGCAGAACCTGGTGAAGGTGCTGCGAGAATGGCAGGTGTTTTTTGATTATCTTGGAAGTGAATGCTGTCTGTCTGTTTCACATCTTGAAAATGAAATACAGAGACAGAGGTTTGTTCGGTGGCTGTATCTGTTATAGAAAGCTGCTGTTCTTCATCTAGAAATATGTAGGGTTCCGTTACATTGGTGAAGGCTGTATCTGTTATATTGCTTCCAAATTGCGCGTTAAAATCAGCAGCTGTAGCATCTGGATTCAAAGCGAGCACGGCATAACCGCCTGCTGGAATCTCTTCTTCTGCTTCTTGGGTGACAAGCTGTTCTTCTTGGCTGTTATTGTATGTGACGCTTAAGTCTTTCCACGCTTTCGCTTCATCCGTGCCATTATGCACTTCGATGAATGCTAATTTTTCTGCATTTTGTTTTTGGCTCCCATAGACTTCTGTGATGGAAATCTTGTTTTCGCGGAGCTTTTCCTCTGCTTTTACTACTGGCATGGATGCTGGGACCACTGCTTGCATCAGCAGCAAGCTTGCGCTAAGACCTGCTGCTGCTCGATAAAAACGCTTCATAAAGCTCCCCCTCTCAATTGTCGGGAATTGTCTCCCTTCGTTCATTCTAATGTCTATATATGAAGGTTAAGTGAATGAAATGTAAATTGTCTTTAGAAGACTTCGACAAAATGATCGGAATGCTTCATAGAAACTAAATAAAACGATGAGAATTGCAGCTTGAATTATTGTATTGGATTGTTGTATTGGATTGTTGCTGCTTCGAATTGTAGCTTCAACCCTGTAAACTTTTTGAATAAGCTAAAAGATGGTTAATGAATTGTCCACAAGCAGAAGAACGTACACTTCCTTCTCGAACAGCAATACCGATTTTTCTTTGTGTAGGCTCATGTAGAGGAATACTGCGAACATGCTGAACCTGAAGGTTTTCAAATGCCGGAAGAAGTGCCACGCCCTGTCCGGCCGCAACAAATCCAAGGATGGTCATGATATCTTCACTTTCGAAAGCTACATGGGGCTTCAAACCATACTTCTCGACGATTTGTTCAAACATAACACGGGCACTGAACCCGGGTTTAATAAGCAGGAAGGGTTCTTTCTCTATTTCCTTTAATGTCAGCTGCTGTTTCATGGCAAGCGGATGCGCATCCGACACGTATACATACAGCTGATCGGACCATAACTGCTGCCAAGCTAGACCTTCTTCTCCCTGATCCATATTACAAATACATAAATCTAATTTCCCCTCTTTCAGCTGGTTGATCAATTCCTCCGTCGATCCTTGATTTAGCGAAAACTGTACAGATGGATAACTCTCCTTAAAATTTTTCATTACATGCGGAATATGCTGTAGTCCTTGCGACCTCATAAAACCAAGTGTAATTTCCCCATAATGTGGATCTTTCATTTTTTGAATTTTCTTTTCTGCTTGTTCCATTTCTCCCAAAATTTTAACAACATGTACATAAAAAGCATCTCCATACACACTTCGAACAATTCCTCGTCCCCTTTTCTCAAATAAAGGCACGCCTAGTTGTTCTTCCAGCTTCGCAATCGACCGGCTAAGAGCCGGCTGTGAGATAGATAAAGCCTTCGCTGCCTGTAGATAATGCTCGCGCTCTGCCACTTCCTTAAAATAAATCAGCTGCTGCCATTCCATAGAATCACCTATAACCTTTCTGCATATTTCGTATGTTATTTATGCATTATACACTAGCATTTGTTTATGGTTAACTTAACATACAACAAGAAATGAGGGTCGTATATGGCTATTGAAATTATTCTTATTATGATTGCCGCCGGACTTATTGTCGGTTTTGTCGGTGCTGGCGGCTCCGGCTTCATTATTAGTATTCTGACCGTGCTGTTTGGATTTCCAATTCACGTAGCGCTTGGAACAGCACTCACCTCCATGCTGTTTTCATCTTTCTCGGGGGCGCTCAGTCATTACCGTGAAGGAAATGTGACGTTGCGTGCTGGTATTATTATCGGGATCTTTGGCGCAGTTGGCGCCTTTATCAGTTCTCACTTTTCCGGGATTATACCGGAGGAAATTTTAAACTATCTGACAGCTGGTATGCTTGTACTATCAGGAGTTATTCTATGTATTCGTCTGCTATTAGTAGGCAAACCCACCAAAAAAGGAAATACCGTCAGCAGCTTTATCTATCAAAATAAAGTCATATATTTTATTGCAGCCGCTTTACTCGGTATTATCACTGGAGCCCTATCCGGTTTATTCGGAATCGGCTCAGCTCCTTTCATCCAAATTGGT
Organism: Terribacillus halophilus; assembly: GCF_900162685.1. Classification (GTDB taxonomy): domain Bacteria; phylum Bacillota; class Bacilli; order Bacillales; family Amphibacillaceae; genus Terribacillus; species Terribacillus halophilus_A. Next base: position 2,457,839 of record NZ_LT727828.1, read on the forward strand.
TTGCTTATGCTGCTCGGCCTGTCCGCACAGCAATCTGCTGGAACGACGATGATGATTATTATTCCAATTGCATTCGCTGGCGGAATAGGTTATGCGCAGCTCGGTTTTCTTGATATCAAATTATTATTGGAAGTTGTTGCCGGAACAATGATTGGTTCTTATATCGGAGCTAAATTCACAAAACGCGTCCGACCTGTCTATTTAAAAACGGCAATGGTAGTACTTCCGATTTTTGCGGGTTTTCTGCTTTTATCCGCTTAACAGCACAAAGAAGCCGCCAGATTATTCTGGCGGCTTTTATTTATCTATTCAGTAAGCTTCCTACATAACGAAGCAGGTCGTTTGCTGATGTGGAATTATAACCATACTCATCAATTAATGTAGCGACAACGTCATTCATTTTCTTCAACTGTCGCTCATCTGGTGTTTTAGTGGATGTCGTGATTTTCACCACATCTTTTAGGTCAGCAAATAGTTTCTTCTGAATGGCCTCTCGCAGCCGTTCATGTGATTGATAATCAAATTTCTTTCCTTTACGGGCATATGCCGAAATACGGATAAGGATTTCTTCCCGGAATGCTTTTTTGGCATTTTCAGAGATTCCGATTTGCTCCTCTATGGAACGCATCAATTTTTCATCAGATGGCATTTCATCCCCGGTTAATGGATCATGCAGCTTTGTTTTATTGCAATAAGCCTCAACATTATCCAAATAATTATCCATTAGTGTCTTCGCTGATTCTTCATAAGAATAAACGAAAGCTTTTTGCACTTCTTTCTTGGCAATTTCATCATACTCTTTACGCGCTACAGCGATGAAATTCAAGTAACGTTCCCGGTCTTCTTTCGAAATAGACGCATGGCTGCTAAGGCCATCTTTTAAGGAACGAAGTACATCAAGCGCGTTAATGGAACGCATTTCTTTTTTAATGATCGTGCTGGAGATTCGGTTGATCACATAACGCGGATCAATACCGCTCATCCCTTCATCGCTATGTTCATTTTTCAATTCTTGAATATCTGCTTCGCTGAAGCCTTCTAGCAGCTTACCATTATACAGATGCATTTTCTTTAACAAGCTGGTGCCGCCTTGATTTGATTCTTTTAATCTAGTCAGGATGGTAAACATGGCAGCAACCTTCAGTGTATGAGGCGCGATATGAACGTCCTTAATATCACTTTCAGAAATCATCTTCTCATAAATCTTCTCTTCCTCATCCACTTTCAAATTATAAGGAACAGGCATAACGATCATACGGGAATGTAAAGCTTCGTTCTTTTTATTGGAAATAAAGGAGCGGTATTCCGATTCATTTGTGTGAGCGACGATGAGCTCATCAGCGGAAATCAAGGCAAATCGGCCTGCTTTAAAGTTACCTTCCTGCGTAAGAGATAACAAATGCCAAAGGAACTTTTCATCGCATTTCAGCATCTCTTGAAATTCCATCAAGCCGCGGTTTGCTTTGTTTAATTCGCCATCAAAGCGATAAGCTCGGGGATCTGATTCTGACCCATACTCCGCAATGGTGGAGAAATCAATCGATCCTGTCAGGTCGGCAATATCTTGTGATTTCGGATCTGAAGGACTGAATGTACCTATTCCGGAACGTTTGTCTTCGGAGAAGAAGATACGTTCGACAATAACATCTTCAATCCTGTTATCATATTCTTCTTCTAATCTCATTAAATTCAGCGGAGATAGATTCCCCTCAATACGAATGCCGTATTCGCTTTCAAAGTCTTTGCGCAAATGTACGGGAATTAAGTGAAGTGGGTCTTCATGCATCGGACAGCCCTTGATGGCGTAGACTGCTCCTTCATCTGTGAACGTATATTCCTCCAGTCCCCGCTTAAGCAGACTGACAAGCGTAGATTTACCTCCGCTCACTGGTCCCATGAGCAAGAGAATCCGTTTTTTCACATCCAGTCTTCTTGCTGCCGGATGAAAGTATTCTTCGACTAACTTCTCCAATGGTTCTTCCAAACCGAACAAGGCATCTTTAAAGAAATGATAATGCTTGACACCATCTACCTCGTCAATGCCTTTATGCTTGATCATATTATATACACGGGAATGTGCAGATTGAGCAAGATAAGGACGGTCCTTTAACAAGTTCAAATAATCAGCAAGTGTTCCTTCCCAATGAAGCTTCTCTTGTTCTTGGCGATACTGCTGTACCTTATCCAATATATTCATTATTCATTAACCTCCCAGGCATTGTTAGACAAAAGGCGATTACCTTAATGTATGCCTGGAGCAGGGGTGTCATGCCAGCAAATCCATATTCCAATTGGTTACGGTTTTCGTTTCCAACCAATTTCAAGCGTTGCTTCGTCTTTATATGCATTAAACAAAACGTCATCCATTTCCAACATATCTTTCTCATTCGGGTAGATATGCATAAGCTGTGCCAGCTTTTTTACAATTTTCTTCGGATAGGCATCCGACATTTCCAGCAATAGCTGTATCGCTTCTTCTGCTGGCAGTACTTCTCGGTATGTTCGGGATAATGTTAATGCAGAAAACGTGTCCACAACAGCTAATATTTGAATATCAATTCCAAGCTCTGGTAAATAAGCGCCGTCAGGATATCCTTTTTTATTTAGACGTTCATGATGGCTCCGTGCATAGCGTCCCATCAAGGGGTCGCCGGCTTGCTGCAGAAGCATTTCTCCTTTGACTGTATGTGTCTGGACAATCTCATATTCCTCTTTTGTTAACGCCGTTGTCTTATCAAGAATTTCACGCGGAATCTCCAGCTTGCCGACATCATGAAACAAGTAACCTGTGGCGCAAAAATCCAATTGAACGACGTTCATATGATAAGCAAGCATCGTACCTATGACAAATACATCCAAAGAATGAATGAAAGCATATGGATCTCGTTGTTCCAACATATGCCATAGACTGCTGCGCCCCATTGTTTTCAGACTCTTAACATATAAATCCTTTAAGAAACGGATGCTTTCTTCTCCGTAAAGCAGTTTTCCATAACGATACTCAAATGCAATATAAGATAAATTCGTATAAAAGTGCTTTTCCATACTGCGCTTGTACGTTGCTTGGTGATCGGTTTCCTTTTCCAAGAGCTGCTGAATCGTCTGCTGCAGCCGGTCTGACTTGTTGAATAAATTGGCAGCCGCTTCTTCTGTCGTCTCTACAACGACGGAGGGTACATTATTCTGCTTCAGCTGTTCCAGCACTTCTCGATTAATTACTGTACCTTTTTCAACTATTGTCTGATCTGCTAAGATGACGTCATTGCCAATCACATCATCCAGAAGTATATCTTGGATGCGTTTGCGTTTTAAAATCAATTCCATTCTCCTTTTCCATTAAAAAAGCCGCCATAAATCGGGCAGCCTAACAACATATTCTTGGAACTGGCCGGCATTGAGAAGTTTTATTCTTTCGCTCTTAAAGTATTATGTATCTGTCCTTCAATCGTGCTGCCATATATATATGTTATCGTTTCCTGTCGGTGTCTTGCATCTAACTCGAGCAGCTTATAATAGTCTTCTTTTGCTGGCAAGAGTTCCCGCATCTCTACATTTAAAGCAGACGCCAGTTTGCTAATACCAATAAAGGATATATTTCGCTTCCCATTTTCGATATCTGAGTAGTACGATCGATTAAAACCAGCCACGCCAGCCAATTCCTCTTGTGTCAGCATTTGTTTCTTTCTGAGATAACGGAGCTTATCTCCAAATGCCCGAAGCAATAGCGTGTAATCACTCACATTATTCATGCATTTCATTATACAGCGTCGCATTCGTAAATCCACCGGATATAAGTGACATTAGTCTATTATTACCAAAAAAATTGTTCTATTAGAACAGTAAGTCTAAAGGAATCTAAGTACAATTAACTAGAAAAAAATAAACCGCACACAAGGTGCAGTTCAAGATAGTCCATCAAAGTTTTGTTGTCGAAGAGCTTCATAAATAATGATTGCTGCGGTATTAGATAGATTTAGGGATCGAACTTTATCCGTCATATGAATTCGAAGACATTGTTCTTCTTTTCCTGCGAGCAAGTCTTTAGGAATACCAGTCGATTCCCGCCCAAATACAAACAGGATGTCTTGATTCGTATCACTAAAATCATAGTCCGAATAATGTTTCGTACCAAAATTCTCTATATAATAGTAGGCTCCTTCAGGGAATTGCTCATATAGTTCTTCAATACTATCGTAATATCGGATATTCACATCATGCCAATAATCCAACCCTGATCGTCTTAGCATCTTGTCATCCGTCGAAAACCCAAGTGGACGAATAAGATGCAAAGTAGTATCGGTAGCGAGACAGGTACGGGCGATATTCCCTGTGTTTGCTGGAATTTCTGGCTGGTATAGTACGATATGTCTTGGCATTAACTTTCACCTCTGCTTTTAACTTTCAACCTTACTAGTATAGCACAGCAGAGGTCAGACCCCAATCTGGAAAAATTTATAGACAACATTTTCTGTATATGCCGGGGAATCACGATACGCCCAGTTCCGCATTCTGCTATTGGCTGTGTGCGCATTCACCAATGGCTCTCCTTGTGGATCCCGAGCCACTACAATTGTATTGTGGTTAAAGTTTCCATCTCCTTCGAAATCATAGCAAATCACATCTCCAGGACGAAGCAATCGTGCGTCTGCAACTTCTTTTCCTTGCAGCCCTTGTTTAGACCCACTTAAATACCAGCGCAATGCGTTCGCTACTGTGAAACTGTAGCTCCAGCTTTCTCCGTTATACCACCAGCCTGAATTTCGATCCGGTTCTCCCCGCATTGGCGCTCCGCCAGCGTGTAAGCATTGTGAAATAAAATTCGTACAATCGACCTCAAACTTTTTGTAAGCCGGATTATAATCATTCCACCAGCGTTCTGCATATTGTACAGCAGCCCGTCTGTCATAGTTAAATTGCCGATCAAAGTTTTCATCATTGCTTTCATATCCAACAAGTCCATGGACATGCGGCTGGACAGCCTCATCCTTTTGCTCATGCCGCACAATTTGGCCATTACGCATATAGGCGGTATGCGTATGTACTTCTTCCTCATGATACGTTCCATGCTGCTTATGGACGAGAAATGTAGCACACAAGCTGTACGTGATTATATCTTCATCTTTGTCATGTTCTTCCCTTAGTATTGTGCCTTCTCCTTTAATTTGAGCTACTTTTGCACCTTCTTTCGCATGAGCGGCTATGCGTTCAACCAGCCAATTTCCTTCTTTCTGCTCTTCGACCTCCTGCAGCCAAAAATTCACCAACTGCTCATTCTTCCCCATCTCTATCCCTCCTGTTCTTTCTGCGGTACGACATTGCATAGCCCCGTAAGAGAAGTAATCCTCCAACAACAAAAACAGATATAATTGTCATGAACGTTTCCATACTGCCACCTCATTTGTATGTATGTAGAATCATGACAGTATATGCTTCATCAGCTTGACCGAAACACAAAATGAAAGCGCAAACATTTTTTAGTTACAAATATGTCAATTTTGTGTATCCTTATAAGAAAGGGGGAGAATACGATGTCAGATGTTATGCAAACTATCCTTAACCACAAATCAGTAAGATCTTTTTCTGCTGATCCGCTTTCAGAGAAACAGGTACAAGAACTCGTCACGGCTGCCCAATCAGCATCCACGTCGAGCTTCCTTCAGGCTTATTCCATCATCGGGGTTAGCGACCCGTTAGTGAAAAAAGAGCTCAGTACGTATGCAGGAAGCCAGGATTATGTTGTGAAGAACGGTCACTTCTTTGTGTTTTGCGCCGATTTCTATCGTCATAAAGAAATGGCTCAAAACCTGCGAGCAGATATTTCTGCATCCATTCAAGGTACAGAAGCATTACTGATAGGAACAATTGATGCCTCTCTTGCCGCTCAGAACCTAGCGATTGCTGCGGAATCAATGGGATTAGGAATCTGCTATATCGGCGGTCTTCGTAATAACTTGGCAGGTGTCTCTGCAAGTCTTGGTATTCCTGCTCATGTACTGCCGCTGTTCGGAATTGCTGTTGGCTATCCCGAAACAGTGCATGAAAAAAAACCACGTCTCCCATTCGCCAGCGTATATCACGAAAATCACTATAATGTAGATAAAGGCATGCTCAATGCACATCTCGAAGAATACGATCGTACCATCCAGTCCTATTATGTAAATCGTACGGAAAATACACGCAATACCAGTTGGACACAGCAGACTACCGACAAACTGCGTATACCGAGACGCGCTTACATGAAAGACTTTATTACGCAAAAAGGTTGGGCGAAACATTAACCGAACTATGGAAAGCTAGCCCATCAATCTGATAACTGGAAACAGCTTTCCAGTTATCAACTAAAGTTACTGCCTTTACATGCACCAAAACTAAAAAAGGAGCATTAGCTCCTTTTTTAGTGTGCTTTCGCGTATTCTTTTTCAAATTGCAATCCCTTTTCCATTTCTTCTCGTACTTGTGCGTCTTCCTCTTCACCCACCGCATGTTTGATAGCTTCAAAACCTTCCGGCACCCCAATTTTACCGATTGCCCATGCAGCAGTTCCGCGGATAACAGGACGCGGGTCTTTTTCCATAAGCTCGATTAAATCTGGTACAGCTGACGTCGTTTTATAATGGGCCATCGTCAAAATAGCATTGCGCTGAATTGGTTTTTTACCGCGCCACGAACCAGAGATTATACCAAACTTTGTTTTAAATTCTTTATTAGACATTTTCAGCAATGGTTTCAATAATGGCTTCACAATCTCTGGATCAGGCTCCATTTCTTCATGAAGATGGAAATCCATTCCTTTGTTCTTTGGACAAACAAGCTGGCACGTATCACAGCCGTAAATACGATTACCGATTTTCGTTCGAAATTCATCAGGAAGGAAATCCTTCGTTTGTGTCAAATAAGCGATGCAGCGCTGGGCGTTCAGCTGCCCGCCTTGGATAAGCGCTCCTGTTGGGCAAGAGTCAATGCATTTTGTACAGCTGCCACAACTATCCTCAACCGCCTCATCCGGCTGGAAAGGTATATTCGTAATCATTTCACCAAGATAGACATATGAACCAAACTCAGGCGTGATGACAAAGCTGTTTTTAGCACTGAAGCCGATTCCTGCTCGTTCTGCCACAGCACGGTCAGAGAGTTCTCCTGTATCGACCATCGAACGATAAGCGAACCCTTCCACTCTTTCTGCAAGAAAAGCAGACAGCTTATTCAATCGGTCTCGCAGCACCTCATGATAGTCCATTCCCCAGGATGCACGGCAAAACAACCCGCGCGGTTCTTCTTTTGTACTCTTTGGAGCATTAGGCAGTCGGGAAGGATACGCAAGCGCAATGGCAATAATGGATTGGGCTGATGGCATGAGTTTTTTCGGCTCGGTTCGTTCTTCAATTGTTCCTTTTTCAAATCCAGATTGATAATTTTTTTCCTGTTGCTGCTTCAGTCTCTCCTTTAACTCTTGGAAGACATCCGCTGTTGTAAATCTGATTTTATCAACACCGATTTCCTTACTATAAGCAATCAGCTCTTGTTTCAACTTTTCCGTATCCATTGTGCCGCCTCCCTGCTTTTATCATTATTTCTAGCATTATTTCCATATTAGGCATAGTAAAAACGCAATGCCTCGTTACGTTTAAAACGAGACACTGCGTTGGCTCAAGGGTAATGTACAAGTGCATGATGCGCGAAATGAATACCCCGGTTTATAAATAGTATGTTAAGTAGTATAACAAGGTTTTTACACACGTGCAACATTCAAAGCAAAATTCGACATTTTTTTCACTTTCTCACTCCTTCTCCTCTGCTATACTTAATTTTAACGAAATGGAGGTATTAAAAAAATGAGCTTGTATAACTATGTATGGACGCAGAATGGAATAACTGCAAAAGATTCTCTCGTCTATCCGTTTGAGGAAAGAGGATTACAGTTTGGAGACGGCATCTATGAAGTTATTCGTATTTATCAAGGGAACTATGATTTACTCGAAGCTCACATCGACCGACTTTATCGTTCAGCAGAAGCAATTCGTTTGAAAGTACCTTTCAATAAGGAAACAATCATCGCCTCTCTGCAAGAACTGGCAGAAAAAAATGCTGTGCAGACGGATGCAAAGGTCTATTTACAGATTACCCGTGGTTCTGCGCCGCGTGAGCATACTTTTCCAGATGTGCCGAGCAATTTATACGCATATATCGAGGAAAGCCCACGGCCGGTTGCACAGCTTAAACAAGGTGTGCGAACAATATTAGCGGAAGATATCCGATGGGATTTATGCTACATCAAAAGCTTAAACTTACTGCCTAACATACTTGCAAAGCAAACAGCCAAGGAAAAAGGTGCATTCGAAGCTATTCTTCATAGAAACGACAAAGTTACAGAAGGCTCTTCGTCCAATGTATTTATTGTGAAAGACAATGTCCTTTACACCCATCCAGCAGCAAAAAACATTTTGCACGGTTGTGTTCGAAACCGTGTATTAACTCTCGCAGCAGAATCAGCGCTGGAAGTACAAGAGACAATCTTCTCAACACAGCAACTTTTAGATGCAGATGAAGTGTTTATCACGAGTACAACAAGCGAAGTTATGCCTGTTATAGAAGTGAACGGAAATCGCATTTGTAATGGGGAGCCTGGTGTGATTACACGCCGTTTACAGCTTGCTTATGAGAAAGTTAGCGAAATCCAACGAACAGCATCTACATCATAAAAAGACACTGGTACAGAACAAGATAAATTCATCCCAAAAGCAAACGATGACTAGATCCATACTTTTTAATGCTGTCCTATGAGGTTGCTGCCTCCCCAACCTTAGCTATTATCGTCGGACAAGAATGGCTTTTGAAGTAGACACCGACAAGAAAATCGCTATCTTTTTCGAGGAGTCTACGTACTCTGCCTACACGAATGAAGGTTTCCCATCACACAAATCAGCGTGGGAAATACACGGAGACTCCCGCGGGAAAAAGGCCTCGGTTAGACCGCGCAGTGCTTTAGCACGAGGAGGCTCACCAGCCGCCCGCAGGAAAGCGGAGTGTATTTCCGAAGCGATGCTCTCATCTTCGTTTCCAACGCAAAAAATCCAAACAATGCAGTATTGTTTGGATTTTTATATAGCTTAAACAAGTTATGTCCCGGCCTCTTCCTCTGCTTATTTATCCGCCCGAATACAAGACAAACTTCTTTCGATAGCAGCAAAATCATTTCCTGCCGAAACAAAAAAGACAGTCTAGGCTGCCTTAAGTTAGTATTTCTTTTATTTTATCTCTTTTCCAAAACCCAATCAGAACACAAATTAACATAACCAATATAATAATAGCGAGATACATATAATTGAAGGATACGATACTTGCACCAACAAGAGCGTATGTCATCGTACCTGGCAGCACACCTACAATGCTTGCCACCATATAATGCTTGAATTTAACACGTGTCAGACCGGAAACATAACTAACCAAATCAAAGTTAAAAACCGGCAGCACCCGCATGACGAGAACGTAAAAAAAGCCTGCATCACGCAATTTTTGTTTAATTCTCTCTGCCCGTTCACCAAAATCCTTATCCCCAAACCGTTCAGAGAATATGCTTGCCAGAAAGTATGCGACAACGGCAGCACCAGCTGCGCCTATCAAAATAAAAATCGTTCCTTTTATAAATCCAAAAGCTAACCCCCCAGCAATTGAAAGTGCTGACGAAGGAAAAAAGATGATAGGTTTTACTGTGTAGATTCCAATATAAATTAAAGGGGAGACAATCCCAAATGATACAATCCACTTTTGGATCTCTTCAGGTGATAGTTTCATATGTTCCCGGACAAACCAAATTAGAAAAAGTACAAGCAGCCCTAAACCCAAGCCCTTGATAACTTTGCTTCCTTTCATGATAAGCCTGCCTTTCCAGTGGTATAGTCCAGTCCATTTCATTGTAGCACAAAAGTTCGTTACTGGTAGTATATGAAGCTTTCGTACAGAAGTTCGGACTATAGGAAAATTCTACATACAGGAATACTTATTCCCTATCTACTTCTTGCGTGTTTAATGGTAAAATGGAGTTTATGTGCATATGAGAGAAGATGAAAAAGAGCAGAAGGCCGTTTAAAATACAGGAAAAGCGAAGCAACTTAACATAATCGTTCTTCGCCTCTTGTTTTCTTGCCTTCCGAGCTGGAATTAGACAAGGAGCGTAATAGAGTGAACAATGCATGGTTTGAAGTTAGAAATAGCGGCCCGCTATTCGGAGAAGTCACGATTCCCGGCGCAAAAAACAGTGCTCTTGCACTGGTCGCAGCAGGCTGTTTGACAGATGAAACGATCACGATTCATGATATACCCGCTATTCGGGATATTTTATTAATAAAAGAAATTGCTGAAGATATTGGTTTGTATATGGAAGAGACAGAGAAAAACACCTATGAGCTTACCGGAAGGTATATCACTTCCGGTAAATTAGACGTGGCAAAAACATCGGATTTTCGTGCTTCCTATTATTTTGTCGGAGCTTTACTTGCAAAAGTAAAGACTGTCCAAATTGGCTATCCAGGCGGAGATGACTTTGGCTCCCGCCCCATTGATCAGCACGTTAAAGCTCTTTCGGCACTTGGAGCAACATTTGACTTTAAGCAAAAGTATTATGAAGTATCTTGTGACAAACTTACAGGAGCGGATATTACCTTTGATGTAATTACTTCAGGTGCCACTATTAATGCCATGCTGGCGGCAGTTAAAGCAGAAGGCCGTACTGTATTGCATAATGCCGCTAAAGACCCGGAAGTTGTCGATCTAGGCAACTTGCTTAACTTAATGGGAGCTAAAATCAAAGGTGCCGGAACAGATAAAATCACCATCGATGGCGTTGCCTCTCTGCATGGCGGGATTGAACATACTGTTATTCCAGACCGCTTGATTGCTGGAGCATTCTTAATGGCTGCTGGTGTAACGAATGGCCGCATCACAGTGAAAAACGTTATTCCAGAACATTTGGCAAGCTGTACAAACAAGTTAATTGAATTAGGTATGACGATTACCGAAGAAGACGATTCCATGACTGCTTCCGGTTCCGCTTTACATGGTGCACGAATCCAGACGGGTATGTACCCTGAATTAGCTACCGACCTGCAGCAGCCGCTGACAACTTTGCTCGTACTTGCTGCAGGATCCAGCTCCATTACGGATAAAGTATATCCAAACCGTACTGGTCACGTAGCTGAACTAAAGAAGCTCGGCGCAGATATTAACGTAGTAGACCATCAAATTATGATTAATGGCGTATCCAAGCTAACGGGGGCAACCGTGAAGGCGCATGACGTACGAGCTGGCACGTCCTTAATCCTTGCAGGTCTCGCAGCTGACGGTGTTACGAAGATTACAGATATTAAACATATTCAGCGAGGTTATGAAGATATTGTTGGTCTGTTCACACAGCTAGGTGCCGACATTACGTTACATCAGCCTGCACATCAAACACAATATTAATTAAATTTGAACGCTCTCCTCTTGGCAGGAGAGCGTTTTTTATGATTGCTAAAAGAAACATTTGGGTACTATGTCACTGACGGGAGGAAAACGGATGCGTATTATCATTTTAGCTGATACACATATGCCTCGGATGGCAAAGATATGGCCCCCCGCTTTACTTCCTTATTTGGAGAAAGCCGACCATATTGTGCATGCTGGCGATTTTAATGACCGACGAGTGCTTGATTCACTCGAGTCTTTTGCACCAATAACCGCTGTTTATGGTAATACAGATGGTCCGGATGTAACGGAGATCTTACCAGATAGACAGATTATTTCCTTTCACGGTGTAACAGTGGGTATTACGCACGGCCACGGAAAAGGAAAAACGACGGAGCAGCGAGCTCGGGCAGCTTTTGCAGAGGAATCGTTGGATTTGCTCATTTACGGGCATTCTCATATACCTGAACACAAGACAGAAGAAAGAATGGTTCTCTTTAATCCAGGTTCACCAACGGATAAACGGCGCCAGGAGCAGTTTTCTTTTGGCGAATTAGTTGTAGAAGAAGATGGTACATGGAGAATAAAACATATTTATTACAAAGATAAGAAAGGATGAACAAGATGGATTTTACAAGTAAAGTAGTTGTTGTGACTGGAGCAGGAAACGGAATTGGTAAGGCTGTGGCTTTGCAATATGCAGCAGCCGGAGCGAAAGTTGCAGCGGTAGATTTGAATAAGTCTGCTGTCGAACAGACTGTTCAGGAAATGGAAGGCGAGGGACTTGCATTGCAAGCCGATATGCGTCTCCATAAAGAAATAACTAATCTCATGAAACAAGCATACGAGCACTTTGGGAAAATTGATATTCTAATCAATAACGCCGGTGTTAGTGCGTTTAAAAATATGTTCGAATTAGCCGTAGAAGAATGGGATAGTATTATCAATACCAACTTACGCGGCACCTTCCTGGCTAGCCGAGAAGCAGCCAGCTACATGAAACATGGCGGAAAAGGCGGTGCCATTGTGAACATCGCATCCACGCGCGCATCCATGTCCGAACCGGATACAGAGGCCTACGCTGCGACAAAAGGCGGCATCACCGCACTTACGCATGCACTGTCAGTATCTTTACAGAATAATTATATTACCGTCAATTGCATTAGTCCTGGCTGGATTGAAACAGAGGATTACGACGCATTGCGACCTGTTGATCACGATCAGCATCCTTCCAAACGAGTCGGCACTCCATCTGACATTGCCAGAGCTTGTTTGTTCCTGACAACCGCGGAGAATAACTTTATCAATGGTGAAAATTTAGTTATCGATGGCGGAATGACACGTAAAATGATTTATGCACATTAAAAGAGACAATGCCCGCGGGCATTGTCTCTCTTTCGTTTAGCCTCTTCCTGCTTGGAAGCTCGGATACTTTGTCATACCGCCATCTGCGAATAACGTAATACCAGTAACATAGCTGGACTCTTCAGATGCAAGCCACACTGCAACCGCGGCGATTTCCTCTGGTTTTCCGATATAGCCCATTGGAATCATGCTTTCTACATCCGCCTTTTGCTTCGGATCGGCAAATTTCTCTGCATTAATTGGTGTATTGATGGCCCCTGGTCCGATATTATTCACACGGATACCTTTCGGTGCATATTCAAGCGCTAATGTTTCTGTCAACAATTTAACGCCGCCTTTACTCGCTGCATAATGTGCGAATAACGGCCATGGAATGACTTCATGCACACTGGACATATTGATGATATTTCCTTTGATGTTGTTATCAACAAAGTATTTCAATGCTTCTCTGGAGCCTAGAAACGCACCAGTCAAGTTCGTACCGATAACCCGATCCCAATCTTTCAGCGATAACTCATGTGAAGGAACAGGATTCTCTACTCCCGCATTGTTAATCATAATATCAAGCTTGCCGAAAGAATCAATGGCAGTCTGGACAAGCTTTTGCACATCTTCTTCCTGCATCACGTTTCCTTGTACGGCTACTGCATCACTGCCGCTATCTTTAATGAGTTGGACAACTTCCTCGCCCTCTTCTTGGTTTTTATAATAATTGATAACTATTTTTGCGCCTTCTTCGGCAAAACGTAATGCCATTGCCTTTCCTAATCCTGTTGATGAACCGGTAATAACGACTACTTTATCCTTTAAACTTGGATACATATTCAACACTCCTTAGCTGCTTTATGATTTTGTATAACCTAAGAGAAAACCTGCAATAACGATTAGCACGATACCAATAGCGACACTAACCAGCTGCCCCCTCGTTTTCTTTTCACCTAATATGAAAATACCGCCGAGTGTGGAAATGACAATTCCCATCTGAGACAAAGAAAAACTTGTTGCCACACCAACTCGAGGCTGCGAGATGAACAAAAACATATTACCTGTTGCCCATATAACACCGGGGATAATATTTTTTATTGTATACATATCATACGGTTTGTATTTCACAGTTAAGATAAGTCCGCCAGCCACCATACCAACAGCTTGCGGGAATAAAGCAGTCCAGCCGTCAACGCCAAACAATCTGGCGATAACAACATAAACTAAGTAACCTACTGTAGAAATAGCCAGGAAGACCAAACCTTTTCGGAAAGCCCCACGACTTGCCTCATCCTCTTCTTCCCCTTTAGCTCGTCTGGAAGTAAGAATTGCTCCGCCAATAATAAGCAATAACGCCAGAATTCCGAGAATAACGGATCTTGATGTACTCCATTCTCCAAACACAATAACACCAAACAGAGAAGTAGAAACGAGCTGAGCTCCAGTTGAAATTGGCATCGTGCGTGAAACGCCAATTGCATGAATACTTTTCAGCTGGAAAGTCTGGCCAAGCGACCAGAATACACCGGAAAGGAAACCGATTAAGAAGATGAAGCCTGTTAATTCCGGGCGTACAAAGAAATACAGTATGATTGATAACAGCAATGCACCAATCGTCGTACCGAGAATCTGATGATAAGGGGATCCGCCAAGCTTCACATTGAATAGAACGATACTGCCCCAAAACAAGGCAGGCAGAACCGCCAGTAAGATATCCATCACGTCACTCCATTTCAGTTATGCTTTAATGCTAGTATGATGACGCTAGTATCTTTTTATGCAAAAAAAAATCCAAAGCAAATGCTTTGGATTAAGTAGTTTGGAAAACCGCAGGGCGGTCCAATTCATACAGTTTTTTATAATGCGGCGATTCCTGCAGCAATTGTGCGTGCGTACCGCGCATCTTGACTTTACCTTCTTCCAAGAAGATGATTTCGTCCATTTGTTCCATCCCTACTAGGTGGTGTGTCACCCATAGCAACGATTTCCCAGCTAAGCTATCGAAAATCGTATTCAGCAAATCACGTTCTGTAATCGGGTCAAGCCCTACTGTTGGCTCATCCAGCATAATAATTGGTGTATCCTGAAGCAGCACTCGTGCCAAGGCAATTCGCTGGCGTTCTCCACCCGAGAAACGCTGACCTGTTTCCTGCATAGACGTTTGATATCCTTCTGGCTGACTGGCGACTAAGTCATGAAGCTTCACTTGTTTCATAACCGCTTTTACTTGTGCTTCGGTTGCACTTTCATTTGCCAACAGCAAGTTGTTGGCCACACTTGTATAAAACAGATATGGATTTTGATTCAATACGGATACAAGCTTTGTCATATCCGGACGAATTGCCGAAGCATCATAGCCATTAATACGAACAGAACCACAATCTGGCTTGAGCATTCCTTGCAGCAGTTTCAAAAGTGTCGACTTGCCGGCGCCACTCTTCCCAATAATTGCAACTTTCTTTCCTTGGGTCAATTCAAGAGACAAGTTCTTGATGACGTTCTCTTCATCATCATAACCAAAATCGACATGCTGCATTGTTAACCCAGCTGTATCTAATAAACCTTCATACGGTACCGAGACGAGCGTTTTTTCTGCATCTTCTTCCAGCTTCGTAACTCGATTCAGTGACTCTTCATAGCGTGGATACTTTTCTACAGCATTGGATACTGGCAAAATCGCCTCTGATAATGGAATAATTACAAGTACAAACGCCGCAATAAATACACCAGCAATTCTGCCGTCAGCAAATAGGTTAGCTCCGAAACCTAACATCGTAACTAGCATAGCAGCAACAATCACTTGTCCGATAAATTCCCGGTAATACGCCCAACTCTTCGACCGTCTATCCGCTATATCCTGCGTCTGCTGCTGTGCGAAGAAGCGGCTGAAGAAATGTTTTTTCTGCCCGCTTAACAGCCAATCATGAATTCCAAGAAAGCCATCTGTCACATATTGATAAAGCTGATCTTTATCTTTCTTATATGCCTGATTGACTGCCCGCATATGCAGTAAGGAGAAAATCGGCATGACAACAACAAGCACAAAGAAGTAAATAGCCATGAGCAAAGCAAATCCTATGCTGAAATAACCAAGCGCACAAATACTGATAACATACAGCAGAACTGCAGACGCGGTAGGCAGAATCGTCCGTAAATACAGATCTTGTAAGCTCTCGATATCCTCTGACAAAATACCTAACACTTCACCCGTTTTTATTGACTTACTGGTTGCCGCTTTCGGCTCAACCAAATGATACAAACGTGTCCGCATTTTCGCCAGCACACGAAGAATGAAGTCATGGCTGACGAGCCTTTCGGAATATCGGAAAACGGAGCGACCAAGCCCAAATGCACGTACCAGAACAATTGGCACATAAACAAGCAAGATATTCTCTGGACGCAAAGATGATTTAGAAATCAAAAAACCAGATGTGAACATCAAAGCTGCCGCTGAACCTACTGTCAGCATACTGAGCAGCATAATGGTCAGCATGCGATATTTATAGCGTTTAACATATGGCATGATCCAGTCACGATGCTTCATGATTATCCCCCATTTGTGCTTCCAGCAAGCGGACATATTGCCCGCGTTTTGCTGCTAATTCTTCGTGCGTACCGTACTCTGCGATTCTGCCATGCTCCATCACAATGATAAGATCCATTTCTTGCATCCAATGCAGCCGATGTGAAGCAAAGAACAGCAATTTATCCGCAGCCAATTCCTCAATTACTTCTTTCAATTCATATTCTGTCTCAATATCAAGCTGCGCAGTTGGCTCATCCAAAAGGACGATGGAGCGATTACTAAGGAACGCTCTAGCCAACACGACTCGCTGCGCCTGCCCGCCACTTAAACTGCGAGCTCCTTCACCAATTAACGTATCAGACCCCTCAGGCAGCTTATTGATGACGTCACGCAGACCCGCATGATCAATTGCTTTTTCCACAGCTTCATCGGTTGCTTCTGGGGCATAAAAGCGAACATTATCTTTTACACTGCCTTGGAAGATGAATGGATGCTGCGGAATATATGCAGTTTGCTGCTGCCAAGCATCTGCGTTAAAGTCGATAGCTTTTCCGTCCAATTCCATTTGTCCGCTAGCAGGGTCAATAAAACCGCTAAGCAAATCAATAAAAGTCGATTTACCTGCACCGCTAGCTCCAATCAGCCCAACCTTTTGATTGCCTTTTATTCGAATACTTAAGTCTGTTAAAGCAGACTGATTTTCCTCATAAGCAACTGTTACATCACGCAGAACCAGCTCGCTGCCTTGTTTCCACTTACCTGCATCTTTACCTTGACGTTTCCCTTGCGCAAGCTGAATAACAGCAAGCATCTGGTCACCGGCATCTTTGCCGTCCAATGTGGCATGATAGTCATTTCCTACTTCACGAATCGGCAGGAAATACTCAGGAGCAAGCAGCAAGATCATTAAAGCCGGCTCTAATAACAGCGTGCCATCAATTAAACGCAACCCAAGCGTTACTGCAACAAACGCAATTGCCAGCTGCGTAAACAGATCTAGTGCAAAACTAGATAGAAACGCAATTCGCAGCGTACCCAAAGTCGATTTGCGGTACTGCCCGCTTACCTTCTCGATTGTTTCACCGTGTTCTTTGCTGCGTCCAAGAAACTTCAATGTTTCCAGGCCCCGCAGTGAATCAACAAAATGATTGGAAAGCATACGATAAGCCTTCCATTGACTATCCATTTTCTTCTGAGCCGCTAAGCCAAGCAAAATCATAAATGCAATTAAGATAGGAATGGTTACGAGCAAGATCACACCGGAAATATCATCGTGCATCCAAATATAAATAAGCACAAGCCATGGCGTAATCATATTGGAAACGAGCTTTGGTAAGAATAGTTCGAGATAATCCCGAAGCTTGCCTACACTCTCCATCAAAAACGTAACCAGATTTCCAGTACCTTCTTGCTTGGTATAACGTGGTCCAAGCTTAAAGACACTCTCTAAGAATGCTTTCCGCATCTCTTCTACAGTCGCCTGTGCAAAGCGGAAACATATCTTTTTAATTATTAGTTGCAACAGCTGTCTAGCAAGAAAGGCTGCTACGAAGCAGCCTATAAGTGGAATTTGCGATGTAAAACTTTGTCCATGGAACAGGTGCGTAATGGCCTCCGCCAGCCACTTTGCTTGAAAGATAATGGCCACAGCTTGCAGCAGCGTGAACGCGGAGAGCACCACCAGCACCGTTTTTATTCCTTTGTAAGCCATTAAGTTTCTGCCCATTAGTATTCCATATGCTCCTTATGATCTACTCGCTTACGGAAAACGTAGTAGCTCCAAATTTGATAACCTAACACGAACGGCAAAAGCGCCAAACTTAGGTAGGTCATGATTTTCAAAGAATAATCTCCTGAAGATGCAGTTTGTACTGTCAGACTGTAAGCATCACTGATAGAACTGATCATTACCCGAGGGAATAATCCGATAAATACAGATGCAATCAGCAGAATAATAATTAATCCTGACATCAAGAACGCCCAGCCATCACGTTTACGTGTGATGAAATAGCCGGATGCGATATAAACCAAGATACCGACCATGAATAGGTACTCTAACATATTGCCATGAACTGCGAACATATCTGTTTTAAAGAAAGTCATGCCCAGAAAGGCAATGAGTAAAACAGCATTGATTGGCAGCAAGTTCTTTGCTGCACGGCGGCAGCGTTCACGAAGTGTATCCATTAAACGTAGTGTCCCGAAGATAAGACCGTGCCATACACACAGCATCGTCAATGTTACGCCGCCAAGAACGGTATAGACATTAATAACATCGGTTACGCCAGCATGCATAATCATGTTTTCATCAATCGGTACACCTTGGATCAAAGCTGTGAACATAATTCCGAATGTGAGCGGCGGAATAATACTGCCGATCAGGATAACCCAATCCCATACTTTGCGCCATGTCGGATGCTCTGCTTTACCGCGAAACTCAAAAGCAACCCCGCGACCAATCAACCCGAAAAGGATAAATGCAAAGCAGAGATAAAAACCGCTCAGCATAGACGCGTACCAATTCGGAAAGGCAGCAAACATAGCCCCAATAGCTGTAATCAGCCACACTTCATTTGCATCCCAGAATGGGCCGATAGAGTTTATGAACGCGCGTCTTTCTAAATCATCTTTGGCGACGAATCTGCCGGCAATTCCAACACCAAAATCAAAGCCTTCTAAGAAGAAAAAGCCAACGAATAACACCGCAACAAGGATGAACCATAATTCATTAAGAGAAAGCATGTTGACCCTCCTTCGTAAATGGATCCCCAATCGAATCAGATTGTTCAATATCGTGTTCTGGTCCTTTTTTAATCTCACGGACAAATAGCGTTATCATGACCGCGAACAAAATTAAATACAAAGCAGAGAATGTAAGGAGTGAGAATAACACTTGCCCTGCACTTACACCTGCACTGACTGCGTCTTCTGTTTGCATATAACCGAACACAACCCATGGCTGACGGCCGATTTCTGTCATAATCCAGCCGGCAGAACTTCCGATGAACGGGAAGCTAATGGCAACAATCATCATACGCAGATACCATTTACTAGTAATAAGTTTTTTACGTGCATACAAGTACGCACCCCAAATTGTTAATGCAGCAATTGCACCGCCAAGTGCAGACATAATCCGGAAGCTCCAGAATGTTGTTTTCACTGGCGGAATATAATCGCCAGGGCCGTACATATTTTCATAGCGTTCTTGTAAGGTATTCATACCTTCAACGGAGCCATGGAAATCACCATAAGATAAGAAACTTAACAAGTAAGGAATTTTAAGCTCACCTGTGTTTTCTCCAGCTTCTGTATCAATGTTAGCAATCACTGTCCAAGGAGCTGGATCAGCACTGTCTTCCCAAAGTCCTTCACTCGCTGCCATTTTCATTGGCTGTGTTTCTACTAGATAAAGCGCCTGTTCGTGTCCGGACAACGCAATACCAATACCACTGATTAAACCAACAATGATTGCTATTTTAAATGATCCTTTATAAAAGGCTACATGCTTCTTGCGAAGAAGAGCAATAGCGCTGATTCCTGTTATGAATAACGCTCCAGTCGCAAATGAACCAAACAGAGTATGCGGGAACTCGACCCAGAGCTGCCCATTCGTCAAGATAGCTAAGAAATCATTCATTTCTAATCTGCCGTTTTGCAGCACAGCCCCTACTGGATGCTGCATAAAGGAGTTCGCCGACAAAATAAAGAATGCCGAGAAAATCGTCCCTAAAGATACTAACCAAATGCATAATGCATGGAGCCATTTCGGCAGGCGGTCCCAGCCGAAGATCCATAAACCTAAGAAAGTAGATTCCATGAAGAATGCTAACAAAGCTTCTATTGCAAGCGGCGCACCGAATACATCCCCAACAAATCGGGAATATTCCGACCAGTTCATTCCGAATTGGAATTCCTGCAGGATACCGGTGACGACACCGACTGCAAAGTTAATTAGGAATAAATGCCCCCAGAACTTTGCCATTTTTTTGTACTTATCGTCTTTTTTCACAACATACAATGTTTCCATGATTGCAATGATGAACACCAAACCTATACTCAATGGAACGAATAGGAAGTGGAACAAAGTCGTTGATGCAAATTGGATCCGAGATAGTTCTACAACATCCATATTGCCGCCTTCTTTCTTTAACGTAATGTAATCGGTAACTTTGTGAAAATAGTCACAATGTCCTGTTACATTTAGTATACTCCTTCTTCCCTATTTGAGATTGTGAAATATTGAACAAATTGTGGCGTATTCGTCACAGCTTTGTTAACAAACAAAAAAATCCCTTCGCATAGGGATTTTCATTGGTGTTGTTTCTATTCTTTTTACAATTCTTTTAGCAGCTTCTCCATTGTATGATTCGCTTCTGCCGGCATGCCTAATCTGCGTGCTTCCTCAAGGGTTTGACGGTTGGAAAGGCCATGAGATCGAAAATAATTCTCCATCAGTTCTCGCTTTGTTTCCTTATTTGGCAGCAGCCAGTACATCACATACCACGCCTCCATACTGCTAAGCGGTAGTATACCAGCAACTGTTTGCTCCATAACTGCAGTAAACGGCATCCGGAATATAGTGTCTTCATATATAATCGCAAAGTCGGCCATCAAATCTACTTGTATATTATCTAACATGGTAAAAGTGGTACATGCTTTTGTTAAAAAACAATCTTGAGGTGGCTTATCCTTTTTTCTAACGGCTCGTTTTTGCAGCACTTGTTTTGCTTGTGTAAAATTCTCTGGCTTTACCAAAAGGTCCACATCATTCGGCCGGACAGGCAGTCCTTTTAAAGACAATAGCAGCGATCCGCCAATGCTATAAGATACCTCATGCTCCTCCAACAGCTCTAAAACCGGTTGAAAATGCAACCGACCGCCCTCTTTCTGCTGATTACAAATTCTTTATATACCAAACGTCACATGCATAATGCTCCGATTCGTTCAGCGGTTTGTCCATCTGCTGGAAACCTTGCTTCTGATAAAAGCGATTGGCAGCATGCATATTACTCAACGTTTCCAAGTAACACTGCTTATAACGCTCGCTCGCAAAGGTAAGAGCTGTCTGAAGCAGCTTCTCGGCAATGCCTGTTCCGCGCTGCTCTTTTTCTGCATACATTTTCTGCAGCTCACAAACATCTTGATGCGCTGCCACAGGTCCAATACCACAGCCCGCCACTATATGTCCTTCCTCCTCTGCGACCCAATATTTTGAGCCAGGCTGCTGATAAAGAGAATAAAATCGGCCTAAATCTGGGTCACTCCAAGCTGTTCCAGGTTTGTCTGCGCCAAATTCCTTTAAGCATGTTCGTATTAACTGTTCTATAAGCAAGTTGTCTTTTTCTTCAATCTCCCTAATCTTCCTACTCCGCACTTTTACGCTTCCCTTTCAAAGATTAGCTCAATACTGGCAGCCATTCCGTCATACCCCGGAATAGGATTCATACTATGCAAGCGCCATCCTTTCTGCGCATATTCCTGTACGATTTTCCGGTAATCGGTCTTCATTTTCCCAGTAAAACTCTTCATTTCAATTGTCTCAAATGCATATGTCATCATAAAAAAATCCTCCCTGTCAACTCATATATACATTTTCAAAGTCTTTTAACTAGATAGTAATGCGTATGACCAGCAGGGTGATCTTCTAGCTTGCCGTAAACAGAATACCCGTGCTTTTCATAGAAATGCGGCGCTTGAAAACTAAAGCTATCCAGTTTTATCAATCTAGCTCCGTTTTGTCGAGCAAAGTCCTCCGCCTTCATTAAAAGCTTTGTACCATAACCGCTATGCCGTTTGGTTTCATCTACCCAAAGAAAATCAATGTGCAAATGATGCCAGTAGAAGGTACAAGTAACTCCCCCTGTGATATCGCCATTTTCATCTTGTATGGTGAATTCAGCTGTTTCCTTTTTTGCACCTTTTTCTCCTGGCAGCTGCTGCATGTTGTAAGCAATTACTTTATTGCGAACAAAATCTCTTACCTCATCATTGCTCGTTTGTTTGATTTCCACTACTATCTCCCCCTACTTGCTGCAGATAGAAGCGCTCCGTTTCATCAAAGAGAATAGCTCTGTCTGCCACAGTTGCCCAGCCGTGATTTGCACCTGTTACAGTGACAAGCTCCGCTGACTCTGGATATACTTCCATATACTTCTCTGCATATCGAATAGGTGCGATTTTGTCTGCATCTCCATGGATGATCTTGACTAACCCTCGGTAATGCGCTGCCATACCATAGATATCCAACACCTTTACATCATCTAATAAGGCAGGGCCAAGTTTTCTGCCGCGGATATCCATATAGCCTTGCGTTGCAAACACATCAATAGACTGTCCTTGAATGGTCCGCTGTTGCGTTATTTCATCGACAATGACAGCAGCTGGCGACCACAGGCAGATGGACTTAATCAGCTCTGGATGTGTACCGGCAGCCATACTGGCCACGACACTCCCCAAACTCATACCAAGCAGATGGAACTGTTTGTGGTCAACGTAAGATTGACCACAGCAAAAATGGATAAGCGCGTTTGCTTCTTCGATTTGCTTAGTGACTGTCATATCGAAGAAATCACCCTCACTCTCGCCATTGCCGCTGAAATCAAATCGGAATACAGCAAAACCACCTGCTTCCAACCTGTTTCCCATATTAACAAAGCTGTCCTGACTGCCCATCCGATTAGATCCAAAGCCATGCAGCATCAAAACCGCCGGAAAAGATCCAGTCCCTTCCGGTATGTGGACAGACCCGCGCAAAAGCGTCCCCTTATGCTGATATTCGAGCATCTTCTTCATGTATAAATCCCCTCCTTATTTTACCATTAATATATTGTAAGAAAGATAACCAAACAAATTTTTAGCATATGTAAAGCAAAAACCAGACATTTGTCTGGTTTTATACGGTATCCCGCTTTTCTACTATTAAACCTATCTTGTTCAGGGCACGTTCCAGATTCGCCTCTATCATAATATCCTTCAGCTCCATTTGCAGAGATCGGGCTTTTAATGCTAAGTCTGGATGAAAGCCAGTCAATATAGGTGTTACACCGACAAGCTTCAGTAAAGTTGCTATCTTTAGCAGCGAATTGCTGACAACATGATCAATTTGCGAGATGCCAGATAGATCAATAACTAGATAATCCAAATTCAGATCCTGGCTTTTCTGCAATGCTAGCTGAATGATATTTTCCGCCCTGACATCATTTATAAAACCCATAACAGGCAAAACAGCTACCCCGGATGTAATTGGTACAAATGGCGCCGAGAGATTTTTAATTTGCTGGTTAGCACTATCCAGCTCCAACACAAAAGTTAAAAGAGATGCCATTGTCTCGAATAAACGGACGTGTTCTTCTGTAAATGGAAACGACTTTTTATCCAGTCCGCAAATCGTACCGTAATTATCACCATTCTCATAATAAATAGGAATGCCAATAAAGCTGCCGCCGCCCAAATGTTTCGCTACATCTAGTGATTGTGTCAGTTCGCTTTCTGCCAAGTCAGAAATTATCAATATCTCTTCTCCATGATCAACACTAAGTTTACATAACGTTTCATTATAAGGTAGTGTTTCTCCCTCTTGTAAAAGCTCTTCATTCTGATTGACAACTTTGACAATCTGATTTCGTGCATTGTCATTTTTGGCGATGAAAAGTGTATTGATCTTAACAAATTCACTTATCATATTCAGTACACCTTGAGCCGCTTCATCAAAATCATGAAATAACTTGACCCGCTTTGTCATTTCTGTAACTGTTTTCATTATTTAAGTACCTTTCTCTCTAGTCATAATTCGAATATCAATCTTTTACCCTAGACCACTGCTATTAAAACGTATTTTTAAAAGACATTACAAAAAAGAGAGCGAGACAAAACAAGATTAATTCATCCTAAAAGCGAACGATAACTAGATCCGTACTTTTTAATGCAGTTCTCTAACGACTGCTACTTTCCAACTTTAGCTGTTATCGTCGGACAAGAATGGCTTTTGAAGTAGACACCGACAAGAAAATCGCTATCTTTTTCGAGGAGTCTACGTACTCTGCCTACACGAGTAAAGATTTCCTATAACAAAAATCAGCGTAGAAAATACACGGAGACTCCCGCGGAAGGAGGCTCACCAGCCGCCCGCAGGAAAGCGGCGTGTATTTCCGAAGCGATGCTCTCATCTCGTTTCCAACGCAAAAAATCCAAACAATACTGCTTTTAATTGCAGTATTGTTTGGATTTTTATATAGCTTAAACAGTTATGTCCCAGCCTCTTATCGTTTAATTTGCTTGTTTATATGATTGTGTTAGCTTTTCTGGTTCGTTCGAGAACTTTTGCTCGTCCTGTTTGACCATTTTCATCCAAATTGCGAAACAGCCAATAACACATGCGATTGCAATGAATCCTAATAGGTAGATCATATTTGCACCTCTCCTAAGCATTTGTCATGATTATGCCATGAGAACAAAGGAGAAGGAAACCCTTTGTGACGATGTTCACAAACCGTTCATATTCTAACTGACACAGTTTTGTCACATAGGTTTAATCCGCAATGCGCACTAGATAGCGTCCGCGAGCTTGTCCTTTTAGTAATTGAGGTAATGTTTCCGGAAGCTCATCTAAGGTTACTTCATTTAACACAAAGCTTTCCATATCACCTGGTTTAAAAGCTGTGGCCATTTGCAGCCAAATCTTTTCACGAGTTGGCTTCGGACAATAAACAGAATCTATGCCAAGTAAATTGATTCCGCGCAAAATGAACGGAATAACAGATGTTGGTACACTTGTTCCAGCTGTCAAGCCGCTAACTGCAGCCGATCCATTGTACTTTAGCTGTGTCAGCAAGGAAGCAAGTGGCTCTCCGCCAACAGGATCAACCGCAGCTGCCCATCTTTGACTGGCAATCTGCTTCACCTCTCCATCATAAACTTCATCACGAGAGATCACTCGTGTAGCACCAAGTTCCTTCAGATATTCTGCTTCTTCCGCTTTACCTGTGCTAGCTTCCACTTCAAAGCCCAGTTTGTTCAATATCGCTACAGCAAAGCTGCCCACTCCGCCAGTTGCACCTGTTACGAGAACAGGTCCATTGTCTTTATCTAATCCATTTTCCAATAAACGCTGAACAGAGAGTCCTGCAGTGAATCCTGCTGTACCAATAATCATTGCTTCTCTTGTTGTCATTCCTTCAGGCAGCGCTACAATATACTCGGCTGGTACACGAGCGAATTCACTATATCCGCCATGCCGGCTCACACCTATTTCATAACTTGTCGCAATAACATGGTCACCAGGCTGAAAGCGTTCATCCTCAGAAGAAACTACTTCCCCGGACATATCAATCCCTGGTACCATCGGATAATTTTTCACAATATTGCCATTCGCTATAGAAGCTAAACTATCTTTGTAGTTAACTCCGGAATAGTGAACCTTAATTAGTACTTCGCCTTCTGGTAAATCATCCACTGTAAGATTCTCCACCTGAACCGAAACGTCATCTGCTTGTTTATCTGCTACTAGTGCTTTAAAAGTGTCTGTCATTTTGCATTACCTCCTGCTACTCATACTAGTTCTTTTCCCCATCAGATACAATTTATGTGCACATTGTACGATACTTTGCTACTTTTCCCTTTTCGGCTCCCAGATATTCTATTAAAAATCTTGTCAAGTAATATAGTAAGTCATCTGCTAGTATGATATAATCTCGTGGTTCATCAGTGAAAAAACAACTTAGAAGGGGGTTATCAGATGAAACAAGTAAAACAGCGATTTCTCCGAGACCTGGTATTCCTCATTGCTGGTTCATTCATATTTTCTTTAGCAGTAAACGTATTTGCCATTCCCAGTGAATTGGGTGAAGGCGGCGTAACGGGTGTAACAATTATTTTGTTCTATGCACTTGGCTGGGCTCCGAGTATTGTGAATCTCATTATTAACGGTTTTCTCATTATTATAGGATATCGTTTTTTGGATAAACAGACTATTTACTATACAATTATCGTCATTATTTTAAATTCTTTTTTCTTACATCTAACAGAAAGCTGGCGAATTGCTTCTGACCAAGTACTAGTTAACGCTGTATTTGGCGGCTTATTTGCCGGAGTCGGCATTGGCTTAGTATTAAAAGTAGGCGGCACAACAGCTGGAACAGCTATTCTAGCGCGACTTGCGAATAAGTATCTAGATTGGAACACAAGCTTTGCTTTGCTGTTCTTTGACTTAATCGTCGTAGCAGCATCGTGGTTTATCATTGGTACTGAAAAACTGCTGATCACCGTTATTATGCTTTATATTGCTACCAAGGTGATGGAATTTGTTATCGAAGGCTTAAACCCAAAGAAAGCTGTCTTTATCATTTCGAATCAAAAAGACACCATAGCCCAGTCGATTTCAACTCAGCTTGACCGCGGTGTTACCTTACTAGAAGGACGCGGCTATTATACGCAGAATCAAAAAGAAATCTTGTATGTTGTAATTAATAAACAAGAATTGCTTCCATTAAAACGAATTGTTCGTACGATAGATTCCTCCGCTTTCATCACGCTATATGATGTACGCGATGTATTTGGTGAAGGATTTATGGATATTTCAAAATAACAGCAAAAGCGTACCCATCTCCTGCTTGGTGCGCTTTTTGCTTTTTTTATTGCATTGCAGTCAAAATACTGTGACTATCGATAAAATTACCTAATGAAAGGTAAAACTGGCATTCACCATATAGACAATTTATAATAGTACTTGACGTTTAAAATTAATTACACAAAAAGGAGTTCGGAGCCATTGGAGAAGATGAACATTGGTGGCCTTCAATTCGGTTGGGAACTGGATAAGGGTAGGTTCACTTACGAGAACGAAGATGCAGTACTTTTTTGGATCTCCAGTGCCATGCGGGCATTTTTTGATACCATAGAAGAAATTTCTGGAAAAGAGGCATCTAACCTTGTTTTCGAAACAACCGGTTACCGCCAGGGCGTTGTAGTCGGCGAGTACTTTCAAAACAAGCCGGATGTTGGATTGCATGAAGCTGCTGAATTAATTACGAATACATATGCTTCTGCCGGCTGGGGCAAGACAGCCATTAAAGATCTTGATCCGGAGAAATTCACCTTAACAGCTGAGCTGATTGACAGCTGGGAACATAAGTTAAATGTTTCGCAAGGCAAAACAGAAGGCGGCTCCTTCCTGCCTGCCCATTATGCCGGTATTTTCAGCGGGATGTTCGGAACAAATATATGGTACAAAGTGGAACGGTATCAACTGGAAGGTTACGAAAGCACAATCATCCGTTACTTCCCTTCCGATATTACTGTCACAGAGAATATCCATCAGTTGTCCCGAAGAAAAGAGCAAGACCAAATTGTGGAGCTAGAGGCAATTGTAGAAGATAAAACACGGGAACTGAAGAAGCTCGTCCGTGACTTATCCTCACCGATTATTCCTGTCCTTGATCACGTTGTCGTCGTTCCTTTAATCGGAACATATGATGAAGAACGATCCGAAGAGCTGCTATTCAAAACGCTGGAAAACTTACCAGCATACAAAGCCAATTATCTTTTGCTTGATTTAACAGGGCTTGATAATGATATTAGCAAGTATACGGCAAACTTAATTAGCAAAGTAGGCTCGGCAGCTTCCATGATTGGAACGAAAACCTTGCTAGTCGGCATCTCGCCAGAACTTGGCATGGAAATTACCAGCTCCGGAATTTCGCTAGATGCTTTTGATTGTTTCCAAACATTGCAGCATGGTATTCATTATGCTTTAGGACAAATGGGCAAAAAAATTATGTAAGCACTAACCCTATCACATCGATGTGATAGGGTTATCTTGTATGTAAGACCATTTTAACGAACGGAAACACATTGCCGTTTGTAGACTGATCAAAATGCGCTGTCTCTTGAAATCCGATTCTCTTATATAAAGTTATTGCCCGTTGATTGAATGTCGCTACTGCAAGTGTAATATGATCAGGTCTGTATGTTTCTCGAATAGTTTCCACCAAGAAAGAAACAAATGCATATCCAAGACCTTTTCCCGTAAGATCAGGCCGCATACCAAATCCAATTTCGGCTATGTTGTTTTCCATCATTACTTCGGCAAACCCAACAAGCTCTTCTTCTTGCTTCACAGCAAATACCTTGTCTTTCCGCGCTTCTGGATCTAAAAATAACGCTAAATCTTCTTCATCTTGATCCAAGTTATAGAAACGATACACATCGTCATACTTCCACTCCGCTGCAATATATTCTGCCTCACTCTGTGTCATCGGTATCATTTGGTACATTGTCATTTCTGCCGCTCCTTCTCTGCTTGCCATACTTTTATCATCTGTTGCTGCCTTCTCCGATTGAATAGCTTAAATATAAAATAAACACTAATTACTGCGCTTATTAAAGCTAGGACAATAAGCGCCAAGATTGCTACGGTATATAAAGATACAATCGTCATATATTTCTCCTTCTGTCCTTACCAAAGTTAATTTCATTATAGATTGAAATCCATATCTACACTAGCGAATAATATGGAGGGAAAATTCAATCATTCTTGGACCCATAAAACTTGCTTAGGTGCACGTTTCTATTCTTTTATATTCCGTAAGACTTGCCGCTCTCGGTCATTAATGACAAGCTGTGCAACAAAAAATCCCGGCATCAGCCGGGATTCTCTCATTTATTCGCTTTTTCTTCTGCTCGTTTAATATCTTCTTCTGTTGGCGTAAGCGTGTTTGCAACCCATTCTTCTTTGTACGCGTGGTCAAGTGCAGTCAAGCCTCTTTCCTCTCGCTCAAACTCTGCTTCCGGGCTCGGCATCTTGTCTTCGCGTTCTTTGTCTTGAAGGTTTGACCCAGTTACCTTGGGCTCCTCTTTCTTCTTTTTCAAATAAGAAAAGGTACCTGCTGCGGCTAATGCGACGGTTCCACCTGCTATCAATCCAATATTTGATTTCTTCATTTGTTACTTCCCTCCACTCATTTGTGTTTCAGTAACGTTCTCTAAAGTATATATTCCTTATCTGCGCTTACTTTAAACTACTTTAAGCTTCTTGCTTTAACTCGAATTCTACTAGGTTTTCCCCAAGTACACTGAGAGTTATATGATTATCACTCATATTGATATAGCCGTATTTCGAACTAGAGGTGTCGGTAATACTCTGCCTTAAATTCCCAGGCACTTTCCGTTCTCCGTTTTTATAACATGTATAAATATGATCAATGGTAACGTCCGAAATATGCAAAATATTCTTCAAGTAATAGACTGCTACCGTGTTAAATTTAATATTTGAATTGACTTCATAGCGCTCAAGGAAATCACGGAATGGCTCTACACCGCTTTTACCAAGCAAGTCTAAATCCTTTACCATGCTATAGGAGTCCTTGTTGCGGCGAATAGGACGCTTCTTAATTGGCTGGACACGATTGGAGTCAACTACCGAAATATGCTGCATCGGCTCTGGCTCTGGTTCTTCCATAGTCGCAGCTTCGTAGGTTTGATCACCAAGATAGCTTTTGACCATAATATCGAAAACTTTTCCTTGCAGATTCTCCGGGAACTTTTGAATCACTGTCGAAATACGTTCCATTTCCGCTACTAATTCTTCATAAGACGTCGTCATGATTCCCCTCCTATAGCCTTTTTTTATTTCTTTCTCGATGACAGACAGAATTTCCTGCATGAATTTCAATTTTTCTATATTGAAAGATAACTTTAAATAACTTTCCACAATCCTTCTCTTTTCACACTTCTTCAGATTTATGTTGCTTCTATGTAGAAGAAAGAGCAAATTACTGCTCTTCTCCCCCTGCCTCCTCAGCTGCTTTTTGTTTGTCCCAGAGGCGAAAGAATGGATAATAGATACAAAACGACAATCCTAGAATTATTACCTGCAAAATCGCTCCTGATATGCTGCCGGTTATTAAATATCCCTGCAATATAGGCGGCATCGTCCAAGGGGGTACAATACCAATTGGCTTGGCGACAAGTCCCCAGTCCATGGCGAGATACGTAATCAAGACAGATAGAAGCGGAGTCATGATAAAAGGAACAATTAACAGCGGGTTCATCACAATCGGCATCCCGAATAGTACCGGTTCATTGATATTGAAAATTCCGGGACCAATACTGAGCCTGCCTAGCTGTTTCATTTGCTGACTTTTTGCTAACAGCAGCATGGCCAGAACAAGGCCTAGCGTTGTTCCCGAGCCGCCGATAAAGACAATATCATTTATTTCATTTGTAACAATATGCTGGACTGGTTCACCAAGTTCAAATGACTTCGCATTCTCTGCTGTCAGCGTCAGCCAAATCGGACCTGTTACAGCTCCGACAATCGTTGCTCCATGCAGTCCTGTACTCCAAAGTAATGTGATTAAAAGGAAGATTACCATCGTTCCAACAAGGCTCGTTCCGACAGAAGTGAGCGGCTTCTGGAGCAGCACCGTAATAACGTTATGAATGCTTTCAAAGGAACCAACATTTTCTACTAAAAGTCTTAGCAGCCAAACGGCAATGATGGCAAAGAATCCCGGTATAAGTGCAGTGAATGAGCGCGCTACTGCTGGAGGTACTCCATCTGGCAGTTTGATGACGATATTTCGCTGCACAATAATGCGATAAATCTCTGTACACAATAATGCAATAAGCATTCCGACAAATAACCCTTTACTAGTAAACATCGCTGTTTGGTACGCTGTTTCTGTAATAGCTGCTCCTTCAGGAGTCTTGCCGATCACATACGTAACAAAGGGTGTACCGACAAAATAAGCCGACAAAGAAACTGCACCTGCTGCCAACGGATCAACTTTATAAGATTCGGCAAGCCGATATCCAATCCCAAAAACAGCAATCAATGTCATTAATTCAAATGTACCTCGATACGGATACAGCAAGCTTTCTTTCAGCTGCGGCCTTTCTGCTAAGAAATCTATATAAGGCTGTATTGGGAAGTTTGCAAGTATTAGAAAGAACGAGCCAATAATAATTAGCGGCATCGATAAGATTAGACCGTCACGTAATGCATTCAAATGCCGCTGTTGTGCTACCTTCGCTGCGACAGGCATAACTTTCTCCTCTAAGAACTGGTTTACTTTGCTCATCATCGTACCCCCTTAGCTGAATTACAGCATCTTATGTAAACGCTTACAATTTGATGAAGGGTTATTGCCTAAATATGAAAACACACCTGCAATTTTCATGCTTCTTTCATCCAGTTACAATTCTTGATGCGCTGTAATTCTTATTTGCATTGGCTGCATTTGACTAGTTTAAAATCTATGCTATATATACCTGCACAAAAAAGAGGCGCTCAATTATAGAACGCCCCCGCCTCACACTTACTTATCTTTTTCTTTGTTATGAAGAAGTGCTTCTCCTTCTACATCGATATTCGGCAAAATTCTATCTAGCCATTTCGGCATATACCATGCCGCTTTACCCATTAAGGACATCACAGCTGGTACAATCGTTAATCGTACGACAAAGGCATCAAACAGTACACCAAATGTGAGAGCCATACCAATCGATTTAATCATAGCGTCAGGAGTTACCATGAAACCGACAAATACGGATATCATAATTAATCCTGCAGCAACGACGACCTTCCCGCTATCCCGCATACCTGCAAGAATCGCTTCTTTAGGATCTTGTGTTTGCGAGTACACTTCTCTCATGCGGCTGACAAGGAATACTTCATAGTCCATAGCTAAGCCGAAAAGAATACCAATCGCAATAATCGGCAGGAATGCCAAGATGGGACTTTCACCTGGGAATCCAAACAGATTGATTAAGTTTCCATCTTGAATAACAAACGTTACAAATCCTAATGTAGCTCCGATAGAAAGCAAGAATCCTAGAACAGCCTTAAGCGGCAGCAGGATGGAGCGGAATACAAGAACTAGCAGCACATAAGCTAATCCTACAATCAGCAATGCAAAAATAGGCAGTGCATCGTTCAGTTTCTGCGCTATATCAATGTTGACAGCGGCCGTACCGGTAACAAGAAATTCAATATTCTTATTGGACATGCCTCTCATTTCGTTTACTATATCTTTCGTTTCTTGATCATTTGGTCCTGTTTCAGGTGTTACATTAATAATAAACACATCGCCTGCTTCATTTGGCATTGGCGGTGTAACACTTTTAACGTTGTCCAGCTCACTGACATCTTGACTGAACGCCTGTAGATCTTGCTGCACCTGCTCAGCACTCTCAGCTGCTTCGATTTTTGCTGCAACAATGAGCGAAGCATGGTACCCATCCCCATAAGCATCTGCCAGTATATCGTATGCTTTTCGTTCTGTTGTATCTTCTTGTTTTGCTACTCCATCATCCGGAAGTCCTAATTCCATGTGTGTGAACGGAATCGTAATGACTAGCAAAATGGCTACTGCAAGGAACGTCACAAGCCATGGTCGTCTCGTAACAAACTTACCCCACACGTTTTTGCTAGTTTTCCCCTCTTTATACCCCGTGACCTTCTTCAGAAATATATTGCCATTCGCAGGAGCTATTCTTGAACCAAGCATTCCCAGTACAGCTGGCAGAACAATGATTGATACTAAAACTGCTAGTAAAATACTGATAGAAGCAGCGATTCCCATCACTGTTAAGAACGGGATACCGGTAACTGCCAGCCCTAGTAAACCGATAATAACTGTTATACCTGCGAATACAACAGCACTGCCGGATGTACCAATTGCGATGGCCACGGATTCTTTAACAGCATGCCCTTCTGCCAGCTGTTGTCTGAAGCGGTTCATGATGAATAAAGCATAGTCAATACCAACTGCAATTCCTAACATAGCCGCCAAAGATAAGGATACATTCTGAATATCAAAGAAATTAGATCCTATCACGATAGTCAGCAAACTAATTCCTAAACCGATCAAAGCAGATAGAATTGGCATACCTGCAGCTAGGAAGGAAGTGAATGTGACTGCCAATACAAGGAAAGCAACGACAATCCCAACAACCTCACCGGCTCCGAGATGTGTACCTGAAAACTCTACATCACCTGTCAGCTCCGTCTGAATGCCTTCATCTCTTGTTTGTTCCACTTTATCGGTAATATTATCGATAGAATCTTGCGTTACTTCCTCGGCTTTATTCTCAAATGTTACCGTACCATACCCAATTGATTTATCTTCCGTTAGATTTTGAAGCTGAGCCGGTGTTGCAACAGATACAACATCCGCATCATCTTCTTTAATGCCATTCAGCATATCTGTAATAACTGTATTCGCCTCTTCTGAATCAAGGGTTTCGCCATCCTGCGCTTTGAACACAACTTGCACTTGTGCTCCTGACTCAGCATTTGGGAAGGCATCCCGCAGCACATCATTGGCTTCTTCAGCAGGTGTGTTCGGTATAGACAAATCTTCATTAAATGCAGTGCCCATCTTTGCTGTTACAAGTCCTAAAACAACAAGTAAAGCTAAAGCACCAAACACGATTGTTTTGCGATGGTTTACTGCCCATTTTCCTAATTTATATAAAAGCTTTGCGATTTGAATCTCCTCCAGTTGTGATTGATTCAAGTACAGTTACGTTTCCATATGCAAGCGCTGCTTCTCACAGCTAGATTGACTTGTGTTTTGCATTCCATTACACTTACCCGTAATTAAAGTTAACGTTTGTACTTAAATTTGTAAGTATACTATCGTGTTAAAATTCTTCAATCATCTTGTGATAAATTGAGCATAAAACGAACAAACAGACAGGAAGTGTTAGCTTTTGAGAAAATCAAGGCAAGATAGTTTATATTCACAGCAATATATAATGGAGGCGCTCAGTCAATTGCTTGAAGAAAATGATTTAGAGGATATTACTATCACTGACATTTGTAAGAAAGCAGGTGTAGCACGGGTTACCTTTTACAAGTACTATCACTCTATTTATGATGTCATGAACGCCAATGTTGAAGTTACCGTAAAAAGCCTCATTGAGAGACACGTGATACCGACCCCTTATAAAGATATCCGCGATGTGATTGCTAATATGATGGAAGAGCTGGCTGCCAACCCCACTGCATTGAAGCGCCAAATAGACACAAATATGTCTGGCATACTGCTGGATTACTTCATCTATGCCATCGACAAACTAGCCCAATCTGGTGCATTCTTCAACAAAGATATGGATCGAGCGAGTATATTGTTCGTTGCAGGCGGGATGTTCAGTGTTATTACAGATTGGTTTAAACATGATTTAAAAGAATCTCCGCAGTCTATCGCTGCTAAGATTGCCGATGTTCTGCCAGATGTGGTGCTGAAAAAGGAATAGATGATAAAGCGCAAAAAGATCGAAAATGGTTTTTACCATCCTCGATCTTATCAGCGGCTTATAACAACATACTGCCGATCGTGCCACCGGAATTTTTGCGATAAGCTCTCTATGCGATTATCCTGCCTGAAAGAGCGTTCAGTTTCTCCGGAGATAAACCTGCCTTCTTCCAATAAGATCTCCGTATCACAAGCTGCAATCCTTGGCTGTTCTTCTTCTCCATCGAAACAAGTATATAATTCCACCTTATCGCCGAAATCCAACTTCTCTTCAATAAACCGAAACAGAATCTTATAAGCGAGCCTTTCATCTGGGCAATCTAGTTCGTAAATAAACTTATTCTCAAAGTGCGGGATATACATCTCTTTTTGCCGTTCCACGGTAATACCCACCGCATCTTCTCTTGTCTTGCAGATGAGCCAGTATTTCTTCTTCTTTATCTCACGCACTTGTGCGAAATAAATTTTCTTTAGCATCTCCTCATCTACCTCTTCACTGGGCAGCCAGATTTCGTTTCTTCCATAGCTACCATGCTGCAATCTTTTGTTCACTGCAAGATAATGTTTTTCTGTCACTTATACACCTGCCCCCTCTTTTATATAACACATCATATACAAAAATCATGCTATACTATTTTCACTATAACAAGCTATAACACATAGGAGATAGATTAGATGATTACAATTAATAAAAGCGAAGCTATTCCTCTCTCCAAGCAAATTTATATGTCCTTCGTAGATAAAATTCGTTCTGGACTATTGCCAAGCGGATCAAAGCTGCCAACAGTTCGGCAGCTGGCAAAAGATATTGAGGTAAGCCTTGTTACGGTAATGAAAGCTTATAAACAGCTAGAGGAAGATGGATTCATTGAATTAAGCAAAGGTAAAGGGACGTATGTAAAGATGCAGCTTCAGCCAGAGACAAGTAATCCGGAACAGGATTTTGACTGGCAATTAAGCATTCCCGATTATTTGCATCGTTCCCAATATGCGCGTTTCCAAGATTCAGATGCGAGCTACCATTTCTCGTCTTCTATGATTGACCCTGCTTTGTTCCCAAATCAATATATGGACCAGCTAATTGAACAAGTTTTCAAGCAAAATCCTCGAATTCTTTCCCAATATGGCGGTATTCAAGGCGACCTTGCTTTGCGGGAGAAAATGACACAAAACTTGTTAAAATCTAAGATAGAGACTACCGCAGAAAACCTGTTAATCACTAGCGGTTCCCAGCAAGGTATTGATTTAGTCGCCCGTACTTTCGTCGGTCCTGGTGACGTTGTTATTATGGAGGCGCCGACTTATCCAGGTGCCATTGATGTATTCCGCAGCCGTGGCGCTACTATCTTGACAGTTCCTATTGATAAAGACGGCATGCGTGTCGACATGCTGCACGCTTTATGCGAAAAACATAACCCGAAGCTTATTTACACAACACCGACTTTTCATAATCCTACGGGCACAATCATGCCTCTTCAGCGGCGCAAAGTATTATTAGATATCGCCGAAAGTCATCATTGCTTAATTATGGAGGATGACCCTTTTAGTGATATTTATTTCGACAGAAAACCGCCCTTACCTATTAAATCTCTGGATAAATCCGGGCATGTTATCTATTTAAAAGGCTTAAGCAAGACAATCGCACCAGGATGCCGAATCGGTTTGTTAGCAGCTTCAGGTTCTATCTTTAAACGCTTATATGCTGCTAAGGCAAACATGGATCTTGGCAGCCCGCTGCTTACGCAAAAGGTGATCGTGCCGCTTGTAGATTCTGTGAAGACGGAACAGCATCTTAAGCGGCTGCGAGCTGCCTTAAAAAGCAGACGCGATGTTGTATTGGCCGTTCTAAAAGAGCATGCACCCAGTGGCGTGACATGCTTCATCCCAAAAGGCGGCCTAAATGTATGGATCCAGCTTCCTTCTTGGATTGACAGCAATGTCTTATTATACGAAGCAAATAAGCGTCATGTTTCTTTCCTGACCGGGTCCGCGTGTTTTGCAATTGAAAATGAACACAGCACGTTACGGCTAAGCTATTCCTACGCGAATGAAAAACAGCTTCAAGACGGCGTCATGATTCTTTGTGAGATTATGCGGGCGATGCAGTCAGCAAGCACCTCTTCGCCTACTTTTTAATGAGGTAAAAGCTATCCCTAAACGGATAGCTTTTAACCAAAAAATAAGTCCAGCAAATTACTGCCTTGGGAAGATTTTTTATTATAAAACTCTGAATAACCACATGCTTTACACGAAATGACCAGAAACTGATTGTTCTGCACATCAAATAGCTTTGACAAACCCGTGCCCGTCATAGCAACTTCCTTTTGTGTAATCTCTGAACCTCCGCATTTCACACAGCCTCTTTCAGACATGTTCATCACTTCTTTCTTTTTCTTCTTTCTTTATCATACGAAAGTAGCTTAATCCAGGTTTCAATTTAATCATTGCCAATCCACTGCTTTCCTATAAAATACAGAAAGAGGTGAAGGAAATAAATGAATAAGTTAATAGTTCGTATTCTAATAGTCGGTAATATACTATCTGCAGCAGTATCATTTTATTTTATACGCGAGATGGATTGGAACGATGAATGGGGCGTTTATTTCAAGCCGTTAACAACGGATCAATTATTGATGTTTGTTAGTGTGTTGAATACCGTCCCTCAGCTCTTCGCTATGAAATTGGCTAATAAGCTTAAACATAGAGCAACTGATAAATTTAAGCAAAATCTATAAATTACATACATACACGAAAAAGAGGAGTCAGTCTAATTCGACTGACTCCTCTTTTATTTTCTTCATTTAATTTAACGCTTCAATATACTCTTATAATGAGAAAATGTATCAAAGCTTGCTTTCCCATGATATGCTCCCATACCACTTGCTCCGACTCCGCCGAATGGCAAGTAATGAGATGTCATATGGCTGAGTGTATCATTTATTGCTCCGCCGCCGAATGAAATGCTAGTTAGTATTTCATCTTGCAAAGCCTCATCTTCTGTAAATAAGTAAAGCGCAAGTGGTTTTGGCCGCTCTGCAATACGGTTGATAATATCGGATGTATCGTTGTATTCCATCACTGGCAAAATGGGTCCGAAAATTTCATCCTGCATAATCGGATCTTCCCAAGAAATAGAATTCAAAATTGTTGGTTCAATGATTAGTTGTTCGCGATTTGTTTGCCCGCCTGTCACCAGTGTTCCATTGTCTAAGAAGCCTGCGAGACGGTCAAAATGTCTGGCACTGACAACATGCCCGAAGTTAGGATTTTCTACAATGTTCTCTCCGTACATGCTTGTGATAGCAGCTTTTAATTTAGCTAACAACGTATCTTTTACGCTGCTATGAACTAATAGATAATCCGGTGCAACACACGTTTGACCGGCATTAGCGAATTTACCACGTGCAATACGGAGCGCCGCTTCATCCAAATTTGCATCTTTATGAACAATCGTCGGACTTTTCCCGCCAAGTTCAAGTGTTACTGGTGTTAAATGCTTAGCTGCTGCTTCTGCCACAATCTTACCGACACCTGTGCTGCCTGTGAAAAAGATATAGTCAAAGTCTTCTTTTAACAGCGCCGTGCTCGTCTCTACTTCCCCTTCTACAACGCGGAGATATTCTTCCGGGAAATGTTCATTAATAATAGCAGATAGAACTGCTGATGTTTTCGGTGTTAGTTCCGAAGGTTTTAACACCGCTGTATTTCCACCCGCAATCGCGCCTACTAATGGTGATACGGCGAGCTGAAATGGATAATTCCACGGTGCAATAACAAGGGCACTGCCGTAAGGTTCCGGCTGGATAAAGCTTTTTGCGCCCGCATGCGATTCGGCTGTTGGAACTTCTTTTGTTTCTGCCCAAGATTCTAAGTTATCCAGCGTGAAGTTGATTTCACTTACTACTAAACCAACCTCTGCGCGCTTTGCCTCCATCTCGGACTTGTTCAAATCTTCTTTTACAGCATCCAGAATAGCTTGTTCATTTGCCTGAATAAGTTCTTTCAAAGCTTGTAATGATTTTATCCGAAATTGTACATCCTTCGTTCTTCCGCTTCTGAAGAAAGTACGCTGTTTATTTAAAAGCTCTTGATAGTTCTCCATGGTAAGTCTCCTCTGCAGATTAGGTACATCTAGTAAAACTAGCAAATCTTGCAATATATAATTAATTGATAGCTCAATGATTAGCCGAGGAAAAATATAATATACTGGATAACATATTGCAAGAGATACGACTTACAGGGTAAACAAAAAAGAAGAAGATCTCTGAAGATCTTCTCCTTAATTATGCGCAACTTTTCCAGCCGCGTCTTCTACCATTCTTAAAAAATATCCCATTAATCTTGTATCTTTCGTCAGCTCTGGGTGGAAGGCAGTTGCTAAATAATGACGATCTCTCGCCGCTACGATGCGTCCAGTATCTTCACTTAATATCTCGACACCGTCTCCTGCTTCGAGAATATAAGGAGCTCGAATAAATACTGCTGGAAAGTCCTCCGCTACACCTTTAATGGCAAGGTCTGCTTCGAAGCTGTCCACTTGCCGCCCGAAAGCATTTCGCTCGACGGTCATATCCATCAGACCAAGATGGCTGGATTCTTGATTATGAATCTGTTTGGCCAACAGAATCATCCCAGCACAAGTCCCGAAGATTGGTTTGCCCGAAGCCCCAAAAGCGCGTAACGGCTCCAAGAAGTTGTACCGATCAATCAGTCTGCGCATCGCAGTACTTTCACCACCAGGCAAAATCAATCCATCCAAATCAGCTAGCTGTTCCACACGTTTCACTAGAACCGCTTCAGCCCCAACAGCTTTTACTGTTCGCACATGCTCCGCTACCGCTCCTTGAAGTGCTAAAACACCGATTTTCATGATATAATCTCCTTCCTTTACCAGCCGCGCTCCTGCATTCTGTTTTCTGGAGATAAGCTTGCGATATCAATACCTTTCATCGGTGTGCCAAGCCCTTTGGAAAGTTCAGCAATCAGCTTGTAATCTTGGTAATGTGTTGTTGCTTCTACGATTGCTTTAGCGAATTTCGCTGGGTTATCAGATTTAAAAATACCAGATCCGACAAAGACACCATCTGCTCCGAGCTGCATCATCAAAGCCGCATCAGCAGGAGTTGCCACGCCGCCAGCAGCAAAGTTTACAACAGGAAGTTTGCCAGCTTCACGGATCTGAAGCAATACTTCGTAAGGCGCTCCTATTTCTTTCGCAAATGTCATTACT
Source organism: Terribacillus halophilus (assembly GCF_900162685.1). GTDB lineage: Bacteria > Bacillota > Bacilli > Bacillales > Amphibacillaceae > Terribacillus > Terribacillus halophilus_A. The sequence continues at coordinate 2,497,644 of NZ_LT727828.1, forward strand.
TCATCCAAGTCCATGGAAGTCAATTTGCGAACTTGCGACTGCACCATACGCATGTGCCGAACAGCTTCGACAATATTGCCTGTTCCCGGCTCCCCTTTCGTCCGCAGCATAGAAGCACCTTCCCCAATACGGCGCGCAGCTTCACCAAGATCACGGCTTCCGCATACGAATGGTACCGTGAAATCACGTTTGTTCAAATGATACTGTTCGTCTGCCGGTGTAAGCACTTCACTTTCATCTATGTAATCCACACCCATTGATTCTAATACGCGAGCTTCTACGATATGCCCGATACGAGCCTTTGCCATGACAGGAATAGATACAGCATTCAATACTTCTTCTACAATTGTCGGATCCGCCATCCGCGCAACACCGCCAGCAGCACGAATATCAGAAGGTACACGCTCCAGTGCCATAACTGCTACTGCACCAGATTCCTCTGCAATTTTCGCTTGCTCGGCATTTACGACATCCATGATGACGCCACCCTTTTGCATTTCTGCCATTCCTCGTTTGACTAAATCTGTACCTGTTTTCGCCATGTTGACTCCCCCTGCTCTTTTTCCGTTGTCGGAAAAGTTTGATAGGTACATTGTACATAGTTAAGGGGTATAACACGCAATAGATGAGTATAACAATGTAACGCAACATTTATAGATCAGCTATGTACTGTTCTTTCTATTAACATGGTCTTTCCAATTGCTTTTGTTAGATTAGCTTGTCCCAATAGAAAAACACCTCAAAGTTTTATTTCGGATAATACAATCCGTTTAAAACTTAAAGGTGTTTTCAGTTTAGGAGAAAACCTCTTTTGACTATTGCTTTCATCTTCTATGGACTTTTGCTTGCACTAGAGTGTGAGAAAGAAGGAGTTACAGTTTAGCATCTAACTTTCGCTGTTTATAGTTACGAATTCAGAACGAAATGAAACGAACTATAACCTGCCTACTCAAATGACCGGTTTAACGACCAGTTCGCTTACATCAACAATATCTGGCTGTTCAAGCGCATACATGATAGCACGGGCAATAGCCGTCGCTGGCAGTGCAATACGCCGGTATTCCTTCATAACTTCCCTTGCCTCGTTGTCTGTAATGCTTTCCGCTAGTTCTGATTCCGTTACTCCTGGCGATACAAGTGTCACGCGGATGCCTTGCCCCGCAGTTTCCAGCCGTAATCCCTCTGATATGGCGCGTACAGCATATTTAGTCGCGCAATAAACAGCAGCTGTAGGACTCACTTCATAGGCGCCGATAGATGCTATGTTAATGAAATGCCCAAATCCTTGTTTTTTCATAATCGGAAGCCCTGCAGCAATTCCATGGAGTACTCCGCGAATATTGACATCGATCATACGGTTCCATTCTTCAATCTTCAAAGATTCCAGCGGAGAGAGCGGCATCACACCAGCATTGTTAATAACAGCGTCCACTCGTCCGAAACGACTTTGTGCTGTGTTAAGAAACTCCTGCATCTGTTCCAAATCTGTCACGTCAAGCTGTTGAACTGCTACAGTACCACCTTCTGCCCGAATATCTGAAGCCAGTGCCTCTAGTCTCTCCACTCGCCTTGCTCCAATTACAAGTTGAGCCCCTTGACTTGCAAGAAGCCGCGCTGCTGTTTTACCAATTCCGCTGCTTGCTCCTGTAATCACAACCACTTTCCCACGAAGTAATGACATCATTTCTTGCTCCCTTCCCTGTTTTCTTCCCGCTTGAGCACCATACCGGCATGGTATAGTACCCCGTTGATGAAGTCTCCGTCCGCAGTAAAACCTGTATCATCAATATATTCGATATGATCGCCTTTCATCGTATAACTTCCTTGATAGGCGCTTTTGCGGTTACCGCGGGCTTCATCGTATCGACCGTTCAGAAGTAACTCATGTCGAATATGACCGTCTGCCGTTACCCACATGCCGACATAAGGATGAGCATTTCTATGTTCTTTTTTCATTACACTATCTCCTTTCACTGATCAAGAATGATACTTGAATGATAATAGAGCCGGTAACAGAAACATCCTCCCGCTACAAAGTTTCTGACCACAATTTCATTATGAATTGTTACGAATAGAGAGCGGTATTCGGAAGCTACATGATGATTGCCTAATCCTCCAATAAACTATAATATGTAGAACAAGAGCAAAAAAACATTTAATGGAAATGGGGGAGTTGTTATTGCACAGAACGAAGGAACTAGCAGCGTCAATAGAGAAAAGTGCAACAGCAGATGGAACACATAATACATCTATACCTGGCTTACAGCTTATTCGAGCTTCTCGAATCTCTGATCCTGTATACGCTGTTTATGAACCTTCCCTATGTGTCGTGGCCCAAGGCTCAAAGATGGTGATGCTAGGAGATGAAAGCTATACATACGATTCGGCCAGTTATTTGACTGCTTCTGTTCATCTGCCAATCACAGGGCAAGTAGTAAAGGCTTCACCGGAAAGTCCTTATTTAAGTGTAAGTTTACAGCTTGATATGAATTTAGTTTTAGAAGTGCTTCAATCCTCAAATCAAATTACCCAAGACCAATCCCCAAGTCGTGGTCTAGTCATCAATCGGGTAGACAACTCGCTTATCGAAGCAGTGCTGCGGCTCATCAAGCTACTGGAAACCCCGCAGGATATACCAGTACTTGGCACCAGTATTAAGCGAGAAATTATATACCGTGTTCTGCAGCATGATTACAATGATTCCATGAAACATTTTGCGCTTGCAGGTAGTCAGGGGCAGCGAATTGCGAAGGTGATTGGAATGCTGAACCGAAAATTTGTCCAGCCGCTAAAGGTAAATGAATTGGCGAAAGAAGCCAGTATGAGCTCTTCATCATTTTATAGCCATTTTAAAGAGATAACAGGCATGAGCCCCGTCCAGTACCAGAAACAACTCCGTCTGCAGGAAGCACGCCGATTGCTCTTAACAGAAAACCTGGAAGCAGCTGAGGCTGCGTTCCAGGTAGGGTATGAAAGTCCATCACATTTCAGCCGAGAATACAGCCGAAAATTCGGTCTGTCGCCTATTAAAGACATACGGCGTCTGCGGGAATTGTTATAAGAAAATGGGATTACTGGTATCCTGTATTAATGATGCAACTAAAAAAAAAAAACCAAACGGCACTGTAATTTAAGCAGTACCGTTTGGTTTGACTCTTTAAGCAAACATAATAAAGTTCTTTGAACCTACATCACGTCATTCAGCTCTCGACTCTGTCTCGTCTGTCATCACATCATACTCACTATTCTGCCGTATCAAAAACAGCAGTACTCCAATCAAAGCAATCGCCCCGCCTGTAAACTGAAGCAAAGTCAATTTTTCACCTAACAGCCAAACGGCAAGAAGCGTTGCGCCTACAGGTTCACCTAGCACACTCATGGATATGGCAGTAGTATTTACATAGTTTAATAGCAGATTAAAGATGACATGTGCTATTGTTGGGAAAATAGCCAATAAGATGAAGATTTTCCATTCATCAAAGTTATAACCGCGAATTGGAATGCCTGCTGCAAGATTATAGATATTCAGCCACACAGCTGCTGATAAGAAGACACAAAAACTGTAGATCCAGTGTGATACTTTCTTTACATTATTCTGTCCAATCAGCAAATACGCAACGACAGCAATAACACTGCAGAAAGACAGCAAATCCCCGATCAAAACCGTTGATGATTGCAAACCAAAGTCTCCCCAACCAACCATCACAACACCTACAATGGAAATACAGATTGTCGCGATAACAGTTTTTGATGCTTTCTCTTTATATAAAAAAAATCCTCCAGCCATTGCGACGATCGGCTGAAGAGAAAGAATAATAGTAGAGCTCGCCACAGTTGTCAGCTTTAAAGAACTGAACCAAAGTGCAAAATGTGCCGCCAAGCAAGCGCCTGACAAGACGAAAAATAATGCTTCTCTGCTGCCAATTTTCTTAAATTCTTTTCTACTCATCCAAACAACTGGCAAAAGAAAAAAGCAGGCCAAGTACATACGATTCATACTGAGAATCGTGGCTGGTGCATCAGACCACTTCACGAAAATAGCTGCAAAAGAGATGGCAATAATAGAAATGACTAAAAGAATGGCAACCCGGTTCGACTGCACAGCGAACCCTCCTCACTTCTGATTGGAATATTTAGTTTGTTAGTTAGCTTGATTATTTGTTTAGTAATCCCTAACAACTCTGTATTTAGGGATTGTGTATGTACCAATAGCAAAGGAACATACCGACCAGGCATGTTCCTTTGTCTTATTGCGCACAGCCGCCAAACTGACGCTGTCTCGCTTCTGGATTTACTTGTTCGTCTGCGTGATAGGAGGAACGGACCATAGGGCCTGCTTCGCAATGGCTGAAGCCTTTTTGCAGTGCAATTTCCTTTAGTTCCGCGAATTCATCTGGATGATAGTATTTCTGTACTTTCAAGTGCTTGAAAGATGGCTGTAAGTATTGGCCAATTGTCATAATATCCACACGGTGTTCCCGCAAATCATCCATCGCTTGAATGATTTCTTCTTTTGTCTCACCTAAACCAAGCATGATGCTGGATTTGGTCGGCACATCGGGTGCAATTGTTTTTACGCGGTCAAGCAATTCAAGTGAACGATCGTATGTGGCGCGGTGACGAACGGACGGCGTAAGTCGACGCACTGTTTCAATATTATGGTTAAAGATATCCGGTTTGCTATCCATTAAAGTTTTAATGCTTTCGTATGTACCTTTCATATCAGATGGCAATACTTCAACCGTTGTATTCGGCATCTTACGGTGAATTGCACGTACCGTTTCTGCAAACACTGCGGAACCGCCATCTTCCAGATCATCACGTGCAACAGCTGTTACGACTGCATGACGCAGTCCCATTTTAGCAACAGAATCAGCAACTCGCTCGGGCTCGGCCCAATCAAGCTCTGTTGGTTTGCCAGATGTGACAGCACAAAATCGGCAGCCTCTTGTACATATGGAGCCTAGAATCATAAATGTCGCTGTTTTACGTACAGACCAGCATTCATAAATATTCGGACATTTTGCTTCTTCACATACCGTATGTAAGTTCATTTCACGCATCATTTTCTTTAAATCCATATAATCTTCGTTCGTATTGAAATCAATCTTCAGCCATTCCGGTTTGCGGAGCATGCCTTCCCGCCGCTCTGCCATTGTTTTTTTTACCATTTCCGTTCCTCCTTAACGTGCATATAAGAATTCGTGATTCTGGTATTTTTCCTTCGCTAGCTGTTCAATTGCTTCTAGTTGGTCTGCTGACAACTCCAATCTTTCAAACGTTACACCCAATCCTTTTTGAAAACCGTCTAAAAATGCAGCCCGTATATCTTCGATAGTCATATCCGACGGAATAAATTCCTGCAAACTAGCTGCCTTTTTGGCGAAACTTTTGTAAGTACGTTCTTTCACTCGTTCATTGGGGTAGATAAATAATTCCAATAGATCCTCCAGATCAAGCCAAATTGGAATTGATCCATGCTGGAGGATGACACCTCTCTGTCGTGTCTGTGCACTGCCGGCCGTTTTTCTTCCGTCAACATTGATTTCATACCAAGAAGCTTCTTCAAAGCAATTCGCTGTACCTTTCGGCTTGGAATCAGCCGGTATAGCGAACTCCGCTTTTATACCAAGATTCGCAAAACCAAGCAGCAGTCCCTCTGATAAAACCTTGTATGCTTCTTTGATGGTCGATGGCATGCCAGGGTAATCTTCGGAAACAATCATGCTATACGTCAGTTCGTTATGGTGCAGGACAGCCTGTCCGCCAGTTGGACGGCGCACCAATTCAAATCCTCGTCTTTGGATTTCTTCCAAATCAAATCGCTTTTTTGTCTTTTGAAAATAGCCTATCGAAAAACCTCCAGGCTTCCACCCATAAAAACGTAATACTGGGGCGATCTGTCCCTCTCGGTGCCATTGCATCAGCATATCATCAGCTGCCATGTTAAAGGCTGGCGTATGATCACCGTCGTCCCAGAAAACCCAATTCCGCACATTGTCACCTTCTTAGTTTAAAAAGTTCAAATAATCTTAACAATTCTCATTTTAGCTCCCGTTAAGCGCAATTCGCAACCGCTTTCTCAAAACCCGACTATTATACTAGGATAATTGTACCTTTTCTTCCATGGAAATTTTTATCATAATGTGAACGTTAATAAATCCTATACTGGTTTTCTTCTACACGCCAAATCTCCCAGCTCATGGACAAGAAGACCGTCAATATAATTGACGGTCTTCTTGTCCTTACTTGTCTGCCCACACAGTATTCGCAACATCCACAATAAAGCGCAGCTTATCCCACTGCTGTTCTTCTGTTAGTTTGTTGCCATGATGTGTGGAAGCAAAGCCGCATTGCGGGCTCAGGCAAATTTGATCTAGCGGTACGTATTTTGCTGCCTCTTCAATACGTTTAATGATATAATCTTTATCTTCCAACTCACCAAACTTGGATGTTACAACTCCTATTACTACCCTTGCTCCTCCTTCTGGAATGTAAGCAAGCGGTTCAAACGAGCCAGAACGCTCATCATCGTATTCTAAAAAGAACCCGTCTACTTTTTCCTTCGCCAGCAGATCTTTGGCAATAAGATCATAGCTGCCACCAAAAGCATAAGTAGAGCGATAGTTTCCGCGGCACAGATGAGTTGTCACTGCCAAATCTTCTGGTTTGCCTTCCAACACACCATTAATGACCCGGCGTGCTAGATCAATTAGAAATTCCCTGGAATGTTCTCCACTTAGTTTTAAATCAGGTGAAGATAATCCCGCGATATATACGTCATCCAGCTGTAAATAACGGACACCGGCATCATAGAACGCTTGAATTGCGTCACGATAAGCTTGAATCACATCAACAGCAAAATCTTCAATATCAGGATAAACACTGCGATCACGGATATCTTCATGGAAAAGCTGGTTCGGACTTGGAATCGTCTGCTTTGCAACTGCACGACCGTCTACAATTTCATGGAAAACCTTATAATCTTCGACAAATGGATGATTGGGATTAAAGGAGACTTTTCCTGTGTTTTTAATATTGTAGCGTTCTGTTTCCTCACCTTTGAATAGATATCCTGTGTCCGGAATATACCCAGTAATACCATTCAAATTTTCCAGAAAATCAGTGTGCCAGAATCTTCTGCGGAATTCCCCGTCTGTTACAAGCTCCAGACCTACTTCGATTTGTTTATCAACAATACGCTTAATTTCTGTTGTTTCAATCGTACGAAGTTCTTTCTGGCTGATATCGCCATCCTTAAACTGCTGTCTCGCTTTGTGCAGGCTTTCCGGGCGCAGTAAGCTCCCTACGTGATCCGCTCTGAATGGTGCTGTTTTCGTTGTCGTTGTCATGTTCATCTCTCCCATTATGGTTTTATCGTTTCTGTTACTTGTGCTGCAGCAGCTAAAGCTTGCTGCAGGTCTTCCAGCAGATCATTTGCATGCTCCAATCCGACGGACAAACGAAGCAATCCATCTGTTATGCCTCGTTTCTTCCGCTCTGCTTCCGGCATCGCAGCATGTGACATGGAAGCTGGATACGATAGAATCGATTCTACTGCGCCAAGACTTACAGCAAAGATTGGAATTTGCAGCTGTTCTACAAATACCTTTGCATGCTCTCTGCTCGGCAGCACAAAGGATAATACTGCACCATTTCCACTGGCTTGCCCTGTATGTATGTCATGTCCCTGATGATTGGGCAAGCCAGGATAATACACATTTTCCACAAGCGAATGTTCAAACAGGAAACCTGCAACTCGCTCAGCTGTGTTTGACGCTTGATGTAATCTTGCTCCTAGCGTCTTCATGCCTTGCAGCAGTAAATAGCTATCCTGGGCACCGAGTATGGCTCCAAAAGTGTTTTGAATAAATGCCAATCGGGAGCCTAGTTCTTCATCTTTTGTAATCGCCAGACCGGCAATGATGTCACTGTGACCAGACAAAAACTTTGTAGCACTATGAAGCACCACATCTACTCCCAGTGACAAAGGCTGCTGATACAGCGGCGTCAAAAATGTATTGTCCAAAAACGTTAAGCAGTCCTGCTGTCTGGCTAGCTGAACAATCGCACGGATATCTGTCACTTTTAAACAAGGATTAGAAGGTGTCTCCAGGTAGATTACTTTTGTATTCGGACGTATGGCTTCTCTTACAGCAGTCAGATCTGTCAAATCAACGAAAGAGTAACTAATCTGGAACTTTGGCAGGATTTCACTTACAAACCGGTATGTTCCCCCGTACACATCCTCTGTCACAATGACATGATCCCCTGCAGACAGAAGCATGAAGGCAGAAGATATAGCTGCCATGCCGGATGAAAATGCTAAGGCGCGCGTGCCGCCTTCCAGCTCGGCTGCTTTTTGTTCCAATGCTTCCCGAGTCGGGTTACCAGAGCGACTGTAATCAAATGGACCAAAGCCGTCAAAGCTTTCCTGATGAAAAGTAGAAGATAAATAGATTGGCACATTCACCGCACCCGTGCGCTGTTCTCTATGTGTTCCGCGGATACATGTTGTTTCTGTTTGCTGTTTATACATAAGATGACCTCCTAATCCAAATTAGCAAAAGCCTGCTGCAGATCTGCAATCAAATCTTCCGCATCTTCAATGCCGACTGAGAAACGAAGCAGCCGATTACAAATCCCTCTGGCTTCTCTCTCTTCAACAGGTATGTCAGCATGCGTCTGTGTTGTTGGATAAGTGATAAAGCTTTCAACCCCGCCAAGGCTCTCCGCAAATGTAATCACGTTTAAGCTGCGGAGAAACGGATCAATCCAGCTGCTGTCCTGGACACGGAAGGAAAGCATCCCGCCTTTTCCTGCGTACAGCACATCCTTCACTTTTGGCTCTTCTTCGAGATAAGCAGCGATTTGCTCTGCATTGGATTGATGCTGACGCATTCGTAGCGGCAGTGTCTTCAAACCTCGAATGAGCAGCCAGGCATCAAGCGGAGCTAGTACGGCACCTGCACCATTATGGAGCACCGCCAAACGATTGGATATTTCTGTTCCTTTGCTGACAACCAACCCAGCGAGTACATCATTATGGCCGCCAATGTACTTGGTTGCACTATGAATAACAATGTCTGCCCCGTCTGCAATTGGCTGCTGTAAATAAGGCGTTAGGAATGTGTTGTCGACAATCAGCAGCAGGTTATAGGTCTTAGCTAATTCGCTGTAAGCCGCGATTGAAAATTCCTGCATAAGCGGATTTGTGGGTGTTTCAAGGAAAATAGCTTTCGTATTCGCTGTAATTGCAGCTGCTGTCTCTTCCACCGTCCGAAAAGGAGTATATATCGGCTTTATGTCGTATGCTTCTTCATAGAAATCAAACAGCCGGTATGTGCCGCCGTATATATCTTCCGGAACAAGAAGTTCATCGCCACTGCGAAATAATGATAAAACCAATTGAATGGCTGCCATTCCTGAACTGCATGCAAAGGCACAATCACCTTTCTCCAGCTCAGCAAACCCTTCTTCAAGTACCGTTCTAGTTGGATTCTTCGTACGTGTATAGTCATAACCTGTTGATTCGCCAATACCCGGATGTGCATAAGCAGTTGATAAATACAATGGCGGATTTACTGCTCCTGTTGTCATGTCGCTGCGATTTCCTAATTGTACGAATGCGGTTTCCAAGTTGTTTTTCATCTTGCTTCTCACCCTTCTAATCAAAAAAAGAACCTTCTCCCAAAAGGAAGAAGGTTCAGTAATAACCGAATCAGCTTCTTATCTTTAAGGCAGATACCTTTTGGATTTAGCACCGTGTCTCTTCGACTGGTTGCTGAGACATCACAGGGCCAATTCCCTCCGTCTCTCTTGATAAGAAAAAATATTTAATTTTTAATATTAAAGTTATTCTAACATACAAAAAATAGCAGTCAATATATTTTTAGAAATTTTCTGCCAAATAAACTTTTCTTTATTGATATTTTTAGCATCATCTGGCAATTTCCTAAGTAAGTATGAAAAGAGGATTGACAATCTATCGTTTTCCGTCTATTCTGTTTCTTACAAATGATATTTCTTATCAAGATTGGTGGAGGGAATGGCCCGTCGAAACCAAAGCAGCAGGCTGTAAACACCAGCACTGTGCTAATTCCAAGTGTGACATACACTGAAGATAAGAAGAGCGGAATTGCGGCATCATCCCCCCTCTTCTTTCTGAAGAGGATTTTTTTTGCGAACAATCCCGATTATTTTGATTGGATATATCAAGATTTTTATAGGAGGTAAAGAATGGAAATGCACACAAAAAACCTAGCTGATGTACATATCGACTTAGAAAACGATTTTACGGAGGTTGTTGAATGGCGACGATACCTCCATCAGCATCCGGAATTAAGTTTTCAAGAAACCGAAACCGCCCGGTTTATTGCTGACAAACTCCGAAGTTTCGGCTACGAAGAAATAAAGACAAATGTTGGCGGATATGGAATTGTTGCCACGCTGACAGGAAAAACAGAGGGACCGACAATCGCCTTGCGAGCAGATTTTGATGCGCTGCCGATTGAAGACGAAAAAGATGTCCCTTATCGTTCCAAAGCAAACGGTGTTATGCATGCTTGCGGACATGATGGACATACCGCTGCGCTCCTCGGAACCGCTAAAGCACTTATTAATCAAAGAAACAGCCTTAAGGGGAAAGTAGTATTTTTATTCCAGCCAGCTGAAGAAGTGCCGCCAGGCGGGGCAAAAGCGATGATTGAAGATGGTGCACTTGAAGGTGTCGACTATGTGTATGGCGCTCACCTCAATTCTGCTTCCCCGGTAGGAAAAGTTAATGTTGGCGAAGGCTTCAAGATGGCTGCTGTCGATAAATTTGCAATTACCATTCAAGGAAAAGGCGGTCATGGCGCAGCGCCACAAGAAACGGTTGATCCCATCGTCATTGGCAGTGATATCGTCAGCGCCCTACAAAAAATTGTCAGCCGACGAGTCAGCCCGCTGGAATCTGCAGTCGTCACACTTGGGGTTTTCCAGTCCGGTCAAGCGTTCAACGTAATCCCAGATACCGCAACAATTGAGGGTACTGTCCGTACATTCAATGCAGCTATCCGTCAGCAAGTACAAGAGCAAATTGAAGCAATTGTTGCCGGAATTACGAGCGGTTTTGGCGCAACGTATTCTATTGATTACTTGAATGGTTATCCTGCTCTTTACAACCACCCAGAAGAAACCGCTTTGCTAAAGCAGCTATTTACGGAAGAGTTCGGGGAGGAACAAGTTATACCGTTTGAAACAGGCATGGGTGCAGAGGATTTTGCTTATTACTTACAAGAAAAGCCGGGCAGCTTTTTCAAAGTTGGCTCTCGCAATGAAGATACTAGCACGCACTTCCCGCATCATCATCCGAAGTTTGACATTGATGAACGCGCACTGCTCATTACAGAAAAGGCATTTACAAAAATTGTATTCTCGTTATTAGGAAGCTAAGGAGGAATTAACTTGAAGAAACTCGCACTTATTTTATTCGGATTATTAGGAGCCATCGCGCTGTTCGGCTGCTCTAACAATTCCAGCAGCAGTTCGGCTGGCGGCAGCGGGGAACCTGTCGAAGGCGGCGACTTAAACGTTGCCATGGGCTCAGAACCTGACACTTTGGACTGGATGTATTCTGGTGAAAGTGCTACACGGAAAATCGGCTGGCATATATATGAAGGATTATTCGCCTTAGATAAAGAATATCAGGCTCGTCCGTTGCTAGCGGAAGATTATACAGTAAGTGATGACAAGAAAACCTACACGATTACACTTCGTGATGGCCTCAAGTTCCATAACGGCCAAGATGTTACTGCAAATGACGCGAAAGCATCACTTGATCGCTGGACAAAGGTATCTTCTGTGGGAAAAATTGCGTCTAGCCACATCAATTCTATTGAAGCAACAGACGATAAAACGTTAGTTATTACGCTAAAAGACGTGTATACCTCTTTACTGACAGACCTAGCCGCACCAAAAGCTTCAGCAATTATCATCCCATCTGATGTTGCCGAAGCAGCAGGTGAGCAGCCGCTGACAAATGAACAATTTATAGGTACTGGACCATTCCAATTCGAGTCTTGGAAAAGCGGAAATGAGATTGTTCTCTCGAAGTTTGCAGACTACAAATCACGTGACGAAGAAGATTGGGGCGGTTTAACAGGTAAGAAAACAGCTTACCTGGATTCCATCCACTTCAAAGTAGTGAAAGATCCGCAAGTTATGCTCAATGGTTTGAAAACAGATTTGTATGATTATGTGCAATCCATCCCGCTTGATTTGTATGAAGTAGTCACTTCTACACCGAATGTGGAAGCTGTTACATCAAGTAATGGTTATTCCGTCATCACACCGGATAAGTCAGAAGCACCATTTGATGACTTAAAAGTCCGTCAAGCGCTCCACGCTGCTTTAGATAAAGAAGCAATGGCAAAAGCAACTTACGGGAACGATGATTTTTATGAACTGGACGGTGCATTATTCACACCAGATCAAACCGCACTTTATTCAGATGAAAATATTGATAACTTTGCTGCCTTCGACGAAGAAGAAGCGAAAAAACTGCTAGAAGAAAGCTCCTATGACGGCCAGCCAGTGAAGATTATCTTCTCTAATGACAACGCAGATTATGCGAAGATTGCTGAGATTGCTGAGCAACAGCTGGAAGCCGTTGGATTTACGGTAGAGCTGGAATCGTATGAATGGGCAACGTACTTGGAAAAATGGGGCGATGCGAAGAATTGGGATATGGTCGTTGTTGGCTGGTCGCCATTCTTCTCCCCGAACCAAGCTGGTATGGTAAGCCGCGAAAACAACAGCAGCGGCTGGTATCACAGTGATCGCTGGCAAGAACTTCTCGCACAGTGGGGAACAGCAGATGAGGGTGAGCAGCAGCAGATTTTAGCTGAGCTCAACAAAACGCTTTATGAAGAACTTCCGTTTGAAAAAGTGACGAATATTTCTGCTTTGGACGCCCGCACGACAGATTTGCAGGGCTTTGACGAGTGGTATGGGCCTCGCTTCTGGAATACTTGGAAAACGAAGTAATGCCTGCAGAGAATCGCCTGCGTTACATGCAGGCGATTCTCTTCTATTTTTATTAAAAGGAGTGTGGAAGCGTGCTCGGTTATACGATTCGCAGATGCTTATCTGTTATTCCGGTTATGTTTGTTGTGAGCATTATCGTTTTCTTACTTGTTCACCTAACACCTGGAAATCCTGCACACATTATTCTTGGAGAAGATGCATCCCCTGAAGCGGTAGCACAACTTGAAGAGCAGCTCGGGTTAAATGATCCATGGTATATTCAATTTTTTGATTGGCTGAAACAAGTCGTTACAGGTGATCTCGGTACGAGTGTCTTTTCTGCACAGCCGGTAACGGAATTGATCTTCTCCAATTTTGGTCCAACTTTCAGCTTGATGATCTTGTCACTTCTTTTCATCTTGGTTATCTCCATACCATTAGCCATTTTGATCGTTTCTTTACGAAAAACCATTTTAGATCCTTTATTCACATCTGCATCGCTTCTAGGTGTGTCGGTGCCTGAATTTTGGCTAGCTATCTTACTTGTACTTGGCCTCGGTGTATCAATTCCGATTTTCCCAGTAGCTGGCTATATGCCAATTGCAGAAGGATTTGGATCCTGGCTTTACCATTTACTGCTGCCAGCATTTGTGTTAGCCATACTAGAAATCGGCATCATCGCTCGTATGCTTCGTGACAGCATGCTTGATTCTGTTAACCAGGATTATACGAAGACTGCCCGAGCAAAGGGTGTTCGTGAACGCGATGTGTTAATGAAACATGTCTTTGCCAATGCCTTAATCCCAACAACAACTGTACTCGGTGCCACCGTTGCCGGTTTGCTTGGCGGAACAGTTATTATTGAGACACTCTTCACGATACCCGGAATTGGACAGCTGCTGATCGACTCCATCCATCGCCGCGATTATCCAGTGATTCAAGGTGTGGTGTTGTTTATCGCTGCAATCTATGTATTGGTTAACTTAATTGTCGATCTGCTATATGCATTTTTAGATCCAAGAATCCGTTATGACGAATAAGGAGGTACATAACCGATGATGTCAAAAAAAAGGAATCTAATTGCTTTAGCTATTTTCTTATTAATAGCATTAGGGACAATTACAGCAAACTTATGGCTGCCACTCTCCCCTACCGCCATTGATGCAGAACAGCGACTGCTGTCACCATCTGCCGCTCACTGGTTTGGTACGGATGATTTTGGACGCGATATCTTTGCACGGGTTGTCGTCGCTGCCCGCGTTTCACTTGCTGTCGGCGTCATTGTAGCGATTGTCGCTACCGTGGTCGGTACATTGATTGGACTTATATCAGGCTATTTCCGTAAAACGGATTTTATCCTCATGCGTATTGTAGATGGATTTCTTGCCTTCCCTGCCCTATTGCTGGCGTTAGCGCTAGTTGCAGCACTTGGCGGAAGTATTACGAATATCGTCATCGCATTGACTATCGCCTTTTTCCCAGTCATGTCACGTGTAGTCCGTTCAGCCGTATTGCAAATCAATAATGCGCAATATATAGAAGCAGCCAAAACGACCGGAACAAATAACTTTGTCATCCTTTTTCGATATGTTTTGCCAAATGTACTTTCACCGATTATTGTGCAAAGTACCTTCATCTTTGCTAAAGCAATATTGGCGGAAGCTGCGCTCAGCTTTCTTGGTGTCGGAGTTAATCCTTCCACACCAACATGGGGAAACATGCTGCAAGAGTCGCAAATTTATATTACCATTGCGCCTTGGTTTTCAATCTTCCCAGGTGTTGCAATTGTCATTACGGTATTGTCATTGAATATACTCGGTGATGGACTTCGAGACGCTTTCGATCCACACAGCATGAAGAGAAAAAAGAAAAAACGCAAACCGAAACAAACAGCACCAGCTGCTTAAGGGGGAATTACGATGCTAGAAGTTAATGATTTGCATGTACATTTGGAAACACCAGCTGGCCTCGTCAAAGCAGTTGATGGTGTCTCCTTCCGGCTTGAAGCTGGTCAAACAATTGGTATCGTCGGCGAATCTGGCAGCGGAAAAAGCGTCCTTGCTCACTCGCTGACTAAGCTAAATCCCGAACCGCCGGCAACCTACCCAAAAGGAGAAATACTTTTCCAAGGGGAAAACATTTTAACAATGAACAAACGCCGTCTGCGCAGTATGCGCGGGAATGAGATTGCAATGATCTTTCAAGATCCAATGTCGAGTTTAAACCCTGTTTTCAAGATTGGAAAACAGCTTATTGAAGCCATTCAAACGCATCAGAAGCTATCTAAAAAAGAAGCTCAGCAAAAAGCAATTGAATTGCTCACAGACGTAGGGATTCCCGACCCAGAACGCCGGATGCAAAGCTATCCGCATCAGTTTTCCGGCGGGATGCGGCAGCGCGTGCTCATCGCCATTGCATTGGCAGCCAGACCAAAGCTGCTCATTGCCGATGAGCCGACAACAGCCTTGGATGTAACGATTCAGGCACAGATTATTGAGCTGTTAAAATCCATCCAGCAAAAATACGGAACAGCGATCATTATGATTACCCATGACCTTGGCGTGGTAGCCAATCTGGCTGATCGCATCCTCGTCATGTATGCCGGCAAAATTGTTGAATCCGCTAGTACAGCAGATATTTTTTATAAGACGGCGATGCCTTATACGTGGTCTTTGTTACGTTCCATCCCAAGACTTGATGCTGGTGCTTCGGAAAGACTGCTGCACATCGAAGGACAGCCGCCAAATCTTATTGACCCGCCACAAGGCTGCAATTTTCATCCGCGCTGTCCATTTGCTAGAGACGCATGCCTCCAAGAAAATCCGCCGCTTGGTGAACGCGGCCCGGGACACTTGGCCGCTTGCGTACTCAGCCAGCCGGAATTCGAGAAAGAAAAGAAAGGAGTGCTGCTGTCATGACCGCGTTATTGGAAATTAAAGATTTGCACGTACATTTCCCTATCAAAAATGGCACATTCCAGAAGAAGACAGGCAAAGTGAAAGCGTTGAATGGGATTGATTTGGCCGTAAACAAAGGAGAAGTATTGGGAATCGTCGGAGAGTCAGGCTGTGGGAAAAGCACTTTAGCCAGAAGCATTGTTGGGTTGCAAAAGCCTACTTCCGGCGACATCCTTTTCAACGGAGAGGCATATACCGACGCATCCGCCAAGGAAATTTACGAGTTGCGCCGCAATATGCAAATGGTCTTTCAGGATCCCTATACAAGCTTGAATCCGCGGATGAAAGTGAGCGATAGCATAGCCGCTCCGCTGAAGGCATATAAACAAACGAAGAATCTAGAATCTCGTGTCAAAGAACTGATGGAGCTTGTTGGATTAAATCCAGATATGCATTATAATCGGCTGCCGCATGAATTTTCAGGTGGTCAGCGCCAGCGCATTGGAATAGCACGTGCTATAGCGCTTGAACCAAAGTTAATTGTATGCGATGAACCAGTCAGCGCATTAGATGTTTCCGTTCAAGCTCAAGTAATCAATCTATTTCAGGATTTGCAGAAGAAACTAAATCTGACTTATGTATTTATCGCGCATGATTTATCAGTCATCAATCACATCGCCGATCGAGTTGCAGTTATGTATCTCGGAAAAGTGATGGAAAAATCTAATCGGGAAACATTCCAGGCACACGCCCAGCACCCATATACGAATGCACTGCTATCAGCTGTACCATTGCCTGATCCAGACAAGGAACGAACGCGCGAACGGATTGTGCTAAAAGGCGAGCTTCCTTCCCCAGCCAATCCGCCATCCGGCTGCGTGTTTCATACACGCTGTCCGAAAGCGACAGAATTTTGCAAGACAAATATACCTGTGCCGGAAGAACGAGGCGTACCCGGACAGGAAGTTGCCTGCTTTTATCCTGTTGGTGAGGAAGAAAAAGTGAGGATTACATTATGATAAAAGCAGCCTGTTTTGGCAGGCTGCTTTTCGTCTATCTACTTAGTAATCTGTGAAATTTCACCCTGCTTGAGCGACTGCTATACGCTTATGTATGCTTTGGATACGCCAACAGGTACTCAGTTGAAGCCCTTGATCTCCGCATTTGCCACGTGACTTCTACGGTTGTTGGATAAACGTTATTAATCCGAATGTCGTTTTCAATCAATGACCGCTGATATTACATAGGAAACAACATCGGCATTAGCCATGGCAGCTGAAGATCCATGCTTCCACTATTAATTCATGTAAACCCTCCAGCATTTCATTACATTGCTTCCGCTTGTGCTGTTGCACCTATTACAATAATCTTGTAAAGAAACGCTCCCCTTCAATTTAAATTACTGTTTCTTAACTAGCAAGTTGGTACACTTCTAATCAGTCAAAAACACTAGCTTTACTTTGATTATGAAGAAAGGTAAATAGCATCTGGATTTGTGCTTCTGTATTCCGCTTCAACGATAATGGCGGCAGCGCTGATTCTCCGAAGAAACCAATCTCACTCGTCTCCACACCCTTTTGTGCTCCGCCGCCAACAATCTCGCATTGAAGAAAAACTTTGTAATAATGAAACAGCTGTGGTTTGTCGGTGTGCTTATCAGAATCCAAAACTGCCAGCAGCTTCACAGGTTTCACATCAAATCCAGACTCTTCTTTTATCTCTTTTACGACATTCTCTCCAGCTGATAAACCTATTTCACAAAACCCACCTGGCAGAGACCAGCGATTGTCCATCTTCTCTTTCACGAACAGCAGTTTATCATCCCTAAATACAATCCCCCGCACATCTAGTTTCGGCGTAGGATATCCTTCTTCTGCTGCCAGCATCTTTCCAATATGCTCTGCCGTTTCCCCTGTATAAGCGGCAATAATCTCTGAACTAAGCTGCTGAAGCTCTGTGTATCTTTCTTTGTCAAAAACATCCTTTGAAAAATGCAGTCCTGCTTGGGAGATTGCTTGCATTCTTCTTGCCCATTCTAACCATTTTTCCAAGACTATCACCTATTATCCTGTTGTTTTTTTTATGCTTCGTCAACTAGTTTATGCATCAGTTCCTGCACAGTGATAGGCATTGCAGCATTTGGGTTTTGTCCGCACCACAAGCTCATAGCTTCTCTATCATGTTTTTGTGCGGCGGCGGAACGAATCGATTTGGTTAATGTATTTTGTATAGGAAAGGCAGGTAGTTCTGTCTCCACTTTACGCATGTCACGAATAAAGTTATTTTCAATTCCCCTGGCTTCCTTGCCAGAAAAAGCGCTTGTTAAGGTTGTCTTGTCTTCTTGATGCTTTTCGAGAATGGCTTGCTTATGCAAGTCATTTGCACCGCTTTCTTTACAAGTTAAAAATGCTGTGCCAAGCTGTGCTGCTTGTGCACCAAGACATTTGGCAGCCTGTATTCCGCGCCGATCCATAATGCCGCCTGCAGCGATGACAGGTATACTTACTTGATCGACAGTTTGGGGAATTAGCGCCATCAGCCCAATCATACTTTGCTCTACTCCTGCTAAGAAATTGCCGCGGTGGCCGCCTGCTTCACTGCCCTGCATCACGACAGCATCCATTCCCGCTGCTTCAACGGCTAAAGCTTCAGACACCGTAGTTGCTGTGCCGATTGTATAAATACCTGCTAGCTTGAGAGATTGGATTATTCTATCAGAAGGAATGCCGAAAGTGAACGAACATACCGCTACCTTTTCCTCTATAATGACAGCGACTTGGTCATGGAAATCCTTTTTTGTTTGCTCATAAGATTTGAATACACGAACCTTGCTCGATCTCCGGAAAGAATGCATCGCTTCCTCTGATTTCCTAATCTTCTCCTCGTCTATCTGATAAGACTGCGGAACGAACAGATTAATACCAAAAGATTTATTTGTCTTTTTCTTCACGTCTTGAATCTGCTGTCGTGTGCTTTCTGCATTTAAGTACCCTGCCCCAATCATCCCTAATCCGCCCGCTTCAGACACAGCCGTAACTAATTCTGTTGTCGTAGTGCCCCCTGCCATTGGTGCCTGAATGATGGGGTGATCGATGGCTAATACTTTAAGGAAATGATTCGTCATCTTCTGGCTCCTCTCTTAGTCATCCGTTTGATTGGTTCTTCTTCTCCCATTCGCTTAAATACATCCGGCCGGTTATCTTATTCGGGTTTTCTATTTTTGTAATAAGCTCTAGGCTGTTCCCATCTAGATCATTAAAATGAATCTTGGCATGTGCCATGTCATCATGTGCCATGACAAAGGCTTCATGAGGCCCAAAACCAAAAGCTTCTCTTGGCTGGTATCCCCTTATCTTTAACCATTGCGAGGCACCTTTTAAGTTCTCCAAGCTAACTTGAAATGCTACGTGTCTGATTGATGGATGGTAAGCAAGCTCGGCTTTATCTGATTCCCAAAGCCCAAGCCAGCTATGGTTTTTCTTTATCCAGAAAAATGCTAAACGATCTTCATGAATATGAGACAGCTCTAGTCCTAATCCTTCATAAAATGCAATAGACTTATTCAAATTGCTTACCGGCAAATGAGCTTCATATAATCCTTCTATCAAACTTATCTCTCCCTTCACCAACTAACCAAAATATAACAATTATTGCTGCTTTTGAGAACAACTTTTTTTATTTAGTTCGGCTACACCAAAACGATTTTTAAATTTATTTCACAAAGATAAATGGAGTGATACTCTTGCCACCTTGAGACTACTTTCACAAAAGGTGCTTTCTATGGAATAGTTGAAAAGATTAGGAGATAGCACTCCTATGCAGATTTTGTGTAGAATACGCTAATAAAGAATGGCATTCCATCATCCTGCTAAATGTTATTGAATATAAGCAAAGTGTGTTTGATTTTGTGAAACAAGAGGAAGGAAATGGGTATATAGAATAATAATAAGGGAGTAAATAAATAATGGGAAAACTAGATGGTAAAGTTGCATTGATTATAGGTGGTACTTCAGGGATTGGAGAAGCTACATCTAAATTATTTTCTAAAGAAGGGGCTAAAGTGATTGTTAGCGGTTTAAATGATGATCAAGGGAATCAAATTGTTAACGATATTAAACAGAATAATGGGGAAGCTACATTTATAAAAATAGACGTAACAGATCAGGGTTCTATTGAAGAAGGCGTTAATAAAACGCTAGAAGCATATGGCACGATTGATATACTGTATAACGGAGCTGGTATCCATGACGGCTATAAAAATGTATTGGAAACGGACGAAGAAACATTCGATAAGTTAATGGAAATTAACGTGAAGGGGCCATATCTTGCTGCAAAAGCCGTATTACCGATATTTTTAGAAAAAGGTAAAGGAAATATTATAAACATCGGATCGCAATCTTCATTTGTTGCTGGAGCAGGAGGTAATACTTACGTTACAAGCAAATTTGCTATAAATGGATTTACGAAACAATTGGTTTATGATTATGGAAACAAAGGAGTCAAAGCAAACTTAATTGCACCAGGTTTCGTTGATACACCTATGACCGAGGGAATTCAAGATGAGAGATTAAAAGATATTCCTGCGGAAAGGGCCGGAAAACCAGAGGAAATTGCCTCAGTAGCAGCTTTCTTAGCATCTGATGAGTCCGATTATATGCAGGGCGCAGAAATTAAGGTTGACGGTGGCTGGACAGTCGGACGTTAAGAATGCCAATAACTTGATAATTGTATACTAGTAATATCTCATAATAGATAAGGAGTGGGTCAGCCCACTCCTTTTAAATTAGTTTGTTTATCTTATTTCAAGCTGCTTGCCAATTTGGTAAATATAACACCCAAGGCATGCGCACCAGCATCCGGATAGCCAAGACTACGCTCACCAACCGTGCCCGCGCGTCCCATGCGCGCCACAATATCCTTTGTTTTTTCTGCTCCATCTACTGCTGCTTCTGCAGCATTTTTGAAGGCAGTCTTGGCGTCATTTCCATTCGCTGCACTTTGCTGCCAGCTGTTTGCACAAGGAACAAGCGCATCAATAAGTGTCTTATCTCCAATATCCGCTCCCCGGCCAAACGAGCGTTCACCAATATCCTGAATACCCGCAACCACACGCTGCAGCATGTCTGCAAACTCCACTACGGAAAGCTCCTTCTTCTGTCCAGCTGCTTTACCAGCCGCACGAAAGGCACCTCCCCATATCGGGCCCGATGCGCCGCCGCAATGCTCCATAATCACCATGGAAGAGGCATTGAGGAAACGCTCAATAGTGAGATTATCCTGCGCATTTATTTGTTTCCATTCTCGTTTAAGTTGGCGGAAGCCCTTCGCAACACTATTGCCGAAATCACCATCCCCCGCATACGTATCCAACTTATTGAATGCTGCCTCATTCTCAATAATAATCTCACTCATCTTATCTACTAAATAGATGATGTTTTCCAATGTGATTGTTTCATTTGCTACATTTGCATAATCACTAGGTGTTTCCACTGTAAAGAATGCTTCCGTCTCTCCATCTTCCTCTGCTAGTTCAGTAAACGCCGGCTGATCAACTGGTCCGTCTATTTTAAGTGCAGGCGTATCAGATGGATTGGATAGTAGGGTGCGCAGTTCCTCGTCCAAGGACATCATCGTAACCGACACACCAGCCATGTCGATGCTTGTCATGTAGTTGCCGACGAAAGTTCGATTCACACGGATATTTCGCTTGGCAAGCTCCCGACTGACTGATTGATTAAACAAATACAGCTCTTGAAGCGGCGTTCCGCCAAAGCCGTTAATTAACAATGCGATATCTTCTTCCGGCTCGCCTTCTTTCAGCAAATCATCTACCATTCGTTTGGCCAGTTCATCTGCTGCTAGTACTTTTTCACGTCGAATCCCAGGTTCTCCATGAATTCCGACACCATATTCCATCTCATCCTCAGCTAGCTGGAAAGTCGCTTCTCCTCCTGGTAACGTACAAGAAGTTAAAGCAACGCCAATGCTGCGGGAGCGGGAAGCCGCTTTATCCGCTGCTGCTTTCACTTGCTGTAAATTGCGTCCCTCTGCTGCAGCTGCACCAGCGATTTTATGTACCAGTACAACACCAGCTACCCCACGCCGTCCGACTGTATACAAGCTATCTTCCACCGCTATATCGTCATCCACTTTTACATAATCTACTTCTAACCCATCTTCTTTGGCAAGATGTGCTGCGTTTTTAAAGTTCATAATATCGCCACTGTAATTCTTGATAATTAGCAGTGTGCCGTTCTTACCTGCCGTCTCTTTGATCGCTTGATAGACTTGAATCTGAGAAGGCGAAGCAAACATATCCCCACACACAGCAGCATCCAGCATACCTTCTCCGACAAAACCAGCATGCGCCGGCTCATGACCGCTGCCGCCCCCGCTGATTAGGGTTACCTTATCAGCTTGCGTTTGTTTCCGTTTGATCACTTTATACTTTTTCAGTAATTCAAGCTCGGGATGTGCAAGAACCATCCCATGACACATTTCCAGGACAACATCCTCTGGTCGATTGATAATCTTCTTCATTCTGTAGTCCTCCTCTTATACAAGCAAAAGTGGCTTTCTGTTTTCAGCTTAACAGAACGGTTTACGAATTGCACAAACTAGACAGATTAGTCTGAGATTACCTGCCAACATTAACTTATACACGAATTAACGAATCATTGAACAGGAACATACGACCAAAAGCCAAAAGCTTAATTCACTCCTGGCTTCTCCGCAATCAATCAAACAGTTTCTCCAAACCGAAATTTTCTAATAAGGAAACATTGCGACCTGTTGCGTTCCAATTGTGATATTCCTCAAACACACGCAATGCGTCATTATTGAACTTATTCTCTACCAGGTATTTAACCGCATAGCCGCTGCGCCAGTATCTGCAATCTCTTCAAACTCTTGTTTTCCTAATAAATGCTTCCGAGATAAGTAATCACACATGCCCTCTTCGAACCAAATGCCATCGTTACGATCATCGTCAAATTCATCTAAAAATAGATCTGAATAATGCGTCATCTCATAACCTGCTATGGCTAGTACTTGGTTATTAGAGATTGTTTCATAAAAAGCTTTAATTTCTGGATAATCACGTTCTTCCAATTGTTCCATAAACAAAGATTTCCACGCTGACAGATCCGGTGTCATATAGATGATATCCTTGTTCGTGAATGCCGGAATGGGAACATTAGAGTAGACAGAAGTTGCAAGCTCTGGAGTAGTCCATACGAACGCTTTTGGCTTAACTATCAATTTATACGCTGTCTGAAGCACCTGCTCATAAGCTGCTAGTTTCTCTTTGAATTCCTCTGTAATCGTCTGGTATGTATCATAATCTTCGTGGTTCTCTACAGAAAATTAAAACCCATCCCTCCACATTCTGTCCCATCTCCAAATTTTAACATAAACAGTCAAAATCTTATCTGCAAAACCTAACAGTAAAAGTGCCGTTTCGCAGCTCCTGTCTGTGTTAAAATAAATGAACATGCTTTTCATTCTATGAATAAGGAACGGGAATCTATATGAATAAAAAAGATATCGCAACAATCCGAAGACAATTCAAAAAAGGCAACGATAAACTCCGAATCTCGGATATTTTTAACGTATATATTATGAAAGAATCCAGTGATATCTATCATCACGAAAGTATGCCATTTGGGATGTTAGATGAAGACCAGCAAGAACTCTTTCTCGGGAATTTTAAAAAAGTGCTGGCTGGGAATCTCGATGAGAAGTTATTTGAACTGAAATTCAAACGAGATGCGGAAGACAGCAGTCAATTGATTTTGCACCGTGGGTTGCTTACCAACGATGTGGAGGAGTGGACAAATGACATGCTCACTCTTGTCGCTAAGATGCTGCAGGACAGGCAGTATGAGCATGATGTTGTCATCTCATTTATTAAAGCGGAGTACTTAAAAGCACAGAAACGTCCAAATGCAGAAGCAGAAGAAAGCGCGAATGACACTATGTATTCCCACTCCTTCCTGTTGTGCAGTATCAACAAAACACAGGAACCAAAAAAAGAATTGGAATTTGATTATGTAGAACGTGAATTTAAGTACAATGTCACAGTCAATCCCGTGATCAACTTACAGGCACCACTTTCCGGCTTTCTCTTCCCTTGCTTTAATGATAGCGCAGCAGACGTAAACCATGTGCTGTACTCTACCGCAAAAGCATACGAGCCAGACACAGCTTTCATTGAAGATGTTCTGACCGCAGAAGAAATCATGACTGCAAGAGATGATAAAAGTGTTTTCGAAGAAATCGTCAAAGACATTACTGGAGACCAGCTGAGTACATCAGCACTAGCCAATGTGTACGAAGAGATTAATCGTGTGGTAGAAGAAAACGAAGAGGATGAAGCACCAAAGCTTGATCGGAACGATGTCCAGCGCGTCTTGACGCTTAGCGGTATAGAAAACGTCACGCCGGAAAAGGTCGAGACTGCTTATCAGAAGGTAATCGATGATGAAAAATATGAAATGAAAGCAACAAGTGTTATACCTAAGTACAACTCTAAATCGATTAAAATTAAAACAAAAGTCGCCAATATCGCCATCAGCCCAGAAGATTTGCGTTATGTACGGCAAGTTGTCTTCAACAATAAACGCTGCATTATGATCGAAGTGGAAGAAGATACTGTCATTGAAGGCTTTACAATGACGGAAGAGTCACTAGTGAATAAGGTAAGCGAAATAGAACCGGAAACTTCTATCACGGAATGAATAAAAGAAGGATGCTGCTGCAGCATCCTTCTTTTATTTAAGCTTTTGCTTTCTTTCGTTTGAAAAGATACAAAACTGCACCTGCAGCTAACAATACAGCTCCTGTCAGCATATACGTAAACATATTTGTTGCCGTGTTTGGAAGCTGCTTACCTTTCACAACATTGTCATTGTCATCGGCCACTTTGACAATGTTACCATCTGAACCATTGTTCGAGTTATTTCCGCCATTGTTTCCGGCACTCGGA
The DNA here is from genome assembly GCF_900162685.1 of Terribacillus halophilus. Lineage (GTDB taxonomy): Bacteria > Bacillota > Bacilli > Bacillales > Amphibacillaceae > Terribacillus > Terribacillus halophilus_A. Next base: position 2,522,535 of record NZ_LT727828.1, read on the forward strand.
GGAGGTGTGGTGCCAGTGTTATCTTGATGATCTTTATTGTCGTCTTTTGTGTTATTGCCTTTATCATCATCTTTCGGCTCTTCTTGTGGCTGTTGCGGTTGGTCGTCCTTGTTATCTCCGTCACCATTTGGATCTGCGCTGTCATCACCTTTTGAATCTTCATCATCTAGTTGCGGTTCTTCTGGTTCAGCCGGATTTACCGGCTCTGGCTTCTCACCTAACAAATCGGTAATTCGTCCCTCTATTACAGGGTCAACAACACCATTTAAATCTTCTACCATATAATCTCGGAATTGTTCCCAATCAATCTCGCCTAAATCTTGTACACGACCTTCTGCATATGCATTCGCAAATACATCATAACCATCTCCGCCTTTTGCAGTGAAGTTATTCGTTGTTACAAGATAGGTTTGATTAGGTTGGATATCCGTATACACATCACCATTCTTCACTTGCATCGAAACAATCCGGGATCCTGCTTCTTTCGTACTGTCGTAGCTGAACTTCATTCCAGCAACTTGCAAAAATCCGCCGCTTTCCTCTGGAGCCAATCGAACACTATACTCTAAAATCTGCTTGATTTCATCGCCACTCAATTTTACCACTGCAGGATCGTTCCCGAATGGCAGAACAGTAATTACTTCACCCACGGTAATCGGACCTTGATCAATTGCCGCACGGATACCACCGCCATTCTGTATGGCAATGGAAACCTCCGGCATTTTCTCCTGTGCTTTCACAAGCATAGCATCCGTAATGAGGTTACCTAATGCTGTTTCGTTTGCCCGCACACTTACATTACTGTCAGAAAGACGCGGATTGGTTAGCGGCTTCTGCGCTACAGCACCTGTTTCTTGGTTGGACATTTCGTCAACTTCTGCTTTGTAAGAAGCGAGTACTTGAGATGCTTCCGGATCTGCTGTTTTTCCCTCGACGTCAATTAAATGACCTTCAGAACTTACAACTTGCCCTTGTTCGTTAAATTCAACATGCAATTCCCCTAAGTTCTGCGCATACTGATATCCTTGCACAATTACTGTCGGATCTTTCGGAGCACCGTTCTCATCCGTATTAACTACCGTCGGCTGTTCCAATTTTGTATGCGAGTGACCGCCTACAATCACATCAATGCCATCCACTTGTTCTGCCAGCATCAAATCATTCCCGACGGCTGGATTACTGTCGTAGCCGAGATGTGTAAGTGCAATAACCTTATCTATGCCTATATCTTCAAACGTTTTAACAGCTCTTTCTGCTTCCGCAGCGTAATTCGTTATTTGAGCATTAACAGGGCTCGAAGTTTCCAGTGTTTCCTCTGTCGTCAGGCCGAAGATACCAATTTTTTCACCGTTCACTTCTTTTACAATACCGTCATACACATTGCTGTCTTGTGCGTCTTCAGCAAATATATTACTTACTTTGTTTCCGACAAAAGGATCACCGGAAAAATCTACGTTAGCAGAAATGAAGGGGAAATTCGCTTTTTCAATGAACGCTGACAATGATTGATGTCCGTTCTCCGAAGACCCTAAATCAAACTCATGATTTCCGAATGTCATCGCATCAATATTCATCATATTCAATAGAGCCAAGTCAGCTTGTCCTTGAAACTTGTTGAAATAAAGTGTGCCGGAGAAAACATCCCCTGCATTGAGGAGCAGTGCATCCGGATTTTGTGCTCGTACTTCCTCTATCGCCGTAATCATTTTCGGCAAAGGCTCCACATGCGCGTGTGTATCGTTCATATGCATAATCGTTAAGGAGAAATTCTCTACTTTCTCTTCCGCAGCGTATGTACTAGTTGGCAAAGCAATAGATGATGATAAAATAGTAATAATAACAGCCGCACTCATTGAAAACTTGAAACGATTCTTACCCTTCATAAATAATATTCCCCCCAATAGCTAAATTTCGACAAGAGATGTATTTCTACCGTACGCAACCTTTGTCGACTCTCCTACTATATTGTAGAAGCATACTATTAAGTTAACATGAAGAGATTGTTAATATATAAAAAAGTTTCGTTCAATGACTACTAGCTCTATGATTTGTTACACTCTTTCTATAACTTACTCCGTCTATATTCAGTTCAAATAAAAACCACTCCAAAAAGAAGTGGTTTTAAAAATCATAATTCTATTGATTTATACTTTATTCATAAAAACCCTACAAAAATTCCTGCTAATACAACCGACACAATCGTGACTGTAATAAATCCTCCAACAAGCATTGGCGGCAGCATATGGCTCGTTAATGCTTCTCTTTCTTTCTCATCTTCTGTTAATGACTTTATCACTTCGTTTGTAATAATATAATCTGCCGGAAAACCATAAAGAGCTGTTAAAGAAACGGCAAATGCCATGTTCTTGCTCACTCTTAAAACCTTACCTGCTAGGAAGGAGAAAATATACATCCCTATTACTCCAATGATGATTGTTCCTATTAAGGGATATAATATTTCCAGCATCATACTTGGTGTTGCCTTATTTAAACCATCGAAGATAAACAGCATTAACACTAAAATTGCGATTCCAAAACCATTCGCTTTTTGCAACGTCTGCTTTTCTAGGAATCCCATGCTAGTGGCAATTACCCCGAACAATAAGCAAAGTACAAATGGGCTGATCTCAACCACTGGGCCCAGTAAAGTTGAAACAAGATAAGCTGCGTAAGACACAAGCGCCAACTTGAAAAACTTAAAGAAGTCGGTATTGTACTTTTCCGGCAGTCTCCACCTCTGTACTTGCGGTTCTACTGTTGCAGCAATCTCTGCTTCAGCATCTTTTGGCTCCTCTATTTGCAGTTCTCCATTTCGATAAAACTTTAGCAGCCGTTTCCCTTCTTTCTTCAAAAAGATTGCCGTGATTGGGTAGCCAGCAAATCCTTGGATAACGTATATAACAATAGCAAATACCGCTAGTGAAGAAAGACCTGCCGCACTAGCTGCATCCGACATAAGAAGTGAAGAAACAACTCCTCCGACCAATGGTGGCACAGCAACAATCATCGTTTCAAATCCGAAAATCAGCGTTCCAACACTTAATAACGTAACGACAACTCCTAAAATACCAGCTAGTGCAATTACGATTGTTTTCCACTGTGCTTTCAGTTCTTTCAAAGATAGCAGCGTTCCCATGTTGGTAATCAATAAATACATAATCATTGTCGCCACCACTGGCGGCACTCCTGCCAGTGACACAATATCTTTTGGGAAGAATGTCCAGTATCCAGCAAGGAATAAAATGGCACAAACAAATACGGATGGTACCCATGCCTTTGTTCGAACTGCTACCATATCACCAATAAATAAGATTAAGGTAAGGATTACTAAAGCTAATAGTTGTGACATAAGGACCCTCCCAGCTCAATTTGTATGAATTTTCTTAAAATATCGAGCATGTTAGCATCGTATTATATTTTAAGTTTTCAGTCAATTGGATATGTTAATTTTTTTATCTTTTCTGGTTCTGCTTGCTCTTTTTCTAGCTAGTTTGAGAGGTTCCTATAAAGGAAAATAGACTATACATTAGTAGTTATCCACTACAATACGGTTCCAAAGGGATAGATGAATGTTGAATAATGTGTACGCCGTTGATTACAATTTACACCCACCACTGTTTTTACTTGTCTTTATAACGCTGTTCGCTTTCTTATTTCTCTATTTCAATAAAATAAAAAGGAAGCACTATAATTTCAGAAAGTCATTTATCATCGGCGCAATCCTCTTTTATGGGCTGTCTGTTTTTAAGCTCACTTTACTTCCTATTACGATTGTTTATAATGCTTCTATATTTTTTGACATACAAGCGCAGCATATCTATCAGTTAAACCCTTTTGAAACAATCACCAACTCATTGAAGTCGGGTAATTACAGACAAGTGGTCGGAAACTTTATCATGTTGCTGCCTCTCCCACTATTAATTGGTCTTCTGAACAGGAAGACACCTAGGTTTTATAAGTTCTTCATCGGTACCATACTTCTAGTCATATTCATTGAACTATCACAGCTTGCACAAGATCTTGTTACTGGCGTATCAAATGCAGTAACTGATATTGATGATTTTATTCTAAATGTACTAGGAGCACTTTTAGGTTGGATTGTTATAAAGATACACTTTCTAAGATTAGGACATCAAAAAAGATTGCGAGGAAAGTAAAGTTTCTCTGCAATCTTTTTTTCTTCAACCTTCAAGTGAGGTATGAACAGCTTCTAGTGCATGGATAGCAGCTGTATCAAATAAAGGTACTCGGGAATCAGCTTGCTGAAGCAGTAAGCCAATCTCTGTACAGCCTAAAATTATCCCCTCTGCGCCTTGCTTTTCTAAGTTCGCTATAACATTTTTGTAATATGCTTTAGAAGATTCGGTGATTTTCCCTAAGCATAGCTCTTCGTAAATCACACGATTCACTTCCTGTCTCGCCTCTTTGTCTGGAACAATTACTTCAATACCGTTGGTTGCAATTCGTTCACGGTAAAAATCCTGTTCCATTGTATAAGACGTCCCCAGCAAGCCTACTTTCTTTATGTTAGCTTCTAGTATTTGTTTGGCAGTCGTATCAGCAATATGCAAGATTGGGATGTTAATTTTCTCTTCTATAAAAGCTGTTACCTTGTGCATCGTGTTGGTACAGATGACGATAAATGCTGCACCGGATTTTTCCAGAGAATACGCGGCTTCACCGAGCAGTTCCCCCGCTTTCTCCCAGTCATCCTCCGCTTGATATTTCTCAATATCATGAAAGTCAACACTGTACAACACACACTTTGCAGAATGTAACCCGCCTAATTGCTTCTTCACTTCTTCATTTATAATACGATAGTATTCTGTGGTAGACTCCCAGCTCATGCCACCGATTAAACCGATTGTTTTCATCATCTTCCCCCTTCTCATACTTCTGTTCTATTTAAACTATCTAGTAATGCTGCAATTGTCAAACTTATTAAAATAAAAGTGACCTTTTCGTCAAAAAAACTATGCTGATATAATGAACGGTTTTACTAAATCAGCCGTCGGGTAAAGGAAATAAAATAGCAATATAAACAGGAGGATATCATGGAATACATCAATTTAGGTAATTCTGGTCTGCGTGTTCCGAAATATATTTTAGGAACAATTCCGTTCAGCGGAACGAATGGCTTTGAAGCGACCGGCAATGTACAAGAAGATGAAGCGCGTCGTATGATAGATATGTCTTTAGAAGCTGGTATAAACATGTTTGATACAGCCAATCTTTATTCGAAAGGTGATGCGGAGCGTGTGCTTGGCGCCGCTATTAAGGGACGCCGAGACGACGTGCTGCTTACCTCTAAAACTGGTTTCCAATTAGGCGACGGACCAAATGACGGAGGCGCTTCACGTGTTAATATCGAGAAATCAATTAATCAGTCCTTGCAGCGTCTAGGTACAGATTACCTCGACTTGTACTTTGTTCACTTATGGGACGGGCGCACGCCAGTTGAAGAGACAATTGAGGCTATGACAAACCTCGTTAAGTCCGGAAAGATCCGATACTGGGGTGTATCCAACTATAGCGGCTGGGCACTTTCGCGAACTTTCTCTGTTGCAGAACAGCAGCCGGGTTATATTCCGCCAATTACCCAGCAAATCTACTACACACCAGAAGCTCGTGAAGCAGAGTACGAACTGCTCCCAGCAGGGAAAGAACTCGGCATCGGCAACATGATCTGGAGCCCGCTTGGTGAAGGTCTTCTTAACGGTAAAATCGGTCGCAATAAAACAGCACCAGAAAACACCCGCCAAGGCGGCGGCTGGCCAGAGCCTTGGGTACAGGACGAAGAACGTCTTTATAAGGTAATTGATGCACTAGAAGAAGTTGCATCCAACCATAACGCATCCGTACCACAAATCGCTTACACATGGACCAAAGACCGACCAAACGTCGGTCCAATTGTAATAGCGGCCCGCAATGAACAACAGTTAAAAGAGAACATTGATTCCTTTGACATTCAACTGACACAAGATGAACACAATCTAATTGAGTCAGCAGCACGCCCAGCACCTCTATATCCAAACTGGCATCGCGCAATGAGCTCCTTCGAAAAAGGAAGCCCTGCGGAAATGCCTTATTTGGAAGGGTATAAGCAGTCGATGGGGTTGGATGAGTGAATTTAGCTAAGTAAAGCACCGAATGCCTGAGTTCTGTATGAGCTCTGACATTCGGTGTATTTGGATTCATACAAGTAACTAATGTAACTGTGCTTGCAATCTGTTAAAATCCCTTTTCTCTAGGAACTAATAAAGAGAACGAAAGCTCATCCTTTAAGGAATGGGGTTTCTAAGCTATTCTCCTCTTCTTTTTATACAAAGAAACCTTCTTCCTCATAAGAGAGAGGTTTTTTATCAATATCGTAAGCTTCCTATCTTCAACGCACCTTCTAGATTACACCGTACCTTTGACAAACTAGTTGCTGAGACATAACGGACCAGTTCCCTCTCTCTTGGTAAGAAACGCACAATTTTTTCATCAAATGATGATTACCATATAAGCTATCCTCTTCCTCACTGACAATGACAATCTCTTCAATATTAATTAAGATTAATTAATATTAGTTCTTCCTGAGAATTTCTTTTTTCATGTTTGTACTTCCATTTCCTCCTTGGATTCTAAGGCAGCTTGTGCAGTCAACGGGTGGTGACAAGCAACATAATGACCATCCGTATCCTCCTCTAGACTAGGTTTTGCTGTTTTGCAAATTTTGGTAGCTGCAGGACATCTTGTATGAAATTTGCACCCAGAAGGCGGTTTCGTTGGAGATGGGATAGAACCTTTCACTTGAGAGAATGTATTTTTCTTTTCAGCAGGATTCGGAATAGCATTTATCAAGCTCTTTGTATAATGATGCTTCGGATTGCGGAACAGTTCGTCAGTCTGTGCAATTTCTACAAGCTGTCCGAGATACATAACTCCTATTCGATCAGAAATATGGCGGACAACATTCATACCATGTCCAATGAACAAATAAGTCAATCCGAGCTTTTTCTGAAGGTCTTGTAATAGATTAATAACCTGGGACTGAACAGAAACATCCAATGCGGAAACTGCTTCATCAGCTAAAATAAATGCTGGATCCAGTGCAATCGCTCTCGCAATTGCAACCCGTTGTTTTTGCCCCCCGGAAAGCTGGTTAGGATATCGGTTATACCAGTCGGGATTCAATCCAACCATCTGCATCAATTCTTTCACATATGTCCGCTTTTCATCACCCTTCAAATTGCGGTGCACTGTTAATGGTTCTGCAATGACATTTCCAATTTTCCATTTTGGATCCATTGAACCAGAAGGGTCCTGGAAAATCATCTGCATATTCGCTTTTAGCTTTTTCTTTTCATCAGCGTTTACATTTATTATTTTCTTTCCTTCGAAACGGATCTCCCCAGCTGTTGGTGGCTCTAACTGCAGCAGCATCCTGCCAAGTGTAGATTTACCGCTCCCAGATTCACCGACTAATCCAAAGGTTTCCCCACGCCGAATAGAAAATGAAACATTATCCACAGCTTGCAGAACTTGCTTTTTATCGAATATTCCTTTCTTCAGCGAGAAATGTTTAGAGAGGTTTTCAACTTCTATTAAAGCAGAACGCTTCTCCTCGTCTGGCTCTTCTAGCTTCTCCAGTGTCGATGCAGCCTCCAGCTTCCATTCTTCCGGCAGTTTATCGGTATGCCAGCAGGCAACCCGGCTGTCTCCTTTATCAGCTAACGGTGGCTCTTTTGACTTACAAAGTTCTGTCGCATACTCACATCGCGGATGAAACCGGCAGCCTGATGGAATATTATCAAGCGCAGGAATAGAACCATCGATAGAAAATAGGGACGTTTTGCGCTCACTGTCCAGTGAGATGATTGATTTTAACAAACCTCTTGTATAAGGATGGGAAGGTGATTGGAACAGCTTTTCAGCCACTGCCTCCTCAACAACTTTAGCAGAATACATAACAACTACCCGATCTGCTAATTGGGCAGCAACTCCTAAATCATGTGTAATCAGCAAAATAGCCATACCGAACTCTTCACGCAACTGCAGAAGCAAGCTTAAAATCTGCGCTTGGGTAGTGACGTCAAGTGCAGTTGTCGGCTCATCTGCAATCAAAAGCTCTGGTTTACAAGCTAACGCCATCGCTATTACTACACGCTGAAGCATACCGCCTGAAAACTCATAAGGATACTGTTTTAATCTCGTTTTCGGGTCAGGAATGCCCACCTTCCCAAGCAGTTCGATTGCTTGCTGGTCCGCTTTTTTCTTTGGCATATTTTTGTGTTTGATCAGTACTTCAGCTATTTGTTGACCAATGGGATAGACCGGATCTAGTGCATTCATAGGATCTTGAAAGATCATTGCTATCCTGCTGCCGCGAAACTCGCTCATTTGCCGCTGTGACAATTTTTCCAGCTGCTGGTCTTGGAATGTTATCTTTCCGCTGGTTATCTTTCCATTATTGAACTCGATCAAGCGCATAAGCGACAATGATGTGATTGTTTTCCCACTGCCCGACTCTCCCACTAGCGCGACGAATTCACCTTTATCAATATGCATTTCCACTTCATTCACTGCATTCAGCAGACCATATTCCGTCTTAAAACCAACACTCAGATCCTTGACATCAAGTAACATCTTCTTTCATCACTTCTTTCCGTTTAAGCTCTTGTTCGTTTCGGATCCAAGCGATCCCTCAGTTCGTCTCCTAAAATATTCACTGCAATTACCAATAAGGTGATGACTAGTCCAGGGAAGGTAACAATCCACCAGGCAATCGTAATATAACTCCGACCTTGGGATAACAAGTAGCCCCAATCCGGAATTTCTTTGATGACACCAAGACCAAGGAAGCTTAGACCTGTACTGATCAGAATACTGGTGCCGATTCCCAATGCAGCCATTACTATTATTTGCGAGCTGCAGTTAGGCAGTACATGACGCATAATAATTTTCATCCTGGGCATTCCAATGGTCTTGGATGCATCGATATATGGACGGCTTTTAATTGCAATCACCTGTCCTCTGATTACCCTGGCATAATTCGGAACAGCTGAAAAACTGACCGCCACAATGATATTCAGCAAGCTTGGTCCCAAGGCAGCAGAGATAGCAATAGCAAGCAGTATGTTGGGGATTGTTAGCAGAATATCCGTCAAGCGCATAAAAATCGTATCGATAATACCACCGAAATAACCGGCAAGCAGTCCGATGACAGTACCAGTGAACCCGCCAAGCAAAACAGCAAGCAGCCCCATCATTAATGATTGCCTTGTACCATAAACAATCAAACTGAACATATCGCGTCCAAATTGATCCGTCCCAAACACATGCGTAAAGGATGGGGGGGACATGACGACCGCTTGATTCATCTGGAATGGGGAGTACGGTGCAATCACGCCTGGAAATAAAGCACATAAGATGAGAACTAGTATCATGATGAGAGACAAACTGAAGGAAACAGAAGACAGATTGAACCTCTTTAAATGAATAGATTTTGATTTTTTTAATGGTTCACCGGCAGCTTTGGAATATACTGTGTTCATCATCTTCTCCTTTCTTTATCTAAATCACTTAACAAGCGACTTCCTTATGCGGGGATCAATATACGCATAAGAGAAATCTACCAATAAATTCACAAGGATATACAGCACTGCCGCAATCAACAATGTTCCTTGAATAGTTGGTATATCTTTTTGGTTGATCGAATCGACAATCAGCCTGCCGATACCTTGTCTTGAAAAAACTGTTTCGGTAACTACTGAACCAGCCAGGAGCTCACCGATTAGAATACCGATTACCGTTATGGCCGGTATGAGCGCATTTCTTAATACATGCTTGTAGATAATCGACCTCTCTCTTAATCCTTTCGCTCTCAATGCTAAAACAAAGTGTTCATTTTTTAGTTCAAGCACGCTGTTTCGGACCATCCTGGCAAGCAGTCCAGATCCAATCACCCCTAAGCAGATAGATGGTAAGATAAGCTGCTGCCACGTTCCGCTTCCCAAGGCGGGTAAAAGCCTTAGCTGGATGGAGAAAACCAATATTAACAAGATTCCAAGCCAGAAACTGGGCATGGAAATACTAAATAAGTTCACAAAACGCACCATATAGTCAAACCAGCTCTTTTGATAGACGGCTGAGAGAATCCCCAATCCTACTCCTATCACAATAGCAATAAGTGTACTGAACAATGTCAGGGTGAGCGTTGCTGGAAAATGGAGCATGATCTTGCTGAGTACAGGCTGATTATCGATAAAGGATGTGCCCAGATTTCCCGTCAGCACGCCCGTTATATAAGAGAGGTACTGCTCGAATAAAGGTCTGTCCAATCCAAATTGCGTCTGCAGCTCTGCAACTCTTTCATCTGAAACATTGTCTCCTCCAATCAGCCTAGCGGAATCACCAGGCAGTATGTGAAGCAGAAAGAATATCAATGTCATTGATCCGAGCACGACCAAACTAGAGATTCCTACGCGATTCAAAATATAACGTCCCATCTTTCCCCCTCCTTATTGCTGCAGCCAAGCATCATAGAAAACTGGAAAACCAGGGGAATCAAATTCAATTCCTTTTAATTCTGCAACAGTTGCAAAAGAATATTGGAATAAGTATGTCGGAATGGAATAAGCATTTTCAATGATATATTCCTGCGCTTTCCCATAGTTTTCATTTCGTACCTTTTCATCATTTGTCGAATAACCTCTTTCCAGCCATTCATCCAATTCCGGCTTATTTGCCCTCGCGAGATTTTCTTCACCATTAGGACCCTTGGTTGAGAAAATCATACGCATGACATCCGGATCTCCAGAAAACTGACTTGCTGCAATCATGTCATAATCTCCTGCTAATCTTCGTTCCAAATACTCACCGGCAGAAAGCGATACAATATTCAACTGAATCCCTGCTTCCTTTAATTGATTTTGGAATACAGTAGCCAAATCTATCCGTTTTTCTCGATTTCCTTGTGTATCAAGAAAATCGATAGTTAAGGATTTTCCATTCTTAGCCCAGATACCATCTGCATTCTTCTTGTAACCTGCATCTTCAAGTAAATGCGCTGATAGTTGAGGATTATATTCCCAGCTGTTCTCCACACTGGCTGCATACCCATTCATATTGGTTGTTACTGGCGACCAAGCCTGTTCGGATGTACCAAGATAAACAATTTCAACAGCTGACTCAATATTCAATGCAGCTCTTACTGCTTTTCTGACATCAAGGTCATCCCAAGGCTCCTTTTGAGGATTTAAATACATAGAATAATTGATTTGGCGCAACTCTGTCTCCAAGATGTTAAATTGCGGATCTGTTCTTAGAAGTACCAGGTTTTGTGGAGGAACAATATCGGCAGCATGTACCTGCTTGCTTTGGAGCACCCCTAAACGTGTTGCTTCTTCTGGTACAAACTGAACAGTGATTTTATCTAAGTAAGCTTCTCCCTCATGACCCCAGCCGTCCGGGGCCCAGTCATAATCCTCGTTCTTCACAAGGACAACCTGCGTTCCAGGTGTGAATGATTTCACTTTGAACGGTCCAGTACCTACTGGATTCTGCGGATAAGCTTCTCCAAACTTCTCCACCGCTGCAGGCGATACGAATCCTAAATCCGATTTAGCAGCATTACTCAAAAAAGGCGCGAAAGGTTTGGAAAAGTTCACCTTTACTGTGTACTTATCTAGCACGTCACTTGATTCATAAGGACCTAACTCATTCATTGAATTCGTACCATTTGTTGCAGGGTCTTTAATACGATCGAAATTAAACTTTACTGCTTCTGCATCGAACGGAGTACCGTCTGTAAACGATACATTCTCCTTCAAATGAAAGGTGTAGGTTTTTCCGTCCTCCGAAATCTTCCAGGATTCAGCCAGCCAAGGTTCAATTTCTCCATCCTTCGTTTCATGAACCAAGCTGTCATAGATAGACCTTGTAACGCGGCCATTTTGTGCGTTGCCTGATTTGTGTGCATCCAGATTATCCTCCGTTACCGTCCCCGCCAGAGCCCATGTTATTTCACCGCCTGAAATAGGGTTCTTATTAGAGAGGGTTGTGCTGCTTTCAGTCTCATCTGCACATGCTGTTAGCAGGGCTGCAAGCAGCAGGATAATAGCAATCAGGAGTCTTTTTTTCTTCATAGTCTCACCCATTTTTAGATTGTAGTTGTTTGACGTCTATTAGCTGTATTGCGATTTTCCGGTACAGAAAGTCCGAGGTTACCTCTTAACGTGCTATGCTCATATTCACTTCGGAAAATTCCGCGCTCCTGTAATAGAGGTACAACTTTTTCTACGAATTCCGGGAGTCCTTTTGGTGTAGCAGATTGAATGATAAATCCATCTGATGCTTTTTCTTCCAGCCAAGTTTCTATAAGATCAGCTATTTTTTTAGGAGTGCCTACGAATTCACCTTTTGGAGTAGCAAATCGTAACGCTGTTTGGCGCAATGTTAAATTTTCTTGCTTGGCAAGGCGGATGATACTATCCGAACTGCCTTTTTGACTCTCCGCCCCTAAATGCGCAACATCAGGAAAAGGTCCATCGAGTGGATAAACAGAGAAGTCATGGTCATTGAACGGCCTGCCCAAAGCATGTAATGCCTTTTCAATTGTAACCAGACTCGCCAATTCCTCATGCTTAGCATCGGCTGCTTCCTGACTTTCGCCAATCAATGGTAAGATTCCCGGTAGTATGAGAACCTCATCTGGATTACGACCAAAGGATTGGGCTCTTGTTTTAATATCCTTGTAAAAATCCTTAACTGTTTCAAAATTACCGTAAGTAAAAATGGCTTCAGCATGCTTTGCAGCGAAATTTCGACCAGCTTCGGAACTGCCCGCTTGGAAGATAACCGGTTGCCCTTGACCGGAACGAGCAATATTCAACGGTCCCTTTACTTTGAAGTACTCTCCTTCATGATTTAGTTCATGGAGTTTATCCCTTTCAAAGAATTCACCTGATTCCTTATCATAAACAAACGCATCGTCTTCCCAGGAATCCCAAAGACCTTTCGTCACTTCTAAATGCTCAGCAGCGATTTTGTAGCGCTCATCGTGTTCTGGATGTTTGTCTTTGCTGTAATTCGCAGCTGAACCAGACAACCAGGAAGTCACCACATTCCATCCAGCTCTCCCTCTGCTGATATGATCGAGTGAGGCAAATTGCCTTGCAACTGTGTAAGGCTCGCTATAACTCACCGTCACTGTTCCTACAAGCCCAATGTGAGTCGTTACCGATGCAATAGCAGATAGAATCGTCATCGGTTCAAACCGATTTAAATAATGCGGACTGGAATTTTTATTGATGGACACACTGTCTGCCACAAACACAAAATCGAATTTACCTGATTCTGCCGCAGCTGCTTGTTGCTTATAAAAATCGATGTCTGTACTTGCATTGGGCACAGAATCAGGATGGCGCCAATCTGCCCAGCCTCCGCCGACTCCATGTACCATAGCTCCTAAGTGCAATTTTTTTTTGCGTGCCATGTATATTTCCACCTTTCATTTGTTTTATATAAGTAATCTCATTAACAAACTCGGATTAAAGCACAAACAGTCCCCCTTTAAAATAAAAAAACCTACACAGAAAAAGGTAGGTTTCTTCTTCTGCTTATCTTCCGGTGCTTACCGATGGATTTGGCACGGTGTTCAATAGATCCGCTGCCGAAGTTTCATTGGGCCATGTCCCTCCACTTCTCTTGATAAGTCATTATTCAATTTTAATAAGGGGCTCTATAAAAAAAGGCATTTATTCCGAAATAGAATAAATGCCTCTGGTCGACCAGTCAGCGCCCTGTGTTTATTGATATGCTTATAACCATAATCGATAATCAATGCTGAAGTCAATGATTTAAAGAGAATATTTTAAATTTTTATACTTTTCGTTTGCAGTTGCTTTATTCTTTTATACAGATAGAATGCTAGCATCTCGACGTACGCATATAATAAGGTTGATAACATATAGCAGGGACTCATGCGGAACGTAAGCTTAGCGTATCGGCAATACATTGGTATTACACACTATTTCAAAGTCCTTGATCACCTCCAGGGTGTTCAAGAAGATAGCAAAAAAGAGCTGTATAAATCGTGATAATTATAGTAAAAGAGGCAGGAAACAAGTGTTTCTCTGCCTTTTCTTACGACAATCTTCTTCGTCCTATTGTTGCTGCAATAACTGAATAAGGTTACCACATGTATCATCGAAAACAGCAATGGTGTTTTCTCCCACCTTTGTTGGTTCCATTGTAAATACCACGCCTTTTTTCTTTAACTGATTGTACTCTTGATGGATATCGGCAACCCCAAACATTGTCGCTGGAATACCTTCAGAAAATATTCTCGTCTGATAATCTTTTGCGGCGGGATGAATATTTGGTTCGAGTAAAATCTCGGTACCTCCTTGTTCATCTGGAGAAACAAGTGTTAACCATCTGTATTCTCCTGCGGGGACGTCATTCTTTTTTGTAAAGCCTAATATTTCGGAGTAAAAGGTCAATGCCTTGGCCTGGTCATTAACGAATAGACTGGTAACAATGACTTTCATGGTTCTTTCTCCTCCTTGGTGTATATTGCTGCGCACTTATAATCTTACTATAGAGGTTTGTCTGAATGAGCTTTTTTTAAAAAGATATTACTTAAACCTCACTCACTAAGATTCTTCAACCATACAAATTTCAAAGCATTTATCAATAGGCGATATAAGGTTCACTTTAACAGAAGTGACATCCTTTACTTCATGCTGAACTCCTATATGCTCCATCACGTGTTCATGCTCTCCGCTCTTAAGGCAAAAGTAGTTACTTTTATCACCTGTACAGGTAAGCTCATTAATTGTCTTTATTGCATTACCTTGTAACAGGCAGCAAACCCAGTGACAACAAATCCTGTATCAGGGGGCAAGTGATAGTTGGTCCAGCCAGGCGAAATTGTGCCATCTTCATGCTGTTGCTTTAACATATAAACTAAAGCATGATCAATTCTCTTCGCCAATGCTTCTCGATGAAAAAAATTAGAATCCGGATTAACATAAGCTAAAGAGGGAAAAAGAACTAATTATAGTTCTTTTTCCTTCTTATACATCACTCAATATAATCATTATAATATTTCATTTTAGATTTCATCAACCTGATGAAAACAGACAATATTTTTTATATCATTCTATCCATAGTTTCGCTCTTCTAAGATAAATACCTCATGAATTTTATATCACGCAAGAGTTACCATCTAATAAGTTCAATGACTTAATCTTATTAACAGCGATAATATTGGGGACTTATTTTAAGTCTACAACTTATTAGCAAACTGATTCAGCCTATCTGCCATGACTTTAATTTCTTCAATAAAAGTGGATGTCTGCTGAATTGAATTTGCTTGTTCTTCTCCAACAGCTGCGACCTTCTCTATATAACTTCCCAT
Source organism: Terribacillus halophilus (assembly GCF_900162685.1). Classification (GTDB taxonomy): domain Bacteria; phylum Bacillota; class Bacilli; order Bacillales; family Amphibacillaceae; genus Terribacillus; species Terribacillus halophilus_A. Next base: position 2,537,944 of record NZ_LT727828.1, read on the forward strand.
CTGCTGAGCTGTTTGTTGCATTTGGTTCATTGTTTTATTGATAGAGTCTGTTGAAGCAACTGTCTCATTAGAAAGTTTACGTATTTCTTTGGCTACAACTTCAAATCCTTTACCATATTCCTTGGCACGTGCAGCCTCTATGGCAGCGTTTAATCCTAACAAACTTGTCTGATCTGCTACTTGCTTAATAATGGTCAAGACTTCAGCCGTTTGGCTGACATCCTCACCAGCTTTGTGCGATTGCTTGAGCAATTCGTGTGCGTGACTCTCTAAAGAAGCTGACCCCGATTTAATCTGATCAATTTGTTGATTCGCCTGAGAAAGCGAACTTGATATTTGGTCTGCAATCATTCTCAGTTCTGTTTGCCTTTTTAATTGAACTGCAATTCCTCCAATAATGTTACCTTCTTTATCTTGTACTGGATTTGCGGTACCAGTAAATTCAAAGCCATAAAAATCTGCTGGAACATCTTCTTTTAAGTAGCGATTTTCTTTTATTGCTATCGCTAACGGTTCTTTGGGATTTAGCTCTTGTCCTGTTCTTATATTTAAATCAATTTCTTCGCCAGGAAAGTATGCAACAAACTTTTGCAAATCACATACTGCTATCGATAAATCTGCTGGTACGGATGCTTTTAATACAGGAATAACAGAAATAATGCTATCTAATGAATCGACCCTTTGTAACATATGAAGATTTCCCCATTTCTTTATGTAACCTAGATGCTAAGTATACATGTTAAGCAGTCGAGAAGACTTTAAAAATGAAAAAAGGACTTAGGAAATTATCCTAAGTCCTTTCTAAGGCATGATGCCTTGTGATACCGGTGGCCGGGGTCGAACCGGCACTCCTTACGGAACACGATTTTGAGTCGTGCGCGTCTGCCAATTCCGCCACACCGGCATGTTGAAAAGTCAATGGAGGCGGCAACCGGATTTGAACCGGTGATCAAGGTGTTGCAGACCTTTGCCTTACCACTTGGCTATGCCGCCAATATTATGGAGCGGAAGACGGGATTCGAACCCGCGACCCCCACCTTGGCAAGGTGATGTTCTACCACTGAACTACTTCCGCATAAGATATAGGCGTCGGATTCCTAAAGGAATCCTTACCTGTTTCTTGGCTATAGCCTAAAGCTATATAGAGGGCGATCGATGGGGATTGAACCCACGAATGCCGGAGCCACAATCCGGTGCGTTAACCACTTCGCCACGACCGCCATAGAATTAAAATAAAATGGCAGGGGTAGTAGGAGTTGAACCCACATCGACGGTTTTGGAGACCGTTGTTCTACCATTGAACTATACCCCTATGGTGGAGGGAGTAGGACTCGAACCTACGAACCCGATGGGAGCGGATTTACAGTCCGCCGCGTTTGGCCAACTTCGCTATCCCTCCGATTAGAGTGGCTCGGGACGGAATCGAACCGCCGACACACGGATTTTCAGTCCGTTGCTCTACCGACTGAGCTACCGAGCCATATGTAATATATACATGTTGTATAAGTGGCGGTCCGGACGGGACTCGAACCCGCGACCTCCTGCGTGACAGGCAGGCATTCTAACCAACTGAACTACCGGACCACTTAATAGATTGTTAATTTCACTAGCTAAAAAGTTAACTCAACGTAGAAAGTGAACTATTATGGTTGCACTCTTCGAGTACTCCTATTGTTCACTAGCCAAGAAGGTAATCGACGTAGAAAGTGAACTATTATGGTTGCGGGGGCAGGATTTGAACCTGCGACCTTCGGGTTATGAGCCCGACGAGCTACCCCTGCTCCACCCCGCGATAATAAAAGGTAATAGATATGAAGTTGAATTCATATGGTGGAGGATGACGGGCTCGAACCGCCGACCCTCTGCTTGTAAGGCAGATGCTCTCCCAGCTGAGCTAATCCTCCAGGTTTGGTCTTGATAAAGTATAATGGTGACCCGTACGGGATTCGAACCCGTGTTACCGCCGTGAAAGGGCGGTGTCTTAACCGCTTGACCAACGGGCCATCTATGTAAGTCTTATGGCGGAGAGCGAGGGATTCGAACCCTCGAGACCGCGTTAACAGTCTACACGATTTCCAATCGTGCTCCTTCGGCCACTCGGACAGCTCTCCAATGGCTCCACAGGCAGGATTCGAACCTGCGACCGATCGGTTAACAGCCGATAGCTCTACCACTGAGCTACTGTGGAATAATCAAGATTGCCTGGCAGCGTCCTACTCTCGCAGGGCGAACCCAACTACCATCGGCGCTGAAGAGCTTAACTACTGTGTTCGGCATGGGAACAGGTGTGACCTCTTCGCTATTACCACCAGACCTCTTATGTATGTTGTCGCTTTTCTCAAGGACAAGTTATATTATATATGCTCTTACGACGAAATGCAATAGTTTTATTAAAAAAAGTAGTTTTTTTCGCAAGATGTTCATTTGGCTATATCAACTGACTTAACAAAGTCTTTATATAACAACCTTAACTATAATATACTGCACTTCTAAAATACGCAACACTTTTTTATATAAGTATTAAATCTGGCAACACTCTCCCTAAGCATGCTTGTAACTGCACACGTCTGCACTGACCGCTGCTGCTCCCCGAACATTCAAGCAATCCTGGAAAACCGCTCCTCGCCACATATTAAGTTGAAAGTTCCTGCTCCTTCTTTTTCTCCGTTCTGCTAATTGGCGCCTACATGCAATAGAAAAAGCTGCTGGATACAATATACCAGCAGCTCTCAGGTTCACTTACTACGCAATAAGCGCTGCGATTTAACGAGAAGTCTTTCCTAAAGTATCATTTTTTCAACTTGTTTCACGTAGAAGAACCGCACAATCAAAAAGTAAATAACTTGGATCAATGCGAAGCATCCCAATACAAGGCCAGCTTCTGCTGTTAAATTGTAATTAAACAAACGTGATAATGCCGTTAGCGCTACCGCACCATGGATAAGCGCGACCACAATTGGCGAGAAAAACAAAATTGCAATCTGTCGCGTAACGACCTTCTTCAACTCAGACTGCGTTAGTCCAATCTTGGCAATCGAGCGGAACTTGCGCTTCTCTTCCTCTATATCCATAAAAAGTCGGAAATAAAGAAAGCTTCCAGCCGAGACAAAGAACACAATGCCAATAAACAATCCAATAAATAGAATCGGTCCATATGCTTTATTGATTTCATAGAGTGAGTAATCAACAGAAAACACCTTATGCTCTACTTGTTCCTGTAACTTTTTCCCCGCCTCTATCACTTTCTCTTTATTTGCTTCATTTACTTGCCATACCGCATTTTCTTCCGTTCTAACTGGTGATGCGAGCTGTTCATAAACATCGTCATTTACTACATAGTAGCCATTCACTTCAGCTAATACTGCAGATTTACTAACACTTCTTGGTTGGATCTCCTGTCCATCTTCTAATTGGATGCTCGATTGCATCAGCACTTCACTAGCTTTTTGCTGCGTCATCATCGCATCACTCTGCTCGATTATGATTGCCTCGTCATCCTCAGGATGGAGTTCCTTTTCATCAATTAAAGCAGCAAAACGATTGTAATCCGATGCATTCACGATTAACACAGTAAAATCTCCTGCTGTGTCAAAATAGCTAAGCTCTGCCGCTTCCATTTTGGCGTCTATGTTTTCTGCTTCCAAAATAGCATTAACTCGTTGCAAATCGTTATCAACCACTTCTTTGTTATCATCCAAAAAAGGACTATACGTATAAGTGTATGGATTTATATCCTTTATCCCTTTAGTGAGATAAGACTGAAATCCATATAGTGCTCCAATCGCACTAAATGCGACCGTTGATATAATCGCCACCATAAAGAAGGTTCTGGCATTATCCTTCATCCGGAAAGATAAATCAGAGAAAAATAACATATTTGTTTTGCGCCAGAAAATCGATTTGTTATTTTTCAAAAGACGGATGCAATACACACTCAATTGTGTAAATAAAATATATGTTCCCAGTGTAACAATGACTATAACTGGTATCATCGCAAACACAACTGCAACACCTTTAACTGTTACAGCGATACCATATCCAGTAACTAACAGTAAAGCTGCAAAAATTGATAAAATTACAGACGCTTTGGGTTCTCCTTTGGATTGCTTATCACCTTTTATCAAGTCTACCAATTTATTTGTGCGCAGAATGAATGCAACAAAAATTGAGATACAGAAAAACAGAAGGATAAAGCTGACAAATGTCACCGCAATTGCAAGAATAGGAAAATAAAAATCAAGCGATTCATCAATGATTAGTACATTCTCCGCAATTAAAAGAATCGCCTTTGCAAAAACCAAACCAGCTAAAATGCCGCTAATTGTCGAAAAGAACCCAATTAAGATGTTCTCCAAAAATACCATAAGCCGAATTTGCTTGTTAGACGCACCAAGATTAATTAACAAACCAAATTCTTTCTTTCTCGATTGAATAAACGAGCTCATTGAATAGAGAATAAAGAAGAAAGAAAACACATAAATGATTCCGCCAGAAGCAGCCATTCCTATCAGCGCATTCTTATTAATAGAACCATCCGAAAATGCTGGATGGAATGCAAAGATTGCAAAAGTGAAGAATACCATTACCGTAAACATACTGCTGAGGAAGTAAGCAATATACAGTCGTTTGTTGCGTAATACGTTCCTAAACGCGAACTGACGAAAAGTCATTGCCGTCTCCCCCCATCAGTGACAGCATATCAATGATTTTCTGGAAGAATGCCTGCCTGCTCTCTCCGTGATGAATTTCGGAATGAAGTTTCCCATCCCGGATAAACACAACGCGATCCGAATAACTGGCTGCTTGCGGGTCATGCGTTACCATTAACAAGCTTGTTTTATTGTTTTCATTAATAGATACGAGCATTTTCATAACATCTTTTGATGCTTTTGAATCTAAGTTACCTGTTGGCTCATCGGCTAACAGCAGTTTCGGCTCATGAATCATCGCCCGAGCAATTGCTACGCGCTGCGCCTGTCCACCGGAAATCTCATAAGTGCGTTTGTTCATAATGCTATCTATACCAAGGCTCTCTGCAATAGCTTGCGCCTTTTGCTGCATATCGCCTACGCGAGCTCCGTCTAATGTTAGCGGCAGCACAATATTTTCTTGAACAGTTAGTGTATGCAATAAGTTAAAATCCTGGAAAATAAACCCTAGTTCGTTACGGCGAAATTTAGCCAAAGCATTTTTCTTCAGCTGATGCGGGTTGTTCCCTTCCAATTCTACTTGTCCAGTCGTGGGGGCATCGTTTGTGGAAATAATATTCAGCAGCGTCGTTTTTCCGCTTCCAGATGGTCCCATAATGGCAACAAATTCGCCTTTTTCTACCTCTAAGTTAATATCCGTCAGGGCACGATACGCTATTTTACCTTCGTAAACCTTACTTACTTTTTTAAGATTAAGCATCATTCATTCTCCTCTCTATTACGCTCCTAGCATATCTCTCCTGCTATACTTCGCACTATCGATTATGCTTTCATGAACCTTACATCCTTGTAAGGTTCTGCGTTTTAGAGAAAATGATGCGGAAGGTGGTGCCTTCTCCGACAACTGATTCCATTTCAAGACGATGCTCCAGAATATCCGCAACCTCTTTAACCAAATACAACCCCATACCTGTCGACTCCCGATATTTACGCCCATTCTCTCCGGTATAGAATTTGTTAAAGATACGTTTTCGATCAACAATAGGAATCCCAATTCCAAAGTCCTTTACTTCCACTACCAGCTCGCCGGACCTCTCGTAAAGAGACAGCAGAATATGATTGGATTTACCAGCAGAGTATTTCACCGCATTATGCACAAGCTGTGACAGCATGAAAAACAGCCACTTCTCGTCAGTCTCTGCCATAGTTCCTGAACTTTCTTCTTTCAGCTGCGGATACACTTCATTGCGGATATAGTACCGTTTGTTTTCCTTATTCACTTCATGGATTAGCTTCGAAAGGGCGACTGGCTTAATATGAAAATCTTCTGTAATGGTGCGGAGTCTGGCTAAATAAAGCACCGTATTCAAGCCATCCCGCATGCGGTCTGTTTCTTCCCGGATACTGGACGATTCTGGTTCATCTAATGTTTGCGCCGACAGTTCAATAACAGAGAGCGGCGTCTTCATTTGATGAACCCAGCGATCCATGAATAACACATGCTCCTCCTGCCTTTCTTCTCCTCTTCGGAGCTCCTCCTGATATAGACGGTACTGGGAAGTAAGCAATTGATCTAATGCTTCAGAAATCGGCGCTCGCTCCGTCGTTTCTAAAGAACCATCGAGTGTGGCTAATGGATTTTGCAGCCTTTTATAAAAGCCTCTTCTGCTCAGATACCGATAAATTAGAAATGCTGTTACAAGTAATAACGTCAGAAAGAAAGCGTACATGCTTACGCCTACATCCCGATAGCCGTCTAACCAAAATAGTGCCGGAACCATCACACATTGGCAAAGCTGGACTACAATGAGCAGCACATGCTCTCGAAGAAATAGCTTCATGCTTTCTCCTCTTTCCATGTAATGCGTAATCGATACCCTGCTCCTCTGACTGTTTCCACCGCATCTTCAATACCGATTTCTTGGAACTTATTGCGCACACGCGCGACATTCACATTTAACGTATTCTCATCAACATAGGCTTGGTCATCCCATAGCTTTGCCAGCAAATCCTGCCGGCCAGCAACACGAGGGTAACGCTCCAGCAAACTTTCAATAATATCGGTTTCTTTCTTCGTTAGCTGCGTTGAATGGTTGCCGAATCGAAGTTCTAATCGCTCCGGATAGAAGTGTAAACCATCTTGGATAAGCACTCTCTCCTCATTCTTCGCTGCATACTCTCCATATGCCCGCCGCATTTGACTTCTTATTTTGGCCATTACAATATCCGGGTGGAATGGTTTTGTAATAAAGTCATCTCCACCATTTTCTATTGCCATTACTTGATCCATCTCACCAGTCCGAGCCGAAATGAAAATAACCGGGCAGATGGACGCTTGTCTAATTTGTCTGCACCAATAATACCCGTCATAACTTGGCAGATTAATATCCAGCAATACCAAATTTGGCAGTACATTTAAAAAAGCAGCCATTATATTTTCAAAATCTGATGCAATCATTACTTCATATCCGTATTTTTCAATATGGGAACATAAATGTTCCGCAATTTTCATGTCATCTTCAATGATCATAATTTTTTTCATATCTTTATGTCCTCCAGCTTGAATGATTTCACTATCATCTTACCATTGGATTGTTATTTCAGTGAAATCGTATCTGTACCCAATAACAAAATGGACTCTAACGCTTTGTTAGAATCCATTTCAAGAAGGTTTGTATAAATTCTTAACTCGTAAAAGCCTTCATTTCCCGAATTATCAGTTTAAGAATTCTTATATCTATCTTTTTTAGTAGGGAGATTTTTCAATGTTGTTGCCTCCTGCCAGCAAGTACTTTTGATCTCAGCTTCTCCAGAAGTTGGCATTTTAACCCCGAGTAAAGAAAGAGCTCATCTTGATGCCCACACAAAGAGATTTCTTAGATTACTAGCTACTCTATCAGTGATTCGGCCATCAAACCTTTGAAACAAGATTGACAGCATAAAAAAGACCCTAACTTTACGTTAGAGCCTTGCGTGAACAGCTTAGAGAAATTACGGCGTTACACCGATTATTTTACTTTAATCACAATTTTCCCTTTGGCATGATGTGTCTCACTTAATTCATGTGCTTTTTGTAGATCTTCCGCTGAAAATCCATATACACTGCCTACTTGAGGCTTGAGTATACCTTTTTCAAGTAATTCCCCTAACTCAGCTAACTGGTTGCCATTTGGTGTTAACCAATAGGAGCTTGCTGTTACTTGATGCTTTTCTGCTAAACCTTCATCAGGTTGTCCGGCAATCGTCACCAGTCTGCCGCCAGGCTTTAATATTTGGAAGCTTTTATCTAGAATGTCTCCGCCCATTGTGTCAACAACTGCATCATAATCACTTAATTCTTCTTCAAACTGTTGTGTGCGGTAATTAATGAATTCATCTGCACCTAGCTCTTTGACATATGCTTCATTTTTTTCACTTGCAGTTGTAGCAACATAAGCACCCAAATGTTTTGCCATTTGAATGGCTAAGCTTCCTACACCGCCAGCACCAGCTTGGATAAGTACTTTATCTCCTTGCTTAACTTTTGTATTATCCACTAAACACTGCCAAGCGGTTAACCCTGCTAATGGAATAGAGGCAGCTTCTTCAAATGTCAGGTTGCTAGGCTTTTTCGCCAGCAATTCTTCATCGACAGCCGTAAATTCCGCATAAGTACCTTCACGGGTAGTATCCGGTCGCGCAAAGACTTCATCCCCAACCTGATAATTCTTCACTTCATTCCCAACATCAACGATTTTACCAGCTACATCCCAGCCAAGGATAATAGGGAATGACCAATCAAGCATCTGCTTCAAGTACCCTGCACGAAGCTTCCAATCAATCGGATTAATAGAAGTAGCATAAACCTCCACAAGTACTTGGTTTGCCTTTAGTTCTGGTTTCGGCAGCTCTTGCTCTTTCAACACATCTTTACTGCCGTATTCATTGATAATAATTGCACGCATGAATAGCACTCCCTTTTCAGAATATATCTGCAAGATTTAGTATTAGTTGCTTCCTAAAAAGTCATTCCTTCTGTCAGAGCTTCCTAAAAATCTAATTTACGTTTATCTATACTGTGTATATATTAAACACAACTATTAGTTTAGCTTTATACAACTTGAAATTAAACTAAAGTGCTTAGAAGGAGCTAATTCACAACATAGAAAAACGGATCCTTACATCTTAAGGAACCGAAAAATTCTGCTTGTTCAGCTAAAATCTCTGTAACTTCAATAGCACGTACCAACCTATTTCTCCTTAAGTTCGTCCTTCTGCAGAAAAGTGATTGCTTTTCAATGCATCTAAATAATCGATGCTAAAAATAACTGGATTTTTAAATGTCTTTTGTAATATAATAATGAAAACGTTTACAAATGTAATGATGGAGGGGAACGAATATGATTACTTTTTTTGTTGCGATACTAGCATTGGTTGCAGCATACTTCACGTATGGAAAGTACGTTGAGAAGGTATTTGGACCGAATGATCAACGACAGACACCAGCATATGCTAATAAGGACGGTGTCGATTATGTACCAATGAACAAACAGAAAAACGCACTAATCCAATTATTAAATATAGCCGGTACCGGCCCTATCTTTGGTCCAATTATGGGCGCATTGTATGGTCCTGCAGCATTCTTATGGATTGTACTTGGTTCTATCTTCGCTGGAGCGGTACATGATTACTTAACTGGTATGATCTCCATTCGTAATCGAGGAGCTCATATTCCGGAACTTGCTGGAAAGTTTCTAGGCAAAGTTTCCCGCCATTTAGTGAACGTTTTTGCTTTACTGCTTTTATTGCTGGTTGGTACCGTGTTTGTTACAACACCAGCGACTTTATTGCATAATTTAATTGATGGCAGAGTTGCTTTAATAGCTATTATATTTGTTATCTTTGCTTATTATATTTTGTCTACCATTCTCCCAATTGATAAGATTATTGGCCGCATCTATCCGTTCCTTGGGGCTTTATTACTTCTTGGTACACTTGGTGTAGGTGCAGCGTTATTAATTAAAGGCTATACGATTCCAGAATTATCATTAACGAATATGCACCCGGCAGACTTACCGATCTTCCCAATACTATTCTTAACTATTACTTGTGGTGCTTTATCAGGGTTTCATGCAACACAATCACCGCTCATTTCAAGAACAACTCAAAATGAAAAACAAGGCCGTTATATTTTCTACGGCATGATGATCGCCGAAGGTATTATTGCGATGATTTGGGCAGCAGCCGCAATGACTATATTTGATGGTCAAAGTCTTCAAGGATTAATAAATGAGGGTACAGCTTCCCTCGTTGTGAATGAAGTCTCCATGACCTTACTAGGAGCAGTTGGCGGTACCATAGCCGTTCTTGGTGCAGTAGTGTTACCAATCACCTCTGGCGATACTGCGTTCCGAGCAGCACGTAATATTATTGCCGATTATATCAATATGAGCCAGACCAAAATGGCAAAACGGTTAGCAATCGCAATTCCTATGTTTCTGGTTTCCTACTGGTTAACAACTATTGATTTTAATATTCTATGGCGCTACTTCTCATTTGCCAACCAAGGAACCGCAGCACTTGCTCTTTGGATCGGCACGATGTATCTGTTTGTGAAAAAGAAAAATTACTTCATTGCACTACTCCCAGCAATATTCATTACCGATATGGTGTTAACTTACATTCTATACGATAGTAATCTTGGTTTTGGCTTATCCTATCAAGCAGCACATACAGGTGGAATTATCATGACAACCATCATCACTGCTTTGTTCTTCTGGAAAGGAAGCAAAAATAGAAAAGAAAACTTGGCTGTCGATATGGAAGTACCTCCTCTTCGTAAAGCTGAAAAAATAAATTAATCAAAAAGGAGTTAGGTGAGCCTAATTACCTAACTCCTTTTCTTCTGATAAATTAAGATACTCCAAATCTAATTTACATCTTATAAACTTCTCCTCTTACAAGACTTCACTTCTCCAAGCAAAAACCTTTTCTTTGTGATACAAATCTGCTTTTCCGTGAGAATTAAACAGGTTCATTTTGTATCTAACAACCTCTTTTGCTGCATCAATACACTCTGGATAAATTGCGTTTGGATCCCAGAGCTGCGTGGTTGATAAAATTTCACGGCACTTTTTGTAGAAAGCAAATTTATAATCTGATGAAATATTTACCTTTTGGATACCAATTCCCACAGCTTCAGCAATCTCTTCATCTGGATTTGCGGAGCCACCATGGAGAACGAGTGGAATATTGACCTCCTGTTTAATGGCCTGCAGGATATCCATCCTGAGTTTTGGTTCCATATCTTTCGGATAGATGCCATGGCATGTGCCAATTGCAACAGCTAATGTGTCCACTCCCGTGCTTTCCACAAATTCTCTTGCATCTTCAGGTCTTGTGTAGATAACTTCAGACACTCCTCCTTCTACGGATGTTCCAGTAGTCCCAATCGTTCCTAATTCACCTTCTACTGATACACCCAACGGACGGCAGATATCGACAATTTCCTTTGTTAGCTTAATATTCTCTTCCAGTGGCAATATGGAACCGTCTATCATGACAGAGCTAAAGCCGACTCGTATAGCCCTCATAATATCAGCTAGACTGCCGCCGTGGTCCATATGGAGAACAAAGGGCACATGGCTGTTTTTTATTCGGCTTAATACATAACTAAAGAAATCATCCTTTGTAAACTCTAATTCTGTTGGATGTACAGCAATAATGGCTGGTGAATTATTTCTCTCCGCTTCTTCTACTACGACTCTTAGAAAATTACTATCTGCCACATTGAAAGCACCTACTGCAAATGTATGTTCCTTTGCCACTTCTAATAGTTGTTTCATATTTACTAACATAATCTTATCTCTCCGCTTCTTATATAGATTTGTTTACAGATTGGGATAGCCGAATATAATATTTCACTAATTCTTTTCCCGCTGATACTGTACGGTGTATTAAGTCAAAATAACTCAGCTCTGGATTTGCTTTTAAATCTCTCTTTAAACGTTGGCATTGAGCATTCATAAAATCTGAGCCGACATTAATTTTATTAATTCCAAGCTCAATTGATCTTCTAATATTTTCTTCTCCGCAGCCTGATCCCCCGTGTAAAACCAATGGTATGTTTGTCGCCTGTTTAATCTTTTCAACAATATCAAATCGAAATTCAGGCACAAATCCTTCCTGGTAGTTCCCATGACTTGATCCATAAGAGATAGCTAACGCATCTATGCCTGTTTTTAATGCAAAATCAATGGCTATATCAGGTTGGGTGTACATGTCATTATTAGTCATTTGATTACCGGAAATGGAGCCGATACTCCCTATTTCTCCTTCTACACTGGCATCGTAAGTTTGGGCGAATGCTACCATATTACGGGTTATCTCAATGTTTTTCTCAATGGGATAGGCGGAAGCATCCATCATGACACTGGAAAATCCATCTTTTAAACATCTTTTAACAAAACCAATATCCTGACCATGATCAAGATTTATCGCTACCTCAACACTCGATGCATTTGCCATTTCAATAATTGGCTGTGTTAACAGTTTGCTGCCTAAGTGTTCCATTAAATGCTCCTGCAGTAAATCAACGATAATCGGAGCTCTTAATTCCTGCGCTGCATCAATTACTGCCTTAGCTGTCTCTAAATTAAAGCAATTTATTGCCATAACCGCATACTTACCCTTATTTGCCCGATCAAGCATCCCTTTCATAGATACATACATATTTCTCGCATCCAATCTGTTAGATGGTTATTTTTACATCTGAGAGATCTATCTCTTCTTCATCATCTGACGTATCCTCTGTGAATTCTTTAGCAGGTTCTTTCTTCCAAAGAAACAACATGACACCTGTAATCACAGATCCAATCAGAAGAGCTAGAAGAAATAAAAATGGATTGGTCATGGCTGGCACGATAAATAGACCTCCAGACGGTACAGGTGAACCGACATTCCATAACATAGATAACCCGCCGCCGATTGCTGCACCAGTGGTACAAGAGACAACCACTCTAATGATATCCACAGCGGCAATTGGGATGACTCCTTCCGTGATCATACAAACTCCCATTGGGAAAGCGATTTTAATATTATCCTCTTCCATCTTTGTGTAGCGTTTTTTACGCAGCGCTTTTGACAAAACCCAGGAAAACGCAACACCAAATGGTGGTACCATAGAGGCTAAAATTTTAACTGCTTCCGGCTGATAAATTCCTTCTAGTAAAAGACCATCTGCAAACAGGGAGGCCGTTTTGTTGACTGGACCGCCAAAATCGAATGCAGCCATTCCTCCTAAAATAGCACCGAAAACAAATTTCATGGACCCCTGCATACTTGTTAAGAAGGAAGTTAATCCGTCTGTTGCCCAAACAATTGGAACACCAAGAATAAAGAACATCAATAATCCAATAACAACACTAGATACGAGAGGTATAATCATCATCGGCATTAAGCCCTCTGCCCATTTCGGAACCTTTAAATGCTTTTTAAGGAATAAAACAAAGAAACCTACGATAAATCCGCCTAGCATACCTCCTAAAAATCCAGCCCCAATTGCGTTCGCAATGAGCCCCATTAAAAGGCCAGGTGCTATCCCTGGCCGATCAGCGATAGAGTAGGCAATAGCTCCTGAAATAACGGGAGCAAGTAAGCCCATACCAAGTACACCTAATGATACAAGTGCTGAGGGGATGGAATAAGCATCCTGATAGTTCTCAATAACCGTTCCACCAGTTAAATTTCCAATTGCAATTAAAAGTCCAGAGGCGACAACAAGCGGCAGCATAAAGGATATAGCGGTTAAAGCATGCTTCTTAATCTGAAGTTTTTTTAACATATAGCTGCCCTCCCTTATTGTTTGGCGTTTAACTCGGCCTCAATCTTTTTATAGAGTTGCTTTGGTGCCTTGATTGCAATGTTGGTTGGAATTTCAACAATCTTCTTCCCTTTAAAACGTTCTTTTCCCCCTACTTTAATATCCGCAGCAATAATGACCAGATCTGCTGCTGCAATCTCCTCTTTTGTTAGCTCATCCTCAACGCCAATCGTTCCTTGCGTTTCAATGCGAACCTTATGGCCAAATTCATGACCTGCTTTAATTAATTTTTCCTTCGCAATATACGTATGGGCTATTCCAGACGTACAGGCAGAGATTCCAACAATATTCATATAAAACCCTCCTAGTGGTTTTGGGATAATAAATGTAGAAATGATTTTTTGGTTTGAAGTGTTTGAAACTGTTCAACTACTCTTTCATCAGATAATAATACGGCTACTCTTTGAATTAACTTAATGTGTGTAGTTGTTGAATCTGCGTTCTTTACAGCGAATAGGATGATAATATTAATAGGATTTCCATCCATCGATTCCCATTCCAAATATTCTTGTGTTCTTCCAACGGCTATAGATGTTTTTAAAACATAATCGGACTTTCCGTGAGGAATGGCGACACCTTTTTCCAGGCCAGTCACTCCCTCACCTTCCCGGTACATCACATCCTTAATAAAGCCTTCTTCATCACTTATGCAACCGTTTACAAAAAGTAAATTAGTTAATTCTTCTATGGCTTCTATCTTTGTTGTTGCCTGCAGTTCCAATTCAATAAGATCTTCTGATACGACCTTACTAAAATCTAGTTCTTCCATGTTGATATCCAAGTCTATAACCTCCTATTTAAGAATGAGATAGCATTCCCTGTTTCTTGTAATAATCTCTTATAAATTGATTAATCCTGTATTTATCCTCATTATTTAGAATAGGACTTACTAGAATCGTCGGTTTATCGACTGTACTTTGTGTCTTCACTGTTGATATTACAAGTTCTATGTCCTCATAGTCACTTTGTTTGATTTGTTGCTGACCAATAATCTTTTTTACTAGAATATTCGGAAAACTACTCTTAATTTTTCCGCTTAAGAGATGCGAAGTACAGCTGCCGCTTCTGCATTCAATGAGTATTGGAATCTTATGTGTAAATCGTTCATCGTAGGAAATTTGAAAGTAAAGCGTAATATAGCCAATTTCTTCATCTGTCCATTCCTTATCATAAATCTTGTCTTTAACTATTTTTTTTGCACTGCGTTTAACCAAGTTGTATATATTAGCAAAATTTGAATGAATGGACTTTAATATTGGGTTTATGATGTAAATCTGATGGTCTAATCGATAAACCATACTGTGAAGATGCAGTGTTAGTCGTTCCATCAATTCTTCATCATCAATAAATTGAATCCCACTGTCCTGAGTTACGTTTAAAATAAGCTGTCGTGCCAAGTTCTCAACCTTTTTACTTATGACATTTTCGTTGTCTAGATTTAATAGAAAGTGGGAATTAAGTCTATAAGCCTTCAGCACATAATAAAGATGATAAAACTCAGATCTTCGTAACTCGATTGAATGTGCTAATTCAAGTTTAGTGGCAATGTTCCTCGTAATCTCATAAATGACCGAATCCTCATCTATTTCTTCATAAGTCTTCTTATCTCCATTCTCTGCATATGGATTAATAGTCTGTTTTTCTATAATAGTAAGCAATGAACAAAATAAGGTTAAATAGTAAGGCTGATCTAATACAAGGTCGTGTTCTACATGTATTTCATGCAAAATCTCTTTTATTTTACTCAAATTAGCATTTATAACTTTTATATTCTTTATACAATCAGGGATATCATATTGATTGAACGGGTCTCCTACATATTTTAAATAGCTTTCAATAATAACTGACATCAGACGATAAACAGCTAGTTGATCTCCGTTAAGATAAGTCCCATCTTTTTCTCGCTTTAAGTGTAAATTGTATGGTCTAATTGTAGCTTCAATGTGCTTAAAGTCATTTATGATGGAGCTTTGACTAACATAATATCGATCTGATAATTTCTGAATAGACGTTTTACAAGGCGTAATGGAGAGAAGGAATAGTACTAAATTCAGACGTCTTTCCTCAGGATTTCCAAACTGAGCATAATCACTTCCCTTACTCTCCATAATCTCATCAAGAAAGTATCCGGCATTCTCTTTTTTTCTGATTCTGTAATCAGAAGAATACTTTTCTGACAGCTCCTGTATATCCCGGTAAATTGTTTTTGTTGATACACACAGCTTAGTAGCCAACTCCGAAGCTGTTACATATCGACACTCCTTTCGCAGAATTTCAATGATTTCACTCTTGCGGTTACTCATGAAGTTCTCACCTCATTTCTCCCTGGCGTGCTCTTATTTTATCAACATGAAAGCGCATACACAATTACAAAAAAGGTTGAGATTTTATGTCCGTATTGGTGTGGGTTTCTTGGATTAGGGTTAGGATTACAATATAAAAGGAAAGCTGCATAGTATTTAAACACTCCAGTAAACAATACACACATACATTTAAAGTAGTAGTTACCAGTTGAACCTCTTAAACTAATTATCATTTCAACGAAAAAAAGACCCTAACTTTACGTTAGAGTCTTTTTTGACAGCTTTGTGCTGCCTAATGATACCGGTGGCCGGGGTCGAACCGGCACTCCTTACGGAACACGATTTTGAGTCGTGCGCGTCTGCCAATTCCGCCACACCGGCATGTTGAAAAGTCAATGGAGGCGGCAACCGGATTTGAACCGGTGATCAAGGTGTTGCAGACCTTTGCCTTACCACTTGGCTATGCCGCCAATATTATGGAGCGGAAGACGGGATTCGAACCCGCGACCCCCACCTTGGCAAGGTGATGTTCTACCACTGAACTACTTCCGCATAAGATATAGGCGTCGGATTCCTAAAGGAATCCTTACCTGTTTCTTGGCTATAGCCTAAAGCTATATAGAGGGCGATCGATGGGGATTGAACCCACGAATGCCGGAGCCACAATCCGGTGCGTTAACCACTTCGCCACGACCGCCATAGAATTAAAATAAAATGGCAGGGGTAGTAGGAGTTGAACCCACATCGACGGTTTTGGAGACCGTTGTTCTACCATTGAACTATACCCCTATGGTGGAGGGAGTAGGACTCGAACCTACGAACCCGATGGGAGCGGATTTACAGTCCGCCGCGTTTGGCCAACTTCGCTATCCCTCCGATTAGAGTGGCTCGGGACGGAATCGAACCGCCGACACACGGATTTTCAGTCCGTTGCTCTACCGACTGAGCTACCGAGCCATACATAAGATATACATGTTGTATAAGTGGCGGTCCGGACGGGACTCGAACCCGCGACCTCCTGCGTGACAGGCAGGCATTCTAACCAACTGAACTACCGGACCACTTAATAGATTATCAATTTCACTTTGGAGTGAAATTATGGTTGCACTCTTCGAGTACTTCCATTGTTCACTAGCCAAGAAGCAATTCGACGTAGAAAGTGAACTATATGGTTGCGGGGGCAGGATTTGAACCTGCGACCTTCGGGTTATGAGCCCGACGAGCTACCCCTGCTCCACCCCGCGATAATAAAAGGTAATAGATATGAAGTTGANGATTAGAGTGGCTCGGGACGGAATCGAACCGCCGACACACGGATTTTCAGTCCGTTGCTCTACCGACTGAGCTACCGAGCCATATGTAATATATACATGTTGTATAAGTGGCGGTCCGGACGGGACTCGAACCCGCGACCTCCTGCGTGACAGGCAGGCA